>NZ_LT707065.1:0-2400000 GCF_900156745.1 Achromobacter sp. MFA1 R4 | reverse complement strand
GTGCTGCTGCTGGCCATCGCCGTGGCAGGCTGCTCCACCAGCGGCGGACGCAAGAAGGGCGGGTACTACAAGGACGACGGTCCCGACGCCAACCCGCCATCCAACCTGGACCAGATCCCGGACGCGGTGCCCAAACTGGAGCCCTACGCCAGCGGCGCCAACCGGCCGTACGTCGTGTTCGGCCAGCGCTACGTGCCGGACACCAGCGGACAGCCCTACAAGAAGCGCGGCATCGCCTCGTGGTACGGCAAGAAATTCCACGGCAACGCCACGTCGATCGGCGAGACCTACGACATGTACGCCATGACCGCCGCGCACACCACGTTGCCGATCCCCAGCTACGCGCGCGTGACCAGCCTGGTCAACGGCAAGACGATCATCGTGCGGGTGAACGATCGCGGCCCCTTCCACAGCGACCGCATCATGGATCTTTCCTACGTCGCGGCCTACAAGCTGGGCATCATCGGCCCGGGCAGCGGCCAGGTGATCGTGGAAGCCATCCAGCCCGACGAGATCCGCCGCCTTGCCTCGCAAGGCGCACCGGCCGCGCCCGCGCCGGAACCGGCATCCGCGACGGGCTCGACGCCCGTGCTGACTCCCGTTGCCGCGACGCCCGTCGCGCTGACGCCCGCGCCGCTGGCGCCCGCGGCGCCCGGCCCCGCCCCGATGCGTCCGGCGCCGGGTATCGCCAGCGGCAGCGTCTACCTGCAGGTGGGCGCGTTCAGCCAGCCGGCCAATGCGCAGTCGCTCGTCAGCCGCATCAATACCCAGCTGGGGGCCGAAGGCGCGCCGCCGGCATCCGTCGAACAGGCCAACAATCTGTACCGTGTGCGGATCGGCCCGTACCCCGACCGCCAGAGCGCGCTGAACGCGGTGCCGCTCGTGTCGGACCGCATCGGCATCCTGCCGACCATCGCGTCGCAATAAGCGGCTAAGGCGCTACCAGGGCAGCTCGGCCTGTCCGTCGCACACGCGGCGGGCGCGCGGGCTGCGGCTAAGGTAGCGATTGCCTTCGTGCGCCAGCAGCGCCTGCTTGCGCGGCAACCCGCCGCCGAAACCGGTCAGCGACGTGTCCGCGCCGATCACGCGGTGGCAGGGAATGATGATGCTGACTGGATTGCGGCCCACGGCGCCGCCCACCGCCTGCGCGCCCTTGGGCCGGTTCACCGCGCGAGCCAGCTCGCCATAGCTGGTGAGCGTGCCGAAATCCAGCGCGCACAGCGCACGCCAGACCTCGTGCTGGAACGGCGTGCCCACCGGGTCGAGCGCCACGTCGAACGCACGGCGCCCGCCGGCAAACCACGCGTCCAACTCGCGCCGCGCCTGCTCCAGGATGGGATCGTCCTCTGTCAGCGTCCAGCCTTCCGGCGGCGGCAGCAGCGCCTGATCGGTGAACCACGCGCCGCGCAGACCCGCCGGGCTGGCGACCAGGCGCATTTCGCCCAGCGGCGTGGACATGTCGCGGTAGGTCAGGGGCGCCTGCGGATCGGCCGGCTTGTCGGTCACGAGGGTCGAATACGCCATGACTCAGTCCTGCGCCTTCTTGCGCGACAGCGCCCGGTTGTACAGCACGTCGCGCGGCTGGCCGGTGACCTTGGCCGCGACGCGTGCGGCATCGCGCACCGACAGCGATTCCAACAGCGCATCGAGCAGCACGTCGTGGGCCGGATCCGCCTCGTCGTCCGGCGCCTCCTGGACTTCGGCATGGACGATCAGCACGAATTCACCCTGTTCGCGGTGCGCATCCGCGGCCAGCCAGGCCGCCGCCTCGCCCAGCTTGACGGTAGCGATCTCTTCGAAACGCTTGGTCAGCTCGCGCGCCACCGTGAGCTCGCGATCCGGCCCGCAGACCGCGAGCAGGTCGGCGAAAGCGGCCGCCAGCCGGTGAGGCGACTCGAACATCACGACGGGCGCGGGCAAGGCGCACCACTGGCGCAGCCAACGCTGCCGGGCCGCCGCCTTGGACGGCGCAAAGCCCGCGAAGGCGTAGGCGGGGTTCTCGTCCGTCGTCACGCCGCTGCCCATCAGGGCCGCGATCACGGCGCTGGGGCCGGGCACCGGCACCACCGCGTAGCCGGCGGCGCGCACCGCGCGGACCACGCGCGCGCCAGGATCGCTGACCGCGGGCGCACCGGCATCGGACACCAGGGCCACGCGCTGGCCTTGTGCCAGGCGCTCGCAGATGGCCTGCGCCGCCGCGGCCTCGTTGTGCCGATGCGCGGCCATGAGCGGCGTGCCGACGCCCCAGGCGTCCAGCAGGGTGCGGCTGGCGCGCGTGTCTTCGGCAGCGATCACGTCGGCCCGCTGCAAGGCGTGCCACGCGCGCAGGCCCAGGTCGCCCAGGTTGCCGATGGGCGTGGCCACCACGTACAGCGTCGAGGCGGGCCAATGCTGCCCCGCCACGCGTTCGGCAACGCGGGACCAGGCATCGCCGGCCATGGGGGGTGAGACGTTTTGATTCATTGCAGCCTGCTGACACGGAGAAACCATGTCAGTGTAGCCGCCTACGCCCGCTGCCCTTTGGACTCCCATGACGGACGACACCCTGCGCCTGGCCTGCGAACTCGCCCTTGCCGCCCGCCGCCGCGCCGCAAAGCGCCGGCGACGGACCGGCCGCGCGGCCGCCGACCGGCCGCCCCCGCGCCGCTCCCCCACGCAGCGCCGCGGCGACCTTCACGAGGCCGCCGCGCTGCGCCTGTTGCAGCAACATGGACTGGCCCTGCTGGCGCGCAACCTGGCCTGCCGCGCCGGCGAGATCGACCTGGTCATGCGCGAGGGCGACACCCTCGTCTTCGTCGAGGTCCGGGCGCGCGCCCGCAGCCGCTTCGGCGACGCCGCCGCCAGCATCGGACGCGACAAGCAGGCGCGGCTTGCCCGGGCGGCGGCCCACTGGCTGCCCGAGCTGGCCCGGCGGCACTGGCGGGGCGTGCCCCCGCCCGCCCGCTTCGATGCCGTGGTGTTCGACGACGGCCAGCCGACCTGGCTGCGGGGCGCGTTCTGGCTGCCCTGACGGGCGGTGCCGGACGGTGATGGTCCATGGCGGGCCGCGGGGATCCGCGACGGCCAGATGTGGCGCGGATCCGCCTCGCCCGCCAGGCCCGCCCTCGTTGCGCCAAGACAGAACGGCGGCCTTGCCCCGTGAGATAATCGCGGCCATGGATATGACCTCTCGTATGACGTCGCACTTTCGCGACGCCATGGCCGCTCACGAACAAAGCATGAACGTCCTGGCCGAACCGCTGGCCGTGGCGGTGGACGTGCTGTTCGGCGCCCTGGCGAACAACGGCAAGATTCTGGCTTGCGGCAATGGCGGCTCGGCCGCCGACGCGCAGCATTTCATCGCGGAACTGGTGGGCCGCTTCGAACGCGAACGCCTGCCGCTCGCGGGCATCGCGCTCAACACCGATACCTCGATCCTCACGGCGGTCGGCAATGACTACGGCTTCGACGAGGTCTTCGAACGGCAGGTCAACGCCTTCGGCCAGGCCGGCGACGTGCTCGTGGCCATCTCCACCAGCGGCAATTCGCCCAATGTGGTCCGCGCCATGGAAGCCGCCAGCGCGCGCGAAATGCACGTCCTGGCCCTAACGGGCAAGGGTGGCGGCGTCATGGGGGAACTCATTACCCCGATGGACGTCCATCTATGTGTTCCCAGCGATCGCACCATGCGCATCCAGGAAGTCCATATTCTGCTGCTGCACGCGCTGTGCGACGGCATCGACGCTCTTCTGCTTGGAGACACCGAATGATTCTTGACGCCAGACCCGCAGTCCGCCCGCTGATGCTCGCCGCCGCGCTGTCCACCGCGGCGCTGTCGCTGTCGGCCTGCGCGCCTTTGATCGTGGGCGGCGCCGCCGCCACCACGGCGGTCGTGGTGACCGACCGCCGCACGTCCGGCGTCCAGCTCGAAGACCAGAACATGGCGTTCAAGGCCCAGAACCAGATCTCCCAGAAACTGGGCGAGACGGCGCGTGTCAATGCCATGGCCTACGGCGGCCACCTGCTGCTGACCGGCGACGTGCCCACCGAAGAAGCCAAGAACCAGGCCACGGCCATCGCCCAGAGCGTGGAAAACGTGAAGCAGGTCATCAACCAGCTTTACGTCGGCCCGATCGCCTCGTTTGGCGTGCGCTCCAACGACACCTGGCTGACCTCCAAGGTCAAGACCGCCCTCCTCAACACCAAGTACGTGCCCTCGGGCACCATCGCCGTCACGACCGACCGCAGCGTCGTCTACCTGATGGGCAAGGTCACGCAGACCGAGGGCGAATACGCCGCCAACGCCGCCGCGGATGTCAGCGGCGTGGCCAAGGTGGTCAAACTCTTTGAAACCATCAGCCGCGAAGAAGCCATCCGCCTGTCGGGCAGCGGCACCAAACCCACCACCACGGAAACCAAGGCGCCCATCGAAAGCGGCGCCGGCGCGGGCGGCGACGCCCCGACCGGCACCAGCAGCGGCGTCGAGGCGATGCCCATCAAATGAAAAAAGCCATCGTAGCCCTCGCAGTCCTCGTGGCCGTCGGCATCGGCGCCTGGTTCGTCATGCGTCCGGCCCAGACCGCCCCCGACGTCACCTTCACCACTCTGGAAGGCAAGACTTTCTCGATGCAGGACCTGCGCGGCAAGGTCGTGCTGGTCAAGTTCTGGGCAACCAGCTGCGTGACCTGCGTCAAGCAGATGCCCGACACCATCTCGGCCTACAACGAGTACGCCGACAAGGGCTACGAAGCCATCGCGGTCGCCATGAACTACGACCCGCCCAACTTCGTGCTGAACTTCGCCGAAACGCGCAAGCTGCCCTTCCCCGTGGCGCTGGACACCAAGGGCGACATCGCGCGCGCCTTCGGCGACATTCGCCTCACGCCCACGGCGTTCCTCATCGACAAAGAGGGGCACATCATCAAGCGCTATCTCGGCGAATACGACAAGGCGGAATTCCACGCCACCGTCGAAAAGGCGCTGGCCGCCGGCTGAACCGGCCGGGCCAACCGCCTCGAACGACCGCCCGGCAGTTCACAGGGCGGTTTTTTTACGCCCGGCCGCGGGCGGCAGGCAAGCCGCCCACGGCCCGTGCCTCAGAAGGCCGGAACGACCGCGCCCTTGTACTTTTCCTGGATGAACGTCTTGACTTCCGGCGAGTGCAGCGCCTGGACCAGCTTCTTGATCCCGGGCGCATCCTTGTTGTCGCTGCGGGTCACGAGGACGTTGGCATAGGGCGAATCGGCGCCTTCGATGAAGAGGGCGTCCTTGGTCGGCACCAGGCCGGCTTCCAGCGCATAGTTGGTGTTGATCAGCGCCAGGTCCACGTCGTCGAGCGCGCGCGGCAGCATGGCGGCTTCCAGTTCGCGGAACTTCAGCTTCTTGGGATTTTCAACGACGTCCGCGGCGGTCGCCAGGATGTTGGACGGGTCCTTGAGCTTGAGCAGGCCCTGCTTCTGCATCAGGACCAGCGCCCGGCCGCCGTTGGACGGGTCGTTGGGAATGGCCACGGTCGCGCCGTCCTTGAGCTCGGACAGGCTCTTGATCTTCTTGGAGTAGCCGCCGAAAGGCTCGACGTGGACCAGCGCCACCGGCACCAGCGTGGCCTTGCGGTCCTTGTTGAAGGTCTCCAGGTACGGCTTGTGCTGGAAGAAGTTGGCGTCGAGCTGCTTGTCCGCCAGTTGCAGATTGGGCTGCACGTAGTCGCTGAACACCTTGATGTCGAGCTCCACGCCTTGCTTGGCCAGCCCGGGCTTGACCACTTCCAGGATCTCGGCGTGGGGCACCTGCGTGGCGCCCACCACCACTTTCTCGGCGTGGGCCGCGTTGGCGGCGGCCAGCAACACCGACGCCGCCAGGACGGAACGGACGAAGTTCAAACGCATGTCTTGCCTCTTTTATGGGTAAAAAACGGGGATCGATGCCCGCGGGGTCGTGCGGGCCCCCTTTTGCGGGGCGCGCCGTTGTGAAAACGCCCCCAATTTACCTGAATGCCTGTTATTTGTCGGGCATATGGACATGGGTTTGCAGCATAAGAAACCTGTGGGGACTACAATCCGTCGTATGCTTGCGCCAGCGCGTCCCAACCGCGATTTTGTGCAGGCATTTTTTTAACGCCCGCTTTTCAACGCCCGCTAACTTATCTGTTATTTATCTGCCGACTTAGCTGCCATGACCGACACCCCCGACCCTGCCGCCGTTTCGTCTCCTGCCGTCAAAGCCGCCGTGCTGTCCGAGGCTCTGCCGTATATCCGACGATTTCACGGCAAGACCATCGTGGTCAAGTACGGCGGCAACGCCATGACGGAAGAACGCTTGCAGCGCAGCTTCGCGCACGATGTCGTGCTGCTCAAGCTGGTGGGTCTGAACCCGGTGGTGGTGCACGGCGGCGGTCCGCAGATCGATGACGCCCTGCGCCGCATCGGCAAGCAAGGCACCTTCATCCAGGGCATGCGCGTCACCGACGCCGAAACCATGGAAGTCGTGGAATGGGTGCTGGGCGGCCAGGTCCAGCAGGACATCGTCATGATGATCAACGAGGTCGGCGGCAAGGCCGTCGGCCTGACCGGCAAGGACGGTGGACTGATCCAGGCCCAGAAAAAACTGATGGCCAACAAGGACAATCCGTCCGAGCCCATCGACATCGGCTTCGTCGGCGACATCACCATGGTCGAGCCGGCCGTCGTGAAGGCGCTGCAGGACGACCAGTTCATCCCCGTCATTTCGCCCATCGGCTATGGCGACGACGGCACGGCCTACAACATCAATGCCGACGTGGTCGCCGGCAAGATGGCCGAAGTCCTGGGCGCCGAAAAGCTGCTGATGCTGACCAACACCCCGGGCGTGCTGGACAAGAGCGGCAAGCTGCTGCGCAGCCTGTCCGCGCAGACCATCGACGAGCTCTTCGCCGACGGCACGATCTCCGGCGGCATGCTGCCCAAGATCTCGTCCGCGCTGGATGCCGCCAAGAACGGCGTGAACTCGGTGCACATCGTCGACGGCCGGGTGCCGCACTGCCTGCTGCTGGAAATCCTGACCGACCAGGGCGTCGGCACGATGATCAGCTCGCACTGATGGAGGCCGCGTCCGCGGCGCTTCCGATGCGAATCCATCGACAATTGCTGCGGCCGGCGGTGCGCCTGCGCCGCTCGCGCAGCCTCGCCACGGGCGATTCCGAACGCCTGTGGCTGTTCGACCTGGACAACACGCTGCACGACACGTCGCACGCCATCTTTTCCAGGATAGACCACGGCATGACAATGGCCGTGGCCGAAGCGCTCAACGTGGACGTGGATGCCGCCAACGTGGTGCGTTCGCAGTACTGGAAGCGCTACGGCGCCACCATGATCGGCATGGTGCGCCATCACGGCGTGGACGCCCACGAATTCCTGCATCGCAGCCACGACTTCGACGTCAAGCCACTGGTGCGGTCGGAAAAGGCGCTGGCCTACAAGCTGCGCCGCCTGCCCGGCCGCAAGGTGCTGCTGACCAACGCACCGCTGCATTACGCGCGCTCGGTGCTGTCGCACCTGGGCATCCTGCGCCAGTTCGACAGCCTGTGGGCCATCGAGCACATGCGCCTGCACGGCGAATACCGGCCCAAGCCTTCGGCTGCCCTGCTGCGCTACGTGCTGGCGCGCGAGGGCGTCCCCGCCCACCGCGCCGTGCTGGTGGAAGACACGCTGGCCAACCTGCGCGGCGCCCGCCTCGCGGGGCTGCGCACGGTTCACGTCTACCATCCCGGCACCCCCTTCGGCCGCGGACGATCGCACCGCCCGGCCTACGTCGACTTGCGGGTAAACTGCGTCAGTGATTTATTGTTACGCCGACGCCCCCTGCGGGGCTGACGGCGCGCTCCATCCCCCCTTCCCACCCGTCATCCTGCGCGAAGCAGTCCCTTCCATGGCGAGCAAACCCGGCGAGCGCAAGACCCAGATTCTGCAGACCCTGGCCGAGATGCTGGAGCAGCCGCACGCCTCCCGCATCACGACGGCCGCCCTGGCCGCGCGCCTGGAGGTCTCGGAAGCGGCGCTCTACCGGCATTTCGCGAGCAAGGCGCAGATGTTCGAAGGGCTGATCGAATTCATCGAGACCAGCATCTTCACGCTGGTGAACCAGATCGCCACCGCCGAACCCTATGGCGTGCCCCAGGCCCACAAGACCGTCGCGATGCTGCTGACCTTCTCGGAACGCAACAAGGGCATGACGCGGGTGCTGACCGGCGACGCGCTGGTCACGGAAGACAACCGGCTGCAGGAACGCATCAATCACATCAACGACCGGATCGAAGCGTCGCTCAAGCAGTCCCTGCGCATCGCCATCACCGACGGCGGCCTGCCCCAGGAAGCCAATGTCGCCGCGCACGCCAGCCTGCTGACGCACCTGGTCCTGGGCCGCTGGCTGCGCTATGCCCAGAGCGGCTGGCGCGTCGCCCCGACGCTGCATCTGGACGAACAGCTGCGGCTGGCCCTGGGCTGAATCGCCCGCATTCTTGTCGTTTCGCGCCGTTTCGCGCATCAATCGGCGCCGCTCCGGCGGCTTGATGGGCGCGTCGCGCCCTGATTCGTTTGCGCGAATGCAACAGTCTTGCGCTTGCGGCGCCCGAAGGGCGACGAGCATAATGCCCATGACAAGTTTTCCACAAGCGCTGATCCCAATCCGTTTGCGCAACATCAATACGGGTTTTCCTCAATGCCGTCACGATCATCCTGTAGCGTCGACACACCGAATTGATTGACTCCCGTGCTCGCGGGCGGTGTTTCGTCAGTTTGACCACAACCGGAGAAGGATATGGCCGCGGAAACCGCTGTCCCCGCCTCGCAAGCCCCAAAGAAAGCCAAAGTTCCCATCGGCCTGATCGCCGGCATCCTTGTGATGATCGGCGTGTTGATGATGCCCCTGCCCGCAGACCTGCCCGTGGCCGGGCACCGCATGCTGGCCATCCTGGCATTCGCCGTGGTGGTCTGGATCACCGAAGCGGTTTCTTATGAAGCCAGCGCCATCATGATCACGACGCTGATGGCGTTCCTGCTGGGCACGGCGCCCACCATCAAAGACCCCAACGTCCTCTACGGCACCTCGGCCGCCATCAGCATGGCGCTGACCGGCTTTGCAAACTCGGCGCTGGCGCTCGTCACCGGCGCCTTGTTCATTGCCGCCGCCATGACCTTCACGGGGCTGGACCGGCGCATCGCGCTGGTGACGCTGTCCAAGGTGGGCACCAGCACCCGGCGCATCCTCATCGGATGTATCGCGGTCACCATCGTGCTCAGCCTGGTCGTGCCCAGCGCCACCGCGCGCAGCGCGGCCGTGGTGCCCATCATGATGGGCGTGATCGCGGCCTTCGGCGTGGACAAGCGCTCGAACATCGCGGCCGGCATCATGATCATCGTGGCGCAGGCCACGAGCATCTGGAACGTCGGCATCCAGACCGCTGCGGCGCAGAACCTGCTGACGGTCGGCTTCATGGAAAAGATGCTGGGCGAACGCGTGGCGTGGTCGGACTGGCTGATCGCCGGCGCCCCCTGGTCGCTGATCATGTCGGCGGTGCTGATCGTCATCGTGCTCAAGCTGCTGCCGCCCGAAAGCAACAGCATCGCCGGCGGCAAGGAAGCCGTCGAGAAGTCGCTGCTTGACCTTGGCCCCATGACCGGCGCGCAGAAGCGCCTGATGGCGGTGTCGATCATGCTGCTGCTGTTCTGGTCGACGGAAGGCAAGCTGCACAAGTTCGACACCACGTCGACCACTTACTTCGGCCTGGTGCTGCTGATGCTGCCGCGCTTTGGCGTGATGACGTGGAAGGACGTGCAATCGCGCATTCCATGGGGCACGGTGATTGTGTTCGGCGTGGGCATCAGCCTGGGCACCGCCCTCCTGACGACGCAGGCCGGCCAATGGCTGGGCAACCAGGTGGTGCAGCACACCGGGCTGGACCATCTGGGACCGCTCGCGATCTTCGCCATCCTGGCCGCTTTCCTCATCGTCATCCACCTGGGTTTTGCCAGCGCGACCGCGTTGACCTCGGCCATGCTGCCCATCCTGATTTCGGTGCTGGCGACGCTGCCGGGCGATTTCAGCCGACTCGGCATGACGATGCTGCTGGGCTTCGTGGTCAGCTATGGCTTCATCCTGCCGATCAACGCGCCGCAGAACATGGTGTGCCTGGGCACGGAGACTTTCAATGCCAAGCAGTTCGCCAAGGTCGGGATCATCGTCACCATCGTGGGCTATCTGCTGATGCTGCTGATGGGCATGACCTACTGGCGCTGGCTGGGCTGGCTGTAAGGAGTTGCCATGAGAATCACCATCGCCCAAGCCAATGAGTACGGCCGCCGGGTGCTGATGGCGCAAGGCGTGCCCGAGGATATCGCGCGGGACGTGGCCGAGCACCTGGTCGAGTCCGACCGGGTGGGCTACACCAGCCACGGGCTGTCCATCCTGACGAATTACCGCCGCGTGCTGTCCGAGGGACTGGCGCAGCCCGATGGCCGCCCCGAGCTGGTCAACGACCGCGGCGCGATGCTGGCGTACGACGGCCACCATGGACTCGGGCAGTACGTGGGCAAGGTCGTCATCGAGAAGGCGATCGAGCGCACGCAGGAACACGGACAGTGCATCCTGACGCTGCGCCACAGCCATCACCTGGGCCGCATGGGCCATTTCGGCGAGATGGTGGCGGCCAAGGGGCTGATCCTGCTGGCGTTCACCAATGTGATCAACCGCTCGCCGACCGTCGCGCCTTTCGGCGGCGCGCAGGCGTGCCTGACCACGAATCCGCTGTGCTTCGCCGGGCCGCTGCCGGGCGGGCGTCCGCCCTTCATCGTGGACATGGCCACCAGCTCGATCGCCGTGAACAAGGCCCGCGTGCTGGCCGCCAAAGGTGAACAGGCGCCGCCGGGGTCGCTGATCGACGCAGAAGGCAACCCGACCACCGACCCGGGCGCGCTGTTCACCGATCCGCCGGGCGCGCTGCTGCCGTTCGGCGGGCACAAGGGGTATGCACTGGGCCTGGTGGCCGAACTGCTGGCCGGCGTGCTGTCGGGCGGCGGCACGATCCAGCCTGAACATCCGCGCATCGGCGTGGCGACGAACAACATGTTCGCGCTGCTGCTGGATCCGCAGGTCGACTTCAATACGGACTGGCGGTCGATGGAGGTGGGCGCATTCATCGACTACCTGCATGCCTGCAAGCCGCAGCCGGGGGTTGAATCGGTGCAGTATCCGGGTGAATACGAGGCGCGGAACCGGGCGGTCAATGCGGATTCGGTGGAGTTTGATAGCCGGATCTGGGATGGGCTGACGAAGCTGGCTACGGAATTGGGGGTGCCGGAGGTGCTGCCGGGGTAGGTTTTTTTTGCTGGCGGGTTCGTGGGTGGGGTTGTTGCTGCTGGCGTTGAGGTGGGTTCTTTTGACGCCCGGCGCGGCGTGGGCCTGGGGCGGGCGGGGCTCCGGTTGCGGTCCGGAGCCTTCGCTCCGGACTGCCCCGTGCTCATCCTCGTTGCCGCCTACGGCGGCTGCCTTCGGATTCCGCCGGGCGCACCTAAACGCCCCGCCCACCCCAGGCCCACGCCACACCGGGCTCGGGTGCATTCAGCTTTTCGGGCGCTGGGGCGAATGGGGTTCTTTAGCTTCTTGCCGGCACGGGTTAGGGGTTGGAGCGTCTTGCGGGGCCCGCCCCCGGCCGGCCGCGCGGGCGGCCTTTGGGGGCTTACGCGGCGTCTTGCGTCGTTGCCATGACGCTTCGCGTGTGGGTGCGCTGTGTCTGGGTTTTTTGTCGATGCTTGCGTCCGTACGGGCAGGCGTTGTCGGGTCTTTCGTCGGGTGTCTGACACCCTCGTGCAGCTTCGGGTGTCGCATCTTCCGGTCGCTTCCGGTGTCTGACACCCGCCAGAAGTGCACTTGGTATGTAGCCGATCTCACGAGGGTGTCAGACACCGGAAGCGACCGGAAGCACGCAGTCGCCACCATTCGTCATTTCAAATCCAGTGCCCGATGGGCGGCGCGTAAAGGTCGACAAGCTCAAGACGCACGCCGCCGCGCCGCCCATCACCACCCCCCCCACCCGACGGGCGCCATCAACAAGACCGTCTGCGCCAGCGCGAAGCGCACACGACCTCAACGACCACACGCCCAAATGCCGACGAGCCGCCGCCCGCGCGGCAGCTCGTCGGCGACCCCGCAAATCCCCTTCCCTGACCACAGGTCTTGTAGCGCCCCATACCCAGACACGCGCAGCACGGCGTCGCGGTCGCCGGGGACGCGAGCGCCGTCGATGCGCCCGAGGGAATCCGTAGGAGTCGCCGAAGGCGAGGACGAGGATGACGAGGGGGAAGTCCGGAGCGAAGGCTCCGGACCGCAATCGTGGGCGCTCGCGGCCCCGGCGACCGCGGCGTCGGGCGACCTACGAAGATCTGATGTGACCTACGAAGTACAGAAGCAACCAATGGACATCAGGTGCGACCTACAAAGATCGGTGCAACCCTACGAAGACAGCATCAACGCCGCAATCACGTCTTCACCGACCGATGCCGGCTGATACTCATCATGATCCCGAACGCAATCCCCATCGTGAACAACGCCGTCCCCCCGTAGCTCATGAACGGTAACGGCACGCCCACCACCGGCAGGATCCCCGTCACCATCCCGATGTTCACGAATACATAGATGAACATCATCATCGTCAGCGCCCCGGCCAGCAGCCGGCCGAACTGGGATGAGGCCCGGGAAGCGATCGTCAGGCCGCGCGCCATCATCAGGCCGTACAGCACCAGGATCGCGATGCCGCCATACAGGCCGAATTCCTCGGCGTACACGGCAAAGATGAAGTCGGTCGTGCGTTCGGGGATGAAATCCAGGTGCGTCTGCGTCCCTTTCATATAGCCCTTGCCGTACACACCGCCCGAGCCCACCGCGATCATCGACTGGATCGTGTGGAAGCCCTTGCCCAGCGGGTCCGAGCTGGGGTTGAGCAGCGTGCAGACGCGGTGCTTCTGGTAGTCGTGCAGCACGACCCAGTCCACATCGGGTTCGCAGAGCTGATCTTCGTAATAGACCAGCGTGCCGATGCCGATGACGCCGGCCAGCAAGACCGGCACCAGCAGCTTGAACGACAGCCCGGCGAAATAGATCACGAAGAAGCCGGCGCCGAAGACGAGCAGCGCCGTGCCCAGGTCGGGCTGCAGCACGATCAGGCCGAAGGGCGCGGCCAGCATTGCGGCGGCGGCCAGGAAGTCGCGTACGCGCACGGCGCCTTCGTGGCGCTGGAAGTACCAGGCCAGCATCATGGGCACCGCGATTTTCATCATTTCCGAAGGCTGGATGCGCGTGACGCCCAGGTTCAGCCAGCGGGTCGCGCCCTTGCTGGTCTCGCCGAAGAACTCGACGCCCAGCAGCAGCACGACGCCCACCACATAGAAGGGCAAGGCCAGCTTCATCAGGAGCTTGGGCGGTATCAGCGCCATCGTCCACATCGCGAAGAACGCGATGATGAAGTTGCGCGACTGTTCCGCGAAACGCCAGTCGGTGCCGCCGACGGCCGAATGCATCACCGTCAGGCCCAGCGCCGCGAACATCAGCAGGATGGCCAGCAGCGGCCAGTCGAAGGCCGTGAAGACGCGCAGCAGGATGAGGCCAAGACGCTTCATTGTTGGCGCACCAGATCGGAGGTGATGGTGTCGACGGTCGCCATGGCATCGGCGGCCTCGGGCCGCACGATCTTGTCCTGGCGGTCCTTGGCCAGCCAGTAGTCGAACACCTTGCGCGCGACGGGGGCTGCCACGCTGGCGCCCCAGCCCGCGTTCTCGACGATCAGCGCCACGGCGATGCGCGGGTGTTCCAGCGGGGCGAAGCCCATGAAGAGCGCGTGGTCGCGCAGGCGCTCATCGATGGCGCTGGCGCGGTAGTGGCCGCCGCGCAGGCTGAACACCTGCGCGGTGCCGGTCTTGCCGGCGGCCTGGTAGGGGGTGTTGGCGAACGCGCGGCGCGCCGTGCCGGCCTTCACCACGTCGGCCATGGCGTTCTTGATCACGTCCACATTGGCCTGCTTGAGCGGAATGCGGTAGTCGGGCGGCGCCTCGGTAGGCTTGGCCACGCCCGTGCGCGAGTCGCGCACCGCGTGCACCAGATGCGGGCGGCGGTACAGGCCGTTGTTGGCCAGCGTGGACGTGCCCTGCGCCAGCTGCAGCAACGTGAAGGCGTTGTAGCCCTGTCCGACCGCCACGGAGATCGTTTCGCCTGCGTACCAGCGCTGGCGCTCCTTGTCCTTGTAGGCCGCGCGCTTCCAGTCGGTGGACGGCAGCACGCCGCGCTTCTCGCCTTCCAGGTCGATGCCGGTGATCTGGCCGAATCCGAACTGCTTGGTGAAGTCGTGCAGCGCGTTCACGCCGATCTCGGGGCCGAGCGAGTAGAAATAGGTGTCGGAGGACACGACAATGGCCTTGTGCATGTCCGTCATGCCGTAGGCCGCGCCCCCCGCGTTGCGGAATTTCTGTCCGCCGAATTCGTAATAGCCGGGGTCCGAGATGCGGTCGGTCGCGCGGCGCTTGCCCAGCTCCAGCGCGGCCAGGCCCACGAACGGCTTGTATGTGGACCCGATGGGGTACGTGCCGTACAGGGGACGGTTGATCAGCGGATGGTCCGGCGATTCGTTCAGCATGCGCCAGTTGTCCACGTCGATGCCGTCCACGAACAGGTTGGGGTCGAAGGACGGCTGCGACACGAAGGCCAGGACCTCGCCCGTGTCCGGATCGATGGCGACCAGCGCGCCGCGCTGTCCCGCGAACGCCTCTTCGGCCACCTTCTGCAGGCCCATGTCGATGGACAGCATGATGTCCGAGCCCGGCACCGGATCGATGCGGCGCAACGTGCGCATGGGGCGGCCGCCGGCGGTGACTTCGACTTCTTCCAGGCCCGTGCGTCCGTGCAGTTGTTCTTCCCAGGTCTTCTCGATGCCCTTCTTGCCGATGACCTCAGTGCCGCGATAGTTGCCGAGCTGTCCGGCGCGGTCCAGCTCTTCGATGTCGTTGTCGGCGATGCGGCCGATGTAGCCCACCACGTGCGCGGCGGACACGCCTTGCGGGTACTCGCGCACCCAGCGGGCGCGCAATTCCACGCCAGGGAACTGGAACGCGTGCGCGGCGAACCAGGCCGCCTCGGTGTCGTTCAGGTTGTTGCGCAATTGCAGGCTGGCGTAGCGGCTGGACTCGGCCGCGCGGCGCTTGAAGCGGCGCTGGTCGGACGGGCTGATGTAGACGACCTGGGTCAGGCGCTCGAAGAGTTCGTTCATGTTGCCCGCCTGCGCGGGCACGACTTCGAGGGTGTAGGTGCGATAGTTGCGGGCCAGGACCTCGCCGTTGCGGTCCAGGATCTCGCCGCGGCGGGGCGGGATCGGCACGACCGCGATGCGGTTGCGGTCGGCGCGTTCGGACAGGCCTTCGTAGCGGTCGACCTGCAGGTACCAGAACCGGCCCACCAGCACGCCAAAGCAGACCAGCGCAAAGGCGCCGCCCACCCAGGCGCGCAGGCGGAAGCGCTGCTTCTGCTGCTGGCCGGTTTTCTTGAATTCAAACATGACGCAACGCCGCGGTCAGGCGGAGGAAGATTCGGCGTCGTCGACACCGCGTTGCGGCAGGTGCAGCACCCAGCCCGCCAACGGCCACAGGGCGGTCGTCAGCAACACGCTGATGCCCCACTCCCAGCCCGGCCATTTTCCGGCCAGCCACGCGTGGATGATCTGGGTCAGGAAACGGGCGATGAAGAACACAGGCAGCATGTGCATCGCCTGGCTCCAGAGATCGAACCGCTGCAGGCGGCGATGCAGGACGACGGCGCCGTAGGCCACGAGCGTGTAGGACAAGGCATGCTCGCCCAGCAGGCCGGCATCGTGCACGTCCATCAGCAGGCCGAAGAAGAAGGCCGTGAACAGGCCGACGCGGCGCGGCTCGTGGACGCACCAGAAGGCGATGATGAGCAGCAGCACGTCGGGCGCGCCCTGCCACAGGCGCCACGGCAGCAACGACACCAGCCATGCGAGGAGCACGGTGCCCCACACGAACACGGCGTGCGCCGGGCCGGACAGCCTGTCGGGATGCACGTTGCTGGGCGTGCCCAGCCGGCGCGCGGACTGGCCAGCAGCTTGTTGGTTACTCCGATCCACCGGAATCGACCTCCTGACGGTTGGATTCGGCGCGATCCACATCCACCTGTAGAACCAGGAAGTGGCGATAGCGTTCGGGGTGGGCCAGCGGTTCACACACGGCGCGCGCGAAGCCCGATGCGGTATCGCGTTCCACCGAGGTCACCTTGGCCACGGGCAGGCCGGCGGGGAACAGGCCGCCGACGCCGCTGGTGACAATAGTATCCCCTTCCTTGATGTCGGCATTGGCCGCCAGGTAGCGCACTTCCATCTTGCCGGGCGAATTGCCGCCGAACGCGATGAGGCGCAGTCCGTTGCGCAGCAGTTGCACGGGAATGGAGACCTGCTCGTCGGTGACGAGCGCCGCCTCGGCGGTCATGGGCGTCACGCGCACGATCTGGCCGACCACCCCGCCTTCGTCGATCACGGGCATGCCCGGGGCGAGCCCGTCCTTGCTGCCCTTGTTGAAGACCAGGCGCTGGGTGAAGGCGTTGGTGGGCTCGTACATGACTTCGACCACCACGGCGGACTGCGCCACGGTGTCGGTCACGCCCAGCAGGCGACGCAGTTGGGAGTTTTCGGCGGCCAGTTGGGCCGCATGGGAGGCCACCTGCGCCAGTTCGATGCGCTGGCGCTGCAGGGCCTCGTTTTCGCTGCGGATGAGATTGGCCGCGTTGACCCACTCATTGACTTGCTGGACCAGGTCGCGCGGCGCCATGACGGCGCGCTGGAAAGGATAAAGCGCCACGGAAATCGCCCGGCGCGCCGGTTCCAGCATGCGCCATTGCGAATCCATGACGATCAGAGCCAGGGCCAGGACGACCAGAACAACGAGCCGCACCTCGGCTGGTGGGCCGCGCCTGAATAGGGGGGGAGTCCCTTGTCGTTGCATGAATCTCAGCCCGGGCGCCCGCGTCCGAGGCCCCCGCAGCGGCCGGAGCCAGAAAAAAGCGGGGCTCCGGGCTGGCGGGCAATATTAGTCGTTGATAAAGATGGCGCCCAGTTTCTCAAGGTGTTCGAGCGCCTCGCCGCAACCGCGCACGACGCAGGTCAGGGGATCGTCGGCCACCACGACCGGCAGGCCGGTTTCTTCCTGGAGCAGGCGGTCCAGGTCGCGCAGCAATGCGCCGCCGCCGGTCAGGGCGATACCCTTGTCGGTGATGTCGGCGCCCAGCTCGGGCGGCGTCTGTTCCAGGGCGATCTTGACGGCGGACACGATCTGGTTGAGCGGATCGGTCAGCGATTCCAGGATCTCGTTGGACGACACCGTGAAGCTGCGCGGCACGCCTTCGGCCAGGTTGCGGCCCTTGACTTCGATTTCGCGGACTTCGGAACCCGGGAACGCCGAGCCGATTTCCTTCTTGATCAGTTCGGCCGTGGGTTCGCCGATCAGCATGCCGTAGTTGCGGCGGATGTAGTTGACGATGGCTTCGTCGAACTTGTCGCCGCCGACGCGCACGGAACCCTTGTAGACCATGCCGCCCAGCGAGATGACGGCCACTTCGGTGGTGCCGCCGCCGATGTCGACGACCATCGAACCGCTGGCATCGGACACGGCCAGGCCGGCGCCGATGGCGGCGGCCATGGGTTCTTCGATCAGGAAGACGTGCGAAGCGCCGGCGCCCAGCGCCGATTCACGGATGGCGCGGCGTTCGACCTGGGTGGAGCCGCAAGGCACGCAGACGATGATCCGCGGGCTGGGGGCCAGCATGTTGCGGGGGTGCACCATGCGAATGAACTGCTTGAGCATCTGCTCGGTCACCGTGAAGTCGGCGATCACGCCGTCCTTCATGGGCCGGATGGCCTCGATGTTGCCGGGAACTCGGCCGAGCATCTGCTTGGCTTCGTGCCCGACGGCCTGGATGATCTTCTTGCCGTGGGGGCCGCCTTCATGACGGATTGCGACCACGGACGGTTCATCGAGCACGATGCCCTTGCCGCGGACGTAAATCAGCGTATTGGCGGTACCGAGGTCAATCGCCATATCGCTGGAAAAATAACTGCGCAGGAATCCGAACATGGGAGCTCAGCTAAATTCTGGGGGGAATTGGGGTCAAGCCGCGGGGCGTCTGGCCCGCAAAACAACGGGTCCGCCTGTCATCACGGCGATTAAACCGTGAATCATAACTTATAATTTCCCCGGAAATAGCGCATAAATGCAGGCTATTCAAGCTTTGTAACGGGTTCGGCGTATGCATACTGCCCGGTCCCGCCCCTCGGCCTTCGCTTATCGATTTTGCAATCCCCCATGGCGCTCAATGACACAGATGTGGCCCGCATTGCCCGGCTGGCCAGAATCGAACTGACCCCCGACCAGCGCACCGTCGCGCAGGCCGAACTCAACGGCATCCTCCACCTGATCGAACGGCTTCAGTCCGTCGATACCCAAGGCGTCGAACCCCTGGCGCATCCCTTGTCCGCCCACGAGGACATCGTATTGCGCCTGCGTGAAGACGCCGTGACCGAAGCCGGTTCGGAAGCCCGCCGCCAGGAACTGCTGGCCAACGCGCCCGACGCCCAGGACGGCCTGTTCCTGGTTCCCAAGGTCCTGGAATAAGTCATGACGAAACCTGCCCTGCACACCCAATTCGAGGGGATCGCCGGCCTGCGCGCGGCCCTCGCCCAGCGCGAAGTCAGCGCCGTCGACCTGGCGCAAAGCGCCCTGTCGGCCGCCGAAGCGGCCAGCGGCCTGAATACCTTTTTACATATTGACGCCGAATTGACGCTGGCCCAGGCGCGCGCGGCCGATGCCGCCCTGGCGGCCGGCACCGCGGGTCCGCTGGCCGGTATCCCTATCGCCCACAAGGACGCGTTCGTCACGCGCGGCTGGCGCACCACCGCGGGCAGCAAGATGCTCGAAGGCTACGTCAGCCCGTTCGACGCCACCGTCGTGGAACGCCTGGGCGCGGCGGGCGCCGTGTCGCTGGGCAAGCTGAACTGCGATGAATTCGCCATGGGGTCCGGCAACGAGAACTCCGCCTACGGCGCCGTGAAGAACCCGTGGGACCACGCTGCCGTGCCCGGCGGCTCGTCGGGCGGCTCCGCCGCCGCCGTGGCCGCGCGCCTGGTGGCCGCGGCCACCGGCACCGACACCGGCGGTTCGGTGCGCCAGCCCGCCGCCCTGTGCGGTGTCAGCGGCATCAAGCCCACCTACGGCACCGTCTCGCGCTACGGCATGGTGGCCTTCGGCTCCAGCCTGGACCAGGCCGGTCCGCTGGCGCCCAGCAGCCGCGACCTGCTCGAGCTGCTGGACGTCATCAGCGGGTTTGACCCGCGCGACGCCACCAGCCTGGAAAAATGCGACGGCGCGGTCAATGCGCCCGGCCGCGTGCGCCGCGACTTCGACGCGGCCCAAGGCCGTTTCGACGCGGCCGGCAGCCAGCCCCTGAAGGGCCTGCGCATCGGCGTGCCGGAAGAATATTTCGGCGCGGGCCTCGCCCCCGACGTGGCGGCCGCCGTGCAGGCCGCGCTGGTGCAGTTCGAGGCGCTGGGCGCCGTGCGCGTGCCGGTCTCGCTGCCGCGCACCGAACTGGCCATCCCCGCCTACTACGTAATCGCCCCCGCCGAAGCGTCCAGCAACCTGGCCCGCTATGATGGCGTGCGCTACGGCCATCGCGCCAAGCAGTACGGCGACCTGAACGAAATGATCAGCCGCTCGCGCGCCGAAGGCTTCGGCGACGAGGTCAAGCGCCGCATCCTGATCGGCACCTACGTGCTGTCCCATGGCTACTACGACGCCTACTACCTGCAGGCCCAGCGCCTGCGCCGCCTGATCGCGCAGGACTTCCAGCGCGCCTTTGCCGGCCAGTGCGACGTCATCATGGGCCCGGTCACGCCCACCGTCGCCAAGAACATCGGCGACAACCGCGACGACCCGACCGCCGACTGGCTGGCCGACGTCTACACGCTGGGCGTCAGCCTGGCGGGCCTGCCCGCCATGTCGGTCCCCTGCGGCTTTGGCGGAGAGCGCGGTTTGCGCCCCATCGGCCTGCAGATCATCGGCAACTACTTCGACGAAGGCCGCCTGCTGGCCATCGCCGACCGCTACCAACACGTGACGGACTGGCATCAGCGTGCCCCTGTCCAGCAAGGCTGAGAACATGAACTGGGAAATCGTCATCGGCCTGGAAACGCACACGCAGCTTTCCACGGACTCCAAGATTTTTTCGGGCAGCAGCACGCGATTCGGCGCCGCGCCCAACACGCAGGCCAATGAAGTCGACCTGGCCCTGCCGGGCAGCCTGCCGGTCATGAACCGCGGCGCGGCCGAACGCGCCATCCGCTTCGGCCTGGCCGTGGGCGCCAAGATCGCACCGCGCTCGGTCTTTGCGCGCAAGAACTACTTCTACCCCGACCTGCCCAAGGGCTACCAGATCAGCCAGTACGAACTGCCGGTAGTGGTGGGCGGTTCGCTGTCGTTCTTTGTCGGCGAAGAGGAAAAGACCGTCAACCTGACGCGCGCCCACCTGGAAGAAGACGCGGGCAAGTCCCTGCACGACGACTTCAGCCTGTCCAATGGCGGCCCGGCCAGCGGCATCGACCTGAATCGCGCCGGCACCCCGCTGCTGGAGATCGTGACCGAGCCCGAAATGCGCTCCGCGGCCGAGGCCGTGGCCTACGCCCGCGCGCTGCACAGCCTGGTCGTCTGGCTGGGCATCTGCGACGGCAACATGCAGGAAGGCTCATTCCGCTGCGACGCCAACGTGTCGGTGCGCCCCGTGGGCCAGAAGGAATTCGGCACCCGCACCGAGATCAAGAACGTCAACTCGTTCCGCTTCCTGGAACGCGCCATCATCTATGAAGCGCGCCGCCAGATCGAGCTGATCGAGGACGGCGGCACGGTCGTCCAGGAAACCCGCCTGTACGACGCCGATCGCGACGAAACCCGCAGCATGCGCAGCAAGGAAGACGCGCACGACTACCGCTACTTCCCCGATCCCGACCTGCCCACGCTGGTGATCTCCAGCGAATGGGTCGACGAGGTCCGCGCCGCCATGCCCGAGCTGCCGGCCGCCCAGCGCGCCCGCTTCGAGTCCGAGTACGGCCTGCCCGCCTACGACGCCGCCCAACTGACCGTCAGCCGCGACCTGGCCGCCTACTTCCAGGCCGTCGCGAACGCGCTGCCGGCCGGCCAGGCCAAGCTCGCGTCCAACTGGGTCATGGGCGAAGTCGCCGCCGCGCTCAACAAGGAAGAAAAGACCATCGCCGAATCGCCCGTCGCGGCGCCGGCGCTGGCGGCCCTGATCGGCCGCATCATCGACGGCACGATCTCCAACAAGATCGCGCGCGAAGTCTTTGGCGCCATGTGGGCCGGCGAAAACGGCGGCGACGCCGACGCCATCATCGAGGCCCGCGGCCTGAAGCAGATCAGCGACACGGGCGCCATCGGCGCCATGATCGACGAGGTGCTGGCCGCCAACCCGGCCATTGTCGATGAGTACCGCGCGGGCAAGCAGAAGGCGTTCAACTCGCTGGTCGGCCAGATCATGAAGGCCGCCCGCGGCAAGGCGAACCCGCAGCAGGTCAACGATTTGCTCAAGCAGAAGCTGGATAGCTGATCGACGGGCCAGCCCGTCACCACGGGGCCGGCGCAATATCAGACCAATCCGAAGGCCGCGGCATCTTGTCGCGGCCTTTTGTTTGGCCAAGAATGGTCAGGTCGAATTCGCCGGAAACTTGGCCATGAATTACATCGAGATCAGCAGCAGCGACTTGCTGCACCGATTCACCGATTACCTGCAGGCCCTCAGCCAGGGCCAGCACTTCATCATCGCTGTTGATGGCGTGCGACGCGCCAGGCTTACGCCCGTCCTGCCCGATACGTCGCTGGACGCCCACGACGCCCTGGAAGCCATGAAGCGCCTGCACACCGCGCCCCCTGTCTCCCACGAAACGATCCGTTCTTGGATAGAAGAAGGGCGGGAATGAATACCATCCATCTGGTGCCAGACGCGTCGGTCGCCCTTGCGTGGCTGCTTGACCGCGTGGACGTCCACGAGTCGCTACTTGCGCGGCACCTGCTGGAAGTCGCCCACGGCTCGCAAAACACCGTGCCGCACATCTGGCGCGTGGAGGTCGCGAATGGCGTGCTTCGGGCCGAGCGCAGCCCGCGCATCTCTAAAGACCAAGTCACCGCGTTCAATCATCTGCTCGATGACCTGCCCATTTCTCCTGACCACGACGACGCGGTTTCCAGCATCGCGCGCACCTGTCAGCTCGCCCGCGCCCACGGCTTGACTGCCTATGACGCCAGCTATCTCGAACTCTCCCTCCGCCATCAGGCCTGCCTGGCCACCTTTGACCGCAAACTGGCGGACGCCGCACGTGCCAGCGGCATCGCGGTGTTTGGGCAGCCCCATGGCGTCGCCGAGCCCGTCGCGTCTTATGCTTCCCAGTGAAGAAAGGGCGGCTCACGGCCGCCCCAAGCACTGCACTTTCAGGCAGTGCGCTTACTTCACCCCGTACTTCGTCCGATAGGCCTGCACGGCATCGCGATGCTCGGCAAACGCCGCGTCGTCCTGCAGCAGCGCCATGATGTCCGCCAGCGACGCAATCGCCACCACCGGAATGCCGTAGGTCTTTGCCACGTCCTGCACGGCCGAATGCGGCGACAAGGCGTCGTCCGGGCCCGCGCGTTCCATGCGGTCCATGGCGATCAGCACCGCGGCCGGCTCCGCGCCAGCCGCGCGGATGATTTCAACCGACTCGCGCACCGAGGTCCCTGCCGTGATCACGTCGTCGATGATGACGACCTTGCCCTTGAGCGGGGCGCCGACCAGCGTACCGCCTTCGCCGTGGTCCTTGGCTTCCTTGCGGTTGTAGGCAAAGGGCACGTCATTGCGGCCCTGCAGGTCCGGATGGCTGGCCAGCGCCACGGCCGTCGCGGTCGACAGGGGGATGCCCTTGTAGGCGGGCCCGAAAAGCATGTCGAACGCCACGCCGGAGTCCAGCAGCGCCTGCGCATAGAACTGCGCCAGCTTGCCAACCGAGCGGCCGCTATTGAAAAGGCCGGCGTTGAAAAAATAGGGACTCATCCGGCCGGACTTGACCTTGAAGCTGCCAAAGCGCAGCACACCCTCGTTCAAGGCGAAGCGGACGAAATCCAGGGCGGTGACGGAGGACGGGGCGGCGGGCATGCAAGTAGATCCGGTAAGGGGAAGACCCCGCATTTTATCCGCTGTCGGCGCACATCCGGACCATCGCCGCCGAGTCGGTTAAATTCCTGGCATTGTCCGCCACCGGCGGCCGCATTACAGGAGTTTCGCTTTGCTGCGCATCACGTCGATCAACCTCAATGGCATCCGGTCCGCCTTCAAAAAGGGCCTGCAACCGTGGATGGAAAAGCACGCCGCCGACGTGCTGTGCCTGCAGGAGATCAAGGTTTCGCACGAGGACCTGACTGACGACCTGCGCCATCCGCCTGGTTATACCGGCCACTTCCACCATGCCGTGAAAAAGGGCTACAGCGGCGTGGGCATCTACCTGCGCGATGCCGCCGAGCGCGTGAACCACGGCCTGGGCTGCGAGGAATTCGACCCTGAAGGCCGCATCATCCGCGCCGACTGGAAGGACCTGTCGATCATCAGCGCCTACCTACCCTCGGGCTCCAGCGGCGACGAACGCCAGCAGGCGAAGTACCGATTCCTGGACCGGTTCGGCCCTTGGATCGACGCCCTGATGCACGAACACAAGACGACCGGCCGCGAATTCGTCATTTGCGGCGACTGGAACATCGCCCACAAGGAAATCGACCTGAAGAACTGGAAGGGCAACATGAAGAATTCGGGCTTTCTGCCCGAAGAACGCGCCTGGCTGACTGACGTCTTCGACAAGCGCGGTTTCGTGGACGTGTTTCGCACCATCGACGACCGGCCCGACCAGTACACCTGGTGGAGCAACCGGGGCCAGGCCTGGGCAAAGAACGTGGGGTGGCGTATCGATTACCAGATCGCCACGCCGGGCATCGCCGCCAAGGCACGCAGCGTCGCCATCTACAAGGACGAACGCTTCTCGGATCACGCGCCCCTGACGATCGATTACGACACGACCTTGCGAGCCTGATTTTTCTCAAGAAATTAATGGGGACACAATTCGTCCCCATTCGCCGCAATGCCACCCGTGCGGGCTCGCCAGCGGCATGCCGCCACGGCAAACCATCGGCCGCTCTCCTATGAGCGTATCGGCCGTTAAAACGGGGACATATTAATTTCCCCTGAAAATTCAAGCCTGACAAGCATCGGCGACCGCTCCCCCCCGATATCCGGGGATACTCCCGCATTATTACGTCCCCATTTATAGGCGTGCAAAAATCCGTTTGATATCAATGCGATGGCGCGATTTTCCGCTTTGCGCAGGGCAACATTTTGCCCCTACAATCTCCGCACCAATTAGGTGCAGTCTTGCACCAAAACAAACTGATAGCGCCCCAATCTGGCGCAATTTCCGCACCTATTCGAAGCACCCCCGAGGAGATCATGGTGAAAGTGCAGAGTCTGGACGACTTCCTGCGTGGCGTCGCCGCGCGCGACCCGCAGCAACCCGAGTACATGCAAGCCGTCCAGGAGGTGATGGTCAGTCTCTGGCCTTTCGTCGAAAAGCATCCCCACTATGCCGAACACGCCCTGCTGGAGCGCCTGGTTGAGCCGGAACGCGTCATCCAGTTCCGCGTCTGCTGGACCGACGACCAGGGCCGCGCCCAGGTCAACCGCGCCTTCCGCATCCAGCACAGTTCCGCGATCGGCCCGTTCAAGGGCGGCATGCGTTTTCATCCCTCGGTGAACCTGTCGATCCTGAAGTTCCTGGCCTTTGAACAGACCTTGAAAAACTCGCTGACCACGCTGCCCATGGGCGGCGGCAAGGGCGGCTCGGATTTCGATCCCAAGGGCAAGTCCGACGCCGAAGTCATGCGTTTCTGCCAGGCGCTGATGATCGAGCTGTACCGCCACCTGGGTCCGGACACCGATGTGCCCGCCGGCGATATCGGCGTGGGCGCGCGTGAGGTCGGCTTCATGGCCGGCATGATGAAGAAGCTGTCCAATTCGACCGCCAGCGTCTTCACCGGCAAGGGCCTGACCTTCGGCGGCAGCCTGATCCGCCCCGAAGCCACGGGCTACGGCACCGTCTACTTTGCCGAGGAAATGCTCAAGCGTGTGGGCAAGTCCTTCGACGGGCTGCGCGTGTCGGTGTCGGGCTCCGGCAATGTGGCGCAATACGCCATCGAGAAGGCGATGTCGCTGGGCGCACGCGTGGTCACGGTGTCGGATTCGAGCGGCACGGTCGTGGACGAGGCGGGTTTCAACCACGAAAAGCTCGTGGCGCTGATGCACATCAAGAATGACCTGCGCGGCCGCCTGGACACCTACGCCCGCCAGTTCGGGCTGCAGTACGAAGCCGGCAAGCGTCCGTGGCACGTGCCCGTCGACGTCGCCCTGCCCTGCGCCACGCAGAATGAACTGGAACTGGCCGATGCGCAGACGCTCATCAAGAACGGCGTGCTGTGCGTGGCCGAAGGCGCCAACATGCCCGCCACGCTGGACGCCGCTAAAGCCTTCATCGCCGCGCGCGTGCTGTATGCGCCGGGCAAGGCCAGCAACGCCGGCGGCGTGGCCGTATCGGGTCTGGAAATGGCCCAGAACTCGGCCCGCCTGTCGTGGACCCGCGACGAAGTCGACGCCCGCCTGCACGCCATCATGCGCGACATCCACGAAAACTGCGTGCGCCACGGCCACACCGAGCGCGAGTACGTCAACTATCTGGACGGCGCCAACATCGCCGGCTTCGTCAAGGTCGCGGACGCGATGCGCCAGCAAGGCCTGTATTGAGCCGGGCCCGTTGATCCGGGCCCGTTGACCCAGGCCCATTCATCCGCGCCCGCGGAGCCCGCACCGCCCGACGGCCCATCCCGGCTTCTCGGGCGGTACATAAGGAAAGGCCGACTCGTGAACTGACCCCCGAAAGTTGGACGTAGATCCAACCTTCGGGGGTTTTTACATGGCGAAGTACGACGTGCATTTCAAATTGGACGCGGTTAGGAGATACCTGGCGCAAGAGGGGGGCAGCAAGGCGATCGCTGCCTCATTGGGGATTGACCATTCCCACCTGCGGCGATGGATCGCGGCATTCCAGAGCCATGGGCAGGCCGGTCTGGCAAGGAAGCACAGCCACTATGACGCGCAGTTCAAATTGCGTGTTTTGAGCCATGCCCGCCGAGAAGGGTTGTCCGATCGCGAGGTGGCCGGGCTCTATGACATTCGCGGTGCTGGCTCTGTAGGCAGGTGGCGGACTCAGTATGATGGACACGGAATGGGCGCGTTGGAGCCCAAGTCGAAAAGAAGAAAGGCCATGCCGCACAAGCCCCCGCCCGAACCCGTATCCGAAGAGATGACGCTGGAAGAACTCCAAAAGGAGTTGGCGTATCTGCGCGCGGAGAACGACTATCTAAAAAAAATGAAGGCCTTAATCGAAGCGGAAAAGACCAAAGCGCTCGCTGGAAAGCGCAAGTAGTCCAAGGATTAAGGCCCAAGCATCCGCTCGAACTGCTGCTACGAGCGGCGAAGCTCTCGCGCAGCACGTTCTACTACCATTTGAAGGCGTCGGCCGCCGTGGACTCGTACGCCGAGCTCAAGCAGCGCATCGGCGCGGTCTACGCACGCCATAAGGGCCGCTATGGCTACCGCCGGATCACGGCGGAGCTGCGCCAGGCGGGCGAACTGGTGAACCACAAGACGGTGCAGAAGCTGATGCAGATGCTGGACTTGAAGTCGCTCGTGCGCGCCAAGAAGTACCGCTCCTACCGAGGCCAGTCGCACCACGTGGCGGTCAACGTGCTAGCGCGCGACTTCGAAGCGGAGCGTCCGAACCAGAAGTGGGTTACCGACGTGACCGAGTTCAACGTGCGCGGCGAGAAGCTGTACCTGTCGCCGGTGATGGACCTGTATAACGGCGAGATCGTGGCCTACGAGACCAGCCGCCGGCCGGTGTTCAAGCTCGTGGGCAGCATGTTGAAGAAGGCGCTGGCGCGGCTGCGGCCGACGGAGCGTCCCGTGCTGCACTCTGACCAGGGCTGGCAATACCAGCAGCCCATCTACCGGCGAATGCTGGCGGCCCGGTCCGTGACCCAGAGCATGTCACGCAAGGGCAACTGCCTGGACAACGCTGCCATGGAAAGCTTCTTCGGCACGCTCAAGGCTGAGTTCTTCCACCTGAACCGCTTCGAGAGCGTCGACCAGTTGCAGGCCGGCATCCGACAGTACATCCGTTACTACAATCACGATCGCATCAAGCTCAAGCTAAAAGGCCTGAGCCCGGTGCAATACCGAGCTCAGGCCTTCGGGCTTTAGCTTCTGACGTCCAACTTCTGGGGGTCAGTTCATCGCTGAGTCGGCCTTCTTTTTTTTGAGACGGCAGGCGCAAGGGGCGTTGCGCCGGCATCCGCGCCCACTGCGCGGCCTTGCCCGCCCGCGCAGATCAGTGCTTCATGGCGCCGTGGTCGTGGCTCATGCCGGGATTGTGCGAAGCCGGCTTGACCTTGAACTCCACGGCGACTTCGCCCGCCTTTTCGAACTTGAGCGTGGCCGGCACAGTGGCGCCATCCTTGAACGGCGCCTTCAGCTTGATGAACATGACGTGGTAGCCGCCCGGGCTGAGCTTGACCCCGCCGTCTGCGGGCAGCGGGATGCCGCCTTCCACCTGGCGCATCCGCGACACGCCGCCCTCGGTCTGCACGGTGTGCAGTTCCACGCGTTCCGCGGCGTCCGAGGTCACCGACAGCAGGCGGTCCGGCGCCTTGGCGTCGTTGTCGATATCCATGTACCCCGCGCCGTTGGCCTGGCCCGGCGCGGAGGCGCGAACCCAGAGGTCATCGACCTCGATCTGGCCTGCCTTGTAGTCCTTGGCCCACGCCGTGCCGGCGGTGCACAGGCCAATAGCGGCAATGGCGACAAACTTGCGGAAGTGCATTGGTGTCCTCCTGAGACGTTAACGACGCCTGACCAGGCTGCGCGCGGCTGACAGAACCGAGTCGGTCAAGGCTTCCATCGCCTCGGAGTTTACCCGCCAATGCTGCCAGTAGAGCGGCACGTCTTCCCAGGCGCGGCCGCGCAGCAGGACCAGTTGACCGGCGTCAAGGTGCTCCTGCACGAGCGGCAGCGGGTTCATCGTCCAGCCCAATCCGCCCAGCGTGGCCTGCACGAAGGCCCGCGTGGAAGGGACCCACCACACCGGCGGCTCCCACGGCGCGGGGTCCGCGATCTTGTGGGCAAAGCGCGCCTGCAGGGCGTCCTTGCGGTTGAACACCAGCACGGGCGCCTGCGCCAGGGTCTGCGCATTGACGCCCGAAGAAAAATAGCGCTTGTGGAAGTCGGGCGTGCACGTGGCCACGTAGCGCATGCTGCCCAGCGCGTGGATGCGGCAACCCTGCACCGGATCGGCCAGCGTGGTCACGGCGCCCAGCACCGACCCGTTGCGCAGCAGCGCGGCGGTGTGGTCCTGGTCTTCGGACAGCATGTCCAGCGTGGCGCGGGTGCGTGTCGAGAACTGCAGGGCGGCATCGACGAACCAGGTTTCCAGGCTGTCGTGATTGACCGCGATGGGAATGCTGGCGTGCGGCACGTCGTCGTCGGCCACGCCCAGCCGGTTCAGCGCGTCGTGCTCCAGCAGCGCGGTCTGTTCGGCCAGCTGGACCAGCACCTGGCCGTCCGCGGTGGCTGCGGCGGGCACGGTGCGCTGGACCAGCAGCCGGCCCATCCGGTCTTCCAGCGCCTTGATGCGCTGCGACACCGCCGACGGCGTCACGCTCAGGGACAACGCCGCCCGTTCGAAGCTGCCTTCGCGCACCACCGCCGCCAACGCGCGCAGGTTCCCGTGGTCGATTTTCATCGGATTAGAAATACTTAATATAGTGAAGGAAAATTAGCTGTATTTCATACACATGGCAAGGGAAAATGACGCATTGCCGAACGCTCCCCGCGTCCGGCCAGCCATCAAGGCGCCGCCACAGGCGTTGCAGTCACAGGTAATCGCATCATGTTCGCCACCTTGTCATCCCCCGCATTCCTCACCGCCTGGGTCAGCGGTACCGCCACCGGCCTGGGCCTGTTCGCCGTGGTGGGCGCGCAAAGCGCGTTCATCCTGCGCCAGGGGTTGATGCGCGCGCACCTCCTGAGCGTCGTCGCCATCTGCGCGCTGATCGACGCCGTCTTCATTTTTGCCAGCGTGTCCGGACTGCAAGCCCTGACGGCCTGGTTCCCCTGGCTGACGACCGCCGTGTTGTGGTTTGGCGTGGCCTTCCTGACCTGGTACGCGGCCCAATCCGCGCGCCGCGCATGGACCGCGACGGGCGGCCTGGCCGCGGCCCGCGACGTCGTGCCCTCGCGCCGCGCCGCCGTGCTGGGCGCCCTGGGCTTTTCGCTGCTCAACCCGCATTTCTGGCTGGACATGGTGGTGGTCGGTTCGCTGGCCCACGGTTTCGAGGATGCGCGCATGGCCTTCGCCGCGGGCGCCTTCACGGCCAGCCTGCTGTGGTTGGCGGTGCTGGGCATCGGCTCGCGGCTCTTTGCCCCTTTCTTTGCCAGCGCCACGGCCTGGCGCGTGCTGGACGGCATCATCGCGGTGGTCATGGCCGGCCTGGCGCTCAGCCTGGCGGTCAAGGGCGTCTGACTCTCTTACCGCCCCTGCGCGTCACCGCCCTCGTCCGCTCGGCACGGGCGGGACGCAAAAAAAGCCCGGCTGATGCCGGGCTATGTCTTCGAATCGCCGGTTCCCGCGGCGCGGCCGCCTGGCCGGAGAGCCAGCGCGGGCGGCGCGCGCCAAAGGGCGAGGTCGGCCTCAGACGATCGTCAGCGTCACGTCGATGTTGCCGCGCGTCGCGTTCGAGTACGGGCAGACGATGTGCGCCGCCGCCACCAGCTTTTCCGCTTGCTCGCGGTCCAGGCCCGGCAGCGAGATCTTCAGTTCGACTTCGATGCCGAAACCGGTGGGGGTCGCGCCGATGCCGACGTTGCCGTTGACCGAGACGTCCGCGGGGATCGCGATCTTGTCGCGGTTGGCGACGAACTTCATGGCGCCCAGGAAGCAGGCCGCGTATCCGACGGCGAACAGTTGTTCCGGGTTGGTGCCCGCGGCGCCGGCGCCGCCCAGTTCGCGCGGCGTGGTCAGCTTGACGTCGAGGTTGCCGTCATCGCTGACGCCACGGCCTTCACGGCCGCCGGTTGCGGTGGCGCTGGCACGGTAGAGGACTTTTTCGATGGACATGGTGCGTTTCCTTTTGGATGAAAAGTGGGACTGCTTGCCTTCTCGGGACCCATTCCCGGTTCGGCGGTTACCGCTGACTTGCCATTGCAATACTGCCATTTCAGTATCGCACGATCATATCGTGCGCTACTTATTAGACCGGACGATGACAGGCATCGTCCTGACCTCTCAAAGACTTTCGACCAGCTTCTCCCGCAGCGCATGCAGCGTCTTCATCATGCCCTGCGCCTCGTCCAGCGAGCACTGCGCGGCCGCGGCGACCGAATGGGGCACGGCTTCGGCCTTTTCCCGCAGGTCGCGGCCCTGTCTGGTCAGGCCCACGATCACCTGGCGTTCGTCGTCCACGGCGCGCTGGCGCGTCACCAGGCCCGCGGCCTCCAGGCGCTTGAGCAGCGGCGTGAGCGTGGCGGAGTCCAGGAACAGGCGGTCGCCGATATCCGTCACCGTGATCTCGTCGCCCTCCCACAGCACCAGCATCACCAGGTACTGCGGGTAGGTCAGATCCAGCCCGCGCAACAGCTTGCGGTACACCTTGTTCATCGCCAGCGAGGTCGAGTACAGGGCGAAGCACAACTGGCTGTCCAGCAGCAGCGGGTTGAAAGCGCCTTTGGTCTTGGTTCTGGATTTCATGGCGCAATATTAAATAGCGCGCGATTTATCGTCAAGCCCTTTTTTGCGTGCCAGACAGCGCGGCTCAGGCCGCCTGCTCTCCTTCCGCCCCGCCGCGGTCCGAGCCGTAGAGCTTCAGGCCGTCCAGGTCCAGCACCCGCACCGCCCCATATTCCACGTTCAGCAGGCCGGCTTCCTCGAGCTTGCGCAGCGCCTGATTGGCGCGCTGACGCGAAACCCGGGCCAGATAGCCGACTTCTTCCTGCGTAATGGTCAGGCGCATGCCCATCCCGGGATACAGCAAAGGGTTGAAGAGCTCGGCCAGACAGCGGGCGACGCGCGCATCGGGGTCCAGCAGGCGGTCGTACTCCGCCTTGCCGATGAACTGCGCGACGCGCTCGTTCAATTGGTGGAGCAGATAGCGGTTGAAGGGAATACTGGTATCCAGCAACCAGTCGAAGGTCGTGCCGGGCAGGCGGGCCACGACCGAATCGCGCAGCGCAACGATGTCGTACTTGCGGACCTCGCGCTTGAGCAGCGACCCCTCGCCGATCCAGCCGCCGGCGGGCACGCCGGTCAGCGAAGCGACCTTGCCTTCGGAATTGCCGACCGACACCTTGACCAACCCCGCGAGTACGCCGATCCAAGCCTGTGCGAGTTCGCCTTTGCGCTCTATGATCGACCCGGCAACCACCTGCTGCACGGAAAGGTCCCGCTCCACGCGCGCTTGCTGTTCGGCGTTGAGCACGCGAAACCAGGCGGCGGCGAGTTGCAGGGAGTCGGATAGCTGCATCGGGAATACCCTAAAAGGTCCTTGAATGTCGCGATGGTGACAGTTGGTAGCAACCCAACCTTATACCTTAACTGCTGCCGTAAATCTAAAACCAACTGGTCAAGCTCGCCGACGCCACCGCCGTTTCATTACGGGCGCCAGGCGCGATGCGCCCAAACCGGAGGAGACAACGTGGCACATTCATCGCCCGCATCTGCACAGATGCCGGCGGCGCCGGACACCTTTCCGGCGCTGCTGCTCGCGCATGCCAACGTTCGCGGGTCGCGGCCCGCGATACGAGAGAAAGACCTGGGTATCTGGCAAACCCTGACCTGGTCCGAAGTGGCGGAGCACGTCCGTCACGTCGCGAACGGTCTCGCATCGCTTGGCATCCAGCCCGGCATGCACGTGGCCGTCATCGGTGAAAACCGTCCCCGCCTGTACATGGCCATGATGGCCGCGCAGTCGCTGGGCGCGATCCCCGTGCCGCTCTATCAGGATGCGGTCGCGCAGGAGATGGTTTACGTGCTGCAGGACGCGGAGGTCAGCGTCGCGGTCGTCGAAGACCAGGAACAGGTCGACAAGATGATCGAGGTGCGCGAGCAATGCCCCGCCCTCAAGCACGTCGTGTTCGACGATCCGCGCGGCCTGCGCCATTACGCCGACCCCATGCTGCTCTCTTATGAGCGCCTGGAAGAGCTGGGCCGCGAATTCGCCGCGCAACACCCTGATTTCTACGCGCGCGCCGTGGCCGCCGTGCAGCCGCACGATGCCGCGGCGATGTTCTACACGTCGGGCACGACGGGCAAGCCCAAGGGCGTGGTGCTGACCCACCATGCGCTGATCGACCGCGCGCGCGCCGTCTCCGACATGGAAAAGCTGACCGACCAGGAAGACGTGCTGGCGTACCTGCCGCCCGCGTGGATCGGCCAGAACATGTTCTCGTACACGCAGCTGCTGGTGACCGGATTCACGGTGAACCATCCCGAGTCGCCCGACACCGTGTCGATCGACATGCGCGACATCGGCCCCACCTATTATTTTGCGCCGCCGCGCGTGCTGGAAGGGCTGCTGACGCATGTGATGATCCGCATGGAGGACGCCGGCTGGCTCAAGCGCAAGCTGTTCGCCGCCTGCATGAAGCTCGCGCGCCGCGTGGGCGCGAAGATCCTGGACGGCGAATCCGTGAACGCCTGGGACCGCATGCGCTACGCGGTAGGCAACGTGCTGATCTATGGCCCGCTGCGCAACGCGCTGGGCATGAGCCGTGTGCGCGTGGCCTACACGGCCGGCGAGGCCATCGGCCCCGACCTCTTCGTCTTCTACCGCTCCATCGGCATCAACCTCAAGCAGCTGTACGGGTCCACCGAGACCTCGGTGTTCGTCTGCGTGCAGCCGGACGGCCACGTGCGCGACGACACGGTCGGCCCGCCCGTCGCGGGCGTGGAAATCCGCGTCGCCGACAACGGCGAGATCCTGGTCAAGAGCCCCGGCCTTTTCAAGGAGTACTACCGCAACCCGGACGCCACCGCCGAGGCGCGCAGCGCCGACGGCTGGTTCCACACGGGCGACGCGGGCTATCTGGACACCGACGGGCAACTGAAGATCATCGACCGCGCCAAGGACGTGGGCAAGCTCGCCAACGGCAGCCTGTTCGCGCCCAAGTACATCGAGAACAAGCTCAAGTTCTTCCAGCACATCAAGGAAGCGGTCGCGTTCGGCGCGGGGCGCGAAGACGTGTGCGCCTTCATCAACATCGACCTGGAAGCCGTGGGCAACTGGGCCGAGCGCCGCGGCCTGCCCTACGCCGGCTACACCGACCTGGCAGGCAAGGACGAGGTCTACCAGCTCATCGCGGAATGCGTGGAACAGGTCAACGCAGACCTGGCCACCGATCCCAAGCTGGCGGCGTCGCAGGTGAGCCGGTTCCTGATCCTGCACAAAGAGCTCGACCCCGACGACGACGAGCTGACCCGCACGCGCAAGGTGCGCCGCGCCTTCATCGCACAGAAGTACGGCGTGCTGATCGATGCGCTCTTTGGCGGCAAGCAGTCGCAGTTCATCGAGACCGAAGTGAAATTCGAAGACGGACGCACCGGCAAGATTGCAGCGGACCTGAAAATCCGCCCGGTCAAGACGTTTCCCGCCATCACCGCCCGAGCCGCGTAGAGACCATGAGCAACAACGACCGCGACCAGCGTATCGGCGATGTCATGCTGGACATGCAGAACATCTCCCTGTCCTTCGGCGGCGTCAAGGCGCTGACGGACATCTCCTTCAACGTGCGCGAACACGAAATCCGCGCCATCATCGGTCCCAACGGCGCCGGCAAGAGCTCCATGCTCAACGTCATCAACGGGGTCTACACGCCGCAGCAGGGCGGCATCCAGTTCCGGGGCGAGCGGTTTTCGAAGATGAACCCGCGGCGCGCCGCCGAAATGGGCATCGCGCGCACGTTCCAGAACCTGGCGCTCTTCAAGGGCATGAGCGTGCTGGACAACATCATGACGGGCCGCAACCTGCGCATGAAGAGCGGCCTGCTGGCGCAGGCGCTGCGCCTGGGACCGGCCGAGCGCGAGGAAATCCAGCACCGCGAGTTCGTCGAGAACATCATCGACTTCCTCGAGATCCAGGCCTACCGCAAGACGCCGGTCGGCCGCCTGCCCTACGGCCTGCAAAAGCGCGTCGACCTGGGCCGCGCGCTGGCGATGGAGCCGCGCCTGTTGCTGCTCGACGAGCCGATGGCCGGCATGAACATCGAAGAAAAGCAGGACATGAGCCGCTTCATCCTGGACGTGAACGACGAATTCGGCACCACCATCGTGCTGATCGAACACGACATGGGCGTGGTCATGGACATCTCCGACCGGGTGGTGGTGCTGGACTACGGCAAAAAGATCGGCGACGGCAAGCCGGACGAGGTCCGTGCCAACGAAGACGTGATCCGCGCCTACCTCGGCGTGTCGCATTAAGGCGGACAGACATGGGATTTTTTCTAGAGACCTTCCTCGGCGGCCTGATGAGCGGCATGCTGTACGCGCTGATCGGCCTGGGCTTTGTGCTGATCTTCAAGGCGTCCGGCGTCTTCAACTTCGCGCAGGGCGCAATGGTGCTGGTGGCCGCCCTGTCCATGGCGCGCTTCTCGGAATGGCTGCCGCAGTGGCTGGGCTTTGACAACATGATCCTGGCCAACGTGCTGGCGTTCATCGTCAGCGCCTTCGTGATGTTCCTGCTGGCGGTGGCGATCGAACGCTTCGTGCTGCGCCACCTGGTCAACCAGGAGGCCACCACGCTGCTGATGGCCACGCTGGGCATCAGCTACTTCCTGGACGGCCTGGGCCAGATCACGTTCGGCAGCTCGGTGTATTCCATCAATGTGGGCATGCCCAAGGATCCCCTGTTGGTCCTGGACTCGGTGTTCGAGGGCGGCCTGCTGATCAACCTGGAGGACCTGACGGCCGCCGTCATCGCGGCGCTCCTGGTGGCGACGCTCGCCCTGTTCTTCCAGTACACCTCCACCGGCCGCGCGCTGCGCGCCGTGGCCGACGACCACCAGGCCGCGCAGTCCATCGGCATTCCCCTGAACCGCATCTGGGTCATCGTCTGGAGCGTCGCGGGCCTGGTCGCCCTGGTGGCCGGGATCATCTGGGGCTCGAAGTTCGGCGTGCAGTTCACGCTGTCCACCGCTGCGCTGCGCGCGCTGCCGGTCGTCATCCTGGGCGGCCTGACGTCGGTGCCGGGCGCCATCCTGGGCGGCCTGATCATCGGCGTGGGGGAAAAGCTGTCCGAGGTCTATCTGGGGTCGCTCGTGGGAGGCGGCATCGAAATCTGGTTCGCCTACGTGCTGGCGCTGGTGTTCCTGCTGTTCCGTCCGCAAGGACTGTTCGGCGAGAAGATCATCGACCGCGTCTAAGCCCGCGGCTCACCAAGGATAAAACATGTTCTATCGCGAAAACGGCCAATTCAAGACCAGCTATCGCGCTGACCAGCAGATCTTCCCGATCCGCCAGGATCGCGTCTTCATCGGGTTGCTGATGGCGGTGGCGTTCATCGCCGTCCCGGCGCTGGCCAGCGACTACCTGCTGCGCGCCATCCTGATCCCGTTCCTGATCCTGGCGCTGGCCGCCGTGGGCCTGAATATCCTGGTCGGCTACTGCGGCCAGATCTCGCTGGGGACCGGCGCATTCATGGCGGTGGGCGCCTATGCCGCCTGGAACTTCGGCGTGCGCTTTCCGGGCATGCCGCTCGTCCTGCAGATCCTGCTGGGAGGATGCTTTGCCACCGTCGTCGGCGTGATCTTCGGCATACCCAGCCTGCGCATCCGCGGCCTGTACCTGGCGGTGGCGACGCTGGCCGCGCAATTCTTCGTGGATTGGGCGTTCCTGCGGATTCCGTTCTTTACCAACTACTCGTCCTCGGGCAGCGTGTCGGTGCCGCCGCTGACGGCCTTCGGGCTGCCGGTGCAGAGCGCCATGGAGAAGTACCTGTTCGTGCTGATCCTGGTGGTGGTCTTCAGCCTGCTGGCCAAGAACCTGGTGCGGGGCGCGATCGGCCGGCAATGGATGGCGATCCGCGACATGGACGTGGCCGCCTCGGTCATCGGCATCCGTCCCATGTACGCCAAGCTGACGGCATTCGCGGTCAGCTCGTTCATCGTCGGCGTGGCCGGGGCGTTGTGGGGCTACATCCACCTCGGTTCGTGGGAGCCGCTGGCATTCGACCTCGGGCGCTCGTTCCAGCTCCTGTTCATGGTCATCATCGGCGGCCTGGGCTCGATCATCGGCAGCTTCTTCGGCGCCGCGTTCATCGTGCTGATTCCCGTGGCCCTGTCGAACATTCCGCACATGCTGGGCCTGCCGCTGTCGGTGGACACCGCGGCCCACATCGAACATATGGTTTTTGGCGCGCTGATCGTGTTCTTCCTGATCGCCGAGCCGCACGGCCTGGCGCGCCTGTGGAGCATCGGCAAGGAAAAGCTGAGGATCTGGCCGTTCCCCCACTGATCGCGTTTCGTTTTGACTTCCGTGGATCCGTCGCGGCACGACCGCCCCGGATCTGCGTCCCGAATACCCGGCTCCAGACCGGGCCAATCCCGGTGTCCCAGGGTCTACTACCCAAGCACCACGCAGGAGGTAAATGGAGATGAAGCGTCTTAACCTGAAGTTGGCGGCAGCCCTGATGGCCGCAGCCGGCGCCGCAAGCGCCGTGGTCACGCCGGCGATGGCGGCCGAAGAGCAGTTCGTTCCGTTGCTGGTGTATCGCACGGGCTCGTTTGCGCCGCTGGGCATTCCCTGGGCCGACGGCAAGCTGGACTACCTGAAGCTCATCAACGAGCGCGATGGCGGCGTGAACGGCGTCAAGATCACGTACGAAGAATGCGAAACCTCCTACGCCACGGACCGCGGCGTGGAGTGCTACGAACGCCTGAAGGGCAAGGGCACTGGCGCGTCGGGCTTCGACACCCAGTCCACCGGCATCACCTTCGCGGTCAGCGACAAGGCGATCATCGACAAGGTGCCGGTCGAAACGATGGGCTACGGCCTGTCGCAGTCCGTGGACGGCAGCGTGTTCCAGTGGAACTTCCCGCTGCTGGGCACGTACTGGACCGCGGCCGACGTGATGATCCAGGACATCGCCAAGAAAGAAGGCGGCATGGACAAGCTCAAGGGCAAGAAGATCGCCCTGGTCTACCACGATTCGCCCTACGGCAAGGAGCCGATCCCGCTGCTGCAGAAGCGCGCGGCCAAGGAAGGCTTCGAACTGCTGCTGTACCCCGTGACCGCCCCCGGCGTGGAGCAAAAGTCCACCTGGCTGCAGATCCGCCAGGCCCGCCCGAACTACGTGCTGCTGTGGAGCGCCGGCATCATGACGCCCACCGCCATCCGCGAGGCGCAGGCCAGCGGCTATCCGCGCGACAAGATGTACGCGATCTGGTGGGCCGGCTCCGAAGGCGACGTCAAGGATCTGGGCGATGTCGCCAAGGGCTACAACGCCATCACGGTCCACAACAGCGGCGCCGACACCGACAAGGTCTACGACGATCTGAAGAAGTACGTATACGACAAGGGCCAGGGCTCGGACAAGACCGGCAACACCACGCTGGGCACCATTGCCCATACGCGCGGCATGATGATCTCGATGCTGCAGGTGGAAGCCATCCGCGCCGCGCAGGAGAAGTTCGGCAAGGGCAAGGCGTTGACGCCGGAACAGGTGCGCTGGGGCTTCGAGAACCTGGACCTGACCCAGGAAAAGCTCGACAAGCTGGGCTTTGGCCAGATCATGCGTCCGGTCAAGACCTCGTGCGCCAATCACATGGGCGACGACTGGGCGCGCATCGTGCAGTGGGACGGTTCCAAGTTCAAGGTCGTTTCCGACTGGTATCAGTCGGACAAGTCGATCCTGGACCCCATGGTCAAGGAATCGGCGGCCAAGTACGCCAAGGAAAAGAACATTACCCCCCGCAAGTGTGAGTGATGCCCCTGGAGCGCCCGTCGCGACAACGCGGCGGGCGCGCAACGCATGTTGATATGAACCGGCGGCCGCCTTGACGGCCGGCCGCCGCCACGCTGCAGGAATGTTTATGAACGACGCCAATATCGCCGCCGCCGACGCGCCCCAGGTGCTGCTCGATGTGAACGGCATCGAGGTGATCTACAACCACGTGATCCTGGTGCTCAAGGGGGTATCCCTGCAGGTGCCGGAAGGCCGCATCGTGGCGCTGCTGGGCGCGAACGGCGCAGGCAAGACCACCACGCTGCGCGCGATCTCGAACCTGCTCAAGGGCGAGCGCGGGGACGTCACCAAGGGCCACATCCAGTACCGCGGCCAGCGCATCGAAAGGTTGACGCCCGCCGAGCTGGTCAAGCGCGGCGTCGTGCAGGTGATGGAGGGCCGGCATTGCTTTGCCCACCTCACCATCGAGGAGAACCTGCTGACCGGGGCCTACACCCGCAGCATGAGCCGCGCCGACACCAGCGCGGCGCTGGAACGGGTCTATCAGTACTTCCCGCGCCTGAAGCAACGCCGCACCAGCCAATCCGGATACACCTCGGGCGGCGAGCAGCAGATGACCGCGATCGGACGCGCGCTGATGGCCAATCCCAACATGATCCTGCTGGACGAGCCGTCCATGGGCCTGGCGCCGCAGATCGTCGAAGAGATCTTCGAGATCGTGCGCGACCTGAACCAGCGCGAGCGCGTGAGCTTCCTGCTGGCGGAACAGAACACCAACATCGCGCTCCGGTACGCCGATTACGGCTACATCCTGGAAAACGGGCGCGTGATGATGGACGGCGCCGCTTCCGACCTGGCGCAAAACGAGGACGTCAAGGAGTTCTACCTGGGCATTTCCAGCGGGGAACGCAAGAGTTTCCGAGACAACAAGTTCTATCGCCGCCGCAAACGCTGGCTGGCCTGATTCCCGACGCGCGCAAGCCAGCGCTTGCCGCATGGCGCTGGCAACGGCGCCGCAAACCGGCACACGAGAAGGTGCGATCCCATGTCCGAGTTTTTCGATGACCTCGAAACCCGCGCGCCCGAGCAACGCGAGCGCGATCTGATGGCCGCCCTGCCTGGGGCGATTGCGCGGGCGGTCGCGCGCGCGCCGGCCATTGCCGAGCAACTGCGCGGCGTCGACCCCGCCATGATCACCTCGCGCGAGGCCCTGGCCCGGCTACCCGTGCTGCGCAAGCATGAACTGCTGGAGCGCCAGCAGCTCAGCCGCGACGACGCAAGCCGTGCCCCGGGCCCCGAAAAGGCCTTCGGCGGCTTTTCCGCCATCGGCTGGGGCCAGGCCATGCGCGTGTTCGCCTCACCCGGCCCGATCTACGAACCGGAAAGCGCGCGGTCGGATTACTGGCGCTTTGCCCGCGCCCTGTACGCCGCGGGCTTTCGCGCCGGCGAGCTGGCCTACAACTGCTTTTCCTACCACTTCACGCCGGCCGGCTCGATGATGGAAACCGCGGCCCATGCCGTGGGCTGCACGGTGTTCCCGGGAGGCACCGGCCAGACCGAACAGCAGGTGCGCGCGATCCAGGACCTGGCGCCTAGCGGCTATACCGGCACGCCGAGCTTCCTGAAGATCATCCTGGAAAAGTCGGACGAACTGGGCGTGAAGCTCGATTCGCTGCGCCGCGCGCTGGTTTCAGGCGAGGCCTTTCCGCCGTCGCTGCGCGACTGGCTGGCCGCGCGCGGGATCGACGGCTACCAGGCCTACGGCAGCGCCGACCTGGGCATGATCGCGTTCGAGACGCCGGCCCGCGAGGGCCTGGTGGTGGGCGAGGACATCATCGTGGAAATCGTGCGTCCGGGCACCGGCGAGCCCGTGCCCGAGGGCGAAGTCGGCGAAGTGGTCGTGACCACGCTGAACCCCGATTACCCGCTGGTGCGCTTCGGCACCGGCGACCTGTCCGCGGTCATGCCCGGCATCTCGCCCTGCGGACGCACCAACACGCGCATCCGGGGCTGGATGGGACGCGCCGACCAGACCACCAAGGTGCGCGGCATGTTCGTGCATCCGTCGCAAGTGGCCGACGTGGCGCGGCGGCACCCGGAGATCCTGCGGGCCCGGCTCGTCATCAGCGGCACCACCGGGTCGGACCGCATGGTGCTGAAGGTCGAAACGCGGGACCAGAGCGAGGCGCTGGCCCGGCGCATCGCCGACTCGGCGCGCGACGTGACCAAGCTGCGCGCCGACGTCGAATGGGTGGCCGAGGGCGGCCTGCCGAACGATGGCAAGGTCATCGACGACATCCGGACGTACGAGTAGCGGGGCTAGGCGCGAGGGGCGGCCGCGTCACTGGCGCGGCGCTGCACGCGCTCGATAACCGAGTAGATCAGCATGCCGGCGATCATGGCCGCCACGAAGACGGCGGCCTCGCCGATGCCCGCCGCCGCGGCGACCAGCGCCGGCCCCGGGCAGAAGCCCGCCACGCCCCAGCCCACGCCGAACGCCAGGCTGCCGCCGGCCAGGCGCCAATCGATCCGCGTGGCCTGCGGCCAGCGCAAGGGTTCGCCCGACAGGCTGTGCGTGCGCCGCCGCAGGAACGCGTAGCCGATGCTGGTCGCCAGCACGGCGCCGCCCATCACGAAGGCAAGCGTGGGATTCCACAGGCCGGCCAGGTCCAGAAAGCCCAGCACGCGCGCGGGATCGGCTAGCCCCGAGACGAGCAGGCCCAGACCAAAGACGAGACCGGCGGCGAAAGCGTAGAGCGCGGCCATGTCAGGCTCCCACGACGTGCCGCAGCACGTAGACCGTTGCAAAGCCCGCGGCCATGAAGATGGCCGTGGCGGCGATCGAGCGTCGCGATCCCCGCGACAGCCCGCACACGCCGTGTCCGCTGGTGCATCCGGAGCCGTAGCGGGTGCCCAGGCCGACCAACAGGCCCGCCACGATCAGGCGCGGCGTGCTGGCATCGACGGTGATGGCCGGCAGTTCGGAGAACGCGCGAAACAGCCAGGGCGCGGCGCACAGCCCCAACAGGAAGGCCAGCCGCCAGCTCCCGCCGCGCTCGGGCGTCAGCAACCCGCCCAGGATGCCGCTGATGCCGGCGATGCGTCCCGCGCCCAGCATCAGCAGCACCGCGCCGGCGCCGATGAGCAGGCCGCCGGCAGTGCCGGCGCCCGGGGTGAAGGCGGACCAGTCCACGTTCATTTGAGTGACTCCATGGCGCGCCCGCAGTACAAACTGGAGAGCGTCTTCATGACCTGGCTGACCTCGAAGCTGGCCATCTGGTAGTAGATGTACTTGCCCTCGCGACGCGTCGCGACCAGCCCTTCGTCGCGCAGCACGCCCAGCTGTTGCGAGAGGGTCGGCTGGCGGATGCCGGTCAACGATTCGAGCTCGCCCACATTGCGTTCGCTCTGGACCAATTGGCACAGCAGCAGCAGGCGGTCTTCATTGGCCAGGGCCTTGAGCAAGGCGCAAGCCTGGGTGGCGGATTCGCGCAGGGCGGCGAGTTCGCAGTCGGTAAGGGGGGCATTCATGATGGGCGGGGCGGTTGCTTTGATTAGCGAAAATGACCATATCATTATATTTTCAAATAAACTATATGCAAATATTATTTAATGTCGTAAATTGATCCTGCCGGGGCGCCCTTGCGCCCCGCTCAAGCCCCGCTCAGGCCCCGCGCCAGTCCCTCACGCGAAGACTCATGAACCCGCAGATCCAGGCATTTTTCGACTCCGTCACCGGCACCGTCACCTACGTCGTCCACGAACCCGGGCCCGGCGGCGCCTGCGCCATCATCGATTCGGTGCTCGACTACGATCCCAAGTCGGGCCGCAGCAGCACGGCCAATGCCGACCGCGTGGCCGACTACGTGCGCGAGCACGGGCTGCGGACCGTCTGGCTGCTGGAAACCCACGCCCACGCGGACCATCTATCCGCCGCCCCCTACCTGCAGCGGCAGCTGGGCGGCGTCATCGCCATCGGCCAGAGCATCCGGACCGTGCAGGGCGTCTTCAAGAAGATCCTGAACCTGGAACCCGAATTCCAGCTCGACGGATCGCAGTTCGGCCACCTGTTCGCCGACGGCGAGACATTCCAGATCGGCACGTTGACCGCCACCGCCATCCACGTGCCCGGACACACCCCGGCCGACATGGCCTACCTGATCGGCGACGCGGCGTTTGTCGGCGACACGCTCTTCATGCCGGACGTGGGCACGGCGCGCTGCGACTTTCCCGGCGGCGATGCGCACCTGCTGTACCGGTCGATCCGGCGCCTGTTGAGCCTGCCGGACGCCACGCGGCTGTTCATGTGCCACGACTATCCGCCGGAAAGCCGCGAGGTCGCCTGGGAAACCACCGTGGCCGAGCAGCGCCGCGCCAACATCCACGTGCGCGACGGCGTGAGCGAGGACGAGTTCGTCGCCATGCGCACCCGGCGCGACGCCACGCTGGGCATGCCCACGCTGATCCTGCCCGCGATCCAGGTCAACATCCGCGCGGGACATTTCCCGCCCGCCGAAGACAACGGCGTGAGATATCTCAAGATTCCCGTCAACGCGCTTTGAGCCGCGGCGCGGCGCACTTGCGCCGCGCAGCCATATCCCGCAAGATCGCCCGATCGCAGCAACCCGATCCGACGTATCCATGTTCGCCGAAGCCGAAGCCGACCCGACCCTATCAAAAGATGAATTCAACGCGCTCGAAGAACGGCTGCGGGTCGCGCTGGTCAACGCGCAATACGAACGGCTCAAGCAGGCCGACAAGACCCTGCTGGTCGTGGTGGCGGGGATCGACGGCGCGGGCAAGGGCGCCACGGTCAATCTGCTCAATGAATGGATGGACCCGCGCCACATCCGCACGCTGGCCTACGGCCCGCGCGAAGGCGACGAACTGGAGCGCCCACCGCTCTGGCGCTACTGGCGCGACCTGCCGCCCAAGGGCAGCACCGGCATCGTGTTCGGCTCCTGGTATGCGCCGCTGCTGATCGAAGCCGCGCGCAAAAAGCCCAATGCGGACGCCATCGAGGCGCACGCGGCCGCCATCATGCGCTTCGAGACCATGCTGGCCTCGGAGGGCGTGCAGATCGTCAAGCTGTGGTTTCATCTGTCGGCCAAGGCCCAGAAGGCGCGCGCGCAGCGCCTCTTGGCCAGTCCGGAGACCGCCTGGCAGGTCAGTCCGGTGGATCTCAAGGTCAACAAGAAATTCGACCGCATCCGGGCCGGCGCCCACGTGGTGCTCAATCACACCGACTGCGGCCATGCGCCCTGGGTGGTGATCCCCAGCGCGGACGAAAACCTGCGAACCGTGCGCACGGCCGAGGCGGTACTGCTTGCCATGCGCCGCCGGGGCGTGCCGCGCCTGCCGCCGGCCTTCGTGGCGCATTCCAGTTCCACCCGCATCGTCGACCGACTGGGCAAACTGGACTACGACGCCAAGGAAGACAAGGACGACTACGAGTCCGAACTCGGCCTGCTGCAGGGCCGGCTGGCCTGCGCCGCCCGGTCCGACAAGTTCCGCAATCGCTCGCTGATCCTGGTGTTCGAAGGCCAGGACGCCGCCGGCAAGGGCGGCGCGATCCGCCGCGTCACGCATGCGCTGGACGCCCGGCAGTTCGACATCACGCCGATCTCCGCGCCCACCACCGAGGAAATGGCCCGGCCCTATCTGTGGCGCTTCTGGCGCCGCCTACCCAGCCATGGCCGCATCGCCATCTTCGACCGCTCCTGGTATGGCCGCGTGCTGGTCGAGCGCGTCGAGAAGCTGATCCCGCCCGCCAAATGGCGCCGGGCGTACGCCGAGATCAATGACTTCGAAGAACAGCTTGCCGCCAGCGGCGCGCTGGTGCTGAAGTTCTGGTTGGCGATCACGCCCCAGGTGCAGCTCGAACGCTTCCGCGAGCGCGAGAAGTCGCCCTTCAAGAATTTCAAGATCACGCCTGACGACTGGCGCAACCGCGACAAATGGCGCGAATATGCGTCCGCCGCCAACGAGATGATGATGCGCACCGATGTGGCGCACGCGCCCTGGCATCTGGTGTCGGCCAACGACAAGCGGTACGCTCGCCTGCAAGTGCTGCGGCATATCGTCGAAGCCATGGAAAACCAACTCTGACCATCGCCAGGAGGCCTCGCGCCATGAGTACCGCCGAAATCCGTCCCATCGTCGCCGCAGACTTCGACGCATGGCTGCCGCTATGGAAGGGCTACCAGGACTTCTACCGCGTCAGCATCGACGACGCCGTGACCCGCAACACCTGGGCGCGCTTCCTGGACCCCGCCGAGCCCGTCCACGCCGCGCTGGCCTATGAAAGCGGCCGCGCCATCGGCATGGTGCACTGGATCTACCATCGCTCGACCTGGACCGCCGGCGATTACTGCTACCTGCAAGACCTCTACGTGGACCAGGACGCGCGCGGCACCGGCGCCGGCCGCAAGCTGATCGAACATGTCTATGCCGAGGCCGCAGCCGCCAACTGCGCGCGCGTGTACTGGCTGACGCACGAAACCAACGCCACCGCCATGCAGCTGTACGACCACATCGCCGACCGGTCCGGCTTCATCCAGTACCGCAAGGTGTTGGCTTGAGCGCGCGCGATCCCAACTGCCCGTTGTGCCAGGAAGACGGCGGCACGTTGCTGTGGCGCGGGCCGCACCTGCGCATCATCGAAGTCGATGACCCTGACTACCCGGGCTTCACCCGGGTCATCTGGAACGGCCACCTGCCCGAGATGACCAGCCTGTCCACGCACGGGCGCGACCTGCTGATGCGGGCGGTGTACGTGGTCGAGGAAACCCAGCAATCGATCCTGACGCCCGACAAGATCAACCTGGCTTCGCTGGGCAACATGGTGCCGCACCTGCATTGGCACGTGATCCCGCGCTGGCGCGGCGACCGGCATTTTCCCGACCCGATCTGGGCGGCGCCGCGCATCGCGCCAGGCACGGAGCCGGCAGCCTGGAAGGCCCGGCAGGCGCAGATCGCGGCGCAGTTGCCGCGTTATCGCGACCGCCTGGTCGAAGCCATGAACGCCCTGCTCTGGCATTGAGCCGCCGGGCGCGGCAAAGACCGCCGCGCCCCCGAAATCGCGTCAATTGCCCCCTGATTGCGCGAAATTCCCCGCAATAAGCATGAACATGCCGACCGTTCAGGTACCATTCAGGTTTCTGACAGCCAAGCCAAGCACCTAGTCCATGCAGCACACTCCCGCCACGCCCGGGGCGCCCCGTCCGCAGCCGCCCGCCTCCTTCCTCCTGGCCTTCCTGCGCTCCGAAGCGCTCGGCGGCTACGTACTGATGGCGGCCGCGCTGGCTGCCCTGGTGGTCGCCAACAGCGGCGTCGCGCCGGCGTACTTCGACCTGCTCGGCACCAAGGTCGGCTTTGAGGCCGGGCCGGTGGTGCTGAAAGAAACGGTGCTGCACTGGATCAATGACGGACTGATGGCCGTCTTTTTCCTGCTGGTGGGCCTGGAGATCAAGCGCGAGATGCTGGACGGGCAGTTGCGCGGCGCGGGCCGCATCGTCCTGCCCGGCGTGGCCGCCCTTGGCGGCATGGCGGTGCCGGCGCTGGTCTACCTGGCGGTCAACCTGGGCAGTCCCGGCACCCTGCGCGGATGGGCCATCCCCGCCGCGACGGACATCGCGTTCGCGCTGGGCATCCTGGCGCTGCTCGGCAGCCGCGTGCCAACGTCGCTCAAGATATTCCTCACCGCGCTGGCCATCCTGGACGACCTGGGCGCCATCGTCATCATTGCGCTTTTCTATACGTCACAGCTCAACCTGTTCGCGCTCGGCATGGCGGGCGCGCTGCTGGCCGGCCTGTTCGTCTTGAACCGCGCCGGCGTCCTGCGCCTGACGCCCTACCTGCTGCTGGGCGCGGTGCTCTGGTATTTCGTGCTGAAGTCCGGCGTGCACGCGACGCTGGCGGGCGTGGCGCTCGCGCTCGCGATTCCCCTGCGGCGGCAGCACCAGGGCGGAACCCGCGTCCCTTCGCCCCTGCACACACTGGAACATGCGCTGCACAAGCCCGTGGCCCTGTTGATCGTGCCGGTGTTCGGTTTTGCCAATGCGGGCGTCTCCTTTGCGGGCATGGGACTGGAAAGCCTGGCCGAGCCCGTGCCGCTGGGCGTGGCGCTCGGCCTCTTCCTGGGCAAGCAGCTCGGCGTGTTCGGCTTTGCCTGGCTTGCCATCAAGGCCGGCATCGCCGCCCTGCCGCGGCACGCCACCTATACCCAGCTCTACGGCGTGGCCCTGCTGTGCGGCATCGGCTTCACCATGAGCCTGTTCATCGGCGCCCTGGCCTTCACCGACGCCGCCACGGTCGACGCCACCAAGATCGGCGTGCTGACCGGGTCGCTGGCGTCCGCCCTGGTGGGATTCGCGGTGTTGCGCATCGCCCGTGCGCGAGATCAAGAATCGGACGCGCGCTGACTGCCTGGCGCGAGGGCTTGCAGTAGACTGGCTGCAACCTCGGCCGCAGGAGTCCGCATGAAATCGTCCCGCATCATCGTGCAGCGCGTCTATGAAGGCACCGGTCCGCAAGGACACTACCTTGCCCTGGTCGACCGCATGTGGCCGCGCGGGCTGCGGCGGGCGGACCTGGGCCTGGACGAGTGGGCCCGCGACATCGCCCCCAGCGCCGAACTATGCAAATGGTTCAGCCATGCCGAGGACCGCTGGGACGCGTTTCGCACCAAGTACCTGGCCGAACTGGCCGCGCCCGAACAGCAGGCGCGCATGGCGGCCCTGCTGGACGCGGCGGGCGATCGTCCCCTGACCCTGCTGTACGGCGCGCGCAATACCGAGCACAACCAGGCCATCGTGCTGCGCGACGCCCTGCTCGACTACGCTCGCGGCCACCGCGCGCGCGCCGCCTGAACGCCCTGAGGGGGCCGGCGCAGCTCGCTCGCGCGTTGTTTCCTCCCTGTTTCCTCCCTGTTTCCCCCCTTGTTACCCTTATGCCCCCGCCCACGGCGCGCACGGTGCGCGCCCCACGGCCACGCCTACGAGGAATTCCATGTCTTTCAGCTCCGACGCCTGGACCCGCAACGCCGCGCTCTATGAGAAGACCCGCGACATGCCGTTCAATCGCGAACTGGCCAGCGGCCAGCTCGACGAGGACGCGTTCAAGCACTACATGATCCAGGACGCGCACTATCTGGTGGCGTTTGGACGCGCCCTGGCCATCGCCGCCGCCAAAGCCGACGATGCCGATGGCGTGGTGCAGTTCGCCGAGGCGGCCAAGGGCGCGGTCGTGGCCGAACGCAGCCTGCACGCGGGGTTCATGAAGCAGTTCGGCATCGACGCGGCGACCTTCGAGGCCACGCCGCTCACGCCCGCCAGCCACCACTACACCAGCTTCCTGATCGCCACCGCCTTCAGCGCGCCCTACCCGGTCGCCCTGGCCGCCCTGCTGCCCTGCTTCTGGATCTACGCCGAGATCGGCCGCGACATCCATGCGCGCGCGGTGCGGCCCAATCCCTATGCGGCGTGGATCGACACCTATGCGGGCGACGAATTCCACGCGCTGGTGCGCGCCGTGATCGCCACCGTGGACCGCGTCGCGGAAGCGGCCGCGCCGCAGACCGTGCAGGCGATGCACCAGGCCTACACGCACGCGGCCCAGCTCGAATGGATGTTCTGGGATTCGGCGCACCGCCAGGCCGGCTGGCCGGTCTGACGCAGGGTTGATGTGGGCTGACATCGGCCGATATGGCCGAGATATCCGGGCAATGGGTGCGGTCGCCTGTGCCAAAATCGCGTCCATGCCGATCGACAACCGCCTCACGCCCAACGCCCTCGCCACCCAGATAGCGCAACTTCCCGCCGCCTGGCAGGCCGCGCTATCCGCCGACCCCGCCGTGGCCGCCGCGCTCGCCGCGGCCGCCGCGCACGTCGAAACGCGCCTCGCGCAGGGCGCGGTGGTGTACCCCGCCACGCCCTTCCGGGCCCTGCACGGCCTGGCGCCTTCGGACGTCCGTGTCGTGATCCTGGGACAAGACCCCTACCATGGCCCCGGCCAGGCGCAGGGATTGGCCTTCTCCGTGCCGGACGACTGCAAGCGCCCGCCGAGCCTGCGCAACATCTTCAACGAGATCGCGCGCGACTACCCGCAAGCCGGCGTCCCGGCCGGAAACGACCTGAGCGCCTGGGCAGACCAGGGAGTGCTGTTGCTCAATACCGCGCTGACGGTCGAGGACGGCCTGCCCGCGTCGCATGCCAGGCGCGGCTGGGAAACGGTGACGGACGCCTTGATCAAACACGTCGCGCTCGATACCTCGCCCAAGGTGTTCATGCTGTGGGGCGCGCACGCGCAGGCCAAGCGGCTGTTGCTTCCGCCCGACAGCGGCCACCTCGTGCTGATGGCCAATCACCCGTCCCCGCTGTCGGCCCGGCGGCCGCCCGTGCCCTTCCTGGGGTGCGGCCATTTCCGGACCACCAATGAATGGCTGCGGAACCAAGGGAAAAACCCTATTGATTGGGCATTGGACAAAAAAATAATTCCCCTGCAAGGCGAATTCGGGTTATGATCGCCGCACTGCACAAAACGAGTTCGGCATTTACCGCCTTGATTTAGCGGAATTTTTTGCAGTCCGCCGGGAAGTCCAAGACCCCGGCCCCATGCCGAACTATCATCGATTCCTGACCCCTTTCCTTTCGCCCTGCGTTCCAATCTGTACAAGAGAACGCGCCACGCGCATGGTTGATCCGGTCGGCACGATGCTCCATCAACCGTCGCCTGGATCCGGCCGCCTAATCCCCTGGCCCGACCAAGCACTGCGTCGCATTGATTGCGGCAAGGGAAAGTAATGTCTTTTGATACCCTGGGCCTCGCGCCCGCTCTGTTGTCGGCCGTTCAAGAAGCTGGCTTCGCCACCCCCACCCCCGTTCAGGCTGCCGCCATTCCGCAAGCGCTGGCCGGCCATGACCTGATGGTTTCCTCGCAGACCGGCAGCGGCAAGACCGCCGCCTTCATGCTGCCCGCGCTGCATCGCATTGCCCAGATGCCCGCCAACAAGGGCGTTGGCGTCCAGGTGCTGGTGCTGACCCCGACGCGCGAACTGGCCCTGCAGGTCACCGAAGCCACCGCCACCTACGGCCGCAAGCTGGCCGACCTGCGCACCGCCACCGTCGTGGGCGGCATGCCCTACGGCGCGCAACTGAAGGCGCTGTCGCGCCGCGTGGACGTGCTGGTCGCCACCCCCGGCCGCCTGATCGACCACCTGCAATCGGGCCGCGTCAAGCTCAACACCGTGCACACGCTGGTGCTGGACGAAGCCGACCGCATGCTGGACATGGGCTTCATCGAAGACATCGAAACCATCGTCGGCCGCCTGCCCGAAGACCGCCAGACGCTGCTGTTCTCGGCCACGCTGGACGGCACGATCGCCAAGCTGGCGGCGCGCATGATGCGCGATCCGCAGCGCATCGAGATGGCCGGCAGCAAGGAAAAGCACACCAACATCACGCAAAGCCTGCTGTACGCGGACGACGCCAGCCACAAGATGCAACTGCTGGATCACGTGCTGCGCGACGCCTCGCTGGACCAGGCCATCGTCTTCACGTCGACCAAGCGCGGCGCGGACGACCTGGCCGACCGCCTGGCCGACCAGGGCTTTGCCGCCGCCGCCCTGCACGGCGACATGAACCAGCGCCAACGCACCCGCACGCTGTCGCAACTGCAACGCGGCCAACTGCGCATCCTGGTGGCCACCGACGTGGCCGCCCGCGGCATCGACGTACAAGGCATCAGCCACGCCGTGAACTTCGACCTGCCGATGCAGGCTGAAGACTACGTGCACCGCATCGGCCGCACCGGCCGCGCCGGCCGCAACGGCCTGGCCTTCACGCTGGCCACGCACTCCGAGCGCCACAAGGTCCGCCGCATCGAGCACTACATCGGCCAGTCGATCACCCCTGAAGTGATTGCCGGCCTGGAGCCCAAGCGCACCCCGCGTCCGTCGACCGGCGCCGCGCCGCGTGGCGGCAAGCCCTTCGGCAAGCGTCCCGGCGGCTTCGGCGGCTCGCGCCATGGCGGCGGCTACCAGGGCAACCGCGACGGCGCGCCCCGCGAAGGCCGTTCGTTCGGCGGTCCGCGTGGCGAGTTCAAGCCGCGCGAAGGTGGCTACCAAGGCGACCGCCCGTTCGGCGACCGTCCCCAGCGTTCCTTCGGTGACCGTCCCAGCTTCGGCGATCGTCCCCAGCGCGAAGGCGGCTACCAGGGCAATCGTCCCTACGGCGACCGTCCCCAGCGTGAAGGCGGCTTCCGCGGCGGCGATCGCGATTCGCGTCCCAGCTTTGGCGACCGTCCCAGCTACGGCGACCGCCCGCAGCGCGATGCGCGCCCGTTCAGCGAGCGCGGCCCGCGTGAAGGCGGCTTCCGCGGCGGCGACCGCGATTCGCGTCCCAGCTTCGGCGATCGCCCCAGCTTCGGCGACCGTCCGCAACGCGAAGGCGGTTTTCGCGGCGGTGACCGTCCCGAAGGCGGCTTCCGTGCCAAGCCCTCGTTCGACAAGCGTCCCGGCGGTCCCGCCAAGCGCTTCGTCAAGTCGAACGATCGCCGCGGCTAAGCAGCCCGACTGATCCCAAGAGCCCGCGGCAAATGCCGCGGGCTTTTTTTTGGGAAAATGCCGTATTACCCACGCCTGAATTCCCCATGCAACGCCCTGCCCCCGCCAATCTGCCCTCGCTTTCCCCCGCCGCGCAGCAACACAGCGATGCCGCCGCCGCGCACCTGCGCGCCGCGATCGCGGCCAATGGCGGCTGGCTGCCGTTTGATCACTGGATGGCCGAAGCCCTGTATGCGCCCGGACTGGGTTACTACGCGGCGGGCAACGTCAAGCTGGCCGACGCGGACGATGGCGGTAAAACGCCCGCCGGCGACTTCGTGACCGCGCCGCAGCTCACGCCCCTGTTTGCGCGCACGCTGGCGCGGCAGGCGGCCGAGGTGCTGCGCCAGACCGGCACGCACGCCGTGCTGGAGTTCGGCGCCGGCACCGGCGCCCTCGCCGAGGGCGTATTACGCGAGCTGGATGCACTGGGCCTGGCGGACACGCGTTATCTGATCCTGGAAGTGTCGGCGGACCTGCGCGCCCGCCAGGCCGAACGGCTGGCGCCCTTTGGCGACCGGGTGCAATGGCTGGACGCCCTGCCCCGCGCGTTCTCGGGCTGCGTGCTGGCCAACGAAGTGCTGGACGCGATGCCGGTGTCGCTCTTTGCCTGGAGCGGCGCGGGCGACGTGCTGGAACGCGGCGTGGCCCTGGATGCCGACGGCGCCTTCATCTGGGAAGACCGCCCGGCGCCTGCGGCGCTGGCAGCCGCCGTCGCAGCGCGCATGCCGGCGCTGCCCGGCTACGTGTCGGAAATCAATCTGCAGGGCGAAGCCTGGATCTCGGCCATGGGCAGCTGGCTGGAGCGCGGCGCGGCCCTGCTGGTGGACTATGGGTTCCCACGCAGCGAGTACTACCATCCGCAACGCGCCGGCGGCACGTTGATGTGCCATCTGCGCCACCACGCGCACGGCGATCCCTTCACCGCGCCCGGCCTGCAGGACATCACCGCCCACGTGGATTTCACGGCGATGGCCGATGCCGCGCTCGCGGCCGGGCTGCAGGTGCTGGGCTACACGTCCCAGGCGCGCTTTCTCATGAATGCCGGCCTGATGGAGCTGCTGGCCGGCCTGGACCCGTCGGATGCGCAGGCCTACGCGCAAGCGGTCGCGCCCGTGCAGAAGCTGCTGTCCGAAGCCGAGATGGGCGAGTTGTTCAAGGTGCTGGCGGTCGGGCGCGGCATGACCGCGCCCCTGTCGGGCTTCTCGCGCGGCGACCGGCTGGGCAAGCTGTAAGCCGGGCGCCGGGCGGGCTGGCGACGCGCCCGCCGGGGAAAACCCGCCTCAGCCCGCCTGCAACCGCGCCAGCCGCGCCTGGCGCACGCTTTCCTTGATGCGCGCCGGCTCGCCGGCGCAGGACTTGGCGATGGCGCAGGCATCCACGCCGCGCACCGCCGCCACCCGCGACTCCCAGGCGGGCTTGTCCACCGGCCGCAAGATCGCGGCGGCATCCAGCAGATCGAAAAAGCGGCCGGGCTTGCGCAAGGCATCGGCGCGCTCCATCAGCGCCAGCTGCGCGTCGGCGCCATCCGGCCCCGTCGGCATGCCGTCCAAGGCGTCCAGCGCGCCGAGCACTTCCGGCAGCAGGCGCGCATAGTCATTGCATTCGGTGGGCACGCGCATGCGCCGGCCCAGGGCCTCGCGCTCGGGCGTCAGCCTGCACATCAGGGCGTAGCGGCTTGCCAGCGGCAGGCCCAGTCCGGCGGCGCGATCCAGCTGCGGGCCGACCTCGTCGGCGCCGCGCAGTTCCGGCATCACGCGCGCCAGCGCGCCGGATGCCTGCAATACGTCCAGCATGCGCGACGGCGCATCGGCCATCAGGCCGCGCGACAGCTCCTTCCAGACCCGTTCGGCCACCAGCGCGTCGGCCTCGCCGGCCTGCACCATGCGGCGGCACAGTTCCATCGTTTCGGGCGCCACGCTGAAGTCGGCAAAGCGCGCGGCGAAGCGGCCCAGGCGCAGGATGCGCACGGGGTCTTCCTCGAAGGCGTCGCCCACATGGCGAAAGATGCGGGCGCGCAGGTCGTCCGCGCCGCCCAGCGGATCCACGAGGTCGCCATCCTCGGTCTGCGCAATGGCGTTGACCGTCAGGTCGCGCCGGCGCAGGTCGTCTTCGAGCGTGACGTCCGCGCCCGTGTAGAAGGTGAAGCCCTTGTAGCCGCGCCCCGACTTGCGCTCGGTGCGCGCCAGGGCGTATTCCTCTTTCGTGCGGGGGTGCAGGAAGACGGGGAAATCGCCGCCGACCGGGATGAAGCCGCGGCGCGTCATGTCTTCGGGCGTGGCGCCCACCACGACCCAGTCGTGGTCGCCGGGGGACAGGCCGAGCAGCGCATCGCGCACCGCCCCGCCCACGACATAGGCGCGCAGGCCCTCGGTGGCCGGGTCCCTGGTCATCGCGCGGCGGCGGTTTCGGTGCCCACCGGCACGACGTTGCCCAGGCGTTCCTTCAGCGATTGGGGTTGTCCACTGAACATCGCCGCGTAATACGTGGCGTTGGACATCACGTTCTTCACGTAGATGCGCGTTTCGGTGAAGGGGATGGTCTCGGCGAAGATGGCGCCTTCGACAGGATGCGAGAAGGTCGAGCGCCAGTTGCGCGGCCGGCCCGGGCCGGCGTTGTAACCCGCGCTGGCCAGCATCTGCGACCCGTTCAGGTCGCGCAACACGATGTTCAGGTAGTTGGTGCCCAGTTCGGTGTTGGTGTCGAAGTCGTTGACGCTCGCGGGCGTGAAATCGCTCATGCCGATCTTGCCGGCGACCCACTTGGCCGTGGCCGGCATGAGCTGCATCAGGCCGGAGGCGCCCACATGCGAGCGCGCATTCATGATGAAGCGCGATTCCTGGCGGATAAGCCCATAGACCCACGCCGGATCGAGGGCGATGGCATTGGCCTTGGCCGTCACCCGTCCCTCGAAGGGCGCGATGAAGCGCTGACTGAAGTCGAACTCTTTCTCGGTGCGGTCCGAGGTGTTGACCACGCGGTCATAGATGTTCTCGGCGCGGGCCAGTTCGGCCGCCGCCATGAGCTGGCGGTCGTTCATGCCGCGCAGCGAGTAGTTCCATTCCGGCACCGCCTCGGCGCGCCAGCCCAGGCGGAACAGCAGGACGGCCCGCTGCAGGCCCGGATTGGCGCGCGCCTCGGCGATCTCTTGGTCGCTGATGGGCGCGGGGCGCGGGGGCACGTCGATGCGGCGGCCCAGCTCTTCGGCCGCGAGCTGGCCGTAGAAGTCGAAACGGTCGGCGATGCTGGCGTAGGCGGCCTGCGCCTTGTCCTTGTGCCCCAGCGCGGCCTGGCCGCGCGCCTTCCAGTACACCCAGGCCGTCTCCGCCTGTTGCGAGGGCGGCATTTCGTCGATGGATTCGACGACCCACTTCCAGTCGATCTTGGGCTGGCGCAAGGCGGCGCGCACCTTCCAGGCCGCGTTGTATTCCGTCATGCGGATGTGGCCGGCCTCGCGGTACCAGTCGTTTGCCCGGCTGTCCAGATCGAGCGCGGCAGCCAGCGCATATTGGCCGCGCACCCAGGCCAGGTTGGACTTGGACATGGACTTGGCCCACTCGCGGCGCAGGTAGGAATCGGCCACGCCGACGTCCGAACGCGCCAGGCGGGCCAGCGCGATGGTGACCAGTTCCTTTTCGTTGCGGCCCACTGGCATGCGGTCCTGGCGGGTCAGCCACTTCATGGGGTCCTTCATGAGGACATCGTAGGTCTTCACGTCGCGCGGCTCGAACATGTACTGCACGAACTTGCGCGCGTCCGTGGTCTTGTTGGCCTCGATGGCGTCACGCAGTTGCGGTTCGAGCTGCTCCCAGCCCAGGATGCCGTCCGCCACGAGCTGGTCGTACAGCGCCCAGCAGGCGCTGCCCGGCGCGAACACGGCCATGGCCTGCTCGGCGGTGGCGCGCTGGCCGGTCATGTGCTTGCCGTCCAGGATGGCGCATTCGATCTGCGAATTGCTGTTCTTGACGGGCGCGAGCTTGCGCACGGTTTCGAAGTCGCCGCTGCGGGCGGCGGCCAGCAGCCAGTCGCCGCGCAGGCGGTCAGCCAGATAGGCGTCGCCGTTGCTGCTGATGAACGTCTGCAGGGCTGCGGTGGGACGGCCGGTGGCGGGCGGGCTCCAGAGCTGATAGCGCAGCAGCCAGTATTCGGGGTACATGCCCAGCGGATCGCCCTTGGCCTGCGGCACGAGCGCGCCCAGCACGGACCATTGCTTGCGATTCATGGCCTCGCGGGCGGCCACGACAGCGGCCAGCGCGGGCGTTTCCGCCGTGGGGGGCAGGCCCGCCAGCACCGCGGGGGGCACGGCGATCATGGGCTGGGCCGCCTGCGGAGCGGGCTGGGGCTGGGTATTGATGGCGGCGCTGCGTTGCTGCGCATCGACCGGGGCACAGGCGGCGGTAAAGAGCGCCAGCAGGGGCAGCCAGCGGCGCAGGCTCGCACGGGCGTCGGCGGCGGCTTGCGGCGGAGAATTCTGATACCGTGAGGGCTGTCGGGTGTCCGTCGTGGGACGCTCCCGCATGCCGAGCCGCATGCTGACACGGGTGCCGATCCGCGCGCCGACGATACGCAAGTTCGTCTTCAGCATGTTTGCCTTCATCTTCAACCCCCCGGTTACAGCCACCGCATGACTACGCAAAATACTCCAGAGGATACCGCAGTCCACCGCACGCGATTGCGCAAATTGCGCGCCGAATTGCCGGAAGATCAGCGCAGCCGCGGCGGATTGCTCATGCGTGCACGGCTCTTCACTTGGCTGAACGTGGCCCGCGACCAGGCCGTGCAGGCGGGCAATCCGGCCCCCACCACCGTCGCCGCCTTCTGGCCCATGGCCGACGAACCCGATCTGCGCCCCCTGCTGACGCAGTGGGCCGAAGCCGGCATGACGGTCGCGCTGCCCGTCGTGCGCGAGCGCAACGCGCCCCTGGCATTCCTGCCGTGGACACCCGAGGCCGAGCTGCGCGCCGGCCCCTACGGGATCCAGGAACCCGTGGCCGGCCCGGAACTGCTGCCCGACGTGGTGCTGGTGCCCACCCTGGGCTATACGGAACAGGGCGACCGGCTGGGCTATGGCGGCGGCTACTACGACCGCACGCTCGCCGCCCTTCGCCAGCGCGGCCACCCCTTTATCGCCATCGGCATCGCCTGGAGCTGCGGCGAGCTCGATGCCGGATACGTCCCCGCCGCGCATGACGTCCGGCTGGACGCGGTGCTGACCCAGGACGGCTGGGTGCCGCAGGCGCCGCTGGAGCAAGGCGGCACGGGCGGCACCACCCTGCATTCCTACCGGCTGAACTGACGCACCAGTTTCGGCCGGCGCCGCGCACCAGGACGGTGCACGGCGTCACGGCGCTGCGAGGCCGCTCGTGGCGGCCCGTCCCCGGATTTGCACGATCGCCCGCCCTGGGGATGGCAATTCCTCCGCCTTCAGCGCATATTGGTCTTGAAATCCCCCGTCTGCCGCAAAAGCTGGCATGAGGGTTGCTTGTAACTCAGGACCAGCCGGCAACGGCCGGACGACGGCCGCGCGCAAGCGGCCGCAAGCATCTGCATCGGAGGAGCCATGAAGGACCGACCCGCCCGTCCCCCCGCGTATGACGAAATGCGCGATGGCGAGAATCGCATACGCTCCCATTACCAGGCCTTCGAGCGCTGGCACAACGAGCAGTCGGACGAGGCCATGGCCGTGCGCCGGCTGGAAGCCGACCTGAGCTTTCGCCGCGTCGGCATCACGTTTTCGGTCGCGGGCGACGCCGCCGGCACCGAGCGCCTCATCCCGTTCGACCTCATCCCCCGCATCATCCCGGCCGAGGAATGGCGGCACCTGGAAGCCGGCCTGAAGCAGCGCGTGCGCGCCCTGAATCTGTTCATCCGCGACATCTACCACGGCCACGACATCGTGCGCGCCGGCATCGTGCCGGCCCAGCAGGTGTTCCTGAATGCCCAGTACCGCCCCGAGATGCAGGACGTCGACGTGGCCGAGGACATCTATTGCCACATCGCGGGCGTGGACATCGTGCGAGCCGGCGCGGGCGAGTTCTACGTGCTGGAGGACAACCTGCGCGTGCCGTCCGGGGTTTCCTACATGCTGGAAAACCGCAAGATGTCGATGCGGTTGATGCCGGACGCCTTCGGCCGCATCAAGGTCGAGCCGGTCGCGCACTACCCCGACCTGCTGCTGGACAACCTGCGCGAAGTCGCGCCGCATGGCGGCGACGACCCCACCGTAGTGGTGCTGACGCCCGGCATGTACAACTCGGCCTACTTCGAACACGCCTTCCTGGCGCAGCAGATGGGCGTGGAACTGGTGGAAGGCCAGGACCTGTTCGTCGAGCAGAACACCGTCTACATGCGCACCACGCGCGGCCCCCGCAAGGTGGATGTGATCTACCGGCGGCTGGACGACGATTTCCTGGATCCGCTGGCGTTTCGCGCCGATTCCGCGCTGGGCGTGCCGGGACTGCTGTCGGTTTACCGCGCCGGCCGCGTCACGCTGGCCAATGCGATCGGCACCGGCATCGCCGACGACAAGTCCACCTATCTGTACGTGCCCGACATGATCCGCTTCTACCTGGGCGAAGAGCCCATCCTGTCGAACGTGCCGACCTGGCGCTGCGGCCGGCCGGACGAGCTGTCCCACGTGCTGGCCAACATGCATGACCTGGTGGTCAAGGAAGTGCACGGCGCCGGCGGCTACGGCATGCTGGTCGGGCCGTCGGCCTCGCGCGCCGAGGTCGATGCGTTCAGGGACCGCGTGCGGGCCAATCCCGCCAACTACATCGCGCAGCCCACGCTGGCGCTGTCCACCACGCCCACCTACGTGGAATCGGGGGTCGCGCCGCGCCACGTGGACCTGCGTCCCTACGTGCTGTGCGGCAAGGAGATCCGCACCGTGCCGGGCGGCCTGTGCCGCGTCGCGCTGACCGAGGGCTCGCTGGTGGTCAACAGCAGCCAGGGCGGCGGCACCAAGGACACCTGGGTGCTGGAGGACTGACCATGCTGAGCCGAACCGCCGACAACCTGTTCTGGATGTGCCGCTATACCGAACGCGCCGAGAACACCGCCCGCATGCTGGATGTGAACCTGCAGATGTCGCTGCTGCCGCAGGACACGCGCACGCGCGAAGGCTCCTGGCTGGGCGTGCTGCGCATTTCCGAGCTGCAGGGCCTGTACCAGAGCAGATACGCGTCGATCTCGCCGCGCGACGTGCTGGAATACATGGTGCGCGATCCCGAGAATCCCTCGTCGATCTATTCCTGCATGCGCGCCGCCCGCGAGAACGCGCGCGCCGTGCGCGGCAGCCTCACGACAGAGGTCTGGGAAACCTACAACACCACCTGGCTGGAGCTGCTCAAGCACCTGCACACCGGCCTGCTGGAGCGCAATCCGGGCGAATTCTTTGAATGGGTGAAGTTCCGCTCGCACCTGGCGCGCGGCGTCACGATCGGGACCATGCTGGAAGACGAGGCGCTGTACTTCATGCGCATCGGCATGCACCTGGAACGCGCCGACAACACGGCGCGGATGCTGGACGTCAAGTTCCATGAGCGCGGCGGCACCAGCACGCAGGACGGCCGCGCCGACCCGGTCAACGCCGCGGGCGTGCAAAGCGAGTTCTACCGCTGGTCGGCCCTGCTCAGTTCCGTGTCGGGCCTGGAGATCTACCGCAAGGTCTACCGCGACGTCATCACGCCCGACCGCGTGGCCGACCTGCTGATCCTGCACGGGGACATGCCGCGGTCGCTGCTGGCCTCGATGCGCGCCGTGGCCGACGACCTGGCGCGCGTCGCGAACCAACGCTCGACCGAGACCGAGCGGCGCGCCGGCATGCTGTGCGCCGAGCTGCAGTACGGCCGCGTCGAAGACATTCTGGCCAGCGGGCTGCATCAATACCTGGACCGCTTCCTGGACCGCATCAACGACCTGGGCAACCGGATCAGCCAGGATTTCCTGGTGCCCCTGTCGGCATAACAAGGAGGCAGCAATGAAGCAGATCATCACGCACGTCACGCATTACCGCTACACCGCGCCGGTGAACTACAGCATCCAGACCCTGCGCCTGACGCCGCGCGACGACGAACACCAGCGCGTGCTGCGCTGGAACATCGAGGCGCCGGGCCACCTGGACAAGCAGGTCGACGCCTACGGCAACATCACGCACACGCTGACCCTGAACCAGCCGCATACCGATATCGCGCTGCGCGTTTCCGGCCAGGTGCTGGTGGCGCCCCTGACGCGCGGCGTCCTGGGCAGCGAAGACAGCCGCCTGCCGGTGCACGCCTATTGCGTGCCGACGCCGCTGACGCAGGCGGACGAGACCATCCAGCAATTCGCGCGCGCGGTGCTGCCGAACGGGCTGACCACGTCGGACGACATCCTGACCCTGGCCGCCGCGATCCACGAGCGCGTCGCCTACGAGCCCGGCACCACGGACGTGACCACCGCCGCCGACCAGGTGCTCGCCCTGGGACACGGCGTGTGCCAGGACCACGCCCACCTGTTCCTGGCGTGCGTGCGGGGCCTGAACGTGCCCGCCCGCTACGTCAGCGGCTATCTGTACACCACCGCGGAACACGCGGCCAGCCACGCCTGGGCCGACGTGTGGTTATCCGACGTGGGGTGGACCAGCGTGGACATCACCAACAGCCAGTTCGCCTCGGAGTGCCATTGCCGGCTGGCGGTGGGACGGGATTACGACTCGGCCTCGCCGGTGCGCGGCGTGCGCACCGGCGGCGGCGAGGAGTCCATGGAAATCACCGTCCAGGTCCAGGCCGGCGCGCAGCAATGACGGCCGGGCGCCGACGTCCGGACGGTAAATCCGGGCCTTGACATCCGGCCCGCCGCGCCGCAATACAATGCGTGGTGGTTTTCCCCTATTTTCGATCATGACCTACTGCGTAGCGGCCCGCCTCGAATCCGGCCTGGTTTTTCTTTCCGACTCCCGCACCAACGCCGGCGTCGACCAGATCAGCGTCTTTCGCAAGATGACCGTCTTTGAACGGCCGGGCGAGCGCGTCATGGTCCTCATGACCTCCGGCAACCTGGCGGTCAGCCAGGCCGTGCTGAACGTGCTGACCCGCCAGCGCGAGGAAGGCGCCGACACCCTCTGGAACGTGCCCGACATGTTCGCGGCCGCGCGCCTGGTCGGCGCCGCCGTGCGCGAGGTCTACCGCAGCGAGGCCGACGCGCTGCACGAGCAGGGCGTGGACTTCAACGTCAGCATGATCTTCGGCGGGCAGATCGGCGCCGAGCAATGCCGCCTGTTCCAGGTGTATTCGGCTGGCAACTTCATCGAAGCCGGCCAGGAATGCCCGTATTTCCAGATCGGCGAGGCCAAGTACGGCAAGCCCATCCTGGACCGCGTGCTGCGGCCCGACACCTCGCTGGACGAGGCCGCCAAGTGCGCGCTGATCTCCATGGACTCCACGCTGCGCTCGAACATCTCGGTCGGCCTGCCGCTGGATCTGCTGGTGTACGACGCCAATTCGCTGCGCGTGACGCACTTTGCCAGCATCGACGAACACAACGAATACTTCCGCATGATCCGCGGCACCTGGGGCGAACGCCTGCGCCAGGTCTTCGCGGAAATCCCGGACCCGCTGTGGACCAACCCGCACGACCCCGCGTCGCTGGTGCCGCCGTCGCGGGTGCATCAGCCGCTGCGCATGGAACCCGTCGATGCGCCCAACGCCGCGTACAACACGCCGCAGGTGCTGGCCGAGGAGCCGGGCAAGGACCAGCCCAACTGAGGCGGTTGTCTCGCGATCTGTCGCGCATGAAGCCTCCCGGTCATGGCGTCCCGCCTATCGCGGCCCGGGTCCGCTTGCCCAGGCCAGGATCTCATCCCGGTTCCCGTCCAGTTCGGGCACCGCCGCCGCCTGTACCGGCAGCGGCTTGGAGAACTTGACCGGAAACGCCACGCGAAGCCCGTCCGGCGTTTCGGCAACCACGCCCCGATTCCGGACGTGCGGATCGTCGAAGACCTCGTCATGCCGAAGCACCGGCGCCCACGGAATGTCGCGGCCGCGGAACACGCCTTCCCAATAATCCAGGCTGCGGCTGGCAAACAATGCCCGCAGCCGGTCGTTCAGCGCCCGCTTGTCGCCCAGCCGTCCCGCCCGCGTTCGGTAGGTCTCGGCGGTCAATTCGGGACAGTCCGCCGCGAGCGCCTCGCAGAGGTTTTGCCAGAAGGCCTCTTCCAGGATGCCCAGGGCAAGATGCCGTCCATCGGCCGTCTCGAACACGTCGTTGTCGGGCATGACATGCGGCAGGTTGTCGATGGCCGCGCCGGCGGGCCCGTTCATCGCCTGCAGGGCCGGCGCCATCCAGGCGGTCAGCGCATCATGGATGGACACGTCCAGATGCTGGCCCACGCCCGAGACGCGCGCGTCGTCGACAGCGGCCAGGATTGCCAGGGCGGCATGCATGGCCGCGCAATAGTCCGACAGGCGCAAACGCGGACGCCCCATCACGTCGCGTACCTGCGAGGGGACGGCCCAGTAGCCGGACAGGGCCAGGTAGTTCACATCGTGGCCGGGTCGCTGCGCGTAGGGGCCGGTCTGGCCAAAGCCCGAGATCGAACACATCACGATGCGTGGATTGGCTTGCGCCAGGCGGGTGTAGTCCAACCCCATCCTGGCCATGACGCCGGGCCGGAAGCCTTCGACCAGCACGTCGCTGCGCGCCGCCAACTGCAAGAGCGTGCGCCGGTCTTCGTCGCGCGTGAAGTCCAGGCAGATGGATTGCTTGCCGCGGTTGTACTTGGCAAACGTCTCCGCGCCAAGCTGGCGCGCCGTGTCGCCCTGCGGCTTTTCCACCTTGATCACGGTAGCGCCAAGCTGGCCGAGCAACATCGCCGTGTACGGGCCCGGGTGCAACTGGCCCAGGTCCAGCACCGTCAATCCGCTGAGATAGCCGCCGCCGCGTGTCATGCCAGGATTCCCTTGGCGATCGTATTGCGCTGGATTTCGCTGGTGCCGGTGACAATGCGGTAAAGGCGCAGGCGGCGGAATATGAACTCCACGGGATGGTTCTTCGTCACGCCCACGTTTCCGTGGATCTGCATGGCCTTGTCGGCAATGTCGAAGCAACGTTCGGACACGAACAGCTTGCACATGGCGGCCTCGTCCCGCACGTCTACGCCCGCGTCGGCCTTGGCCGCCGCGGCCAGCACCATGTGTTCGCAGGCGTACAGCGCAGTCGCCATGTCGGCCAGCATGTGCTGAATGGCCTGGAAGCGGCTGATCGGGCCGCCGAATTGCTGCCGGTGCTTGGCGTAGTCCACCGCCAGCCTGAAGGCCTGACGCGCCAGGCCGATCATCGTCGGACAATGCAGCAACCGGTTTACGCTGATGCGGTTCATGGCGATCTTGAAGCCCTGCCCGGGCGCTCCGATCAGGTTCTTCTTCGGCACGCGGACCTGGTCGAACACGATGTCCGCGTCCACGTATTGGCCCGTCATCGGCACGCAGTCGTGCACAAGCCGCACGCCGGGGCTGTCCAGGTCGATGAATATCGCCGAGATGCCGTCGGTCCCTGCCTGCGGGTCGGTGACGCACATCGTGATGGCGAAGTCCGCGAACATCGACGCCGTGATGTAGTGCTTGGTGCCCGTGACGATGTAGTCGTCGCCGTCCTCGACCGCGGTGGTCTGCAGCCGGGTCGCATCGGAACCCGACTGCGGTTCCGTCATGGCAAAGCAGGCCCCGCGCTCGGCGTGGATCACGGGCATGATGTAGCGTTCCAGCTGATAGGGGGTGGCATGGCGCACCAGATTGCCGATGCGCGACGGGCCGCCCCAGTCGCCCAGCACATGCGGAAACAGGATGGCGCCGGAAGCGGCGACGTCGTCCTTCAGCACGCACAGATCCCGATAGGACAAGCCCTGCCCGCCCAGCGCCACCGGAAGCTGCGGGCCATACAGTCCGAGGGTCCGGCACCGTTTCCAGATGGATTGCACCAGGCTGCGCTCGAACGTGTCTTCGTATCCCAGGTTGAGCGACCGCTCCAGCGGCAGCAGTTCGTCCTGCAGATACTGCCGCAGCCGCTCGCGCAGCTCGGCCAGGGTAAGCGGTGTGTCGTTGGGCATGATGTCTCCTGTCTTGGTAGTGCCCAGCTTGACAGCGCCAACCATCCTCGTGATTATCTTTTCTTCGATCTTGATAACCGTGCGGAATCATGAGACTGGAAGATCTGGACTATTTCCTGGCCGTTGCCCGCCTGGGGCACGTGGGCCGCGCCGCGGACAGCATCGGCATCAGCCAGCCCGCGCTGACCAAGGGAATCCGCCGCCTGGAAGACGAACTGAAGCTGCAGTTGTTCGTGCGCACGCCCAAAGGCATGGAGCTGACCATCCCCGGACGCGCGTTCTATCAACGGTCGGTGCAGGCCCGGCGCGAGCTTGACGACGCGATGCAGGAAGCCGGTGATCTGCATCGGGGCAGCATCGGGCAACTGCGCGCGGGGGTCACCCCGCTGCTGGCCGAGCCGTTCTTCAATCCCGCCTGCATCGAATTGCTGTCGCAGCGGCCGGCGGCCAAGGTGCAGGTCATGGTCAGCCTGAACGACGCCTTGATCCCCGCCCTGCGCCAGGGAGACCTGGACTTTGCGATCAGCTCGCTGTTTGAATCCGCCACCGCGGCCGAATTCGATTGCGAGCCGCTGTTTGCCGACCGGCTGTATGCCGCGGCGTGGCCGGGCCATCCCTTGCTGAGCGGCCGCAAGGTCCGCTTTGCCGACCTTGCTCCCTACAAGTGGATGCTGCCCGGCCCGCAGGCCGCCTCACGGCGCTGGCTGGAAACCCGATTCGAGCAGCACGGCTCGCCCCCGCCCGAAGTGACCATTGAATCCAATGCGTCCGTGTCGAACCTGCTGAGCATCCTGCACGGCACCGACCTGCTGACGCTGGTCAGCGAGATGACCCTGTCGGCGCACGCCGGCCATGACCTTGCCATCGTGCCGCTGGAGGACCTGACCTGGCATCGCCAGATCGGCGTGCTGACGCGGCGCAACAGCTACCAGTCGCCGCTGACCGAGCGGCTGCTGGAGATCCTGCGCCAGCACGCGCAGCGACGCGCGCAGGTGAAGTAACGCCGGGCTGCGTCCGCTATTCGGCCGTCAGGCCTAGGCGCTGGATGAGCGGTCCGTAGCGCGCCGACTCCTGGTCGATGAGCTTGCCCATGTCGGCCGGCGACCCGGCGATGGATTTGAACGACTGCGACTCCAGGGCTTGCAGGACCTGCGGGTCGGCCATGACCCGGCGGATCGCCGCGTTCAGCCGGTCCACCACGGCGGGCGGCGTGCCCTTCGGCACGGCGATGCCCGCCCAGCTTCCGCTGTCAAAGCCCGCGTAGCCCAGTTCGGCAATCGACGGCACGTCAGGCAGGGACGCCGCGCGCTGCTCGCTGGTAACGGCCAGCGCGCGGATTTTCCCCGACGAAATAAATGGCATGGCGGGCGCGACGGCCACGATGCCCAAGTCGATCTGTCCGCCGGCCAGGTCGTTCAACGCGTTGCTGCCCCCGCGGTACGGCACGTGGATGGCATCCAGGCCGAAGTGCTGCTTGATGGTTTCGAACGTCAGGTGCATGGACGAGCCCACGCCGGGGCTGCCATAGCTGAGCTTGCCCGGATGGGCCTTGGCGTACGCCTGCAGTTCGGCGAACGTCTTGATCGGCAACGCGCTGTTGACCAGGACCACGTGGGGCGCAATGCTCAGGCCCGACACCGGCGCCAGGTCGGCGATCGGATCGAACGTCAGCTTGGGCGACAAATGCTTCGCGATGGCAAAGTTGCCGCCATATTCAAGCAGGGTGTAGCCATCGGCCGCCGCGCTGGCGACCTTGCCGCCGCCCAGATTTCCTCCTCCTCCCCCGACGTTCTCGACAATGATGGTCTGCCCCAGTTCCTTGCCCAGCGGCACCGACACCAGCCGGGCGATGTAGTCGAACTGCCCGCCCGCCGTGAACGGAACGATCAGGCGTATGGGCTTTTCGGGATACTTGGCCGCCGCGTCCGCGGCCTGCGCCGGCGCGATGGCGGCCAGGCCTGCCCAGGCAAGTGTCGCCTCGGCCAGGCGACGAACCCCCCGCACTCCGAACCGAATATGTCGTTTGTCCACTGCTGTCTCCTGTTTCTTGTCGGGGTCGGACCGTCGCCTCCCCTTTGGCATAGAGGTAACCCAGCGCCATACGCCGCGTCATGCCACACCCGGTGATCTTCATAACGTACAGGAATCGCGCCGACGCGATAACGCAGCGGCATGAGGTTTTGCGTCCCGGTTATGCGGCCGTGCTCCGCGCCGCGCAGCATAGCGGCAAGCCAAATTCGAAACGGAGCCGTCATGAACCAAGGCCGATACACCACCCGCAATGCGCGCTACTGGCGCGACCGTCCCGCCATCATTTTTGGCGACCGCACCATAAGCTTCGGTCAGTTGGAAACCCAATCCAACCGGCTGGCCAACGCGCTGCTCGGGCTGGGCCTGACCAAAGGCGACCGCGTCGCCATCCAGGCCTGGAACTGCCCTGAAATCATCGAACTGGAATGCGCCCTGTACAAGGCGGGACTGGTCAAGGTGGCCTTGAACGCCCGCTTGTCTCCGCAGGAGATGGTGGACTCGGTCAACAACGCGCAGGCCTCTGTGTTTATCGTGGATCCGGCGCATCTGGAGGAGGCCGAATCGCACCGCAACGCCTTCGAAACCGTTCGCCACCACGTGGTGACCGGAAGCCGGGACGCAGGCGAATGGCGGTCCTACGAACGCCTGCTGGAGGCTGCCGCCGACCGCAACCCCGATGTGCCCATGCAGCCGCAAGACCTGGCGGTTCTGCATTTCACGTCGGGTTCAACCGGCAAGCTGAAGGCTGCCATGCAGACGGTCGGCAACCGCTTGGCGTCGCTGCGCAAGGTCGTCATGGGCCGCATGCGCGCGAATCCGGGCGAAGTCCTGGCGCTGGCCGGGCCGATCACGCACGCCAGCGGCATGTTCATGCAACCGTTCCTGTTTCAGGGCGGCACGATCCTGCTGCACGACCGTTTCGAGCCCGAGGCCTTTCTTGCGTCAGCCGCCCGCCACCGCGCGGCCTTCAGCTTCATGGTGCCCACGATGGTCAACATGCTGATCGCGCATCCGAACCTGCATCGCCATGATCTGTCTGCGCTGCGGCAGATCTCCTATGGCGGCGCGCCCATGGCTCCCGCACGCATCCGCGAGGCCTGGGAAGCGTTGGGACCCAAGCTCAGCCAGGGCTACGGCGCCGGCGAGACGACGGGCGGCCTGGTTCTGCTAAGCGCGTTGGACCACGCCGACGCGATGGCGGGACATCCGGAGCGCCTCTTGTCTTGCGGCCGGCCTTTCGGCGAAAGCGAAGTCCGGCTGGTCGATGAAAATGGCCAGGAAGTGGCGCCCGGTGAAATTGGCGAAATTACCGTCAGCGGTCCGGACGTGTTTGCAGGCTATTGGCAAGCGCCGGAACTGTCGGCGCAGGCGCTGCGCGACGGCTGGCTGCATACGGGCGACCTGGCGCGCACCGACGACGAAGGCTTCATGTACATCGTCGACCGGAAGAAGGACATGATCATCTCGGGCGGCTTCAACATCTACCCGACCGAAGTCGAACAGGCGCTCTACCAGCACCCCGCCGTTTACGAAGCCTGCGTGTTCGGCGTGCCCGACAAACTGTGGGGCGAATCCGTCAAGGCGATGATCGTCCTCAAGCCGGGCGAAACGGCCACCCCGGCCGACCTCATCGAGCATTGCCGCAAGCAGCTGGCCGACTTCAAAAAGCCACGGAGCGTCGAACTGCTGGCCGAACTGCCGAAAAACGCCAACGGCAAGGTCGCCAGAAAGCAGATGCGGGATGCATTCTGGGCTGATGAGGAACGCAAGGTTGGGTGATCGCCAGCCCGGCATCCGACCCGAACGGGCGCGCGTCAGGGGCGGCGCGGGGCCGCGCCCCACGCATCAGCGCCGCTCGAACTTCGGCGCGCGCTTTTCTTCGAATGCCTTGCGGCCTTCCTTGGCGTCGGCCGTGGCGAAGCAGATCGCCTGCAGATCGCGCTCGTATTCCACGGCCTTCTCCAGCGGCATCGACAGCGCGGCGCGCAGATTGACGCGTGCCGTCTCGGCCGCGATCGGCGCGCGCGAGGCGATGGTGGCGGCAAGCGCCTGCGCGCGCTCGCGCAACTGTTCCTGCGGCACCACCTCGCTCACCAGGCCCCAGGCCAGCGCCTGCTCGGCGCGGATGGGATCGCCGGTCATCACCATCATCGCGGCGTTGCTCGGGCCGACCGCATGGACGAGCTGCGCCGTCATGCCGCCGCCCCCGATCCAGCCCAGCTTGATCTCGGGCGCGCCCAGGCGCGCGTTGTCGGCGGCGATGCGGATATCGCAGGCCAATGCCATCTCCAGGCCGCCGCCGAAGGTATAGCCGTTGATCGCCGCCACCGTGGGCTTCTTCAACATGCGCACGCAGTCGCAGTAGTCGAGCCGGTTGCGGAAATCCCAGGGCGTGGCGTAGCGGTCGAGCTCGGTGATGTCCGAGCCGGCGCAGAAGGCCTTGGGGCCCGCGCCGGTCAGGATCACCGCGCGCACCTGCGGGTCGGTATTGCATTGCTCTACCGCCGCGATCAGCAGGTCGGCCATCTCGGGCGTCATCGCGTTCAGCTTCTCGGGACGATTGAGTTCGATGATGGCGACATGGCCATCGATACTGAGATTGACGAGTGCGCTCACGACGAAGTCCTTATGCGGTGGTGTGCTGGGGAGCGGTGGCCAGGCTGGCCCGGAAGCGCTGGGTCAGGCCGCGCGCCAATGCGTGGGAGGAAGCGCGCGCGGCGACGCCCTCGCGCAGGAACTGCGAGGCCTCGGTCTGGAAGGCGATGTAGCCGTCGTGCCGCGGCCGGATCGAGGCGGCTTCGAGCGTGCGGGCCGTGTTGGCATAGAAGTTGCCGCTTGCCGCATTCACGTCCGCATCGGCCCAGCTGCCGCGATGGCTGGGCTGTCCTTCGTGCTGCGGAATGAAGCGGCGTTGGGTATCGGCGGCCAGCAACCACAATAGATGCGCGCGCAGCTCCGGCCCCACGGTGCAGCGCCGCGATATCGCAATGCCCGTACCGCCGAGGATCGAACCCGGCCGGCCGGCATCGGCCTGCGGCGCGTCGCGGAACGTAAGCGGCTTGGCGACTGCGGACGTGGCGTAGTTCACGTAACCATAGACCAGCGGGCAGAGCGTGATGTCGTCGCGCGAGCTCATGTGGCCAAGCAGCGCGATCGGGTTGTAGGCCAGGGCTTGCGCGGGCGTGCGCCGCGCAAGCTCGGCAAGCACGTCGCACGCGTCGGCGAGCGTCGCCTCGTCGTGCCAGGCGCCATGCGGCCGCAGGTCGGTATCGGGCGCGATGGCGGCGGCAATCGACAGCAGCGACAGAAGCGGATGCGGCCCGCCCCAACTGAGCGCGACCGAGCCGCTGCGTTGCGACAGCGCCAGCACCTCGTGCCAGGTGCGCGGCGCGGGACCGTTCAACCGATCCGCGCGCGTGGCCATCACCTGCGTGGCCGCGTCCAGCGGCAGCGCCCATGGGCGACCGGCCATGCGATAGCTGTCGTAAGACAGCCCGATGCTGTCCCGTGCGATCCGCGCCAGCTCGTCGGGCGCGAACACGGTGTCCAGCGCCTGCAGGCAATCGTGCGCCAGGGCTTCGCCCAGATGGGGGTGATCCAGCACCACCAGGTCATAGCGGGCGCAGAGTTCGGCAATGGGCGCCGACTCGAAGCCCTCGAGCGATTGCTTGTCCCAGTGCACCAGCGGCGTGTGGGCGGTGGCCGCGTGCAGGGCGTTGAAGCCGCGCGGATGATCCCAGGTAAGGCCGCGATACGGCAACGCGCGTTCGCTCATTCCGAGGCCCCGCGCAGCACCGCGCCCGAGGCCGCATGCGCGGCGATCTCGTCGGCGCTGAAGCCAAAATCGCGCAGCACTTCGTCGGTATGCTGACCGGTGAGCGGCGCGCCGCGCACCACCTGGCTGGGGGTCTTGGAAAAGCGGATCGGAAAGCCCGGCGTCTTGATGCGGCCTTCGGTCGGATGGTCGTATTCGACAAACGTGCCGTTGTGCGCGATCTGCGGATCGTCGACCAAATCGGCGTAGCCATACACGGGGCTGCACCAGATGCCGGCGGCATCCAGTTTGGCGAACCAGTCGGCGGTCGAGGCCTTTGCCAACGTGTCGCGCACGAGCGCGTAGATCTCGTCGCGCTTTTCCCAACCGTCGCGCTCGCCGGCGTACTCGGCCAGCCGCGGCTCTTCGGTCACGCGCGCCAGCACGTTCATGTCGGGCATGGCCAGCGCCAGATAGCCGTCGCTCGTCGCGAAGGTGCCATAGGGGGCACGGATGTACACGTGGGCATGCGGCTCGGCACTGCGCACCTGCGGCTTGTGCCCCACGGTATACACCGAGAGCTCCTGCATCTGGATCGTGGTGATCGCATCCAGCATGTTGACCTCGACCTTCTGGCCTTCGCCGGTGCGCTCGCGGTGCAGCAGCGCGGCCAGCACGCCTTCGAAGGCGCAATACGCGGTGACGGCGTCGACCACATACTGGCCCGCCGCGCGGGGCGCTTCGCCGGCCCGGCCCGACGACAGCATCGCGCCCGACATCGCCTGCAACAGCAGGTCCTGACCCGGGCGCGTGGCATAGGGGCCGTCTTCGCCGAAGCCCGACATGGACACATAGATGAGGCGCGGGTTCAAGGCCGACAGGGTCTCGTAGTTCACGCCCAGGCGGCCGGCGACACCGGGCCGGTAGTTCTGGATGAACACATCGGCCTGCGCCGCGAGCTTCTGGATGATCTCCTTGCCGCCGGCGCTCTTCAGGTCGATCGCGAGCGAACGCTTGTTGCGGTTCAACGAGAGAAAGGACACGTTGATCTTGTTGCCCGTGATGCCGCCGGCGGGCGCGTGCCGCTGCCATTCGCCGGTGGGCGGTTCGATCTTGATCACGTCGGCGCCCAGGTCGCCCAGGCGTTGCGCCGCGAACGGCCCCGCCATGGCGATGGAGCAGTCCAGAACCTTGTAGCCAGAAAGAATGCTCATTGCTTCTACCCTCTGCGTGGCGCCGATGCGCCTCAATGCATGACCCAGCCGCCGTCCACCGCCAGCGTCTGTCCGGAAATGAAACCCGCCTCGTCCGAGGCCAGGAACAAGATGGCCGCGGCGATGTCGCCGGCGTGCCCGCGGCGCTTAACCGACTGGCGTTCGAGCACCATGCGGTTGTAGCCCTCGGGATCGGGATGGATCTTCTCGGCGTCGGTCGGGAACGCGCCCGGCGAGATGGCGTTGACCGTGATTCCCCACTTGCCGAACTCGCGCGCGAAGGCGCGCGTGGCGCCCACCATCGCGCCCTTGGACTGCACGTAGGGCAGCAGGTTTTCCCATCCGCCCGACAGCGTGATCGACGAGATGTTGATCACGCGGCCCCATTGCTGCGCGCGCATGCCCGGCAGCGCCGCGCGCACGATCTGCACCGCCGCCTCCACGTTGACGCGGTGCACGCGCGCCAGCTCGGCATCGCTGTATTCCTCGAACGGGCGCGAGGGATAGATCGCCGCGTTGTTGATGACCACGTCGATCGCGCCCTCGGCGGTCAGCCGCTCAAGGTGCGATTGCAGCGCGCCGGCGTCGGCGAGGTCGGCCTGCAGGATCTGAAGCTGGCCGGCAAACTGCGCCGGCACGGTGCTGCGCAGGCGGTCGATATGCCCGGCGTGGTTGTCGAGCGCGATCACGCTTGCGCCCGCGTCCAGCAGCGCAAGCGTGGTGTCCACGCCAAAACCGCCCGCCGCGCCCGTGTACAGCACGCGGCGGCCTTGTAATGAAAAGCGCGCGCTCATGGGCGCCCCGCGATGGGCGCAAAACGCCCCGACAACGGCGGATAGTCGGTCTCGGGCTGCACCGCGATCGCGCGGATGCGTGCCTCGCAGGCCGCGATGTCGCCGGCCGAGCCCAGCACGCTGAACGTAGTGTCGTAGCGGCGCTCGTCGCCGTGCTCGAGCCAGATGAGCTCGTTGCGCTCGCGCGCCGCGCCCTGGCCCAGCACGTGGTTGGTGGAGGGCTCGATGCCCATCGCATACTGGCCCGATTGCAGGTTCTGCCATTGGTACTGGCAGGGGAATTGATGCTTGTAGGTGCTGACCTGCATGCCCAGACCCAGCGCATCGTTCACCAGGGCGACCGGCACGCTGCCGTCGGCCGCGGCCGCCATCTCGTGCTGCCACACCTGCTCATGAAAGCCCAGCTGCGGCGCCGGCATGCGGCGGTAGCCCACGCCCTGCTTGCGGTAGTCCTGCTCGTGCGCGGCCCACACCACGTCGCGGATCGGCGCCAGATAGCGCGAGCCGGCGTCCAGCACCGGATAGCCCAGGTTGATGTGATAGCAGAGCATATGCGGCGTGCGGTAAAAGCCCCGATTCACGACGCGATCCGACAGCTTGATGTCGTTGCTGCCCACCTCGATCTCGATGCGGCGGTGCAGTTCCAGATGCTCGCCGAACACGGTGCCCTGGCTCACCACGCCTTCGGCCCACAGCACGCAGCGATCGCCATCCCAGCGTTCGCCGTAGCCGGTCAGCCGCGCGGGAATGGTGCCGACGCGGCCATGGATGGACTGCCTGGCCGTCTTGCGCGGGCCGTACACATAGTTGTCGGCCGGCGCGTCGTACATGAACAGAATGTGGTCCAGCCCGCAGGTGATCATGAGGCCCGAAAACGATCGCATCCAGCCCAGTCCGCCCTCGCCTTCGTAGTCATGCAGTCCGGGATGGCGAAAGCCCGACGGCGATTGCCATCCCAGGGCGTAGCCGCGGTATTCGCAGTCGGCGATGTCCATCGCGCGATCCACCAGCACCGTGAAGCGCAGGCCCGTGCCGCTGCGGAACTCCAGCATGCGGATACCGCGCTCCAGCCCGTCGTCCAGCGTCATCAGGCGTACGCCGGCAAACTGCGCAAGCTGTCCGGTGCGCGCCTCTACGTCGCGGCGCGTCATCCAGGTCCCGTAAATGTCAGGCATGAGTTCTCCCTGGCGCAGGCGCGGGCGCGCGTCCGCCGGTGTCGGTGTTCAGAATCGTGTTCGAGAGGCGCGCCGCGGGCCGTGTTCGATGACGGCTTCGCGGTGCGCGTGCAATCGCGTGCGGCGCCGGCCTACAGGCCGTTCGCGCGCAGCCGCTCGTCGAGGAACCGCTTGGCGCGCGGCACGTCGTCTTCGGTCAGGTGTTCGATGATGATGGGAATGTTGGGGTGCTTCTTTGCCAGGCGCTGCAGATACAGGTCGTAATTGAGCGCGCCCAGGCCCGGCGCCGGCAACTCGATCTCGCCCACCCCGCGGAAGGTATGGCTTTCGGCCGCGCCCTCGTCACCGATGTCGCTGTGCTTTTCGGACTTGTCATCGCCCGAACGTTTCACGTCCTTGGCATGCGCGATGCAGATCTTGTCGGAGAGCGCGTCGAACACTTGGTTGAGCGTGCGGTCCATCTGGTCGATGTTGTGCGCTTCGAAGTAGTTCGTCGGATCCATCAGGAGGCCCAGGCCCGGGTGATCCACTTCGGCGAACATGCGCAGCGTTTCCTCGACCGATCCCACCACGTTGTTCACGTAGGTCTCAAGCAGGAACACCGCGCCATGGTCATAGGCATGTTGCGACAGCTCGGCGATCACCGCGCGGCACTGGTCCCAGCCTTCCTCGGTCTTGTTCCTGGGGTGATGCACCCAGTCGCTGTCGGTGGCGAACGTGCCGGTTTCCGAGATCACGTAGGGCGACCCCAACTGGCGCGCGTGGGTGAGGATCTCTTTGAGGTAACCGTTGCGGCGTTGGCGCTCGGCGGGGTCGGGATGCACGATGTTGGTATAGGCCGAGATGCAGGAGACCGGCAGGTCGTAATTGCGGAAGGTGTCGCGGATCTGCGTGCATTTCTGCGCGGTCAGCTGCCCCGGGCCAAGCTCCATGTCCTTGAAATGCAGGTCCAGCTGCACGGTGTTAAAGCCGTGCGAGCGAATCACCTTGGCCGTGCGCTCCAGCTCATAGGGAAAGTAGCCCGAGAAGATTCCGGTCTGGATCATGATGGTTGTCTCCGTCTGTTTTATCGATCTGGTTATTCGACTGCCGGCAGCCGTACCGTGCGGCCTTCGGCGATGGACGTATACGCGGCCTCGACCAGCGCCATCGTGCGTACGTTGTCGGTCACGCTCAACGCAGGCTCGGTGCCGCTGGCCAGCGCGTACTGCAACTGCTCCATCACGCCGATGAAGGCATGCGGAAACCACATCGTGTCCCACGTGGGCGTCACCCAGCGCCCGTCGGTATGGCCCTGGGCCGCGCGCGAGGCGTAGCTCAGGGTCGACGGCTCGCCGGTGGGCCAGCCGATGGTGCCGCGCGCGACGCCCTCGGTGCCTTCCACGCGCCAGCGGATGTGCTGGTCGTCGGGGTATCCCTCGGCCCGCGGGCCCGACCACACATCTTCGAGCGACAGCGCGAGCAGGCCGTTGCCAAAGCGCAGCGTGGTCGTCACCAGCCCATCCTGATGCGCGAACTCGGTGCGCGGATCCGGGCGGGTGATGCTGGTGATCTCGGTGGGCTCGCCAAACAGATAGCGCAGGACATCGAGGTGATGCACGCTCATGTTCGAGAGCGTCAGCCGGTCATAGCCGCGCAAGAAGTCCTGCCAGTGCGGGATCGCGTGCATGTCGATCTGCGCGAACACCGGCGTGCCCAGCACGCCCTGGTCGAGCAGCTGCTTGAGCGCGCGCATCGATTGGTCGTAGCGCATGTTCTGGTTGACCGACAGGATCTTGCCGGCGGCCCGCGCCTCGTCGCGCAAGGCGCGGGCTTCATCCAGCGAGAGGGCCAGGGGCTTCTGCGCCAGCACGCCGCGCACATGCGGGGCGGCCAATGCGGCGCGAATCAGCGCGGGCTGCTGGTCGGGCGGATACGCGATGTCCACGATCTCGATCTGCGGATCGGCGATCAGGGCCAGAGGATCGTCATGCACACGCGGGATGCCGTAGCGTTCGGCGACCTGGGCCGCCTTGCCGCGGGTGCGCGACGCAATCGCCGCCACCGTGAAGCCGGCCTGCTGGTAAGCCGCCAGATGGCACTCGGCCATGATCATGCCGGCGCCGATGCAGCCGATGCGAAAGCGCCGTTCCCGGACGGGTGGGTCGGGCACCAGGGTAGGGTGCGACATGTGCTCCTCCTGCCGGCTCGGTATGCACTGTCGACTGCCTGGCATCCTGCCGTGCGGTGTTTGATGTAATTGAGCCGCGATAATCACATCAAAACAATCAGGGGTAAAGGCGATTGGCGGTCATAGGACGGCGGCGTTACCTTTTTGATCCTGAATGATTGCAAATGATGGTTTATGATGGCCGCGCTGCCATCGCCCTGATGGTGTCTTGCGAGCCTGTTCCCGCATGCGCCCCACCATTTCCCTCATTGCCCGAGAAGCCGGCATGTCCACCGCCACCGTGGACCGGGTGCTGAACGACCGCGACGGCGTGCGCGGCAAGACGCGCGACCGCGTGCTGGCGATTGCCAACCGCCTGGGCTACTTCGTCCAGGGCGCCGATGCCACCCGGCAGGACGTGCGGGTCGATTTCGTTTTGCCCGCCGGCACCAACAGCTTCATGACCGCGTTGGGCCGGCACCTGCTCGAAGAAGCCGCCGCCCGCCCAGACGTGCAGGCCCGCCTGCATCTGATCGAGGGATTCGACGCCAATAAGCTCGCGAAAAAGCTCTATGAGCTGCGCGAGCAGACGCAGGCCGTTGGCCTGGTCGGGCTGGACCATCCCCAAGTGCGCGACGCCATCATGGCGCTGCGCGACAGCGGCGTGCATGTGAGCACCCTGGTGTCGGACATTCCGATTTCGGCGCGCCTGGGGTACGTGGGCATCGACAACCGCGCCGCGGGCCGCCTGGCCGCGCTGTTGCTGGGCCGGTTTCTGCCGCAGCACACCGAACGCAAGGTCGCGGTGTTCGTGGGGTCATTGGCCTATCGCGGCCACGAAGAGCGGGAGATGGGTTTTCGCTCGCTGCTGAGCGAAGAGTTTCCGCACCTGCGCATCGCCCACATCCTGGAGATCGGCGACGACCGCGACCGCGCCTTTGCCGTCACCCAGGATCTGCTGCGCAAAGATCCTCCGCACGCGATCTACAACATCGGCGCCGGCAATCAGGGCATCGCGCGGGCGCTGAAAGAGGCGCGGCCGGCTGAGGCGCGGCCGGCCGAGGCGCGCTCAAGTCAGGGCGCCTTCGCCCCACGCATTGTCTTCGTGGGCCACGACCTCACCGAAGCCACGCGCCGCCTGCTGCTCGATCGCACCATGGACGCCGTGATCGACCAGAACCCGCGCGTCGAGGCGCGCGAGATCGTCAAACTGCTGGTGGCCGCCGTGAAGGGCGCGCCCGAACCCAGCTACCTGCCGCGGCTGCAGGTGATCTTCCGGGAAAACATTCCCGAGCCGTGATGGCCGAGGACCGGGCAAGGACCCAGCCCGGGCCCTACATGCACGATTTGTAGCGCTTCTGTGGGCAAGTCCGCGTAAACCCGCCTTTCCGCGCGCCGAAGCCCGGCTTGCGAAACCGCGAATTCCCCTCCTCGCCCGTCTCGCGCCACACTGCTGATGCCTGCCCGCCCTGCGCGGCATCGCGGGCCGAAAAGACCACAAGGAGCGAGACATGTCCCACCGATACGCGCGCGCGTTCAAGCGCGCAGCCTGGCCCATGCTGGCCCTGTCCTGCCTGGCTGTTGGCAACGCCAGCGCGCAAGGGGCCTACCCGAATCATCCGATTTCCCTGGTGGTGCCGTTTGCGGCCGGCGGTCCGACCGACGTCGTGGCCCGCAGCCTGGGCGCGTCCATGGCCAAGACGCTGGGCCAGAGCATCGTCATCGAAAACCGCACCGGCGCGGGCGGCACGCTGGCTTCGCAACACGTGGCGCGCGCCGCGCCGGACGGCTACACCTTCCTGATCCACCACAACGGCATGGCGACCGCGCCTGCGCTGTACCGCAAGCTGCCGTTCAACCCGCTGACCGATTTTGCCTATGTCGGCCAGGTCGCGGACGTGCCCATGACCCTGCTGGGCCGCAAGGACCTGCCGGCCGACGGCATGGCGGCCTTCATCAAGTACGCCAAGGACAACGGCAACAAGATCAACCTGGCCAACGCGGGCCTGGGCGCCGTGTCCCAGCTTTGCGGCATGCTGCTGCAGGAGTCGCTGGGCGTGCAGTTCACGACCGTGCCCTACGCCGGCACCGCCCCCGCCATGACCGCCCTGCTGGGCGGACAGGTGGACGTGCTGTGCGACCAGACCACGCAGACCATCCCCCAGATCAAGGCCGAGCGCGTCAAGCTCTACGGCGTCACCACGCAGGAACGCATCAAGGCCCTGCCCGACGTGCCCACGCTGCGGGAAGGCGGCCTGAAGGACTTCGAGGTCAAGGTGTGGCACGGCGTCTATGCGCCCAAGGGCACGCCCCCCGAGGCCATCGACAAGTTCAATGCCGCGCTGCGCGCCGCGCTCAAGGACCCGGCCTTCACGCAGAAGATGGCCGAGCTGGGCGCCGAGATCGTGCCCGAGTCCAAGCAGACGCCGCAGGGCCTGCAGACGTGGCTCCAATCCGAAGTCGACAAATGGGGCGGTGTCATCCGCAAGGCGGGCGTGTACGCCGACTGAGTTTCACGCGCAAAAAAACAAGGCCGGCGACGTCGCCGGCCTTGCCATTTCTGCTTGCGGTATGCGGTGTGCGGCGCCGAACGCCGCCGCCCTTTACACCGACAGTTCCTTCCAGATCGCCAGCGGCGCCTCGGCGTGGTTCAGGGTGTAGAAGTGCAGGCCCGGCGCGCCGTTGTCCAGCAGCGTCTGGCACAGCTCGGTCACGACGTCCACGCCGAACGCGCGGATGGACGCCTTGTCGTCGCCGAATTCGGCCAGGCGCAGGCGGATCCAGCGCGGCACTTCCGCGCCGCACATTTCCGAGAAGCGCAGCAGTTGCGTGTGGTTCGTGATGGGCATGATGCCCGGCACGATCGGCACGTCCACGCCCTTGGCCCGCGCCCGGTCGACGAAGTCGAAATAGGCGTCGGCGTTGAAGAAATACTGCGTGATGGCGGCGTTGGCGCCGGCCTTCACCTTGGCCACGAAATGCGTCAGGTCGGCCGAAGGGTTGGTCGCCTGCGGATGCATCTCGGGATAGGCCGCCACTTCGATGTGGAACCAGTCGCCGGTTTCCTCGCGGATGAACGACACCAGTTCGTTGGCGTAGCGCAGTTCGCCGGCGTCGCCGCCCATGCCCGAAGGCAGGTCGCCGCGCAGCGCCACCACGCGCCGCACACCTTCGTTCTTGTAGGCCTGAAGGATGTCGCGCAGGTCCTGGCGCGACGCGCCCACGCACGACAGGTGCGGCGCCGCGTCGCAGCCCAGGTTGCGCAGCGTGCGCACGGCGTCCGCCGTGCCGGCGCGCGTGGAACCGCCCGCGCCGAACGTCACGCTGACGTACTTGGGCTGGATGGCCAGCATCTGCTTGGCCGCGCGCACCAGCCGCTCTTGACCGGCCAGGTCGCGCGGGGGGAAGAATTCCAGGCTGAAAGCGGGAGAGTTGGATTCGGACATATCAGTAATCGATGACGCTACGCGCCGCAAGCAACAGGCGTCTCACCCCTCGGGGTGCCGCGGAGCCGGCTTTGCCGGTCCGCAGGCACGCCCCCTTGAGGGGGAAGCGCGAAGCGCTTCGGGGGTGGGTCCCATCAGGGGATGAGTTTGGTCAGGAGGCCGGAAATGATGCTGTACAGGACTGCGCCGCCCACGGCCCACCAGAACCCGTTGACCTGGAAGCCCTTGAGCACGGAGCCCACGAACCAGAACAACAAGGCATTGATGACGATGAGGAACAGACCCAGGGTGACAATCGTGATGGGCAGCGTCAGCAGCACCAGGACCGGCTTGACCAGCATGTTCACCAGCCCCAGCACCAGCGCGGCGATGAGCGCCGACCCGAAGCTGGCCACCGTGATGCCCGGCAGCAGGTAGGCAACGGCCAGCAGGGCCACTGCGTTCAGGATCCAGACGAGTATCAGTGTCACCATGTTCGAACTCCTGTATTGACGCTCCGCGGACCCGTCGCCAACAGGCAAGGACGGGCGTGCCCCGCGGACCGGAAAACCCGCGCCGACATGGCGCGGCATTTCCCTATTGTGCTACATCGATCAATAGCGGTAGTGGTTAGGCTTGTAGGGGCCTTCGACCGGCACGCTGATGTAGTCGGCCTGATCCTGGCGCAGGGTCGTGAGCTTCACGCCCAGCTTCTTCAGGTGCAAGCGCGCGACCTTCTCGTCCAGGTGCTTGGGCAGCACGTAGACCTGGCCGGACTGGTAGGCGTCGTTGCGCGTGAACAGTTCGATCTGGGCGATCGTCTGGTTGGCGAACGAGGACGACATCACGAACGAGGGGTGGCCGGTGGCGCAACCCAGGTTCACGAGACGGCCCTGGGCCAGCAGGATGATGCGCTTGCCGTCCGGGAAGATGACGTGGTCGACCTGCGGCTTGATCTCTTCCCACTGGCAATCGGCCAGGCTGGCGACGTCGATTTCGTTGTCGAAGTGGCCGATGTTGCAGACGATGGCCTGGTCCTTCATGGCGTTCATGTGCTCGCGGGTGATCACATGGTAGTTGCCGGTGGCGGTGACGAAGATGTCGCCGTGGGCGGCGGCTTCTTCCATGGTCACGACCTTGAAGCCTTCCATGGCGGCTTGCAGCGCGCAGATCGGATCGATTTCGGTGACCCACACCTGGGCACGCAGCGCGACCAGCGCCTGGGCGCAGCCCTTGCCCACGTCGCCGTAGCCGGCCACGACGGCGATCTTGCCGGCGACCATCACGTCGGTGGCGCGCTTGATGCCGTCCACCAGCGATTCACGGCAGCCGTACAGGTTGTCGAACTTGGACTTGGTGACCGAGTCGTTCACGTTGATGGCGGCAAACGCCAGCTCGCCCTTCTGCGACATCTGGTAGAGGCGATGCACGCCGGTCGTGGTTTCTTCGGTCACGCCCTTGATCAGCGCCAGGCGGGTCGAGTACCACTTGGGATCGCGCTTGAGGGTTTCCTTGATGGCGGCGAACAGGACGCGCTCTTCTTCGCTGCCCGGGTTGGCCAGGACCGAGATGTCCTTTTCGGCCTTGGTGCCCAGGTGCAGCATCAACGTGGCGTCGCCGCCGTCGTCGAGGATCATGTTGGCGTTCTGGCCATTGGGCCATTCGAAGATCTTGTGGGTGTACTGCCAGTACTCTTCCAGGGTTTCACCCTTGACGGCGAAGACCGGCGTGCCGGACGCGGCGATGGCGGCGGCGGCGTGGTCCTGCGTGGAGAAGATGTTGCACGAGGCCCAGCGCACTTCGGCGCCCAGCGCCACCAGCGTCTCGATCAGCACGCCGGTCTGGATGGTCATGTGCAGGCTGCCGGCGATGCGCGCGCCCTTGAGCGGCTGCGACGCGGCGAATTCCTCGCGGATGGCCATCAGGCCGGGCATTTCGGTTTCGGCGATGGCGAGTTCGCGGCGGCCCCAGCCGGCCAGCGACATGTCGGCGACGAGGTAGTCGGAGAAGGATTTATCGGTCACAGCGTTCATGGTGTGTAGGCTCCACGTGAATATCGAACGGCGCACGATATGGCCGGACAACGCGAATACACCACGACAGTCGAGTGCTCGCCTTTCCCGCCATACGCGACAAAGGTGAGCGCCGTTGCTGTAGCGACGCGCGGGGCGCGGCGCTTGAACAAGGATTCCTGAGCCTGGCGAGCCGGGGTCCGCATGGGAAAGCCACATGGGGGACCGCAGGGTCGTCGCAACGCTCCTCAGGATTGCCGGGCATTGTACAAGGTTGGCGTGCGCCAGGGGTAGCGAAAACAGGGCTTCCGACGGTATCAGGGGGTGGGAGCCCAAACGCGCGCCGCGCCTTGCGGGTCGCCCTGGGTCAGCGGCACCAGTGAATCCAGCAGGTCCGCCGCCACCGAGTCCCAGCTGCGCGTCAGCGCCCGGGCGCGCACGGCGTCGCGGTCCAGCGCCAGCGCCGTCCGGCAGGCGCGTCCCAGGTCGTTGTCCAGGAACCCCGTCACGCCCTCCTCGACCACCGCCAGCGGCGCCTCGCTGCGAAAGGCCGCCACGGGCGTGCCGCAGGCCATGGCCTCCAGCATGACCAGGCCGAAGGTGTCGGTCAGGCTGGGAAACACGAACACGTCGGCCCCTGCATAAAAGCCGGGCAAAGCGCCGTCCTGCTGCATGCCCAGGAACACCGCGTCCGGGAAGCGCTTTTTCAGGCGGGCCTCGTCGGGCCCCGCGCCCACCACCACCTTGCTGCCCGGCAGGTCCAGGGACAGGAAGGCGTCCAGGTTCTTTTCCTTGGCCACGCGGCCCACGCTCAGCCAGACGGGCCGCGGCAGGTCCTGGAACGCCAGGCTGGGACCGGGCTGGAACTTGCGCGGATCGACCCCGCGCGACCAGACGCGCAGGTTCTGCAGCCCGCGCCGCACCAGGACGTCGCGGACCGTGGGCGTGGGCACCAGCACGCATTGCGACGGCCGGTGGAACCAGCGCAGGTAGCGCCACGGCAGCGCGGCGGGAATGCCCATGCGCGCCTGCAGGTAGTCCGGGAACATGGTGTGGAAGGACGTGGTGAAGCGCCAGCCCCGCCGCAGCGCCATCCGGCGCGCGGCCAGGCCCAAGGGGCCTTCCGTCGCGATGTGCAGCGCATCGGGAATGGTGTCGCCCAGGATGCGGCGCAGCTGGCGGCCGGGCTGCAGGCACAGCCGCAGGTCGGGCTCGGACGGCGCGGGAATGGTCCGGCTGCCCTGGGGGCTGACCACGATCAGCTCGTGCCCCCATTCGCCGAGGATCTGCTGCATGGTCGTCCAGGTGCGGACGACGCCGTTGACTTGCGGATGCCAGGCATCCGTGACCAGAACGATGCGCATGAGGGAGCCCGGAAGGTGGGCCCGGAAGTGGGCGATGGCGCTATTCAGCCTGCGCCATGTGACACGACCAAGACGGGGACGAGGTCCGCTTTCCGCGCGGCGGGAAATGCGCGATGCCGGGCGTTCAGTTGTTGCGCCGCGGATACCCCTGCGCCTTGATGCGGATCCAGACCTCGCGCTTTTCCGCTTCCGTCATGAACACCCAGTTGGCGACTTCCATGGCCGTGCGGCCGCAGCCGCGGCAGATGTCGTCGAACAGCGTGGAACACACGGCCACGCAGGGGGAATCCGAGGCCTTGAAGGCGCGTTGCGCGTCCTCGGCGTCGGGCAATTCGGAAAGATCGGCGAAGTAACGATTCATGGGCCGAAGGTTAACACCGGGGTTGCGTCCCTTTTTGCATATCCCTGGCGTCAGCCCAGGCTTGGCCCCCCTGTCACCGGCCGCCGCCTCAGCGCCAGCCGAAGAACGTTCCTGCGTCTGCCAGCAGCGCGTCAGGCGTTTCCTCCGCCAGATAATGCGCCCCGGGCAGCGGACCGCCCGTCACCTCGTCGGCCACCGCGCGCCACAGCGCCAGCACGTCGAAGTTGCGGCCCACGGCCCCGCGTTCGCCCCACAGCACGCGCACCGGCATGCGCAGGCGTTCGCCGAAGGCGCGTCCCGTCCGGTCGTGCTCCAGGTCGATCGTGGCGGAGGCGCGATAGTCCTCGCAAAGGCCCGTGGCCCAGCCCGGCTGGCGCGCCGCGCGTTCGTATTCGGCCATCGCCTCGGCGGAGAAATGCGCCAGCCCGCCGGGGCGCCCGCCCATCACCGACCGCAGGTAGAAAACGGGGTCGTGCTCGATCATCGTTTCGGGGACCGGTGCGGGCTGGATCAGCCAGAACCAATGGAAATAGGCCTGCGCGAAGGCGCGCGTCGTGCCCTCGTACATGTCCAGCGTGGGCGCGATGTCCAGCAGCATCATGCGGCTCACGGCGGCGGGATGATCGAGCGCCAGGCGATGCGCCACCCGGGCGCCCCGGTCATGCGCCAGCACCTCGAAGCGCGCATATCCCAGCCCGCGCATCAGGTCCACCATGTCCGCCGCCATCGTGCGCTTGGAATGCGCGGAGTGATCGGCGCTGGCGGCGGGCTTGCCGCTGTCTCCATAACCGCGCAGGTCGGCGGCCACGCAGGTGCGATGCCGCGTCAGCTCCGGCCACACCCGATGCCAGATGGCGTGGGTCTGCGGATGCCCGTGGAGCAGCAGCAGGGGCGGCCCCGCGCCGTCGATGCGGGCGGCGATGTCCATGCCGTTGGCCTGGAAGCGGCGCACGGGCAGGTCGAAAAAAGCGGTCATCTGCATGGTCTCCTGAAGTCGTCGCGCCGCACTGCCGGGATCAGGCGGCGTCCAGCCGGTCGCGCACCCGGCGCGCCACGTCCTTCATCCACGGAAAGCGCGCCCAATGCCGGGCCTCGAAACGCTCCACGTCGGACAGGTGCTGCAGCGTCGCGCCCACCATGTCCTGGCCCTGGGCGAACATGCGGCGATGCCGGTCGGGCAGGTCAAAGCCCGTACACCAACCATCCGCGGCGCGCACCTGGCCCGCCATCACGTCGATGCCGACCCGGTTGCCCTGCGCCACCGCCGTATTGGACACCCGCGCGAGCAAGGCGTCGACCGCCTCGGGCGGCAGGGTCACCAGCAAGAGGCCGTTGTTGAGCGCATTGAAGTAGAAGATCTCCCCGAAGCTGGAGGCGATCACGGCGCGGATGCCGAACTGCTGCAGGCCCCACACGGCGTGTTCGCGGCTGGAGCCGCAGCCGAAGTTGGGACCGGCCACCAGGATGGAGGCGCCCGCGTAGGCGGATTGGTTCAGCACGCAGTCGGGCCGGGGCGCGCCATGCTCGTCAAAGCGCAGGTCGTACAGCAGGCCCTGGTCCAGGCCCGCCTTGTCGATGATGCGCAGGAACTGCTTGGGCATGATCTGGTCGGTGTCCAGGTTGGAATACGGCAGCGGCGCGGCGACGCCTTCGATCATTGCGTTCATTTGGCATCTCCCCAGGTGCGCACATCCACGATGCGGCCGGCCAACGCGGCGGCGGCGGCCATGGCCGGGCTCATCAGGTGCGTGCGCCCTGCCCGCCCCTGCCGTCCCTCGAAATTCCGGTTGGTGGTCGACGCGCAGCGTTCGCCGGGACGCAGCACGTCGTCGTTCATGGCCAGGCACATGGAACAGCCGGGCTGGCGCCATTCAAAGCCCGCAGCGATCAGGTCGGCCGCCAGCCCCTCGGCTTCGGCCTGCGCGCGCACCGCGCCGGAACCCGGCACGACCATGGCGCGCACGCCGGGCGCGACCTTCCTGCCGCGCGCCAGCGCCGCCACCACGCGCAGATCCTCGATGCGGCCGTTGGTACAGGAACCGATGAACACGCGATCGATGGGCAGCCCGGCAATCGGCGCGCCCGCGGCCAGGCCGATGTAGTCCATGGCCTTTTCCAGCGCCAGCCGGGCCAGCGCGTCGGGTTCGTCGCGCGGATCGGGCACCGCGCCGTCGATCGGCATGGCCTGGTCCGGACTGGTGCCCCAGGTCACGAAGGGCGCGATCCGGCCCGCGTCAAAGACGTGCTCGACGTCGAAACGCGCGTCATCGTCGGAGCGCAGCGTGGCCCACCAGGCGCGGGCGTCTTCCAGCGCGTCGCCGCGCAGTTGCGGCGCGTGCGCCACCACATAGGCGTCGGTGACGGCGTCCGGGGCGATCAGCGCCGCGCGCGCGCCGGCCTCGACAGTCATGTTGCACAAGGTCATGCGGGCCTCGGCGGACAGCGCGGCCACCGCCTCGCCGCAGAACTCCACCGCATGCCCGCGCGCGCCCTGCGCGCCGATGCGATGCACGACGTAGATGACCAGGTCCTTGGCCGACACATGGGCGGGCAGCGCCCCGTCGATGCGGATCCGCATGTTGCGCGCCACGCGGTACACCAGCGTCTGCGTGGCCAGGATGTGCTCGACCTCGCTTGTTCCGATGCCAAAGCCCAGCGCCCCCAGCGCACCATAGGTGGTGGTGTGGCTGTCGCCGCACAGCACCACCATGCCCGGCAGGATCATGCCGTGTTCCGGCGCGATGACGTGCTCGATGCCCTGCAGCGGATCGGTGGTATCGAAAAGCGCGATGCGCTGCGCGTCGCAATTGCGCTTCAGGTTCAGGGCCTGCCGCGATGACGCATCGTCGGCAATCACGCGCAACGCCGCCGGGACCGGATGCGTGGGGATGATGTGGTCCACCACCGCCATCTGCTGACCGGGGCGCAAGACATCGCGGCCGCGCGCGGCCAGGCCGCTGAAGGCTTGCGGGCTGGTGTATTCGTTCATGATGTGCAGGTCGACGTAGAGCAACACGTGCTCGGCGTCGATCCGGGCCACTTCATGGCTGGCCACCAGTTTGTCGTATAGCGTCATGCCGGGCATGTCTGTGCTTCCTTGGTGTATGGGCGCCGCCCGCGGCGCGCGCGGGCGGCTTCCGGGTACTGCATCTGCATGGGCGTCGATGGGCGGATGGCAGCCGCTCAGTTCGCCTGGATTCCCGCATCCTTCACGATGCCGGCCCAGCGCGCCATCTCGGCGGCGACCATGGCGTCCGTCTTGGCGGGCGTGGAGATGAGGGGTTCATATCCCTCTTTCTGCATGCGTTGCGTGAGCGCGGCCGATTGCAGGGCCTGCGTCAGCTTCGCGTTCAAGGTGTCGATCACCGCCTGCGGCGTGCCGGCGGGCGCGCTGACGACGAACCAGGTATTGAATTCGTAGCCCGGCAGGCCGGATTCGGCGATGGTGGGCACGTCCGGCAGCAGCGGCGAACGCGTCGTGCCGGTCACCCCCAGCGCGCGCAGCTTCTTGCCGTCGACTTGCGGCTTGGCCGCGGACAGCACCGGAAAGCTCATCTGCACCTGACCGCTGATGGTGTCCAGCATGGCCGGGCCGCCGCCCTTGTAGGGCACGTGCATGATCTGCGTCTTGGACACGGACTTGAACAGCTCCGCGGCCATGTGGAAGGTGCTGCCGGTGCCGGCCGAGCCGAAACTCAGGTCATTGGCGTGGCGGGCGCGCACATAGGCCAGGAGCTCGCTCACCGAGGCCACGGGCAGCGAGTTGGTGACCGTCAGCACGTGCTGGGAAGTGCCCACCGTGCCCACCGAGCGCAGGTCCTTCGCGGTGTCGAACGGCATGGTCTTGAAGAGCGCCGGGTTGATGGCCAGCGACATGGTGTTGATGCCCAGCGTGTAGCCGTTGGGCTCGGCGCGCGCCACGGCCGTCATGCCGATGTTGCCGGAGGCGCCGGCACGGTTTTCCACGATCACGCTCTGCCCCAGTTCCCGCGCCCAGGCGTCGGAGATGAGGCGTGCGGCGATGTCCACGCTGCCGCCCGGCGCGAAGGGGACGATCAGCGTCACCGCCCGTTCGGGAAAGGCGTTGGCCGCTGCGGCGGAAGGGGCCCAACAGGATACGGCGAGGGCCGCGCACAATGCGCCGGCCATTCTGGCTATCTTCATTTCCTGGTCTCCTCGGTTGGCCGCGTTGTGCGGCTCTGTATCGGTAAGCCCAGTGTATAGACCGTAGTGGCTCTTATAATTCTTCGGATTTATAAAGCTTTATTAAATTCAATTTATAAATAGTCATGGACGCGCTCTCGGATCTCGCCTTCTTTTCGCTGGTGGTCAAGCACGGCAACCTGTCCGCCACGGCGCGCGAACTGGGCCTGACGCCCCCGGCGGTCAGCACGCGGCTGGCCAAGCTGGAGCAGCGGCTGGGGGTGCGCCTGCTCAACCGCACTACCCGCCGCGTCAGCGTCACCCAGGAAGGCGAGCTGTACCTGGCTGAAGGGGTCCGCATCCTGGCCGACCTGCAGGCGCTGGAGCGCTCGGTGTCCAGCGCGCGCGCCCAGCCGCAGGGCCTGCTGCGCCTGAACGCGACGTTCGGGTTCGGGCGCGCCCATATCGTGCCGGCCGTGTCCGACTTCTGCCGCCAGTTCCCGGACGTCGAAGTGCAGATGCGCCTGACCGACAGGCCGCTGAACCTCATCGAAGAAGGCTTCGACGTGGCGGTGCGGTTCGGCGACCTGCCGGACGCGCGCCTGACCGCGCGCAGGATCGCGTCCAACCGGCGCCTGCTCTGCGCCTCGCCGCGCTATCTGGACACCCACGGGGAGCCGCGCACGCCCGGCGACCTGCAGCGCCATCGCTGCATCGTCGTGCGCGAGAACGACGTGGCCTATGGCACCTGGCGGCTGGAATCCGGCGCGCGCGCGGAAACCGTGAAGGTGCGCGGGCCGGTCAGCTCCAACGACGGGCAGAGCGCGCTGGAATGGGCGCTGGACGGCCACGGCATCGTGATGCGGTCCGAATGGGAAACCGCGGCGCACCTGCGCGCCGGCCGGCTGCGCGAAGTGCTGGCCGATTGGCGCACCCCGCCCGCGGATATCCACGCGCTGTATCCGGAGCGGTTGAACCTGCCCGCCAAGACACTGGCGTTCGTCGACTTCCTGTCGCGGCGCTTCTCGCGCCACGTGCGGGCGCCGGGGTCCGACGCCGCGGTGTGGTGAGGCGTCAGATTTCGTCGATGGGCGTGCTGGCCGCCGCGCCCGCCGGCGCGCTGCCGGCGTCGATGGCGTAGCGGTCCCGCGTCCTGACGTAGAAGCTCGCCCCGAAGCGCCCCACCGGAAAATAGTCCTGCAGCCGCACGCGCCAGGTGTCGGTGTCGATCAGGCCGTCGCGCGCATGCAGCCAGCGCACCTGGCCGATGAAGATCTGGCGGCTGGCGGTCTCCAGCGTTTCGAACAGCGTGCATTCGAACGCGACCGGCGCCTGCACGATGCGCGGCGGCGCCACGCGATGGCTCGGCGCGGCGTCCAGGCCGGCGTGCGCCAGCTCGCTGACATCGGACGGCAGCCGGTCGCCGCAGCGGTGCATCTTTTCCGCCATGGCCTCGTCGGTCAGGTGGACCACGAATTCCTTGTCGCGCACGATGTTGACCGCCGTGTCCTTCAGGCCGCCGTCTTCCAGGCGATTGATGCTGACCATCACGATGGGCGGGTCCTCGCCAAGCATGTTGAACATGCTGAACGGCGCGGCGTTCACCACGCCGGTCGCGGACAGGGTGGTGATCAGCGCGATCGGCCGGGGCACGATCAGGCTGGCCATCAGCTTGTAGCGCTGGTATTCGGTGATAGCGTCGAAGTCGATTTCCATGTCAGGCCAGTCCCAGCATCTGGGCAAGGGTTTGCGCGGGCTGCGGGCGCTCAAGGCTGATGCGCCGCTCCAGGTCCGCCAGGTGGTTGTCGTTGATCCGCACGGCTTCGGCCACGTCGCCGCGTTCCATCATGTCCACGATCAGCACGTGTTCGCCGTGCTCGCAGGCGGCATTGCCGGGCGGCTCGTACAGGGCCACGATGAGCGAACAGCGCGACACCAGCTCGGCCAGGTAGCCGTGCAGGATGGTGTTGCCGGACAGCTCGCCCAGGCGGACGTGGAAGGCGCTGGCCTGCCGCGCCCACGCGGGCTGGCCGGCGCGGTGCAGCAGCGCGTGCTCGTCGCGCAGCTGCTTGCGCAGCGACGCGTAGTCCGCCTTGGTGGCGCGGGCCGCGGCCAGGGGCACCAGCGCCGCCTCCAGCGCGCGGCGCGCCTGGAAGATCTGGCGCGTGTCCTCGGGCGTGGGCTCGGCCACGACGGCGCCGCGATTGTGGTGCAGGTCCACCACATGCTCGTGCGCCAGCCGCTGCAGCGCCTTGCGCGCCACCGACCGCGACACGCCGAACAGCTCGCAGATCGCGGCCTCGGGCAGTTTGGTGCCCGGCGTCAGGCGCTGGCTCATCACGCTTTCGTATACGGCTTCGCAGATGCGCCGCTCCATGTCGGCGTCGGGGCTGCCTTCGGACGGCGGGGCGGGCGTGCCCTCGTCCAGCAGGGCGTTGACCCTGTCGTGGCGGGCGCGGGCCGCGGACGGCTTGGCGGTCTTGGGCCGGGCGGTGCCGGGGCTGCGGGGCTTGGCGGGGCTTCGGGTGGACATGCGTGACTCGGTTCAACAAAAGAAGGGTTCATCGGGACGGCGGCGGCCTGGGTTCACGCGGGGCCGCGCGCCGCGCCGACGCTAGGCGACGACGCCCGGGGGCAGGCCGTCCACGTGCCGGCAGATCTCGCCGGGCGTGGTGAACCAGATCTCGCCGCGGTCGCGGGCCGCAGCCAGCGGCGCCAGCGCGCGCCGCAGGTGCCGCAGCCGATACGGCTGGCCGACGATGTAGGGGTGCAGCGCAATGCCCATGACCAGCGGCTGGCGGACCGCCTGCGCGCGCATTTCCTCGAACTGGTCAAGGATCATATCGGCAAAATCGCGCGCGTCCATCTTGCGGCCCATGATCATCGGGATATCGTTGAGTTCCTGCGGATAGGGGATCGCCCACAGGTCGCCGGCGCGCGTGCGCATGCGCATCGGCTGGTCGTCGTGGCACCAGTTCAGCGTGTAGCGGTAGCCCGCCTCGGCCAGCAGGTCGGGCGTGGCGTGGCTTTCCGAGATCCATGGCGACAGCCAGCCGGCCGGCTCGCTGCCGGCGTGCCGCAGGATGCGCTCGCGGCAGTGCGCCAGCAGCGCCTTTTCCTCGCTTTCGGGCATCCCGCCCTGCCGGTGCGCGTTGCTGTAGCCATGCCCGATCAGTTCGTCGCCCCGCGCGAGGAAGGCATCCACCAGGTCGGGGCAATGGTCATACAGCGCGGTGTTGATCAGCACGCCAGCCGGCAGGCGCAGGGCGTCGAAGAGTTCCAGGCAGCGCCAGGCGCCCACGCGGTTGCCATATTCGCGCCACGCGTAATTGAGCACGTCCGGATGGGGCGACGCCGGCCCCAGTTCCGCGCCCAGCCCTTCCCCGAAAGCGAAGTGCTCGATATTGAATCCCAGGTAGACGGCCAGGCGGGCGCCGTTGGGCCAGACGTAGTCGGGCCGGCCAGCGATGGCCCAGTAGGGAAATCTGCCGTGGCAGGCGAGCGGCTCCGGCGTCCACGCGGCCTGGCTGCCGCGCCCCGGATTAGTGCCTTGTAGCGAGGATGGATTCATTTTGGTGCAAATCCTGATGCATGATTGTGAACAAAACTGAGGATATTTTGGCGACAAAAACTCGGTTCTATGTGCGCAATTCCCGTCCCTGCGGCCCCGCCTGCCCCGTGGCGGCACGGCGTTGGCGGCGGCGAACACCAGGCACGAAGCAGGTGGCATGGATCTTGCATGAGGGAACGGCGCAGCACTTAACCCCATGCAAGATTCATTCCACTTTTTCCAGGAGTGCCCGATGACCCCGACCCGTCGTTCCTTCATGCTCCGCGCGACCGCCGCCGCCCTCTTCGCCGCGGGCCTGGCCATGCAGCCGGCGCTGGCCGCGGACCCGATCAAGATCGGCCTGATCACCGCCCTGTCCGGGGAGTCGGCGCGCGCCGGCGAGGCGCTCACGCGCGGCATGACCGTGGCCATCGACGAGATCAACGCGCGCGGCGGCCTGCTGGGCGGCCGCCAGATCGTGCTGGTGCGCCGCGACGACGAGGGCAATCCCGCCAAGGGCATGGCCGCCGCGCGCGAGCTCATCTACAAGGAAAAGGTCGCCGTGCTGTTCGGCGGCCTGGACACGCCGGTCTCCATGGCCATCGTGCCGATCGTCAACCAGGAGAAAGTGCCTTTCGTGGGCCCCTGGGCGGCGGGCACCGCCATCACGCACAACAAGGGCAATCCCAACTTCGTGTTCCGCGTGTCCGCCATGGACGAGATCGTCGACAGCGCGATGGTGAAGTACGCGCAGAAGACTTTCCAAAGCGCCAAGCCCGGCATGATCCTGGTGAACAACCCCTGGGGCGAATCCAACGAGAAGGGCTTGAACGCCGCGCTGGCCGCGGCCAAGGTCACGCCCGCCGGCGTCGAGAAGTTCCAGCCCAACGATCTGGACATCGTGCCCCAGCTCAGCCGCCTGAAGGCCGCGGGCGCCGACACGCTGTTCCTGGTCGGCAACGTCGGTCCCTCGGCGCAGGTCGTGAAGTCGCTGGACCGCATGGGCTGGAAGGTGCCCGTGGTGTCGCACTGGGGTCCCGCCGGCGGCCGCTTCACGGAGCTGGCCGGCCCCAACGCCAAGAACGTGCACTTCGTGCAGACCTACAGCTTCTTCGGCAAGCAGGGCCCGGTGGGCGAGAAGGTCATGCAGGCGCTCAAGACCAAGTATTCCGACATCAAGGGGCCGCAGGACATCACGCCCGCGGTGGGCGTGGCCAACGCCTATGACGGCATGCAGCTTGCCGCGCTGGCCATCGCGCAGGCCGGCTCCACCGACGGCGACGCGGTGCGCCAGGGCTTCTACAAGATCGGCAAGTACGACGGCCTGATCAAGACCTACGAGCAGCCCTTCACGCCGGCCTCGCACGACGCGCTGCGCGAGGACGACTACGTCTGGACGCATTTCATCGACAACCGCATCCTGCCCGTCAAGGGCGTGCAGTAAAGCGGCCGGACCCCGCGGGAGACGCGCATGTTGTTGATGTCCGCCATCGTCAGCGGCCTGGGCCTGGGTAGCATGTACGGCCTGATGGCCCTGGGCTTTTACCTGACCTACGCCGTGTCCGGCACGGTGAACTTCGCCCAGGGCAGCTCAATGATGCTGGGCGCCGTGCTGACCTATACGTTCGCCCAGACGCTGGGCTGGCCGCTGGCGGCCGCCCTGGCGCTGGCGCTCGCGCTTTGCGCGCTCTATGGCCTGGTCGTGGAGCGGCTGGCGGTCAGGCCATTCGCCAGCCGCGGTTCCAACGCCTGGCTCATGTCCACGGTGGCGCTGGGCATCGTGCTGGACAACGTGGTCATGTTCACGTTCGGCAAGGAGCCGCGCAGCCTGCCTTCGCCGCTGGCCCAGGCGCCGCTGGAGATCGGCGGGCTGGGCCTGGGCATCTACCCGCTGCAGCTCCTGATCCCGGTGGTGGGACTGACGCTGGCGGCCGCGCTGCACACGCTGTCGCGCCGCACCCGGTGGGGCGTGGCGCTGCTGGCGGTGGTGCAGAACCAGAACGCCGCGCGGCTGATGGGCATCCCCGTGCGCCGCGCCATCATGGCCGCCTTCGCCGTGTCCACGCTGTTCGCGGGCGTGGCTGGCGCGCTGGTTGCGCCGCTCTTTAACGTGCAGGCCGACATGGGCACGCTGTTCGGCCTGAAAGCCTATGTGGTTGCGATCCTGGGCGGCATCACCAGCGCCTGGGGCGTGATGATCGCGGGCCTGCTGTTCGGCGTGGTCGAAGCGCTGATCACCGTGGCGCTGGGCTCGGGGTACACGCAGATCATCAGTTTCACGCTGGTGATCATCATGTTGGCCGTGCTGCCCAATGGCCTGTTCGGGCGCGCCGATGTGAGGAAGGTCTGATGAACAAGCAATCCGCAACGCGCTGGCTGCCGCCGGCGATCTATGCCCTGCTGGCGGCCGCGGCCCTGGCGCTGGCGGCCACCGTCAACGGCTACTACGTTTTCGTGCTGGGCAACGTCGCGCTGCTGGCGCTGGCCGGCATCGGCCTGAACGTGCTGCTGGGCCTGACCGGCCAGATGTCGTTCGGGCATGCGGGCTTTTACGCCATCGGCGCCTACACGGTCGCCATCCTGACCGGGCAGGCGGGGTGGAGCTTCTGGCTGGCCTGGCCGGCCGCCGCGCTGGTCTGCAGCGCCTTCGGCCTGCTGCTGGCCGTGCCGGCGCTGCGCGTGAAAGGGCCGTACCTGGCGATGATCACGATCGCCTTCGGCTTCATCGTGGAACACGCCCTGATCGAGGGCGGTTCGCTGACGGGCGGCCAGAATGGCCTGATGGGCATCGTGCAGCCCGCGATCGGCAGCCTGGGCGGCGACCGCGGCGTGGCCATGCTGGCCATCGTGGCCGTATTCGTGGCGCTGGCCGCCTATGCGTTGCTGTCGCGCGGCGCCTGGGGCGCCGCCATGCGCGCGGTCAAGGACAGCGAGACGGCCAGCGAGTCCATCGGCATCAATCCGCTGGCGGTCAAGGCGGTCGCGTTCATGGTGTCGGCCGCGCTGGTCGGCCTGGCGGGCGGGCTCTACGCACCGCTGACCGGCATGATCACGCCGCACAACTTCAACTTCATGCAGTCGATTCTTTTCGTGCTGGCCGTGACGATCGGCGGCGCGGGATCGCTTGCCGGTCCGCTGCTGGGCGCCGTGGTCGTGGGCCTGCTGCCCGAGATGCTGTCCAGCCTGGAGGAATACCGCCTGCTCTTTTTCGGCGTGTTCCTGCTGGTGGTGCTGTGGGCCGCGCCCGAAGGCGCCGCCGGCCTGCTGGCGCGCTGGCGGCGCGGCGCGCCGGCGCACGGGCTGGCGCCTCGCCACGGGGCCATGCCCACGTCCGCGCGCGCGCGCCGCACGCTGCGCGCCGACGCCCTCACCATGACCTTCGGCGGCGTGCGCGCCGTGCAGGGCGTGTCCTTCACCGTCCCGCCCGGCGCCGTGACCGCGCTGATCGGGCCCAACGGCGCGGGCAAGTCCACCGTCATCAACATGCTGAGCGGCTATTACCAGCCGACCAGCGGTGCCGTGGCGCTGGGCGACGCGCCGCTGGCCGCGCTGGCCGCCCATCGCGTGGCGCGCAGCGGTATCGCGCGCACCTACCAGACCTCGCAGCTCTTTGACACGCTGAGCGTCGAGGACAACGTCGCGCTGGGCCTGCTGCGCGGGCGCCTGGGCGGCCTGCTGGCCTCGCGCCGCTACCTGGCCGCCGACGCGCGCGAACGCGCCCGCGCCCTGCTGGCGTTCTGCGGCTACGAAGGGGCGCTGGACATCGCGGCGGCCGACCTGCCCCACGTGGACCGCCGGCTGGTGGAGATCGCCCGCGCGCTCGCCACCGACGCCGACATCCTGTTGATGGACGAACCGGCGGCGGGACTCTCGCGCGAAGACAAGACGCGGCTGGCCGGATTGCTGCGCCGCATTGCCGAAGCGGGCGCGGGCGTGCTGCTGGTCGAGCACGACATGACGCTGGTGATGGGCGTGTCCGACCACATCGTGGCGATCGACGCCGGGCGCGAGCTGGCGCAGGGCAGCGTCGCCGAGATCCAGCAGTCCCCGGAAGTGCGCCAGGCCTACCTGGGCGACGAGGCGGCCCGCCGGGCGCCCGCCGCGCGGCGCCGGCCGGCGGGCGAGACCCTGCCGCCCGAGGTGCTGGGCGTGGGCAGTCTGACGACGGGATACGGCGCCAATCCGGTGCTGCATGGCATCGACCTGCAGGTCCGGCAGGGCGAGATGGTGGCGCTCCTGGGCGCGAACGGCGCGGGCAAGTCCACGCTGATGCGCACGCTGGCCGGGCTGCACCGGCCCGCGCAGGGCGGCATGCATCTGCAGGGCCAGGAACTGCAGGGCCTGTCCGCCGACCGGATCGTGGCGCGCGGCCTGGTGCTGGTGCCCGAAGGCCGCCAGGTGTTTCCCGGGTTGAGCGTGCTGGACAACATCCGGCTGGGCGCCTTCCTGCATCCGCAGGACCGCGAGGCGCGGGTCGAAGAAATGCTCACGCGGTTTCCGCGGCTGCGCGAACGGCTGCACCAGCGCGCCGGCCTGTTGTCGGGCGGCGAACAGCAGATGCTGGCGATTGCGCGCGGCCTGATGTCCAGGCCCGTGATCCTGCTCCTGGACGAGCCGTCGCTGGGCCTTGCGCCCAAGATCATCGACGAACTGTTCGAGGCCCTGGACCGGCTGCGCCAGGAATCGATGACCATCCTGCTCGTGGACCAGATGGCGGCGCTGGCGCTGTCGCTGGCCGACCGGGCGTACGTGCTGGAATCCGGCCGGGTCGCGGCGCATGGCGCGGCGGCCGACATCGCGCAGGATGGGGCGCTGGCGCGCGCGTACCTGGGGGCCTAGCCTGAGCGCCCCGGCCGCGTGGCGGCCGGCGCGGCGTACTTGTGCGTTATGTGACTGGCATTACTTGCCTGGCATTGCTTGCCTGGCATTGCTTGCCTGACATCACGTACCTGCTGGACCCGGGTCGGCTTCGGGTCCCAGCCGCGTCCCCGCGCGCACGATGCCGCAACGCTTGTGCGCGCGCATCACCACGCCGACCTCGCTGTTCAGCACGCCGTCCAGCTCGCCCAGGCGCCGCGTCACCACCTCCCATAGATGCAGGCTGTCGCGGCACAGCACGTGCCAGAAGAGCTGCGACGCGCCGCTCGTGCCGAACAGGCAGCGCGTGTGCGGATCGAGCGCCAGATGCGCGGCCAGCGCGTCCACCGCCTGCGGCCGCACCTGCACCGAAATCACCGCCTCCACCGGAAAGCCGACCAGCGCCGGCTCGACTTCCACCCGAAAGCTCAGCGCCCGGCGCTCCACCAGGTTCTGCAGCAGCCGATGCGCCGTGGGCTCGCTCACGCCGGCCCGCTCGGCCAGCTCGGCCAGGCTGGCGCGCCCGTCCCGCATCAGATGGGCGACCATGCGCTGTTCGGCATCCGACAGCGCCGACGGCGGCGGCAGCGGCGGCGCGTCCGCACCGCCGCCGGGCTGGGGCTGGATGCGCCACTGGCCCGCGCGCCGGAACGGCCGCAGCACCAGCCGCGCCTCCACGTGTTCCACGCCATCGATCGACGGCAGCACCCGCGTCACGACGTCCGGCATATCCGCGGCGTCCGCCAGCGTCAGCTCGGCCATCAGGTCGGCCGACCCGGCCAGCGTCACGACGAGCTGGCTGATGTCCAGCCGCGCCAGCCGTTCGGCCACGTCCGGCACCCGGCCCGACCGGCAGCGCACCCACGCATGCAGCACCACCCCGCGGCCGGTGGCCAGCGGGTCCGGTTCGGCGATGACGCGCAGCGCATCCGCGTCCATCAGGCGCTTGATGCGCCGCGCCACGGTCCGCTCGGCGATGCCCGTTGCCGCCCCCAGTTCGCGCCACGAGGCGCGGGGCTGGGCCTGCAGCGCCACCAGGCACGCGAGATCCGTGTCGTCGAGCTCGGCGTTTAGGGGGTTACCCTTACTTGACGTGACCATATCCATTAATCTAACGTTCGCGCATTGATAAAAACACAAATTTATTTGGTCTATTTGACCAAAAATAAAAACACTTTGAGGACGTCATGAGCAGCACATCCGCAACCTTGCGCCAGGCGCAAGGGGCAAGCGCCCCGCCCGTCTCGCGCGGTCGCACGATTCTGGCCGGTAGTGTAGGCAATGCGGTGGAATGGTTCGATTGGACCATCTACGCGTCGTTCGCCATCTTCTTTTCCAGCCAGTTCTTTCCCCCGGGCAACGAGACTACCGCGCTGCTGGCGTCCTTCGGCATTTTCGCGGTGGGCTTTTTCATGCGTCCGGTGGGCGGATGGGTGCTGGGCATCTTCTCCGACCGCTATGGCCGCAAGGCCGCGCTGGGCCTGACGATCCTGATGATGGCGGGCGGTTCGCTCATCATCGCGATCACGCCCACCTACGCCGCCATCGGCATTGCCGCGCCCCTGCTGCTGACCGCGGCGCGCCTCCTGCAAGGCCTGTCGCTGGGCGGAGAGTATGCCTCGGCCACGACCTTCCTGGCGGAAATGGCGCCGCCCAACAAGCGCGGCTTCTATTCCAGCTTCGTGTTCTTCAGCGCCGCGGTCGGCATCCTGGCCGCCTCCGCCGTCGGCTGGGTCCTGACCACCGTCCTGACCAAGGCCGACATGGCGGCCTGGGGCTGGCGCATTCCCTTCCTGCTGGGCGCGCTGGGCGGCCTGGCCGGCATGTGGATCCGCCGCGCCATCCCGGAAACCGAGGCCTTCTCGCACGCCAAGAAGGCCGGCGTCGAAAAGCAGCCCCTGCGCACCCTGCTGCGCGACCATCCGCGCGAAGTGCTGCGCATCGTGGGCTTTTCGGTCCTGACGACCTTCGCGTTCTACATCTTCGTGGCCTACGTGCCCACCTACGCCATCCGCCAGGTCGGCGCCGACCCCAAGACCGCGTTCGCCGCCAATACCGTCGCGCTGATCGTCTTCATGCTGGTGCAGCCCCTTTTCGGCATGCTGTCCGACCGCATCGGCCGCAAGCCGCAGCTCATCTTCTTCGCGGCCGGCTACCTGCTGTTTTTCTATCCGCTCATGACCACGCTGGGCCCGTCGTTCGGGTCGATCCTGGCGGTGGAGCTCTTCGGCCTGGTGCTGTACGCGATGTACACCTCGATCGCGCCGGCCATCATGTCCGAGCAATTCCCCACCAGCGTGCGCGCCGTCGGCATCGGCACGCCCTACAACCTGGTCGTCGCGCTGCTGGGCGGCACCACGCCCTATCTGCTGACCTGGCTGCAAAGCAAGGGCATGGAGCGCTGGTTCTTCTATTACGTGCTGGCGGGCGCCGTCATCACGCTGGTCACCTTCATCCGCATGCCCGAAACCCGGGGCCAGGTCCTGAAATAGCCATCGCAGGACGCACCCCGCCCCGAACGCTTTCCGGTCCCGCAACGGACCGGAAGGCTTTTTCATTTCGAGAAGACGCCATGCCCGCCCAAGACACCCCCCTGCACTTCCAAGACGCCGGCCAGTTGGCCCGCGCCATCCGCGAACGCAAGATCCGCTCGCGCGCGCTCACCCTGCATTTCCTGGACCGCATCGAGCGCGGCGGGGCGCTGGCCGCCTACAGCGTGGTCACCGCCGAACGCGCGCTGGCGCAGGCCGACGCGGCGGACCGGCTGCTGGACGCGGGCATCTGCCTGGGACCGCTGCATGGCGTGCCGGTGGCGATGAAGGACAGCATCCAATGGGCGGGCACGCTGGCCACCGGCGGCTCGCAGACGCGCGCGGAGGTTGTCAGCGCGCAGACCGCGGCCGCGACGCAGCGGCTCACGGCGCAGGGCATGGTCATCCTGGGCAAGACGCGCATGACGGAATTCGCGTTCGGCCTGTCGGGCCAGAACCCGACCCAGGGCACCGCGCGCAATCCCTGGGACGCCAGCACGGCGCGCGCGCCGGGCGGCTCGTCCAGCGGCTCGGGCGTCGCCGTCGCGGCGGGCCTCGCACCGCTGGCGCTGGGCGGCGACACCGGCGGCTCCGTGCGCGCCCCCGCGGCGCTGAACGGCGTGGTCGGCTACAAGCCGTCGTCCGGCCTCATCAGCCGCGCGGGCTGCCTGCCGCTGTCCGACACGCTGGACGTGCTGGGCCCGATCACGCGCACCGTCGCCGACGCCCGCCTCTTGACCCAACTGCTGGCCGGGCCCGACGTCGACGACCCGGCCACGCTCGGCCTGCCCGCCGACCGCTTCACGGCGCTGCGCGACGCGCAGACGCGCAAGCCGGGCGCCGTCGCCGTGCTGGCGCCGCAAGCCTGGCCCGCCCCGCTCACCGACGAGGCGCTGCAGGCCTGGCATGAAGCGCAGGGCCGGCTCGCGCAGGCCGGCTACACCCCCACGGCCTGGCACCCGCCCGCGTCCCTGTCCTTTGCCCGCATGGCTGACGACAATTCGGTGGTGCTGGCGTACGAGGCTTTCCGCTACTACGGCGCCCTGGCCGACGACCCCGCGCAACCGCTGTGGGACGTGGTGCGCGCGCGCATCGCCGCGGGCGGCCGGATCACGCAGGCGAGCTACGAGGCCGCGCTGCGGCGCCGCCATGCCGACATGGCGAACTTCGCGCAGGCCATGCGGGGCGTGGACGCCCTGCTCATGCCCGCCTGCGACCAGGCCGCGCAGGAACTGGACCCGCAGGACACGCGCCACGCCGGCCTGGGCAAGCTGTTGCGCCCGGCCAATTTCCTGGGCGCGGCGGCGATCGCGCTGCCGGCGGGCCTGGATGCGGATGGCATGCCATGCGCGGTGCAGTTGCTGTCGCCCGCGGGCGGCGACGCGGCGCTGCTGGACTGCGCGGCGGCGTTGGAAAGCGTGCTGTCTCCGGTTGCGAATCGCCCCGACCTGTCGGCCTGGGGTCTTTGAATCGCGCGCCCCTGAACCGCGCGCCCCGCGCGCACGCCTCACCTGACAGCCTGCGTCCACACGAAAAAAAAAGCGCCCCGTCGGGGCGCCTTTTTGTTGAACCGGGCAGGGATGATCCGGCGTCAGGCGGACTTCTTCAGTTCCTGCACCTTGTCCGTGGCTTCCCACGAGAACTCCGGCTCCGAGCGGCCAAAGTGGCCGTACGCGGCGGTCTTGGTGTAGATCGGGCGCAGCAGGTCCAGCATGTTCACGATGCCCTTCGGACGCAGGTCGAAGTGCTCGCGCACCAGCTTGGCGATCTGGTCGTCGGGGATGACGCCCGTGCCTTCGGTGTAGACGGTGATGTTGATGGGCTCGGCCACGCCGATGGCGTAGCTGACCTGCACCTGGCACTGGCGCGCCAGACCGGCGGCCACGATGTTCTTGGCCACGTAGCGGGCGGCGTAGGCTGCCGAGCGGTCGACCTTGGACGGATCCTTGCCCGAGAACGCGCCGCCGCCGTGCGGGCATGCGCCGCCGTACGTGTCGACGATGATCTTGCGGCCGGTCAGGCCGCAATCGCCTTGCGGGCCGCCGATGACGAAGCGGCCGGTCGGGTTGACCAGGAACTTGGTCTTGGGCGTGATCAGGCCTTCGGGGAAGCTGGGCTTGATGATGTCTTCGATGACCGCTTCGCGGATGGTCTCTTGCGAGACCTCGGGCGAATGCTGGGTCGACAGCACGACGGTGTCGACTTCGGCGGGACGGCCGTCGATATAGCGGAACGTCACCTGCGACTTGGCGTCGGGACGCAGCCACGCGAGGCGGCCATCCTTGCGCAGCTCGCTCTGGCGCTGCACCAGGCGGTGCGCGTACCAGATCGGGGCCGGCATCAGGTCAGGGGTTTCGTCGCAGGCGTAGCCGAACATCAGGCCCTGGTCGCCCGCGCCCTGGTTCAGGTAGTCTTCCGAGCTGCGGTCCACGCCCTGCGCGATGTCGGGCGATTGCTTGTCGTAGGCGACGAGCACCGCGCAACCCTTGTAGTCGATGCCGTATTCGGTGTTGTCGTAGCCGATACGGCGGATCGTGTCGCGCGCGACCTGGATGTAGTCGACGTTGGCGGTGGTGGTGATTTCGCCAGCCAGCACGACCAGGCCCGTGTTGCACAGCGTTTCGGCTGCGACACGCGCGTTCGGGTCTTGCGTGAAGATGGCGTCGAGGATCGAATCGGAGATCTGATCGGCAACCTTGTCGGGGTGCCCTTCGGAGACGGATTCGGAAGTGAAGAGAAAATCGTTGTTGGCCACAGATGCGTCCTTGCTTGTCCGGGATTCCCGGCACATAGGTTCACGAGGCGCGCTGCACCCCGGTCTGCACTGCGAATGCCAACTGGGCGCGACGCTTTAGCGGATTTGGCAATGGCCGCGCAGAACGCCGCACCTTTGCCGTCGCCCCGCAAGTTGTCGGTTAACTCGGCGACTGGTCGGATTTTAAGCGAAAATGCCGTTCTTATGCTTGCGGCGAGGGTGTATGCATATACCCCGAGCAGCGGCACGACCCGGCCCGATTTCCTCCTTTTGACGCATGCTGCTGCCTCTGTTTCGACTATTTGCCGCCCTGCCGCTCCCCGTCGCGCATGCCGTCGGCCGGCTTGCCGGGCGCGCCGTGTATGCCTGGCCGGGCAAGTACCGGCGCCGCCTGCAGGCCAACGCGGCCCAGGCGGGCTATCCCGGCGCGGCGTTCGCGCGCCGCGCGGCGGCCGAAGCCGGCGCCATGATCCTGGAGAATCCCCGCGTCTGGTTCCGCAACCAGGAAAGCCTGGCGCAGGTGGTGTCCGACGATGACCACGTGGTCGCGGCCGCGCGCGCCGAAAACCGCGGCATCCTGTTCCTCACCCCGCACCTGGGCTGCTTCGAGATCACGGCGCGCTACCTGGCGCGGCAGATGCCCATGACGGTGATGTTCCGCCCGCCGCGCAAGGACGTGCTGGCGCCCTTGCTGGAAACGGCGCGCAACAGCTCGGCGGTCAATGCCGTGCCCGCCACCATGCAGGGCGTGCGGGAATTCGTGCGCGCCCTGCGCCGCGGCGAATCGGTCGGCATGCTGCCCGACCAGGCGCCCAGCGTGGGCGACGGCGTCTGGGTGCCGTTCTTCGGCCGCCTGGCCTACACCATGACGCTGCCGGGCAAGCTGGCGACCCAGACGAACGTGCCCATCATCCTGACCGCCGGCGAGCGCCTGCCCAAAGGCCGCGGCTGGCGCATCCACTACGTCCGGGTCCCCGAGCCGCTGCCCGCCGATCCGGAGGGCCAGGCCGCCCTCATCAACGCCGCGATGGAAACGCTGATCCGCCGCTGCCCCGAGCAGTACCTCTGGAGCTACAACCGCTACAAGACCCCGCGCGGCGCCCCCCCGGCGCCCGACGCCGAACCGGCGCCCCCGGCCGCCTGACGCCCCGCCGATCCCGCCGCCCGGTCTCATTCCACATCCATGAACGATAGAAAAACGCGCACGCTGGTCTCCCTGTTGAAATGGTTCGGCCGCATCAAGCCGGCGACGCGCCTGCGCATCGGCGCCTGCCTGGGCTGGCTGGCGCCCCGCCTGGCCAAGTCGCGCGCGCGCATCGTGCGCCGCAACCTGGAACTGTGCTTTCCCGACCAGCCGGCGGCCGTGCGCGAACAATGGGTGGCCGACCACTTCCGCGCGCTGGCGCAATCCATCGTCGACCGCGGCGTCCTCTGGTACGGCACGCCCGAGGCCATCCGGGAGATGGTCACGCAGACGGGCGCCGAGCGCATCAATGCCCTGACGGCCGAGGGCCGTTCCGTGATCCTGCTGGCGCCGCACTTCATCGCGCTGGACGCCGCCGCCACCCGCCTCACCATGGAAGTGCCCAGCGCGGCCACCATGTACACCCCGCAGAGCGATCCGCACATCGACGCCGTGGTGGCCGCCGGCCGCGCCCGCTTCAACGAAGTCTTCCTGGTCAGCCGCAAGGACGGCGTGCGCGACCTGATCCGCCACCTGCGAGCCCCCCGGCCGGTCTACTACCTGCCCGACATGGACTTCGGCCGCCAGGGCTCGGTCTTCGTGCCGTTCTTCGGCGTCCCGGCCGCCACGCTGCTCGCCACCGCCCAGCTCGCGCAGAAGTGGAACGCCGCCGTGCTGCCGATCGTGGGTTTCTGGAATCCGGACACCGGCAAATACCACGTCGACGTCCTGCCGCCGCTCGAGGACTTCCCGGGCGACGACGGCCTGGAAGCCGCCACCGCCCGCCTGAACCGCGAACTGGAAGCCTGGGTGCGGCGCTGCCCCAGCCAGTACTACTGGGTCCACCGCCGCTTCAAGACGCGGCCGCAAGGCGAAGCCAAGCTGTACTGACGCCGGGCGCGCGCCCGCCGCGCCACGATAATGGGCGATAATCCCGTGATGAACTGGAACTTCACCAAAATGCATGGCGCGGGCAACGATTTCGTTGTGCTGGACGGGGTCCGCCAGGCCATCGACATGACGCCCGAACGCGCGCGCGCGTTGGGCGACCGCCATTTCGGCATCGGCGCCGACCAGATCCTGCTGGTCGAACGCGCCACGCGGCCGGACGCGGACTTTCGCTACCGCATTTTCAATTCCGATGGCAGCGAGGTCGAACACTGCGGCAACGGCGCCCGCTGCTTCGTGCGCTTCGTGCACGAACAGGGCCTGTCCGACCGCAACCCGCTGCGCGCCGAGATCGCCACGGGCATCCTGATCCTGGACGAAGGCGACGACGAGCAGGTCACCGTGGAAATGGGCAGCACCCGCTTCGACCCCGCCGCCCTGCCCTTCGATCCGGCCGGCCTGCCTTCGCGCACGCAGGGCCAGGACACGATCTGGGAACTGGACCTGGACGCGCCCGCCGGCATGCCCCGCACGGTTGCCATCTCAGCCGTCGCCATCTCCAATCCGCACGCGGTTCAGGTCGTCGATGACGTCGACACCGCGCCCGTCGCCGTGCTGGGTCCGCTCATCGAGCACCACCCGCGCTTTGCGCGCCGCGTCAACGCCGGCTTCATGCAGGTCGTCGACCGCCACAACATCCGCCTGCGCGTCTTCGAACGCGGCGCCGGCGAAACCCTGGCCTGCGGCACGGGCGCCTGCGCCGCCGTCGCGGCCGGCATCCGCCGCGGCCTGCTCGATTCGCCCGTGCGCGTGCAGACCCGCGGCGGCGTCCTGACCGTCGCCTGGAACGGCGAACAGCTCCGCATGACCGGCCCCGCCGAATCCGTCTTCACGGGCCAGGTCGACATCGACAAGCTCGTCTTCTCCATGGCGCTGAACCGATAACCCTATGACCGATACCGCTTTCACCGCCCAGGACATCGCAGCCTTCCTGCAAGAGAACCCCGGCTTCTTCGACGAGCACGCCGACGTCTTCGCCACCCTGCAGGTGCCGCATCCGCACGGATCGCGCGCCATTTCGCTGGGCGAACGCCAGATCCTCACGCTGCGCGAACGCACCCGCGAACTCGAATGGCGCCTGAACGAACTGGTGCGCAACGCCACCGCCAACGAGACCATCGGCTCGCATGTGGCCAAGTGGTGCTGCCGCCTGCTGTCCGAATGCGATCCGCAACTGGTGCCGGGCGAAATCGCGCTGGGGCTGGCCGAACAATTCGAGCTCAACCACGTGGCGCTGCGCCTCTGGAACCTGTCCGACCTGCCCGACCACGGCTACGGCGAACCCGTGTCCGAAGACGTGCGCACCTTCACCGACAGCCTGAAGACGCCGTATTGCGGCACCGACACGGCCTTCGAGGCGGTGTCCTGGCTGGACGCCAAACCCAAGTCGCTGGCGCTGGTGCCCCTGCGACTGGAGGCCGACGGCCCGGCCGTGGGCCTGCTGGTGCTGGGTTCCGACGACCCCGAACGTTTCACGCCCGAAATGGGCACGACGTTCCTGGAGTCCGTCGGCCAGCTCGCGTCCGCGGCCCTGCACCGGCTGAATCCGGCCTCGCCCAAGGTCTAGGCCCAACGGGGCGGACAAGGACCACGCCATGCCCAGCGACGCGCACGACGCCCATCCGCCCCCCGTCGCCCTGCCCGACCCGATGCGCGCCTGGCTGCGCCATCTGGAAACCAACCGGCGCTATTCACCCCACACGCTCGATGGCTACCGGCGCGAGCTGCAATTCCTGCGCGAACTGGCCGACAAGTCCGGCCTGCCGCTGGACAAGCTCAGCAACGGCCATATCCGCCAGTTCGTGGCGCGCCTGCACGCGCAGGGCCGCGGCCCGCGCAGCCTGGCGCGCACCCTGGCGGCCTGGCGCGGCTTTTACCAATGGTGGGCGCCGGCGGCGGAACTGGCCGGCAACCCCGTCGCGGGCGTGCGCGCCCCCAAGGCGCCCCGCGGCCTGCCCAAGGCCCTGTCCGTGGAGCAGACCCAGGCCCTGCTGGACCGCGCGCCGGCGCAGGTCGCCACCGAACCGGCCGCGCTGCGCGACCAGGCCATGCTCGAACTGCTGTATTCCAGCGGGCTGCGGCTGTCGGAACTGGTGGGCCTGGATCTGCGCTACGAACGCGCCGCCGGCTACGAATCGCGCGGCTGGCTGAACCTGGATGAAGCCGAGGTCGTGGTGCTGGGCAAGGGCGGCAAGCGCCGCTCGGTGCCGGTCGGCCAGCAGGCCCTGGCGGCCCTGCGCAAGTGGATCGAAGCCCGCCCGCAGCTTGCCCTGCCAGCGCCGCCGCCCGAGGATGCGGCCGCGCTGTTCCTGGGCGCGCGCGGACGCCGGATTTCGCCGCGCGTGGTGCAACTGCAGCTCGCGCGCATCGCCCAGACGGCCGGCGTGCCCACCCACGTGCATCCGCATGTGCTGCGCCACAGCTTCGCCAGCCACGTGCTGCAGTCGGCGCAGGATCTGCGCGCGGTGCAGGAGATGCTCGGCCACGCCAATATCTCCACGACCCAGATCTACACGCGGCTCGATTTCCAGCATCTGGCCAAGGCCTACGACCAGGCGCATCCGCGCGCCGGCCGCAAGTCCTGAAGGGCTGACGGCCGCCCGGCGGCGCGGCCGGGACCCGCGCGAACCTTGTGTACGAACGGACGGGGCCGCGACTTACCGCGCTTAGCCGCCGGCGGCCACCATGCCGCCCAGCAGCATCACCCCCAGCAACAGCACCGCCAGCGCCGCCAGCGCCTCGATGGCATAGCGCAGCCGCGCCGCGCCCGCGCCGGACAGGCGGCCGCCCAGGCGCGTGGCCACGCCGCCCGCCGCCACGGCCAGGCAGGCCAGCGCCGCCACCGTCAATCCGGTGCCCAGGCCCATCGCCAACGCCGAGGCCACACCCGCCGCGAAAAACCCCTGCGACAGCGCGAACACCAGCACGATCAGCGCCCCGCTGCAGGGCCGCAGGCCCACCGCCAGGATGGCCGACCCCGCGCGGCGCCAGTCCAGCGGACCGGCAACCTGCTCCGGCGCCGGCACATGCGCATGGCCGCAGCCGCAATCGAGGCCGTGGTGGGCGTGGGAGTGGGCGGGGATGTGGCTGGCCGAGCGGTCATGCGAGTGACCGCGCGCGTGGTCGTGGGTGTGGCTGTGGGTGTGGCTGTGGGTATGGCCGTGGTCATGATCGTGATCGTGGCTGTGGCTGTGCCCATGGTCATGATCGTGGCCGTGCCCGAGCCCGCCCTTCGCGCCCGCCGCCCGCCGCACCAGCGGCCGCACCGCCTTGATCCACACCAGCCAGGCTCCCAGCAGCGTCACCAGCCCATAAGACGCCAGTTCCAGCCAGCGCGTGGCCGCGTTCATCGTCGCCGCGGTCGCGTTGAACACCATGGCCAGGACGGCCACCATCAGGATCGCCACCAGCGCCTGGATCAGCGAGGACGCCAGCGCCAGCAGCGCGCCATTGCGCGCGGTCTGCCGGTTGGCCAGCACGTACGAGGAAATCACCGCCTTGCCATGACCGGGCCCCAGCGCATGAAAAACGCCATAGGCGAAAGACAGGCCCACCAACGCCCACGCCGCGCCGCCGTCTGCCTGCCAGGCCCGCACCGCGCCCGTCAACTGCCGGTAGAAATGCGACTGCCAGACGGACACGCTGCCGAAGAAGCTGGAAAGCCAGCCGGGGCCGGCAAGGCCCGCGCCGCTTTCCGGCACGCCGAACGGATGCGCGCCCTGCGCGAACGCGGCGGAGATCCCGCCCAGCATCGCAAGCAGGAGCACCAGCGCCGCCGCGCGACGGCCTAGGGGCACCGCACGTCGATCCGGTGCGTGAGTCCCTTGGTGATGGCAAAGAGTTCGTCCGGCAACGCGTCCGGGTCGGCCGGGATCGCGGCCAGCTGCTGCATGGTTTTCCAATCCAGTTCCTTGGGCTTGCGATAGTCGGCGGTGCAGGCCGCGCTCCGCGGACCGCCCAGCGACACCGCGCCCTTCTCGTCAAAAGCGTAGGCCACGAAATAGGTAGGGTCGTAGATATCCACCTGCGCGCCGCCCGCGCCCGGCGCAACGGGCTGGGCCAGCGGCAGCGTGAACGTCAGCGTCAGCCGCGAGGTCTTGGGATTCCATTCGACGCGGGCATCGCGCGGCGCGCCGAAGGCGGCGCTTTTGCCGTCCACCGTCACCCGCGTGAAGTAATGGGAGATCGGCTCGCCCAGCGCCTTCATCCAGTCCTGGGCCATGCCCTTCAGCGTCTCGGCGGGCAGCGAACCGTCCTTGCCTTTCTTCAGCCCCTGCGTGGCGTAGGCGCCAAACATGTCGTCGAACCGCCAGACCTGCCGGACGGCAGTGATGCGCTGCTCGGCATTGATCTCGATCTGCGCGCGGGCGTCGATCCACATGTGCGGATGCGCGCTGGCGGCGCCCGCCGCCAGCAGCGCCGCCACGGCGCTCAGGGCTGCAAGGCCGTGGCAAGCTGACGTGCGTTCCATTCAAACATTTCCAGGTAGGTGGCGCCCGGCTGTCCGGGCTTGGACAGGGCATCGGAGTAAAGCGTACCACCCACCTTGGCGCCGGTCTCGCGCGCGATCTGCTGGACGAGCTTGGGGCTGCTGATGTTCTCGACGAACACCGCGGGCACCTTCTCGCGCCGCACCTGCTCGATGATGGCGGCCACCTCGCGCGCCGACGGCTCGGCGTCGGTCGACACGCCCATCGCGGGAATGAACGTCACGCCGTAGGCATCGCCGAAATAGCCGAACGCGTCGTGCGAAGTAACGACCTTGCGGCGATCGGCGGCGATGGCGTCGAAGGCCTTGCGCACGCTGGCGTCCAGCGCATTGAGCCGCGCGATGTACGCGTCGGCGCGCTGGCGGTAGGCCTGCGCGTGCGCCGGATCGGCCGCGGCCAGGCCATCGGCCACATTGCGCGCGTAGATCACGCCGTTCGCCAGATTCTGCCAGGCGTGCGGATCGGCGCCGCCATGGTGATGATGATGGCCATGCTTGTGATCGTCATCGTGATCATGGCCATGATCGTGGTCGTGATCGTGATCGTGATCATCGTGGTTGTCGGTGCCGCCTTGGCCCTCGCCCTGGCTCCCGAACGCGCGCGGCTTGACGCCCTTCGATGCCGTCACCGTCTGCCCGGAAAATCCGGACGCCTTGGTCAGCCGGGGCAGCCAGGTCTCGAAATCCAGGCCATTCACGATCAGCACGCGCGCCTCGGCCAGCTTCCTGGCGTCGCCAGGCGTGGGCTCGTAGCCGTGGGCATCGCCGTCCGGCCCGACCAGCGTGGTCACGCTGACGTCGGCGCCCCCGACCTCGCGCACGATGTCGCCCAGGATGGAAAAGCTGGCCACCACCTTCAGCGGCTCGGCCGCCTGCGCGGTCCCCAGGATGGCCGACAGGCACACGCCGGCCATGGCCAGCAACGCCCGGCGGCGGGCCGGCGAATTCGAACGCATAGCGAATCTCCTTAAGTAGTCTCAGGCAGGGCGCGCGCGTCGCGCCGCCCGCAGCAGGCCGCCTTGCGGGCCGCCCACGATGGAAAACAGATAGCAGGCGCCCGCCGCCAGGATGATGGCGGGCGAGGCCGGCACGTCGAAGTGATAGGAGACCAGCAGGCCGGCCACCGACGCGGCGACCCCGATCGCCGCCGACAGCGGAATCTGGCGGGCCGCGCTGCGCACCCAGAAGCGCGCCGCGGCCGCGGGCAGCATCATGATGCCCACCACCATCAGCGTGCCCAGCACCTGGAAGCCCGCCACCAGGTTCACCACGACCAGCACCAGAAAGCCCATGTGCACCACGCCGCCGCGCCCGCCGCTCGCGCGCAGGAAACCGGGGTCCAGGCACTCGGCCACCAGCAGGCGGTAGATCGCGGCCAGCGCCAGCAGGGTCACGCTGGCCGTGGCCGTCACGAGCAGCAGCGCCGCGTCGTCCAGCCCCAGCACCGTGCCGAACAGGACATGCAGCAGGTCCATGTTGGAGCCGCGCAGCGATACCAGCAGCACGCCCAGCCCCAGCGATATCAGGTAGAACGCGGCAAAGCTCGCGTCTTCGCGCAGCGGCGTCAACCGCGCCACCAGCCCGGCCAGCAACGCCACGGCCAGACCGGTGACGATGCCTCCCAGCATCATCGCCCCCAGCGACAGGCCCGCCATCAGGAAGCCGACGGCCACGCCGGGCAGGATGGCGTGCGACATCGCATCGCCCATCAGGCTCATGCGCCGCAGCACCAGAAAGACGCCCAGCGGCGCGGCGCCCAGCGACAGCGCGCAGGCGCCCGCCAGCGCGCGACGCATGAAGCCAAAATCCACGAACGGCGACACCACCCACTGCGCCAGCGTCATGCCCAGGCCCCCGCCTGCCGCTGCCGCGCGGCTTTCAGGTGCGCGTCGCTCAGCGTCGTGCACGTATCGCCCCAGGCCACCACCGACCCGGACAGGAGCAGGCATTCCGGAAAATGGTCGCGCACCAGGTCCAGGTCGTGCAGGACCGCGATCACGGTCCGGCCCTGGCCATGCAGGCCGCAAAGCAGCGCCATCAGTTCCTCGGCCGTGTGGCTGTCCACCGCGGCGAAGGGTTCGTCCAGCAGCAGCACCGGCGCGTCCTGCACCAGCATCCGGGCAAACAGCGTGCGCTGCATCTGCCCGCCCGACAGCGTATCCACGCCCCGGTCCGCGGCATCGGCCAGGTTCACGGTTTCCAGCGCCTGCATGCAGCGGTCCAGCTCCTCGCGGCCGAACCCGCGCCATCCGCCCACGCGGCGCCACGCGCCCATCGCAACCAGATCCAGCACGGTGGTGGGAAACGACCGGTCCAGCTCCGCCGCCTGCGGCAGCCAGGCCAGCGCAGAGCGTCCCGCGCCGCGTATGCGCACGCTGCCCGTCATCGGGCGCAGCACGCCCATGATGCCCTTGATGAGCGTCGACTTACCCGCGCCGTTGGGTCCGACCACGGCCGTCATGCCGCCGGGCGCGAAGCTGCCCGACACCGAACGCAGCGCCGCGCGCCCGTGCCAGCCGAACGATGCGTCGGCCAGCTCCACCGTGATGGGCGCCGCATTCATCGCGGCCACCAGTCCAGCGCCCAGCCGGTCAGGCCCCACAGCAGGACCGACGCGGCCAGCGCCCAGGCCATGCGCCGCCAGGCGGAAACGAGAAACGCGGATCGGGGCGGCGTGCCCCGGCCGGGCGCGGCGCCGGGCCGCGGGGGCAGGAGCGTGAAATGAGACATGGGGGACGACGGGGAAAGCGGCAATGACAGTTTTATTATGTTATATCATAACCAAACTATCCGGACGCCGGCGCCGGCTCCCGCACGCCGGGGTTTTCTGCTACCTTCCAGGCATCTCACGCGCGCGTCGCGCGCGTTTTCCATTCAGATAAAGCCCGCCATGTCCGCTCCGTCCCGTCCACCCCGCAGCGATACCGTAGGCGCTCAGCTCAGCGTCGCCGAAACGCTCTGCGCGCAGCGCGGACGCCGCCTCACGCCCATCCGCCGCAAGGTGCTTGAACTCCTGCTGCGCCACGGCCGCAGCCTGAAAGCCTACGAACTGCTGGACGCGATGCGCGCCGTCCATCCCGGCGCCGCGCCCCCCACGGTGTACCGCGCCCTGGATTTCCTGATGGACGAAGGCCTGATCCACCGCCTGGACGCCGTGAATGCCTGGAGCGCCTGCCACGACGCCGGCGGCGCGCCCCACGACCTGCTGGTGGTCTGTACCGGTTGCGGCGCGGTGGCCGAAGTCTCCGATCCGGCCATGAGCCGGCAACTGGCCGAACGCGTCGCCCAGACGGGCTTTGCGCTTGCCACCCACGAAACCGAAATCCGCGCGCTGTGCCCGCAGTGCCAGAAGAAGCAGCCGGCCGACGCCGGACACCATCACCACCACCACTGAACGGCTGACCCCGCGCCGCCCCGCTCATCCTTTGGATGCGTCCCGACGGCCGGGCCATCCGCGCCCGCCGCGCAAGCCGCCCTTGAAAGCCGGCAAACCGCCCCCAAATAGAGTTATCGCCTGATATCTTGACGGCGTACGGCTGCCATCTGGCGGCCTCGGCCCCCCGGGTTGGCCCGGGGTTTGCCCCCTGCCCCCGACTGTGCTGTAATCCTGCGTCCGGCCGCCATCGGCGGCCTTCGCAGCCTGTGGCAGACATCAATCGGCAGGGACTGAAAACCCCGTCAGGCGCTGTGTTCCACGCCCTGACTTCACGCTAGCAGCTTCGCCATGAATACCCCGCGCAGTTTGGACAAAATGGTTCCCGTCACCATCCTCACCGGCTTTCTCGGTGCGGGCAAGACCACCCTGCTCAAACGCATCCTGACCGAATTCCACGGCCGCCGCGTCGCGGTCATCGAAAACGAATTCGGACCGGAAAGCATCGACAACGACCTGCTCGTGCAGGACAGCGACGAAGAAATCATCGAACTGTCCAACGGCTGCGTCTGCTGCACGGTGCGCGGCGACCTGATGCGCACGCTGTCCGACCTGCGCGCCAAGCGCGAAGCGGGCGAACTGACTTTCGAACGCGTCATCCTCGAAACGACCGGCATGGCCAACCCCGGCCCCGTCTGCCAGACGTTCTTCATGGATGACGACATCGCCGAGTACTACCGCCTGGACGCGGTGGTCACCGTGGTCGATGCCAAGCACGGCATGGCCACCCTCGACAACCAGCCCGAAGCCCAGAAGCAGGTCGGTTTCGCCGACCGCATCCTGATCTCGAAGAAAGACCTGGTCAACGACGTCGACTACGAAGCGCTGCGCCACCGCCTGGTTCACATGAACCCGCGCGCGCCCATCACCGCCGTCAACTTCGGCGACGTCGACCTCAAGTCCATCATCGACATCAGCGGCTTCAACCTGAATTCCATTCTGGACATCGACCCGGAATTCCTGGCCGATGAGCATCCGGACGCCGCCCACAGCCATGCCCACGATCACGACCATGGGCACGATCACGGCCATGACCACGGTCACGACCATGACCATGACCACGATGGCGAATGCGGCGCGCACTGCAATCATGCCCATCATCACCACCCGAAGCACGACGACGAAATCGGCGCCTTCGTGTTCCGTTCGAACAAGCCGTTCGACCCCGCGCGCCTCGAGGAATTCCTGGGCGGCGTCGTGCAGGTCTACGGCCCCGACCTGATGCGCTACAAGGGCATCCTGTACATGAAGGGCATCAACCGCCGCATGTTGTTCCAGGGTGTGCACATGATGATGGGCGCCGAACCCGGCAAGCCGTGGACCGCGGCCGAGAAACCGTCCACCAAGATGGTATTCATCGGACGTAAGCTGCCCCAGGAGATTTTCACCCGGGGCTTGGAGCAGTGCCTGGCGGGGTAATCCCCATTCCTGCGTGACGTGATGCGACGAAGGCAGTACTGTGAGGTACGGATAGCGTAGGCAACAAGTAACACGGACCGGGAATGGACGCCCGCGCCAGGATCGATTCATAGTGGAGTGTTTACATGGCTACCAAGGCAGCAACCAAAAAATCAAGCAAGTCGACGAGCGATACGGCGATTGATCTGCCCAGCGAGAAGGAATTGCTGGCCATGCCCGAGTCCGACTACATGAACGACCGCCAACTGGCGTTCTTCAAGGAACGGCTCAAACAACTCGAGCAGGACATCCTGGCCAACGCCGGCGAAACCACCGAGCACCTGCGTGAAACGCAATTCGTGCCGGATCCCGCCGACCGCGCCACCATCGAGGAAGAGCACGCCCTGGAACTGCGCACCCGCGACCGCGAGCGCAAGCTGCTCAAGAAGGTGCAGCAGTCCATCGCCCGCATCGACAGCGGCGAATACGGCTGGTGTGAAGAAACCGGCGAGCCCATCGGCATCCCCCGCCTGCTCGCCCGCCCCACGGCCACCCTGTCGCTGGAAGCGCAGGAACGCCGCGAGATGCGCCAAAAGCTGTACGGCGACTGACCCGTCCCGCATTCGCACCGCCACTGCAAGGCCATGCTGATTCAGCATGGCCTTTTTTGTCGCGCTGGCCAGACCTTGATATCCCTGCGACCGCCCCCAGCTAATCCTTTCAAAGGAAGGAACGCATGGAACAATTTCACGCCACCACCATCGTGTGTGTGCGCCGCGGCAACCGCGTCGCGCTCGGCGGCGATGGCCAGGTCACCCTGGGCAACATCGTCATCAAGGGCACGGCCCGCAAGATCCGCCGCCTCTACCACGACAAGATCCTCGCTGGCTTTGCCGGCGCCACCGCCGACGCGTTCACCCTGCAGGAACGCTTCGAAGCCAAACTCGAAAAGCACCAGGGCAACCTGATGCGCGCGGCCGTCGAGCTGACCCGCGACTGGCGTACCGACCGCGTCCTGCGCCGGCTGGAAGCCATGCTGATCGTGGCCGACGCCGAGCACACGCTGGTGCTCACCGGCAACGGCGACGTCCTGGAGCCCGAGCACGGCCTGGCCGCCATCGGCTCCGGCGGCGCCTATGCCCAATCGGCCGCGCTGGCGCTCTTGCGCAACACCGATCTGCCGCCCGAAACGATCATCAAGCAATCGCTCGAGATCGCCGGCGACCTGTGCATCTACACCAACCAGAACCACGTCATCGAAACGCTGGGCGACTGATGCCCGCCGCGCGGCGCAGCCAGCGCCGCGGCGCCCTCCCAGCCTGCCCTAGCTCCAAGGATCCGCCCTCATGTCCGCATCCAACATGACGCCCGGAGAGATCGTCTCCGAACTCGACAAGTACATCGTCGGCCAGAACCGCGCCAAGCGCGCCGTCGCGGTGGCCCTGCGCAACCGCTGGCGCCGCCAGCAGGTCGCGGAACCCCTGCGCCACGAAATCCACCCCAAGAACATCCTGATGATCGGCCCGACCGGCGTCGGCAAGACCGAAATCGCGCGCCGCCTGGCCAAGCTGGCCAACGCCCCGTTCATCAAGATCGAAGCCACCAAGTTCACCGAAGTCGGCTACGTGGGCCGCGACGTGGACACCATCATCCGCGACCTGACGGAATACTCCATCAAGCAGACGCGCGAGCTGGAAATGCGCCGCGTGCGCACCCAGGCCGAGGACGCCGCCGAGGACCGCATCCTGGACGCCCTGGTCCCGCCCCCCCGCGGCGCCTCCGGCGAACCGCTGCGCGGCGAAGACAACAGCGCCCGCCAGACCTTCAGGAAGCGCCTGCGCGAAGGCAAGATCGACGATCTTGAAATCGAGATCGAAGTCGCCCAGGCCGCGCCCCAGATGGACGTCATGACGCCGCCCGGCATGGAAGAAATGGCCGAACAGCTGCGCGGCATGTTCGCCGGCCTGGCCCGCGACAAGAAAAAGCCCAAGAAGATGAAGGTCCGCGAGGCCTTCAAGCTGATCGTCGACGAAGAAGCCGCCAAGCGCGTCAACGAAGAAGACCTGCGCGCCGTGGCGATCACCAACGTCGAGCAGAACGGCATCGTCTTCCTGGACGAAATCGACAAGATCGCCGCGCGCCAGGAATCCGGCGGCGCGGATGTGTCCCGCCAGGGCGTGCAGCGCGACCTGCTGCCGCTGGTCGAAGGCACCACCGTCAACACGCGCTACGGCATGGTCCGCACCGACCACATCCTGTTCATCGCATCGGGCGCCTTCCACCTGTCGCGTCCGTCCGACCTGATCCCGGAACTGCAAGGCCGCTTCCCCATCCGCGTCGAACTCGAATCGCTCACCGCCGAAGACTTCGTGCGCATCCTGTCCGACACGGACGCCTCGCTGACCAAGCAGTACACGGCGCTGATGGCCACGGAAGACGTCGCCCTGGAATTCACCGACGAAGGCGTGCGCCGCCTGGCCGAACTGGCCTTCGAGGTCAACGAGACCACCGAAAACATCGGCGCCCGCCGCCTGTACACGGTGATGGAAAAGCTGCTGGATGAACTGTCCTTCGACGCCACCTCCAGCCAGGACAAGCATGTGAAGATCGACGCCGCCTACGTCAATGCGCAGTTGGCCGAAGCGGCCAGCAGCCAGGACCTGGCCCGCTACGTGCTCTGACGGCCCGGGGCTCCGGCCCCGCCCCGGACGCAAAAAAGCCCTGCCGCAATCGCTTGCGGCAGGGCTTTTTCTTCCGGGTCCGGCGTCAATTCGTAATTGCCGTCACCACATACTTGCCGTCCTTGCGGGTGGCGGTGAAACGGACCTTGTCCCCCGCCTTGATATTGGCCAGCAGCGCCGGATCGGCCTGATAGACCAGCGACATGGCCGGCAGGTCCAGCGCCTTGATGGCACCGTGCTTGATCGTGACCTTGCCCGCGGCGGCATCCACGCGCCGCACCTCGCCGGTGGCGTCCGCCTGCTGCGCGAACGCCAACGGCGCCGCCAGCGTCACCACGGCCATCGCCGTGGCAATGGCCACGGGCGCTGCGTACTTGCGGTTAAAACCCATATGTAACCTCCATCTGTGGGGTAAGCCGGAATCAGGCCAGGCCCCTTCCACTTTCTACAGTGCTAGGATACTGCGCGAATGCAACAGTTCCAGGGCCAGAGCGCAACAATCCTGACGGTTGTTTGCCGACCGCGCCGCGCCGGCCGCAGGCGCTTACCGCCGGACGCAAGCCTCCTGGCTCCAGGTTCCTGGCTCTTAATTCATTGACTCACCAGATCGGGACATCCATGGCCAACCGCTTATCCGTCATTGCCACCCGCACCGGCGACGACGGCACCACCGGACTCGGGGACGGATCGCGCCTGCCCAAGGACGCGCCGCGCATCGCCGCGCTGGGCGACGTGGACGAGCTCAACAGCGTCATCGGCCTGCTGCTGACCGAGACCCTGCCCGGCGACGTGGCGGCGGACCTGCTCGCCATCCAGCACGACCTGTTCGACATGGGCGCGGAGCTGTGCATTCCTGGCCATGCCGCCATCACGGACGAGCAGGTCGCCCGCCTGGATGCGCGCCTGGCGCACTACAACGCCGCGCTGCCGCCCCTGCGCGAATTCATCCTGCCCGGCGGCTCGCGCCCCGCGGCGGTGGCGCACATGGCGCGCACGGTGGCCCGGCGCGCCGAGCGCGCGGTGGTGGCCCTGGCGCGCGAAGAAGCCGTGCATGCGCCCGTGCGCCAGTACCTGAACCGGCTGTCGGACCTGATGTTCGTGCTGGCGCGCCATCTGAACAAGACGCTGGATATCGGGGACACGTTCTGGACCAGCCCGAGCGCCCGTAAGGCCACGTAACCCCTGAGAGGAATTGCAAGCCGGGGGCCGCAAGCAGGTCGGGATTCAAAATGCTGCTACCGACACTCTGTTTCATTTATAAGCTCGCCGAGGCCCAGTTCCGGCATAATTACGGGTTAACGAGCGGGTTTGCGCAACGCGCTCACGGCTCAAGGATCCAATAAAGAATGAGTATTATTGTCACCGGCGGCGCCGGCTTCATCGGTTCGAATTTTGTCCTGGACTGGTTCGGCGAAAGCAGCGAGCCCGTTATCACGCTCGACAAGCTCACCTACGCGGGCAACCCCGAAAACCTGGCATCCCTGGCCGGCAATCCCAATCACCAATTGGTGGTGGGCGACATCGGCGACACCAAGCTCGTCGCCGAGCTGCTCGCCAAGCACAAGCCGCGCGCCGTGCTGAACTTCGCCGCGGAATCGCACGTGGACCGCTCGATCCACGGCCCCGGCGAATTCATCCAGACCAACATCGTCGGCACCTTCCACCTGCTGGAAGCCGTGCGCGCCTACTGGTCCGAATTGCCCGCGCAGGAAAAGCAGGACTTCCGCTTCCTGCACGTCTCGACCGACGAGGTCTACGGTTCGCTCGCCAAGGACGACCCGGCCTTCCGCGAAACGAACCCCTACGAGCCCAACAGCCCCTATTCCGCCAGCAAGGCCGCCAGCGACCACCTGGTCCGCGCGTATCACCACACGTACGGCCTGCCGGTGCTCACGACCAACTGCTCGAACAACTACGGGCCGTACCACTTCCCCGAAAAGCTCATCCCGCTGGTCATCCACAATGCCCTGGCCGGCAAGCCGCTGCCCATCTACGGCGACGGCCAGCAGATCCGCGACTGGCTCTACGTGAAGGACCATTGCAGCGCCATCCGCCGCGTGCTGGACAAGGGCGTGCTGGGTGAAACCTACAACGTGGGCGGCTGGAACGAAAAGGCCAACCTGGACGTCGTGAATACGCTGTGCGAGCTGCTCGACGAGCTCAGCCCGCGCGCTGACGGCCAGTCCTACAAGCAGCAGATCACCTTCGTGAAGGACCGCCCCGGCCACGACCGCCGCTACGCGATCGACGCCGGCAAACTGGAACGCGAACTGGGCTGGCGCCCGGCCGAAACCTTTGAAAGCGGCATCCGCAAGACGGTCCAGTGGTATCTGGACAATGCCGCCTGGGTCGCCAACGTGACCAGCGGTTCGTACCGCAACTGGGTCGATACCCAATATTCCTCGTGATATAAGCCGGGCCGGGTTGCAGCCCTAAAAGGAAAAGCGCGCTGCCGCGCTTGACTTATCAACGCTGCAACCCGAATCCGGTTTCGGAGCCTGCCCGCAACGCATCGGATTTCAGGCAGTTCCATCCCTGAAATCATCACGCCGCCCCAGCCTCGCAAAGGCTTGCAATCATTATCAGTACAGGTGGCCCAGTGAGCCAGAAAGTCGCCATTCTCTTGTGCACTTATGAGGGCCAGCAATATCTGCCTGAACAGCTGGATTCCTTCGAAGCGCAAACCTACAACGATTGGATCGTGTGCGCATCGGACGACGGGTCCAAGGACGACACGCGCGCCATTCTTGCGCGCTACGCGGACAAGTGGGCGCCCGGCCAGCTCACGGTGGTGGAAGGCCCCCGCAAGGGATTCGTCGCGAACTTTCTTTCGCTGACCTGCAATCCGCAGGTCCAGGCCGACCTGTACGCCTATTCCGACCAGGACGACATCTGGCATCCGGAAAAACTGGAACGCGCCGTCCAATGGCATGCCGGCGTGGCGCCGGGGACCCCGGCCCTGTACTGTACGCGCACCGAACTGGTGGACGGCGCCGGCGCGCCCATCGGCTATTCGCCGCTCTTCAAGCGCCCGCCGTCCTTCGCCAACGCCTTGACGCAGAACGTGGGCGGGGGCAACACCATGGTGTTCAACGACGCCGCGCGCCAGTTGCTGCTCAATGCGGGCCCGCAGCCCAAGGCGGTCGCGCACGATTGGTGGGTATATTTGCTGATCAGCGGCTGCGGCGGCCAGATCCATTATGATCCGCGCCCTTCGCTGCTGTATCGCCAGCATGGCGGCAACCTGATCGGGGCCAACGCCAGCATGAGCGCGCGCGTGGAGCGGGTCCGCATGCTGCTGCAGGGCCATTTGCGGGACTGGAATGACCGTAACATACAGATGCTTTCCCCGCTGCAGGCGCAGTTGACAGAAAAGAACCGCGAGACGTTCAATCGCTTTGCGTCAGCCCGGAAAAAGGGCCTGTTCGGCCGCGTCTTCGGCGTTGCCACGTCGGGAATCTATCGCCAGACCATGCTGGGCAACCTAGGCCTGCTCGCCGCAGCCGTCTTCAACAAAATATAGCCATCATGCGGATAGTTCTATTAGGCAAGAATGGACAGGTAGGCCACGAGCTGCAGCGCGCATTGCTGCCGCTGGGCGAAGTGCTGGCGTTCGGCCGCGATGAATGCGACCTGGCCAGCCCCGCCAGCCTGGAAGCCGTGCTGCGCGACGCCGCGCCGCAGGTCATCGTCAACGCCGCGGCCTACACCGCCGTCGACAAGGCCGAAAGCGACCAGGACACCGCCCGCCTGGTCAATGCCGACGCGGTCGGCGTGCTGGCCGATTATTGCGCCAGCACCGGCGCACTGCTGGTGCATTATTCGACCGATTATGTGTTCGATGGAGAAAAATCGAACGCCTATATCGAAAGCGACGCGCCCAATCCCCAAAGCGTTTATGGCGCCACCAAGCTCGCCGGCGAATCCGCGATTATCAAGTCCGGCTGCCCGGCCCTGGTTTTTCGGACGAGCTGGGTGTATTCCACCCATGGCGGCAATTTCCTGAAAACCATGCTGCGCCTGGCGCGCGAGCGCGACGCCCTGAACGTCGTGGCCGACCAGCACGGCACGCCGACCGGCGCCGAACTCATCGCCGACGTGACGCTGCTGGCCATCGCCGCGCACCGCAAGGGCGATCTGCCCAGCGGCATCTACCACCTGACCGCCAGCGGCTCCACGTCGTGGCATGCCTTCGCGCGCCACATCATCGGCCGCGCCCTGCACAATGGCGCGCAACTCAAGCTGACGGCCGATGACGTTCACGCCATCGGCACGGCGGATTACCCGACGGCGGCCCGGCGGCCCCGGAATTCCACGCTCGACGCGACGGCGCTGTCGCAGGCGCTTGGCCTGCAACTGCCGGACTGGCGCGTCCACGCCGACCGCGTAATTGATCAATTGACGAAACTGGAAACGCTTAAATGAAACGCAAAGGCATCATCCTGGCCGGGGGTTCCGGCACCCGCCTGCACCCCGCCACGCTCGCCATCAGCAAGCAGCTCTTGCCGGTTTTCGACAAACCGATGATCTATTACCCGCTCAGCACGCTGATGCTGGCGGGCATCCAGGACATCCTGATCATCTCCACGCCGCAGGACACCCCGCGCTTCCAGCAGTTGCTGGGCGACGGCGCGCAATGGGGCCTGAACCTGCAGTACGCGGTCCAGCCCTCGCCGGACGGCCTGGCGCAGGCCTTCATCATCGGCGAACAGTTCATCGGCAACGACGTGTCGGCGCTGGTGCTGGGCGACAACATCTACTACGGCCACGACTTCCACCAGTTGCTGGACAACGCCAACGCGCGCACCGACGGCGCCAGCGTGTTCGCCTACCACGTGCATGATCCGGAACGCTACGGCGTCGCCGAATTCGACCAGGACGGACGCGTGCTGTCGCTCGAGGAAAAGCCCAAGGCGCCCAAGTCCAACTACGCCGTCACCGGCCTGTACTTCTACGACCGCCAGGTCGTGGACATCGCCAAGAACATCAAGCCCTCGGCCCGCGGCGAGCTCGAAATCACCGACGTGAACCGCGCCTACCTCGAACAGGGCAAGCTGTCCGTGGAAATCATGGGCCGCGGCTACGCCTGGCTGGACACCGGCACGCACGAATCGCTGCTGGAAGCCAGCCAGTTCATCGCCACGCTGGAAAACCGCCAGGGCCTGAAGGTGGCCTGCCCCGAGGAGATCGCGTTCCGCCGGAAATGGATCTCCGCCGAACAACTTGAAGCATTGGCCGTGCCGCTGTCCAAGAACGGCTACGGCAAGTATCTGCAGCGACTGCTGGTCGAGAAGGTCTATTGATGAAAGCCACCCCACTTGCCATCCCCGACGTCGTACTCATCGAACCCAAGGTGTTCGGGGATGCGCGTGGCTTTTTCTACGAAAGCTACAACCAGAAAGCCTTCGAGGACGCCATTGGCATGGGGCTCGATTTCGTACAGGACAACCACTCGCGCTCCGTGAAGGGCGTCCTGCGCGGCCTGCACTACCAGATCGAACAGGCGCAGGGCAAGCTCGTGCGCGTCGTCCAGGGCAGCGTGTTCGACGTGGCGGTGGATATCCGCAAATCGTCGCCCACCTTCGGCCAATGGGTCGGCGCCATCCTCTCCGAGGACAACAAGCACCAGCTCTGGGTGCCGGCGGGCTTTGCCCACGGCTTCCTGGTCCTGAGCGACACCGCCGAGTTCCTCTACAAGACGACCGACTACTACGCGCCCGAGCATGAGCGCTGCATCGCCTGGAACGATCCCACGCTCAAGATCGACTGGCCCCTGGACGGCGAGCCCACGCTGTCGGCCAAGGACAGCCAGGGCCAATCCCTGACGGAGGCGCATGTCTACGCCTGAGCAGAGCGCTGCGCCCTCCGCGGCCACCGGCGCCCTGAAGGCCTCGGTGGTGATCCCGACCAAGAACCCCGGCCCGATCTTCAGGCAGGTGCTCACGGCCGTCTGCAGCCAGGACACCCCGTTCGACTACGACGTCCTGGTCGTGGACTCCGGATCGACGGATGGCAGCGTGGAATTCGTGCGCGACTTCGCGGATCCGCGCGTGCGGCTGCTGCAGATCCCGCCCACCGAGTTCGGCCACGGCAAGACGCGCAACCTCGCCGTGGCAAGCACCACGGGCGAATATGCGGCGGTCATCACGCACGACGCGCTGCCCGCCGACGCCCACTGGCTGCGCGCGATGGTGCAGACCGCCGAGTCCGATCCGCGGATCGCGGGCGTGTTCGGACGGCACATCGCGTATCCCAGCGCCAGCCCCTACACCCAGCGGGACCTGGTGGGCCACTTCAACAACTTCTCGGCCGAGCCCGTCGTCGCGCTGGACGACCGGGAACGCTACGACCGCGACGAAACCTACCGGCAGCGCCTGCATTTCTTCTCCGACAACAACGCGCTGCTGCGCCGTTCGGTGTGGGAAGCGCATCCGTACCCGGACGTGGATTTTGCCGAGGACCAGATCTGGGCCAAGCAGATCATCGAAGCCGGCTGGAAAAAGGCCTATTGCGCGGACGGCGTCGTCTACCACTCGCACGATTACGCGCTATTCGAGAAGCTGCAGCGCAGCTTCGATGAGTCCTACGCCCTGTACCGCCTGTTCGGCTACGTGCTGTCGCCCGGCATCCTGCACATGCTCAAGAGCTGCATCGGCCATACGATCAATGACCTGCGCTATGCGAAGCACACGGGCATGCTGCGCACGCACCGCAGGACCGTGGCCAGGATGCCGTTCGACAACCTGGCCCGCGCGCTCGGCCATTACCTCGGTTCGCGCGCGGACCGACTGCCCGTCCGGTTGCGGAACTGGCTGTCCCGCGACCGCCGTCTATTGCTCGGCCTGCCCATGGCCGCAGGGGGAGCCAAGCAGCGATGAAACTGTCGAAAATCCCAAAGCTGGTCAGGAGCGCAAACCGATACCGGGCCCAGCACGGCCTGGTGGCGACGTACCGGTACGCCATGCAGCGGGCGCGCCGCCGCGCGCTCGGCCAAAGCGACATCTTCAACCAGTTCTCGTTCGTGCTGGAAAAGCCGGTCGGCAAGCCCTATCGGGACGGCGACGCGGCGGCCAACACCGTCAACTGGTTCATCCCGGCGGTGGGCCGCGGCTCGGGCGGACACCTGAACATCTTCCGTTTCGTCCGCTATCTGGAAGAACAGGGGTTCGACTGCAGGATCGTCATCACCAATGCGCCCGGACAGGATCCGGCCATGGTCGAGCGCGAGATCGCCGCGTGGTTCTTCCCGCTGAAGGCGCGCGTCTACATCGGCGCCGACAAGGCCCCGCCCGCGCACATCACTTTCGCGACCGCCTGGCACACCGCCTACGACGTCCGCAATTTCCAGTCCACGCGGCACAAGTGCTACTTCGTGCAGGACTTCGAGCCCTGGTTCTTCCCCTCGGGCTCGTCCAGCACCTTCGCCGAAGAGACTTACCGCTTCGGCTTCACGGGCGTCACAGCCGGCACCTGGCTGGCCTCGGTGCTCAACCGCGACTACGGCATGACGACCCACGCGATCGGGTTCTCCTACGACCGCGATCTCTACAAGCCGCTGCCGCGCCGCAATCCTGAGCTCAAGCGCGTGTTTTTCTACGCGCGGCCCAATACGCCGCGGCGCTCCTTCGAACTGGGCATCATGGTGCTGGCCGACGTGGTGCGCGAACTGCCGGGCACGCAGGTCGTGCTGGCGGGCGCGGACCTCTCCGAATTCGCCATTCCCTTCCCCTACGAAAACCCCGGCATCGTCGACCTGGCCGATCTGCCCGAGCTCTACTGCCAGTGCGATGCGGCGCTGGTGCTGTCGTTCTCGAACCTGTCGCTGCTGCCGCTCGAATTGATGGCTTGCGGCGTGCCCGTCGTCAGCAACCGCGCGCCGTACACGGAATGGCTGCTGACCGACGAGAATTCCCGCCTGGAAAGGCCGACCGTGCCGGCGTTGGCCGGCGCCATCTGCGATCTGCTCCGGCACCCTGAACAGGCCCAGCGCCTGAAGGCCGGCGGCTTTGCCACGTGCTCCGCAACCGACTGGGCCGTTGAAGGCCGTCGGCTGGGCGCCATTCTTTCCAGCCTGCCAGGCACGGCGCCTGCGTCTCCCACCACGAGGTCAGACCGTTGCCCCACCTGAACAACATGCGGTGCGCGGTGCTCGGCGCCGGCGGGTTTCTCGGCACCAATCTCTGCCTGGCCTTGCGGCCCCGGGTCGCGTCCCTGCGCGCCTTCGGCCGCCGCCAGTCCTTTCCGTCGGCCCTGCATGGGATTGAATGGATATCGGGCGACTTCGCCGATCCCACCAGCGTGGCCGCGGCGATCTCGGGCTGCGACACCGTCTTTCACCTGGTCAACGCCACCACGCCGGCCAGCGCCAACATCGACAAGCTCGCCGACCTGCAATCGAACGTGGCGCCCACGCTGCGCCTGCTGGAAGCGTGCCGCGAGGCCGGCGTGACGCGGATCGTCTTCGTATCCTCGGGCGGCACCATCTATGGCATGCCCCGGCAGGTGCCCACCCCGGAGACCGCCCCGACGGATCCGGTCACGGCCTACGGCATCTCCAAGCTCGCCATCGAGAAATACCTGGGCCTGTATGAATACCTGCATGGCCTGCAGTACCGCGTGCTGCGCGTGGCAAACCCCTTCGGGCCCTATCAGACGTCCCTGAAAGGCCAGGGCGTCATCGCGGCCTTCATGCATCAATGCGCCGCGCATGAACCGATCCACATCTGGGGCGACGGCCAGACCGTGCGCGACTATGTGTACGTCACCGACGTGATCGACGCGCTGCTGTGCGCCGCCGAGCACGAGGGCGCTTCGCGGGTGTTCAACATCGGCGCCGGCCAGGGCCGCAGCCTGCTCGAAATCCTGGACGCCATCAAGCAGGTGTCCGCCCAGTCGCCCGAGGTCCAGTTCTCGCCCGGCCGGTCCGTCGACATTCCCCGCAGCGTGCTGGACATCTCGCTCGCCCGCGAAGAGCTGGGCTGGCAGCCGCAGACGTCTTTCGACGAAGGCATGCGCCGCACGTGGGCGTGGACAATCGCGCAGCAACAAGAAGGAACCGCTCCCTGACCATGGCTCTCAGCAAGTATTTCTCAGCGCTACGGCGCGCCCGCCAGCTGGCGCGGGCGGAAGGCGGGCTCTTGCCGGCCGCCGCCAAGGCGCTGCGGCTGTTCCGCCAGGGCGGCGTACAGGGCATCAAACAGGCCTTGCGCCCCCCCGCCCCGGCCGCGCCGGCGCCGTCCAACCGGCCCGCGGACAACGAGGATTACGCCTTCGAAGTGCCGTTCCGCGCGCCCGCCGAGCGCGACGGACGCCGGGCGTGCGCCATCATCCATGCGTTTTACCCGGAGCTGTGCGCGGAAATGCGCGGCTACCTTGAAAACGTCCCCGGACAGCTCGACCTGTACATCTCGACGACCTCCGACGAAAAGCGCCAGGCCATCGAAGCCGCTTTCGCGGGCTATGACAAAGGCTCCGTCGAAGTCCGCGTGTTCGAGAACCGCGGCCGCGACATCGCGCCCAAGCTGTACGGGTTTGCGGATGTCTACGACCGCTATGACCTGGCCCTCAGCCTGCACACCAAAAAATCGCCGCACGGCGGCACGCCGCTCGCCGACTGGCGCCACTACCTGTACGAGCACCTGCTGGGCTCGCCGCAGATCGTGGCCTCCATCTTCGAACTCCTCAAGCACGACCGCGTGGGCATGGTGTTTCCGCAGCACCTCTTTTATCTGCGCCCGATCATGGGCTGGGGCGCGAACTACGCCTCCAGCCGCGCGCTGCTCACCAAGATGGGCGTGGAGATCCACGAAGGCATTTTCCTGGAATTTCCCACCGGCTCGATGTTCTGGTGCCGCACCGATGCGCTGCGCGGCCTGCGCAACCTGGACCTGTCGTTCGCCGACTTCGACGACGAAGCGGGCCAGATCGACGGCACGCTGGCGCACGCCGTGGAACGGGCCTTTCTGTATTCGGTGGAAGCCAGCGGCTACCAATGGGCCAAGGTGTCGGTGCGCGCCCTTTACCCCCTGCCTGACACGCTGATTCCGGTGAACACCCCCGCCGACATCCCGTCGGGCCTGGCGCGCGTGTACAGGCCGCTCTTGTCCTGATCCGCGGCGCCCGGCCACGCGCCGTGTTTCGCCCAACCCCCTTGACCTGCTCTCGCGTTACTTACCGTTCCTGATCCCATTATGTTTATCACCCACGCAATCGCAGACATCGCCACTGCCCTCAAGCGTTACCCGCTGGTCGGAACGCTGGGCTGGCAGGACGTGCGCCAACGCTACCGGCGCTCGGCCCTGGGTCCTTTCTGGCTCACGATCAGCATGGGCGTGATGATCGGCACCATCGGCATCGTGTTCGGCCAGATCTTCAAGTCCCCTATCGACGAGTTCCTGCCGTTCCTGGCGATCGGCCTGATCCTGTGGGGTTTCATTTCCACCGCGATCACCGAAGGCTGCACCAGCTTCATCGCGGCGGACGCCGTCATCAAGCAGCTTCCCATCCCGCTGGCGGTGCACGTGTTCCGCCTGCTGTGGCGCAACATGATCATCCTGGCGCACAACATCGTGATCTTCCCGCTGGTCCTGCTCGCCGTGCAAAAGCCGGTCACCTGGGACGCGTTCCTGGCCGTGCCTGGCTTTCTGCTGCTGCTGTTGAACCTGACCTGGATTTCGCTGCTGCTCGGCGTGGTCTGCGCCCGCTATCGCGACATTCCCCAGATCATCGCCAGCGCGATGCAGGTCATCTTCTACCTGACCCCGATCATGTGGCTGCCCAGCCTGCTGCCCGAGCGCGCCGGCACGTACATGCTGACGCTCAACCCCTTCTATCACCTGCTCGAGATCGTCCGCGATCCCTTGCTGGGCTATGCGCCCGAGGCCGTGAACTGGCTGGCTTCCCTGGGTTTCGCCGCCGTCGGCTGGCTGGTCACGCTGGCCCTGTACGGCCGCTATCGCCGCCGCATCGCCTACTGGCTCTAAGCATTCACTCCACAGATTCTGGCTACCATGGCATCCATCAAATTCGACCAGGTTTGCGTCGACTTTCCCATCTATAACGCCAGTGCGCGCTCGCTGAAGAAACGCCTGTTCCAGGTCGCCACCGGCGGCCAGATCAGCGCCGACCAATCCGGCCGCGTCGTGATCCGCGCACTGGAGAACCTGACCTTCCAGCTCAACGACGGCGACCGCGTCGGGCTGCTCGGCCACAACGGCGCGGGCAAGAGCACGCTGCTGCGCGTGCTGAGCGGCGTGTATGCCCCGTCCAGCGGCACCGCCACGATCGACGGCGAGATCGGATCGCTGATCGACATCGGCTTTGGCATCGACGCCGAATCCACCGGCCGCGAGAACATCTTCCTGCGCGGCGCGCTCCTGGGCCTGAACCGCAACGAGATCAAGGACAAGGTCGAAGAGATCATCGAGTTCTCGGAACTGGGCGACTTCATCGACATGCCCATTCGCACCTATTCCGCGGGCATGCATTTGCGCCTGGCGTTTTCCGTCTCCACGGTCATCCGCCCCCAGATCCTGCTGATGGACGAATGGCTGTCGGTCGGCGACGAAGGCTTCAAGGCCCGCGCAGAGCAGCGCCTGAACGAACTGGTGGCCTCCACCCGCATCCTGGTCATCGCCAGCCATTCCAAGGACCTGATCCTGCACACCTGCAACCGCGTGCTGTGGCTGGAGCATGGCCGCATCAAGATGGACGGCTCGCCCCAGGAAGTCAGCCAGGCCTATTTCGGCCATTGAACCCTGAAGCCATCACCATGACCCCTGTCCGGCCCCCTGGCGCTACCCGATGATCAAGGCACTACCCAGACTATTGAAGCGGGCGCTCGCGCGCCTGTCCCGCCGGCCGGCCGCGCAGGGGCCCGCGCTCGCGGACTTCTTCGATGCCGACTGGTACCGCACGCAACGGCCTGACCTGGCCAGCTTGGAAAACCCGATTGCCCATTACCTGTCCGAGGGCGCCGACCAGGGCCTGAATCCGCATCCGCTGTTCCACACCACCTGGTATCTGGAACACAACCCGGACGTGGCGGCCGCGGGCACGAATCCGCTGCTGCATTACGTCAGCGCGGGCGCCATGGAAGGGCGCAGCCCGTGCGCCTACTTCAGCGCGCCGTGGTACGTGCACAAGTACCCGATCGTCCGCGTCCAGGACGGCGGGGCGCTGCGCCATTACATGACGACGGGTTTTCGCCAGGGCTGCAACCCCAACCCCTATTTCGATACGGTCTGGTATCTGAAGACCTATCCGGAAGTCGCGGACTATCCGCGCGATCCGCTCACCCACTTCGTGCAGATCGGCGAAGCCGCGGGCTATCGCCCGGGGCCGGGATTCGACCCGAAGTGGTATCTGATGCGCAATCCGGACGTGGCCAAATGGCCGGGTACGCCCTTCACGCATTATGTGCTTGCCGGCGCCCGCGAGGAACGCACCGCCGTGCGCGGCCCCTACGATTTCGCGGACGAGCAAGCCCTGGCGCGCCTGCTTGCCGCGCCCGTGGTCTCGCAGGAAAGCGTCGCCAGCACGCTGGAACTGCCGCTGGCCAGCGTCGAGGCGCTCGTTGCCACGCCCGAAGGCGGGCAGCGCGTGTTCCAGGCCGCCGAACGCAGCGTGCAGGGCGTAACCACCCCGCTCGCGCCCTACCCGGGACTGCCCTATGTCGCCAAGGTGGAAAACGCCCTGGCGCTGGGCGGCACGCGGTACCTCGCCTCGCGCGGACACATCCGGCACGATGAAATGGCCGCGTTCCGCGACGTGAAGGACGCCGCCGTCAAATACCGCCATGCGCATCTGGATGCGGACGGCAAGGTGATGCTGGATTTCCTGCTCAAGCCCGCGAACTGGGTCGAGGCCGGCATCGACCTCATGCACGAGTACTCCAACAACTACTTCCACTTCGTCGTGGAAACGCTGCCCCGGATGATATTGGCCGAGGAAGCGCAACTGCCTGCCAGCGTGCCGTATCTGGTCGAGCGCGCATTGCACAATAATATGTTGCAGTTGCTGGAACTGGCCAATACGCCGGGCCGTCCGATCCTGCCCATGGAATCGGAAACCATGTATCGGGTGGGTACGCTTTTTTACCCATCGGACGTCTCGTCGGTGGTCGACTCCTACGAAGCTGGCGAGGCGAACCGGTTGTCGGTCCTGGACGTGCCCCGCATCCGTGCCGCGGTCGAACGTTGCAAGGCGCACTTTCCGGCCCAGCCGGGCGGGCGCCGGCGCAGGATCTACGTGGGTCGCAGCGGCGGTTTGCGGCAGCTCACGAACCAGCAGGAGCTGGAGGCTGCCCTGGCGGCGCGCGGATTCGAGATCATGCGCACGGAGAACCTGGACATCCCGACGCAGATCGCGATTTTCCGCGAAGCGGATGTCATCGTCGCGCCCACGGGCGCCCAGCTCACGAACATGGTGTGGGCCGAGCCGGGCGCGCAGGTCATCGTGCTGGCGTCGGATCATCCGAGCCACCAGCTGTACCTGTGGGAACTGCTGGGCCGCGTGTCGCAGGCACGGGTGTCCTGCGTGCTGGGCCCGCGGGCCTTTGTGCGCGACGACAAGTACAGCGTGCACGACGATTATTCGATTGACGTCCAGAAAATACTGGATCAGATTTAGACCCATCCCATGGCAACGCAGCAACGCAGCAACGCAGCAACGGATGCTATAGAAAATGAGAAACGACATGAACTCCAAACCCTCGCAGTCGCTCGATGACGCCATCCAGCTCATCGATCTCACGAAGATTACCGATCCGCGCGGCAACCTGACCTTCATCGAAGGCAACAAGCACATTCCGTTCGATATCCAGCGCGTCTACTACCTGTACGACGTGCCCAGCGGGGAAATGCGCGCCGGCCATGCGCACCACAACCTGCAGCAGCTCGTCATCGGCATCTCCGGCAGTTTCGACCTGCTGCTGGACAACGGCTACGAGAAGCGCACGATTACGTGCAATCGTCCGTTCCAGGGCGTGCTCATGAAGTCGCTGGTGTGGCGTGAGCTCAATAATTTTTCGTCCGGCGCCGTCTGCCTGGTGCTGGCGTCCATGCATTACGAAGAATCCGACTACATCCGCAACTATGCGGATTTCCTGAAAGCCGTTGCCGAGAAGAACCCATCATGATCTCCTTTTTTGACATCAACGCCGGCCACGCCGAACTGGGCAACGGCCTGCAAGACGCCTTCGCGCGTGTGCTGGCAAGCGGCAGCATCATCATGGGCCCCGAGCTGCAGGCGTTTGAAGAAGAATTCGCCGCCTATTGCGGCGTCAAGCACTGCATCGGCGTCGGCAACGGCCTGGACGCCCTGGCGCTGGCGCTGCGCGCGCGCGGCATCGGTCCCGGCGACGAAGTCCTGGTCCCGTCGCAGACGTTCATCGCAAGCTGGCTGGCCGTCTCCATGACCGGCGCCACGCCGGTGCCCGTCGAGATCGACCTGGCCACTTACGGCATCGACGCCAAGCGTCTGCGCGACCACGTGACCCCGCGCACCAAGGCCATCATGCCGGTGCATCTGTACGGGTCGCCGGCCGACATGGACGCCATCAACGCCGTCGCGCGCGAGTTCGACCTCTTCGTGCTGGAAGACGCGGCCCAGGCGCACGGCGCCTACTACAAGGGCAAGCGCGCCGGCTCGCTCGGCCACGCGGCCGGCTTCAGCTTCTATCCCAGCAAGAACCTCGGCGCCCTGGGCGACGGCGGCGCGATCGTCACCGACGACGACCAACTGGCCGCCGACATGCGCCGCCTGCGCAACTACGGCTCGAACAAGAAGTACGTGCACGAAGTGGCGGGCGTGAACTCGCGCCTGGACGAACTGCAGGCCGCCATCCTGCGCGTCAAGCTGCCCGCGCTGGACCATGGCAATGAACGCCGCCGCGCCATCGCCGAGCGCTACACCGCCGCCCTGCAAGGCATCGCCGACCTGCACACGCCCCAATCGGTCGACGGCGCCACGCCGGTTTATCACCTGTACGTGATCCGCACGAGCAAGCGCGACGAGCTGGCCGCCCACTTGGCCGCGCAGGGCGTCACGTGCCTCATCCACTACCCGATCGCCCCGCACCAGCAAGGCGCGTACGCAGACCTGAAAATCGCCGCCGACAGCCTGCCGCTGGCCAACCAGGCCGCCGCGCAGACCCTGTCGCTGCCGATCTGGCCGCAGATGCCCTTGTCCCAGGTGGACGAAGTCATCGCGCACATCAAGCAGTTCATGCGCTGACGCGTTTCACCATGCAAGCCCCTCTCGTCTCGGTGATCATCCCTGTCTACAACCAGGGAGAGCTTGCCGTGCAGGCGATCGACAGCGTGCTGTCGCAACGCTATCCCAACGTGCAAGCCATCGTCGTGGACGACGGCTCCACGGACGGCACCGCCGATCTGGTCGCCAGCCGGTTCGGCGAACGCGTCCTGCTCATCCGCCAGCAAAACCGGGGACCCAGCGCCGCCTCCAATGCGGCGCTGCGCGTGGCCCAGGGCGAGATCATTGCCCTGATGGGCGGCGACGACCTGTGCACGCCGGACCGCCTTGCCCATCAGGTGTCGATCCTGTCATCGGGCGAGTGGGACATCGTGTTCTCGCGCCCGGACCTGATCGACGACGACGGCCAGCCGTTGGACGACGCGGGCTACCCCGTGTTCTTCGACCCGCGCCGGCACGATTCCGTGTTCGTGAGCCTGTTCTTCGACGACAACTACTTCTGCGCGCCGTCCGCCACGATGCACCGCCGCGTCACCGACGCGCTCGGCGGCTTCCATGAGGGGCTGATCCAGCTGCAGGATTACGACTACTGGCTGCGCGCCACGGGCCAGGGTTTTCGCATCGGGCTGTTCGATCACCGGGTCGTGAAGTACCGGCGCCACGTCGGCAACCTGTCCGCCGTCCGGCGCGACTTCGCGGCGCGCGCCGAGATCCCGGTGGTGCTGAAGCGGGCGTTGCGCCTGGCGCGGCCCGAGGTGATCCGGCCGCTGTTTCCCGGGCTGTTGAGCCCGGTGGCCGATCCCGCACAGCCGCTGTCGGATTTTGAGCTGAGCGTGCTGCTGCTCGCCCACCAGCGCGAGGAGGTGAAGCTGGCGGGGATGGAACGCGCCATCTCGCTGCTGGACCACCCCGAGCGCGGCGCAGCCGCAGCCGCGGCAGCGGGAGTCGATTATTTCCGTTTCCTGTACGCCGCGGGCAGCCGCGAGGGCTAGGCAATTGCTCCGGCTCGCGTACCCTGAATCCATCGTCCCCGGACGTTACCGCCAATACCTGTGTCATGCGACTTACGTCCTTCCTTCGCAACATCCGCAACAAGATCCTCGGCGTCAACCAGGCCCATGCCAGGTTCGATACCCTGAACCAGCAACTGGATGGGCTTGCTGAACGCCTGCAAGCGTATGAAGCGCGCATCGACACGGTGTCCGCGCCCGCCGAGGCCGCCGTAAGGGATATCGCCGTGCTGCAGTCGGGACAAGCCGGTCTTGCCGGCCAGGTCGCTGATCTGTCCAGCCAATGCGGCGCATTGTCGGCGCAGCTCGACGGCCTGTCGCGCCGATTGGGATCCGAATCCGCCGCGCTGGCCGAGCGTGTCCACCACGACACCATGGCGCTCTTCGCGCGCAACGCGGCGCTGTTCCGCTCGCACGCGCCGCGCGCGCCGGGCGCACCGCGCAAGCAGACCGAGGTGGTGGAGAAGATTGCGTTCCTGGTGCATTCCAAAGAGCTCATCAACCACTACGGATGCGTGTGGGACCAGCTCCCCCCGGACAGTTTCGCCGTCGTCCTGCATGGCTCGGTCGCGGCCGCGTCAGTGTCGGATTTCACCCGCTGGAAGTGCGACGTCGTCACCTCCGAGGCGGTGCTCTCATCCGGGCGCAGCTACCGCTATCTCGTCTCCAACCATCCCGTGTCCGACCATGGCGAGCCCCTGATCCAGCGCCTGGCGCAGATCAATATCCGGTTCATGTACGCCGCTGGCAAGTCCGGCTGGAACCTGTCCGCCTGGAACTCGCTGTATGACGTGATCCTGTGCTTCGGTCCCTATCACGCCGCGAACTTCTCGCACGCCAGCGACGCCGTCATCGTGCAGATGGGCTACCCGCGATTCGACCGATACTTCAACGAGCCGGCGGACCCGGAGCGCCTTGCCAAGGCGCTGGGCTGCGACCCGTCGAAAAAGACCGTCGTGTGGCTGCCCACGCAGGGCGCGATTTCGTCGCTGGGCCATTTCGACGAGGAAATCGCCGCACTCACGTCGCGCTACAACGTCCTGGTGAAAATGCATCCGCTCACCCCGCTGGCCGACCCCGACAAGGCGGCCGCGCTGAAACGGCTGCCGTTCACCCAGGTCATCGCCGATGCCTCCGACAATCTGCCTCTCTACCAGGTGGCGGACTACATGCTGTTCGACTATGGCGGCCCGCCCATGGCGGGCATCTACACCGACAAGCGCATGGTGCTGCTGAATGTGCCGGGCGCCGCGGACGATGCGCTCACCGGCGACGATTCACCCGATATCGCGATACGCCGGGAGCTGGTCAGCGTGGAGCCCGATGCGCACGCCATCGCGCGGCTGCTGGACGACGACACCACATGGCAGGTGCAGGCGCCCGCGCGGCGCCGCCTGCGCAGCCTGTACTTCGCCCCGCATTTCGGCTTTTCGGCTCAAGTCGCGGCGCAGGCGCTGACCAACCTGCACAGGCTCGTCCCCCATGCGGACGAGCCGGCGCCCGGCAAGGAGAACTTCTGACATGGTGATCTGGCTGGTGGGACTGTCTGGTTCGGGCAAGACGACCCTGGGCAGGGAAGTGGCGCGCCAATGGCGGCTGACCGCGAGCAACACCGTGCTGCTCGATGGCGACGAGCTGCGCGAGGTGTTCGCGCATGACCGTTCCGAATCCGCCTACACGGTCGAAGGCCGCCGCATCAATGCCGAGCGCATCGCCGCCCTGTGCAAGATGCTGGATGCCCAGGGCATCAACGTCGTGTGCTGCATCCTGTCCATCTTTCCGGAGATGCGAAAAGCCAACCGGCAGCGCTTCAGCCGCTATTTCGAGGTGTTCATGGACGCCGACATGGACGCGCTGGCCAGACGCGACACCAAGGGCCTTTATCGCGCGGCGCGCGCCGGGACGCAGCGCAATGTCGTGGGCGTGGACATTCCCTTTCCGCGCCCCGATACGGCGGACATGATCATCCCGTCTTCCGGCGAATGCCCAGACATCTCCGCGCTGGCCCGCAGCGTCCTGGAACAGGCTGGCCTCCATGAATAGCGATCACGCCGATATCTATCCCTACGCCGCCGGCCCGCTGCTGGACGCCCGCAATACGTACTCGTACACGGCCTACCACGGCACGGCCTTCCTGGACGCCTGGCGCGAAGCGCGCGAGCGGGTCCTGGCCGCCCCCACCCCGGATGCCGCGCCACGCGCCGAACCGCCGGCCAGTCCCACCGCGCGCCTGTTGCGCCGCATCCAGGCCAGCCTGGCGGGTGGCGATGAGCGAAGCGCGGCGCTCGCCGACCTGAACCGCCTTCTGCAGCGCTTCGAGGTCACCAAGCGCGTGCATGGCGAGTACAACGAAAACTGGCGGCCCGCCGATCCCGAGGATTTCCGCGAACTGGGCCTGTATCTGGTGCTTGCCGAGACGCTGGACGCGGCCTACACCGCCACCGGCGTGCTGCAATACCTGAATGGCCTGCTCAAATGCCTGGATACGCTGTCCGCGTACCTGCCGGTCCTGGACGGACCGCAGATGGGGCGCCTGCGCGCGCTCGTCCGGCAAGAACGCGCGCATGTCGACGCGTTGGGCGCAACCTTGGGAGCGAGCGGCACATGATCCTAGATAAAGTGGTCCTGCTCGCGGCCCGGACGGCGAGATCCCAAGCCTATCTCCAGACCCTGGCGGCGTTCGACCTGCTGCCTGGCGAAGTCATCCTGCTGGCGCCGCCGGAGAATGCGCCCCCCGCGCGGACTCACCCGGCGCCCCCGCCCGTGCCTGGCCTGTTGTTGCCAGACCTGAACGAAACCCTGGCGCAGACCTGCGCGCGCGCCGGGCTGCGCACCGCCGAGGCCGGCGTCCGGGACGTCAACGATCCCATGACCGCCGAGGCCATCCGCCGCTCGGGCGCCGAAATCGTGATCTATTCGGGCTATGGCGGACAGATCGTCGCCGACCCCATCCTGAAGCTGGGGCCGAAGTTCCTGCACATGCATTCCGGTTGGCTGCCCGAGTACCGCGGCAGTACAACCGTCTACTACGCGCTGCTCGAAAGGCAGCCGCCCGCGGTGTCCGCGCTGCTGTTGGACAAACATATCGATACCGGGCCGGTCGTGGCGCGCCGGCACTATCCCCCGCCCCCGGCCGGCATCGACGTGGACAGCGTCTACGATGCCGCCATTCGCGCGGATCTGCTCGCTCGCGTACTGAAGGACTATGCCGCCACGGGCGTGCTGGACGGCGAACGCCAGGACGCCGCGCCCGGCACCAGCCCCTATTTCGTGGTGCATCCGGTGCTCAAGCACCTGGCGCTGCTTTCCTTGTCACCCTCCACGGGACACGGCGATGCCTGAACATCCCCTCTCAACTGCCCCAGCCGGTCGCATCTTCGACTTCGGCACCAAGGCGGAGACGCTGCAGACATTGCAGGCCAGGCTGCAGCACGCGAGCGTGCCGGACTTTCTGTACTTCTCGCTGCGGCAGTGGAGCACCGACCGGGAGGCGATGCTCACGCGCATCATGGCGCAGTTTTCCGGCGTGCCGCTCGTCGTACGCAGCAGTGCCCTGATCGAGGACGGCGCGCGCGCCTCCATGGCCGGCGCGTTCCTCAGCCTGCTGGACGTGGACGGGAGCTCGCGCGACATCATCGCAGACGCGGTCGACCGGGTGGCGCGGTCGATGACCAACAACCCGCGAGACCAGGTGCTGGTCCAGCCGATGATCCGCGACATCGCGGTCAATGGCGTGATCATGACCTACGACATGGTTCACGGCACGCCCTACTACTGCATCGATTTCGACGACGAGAGCGGCCGCACGGACACGGTTACCGGCGGCAGCGCCATCAACAAAGGCCTGTTTGTCTACCGGCACGCCGCCCCCGAGTACCTGCGTTCGCCCCGCGTGGCCCGCTTCATCGCGCTGGCCCGGGAGCTTGAAGCGCTGTTCGGCTGCAGCGCGCTGGACATTGAATTCGGGCTGGACCGGGCCGGCAAGCTGCATCTTTTCCAGGTGCGGCGCATGGCGATGGCGGCGCAATGGCATCCCGTGACCGAGCGCCGCGTGGCCCGGCAACTGGCTTTCGTCGAGGATTACGTCCGCCACTGCTCGCTGGCGCGTCCCGGCGTGGTGGGCGAGGGCACCGTGCTGGCGATCATGCCGGACTGGAATCCCGCCGAATTGATCGGCACGACGCCCAAGCCCCTGGCCGCTTCGCTGTATCGCGAGATGATCACCCGCTCGACGTGGCACGAAGCCAGGGCGGAGATGGGCTACCGGCCGCTCGCGGACGCCGAGCTGATGGTGCTGATCAACGGCCATCCATACATCGACGTGCGGCTCAGTTTCAACTCCTTTCTGCCCGAGGGCGTGAGCGATGCGGTCGGCGGCAAGCTGGTCACCGCATGGCTGCGCCGCCTGGCAGCGCATCCCGAATTCCATGACAAGGTCGAATTCGATGTGGTGCCCACCTGCCTGGATTTCTGCTTCGAAGAGGATTTTGCGCAGCGGTATCCGGACCTGCTGGACGCCGCCGAATTCGAGGGATACCGCGAGGCGCTGCGAAAACTCACGCGGCGCGCCATCGAGCCCGGTCCCGATTCCACGTTGACGCGCGCGCTCGAGGCCGCCGCACGCCTGGAACAATTGACCCATCCGACGGATTCCGGCACGCAGGCGCTGGCCAGCGCCAGCCACCTGCTCGCGCAGTGCCGGCGCCTGGGGGTGCGGCCGTTCGCCGTGGCCGCGCGGCACGCATTCATCGCGGAGAACCTGCTGCGCTCCGCGGTCAGGCGGGGCGCCCTGACCCAGGCCAGGTTGAATGATTTCAAGCGCACCATCCGCACGGTCACGGCGAGCATCGTGGGCGAGTACGCAGCGGTGTGCCGCGGCGTGTCTTCGCGCGACGCGTTTCTGGCCCGCTACGGCCATCTCCGTCCGGGCACCTACGAGATCACGTCGCTGCGCTATGACGAACGCGACGACCTGTTCCAGAACGAAGCCCCCGTGCTGCCCGATCCGGTGGAGCACACCTTCGAGCCAACCGAACACGAGCGCGGGGCGCTCAACGCCCTGCTGCGCGAAAGCGGGTTGGACGTCGTGGACGCCGACCAACTGCTGGCCTATGCGCGCACCGCGATCGCGGCGCGCGAAGGGGTCAAGTTCACCTTCACCCGCACCCTGTCGGATGCGCTGTCGCAACTGGTCGTGTGGGGCGGGGAAATGGGCCTGTCGCGCGACGATCTGGCGTACCTGGACTGGGCGTCCATCCATGCCAGCCTGATCCAGCCTCCCATGGACTATGTGGATCGGCACTACCTGGCGCAGGTCGCCAACGCGCGCATCCAGATGGAAGCCGCGCACGCGTTCAAGCTCGCCCACATCATTTCCAGCGTGGACGACATCTATGTCGCTACCCTGAACCGCAGCGTGCCCAACTTCGTCGGGACAGGCAGCGTGTCCGGCGCCATCGTGGAGCTGACTGCCCGCATGTCCGCGCAGGCCGACATCGAGGGCAAGATCGTGTGCATCGAAAACGCCGATCCCGGATTCGATTGGATCTTCACCCAGCGGCCGGCCGCGCTGATCACCCGCTTTGGCGGGGCCAACTCGCACATGGCGATCCGCTGCGCCGAATTCGGCCTGCCGGCGGCCATAGGCTGCGGAGACCAGCTGTACTCGCGCATCGTGGCGGCCGGCACGGCCGAACTCGACTGCGGCCAGAAGAGCCTGAGGACCCTGCATGAAAAATGACCGCCGCATCGGCGTCAGCATGCGGATCGTCCAGGCGGACGGCTATCACGAACCGCGCGACGCCCTGTCCCAGCAATGGCCGGCTTTCCTGGCGAGGGCCCTGCCCGGCATCGCCTGGCTGCCGGTGCCGAACCTGGGCGCGGCCGGCGTGGATGCTTATTGCCGGCTATGGGGCCTGAATGCGTTGATCCTCACTGGCGGAGACGATCCCGGCGTTCATGCGCTGCGGGACGAGACTGAACTTGCGCTGCTGGACTGGGCGCAGCGCACCGGCGCGCCGGTGCTGGGCGTCTGCCGCGGCATGCAGCTCATGAGCCAGCGCGCCGGCGTGGCCCTCGTTCCCGTTCAGGGCCACGTGCGCACCCGCCATCTGCTGACCGGTGAACGCAGCGGCGAGGTGAACAGCTTCCACGGCTGGGCGCCGGCCGCCTGTCCCGACGCGTTCCGCGCGCTGGCGCATTCGCCCGATGGCGCGCTGGAAGCGATCGCACATGAAGCATTGAAATGGGAGGGCTGGATGTGGCACCCGGAAAGGGAAGCGTCCATGGACCCTGCAGACGCGCTCAGATTGCGGAGATTGTTCGAATGAAAGCCATCATCCTCGCCGCAGGCCGCGGGAGCCGCATGGGCGGCATGACCGACGCCCAGCCCAAATGCCTGGTGACGGTCAAAGGCCGGACGCTGCTGGACCGGCAGCTCGACGCGCTACGGCAGGCAGGCATCGACGAGATCGCCATCGTCACCGGCTACCGCCGCGAATCGCTGGCGGACCGGGGCCTGCATGAATTCCACAACCCCGACTGGAGCCGCACCAACATGGTGTCGTCGCTGGCGTGCGCGGCGCAGTGGTTGGAGCAAGGTCCCTGCATCGTCAGCTATTCGGACATTTTCTACGACGCCGCCGCGGTGCGCGCGCTGGCCGCCTGCGGGCACGCCCTGGCGCTGACCTACGATCCGAACTGGCTGGCGATCTGGCGCGCCCGCTTCGGCGACCCGCTCGTGGACGCGGAAACCTTCCGGATGGCGCCGGACGGCACCTTGCTGGAGATCGGCCAAAAGCCGCGCACCGTGGACGAGGTGCAGGGCCAGTACATGGGGCTGCTGCGCTTCACCCCGCAAGGATGGCGTGCGATGCAGGCCATGCGGGCCACGCTGCCCGCCGAGGAGCGCGACCGCATGCACATGACGGGCGCGCTGCAGCGATTGATCGCGACGGGCGCCCTGCCCGTTCACGCCGTCGCCTACACCGGAACCTGGGGCGAAGTGGATTCGCAAGACGACCTGTCGGTCTACGAATCCGCCTGACCTTACCGCAAATTGGGAACCGGGCAGCCTTCCGTGAACTGCGACGTCCCGTCGGCGTACAGATACACCATGCAGGTCGACGACGCGCCGCCCGTGGTGGGCGTGGCCTGCCAGGCGCTAACGCCGCCGCCCGTCACCGAGACGATCTTGCCGGCCACATAGCTGCCCTTGGGCACGTCGAGCAATGCGTATTCATTGTCCTTGAGCGCCGGCAGGTCGATGGGCACCCGGACGGTCGCGCCGTCGGGCGTGGACAACTGGAGTTCCGCGGCGCCGCTGTTGGTGCGCATGTGGGTGCCGAAGTTGATGCCCAGGCGGGTGATCTCGCGCTGGTGCGCAAGGTAGCGCGGGCTCATGGCGACCGTGATCGGATTGTCCGGCGAAAGCGGCGGCGTGGGGCTGACGGACACCGACGCCGACTCGATGGGCGCGAAGGACTGATAGTAGCGGCCCAGCATCAGCGAGACCGTCGCCGTGACGGACAGGTACGCCAGGGCGGCCAGCACGACGGCCGCGCCCTTCCTCGCCACGCCTTCAAAGGCGCCCTTGCCCGCCGCGATGGCGTAGGCCAGCAGGATCATCGGCAGCGTGAAATACCGCCCCTGCACGCCCAGGATCACGTCAGCCGGATGCTTGTTCCACGTCACCAGCAGCGCAAAAAAGGTCATGAGCACGGAGGCCACGGCGCAGAACAGCAGCATGGCGCGCGGCGGCCATTCCGTCCGCAGCCGCCGCAGCGACAGCGACAGCACGCCGATGACGACCAGCGCCGCCAACGCCAGCCGGTACACCTCCGGCCTGAAGCTCGCGTCCAGCCAGCCGAGCACCCCGACGAAGGACGACATGTAGAAGCCCATGAGATCCGGCCGGTCCAGCGTCGCGTGCAGCACGCGCAGGAAGGCAAAGGGATGCTTCAGGTAGTACAGGGCGACCTCGGACGTGCTCGCCCCCACCAGCACGCGCTTGTCGACGGTGCTGCCGATGGCGTGGAGCAGCCAGGCCGCGATGATGACGATCGACAGTGCGAACAGGACGTAGGCGGACCTGCGGCGCACCTGGAAGCAGGCCATGCCGAGCAACAGCAGGGCCGGCAGCATATGGATGCGGCTGCCGATCAGGACGACCAGCACCAGCGCCAGGACCGGCGTCAGCCACGCGGCCGCGGCGCGGCGATCGTGGGCGATGCGCAGGAACAGAGACACCGCCAGCACCGTCAGCGCCATCGACAGGCCGTCGATGGTGGCCGAGGCAAACTGGAAAAGGCTCATCGGCAGGATGAGCAGCGCCAGGACCGCGGGGTTCGCTGGATAGATGGCGAACGCGGCCCACAGCAGCGCCGCGCAGCTCAGGATGGTGAGCAGCACGGCAAGGTCGTAGGAATTGCCGATGGTCAGGCCGGCGGCCTCGCCGATGGCCAGCCCCAGCGCCTGCGGCACGTAGATGACTGGCAGGTAATAGCCGGTTCCCGGCGCGGCGCTGAATTCGCGCTGCCCGGTCCAGCGGGCGGCCTCGGCGGCATAGTTCTCTTCCAGCGACAGCTTGCGGTGCGGCCGGTAGGGGAGCACACCGTAGGCCTTGAAATACGTCATCAGGCCAGTGTCGACCAGGCCGCCCGATCCCTGCTCTTCGAAGCTCTGCAGCGTGAAGACGCCCTTGCCCAGCAGGTAGGCCCGCTTGACGTGATCGAACTCGTCCGGCGACTGCATCGACGGGATGAGCTTGGCCATCGTGATGCACACCAGCACGAACAGGGCGACCAGCCACCGCCGGCTGCAGCGCCCTGCGTGCAGATCCTGGATCAGGGTCACATCGGTTCGGTCCATTCCCATGATCAGGAGCGGACCGCGATCACGATGCCCGCGGCGATCAACGCGACGCCGACGAAATATTGCGGATTGAAGCGTTCGCCCAGGAAATAGTAGCTACCGATGGGCACCAGCACGAACGCCATCGCCATCAGCGGGTACACCCGGCCCAGTTCCGCCTTCTGCAAGACCCAGACCCACGCGATCGTGGTCAGGCCATACAGCGCGAAAGCGGAGAACAGCAAGGTGAGCGTGCCCAGGTCGAAGAAGCTGCCTGTCCTGTGCAGCGACTGCGCGCTGAGCTTGAAAAGAATCTGCCCGACGGCAATGCCGATCACGCAGATGATGGCGACGAGGTAAGTCATTGGACATCCACCGGTTTTCTGTTTTTCTTCATCAGGCTCCTCACGCGCCGGTGAAAAGGCCGCTTGGGCACGGACGCAATGTCGTACCCGATGAACGCAAGAATGAACTGCACGCCCAGGATGATGGGCAGGGCCGCCAGCATGACCGTGCCGGCCGGGGTAGCCACGCCGGCATGCGCCGACGAGCTCCACTGCACCAGGCCATAGCCCAGGCCCCAGGCCAGCATGGCCACGCCCAGCGGCAGTTCCAGCGAGGCCAGCGACATGTCGCGCAGGTAGTAGTTGTAGAACACGCGCTTCCAGAAATTGCGCACGTGCTTGGCGGCGAACTCGCCGATGATCTTCGAGATCTTCAGGTTGCTGACTTCGTCGCCGTACTTGGCGTCCATGGGGATGTCGACCACCACGGCGCGCAGGATGTTCAGGCGGAACAGCATGTCCGTCTCGAAAAAATAACGGTTGCTGATCTTGTCGAAGGGCAGGTGCTTGGCCACGTCCCGGTGAATGGCGGTGTAGCCATTGGTGGGATCGAACACATCCCAATAGCCCGAAGACACCTTGGTCATGAAGGAGAGCGCGGCGTTGCCGAAGGAGCGGATCCTGGGCATGTCGCGGATCTTCTCCAGGTCAAAGAACCGGTTGCCCTTGGTGTAATCGGCCTCGCCGGCCTGGATGGGCAGGACGAACTCGGAGATCAGCGCGGGATCCATCTGGCCGTCGCCGTCGATCTTGACGATGACCTCCACGCCTTCCTCCAGGGCCGCGCGATAACCCCGCATCACGGCCCCGCCCACGCCCCGGTTGACCTCGTTGCGGACCACCTTGACGCGCGGGTCGGTGCAATGCTGCGCCACGAAGTCGCCGGAGCCTTCCGGGCAGCAGTCGTCGACCACATAGATGCGTCCGACTTCGGGCCCGATGCTGTCGATGACGCCCAGAATGTGCGCGCACACCTTGTAGCTCGGTATGACAACGGCTATCTGGGGAACCGGACTTTGCATATCCACTCTGGGTCGCGCCTCGTTGGTAGGTTCATGTTGCGCGGCGGCGTCCGCACGCGCGCCAAACGACACGCCGGAACTCGGGTTCCGGCGCGTTCATGGGCAAGGGTGCGAAACCCCTGCCAGCCAGGCTGTCCTGCGTGGGATCAATTCACCCCAGCCGCATGCGCCTGTTCATCCGCATGGTACGAAGACCGCACCATCGCGCCCACCGCCGCATGCGAGAACCCCATGGCATACGCCTCGCGTTCGAACATCGCGAACGTGTCCGGGTGCACGTAGCGCAGCACCGGCAAATGATGCTCCGACGGCTGCAGGTACTGGCCGATGGTGATCATGTCGACGTTGTGCTCGCGCATGTCGCGCATCACCTGCAGGATTTCTTCGTCGGTCTCGCCCAGGCCCAGCATGAGGCCGGACTTGGTGGGCACTTCCGGATGCAGCTTCTTGAACTCGGCCAGCAGCTTCAACGAGTGCATGTAGTCCGAACCCGGGCGCGCCTGCTTGTACAGGCGCGGCACGGTTTCCAGGTTGTGGTTCATGACGTCGGGCGGGCCGGCGTTCAGGATGGTCAGCGCGCGGTCCAGCCGGCCGCGGAAGTCGGGCACCAGCACCTCGATGCGGGTGGTGGGCGACAGCTCGCGGATATGGGTGATGCAATCCACGAAGTGGCCGGCGCCGCCATCGCGCAGGTCGTCACGGTCGACCGAGGTGATCACCACGTACGACAGCTTCATGGCGGCGATGGTGCGCGCCAGGTTCTCGGGTTCTTTGGTGTCCAGGGGGTCGGGCCGGCCGTGGCCCACGTCACAGAACGGGCAGCGGCGGGTGCACTTGTCGCCCATGATCATGAAGGTGGCCGTGCCCTTGCCGAAGCATTCGCCGATGTTCGGGCAGGACGCCTCTTCACAGACCGTGTGCAGGTTGTGCTCGCGCAGGATGCGCTTGATGTCGTAGAAGCGCGAACCGGGCGCGGCGGCCTTCACGCGGATCCATTCGGGCTTCTTCAGGCGTTCGGCCGGAATGATCTTGATGGGGATGCGCGCCGTCTTGGCCTGCGATTTCTGCTTTTGCGTCGGATCGTAGACCGCGTCCGCGGGCGCGGCGGCGGATTCGTTCGAGGGCACAGGAGACTCGGCGAGCGTAGACATGGGACACCTTCATGACCGGCCCGCAGGACGGCCGGGTCTGGGAGAAAAAGGGCATTTTACCCTTCGCGGCCCGATCCGCCGCCCGATCGTCCGCCCGATTGCCCCCCCGGCAGCCCGCGGGCCTGGGTTATCGTCTGGCCTGGCGTATTTCCCGACTTTTCCATGCCCGCCCTGCCCTCGCCCGCCCCCGTCGCCGTGATTGCCCCCCGTCTGGATGCCGGCCCGGCCGCCCGCGCCCTCCAGGCCTGCGGCGAACGGCTCGCTCCCGCCGGCTATTTCCTGGCGGCCGCGCCCTGGCAGGACGCCGGTACGCTGCCCCTGCTGGAGGCCTTGCGCCCCGCTGCGGCCCTGGTCATCGGGCCGCTGGAGGACGCCGCGCTGCGCGCCGCGCTCACCGCGATGGAGATTCCGGTCGTCGAGACCTGGAGCGCGTCCCCGCAGACGCTGGACAGCGCCGTGGCGATCGACAACGCCGAGGCCGGCCGCCTGGCCGCCCGGCACCTGGCCGACAAGCGCCACCCGCGGGTCGCCTGCGTCAGCGCCGACAATCCGTGGGAACGCGCCCGGCGCGAGGGCTTCATCCACGGCGCCGCCGCGCTGGGGCTGGAGCTGGTCGCGGACATCGTGCAGCCCGAGGTCCAGCACATGGACGACGGCCGCATGGCCTTTTTGCGCCTGCTGGCCACCAATACGATCTTCGATGCCGTGTTCTGCACGTCCGACCTGCTGGCCGCCGCCGCCGTGTCGGAGGCGCACAACCGCGACCTGCATGTGCCGCAGGACCTGGCGGTGCTGGGATTCACGGACGACGGCAGCGCCGTGCAATGGGTGCAGGGGCTGACGACGCTGGGCGTGGACGCCGCCGACCTGGGCCGGCGTGCGGGTCAGTTGCTGCTGGACCGGCTGGACGGCGAACGTGGGCCCGGCCAACGCGACATGCTGGAAGTGGTGTTCGAGATTCGCTTAAGTACTTGAGCCACACCGGTACTTGAGCCACACCGGTACTTGAGCCACACCGGGGCATTCGTACGCTCAAATCAGGTCAGTGCAGTTCACTACGTGACCAAGAACTTCGCGTACTTGGGTCGAATCTTTTCGTAATCCGATCTTGAATATTCGAAAAAATGATCCAACGCCGTGGTGCGAACAATTTTTGCCCCGAATCGTTTATGAAACGCAACGACTCGCTCATTCTCTATCCTCACATCAAAGTGCGAATGAGAAAAACCCAATTCGAAAAAAGCAAACTCGTATAAAAGAATTGCGGACTCCAAAGCCGTTGTGCCCGAAACCCCCGGCTTCATCATCCAGCTTCCCCAACAAAACGAAGTCGGTCGCAAATCATAGATGCGCACTGTCCCGACCTGCTCTCCATTTTGTTCGACAATAAAATAGTGCTCTTCATCTCGCTGCTCCCGAAGCTTGTAGCTTTCCAGCCAGCGACGCTGATCCTCGACCTCTCCCGTTACCGTGGAAACAAACTTATTTCGACTCGAATCCGTTCTGAGGCCGAATACGAAAGCGGCATCATCTGGCGTCGCATAGCGAAACGATATGGATTTCCCACGGACAGGACCCTTCATACACTCATTCCCATCAAAATTTACGGCAACAACTATTAATTGATACTCGCGTGAACAAGCAGGTGCAAATATCCGCCCGGACCTGCGCGACAGGTCTGGTGGCGCCGGGCACCTGTCGACTCACGCCTACATCTCAGATCTCATACAGCGCCGGAAAGCCGCAGTCCTGCAGCATGCCGTTGGCTTCCTTCAGGAAGGCCGGCGTGGCGGTTTCGGGCACGCGGACGAGCCATTGGACGGCTTCTTCCTTTTTGCCTTGCAGGAGCAGCAGGCGGCCCAGGTGGAACATGCCCCGGAAGTCGCCGCCTTCGGCGCAGCGCTGGTAGCAATCGAACGCGCGCGCCATGTCCTGCGGGATCACGTCGCCCGCCTCGTAGTAGCGGCCGACCACGCCGATGGACTTCACGTGGCCCGCCTGCGCGGCCTGCTGGTACAGGGCCAGCGCCGCGGCGGGGTTCTGCGTGACGCCGCCGCGCCCGCTGCGCAGCATGTGGGCATAGTTGTACAGGCCCCAGTCGAGCCCCGCATCGGCGGCCCGGCGAAACCAGTACGCCGCGACGGTGTCGTCGGCCGGCACACCCCATCCGTTTTCGTAGCAGCGTCCCACCATGTTGATGGCCATGGGGTGATCGGCATGGGCGGCGCGCTTGAACCACGCCAGTCCCTCCGCGGGCTCGCGTTCGACGCCCACGCCGTCCAGCAGCATCTGCCCGTAGATCGTCTGGGCCTCGGTCAGGCCCAATTCGGCCGCGGTGCGGATCCACGCGGCGTATTCCTCGGGCGGGCCGGATTCGCGCAGGCGCGCGAGCTGTTCGGGCGTGGTGGCGGCGACCTCGGCCGCGGTGTAGGTCTTCAATTCGGGTTCCTTCGACGACGCCATGCCCGCGCCAGGTTCTGGGCCAACGCGTCGCCCGCCTCGGTGGGCGAGCAGCGCGCGCCACAGGCCGCCATGTCGACGGTGCGCAGCCCTTCGTAGCCGCAGGGGTTGATGCCGAGGAATGGCGCAAGATCCATCTCGACGTTCAGCGACACGCCGTGATAAGCCCTGCCATTGCGGATCTTGATGCCCAGGGCCGCGATCTTGGCGAGTTCGCCGCCGGCGGGGTCGGGCACGTAGACGCCGGGCGCGCCCGGCTTGCGACAGGCGCCGCTCACGCCGAACCGAGCCAGCGTGTCGATGACGGCGGATTCCAGCAAGGCGACGTATTCCTTGACGTACATGTCGGCGCGGCGCAGGTCGAACAGCGCATAGGCCATGACCTGGCCTGGGCCGTGGTAGGTCACCTGGCCGCCTCGGTCGCAATGGACGATGGGGATGTTGCCGGGGTTGAGCACATGCTGGGGCAGGCCGGCCTGGCCCAGCGTATAGACCGGCGTGTGCTCGCACAGCCAGATCTCATCCGGCGTGTCGGCGTCGCGCTGGCTGGTGTAGGCCTGCATGTCCTGCCAGACCGGCAGGTAGTCCACCGGCCGCGCGAGCCACTTGATCACGGCGATCTTGCCTTACAGGACGATGGACACCATGGGGTGGCCATGCAGCGCCCGATACAGGGCGTCGAGCTGCTCGCGGGAGGTCGCGCGCACGGTGAAGGTCAGTCCCAGGTAGTTGCCCCCCTTGCTGGGGCGCATTTCCACGGTCGCGGCGTCGAATCCCGGATCGAACTGCAGCACGACCTCGGTCAGCGTCTGCGCGAATTCGGGATGATGCTTGCCCATGACCTTGATGGGAAAGTCGCTGGGATATTCGATCAAAGAATCTTCGGGCGGAATGTGCATGATGTGCCTAAAAAGAGTTGCCCCTGAATGTTCTTATATGGGGGCAAGCGGCGCGCCGGCAAGGGCCGGCGCGCGCCGGGCGGGCGGCCCCGGGGCCGCCCCGCGCCGGGACTACAGCGCGGCGATGCGGGCATCATAACCCGCACGCAATTGCTCAAAAACAGGGCCGGGCTTGCCGGTTCCCACGGGTTTGCCGTCCAGCGAGACGATGGCCAGCACTTCCTTGGTGGCGGACGACAGCATCAGTTCGTCGGCCTGCTCCACCTCTTGCTGCGAGATGCGGCGTGCTTCGAACGGGATGCCGGTCTCGGCGGCCAGTTCGCCCATCAGCCCGTAGCGGATGCCCTCGAGGATCAGGTTGTTCTTGGGCGGGGCCAGCAGCTTGCCGCCCGAGACGACCCAGATATTGGTGGAGGAACCTTCGGTCAGGTAGCCGTCGCGGAACTGCAGGACTTCGTCAACGTGGGCGTCCACCGCCTGCTGCTTGGCCAGCACATTGCCCAGCAGCGACACGGACTTGATTTCGCAATGCAGCCAGCGCTCGTCGGGGATGCTGATCGCGGACAGGCCCTGGGCGCGCTGCGCGGCCGCCGGCGGCGACCAGGCCGAGATCATGCCGAACACCGTCGGGGGCACGGCGGGCGACGGGAACTGGTGGTCGCGCTTGGCCACGCCGCGGGTCACCTGCAGGTACACGATGCAGGTTTCCAGGTTAGAACGGTCCAGCAATTGCTGGATCAGGTCGATCCACCCGCTGCGGTCGAACGGCTGCGCGATGCGCAAGGCGGCCAGGCTGCGGTCGAGACGGTCGAGGTGTTCGGCCATGCGGAATGCATTGCCTTGGTACACGGGGACGACTTCGTAGATGCCGTCGCCGAAAATGAAGCCGCGGTCCAGGACGGAGACCTTGGCCTCGTCCACGCGCAGGAATTCACCGTTGAGATACACCTGGCTTTCGCCCGGCACGCCCGGAATCATGAGGCACTCCTGAATTTGAAATGGAACAGGGACGAGCCGCCCGGCCCGCCCCCGAAGAATGCAAAACGGGCGTTTCGCGCACGAAACGCCCGCTGCTAGCTTACACCCGCGGCCGGGGCCGCGGTGCCAGATTTACTGGAACCAGCGCTTGACGGTGTCGACCATGCGGCCGAAGAAGCCGGCGCGCTCGACGGCGTCCTGCACCACCAGCGGTTCGGTGCGCAGCACCTTGCCGTCCAGCGTGAATTGCAGCGTGCCGACCTGCTGGCCCTTGGCCAGCGGCGCAATCAGCGGATCGGTGCGCTGCGCGACCGGCTTGAGTTCGCCGGCCTTGCCGCGCGGCACGGCGATGGAGACGGGGTTGGGCGGGCCGAGCTTGACGTTTTCGGCGGTGCCTTCCCAGACGCGGGCGTCGATGCCGGGTTGGCTCTTGTCGAACAGCTTGACCGTGTCGAAGTTCTGGAAGCTCCAGTTCAGGAGCTTCAGGCTTTCTTCGGCGCGCGTGGCTTCGCTGTCGGTGCCCACCACGACCACGAGGATGCGGCGGTCGCCGCGCACGGCCGTCGACACCAGGCAGTAGCCGGCCGATTCGGTGTGGCCGGTCTTCATGCCGTCGACCGAGGGATCGGCCCACAGCAGGCGGTTGCGGTTGGGCTGCGTGATCTTGTTGTACGTGTAGCTTTTCTGCTTGTAGTAGTGGAAGTAGTCCGGGTGATCGGTGATCAGGTGAGCGGACATCGTGGCGAGGTCGCGCACGGACGTCGTGTGCTGCGGGTCGGGCAGGCCGGTGGCGTTCATGAAGTGCGTGTTCTTCATGCCCAGGCGCTCGGCCTCCTGGTTCATCAGGGCAGCGAAGGCGGACTCGCTGCCGCCCACGGCCTCGGCCAGCGCCACGGACGCATCGTTGCCGGACTGCACGATCATGCCCTGGTTCAGTTCGTCCACGGTGACCGGCTTGCGCGGCTCGATGAACATGCGCGAACCGCCGGTGCGCCAGGCGTGTTCGGACACCGGGACCGTCTGTTCCAGCGTCAGGCGCTTTTCTTCCAGCGCGTTGAAGACCACGTAGGCCGTCATGATCTTGGTGAGCGAAGCCGGCTCGACCTTCATGTCGGGATTGGAAGCGGCCAGCGTCTGGCCGCTGTTCACATCGACGACGATCCAGGCCTTGGCCGCGATCGTGGGCGCCGGGACGGCCGACACGTCGCCGACAGGGATCGCGCCCGCAGGCGTGGGGGCCGGGGCCGTCGCAGCCGGCGCGGCGGCGGGAGCGGCGGGCGCCTGCTGCGCCCAAGCCGGCATGGAGGCCGCCAGCATCGCCGACAACACGGCGCCTGAAACGAGGCGGCGGGTAAAGACAACGGGGGATTGAGCGGAGTGAGGCAATTTCTTCATCGGCAACGTGGGTCCAGGAATGACGCCCGCCGGCGCGGGGCAAGTGGCTGACAATTATAGGCAGTCGATCAGACCCATCCCGGCCACGCGGGGTTCCCCGCGCGCCTAAAACATGCAACCTGATGCAACCTGCGGCGTGCCGCGCGGACCGTTCAGTCCAGCGCGACCTTCAGGCGAGCCTGCACCAATTGGCGCAGCACGAGCAGCTTTCCGTGAAAGAAGTGCGAGGCGCCCGGCACCACCACGACAGGGATCGAGCGCGGACGCGCCCAGTCCATGGCCTCGGACAGCGGCACCACCTCGTCCTCTTCGCCGTGCACCATGAGCGTGTCGTCGGGGACCTGCACTTCGTGCGACTGAAAGCGGTTGACGGCGGGGCCCATCAGCATCAGGGCCGACGGCAGGACGGGCTCGCCCTGCTCGGCCAGCGCGGCGTAAGTCTGCGCCGCGACGGCCGTGCCGAACGAAAAGCCCGCGAGCACCCAAGGCGCCTGCGCCAGTTCGGGATGGCGTTCGCGCATCTGCGCCACGACGGCCAGCATGTCCTGGGTTTCGCCCACGGATTTGTCGAACTCGCCTTCGGACTGGCCCACGCCACGGAAGTTGGGCCGCACCGCCACCAGCCCGTGCTGCACGCACGCGCGCGACAGCGTCGTGACCACCTTGTTCTCGCGCGCGCCGCCCTGCAACGGATGCGGATGCAGCACCAGCGCCCATCCGCGCGGCGATCCGGCGGGCCAGTCGATGGCGCAGTCGATACGGCCGGCGGCGCCGACGAAAGCGTGGGTTTCAGTGCGTGCGGACATGGCGTGACTCAGCGTGCGGAAAAAGGAACGATGTTAACCGCTCATCTCGCGCGGGCCGTCTGTGCCGGCGCTGCCAGTGTGGCGCCGAGCCATTGCGCGAGCTGGTCGCAGGCCTGGTCGGTGGCCTCGCGCAGGGCCGCGACGCCGCCTTCGGCGTCCTGCGTAGGCGCGGGCGCCGTCACCAGGATGCGCTTCTGGTCCACCACGGCGCGTCCATTCAGCAGCACGGCCTGCAACAGGATGCGCCCCTGGCTGGACTGCCCGTCCTCGGTGAAGACCTGTTCGAACTGCGCCAGCGATAGCTGCAACTGCGGCGTCTGCAAGGTGACGCGATCGTTGAGCACCGGGCCCTGGCGCGACAGGCGGTCGACGACGCGCTGGCGCACCAGGTCGGCGGGCGACGCGGCCCAGCGATACGTCGCATAGGACCGCGGCGCGGCGCTGTCGCCCACGCGCCAGATCATGCCGGTGTCGGACAGGCCGGGCGCGGACTGGAACGTCAGCGCAATCGGGTCGCGCGCCGGCAAGGCGGGCACGGGCCTGGCGTCCAGCCCCAGGTCGAACACCTTGGGCGGCGCGTCGACGCGGCCGATACCGCAGCCCGCCAGGGTCAGGGTCAGGATAAGGAGGGCGCTGCGCATCTTCATTTCGGCTATCTCCCGAATCCGGCAAAGCCGGGTTCGCCGGGTCCCGGCGCCATGGGCGCGGGACCGAACAGGAACGATTGCGGCGTGCTGTCCACACGGCGCAGGGTATTGGCGGCGCCGCGCGCGGCCGCGCCGACGTCCGTCGCCATGCCGGTGATCGCCGGCAGGGTCTCGCCATCCAGGCGCGCGGCGGCCAGGGCGATGTCGTTGAGGCTGCGCGTGGCCACAGCCAGCGGGCCGTCCGGCGCATTCAGGCGCGCCAGCGACTGGCGGGCCTGCTGCGCCAGGTCGCCGATTTCGCGGGCGGCGCGGTCGGCCTGGCGCGAGGTGCGGTCCAGCGACTCCATGAGCGGCCCGAGCTTGGCCAGCGTCGGCGTCAAAGTGCGGCTGGCCTCTTTCAGGGATTGCGAGATATCGGTGGCGTTCTGCAGGCTGGCGGTAAGGGCCTGCACGTTCTGTTCGCTGAGCACGCGCTTCAATTGCTCGGTGGCGACCTCGACGTTGGAAATCAGCTTGTCGCCGCGCTGCTCCACGCGGTCCAGGAAGCCGGGCCGCAGCGGAATGGCGGCCGGATTCTCGGCGGTGGAGGTCAGGCGCTTGAGCGAGGAGCCGTCATCGCGCAGATCCACGTTGGCCATGCCGGTCACCCCCTGCACGCCCAGTTCGGCCCACGTCGATTCGGTGATCGGCGTGTTGGGAGCCACGCCGATGCGGATGCGCACCTGGCCCGGCTTGTTGGGATTGAGCGCGAGCGACTGCACCCGGCCCACGGGCACCCCCTGGTAGCGCACGGCCGATTGCGGATTCAGGCCGGTGACGGCCGTGGCCGAGATGATCTCGTATGGCTGCAACTGCGTCCGGTCGCGGCCGATCAGGATGGCCGTCAATACCGCTGCGGCCAGCAGGACCAGCGTGAAGATGCCGGCCATGAGCGCATGACTACGGTTTTCCATGTTGCATTCCCTTCGGTGCCAAGTCCCCCAGCGCGCGCAAGCCGCGCTCGCCCAGGAAGAACGTATGAATGAACGGGTGATCGAACTTCAGCACTTCAGGCACCGTGTCGCAAATGATCACCCGCTTTTCCGCCAGCACCGCGACGCGCGTGGCCAGCGCCAGCAGCGTGTCCAGGTCGTGCGTCACCATGACGACGGTAAAGCCGAGCTGCCGGTGCAGACTGCGCACCAGGTCCACGAACTCGTCGGATCGCAGCGGATCGAGCCCGGCCGTGGGCTCGTCCAGGAACAGCAATTCCGGGTCCAGCGACAGCGCGCGCGCGAGCGCCACGCGCTTGACCATGCCGCCGGACAGGTCGGACGGGCGCTTGTCGGCGTCGCGCGACGACAGGCCCACCATCGCCAGCCGGCACATGACGACGTCGCGCACCAGGTCCTCGGGCACCGTGCGCAGTTCCCGCAGGGGCAAGGCCACATTGTCGAATACCGACAGCGCGGAGAAAAGCGCGCCGGCCTGGAACAGCATGCCCCACCGGTATGACAGCCGGCGGCGTTCGCCGGGCGTCAGTTCGGACAGCGTGTGGCCCAGCACCTTCACGGTGCCCGCCGCCGGCACGTCCAGCCCGATGATCTGGCGCAGCAGCACCGTCTTGCCCGTGCCCGACCCGCCAACTAGCACCAGGATTTCTCCGGGGAATACGGTCAGGTCCAGGTTGTCGTGCACGACGTGGTCGCCGAAGGCGGTGCGCAGGCCCCGCACGGTGATGACCGGCTCGACGGTGACGCCTTCTTCGGTGAACAGCCGGTGCTGGGTGGCGCTGTTCATCAGATGCCCACCGTGCTGAAGATGACCGCGTACACCGCGTCGAGCAGGATGACGCCGGTGATCGAGGTGACCACCGAGGTGGTGGTGCCGCGGCCCAGGCTCTCGGTGTTGGGCTGGATGCGCAGGCCGAAGTGGCAGGCGATGAGCGCGATCAGGATGCCGAAGGTCACGCCCTTGAGCATGCCGATCCAGTAATTGGTCAGGGTGATGGCGTCGGGCAGCGACTGCAGGAACCACTGCGCGGACACGCCAAGCTGCGCCTGCGCGGCCAGCATGCCGCCCAGCAGCGCCATGGCGCTGGTCCACAGCACCAGCAGGGGCATGGTGACCGCCAGCGCCACCACGCGCGGCAGGATCAGGCGCTGCCCGTGCGAGATGCCCATGACCAGCATGGCGTCCAGTTCCTGCGTGACCCGCATGACGCCGATCTGCGCCGTGATGGCCGAACCGGAGCGGCCCGCCACCAGGATGGCCGCCAGCACCGGGCCCAGTTCGCGCACGATGGATACGCCCAGCAGGCGCACGATGAAGCGGTCCGCGCCGAACATCTGGAGTTGCTGCGCAGACAGGTAGGACAGCACCACGCCGATCAGAAAGCCCACCAGCGCGGTGATGCCCAGCGCCTGCGCGCCGGTGCGGTACACCTGCGCCGAGATCTCGCGCCACGGCCCCAACCGCGGCCGGCGCAGCATCGCGCCCACGTCGAGCACCAACTGGCCCAGCATGATGAGCAGGGCCTTGCCGTTTTCGGCCGCCCGCAGGATCCCGCCGCCCATGGCGCGCACCCACGCCCAGGTCTCGGGCCTGGGCGCCGCGGTCAGCGCCTCGCCCTTGTTCATCGCCAGGGCGTTGAAGACGTCCTGCTGTCCGGCGCCCCAGCGCACGCGCTCGGGCAGTTTCTCGCCCCAGGCCTGCCAGATGATCAGCGCGCCGATCGTATCCAGCCGGTCGATGCCGTGCATGTCCCAGCGCGCGCCGGCCTGGGCCGCCCGGCCCAGCGCCGCGCGCCGACGGTCGACCTCGCCCGGCTCGGCCAGCGCCAGCACGCTCCAGTCGCCGCCGACGTGGCAAACCCCGCCCTCGTGGCGAAAAGGCGCGGCGGCGGTCGCAAGCAAGGCGGAATGCGGCATGTCGTCCGGTTATCGATGCAAAATGTGTCGTCAATCATATACGCAGGGGCTGCGCGGCCGCGAGCGCGGCCCGCGTGCCCTACAATCGCCGCCATGCTCGACCAAGTCCGCCCCATCGACCTGCCCGCCCCGGAAATCCTCGCCCGGACGCTGGGCGACCGCCTGCCCGCCTTCCAGGACATCGCCTGGACCGCCAGCACTGGATCGACCAACGCCGACCTGCTGGCCCGCGCGCGGTCGGGGGCCGGGCCGGGCAAGCCGTGGCTGCTGGGCACGCACCTGCAGGAAACCGGCCGCGGCCGCGCCGGCCGTCCCTGGCAGAACCGCTCGGGCTCCACGCTCATGTTCTCGTGCGCGTTCGACGTGCACTTGCCCGCCATGCAACTGGCGGCGCTGTCGCCGCTGGCCGGCGTGGCCGCGTGCGAAGCCCTGCGTGCCGTTGCCGGCCGCGATGCGCGCGCGCTGTGCATGAAATGGCCCAACGACGTGCAATGGCACGACGCCAAGCTGGCGGGCATCCTGGTCGAGACCACCCGCAATCCCGGCGGCCGCGACGCCGGCTACACCGTGGTGATCGGCATGGGCGTGAACCTGGTCGATGCCCCCGAGCTGTCGCGCGCGCTGGGCCGCGAGGTCGCCGATTGGACCCAGGTGCAGGCCGCGTCCGCGCACGCCGCGGCCGCCGCCGACCTGGTCTGCGCCAGCGCCACGGCGTGGCACGACGCGGTGCGCACGCTCGAGCGCGAAGGCTTCGGCGCCTTCCGGCAGCGTTTCGACCAGGTGGACGCGCTGGCGGGCCGCAAGGTGAACGTGCTGGACAAGGACGCTATTCTTCTCAGCGGAACCGCCTGTGGCGTGGACGAGCAAGGCCGCCTGCTGGTGCAGACGCCCGAGGGCGCCACACCGATCTCGGTCGGTGAAATTTCGATTCGACGCCAAGCATGATTATTCTCATCGACTCCGGCAACAGCCGCCTCAAAGTGGGTTGGCTGGACGCCAGCAATCCGGACATGCCGCGCGAACCCGCGGTCGTCGCGTTCGACGGCCTGGACCTGGACGCGCTGGACAGCTGGCTGGCGGGCTTGCCTCAAGCGCCGCGGCGCGCGCTGGGCGTGAACGTGGCCGGCGCGGCGCGCGGCGATGCCATCGCGGCCATCCTGCAGAAACGCGGCTGCGCGGTGACGTGGTCGCCATCACAGGCCACGACGCTGGGCCTGGTCAACAGCTATCGCAACCCCACCCAGTTGGGCGCGGACCGCTGGGCCTCGCTGCTGGGCGTGCTGTCGCGCCTGCCGGGCACCCACCCGCCCTTCGTGCTGGCCAGCTTCGGCACCGCGACCACCATCGACACCGTCGGACCCGACAACGTCTTCGCGGGCGGCCTGATCCTGCCGGGACCGGCCATGATGCGCACCTCGCTAGCCCATGGCACGGCCAACCTGCCCATCGCCAACGGCCAGGTCGTGCCCTACCCCACGGACACGCACGAGGCCATCGCATCCGGCATCGCCGCCGCCCAGGCCGGCGCCGTGGTGCGCCAATGGCTGGCCGGCCGCCAGCGCTACGGCCAGACCCCGCAAATCTACGCGGCCGGCGGCGGCTGGCCCGAGGTGCACCAGGAGATCGAACGGTTGCTCGCCGACGCGGGCGGCGCCTTCGGCGCGGCGCCGGTGCCGGTCTACCTGGACCACCCCGTGCTCGACGGGCTGGCCGCCGTCGCGCGCGCCACGCTGTCCCCTCATCCCTGACGCAGGCCCGGCATGCGCGTGCTATTGATCCTGATTCTGCTTGCGAACCTGGGCGTGTATGCGCTGGGACAGGGCTGGCTGGGCGCCAGGCCCGACGACGAAGGCCGGGACCCGCGGCGCTTCAGCCAGGAACTGAATCCTGGCGCGGTCACGTTGACGCCCAAGCAAAACCCATAAGATTGCTGTACGTTGCGTTGGAAAGCCCCGCCCGGAACGATCCGTGACGGTGCGCTTTCCTGCGCCTTATACGCGCCCTCTCCCAGCTTGCGCTCGCCCGAGGAGCCCACGGCCCGCGTGCCTGCGTTGCAGGGGCGCCAAGCAGGCCGCCATCAAGGAGTGAAATGAACCAAGCCACGCCGGCCAGCCAGGAGCAAACTCCGCACATCCTGCTCGTGTACCTGTGCTACTTCCTGATTCTCGGCGCCTACGCCACCTTGGTGCACCAGCCCGCAGGACAGATCGACGCCTTTAACACTACCGCCCGCGACCTGCTCAAATTCGTTCCTTCCGATCCGGGCAGCTTTATCACGGGGGCCATGGACATCGCAGACAAGGGATGGATTGCGCCGAGCAACAACTGGATCATCAGTTTCTGGCCGCCCGGTTTCCTGCTGATCGAAGCGGGCCTGATCAAGGTAATGGGGCTGGATACCCCCCATTTCGTCTATGCCATCCAGTTACTGGCCTGTGCGGCGTGGGCCCTGGTCCTGTGCCAGTTCAATCGGACGCTGCGCGACTGGGTATCAGCGCCCCTCGCCTGGCTGTTGCCCCTGGCGCTCTTCGTCCCGCCCGTTGCGCGCTCATTCCTCCTGGAGCCCGGTCGCGTCATCTTCGGGGAAACGTTTTCCATCGCCTTCTTCTTTCTGGGCGTGCTGTATGCCCTGCAAGCGCTCGGCGCGATTCGTCCCCGAAAGCTCGCCATCCTGGCGGGCATGAGCCTGGGATTCGCCGCGTATTTTCGGTCGCAGTTCGAATTGTTTGTGCTCGGTTTGACGTTTTGGTTGCTGATAGCATGGCTCTGGCATCTGATGCGTCGCAAGCAGGAGCCGGCAAGCGCGCGCTGGATGGGCGTCGCGCTGGTCATCGTCCTTTCCGCTCACGTGCTGATGCTGCCGTGGCGTGTCTACCACCAGGTGACGATGGGCAGTCCCAAGTGGGTCTATACCGAGCAATTGTCTTTTTCCACGTCGGTAACGACCCGTGAGGAGTTGCTGAGCAAGGGAGGGGGATTCATTGTCGAGGGGGGCGGAGGCCTGACATGCCGCATCGACCCCAGCACGTGCGGACGGGTCGACGAGGCAGCCAGGCTGTTCATCCGTACGCTGCTGACGCATCCCATCCAGTGGCATGCGATGAAGTTCGGAATCATCGGTAAGTATTTCTTCGCCAGTCAGCAAGATATGGACCAGGCGGGATCACCGCGGAGCGTGACGGATTACGTCACGAACATTTACTTCCTGGCCTCGATGATCGGTGCCATCCTCTTGGGTATTGCGTTGGCGCGGCGGGGGTCGGTTTTCGCACCGTTGCTCAACTGGCTCAATGTCACCGTCCTATCGGCTTACTACCTCATATTCATGGTCCACCAGTATGAGGTCCGGTACTTTTATTTCGGCAAGCTGTACGCGACCCTGATGGCGCTCACCGGCTTGGTACTTTGGATAACGAACGACAAGCAACACAGGAAGAAGTCAACACTTCGGAAATGACAAGCTCGACTCGACAAGATCCTGACTCATTCGACGCCGACGCTCGATCCGAGAGCGAGGGCCTTGAAGTGTCGATCGTCATTCCTGTGTATCGCAGCGAGACCATCGTGCCCAAGCTGGTGGCCAAAGTGGCCGACGCCATGCACACGCTGCACCTGTCCAACCGTTTCGAGCTGGTGCTGGTCAACGATTGCAGCCCGGACGACAGCTGGAAAGCCATTACCGACAACGCCCGCCTCCACCCCTTTGTCAAAGGCATTACATTGCGCAGGAATTTCGGCCAGCACAACGCCGTGATGGCCGGCCTGCATTACGCCAGGGGTCGCTATGTCATCCTGATGGACGATGACCTGCAGCACCCTCCGGAGTCCATCGGAAAACTGCTCGAAGCGCTGCGCAGCGGCTACGACGTCTGTTATACGCGGTATGTCGGTCGTCAACACGCGCTGTGGAAACGGCTGGGCAGCAGGTTCAACGACATGGTCGCCACGTACGCGCTGCGCAAACCCAAGGGACTATACCTGTCTTCTTTCAAGGGGCTGCGCCAGGAAGTGGTGCAGGAAGTGATCCGCTACGACGGGCCGTACGCGTATGTGGACGGGCTCATCCTGGACGTCACTGCGTCGATCACCTCGGTGGACATCGAACATCAAGCGCGGGCCGACGGGGAAGGCAACTACAACCTGCGGCTGTCGCTATCGCTGTGGCTCAAGATGCTGACCAGCTTTTCGATCCTGCCCCTGCGCCTGGCCACGGGTATCGGCTTCTGCATGTCTGTTTTCAGCCTGATCATGATCCTGGTGATCACCGTCCACGAGTTCCTGCATACGGACTATCCCAGAGGCTGGACCTCGCTCATTGCCACCATTCTGATGGTGGGCGGCATTCAGACTCTTTGCCTGGGCCTGATCGGCGAATACCTGGGCCGAGCGTATCTCAAGGTCAATCGCAAGCCGCAATTCGTCATCGCAGGCACGACGTTCGGTATGCCGCCGCAAAACCGTTCGAGCGCGAGCAACCCCGAGCATCATGTCTAGATTGAAGAACGAAGCGCATCGCCTGGCGAGATTTGCGCTGGGCGGTGGTTTGAACACCCTGGTCGGCTTTGGCGTCATCTTCGTCCTGATGGCCCTGGGCGTCTCGGCCGTCCTGGCAAACATCATCGGCTACACCGTCGGGTTCATTCAGAGCTTCTTCTTTTCCAAGAAGTTCGTGTTCCGCAGCGAGGGCGGGTTGGCCAGCGAGGGCGTCCGCTTTTTCTACACCTTCGCCGTCTGTTTTCTATTGAACCTGGCGATCCTGAAGATCCTGCTGGCCTACAACGTGAGACCGGTACTCGCGCAGCTGGCGGCGGCGGCCACCTACAGCGGCGCAATGTACGTGCTGTCGGCATGGCTGGTGTTCCGCCCCGGCCGCCACGACGAATCCTGAAGGGATCGCTTCAGCGCAACAGCCCGTCCAGCGCCTGCATCGTGCGCGCCGTGGCGCCGGCATGGCTGCGGAACCATCGCGCCGCCGCCGCGCCCATGGCCTCGCGCCGCGCCTCATCGGCCAGCAACGCCATGGCGGCGTCCACCGCCGCGCCTTCGCGCTCGGCGCGGCACGCCGCGCCCGCCGCGACGGCGTCCTCGGCCGCCTGCTTGAAGTTGAACGTGTGCGGCCCGACGATGACGGGCACGCCCGCCGCGCAGGCCTCGATCAGGTTCTGGCCGCCCAGCGGCGCAAAGCTGCCCGCCACGATCGCCACGTCCGACGCGGCGTAATAAAAGGCCATCTCGCCCAGCGTGTCGCCCAACAGCACGGCGGCCTGCGGCGCGGGGGCCGTGCCCGCCGAGCGGCGCACGAACGCCAGCTTTGCGTCTGTCAGCAGCCGGGCCGCTTCGTCAAAGCGCTGGGGATGGCGCGGAATCAGCAGGAAGAGCGGCGCGTCCGGCGCGGCGGCGTGGCGCTTGATCGCGTCAAGGAACGGGGCATCCTCGCCCTCGCGGGTGCTGGCCACGGCGACGACACGCCGGCCCAGTTGGGCGCGCCACGCCCGTCCCGCCTGTACCTGCGCGGGCGGCAGGACGAGGTCGAACTTGAGATTACCGGTCACCTGGGCCGCCGGCGCGCCTGCCTGTGCCAGCCGGCCGGCGTCCTCGGCCGTCTGCGCCAGCACGATGTCCAGCCCCGCCAGCGCCTCGCGCATCACGCCGCCCATCCTGCGCGCCTGCCGCAGGGACGATTCGGAATAGCGGGCGCTGACCAGCGCCATCGGCACCCGCGCCTGGCGCGCCGCGGCCAGCAGATTGGGCCAGATCTCGCGTTCCATCAGCAGGCCGCAGCGCGGACGATGGGCCGCCATGAAGCGGCGCGTCGCGCCGGGAAAATCGTACGGGAGCCAGGCCTGGCGCAATTGGCCGCGCGCGATGGCGTCCTGGAACAGGCGCTCGCCTTCCGCGCGGCCCGTGGCCGTCACATGGGTCAACAACACCGGAAGGCCGCGTTCGAGCAGCGCGTTCAAAAGCGGTAGCGCCGCCCGGGTCTCCCCCAGGCTGACGGCATGCACCCAGACAGGCGCGGCGTAAGGCAACGCGGAAGGATTTTCCGAAGGAATCAGGGACGCAACTTGGGACGGCTGGGAAGACGGCTCGGACGACGGCCCAACACGCCCGAACCGCTCGGGAGAAAAGATTTCCCAGCGCCCGCCCGCGCGCCGGGCGCGATGGGCCATCCACAGCCAGATCAGGGGCGCGAGGGCCCGGAGCGCGAGCGTATAGACGCCGCGGTTCATGTCACTGCGCGGCCAGCGCCTGCTCGACCGAGGCCATGACGGCCTCGCGCGACGGCGAGGCGCCGCGGTCGCCCAGGCTGGCGGTGTAGTTGGACCCGACCAGAGGGGTGCGCACGGGCGTGGAGGCGCGGTAGATGCCGATGGTCGGGCGGCCCAGCGCGGCGGAAAGGTGCGTCAGGCCGCTGTCCAGCCCCACCATGAGGCGCGCGCCGGCCAGCAGCTTGGCCACCGCGGACAGATCCATGCGGGGCATGACCTCGGCGCCGTCCATGCCGGCCACCAGCAGGCGGGCGCGCTCGGCCTCCTGGTCATTGCCGGCAAGCAGCTTCAACATGCAGCCGGCCTCGCGCAGGCGGCGGAACACCGCGCGCCAGTCCTCTTCGGGCCACAGTTTGTCGTCGCGGCTGGCCGACGGCATGATCACCGCGTAGCCGCGGTCGGTGTCCAGATGGTGCAGCCGGGGCAGTTCGGTGGTGTTCAGGCCGCCGCTGCCCACTTCCAGGACCGGCTCGGGCGCCTGCGTCGCCTGGCGGGCGAACGCCTGCAATCCGAAATCCGGCAGGCCGGCGTGCTGGTAGCCGAAGGTCAGCCCGGCCAGCTTGCGCTGGCGGATCACGGCGGGCTGCCAGAACTCGACGCGATGGCGCACGTTGTAGAACAGCGAGGCCAGGGGTTCGCGCGCCGACCGCCAGTCCAGGCCGTGCTTGACGCCCTGCGTCTGGCGCACCAGCCACGCCGATTTGAGCAGGGCCTGCATGTCCAGGACGACGTCGTAGCGCACGGCGCGCAGGCGCTCGCGCAACGCGCGGCGCTCGGCCCGCACCTGCGCGGACCACCAGGACTTGCGCCAGCGGCGATGCGCGACCTTGATGATTTCATTGACGGCGGGATGCCACGAGGGGATCTCGGCAAACGCCTCTTCGACGACCCAGTCGATCTGTGCGTCTGGCACATGCCGGGCGATATCCGTGATCGCCGGCAGCATGTGGACGAGGTCGCCCAAAGAGGACGTGCGAACAATGAGAATTCGTGTGGGCATGGGCAAGGATTGGTGCTTGGAGCCGCCCTCGACCCGATGTGGGCGGACACCGTTCAACGCAGCCCGAACTGTACATCAACAATGGCGATTGCTGCGCAAACCGGCACCCGGTTTTGGCCAGCGCTGGCGGCGACCCCCGGGGCCCGGCGGCGGGGGATTATTGCCGCTTCTTTTTCTTCACGATCATCCATTTCGGCATGCGGAACAAAACCAGCTTGCGATACAGCACGACATAGGTGGTCGAGAATATGCCCGTAAACAGCATCAGCAGCCAGGGCTCCTGCCAGAACAGCACCGCCGGAATGACCGCCAGCGACGACAGCAGCCACAGGTAGGGCGACGTCATCGAATTGCGCTGCGTCTGGTGCCGCATTTCGCGTGAGCCGATGGCCCAGCGGACCAGGCGCTTGTAAATCAGCATATGCAGGTGCACCCCATCCGGCGCGCCAGGCGAGCGGCCGCGCAGCCACTTCTTGCGGTAAATGGAGAACAGCGTTTCGAACACCGGATAGATGCACAGCAGGAGCGGAAACCAGGCCGACACATAGGGGTGCCTTGCCAGCATCAGCACGGACAGTTCTCCGATGATGAAACCCAGGAAATATGCCCCGCCGTCGCCAAGGAATATATGGCCGTGCGGGTAATTCCAGACCAGGAAACCGATCACCCCGCCCAGCGTGCTCAGCGCGACGATCAATAAAAACCGGTCGCCCAGATAAAACGAGACATACGCGAATCCGGCCAATATCATCGCGGAAACCACGGCGGCAAGACCGTTATATCCATCGATAATGTTGATGGCATTGGCCGCGCCCCCGATGGCGACGGAAGTAAATACCAGCGAAACCACCCAGAACTGCAGCAGCCAGTCGATCCCGATAATGTCGACACGCGTGACCGCCGCACCCAGCAGATAATAGGCCGCCACGCCCGACAAAATCGCCAGGCCCAGCCGGACCAGCACGCGGACCTGCTTGGTGAGGTCTTCCGCGAACCCCCCCAGGAACGCCGGCATGCCCGCGGCGAGCAGCAGCACCATGCTGGGCAGCACGTCGGGTTCGCGCACGGCCACCAGGGCGCAGGTCACGCCGCTGGCGATCAGCAGGGACAGCCCGCCGATCCGCGGGACGGGGGCCGCATGATACTTCTGCACCCCTTCCATATCATGGTCGGCCGTCAGGCCGTCATGCCAGGAGCGGTAGCGAACGATCAGCAAGGTCGAGATGAGCGAAACCAGGAACGCTACGAGGACGTACAGCATGGAAGGGTGCCTTTTGGAATAGGGCGGATTGTAGCGTCAGACGCGGACAAGCCATGAAAGCAAAACCCACAGTTTTGCAAACGAATAGCAACGAGGCTTGCAAAATAAAAGGGGCCTGCATCGACGGCAGGCGAGCGGCTAAACTCCCGCATCTGCTAGATGGCGAAAGGCCGTCCGCCGGCGCTCCCGGCCTGCCGGCAGACCCGACCATTCCAGTATCAAGACGTATTCTCGAATATATGCATCCTTTCAAACCCGCTGAACACGCAAGCCTGTTGCACCTGTCCGAATGGAAGGCATATTCCGAAGCCGTGCTGGAAGCGTCGTTTCGCCCCGACGCGCTGCACCTCGTGCAGGCAGCCGGCCTGACGATCGACCTGAGCGCGCACGTGGATTCCCCCGCAGCCCGCCGGGCGGGCGAGGCGCTGCTGGAGGCCCGCGGCTTTGACGCCGCGCGCAAGGCGCTGATGGCGGGCGAACCCGTGAACATGACCGAGGACCGCGCCGCCTGGCACACCATGCTGCGCGCGCCCGCCCCCATCGAGGAGGTGGCCCGCGAACACCAGCGGGTGCGCGACTTCGTGCTGGACGCCGACGCGCGGGGCCAGTGGAAGTCCATCATCCACATCGGGATCGGCGGCAGCGACTGGGGCGTGCGACTGGCGACGGACGCCTGTGGCGGCTATGGTTGCCGCCGGACCTTGAAGTTCGTCGCCAACATCGACGGACATGCCATCGAGGATGCGGTCCAGGACATCGACCCCCACGAAACGCTGGTGGTGGTGACGTCCAAGTCCTTCACCACGGCCGAGACCCTTGCCAACCTGCGCCGCGCGGTGCAATGGCTGGCGGACGCGGGCATCGCAGACCCCTACCGGCAGGTCGTCGCCATCACCGCCCGGCCGGCCGCCGCCGCCCAGCTCGGGATTCCCGACAGCCAGATCTTCCGGTTCTGGGACTGGGTGGGCGGGCGCTACTCGCTCTGGTCGGCGGTCGGCCTGCCCGTGGCGCTGGCGGTCGGGCTGGACGTGATCGAAGGCATCCGCGCCGGGGCGGCCGCCATGGACGACCACTTTGCGCAGGCCCCCATCGCCGACAACGCGCCCGCGCAGCTCGCGCTGGCCGGGGTCGCCAATCGCAGCGTGCTGGGCTATGGCTCGCTCAGCATCGCCGCCTATGACGCCCGCCTGCAGTTCCTGGCGCCCTATCTGCAGCAGCTCGACATGGAATCGCTGGGCAAGTCGGTGGATATCGCCGGCAGGCCCGTGGGCGTGCCGACCGGGCCGTCGGTCTGGGGCATGCCGGGCACGGACGGGCAGCACACGTTCTTCCAATGGCTGCACCAGGGCACCGACGGCGCCGCGGTGGATTTCATCATGTGCCGCGAAGCCGATCACCAGTGGGTCGAGGAACACGCCATGCTGCTGGCCAATTGCCTGGCCCAGCGCCAGACCCTGCTGCGCGGCACCTCCATCGACACGGACGAGGCCGCGCTGCTGGCCCAGGGAATGCCGCAGGCCGACGCGCAATGGCTGGCCCGCCACCGTCACCACCAGGGCGGACGGCCCTCGACGCTGATCGTGCTGCCGCGCCTGACGCCCGAGGCGCTGGGCGCCCTGCTGGCACTTTACGAGCACAAGGTCTTCGTGCAGGGCCTGATCTGGGGCATCAATCCGTTCGACCAATGGGGCGTGGAGGCCGGCAAGAAGATGGCCAGCGGCATCCTGCGCGAACTGCATGGCGAACCGCAAGCCCCGTCGCACGACCAGTCCACCCGGCACTGGATCTCGCTGCTGGCGGGCGACAGGCAGGGACGCTGATCCGGCCTGGCGCCGGCCCCCCGATAGCCAAACCCGCTTTTTGGGCAGAGAATGTACGCATAACGCTTCCTACAAGGAGACAGCCATGCGCATTGCCGATGCCCAATGGATTCCTTCGACGCAGCACCAGACCTGGGATGCGTTGACCGACCCGCGAGTGCTGCAGAAGTGCATTCCGGGCTGCGTGGAAGTCGCGATGCGCAGCCCGACCGAATATGCCGTCACGCTGCGCGCCAAGATCGCCGGCATCGACACCGACTACGAGGGCGAGATCCTGCTGTCGGACGTCAACGCCCCCGATAGCTGCACACTGGTGTTCGAAGGCAAGGGCCGCGCCGCCTGCCTGGCGATCGGCACCGCCCAGGTCAACCTGTCCACCAAGGACGAAGGCACGCGCGTGGCCTACACGGTGGCCGGCATGGCGGGCGGCAAGCTGGCCGAATGCGGGGAAAGCGTGCTGCTGAAGGCCGCCGAAAAAATCATCGACAAGTTCTTCACCGCCTTCATCGACCACATGGCGGCGCAGCCGCGCATGGCCCCTCCCCCTCCTCCCCCCGAACCCGAGCCGCGCGGCCTGGCGAATTCGCGCTGGTCGTGGATGCTGGTGGTGCTGGTGATCGCGGTTTTCTGGGGATACCACACGTTTTACAAGTGATAACCCTAGGGTGCCGGTGATATCCTTGGCGGCATGACGCCGCCGCCCTCACCGCCCCAGCCCGCCGCCGATCCCGCACGTTCACGGCGGGATCTGCTGATGGCGATGGCCGGCGTATCGGCGACCGTGGTGCTGGCGGCGTTCGATTCCACCATCATCAGCACCACGCTGCCGCGTGTTGCCGAGGCGCTCAACGGCATGGCGCTCTATGCGTGGGTCGGCACCGGCTACCTGCTCGCCACCGCCGCCTCCATCCTCATCTTCGGCCGGCTGGGCGACATGTTCGGGCGCAAGCCCCTCATGCTGGTGTCGGTCCTCATCATCGCGCTCGGCTCCATCGCCTGTGGGCTGGCGCAGTCCATGACGCAACTGATCGTGTTCCGCACCCTGCAGGGGATCGGCGGGGGCATGATGATCGCCACCGCGTTTGCGGCGCCGGCCGACCTCTTTCCCGACGCCAAGCAGCGGGTGAGATGGATGGCGCTGGTGTCGGCAGCGTTCGCGATGGCCAGCGGCATCGGTCCGGTGCTGGGCGGCGCGGCCACGCAGGCGCTGGGCTGGCGCGCGGCATTCTTCATTTCGCCGATCGCGGCCGCGGGCGCGTTTTTCCTGCTGGCGCGCTACTTCCCGCGCATCCGCCCCATCCACGACGGCAACCGCAAGATCGACTGGGTGGGCGCCATCCTGCTGGTGCTGGCGGTGGGCGCGCCGCTCGCCGCGCTGGAACTGGCCTTTGCCAGCGGCGATCACGCGCAGCCGGTGCTGGGCCTGACGCTGGCGCTGGTCGGCGCGGCCGCCATCGCCATCCTGATCCCGACGGAACGCCGGGTGCAGTCGCCGATCTTCCCGCTGCGCGTGCTGTCCGGGCGCGAGCCGCGCCTGTTGAACCTGGCGGCCATGATGGTGGGCGCGGTGATGTTCATCCTGATCTTCTACAGCCCGCTGCTGCTGCAACAGGTGCTGGGCTACACGCCCAGCCAGGCGGGCCTGCTGCTGACGCCGCTGGTCGCGGCCATCTCGGTCGGCAGCATCATCAACGGCCGCATGTTTCCCAAGCAGACCGAGCCGCAGCGGCTGATGGTGTTCGGCGGCGGGCTGCTCGCGGCCGGCTCGCTGATGGTGCTGCTGATTTCGCCGGGCACGTCGGCCTGGTGGATCCTGGGCGCGTTCTTCGTCAACGGCTGCGCGCTGGGCTTTCTGCTGCCCAACCTGACGCTCTTCATGCAGATGCTGAGCGAACGGCGCGACGTCGGCGTCGCCTCGGCGCTGGTGCAGACCACGCGCGCCATCGGCAGCGCCCTGGGCACCGCCGTGGTCGGCATCCTGATTTCCCACAGCACGGTGCTGAACGGCGTGCGCACCGGCCTGGTCCTGTGCGTCGTCCTGTCCCTGACCTGCGCGCTGCTGGCGCACCGGGTCAAGATGAAGAATCTGGTCACGAACCGGAAATAAGGCGCTCCTCCGAGACAACTCATGCGTCAACGCAATCTGATGGACCTGCTGCTCCTGGCCGCTGTCTGGGGCGGTTCTTTCCTGTTCATGCGCGTGGCGGTGCCCGAGTTCGGCCCCATCGCGCTGATCGAGCTGCGCGTGGGCCTGGCCGCGCTGTTCCTGCTGCCGGCCGCGCTGTGGCGCGGCAAGTTGCGCGTGATCGCACGCCACTGGAAGGCGCTGCTGGTGGTGGGCACGCTCAATGCCGCCGTGCCGTTCCTGCTTTATGCCTACGCCGCCCAGTCGCTAGGCGCGGGCTTCCTGTCGGTGGCCAATGCGGTAACGCCTGTGTGGGGCGCGGTGGTGGGATGGTTGTGGCTCAAGGACAAGCTGCCCTGGATGCGGTCGCTGGGGCTGCTGATCGGCCTGGTCGGCATCGTGGTGCTGGTGTGGAACAAGCTGGACTTCGGCGCCGGCGGCACCGGGCCGGCCGTGCTGGCCGCCATTTCGGCGCCGGTCTTCTACGGCATCGCGGCCAACTGGACCAAACGATTCCTGTCTGGCGTCGACGCGCTGGCCAGCGCCACCGGCAGCATGATCGCCGCGTCGCTGGTGCTGCTGCCGTTCGCCATTCCAGCCTGGCCCGACACACCGGCATCGGCCACGGCCTGGATCGCCACGATTCTGCTGGCGGTCGTCTGCACCGGCGCGGCCTACATCATCTTCTTTCGCCTGATCGCGAATGTCGGCCCCACCGCGGCGGTGAGCGTGACCTTTCTGGTGCCGATCTTCGGCGTGGTGTGGGGCGCGACGCTGCTGGACGAGGCCGTCACGCCGTCCATCGCGATCGGCGCCGCCATCATCCTGGTGGGAACCGCGCTGGCGCTGGGTCTGCTCAAACCGCGCCGCTGAACGCGCGCGTTCAGTTTCAGTATTTGTCCGACGTGCCCGTGAACGCCACGCCGATCCGCAGCAGCGTGTAGGACATCGCGTCGACCCAGCGCCGCAGGAAGCCCCGGCGCTGGTAGTCCAGCGGCCGGATGAAGCGGCCGCCCTCGCGGATGGCGGTTTCCAGGCGTTCCTGCAGGTCCCAGGCAAACGGCTGGCTGTCGACCACGACGTTGGCCTCGCGCGCCAGCAGCAGGCTGAAGGGATCCAGGTTGGACGAGCCGACGGTGGCCACGTTGTCGATCACCGCCACCTTGGCATGCAGGTAGCTCGGCATGTACTCGTAGATTTCGATGCCGTCGCGCAGCAGCTTGTCATACAGCGAGCGCGTGGCGTGGTACTGCATCCGGTATTCGACCTTGCCCTGCAGCAGCAGCCGCACACGCACGCCGCGGGCCGCGGCCTTGGCCAGCGCGCGGCGAAAGCGCACGCCGGGAAAGAAGTACGCGTTCGCGATCAGGATGTCGCGGCGCGCGCGCGAGATGCCCAACAGGTACGCGCGCTCGAACGTCCGGCGAAAGCGCAGATTGTCGCGCAGCACCAGGGCCGCGCGCAGCACGCCGCCCGGCTCCACCGGCACGTCGCGCGGCTTGAGCAGCTGCATGCGGTTCCAGTCGCGCGGGTGGCGCCGCAGCCGCGCCCAGTTCAGGCGCACCCACAGCAGTTCCTGCGCATAGGCGGCCTGCGCAACCAGCGGGCCTTGCACCTGCACGGCGAAGTCGAACCGCGGGCCGGTAAGGCCGTCCGTGGGATCCAGGTCGTCATAGTCATCGACGATGTTGATGCCGCCGATGAAAGCGATGCGGCCGTCGACGACCGTGACCTTGCGGTGCAGCCGTCGCAAGCGGCTGCGCGACGGCACGAAGCGCGCGAACCAGCGCGGTTCGGGCCGGAAGATGCGGCACTGCGCGCCGGCGTTGGTCAGCGCGATGCGCACCCGCTCGGCGTGCAGGGCGCTGCCGAATCCGTCCAGGACCACGCGCACCTTGACCCCGCGGCGCGCCGCCGACGCCAGGCATTCCAGCACTTTCGCGCCGGTCCGGTCGACCATGAAAATGTAGGTTTCCAGGTGCACGCTGACCGTGGCGGCGTCGATCGCCGCACACAGGGCAGGAAAAAAGTCGGCGCCGTTCTGAAGCAAACGGATATCGTTGCCCTGCGCCCATTCCAGCTTGTCCTGCTCTTCCTTCACGGCAGTTCAAGCTCCGCCAGCAAGGGAGAGTGGTCGGACAGCTTGGCCCATTCGCGGCCGCGCAGCACGCGCGCGCTGCGCACGGCAAAGCCGCGCTGGTAGATGCGGTCCAGGCGGAACCACGGAAACACGGCCGGGAACGTGCGCGGCGGCGGCAGCAGCAGGGGCGCACTGCCTTCCATGCCGAGCTGGTTGGTGCGCTCCATGACGGAGACGCCGCTGTTGGGCAGCCCGCGCAGGGCGTTGCTCAGCCGCTTGACCGAGTCGCGCAGGCGCGGCAGGTCGCCGCCATGGCTGCGCGGAGCGTGCGAAAACACCTCGTACAGCCCCAGTTGCTGCACGAACAGGGGCGCCAGGCGGTCGTTCCAGTCGTTGAAGTCCCCGGCGATCAGGATGGGCTCGCCATCGGGCACCATGCGCTTGATGCGCTCGGTCAGCGCCAGGATCTGGCGGCTGCGGCTGCCGGCGAACAGCCCCAGGTGCACCACGAAGCAATGCACCGCGCGATCCCCGACGTCGATGCGGGCATGCAGCAGCCCGCGCTGCTCCAGCCGGTGGTCGGAGATGTCCAGGTTCTCGTGCTCGATGATCGGATAGCGCGACAGCAACGCGTTGCCGTGGTCGGTGGCGTGGCGGACCGCATTGCGGCCGTAGGCCACATCCAGCCGCAATGCGGCGGCCAGGGATTCGTGCTGGGCATCGAGCAGCGACTTCTGCTCGTTGCGGCCCTGGACCTCCTGCAGGAAGACCAGGTCGGGGCGCAGGCCGTACAGGCCCAGGCGAAGTTCATTCAGGGAGTCGCGCCGGCCCAGTGCCGAACGGCCCTTGTGTATGTTGTAGCTGACGACTCGGATGAGCGACATGGAAGCAATGGCGCCTTTCAAATCTGGGGAACCGCCGGCCGGGTCCCGGAAGGTCCTCTGGCCAGGCGCCGCCACGTCGGGCGGCGTCAGCCAGATTACTCCATTTCAGCCGGCCGTTCCCACCTTTGCGGTGCCTGTGCGCGAGCGCACCGCAAGCGCAGCGCCGCGGATCCGGCTCCGCCGGTCCGCCAGCGGGCCCCCTGGGGGGAGGCGCCGCAGGCGCTTCGGGGGGGGCTACTTCTCGACGTTGCGCAGGCGGATGTGCAGCTCGCGCAGTTGCTTCTCGTCAACTTCCGACGGCGCTTGCGTCAGGAGGTCCTGGGCGCGCTGCGTCTTCGGGAAGGCGATCACGTCGCGGATCGATTCGGCGCCGGTCATCATCGTAACGATGCGGTCCAGGCCGAAGGCGATGCCGCCGTGCGGAGGCGCGCCGTACTGCAGCGCGTCCAGCAGGTAGCCGAACTTCTCGCGGGCTTCCTCGGCGCCGATCTTCAGCGCGCGGAACACCTTGCTCTGCACTTCTTCGCGATGGATACGGACCGAGCCGCCGCCGATTTCCCAACCGTTCAGCACCATGTCGTAGGCCTTGGCGAACGCCTTGCTGGGATCGGATTCCAGGAAGTCTTCGTGGCCGTCCTTGGGGCTGGTGAACGGGTGGTGGGCGGCGGTGTAGCGGCCGTCTTCCTCGTCGTACTCGAACATCGGGAAGTCGACCACCCACAGCGGCTTCCAGCCGGCCGTGAACAGACCCGTCTTCTTGCCGAATTCGCTATGGCCGATCTTCACGCGCAGCGCGCCGATGGCGTCGTTGACGACCTTCTCGCGGTCCGCGCCAAAGAAGATGATGTCGCCGTCCTGGGCGCCCGTGCGCTTGACCAGCTCGGCCAGCGCAGCGTCATGCAGGTTCTTGACGATGGGCGATTGCAGGCCGTCGCGGCCCTTGGCCACGTCGTTGACCTTGATGTAGGCCAGGCCCTTGGCGCCGTAGATGCCGACGAACTGGGTGTAGGCGTCGATCTCGCTGCGCGACATCTCGGCCCCGCCCGGCACGCGCAGGGCAACCACGCGGCTGCCGGGCGCCGTGGCGGCGGCGGCGAACACCTTGAAGTCCACGTCGCGCATCACGTCGGTGATGTCGGTGAATTCAAGCTGCACGCGCAGGTCCGGCTTGTCCGAGCCGTAGCGGCGCATCGCCTCGGTCCAGGGCATGATGGGGAACGGCGACGGCAGGTCGACGCCCTGCACCACCTTGAAGACGTGGCGGATCAGGTTCTCGAAGATCTCGCGGATTTCGAATTCGTTCAGGAACGAGGTTTCGCAGTCGATCTGGGTGAATTCAGGCTGGCGGTCGGCGCGCAGGTCTTCGTCGCGGAAGCACTTGGTGATCTGGTAGTACCGGTCAAAGCCCGAGACCATCAGCATCTGCTTGAAGAGCTGCGGCGACTGCGGCAGCGCGAAGAAGTGGCCGGCGTTCACACGCGAGGGCACCAGGTAGTCGCGCGCGCCTTCGGGCGTGCTCTTGGCCAGCATGGGGGTTTCGATGTCGATGAAGCCCAGCTCGTCCAGGAACTTGCGGGTTTCGATGGACACGCGATAGCGCAGCATCAGGTTGCGCTGCATCTGCGGGCGGCGCAGGTCCAGCACGCGGTGCGTCAGGCGGGTGGTCTCGGACAGGTTGTCGTCATCGAGCTGGAACGGCGGGGTGACCGACGCGTTCAGGATTTCGACTTCCTTGCAGAGCACTTCGACCTCGCCCGAGGCCAGTTCGGCGTTGGCCGTGCCGGCCGGACGCTCGCGCACCAGGCCCGTGACGCGGATGCAGAATTCGTTGCGCAGGCGCTCGGCGGTGGCGAAGGCGGCGTTGTCCGGATCGAACACGATCTGGGCCAGGCCCGCGCGGTCGCGCAGGTCGATGAAGATGACCCCGCCGTGGTCGCGGCGGCGGTTCACCCAGCCGTACAGGGTGACGGTCTGGCCGAGATGGTCACGGCAAACCTGGCCGGTGTAGCAGGTACGCATGCGGGATGACTCCGTTGTGTGCTTGGTTTGAGCGTAAGGGTTACGAATCGGCGCGGGGTGCGTCGTGCACGCCCGGCGCCGGAGAGAGCGCAGCCGGCCGGACCGCGGGCGTCGCCGCCGGGACCGGGGCGACCACGCCCATGGAAACGATGTACTTCAATGCCGCGTCCACGCTCATCTGAAGGTCGATCGCCTCTTCGCGAGGCACCATCAGGAAAAAGCCGGACGTGGGGTTCGGCGTCGTCGGCACGTACACGCTGATGTGGTCGCCAGGCAGGCTGGAAGCCACTTCACCGCTGGGCGTGCCGGTGACGAAGGCGATGGTCCAGGCCCCGGCCCGCGGATACTGCACCAGCACCGCGCGGCGGAACGCCTGTCCGTTGGGGGCAAGCACGGTATCGCTGACCTGCTTGACCGAGTTGTAGATGGAGCGCACCAGCGGGATGCGGCCCAGCAGGCTTTCCCACTGGTCCACCATGGTGCGGCCGATCAGGTTGGCTGCGAAGACGCCAGTCAGAAGCACCACCACGATGACCAGGACGAAGCGGAAACCGGGAATGTCGATGCCGAAAAGCGATTCGGACGACAGGAAACCGGGCACGAACCCTTCCAGGGTGGCGACCAGCAGTCCCAGTACCCACACCGTGATGACCAGGGGAACCCAGATCAGCAGGCCGGTGATGAAGTACTTCTTGAAGACGCGCATCCGCATCGCGCGGGCTCTAGGCGGCGGTGCCGCCGGCAGCAGGCGCCGCCGGGGCGGGCGTTGCAGCCGGCGCCGCGGCGGGCGCGGCGCTTTCGGCGGACGCCGCCGGCGCACCGGCCGGCGCGGCGCCCTGGCCGCTGCCGCCGCCATTGCCATTGCCATTGCCACGGAAATCCGTGACATACCAGCCGGAGCCCTTGAGCTGGAATCCAGCCGCGGTCACCTGCTTGGAGAATGTGCTTTGGCCGCATTCGGGGCAATCCGAAAGCGGCGCATCGGAGATCTTCTGCAAGACGTCTTTGGCGTGGCCGCAGGCGCTGCACTTATAGGCGTAGATGGGCATCGAGGGCTCCCAGGCGCAAGCCGGGCATATCAAATTCCGCCGGTCCGCCTGCGCGGGCGCAGGGCTCGGCGGCTGGGCTAGGCCGGAAAAATACGGGAAAGTGTTGAATTTTAGCGGTTTTTCTTAAAGCATCGCAGGCCTGCCCGGCCTGCCGGCCGGAAGCCGCCGCCCCCGGCGCGGCCCCGGGGCCCGGCGGCCCCTGCCCTACACGGGCAGCAGGAACATCGCCGCGGCCACCAGGGTGGGCGCCAGGGCGCACAGGAAGAGGCGCCCGGAGGAAATGCTGCCGTCGGGGAAATGGTTCTTCAGGATGGCGAAGCCCGCGGGATTCGGGGCGTTGGCGATCACCGTCAGCCCGCCGCCGGTCACGGCGCCGGCCACCAGCATGTACCGCCAGGTCTCGTTGGTGCCTTCGACCAGCGACCCCAGATAAGTCAGGGCCGCATTGTCGGTGATGGCGGTGAGCGCGGTGGCTCCCCAGAACAGCAGGAACGGTTCCAGTCCGCCCAGCAGGTCCTGCAGCCACCACTTCTGCAAGCCGCCCAGCACCACCAGCCCCGCCAGGAAAAAGCCCACCATCAGGCCCTCTTTGATCATCAGGCGGTCCTGGTGCCGCTTGTAGGCCTCCGAGAAGCCGATGAACATCATGAGCAGGCCCATAAAAATCGCGGGATGATGCGCCGTCAGCACCACGGCGATCAGGAAGACCAGGTGCACCAGGATCACGATGGCCGGCACCGGCGCACGCTTGCCCGCGCCCTGCGGCGCGTCCACGCCGCCGCCGGTGCCCACCGAGTGCTCCATCAGCGCCTTGCGGCAGATGAACGTCAGCAGGCCGGCGTTCAGGCACACCGCGACCGCGGCGCGCCAGCCGAAATGCTGCAGCATGAAGGCGGCATCCCACCCGAACGTGCCCGCGACCATCAGCACGGGCGGCGCGGCGTATGAAGTCAGCACCCCGCCGATGGACACGTTCACGAACAGCACGCCCAGGGTCAGGTACTTGAAGCCGGCCCGGCCGCTGGTGCGGAAGTAGGCATCGCGCAACAGGATGGCCGCCAGGGTCATGGCGGCGGGCTCGGTGATGAACGAGCCGCCCAGCGGCACCATCGCCATCACCACGAAGAAGGTGGACAGTTCGCGCGGCAGGGGCAAGGCCCGGGCCACGACGCGGACCAGCAGACCCACCAGCTCCAGAATCGGCCGGCTGGCGGCCACGACCATGATGACGAAGACGAACAACGGCTCCGTGAAGTTGCGGGTGTCCATGTACGCGATGGCGCTGGCGGGGCCGCCCAGCGATGCCATCGTCACGATCAGCGCGAACGCCCAGACGCCGAAGACGGCCTCGACTTCGGAGAACAGATGCCAGAAGCCCGCATGCGGTCCGCCACGATGCGCGAGCCGCGCGAAGAAGGGAACCGAGAAGGTATGGAGGACCGCCACGGCGAACAGAATGGTGGCGATGACCTCTAGCGGCTGGGGCATGTAGGGGAATTCCTGTAACGGGTTCACGCGGCGCGCCGTCGGGCGGATCCGCCGCGCGACGGCGCGCCGCGCAACAGATACACGTTCCGGCAGGCTTGTCGGACAAGCGTCGCAATATAGCCCACCGGCCGGACGATGTAACGCCGGGTCAACACTGATCCCTGCCGTCTTTTCTACGCGATCGGGGCCGGCGGTTCGGCGCCCGCCTGCGCCGCTTTCATCTCCATCAGCAGGCTGTGCAGCATCTCGGTGGACAGCCCGTGCAGCACCAGCCGATAGCCCGCGCGCAGGGTCGACAGCGGCACCAGCGGATGGTTGTTGTTGACCAGGATCAGGTGCTGCGGCGCCCCCAGCAGCTTGGCCGCATAGATGCCGATGGTCTCGTCCAGCTGCAGCGAATTGGCCGCGCGCCAGAAGTCGTTGTCGGTCAGCATCAACTGGTACAGCGGCGTGAAAAGCTCGATGGCGCTTTGCAGATCCAGGAAGTTCAGCTTGCCCCGCGGCATGTCCTCCAGCCGGATCGGCGGGTCGCGGAGCATGGAGAAGTCCACCGTCTGGGGCGCATGCATCTCCACGCCCGCATCGCGCAGCGCCTGGTTCAGGCGGATGACGAAGTTAAAGAGATTCAGGTCGTGCTTGACGAAGAGATCGTCCTTCAGGTCGTCGATCTCCATCGGCTCGAGCGGCGTCGTGGTGATCGGCACCGGCGAGTTGGCGGCGATGAAGGCCAGCGCCTGCGCGCCCAGGTGGAAATGCCGCAGGATCAGCCAATTGGCCTCGGGCGACACGAACCGCTTCAGGCCCCAGGCCAGGATGCGGTGCAGCAGCTTCGAATGCGACCAGCGGCGCGGCAGGAAGGTCTTGATGACCTGGATCAGGATGATGAAGGCGCGTGCGATCGGCCGCAGGAACGGCAGCAGGTACTGGCGCGACGCGCAGCTCGAGTCCGTCAGCCAGGCCTTCTTGACCTTGTCCGGCAGCGGCGTGCTGCGGTCCAGGTACAGCGCGAGCCAGGGGCTCGGGTCCGCGGGATCGTGTTCCCGGGCAAGGAATTCGGGCTCCTTGTTCATGCCGCGTCCGCCTCCATCACATGATGAAACTGCATCAGGTAGAGCGCCGCCGTGCGGCGCGCCGTGTCGACGATGCGCTGCGCGGCGCGCCCGTCCTCGTCGCAATCGAGCACCAGCTCCACGGCGGTCAGCCACCGCGCCAGGTGGTGCTCGTCGTTGTGGCCGTGGTATTCCAGGAAGCGGAAGGCGTCGGGCGGCAGCGTCAGGCTTGCCTTGAGCAGCGGCAGCAACGCCGGCACGATGCGCTGTCCCGTGCCCTCGATGATGTAGATCGCACCCAGCAGTCCGATCGGATCGCGCGTGGCCGCCAGCCCGTGCAGATAGGCGTTGAGCGCCTCGCCGCCGGGATTGCGGCGCAGGGCGTCGATGTTGTCCACCGTGCCGCCCGCCGTGCGGTAGTCCTGGAACAGGATCTGGAAATCGTTCTGCTCTTCGCCCGCGTGCGTGTCGATCAGCGCGGCCAGGGGCGCGTACTGCTCGGACAGCGAGGCGGCGCCCTCGCGCATCCACTTGCTGCCTTCGCGCACCTGCGGGATCCAGTTCTCCATCCAGGTCAGGTAGTCCGCGGTCTGGAACCGGCGCTCGCGCAGGCGCCTGACCACCGGCGTGCGCCACACGCGCGAGCGGTAGTCGTGCCAGATGGACGCCAGCTCGGTCAGCAGTTGTCCCAGGCCTTGCGGGGCCATGTCGGGATCGTGCGGCGGCGCGATCGCCTCGGCGTCCAAGCTCGCCGCGTCCTGGCGCGCGGCGGCGGCGGGCACTGCGGCGGCGACGCTGGCGCTGGCGTGGACCGCCTCGGCTTCCAGCAGCATGTAGGCCGCCATGAAGCGGCCGGATTCCGGGATGTAGCAGAAGATCTGCTCGCCCGGCTTGACCTCGCGCGTCTCCAGGAACTCGGCCAGCATGATCAGGATGGACGCGGCGCCGGTGTTGCCGCGCCAGGCCAGGTTGCTGAACCAGCGCTCGCGCGGGATCGCAAGGCCCGCCTTCTCCATCAGGTCTTCCACCACGGGGATGAATTTCTCGGATGAGTAATGGCACAGGAAGTGGTCGACCTGGTCCGGATCCACCCAGCCGTCGCGCACCAGCTTGGCGTATTCATGGATGCCGATATCGAACAGATGCGGCAGCAGGCGGATGTCCTGGCGCAGCGACAGCGCGCCGTCCGCTTCGGCCTCGTTCCAGGACGGGTAGTCCAGGTGCCCCTTGCTCCGGTCCGCCGACAGCCCGAGCTGCATGCACACGGGGTAGTCGCCCGAGAACGAGCGCTGGTGCACCCACTTCAAGCGCAGGCGCACGCCCTGCGACGCGCCGGCCAGCGGCCGGCCGCTGTTGCCCAGCAATACCGCGCCGGCGCCGTCCGACAGCATCCAGCGCAGGAAGTGCGCGTCGAAATCCGCGTCATAGCCGCGCGCGGCGAAGCGCGAGCGCTTGAACAGGCGCGACGGCAGTTCGCTCGCCACGGCCAGGGCGCTGGCATGCGCCCCCAGCTCCACGCCCTGCGCGGCGGCCTGGATGGCCGAGACGCCCGCGGCGCAGATGCCATGCACCGACAGCGTTTCCATGGGCGGCGCGGCCAGCTCGCCCTGGATCATGTTCGAAAAACCCGGCATCAGCGCATCGCCGCCCGACGATCCGCTCGTGAGCAGGGACACGGCCGACAGATCGGTGTCGTGGCGCCGCAGGCAGTCGCGGATGGCGTTGGCCGCGAGCTGCGCGTTGGAAAACACGGTCGCGCCGTCGGCATCGATGGCGTAGTAACGCTGCTTGATGCCGTTCTCGGCCAGGATGCGGCTCTTGATCCGGCTGGACATGCGGTTCAGCGGCGCGATGTAACTGTCCATCGCTTCGTTGGACACGGGCTCGCCCGGCATGAAATAGCCGGCGCTCTCCAGGTAGACACGATGAAACGCAATAGGCATGGCGGATCTCTGGTGAAGGGTGGCAATGCGGCGCTAGCGGACGTGCTCGGGCGCCATGCAGGAACGGCTGCGAAACCGCGCAACGAAAGCGCCCAGGATGAAGACGCGGAACATATACGGCGTCAGGCCGCGTTCATTCAGTTCGCTTCGCACGCGGCCGCGATAGTGGTCGCGGTGCAGGCGGGTCAGTTCGGACCAGTGCGCGCGCGGATGCTCGTGATGCGCGGTATGCAGGCCGATATTGAATAGCAGCGGGTTGACCAGGCCCTCGAAGTTGCGCGCGTAGTTCAGGCCGGCCACGTGCCGTGGCCCGCCGTCCGCGTGCGCATGCTGCAGGTAATTTGTGGCCAGCAGCCAATGCAGGCCATGGAGCTGCGGCACGATCACGAACACCAGCGCCTTGACCGGGTTCAGCGCGATCAGGCCGGCCCACAGGCCCAGCCACGCGCCGTACTGCGCCATGCAGTAACGCCACGCGCCGGGCCAGTGGCGGCGCAGCCGCCCCAGCCACGCGAAGAACAGCGGATACAGCACCCAGACCGCCTGGACGGGATGGATGACATAACCCCACAGGTGGTTCGTGTCGCCGCCGAAACGGTAGGTGCGCGCCACGTCGCGCGCGCCATGCTTGTAGCGGTGGTGATTGGCCACGTGCGCCGGATAGAACACAAAGGTGGGGTGCCCCTGCAGCAGCGTGATCCAGAAGTCGGTGATCCGGTTCGCGCGCCGTCCGCGCCACATCCGGATGTGCGTGTGGTTGTGATGGATGACACCGATGCCCAGCGTCAGGAACAGCATCAACGCATAGAGCGGCCACCAGAACCCGTAGGCCCATTGCCACGCCGCCAGCGCGGGCAGCGCGGCCAGATAGGCCAGGCTCTGCCAGTCGCGCCGGTTGCGCAGCGCCGGCAGTCCGCGGCGCCGACCCAGGACTGCCGCCACTATGCGTTGCCCCGCTGGCCGGCGCCCGGCTCGCGCTGCCGGTAGGCGTCAAGCTGGCGCTCCGCCGCCTGCGCGCCCAGCCGCGTGCGGAACAGGCGATCCATGAAGGTGAACTGGAAGCCGTAATTGCCGTTGTAGCAGGCGTGGTGCAGATGATGCCGCCGGCTGGCGGCGAACCAGTGCGCGTACGACACTTTGGGGAAAAAGTCGTAATTGGCGTGCCCGATGCAATTGAAGAACAGGCTGAAGATCGGCACCGACGCCAGCGACCAGAAGCTGAAGTCGTGCACCACCATGGGCAGCAGGATCACGTTGCCCAGCATCAGCGCCTCGATGGGATGAAAGCTGTAGGTCGAAAACGGCGTGGTGACGACGGAGCGGTGGTGCGGCAGGTGAAAACGGCGCAGCAGCCGCGTGTGCAGCAGGCGGTGGTTGATCCAGAAATGCACGTCGTTCCAGGCTACCAGCGCCAGGATTTCCAGCACGATCTGCAACCCGCTCGCGTCCGGGTCCAGGCGCGCCCAACCCAGTTGCAGCAGGCCCCACGGGAAGATCATGCCGGTGCCGAACAGCAGGATCGACAAGCCGGACTGCGCGAACTCGCGCCGCAACTGGCCCGGCGCCAGCGGACGCGGGTCGAGCGGGCGGCCCAGGCCGAGCGCCGGCAGGACATGCCGGGTCAACAGCCAGGTGGCCGCGCCAAAGACCAGGTAGATGCCGCCAAAGAACAGCAGCCCCGCCAGCATCACCTGCCAGGCGGACAAGGCTTCGAAAGCTTGACCCATGAAGGTTTTGTTTCACCCTGAAGAATGGCCGCATGATAAGCAATCCGTCAGCGTCCGGGCGAGTCAATTATTACCAATTGAATCCGGACGCCACAAAGCGCTCACGCCGCGCGCAGGGTCGCTCCCGCCACGGGAAACTGGCAATCGAGCGCCGTGACGGCCGCCTCCAGCCGCTCTGCGAGCGCCGCGCTGGCCGGCAGCATCGGCAAGCGCAGCTCGTTCGACAGCAGCCCCTGGCGCGCCAGTTGCGCCTTCAGCGGTCCCGGGTTGGGCTCGGCGAACACCCGCTGGATCACCGGCGACAGCGCGTGGAACAGCGCCCTGGCCTCGTCCAGCCGCTGGTCCCGCACCGCGCGGTGCATGGCCACGAAGAGGTCGGGGCGCAGGTGCGCGGCGGCCGCGATCATGCCGGTTCCGCCCAGGCACAGCACAGAAAGCGATTGCAGGTCCTCGCCGGCCAGCACGTTCATCTGGCCGTCGGCGATCAGCGCCACCGTCTTTTCCAGGGAGCCGCCGCAGTCCTTGATCGCGGCGATGTTGGGATGCGCGGCCAGCGCCAGCAGGGTCGACGTGTCCAGCGTGGTGCCGGTGCGGTAGGGAATGTCGTAGAGCACCAGCGGAAAGCGCGAGGCGTCGGCCAGGCAGCGGAAGTACGCGGCCGCGCCTTCCTGGCCGGCGCGCACGTAGTACGGCGCAGGCGCCAGGATGCCGGCCAGCGGCCGGGTGCCGAACGCCGACAGCCGCTGCAGCACGTGTCCCTGGTGATTGCCTGCCAGGCCCATGACGATGGGCAGGCTGCCCGCTTCGGCCAGCACCGCGTCCAGCACGGCAAGCTGCTCGGCGTCATCCAGGGAGGCGGCCTCGCCGGTGCTGCCGCACACGACCAGCCCGTCCACGCCTGCGGCCGCGTAGTGCCGCACGAGGCGGCGCAGGGCCCCGCCGTCGACCGCGCCGCCCGAAAACGGCGTGACCAGCGGCACCCAGACGCCCTGGAACAGAGATTGATGTGATTGCATGAGAACACTCCTTCGGTAGGACCGTGGTGGGACCGTACAGAAGTGCTCGGGATGTCAGGGGGTGCGCGCGGAGGCGCAAACGCGCCGCCAGGAGGCCGCTGTTCCGTCGCCCATCTGACGGAACAGCATGCTCCGGTCAGATGAGCGGCTGTTTTTTGGATTTCAGGCCGGCGGCAGCCAGCACCACGCCAAGGGCGCGGATACGTGCAGCAGTCTGGTGGGCCTGAGGAATCATGAAATGGCGAAGCGCGATGAGGCGACGGTTGCGGAAATCTACCGGGCGCGCGCAGCGGTGTCAACGAGGTAGCGAATCCGGGCAGGCGACCGGCCCGGCCCGGGGATCAGGCCAGCGTGGCCATGAACACCTCGCACAGGGCCTGCATGCCCTTGCGGTCGTCTTCGTCGAAGCGGCCCGGCACGGGGCTGTCCACATCCCAGACGCCGATCAGCTCGCCCCGGTGCACCAGCGGCACCACGATTTCGGAGCGCGAGGCCGCGTCGCAGGCGATGTGGCCGGGGAAGGCATGCACGTCCGGCACGAGCTGCGTCTGGCGCTGGCTGGCGGCCGCGCCGCACACCCCGCGGTTCAGCGGGATGCGCACGCAGGCGGGCTTGCCCTGGAACGGCCCCAGCACCAGCTCCGTGCCGTCGAAGAAGTAGAAGCCCACCCAATTCAGGTCGGGCAAGGCCTGGAAGGCCAGCGCGCTCAGGTTGGCGGCATTGGCGATGCGGTCGGGCTCGCCTTGCAGCAGGGCGCGCGCCTGGACGGCGAGTTCGGCGTACAGGGCAGCCTTGGAATCGGCGACGATGGGAGCGGCTTCGAACATGGAAATGTAACTGTACAGGCGGTTATCGATGCAGGTGATTTTAGGGGTTCCACCGATGTTCCGCCCATTAAAGGGGTCGGGCTGTTACCGTGTGGGACAATACTTTGTTGTCAAACGCATCACCCGACCCACCCTTCTTGATCAAGAAGCACTCCATGGACAAGCCTATCGAACCTGCGTTTTCCTTTTCGGAACGCGCCCTGCAACTCACCAGCTCCGCCATCCGCGAGATCCTCAAGGTCACCGAGCGCCCTGAAGTCATTTCGTTCGCGGGCGGCCTGCCTGCGCCGGGCGGCTTTCCGGTAGAGGTGGTACGAGCAGCATTCGACAAGGTCCTGTCCACCAACGGCCGCGCGGCCCTGCAATACGGCCCGACCGAAGGCTACGCCCCGCTGCGCAAGTGGGTCGCCGATGACCTGACCGCGGCCGGCGCCGACGTCGCCCCCGACCAGGTCCTGATCGTGTCCGGCTCGCAGCAGGCGCTGGACCTGCTGGGCAAGGTGCTGATCGACAAGGACAGCAAGGTGCTGGTCGAAGACCCCAGCTACCTGGGCGCGCTGCAATCGTTCAGCCTGTACCAGCCCAAGTTCGTGCCGGTGCCCACCGACGAAGGCGGCCTGATCCCCGAAGCCATCACCCCCGAACTGGCCGACGGCGCGCGCTTCCTGTACGCCCTGCCCAATTTCCAGAACCCCACCGGCCGCACCCTCAACCTCGAGCGCCGCATCGCGCTGGTCAAGCGCGCCGCCGAACTGGGCCTGACCATCGTCGAGGACGATCCCTACGGCGAACTGCGCTACGCCGGCGAGCCGCAGCCCGGCCTGATCACGCTGGCCAAGGAATACGGCGCCAACGTCGTGCGCCTGGGCACGTTCTCCAAGGTGCTGGCCCCCGGCCTGCGCCTGGGCTATATCGCCGCCGGCCGCGCCCTCATCAACAAGCTGGTGCAAGCCAAGCAGGCGACCGACCTGCACACGCCCACGCTGACCCAGATGGCCGTGTACGAGATCGTCAAGGACGGCTTCCTGGCCGAGCACCTGCCCAACGTGCGCGAGATCTACCGCGCCCAGGGCAGCTGCATGCTGGACGCCATCCAGAAGGAATTCCCGGCCACCGTCACCTGGACCAAGCCCGAAGGCGGCATGTTCATCTGGCTGACCTTGCCCGAGCACATCGACAGCACCAAGCTGCTGGAAAAGGCCATCGCCCAGAACGTCGCGTTCGTGCCCGGCGCGCCGTTCTACAGCGGCGAAGGCAAGCGCAACACGCTGCGCCTGAGCTTTGCCACCGTGCCGGAAGACAAGATCCGCACCGGCATCGCCATCCTCGGCAAGCTGTTGAAGGCCGAATAAGGCCCGCCGGGGCAGGCCCGCTTCGGCGGCGCCTGCTGCGGCCCTGATCTGGTTGCGGCCGGGCGCGATGCCCGGCCGTTGTTTTATGCTGTCGGCTTTCCCGACCGATTCCTGACCGTGACAGTGAGCGCTTCGCAACAATCCCCTACCGATCTCAGCGACATCGTCTTCACCGACTGGGTCGAACGCTGGCTGCCCAAGTCGTGGCGGCCCTATGCCCGCCTGTGCCGGCTGGACCGGCCCATCGGCACCTGGCTGACCCTGCTGCCGGCCATCGCCGCGCTGGTGCAGGCCGCGGGCGGCCTGCCCGACCTCAAGCGGCTCATCGTGTTCTCGCTGGGCGCGCTGCTGATGCGCGGCATCGGCTGCACCGTCAACGACATGTGCGACCGCAACTTCGACAAGCACGTGGAACGCACGCGCTTCCGTCCGTTGACGAGCGGCCAGTTGACGATGAAGAACGCCGTCTGGTTCCTGCTCGGCCAGTTGCTGGTCTGCGGGTCGCTACTCTTTTTCCTGAACGACATGAGCCGCTGGCTGGCCGTGGCCGTGCTGCCGTTCGTCTTCATCTATCCCCTGTGCAAGCGCGTCACGTACTGGCCGCAGGTGGTGCTGGGCATCTGCTTCAACTGGGGCATGCTGATGGCCTGGTCCGACACGCAGAACCACGTCCCGCTGGCCGCCATCGCCATGTGGCTGGGCGCGGTGCTGTGGCAGGTGGGGTACGACAGTATCTACGCCTACGTGGACGTGCGCGACGACCGCAGCCTGGGCCTGCACTCGACCGCCATGCGGTTTGGCGACCAGGGCAAGCTGTGGATCGGCGGGTTCTACCTGGGCACCGTGCTGCTCTGGGCCTGGGGCGGCCATGCCATGGGCTTGTCGTGGGCCTATCAGGTGGGGATGGCGGCCGTGGCCGCGCACCTCGCCTGGCAACTGAAGGTCTTCGACATCCAGCGCCCCGACCGCAATTTCATGCTGTTTCGCGCCAATCTGTGGCTGGGCGCCCTCCTGGTCGTGGCCGCGCTGGCGGGCGCGCTGATCCGCTGAGGCGCATTTGCGGGCCTGCCGCGCTCGGGGGATGATGGGGCTTCCGCCCCACCGTCACGGAGACACCGCATGCCCGCAATGATCAAATCCCTGACTGCCGCCGCCGCCGCGTGCGCCCTGCTTGGCGCGCTGCCCGCACAGGCCGCCTCCGACTGCGCCGCGCTGCGCGGTTGCGCGGCCAAGTTCTGCCACATCGAAAACGACATCGCCGCCGCCCAGGCGCAGAACAATTCGCGCCGCGAGGCGGGCCTGCGCAAGGCGCTGGCCGAAGCCAAGGCCAACTGCACCGACAGCCGCCTGCAATCGCAGCGCGAAGCCGAGGTGCGCGAAAAGCAAGCCGAAGTCGCCGAGCGGCAGGAAGAACTGAAGGAAGCGCGCGCCAAGGGCAAGCAGGACAAGATCGACAAGGCGCAGCGCAAGCTGCAAGAGGCCCAGGCCGACTACGACGCCGCATTGGCCGAGCTGAACCGCTGAAAAGGCGCGATACGCGCCGCCGCCTGGCCGGCCCGCGTCGGCCAGGAACATGACCTGTCACCCGGTGGAAATATCGCCACCCATGGTGCCAACATGGTTAATTCAAATCGATTAGCCATGATTTTGGAAAGATGTTTTCTGAGAATAAGGGTTTATCCCAGGGTTGTTTAGGCACAGAATGCCTCTCATCGGGACACAGCAAGCGAGCCCTCGGCAATCAGGCCAGCGGCTCGGATCCCAAGCTCACAAGACATCGGAGGTCTGCCATGAAAACCCTTGCTACCGCATTGATGTTGTCCATGTCCGTTCTGGCCGCTGGCGCTCAAGCCGCCGAAGCCGACCAGGGCCCCACCCGCGCCCAGGTCCAGGCCGAACTGCAACAAGCCAAGGCCTCGGGCCAATACACCTTCGGCGAAGAAGGCTACCCCGCCCCGATCGTGCAGAAGTCCAGCCTGTCCTCGCAACAAGTCCAGGCTGACCTGGCCCAGGCCAAGAACGCTGGCCAAGTCACCTTCGGCAACCTGGACTACCCGCCCGTCGCCGCGTCGGCAACCGCCACGTCGCTGACCCGCGCCCAGGTCGAATCGCAACTGGCCCAGGCCAAGGCGGAAGGCCTGGTGACCTTCGGCAACATGGACTACCCGCCCCACATGGGCAGCTGATCGCACCGCCCGCTCGGGCGCGATTTGCCTCTCAAAGCCCTCCGGCCACAAGCCGGAGGGCTTTGTCATTGACGTTTCGACGTTCGATTTGGTCATATCGCCTGCAACTTAGGCCGTTACGACACTTTTGCAGCTACAAATCGACAGCGCTCCCGCATAGGATGAGGCCACTTCCCTCCCTCACATTGCAGGAGCAGCACCATGTCCACGCACACCAAATCCATCGTTCTGCTGGGCGCCGGCAAGATCGGCTTTGCCATCGCCCTGATGCTGGAACGCAGCGGCGATTACACCGTCCTGGTCGCCGACCAGGACGCCGGGCGCCTCGCGGTGCTGGCCGAGCTGGGATGCGAAACGCGCCAGATCGGCGACGACGCCAGCGTGGCGCGGTGCATCGAAGGCGCCTACGCCGTGGTCAATGCGCTGCCGTTTCACCGCGCCATTGCGGTGGCGGGCCTATGCGCGAAGGCCGGCGTGCATTATTTCGACCTGACCGAGGACGTGGCCAGCACCCATGCCATCCAGGCGCTGGCCACAGGCGTCAGCACGGTGCTCATGCCTCAATGCGGCCTGGCGCCGGGCTTCATCGGCATCGTCGGCAACGCGCTGGCGCGCCGTTTCGACACCCTGCTGGACCTGCGCATGCGCGTGGGCGCCCTGCCGCGTTATCCCTCCAACAGCCTGCGCTACAACCTGACGTGGAGCACCGAAGGGCTGATCAACGAATACTGCAACCCCTGCGAAGCCATCGTCGACGGCCAACTCACCAGCGTCCCCGCCCTGGAAGGCTACGAAACCTTCGCGCTGGACGGCGTGGAATACGAGGCCTTCAACACCTCCGGCGGCCTGGGCACCCTGCCCGCGACGCTGCTGGGCCGCGCGCGCAACGTGGATTACAAGTCGGTGCGCTATCCCGGCCACTGCAGCATCATGAAGCTGCTCCTCAATGACCTGCGGCTGCGCGACCGCCGCGATCTGCTCAAGGACATCTTCGAGTCGGCCATTCCCACCACCGAACAGGACGTGATCGTCATCCAGGCGTCTGCCTCCGGCTACCGCCGTGGCCGCCTGGAAGAAGAGTCCTACCCGATCCGCGTGTTCGGCGCGGAAGTCGACGGCCATCGCCTCAGCGCCATCCAGCTCTCGACCGCCGCGGGCATCTGCGCGGCGCTGGATCTGGTGGCCATGGGCGTGCTGCCGCAACAGGGGTTCGTGGGCCAGGAAGCCATCGGCCTGGACGCGCTGTTGAGCAACCGCTTTGGCCGCATCTACGCGGGCAAGCCGCTGGCGCTGGCCGGTTGCGCGGTCGCCGACCGCTGACCGCTGACCGAGTCCAGGCGCTGCGCGCCGCGCGATGCTACGTCCAGCCTTCCAGGCGCAGCGTCGCGCGCACCAGGCGCTGCTCTTCCTGTTCGATATCGGACAGGCTCTGGCGCACGCTGTCCACGTGGTCGGCCGCGGCCTTGCGCGCCTGCTCGGGCTGGCGCCCGATCACCGCATTGAAGAGCCGCGTGTGCTGGCGGTCGATCTGCCGCTTTTCGGGTTCGCGGTGGTACAGGTTGTTCACGCACGCAAACACCGAGCCCAGCAGCAGGTCCGTCAGCGATTGCAGCGTGTGCACCAGAACCGGATTGTGCGAGGCTTCGCAGATGGCCAGGTGGAAGGCATGGTCCAGATGCGCGTGCGTGGCGGTGTCGGTGGCCGCGCCCTGCGCCGACACCATCTCGTCATAGCGGCGCCGGATCATGATGAAATCCGCTTCCGTGCCGCGGATGGCCGCCAGCCGCGCCGATTCGGCCTCGAGCAGCGACCGCACTTCCAGCAGGTCGTACAGGGTTCGCGGCTGCGAATTGAACAGGTGCATCAACGGCCCCGCGTCGACCTTCGAGATGCGCGCCACGAACGAACCCTTGCCCTGCGCCGTATGGATGATCTCGCGCGCGCGCAGCAGCTTCAGGCCCTCGCGCAGCGCCGTGCGCGAAACACCCAGCTTTTCTGTCAGACGCCGTTCGGACGGCAGGGCCTGGCCGGCCTTGAGCACGCCGTCCAGAATCAGGCGCTCGATGCGTTCAGCCACTTCATCCGCCACCTGGCGGGGCCTTTCTTCAGTTTCCGCGTGCATGCGATCTCCGGACCAGTGGTATGACCATGTGTGGCCCGCGCTCGCGGGCCATGGCAATGCCTCTGTAAGTGGCTGATATCAAACCATAAAAATAGGACCTTTGCCCGGCAGCGGGCGAATAAACTGGTATGACCAGCGGGTTTTCGTATGGACATCGACGCGCACGCGAACGATGATGTCAGCACGCCTGGACCGGCGCGCCGCGCTGTCCATCCCTATTCATCGCCAGAGACCCGCATGACTCAACGCACCCAGCACCACGGCCTGCAAGTGGCGGCCGATCTCAGTCAATTCATCGAACAGGAAGCCCTGCCCGGCACCGGCCTGGATGCCGACGGCTTCTGGCAAGGCTTCGCCGCCCTGGTGCACGATCTGGCGCCGAAGAACCGCGCCCTGCTCGCCGAACGCGACCGGCTGCAGGCCGAGCTCGACGCCTGGCACCGCGCCCATCCCGGTCCAATCACGGACGCCGCCGCCTATCGCAAGTTCCTGGAAGGCATCGGCTACCTGCTGCCGCAGCCCGAGTCCGTCCGCGCCACCACCGACAACGTCGACACCGAGATCTCGCAACAGGCGGGACCGCAGCTCGTCGTGCCGATGTCCAATCCGCGCTACGCACTGAACGCCGCCAATGCGCGCTGGGGCAGCCTCTATGACGCCCTCTACGGCACCGACGCCATTCCGGCCACGCCCGGCGACACCGGCAAGGGCTACAACCCCGAACGCGGCGCAGCCGTCATCGCCCGCGCGCGCAGCTTCCTGGACACCGCCGCGCCGCTGGCGCAGGGCTCGCACGCCGATGCCCACGGCTACACCGTCGAAGACGGCCAATTGCGCGTGGCGCTCGCCAGCGGCGCCACCGGCCTGAAGTCCGGCGCGCAGTTCGTCGGCTACCAGGGCGACGCCTCCGCCCCCACCGCAATCCTCCTCAAGAACAACGGCCTGCACTTCGAAATCCAGATCGACCCGGCCAGCCCCATCGGCAGCACGGACGCGGCGGGCGTGAAAGACGTGGTGGTCGAAGCCGCGCTCACCACCATCATGGACTGCGAAGACTCCGTCGCCGCCGTCGATGCCGACGACAAGGTGCAGATCTACCGCAACTGGCTCGGCCTGATGAAGGGCGACCTCACCGAAGAAGTCACCAAGGGCGGCAAGACCTTCACCCGCAAGCTCAACGCCGACCGCCGCTACACCCGTCCGGACGGCTCGCCCCTGACGCTGCATGGCCGCTCGCTCATGTTCGTGCGCAACGTGGGACACCTGATGACCAATCCGGCAGTGCTGGACCGCGACGGACAGGAGATCCCCGAAGGCATCCTGGACGCCGTCGTCACCAGCCTGGCCGCGCTGCATGACCGCCACAACAAGCTCAATTCCCGCACGGGTTCCGTGTACATCGTGAAGCCCAAGATGCACGGCCCCGCCGAGGCCGCGTTCGCCAACGAACTCTTCGACCGCGTCGAGGACCTGATCAAGGTGCCGCGCCACACCCTGAAAATGGGCATCATGGACGAAGAGCGCCGCACCAGCGTCAACCTCAAGGCCTGCATCCAGGCCGCGGCGTCGCGCGTGGCCTTCATCAACACGGGCTTTCTGGACCGCACCGGCGACGAAATGCACTCGGGCATGGAAGCCGGCCCCATGCTGCGCAAGGGCGACATGAAGTCCAGCGCCTGGATCGCCGCCTACGAACGCAACAACGTGCTGGTGGGCCTGGACTCGGGCCTGCGCGGCCGCGCCCAGATCGGCAAGGGCATGTGGGCCATGCCCGACCTGATGGCGGCGATGCTCGAGCAGAAGATCGCGCATCCCAAGGCCGGCGCCAACACCGCCTGGGTGCCGTCGCCCACGGCCGCCACGCTGCACGCGCTGCATTACCACCAGGTCGACGTGCAGGCGGTCCAGCAGGAACTTGAACGCACCCGGCTGGACAGCGTGCGCGACGAACTCCTGGACGGGCTGCTCTCGGTCCCGGTCGGCGATCCCTCCAAGTGGTCGGCCGCGGATATCCAGCAGGAACTCGACAACAACGCGCAAGGCATCCTGGGCTACGTGGTGCGCTGGATCGACCAGGGCGTGGGCTGCTCCAAGGTGCCCGACATCCACAACGTGGGGCTGATGGAAGACCGCGCCACGCTGCGGATCTCCAGCCAGCACATCGCCAACTGGCTGCGCCACGGCATCACCCACCGCGACCAGGTCATGGAAACCTTCCAGCGCATGGCCAAGGTGGTGGACGGCCAGAACGCGGGCGACCCGCTCTACCAGCCGATGGCGGGCAACTTCGATACGTCGCTGGCGTTCAAGGCCGCCTGCGCGCTGGTCTTTGAAGGGCTGACGCAGCCCAACGGCTACACCGAGCCCCTCCTGCACAAGTACCGCCTGGAATACAAGGCCGCGCGCGCCTGATTCCCCTCCTGTATTGGGAACTGCCAAGCCGGACAGCGATGCTGTTCCGGCATTTTCTTTGGCCCGATGTTGCGGCCCGATGTTGCGGCCCGATTTAAAAACCCGGGCATTTTCGCACGGTCGTGCTAAATTCCCCGCATGACAGCGAAAACCGAAAAAAGCGAACTGACCTTCGCGGCCATCGTGGACACGGCCCTGGACATGGCGGCCGCGCAAGGCATGGAAAGCCTTTCGCTGGGCCAGGTCGCCAAGCGGCTGGGCATCAGCAAGAGCGGCGTGTTCTCCCGCGTCGGCTCCCTTGAGGCCTTGCAACAGGCGGTGCTGGACGAATACGACCGGCGTTTCGTCGCGGCGGTCTTCACGCCCGCCATGGCCTATCCGCGCGGCCTGCCTCGCCTCAATGCCCTGGTGTCGCTGTGGATCGAACGCGCCAGCAACGTCGAGACGCTGACGGGCTGCATCTATGTCGCCGGCGCCTTCGAGTACGACGACGTCGACTCCCCGCTGCGCTCGGTGCTGGAACACAACCTGAGGCGCTGGCGCGCGGCGATGGTGCGCACTGTGGACCAGGCGCTGGAGGCCGGGCATCTGCGCCCGGACACCGATCCGCAGCAGCTCGTATTCGAGATCTACAGCCTGATGATCGGATTGATGCATGACGCCCGCTTCCTGCGGGACCCCAAGGCGCCGGAGCGCGTCAAGGCCGCCTACGAGCGGCTGATTTCCACGTATCGCAGCTTCAAGACCATCGAGTAGCCCTGGTCCCCGCCAGCGCCGGCAGGTCGCCGGCCTTTCTTTTCCCTAATTTCGCACGATCGTGCGAATCTTGACAGGAGCAAGGCATGTGGATTCTTATTCCCCTGGGCGCAATCGGCGTTTCCGCCGTGATCTGGCGCCGCTGGCGCTCCCTGCTGCGCCAGCTTCCCGACCGCGCAGACCATCTCGTGCTGTTCTGACCTGATGTGCTGACCTGATGTGCTGACCTGATCTGCTGACCTGATCTGCTGACCTGCAGTTCTGACTAACTGGTCCAAGTGTTCTAAGGTCGGGGATCTCGTTCTATAGTCCGGTCTTCACCCTCCCGTCATGCCATGCCGCGCTCCATACACCTGCTGATCGTCGACCCGCAGAATGATTTCTGCGACCTGCCCGAAACGTATCTGCCCACGGATCCGCTCACAGGCCTTGCCCACCGGCCCGCGCTTCCGGTCGCGGGCGCGCACGCCGACATGCAACGGCTGGCGCGCTTTATCGATGCGACGGCGCACGCGCTCACCTCGATCACGGTCACGCTGGATTCGCACCATCGGCTGGACATCGCGCACCCGACCTTCTGGCGCGCGGGCAATGGCGACCCGGTCGCGCCGTTTACCCCCATCACGGCCGCCCAGTTGCGCGCCGGCGAATTCGTGCCGCGCCACGACGACGATCTGCCGCGCACGCTGGCGTACCTGGACGAACTCGAGGCCCGCGGGCGCTACACGCTGATGGCGTGGCCCGTCCACTGCGAGATCGGCACATGGGGGCACAACGTGCATGCCGACGTGCGCGCCGCCTACGGCCGCTGGGAAGAAGCGCGCCAGTTCATCGTGCGCAAGGTGCCCAAGGGCGCCAATCCCTGGACCGAACACTACAGCGCGCTCATGGCCGAAGTGCCCGACGCCGACGACCCGCGCAGCCAGCTCAACCGCGGCCTGCTCGATTCGCTGGACCGCGCCGACCTGATCCTCGTGGCGGGGGAAGCGGGCAGCCATTGCGTCAAGGCCACGGTCGAACATCTGGCCGAGCACCTGCCCGGCGGCAACCTGTCTCGCATCGTATTGCTGACCGACTGCATGAGTCCCGTCGCGGGCTTTGCCCAGGCGCAGGCGACCTTCCTGCAACGCATGCGGGACCTGGGCGTGCAGGAGCGCGCCAGCACCGACATGGCGCGCGCGCTGGCGTAACGCCGTCCCGCGCGGCGCACGCCCAATGACAACGGCCGCCTGCGTGGGCAAGGCGGCCGTGAAGGAGCGTGCGAAATGCAGCGGTTGGCGTTCAGGCGTCGTGCCCGGCCTTGCCGTCGCATTCGACGTAAAGCGCGCCGATCGCCTCGCACAACGCGGGCGGCTGCTGGAACAGGCGCGACACCAGCAAGCAGCCCTGGATCGTCGCGAACACGGCCCGCCCCGCAGCGTCGGGCGTGCCAGAAAACTTCAAGGTGCCTTGCGCGGCGCCTTCGGCCAATACGCGGGCCAGCCAGGCTTCGTGCGCGCGAAAAAACCCCTGCAGCGCGCCGCGGACCCTTTCGGACAGGCTCATCACGTCGGCAGCCAGCATGCCGCCCAGACAGAGTTCACCGGAACCGCACGCGGCCGATTCCATCATCGACAGGTATTTATCAAGCTGCGCCTGCGCCGGCAATGACGTATCGATGGCGCGCACCGCGCCGAGCGCGCGCGTGCTGTAGGCCTCGACCGCTTCATACAGCAGGTCGTCCTTGCCGGGAAAATAGTAGTGGATGCTGGACGTCTTGACGCCCACATGTTCAGCCAGGTCGCGGTAGCTGAAGCCGTTGCATCCGCGCATGCGGATCAGCTTCTCGGCGTGCGCCAGAAGCAGTTCGCGAGTGGTGTTGGAAGTCGGGGTATCCATGGCTGCATATTACCTACTAATAGATCGGTTCGTCATTGGGACGGTCCCTTATCGGCCTGGCCGAGAGGGCCGCTCAAGGCGCCCGACACTGCCTGCGGACCCCGGCCGGGATCGATCCCGCCGCACGGGGTCCGCATCGATTGCCATCTGGCTCAGCCTTGCACGGGCGGGTAGTCCAGTTCGCCGGCGTCGGTCAGGCCTTGGGCGCGGGCAGCGGCCAGTTCCTGCTTGACCTGGGCACGGGTCTTGTCGCCGGCGTGGGCAAACGCGGTCGCGGCATAGCCTTCTTCGCCGAACACCAGTTCGCCGTTGGCGCGGGCCTCAGCCAGTTCCTGCTGCACCTGGGCGCGGGTGACCGTGCTTTGGGTGTTCAGGGCGGGCGGATAGTCCAGCTCGCCAGCCTGGGCGGCGCCGATGAAGGAAGCGGAAAGGATCAGGGCGGAAATGAGGGTCTTCATGAGGATTCTCCAGATAGTGTGGGGTGATGCGTCGTGGTCGGATTAAAGCTATCTATATATAGATAGATACGAGGTCGAAAAAAAATCAGCCTTGGACGGGCGGGTAGTCCAGTTCGCCACCTTCGGTCAGGCCCTGGGCGCGCGCGGCGGCCAGTTCTTGCTTGATCTGGGCGCGGGTCTTGTCGCCTGCCTGAGCGATCGGGGCGGCGGCGTAGCCTTCTTCGCCGAACACCAGCTCACCGTTGGCGCGGGCTTCAGCCAGTTCCTGCTGCACTTGGGCGCGGGTGACCGTGCTGTGCGTGTCCAGGGCGGGCGGGTAGTCCAGTTCGCCGGCTTGGGCGGCGCCGATGAAGGAAGCGGAAAGAATCAGGGCGGATACGAGGGTCTTCATGGTCAATCTCCGAGTTGAAAGTTGCAGTGTGCGTTTCAGTTAGCTATCTACTTATAGGTAGATGAAAAGGGAAATAAAAAAGCGGTCCTACTGTATTTCTGGTTTCGGCGCCGGGCGGTTTTGGTTGGGTGGGCTGCGTCGATGGATGAATCTTACCTACTACTAGATAGACAGCACAAGCCGGTAAAGTGAAACAATTTATGTCTGACTCGGAAATGCCACGTATCGGACCTTGCCGTCCGCTCACCAAGACCGCGGAGAAGCGCCGTACCGCGCCTTGAAGATCTTGCTGAAATGGCTAAGGCTCGAATACCCGAGATCCCCGGCCGCCTGCGTCACGCTCATGCCGCCGCGCAGCAATTCCGCGGCTCTCGCCAGCCGCACATCGCTCAGGTACGCGTGCACCGATCGGCCCACGGTTTCCCGCATCAATTGCTGCAGGCGTTTTTCCGACAACCCCACCATCCGCGCCAGACGGCCAGGCGGCCATTGTTCCGTACAGCGTTCACGCAACAGCAGACACGCTTCATGCAACCGCCGGTGTTCCAGCCCGGCCAGGCTCTTCGGCAATTCGGGCACGGACAACAGTTGCACGAAGGCCGCCAGCATTTCCAATGACTTGGCGCGATACCAGAGTCGACGTGCTTCGGGCGCCGACGGCGCATCGCGGGAGAGTGCGCCGGCCAACGCCAGCAGGCTGGCGGGCGCGTCCAGCGTGGCCACCAGCGAACCGTGCGCCGGCACACTCACATCGTGGGAAAACCGCTGCCGCAACAGGGCGATGGGCGCCGTGTCGCCCGCCCGCGCCAAGGCGTCTGGAGTAAAGCGGATATCCACCATTCGCACCCGCTGCTTCGCAAACAGATGCGTGGTCCAGCCCACCGCCTGCTCGTGGTTGAACAGCAAGGCCGCGCCGCCCGACAGGTTCAACGGCTTGCCTCCGTCCAGCGCCAGGATCGCGCCGCCCTCCAACCACACCTGCATGCCGAACACCGGCGCGCCGGGCGCCGGCAGGGTCAGCGCCCCCGATGGGCAGCCATCCAACACCACGACGCTGACGCCTTCCTCGACGCGATGCACGCACTGGATGACGTTTTCCCAGTCGTCGGTCTGAGGCACCGTCGGGAGTGTGCCGCGCCACCACTCGTGGGGCTTGGCAGGCGCGGTGTACGGATCGAGCAGAGGCACGACGGGCAAGGACGCAGGGACGCGGGCGGGCATGGATTACAGGCGCTTCGCGCCAAGTGCAGCAAAACCGTCAATCGGCGCCGGGAAATCGTCAGACACGCGGCGGCTCTTCTGGAATCATGCCGTCGCGCAGGAATGATTCTTGTTAATTATAAATTGATCAAGAGGTATCAACGTGTCCTTTACCGTCAAGCCGCCCCCGTTGGCATTGCTCGCAGCCCTGGTCGCGTCCGCGCCGGTTGCCGCGCAAACGGCTCCCTCTGCCTCGGCGGGCGTCTCCACGCTGGCCCCGGTCCTGGTGCAGGGCACGACCGACGCCTCGGCAACGTCCGGCGGCGATTACGTCGCCACGCGCAGCCGATCCGGCACCAAGTCGGATGCCGCATTGATCGATACCCCCCAGACCATCAATGTCATCACCCGGACGGAAATGGACCAGCGCGGCGTCACCTCCCTCGCGCAGGCCGTCCGCTACACGCCAGGGGTTTTCGCCCAGTACGGTGACAACGACGTGCGCTACGACTGGCTGACGATCCGCGGGTTCACCCCGTCGCGCTACCTGGACGGACTGCTGCTGCCCTTCGGCGCGCGCGGCTATGCCCAGCCGCGCATCGACACCTATGGACTGGAACGGATTGAGATCCTGAAGGGGCCTTCGTCCGGCCTGTATGGCCAAAGCGCTCCGGGCGGCCTGGTGAACATGACCAGCAAACGCCCCACCGCCGAACCGTTCAATGAAGTGGTCCTGCAGGCCGGCAGCTTCAACCGGTATCAGGGGTCGTTCGATTTCTCGGGCCCGGCCGACGAGGCGGGCCAGTTCCTGTACCGCCTGACCGGCACATTGCGCGACAGCGACACGCAGTACCAGCATGTCGACGACGACCGCCAGTTCATCGCACCCAGCTTCACCTGGCGCCCATCGTCCGACACCAGCCTGAACGTCAGCGCGCAATACCAGAAGATCACCAGCCACGGCGGCGGCGGCGCGCCCGTGCTGCCGGTCATCGGGACACTGGAGAAAAGCAGCGCCGGCTACATTCCCCGCGACCGCTTCGTGGGCGAACCGGGCTACGACATCTTCACCAATGAACAAACCATGATCGGCTACACGCTGGACCACCGCGTGAACGACACGTGGAGCCTGCGGCAAAGCGCGCGCTATACCAACGTCGACACCAACACGCGCCGCGTGCAGATCGGCGCCATGGTGTCGGAGACGCAGGCCATCCGCTACGCCTGGGCCTTCCCCGAAACGTCGCATGCGTTCCAGATCGACAACCAGGTCAATGCCAAATTCACGGCCGGCCCGACGCGCCACGACCTCACGATGGGCCTGGATTATCTGCGGGAAAAATCGCGCTACAACGAAAGCAGCCTGGGCCTGATGATGCCCCCCGCCTATCCGCTGTTCGACGTCTTCGACCCCGTCTACGGAGCGTCGGTAACGCGCCCGCCCACGGCCACCAAGATCAACATGACGCGCAGTCAGATCGGCGTCTACGCGCAAGACCAGATCGAACTGGACCGGCTGCTGCTTACGCTCGCCGGCCGCTACGACTGGACCGACGGCACGACCGACACCGGCGCGCGCGGCAGCGCCGGCCAATGGAACTGGTCCTCCCGGGATGCCGATGCCAACCGTTTCACCGGCCGTCTCGGCGTCACGTATCGCTTTGACAACGGCCTGGCGCCCTACCTGAGCTACTCCACGTCGTTCCAGCCCGTGACGGGCGTCATGCGCGATGGCTCGCCCCTCAAGCCCACGACCGGCGAACAATATGAGGCCGGCGTGAAATTCCAGCCCAACGGCTACGCCAGCTTCGTGACGCTGTCGGCGTTTCAGATCAACCAGAACAACGTCAGCACGCCGGACCCGGTCAACACCAGCTTTGTCGTGCAGACCGGCCAGGTTCAGGTGCAGGGCATCGAGCTGGAAGGCAAGGCCAGTTTCGACAACGGCCTGGACCTGACCCTGTCCTATGCGCTCAGCGACAGCGAGATCACCCAGAGCAACGTTGCCGCGCAACGCGGCAATCAACTGAACTTCGTGCCGCGCCACCAGGCGGCGCTATGGGCCGACTACACCCTGCGCGACGGTCCGTTGCAGGGGGTCGGCCTGGGCGCGGGCGTGACGTACCGGGGCGGCTTTTACGGCGATCTGAACAACAACTACGCCATTCCGGCCGTCACCCTGGTCGACGCCGCCATCCGCTACGACCTGGGCCGCGCCAGCCCTGCGCTCGCTGGCGCGCAGGTGGCCTTGAACGTCTCCAATCTGTTCGACAAACGCTACGTCGCCAACTGCCTGGGCACCGCCGTGAGCTGCTACTGGGGCGCGGAACGCACGGTCATGGCGACCCTGCGGTATCGCTGGTGAACCCCGGGCCTGGGCTCACGACGAGAGTTCCCGCATGACGGCATACAGGTCCGCCTTGCCCTCAAAGCCGATGCCCGGCAGATCGGGCATCGTCACGTAGCCGCCTTCCACCTTGACGCCATCCGGGAAGCCGCCGAACGGCTGGAACAGGCCGGGATAGCTCTCGTTGCCGCCCAGGCCCAGGCCCGCCGCGATGTTCAGCGACATCTGGTGCCCGCCATGCGGCACGCACCGGCTGGCCGACCAGCCATGCTGGCGCAGCATCGCCAGCGTGCGCAGGTACTCCACCAGGCCATAGCTGAGCGCGCAGTCGAACTGGAGGTAATCGCGGTCGGGCCGCATGCCGCCATAACGGATCAGGTTGCGCGCGTCCTGCATCGAGAACAGGTTCTCGCCCGTCGCCATCGGCTTGTCGTAGTAATTGCGCAGCGTCGCCTGCAGCTCGAAATCCAGCGGATCGCCCGCCTCTTCATACCAGAAGAGGTCGTACTGCGACAGCGCCTTGGCGTAGGCGATGGCCGTGTCCAGGTCGAAGCGGCCATTCGCGTCGACGGCCAGTTTCTGGCCATCCTGCAACACGCTCAGCACCGAATCGATGCGGCGCAGGTCCTCCTCCAGGGATGCGCCGCCGATCTTCTTTTTCACCACCGTATAGCCGCGATCAAGGTAGCTACGCATCTCGTCCTTGAGCCTGGCGTGGTCCTGGCCGGGGTGGTAATACCCGCCCGCGGCGTACACAAACACCCGGCGGTCCGGCTGGCCATTGCCATAGCGTTCGGCCAGCAACTGGAACAGCGGCTTGCCCTCGATCTTCGCGACCGCGTCCCACACCGCCATGTCGATGGTGCCGATCGCGACCGAACGCTCGCCGTGGCCGCCGGGCTTCTCGTTCTTGAACATGGCGTCCCAGACCTTGTGCGGATCCAGGTTGCGTCCGGTGGCGTCGACCAGCGAATCCGGGTCTGCCTCCAGCACGCGCGGAATGAACCGCTCGCGCATCAGCTTGCCCTGCCCGTAGCGGCCGTTCGAGTTGAAGCCGTAGCCGACCACCGGCTTGCCGTCGCGGATCACGTCGGTGATCACGGCCACCAGGCTCAGCGTCATCTTGCTGAAGTCGATATAGGCGTTGCGGATGGGCGAACTGATGGGCAGGGTCTGCTCGCGGATGTCGACGATTCTCATGGTTTGTCTCCGATTCTCAGGGCTGGCCTCCGTCAGGGGCGGCCGGGGGAATCGATAGGTTAGAGGCGCCAGTCTGACCTAGAATTCACTCACATTCATTTGATTATTAACTTTCAGTGAAAGCCGACCTGGCCTCCGAGCTGCAGTTCTTCGTGCTGATCGCCCGGCAGGGCAGTCTGTCGGCCGCGGCGCGGCAGTTGGACCTGACGCCGCCCGCGGCCACCAAGCGCCTGGCGCTGATGGAAAAGCGCCTCGGCGTGCGGCTGGTCAACCGGACCACGCGCAGCATCAGCCTGACCAACGAAGGCGAGACCTATCTCGCCTACGCCACGCGGATCCTGGCCGACCTGCGCGAGATGGAAGACGTGGTCTCCCGCAGCAGCGCCCAACCGCGCGGCCTCATCCGCGTCAATGCCACGCTGGGCTTCGGCCGCACGACCATCGCGCCGCTGGTGTCCGAGTTCGCGAAACGCTTTCCGCAGGTCCAGGTCGAGCTGGACGTGACGGACAGGCCCGTCGACCTGGTGGAAGGCGGCTTCGACCTGGCCATCCGCTTCGGAACGCTGCCCGACAAACGCCTCGCCGCCCGGCGCATCATGACCAACCGCCGCTTCCTGTGCGCCTCGCCGCGCTACCTGCAGACCCACGGCACGCCCGCCGCCTTGGCCGACCTGGCGCATCACCACTGCATCCTCCACCGGCAGAACGACGAGGCGCACGGCGTCTGGCGCTTCACACACAAGGGCCGCGTCGAGGGGGTGAAAGTGGAAGGCGGCCTGTCCAGCAACGACGGCGACATCGTGCTGGGCTGGGCGCTGGACGGACACGGCATCCTCATCCGGTCGGAGTGGGATCTGGCCAAGTACCTGGAAAGCGGCAGGCTGCGGGTGGTGCTGCCGGACTTCACGCTGCCCTCGGCCGACCTGTTCGTCTACTACCCGCAACGCCGCAACCAGACGGCGAGGACGCGCGCGTTCATCGATTTTCTGGTCGAGGCGTTCCAGCCAGACGCAACGGGGGCTGTGGCGGGCAGGCCGGGGCCGTAACAAACCCGGGAGCGCCGAACCGCCCCCGGCACGATCCGAACCGCCAAAATGAAAACCCCCGGTATTTCCAGAAGGAAAGCCGGGGGTCGCATGCCCTGCTTCGCGGCGCGAAGGCAGGACGGTGAGACGATTAGACGGTCAGAACGGAATATCGTCGTCCATATCCGCCAGATTGGCGCCGCTGCTGGCCGGGGCCGCCGCGGGTGCCGGACGCTGCTGGGGCGCAGGACGCTGCGCCGGGGCGGCGCGCTGCTGGCGCGGTGCGTCGTCGTAGCCGCCACCGCCGTAGCTGCCGCCGCCACCGCCGCCGCCGTCTTCGCGGCCGCCCAGCATCTGCATCTGGTCGGCGACGATTTCGGTGCTGTAGCGGTCAGCGCCGGTGTCCTTGTCTTGCCACTTGCGCGTCTTGAGACGGCCTTCGATGTACACCGAGCGGCCCTTCTTCAGGTATTCGCCGGCGATTTCCGCCAGGCGGTTGTACATGACGACGCGGTGCCATTCGGTCTCTTCGCGCTTCTCGCCGCTGGCCTTGTCCTTCCAGGAGGAGGTCGTGGCGATCGACATATTGCAGATTGCCGCCCCGTCGGGGCTGTAGCGGACTTCCGGGTCGCGACCCAGATTGCCCACGAGTATGACTTTGTTAACCGATGCCATGCCGATGTCCCTCTGTTGTTGACAGCCTGCGCCTGTGCGTTGCCGCGAGCGCGCCGGCAACAACATAAAAAGCGATGTTGAAGACGGCTTCATGAAACTCGCCGGTCATCATAGCGATGACCGGCGATGCCAGGTGAAGCCCGTGTTGATCCGTATTATCGACGAAAGCGCGCCCCGCGCCAAACGGGATCCGTGACAAAACGCTCACCCCTGGCAAACGAATTCGCCGCTGTTGGACGCCGTTCGCGGCCAGATCGGCGACTTTCCCCGTACCGCGGGAAAGCCCCAGCCATCAGGCCAGGGGCCGCAGCGCCCAGGTGACCGCCAGCCAGATCGCCGACAGGACCGCCGCGGCGACGAACACCGCGCTGGAACCCGAGTTCGCCGCCAGCCAACCGCCCAGGGCGCCGCCCGTGAACAGGCCCGCGGCCTGCGCGGTGTTGTAGAAGCCCAGCGCCAGCCCCTTGTAGGCCTGCGGCGCCACGCGCGAGACCAACGAGGGCTGCAGGGCCTCCAGCACGTTGAAGGCCACGAAAAAGCCCGTCAGCGCCACGGCCAGTGAGTAAAAACCGTGGCTGGCCGCCGGCAGCAGCGCGCATACCAGCACCAGGCCGGCTACCGACGCGCGCAAGGCGCCGCGATGCGCCCGGCGCTTTTCCGCGACAAACACCACGGGCACCATCAGCACGAAGGACACCAGGATGACCGGCAGGTAGACCTTCCACAGGTCGCGCGCGTCCAGCCCGCCCACTTTCGCCAGCAGCGCGGGCACCACGACGAACAGCGACACCTGGATCAGGTGCAGCACGAAGACACCGAAATTCAGGCGCAGCAGGTCGCGATGGGTCAGGACTTCCCGGGGCTTGGCGGCCTGCATGGTGCGCGCCTGCGTGCGGGGCACCACCGGCACCACCCAGCGCGCCACGGCCAGGCAGATGACGCCCAGGCAGGCGATGGTCCAGAACAGGCCCGACAGCCCCCACCACCCCACCAGCACGGGCGAGAGCACCAGCGATACGGCGAAAGACAGGCCGATCGACGCGCCCACCATGGCCATCGCGCGCGTGCGCACCTCGTCGCGGGTGGCGTCGGCCAGCCAGGCGGTGACGGCGGCCGATATCGCGCCGGCGCCCTGGATGGCGCGGCCTATTGTGATCCAGAAGACGTCCGTGGCCTGCGCGCAGACGATGCTGCCCGCCACGAAGAGCAGCAGGCCGAACAGCACGACGGGCCGGCGCCCCCAGCGGTCGGACGCGAGGCCGAAGGGAATCTGCATGAAGGCCTGGGTCAGGCCGTACATGCCCAGCGCCAGGCCGACCCGGGCCGGATCGTCGCCGCCCGGCATGCCGCTTGCGGCAACGGCAAACACGGGCAGCAACAGGAACAGTCCCAGCATCCGCGCGGCGAACAGGCCGGCCAGGGCCACGCTGGCGCGGCGCTCGGAAGGGGTCAATTTCAGTTTTTTATCTGCCGGCATGCGGAAATTTCAACAATGACTAGGGCGGCGCGCATGCGTCTCATGTCATACGCTCACGGTCTGATTCTTGCGGTGCGGCGCCGGCCTCGGCCCAGTCCAACCATGCGGACGACCTTGAACGCCAGAGGATTCGGCGCGCTATAGTACCAAGTTGGCCTTTGAATCCGCTGAAATCCGCCCAAAAGGCGCACGGGCTCAAAGGCGCCATCGACGACGCAACTGGACGTTAACCAATACCGACGTGACCATACGCATCCGGGGTGCCCGCACCCACAATCTCAAGAACGTCTCCCTGGACCTGCCGCGCCACAAGCTGGTGGTCGTCACGGGCCTGTCCGGGTCGGGCAAATCCTCGCTGGCGTTCGACACGCTGTATGCGGAGGGCCAGCGGCGCTACGTGGAAAGCCTTTCCGCCTACGCCCGCCAGTTCCTGCAACTGATGGACAAACCGGACGTGGATCTCATCGAAGGCCTGTCGCCGGCCATTTCGATCGAGCAGAAGGCCGCGGGGCACAATCCCCGCTCCACCGTCGGCACCATCACCGAAATCCACGACTACCTGCGCCTGCTTTACGCGCGCGTCGGCACGCCCTATTGCCCCGACCACGGCCTGCCGCTGCAGGCCCAGAGCGTCAGCCAGATGGTGGACGCGGTGCTGGGCTGGACGCCCGAGACGCGGCTGGCGGTGCTGGCTCCCATCGCGCGCGGCAAGAAAGGCAGCTTCGAGGACGAATGCGCCAGCCTGCAGGCGCAAGGCTACGTGCGCCTGCGCGTCGACGGCCAGATGATGGAAATCGACGGCATGGCGCCGCTCAAGAAGACCGAAAAGCACGACATCGACGTCGTGATCGACCGTCTGCGCATCCGGCCCGAAGGCAAGCAGCGCCTGGCCGAAAGCTTCGAGACCGCGCTACAGCTTGCCGAAGGCCGCGCGCTGGCGCTGGACATGGACAGCGAACGCGAGCAGGTCTTCTCCAGCCGCTATGCCTGCCCGGTGTGCAGCCACAGCCTGCCCGAGCTGGAGCCGCGCCTCTTCAGCTTCAACAATCCCATGGGCGCCTGCCCCAGTTGCGACGGCATCGGCCAGGTCGGCTTCTTCGATCCCAAGCGGGTCGTCGCCTTTCCGGAACTGAGCCTGGCGGCCGGCGCGATCCGCGGCTGGGACCGCCGCAACGCGTTCACGCACTCGCTGCTGACCAGTCTTGCGGCCCACTACGAATTCGACATCGAGGCGCCCTTCGAGGACCTGCCCGAAGCGCTGCGCGACAAGGTGCTGTACGGTTCGGGCGATGAAGAGATTTCGTTCCTCTACCTGAACGAGAAAGGCCGCAGCACGGTCAAGCGCCACACCTTCGAAGGCGTGATCCCGAACCTGGAGCGCCGCTGGCGCGAAACGGACTCGGCGACGGTGCGCGAAGAACTGGGCAAGTACCGCAACATCAAGACCTGCCCGGACTGCGCCGGCTCGCGCCTGCGTCCCGAAGCGCGCAACGTGCTGATCGGCCATGACCCGCGCGGCGGCGAGCGCCACGGCCAGGCCATCTACGAAGTCGAGGCCATGCCGCTGTCGAGCTGCCTGGACTGGTTCCGCAACCTGAGCCTGACCGGCGCCAAGCAGGAGATCGCGCAACGCATCGTGCGCGAGATCGAGGCGCGCCTGAGCTTCCTGAACAACGTCGGCCTGAACTACCTGTCGCTGGACCGCAGCGCGGACACGATCTCCGGCGGCGAGGCGCAGCGCATCCGGCTGGCCAGCCAGATCGGCTCGGGCCTGACCGGCGTGATGTACGTGCTGGACGAGCCCTCCATCGGCCTGCACCAGCGCGACAACGACCGCCTCATCGGCACCCTGCAGCACCTGCGCGACCTCGGCAACAGCGTCATCGTCGTCGAGCACGACGAAGACATGATCCGCATGGCCGACTGGGTCGTGGACATGGGCCCCGGCGCGGGCGAACACGGCGGCGAGGTCGTCGCCCAGGGCGCCCCCGACACCGTGCAGCGCGACCCCAATTCGCTGACGGGCCAGTACCTGAGCGGCGCCCGCGCCATCGCCATCCCGAAGCGCCGGCCGGTCGATGACGAACTGCCCTGGCTGACGCTCACCGGCGCCAGCGGCAACAACCTGAAGGACGTGGAGCTGCGCGTGCCCGCGGGGCGCCTGGTCTGCGTGACGGGCGTGTCCGGTTCGGGCAAATCCACGCTCATCAACGATACGCTGGCGGTGGCCGTGTCGCGCCAGCTCCATCACGCGCAAAGCGAGCCCGCGCCTTATGTGTCGATGCAGGGCCTGGAGAATTTCGACAAGATCATCAGCGTCGACCAAAGCCCCATCGGCCGCACGCCGCGCAGCAACCCCGCCACTTATACGGGCCTGTTCACGCCGATCCGCGAGCTTTTCGCCGGCGTGCCGGAAGCGCGCACGCGCGGCTACGATCCCGGCCGGTTCAGCTTCAACGTCAAGGGCGGCCGCTGCGAAGCCTGCCAGGGCGATGGCGTGGTCAAGGTCGAGATGCACTTCCTGCCCGACATGTACGTGCCCTGCGACGTCTGCCATGGCAAGCGCTACAACCGCGAAACGCTCGAGATCCGCTACCGCGGCCGCAACATCAGCGAGGTGCTGGACCTGACCGTGGAGCAGGCGCTCGAATATTTCGAATCGGTGCCGGCCATCTCGCGCAAGCTGCACACGCTCATCGACGTGGGCCTGTCGTACATCCGCCTGGGCCAGAGCGCGACCACGCTGTCGGGCGGCGAGGCGCAGCGCGTGAAGCTGTCGCAGGAGCTGTCGCGCCGCAGCACCGGCCGCACGCTGTACATCCTGGACGAGCCCACCACCGGCCTGCATTTCCGCGATATCGAACTGCTGCTGCAGGTTCTGAACCAACTGGTCGACGCCGGCAACACCGTGCTCATCATCGAGCACAACCTGGACGTCATCAAGACGGCCGACTGGGTGGTCGACATGGGTCCCGAAGGCGGCGACGGCGGCGGCCGCGTCGTGGCGCAAGGCACGCCGGAGACGGTCGCGGCCGCAACGGCCAGCCACACCGGCCAGTACCTGGGCAAGCTTCTGCGCCGCAAGCCGGGCGACTGATCACCAACCTTCCCTTCTTGGAAAGCACCAGCATGTACACCTTGATCATCGGCAACAAGAATTACTCTTCCTGGTCCATGCGTCCGTGGATCGCGTTGCGCCAGGCGGGCATCCCGTTCACGGAGCAGAAGGTGGGACTCTTCACCGAGGAGTTCTCGCAACGCGTGGGCGCGGTGTCGCCCGCCGGCCTGGTGCCCGTGCTGCTGGACGGCGATTTCGCGGTCTGGGATACGCTGGCCATCTGCGAATACGCCGCCGAGCGCCATCCCGAGGCGGGCTTGTGGCCCAAGGACGCAAAAGCCCGCGCGCGGGCGCGGTCGCTTGCCGCGCAGATGCACAGCGGTTTCAGCGCCCTGCGCCAGGCCATGCCCATGAATATCGAGGCCAGCCTGCCCGGCATCGACTTCCCCGAGGCGGCGCTCGCCGACGTCGCGCGGGTACAGGCCATCTGGCAGGAAACGCGGGCGCAGTTCGGCCAGGGCGGCCCGTTCCTGTTTGGCGCGTTCTCGATTGCCGATGCGTTCTTCGCGCCGGTGGTCTCGCGCTTTACCACCTACGGCATCGCCGCGTCGGGGCCGGTGCGCGAATACATGGATGCCGTGCTGGCGCTGCCGGCGATGCAGGAATGGACGCGCGACGCGCTCGCCGAGGCCACCTTCGTCGAGGCGGACGAGCCCTACCGCAAGCACCGCTGAACGCCCGCCCGGGCGCCCGCTACGCCATGTCGAACAGGCGCTTGTGCTCGCGGATGGCGTAGCGGTCGGTCATGCCCGCGATGTAGTCGGCGATGGCCCGGGCCTGTTCATTGAAGTGGGCGCGGCGGTAATCGGGCGGCAGCAGCCGCGGATCGTCCAGGAACGCCGCAAACAGATCGCGCACGATGCGCCGGGCCTTGCGGGTCATGCGCAGCACGCGATAGTGCCGGTACAGGTTGTCGAACAGGAATTTCTTCAGGGTGTCGGCTTCGCGGCGGATCTCGTCGGAAAACCCTGCCAGCGGCGGCGAGCGCCGCACATCGTCCGCGCTGGCCGGCGCCGCATCGCGGATGCGCGCAAGCGACGTTCGCGTGAGATCGACGATCAGCGTATTGATCATGCGGCGTATCGTCTCGGACACCGCTCGGCGCGGCGCCAGGCCGGGATAGCGATCCAGCACATAGGCGTGATGGCGCTCGAAGATCGACACGTCCTTCAACTGTTCCAGCGTGATGAGCCCCGAGCGCAGGCCGTCGTCGACGTCGTGGTTGTTGTAGGCGATTTCATCGGCCAGGTTGGCCAGCTGCGCCTCCAGTGACGGCTGCGTGCGGTTCAGGAACCGTTCGCCCACGTCTCCCAGCATCCGGGCATGGGCGACAGAGCAATGCTTGAGTATGCCCTCGCGCGTTTCGAAGCACAGGTTCAGGCCGTTGAAGTCCGCGTAGCGCTCTTCCAGCTCATCCACCACGCGCAGGCTCTGCAGGTTGTGCTCGAAGCCCCCGGCCTCGGGCGCCAGCTCGCGCATGCAGGCGTTCAGTTCGTCCTGGCCGGCATGGCCGAAGGGCGTATGGCCCAGGTCGTGCGCAAGCGAAATGGCTTCGGTCAGGTCTTCGGACAGCCCCATGCTGCGCGCCAGCGTGCGCGCGATCTGCGCCACTTCCAGACTGTGCGTCAGACGCGTGCGAAAGAGGTCGCCTTCGTGGTTGACGAAGACCTGCGTCTTGTACTCCAGCCGCCGGAACGCGCCCGAGTGGACGATGCGATCGCGGTCGCGCTGGAATTCGGTGCGGTTTTCCGGCGGCGGCTCGGCGTGGGCCCGGCCGCGCGATCGGGACGGGTGGGAAGCATAGGAAGCCAGTTCATTCATCTGCAACACCGTCCGTCGCTGCGTTTACCGGGTGGTTCGCGCCAGCACGGCGCGCACCGCGTCGTCGGGCGCCGGCCGGGTCACGGCCTCGCCGATCCGCGTCATGAGCACGTAGCGGATCGAGCCGCCTTCGGTCTTCTTGTCCACCTGCATCAGATCGAGCCAGCGGTCGGCGCCCAGGTCGGGCGCCACGGCCGGACACCCGATGGCCTGCACCAGCGCGCGCACGCGCTCCACGTCGCCGCGATCAAATCCGGCCACGTCCGCCGACAGCTCGGCCGCCTGCACCATGCCGCAGCCCACCGCCTCGCCATGCAGCCAAGCGCCATAGCCCAGGCCCGATTCGATCGCGTGGCCGAACGTGTGCCCCAGATTCAGGATGGCGCGCAGGCCGGACTCGCGTTCGTCCTTGCCCACCACCTGCGCCTTCAGCTCGCAGGAGCGGCGGATCGCATACGCGACGGCCTCGCGGTCCAGGGCGCGCAGCTTCTGCGCGTTGTCCTCGCACCAGCGCCAGAACTCGGGGTCCAGGATGAGGCCGTACTTGATGACTTCGGCCAGGCCCGCCGACACTTCGCGCGCCGGCAGGGTGCCCAGCACGTCGGTGTCGATTTCGACCGCGATCGGCTGGTAGAACGCGCCGATCATGTTCTTGCCGAGCGGATGGTTCACGGCGGTCTTGCCGCCCACCGAGGAGTCCACCTGCGCCAGCAGCGTCGTGGGCACCTGCAGAAAGCGCACCCCCCGCATGTACACGGCGGCCGCAAAGCCCGTCATATCGCCGATGACGCCCCCGCCCAGCGCGACCAGGACGCAGCGGCGGTCCAGCCGGTTGCCCAGCAGCGCATCGAAGATCAGGTTCAGCGACTGCCAGTCCTTGTAGGCTTCGCCGTCAGGCAGTTCGATACGCAGCACGCGCTTGCCCGTGCGCGCCAGCGCGGCTTCGGCTCGCTCGGCGTACAGCGCCGCCACGGTCGGGTTGGTGACCACCGCGATCGCGGTCGCGTCCGCGGGGATGCATTGATCCAGGGCGTCCAGGCGGCCGGGACCGATGTGGATCGGATAGCTTCCGCCCGGGGTTTCGACGTCGACAACGTTCATAGGTGCTTCTCGAAAGCTTGTAATTGCGGCAGCAGCGCCTTGACCAGGGTGTGGATGGGCATCGACCCCGTTTCCACCACCAGATCGGCCACTTCCTTGTAGAGCGGTTCGCGCTGGGTCATCAGGTCGCGCAGGGTGCCGCGGGGATCGGCGGTGGCCAGCAGGGGCCGGTTGCGGTCGCGGCAGGTCCGGCGGAACAATTCGTCCACGCTGGCCCTCAAATAGACCACAATGCCGCGTTCGCGCAGAAGCTGCCGGTTTTCGGCGGCCAGGATGGCGCCGCCGCCGGTGGCAAGAATTATGTTGCGCCGTTGGGTACACTCTTCCAAGGCGGCGGACTCTCGGCGACGAAAACCGGCTTCGCCCTCGATTTCGAAGATTACCGGCACCCGCACGCCGCAACGCGCCTCGAGCTCATGATCCAGATCCATAAAGTCGCGCCCCAGCGCCCGCGCCAGGCTACGGCCGATGGTCGTCTTGCCGGCCCCCATCATCCCGACCAAAAATACCGGCAGGTCGTGCGGCAACGACACGGTCTTGCCTGCGCACTGGACGGCGCAAGGCGGGCTTTCGGGCGCTGCGTCGGCGCGCGCCGGGTCCGGGGCAGCCTCCGGACATGAGTTAGCGGCAAAGTTCATGCCGGCATTATCACATTTGCCGCCAGTTGCCCGCGCACCACACTGAACTATTTTGTTACAGAAACCGATCCCCCGCGATAAGGCGGGCCCGGAGATACCCGTAAAATCGCCGCGATGAGCAAGCCCCAGAATTCCTCCAAAAAAGACAAGCCCGCCAGCAGCGGCTCCCCGATACTGCGGTTCTTCGTTAAAACCGGCATCCTTTTCGCCGGCCTGTTCCTGTGCGGCGTACTGCTCGCGGGAATGGCGCTGGCGCTTGCCTGGCCCAATCTGCCCGATCTGAACGCCATGACGGACTATCGGCCGCGAGTGCCGCTGCGCGTCTACACGGCGGACCGCGTCCTCATCGGCGAATTCGGCGAAGAACGCCGCAACGTGCTGCGCTTCAACGAAATCCCGGATGTCATGAAATCCGCGGTGCTGGCGGCCGAAGACGACCGCTTCTACCAGCACGGCGGCATCGACTGGATGGGCGTGGTGCGCGCGGGCCTGGCCAACCTGGTCAGCATGTCCAAGACGCAGGGCGCCAGCACGATCACGATGCAGGTCGCGCGCAACTTCTACCTGTCATCCGAAAAGACCTACTCGCGCAAGTTCTATGAACTGCTGCTGACCTTCAAGATTGAATCCGAGCTCACCAAGGACCAGATCCTCGAGCTCTACATGAACCAGATCTACCTGGGCCATCGCGCCTACGGTTTCGCGGCCGCCTCGCGCACGTACTTCGGCAAGCCGCTCGCGGAAGTCACGCCGGCCGAAGCCGCCATGCTGGCCGGCATTCCCAAGGCCCCTTCGCGCTTCAACCCCATCGCCAACCGCCCCCGCGCCGAACTGCGCCAGCGGTACGTGCTGGGCCGCATGCACTCGCTGGGCTACCTGACCGAGCCGGAATACAAGCAGGCGATGGCGCAGCCGATCGTCATGAAGTCCGCCGAAGGCACGCCGGCAGGCGGTTACTCCATCCATGGCGAATACGTGGCCGAGCTGGCGCGCCAGCTCCTCTACAACGTGTACCAGGACAACGTGTATTCGCGCGGCCTGAACATCTACACGACCGTCCAGTCCAAGGACCAGGAAGCGGCCTACCGCGCCGTGCGCGAAGGCGTGCTGGAATACACGCGCCGCGCGCCCTACCCCGGTCCGGAAGAACAGCTCGACCTGCCCCCGGGCACCGAGAACAACCCCGCCGCGCTGGACGAGTTCCTGGACGGCGTGTTCGACAAGTTTTCCGACAGCGGCGACCTCCTGACCGCCGTGGTGCTGTCGGCCAGCCCCACGGAAGTGAAGCTGGCGCGCAGCTCGCGCGAGATCATCACCGTCACCGACAAGAAGGTGCTGGGCGTGGTGGCCCGCGCGCTCAACGACAAGGCCAAGCCGGAGCAGCGCATCAAGCGCGGCTCGGTCGTCTACATCCGCAAGTTCGGCGACAACTGGGAAATCATCAACCTGCCTTCCGTGCAGGCGGCCTTCGTGTCGCTGTCGCCGCAGGACGGCGCCATCCGCGCCATGGTGGGCGGGTTCGATTTCTATCGGGGCAACTTCAACCGCGTGACGCAGGCATGGCGCCAGCCGGGCTCGAACATCAAGCCCTTCATCTACGCCGCCTCGCTCGAACGCGGGCTTACGCCGGGCACGCAGATTTCGGACCAGCCGTTCGAACTGACCGCCGCGCAGACCGGCTCCAAGGCCTGGAACCCGAAGAACTACGGCAACCAGTACGAGCCCATGCTGACGCTGCGCCAAGGCCTGTACAAGTCCAAGAACATGGTGTCGATCCGCATCCTGCAGGCCATCGGCCCGCAGTATGCGCAGGACTACCTCACCCGCTTCGGCTTCGACAAGGCCCGCCAGCCCGCCGTGCTGCCGCTGGCGCTGGGCGCGGGCTCGGTCACGCCGCTGCAACTGGCCGGCGCGTTCTCGGTGTTCGCCAATGGCGGCTACCGCGTCACGCCCTTCCTGATCGATCGCGTCACCGACAGCAGCGGCAAGGTCATCATGCAGTCCAAGCCGGTCGTCGCCGGCGACGCCGCCGCCCGCGCCATCGACCCGCGCACCGCCTGGGTCATGGATGACATCCTGCGCGGCGTGGCCACCTACGGCACGGCGGCGCGCGCCCGGGTGCTGCTCAAGCGCAGCGACATCGCCGGCAAGACCGGCACGACCAACGAATCCGTGGATGCGTGGTTCTCCGGCTACACCCCCAGCCTCGTGGCCACCGCCTGGCTGGGCTTTGACCAGCCCAAGTCGCTGGGCTCGCGCGAGACCGGCGGCGGCGTGGCCATGCCGATCTGGGTGGACTACATGCAGGAAGTCCTGAAGGGCGTGCCGGAAGAAAAGCCGCGTCCGCGTCCCGAGGGCCTGCTCGTCGAAGGCGGCGAGTTCTATTTCTCGGAATTCCCGCCCGGACAGGCCGTGGCCCGCCTTGGGCTGCCAGAGGCCGACACGTTGGGTGAGTTCCTCAATGGCCTGACCAGCAGTTCGGGCGAGGACACCCGGATCAAGGTCGCGCCAGGCGTGGGAACGCAGACCAACACGCCCTGGTCGCAGAAGATTCCCTTCTGACGAAAAAATGGCCGGCCTGATGACAGGCCGGCCATTTTGTTTACAGCCTGATCGTCACGGGGACGCCGGCAGCGGCGGAGCAGATCTGGGACAAGGCATCCGGCAACTGCGGTCCGCCTCGGGTATCGTTCCAGTGCTGGCCATCGTAGCGGTAGTGAAAGCCGCCGCTGCGCGCAGCCACCCACAGCTCCTGCATGGCGGCCTGGCTGTTCACCACGACGTGGGTGTCGTCCTCGAAAACCAGGGTCAGCACATTGCCGCTGCGGCTGGTTTCGACGTCGACGTCGAGCGAAGCCGCCCAGTCATCGGCCTGGCTTTCGATGCTCTCCAGCACCTGGTCGATCAACGCAAGAAATTCGGTTTCGGTCATAATCGAGCCTGCAAGAATTACGGAGTTCCCAGTGTTCCAATTGGCATACAGCCGCATGGCTCTTCGCATTGTAGCCACGCTGATGGCGACCGGCATGATGGCGGCCTGCGGGTACAAGGGGCCTTTGTACATGCCTCCTCCCCCTGAAGGCCAGGCGCCGGCCCGCACGCCGCAAAGCCAGCCGAAGCCGGCGATCCCCCCCGCGCCGTCCATCCCATGACGTCCGCGTTCCCGACGCCCCCAGCGCTGGCCGGCCACCCGTACTTCCAGTACCGCAATAATGCGTTGTACGCCGAAGACGTGCCGCTTGACCATCTGGCCGAACGGTTGGGAACTCCGCTTTACGTCTACTCCCGCGCGGCCCTGAAGGCCGCGTGGCAATCCTACGCCAGCGCCATCGGACCGCGTCCCGTGCTGGTCTGCTACGGCATGAAGGCCAATTCGAATCTCGCCGTCCTCGCGGAGTTCGCGCGGCTGGGCGCGGGGTTCGACATCGTGTCCGGCGGCGAACTCCAGCGCGCGCTCGTGGCGGGCGCAGATCCGTCCAGAATCGTGTTCTCGGGCGTCGGCAAGCAGGAATGGGAAATGCGCGACGCGCTGCAGGCGGGCGTGAAGTGCTTCAACGTCGAGTCGCTGGACGAACTGCACCGCCTGTCGGACGTCGCCGACGCCATGGGCCTGCGCGCCCCCGTGTCGCTGCGCGTGAATCCCGACGTCGACGCCCGCACGCACCCCTACATCTCGACCGGCCTGAAGGAAAACAAGTTCGGCATCGCCATCGGCGACGCGCTGGATGCCTACCGCACCGCCCAGTCGCTGCCCGGCATCCGGGTCGTGGGCGTCGATTGCCACATCGGCTCGCAGCTCACCGACATCAGCCCCTATTTCGACGCGCTGGAAAAACTGCTGGACCTCATCGACGGCCTGGACCGGGCTGGCATCCGCATCGAGCACCTGGACCTGGGCGGCGGCCTGGGCATCCGCTACGCGGACGAGACGCCCCCGTCGCCCCGCACCTTGCTGGACCGCGTCTTCGAGCGCCTGGACGCACGCGGACAGGGCCATCTGCAGCTCGTGCTGGAGCCCGGTCGCTCGCTCGTGGGCAATGCCGGCGTCCTGCTCACGACCGTCCAGTACATCAAGCATTCCGAAGCCCGCAACTTCGCCATCGTCGACGCGGCCATGAACGACCTGCTGCGTCCGGCGCTCTATGACGCCTTTCATGGCGTGCAGCCCCTGCGCCCGCGCGCGGGCGACGCGGCCGTCTACGACATCGTCGGCCCGGTCTGCGAAAGCGCCGACTGGCTGGCCCGGCAGCGCACGCTGGCCATCCGCCAGGGCGACGTGCTTGCCGTGGAATCGGCCGGCGCCTATGGCATGACCATGGCCAGCAACTACAACTCGCGCCCGCGTCCGGCCGAGGTCATGGTCGATGGCGACAAGTACTACGTGGTGCGTCAGCGCGAAACCTTCGCGGACCAGATACGGGGCGAGTCGCTGCTGCCTTGAATCCGCGCGCGCCAAAAAGCAAGAAGGCCCCTGCATGCAGGGGCCTTCGTCCATCTGGCGGGCCGAGCCGGCTTAGAGCTGGCCGTACGAGTGCAGCCCCGACAGGAACATGTTCACGCCCAGGAAGGCAAAGCCGGTGATCAACAGGCCCATCAGCGCCCAATAGGCCGCCATCGCGCCGCGCAGGCCCTTGATGAGGCGCATGTGCAGCCAGGCCGCGTAGTTCAGCCAGACGATCAGCGCCCAGGTCTCCTTGGGGTCCCACTGCCAGTACGCGCCCCAGGCGTCCGCCGCCCACAAGGCCCCCAGGATGGTGGCCACCGTGAAGAAGGCGAAGCCGATCGCGATGGCGCGATACATGATGTCGTCCAGCACTTCCAGCGACGGCAGCGCGTCGGCGATGCGACGGCGGCCCAGCAGGATGGCGCCGACGATCACCGCCCCCACGCCGAAGTACAGCATCCACGTCGCCGACAGGCCATCGGTGCGGAACACCATCGGCTCGGCGCACAGCAGCACGCCCAGGATGAACAGCGGCGCAAGCTTGGCCCAGGAGGTCGTCTGCCCGTGCTGCTTGACCAGATACGCAAAGCCCACCATCGCCGCCAGCGAGAACGTGCCGTAGCCGATGAAGTTGGCGGGCACGTGCAGTTTCATCCACCAACTCTTGAGCGCGGGCACCAGCGGCTGGATCTGCCCCGCGTCGCGCGTGAACGAATACCACAGCAGGAACACGACGGCCGAGGTCACCACCAGCAGCACAAAGCCGCCCAGCGCGCGCGTGGCGTACTTGCGTTCGTAGTAAAGGTAGAAAAGCGCCGTGATCAGGCAAAACAGGACGAAGACTTCATACAGGTTGCTGACCGGGATATGGCCCAGGTCAGGCCCCATCAGATGGCCCTCGCGCCAGCGCACGAGCAGGCCGGTGACGCCGGCGAACACCGCGCCCCAGGTCAGCGCCGTGCCCAGCCATGCGGCCGTCGGGCTGAAAACGCCGATCCAGTAGCACACCATCGCCAGCGCAAACATCGCGCTCATCCACAGAATCGCGGACTGCGAGGAAAAGAGATACTTCAGGAAGAACACCTGCTCGGCGCGCGCCAGGTCGGTGCCGTAGAGCATCAGCGCCAGGCCCGAGGAGATCGCACAGGCGATCATCAGGCGGCGCAAGGGGCGCCACAGCCAGCCCAGCCAGGCCAGCGCGGGCACCGTGCCGCACAGGATGATCTTTTCGTAATAGTCCATCGCGTGACCGTAGCGGGTCAGCGCGAATCCCGCCCCCACCGCCAGCAGCAGAAAAAAGACGACATCGGTCCAATCCGGCTTGCCGCGTTGCGCGCGGCTGTCGCCCGTTTCTGACAGGGCATCCTGCCAGAGCGATTCAGGCGACGGGGGTTGCGTGGTGGTCGTAGTGGACATAAAAAACCTTAGGACCCTTTTTTCTGGCGCAGCAGCGCCTGCTTGAAGCGTTCGAACTCTTGGTTGAAGTCAAGTGTACGCTTCTGTGACGTCATGGCCGCCAGGATGCTGCTGCCGCCGGCCTGCGGCTTGACCCAGATCCAGATGCGGCGATCGCGGATGTAGAACATGGAAAACACGCCCAGCACCAGCAGCAGGCTGCCCAGGTAGACGGTGTTCTTGCCGGGCGTGCGGCTGACCTGGAACACGCTCGCCTGCACATGCTTGAAGTCGGCCAGCGACAGGAAAACGGGCGCCGGATAGACGGTCAGGTCGGACAGCGCCGCCACCGCCAGGCGCGACCACACCGCCGCGCGCTCGCCTTCGGGGCCCTCGATCGCGACGGGAGCCTGCCCGGCGCGTTCGCGGGCGATGGCGCGCAGTTCATTCATGCTGGCGCCGATCAGGCGGATCACGACGTCGGCCGCGCGCTCCAGGTCCGCGGCGGGGGTATTGGCCTGCAGAAACGCGGCAACGGCTTGCAGCCCGCCGGAAGCGAAGGTGTCCAATGCACGTTCGGCCGCGGTCTGCAGCGGCTGGCGGTCAGCGCCGGAGGGGCTGTTGCGTTCGGCGAAGCGCCGCGCGGCTTCCTTGCGCGCGGCCGGGTCGGCCAGGGTGGCGCGCAAACGCATGAACTCGGCGATCGAACTGTCGTCATCGGCCGGGATGCGCAGATAGCGGAAGGGCTCGGCGGCGTTGTTGCGCACGCCGGCCAGGAACACGGCCGCGCCATCCAGTTCGACGGGCAGCATGTAGTTCTGGAATTCATGCGCCTGGCCGGCGTCGTCGATCAGCTTGTATTCGACGCTGGGCCCCACGTTGCGCAGGTTTTCGTTCTTCTTGCCCGCCGCGCTGCCGGCGACCGAAGCGACATGCTCGGCAAAGCTCTGGTCCGCGCCCTTGGGATCGCCGCGCGTCAGGTCCTCGACGTTGATCGGCCGCATCGCCGTGATCTCGATCCCCATGCTGCGCGGGCCCTTGGCGGTCTGGGCGGTGAGCTCGCTGCTCTTGCCCACCGTGCCATCGACGGAGAACGTGGCGTCGTTGGCGCCCACCAGCGGATAACCCTTGAGCACGACCGTGCTGCCGCCGTCGTCGAAGCTGGATTGGTAGACCGTCATGCCCTTGAAGCGCAGCGGCTCGTTCACCTCGATGGTCGAATCGAAGGTCTTGCCCGTGTCCGGGTCCGTCACCTCGACTTCGCTGGCGAAGCGGCTGGGCATGCCGGTGGAGTAGTAATCGACGACGAACTTCTTCAGCTTCAGCGTGAACGGCATGGGCTGCACGAGCGCGCCGTCTCCCACCATCACGACGGCGGTGCTGGCCTGGCCGCCCTCGGGCACGAGCACGCTGGCGCGAAAGCTCGGGTTGTTGACCGACAGGCGCCCGCTCTCCGGCACCTCGGAGATCAGCATGTTGTCCACGATGGGTTGCTTGCCGCCGAACATGACCTGCAGGCGCACCGGCAGCTCGCTGTCCAGCAGGCCGCCGATGCAGATGATGACCATGGCCGCGTGGGCGAACACATAGCCCAGGCGGTTCGCGCTGCCCTTCTTGGCCGCCAGCAAAACCCCGTCCTGGTCCTGGCGCACGCGCACCGCATACCCGAGCCGTCCGAGCAAGGCCTTCAGGCCGGCCGCGGTCTGCGGCACGTCGGTGGGCGCTTCGGTTTCGACGCGGTGCGGGAACGCGCGCAGGCTGCCTTCGCGCACGTGTTCGCGGAATGACCGCGCGTCGCGCAGCATCTTGGGCGCGTTGCGAATCAGGCAGACGGACGTGGACACGACCAGAAAGCCCATGATCAGCAGGAACCACCAGCTGTTGTAGACGTGCCAGATGGAGAACTTGTCGAACACCTCGAACCAGAACGGGCCGAACTGGTCGATGTAATTGTTGGACGAGCGGTTCTGCTGGAGCACCGTCCCCACCAGGCTGGCCACGCAGATGAACATCAGCAGGCTGACGGCAAAACGCATCGAACCCAGAAGTTCAAAGAGATCGCCTGGCAGGCTGCGCAGAGAGGGGCGGGAGTGGGTTCGGGTCGAATTCATGAAAAAAGGGGGGCCGCGCGATCGGCTACCCCCCTCATAGACAGTGCGCGGCGGAACGAGGTTCCATCGCGCTCAAGTTGCGTCAACGCGGACCGGCCGCGCACGTTGCGGCCAATCGCTTACCGTAGCCCAGCCGCGTAATCCGACACCGCCTTGATGTCGGCATCCGACATGCGGTCCGCAATGGCGTGCATGACGTCATTCTTGCGGTCGCCGCTGCGGAAAAGCTTCAGCTGCGCTTCGATGTACACGGGGAATTGCCCCGACAGGCGGGGGTACTGGCCGGGAATCCCGGCGCCATTGGCAGAATGGCACGCCGCGCACGCGGGCACGTTGCGTTCGGGCAAACCGCCGCGCCAGATCTTTTGACCCAGCTCAACCAGATTCTCATGGCCGGCCGTGGCAGGCTCCTTGAGCGGCTGGGTCGCCAGGTACAGCGCGATGTTCTGCATGTCGGCCGGCGTCAGGTTCTGCACCATCGCCGTCATGGGGCTGGGGTTGCCGTCCGGGCCATTGCGCACGGGCGTCTTGGCGCCTTCCTTCACCTTGAAGTCGGCAAGCTGCTTGGCCAGGTATTCGTGCGGTTGCGCGGCCAGGTTCGGGTTCACCGGAATGGTGCTGTTACCCGCCGCGCCGTGACAGGAGGCACAGGCAATGATGCCTCGGGACGCGTCGCCCTGGTCAAACAGCTGGCCGCCCTTCGCGGCATCTGGTTTGGCCGGGCCCGCAGCGCCGTCGGCGGCGAAACTCGTAGCAGAGAAGGCGGAGGCGCCGAGCAACAGCCCGCTCGCGACCAACATCCGGGACAGCACACGCTTCATGAAGACCTCGACGATCACATCGATCAAGGCGCAAAAAGGCGCCCACGCCTGCCCGCACTCGCAGTAAACCGTAACGAACCTGTTTTGCTTGTCCTGCTTGCGATCTTGCTGCGACGCTGCGGCAACCTGCCCAAGAGGGGCTCAAAACGGCTGGACGGCAACTAAACAGTAAGCAAAAAAGACGGCTCCGCGCACGGGGACCACTGTAGCAAACGCCGGATTATACAATAGGGCTCGAAACCAACCGTATCCAAAGCCATCCGTGTCCCTCCTACATCGCGCCTCTTTCCTCACCTCCGCGGCTCGCCTCGACCAGTTGCCGGCCGCCGGCGCTCCCGAGGTTTGCTTTGTCGGCCGCTCCAACGCCGGCAAATCCACGGCCATCAACGTGCTGTGCAACCAGCGCCGTCTTGCGTTCTCCAGCAAGACGCCGGGCCGCACACGCCTGATCAACATGTTCAGCCTGCCGGACCCCCTGGATCCCGAAGCGCACATCGGCTATCTGGTCGACCTGCCGGGCTACGGCTATGCCTCGGTGGCCCGCAACGAAAAAGAAAAATGGGCGGACATCCTGGGCGGCTATCTGCGCGACCGTGAATCGCTGGTCGGCATCGTGCTGCTCATCGACATCCGCCGCGGCGTCACGGAATTGGACCGGCGCCTGGCCAATTTCATCGCCCCCACCGGCCGTCCGGTGCTGGCGCTGCTGACCAAGGCCGACAAGCTGCCTTACGGCCAGCGCATGCGCACCGTGTTCTCCGTCCGCAAGGACTTGGCCGACATCGGCGCGCTGCACACGATTCCCTTCTCGGCGCCCGAGCGCATCGGCCTGGAAGAGGCCGGCGCCCACATTGAAAATTGGATTTCCCCCAAGGTCGTACCATGAACCCGCAGATCATCACCCCTGAGTTTCCGGTTTCCCGCCCCCGCCGCCTGCGCCGCGACGACTTTACCCGCCGCCTGGTGCGTGAGAACGCCCTGACGGTCAACGACCTCATCTACCCGGTCTTCGTGGCCGAGGGCTCCGGCCTGCGGCAAGCCGTGGCGTCCCTGCCCGGCGTTGTGCGCTATTCCCTGGATACCCTGCTGCCCGTGGCAGAGGAATGCGTGGCGCTGGGCATCCCGGTGCTGTCCCTCTTCCCGGCCATCGACCCGGCCCTCAAGACGCCGGACGGCATCGAAGCCACCAATCCCGACGGCCTGATTCCGCGCGTGGTGCGCGAACTGAAGTCGCGCTTCCCGGAACTGGGGGTGTTGTGCGATGTGGCGCTGGACCCTTACACCAGCCACGGCCAGGACGGCGTCATCGACGCAGACGGCTACGTGGTCAACGAACCCACGGTCGAAATCCTGGTCAAGCAGGCGCTGACGCAGGCCGAAGCCGGCGTCGACATGGTCGCGCCCAGCGACATGATGGACGGCCGCATCGGCGCCGTGCGCCGCGCGCTGGAGGCCAATGGGCACATCCACACGCGGATCATGGCGTATTCGGCCAAGTACGCCAGCGCCTTCTACGGCCCGTTCCGCGACGCCGTGGGCTCGGCCACCAATCTGGGCAAGTCCAACAAAATGGCCTACCAGATGGACCCGGGCAACCTCGACGAGGCCCTGCGCGAAGTGGCCGGCGACCTGCAGGAAGGCGCCGACATGGTCATGGTCAAGCCGGGCATGCCGTATCTGGACGTGCTGCGCCGGGTCAAGGACACCTTCCGCGTGCCGACCTTCGCCTACCAGGTAAGCGGCGAATACGCCATGATCAAGGCCGCCGCCGCCAATGGCTGGCTCGACCACGACAAGGTCATGATGGAGGCGCTGCTGGCCTTCAAGCGGGCCGGCGCCGACGGCATCTTGACGTACTTCGCCATCGAAGCGGCCAAGCTGCTCAAGAACCAGCGCTAGGCTCCCCGCCCGGGCCGGTCACGCCTTCGCGGCCGCGGCACGCCCCGGCTGCGCGCCGCGACGCAGGCCCAGCCACGTGCCGCCCAGCACGCAGCCCAGGCCGACCACGTGCGTCAGCGTGACGTGCTCGTCCAGGAACAAGGCCGCGAACAGCAGGCCGAAGATCGGCAGCCAGTTCACGAAGAGCGCCGCGCGGCTGATGCCCAGGCGGGCGATGCCCGCATTCCACACGATGTTGCTGACGCCCGACGCGATGACCGCCGAGAACATCAGCACGGCCCATGGCCACCACGCCATCTGCCACGTGCCGGCCTGGTAGGAACTCGGCGTCAGCGCGGCGTGGCCCATCAGCATCAACCCGCCGGCCAGGTACATGTACCAGAGCATCCCCAGCGGATCCATCATTCGCGACATCCGCTGGATGACCAGGCCGCCGAACACGAACACGAGCACCGCCACGAACACCACCGCGTCGCCCCAGCCGGTCAGCCCGAGTTGCGCGCCGCCGCCCACCACCACCATGCCCACGCCCACCAGGCCAAGCAGCGCGCCCGCGATACGGGTCGTGGTGAGCCTTTCTCGGTAGAAAATGGCGGCCAGGAAGGCGGACAACAAGGGACTGGTGGCCATGATGAGCGTGCCGTTGGCCGCCGACGAGAATCGCAGCCCCGACACCAGCGCCACCTGATGCGCATACACCACCAGGAACCCCGCCAGCGCCACCCAGCCCAACTGCGCGCCGCCCAGTTTGGGAATGCGTCCGCCGCGCGCCTTGATGATGAGGGTGACCGTGATGAACGCAATCAGGATCCGCACGGCGGCCAGCGCCTGGATGTCCATGTGCTGCGTCAGGTACTTGATGGAGACGATGTTCAGGCCCCACGTGGCCATGACGAACATCAATTGAAGATAGATCAGACCGTGCCGGTCCTGGCTTGCATCAATTGGGGGGGACGTCACGGCGTCGGCCTGGAGGGAGTGGGATGCGCCGCGCGGGCGGCGAAGCGACCATGGTATATCGCCACTTCCCTCGATTCAATCTGCGTGAGGCCGCGTTGCGCGCATCAGACGATGGCGGGCGCCCGCCACCCGACCTTGGCCCCCACGCCGCGCTCAGCGCGTCAGGACGCGATCCAGCGACGCGGCAAAGCGCTTCGCATCCTGAAAGCCCACGACGCGCGCGTCGGCGATTTCCTTGCCACCGGGTTCAAAGAACATGATGCCGGGCGGACCGAAGAGACGAAAGCGCTTGAGCAGCGCGCGGTCGTCGGCATTGTTCGCGGTCACATCCGCCTGCACCAGCACCATCCCCGCCATCCGCTGCGCGACGCCGGCATCCGTGAACGTGAAGCGCTCCATCTCGCGGCACGACACGCACCAGTCCGCATAGAAATCCAGCATCACCGGCCGGGTGCTCTGCGCCAGCAAGGCGTCCAGCTCGGCGTTGGTGCGCACGCGGGTGAATTTGATCTCGCCCTCGGCTGTCCCAGCGGCCGGCGTCTCGCCACGCGCGGCCAGGTGCGACAGCGGCTGCAGGACATCGCGCCCGCCGCTGGCGGCGCCCACGAGCCACGCCGCAGCCGCCAGCGCGAGCAGCAATCCCAGGCCCTTGCCGAACATGCGGCCGGCGCCGGCGCCCTGCGGCAAGGCGTCGAAGGCCCGCAGCATCACGGCGGAGACGACGGCCAGGAACGCCCAGCCCGTCATCTGGACCCACGTGGGCACCACGGGGATCAGCATCCACCAGGCGGTGGCGAGCAAGAGCATGCCGAACAACCGCTTCATGCCGTCCATCCAGGGTCCGGCCTTGGGGAGCAGGGCCGAGGACGACGCGCCAACGATCAGCAGCGGCACGCCCATGCCCCAGGCCATCGCGAACAACGCCGCCCCGCCCAGCAACACGTCGCCGGTCTGCGAGATATACAGCAAGGCGCCGGCCAGCGGCGCGGCCACGCAGGGACCGACGATCAGGGCCGACAGCGCGCCCATCACCAGCGCGCCGGTATAGCGCCCGCCCGGCACGCGCGACGAGCGCTCGGACAGCATGGCCTGGACGCCGGAGGGCATCTGGAACGTGAACACGTCGAACATGGCCAGCGCCAGCACGGCCAGCAGAATGGCGAAGAGGGTCAGGATCCACGGCGTCTGCAGCCAGGCGGCAAGGCCCGCGCCGCTCAGACCCGCGGCCACGCCCAGGGCGGTATACACCACCGACATGCCCAGCACATAGGTGGCCGCCAGCGCCAGTCCGCGCCCCCGGCTGGGCCGCTGCTGCTGAGCCCCGCCCAGCACGATCGAAGACAGGATGGGGATCATGGGCAGGACGCACGGCGTGAAGGCCAGCAGCAGTCCCAGCACCAGGAAAACGCCCGCCGTCTTGACCCATCCCAGGCCGCCCAGGGCATCCGCCAGGCCCGTGTCGCCGGCGTTGACTAGCGCGGACAGCCCCCCGGACGACGCTGGCGGCACAGACGCCCCGCCCAGTCCCGTGGCCGCCACGGTGTACCCGCCGGCCACGGGCGTGAGCGTCACCGTGCTGTCCATCGGGGGATAGCAAAGCCCCGCATCCGCGCAGCCCTGCCCGGTCAACGTCAGGGTGAAGGGCTGCTCGCCCGCGCCCACCGGAACGCGTATCGCGACATCCTTGTGGAAGACCTCCATGTCTTTCTCGAAGGTCGGGTCGTACTTGACCTCGCCCTTGGGATAGACGGGCTCGCCGAGCGTGACGGCATCGGCCGGGGTATGGTCCAGCGCGAATCGCTCGCGGTACATGTAGTAGCCGGGCGCCACCCGGTAGCGCAGTTCCAGCGTGTCCGCGGACGCCATCTGCGCACTGAACACAAAGGCCTTTTCGGGTTCGAGGAACTCGGCCTGCGCGCGCGCGGCGGCCTGCCAACCCAGCAGCAGGAAAACCATCGCCAGAAGCGCCAGGCAGCGCCTGAACAAGGCGGGGGGCGCGCTGACGGCGCGCCTGTGCGCGCCAACCGTACCGGCAAGTTGCAACATCAGTTTCTCTTGTTCTGCGTAGGGGCCGTCTGCTCGCGCACCCAGTCCAGGTAAGGCGCCGCGCCGCCGATGACCGGCAGCACGATGATCTCGGGAACGTCGTAGGGATGCATCTGCGCCAGGACCTGCACGACGGCAGCGTGCCGGGCGTGGGTGGTCTTGATCTGGATGGGGATTTCTTCCGCGCCTTCGACCTCGCCGTTCCACATATAGATGGACAGTCCGGGCGCGCCGAGGTTCACGCACGCGGCCAACCCGTCCTCGACCAGCACGTGCGCAATGCGCTTGGCCAGCAACAGGTCCGGTGCATTGCTGATGACCAGCACGACGTCGTCATCGCGCAACATGGAAGCTCCTTGGGATACCCGCGTGGGATGTAACTCGGGGTATTTTATCGGTATTGCGGCCAACTCCCCGGAACAGCCGGGCGCCCGCCGCCGCGCCGTCATCTTCCACGCCGAGGCAAGCATGTCCGACAACTGCCTGTTCTGCCGCATCGCCCGTCACGAGATCCCCGCGCACGTCATCCACGAAGATGACCGCCTGCTGGCCTTCCTGGACATCCAGCCGGTGCGCCCCGGGCACACGCTCATCATTCCCAAGCAGCACTACCCCTACTACGAAGACATGCCCGCCGACCTGGCGGCGAGCATCGTCAATCTCGGCCAGCGGCTGGGCCGCCACATGAAGCGCCTGTACGGCGTCGAGCGCGTGGGTTTTGCGTTCACCGGCATCCACGTGGCCCATGCGCACGCCCATGTCATCCCGATGCACCACCCGCAGGACCTGACGTCCACGCAGTACATCGAGCAGCAGGACCTGACCTTCAAGATGCCTCCCCAACCGGCGCAGGAAGCGCTGGCGGCCACCGCGTCCGAGTTGCGCGGGCAGTTGCGGGGCGGGCCCGATCGCGCATCCTGAGCGGGCCGCCGCGAGGCCACCGGCGGCCCGCCCAAAAAAAACAAGGGCGGGTCCGAAGACCCGCCCTTGTCGCTTATCGAGCTGCCGAATTTACTCGGCGCTGTCCTCAGCGGCTTCATCGACTTCCGGACGGTCAACCAGTTCCATGAAAGCCATGGGAGCGTTGTCGCCTTGACGGAAGCCCATCTTCAGCACGCGGGTGTAGCCGCCGTTACGGGCCGCGTAGCGCGGGCCGATTTCGGCAAACAGCTTCACGACCGCATCGCGATCGCGCAGACGGGCGAAAGCCAGACGCTTGTTCGCGAGCGTGGGCTCCTTGCCCAGCGTGATCAGGGGTTCGATGACGCGGCGCAATTCTTTCGCCTTCGGCAGCGTGGTCTTGATTGCTTCGTGAGTGATCAGCGAAACAGCCATGTTGCGGAACATGGCAAGACGGTGACTGCTGGTGCGGTTGAGCTTACGCAAGCCATTACCGTGACGCATGATAAGTTTCCTTTGAATCTAAAGACGGCGTTTCCGCCATCGGGTTGCCGGCTCTTCTATCGACCTGCAATCAGGCCGCGGTCCGGTAGAAAACGGGGCATTTTACGACGGTTTCGCAAATCGCCCGGCGGTGAAGCCGGGCGCTGCGGGAGACGCCCCTGATCCGGGGCGGCACCCTTTCAAGACTTAGGGACGCTCCAGGCCCAGGGGCGGCCAGTTCTCGAGCTTCATGCCGAGGGTCAGGCCACGTGCAGCCAGCACTTCCTTGATCTCGTTGAGCGACTTGCGACCCAGGTTCGGGGTCTTGAGCAGCTCGTTTTCGGTACGCTGGATCAGGTCGCCGATGTAGTAGATGTTTTCGGCCTTCAGGCAGTTGGCCGAACGCACCGTCAGCTCCAGGTCGTCGACCGGGCGCAGCAGCACCGGATCGATCTGCGGCGTGCCGCGGACCGGGGCTTCGTACGAATCGCCAGCGCCTTCCAGGGCGGCGAACACCGAGATCTGGTCCATCAGGATGCGGGCCGACTGGCGCACCGCTTCCTCGGGCGAGATGACGCCGTTGGTTTCGATGTCCAGGACCAGCTTGTCCAGGTCGGTACGTTGTTCCACACGGGCGCTTTCAACGGCGTAGCTCACGCGGCGGACCGGGCTGAACGAGGCGTCCAGGACGATGCGGCCGATGGTGTGGGTGCGGTCTTCCGACAGCGCGCGCACGTTGCCCGGCACATAGCCGCGGCCCTTTTCGACCTTGATCTGCATTTCCAGCTTGCCCGCTTCCGTCAGGTTGCAGATGGCGTGGCCGGGGTTGATGATCTCGACGTCGTGCGGCAGTTCGATGTCGCTGGCCAGCACCGTGCCGGCGCCGGACTTGCGCAGCACCAGGGTGACTTCGTCACGGTTGTGCAGCTTGAAGACCACGCCCTTCAGGTTCAGCAGGATGTCGACGACATCTTCGCGAACGCCGGGGATGGTCGAGTATTCGTGCACCACGCCCGTCATTTGCACTTCGGTCGGCGCGTAGCCGGTCATCGAAGACAGCAGGATGCGGCGCAGGGCGTTGCCCAGCGTGTGACCGTAGCCACGCTCGAACGGCTCCATCACGATCTTGGCATGGTGCGTGCCGACCGGTTCGACTTCAATGGAGCGCGGCTTCAGGAAACCTTGAGTGGACATTTACTGTGTTCCTTTTCAATACCCTCGGCTCGTTACACCGATAAGGCTGATGGACAGGGTGAGACTGGATACTGGGACAGCGCAAAAACGCCGCCCGATACTTACCGCAAAGCCCGCTCCACCAAAAGGCGAAAGCGGGCTGCTGCGGGACGTGCAAACGGGGTCGCGAGACCAGCTTGCCTGCGCCTTGCGAAGGAGGCGCCGGCAGGCGTGATTAACGCGAGTACAGTTCGACGACCATCGATTCGTTGATGTCGCGAGCGACGTCAGCGCGATCGGGGGCCGACTTGAACGTACCGGTCAGCTTGGTCGTGTCGACTTCCACCCACTGGGGGATGCCGATGCTGGTGGCCAGGTCGAGCGATTCCTTGATGCGGCCTTGCTTCTTGGCCTTTTCGCGGATCGAGATGACGTCGCCAGCCTTGACCAGCATCGAAGCGATGTCAGCCGTGTGGCCGTTCAGTTCGATGGCGCGGTGGCTCACCAGCTGGCGAGCTTCGGCGCGCGTCGAGCCGAAGCCCATGCGGTAGACGACGTTGTCCAGGCGCGATTCCAGCAGCTGGATCAGCGTTTCGCCGGTGTTGCCACGGCGACGCTCGGCTTCAGCGAAGTACTTGCGGAATTGCTTTTCCAGCACGCCGTACATGCGCTTGAGCTTTTGCTTTTCGCGCAGCTGCAGGCCGTAGTCGGAAGTGCGGGCACCCGAAGTGCGGCCGTGTTGGCCAGGCTTGGAATCCAGCTTGCACTTGGAATCCAGCGAGCGACGGGCGCTCTTCAGGAACAGGTCAGTACCCTCGCGGCGCGAGAGCTTGCATTTGGGTCCAATATAACGTGCCATGTGGATTCCCTTTAGATACGACGACGCTTCGGCGGACGGCAGCCGTTGTGCGGAACGGGCGTGATGTCGGCGATGGACGAGATCTTGATGCCCAGCGCGTTCAAGGCGCGAACCGACGACTCGCGGCCAGGACCGGGGCCCTTGATGCGGACTTCCAGCGTCTTGATGCCGTACTCGAGCGCAACGCGGCCAGCCGTTTCAGCGGCAACCTGCGCGGCAAACGGGGTCGATTTGCGCGAACCCTTGAAGCCAGCACCGCCCGACGTGGCCCACGACAGTGCGTTGCCCTGACGGTCGGTGATGGTGATGATGGTGTTGTTGAACGAAGCGTGAACGTGCGCGATGCCGTCCGAGACGTTCTTCTTGACCTTTTTGCGCACGCGCGAAGCGCCGCTGGTGGAAGCTTTCGCCATAATCCTGTTCCTCGATTATTTCTTCAGGGACGCAGCAGCACGACGCGGGCCCTTGCGGGTCCGGGCGTTGGTGCGAGTGCGCTGGCCGCGCACGGGCAAACCGCGCTTGTGACGCATACCGCGGTAGGTTCCCAGGTCGATCAAACGCTTGATCGAGAGCTGTACTTCACGACGCAGGTCGCCTTCAACCGTGAACAAACCAACATGTTCGCGGACGCGTTCCAATTCAGCGTCGCTCAGATCCTTGACCTTTTTGTCAAAGGGTACGTTTGCCGCTTCGCAAATCTTGCGAGCGCGCGTACGACCGATGCCAAAAATGGCGGTCAGGCCGATCTCGGCGTGCTGTTGCGGCGGAATGTTAATGCCAGCAATACGGGCCATGACTGTTCCTTGAATAAATCCGTTGCGTAGTCGCTAACCCGAGTTAGCCTTGACGCTGCTTGTGACGCGGGTCGGTGCAGATAACGCGCACCACGCCGTGACGTTTGATAACTTTGCAGTTGCGGCAGATCCGCTTAACCGATGCCATTACTTTCATGGTTGACTCCTAATTTTCCGTAATCCGGTTCCGCTCATTTGGAGCGGAAAACTATCCTGGCTCGCGTCAGATCATAGGGCGTGAGCTCCACTGTGACCTTGTCACCCGGCAGGATCCGGATGTAATGCATACGCATCTTGCCGGAAATATGGCCCAACACCACGTGGCCGTTTTCGAGCTTGACGCGAAATGTCGCGTTCGGGAGGTTCTCAAGAACCTCACCTTGCATCTGAATGACGTCGTCCTTGGACATTCTTTTGCTTACCGCATCGGCAAACCCGCGCCCTTGAAGTTCGCCTTCTTGAGCAACGAGTCGTACTGGTGAGACATCATGTAGGCCTGAACCTGCGCCATGAAATCCATCGTCACCACCACAATGATCAACAGAGACGTACCACCGAAGTAGAAGGGAACGTTCCAGCGCATCACCAAGAATTCCGGCAACAGGCACACCAACGTGATGTAGATGGCACCTGCGAGCGTCAGACGCATCAGGATCTTGTCGATGTAGCGCGCCGTTTGTTCGCCCGGACGGATGCCCGGAACAAACGCACCACTCTTCTTCAGGTTGTCCGCCGTTTCGCGGCTGTTGAAAACCAGAGCCGTGTAGAAAAAGCAGAAGAAAATAATCGCGACCGAGTACAGCGTGATGTAGAGCGGTTGACGAGGCGACAGGGCCGCAGCCAGGTCGCTAAGCCAGCGCATGTTCTCGCTGCTGGAGAACCAGCTCGTGATCGTGGCCGGGAACAGAATGATCGACGATGCGAAGATCGGCGGAATCACCCCTGCCATGTTCAGCTTCAGCGGCAAATGCGAGCTTTGACCACCGTAGACCTTGTTGCCGACCTGACGCTTGGCGTAGTTGACCGTGATCTTGCGCTGTCCGCGTTCCACGAACACCACAAAAGCGGTCACCAGCACCACCAGAGCCACGATGAACAGCGCCGAAAGCACAGACATCGCGTTGGTGCGGACCAGGTCCAGCAGTGCAGCCAGCGCCGCGGGCAGACCCGCAACGATACCTGCGAAGATCAGGATGGAAATCCCGTTGCCCAGACCGCGCTCCGTGATCTGCTCACCCAGCCACATGACGAACATGGTGCCGGTGACCAGGGTCACGACGGTCGTGAAGCGGAATAGCATGCCCGGATCGATCACCAGTCCCTGCTGGGACTCCAGCGCCACCGAAATGCCCACAGCCTGCACCAGCGCCAGCACGACCGTGCCGTAGCGGGTGTATTGGGTAATCTTCCGACGGCCGGCCTCGCCCTCTTTCTTGAGCGCTTCCAGCGACGGCACCACCACCGACATCAACTGCATGATGATGGATGCCGAAATGTACGGCATGATCCCCAGGGCAAAAATCGAGAAACGCGAGAGCGCCCCGCCCGAGAACATGTTGAACAGGCCCAGGATCCCGCCCTGGTTCTGACGGAACAAGTCCGCCAGCGCGTCCGGGTTGATACCCGGAACCGGGATGTGTGTACCCAAACGGTAAACCACCAGGGCGAGCACCAGGAACACCAGACGGCGCTTCAGATCGCCGTATCGTGCTCCGGATTTGCCCAATGCCTGCGCGTTAGCCACTCGTCACCTCTGATCAAGCAAGCGAGCCGCCCGCGGCTTCGATGGCGGCGCGAGCGCCAGCCGTCGCGGTAATGCCCTTGAGCACGACCTTGCGCGAGAGTTCACCAGACTTGATGACCTTGGCGTAACGAACCGCCTGGCCAATCACGCCGGCCGCCTTCAGCGCTTGCACATCGATTTCGTCGATGGGCAGGGCTTCGAGGTCCGACAACAGAACTTGGGCATACAGGTGTTGACCCAGCGGGGTGAAACCACGCTTGGGCAGGCGACGTTGCAGCGGCATTTGACCGCCTTCGAAGCCAACCTTGTGGAAACCGCCCGAGCGCGACTTCTGACCCTTGTGACCACGGCCGGCGGTCTTACCCAGACCCGAACCGATGCCACGGCCGACGCGGCGCTTGGCGTGCTTGCTGCCCTCGGCGGGCTTCAGCGTATTAAGTTGCATATCCGACATGGTGATTCCTTAGGCTTCCGAGACGGAAACGAGATAATCCACCTTACGGATCATCCCACGCACCTCGGGCGTATCGACCAGCACGCGGCTGCTGTTGATGCGACCCAAGCCCAAACCGCGAACCGTATCACGGTGCGATTGCTTGGTACCGATCACCGAGCGCACGAGGGTCACTTTGATCTGCTTCTGAGCCATGATTTACCCCAGGATTTCTTCGACCGTCTTGCCGCGCTTGGCAGCAACATCGGCCGGGGTCAGGGAGGCGCGCAGGCCATTCAACGTGGCGCGAACCATGTTGTAGGGGTTGCTCGAGCCCAGGCTCTTGGCAACCACGTTACGCACACCCATCACTTCGAAAATTGCGCGCATCGGGCCGCCGGCGATGACGCCGGTACCTTCAGCAGCGGGCGAGATCAGCACGGTAGCGGCGCCATGCTTGCCAACCACGGTGTGGTGCAGCGTGCCGTTCTTCAGCGCGACCTTGAACATGCCGCGACGGGCTTGTTCCATGGCCTTCTGAACGGACACCGGCACTTCACGCGCCTTGCCCTTGCCCATGCCGATGCGGCCATCGCCATCGCCAACCACGGTCAGCGCGGCAAAGCTCATGGTGCGACCACCCTTGACCACTTTGCTCACGCGGTTGACCGCGATCATCTTTTCGCGGAGGCCGTCATCGTTCTCTTTTTCCGCGGCGTTCTTGCCTTGTACTTTAGCCATTTGACAGATCCTCGCTTAGAACTTCAGGCCGGCTTCACGCGCGGCATCGGCCAGCGCTTTCACGCGGCCATGGTAACGAAAGCCCGAGCGATCGAAAGCGACCAGTTCGATACCGGCAGCCTTGGCCTTTTCGGCCACGCGCTTGCCGACCAGCGTAGCAGCGGCTTTGTTGCCGCCCTGGCCGGTTTGGCCGGCCAGTTGCGCACGCACTTCGGCTTCCACCGTCGAGGCGCTGACCAGAACGCGATCGCCTTCCGGCGAAATGATGTTGGCGTAGATGTGCTGGTTCGAGCGGAAGATCGAGAGGCGATGAACGCGCAGCTCGTTGATCTTCCGGCGGGTCGGAACCGCACGACGCAAACGGGAAACTTTTTTGTCCATGATTCGTCCTTGCGTGCGCCGTTATTTCTTCTTGGTTTCTTTGATGACGACGCGTTCGTCCGAGTAACGCACACCCTTGCCCTTGTAGGGTTCGGGTTCGCGGTACGCGCGGATTTCAGCGGCCACCTGGCCGACGACTTGCTTGTTGGAGCCCTTGATGACGATTTCCGTCTGGGTGGGGCACTCGGCCTTGATACCGGCCGGCAACTGGTGCAAAACGTCGTGCGAGAAACCGAGCTGCAGCTTAACGGCGTCGCCTTGAATCGAGGCGCGGTAACCCACGCCAACCAGATTCAGCTTGCGCTCGAATCCCTTGCTCACACCGTTGACCATGTTGGCCACCAGCGCGCGCACGGTACCCGACATGGCGTTCGCGTGACGCGAATCGTTGGCGGCGACAAACGTGAGCTTGCTGCCGTCCAGCGAAATCGTGACGTCGCCAGTCAGGGCTTGAGTCAGGGAGCCCAGCGGGCCCTTGACGGTGATCTGATCCTGCTTGATGTCAGCTTCGACACCCTTGGGCAGTTCGACCGGATACTTAGCGATACGTGACATTCGAATTTCTCCTTAGGCCACGTAGCACAGCACTTCGCCGCCGACGCCGTTGGCGCGAGCCTTACGGTCGGTCATGACGCCGCGCGAGGTCGAAACGATAGCCACGCCCAGGCCGTTCATGACCTGAGGAATGCTGGTACGGCCCTTGTAGATACGCAGACCAGGGCGCGAGACGCGTTCGATGCGCTCGATGACCGGACGACCAGCGTAGTACTTCAGGGTGATCTCGAGCTCAGGCTTGGCCTGGGTGCCCTTGATTTCAAAGCTGTCGATGTAGCCTTCGTCCTTCAGCACAGCGGCAATGGCCGCCTTCAGCTTCGAGGAGGGCATGCTCACCGTAACTTTGTCCACTTGCTGCGCATTGCGAATGCGGGTCAGCATATCGGCGATGGGATCGCTCATGCTCATATTGTTTCTCCTACCAGCTGGCCTTGGTGATGCCGGGGATTTCACCCTTCATCGCCATTTCACGCAGTTTGTGGCGCGTCAGGCCGAACTTGCGGAACACGCCGCGAGGACGACCGGTGACCACGCAACGATTGCGTTGACGCGTCGGGTTGGCATTGCGCGGCAGCTGTTGCAGCTTGAGCCGAGCTTGGTAACGTTCTTCGTCGGTCTTCGACTGGTCGTCGATGATCGCCTTCAATTCGGCGCGCTTGGCGGCGAACTTGTCAGCCAGCTTGGCGCGCTTGATGTCGCGATTGATGAGGGAAAGTTTAGCCACGTCATCAGCCCCTTAGTTACGGAACGGGAAGCTGAAGGCCGTCAACAGCGCCTTGGCTTCTTCGTCGGTCTTCGCGGAGGTGGTGATGCTGATGTTCAGCCCACGCAGCGCGTCGATCTTGTCGTACTCGATTTCGGGGAAAATGATCTGCTCTTTCACCCCGATGTTGTAGTTGCCACGGCCGTCGAACGCACGACCCGAGATGCCGCGGAAGTCGCGCACGCGAGGCAGCGCAACCGCCACCAGGCGATCCAGGAATTCGTACATGCGTTGACCACGCAGCGTGACCATGCAACCAATCGGGTAGTTTTCGCGGATCTTGAAACCGGCGATAGCCTTCTTGGTCTTCGTCACGACAGGCTTTTGGCCGGCGATCTTGGTCAGATCCGACACAGCGTGTTCGATGACTTTCTTGTCGGAGACCGCTTCCGAGACACCCATGTTCAGGGTGATCTTGGTGATGCGCGGCACTTCCATTACGCTCTTGTAGCCAAACTTGGCCTGCAGGTCGCCAGCGACCTTGCTCTTGTAGAAATCTTGCAAACGAGACATGTCTATCGCCCCTTACGCCTTGGCGCCGACAACGGCACCATTGGAACGGAACACGCGGACCTTGCGACCTTCGACTTCTTGAACGCCCACGCGGTCGCCACGACCGGTTGCGGGGTTGAAGAGCGCCACATTCGAGATGTGGATCGGCATGGTCTTTTCGACAATCCCGCCCGGGTTGTTAGCCATCGGGTTGGCTTTCACGTGCTTCTTGGCAACATTGACGCCTTCGACCAGGACGTGGTCGGCGCCAACGCGAGCCAGCACGGTGCCGCGACGCTTCTTGTCGCGACCGGTCAGGACGATGACTTCGTCGCCTTTACGAATGTTGTTCATCGTAGGGCTCCTTACAGCACTTCCGGGGCCAGCGACACGATCTTCATGAACTTCTCGGTACGCAGTTCACGCGTAACGGGTCCGAAGATGCGGGTGCCGATGGGCTCCAGCTTGGCGTTGAGCAACACGGCGGCATTGCCACCGAAACGAATCAGCGAACCGTCTTTACGGCGCACGCCCTTGGCGGTACGAACCACCACGGCATTGTAAATTTCGCCTTTCTTGACGCGTCCGCGCGGAGCCGCATCTTTGACGCTCACCTTGATGATGTCGCCGATACCGGCATAACGGCGCTTGGAGCCACCGAGCACCTTAATGCACATGACATGACGCGCACCAGTGTTATCGGCCACGTCCAGCGTGGTCTGCATTTGGATCATGATTTTTCCTGTTCCAACTTAACTGGAAATACGGTTTTCCCAACAAGGGAACACTGCAATTCCTGCCAGTTTTGGTCCCGTCAGGTCAGCCGCCCTGCTTTGGTGTCGGCAAGTCCATAACTTCTGGACCAGCAACCGGTTGGCAACGCAACGACCCTGGGTTGAAATCCTGCGGGTATTCCCCCCGACGCGCTCATCTAACGTTCGGATAGATGAATCGACAATCTGGGAAAGCTGATCATTCTAACGTGGTTAAAATTTGAGCGCAAGCACTTTGTTGGGATCGCGCACAAAAGACCACGCCCCCCTGTCAAGGGAGTGGTTTGTCGGGCTCTGCCCCCTATTTTTGGCGGTAGTAGCCCTTCTCCCAGGCATCGTGATTGACCTTGCCGCGACGGATTTCGTCCGTGAACGGCGCGGCCATGAGCACCAGGCGATTCAGCCATTTTACAGGAGCGCGGCAGGGTCGCTCGAAATCGACGAACAGCACCGCGCGCAGCCCGTCGGTGTCGTTGTGCACCTGGTGGGGATAGAGGTCATCGAACACCACGGCCTGTCCTTCCCGCCAGCTGTAGCGTTCGCCGCCCACTTCGATCCAGCATCGCTCGGGCGGATCGGGGATGACCAGGCCCAGGTGCAGACGCAGCACGCCGTTGTAGGGACCCGTGTGCAGCGGAATGCGCTTGCCGGCTTCCAGGATGGAAAAGAACGCAGTGCGTATCCCGGGAATGTCCTGCAACGCCTGGGCGGTGGCTGGGCAGCGCGCGAGGTTACGGTCGGAGCGCAGGCCGTAGCCCATGAAGACGAAGGTCTTCCATTGGTCGTCGGACGTGATCATGCCCACATCGGGGGATATCTCGTGGAAGGCGGGCAGTTTGCTGCGCTCGGCCAGCAGGCCGGTCAGTTCGGCGCGGATGGCGGGCGCCCGCGCTTCCAGCGTGGCGAGCCACGGAAACTGGCTGTTATGAAAGATGGGCTTGTCCCCCACGAGCGACGCCTGGGCGATGCGCTGGCGGAGCCAGTCGATGAAGCGGAAGAAGACCCGGGAATAGAGGCTGGGCTTGGCGGCCGGGCGCGCATCGACAGGTTGCACGATAGATAGATGGGGGGACAGCCGAAGATCCCTCATTTTGTCGACGGCGGCGCGCGCGCGCAAGCGCCGTGCACGCACCCAGCACGCACCCAGCACGCGAATGGCCCCAAGCCCGCCACCGGGATTGGCTCCCTCCGCTGGGAGGAAGCTGGTTTAGACTGCCGTGGCGACAGCGGTCGCTACCCCTCCCATTTCGCAAGGAACGACAGGCATGTATGAACAGTTGGCGCTGTATATCGACGGCGAATTCGTCGCTGGCGAGGGCAGGCGCACCCAGGATGTCATCAACCCGGCCACCCTCGAAGTGCTCGGCCAGCTGCCCCACGCCACGGAGGCAGACCTGGACCGCGCGCTGGCCGCCGCCCAGCGCGCCTTCGAATCGTGGAAGAAATCCTCGCCCATGGATCGCTCCGCCATCCTGCGCAAGGTCGCCACGCTGTCGCGCGAACGCGCCAAGGAAATCGGCCGCAACATGACGCTGGACCAGGGCAAGCCGCTGGCCGAGGCCGTGGGCGAAGTGACGTCCTGCGCCGAGCATGCCGACTGGCACGCCGAGGAATGCCGCCGCATCTACGGCCGCGTGATCCAGCCGCGCAACCCGGACGTGCGCCAGATCGTGGTGCGCGAACCCATCGGCGTCTGCGCCGCCTTCACGCCCTGGAACTTCCCGTACAACCAGGCCATCCGCAAGATCGCCGCCGCGATCGGCGCCGGCTGCACGGTCGTGCTCAAGGGCCCCGAGGATTCGCCCAGCGCGGTCATGGCGATTGCGCGCATGTTCCATGACGCCGGCCTGCCGAAGGGCTGCCTGAACATCGTCTGGGGCGAGCCCGCCAAGATCTCCGACTACCTGATCCGTTCGCCGATCGTGCGCAAGGTGTCCTTCACGGGTTCGGTCCCGGTCGGCAAGCAGCTTGCCGCGCTGGCCGGCGCCCACATGAAGCGCGTGACCATGGAATTGGGCGGCCACTCGCCCGTGCTGGTGTTCGACGACGCGGACATCGACCGCGCCGCCGAAATGCTGGCCAAGTTCAAGGTGCGCAACGCCGGCCAGGTCTGCGTGTCGCCCACCCGCTTCTACGTGCAGGACGGCGCATACGAACAGTTCCTGGCGCGCTTCTCGGATGTGCTGAAGAACATCAAGGTCGGCGACGGCTTGGAAGCCGGCACCGACATGGGACCGCTCGCGCATGAACGCCGCGTGCCCGCCATGAGCGCCTTCATCGACGACGCCAAGAAGCATGGCGGCAAAGTCGTGGTCGGCGGCGGCCCGCTGGACCGCAAGGGCTTCTTCTTTGCGCCCACGGTCGTGACGGAACTGCCCGACAACGCCATGCTGATGACCGAGGAGCCGTTTGGCCCGGTGGCGCCCGTGGTCCGCTTCAGCGATACCGACGAAGTGCTGCGCCGGGCCAACAGCCTGCCGTTCGGCCTCTCGTCGTATGTGTTCACGAATTCGCTGAAGACCGCGACCAAGGTGTCCAACGGCCTGGAGGCCGGCATGGTCAACATCAACCACTTCGGCAGCGCCCTGGCCGAGACGCCGTTCGGCGGCATCAAGGACAGCGGCATCGGCAGTGAAGGCGGTACGGAGACGTTCGAAGGCTATCTGGTCACGAAGTTCATCACGCACATCTGACCCGAACCGCCGGCCCGCTCAAGGCGCGCTTTCCGCCGCTGAACAAGCGGGCCGTTCTGCTTTGGCGCTGCGGCCGCGCCCGGGGCCGCCCGCTCAGGCCCGCGGCCCCGCCCCGGCCGCGCGCATATCCCGCGGGGTCATGCCGAAGCGCTGCTTGAACAGCCGGCTGAAATGCGAGGGATGGGCAAAGCCGACCTGGTAGGCCAGTTCGGCGATGCTGCGATGATGATGCCGCGCGTCCAGCAGCAGTTCGCGGCACCGGTCCAGCCGCTGCTCGAAGATGAACGCCTCCGGCGACACGCCCCCCGCGCGCAGAATGCGGTGCAGGTAAGCCACCGACACGCCGCAGCCCTGCGCCACCCGCAGGGGTGACAGGTCCGGATCGGCGAGATGCTGGCGGATGTAGGCGAGCACGCGCGCCCGGTGCGCTACCGTGACGCTGCTGTCCGCTTCCGACACCTGCCCCTGCCCCGGCTGCACCAGGAACAGGACGATGAGGTCGATGAGACGTTCGCCCAGTTCCGCCGCCTCGGTGTCGGACCACGTGGCCATCCCCTTGAAGAGGTGATCCATGTAGCCGGCCAGCAGCGCGCCGCGGGGCGATCCGTCATCGATGCGCAGCTTGTAGAAGGCGCCGACGCGCGAATCACGCTGCGACAAGGCGCTGCGCGGAAACGACACACTCAAGCTGCGATACCCCGATGCCCCCTGCGCCGTCGCCTGGTACGGCAGACTCTGGTTCATCAGATAGACGCAGCCGGGCTCCACCTGGAATTCCCGGCCCTGCTGGCGCACCGCCAGCGGACCGGCCAGTGGCAGGCCGAAGGTATAGAACTCCTGGTCGAGCCGAGACACGTTTCCCGTGGTGCGCTCCAGGCGCTGGCCCTGGTAGTGCAGGTCGTTGAACTGCAGGCTGGCGCGCCGCGCGTAACGCACGTGTCCCGCAAAGTTGCCTGGCTTTCCGCCATGCACCTCGAACGGCCCGAACGCATCGGAAAGCGCCGCGCGCCACTGATCGCGCCGGTCGGCGCCGGCGCCGGCCGAAATGGCGAATTCCGTATCTGGCATCGCACGGTCTCCTGGTGCACGGGGTGCGCAAATTGATCTTGCGTCTACATATTCTTGACTCACCCTGCTCTGGGGTGGCGGGCGCATTGTGGGCGCGCCTGCCGCAAGTCTATATTCAGCCCGATAAGCACACAACCTGGACAACCCGGGAGGAGACACATGGCACAGGCAAGCGCGGCAGCCGCCCGCCCAACGCCCGTCTCGCGCTACCTGCGCTGCGCGGGGCGTGAGCTGCACTACACCGAGTGGGGCCCGGCCGACGCGCCCCCCATCGTCATGTGGCATGGCCTGGCCCGGACGGGCCGCGACTTCGACGAACTGGCGCAGGCCCTGGCGGGCGACTACCGCATCCTCTGTCCCGATGCGATCGGGCGCGGCCTGTCCCAATGGAGCCCCGATCCGGTCGCGGAATACCGGCTGGACTTCTACGCCACGCTCGCGCGGGCCTTCCTGGACGGCCTGGCGCTCCAGCGCGTGCGCTGGGTGGGAACTTCCATGGGCGGGGCGACCGGCATGCACGCCGCCGCCACCACGCTGCGCGACCGCATCTCGCATCTCGTGGTCAATGACATCGGACCGGAGCTGCCGCAACCGGCTATCGAGCGCATTCTTGCCTATGCCGGCAATCCGCCGGCCTTCGACACCGTGACCGAACTGGAGACGTGGTTGCGCGCGGCCTACGAGCCCTACGGCTGGCAAAGCGATGAGCAGTGGCGCCGCATGGCGGAAACGTCGGTGCGCCGGCTGCCCGACGGCCAGGTGACGACGCATTACGACCCCGCCATCGTCGGCCAGTTCAGCCATCATCCCCGCGACTACGACCGTTGGGCGGGATACGACTCGCTGCGCATGCCTGTGCTGCTGCTGCGCGGCGCCGATTCGGATCTGCTGCTGCCCGAGGTCGCCGACGCCATGACACGGCGCGGCCCGCGCGCGCAGCGTATCGACTTTCCCGACTGCGGCCACGCCCCCGCCTTGAACGTGCCGGCCCAGATCGACGCCATCCGACAATTCCTTGCCACGCCGGACGACACGGCGGCACGTGCCCACTGACACCAGGAGACTTCCATGAAACGCGTTCTGCTCGCCACACTGGCCAGCCTTTGCATGAGTTCCGCGGGTTCCGCGCTTGCAGCGAAGGATTTCGTGGTGGCCCACGTCTACGACAAGACCGGCCCGCTGGAGGCCTACGCCAAGCAGACCCAGAACGGGTTGATGCTGGGCCTGGAATACGCGACCCAGGGCACCATGACGGTGGCGGGGCGCAAGATCCGCGTCATCGAAAAGGACAACCAGGGCAAGCCCGACGTCGCCCGCGCACAGCTCGCGTCCGCCTATGCCGATGACAACGCGGACATCGCGGTGGGGCCCACCTCGTCGGGCGTGGCGCTGGCGATGCTGCCGATCGCGGAAGAATACGAAAAGATCCTGCTGGTGGAACCCGCCGTGGCGGACTCCATCACCGGCGAAAAGTGGAACAAGTACATTTTCCGCACGGGCCGCAATTCGTCGCAGGACGCCATCGCGAATGCCGTGGCGTTCGACCAGCCGGGCACGTCGATCGCCATGCTGGCGCAGGACTATGCCTTTGGCCGCGACGGCGTCAAGGCATTCAAGGGTGCGCTCAAGAACGCGAAGATCGTGCACGAGGAATACCTGCCGGCCAATGCCACGGACTTCACCGCCGGCGCGCAGCGCCTGTTCGATGCGCTCAAGGACAAGCCGGGTCGCAAGATCATCTTCATCCTGTGGGCGGGCGCGGGCAATCCGTTCAAGATCGCCGATCTGGACCCCAAGCGCTACGGCATCGAAATCGCCACGGGGGGCAACACGCTGACCGCCATGACGCCGCTGAAGTCGCTGGCGGGCATGGAAGGCGCCACGTACTACTACTACGGCATCCCGAAGAATCCGGTCAATGACTGGCTCGTGGCCGAACACCAGAAGCGCTTCGGCCAGCCGCCCGACTTCTTCACGGCGGGCGGGATGGCCTCGGGCATCGCGATCGTCGCGGCGCTGAACAAGACCGGCGGCGATTCCGACACCGACAAGCTGATCAAGGCCATGGAAGGCATGAGCTTTGACACGCCCAAGGGCAAGATGACGTTCCGGCCCGAGGATCACCAGGCGATGCAGTCGATGTACCACTTCCGCATCAAGAACGATCCCTCGGTGCCGTGGGCGGTCCAGGACCTGGTCAAGGAGATCACCCCCGACCAGATGGCCGTTCCGGTCCAGAACAAGCGTTGATTCCCGCCGCTCATGCTTGAGACCCATTCGCTCTCCGTCCGCTTTGGCGGGCACGTGGCCGTCAATGACGTGAGCTGCGCCTACGCGCCCGGCACGCTGACGGCCATCGTCGGTCCGAACGGCGCGGGCAAGACGACATACTTCAATCTGATCTCGGGCCAGTTGCGCGCCAGCGCCGGAACGGTGACGCTGGACGGACGGGACCTGACCGGACTGTCCGCACCCGCGCGCATGCATGCGGGATTGGGGCGCGCGTTCCAGCTGACGCAGCTTTTTCCGCGCCTGAGCGTGCACGAGAACGTGCGGCTTGCCCTGCAGTCGCGCCAGCAGGGCCTGGGCTGGCGGCACATCAGGTTCTGGCGCACCTGGAGCGACGACCGCGGCCTCATCGAGCGCGCCGATGCGCTGCTCGAACGCACGCGCCTGACCGCGCGCCGCGATCACCCCGCCGCCGACCTGCCCCATGGCGATCAGCGCAAGCTCGAGATCGCCATGCTCATCGCGCTGGAACCCAAGGTATTCATGTTTGACGAGCCCACCGCCGGCATGAGCGTGGACGACGTGCCCATCGTGCTGGCGCTGATCCGGGAACTGAAGCGCGATGGCTCCAAGACCATCCTGCTCGTGGAGCACAAGATGGATGTCGTGCGCGAGCTGGCGGATCGGATCGTCGTGCTGCACAACGGCCGGCTGATGGCGGACGGCGATCCTGCGGCGGTCATCGCATCGCCCATCGTCCAACAGGCCTACCTGGGCATCAGCGCGCCGGAGGTGGCGGCATGACGGCGCATCCGCTCCTGCACCTGAAGGACGTCCACACGCACATCGGCGCGTATCACATCCTGCATGGGGTGAATCTTTCGGTGCCGGCTTCGGGCGTCACCATGCTGCTCGGCCGCAATGGCGCGGGCAAGACGACGACGCTGCGCACCATCATGGGCCTGTGGCGCGCGTCGCAGGGCCAGGTCAGCCTGGACGGCAAGCCCATCGGCGGCCCGGGCACGCGCACGACGCCGCCCGACATGGCGCGCATGGGCATGGCCTACGTGCCGGAGAACATGGGCATTTTTGGCGACCTGTCCGTGAAGGAGAACATCCTGCTCGCGGCGCGCCTGGCGCGTAGCGCCGACCACCTCGACACGGCGCGGCTGGAGTGGATCTTCGGATTCTTCCCCGCATTGAAAAAGTTCTGGCTGCATCCGGCCGGCAAGCTCTCCGGCGGCCAGAAGCAGATGCTGGCGATGGCGCGCGCGATCATCGAACCGCGCCGCCTGCTGCTGGTCGACGAACCGAGCAAGGGCCTGGCGCCCGCCATCATCCAGAACATGATCGATGCGTTCATCGAGCTCAAGCAGTCCAGCACCACCATTCTGCTGGTCGAGCAGAACTTCAATTTCGCCCGCCGCGTCGGCGACTACGCCGCGATCATGGACAACGGCAAGGTGGTGCACGCCGGCGCGATGGACGAACTGGCCGCGGACGAGGCGCTGCAGACGCGCTTGCTGGGCCTGTCACTAGGAAGCCACCAATGAGTACGCTGGACATCGAGGCCCCCCTGCCCCGCGCGCGCGCCGATCTTCTGCCGGTGCTGCTGGTGCTGGCGCTGGCCGCCATCGCGCTGCCGCTTGTCGGGTCGTTCTCCACCTGGGTCACGCTGACCTTCGCGGGTCTGGCCATGGGCATGATCATCTTCATCGTGGCTTCAGGGATGACCCTGGTCTTCGGCCTGATGGACGTGCTGAACTTCGGGCACGGTCTGTTCATCGCAATCGGCGCCTACATGGCCGCGACCATCCTGGGCTCCATGGCCGACTGGACGCAGTCCGGCAGCCTGTGGGCCAATCTCGTCGCGGTGTTGCCCGCCATGATCGTGGGCATGCTGGTGGCCGGCGCCGTGGGCCTTGCGTTCGAGCGCGTGATCGTGCGGCCGGTCTATGGCCAGCATCTGAAGCAGATCCTCATCACCATGGGCGGCATGATCATCGGCGAGGAAATCATCAAGATGATGTGGGGGCCGCAGACGCTCACCCTCGCGCTGCCGGAGTCGCTGCGCGGCGCATTCCTGCTGGGCGACGCCGCCATCGAGAAGTACCGCGTGCTGGCGTTGCTGGTGGGCCTGGTAGTCCTGGGCGGCATGCTGTGGGTGCTCAACCGCACCAAGCTGGGGCTGCTGATACGCGCCGGCGTCGAAGACCGCGAGATGGTCGAAAGCCTGGGCTACCGCATCCGGCATCTCTTTGTCGGCGTATTCGTCGCCGGGTCGATGCTTGCCGGCCTGGGCGGCGTGCTGTGGGGGATGTACCAGCAGTCGATCGTGCCCCAGCTGGGCGCGCAGGTGAACGTGCTGATCTTCATCGTCATCATGATCGGGGGCCTGGGCTCGACGGTGGGATGTCTCATCGGCGCCCTGCTGGTGGGCCTGATGGCGAACTACACAGGCTTCCTGATGCCGAAGGCCGCCCTGTTCTCGAATATCGCGCTGCTGGTCGCCATTTTGCTGTGGCGGCCGCAAGGCGTGTACCCGGTCACGAACCGCTAGGAGCCGTCGACATGTCGTTCCGCCTGCTTTCCGGCGACCCTCCGCGCAGCGCGATCCTGGCCCTGCTGCTCATGGCGATCGTGGCCGCGCTGGCCGTGGCGCCGTTCCTGTTCCCCGGCCCGAAGGCGCTGGCCGTGGCGGCGAAGATTCTCGTCTTCATCATCCTGGTTGCCAGCTACGACCTGCTGTTGGGGTACACCGGCATCGTCAGTTTCGCGCACACCATGTTCTTCGGAATAGGCGCGTACGGCGTGGCGATCGCCAGCATGCGCATGGATGCGGGTTGGACGGCGGTTTTCACGGGGGTCGCGGGCAGCCTGGCCGTGTCGCTCGCCTTTGCGCTGTTGATCGGCCTAGCCAGCCTGCGCGTGCGCGCGATCTTCTACGCCATGATCACCCTGGCCGTCGCCGCGGCCTTCCAGACGCTGGTCTCGCAGCTCTCGGACCTGACGGGTGGCGAGGACGGCCTGAACTTCAAGGTGCCGCAGATGCTGCGGCCTGCGTTTCGCCCTTTGTCCGAGCCCGTGTTCGGCGTCAACGTGGACGGGCGGATCATCACGTACTACCTGATCGCGGCCGTCTGCGTGGTGCTGTTTCTGATGTTGCTGCGTATCGTGAATTCCCCGTTCGGCCGCGTGCTGCAGGCGATCCGCGAGAATCCCTTCCGCGCCGAAGCCATCGGTTATCGCACCGTGCTGTACCGCAGCCTGTCCAATCTGCTGGCGGCCGCGTTCGCCACGCTGGCCGGGGCGATGTACGCGCTATGGTTGCGCTACAACGGGCCGGATACGACCCTCTCGTTCGAGATCATGCTCAACATCCTGCTCATGGTGGTCATCGGCGGCATGGGCACGATGTACGGCGCGGTGCTCGGCGCGAGCCTGTTCGTGTTCGCGCAGAGCTACCTGCAGGACGGGCTGCACGCGATCCACGATGGGGTTTCCGGCATCGCGCCTTTGGCCATGCTGTTCGAACCGGACCGCTGGCTGTTGTGGCTGGGGATTCTGTTCGTGTTGTCGGTCTATTACTTTCCCACGGGCATCGCCGGGCGCCTGCGGGAGTTCGCGCGCCGCCCTGCCCGCCAGGCCGCGCATCCGAAATCCCACGGCCTGCGCTAACGGCCCAGCTGCCTCAACGTATCCGCATCGCGCCGCAGCGCGTTGACTCGGCGTTGCATCTCGTCAACGCTTCGGCGCGAGTCGCTGCCCGCCCGATCCAACTGGGATCCCGATGGCGTCGGGGCCAGCCGGGGCATGTTCATCGGCGCCCCGGAACTCAGGGGGATCGTGGCCGGGGCCGGCGGGCCCGCTCCTTGCGGCGTGGCGTTCAGCACGCGCTCCAGTATCCGCAGCTGATCGCGTTGTGCCTGCAGCGCACGTTCCTGGTCCAACAACGCCTGTTCATCCGGATCGTCGGTGCCGAAGATCGCCGCATGATCGCGCGACCGTCCTTCCAGATTGACGCGAGGATCCGGCCCCGCGTTCAGCAAGGCGCGGCCGATCGTCGCGGGATCCGAGGCCGTTGGCGGGCTGGCTGCGGCGTCCGGCTTCACCACGCCCTTGCCCGACTGCGATGGCGCGCCGGTGCGTGGCTCGGAGGCCAGGGAACGCGAGGGCGCGGTTGCCGGGTCCTGGGCCTGCGCCTGCGCCACGGCGCTGACCATCGCAAAGCCGCATGCGGCCAGCCAGGCCGATCGGCGCGATTTCATGAAACGGTGCATGGTTCCTCTGCTTCGTGGCACGCAGGCGGCAAAAAAAAACGGCAAGGGGTTTAGCCCTTGCCGTTTTATATCAGAACGGCGAACCGTTCCGATGTCTTGCTTTCACTTAGATGATACGTGCGGCTTCAACCAGACGCACCACGCGCCACGACTTCGAGCGCGAGATGGGACGGCCTTCAGCGATTTCAACCGTATCGCCTTCGTTGTACTGGTTCGACTCATCGTGCGCCTTGTACTTCGCGGAACGCATGATGATCTTGCCGAAGATGGGGTGCTTGACGCGGCGTTCAACCAGAACCACGACAGTCTTGTCCATCTTGTTGCTGACGACCTTGCCAACCAGCGTGCGCTGGCGCTTGGCCACTTGGGTGTTTTGAGTTTCGCTCATCTTTATTTCCCTGCCTTCTCGGTCAGCAAGGTACGAACGCGCGCAATGTCGCGACGCACGTTGCGCAGCTGGCTGGTGTTGGCCAGTTGCTGCGTGGCCTTCTGCATACGCAGACCGAATTGTGCCTTCAGCAGGCTTTCGAGCTCTTTGCCGAGCTCGGCGGCGTCTTTCGAACGGAGTTCGCTAGCTTTCATGTTAGTACTCCTTAAGCACCGATATGACGCGCGACGAACGTGGTCGAAATCGGCAGCTTGGCAGCGGCCAGGCGGAAAGCTTCACGCGCGAGCTCTTCGCTAACCCCTTCCATTTCGTAGAGCACCTTGCCGGGCTGGATTTCAGCAACCCAGTACTCCGGGTTGCCCTTACCGTTACCCATACGGACTTCGGCAGGCTTCTGCGAGATGGGCTTATCCGGGAAAATGCGAATCCAGATACGGCCGCCACGCTTGATGTGACGATTGATGGCGCGACGAGCAGCTTCGATCTGACGGGCGGTCAGACGGCCACGGCCCGTGGCCTTCAGGCCGAACTCGCCGAACGACACGTGGGTGCCACGGGTCGCCAGACCGGTGTTGCGGCCCTTCTGCTCTTTGCGATACTTTCTGCGAGAGGGTTGCAGCATGGTTATTCTCCTTCAGGCGCCGGAGCAGCATCCGCCTTGCGGGGAGCGCGGCCACGACCACCCGGACGACCGGTGCGAGCACCGTCCGGACGATCGCCACGCGGAGCGCGGCGCGGACGACGTTCTTCTTCACGCGGGGCTGCGGTTTCCGGCGGCAATTCGCCGTTGGCCAGCATGTCGCCCTTGTAGACCCAGACCTTGATGCCGATCACGCCGTACGTGGTGTGGGCTTCGGAGGTGCCGTAGTCGATGTTGGCCTTGAGGGTGTGCAGCGGCACACGGCCTTCGCGATACCACTCGGTGCGAGCAATTTCGATACCGTTCAGACGGCCCGAGCTCATGATCTTGATGCCCTGGGCACCCAGACGCATGGCGTTCTGCATCGCGCGCTTCATGGCGCGACGGAACATGATGCGCTTCTCGAGCTGTTGCGAGATCGAGTCGGCGATCAGTTGAGCATCGGTTTCCGGCTTGCGGATTTCTTCGATGTTGACGTGCACGGGCACGCCCATCAGGCGCTGCAGATCAGCCTTCAGGCTTTCGATGTCTTCGCCGCGCTTGCCGATCACCACGCCCGGACGAGCCGAGTAGACGGTGATGCGGGCATTCTTGGCGGGACGCTCGATGATCACGCGACCAACGGAGGCGCTCTTGAGCTTCTTCTTCAGGTACTCGCGAACGCGAATGTCTTCGGCGAGCATCGTGCCGAAGGCCTTGTCGTCGGCGAACCAACGCGAGGACCAATTACGGGTGACCGCGAGACGGAACCCAGTGGGGTGAATTTTCTGACCCATCGTGACTCCTTAAGCTCCGACCTTGACCGTGATGTGGCAGGTCTGCTTCTCGATACGGTTGCCGCGGCCCTTGGCGCGAGCGGAGAAGCGCTTCATCGACTGAGCCTTGTCCACAAAAATCGTGGTGACTTTCAGTTCGTCGATGTCGGCGCCGTCGTTGTGCTCGGCGTTGGCGATGGCGGACTCGACAGCCTTCTTCAGGATGACGGCAGCCTTCTTCGGCGAGAAGGTGAGGATTTCCAGCGCACGGCCGACCTTCTGGCCGCGGATCAGGTCCGCAACCAGACGGGTCTTCTGTGCGGAGATGTGAACCCCACGGATAATGGCAGTAGTTTCCATCGCTTACCTCTTCGCCTTCTTGTCCGCGGCGTGACCCTTGAACGTACGGGTCAGCGCGAACTCGCCCAGCTTGTGACCGACCATGTTCTCGTTGATGTACACGGGAACATGCTGCTTGCCGTTGTGCACAGCGATCGTCAGACCGATGAACTCGGGCAGGATCGTGGAACGACGCGACCAGGTCTTGATCGGCTTCTTGTCTTTGCCCGCGACGGCCGTGTCCACCTTTTTGATCAGGTGAGCATCGACAAACGGGCCTTTCTTGATCGAACGTGACATAGTGTTCGCCTCTTACTTGCGCTTGCGCCGTTGGACGATCATATTGTTCGTCCGCTTGTTGCGACGGGTCTTGTAACCCTTCGACGGAGTGCCCCACGGGCTGACCGGCTCGCGTGCTTCACCGGTACGGCCTTCGCCGCCACCGTGCGGGTGATCCACCGGGTTCATGGCAACGCCACGAACGGTCGGGCGGACACCGCGCCAACGCATTGCACCGGCCTTGCCGATTTGGCGCAGGCTGTGTTCTTCGTTACCGACTTCACCGATGGTGGCACGGCATTCGATGTGCACACGGCGGACTTCACCCGAGCGCAGACGCACTTGAGCGTAGATGCCTTCGCGAGCCAGCAGGACGGCGGAAGCGCCGGCCGAGCGGACCATCTGGGCACCCTTGCCAGGCAGCATTTCGACGCAGTGAATCGTCGTACCCACCGGGATGTTGCGGATCGGCAGCGTGTTGCCGGCGCGGATCGGCGCGTCGGTGCCCGACAGCAGGGTCGCACCGACTTCCAGACCACGGGGAGCGATGATGTAACGACGTTCGCCGTCGGCGTAGCACAGCAGAGCGATGTGCGCCGTACGGTTGGGGTCATATTCCAGACGCTCGACCTTTGCCGGGATGCCATCCTTGTCGCGACGGAAGTCGACGACGCGGTAGTGCTGCTTGTGACCACCGCCACGGTGACGGATGGTGATGTGACCGTTGTTGTTACGGCCAGAACCACGGGTCTTCTTTTCGAGCAGCGGCGCGTAGGGCTCACCCTTGTGCAGGTTCGGGCTGACAACCTTCACCATGCCACGGCGGCCAGCCGAAGTCGGCTTAACTTTTACGAGGGCCATTTACTTCACCTCCGCAAAGTCGATTTCCTGGCCGTCCTTGAGCGAGACGTAAGCCTTGCGCTCATTACGGCGGCGGCCAACGAATCGGCCAAAGCGCTTGACTTTGCCCTTACGGTTGAGGACCTGCACGGACTCGACCTGCACCTTGAAGAGCAGTTCGACGGCAGCCTTGATTTCCGGCTTGGTAGCGTCAGCCACGACACGGAAAGCGACTTGCTGATTCTTCTCAGCGACGAACGTGGCCTTTTCGGTCACGATCGGAGCCAGAATGACTTGCATCAAGCGTTCAGCGTTCATCCCAGCATCTCCTCGAGTTGAGCGATGGCCGGCTTGGTGATCAGCACTTTCTTGTAGTGGACCAGCGACAACGGATCGGCATAACGGGGCTCGACAACGGCAACGTGCGGCAGGTTGCGGGTGGCGAGGTAAACATTTTCATCGACGCTGTCGGTGATGATCAGGACCGAATCCAGGCCCAGGCTCTTCAGCTTTGCAGCGGCAGCCTTGGTCTTGGGCGATTCCAGATCAAACGATTCAACGACGGCGATGCGGTCTTCACGAGCGAGCTGCGACAGGATCGAACGGATCCCGGCGCGGTACATCTTCTTGTTGACCTTCTGGCTGAAGTTCTCTTCGGGCGAGTTCGGGAAGGTCCGACCACCACCACGCCACAGCGGCGACGAAGTCATACCGGCGCGAGCGCGGCCGGTACCCTTCTGGCGCCAGGGCTTCTTGGTGGAGTGCTTGACTTCCGTACGGTCCTTCTGAGCGCGGTTGCCAGCACGGGCGTTGGCTTGGAAAGCCACCACGATCTGGTGAATCAGCGCTTCGTTGAAGTCACGGCCGAAGATCGTGTCGGGCGCGCTGAACGTAGCAGCGGCCTGACCTTGGTCGTTCAGGAGCTTGAGATCCATTTACTTACGCTCCCTTCTTGGCCGGGGCCTTGATGGCCGGGCGCACAACGATGTCCGCGCCAGCGTGGCCGGGGACAGCGCCCTTGACCAGCAGCAGGCCGCGCTCAACGTCAACGCGAACGACGTCGAGGTTTTGAACGGTGCGGGTGACGTCACCCAGGTGACCAGCCATGCGCTTACCCGGGAAAATACGACCCGGATCTTGAGCTTGACCAATCGAGCCGGGAACGCGGTGCGAACGGGAGTTACCGTGCGACGCGCGCTGCGAACCGAAGTTGTGACGCTTGATGGTACCGGCAAAGCCTTTACCAATGGTCGTGCCCGTGACGTCGACCTGTTGGCCGGCTTCGAACACGGATTCCACGGCGATCACGGAACCGGCCGAAAATTCAGCGGCGCGAGCGGGATCAAGGCGGAATTCTTTGAGGATGCTACCGGCTTCAGTGCCGGCCTTGGCATAGTGGCCCGTTTGCGGCTGAGCCACACGCGAGGCACGACGATTGCCATAAGCCACCTGGATGGCGGCGTAGCCGTCGGTTTCCAGCGACTTAACTTGGGTCACGCGGTTGTTGGACACGTCCAGCACGGTCACCGGGATGGATTCACCTTCCTCGGTAAAAATGCGGGTCATGCCGACCTTGCGACCCACCAGCCCCAGCCGGTGAGCGGCGGGCGTGGGTGTCGAATTCGACATCGTTTTCTCCATTCCCGACTGCGATTGGTCGGGGCTAATCAGGCAAAAGGTAACGGCCTTTGCCCTACGACTATGTACAACCTGGGCTAGGCCCGTCAGTGCCAAACAGCGGAAATGACCGGCGCTTTGCCCATAGTTAGTCTTGCCACAAAATGGCAAGCTTCGCATATTAGCATGATTTTTTCAGGCGGCACAAGCACTTAGCGGATTTGCGGCGTGCGGGCGTAGGCATTTTCGCGACGTTCTGCGCGTGCAGAAGTGGCCGTCGCTGCCAGGTTCGGTTGGCGCCGGTAGTAAGCGCCCGCTCACATGGCTGCGCAGAAAAACAAAATGGCCGCAGTCCGTGAGGAGTGCGGCCATTTTTTGACGAACCTGCCGGCGAAGGTAGCAGGCCCGCGAGCGCCTTATTGCAGCGCGATTTCGACGTCGACGCCGGCCGGCAGGTCCAGACGCATCAGGGCGTCAACGGTCTTGTCGGTGGGATCAACGATGTCCATCAGGCGCTGATGGGTGCGGATTTCGAACTGGTCGCGCGACGTCTTGTTGACGTGCGGCGAACGCAGGACGTCATAGCGACGGATACGCGTGGGCAGCGGCACCGGACCGCGGACGACGGCGCCGGTACGCTTGGCGGTGTCGACGATTTCAGCGGCCGATTGATCGATCAGCTTGTAATCGAAGGCTTTCAAGCGGATGCGGATCTTTTGGTTTTTCATGGCGTTTCCTAAAGAACGAAATGCGAGGGCGGGATCACGCCCTCGCTGGTTGGGTGCTGCTTAACAGATCCGGATTACTTCAGGATCTTGGCGACGACGCCGGCGCCGACGGTACGACCGCCTTCACGGATGGCGAAACGCAGACCTTCTTCCATGGCGATCGGGGCCAGCAGCTTGACGGTCATCGTCACGTTGTCGCCCGGCAGAACCATTTCCTTGTCGGCCGGCAGGTCGATCGTGCCGGTCACGTCCGTCGTGCGGAAGTAGAACTGGGGACGATAGCCGTTGAAGAACGGGGTGTGGCGGCCGCCTTCTTCCTTGGACAGGATGTACACCTCGGACGTGAAGTCCGTGTGCGGGGTGATCGAGCCCGGCTTGGCCAGAACCTGGCCGCGCTGGACGTCTTCACGCTTGGTGCCGCGCAGCAGGATGCCCACGTTGTCGCCGGCTTGACCTTGGTCCAGCAGCTTGCGGAACATTTCCACGCCCGTGCAGGTCGTCTTGACCGTCGGCACGATACCGACGATTTCGATTTCTTCGCCGACCTTGATGATGCCGCGTTCGATACGGCCGGTCACCACGGTGCCGCGACCCGAGATCGAGAACACGTCTTCAACCGGCATCAGGAACGCGCCGTCGATGGCACGCTCAGGCGTCGGGATGTACGAGTCCAGCGCAGCAGCCAGCGCCAGGATGGCCTGTTCGCCCAGTTCGCCCTTGTCGCCTTCCAGCGCCAGCTTGGCCGAACCCTTGACGATCGGGGTGTCATCACCCGGGAAGTCGTACTTGGACAGCAGTTCGCGAACTTCCATTTCCACCAGCTCGAGCAGCTCGGCGTCGTCAACCATGTCAGCCTTGTTCAGGAAGACGATGATGTACGGCACGCCAACCTGGCGGCTCAGCAGGATGTGTTCACGCGTTTGCGGCATCGGGCCGTCAGCGGCCGACACGACCAGGATCGCGCCGTCCATCTGGGCAGCGCCCGTGATCATGTTCTTCACATAGTCAGCGTGGCCCGGGCAGTCAACGTGCGCGTAGTGGCGCGTTTCCGTTTCGTACTCGACGTGGGCCGTGTTGATCGTGATGCCGCGGGCCTTTTCTTCAGGAGCTGCATCGATCTGGTCGTAGCCCTTGGCTTCGCCGCCGAACTTGGTCGACAGAACGGTCGTGATCGCCGCCGTCAACGTCGTTTTGCCGTGGTCAACGTGACCAATCGTACCCACGTTCACGTGCGGCTTGGTACGTTCAAACTTGCCTTTTGCCATGATCTCTATCCTTTAAACTTTCAAGGAAACTTGATTTCTGCCAGGGCCGCCCGAATGGGCGGACCCGGCAAGGGTTATTTACTTGGCCCGAGCGGCGATGACTTCGTCAGCGACGTTCTTGGGGGCCTCGGAGTAATGCTTGAATTCCATCGTGTACGTGGCACGACCTTGCGTCAGCGAACGCAGGTTCGTGGCGTAACCGAACATCTCGGCCAGGGGCACTTCAGCCTTGATGGTCTTGCCACCGCCGACCATGTCGTCCATGCCTTGGACCATGCCGCGACGCGAGGACAGATCGCCCATCACGGTGCCTGCGTAGTCTTCCGGCGTTTCGACTTCAACGGCCATCATCGGTTCCAGCAGCACGGGGCTAGCCTTGCGCATGCCTTCCTTGAACGCCATCGAGCCGGCCATCTTGAACGCGTTTTCGTTCGAGTCCACGTCGTGGTACGAACCGAAGAACAGCGTGACCTTGACGTCCACGACCGGGTAGCCGGCCAGGATGCCCGAAGGCAGCGTTTCCTGGATGCCCTTGTCCACCGCGGGGATGTATTCGCGAGGAACCACACCGCCCTTGATGGCGTCCACGAATTCGTAGCCACCGCCAGGAGCCAGGGGCTCGACCTTCAGCACCACGTGACCGTACTGGCCGCGACCGCCCGACTGCTTGACGAACTTGCCTTCGACTTCTTCGCACGTCTTGCGGATGGTTTCGCGGTAGGCCACTTGCGGCTTGCCGACGTTGGCTTCCACGCCGAATTCGCGCTTCATGCGGTCGACCAGAATTTCCAGGTGGAGCTCGCCCATGCCGGAAATGATGGTTTGGCCGGATTCTTCGTCGCTGCGCACGCGGAACGACGGATCTTCCTGAGCCAGACGCGACAGCGCCAGACCCATCTTTTCCTGGTCAGCCTTCGACTTGGGTTCGACGGCCTGCGAAATCACGGGCTCCGGGAAAATCATGCGTTCGAGCAGGATGTGGGAGTCGATGTCGCACAGCGTTTCGCCGGTGGTCACGTCCTTCAGGCCGACCACGGCGGCGATGTCGCCTGCCAACACTTCCTTGATTTCTTCGCGGTTGTTCGCGTGCATCTGCAGAATGCGACCGATACGTTCCTTCTTGCCCTTGATGGGGTTGTAGACCGTATCGCCCGACTTCAGGACGCCCGAGTACACGCGCACGAAGGTCAATTGACCCACGAACGGATCGCTCATCAGCTTGAATGCCAGCGCCGAGAACTTCTCGTTGTCGTCGGCATTGCGCTTGATCGCGTTGCCATCGTCGTCCTGACCGTCGACCGGGGGGATGTCCACGGGCGAAGGCAGGTAATCGATGACCGCGTCCAGCATGCGCTGCACGCCCTTGTTCTTGAAGGCGGTGCCGCACAGCATCGGCTGGATTTCGCCAGCGATGGTGCGTTGGCGGATGGCCAGGTTGATTTCGGCTTCTTCCAGCGAACCCGTTTCCAGGTACTTGTTCATCAGCTCTTCCGACGACTCGGCGGCGGCTTCAACCAGCTTTTCACGCCATTCGTTCGCCAGACCTTCCAGCTCGGCCGGAACGTCCTTGTAGTCGAACTTGGTGCCTTGGCTGGCCTCGTCCCAAATGATCGCCTTCATCTTGACCAGGTCGACCACGCCTTGGAACGTGTCTTCGGCGCCGATGGGAATGACGATCGGCACGGGATTGGCGCGCAGGCGGTTCTTCAGCTGGTCATAGACCTTGAAGAAGTTGGCGCCGGTACGGTCCATCTTGTTGACGAAGGCCAGACGCGGCACGCCGTACTTGTTGGCTTGACGCCACACGGTTTCGGACTGGGGCTGCACACCGCCCACCGCGCAGTAGACCATGCAGGCACCGTCCAGGACGCGCATGGAACGTTCCACCTCAATGGTGAAGTCCACGTGTCCCGGGGTGTCGATGATGTTGATGCGGTGCTCGGGGTAGTTGCCGGCCATGCCACGCCAAAACGCCGTCGTAGCAGCCGACGTAATGGTGATGCCACGCTCTTGCTCTTGCTCCATCCAGTCCATGGTGGCTGCGCCATCATGCACTTCGCCAATCTTGTGATTGACGCCGGTGTAGAACAGGATACGTTCGGTCGTGGTGGTCTTCCCTGCATCGATGTGCGCAGAGATACCAATGTTGCGATAGCGCTCGATCGGGGTTTTGCGGGCCATGGTGGATTAATCCTTAAATTACCAGCGGAAATGGCTGAAGGCCTTGTTGGCCTCTGCCATCTTGTGCGTGTCTTCGCGCTTCTTCATCGCGGCGCCACGACCTTCGGAGGCGTCGATCAGTTCGCCAGCAAGGCGCAGATCCATCGACTTCTCGCCACGCTTCTTGGCGGCTTCACGGAGCCAACGCATAGCCAGGGCCAGGCGGCGCACGGGGCGCACTTCAACCGGCACTTGGTAGTTGGCACCGCCAACGCGGCGGCTCTTGACTTCGACGATCGGCTTGATGTTGTTGATCGCCAGGCTGAAAACCTCGATCGGCTCCTTGCCGGTCTTGGTTTGCACTTGCTCGAGGGCGCCGTAAACGATGCGCTCGGCGACGGCCTTCTTGCCGTCCAGCATGACGACGTTCATGAACTTGGCGAGTTCGACGCTGCCGAACTTGGGATCGGGCAGAATCTCGCGCTTGGGTACTTCGCGACGACGGGGCATTGTTGCTTCCTTGTGTCTGTTCAGTTGAACCGTGTTTCATTACACGGCCATGGCCGCCCATTGGGACGACCCCTTACGTGCCGCGCACCTTCCCATCATCTGGATGGCGCGGTCGCACTTCCCTGGTGACGGACTTCCGCCACGTGGGGGTACTACTGACTTGTTATTAAGCCTTCTTCGGGCGCTTGGCGCCGTACTTCGAACGGGCTTGCTTACGGTCCTTGACGCCTTGCAGGTCAAGGGAACCGCGCACGATGTGATAACGCACACCGGGCAAGTCCTTCACACGGCCGCCACGCACCAGAACCACCGAGTGCTCTTGTAGGTTGTGGCCTTCACCGCCGATGTACGAAATGACTTCGTAACCGTTGGTCAGACGCACTTTGGCAACCTTACGCAGAGCGGAGTTCGGCTTCTTGGGGGTGGTGGTGTACACGCGAGTGCACACGCCGCGGCGTTGCGGGCAGTTTTCGAGCGCGGGGCTCTTGCTTTTGATGATGCTGACTTCGCGCGGCTTGCGCACGAGTTGGCTAATGGTAGGCATGACCTTTGAAATCCCTTTTACGTACCACTGGTAAGTACTTACGTACTCGTCTCCTGGAGCGGACGCGCTTTTGGAGAAGGCAGTTCGCGCAAAACCGCCTCAAACGTTCAAATACGTAAAAGAGCGGGCTTGCCAACAAACCATGACAAACGCACAAAACCGGAAAGCAGCCAGATCGGACAGTTGCTACTGATGGGCCGAATAACAAAAGGCTCGTGACGCACCTTCGTTAAGGGCCCTGAACTGCCTGCCTGAGCGTGCAGATTTTGCGCGCGAAATAAAGCAGTAAGCCCTTTAGCATAACTGAGATAAGGGACTACTGTCAAAATTTTTTGTAAGCGCCACCTAGCGGCAAGTTCGCGCCAGGAGACGGGAACTTGCACGGTGCTGGTGGAAATTGGGGCCACGTAGCGGAAAGTTGCGCGGCGCGGCAATGCGGCGGCTGCAACGATTTGCGGTGGCGGGAACAGCTCCGCGATGAATCCATGCGGTGAACCCGGACGCAGTGTACCGCGTGCAGCCTTGGGCAGTGCGTCTATCGGTCGGTAAACAGGTAGCCGCTGCCGTAGACCGTCCGGATCGGCAGGACCACACCCGCCTGTTCCGCCTTGCGCCGCAACCGGCTGACAATGACGTCGATGCTGCGGGCGCTGCTCGCGCGCGCTCCGTCCCCCTCTACCTGCAGTTCACGGCCGAGCGCCTCGCGGCCCACTGCCTTGCCCGCCGCATTGAGCAAGGTGCGCACGATGAGGCGCTCGTTGGCCGACAGCGACAGGATGACCCCGGACGGCGCGGCCAGGGTCCAGCCCTGGTCGCGCAATTCCCAGCGGCCGTTGCCCGTTCCACCCATGTCGGCGGGATCCGCGGCGGCCGGCAGGCGCCGGGACAGGGATAACAGGATACAAACCAGTTCGCGGGGGTCCTGGGGATCGGGCAGGCAGGCATCCGCGCCACTTTGCAGGCAGCGCAGACGGTTGTCCACTGACATGCCCCGGCCGATGACGACGATTCCCAGCGGCGCGGAACCATGCAGGCGCGCCACGAGGGCGTAGCCGATTTCGCCCGACGCCCCCAGATCGAGCACCACGGCGTCGTAATGCGTGCTGTTGAGCAGGCTGAACAATTCCAGCGAAGTCGAGCAGCCGCGGGCCGATATGCCGGCCTGTAACAGCGTGGACACGGCGGATCCGCGTACAGCGTCGTCCATGGACATCACAAGTATGCGCAATTGATTCATCTTCTTTCCCGTCTGCATTCCCTCCCCTTGCACCGCCGGCTGTGATCGCGGCTGGTGGATACCTTTGAGACAGTGTGGCGCGCGGTAACGCAACAACTCCAGTCAAGATTCGTCAACTTTGCAATGTTTGACAGTTCTTGCCATAACGTTGCCGCCGAAGGGTTTTCCCGAGTTATCATTCGTTTACATAAATCCCCCGTTTTGCTAGGTCGCCTCGCGCGCGCCTGCGCAGCCAACTCTCGCGAGAACTCTTCTAATGAAAATCGCGTCGCTGGAAGACGACCTTGACCAGGCTCGGCGCATTCAGCAGGTCCTGTCCGCCGCTGGCTATGCTTGCACCAGCTACCACCAAAGCCGGGATCTGCTTGCGGCCCTGCGTACTGAAGTGTTTGACCTGGTGCTGCTGGACTGGCACCTGCCCGACATCGATGGCGACGACGTGGTCCGCTGGCTGCGCGCCCACATTGGCGCACGCATCCCCGTCATCTTCCTGACCAACCGGTCAAGCGAGGACGACCTGGTCGAGGGCCTGCGCGCGGGCGCGGACGACTACATCGTCAAGCCGCTGCGCCCCCTGGAACTGCTGGCCCGCGTGGCGGCGCTGCTGCGCCGCAGCCAGATCTCGGAGCCCGTCGACGAAACCATCGAGGTTGCGCGATATCGCGTCGATCCCGCGGCGCGAACCATTTCGCTGGACGACGTGGCGATCCCGCTGGCCCCCAAAGAATTCGAACTGGCGCTGCTGTTCTTTCGCAACGTGGGCCGACTGATGTCGCGCGACGTGCTTGCCGAATGCGTATGGAACCGCGAGATTCCCGCCACCTCGCGCACGCTGGACACCCACCTGTCGAACATCCGGCAAAAGCTTCAGCTCCGTCCCCAGCACGGTGTGCGACTGACGTCGTCCTATGCGCTTGGCTACCGGCTCGAACTGGTCGGTCCATCTGAAGACAGCCACGGCAGTTCGTCTTAGCCGCGTTGCCTGAATCCCTGGAGAATCGATTGCCATGAGCCGCTTCCGCGCGCTTTCTTTGCTTGTCCTGATTTCCTCGATCACGCTGGGCGCCCCCGCGCGCAGCCAACCCGCCGGCGCATTGGGGGAAGACTTCATCCATCGCGTCCGCCAAGGCGATACGCTGATCGAACTGGCCACGCAATACACGCGCAACCAGGCCAACTGGGGCCGACTGCAGACGATCAACAACGTCCTTACTCCGGAACGCCTGCCCATCGGCCTGGAGCTGCATATCCCCTTGTCGATGATTCCGGTGCGCGACGCGCAGGCGCAGGTGGTCCACGTCAGCGGGCAGGCAAACCTGAATGGCAAGTCCCTGCAGCCCGGAACGCCGGTGCCCGAAGGCAGCACGCTGGAAACCGCGCCCAATGGCTTCGTCACGCTGCAGCTTGCCGACGGCTCCCGGCTCACGCTGCCCTCCAATGGGGCGGTCGAGCTCACGCGCCTGCGCCAGTTCGAAGGGACCGCGCTGACTGATTCGGTCATCAACGTGCGACGGGGAAGCGTGGAATCGAGCGTCGCGCCAGCCGGCCAGGGCGTGGGCCGATTCGAGATCCGCACGCCCGTGGCGGTGACGGGCGTGCGCGGCACGCGCTTTCGCGTTCAGAGCGGCGCGCAGGGCGTTCATAGCGAAGTGCTGCAGGGCAGCGTGAGGCTGCAGGCCCACGCGCCGGGCGACGCGCCCGCCAAACCCGTCGCGGTGTCGCAGGGCTACGGCGCCGCGGTGGGAGCCGACGGCACCGTGTCCGGCGTGCGCCCGCTGCTGGCGGCGCCGCAACTGGGCGAGCCGGTCCGCTCGGGCGGCACCTGGTCGGTCCCATTTGGCCCGGTGGAAGGCGCGCTCAGCTATCTGGTGCGCGTCTCGCGCGACGCAGAAGGCACCTTGCCGGTGTCGTCCGCCAGCTTTCCCACCAACGACATCCGCTTTTCCGCCCCGGGTCCCGGCACGTTCTACGTGTCGGTACGCGCCGTCGACAACCTGGGCCTGCACGGACAGGATTCGGTCCGCGCTTTCGAAGGGGCGAACATGCTGATGACATCGTACGGACTTGGCGTCAGCAGCGGCACAGGCGGACTCGTGACGCTCACCGCGTACTAAGGCGCGCCATGGCCGACGCCGCCGACTCGCACGATCGGCCCTCGCGATCGGGGCTGTGGCTGACGATGGCGCTGGCTGCGCTGGCGGCGTTTCTCGGTTCATTCAACGGACTTGGCCGGCTCGACCAGGTCTTCTATGACCGCGCGGTCATGATGACCGAGCGCGCCGCCGATCCTGACATCCTGGTGGTGGCGATCGACGACGCGAGCATCGAGGCGCTGGGGCGCTGGCCCTGGCGGCGCGCGGTCCACGCGGCGCTGCTCGACCGGCTGAAGGGTGCGCGCGCCGTGGGGCTGGACCTGATCTTTGCCGAGCCGGATACGGTGAATGCCGGCGACGACGCGATACTTGCAGACAGCATCCGGCGCAACAGCCATACCGTGCTGCCCGCGATCCTGGATCGCTTGAGAAATCCGAGCGCCATCGGCCTGCCCCTGCCCGAACTGGCGCAGGCCGCGGCGTCCATCGGCTTCATCAATGCGGTGATCGACCCGGACGGCGTGGTGCGGGAAGCCGTGCTCACGACGCAGTTCGCGGGACACCGCTGGAACCATCTCGCCATCTCGATGCTGGAGGCCGGCGGCGAAGCCGAACACGCCCGGCGCCTGCTCACACGCGCCAATGCCGAGGGCCGTATCCTGATTCCGTATGCCGGCCCACCGACCCACATTCGGACGGTGTCCTACCTGTCCGTGCTGCGCGGCGACATTCCCCCGCAAACCCTGCGCGGCAAATATGTGCTGGTGGGCGCCTGGGCAACCGGCCTGGGCGATGACTACCCGACCCCGGTGTCGCATGACGTCAGCGGGATCTCCGGCGTGGAGATCATCGCCAACATCCTGCAGGCGGCCCGCACCGACGTCGTCTATCAACGTCCGGCGGCCGGGTGGAATGCGTTGTTCGCGCTGCTGCCGGTGCTGCTCGCGTGCCTGTCCCTGTGGCGCCTGGCGCCCAAGAAGGCGCTGCTCGTCAGCCTGGCGCTGCTGGCCGTCATCCCGCTGGCGTCCTGGCTGCTGCTGGCCCACGCGTTCCTGTGGTTTGCGCCGACGGCCGCGTTGGCCGGCGTGGCGCTGTGCTATCCGCTCTGGAGCTGGCGCAACCAGGAAGCCGCGCTGCGCTATATGGACAACGAGCTGCGGCGGCTGCAGCGCGAATACCCGCCGATCCTGAACGAGGCTCGTGTCCCGCTCGCCAATCCGAATGCATCACTGGAAAGCCGTGTCGGCGAACTGCGCCGCGCGCTCGCGCGCGTGCGCAACCTGCGGCGGTTCCTGGCCGACGGGCTGGACGGCATGCCGGATGCGACGCTGGTCTTCGATCAGGATGGCCGCATGCGATTCCGCAACCAGGCCGCCGTCCTGTTCTTCCAGCACCTGGGCATTCGCGCGCCCCGCATCGGCCGGCCGGCGGCGCACCTGCTGGAGCGCACCCTGGCCGACGAAGGCGCGCGAGCGCGCGTGGCCGAGGCCCTGAGCGGACGCCACGCGGCCGATCCGGGAACGCCCTGGAGCGCGGACCTGGAAGTGCGCGACCGCGCGGGACGCGACCTGATATTGAAGTGCGCCCCCATCCACACGGCCGAAGGCCAGTTCGCGGGAACGGTGGCCACGCTGACCGACATCTCGCGCATCCGGCAGGCCGAGCGCCAGCGCGAAGAGACCCTGCGCTTCATCTCGCACGACATGCGTGCGCCGCAAAGCTCGATCCTGGCGCTGGTGGAGCTGTCCCAGGAGGCAGGAGCGCAAGCGCTTGGCAACGACACGCTGGACCGCATCGCAATGCTGGCAAACCGCACGCTGCGGCTGGTCGATGACTTCGTGCATCTGACGCGCGCCGAATCCATGACGATCAGCGCCATCGAACTGGACCTGGGCAGCCTGCTGCAGGACGCTGTCGACGATCTCTGGCCGTCCGCCAACAGGCGCGGCATTACGCTGGAGGTCACGACTCCGCTGCCGGTCGCCTACACGCGCGGCGAACAGACATTGCTGATGCGCGCGCTCTGCAACCTCGTCGACAATGCCATCAAGTACAGCGCCTCCGGCACGCGCATCGAATGCGGCATCGACGAGCAGCCCGGCTTCTGGCGGGTGTGCATCCAGGACCAGGGCCAGGGAATCGCGCCGCAGGATCTGGCGCGGCTGTTCGAACCCTTTGCGCGCGTGGGGGTGGAAAACCGCGGCGATATCGGCGGGGCGGGTCTGGGGCTGGCGTTCGTGCGCACCGTCGCCGAGCGCCACGGCGGACGCATCGAGGTGCAGAGCGAACCCGGCGTGGGCTCGCTGTTCATGCTGCACTTGCCGCAGGTGTAGTCCCGCCGCGTGCCGCCTGCGTTCCTATTCGAACTATTCGAACGTATGCGAAATGACGGCCGGCTTGCCCGGCCTGACTTCCAGCGTCATGCGTTTGGGCGGAAGGTCGGCGTTGCGCACGACGACCTGGTACTTGCCCGGCACCAGCTTGAGTTCCTTGACCGGCGGACTGATGCCGCGCGCCACGCCGTTGATCCAGACTTCGCCCCAAGGACGGATGTCCAGGCGCACCGTGACCGGGACCGGCTTGGGCTTGGGCGCCTCGTCGACGGCGGCGGGCGCCGGGGTGGATTCCTGTGCGGCAGGCGGCGGCGCGGGCGTGCTCGTGACATCGGCCGGCGCCGCGGGATTCGCCGTCGACGGTGTGGCGGCGGAATTGGCTGCCGACTCCGGACCAGGCATCGCGCCGCTGCCCGGCTGGGGCGCGGGATCCGCGGGCTTCTGCGCCACAGCGGGCGGCGGGGCCGGCGCCGCGGCTTGCGGCAAGGGATACACCGCCGGCGGATTTGGCTGCACGACTTCCGATCGGGTGATGAGGGCGTTGGGCGTTCCCAGGCCCCATTGAAACCACGCGTACACGCCCGCGCCAATAAGCGCGAGGATCAGCAGCAGCAACAGCAGCGGTCCGCGCCGACGGGCGGGCGGGCGGGGCTCCGGGAAGCCGGGCGCGGGCGCGACCTTGGCCGACTCGTCCAGGTCGTCCGTCTCCGCGACGGGTTCATCATAGGCGGCCACGCCCAACAGGCTGGCCAGCTCGGCCAGGGTTTGGGGCCGCGCCTGCGGATCCATCGCCAGCCCCGCATCGATGACCTGGAGGAATGCTTTGCCGTACTTGGGCAGCTCCATCGAGGCCAGGGGCTCATACGCGTCGTGGGCGCGGCGCTCCGGCGCGGGCGGCGGCCGGGTCCCGGTCACGAGAGCGTGCGCCACCGCGCAAAGCGAATAGATGTCGGTCCAGGGGCCTCGCGGCCATTCCATGGAATCGGTATAGAGTTCGAACGGCGCAAAGCCGGCAGCCGGCGTCCTGCTCGCGCGCCGCGAGCGCGCCACCACCAGTTCGGGCAGCAGGTGCGCACGCGCCCCCTCGTCCATGCCCACGGTTTCCAGCGAAATATCGCCGCAGACTTCGCCCTGGGCGTGCAGGGCGACGAGGGACGGCAGCAGGTCGGAAAGGAGCCGCTTGATGCGCGATTCCGGGACGCCGCCCGCCGCGCTGGCGGCAATGGCGCTCAACGGGCGCAACGCCAACGGCGCGGCGCCGGAAAACGGGCCACGCGGCGTCAACAGGCCGGCGGGAGTAGACATCATCGAGAAGCTGCGCGGGCGCGCCAAAAACGGTTCAGGGGCTATTTAGGCGGAATATTATCCAATCCGCAGCATCAGGACATTGCCGAAGATGTCCGAGCGCATCAGGCTGTGGCACGATAGCGTACCGCGTCACCACCCTACATCTTTGGAAGCCATGAAAATTCGCATCCTGAGCAGTCTGCTTGGCGTATCGGCCCTCCTGGCCGGCTGCGCGGGCATCTCCGCATCACAACCCGAGAGCCCCCCCACGGCCGAAGCGCTGGCCGAGCTGCAACAGGTGCGCGACCAGTACGGTGCCGGCCGTTACGGCGAGGTGATCCGTGGCGTCGCCACCTCCGATACGCTGGCGGCCTCGTCCAAAGCGGTTCGCATCGAAGCCTACAAGCTTCAGGCTTTCAGCTATTGCGTCACCCGCTACACCCAGCTTTGCGAGGACAGCTTCTCCCGCATTCTTGCCCTGGATCCGACTTTTGAACTCGCCCCCAACGAGGCCGGTCATCCGGCTTGGGGCCCCGCCTTTCAGCGCGCACGCGCACAGCTTGTGAAGTAGTCCTGCCGTCCCCTGTCAGTCGCACGCTGCACGCCGCACACAGCACCCAATACGCAACACACAACACACAACACACAACACACAAAAAGAAAGGCCGCTGATTTTCATCAGCGGCCTTTGATTTTCAGGCTGTCCCCCGCATCGCTGCGGGGGAACCTGTCCGGGAATCCCGCTTATTCGGCGGAGTTCTCGGCGCCGGTGTCGGGCGCGGGCGTTTCCACATCCGAGCCCACCGTGACCGGCGCGTCCTCGAACGGGTTGGCCTGCTGGCGAGCGGCTTCGCGTTCCGCCGCCTCCAGCTGTTCCTTGTCGCGGCGAGCGTGGTGGTACGCCAGGCCGGTACCTGCCGGGATGAGGCGGCCGACGATGACGTTTTCCTTCAAGCCGCGCAGGTCGTCGCGCTTGCCCATGATGGCGGCTTCGGTCAGGACCCGGGTGGTTTCCTGGAACGAAGCGGCCGAGATGAACGAGTCGGTCGACAGCGAGGCCTTCGTGATACCCAGCAGCACGTTGTCGTACGTTGCCGGACGCAGGTCGGCTGCCGTGACGCGGTCGTTTTCGTTCAACAGCTCGGAGCGCTCGACCTGCTCGCCCGGGATGAACTCGGTGTCGCCCGCGTCGACGATGTTCACACGACGCAGCATCTGACGAACAATCACTTCGATGTGCTTGTCGTTGATCTTCACGCCCTGCAGACGGTAGACGTCCTGCACTTCGTCGACGATGTACGTCGCCAGCTTCTCGATGCCTTGCAGGCGCAGGATGTCGTGGGGATCGGCCGGGCCGTCCACGATCATTTCGCCCTTGTTCACCACCTGGCCGTCGTGCACCAGAACCTGCTTTTCCTTCGGAATCAGGAACTCGTGGCTCACGCCTTCCAGGTCGGTGATGACCAGGCGCTGCTTGCCCTTGGTGTCCTTGCCGAACGAGACCGTACCGGTGACGTCGGCGAGCATGCCGGCGTCCTTCGGCGAACGGGCCTCGAACAGTTCGGCCACACGCGGCAGACCGCCGGTAATGTCGCGGGTCTTTTGCGATTCCTGCGGAATACGCGCCAGGACTTCACCCACGGCAACCTGCTGGCCGTCACGCACGGTGATCAGCGCGCCCACCGGGAACGAGATGTTCACCGAGTGATCGGTGCCGGCGATCTTGACGTCTTCGCCGTTCTCGTTGACCAGCTTGATCTGCGGACGCATGACGATCTTGCCGCCACGGGTCTTGGGCGTGATGACGACGAGCGTCGACAGGCCGGTGACTTCGTCCACCTGCTTGGCAACGGTCACGCCTTCTTCGATGTTCTCGAAGCGGACGGCGCCGCCGTATTCCGACACGATCGGACGGGTCAGCGGATCCCACGTCGCCAGGCGCGCGCCAGCCTTCACGGCTTCGCCATCGCCCACCAGCACGGTCGCGCCGTACGGGATCTTGTGGCGTTCGCGTTCGCGGCCGTTGTCGTCGAAGATCGCCAGTTCGCCCGAGCGCGAGATCGCGACACGTTCGCCCTTGGCGTTCGTGACGTAGCGCATCGTGCTGGCAAAGCCGACGGTACCGGTGGACTTCGTTTCCACCGCGCTGGCCAGGGCCGAACGCGAGGCCGCGCCACCGATGTGGAACGTACGCATCGTGAGCTGCGTGCCCGGTTCACCGATGGACTGGGCAGCGATGACGCCGACTGCCTCGCCCTGGTTGACCGACGAGCCGCGACCCAGGTCACGGCCATAGCAGTGCGCGCACAGGCCGTGACGCGTTTCGCAGGTCAGCGGCGTGCGGACCTTGACTTCGTCCACGCCGATGCGGTCGATGGTGTCGACCAGGTCTTCGTCCAGCAGGGTGCCGGCGACGATGGCCGTTTCCTGCGTGTCCGGGTTGACGATGTCCACGGCAGCCACGCGGCCGAGGATACGGTCGCGCAACGGTTCGATGACTTCACCGCCTTCGACCAGGGCTTTCATGTTGTAGCCCTGCGAGGTGCCGCAGTCGTCTTCGGTGATGACCAGATCCTGCGTCACGTCGACCAGACGGCGGGTCAGGTAACCCGAGTTCGCGGTCTTCAGTGCCGTATCGGCCAGACCCTTACGCGCACCGTGGGTGGAGATGAAGTACTGGAGTACGTTCAGGCCTTCACGGAAGTTCGCGGTAATGGGCGTTTCGATGATCGAGCCGTCCGGCTTGGCCATCAGGCCGCGCATGCCGGCGAGCTGGCGGATCTGGGCGGCCGAACCGCGGGCGCCCGAGTCAGCCATCATGTAGATGGAGTTGAACGATTCCTGGCGCACTTCCTCGCCGTGACGGTTGATCACGGGCTCGGTCGCGAGCTGTTCCATCATCGCCTTGCCGACCTTGTCGCCAGCCTTGCCCCAAATGTCCACAACGTTGTTGTAGCGCTCTTGGGACGTGACCAGACCCGACGAGTACTGCTTGTCGATTTCCTTCACTTCGCGGCTGGCTTCGGCCAGGATGCCTTCCTTGGCGGTCGGGATCAGCATGTCGCCCATGGCGATCGAGATACCGCCGCGCGTGGCCAGCCGGAAGCCCGACTGCATCAGCTTGTCAGCGAAGATCACGGTGTCGCGCAGGCCGCAGCGGCGGAACGACTGGTTGATCAGGCGCGAGATTTCCTTCTTCTTCAGCGCCTTGTTCAGGACGGTGAAGGGCAGGCCCTTGGGCAGGATCTCGGACAGCAGCGCACGGCCGACCGTCGTCTCGTGACGGCGGATGACGGGCTGCCATTCGCCGTTCTCGTCGCGCTCGTGTTCCTTCAGGCGCACGGTGACGCGGCTTTGCAGCTCGACTTCGCCGTTGTCATAGGCGCGCTGGACTTCAGCGACGTCCGTGAAGAAGATGCCTTCGCCACGGCCGTTGATGCGCTCGCGGGTCGTGTAGTACAGACCCAGCACGATGTCCTGCGACGGCACGATCGACGGTTCGCCGTTGGCCGGGAACAGCACGTTGTTCGACGCCAGCATCAGCGTGCGCGCTTCGAGCTGGGCTTCCAGCGACAGCGGCACGTGAACGGCCATCTGGTCACCGTCGAAGTCGGCGTTGAACGCCGCGCAAACCAGCGGGTGCAGCTGGATGGCCTTGCCTTCGATCAGCACCGGCTCGAACGCCTGGATGCCCAAACGGTGCAGCGTGGGCGCACGGTTCAGCATGACCGGGTGTTCGCGGATGACTTCTTCCAGGATGTCCCAGACCACCGGTTCCTGGCTTTCGACCAGCTTCTTGGCAGCCTTGATGGTCGTGGCCAGGCCCATCATCTCCAGACGATTGAAGATGAACGGCTTGAACAGTTCCAGGGCCATCAGCTTGGGCAGGCCGCACTGATGCAGCTTGAGCTGCGGACCCACCACGATGACCGAACGGCCCGAGTAGTCGACGCGCTTGCCCAGCAGGTTCTGACGGAAACGACCGCTCTTGCCCTTGATCATGTCGGCCAGCGACTTGAGCTGGCGCTTGTTGGCGCCCGTCATGGCCTTGCCACGGCGGCCGTTGTCCAGCAGCGAGTCGACAGCTTCCTGCAGCATGCGCTTTTCGTTGCGCAGGATGATTTCAGGCGCCTTGAGCTCCAGCAGGCGCTTGAGGCGGTTGTTGCGGTTGATGACGCGGCGGTACAGGTCGTTCAGGTCGGAGGTCGCGAAGCGGCCGCCGTCCAGCGGCACCAGCGGACGCAGGTCCGGCGGCAGCACGGGCAGCACTTCCATGACCATCCACTCGGCCTTGATGCCGGACTTCTGGAAGCCTTCCAGCACCTTCAGGCGCTTGGAGATCTTCTTGATCTTGGCTTCCGAGCTGGTGGCCTTCAGTTCGCCGCGCAGCGTTTCCACTTCGCGGTCGATGTCGATGGTGCGCAGCAGTTCGCGCACGGCCTCCGCACCCATCAGGGCACGGAAGTCGTCGCCGTACTCTTCGGTCTTGGCGAGGAAATCGTCATCCGACATGATCTGGCCGCGCTTGAGCGGCGTCATGCCGGGCTCGATCACGCACCAGGCTTCGAAGTACAGGACGCGTTCGATGTCGCGCAGGGTCATGTCGAGCACCATGCCCAGACGCGACGGCAGGCTCTTCAGGAACCAGATGTGCGCGACGGGGCTGGCCAGCTCGATGTGGCCCATGCGTTCACGGCGAACCTTGGCGACGGTGACTTCCACGCCGCACTTTTCGCAGATCACGCCACGGTGCTTCAGACGCTTGTACTTGCCGCACAGGCACTCGTAGTCCTTGATCGGGCCAAAGATCTTGGAGCAGAACAGGCCGTCGCGCTCGGGCTTGAACGTGCGGTAGTTGATGGTCTCGGGCTTGCGGACTTCGCCGTAGGACCACGAACGGATCTTCTCGGGCGAGGCGATGCCGATCTTGATGGCATCGAACTGCTCGTCTTGCGAGACTTGCTTAAAGAGGTCGAGTAGCGCTTTCATTAGTTACGCTCCAAATCCATGTCCAGGGCCAACGAGCGGATTTCCTTGACCAGAACGTTGAACGATTCCGGCATGCCGGCATCGATCACGTGGTCGCCCTTGACGATGTTCTCGTAAACCTTGGTACGACCGTTGATGTCGTCCGACTTCACCGTCAGCATTTCCTGCAGGGTGTAGGCGGCGCCGTATGCTTCCAGCGCCCACACTTCCATTTCCCCGAAACGCTGGCCGCCGAACTGCGCCTTGCCGCCCAGCGGCTGCTGGGTCACGAGCGAGTACGGGCCAGTGGAACGCGCGTGCATCTTGTCGTCGACCAAGTGGTGCAGCTTCAGGTAGTGCATGTAGCCGACGGTCACGGGGCGCTCGAATTGCTCGCCCGTGCGGCCGTCGAACAGCCATGCCTGCGTACGCGAAGGCGTGAGCGCCATGCGCTCGGCGACGTCGTCCGGATAGGCCAGTTCCAGCATCTTGGTGATTTCCTCTTCGGTCGCGCCGTCGAAGACGGGCGTCGCGAACGGCACGCCGTTCTTGAGGTTCTGGGCCATTTCCATGACTTCGTCGTCGGTCAGCTCGTCGATGCGCGCGCCGGAGCCGGTCGTGTTGTAGACCTTGTCCAGATACGCGCGGACGTTCTTGACCTGCGCCGTGCGCTCGTCGCGCAGCATGTCGGCGATGCGATGGCCGACGCCCTTGGCAGCCCAGCCCAAGTGAACTTCCAGCACCTGGCCGACGTTCATCCGCGAGGGCACGCCCAGCGGGTTCAGAACGATGTCGGCCGGCGTGCCATCAGCCATGTGCGGCATGTCTTCCACCGGCGTGATGCGCGAGACCACGCCCTTGTTGCCGTGACGGCCCGCCATCTTGTCGCCAGGCTGCAGACGACGCTTCACGGCCAGATAGACCTTGATCATCTTCAGCACGCCCGGGGGCAGCTCGTCGCCCTGCGTCAGCTTCTTGCGCTTCTCTTCGAAGGCCAGATCGAACTGGTGACGCTTCTGCTCGAGCGATTCCTTGGCCTGTTCCAGCACGACGGCGTGCGGCTCATCGGCCAGGCGGATGTCGAACCACTGCCAGCGATCCAGGTCGGCCAGGTAGGCCTTGGTGATCGTCGCGCCCTTGGCCAGCTTGCGCGGGCCGCCGTTGACGGTCTTGTTGATCAGCATCTTCTCGATACGATCGAACTGGTCGTTTTCAACGATGCGCAGCTGGTCGTTCAGGTCCTGGCGATAGCGGCGCAGTTCATCGTCGATGATGGACTGGGCGCGCTTGTCGCGCACGATGCCTTCACGCGTGAACACCTGCACGTCGATCACGGTGCCGGTCATGCCCGAGGGCACGCGCAGCGAGGTGTCCTTAACGTCGGACGCCTTTTCACCGAAGATGGCGCGCAGCAGCTTTTCTTCCGGCGTCAGCTGGGTTTCGCCCTTGGGCGTGACCTTGCCGACCAGCACGTCGTCGGCGCTGACTTCGGCGCCGATGTAGGTGATGCCGGAATCGTCCAGGCGGTTCAACTGCGTTTCAGCCAGGTTGCTGATGTCGCGGGTGATTTCTTCCGGACCGAGCTTCGTGTCGCGGGCGACAACCGTCAGTTCCTCGATGTGGACCGAGGTGTAGCGGTCATCGGCCACGACCTTTTCGGAGATCAGGATCGAGTCTTCGAAGTTGTAGCCGTTCCAGGGCATGAACGCGATCAGCATGTTCTGACCCAGGGCGAGTTCGCCCAGGTCGGTCGATGCGCCGTCAGCCAGCACGTCGCCCTTGGCGACGCGGTCGCCACGCTTGACGATCGGACGCTGGTTGATGTTCGTGTTCTGGTTGGAACGGGTGTACTTGATCAGGTTGTAGATGTCGACGCCCACTTCGCCGGCGACGTTTTCTTCGTCGTTCACGCGAATCACGACGCGCTCGGCGTCGACGTGGTCGACCAAGCCGCCACGCAGCGCCTGCACGGTGGTGCCCGAGTCAACGGCCACGGTGCGTTCGATACCCGTACCCACGACCGGCTTTTCCGGACGCAGGCAAGGCACGGCCTGACGTTGCATGTTGGCGCCCATCAGCGCGCGGTTCGCGTCGTCGTGCTCCAGGAACGGAATCAGCGAGGCAGCGACCGACACGATCTGCGACGGGGCAACGTCCATGTAGTGCACGTTGGCCGGCGCGGTCAGCATCGTTTCGCCCGCTTCACGGCAGGCCACCAGGTCGTCGACGAAACGGCCTTCTTCGTCCAGCGCGGCGTTAGCCTGCGCGATGACGTAGTGGCTTTCTTCGATGGCCGACAGGTAGTCGATCTGGTCGCTGACGCGACCGTCGACGATCTTGCGGTAAGGCGTTTCCAGGAAGCCGTACTCGTTCAGGCGAGCGTACAGCGCCATGGAGTTGATCAGGCCGATGTTCGGGCCTTCCGGCGTTTCGATCGGGCAGACGCGGCCATAGTGGGTCGGGTGCACGTCGCGGACTTCGAAGCCGGCGCGCTCGCGGGTCAGACCGCCCGGGCCCAGTGCGGAAACACGACGCTTGTGCGTGATTTCCGACAGCGGGTTGGTCTGGTCCATGAACTGCGACAGTTGGCTCGAACCGAAGAACTCCTTGATGGCGGCCGAGATCGGCTTGGAGTTGATCAGGTCGTGCGGCATCAGGTTTTCCGTCTCGGCCTGGCCCAGACGTTCCTTGACGGCGCGCTCGACACGCACGAGACCGGCGCGGAACTGGTTTTCGGCCAGTTCGCCCACGCAACGCACGCGGCGGTTGCCCAAGTGATCGATGTCATCGATCTGACCACGGCCGTTACGCAGCTCGACCAGCACCTTGATGGTTTCAAGGATGTCTTCGTTGGTGAGCGTCATCGGGCCGGTGATGTCCTCACCACGGCCCAGGCGGCTGTTGACCTTCATGCGGCCAACGCGCGACAGGTCGTACGTTTCTTCGCTGTAGAACAGGCGCTGGAACAGCGCTTCCACCGCTTCTTCGGTGGGCGGTTCGCCAGGACGCATCATGCGATAGATGGCGACGCGCGCGGCCATCTGGTCGGCGGTTTCGTCGGTGCGCAGCGTTTGCGAAATGTACGGGCCGCGATCCAGGTCGTTGGTGTACAGCGCCTGGAATTCGTGCACGTTCGCGGCGCGCAGGGCGCCGAGCACGCTTTCCGTGATCTCATCGTTAGCGTTGGCGATGACTTCGCCGGTGTCTTCGTCAACGATGTTCTTGGCCAGCACGCGGCCGTACAGGAAGTCTTCCGGCACGGAGATGCGCTGGATGCCGCCGGCAGCCAGGTCGCGCAGATGCTTGGCGTTGATGCGCTTGTCTTTTTCGACGATCACCTTGCCCGAACGGTCGGCGATATCGAAGCGGGCCATTTCGCCCTTCCAGCGCTCAGGCACGAATTCCATCATCGCGCCTTCGCTCTTCAATTCGAAGTTGTCGAAGTCGAAGAAGTTGGCCAGGATGGATTCCGGCGTCATGCCGATGGCCTTGCACAGGATCGTGACGGGCATCTTGCGACGGCGGTCGACGCGGAAGAACAGGATATCCTTCGGGTCGAATTCGAAGTCCAGCCACGAGCCGCGGTAAGGAATCACGCGGGCCGAGAACAGGAGCTTGCCGGAGCTGTGCGTTTTGCCGCGGTCATGTTCAAAGAACACGCCGGGCGAACGGTGCAGCCGCGACACGATGACACGTTCGGTGCCGTTGATGACGAAGGAACCCGTGCCCGTCATGAGCGGAATTTCGCCCATGTAGACTTCCTGTTCCTTCACTTCCTTCACGGTGGGCTTGCTGACTTCGCGGTCAAGCAGCACCAGGCGGACCTTGGCTCGCAGGGGCGAGGCATAGGTCAGGCCACGTTGCTGACATTCCTTGACATCGAACACCGGTTCGCCGAGCACGTAGCTCACGAACTCCAAGCGCGCCATACCGTTGTGACTAACGATCGGGAAAATCGACGAGAACGCCGCCTGCAAACCGTCGGCTACGCGTTCGGACGGGGCGGTATCCGCCTGCAGGAAAGTTAGGTAGGATTGAAGCTGAGTCGCCAAAAGGAAGGGAACGTTTTGAACGTCTTCACGCTTGGCGAAGCTTTTGCGGATGCGCTTTTTTTCGGTGTACGAGTAAGGCATGAGCACTCCGACTCGAGGTTGCATGGGCCGTCAACCACGGCCCCAGGTGATACGACTCCAGGAAACCCCTCTGAATGGGCATGCCCCCAGTAGGGGTTTCCTGGAAACGCAAAAGCCCGGGGACTGCAAACTGTGCTGTCCCCGGGCAGTTGACGCAGGTCTTACTTGACTTCGACCTTGGCGCCAGCTTCTTCCAGCTTCTTCTTGGCGGCTTCGGCGTCAGCCTTGGCCACAGCTTCCTTGACGGGCTTCGGAGCGCCGTCGACCAGGTCCTTGGCTTCCTTCAGACCCAGACCGGTCAGCTCGCGCACGGCCTTGATGACGCTGACCTTGTTCGCGCCGGCTTCTTGCAGGACGACGGTGAACTCGGTTTGCTCTTCAGCAGCGGCGGCAGCGCCACCAGCGGCGGGAGCAGCGACAGCGACGGCAGCGGCAGCAGCCGACACGCCGAACTTCTCTTCCATTTCCTTGATCAGCTCGGACAGCTCGAGCACGGTCATGCCAGCGATGGCGTCAAGGATTTCAGCTTTGTTAAGTGCCATTTTTCAGAACTCCAAATATTTTGGTAATGCCAGGGTTTGGGTGTCGCTTCGTCGTTCAGCGAATTCCGGACAGCAGGGCGATCAGGCCGCTGCCTTCTGGTCGCGCACGGCAGCGAGGCCACGGGCGAACTTGGTCGGAACTTCGTTGAGCGTACGCACGAATTGCGCGATGGGGGCTTGCATGGTGCCAAGCAGCTTCGACAGCAACTCTTCGCGCGAGGGCATGGTGGCCAGAGCCTTCACACCTTCTTGGTTCAGCAAGTTGTTGGGCAGAGCGCCCGCCTTGATGACCAGCTTATCGTTGCTTTTCGCGAAACCAGCAATGACCTTGGCCGCCGCTACCGGATCAGTGCTGATGCCATAGATCAGCGGACCGGTCAGTTGCTCAGCCAACGGCTCGAAAGCCGTGCCGGCAACAGCACGACGGGCCAGCGAGTTCTTCAGAACACGCAGATACACGCCCGATTCACGCGCAGTTTTGCGCAGTACGGTGACAGAGGCGACGTCCAGACCACGGTACTCAGCGATAACAATCGATTGGGCCTTGGCGACTTCCGCCGAGACTTCCTCGATCACCACCGCTTTCTCTTGACGATTGAGACTCACGGTTTGAACACTCCATCAAAAGACGCCTGGGGCCGGAGCCTTGCGCGTCAACCGAATGCGGCGCCTGGACGAGTTCTTCGGGTAAAGAATTCTTCCTGGGGACGCCGTCTACGCTGGATCCGGACTAGGTGAGCTCCGGGATTAAGCGGGGCAGCGGCGATGCTGCTTTCCTTGCGGAAGGTAGATCCCTTCCACTGCCCTGCTCCAGCGGTCTTTGACAGCAACATCCGGAGGTTTCCGGATGCAGCCCAAAGTACGTTTACTGCTGTTGGCTTAGTTGGAAGCCGACAGCGAGGCAATTTCCACGCGCGCACCGCCGCCCATCGTGGACGAAACGGCGAGCTTGCGCAGGTAGATGCCCTTGGCGGCGGCGGGACGAGCCTTTTGCAGGGCGTCGACCAGCGCGGCCAGGTTGGTTTGCAGCTGTTCCACGCCGAACGACGCACGGCCGATCGTTGCGTGGATGATGCCGGCCTTGTCGGTGCGGTACTGGACCTGACCGGCCTTGGCGTTCTTGACGGCGGTGGCGACGTCGGGCGTCACGGTGCCGACCTTGGGGTTCGGCATCAGGCCGCGCGGGCCCAGGATCTGACCCAGGGCGCCGACGACACGCATCGTGTCGGGCGAGGCGATGACGACGTCAAAGTCCATCTGACCGGCCTTGATGCTGTCGGCCAGATCGTCCAGACCGACGATGTCGGCGCCGGCGGCCTTGGCGGCTTCAGCCTTGTCGCCTTGGGCGAACACGGCCACGCGGACCGACTTGCCGGTGCCGGCGGGCAGCACGACCGAACCGCGAACCAGTTGGTCCGACTTCTTCGGGTCGATGCCGAGTTGCACGGCCACGTCAATGGATTCATTGAACTTGGCGACGGCGGTTTCCTTGACCAGGGTCAGGGCTTCAGCGACCGGGTACAGCTTGGTGCGGTCGATCTTTTGCGCAATAGCGGCGGCGCGCTTGGACAACTTAGCCATGATTAGATCCCCTCAACCGTGATGCCCATGCTGCGGGCGCTACCAGCGATCGTGCGCACTGCAGCTTCCAGATCGGCGGCGGTCAGGTCGGGACCCTTGGCCTTGGCGATTTCTTCAGCTTGAGCGCGGGTCAGCGTGCCGACCTTGTCGGTATGCGGCTTGGCCGAACCCTTTTGCACGCCAGCGGCCTTCTTGATGAGGACCGTCGCGGGCGGGGTCTTCATGATGAAGGTGAAGCTCTTGTCCGCAAAGGCAGTGATCACCACCGGAATCGGCAGACCAGGCTCCATGCCTTGGGTCTTGGCGTTGAACGCCTTGCAGAATTCCATGATGTTCAGGCCGCGCTGACCCAGGGCCGGGCCAATCGGGGGGGAGGGGTTAGCCTTACCAGCCGGTACTTGCAGCTTGATAAAGCCGACGATCTTCTTCGCCATGCTTTGCTCCTTGCGGGTGATATCGCCCTGGCTAATGCGGACAGGGCTCCCCGGGGGTTAAATTCAGGTCTTTTCGACCTGGCTGAAATCGAGCTCGACGGGCGTGGCGCGACCAAAAATGGTGACGGACACACGCACCTTGCTCTTTTCGTAGTTGACTTCTTCGACGTTGCCGTTGAAGTCCGCAAACGGACCTTCCTTGACCCGAACCATCTCGCCCACTTCGAACAGGATCTTGGGGCGGGGTTTCTCGACACCCTCTTCCATCTGGGAGAGGATCTTCTCGACTTCCTTTTCGGAAATCGGGGTCGGACGGTTGCCCGAGCCACCCAAAAAGCCGGTGACGCGGTTGGTGTTCTTGACCAGGTGCCACGTTTCGTCGGTCAGGTCCATTTCAACCAGGACATAACCAGGGAAAATGCGGCGCTCGGTGATCGATTTTTGACCACCCTTGACCTCGACGACTTCCTCGGAGGGCACAAGGATGCGACCAAAAGACGTCTGCAGGCCCGCGCGCTCAATGCGCTCGTTCAGGGCCTTGTGGACGCTTTTTTCCATGCCGGAGTACACATGGACGACATACCAACGCTTACTCATTCGCCGTCCTTATTTCCAGCCCAACAACAGGCCGTAGAGAATCCATTCGATGCCCTTGTCGAGCACCCACATGAAAATGCCCATGACCGCCACGAACGCAAAAACGATACCCGTCATCTGGGTCGTTTCCTTGCGGGTGGGCCACGCGACACGCTTGACTTCGTTGTAGGACTCGCTGGCAAAGCTGAGGGTGCGGCGGCCGGGTTCGCTGAACCAGGCGATCGCGGCTGCGATCACGAGGCCACCGACGAACACACCGATACGGGCGGCCATCGGCTGTGCGCTGAGCACGGAAAACCCGACGATGCCAGCAATAACGACGAGAACCGCCAGTCCGAGCTTGACCCGGTCGGCGGTACTGGTTACGGTTTCTACGCTGGTATTAGACATATTGCGACGCGAGCCGCCGTGAATGCGTAACTCGCGATGATCTCCCGCGGGTTTATCCTGGCGGTGGCAGGGGCAGTAGGAATCGAACCTACAACCTTCGGTTTTGGAGACCGACGCTCTGCCAATTGAGCTATGCCCCTAAACACTTCAACACTACACCTTGCTGCACAGTCGCTAGCACAACTGCTAGGCTCTTACGTCGACTTGCACTTTGGCATTGCTTTGCACTTTGTTCCGCCTGCGTTGGCTTGCGGAACCATACATAGTACTACTTTTACAGCAAAGATGGATAGAGGGGCATGAATGCCCACCCTACCCATCTGGGTATTGCTTACTTCAGGATCTTGGCGACGACGCCGGCGCCGACGGTACGACCGCCTTCACGGATGGCGAAACGCAGACCTTCTTCCATGGCGATCGGGGCCAGCAGCTTGACGGTCATCGTCACGTTGTCGCCCGGCAGAACCATTTCCTTGTCGGCCGGCAGGTCGATCGTGCCGGTCACGTCCGTCGTGCGGAAGTAGAACTGGGGACGATAGCCGTTGAAGAACGGGGTGTGGCGGCCGCCTTCTTCCTTGGACAGGATGTACACCTCGGACGTGAAGTCCGTGTGCGGGGTGATCGAGCCCGGCTTGGCCAGAACCTGGCCGCGCTGGACGTCTTCACGCTTGGTGCCGCGCAGCAGGATGCCCACGTTGTCGCCGGCTTGACCTTGGTCCAGCAGCTTGCGGAACATTTCCACGCCCGTGCAGGTCGTCTTGACCGTCGGAACGATACCAACGATTTCGATTTCTTCGCCGACCTTGATGATGCCGCGTTCGATACGGCCGGTCACCACGGTGCCGCGACCCGAGATCGAGAACACGTCTTCAACCGGCATCAGGAACGCGCCGTCGATGGCACGCTCAGGCGTCGGGATGTACGAGTCCAGCGCGGCAGCCAGCGCCAGGATGGCCTGCTCGCCCAGTTCGCCCTTGTCGCCTTCCAGCGCCAGCTTGGCCGAACCCTTGACGATCGGGGTGTCATCACCCGGGAAGTCGTACTTGGACAGCAGTTCGCGAACTTCCATTTCCACCAGCTCGAGCAGCTCGGCGTCGTCAACCATGTCAGCCTTGTTCAGGAAGACGATGATGTACGGCACGCCAACCTGGCGGCTCAGCAGGATGTGTTCACGCGTTTGCGGCATCGGGCCGTCAGCGGCCGACACGACCAGGATCGCGCCGTCCATCTGGGCAGCGCCCGTGATCATGTTCTTCACATAGTCAGCGTGGCCCGGGCAGTCAACGTGCGCGTAGTGGCGCGTTTCCGTTTCGTACTCGACGTGGGCCGTGTTGATCGTGATGCCGCGGGCCTTTTCTTCAGGAGCTGCATCGATCTGGTCGTAGCCCTTGGCTTCGCCGCCGAACTTGGTCGACAGAACGGTCGTGATCGCCGCCGTCAACGTCGTTTTGCCGTGGTCAACGTGACCAATCGTACCCACGTTCACGTGCGGCTTGGTACGTTCAAACTTGCCTTTTGCCATGGCTGACTCCTGACCTGGATTGCGCTTCTGACTGAAGAAAAGAATTTGGAATTCGTGGTGCCCATGGCGCGGATCGAACGCGCGACCTCTCCCTTACCAAGGGAGTGCTCTACCACTGAGCCACATGGGCAGCATGTACTGATGTCAATCTTGGAGCGGGTGAAGGGAATCGAACCCTCGTCGTAAGCTTGGAAGGCTTCTGCTCTACCATTGAGCTACACCCGCGGCAAACCCTTTCACCTTCTCTTTCCCACACCCTTCGAAATCAAGGCCATCGCAAACCTGACGCCTTCTTTGCGAAGGCAACCTAAGCTTGCTAGGCCTTACATTGCAAATCCAGGCAAACCGCGCCTGGATTCGGGAATGGGTCTCTGGTGGAGGAGGTTGGATTCGAACCAACGTAGGCGCAAGGCCAACAGATTTACAGTCTGCCCCCTTTAACCACTCGGGCACCCCTCCAGCGGAGAACTTGAGATTATGAACACTTTCAAATCCGCTGTCAAACCATTCGGACGAAAAATTCAAAATTTCTGTTCTTCCTCCGCCGCGTTTCCGCGCAGAGGGGGCGAAGCTTACAGGTTTCCGCGAATTGCTGCACGAAAAAGCTGAGAATATTGTTCGGCCGAGAGGTTGAGGGGGTTGGTGCCGGCGGATGGATCCTGGCTTGCCATGCGCCCTACCCGGTCGGCCTGCGCGTCGTCGAGGCCGATTTCCGCGAGGGTGTGAGGAATGCCGACCGCCTTGCGAAGCGCCAGCACCCAGTCGAGCACCGCGTCCGGACCGGCCTGCGGCAGGCCAAGGTAGCGGGCCAGCGTTTCGAGGCGCGGCGCCACCGCTTGTTGATTGGCCTTGAGCACATAGGGCATGAGGATGGCGTTGAGCAGGCCGTGGTGCGCGTCATACAGCGCGCCCAGCGGGTGCGCCAGCGCATGCATGGCGCCCAGCCCGCGCTGGAAGGCGGTGGCGCCCATGCAGGAAGCCACCAGCATTTGCTGGCGCGCCTGCAGGTCGGCGCCGTTTGCCACCGCCTGAGGCAGGTATTCCTTGATGAGTCGCATGGCTTCGACGGCGATACCGGCCGCCATCGGATGGTAGAACGGCGAGCAATAGGCCTCGAGGTTGTGTGAAAGCGCGTCCATGCCGGTGGCCGCCGTAATGCGCGGCGGCAGGCCGACCGTGAGTTGGGCGTCCAGGATGACGATGGACGGGAGCATGCGCGCATGGAAGATGATGCGCTTGACCTGCGCCGACTCGTCAGTGATGACGGATGCGCGCCCGACCTCGGAGCCGGTGCCCGCCGTCGTCGGCACGGCCACCACGGGCGCCATTCCGGAGACATTGACGCGCAGGTAGTTGTCCCCTACGTCTTCGAAGTCCCATAACGGGCGGTCCTGTCCCACCATCAGCGCGATGGCCTTGGCCGCATCCAGCGCGGATCCTCCGCCGAAAGCGATTACGCCGTCATGGCGGCCGCGCTTGAATGCCGTCACGCCGTCGTCGACGTTGCGCCCGGTCGGGTTGCCCTTGATGTCGTGGAACACCGCGCACCCAAGGCCCGCCTCACGGCATGCACGCTCGGCGTGCTCAAGCATCGGCAACGGGGCGAGAGCCGGATCGGTCACCAACAAGGGCCGCTCCATGCCCAGCGCCCGGCAATGGTCGGGCAATTCATCGATGCGGCCAGGGCCCACCTTGATCGCGGTGGGATAGTTCCAGTTGACGGATGGCACGGTCATGGTTCGATTTCCAGAGACTTGGGAGACTTGGCACTGATGGCGGATTGAGTTGGTATCACACGCTGCGCATGTGGAAGGACTTGGGCTGCGTGAGCTGTTCATATCCCACGGGCGACAGCGACGCGCCGCGGCCCGAGTTCTTGACGCCGGTCCACGCAAGCGCGGGGTCGAGATAGTCACAACGATTCATGAAGAACGTGCCGCAGCGCAATTGGCGGCCAATGTGCAGCGCCGCTTCTTCGTCCTGAGTGAACGCGGCAGCCGTCAGGCCATACGGGCTGTCGTTCATGAGCGCAATGGCCTGTTCGTCGCTATCGACGGGCATGATGCCGGCGACCGGGCCGAAGCATTCATCGTTCATGATGTGCATGCGGTGATCGACCTGCGTCAGCAGGGCCGGCGCGACATAACACGAGCTTTCACTCGCATTGCTGAAATGCGAGGGATCAATCACGTTCACGGCGCCAGCGCCGACGGCTTGGGCAATGACGTCGCGAATCTCGGCCGCGGCGCGCGTGCGTACGACCGGGCCCAGCGTCGTTTCCTGCCGCAGCGGGTCGCCCAACACGTAGCGTTCGGTCAGTGCGGCGGCGCGTTCGACGAATTGGTCGTACACGCCGCGGGCCACATAGATTCGCTGGATGCCGCAACACGACTGGCCGGAATTGAAGAACGCGCCATCCACCAATGCATCCACGGCCGCCTCCAGGTTGGCGTCCGCCCTCACGTACGCGGGATCGTTGCCGCCCAGTTCAAGTCCCACGCCGATGAAGCGTCCCGCCGCGCACGCCTGGACCTGGCGCCCCCCGCGCACGGATCCGGTAAAGGACACATAACCGATCTCGGGTGCGCGGATGAGCCGCTGCGTGATGTCATGGTTGGCGTGCAAATACTGGAAAACGCCCTTGGTCGCCCCCGCCTCGCGGAAGGCGCGGTCGATGAGCTCGGCGCACAGGGGCGTCTGGTCCGAATGCTTGAGGATGACGGTATTGCCTGCCATCAAGGCCGGCACGATGCTGTTTACCGCCGTGAGCAACGGGTAGTTCCACGGCGCGATGGTCAACGCCACGCCGATGGGGTCGCGGCTGATGAAGCGGGTAAGACCGGCCTGAGCGGGCGCGGCAATGGGCGCCAGGGCCTGTCCCGCGATTGCGATCATATGGCGGGCCCGGGCCTCGAAGCCGTCGACCTCCAGGGGAGCGTAGCGCAATGGGCGGCCCATCTGGATGGTGATGGCCCGCGCGATCTCGTCCTTGGCCGCCACGAATCGGTCGACCGCGTCCGACACGATGCGTCCCCGCGCCTGCACACCCAGCGCGTGCCAGCCGGGCTGCGCGGCCTGGGCGTCGGCCAGCGCCTGCGCGATCTGCGCTTCGCTCGCGTAGGCCCGGCGGACGACTTCGCGCCCGTCGATCGGGCTGATGGTGATCAGTTCATCGGTCATAGCAAGGCCTGTAGCAAGCGGTGGACGGAATCAGATGATTTCAAAGTAACGCGCCAGCTCCCAGTCGGTGACGTGGCGCCGGAACTGGCGTTCCTCCCATTCACGCGTCGCGGCGTAGTGCTCGACGAATGCGTCTCCGAACAGCAGCCGCGCGGCTTCCGAGCCCCGCAGACGCTGCGCGGCCTCCCACAGCGTCAGAGGCAGGTGCAGATGCGCGGGAAATTGCTGCGTGTAGGCGTTGCCCTGGACCATGGGCTCGGGCGAGAGGCCCTGCTCTATTCCGTACAGGCCGGAGGCCAGCGCCGCAGCCAGGGCAATGTAGGGATTGGCGTCGGCCGAGCCGATGCGCACTTCGACGCGCTGCGACTTGTCGCTGCCGGGGATGAGACGCAGCGCCGTCGTGCGGTTCTCCATGCCCCAGGTGGCGTCCAGCGGCGCCCAATAACCGGGCACCAGGCGCGAGTAGCTGTTGATGGTCTGCGCATAGAGCGCCATGAACTCGGGCAGGTACCGCTGCACCCCGCCCATGAACGCGGCCTGCGTGGCGCTGATGCCGTGCGGCTGCGACTCGTCGAAGAAGGCGGACAACCCCGTCTTGCGGTCGCGCAGCGACAGGTGGATATGACCGCTTTGGCCAGGGTGTTCGGGCGACCACTTTGCCATGAACGTGGCCATCAGGCCGTTCTGCTGCGCGAGCGCCTTGGTGAAGGTCTTGAACAGGAAGGCCTTGTCGCCCGCCGCCGCCGCATGGTCCACGGCGATCGCAGCCTCCAGCACGCCCGGCCCGGTCTCGGTGTGCAGGCCTTCGATGGGCATGTCCATGCGTTCGCACATGTCGAGCAGCTTGCGATAGAAGTCGCCTTCCACCGTGCTTCGCAGCATGGAGTAGCCGAAATTGCCGGGTGTCCAGTTCTCCAGGTTGCGGTAGTGCTTGGCGCGCACGGAATGCGGCGTCTCGCGAAACATGAAGAACTCGTACTCCAGCGCCGCATAGGCGTCGTAGCCCATGCCGGCGGCGCGGTCTATCACGCGGTGCAGCAGGCGACGCGGACAGATGGCGCCGGCGTCGCCTTCGAATTCCGCCAGGAACAGCAGCATGTCTTCGCCGCCCGGCCCCTGCTCCAGCGTGAGCCGGCGCGCGGTCTGCGGCACGATCCTCAGTTTTGCGTCGGGGTAGGCGGTGTGCCAGCCGGTATACCGGGTGTTGTCGTAGAGCTGGTCATCCAGGTCCCACCCGAACACCACGTCGCAAAACGCCAGTCCGCCGTGCAAGGCGCCCAGGAACTTGTCGCGCCGCAGGTATTTGCCCAGCATGACGCCGTCCACGTCGGACAGCCCCACCTTGATGTGCGAGAGCGGGCTGGATTGCACCAGCCGCTGCGCATCTTCCACCGTTGCTACCCCTAGTGCATGCATGCCTGTTCACCTTGTGGCTGAAGCGTTGCGTTGAACTGCGGGTGGGCGGCGCGCCGGTCAGGCCATGGCCGCCCCCAGCAGCCGCATCGCTTCGCGATGCAGCTGCGGCGTGGCGGCCGCGATCACGCGGCCTTGCGACTGCAGGCCCAGCGGCTGTCCCGTCCAATCGGTCATGACGCCGCCCGCGCCCTCGACCACGGGCATCAGGGCAAGGTAGTCGTACGGTTGCAGGCCGGCCTCCACGACGAGATCGATATGGCCGCTGGCCAACAGCCCGTAGCTGTAGCAATCGCCGCCATAGCGGCGCATGCGGCAGGCGGCGGCCAGTGCGTCAAAGGCGGCAAGTTCGGCGCCGCTGAAGATGTCGGGCGCGGTGGCGTAAAGAATGGCCTCTTCCAGCGCGGCGCACGTACTCGTCCTGCACTCGCCGCCGTTCAGACGGGCCGCTGCGCCCGCCGCGCCGATCCAGCGTTCGTCCAGCATGGGGATGTCGATGAGGCCCAGCACGGGCCTGCCCCGGTGCAGCAGCGCCAGCAACGTGCCCCATAACGGGTTGCCGGAAATGAAGGCGCGCGTCCCGTCGATGGGGTCCAGTGACCACACGAGCTCGGCCTCGGCGCGCGAGGCGCCGAATTCTTCGCCGAATATGCCGTGATCGGGATACTGCGCGGCGATGGCCTCGCGCAGGGCTGCCTCGACATCCCGGTCCGCTTGCGTGACGGGACTTTCGTCGGCCTTGGTGTCCACCGGGAGCGGATGCCGGAACCACTTGCGCGACAAGGGGCGCACGCGGTCCGCGAGGGTCTGTGCGAACGCGGCGTACGCAGCAAGCTGATCCGCGGACAGGGCCGGGAAACTCTGCATCGTTGCCCTCCCAAATGGCGAGCGGGGATGACCGGGAAAAAAGGCGCGCGCATGCGCGCTGTCCCAGTCTAGGCAGGTTGCCTCAGCTTTGCAATCGCGGACCGGACGGTGAAACCCCGACTTGTCGCAACGGGCGGCCGGGGGAGGCACGCTGGCCGTGCCGCCCCCGGCCATTGCGCGTTCAATCCAGGGAGACGCCCGCCGTCTTCACCATTTCGGCCCAGTAGGCGGTGTCCTGCTGCAGGCGGGTCTTGAAGGCGTCAGGGGCGCTGCCCACCGGCTGGCTTCCCCCGCTGTTGATCTTGGCGATCACGGCGGGCGACTTCATGGCCTGGTTCACGGCCTGCGCCAGGTAGGCGATGCGTTCGGGAGGCGTGCCTGCCGGGGCGAACAGGCCATACCAGTCATCCGCGGTGATGCCTTCCAGGCCGGCCTGTTTCAAGGTGGGCGCGCTCTTGAAAATGCCGACGCCGTCGCCGTGGCTCATGGCGAGGATGCGCAGCTTTCCTGCGGCCACCATGGGCTCGGCCGACGCGGGCGACGTGATGAGCATGTCCACCGTGCCGCCCATCAGGTCCGTGATGGCGGGCGCCGCCCCGCGGTACGGCACGTGCACGAGCTTGACGTCCGCCTTCTGCGACACCAGGGCGCCCATCAGGTGGCTCATCGTGCCGTTGCCGGGCGTCGCATAGGTAATGACGCCGGGCTGCTTGCGCGCCGCCGCGAGATAGTCGTTCAAGCTCTTGTACGGGCCCTCGGTGCGCGACACCAGCACCAGCGGCGCCGAGGTGATTTGCGAGATCGGCACGAAGTCCTTCAGCGGATCAAAGCCGACGTTCTTGTACAGACGCGGATTGACGGCCATGACGCTGGTCTGCGACATGACGAGCGTGTAGCCATCGGGCTTGGCGCGCGACACTTGCGCCGTGCCGACGCTGCCGCCCGCCCCCGAGCGGTTCTCGACCACCACGCTCTGGCCCGTGATGGCGCCCAGCTCCTGCGCGATCAGGCGCGCGACGCCGTCGTTACCGCCGCCGGGTGGAAACGGCGAGACCACGGTGATGGCCTGTTTCGGAAAGTCTGCCAGCGGTGCGGGCGCCTGGGCATGGGCCGCGATTCCCCACAGCAGACCGGCCACCGCCGTCGCGGCGGTCCTGCAAGCGTGCAATGCGTGTTGCTTCATCTGGATTTCCCCTTGAGTTGGCGGCCGGTTGATCGGCCGTCCTTTGCATTCCGGTTCGCCATGAACCGTCCGCACCCCGGCCGCCATGGCCGCCGGGGCGTATTGATCAGGTTGAAGCGTGGGCCGCGCCGTGAGGTGCGGCGCGGGTGTCAGCCGGCCGGGAATCGGTACGCGGCGCGCTCCCGTTCGTCGATCTGCCTGACCAGGTTGGTTTCCCAGGCGAGATACTGGCGCGCCGCGGCCTTGTTGCCGTCATGACGGTCATGCACGAAGAACAGATAGTCGATGCAGTCGCCGTCGGCCGGATCCGCGGGCGTGGATGCCAGCGGGATCCCCTGCGCGGACCAGCTCTCGGGCGTGCCGGTGTTTGCGCTGACGTCCCCCAAGCCCGACGCGCGCAGATCGTTCGCGGCCCAGGCTGCGAGCGCGGCGTCTTCGGCCAGGAGGATCACGGGACGCGCCGGATCGAGCGGCAGGCGGTCCAGGCGCGGACGGATCGACCAGCGCGCGCCAACGATGTGGTTGGCCCGATACCGCATGCTGGGGCGGATATCGATGACCTGGGCGCCTTGCGCCAGCGCTTGCGAGAGCTCGGCATCGGACAGGACCGCGATAGGCGGGACTGGCGTCTGGACCGGTTCGTTGACCAGCGCGGCGCCAACGCCTTCTTCAAGCGTGCAGGCCTCCCAACCCATTTGCCGCAGCCAGCTTGCGACCACCGGGGCGCGTACGCCTTCGGCATCGAACACCACGATGCGCGCGCCGCGCACGGCCAGGTACTGGTCCGTCGCCTGGATGAGCTGGCCGCCGGGCGCATGCTGCGCGCCAGGCAGGGAACCCTGTGCGAATTCTTCTGCGCTGCGCACATCGCACAGGAACGTGGTGCGCGTTGCGTCGCCCAGCCAGGCCTGCACCTGGGCGGCGTCTGCCGTGGGCACGCCATGGCGCTGCGCGAGCTGCGCGGAACGCTGGGCCAGCGCGGGCACGTCCGCGGGCGGGATGTCGTCGCTATAGCGACGGCGTGCGCCGTGTTCGAGCTGCAGGTCTTCCAGATACCAGCCCTGCGTGCCGTTCTCGAGCGCATAGACAGGATTGGGGACGCCCAGGTTGATCAGCGTCTGCGCGCCGATGATGCTGCGCGTGCGGCCCGCGCAATTGATGACGATGGTGGTGTCCGGCCGCGCGGCCAGCGTATGGGCGCGCAGCGCCAGCTCGCCGTTGGGGCAGCAGATGCCGCCGGGAATGCTCATCTTCTGGTATTCGGCAAATGGCCTGCCATCCAGCACGATGAGATCGTCGCCGCGCCGCTGGCGCTCGGCCAATTCGCGCGCGCCGATGCGCGGGGTGTGGAAAACCTCTTCGGCCAATTCGCCGAAAGTCTTGCTGGGCACGTTCACGCCGGCGAAGGTCGCGTAGCCATCGTGCTGCCACTGTGCGATGCCCCCCGCCAGCCGGTGCACGTCCGTGTAGCCCAGCGCGGCAAGCGCCCGCGCGGCGCGCGCCGCGGTGGGGTCTTCGCCGCCATTGTCGTAGACCACGACGCGCACGCCGCGCCGCGGTGCGAGGCGCACGATGTCGACCTCCAGCCGGCTGTAGGGCACCGGCGCGGCGTAGAACAGATGGGACTCGCCGTATTGGCCATGCTCGCGCACGTCCAGGAGCGCGATTTCGCCACCATCGTGCAGCCACTGCTTGAGCGTATGCGCATCGACGTCGGCGTGGGTATGGTCGTGAAGGGACTGCATCATGAGATTCGGAGGGAACGGAGGGGTTGGGACAACGCGGCAAAACCGCGTTCCAGGTCGGCGATGAGATCGTCGGGATCTTCCAGGCCGATATGCAGGCGCAGCATGGGGCCGCGCACGTCGCTGCCGGGCAGCGACCGTGCGGCCTGCAGGAAAACCGGGATCACCAGGCTTTCGAAGCCGCCCCACGACGCGCCGATGCCAAAGAGCTGCAGACTGTCGATGAGCCGCTCCGCATCGGCGTCGGTGTGCGCATCGGACAGTTCGAGGGTCAGCAGGCCGTTGGCGCCGCAGCAATCGCGCAGCCAGAGGGTGTGAGCCGGATCGCCGGGCAATGCGGGACACAGCACGCGGGACACTTCGGTCCGCGCCTGCAGCCACTGGGCGACCTGCATGGCGCTGCGGGCGTGCTGCGCCATGCGCAGCGGCAGCGTGCGCATGCCGCGCAATACCAGGAACGCATCGTCGGCCCCGACGGTCTGGCCAAAGTCGATCGTGGCGCGTTCCAGCGCGCGCCAGGCGCGTTCGTTCGTGACCACGGCGCCCATCATGACATCGGCATGCCCGCCCAGATATTTGGTGGCCGCCAGAATGGAAATATCGGCGCCCAGGGTGAGCGGCTTCTGTACCAGACCGGACGCCCACGTGTTATCCACAGCCAGCCAGCAATCGTGTTTTTTCGCGGTTGTGGATAACTCGATGAGGTCGGGCATTTCATACGTCAGCGACCCCGGCGACTCCGCATAGATCATGCGGGTGTTCGGACGGATCAGCGCCTCGATGCCCGCGCCATCGGGCCGGTAATACGTGACTTCGATCCCGAGTCGCGTCAGGTGCTCGGCGCAGAACCTGCGCACCGGCTCATAGACGGCGTCGGTGATCAGAACGTGGTCGCCCGCGCGCAAATAGGCAAGCAGGACGGTGGCGATCGCGGCCTGGCCCGTGGGGTACAGCTTGGCGCGAAAGCCCGCTTCCAGCTCGATCAATGCGTCTTCCAGCGCGTGCGTGCTGTCGGTGCCGCGGGCGCCGTATGACGGCAGGCGCTCCTGTTCGCGGCGCGCCCGCGTATCGCGCCAGGCTTGCACGCTGTCGAATACGTAAGTGCTGGCGCGGGAGACCGGCGTGTTGACCCAGCCTTGATGGGGACGCCCCGCTCGCAGCAGGCGCGTCGCGGACCGGAAGGGCTTGCTCATGATCAGCGCCGCGTCTGCACGCCGATGGGCATGATCTTGCAGGTGCCGGTCTCCAGGTCGAAGCCCAGGCGCTGATCCAGGGTTTCCAGCGCGCGTCCGTACATGTGCAGGTGGCGGATGACGCTGTCGCCCTGGATTTCGACGGCGTGGATATCGTCGGGCATCAGCGCGATGCCGGTGCCCGGCCCCACCACGACGGTATCTATCTTTTCCAGCTTGCCCACGCCGGGCACGGAGCCGTCGTCGATACGGTCGTAGACGTAGTTGGTTTCCACGCCTTCGACGGCCGCGATGCACGCCCAGGTGGTGTGGTTGTGCGGCACGATCTTCTTGCCCGGGCGCATGACGTTCAGATAGAGCGCATAGCTTTTGTCGGCGTCCTCGGCGATGAGGTAGCGGGCCTGGCGCTCATCCCCCTCGGGGGCCGGATAGCGGTCGGCGCCCCACCACGCGGTATTGCCGGCCAAGGCGACAAGATCGTCCAGCACGGACTGGAGGCTGTCGCGGTTCAGGCCCTTATTTCCTACAGTTTTTTTAATATTTTCGACGGTGCTGTCGATGCCAGCCTGATGCGGATGTGCGGTGCTCACGTTGACTTTCCCTCTTGTTTCATGAGTTATTGCACTTACTGTATCGCCCGGCTTGGCCCTCAACAATTTAAATTGCTTTAAACATTCATTAGCAGTGGTAATGTATCGGGTTATCCCTGAACCCTTGTGAACCCTTGGATGGCTGGGCTACCCCAATGCGCAACCTGGATCTGGACCTGCTACGCACGCTGACGGCGATCGCCCAGCATGAGACTTTTTCCGAAGCCGCCAACCGGCTGCACAAGACCCAGTCGGCCATCACGCAGCAGATGCAGCGGCTCGAGGCCATGATCGGGCTGCCTCTCTTCGAGAAGCACGGCCGCAACAAGCTGCTGTCCTCGCATGGGCGGCGGCTGGTCGAGTACGCGCGGCACATGCTGGCCATCAACGACGAAGCATTGCGCGCGTTGCAGGACGGGCCCCTGGAGGGCGATCTGCGGTTGGGCGCACCCCTGGACGTGGCCGACACGATCCTGCCCACGCTGCTGACGCACATCGCGCGCGTGGCGCCGCGCGTGAAACTGGAGATCCGTGTCGATCGCAGTCCGTTCCTGATGGATGCGCTGCGTGCCGGCGAAATAGACTTGACCATCTCGACGCGCTTCGACCAGGATTTCGAGGGCGTGGCGTTGCGAACGTCGCCAACGGTCTGGCTGGCCTCGGCCGATTACGTGCACGATCCGCATACGCCCGTGCCGCTGGTGCTGGCCGACGAACCGAGCATTTTTCGGCGCCTGGCGCTCAATGCGCTGGAGCAGGCGCAGGTGCGCTGGCACACGAACTACGTGGCCCCGAACCTGGTGGGGATCAAGGCCGCGCTACGCGCCGGCCTGGGCGTGACCGCGCGCAGCGTGGAGCTGCTGGGGCCGGAAATGCGGGTGCTCGGAGAAAAGGAGGGATTGCCGCCCTTGCCGGACGTGACCTACTTCCTGTGGATAAGGCGTGATCTCATCAATCCGCTCACGCGTCAGGTGTACGACATGCTGCGCACCAACCTGGGCCTCGCGCAGCAGGGCGCCGCGACAGCGTAGGCGTCGCGGCGCGAGGCGTTCAATAGCGGTCGAAGATCTGCTGCAGACCGGCCGGATCGCGGGTGACCGAAAGCGCAAGCATGAGCAGGATGCGCGCCTTCTGCGGATTCAGGTCCCCTGCCGCGACAAAGCCCAGCGTGGCGTCATCGAGTTCGACATCGCGCGCGACAAAGCCGCTGCCCGTCCGACTGGACCGCACGACCGCCACGCCATCATCGGCCGCGCGGCGCAGGCTGTCGATGGCCAGGTCGGTGGCGTTGCCGTCGCCCACCCCCGCCAGCACGATGCCGTCCACCGCGCTGGCCAGGAAATCGATCAGGTCGGCCTGCAGGTTGGCGTGGGCGTAGACGATGTCCACGCGTGGCCAGCCGGCCTTTTCCAGCAATGCGAGTGAAAACTCGCTTTGCGCGCCATACACGGTGGTGTTGCGCGAATAGAAGCACGGCACGCCGCCATGCATGACGCCCGCGCGGCCGCGATTGGGCGACGCGAAGGCGCACAGTCCGGCGCTGGCGATCTTTTGAAGTTCACGGGCGTAGTGCACGTCTTCGTTCATGACGACGAGCGGCCCGCGGCCGCGCGCGTCGGGATGGCGGGCCAGCGCCACTGCGTTGTACAGGTTGGCGGGGCCCTCGGCGCCCAGCGCCGTGGCGGGACGCATGGCGCCTACCAGCACGACGGTCTTGTCATGGCGGTTCACCAGGCTGAGGAAATAGGCGGTTTCCTCGAGCGTGTCCGTGCCATGCGTGATGACGATGCCGGCCACCGAGGCGTCCTGGCAGAGCGCATCCACGCGCTGCGCGAGCGTGCGCCAGACCTCGTGCGTCATGTTCTGGCTGCCGACGTTGGCCACCTGTTCGGCGCGGATCTCGGCGATGCCGGCCAGCTGCGGCACCGCCGCGAGCAGGTCGTTCACGGAAAACGAGCCGGACTTGTAGCCCGCGGACGTGGCATCCGCCTGCGCGCCTGCGATCGTGCCGCCCGTAGCCAGCACCGCGATGACGGGCAAAGCGCGATCAGGCATCCACGGCTCCGGACAGGCCTTGGCGCTCGAGCAGCGAATTCAGGTGTTCCCATCCGTGGAAATCGATCACGATCTGCCCTTTTTCCTTGGCGCCCACTTTCAACGCCACGCGCGTTCCCAGGTGGTCGGACAGCGCTTCTTCCAGGCGGGTCAGGTCGCGCGACACGCCGTTCGCCTTCTTTTTGGGCGAGGCCGAGGTTTCGGCTTCCTTGACGGTCTTGGCGACGAGCTTTTCGGCTTCGCGAACCGACAGGCGGCGCGCGATGATGAGGTTGGCAAGCTGGATCTGGGTGGCTGCGTCCACGGCGAGCAGCGCACGCGCGTGCCCCATGTCCACGTCGCCAGCCAGCAGCATGGTCTGCACGGGCGCGGCCAGATTCAGAAGGCGCAGCAGGTTGCTGGTGGCCGACCGCGAGCGGCCGATGGCCTGCGCGGCCTGTTCGTGCGTGAGGCCGAACTCGTCGAGCAGGCGGCGCACGCCGTGCGCTTCTTCCAGCGGGTTCAGGTCTTCGCGCTGGATGTTTTCGATGAGCGCCATGACGGCCGCATTTTCATCGGCGACCTCGCGCACCAGCACCGGCACTTCTTTCAGGCCCGCAAGCTGCGCCGCGCGGAAGCGGCGTTCACCGGCAATGATCTCGTAATGGCCGGGCGCGTCGCCCAGCGCGCGCACGAGAATCGGCTGCATGATGCCTTGCGTGCGTATCGATTCGGCCAGCTCGCCCAGGGCCCCCTCGTCCATGCGCGTGCGCGGCTGGTACTTGCCGGCGCGCATCTTCGAGATGGGCAGGGTGGACGGCGGACCCTCGGGCTTGGCGACCGCCTTGCCGATGTTGTCGATGGCAGGCGCGTCCGCGCCCAGCAAGGCGTCCAGTCCGCGACCCAATCCCTTGGGTTTCTTGGTGGCCATAGTTAAATCCTCTTTCCTTCTGTCTTTGTATCCCGGGCCCAGGGCTCAGGCGCCCGCCTGCTCGGCGGGCAGGCGGTACCAATACGCGTAACAGTCTTTGAAACCGTAGCGGGCATACAGCGCCCGCGCGGCGGTGTTTTCCGGCTCGACCTGCAGGTAGGCCGTGCGGGCGCCACCGGCGGCGCCTTCGGCCAGCAAATGCTCCACCAGGACGGCGGCATAGCCTTTGCGCCGATGTCCGGGATGGGTAACGATGTCGAACAGGCCAAGCAGGTCGCCGTCGCGCACGGCCATGCCCGCGGCGACCACCTGCCCTGCCGCGTCGGTCGCGAGCACCGGCTGCTTATCCACAGCCAGTCCCGACAAGCGCGCCTGGTGTTCGCCGACGTGCATCGCGGATGCGCCGCGCATGACGCCGACCGCCGCCGCAAAGCGCTCGGCATCGACCATGCTGAAATGCAGATCGCCCCTGCCGCACGTGCGGGGGGCGAGCGGCGTGCTCATGACTCGAGTCTCACCGGTATAGGTATAACCGCGGGCCTCCAGCTCGGCGTCGAGCGAAAAATCGGGGCCGATGGAGGTAATGCGCAGCACCATGGGCAAGCCATGGCGCGCATACAACGATGAACAATACGCCAGCCGCTCATCCAAAGGACGTGTGGATAACCCCAGCACATTCACGCTTCGGACCCGCTTGGCGGGCGAATGGGCAAAACGCACCAGCCAGCCATCATAGATCAGTTGCGCGCCCACCGCGGTGGCATTGAGCGCCGCCTCTTCGAGCCGCACGCGCAGCGCATCGCGCACGTCGGCGGGCGGCGTGGAGCAGGCTGTCTGTGGCGGAAAAAAGAGCGCGGCGTCGGGCATCGGGTACGGCTAGTTCAGGTCTTTCCGGACGCGCTCGATCATTTCGGCGCCGAACGAGATGTACGCTTGCGCACCCCGCGAGGCGCGGTCATACACGACGCCCGGCATGCCGTAACTGGGGGCTTCGGCAAGGCGCACGTTGCGCGGCACCACGGTCTTGAAGACCTTGTCGCCGAAGTGCGATTCGAGCTGCGCGGACACCTGCTGTTGCAGGGTCATGCGCGGATCGAACATGACGCGCAACAATCCGATGACGCGCAGGTCATCATTGATGTTGCGGTGAACGCGCTTGATGGTGTTGACCAGGTCCGACAGTCCTTCGAGCGCAAAGTATTCGCACTGCATCGGAATGATGACGCCATGCGCCGCGGCCAGGCCGTTGAGCGTCAGCAGGGACAGCGTGGGCGGGCAGTCGATGAGCACGAAGTCGTACTGGCTGGCGACGGTGTCGATCGCGGCCTTCAACTGGCGTTCGCGCTGGTCCATCTGCACCAGGTCGATCTCGGCGCCCGAGAGTTCGCGGTTGGCGGGCAGGACGTCGTAACCGCCCGACTCCGACTTCACGCGCGCCTGCTCGATCGAGGACTCACCGATCAGCACCTGATACAGATTGGATTCAAGCGAATTCTTATCGATGCCGCTGCCCATCGTGGCATTGCCCTGCGGATCCAGGTCCACCAGCAGCACGCGTTGGTTGTGCGTGGCAAGGCCAGCCGCCAGGTTGATGGCGGTCGTGGTCTTGCCCACGCCGCCCTTCTGATTGGCAATGCAGAATACGCGGGCGGATGTGCTGGGGGGTATGTTCTTCATAGGGTTCCTTGACTGCGGCGCATCCAGATCAGGCAGCGTTCTGCTTGCAGCTCCGGGACTTGGAGCGGCTGAATATGGTCGACTTGCCATTCCCCGCGCGCATGCAGCGCCTGGATTTCTTCTTCGGGGACCTTGCCCTTCATGGCGACGAGGGTACCATTCTTGGCCACGTGGCGACCCGCGAGTTGCGCAAAATCATCCAATGATGCAAACGCTCGCGAGGTGACGATGTCGCACTCGGCGGGATCCAACGTTTCTATGCGCGCGTGCCGCGATTGCAGGTTGGGCAACGCCAACGCGCCGCTCATCTGACGCACGAACGCGGTCTTCTTTTCGACGGCGTCGATGCAGGTCACGGACCAGGCGGGCCGCATGATCGCCAGGACGACGCCAGGCAGGCCGCCGCCCGAGCCGACGTCGTAGACCTTGGCCGGCGCATCGGGCGCGGCCAGCGCCTCGCTGAAGGGCCTTACGGCAGCCAGGCTGTCGAACAGGTGCTGCACGAGCATCTGCTGCGGATCGCGGATCGCGGTGAGGTTGTACGTGCGATTCCAGCGCTGCATCTGCGCCAGGTAGCTCAGCAGCTTGGCAATGGCCGCATCGTCGGCGCACAGGCCCAGTTCCTCGCATGCGCGAGTGAGTCGGCCGGCCATGTCCGAGCCGGCCTGATTGGCGGGCGCGCTCATGCCGCTTGCTTGCGCGAGCCGTAATGCAGGCGCTTGAGATGGATGAGCAGGAGCGAAATCGCGGCCGGGGTGACGCCGGAGATGCGCGCGGCCTGGCCGATGGTCTCCGGACGATGGGTCTTGAGCTTCTGGCGCACTTCAAACGACAGGCTGGTCACGGCGTCGTAATCGACATCCGCGGGAATCGGTTGCTGTTCATGGGCGATGTGCTTCTGGACCTCGTCCTGCTGGCGAGCGATGTAGCCCGCATACTTGACCTGGATCTCGACCTGCTCGGACAGCACATCGTCCTCGACCACGCCCGGGCCGGCCAGCAGCGAGCCGTCGGCATTGCGCGCCGCCATCAGGGCCTCATACGACACATTCGGGCGCTTCAGCAGGTCAGCGAGTGAGTACTCACGTTCAATTGCCTTGCCCAAGAGGGGCTCGGCCACCTCGGCGGGCAGGAGCCGCGGATTAACCCATGAGGATTTCAAGCGCTCGACTTCGGCGGCCACTGCATCGCGCTTGCGATTGAATGCATCCCAGCGCGCATTGTCGACAATTCCGAGTTGGCGTCCGATTTCGGTCAGGCGCAGGTCGGCGTTATCTTCGCGCAGGCTCAGGCGGTACTCCGCGCGCGAGGTGAACATGCGGTAGGGTTCCGTCACGCCGCGCGTGACCAGATCGTCCACCAACACGCCCAGGTAAGCCTCGTCCCGACGCGGCGTCCACTGGTCACGGTCCTGCGCTTTGAGCGCGGCGTTCACGCCGGCCAGGAGGCCCTGTGCCGCGGCCTCTTCGTAGCCGGTCGTGCCGTTGATCTGACCCGCGAAAAACAGGCCGTTGATCGCCTTGGTTTCGAGCGTGCTCTTGAGTCCACGTGGATCGAAATAATCGTATTCGATCGCGTACCCGGGCCGCATGATGTGCGCGTTCTCCAGGCCGGGCAGCGAATGGATCAGGTCGAGCTGCACATCGAAAGGCAGGCTGGTCGACACACCGTTGGGATAGACCTCGTGGGTGTCCAGCCCTTCAGGTTCAAGAAAGACCTGGTGAGATTGCTTGTCGGCGAAGCGATGGATCTTGTCCTCGATGGAAGGACAGTAGCGCGGGCCCACCCCTTCGATGACGCCGCTGTACATCGGCGAGCGGTCAAGACCGCCGCGGATGATGTCGTGCGTGCGGGCGTTGGTGTGGGTGATCCAGCAGGGAAGCTGCTTCGGGTGCATGGACACATTGCCCATGTACGAGAACACGGGAATCGGATCCAGGTCGCCGGGCTGCTCCTCGAGCACCGCGTAGTTGATCGTGCGACCGTCGATGCGCGGCGGCGTGCCGGTCTTCAGGCGGCCTTGGGGAAGCTGCAGTTCCTTCAGGCGTTGACCCAGCGAGATGGCTGGCGGATCGCCGGCGCGGCCGCCCGAGTAGTTCTGCAACCCGACGTGGATCAGGCCATTGAGGAAAGTACCTGCCGTCAGCACCACCGTCTTGGCGCGGAACTTCAGGCCGACTTGCGTCACCGCGCCCACGACACGGTCGCCCTCCACCATCAGGTCCTCGACGGCCTGCTGGAACAGCCAGAGATTCGGTTGGTTCTCCAGGCGTCCGCGGATCGCCTTCCGGTACAGGACGCGGTCCGCCTGCGCGCGCGTGGCGCGCACGGCCGGGCCCTTCGATCCATTCAGGATGCGGAACTGAATGCCGGATTCATCCGTGGCCAAAGCCATGGCCCCGCCCAGGGCATCCACCTCTTTGACAAGATGGCCCTTGCCAATTCCGCCGATGGACGGATTGCACGACATTTGGCCAAGGGTTTCGATGTTGTGCGTAAGCAGCAGCGTCTGCGCGCCCGACCGAGCAGCGGCCAAGGCCGCCTCAGTACCGGCGTGGCCGCCACCGACGACGATGACATCGAATTCGCGGGGATAGTCCATGATGGGGGAGATGTAGGAGAGAGCGTTCGGCGCTCATTATAGAGGCAGGGGTGGCATGTTTCACGTGAAACATGTTGCGCGCAGTCTGCACGCGGCGAAATTGAAATCGGTGTCGGAGCCAATGCCTGTTCGTGGGGGCGAAAAGTGTTGGCACGTGCCGGCGTATAGGCCTCTGGTTCCACGTGGAACATGACTGTGCATTGTCGCGCGGAGGGGCTTGTTGGCGACCGATGTTTCACGTGGAACATCCCTGGCCTGTATTCCTGCCTTGGCCTCTGGGAAACATTGCGGCGGCCTGCGGTGATGCGTCATCTTAATCGCTTAGTTTGAATCCACTCCCCGGTTAGGTCACTGGGCGGCGGCGGGTTCAGGTGCGAAACACACCACCCCTATGCCGCAGTCAGCCCGATTAGGGAGAGACGTCGCCTCGCGCCAGGGCCGGTCCGGGTGCGCTGGCGCTGTGGAACAAGAGGATCCGGTGCGTGAATGTTCCACGTGAAACATGGACGAGATGCGGGTCGGGTACCTTCGCGCCCTGCCCTTCCCTATGTTTCACGTGGAACATTTTGCGTAAATACCTACACGGATCGGGGCGACGTTGCCCTGGCTGGACCACAAAAGTGGTGAATGTGACTCAACAGAAAACTAGGCTGCCAAAGAAGCAGCGAGCCGAGGCAGACATTCCGATCAGCACGCATGGCCATGTTTCACGTGGAACAACAGGGTCTTTTCGCGAAAGCAGGCGCGCCACCCGCCTCGACTGTTTCACGTGAAACACACGCGGTCGCGTAGATTCGACGTCAGATGGCTAAAACACTAAAGAGACCTGACGGAATGAACGCACACCAAATTACGGCTACCCGCAGCCGACAAAGGTAAGAAATATGAAAAAAAACGATTTATTCCACCCTACCCTACCCCTTAGCCGAAAAAAGGGAATTTTTGGCATTTACCAAACTCAGAAGCTCCCGAAAATCGCACGGAGAGATTTTCGAAGACAGCACCAACAATGAGTAAGGGAAGAACGCGATGCGGAAACTTACCGATGGTCCTGGGTGAAATAGCACCGACTACCAGCACAAAAAACGAGGTGCAATTTTCGAAGCTGTGGCTAGCCGTACCTGATTCATTCGCCTCCCACTTCGAGGCGGAATCCAGGACTCGATCGACCTAGCTCATTTATCCACAGATCTACTAAAGTCGCGACCCTCTATGGAAAACACGTTGCCGCGCAAAGCAACTGCAGGGTTACGCACATTCTTATCAACAGGCAAACAGCGGGCAGTACTTATAAAGTCAGTTATCCACGTGAAAACGGCAAAACCCGCAAGGTCCGACTTAACACCGTCGCCGAATCACTTGCAAGGCGGCAAGTGGACCTCACTCCGCCAGCACGGATTACTCGCCAGCCCTGTACTTATCCACATCGCGTCAACCCGATCCCGTTGTATGCCGATGGGACGCCGTCCACGGGAAACCCACCCGTGCAAGGTCCAACTCCCACCGTCGCAGCCGGAACCAGAACAGAATGAACTCCAACTCCAAACCGCTGTCAAAACGCGCTGCGCAAATCGGGGCGATTTATTCACAAAATTATCCCCACCCCTGATTCGCATGTCTGCTTCCCACACCAAAAGCCGCAGGCTTCATTGACCCGACAATTATCTTGCTCGTACTCAATGAACCGCGCCATCATCCATATGGCCGATGTGTGGAAGGTTCACGCGAAACGCTGTGGAAAAGTCGCTGGCGCGATCTTGCGGTGGATTTGGCCGTCACGCTGACCGCCCTATTGGAAGCAATCACCAGAGCACCCGCGCCGCGAAAACGCCCGCACACACGGCGCCCTCCTCTCACACTTTCGGCAATATCCCCATTTCTATCCACAGGTTGACACCCCCAATTTGGCGTATCAGGGAAGTAATTCTGTGCATAACCGGGATGGGGATATCTTTGTGAACAACCGCCCATAAAGCGCCGTAAATGCGTGCCGCCGCACGCGTTAATTGCCATGGAGCTCGGCTTCAAGCCAGACCGGCCAGCCGATGGAAAGGGACTGTTTCCCTATGAAAACCGAGTGTGAGGCGCCGGATTCCAGGGAGATTGAACGGCTGGAGGACGTATCGGAGAAGCCCGGTAATCCTGTTGCGATTAATACGGATAACTGTGCAAAACCGGGCGGCTGTGCGTGCGTTGCTTCATTACTGAGCATCGAAATGCTCATATACGGAAATAATTATCCACAGAGTTATCCAGTGCTCGAGGATATGTTAGTGAATACTAACTTCTGCGTGCCGGCGCCGCGCAGGCGTCCCTTTTCGCGGACGCCCAAATGAAACAACGCCCCAGACCATGAGGTCTTGGGGCGTTGTAGCCAGGCCGAGCCTGGCGGACGGGAAATTGGGATTTCCCGATTTAGAGCGGGCGAATTTCGGCCGCTTGAGGTCCTTTCGGACCATCCTTGACTTCGTATTCGACTTCCTGGCCTTCGTTAAGGCTGCGATAGCCGCGACCCTGGATGGCGGAAAAGTGTGCGAACACATCGGTGCCGCCCACGTCCGGCGTGATGAAACCGAAACCCTTGTCAGCGTTGAACCACTTGACTTTGCCCTTCTGAGCCATTTTTTCTAGCGTCCTGTAATTAAATCGAAATGCAATGAATCAAGGACGCCGTGCGAACTGAACGATCGGTGCAAAACCTGAGTTCCCGCTTGTCGCCTGTGCCACAGAACGAGTCTGCGCGCTGCTTGAATCAACTGCGGAATCAGCATACTCATCCCGCATTACAGAGTCATATAGTTGTTTACCCCAATGTCGTATTTTTTGCACTGGGAGGCCATACCGCTACGCGGAATTATCCCGGCGCCGCGCCAGAAATGCGTAAACCGGACCCGTGACGATCACGACGAAAACCATGCGTGTGACGTGAAACGCCGTCACTACCGGCACACCCAGCTGCAGCACCTTCGCAGTGATGGCCATCTCCGCGATGCCGCCCGGCGTCGTGCCCAGGATCAATGTCGGAATGGGCGCCGCGGACCACAATGACAGCAATGCGCCGACGCCGAACGCAAGCGCCAAAGCCAATACCGTAAAGCCCGCCACCGCGGCAATGAAGCGCGGCGCAGCACGGAAAAAATCCGGCCGGTAACGGTCGCCAAGCGACCAGCCGATAAGCAACTGTCCGGCCTTGGGCACATAATCCGGCAGCGCGGACAATTCAATGCTGCAAGCCGTCAGCACCATCGCGGCAAGCATGGGCCCCAGGACCCAAGGATTGGGCAGCCGCAGCTTGATAAACGCCGCGCCGCCCACCATGGTCAGCGCGACCAGCGCAATCAAGCCCACACCGTGCACCTCGGTGGGCCCGGGCACCGTCGGATCCAGGCCCGCCACGCCCCACCACTGAAAAATGAACGGCACCGCGACCACCACGAGCAACACGCGGACGCTGTGCGCGGTGGCCACGCGATCGATCCGGGCGCCATGGCGTTCAGCCAGATTGGCCATTTCGCTCGCGCCACCGATTGCCGATGAAAACCATGCCGTCTTGAAATCCACATCGGTGTAGCGACGAAGGATGGCCGTACCCAGAAACGCAAGCGCCAGCGCGAACAGCATCCCCACCAAAATGGGCCCGGCATTGTTCCCGATATGGCCAATCACCTGCGGCGTGAAGTACAGCCCCAGCGACGTTCCGATGACCCATTGGCCCGCATTGCGCGCCGGGCGTGGACACGCCGTTCCCAATCCGGCGATCCTGGTCGCCGCGGTCAACAGCAACGCGCCCAGCATCCAGGGCAGCGGCATGTGCGCCCATACCGCAAGCAGCGCGCCGACCAGCGCGACGCAAAATCCACCCAGCACCCGCACCCACTTGTTGTGAACCACAATCCCGTCCGCGTAAATGCCCATGAAAAATGAATTATGAGTTAGTGGGATACTTACGAAAACTTTCCTTGGCTACCCGTGTTCACTTCGCGTCCAACATGATCCGATCCAAACTCCCCGACGTCGGCACCACCATCTTTACCGTGATGAGCCGCCTTGCCATCGAGCACAAGGCCATCAACCTGGGCCAGGGCTTCCCTGACTTCGACCCGGACCCCGCGCTGTGCGCGCTGGTCACCAAGGCCATGGCTGACGGCCACAACCAGTATCCCTACATGCCCGGCGTCGCGCCATTGCGCGATGCCATCGCCTCCAAGACGCGCGAGCTCTACGGACACGCCTACGACCCCGAGACCGAGATCACGGTGACCAGCGGCGCCACCGAGGCCCTCATGGCGACGGTGCTGGCCGCCGTGGGCAGCGGCGACGAAGTGGTCGTGATCGAACCCTGCTACGACTCGTACCTGCCCGCGATACGCCTGGCGGGCGGCACCGCGGTGCCCGTGCCGCTGCGCGCGCCCACCGAAGCCGACCTGTACTACCGTATCGACTGGCAGCGCGTGCGCGACGCCATTACGTCCAAGACGCGCTTGCTGATGCTGAACTTTCCGCACAACCCGACAGGCGCCGTGCTCGACGACAGCGACCTGGATGCGCTTGAAGCCATTGTCCGCGACACGGGCGTGCTGCTGGTGTCGGACGAGGTCTACGAACATATCGTCTTCGATGGCAAGCCGCACGCCAGCGTGTCCCGCCGTCCCCTGCTGGCCGAGCATGCCTTCGTGATTTCGTCGTTTGGCAAGACGTATCACACCACCGGCTGGAAGATCGGCTACTGCTGCGCCCCCCGTCACCTGAGCGCAGAGCTGCGCAAGGTGCATCAATTCATGGTGTTCACGGTCCCGTCTCCGATGCAGTTCGCGCTGGCCGAATTCATGCGTGATCCCGCACCCTACCTGAATCTGCCGGCCTTCTACCAGGCCAAGCGCGACCGCCTGTCGCAAGGCCTGGCGCAGACACGCTTTCGGCCCTTGCCCAGTCCCGGCACCTTCTTCCTGCTGGCCGACTACAGCCAGATCTCGAAGCAGAACGAAGCCGACTTCGCGCGTGACCTGACCGTCAAGCATGGTGTGACGGTGATACCGGTGTCCGCGTTCTATCGTCAGCCCGATGCGCCCGAATCCAATCACCGCATCGTGCGCTTCTGCTTTGCAAAGAAGGATGCGACACTGGACGCCGCGCTGGAAAGGCTGAAGCAAGTTTGATCGCTTCGTATGTGAGTAAAAGCTCATATACGGAAACGGAAACTTCCACGGCAAACGCCGCATGAAAAACGGGGCGCCCAAAAGGCGCCCCGCGTGCGTTTGTCGGGACTGCGGCCAACGCCGGATTCGGCACCGATCAGCCCCAGCCCTGGCTCCGGCAATCAGACCTGACCGGTGGCCGCCCTTCTCGCCTTGCGCAGACGACGCAGGGCCTGAGGCACGATGACAACCGCCAATGCCGCCACCCACAGCGAAATCGACACGGGGCTGGAAAACAGCACTCGCACGTCGCCGTCCGTCATCGACAGCGCGCGGCGCAGGTTCTGTTCCATCATGTTGCCCAGCACCACGCCCAGCACCAGCGGCGCCATTGGCACGCCGAATTTGCGCAGGAAATAACCCAGCGTTCCGATGCCCGCCACCAGCAGCAGATCGAACGTTCCCGCATTGATCGCATAGACGCCGATATAGCTGATGCACAGAATGCCCGGCACCATCAGCCAACCCGGCACAGACAGCACCTTCGAGAACAACCGGACCAGAGGCACGTTCATCACGAAGAGCAGCACGTTCGCCACGAACAGCGAGGCGATCAAGCCCCAGACAAGCTCCGGCTTCGTGTCGAACAGCACCGGCCCCGGGGTGATGTTGTAGAGCGTCAGCGCCCCCATCATCACCGCGGTGGTGCCCGATCCGGGCACGCCCAGGGTCAGCATCGGGACGAACGAACCGATCGCGGAGGATGTCGCCGCGGCTTCCGGGGCGACCAGCCCGCGCAAGTCGCCCTTTCCGAACTTGGCCTCGGGATCCTTGGCTTCGATGATGCGCTTTTCCTGCGAGTAGGCCACGGCCGCCGCCACGCTGGCGCCCGCTCCCGGCAGCACGCCGACACCAAAGCCCACCAGCGCGCTGCGAAGCACGCTCCACCACGTGAACGCCAGCTCCTTCAGATTGAAAAGCTTGCGGCCGCTGGGCGTGACCTCGACGCTGTGGCCGGCGGCCACCTTCTCGAGCATTTCCAGCATCTCGCTGACTGCAAACAGCGCAATCACCACCACCACGAAGTCGATGCCGTCGGCCAGGTGCACGGATTCGAAGGTGTAGCGATAGACGCCCGAGTTCGCGTCCACGCCCACCACCGAGATGGACAACCCGATCATCGCGGCCAGCACGCCTTTGACGGGCTGCTTGCCCAGCAGGCTGGTCAGGCAGCAGAACGCGAAGATCATCAGGACAAAGTACTCGGCAGGACCGAAGGCCAGCGCCCATTTGGCCAGCAGCGGCGCGAGCAGGATGATGCCCACCACCGACACGATGGCGCCAAAGAACGCGGACCACGCCGACAGCGACAGGGCCACGTTCGCCAAGCCCTGGCGCGCCAGCGGATAGCCGTCCAGCGTCGTCATGATGGCGCTGGCCTCGCCCGGCACGTTCAGCAGAATCGCGGTGATGCGCCCGCCGTATTCCGCCCCCACGTAGACCGCCGCAAGCAGGATCAGCGCGGTTTCGGGAGGCAGGTTCATCGCGAATGCGATGGGGATCAGCATGGCGACGCCATTAACCGGCCCCAGGCCGGGCAGCACGCCCACCATGGTTCCGATGAACGAACCAATCGCCGCGACCAGAAGATTCGTCAGCGAAAAGGCGACCCCAAAGCCGATCGACAGATGATCGAGAATGCCGCTCATATCAGGTTCTCCAGCAGTCCGCCGGGCAGGACGACGTCCAGCACCTTGTCGAACAACACGAAAAAGAAAAGGCTCATGACGACGCCGCCGATGGCGCACTTGATCCAGCTGCCACCGAACAGCCGGCCCACGAAAACCGACATGAGCGAAGTCGCGATGACGAAGCCCAGCCACTGGAACAGAAATGCATACGCGGTCGCGCAAACCACCATCAGGGCGATGCGCGCATTGGCGCCCGCCGGGTTGGATTCGACGGCGCGTCCGCCCTTGTAGACGAGCCACAGTCCGCAAAGGCCGATGATCAAGGCCAGCAGCAGGGGAAAGGCGCGCGGGCCGACAGGCTCGTAGGCGAACGGCGCCTCGATGCTCCAGCCGGCGGCCGTCATGAAGACGGCCAGCGCCAGGGCGGCAATGCCCAGGATTCGATCATTCATGATCCAAGTTTCCGTGTTGGTCGGATCGCGCGGCGCAGGGGTCCCCGCAGGAGTCTCCTTGCGCCGGCAAAGCCGGCGGGAGACCCCCTGCGCGCGATCGGGAAATCAGCCGGACGGCTGGATTACTTTTTGATCAGGCCGAACGTATCGGCCAGTTCGCCGTACTGCTTGACCTGATTCTTCACGTAAGCGTCCAGCTCGGGTCCCGTCTTGTTGAACGGAAACAGGCCTTGTTGCTGGCGCAGCTTTTCGAACTCGGGCGTGGCCATGGTCTTGTTGAACGCGTCGACCCAGAACTGGTAATCGCTGTCCGACACCTTGGGACCGACGTAGAACCCGCGGATGATCGGCCAGACGATGTCATAGCCCTGTTCCTTGGCCGTGGGCACCGTGCCCAGCTTGCCCGGCAGCCGCTGATCGTTGAAGACGGCCAGCACGCGGATGGGCGCGCCGCCCTCCAGCATCGTGAACGCTTCGGCCGCGTCGCCCATGTAGGCCTGGATGTGGCCGCCACGCAGCGCCGTCACGGCCTCGCCGCCCCCTTCAAAGGCGACGAAGCGCATTTTCTTGAAGTCGACGCCAGCCGCCTTGGCGGTCAGGGCCGCCTTCATCCAGTCCTGGCTGCCCACCGTGCCGCCCGCGCCCAGCACGATCTTGGTCGGATCCTGCTTGAAAGCATCCATCAGGCTCTTCAGGTCCGTGTACGGCGAGTCGTTGCGCACGACGGCCACGCCGTAGTCGGTGCCAATGCCTGCCAGCCAGCGCACGTCATTGACGTTGTACTTGCCGAACTTGCCCTGGGCCAGGTTGAGCAGCGATCCGCCCGAGAACGCGACGATGGTGCCGGGTTCGTTGGGATGCTGGGCCACGATGTTGTTGTACGCCACCGCGCCAATGCCGCCGGGCATGTAGACGATACGCATGGCGCTCTTGAGCGCGCCGCTCTGCTTCAGGCCTTCGGTCGCGAGGCGGCAGGTCAGGTCGAAGCCGCCTCCCGGCTGGGCCGGTGCGATGCACTCCGGACGGCGGGGTTCATCGGCGGCATGCGCCGCGCCCAGGGACAGGGTGATGGCGCCGAGCGCCGCCATGGCTGCGATGCGCAGCTTCAGACTCGTCTGCATTGTTGCGTCTCCAGAATTTATAGGTCTAGGTATCGCTGGTAGCGGCGCTGCGGTGCGTAATTGCGTCGAGCGGCTCCAGTGGACGCAACCGTACAAAACCGAAGCTTTCCGCAAGCTTTCAATTCCGGCCGTTTTCGTGACGCGACGCAGCATCCGCACCCGGTTCCAGGGAAAACACCAATGCCGCGCGCAGCCCCGGATGCCCGGTCCGGTTCTCGAGCACCAGGCGCGCGCCCAGGATTTCGGCAATCGTACCCACGATGGCCAGCCCCAAGCCGGCGCCCGATGTGTTCTTGCCCGCCGCTCCCCGACGGAACCGGACGCAGGCCCGGGCGATGTCCTCGTCCGACATGCCGGGGCCATCGTCTTCGACCGCCAGCCGGACTTCGCCGGGGACCGATTCTATCCGGACGGTGACCACGCCCCCGGCGGCCGCGTAGCGGATGGCGTTGTCCACCAGGTTGCTGACCGCCTCCCGCAGCAGCCATTCCGCGCCATGGACCACCGTTGGCCCGCCGGCCGCTTCCAGGCCGATGTCCAGTTGCCGGGCGCGGGCATTGGGCAATTGGGTACGGATCACCCCGTCGGCCAGTTCGACGAGGTCGACCGGTTCGGGGCTGGATCCACCTTCGGCCAGGGAGGCGTCCTTGGCGCGCGCCAGGGCGAGCATCTGGTTGGTGGTGCGTACGGCCCTGTCCAACCCCTCCTGCATCGCCAGAAGGGCTGTACGGACCTCCTGGGGGTCTTCTTCCCGCAAGGCGTACGCCATCTGGGTCCGCAAAACCGACAACGGCGTGCGCAACTGGTGCGACGCGTCGTCCAGGAACTGGGCCTGGACCCTCCCCAACGCCGCAAAACGGGCCATGTGGAGGTTTATTGCCGCGACCAGGGGTAGGACCTCACCTGGCATGTCGGATGCGCTGACGGGGCTTAAATCGTCTGCAGAACGGCCTTTGACTTCCTGGCGCAGCCGCTCCAGGGGGCGCAGGGCCATGAAAACGCCCAGGATGATCACCAGGACGCTGATCAGGACCACGGCCAGGTCGCGCTCCACCGAGCGCACCAGCACCTTGTGAAGGAACGCCTGACGGCTTTCCAGGCCTTCGGCCACCTGGACCACGACCCGGCCCCCTTTGTTTGCGTACAAGGGGGGATCCATGGGCCGCGCCAGCGCCGCAACCCGTACAGGCTGCCCCTGGTAAGTCGCATAAAAGAACCTGGGCTCCCCGGAAACCAGGGGCTGCGCCGGCAGGGGCAGGTCGGGATGGCCGATTTCGGCCAGCCCGTCCTCGGTGGCTACCCGGTAGAAGACGTTGCCATTGGCCGTCAGCTCGAAAAATTCGAGCATCAGGTAGGGCTGCTCCATGGCTAATCCACCGCTGGCTGTGGATATGTTGTGGTCGATCGCGCGCAGCGCGCCGGCGAGGGATCGGTCATAGGCCATATCGACCTGGTTGCGCAGCTGGTGGTTGGACAGCCACAAGGCGCCCATCATCACGAAGACCAGCGTCGGAATGAGCCACCAGAGCAATTGGGTCTTCAGCGTTCGCGGACGCCTTTTCGCTGCGAAATCAACGCTTTTTTGCGGACTTCTAGTTGTCAACAAGGTTCTCCAGGCAGTACCCCATGCCTCGCATGGTCACGATCTGGACGCCAGTGTCCGCCAATTTTTTGCGCAGACGGTGAACCAGGACCTCGATCGCCTCAAGGTTGATGTCGGCATCGTCGGTCAGGATGCGATCCAGGATCTGCTGCTTGTTGATGGGTTCGCCGCTTTTCTGGATCAGTACTCGAAGTACCGCGTGTTCACGTGGGGATAACTGCAAAGGCTGTCCATTGACCGTGAATTTTTGCGCCGAGGTATCAAAAACCAGGTTTCCCAGGGCCAACCGTGGATGGTCACGGCCGCGGCTGCGGCGGATGAGCGCAATCAGGCGCGCTTCCAACTCTTCCACAACAAAGGGTTTCGGCAGGAAATCGTCCGCTCCCTCGTGAAGGGTTCCGATTCTTTCGGCCAGGGAATCGCGCGCGGTCAAGACCAGCACCGGCGTACGGTCGTCACGCGCGCGAATCTTCGCCAGCAAGGTATGGCCATCCATGCCGGGAAGTCCGAGATCCAGGATGACCGCGTCGAATTCTTCGATCGCGAGCCGCCGTTCGGCGACCAACCCGTCATCAGCCCACTCCACGACAAAGCCGGCATGTCTGGCCAGGCTTCTGGAAAGCCAACGAGCAAGTTCGGCTTCATCTTCGATCAAGAGGATACGCATGGACGCAGTCCGGGGGGCGGTGGATGGGCGGAATGGGAAAGCATGTTTGGCTTTTCCTTTATTTCTCTTTATATAAAGACTAATGATTAATAAGGGCTGTGGATAACTACCTTAACCTTGAAAACCTCTTTTTTTTCATCGCCTTGCGGCCGTTTTTGCCTGTGCAAGAACTCTGTGTGGGAAAAAAGCTGAAGTTGGACAAGATTTTGGACCTGGCCAGAAACCCCTGCTTGTTCAACTTGCCTCCACAACATGTGCACAAGCAGCCGCCTTAGGAGTTATCCACAGGGCCATTCTGCCAAACCGGAGACCAAAACGGCCCTTTTACCCTGGAAAACAGCCTGTAGCCCACCTCGATTTTTGCCTCGGCAAGGGGGCAAAACGGGCCGCTGGGGCGCTCTGGAAACCGGGGATTCGAGGGGAGACGAGCGCGGTTCCATGACAGGCGGCTGAACAAAAAGTGAGCAGGATCCGCCGTAGAATTCGGCCATGGAAAGAGCGTTGAAAATCCGCAAGCCGGCCTGGGCGCGGCGATTGAGAAGCGGCCTGTTGGCCGAGAATTTGACGGTCACGCTATGCGCGGCCGGGTTGATGGGCCTGCTGGGCGCCCTGGCGACCGTGGTGTTTCGCGAGGTGTTGAGCTGGGCCCAATTGCTGCTGGGCGGGGGAGAGATTCCACACGGGATGGTGTCGTTGGCCCGCGGACTGGATCCCTGGCAGCGGTTCCTGATGCCGGCAGTCGGGGGCGCAATCGCGGGCGTCGTCCTGCAGTCGGCCACCCGATGGCTGCCCAGGCGCGGCGCGGCCGACTACATGGAAGCGATTTCGATCGGCCGGGGCGTGATCGGCTTTCGCCAGACCGTTGCGCGCAGCCTGTCATCGATTTTTTCGATTGGTTCCGGCGCGTCCATCGGCCGCGAAGGCCCGATGGTGCAGCTGGCCGCCATGTGTTCGTCGCTGACGGGACGCTACCTGGTGCTGCCGCCCCGCCACCTGCGCCTGCTGGTCGCCTGCGGCGCGACCGCCGGCATCACCGCCGCCTATAACGCACCGATCGCAGGCGCGATCTTCATTTCGGAGATCGTCTATGGCGTCATTTCATCGGCCACCCTGGTTCCACTGGCCGTGGCGTCGGTGGTCGGCAACATCGTGACCCGCCAGGTGCTGCATTACGACGCCGTCTTCCACATGCCCCATTTTGAATTCGTGTCGGGCTGGGAAGTATTCAACTATCTGGGGCTCGGCGTGATTGCGGGTCTGGCGGCCCCGCAGTTTCTGCGTTTCCTGGACGTGTCGCGGGCAGCGTTCCGCCGCCTGCCGTTTCCGCTCTGGGGGCGGATGGCGGCGGGCGGACTGGTCGTCGGGGCCCTATCCGTGCTGAACCCGGCGGTCTGGGGCAATGGCTACAGCGTCGTGAACAGCATGCTGCATACGCAATGGGCCTGGCAGGCGGTGGCCGCCATCCTGTTGCTCAAGACGCTCGCCACCGCGGCGAGCGTGGGTTCGGGGGCGCTGGGCGGGGTGTTCACGCCGACGCTGTTTGTGGGCGCCGCGCTGGGCGCCTTGTACGGGACGGCGCTGCATGGCGTGTTTCCGGCAGGCAGCCTGTCGGCGGAGTCCAGTTATGCCATCGTCGGGATGGGGGCGCTGCTGGCGGCCACCACGCATGCGCCGTTGATGTCGGTCCTGATGATTTTCGAGATGACGCTGAGCTACGAGGTCATGCTGCCCCTGATGCTTGCGTGCATGACCGGCTTTGTCATCGCGCAGCGGATACGGCCGGAGTCGGTCTATGCGAAGTCTTTGGCGCGCAATCGGATTGCGTCGTACGCCGTTGCAAAACACCGCGGCGGGGATAAATACGAGTAAAAGCTCGTATTTTTATCTGCGCTTGATGTCTGGTTTGAATTGATGAAAAAGCTATTTCTTATAGGGGTTTTTGCATGAAAATTCGATTCAATCCGATCTGCGTGGCACGGTGGGTTTCTACATAACCGCGCCGGGTGTAGATAGCGATGTTTTCTGTCATCACTTCCTGCGTATACAAACGGATGCGCGAAAAGCCACCATCCCGCGCGGCCGCTTCAGCCCATTCCAGCAGCGCGCGGCCATAGCCCATGCCTTGCGCACAGGGTGACACGGCGATGTTGTCCAGCAGCAGGCTGCCGGCGTCCGGTTCCGGTATCAGCACGATCAGGCCTTGTACGCGGCCGGCCGCTACCAGCACATGGACCACGCCCTGCGCCACGCGCGCCGGATAATCATCCAGCATGGGGCCAGGCGTGGCGCCATTGCGGGCGATGTAATGGGTGTACGCCGCCTGGATGATGCGTTCGATGGCGGGCACGTCGTCGGACGTCGCCGGGCGGATGCGACAGGGATTGGAATTTGTGGGCACGGCGATGCGCCTGGGTTGATTTCCGATGCAGCAGGGCTGAGTGAATTTACCGGCTCGTTCCTGTCATTGGCTTAGCGGAAATGGGTGTAAATGGGTCTGCAAATGGAAGAAGGACTAGAAGAACGCCTTATTGGGTGTAAATGGGCGTATTATTGGTTGCATGATTCGCTCTGACGCTCTCCAGATTACCCCCGAAATCCTCGGACTGGTCGCAGGGATCGACGAGTTCAAAGGCGCTTGGCGCGCCTTGGGAACACTCGCGCCTGACCGGCTGTCGGCATTGCGGCGGGTTGCCACCATCGAGAGCATCGGGTCTTCGACACGGATCGAGGGCAGCAGATTGTCGGACCGTGAAGTCGAACGACTACTTTCCAACTTGCAGATTGGGTCGTTCGAGACCCGCGACGAACAGGAAGTGGCTGGCTATGCCGACGTCATGGAATTGGTGTTCTCGTCTTGGCAAGACATCACACTGACCGAGAACCACATCCGGCAACTCCATCGCGATCTGCTGACCCACAGCGACAAGGACGCCTGGCATCGCGGCAATTACAAAACCACGACTAACAGCGTCGCGGCATTCGATCAGGATGGCAAGCCATTGGGCGTGGTGTTTGAGACTGCGACGCCTTTTGATACACCGCGGCTGATGGCTGAGCTCGTGGCTTGGTTCGACGAGGAGCGCAGCGCTGGGCGTCTGCATCCCCTGCTGTTGATCGGCATCTGGGTGGTGGTCTTCCTGGAAATCCATCCCTTTCAGGACGGTAACGGCCGCCTGAGTCGGGTGTTGACCACGTTGTTGCTGCTGCAGGCCGGTTATGCCTACGTGCCCTATAGCTCACTGGAAAGTGTGATCGAGCAGAACAAGGAGGCTTACTATCTGGCGCTGCGCCAGACACAAGGCAGCATCCGCACCGAAGCGCCGAACTGGCAGCCTTGGCTGGTGTTCTTCCTGCGTGCCCTATCCCAGCAAGTCCGTCGGCTGGAACGCAAAGTCGAGCGCGAGAAACTCGTGCTGGGCAAGCTTCCCGATTTGGCATTGCAGATCGTGGATTTCACGCGCGAGCATGGCAGGATCACGATGGCGCAAGCCATGCGCCTGACGGGCAGCAATCGCAACACGCTCAAACAGCACTTCCGTGCGCTGGTGGAACGGGGACACCTGGCGCAGCAGGGCGGCGGGCGTGGTACCTGGTACGAATTGAGCTAGTGGTGGGAAACTGGGGTGAGTGGCGTCGGCACCGCCTTCACTTCCCAATACAGAAGCGGAATTTTCTGCCGCAGGTTGTTGATTTTCAATGATTTTATTGAAAACAATCAACGCGCTTGGACCTATTCTTGGACCCAAAAACCAAGCGTGTCCCTTGGAAGCGGTGGATGGACCTCCTTGGACGCTCCCGACTCTTCCGTTATCGGTGCGACGCATCAGCGGACGACCCGATCAGAGGCAGCGAACTCGGCCATCGACGTTCAGTAACGTCCAACGCACTGCAGCGGACCTATTTTCCCACCTCCTGATCCGGAACACCAAGGATGTTGTGCCCTGCTTCAGCTCGAAAAAACGGGAAGCGCGCAGTTCGGATTGATGGCTGCGACAGCGGGAATATCAGGGTGAGATGACGGCTTCTTTGGCCAGTTGGCCAATACCGATAGGAGCCCTCACCATGTCACACCAAGCTTCAGACATCATCACCCCGAAAGCCCTGCTGCTCGATGAGCGGCTGACGCCGCTGGAACGCAACGCCTGGCTGACCTTCCGTTCGCTGGCCAACACTGACGGCACCGTGGTCCTCAGCTACGACGCGCTGCGCCAGTACCTGCCCAGCGCACCTGGCAGCAAGCGGGCGGCCCTTGAAACCGTGTCCAGGGCCGTGCTGTGCCTGCGGCTGTCCACGTGGATTGCGCTGGTCGAGTACCGCCGCAATCCGATGACCGGCTTCTCGATGGCCAGCCGCTACGCAGTGCGCAACCAGCCACTTGCGTTCGACGAAGCTTGCCTGGAGGACGAGGACTACCTGCCCCTGCTGGAACGGGCGCTCGGTCATGCCAGTGAGACGATTCGTCAACTGGCGCAATCCATTTTTGATGAGGCCGTGCGTCATCCGGACCGGTTGGCTAAGCTGCCTGCAACGATGCAGGAGCGGATCAAGCACTTGCAGCACTGTGACGATGACCATGATCCGGACGGTCCTGGTGATCCGACTCCGCCCGATTCTCGCGTGCCCGAAGCCAGCAGCGACATTCCGAAACCCGTACCGGCGTCTGCGACAGCAGTACGTACTGTACAAAAAGAAGTATTAAAAGAAGTACATACGTACTGCTCACCAACCGAAGTGCAGGCATCACGGTCGGATGTGCCCATCCGCTTTCGGCAGCTACCGCCGGACCAGCAGCAGATCCTCGCCGCGCGTCTCAGGAGTTTGCCTCCGGAGCAACGCTTGGCGGTGCTGGCCGAGTGGAATGTACGTTGCGAATCAGGTGGCGTGCGCAACGCCATCGCTTACCTCTACGGGCTGATCAAGAAGGCCGTGGAAGGTGTATTCAAGCTCTGGGCGGCACGCAAACAGGCTCCGCTGCAGACCGCACCCGCACGGGTCGTCAGCAATAGCCCACATGGCTCATCGGCTGTCTCTTCATCGCCACCCAGCAGCCCGCCTGCATCATCTGGGATCAGCGAGATCGGGCGGTGGCACCTGCAACAGCTCCGGCAGAAGCTGAACCTGCCACCCCGGCCCATCGGGATCGGGCAGGTCATTGCGAGCATGGCTGACAGCGGGTTGCTGCCAACGCCCCCCAAAAACATGCCCTCTGCTGCAACGCTCGGACCACTGGGCGCAACATGAAGGCGATGGGGCCGTCACTGTCTACCGCAGTGACGGCCCGGCAAACTGCAGCAGGAATGCGGGTTGGCGCAGCATCGCATTGATGGCTGCGCACATGACGATGCCCCGGCACACTGGTCCTGCAATGACCTGCCGGTGGGTATGAACACCGGAACCCAGGCGCAGGTTCCTGCAAGCGCCGACCCGGTTCACCGGACGGAACCAACCCAGGCACACCCAGGCTCGCTCTGTGTGCCGCCCTACCCATGGGCAGAGCTTTTCTCATCCTCGGCGTGGTTCGTCCCGCCATCGTCGCAACACACATCCCCGTTCCGGGCGCTCGTCGCTGCTCGCTTGAGCTTGCGCGGCCCGTCGACACCTTTTCCACACTGCACCACAGGAGGTACCCATCCCAGCACATTGCGTTGTCGTCTCTTGCCATTCCTCCGCCTGGCCTTCCCGCAGGAAGCAAGGCGGACGCCTCATTCGAGGCCACAGGTGAACTGAGCGCCTGGCCCTTGCCCTTCGGGGATCTCGCCTTGGCGAGTTGGCAAAAACACTGACCCTTGTATCTCAGACTCAATAACCGATGGAGAGATGCTCCAATGGACGACCTGACCTATACCCTGCGTCAGCTTTGCCTGCGTAACCGCGACGGCAGCCACGCCACCCAGGCAGATCGGCAACGGTCGCTGAGCCTGGCCGCCCGTCAACTACGCGAAGCAGGTTTCCGCCAGATGCGGGCCATCTCGCTCAAGGGCAAGCATGTCGAAGCTCTGTTGCAGCGTTGGCAAGCCGAAGGTCTGTCGGCTGGCACGATCAAGAACCGCATGGCGCATCTGCGCTGGTGGGCAGAGAAGATTGGCAAGGCGGGCATCCTGCCAGCGGACAACACCAAGCTAGGCATCCCTGAGTGCCGCTATGTGACTAACGAGAGCAAGGCCAAGGAACTGGGCGACGGACTGGGCAGGATCACCGATCCACACGTTCGCATGAGCCTGCGCCTGCAAGCGGCCTTCGGCCTGCGCCGCGAGGAATCCATCAAGTTCCAGCCCCGCTATGCCGATCGTAGCGATCACATCGCCATCAAAGGGTCATGGGCCAAGGGTGGGCGGGACCGGACGGTGCCGATCATGACACCGGAACAGCGTGCGGTCCTGAACGAAGCTCACCGGCTGTCAGGCTCTGGCTCGCTAATTCCAGCTCACAAGACCTACATCCAGCAGCGGCATGTCTACGATGGGCAATGCAAGGCAGCGGGTCTCAGAAACATGCACGGACTGCGGCATCGGTACGCACAGATGCGGTATGAGGCGCTTACGGGGTGGAAGGCACCTGCGGCGGGCGGACCAACTGCAGGCCAGTTGGCTCCAACTGAGCGCCATAGAGACAAATATGCACGTCTCATGATCAGCCAAGAGCTGGGCCATGATCGATTGGCGATCGTGGCCGTCTACCTCGGCTGAAGATCATGGCAAATCCTGCAAAACCAGGCTAAATCCAGTAAAATTGGCTCTTGTACAAATTGCTGCGAATCCATTGCCATGACCGACCGCTGGCTGAGCGTTGAAGAAATCACCGAACACCTGGGGGTCAGCAAGGACACTGTCTATGCCTGGATCGCTAAGCGCAACATGCCCGCTCACAAAGTGGGCAGACTCTGGAAATTCCAGAGGACGGAAGTCGATGACTGGGTGAAGGCCGGCGGAGCCAGCGACAGTGACGATGCCCGGCAGGAGCGCGATGATGGCTGAGCGCTACCGTCTATCTTTCACCACTGGCGGCCTGTTCCTGCTCGAAGCCCCGGCGATTGCCGAGCACTACCTGACCACACAGGACTGGGAGCAAACACGTTCGCATGTGCGTAGCGGGAACGTATTGCAAGTCAGGACGGCTGCCGCGTCCACCCGCATCAGCAAAGAGTTGATCGCGCGTCTTGAACTACTCGACTTTGAAGAGCTGGAAGTCCTGATCGACTCCAACTTGCGGGATCGAGCCTATCTGCTCTGGGTCGCTGCCTGCCGACGCTACGCCTTTGTCCGTGACTTTGCCAGGGAAGTGCTGCGCGAGAATTTTCTCGTTCTGCGACGGCAGTTGAGCGCGGCCGACTACGAGGCTTTCGTCAGCGCCAAAGCACTCTGGCATGACGAACTGGACGAATTGGCACCGTCCACCCAACGCAAGCTTCGGCAGAACTTGTTCCGCATGTTGCGCGAGGCTGAATTGCTCTCCGAGCAATTGCTGATCCAGCCAACGGTACTGACCCCGCAGCTCGCCCTGCTGCTGGCTCGGCGGGGTGTCGATGAGCTTCTGGTGTTCCCAGCAAGCGACCAAGAGATCAAGAGGTGGCTGAAATGAGCCAGAAGATCAGCCAACAGCCGCTGGCAAAACGCTTCGACCATTTGCGCGAGGTCATTGCCAGTTCTCGATTCCTGCAGATGCGGGGGTTGAACAACGACCTGCCCTTTTACATCTGCGAGTTCAAGGCATCAGAGGCCTTCGAGATCCAGCGCATGCGCCGCCAGTTGGTCAACACATTGGCAGGCCTGCAAGTGGAATGCCTGCAGGGCCGGGGCGTCAAGGTGCTGGAGATCAACCTCTACGACCTGACCATCGACATGCTCAAGGCGCGCGAAGGCAGCAGTGAGGGCAGCAATCTGTGGGATGAGATTCTCGCTGCCGAGCCGGAGGTCGAGAAAGAAGCCTTGCAAGAGCTGTTGCAAAACGTCCTGGACATCAAGGGGCATCTGATCCCGGAGATCGGCGAGCGGCTGGCGCAAAGTGACTACGACGTGCTGTTCCTCAGCGGGGTTGGTGAAGTGTTCCCCTATATCCGCTCGCACAACGTGCTGAACAACCTGCAGAGCACCGCCAAGGACAAGCCCACCGTGATGTTCTTTCCGGGAGAGTACCGCCACTCGCTGGAACAGGGGGCATCCCTGGAGTTATTCGGGCTGCTGCACGACGACAAGTACTACCGCGCATTCAATATTTCCGACATCCAGGCGTGAGGGAGCACCCTATGGAACTCAAAGGCATTTTCAAGCGCCCGGTCAGCCGTCCGATCGAAGGCGTCATCAAGGCAGACGATGAGGCCAGCCTGCACACGGAGCTCAGCGAGTACGTGCTGACCGACGAAGTCGCCAAGCGCCTTGAGCAATTCCTGGAAGCCTATACCGACTATCAGGTCGCCAACGGCGTGTGGGTGTCGGGCTTCTTCGGCTCGGGCAAGTCGCATTTGTTGAAGATGCTGGCCCTGCTGCTGGAAAACAGGGAAGTCGACGGCAGTACTGCGCTGGATGTTTTCTTGCCCAAGATCCATCCCGACGACGAGCTGCTGCGCGCCAAGCTGAAGCAGGCCGTTGCCATCCCATCCAAGAGCATTCTGTTCAACATTGACCAGAAGGCCGACATCATCAGCAAGACACAGGTCGACGCGCTGCTGTCGGTATTCGTCAAGGTGTTCAATGAAACCTGCGGCTACTACGGCAAGCAGGGCTATATCGCGCAGTTTGAGCGCGACCTGGACGGGCGCGGCCAGTTTCAGGCCTTCAAGGCAACCTACCAGGCCCTGGCCAACAAACCGTGGGAACGGGGCCGAGAACAAGCCCTGCTTGAATCGAGCAACATCGCCAAGGCTTACGCCGAGGTCACCGGCGAAGACGCCGCGCATGCCAAGGGCATCCTGGACAAATACCGCAGCCAGTACAGTGTGTCCATCGAAGATTTCGGCAATCAGGTCAAAGCCTGGCTGGACCAGCAACCGGCCAACTTCCGTCTGAACTTCTTCGTTGACGAAGTCGGGCAGTACATCGCCGACAACACCAAGCTCATGACCAACCTGCAGACAGTGGCCGAAAGCTTGGCCACCAAATGCCAGGGCCGCGCCTGGATCATCGTTACCGCCCAGGAGGACATGACCGACGTGCTGGGCGACATGAGCAAGCAGCAAAGCAACGACTTTTCCAAGATCCAGGCCCGCTTTGCTAACCGGCTCAAACTCACCAGTGCCGATGTGGCCGAGGTGATCCAGAAGCGCTTGCTGGCTAAAAACGATGACGGTCGCCAGTTGCTGCAGGGCGTGTATGCGCAGCAGGTCAACAACTTCAAGACCCTGTTCGAGTTTGCCGATGGCGGCCAGCGCTATCAGAACTTCCGCGATGAAGAGCACTTCATCTACGCCTATCCCTTCGTTCCCTACCAATTTCCGTTGTTCCAGGCCGCCATTCGCGGGCTGTCGCTGCACAACGGCTTCGAAGGCAAGGCCAACTCGGTCGGCGAGCGCTCCATGCTTGGGGTGTTTCGCGATGTCGCCATGGCAATCGAGAGCGAATCGGTCGGTCAGTTGGCCACTTTCGACCGCATGTTCGAAGGCATCCGCAGTGCACTGAAAGGCGGCATCCAGAGCGCCATCAACGTGGCCGAACGTAACCTCAACGATGAATACGCCGTGCGCGTGCTCAAGGCGCTGTTCCTGGTCAAGTACGTCAAGGAGTTCAAAGCCACACCACGCAACCTGAGCGTGCTGATGCTGGAGCGCTTTGGCGAGGACATTCCCGCCCAGCACAAGAAGCTCGAAGCGGCGCTCAATCTGCTGGAGCAGCAGACCTACATTCAGCGCAATGGTGATGTCTATGAATACCTGACCGACGAAGAAAAAGACGTCGAACAGGAAATCAAGAACACCGACATCGAAAACGCCGATCTGGCCAAGGAGCTTGAAAAGCTGCTGTTCGACGGTGTCATCAAACAACGCAAGATCCGCTACGGCACCGGTCAGGACTACCCCTACACCCGCAAGCTCGACGATCGGGTGCTCAGCCGCGAGCACGAACTGGCCATCCATGTCATCTCGCCGCTGACCGATGGCTTTGACGATTCCGAAGGATTCCTCACGCAGCAGCGCATGCAAAGCATGGGGCGCGATGAGTTGCGGGTGGTCCTGCCGGCCGATGTGCGCTTTATGCAAGACCTGGCCATGCATAAACGCACCGAGAAATACATCCGCCAGAACAGCAATACCCAGCAAGAAACCGTCAAACGTATTCTCGATGCCAAGGGTTCCCAGAACACCGAGCGCCTGAACGATCTACAGGTTCGCGCGCGTGCACTGCTGGGCAAGGCCAGGCTTATCATCAACGCGTCAGACGTGGACGTTGGTGGCGAAGATGGCCAGACCCGCGTGCTCAAGGGATTCGAGCAACTGGTGCAGACCGCCTACCCCAACCTGCGCATGTTGCGCGACGACGTGGTGTTTGCCGAAGCCGATATCGGCAAACACCTGCGCATGGCTAAGGACGGCTTGCTGGCCAACGACGCCGCCAGTCTGACCGAGCCGGAGCAGGAGCTGTTGGCCTTCATCCAGAGCAATGCCCGTGGCGGCGTGCGCACTACGGTCAAGAGCTTGCTTGAGCGCTTCGAGCGGAAGAACTACGGCTGGTATCACGCCGCCATCCTGTGCAACCTGGCCCTGCTGTGCGCACGCGGCAAGGTCGAGGTTCGGCAGGACAGCAATCCGCTTGAAGACGATGCGCTGGAGCGCGGCTTGCTCAATACCCATGCCCATCCCTCGCTGGTGCTGGAGCCGCAGATCGAGTTCAGCGCCTCGCAGGTGCGCACGCTCAAGGAGTTCTACGCCGAGTTCTTCGACCAGCCCGCCGCCGGCAACGAAGCCCGGGCACTGGCCCGTGAAACCGTCGATGCGCTGAAAACGCTGGAAACCGAATTGAGCGCCCTGCACGGGCAAAAAGCGCAATACCCCTTCCTGAGCGCATTGGCGCCGGTGCTGACCACCTTGAAGGACATAGCCAGCAAAAACCCGAACTGGTTCCTGACGGATCTGGCCCGGGCTGAAGATGCACTGCTGGACACCAAGGAAAACACCATCGACCCGCTGCGGCGCTTCATGTACAGCCCGCAGAAGGCCATCTTCGACCAGGCGCGTCAGTTGGTTGCCGAGCAGGAAGACAACTTCGCCTACGTAGGCGCTGCCGAAGTCGAGGCGGTGCGTGCCCTGCTTACCGACAGCCGTCCCTGGCAAGGCAACCGCCTGCAACAGCTCAAGCCGCAGTTGGACGCCCTGCAGCACGCCATTGAGCAGCATCTCGCGCAGGAAAAGGGACAAGCCAATGATCGCCTTGTGGAGCTGGAACAGCGCCTGCAAGACGCGACGGAATTTGGCCAACTGAACCCGACTGACCGCAAGCGGCTCATTCAGCCCTTCGGCGACGCTCGGCAAAGCATCCAGGCCCACAAGCGCATCGCCATGATCCGCGATCAGTTGCGCCGATTTGAAGACGAGGACTACCCTCGGCTCCTGCTGCAACTGGAACAACTTGCCCGGCCTGCACCGCCCGATCCTGCGCCACATCCCGTATCACCTGGCCCCGGTGGTGCGACGCCTCCATCCACGCCAACCCCTGAGCCCAAGCTGGTAGCCGCACGCACCATCAAGGTCAGCTATGCCAAGCCGTGGCTGGCGTCGGAGGCCGAGCTGGACGACTACCTGCGAAAGCAGCGTGAAGCCTGGCTGAAGGAAATCCAGGCCGGCAATCGGGTACAGATCTGAGGCAAAGGGAGACAGCAACATGGCCAATGAAGTCACCCAGCGCATGCAAAACCATCTCGATGCATTGGCGCAGGGGATCCCCGGTGAAAACATCGAGTTCTGGTACGCCCGCGACCTGCAGGAACCCCTCGGCTATGCCCGCTGGGAGAACTTCATGACCGCCATTCGGCGGGCTATGGAGGCTTGTGAATCAACGGGTTACAGCGTGGACGACCATTTTCGTGGCGTCACGAAAATGGTCCCTCTTGGCAGCGGTGCCGAGCGCCCGGTCGACGATTTCATGCTCACCCGCTACGCCTGCTACCTCGTGGCGATGAACGGCGACCCCCGCAAGGAAGCCATCGCGTTCGCCCAGAGTTACTTCGCCACCCAGACCCGCAAGCAGGAACTGATCGAGGAACGCATGCGTCTGCAGGCTCGCCTGGATGCACGCGACCGCCTGCGCGAATCGGAAAAAGCCCTGTCCCAGAACATCTATGAACGGGGCGTGGACGACGCTGGCTTCGGTCGCATTCGCTCCAGGGGCGATACCGCCCTGTTCGGCGGCAACAGCACTCAGGAGATGAAAGACCGTCTGGGAGTTGCCCCGGCCCGGCCGCTGGCGGACTTCCTGCCAACCCTCACCATCGCGGCCAAGAACCTGGCCACGGAGATGACCAACCACAATGTGCAACAGGCGAATCTGCACGGCGAAACCCGCATCACCGACGAACACGTGCAGAACAACCTCAGCGTGCGCGGCATGCTCGGGCAGCGCGGCATCCAACCGGAGCACCTGCCGGCGGAAGAGGACATCAAGAAGCTGGAGCGACGGGTGAAGTCTGACGAAAAGAAACTCGAAAAACGCTCGGGCAAGCTGCCGGGTAAGAAGGCCGATTGATGGACACCAGCAAACTCAAGAAATTCGCCCAGTTTGCCCGCCGCACGCTGCGTGAGCAGGTCAGCGCCAAGTTGACCCTAGTGCTGTCGCTCAACAGCGCGGCCCGGCGCGAAAGCCCGCAAGCTGTGAAGAAGTTGGAAGAAGCTATTGCGCAAAGCGGTGGCCAGGATCCGGTCATCGAGCGCGTGGCCTACACATGGTTCAACCGCTTCTGCGCCCTGCGTTTCATGGATGTGAACCGCTACACGCGCATTGGCGTGGTGTCGCCCGCCGAAGGCCAGTTCCAGCCGGAGATTCTGCTCGAAGCCAAGATGGGCCATATCGACGAAGACATGGTGCCACCCAAGGCGCGGCAGAAAATCGCCGATCTGCTGGCAGGCCGCGCCCCCAGCCATGACGGCCAGGGCGAGGCCTACCGCCTGCTGGTGGTCGCCGCCTGCAATGCCTGGCATCAGGCCATGCCCTTCCTGTTTCAGCGCATCGACGATTACACCGAGCTGCTGATGCCTGACGACCTGCTCTCGGGCAACGCCATCCTGGCCTACACCCGCGAGGCCATGACGCCCGATGCCTGCGAAAGCGTGGAAGTCATCGGTTGGCTGTACCAGTTCTACATCTCAGAAAAGAAGGACGCCGTCTTCGAAGGGCTGAAGAAGAACCAGAAGATCACACCGGAAAACATTCCCGCTGCCACCCAGCTGTTCACCCCGCACTGGATCGTGCGCTATCTGGTGGAAAACTCGCTGGGCCGACTGTGGCTGCTCAATCGCCCCGCATCCAAGCTTGCCGGGCAGATGGCCTACTACATCCCGCCGGAAAAGCCCGAGACCGATTTCCTCAAGATCAACAGCCCGCAGGACATCAAGGTGTGCGATCCGGCCTGTGGCTCCGGTCACATGCTCACTTACGCCTTCGACCTGCTCTATGCCATGTACGAAGAGGAAGGTTTCGATCCGGCTCAGATCCCGGAGCTCATCCTCACCCACAACCTGTACGGCATCGAGTTGGACGAGCGCGCTGGTGAACTGGCGGCCTTCGCGCTGAGCATGAAAGCCCGCACCCGCCAGCGCCGCTTCTTCAACAAACGGGTCAAGCCCAATATCTGCGTGCTGGAGAACGTCAGCTTTAGCAGCGAAGAGCTGGATGAGTACATGGATGCCGTGGGCCGTGACCTGTTCACCCGCGAGCTGCGTAGCACCTTGGAGCAGTTTGGCGAGGCCGACAACTTCGGATCATTGATCCAGCCCAAGCTGACCAGCGTGACCGACACATTGGTCACGCTGGAAGCAAAGGACATGGGCGGGAGCCTGTTCCTGGCCGAAACCCACCGCAAGGTACTGGCGGTGCTGCGCATGGCTGATTACCTGAGTCCGCGTTATCACGTGGTCGTTGCCAACCCACCGTACATGGGTGGCAAGGGCATGAATGGACGTTTGGGGGCTTGGGCAAAGGCGAACTACCCGAACAGCAAGTCCGACCTGTTTGCGATGTTCATCGAACGCAACCTGGACATGGCCTTGTCCGGTGGTGCGGTGGCGATGATTACCATGCAGAGTTGGATGTTCCTGTCGTCGTTCGAGGCACTGCGTAGTCGCATCCTCAATCAGCACACCATTCTTTCCATGGCACACCTGGGGGCGCGGGCCTTCGATAGCATTGGCGGCGAAGTCGTTTCCACCACGGCCTTTGTGCTGGAGAACGCACACAAGCCGGACTATCGAGGCGCGTATCTGCGACTGGTGGATGGCAACTCGGAAGCGGAGAAGATGGAAATGCTGACCAAGGCTATCGAACAAGGCAGGGTGAAATGATCAGCAAGCTGCACCTCAAAAATTTCATCGCCTTCACCGACCTGAGCATTGACTTCTCGCGAGGCATCAACATCGTCATCGGCGAAAACGGTACGGGCAAGACTCAGTTGCTCAAAGCCATACTGGCCCTGAATGGCGCGGAAGCCCATGGCGCACAGGCCGATGAGCAACTGGCCCGCAAGCTGTGCCGCCTCTACCACCCGCTCAGCGGGCAGGTAGGCGGGCTGCGCCGCGCTGGGACAAGAGGGAAGTCAGTTCTCAAAGGCACCTTTGCATCAGGGCAAGTGATCACAGCAAAGTTCTATGGCAAGGACACCGCAGCCAAGGTCACCGCTACCAGCGGTGATGTGCCGGCACCCGCCATCTTCATTCCGACCAAAGAGGTGTTGTCACTGGTGCGCGGCCTTACGGCTGAGCAGCCAGACCTGCCCACCATCGAACGCATCTTTGACGACGGCTATCTGGATCTGGCCAAACAGTTGGCCAAAGAAGGCACATCCGACCAAGACGCTAAAGTTCAACTCAATCCACGCTTTTCCAGCATCGTGCCTGGCCTGACCAATCTGATTGACGGGCAATACCTGCTGGAAAACGGCCGCTTCGTCTTCGAGGCTGGCCGCTACGTGGAGAAGGATCCTGCCACGCGCAGCAAAGCCCAGCACGCGCAGATGTACCAGGACAGCACCGAATGGAAATTCGTGCCAAGCAGCAAACAGCACCTGTCCAGCGGCATGACGGCCGAGGGATTCCGCAAAATTGGCGTGCTTCAGCGCCTCCTCAGCAATGGCAGTCTTAACCCCGGCAGCACTGGTCCACTGCTGTGGGATGAGCCCGAATCCAACCTCAATCCCAAGCTGATGAAGGATCTGGTGCAGGTGTTGTTGGAACTGGCCCGAAACGGCCAGCAGATCATCCTTGCTACCCATGACTATGTGCTGCTCAAGTGGTTTGACCTGTTGATGGACAAGGGCAAAGAGGATCAAGTGAGATTCTTCAGCCTTTATCGCGATTCATCAACAAGAAACGTAAAAATATCGACGACTGACGATTATCTTCACATTGCTCCCAACCCCATTGATGACGCTTTTGGCTATCTCATCAATCAAGAAATCGAGAATGACATGGGGGGGCTTGGGAAATGAAAGTCGTTGTTGCCGATGGCTTCGAATTTCGCTTTTCTGATGCGATAGATGCCTATGTATTCGATGAGAGGGATAGCAGCAAGCCAACATTCCACGGCGCACCGATGAAGGGTGTCGATATCGTCGCAGAATTCGATGCAGCGTATGTTTACGTCGAAATAAAGGACTATGACGATCCGTCTGCGTATGACGTGGTGAAGGCCACGAATAATGATGAACGCCAGGCGCGCCAGGATAGTTTTAAGTGGCTTAAAGGCTACCTGAAATACAAATTCAGGGATTCGCATCTTTACCGTTATGCGGAGGGGAAAGTCGATAAGCCGGTCCATTACGTCTGCTTTCTGACATTCGACAATGCCCTAAATAGCAGGATGCTCAATGAGCTAAAGCGCGAGCTGCCCGTCGGGAAGAAACCTAGGCGCTGGACTCAAGCGCTGGCGAAAAGTTGTCAAGTGGTGAATCTGGAAAAATGGAACGAAGTATTCCCAAGGTGGCCTGCAAGTCGCGTCATGCCAGCCGCACCTATACCAGCGGAAGCGGAACATGCTTAATTACATCGGTGGTTTGTCCAGGGGTAGTTGGATGCGCGATGCGATGAGCATCAAGGGTGGCGTTACCGACTATTGCGTGATCGGCCAGATCTACGTTCGGGCGCTGTGCCAGTTCCAGAGTAACCACCGCTCGCCGGACAAGTCATTTAGGCCGGTGCCGGATGGATTTGAGATTGATGTTGGCTGCAAGGTGTTGCCGGCGGGAGAAGCAGAATGAGTGAGAATGAAAACATCAGCCGCAACCCGGGAATTGAGAGATATTTTTTTCGAGCCTCCACAACAGATTTTAATAAAATCCCCGGGAGTCCAATAACCTATTCATTAGGGGTAAATATCAGAAACTCATTTTCTCAAGGAGAATTGATATCTCGTAGAATAAGTTTTCGCTCTGGACTTCTCACTGGTGATAACGATAGGTTTCAACGATACTGGCACGAGATTGGCAATCAAAAATTCGCGAAGCCCCAAGACTCATTCGTCAAAAGTGGGGGGAAGTGGTTCCCATGCCATAGCGGCGGGACTTTTAGGAAGTGGTACGGAAACCATGAAGTAGTCGTTAACTGGGAAAATGATGGCTCAGAAATAAAGGAATTTAAGGATGCCGGTGGCAGATTAAAATCACGCCCTCAAAACACACAATTTTATTTCAGGGAAGGTTTAACTTACCCAAAAATCAGCTCTGGGCTATTTAATGCTCGATATCGACCAAAGGGATTTGTATTTGACGACACTGGGCGATCCGCTTTTGGAAAGACACGCCAAGAAGAGAGGGTGGCGCTTTCTTTTTTGTGCTCAAAGGTTGCAACCAACCTGCTGGAAGTTTTGTGCCCCACGCTAAGTTTTAATACTTACGAGCTTGAGAAATTGCCATTTGATTATTCGAAATTCATCAATTCCAAATTCCCAACGGAGGACTTGATAAAGCACTCTAAGTTGGATTGGGATTCCTACGAAACTTCCTGGGACTTCACCACTCTCCCTCTGCTACACCCCGACCACTGCCAACCCACGCTCAAGGCCCGCTACCAGAAGCTGCGCACCCGCTGGCGCGAGATGTCGCAGGAAATGCAGCGCCTGGAGGAAGAGAACAACCGCATCTTCATCGACGCCTACGGCCTGCAGGACGAGCTGACGCCCGAAGTGCCGCTGGAAGAGATCACGCTCACCTGCAACCCGTACTACCGCTATGGCGGCGACAAGAGCGAGGAAGAGCTGGAAGCCCTGCTGCTGGCCGACACCATGCGCGAGCTGGTGAGCTATGCCGTGGGCTGCATGGTCGGTCGCTACAGCCTGGACAAGCCGGGGCTGATTCTGGCCAACCAAGGTGAGGCGCTGGCCGACTATCTGGCGCAGGTGCCTGACCCCAGCTTCCCGGTGGATGACGACAACGTGGTCCCGATGCTGGATGGCGACTGGTTTGCCGATGACATCACCTTGCGCGTGCGCCAGTTCCTGCGCGTGGCGTTTGGCAATCCGCATTACGAAGACAATCTGGCCTTCATCGAGCAGGCGCTGAATGTGAAGGGCAAGCGCAACTACAGCCTGCGCGACTACCTGTTGGGCGAGTTCTATGCCGATCATTTGAAGCGTTATAAGAAGCGCCCGATCTACTGGCTGTTCTCCAGCCCCAAGGGCAGCTTCAACGCACTGATCTACATGCATCGCTATCGCTCGGACACCGTGAGCGTGGTGTTGCGTTATCTGCAGGACTACCGTGAAAAGCTCACTTCTGAACGCAATCGTCAGACCGCCATCAGCATCAACCCCGACAGCAGCCAGGGCGACAAGACCCGCGCCCTGAAGGAAGCTGACCGCCTGGGCAAGGTGTTGGCCGAGCTGGAGGATTACGAGCGCGACGTGCTGTACCCGCTGGCCACCGAGCAGGTGCAGATCGACTTGGATGATGGGGTGAAGGTGAATTACCTGAAGTTCGGTACCGCGTTGAAGAAGATTCCGGGGCTGGCGGCCAAGGACGAGGACTGATATGAGTAACAGCCGAATCCACGAGGCGCTGACCAACCTGTTCGACAAGCAGCGCATCGTGTTCTGGTACGACACGCACCGTGAGTTCCGGGGCGAGTTCGAAACGCTGACACTGCCCGAGGTGGAAAAGATCGAACTGGCCAACAACGAGTTCGGCGTGAAGTACCGCGTGCTGCGTGAGCAGGCGCAGCAGAAGTTCCTGTTGTACCGGGAGGGGCCCGAGCCTGCCCATCTGGACAACTGGCTGCTGGACGTGCAGTTGGCGAGCGGCCGTACCTTCCAGACCGATCAAGTGGCCCTGTGGTTGGCGGAGTTGGGCCTGGGGCCGAACGATTATGTGCTGCTGGAGGAACACAAGGCTTTCTTCGAGTCCACCAGGCGGCGCGAAGCCCTGCTGAAGCTGTTGCAACGCGGCGATTCGCAGCCGCAGTTGCAGCGCAAGATGCTGGCCGTGTGCGCGGGCTGCGAGCCCCGCCTGGACGTTATCCTGGAAACCCTGCTGGCTGAGTTGGCGCAGGAGGGCGATGCACGCATCAAGCTGGTCGAACGTTCCAGCCTGAAGGGCTACCTCTGGGAGCAGATGAAGCGCGCCTATGGTTACGACTCGCAGCAGCCGGGCCTGCAGGATTTTGTCATCGAGCTGTTCAAGAACAGTTTCCTGACCGGGATTAATGCTTCCTACACCAGTACCTTGTCCGCCGAGTCGCTGGTGTTCCTGCGCCGCTGGAAAGACAGCCGCTCGCACAAAGCCAGTTTCGAGGCACTGTCTGAGCGATGCGCCGAGATCCTGCAAATCAACGAGAAACTGCAGGCGCTGGACTATCGCCAGTTGGCAGATCTGGATTACTTCGAGCTGATCGATCGCAAGATCCTCAGCGAGCTGGTGCATGCGGTGGTGGCGCGTACCATCACGGCCGCCGAAGTGGAGCAATGGGTGCGCCAGCGCCGGCAGAGCCATTGGTTCGAGAATTTCGAACAGGTGTATCTGGCACTGGAACACGCCGCCCAGTTCATGCATCTGCTGGACACGACGCCGCTGGAGATGAGCTCGCTGGATGACGGTGTGCGCAAGTACGCAGCCCACTGGTTTCGGCTGGATCAGCGCTATCGCAAGTTCATCTATCACTTGCGCGAATCTGGGCAGGCGTCGCTGCTTGGGCAATTGGCAACCAGCATCGAGAACCTGTACAGTACCAACTACCTGGCTCGCCTCAACAACCAGTGGCAGCAGCATGTGGACGCCGCGCAGCATTGGAAGGTGGAGTCAGCACCGCTGCAGCGTGACTTTGCCAAACGCTGTGTCCAGCCTTTTCTGGAGCGCAAGGCCAAGGTGTGCGTGCTGATTTCCGATGCCTTCCGTTACGAGGTGGGTGAAGAGCTGCAGAGTCTGATCCGGCAGGAAGACAAGTACGAGGCCAGCCTGGAGCCGATGCTGTCGATGTTGCCCAGCTACACGCAATTGGGCATGGCGGCGCTGCTGCCGAACACGCGCCTTGCACTGGCCGACGGCGACAGTGGTGACGCGCTGGTCGATGGCCAGAGCGCACAGGGTTCGGCCAACCGGCGCAGGATACTGGCCGCTGCGGCACCGGCCTCAACGGTAGCGCTGGCTAAGGACGTGCTGGCCATGGGCAAGGAAGATTCCCGCGCCTTGGTACGCGATCATGATGTCGTTTATGTCTATCACAACCTGATCGACAAGACCGGCGATACTCGGGATACCGAAGAGCGCGTGTTCGCCGCCGCGCAGGAGACGCTGGAAGAGCTGATCCGGGTGATCAAGAAGCTGTTCAACGCCAATGCCAGCAATCTGCTGCTGACGGCAGACCATGGCTTTATCTATCAGCATCACCCGCTGCAGGAAAGCGACTTCCTCAGCAGCGAACCAGAGGGTGAACAGATTCTCTATCGCGACCGGCGCTTCGTGCTGGGCAAGGGCCTGCGCGAAGGGGCAGGCTTCAAGACCTTCCAGCCCGCGCAACTGGGGCTGGACGGCAACCTGGAAGTGCAGATCCCGAAATCCGTCAACCGCTTGCGGCTCAAGGGTTCCGGTAGCCGGTTCGTGCATGGCGGAGCCACCTTGCAGGAGGTGGTGATCCCTCTGCTGCACATCAACAAGAAGCGCCAGAGCGACGTAGGCCGCGTGGAGGTGGATTTCATTGGCGATGGCGGTAAGACCATCACCACGGGGCAATTGGCCGCGGTGCTGTACCAGCGTGAAGCCATCACGGAGAAACGTCAGCCTCGGCATTTGCGAGCAGGTCTGTACACGCTCGCGGGTGAGTTGATCTCTGACCAGCATGAGCTGCGGTTCGATTTCACCTCGGACAACCCGCGCGAGCGCGAATTGCCGCTGCGCCTACTGCTCAGCCGCAAGGCCGACGAAGCGAACAATCAGCAGGTGGAGTTGCGGCTTGAGGAGCCCGTCGAGGGTACTTCGCATTACACCAAGTACAAGGCGGTGCGCTACACCATCCGCCGATCCTTTACCAGCGAATTCGATTTCTAGGCGAGACCGGCCATGACCCAGCTTGATGACAAGATCAACCAGCATTTCGCCGGCCTGGTGGTGCGCAAGGATTTGGTGAAAGCCGTCAAGGGCAACGCCATCGTGCCCACGTATGTGCTGGAGTACTTGCTGGGGCAGTACTGCGCGACCAATGACGAGGCCACCATCCAGACCGGCATTGATACGGTCCGGGAGATCCTGCGCAAGCACTATGTGCACCGCAACGAAGCGGGCTTGGTGCGCTCGACGATCAAGGAAAACGGTCGACACAAAGTGATCGACCGCATCAGTGTGTCGCTCAACGAAAAAGATGACGTCTATGAGGCCGAGTTCGCCAACCTGGGCATCAAAAAGGTATTGATCGACTCCGGCACGGTGAAATCGCATCAGAAATTGCTGGTGGGTGGCGTCTGGTGTATTGCCGATCTGGAATACGAATACACCGAAGACAAGTCAGCCTCGCCCTGGATACTGGCCTCGCTCAAGCCGATCCAGATCTCCCGTTTCGACCTGGACGGCTACCTGGAAGCCCGCCGACAGTTCAGCACCGACGAGTGGATCGACCTGCTGATCCAGAGCATCGGCTTCAACCCGCAGATGTTCGGCAAGCGCAACAAGCTGCTGCAACTGATTCGCCTGATTCCGTTCTGCGAACGCAACTACAACCTGATCGAACTGGGGCCCAAAGGCACGGGCAAGTCGCATGTGTACTCGGAATTTTCGCCGCACGGCATCTTGATCTCTGGCGGTGAAGTCACGGTTCCCAAGTTGTTCGTTCACAACGGCACCGGCAAGCTTGGGCTGGTGGGTTACTGGGACGTGGTGGCCTTCGACGAGTTCGCCGGCAAGCAAAAGCGCGTAGACAAGGCGCTGGTGGACATCATGAAGAACTACATGGCCAACAAGTCGTTTTCGCGTGGTGTGGAAACGCTCGGGGCCGAAGCGAGCATGGTGTTTGTTGGCAACACCGACCATACCGTGCCCTACATGCTCAAGCACAGTGACCTGTTCGATCCGTTGCCGGAGAAATTCCACGATTCCGCCTTCCTCGATCGTATCCACAGCTATATCCCGGGCTGGGAGGTAGACGTGATTCGTGCAGAGATGTTCTCTGCGGGCTATGGGTTCGTGGTCGACTATCTGGCCGAGATCCTGCGCTCGCTGCGCAGCCACGATTACTCGGACCGCTACAAAGCGCTATTCACGCTGGGTGACGATATCTCCACGCGAGACCGCGACGGCATCAACAAAACCTTCTCAGGGTTGATGAAGCTCTTGTTCCCTGACGGGCAGGCGAGCGATGCTGAGATCGAAGAGGTCTTGCGTTGTGCCATCGAAGGGCGAAAGCGGGTCAAGGACCAATTGCTGCGCATTGATGCGACCTATCCAGAAGTGCGTTTTGCCTATTCGGATGCGGCTGGGCAGCAACGCCTGGTGCATACGTTAGAGGAAGACGAGTACCCAAACCAGTATCACCGCCGTGTGGCGGTCGATGATTCGGCCGAGACAATAACCGGCGCACAGGACGCTTCAGCAGCGGTCGAGCCATCTCAAGGCGTGCCGGCAGTCGAGCAGCCACCTCACTCAAAGACCACTGACAACCCCCTGAAAGAGCAGCACCTGGTTTTTCAGGAGAACCAGCGTGGCGTGAGCTTTGACAGCTTGTTCGGCGCGTATCTGGCTGGAGCCAAGCGGATCGTCGTGACCGACCCTTACTTACGCATGTTCCACCAGCTTCGCAACCTGATGGAGCTGATGGAAACCGTCAGCAAACTTCATGGCCCCGAGGATGAAGTCGCTGTGCATGTCGTTACCGTCGAAGACGAATTCAACGGGGATCGCCAGACGGAAAATTTGCAGAAAATCGCGGATGCCTGTGCGACTGTCGGCATTCAGTTCACCTGGGCCTACGATACCAGCGGCACCAAACATGACCGGGACATCACCACGGACCATGGGTGGAAAATCGTTCTCAGCCGCGGCCTGGATGTATTCCAGCGCTTCGAACTCAATGATGCGTTCAACTTCGCCAACCGTTTACAGCAGCAGCGGCAATGCAAGGAATTCAACGTTACCTACGTTCGGTTATAGGGCCTCAGGTCGGACTCTCTCGGTTAGCCGTTTTCCCCTGCAAACCTTAGGAATCTGAAGTAGTTGTCAACCATTGGTTGACAACTGCCCCGACGGAAACGCTTCAAAACGCAAAGTAAAAGGCAAGGGAACGGCGTATAAGGGGCAACGGTCTTACCCAGAAAAGGAAAAGGCCCTCTCAAGCTGAAGCGGCACCGATCACTAGATTCCCCGATGGTGCCAGCCCATCGATGTAGTCCGACCACGCCTGCAACATCTCCCGCCGCTGCTCTGCGTATTCCGCCCGGTTGTAGACACCACGTACGCCGCCGATGGTGTGGTTCAGCGCCTTTTCCACCACATCCGAAGGCCAGCCCTGTTCGTGCAGCAATGTCGATGCGGTGCGTCGCAGATCGTGGATGGTGAAGGCCGGGATCTCCTGCCCCTGCAATGACACCTTCAGCGCCTGGTTCAGCGCGTTGTTGGCGAAGGGCTTGGCCAGGGTGCCACGGCCGGGCAATACCCAGACGCTGCTGGTGGCCAGCGGCTTGAGTTCCTTGAACAGCGTCTGCGCCTGCGTGGACAGGTAGACGATGTGCGGCTTGCCGGTTTTGGAGTTTTCCATCGGGATGTGCCATTCGCCTTCGTCCAGATGCACGTCCTTCCACTGCGCCAGCATCAGCTCGGACTTGCGCACCAGGGTCATCAGGATCAACTGGAAGGCGATCTTGAACTGGCGGCGGATGTTGGAGGTCTGCATCGCGCGCAGGAACTGCCGAATTTCGTCTGGCGTCAACGCACGTTCGCGGGCAGCGGCGCGGTAGACATGCCGCATCGGCAGGGCCATGACCGGGTTGGCTTGGAGCAGGCCGCAGGTCAGCGCGTAGTCAAGCATACGCTTGAGCAGACCGCGCACTTGGCCAGCGGCGGCGTCAAAACCTTGTTCCTTCTTGCGCCAGATGACGCTGCGCACGTCCTCGGCGGTGATGTCTCTGACCGGCTTGCTGCCGATGTGCGGCAGGATGTCTTTTTCCAGGTAGCGGCGGGGCATAGTTACGTCCTTGCGGTCGCGTGACTGGATGTCTTTGAAGAAGCGCTCGGCGAAGTCGGCCACGGTGGCGTCTTCTGCTCCGGCCACTTTTTCCTGCTGTTTCCTTTTTGCCGGCGACTGACCCATCGCCACTTGGTGAGCAGCCTCATCCCGCTTCAGGCGGGCGTTCTTCAGGGTAAGGGCCGGGTACTTACCGAGTGTGAGCTTTTCCCGTTTGCCATCCAGCCGATAGCGATAACGCCAGACGATGCTGCCACTCGGCAGCACTTCTACGTACAGCCCGCGATCATCGCTGACGATGTACGAGGCATCCTTTGGTTTGAGCGCCTTGAGTGCGGTATCTGTGAGAGACATGGGCCCTCCTTTGGGTCCATGAATGTCAATAGTCAGGCTATTCGGTGAATTTGGACCCATATATGGACCCGAATAGCGATGGCTTTGACTGTATCACCGAATCGCTCAGTAGACAAAAATCCCTTTATTTATAAGGATTAAAGCCACATCGGCAGACATCAGTGGATGCCCTTGGACCATATCTCACTTCCCAATACAAAAACTAGAAAAAATCTCCCCCAGCAAATCATCGCTGGTGAATTTCCCCGTGATGCTGGACAGGCTGTCATGCGCCAGCCGCAGTTCTTCCGCGAACAGGTCCAGCACCCGGTCGTCCTGGCTGGCGTGCGCCGCGGCCAGTTCCAGGTGTTCGGCCGCATCCTGCAGCGCATGAAGATGACGCTCGCGCGCGAGCCACGGGGATTCCGCCCCGGGGTTCCAGCCCGCGATCTGCAGGAGTTCCGCGCGCAACTGGTCCAGGCCGGCGCCGCGCTTGGCGGAGATGCCCAGTTCGCCGGGGCCGGCGGCAAAGGGCTCGGGCAGCAGGTCCACCTTGTTGAATACCTTCAGTACGGGCGTGCGTGCCGGCAGGCGCGCCGTGATCTGGGCGTCGAGCTCGTCGCCCGGCTGGGTGGCATCCTGCAAATGGAGGATGACGTCGGCGCGCTCGATTTCCTGCCAGGTGCGGGCGATGCCGATGCTCTCGACGGTGTCTTCGGTTTCACGCAGGCCGGCCGTGTCGACAATATGCAGGGGAACGCCGTCGATATGGATTTCCTGCACCACTTTGTCGCGCGTCGTGCCGGCGATGGGCGTGACGATGGCGATGTCGTCGCCCGCCAGGGCGTTGAGCAGGCTGGACTTGCCGACGTTGGGTTGGCCCGCCAGCACGACGTGCAGCCCCTCGCGCAGGATGACGCCCTGGCGTGCCTGGGCGATGAGCGCGGACAGGTCTGCCGCCAGCGCATCGAGGGTGGGACGCGCCTGATACTTTTCCAGGAAGTCGATTTCTTCTTCGGGAAAATCCAACGTCGCTTCGACCAGCATGCGCAGATGAATGATGCGATCCGACAGGTCGTTCACGCGTGCCGAGAATTCGCCCGACAGTGAGGCCATGGCGCCGCGCGCGGCCGCCACGGACGAGGCTTCGATCAGGTCGGCCACCGCTTCGGCCTGCGCCAGGTCCATGCGGTCGTTCAGGAAAGCGCGGCGCGTGAATTCGCCGGGCTCGGCCAATCGCAGGCCCTGTTCGCGGCCGGCGGCAAGGCAACTGTCCAGCACGCGGCGCAGCACAGCGGGACCGCCGTGGCCCTGCAGTTCCAGCACGTCTTCGCCGGTGTAGGAATGCGGCGCGCGAAAGTAGATGGCGATGCCTTCGTCGAGCAGTTCGCCTTCCACGGTTTTGAAGGGCAGATAGTGCGCGTGGCGCGGCGTGAGGTCGCGCTGGAACAGGCGACGCACCAATCCGGACAGGTCCGCACCAGAAATGCGCACGACGCCGATGCCGCCTCTTCCGGGAGCGGTGGCGATGGCGGCGATGGGGGCGTAGGCGGACATATCTGAAGGGATGGCGGTGCTAGGACAATAGGGGAATATAACTGTTGCGCGGCGCGTTGTTTGCTGGTTACTGTGGCCCCGAGGTTCAAAACCCGAAACAACTCTGGGAGATCACGATGGCATCTCGGTTTTCGCGTGTGTTGGCCTGCGGCGCAGCCGCGGTAGCGTTGGCCTTTGGCACTTTCAGTTCGGCCATGGCGCGCGATCTGGTGATCGGCTTGAAGACCGAGCCCTCATCGATGGATCCGCAGTATCACGCCCTGACGCCCAACACGCAGATTTCCCAGACCATCTTCGACACGCTGGTCGCCACGGATGCGCAGCTCAAGCCGCAGCCGTCGCTGGCGGAGTCCTGGACCGTGGACGGCAACGTATGGACCTTCAAGCTGCGGCCGAACGTCAAGTTCTCGGACGGCACGCCGTTCACCGCCGAAGACGTGGTGTTCACCTATGACCGCGTGCCGAAGGTGCCCAACAGCCCGTCGCCATTCACGCTCTACCTGGGCGCCGTCGCCAAGACCGAGGCGGTCGATCCGATGACCGTGCGCATCACCACCAAGAGCGTCGCGCCCAATCTGCTCGTCAACCTGGCGCAGTTGCCCATCATGTCCAAGAAAGCGGCGTCCGGACCCGCCGCCGAAGGCAAGACGACGACCGAACTCAACAGCGGCGACGGTCTCATCGGCACCGGCCCCTACAAGTTCGTGTCCTGGAAGCGCGGCGCCGAATTCGTGCTGGCGCGCAACGACAACTATTGGGGCAAGAAGCCCGTATGGGACCGCGTGGTCTATCGCCCCATCAGCAATGCGGCCGCGCGCGTGGCCGCGCTGCTCGCGGGCGACGTGGACATGATCGAGGATCCCCCCACCGACGACCTGCCCAAGCTCAAGTCCGACAAGAAGCTCTTTGTCGAGGAAACGCCGTCCGTCCGCGTGGTCTACGTGGCGCTGGACCAGTACGCGGAGCCTTCGCCCGGCGTGCAGGGCACCGACAAGAATCCGATGAAGGACAAGCGCGTGCGCGAGGCCCTGTCGCTGGCGATCAATCGCGATGCGCTGGTCGAGCGCGTGATGGGCGGCGTCGCGTTGCCCGCGGGCAACCTGCTGCCCTACCCCATGTTCGGGTCCAGCAAGGAACATTCGAAGGCGCCCAAGGCTGACGTCGAAAAGGCCAAGGCACTGCTCAAGGAAGCCGGTTACCCCAACGGGTTCTCGATCACGCTGGGCTCGCCTTCCGGCCGTTATGTGAATGATTCGAAGGTGGCGCAGGCCATCGCTTCGATGTGGACGCGCATCGGCGTGAAGACCAGCGTGGACGCGATGGCGCCCCCGGTGTTCTTCAAGAACCGCGACAGTTACGCGTTCTCGGCGTATCTGGCGGGCTGGTCGGTGACCAGCGGCGAAATGTCCAATGCGCTGACGTCGTTGCTGATGACCCGCAATCCCGAAGCCGGCCAGGGCACCACCAACCGCAGCCGCTATTCCAATCCCAAGATGGACGAACTGGTGAAGCAGGCCTCGTCCACGATGGACGACGCCAAGCGCGCCGAGCTGCTGGCGACGGCCAGCAATATCGCCATGGACGACTTTGCGATGCTGCCGGTGCATTTCGAACTGTCGGTGTGGGCCATGAAGAACGACATCCGTTACCAGGGCCGTCCGGACCAGGTCACGCTGGCGCAGAACGCAACGCTGAAAAAGTAAGCGCGCAGCGGGCGATATCTCGTGCTTGCAACTATCGTCAGAAGGCTGCTGCAGACCATCGTCGTCATGCTCGTCATGTCGGCGCTGGTCTTTGCCGGCATCTACATGGTGGGCGATCCGGTCTCGATGCTGGCCAGCCCGGAAGCCACCGAGGCGCAGCGCGCCGCGATCAGCGCGTCGCTGGGGCTGGACCAGCCCTTGTGGCGGCAATACCTGATCTTCATGAGCCAGGCGGTGCGCGGCGATTTTGGCAACAGCTTCCTGACCGGCGAGCCGGCCATGCACCTCATCCTGGAGCGCATGCCGGCCACGGTGGAGCTGGCCTGCGTGGCGATGCTGCTGTCGGTGCTGATCGGCGTGCCGCTGGGCATCCTGGCGGGCCTCAAGCCCGCGGCGGTGGGGTCGCGCGCGATCATGACCGGTTCCGTACTGGGGTTCTCGCTGCCTAATTTCTGGGTCGGCCTGATGCTCATCATGGTGTTTGCGGTCATGCTGGGCTGGGTGCCGGCGGGGGGGCGCGGCGACACCGTCAGCATCGGTTCGCTGCAGCTGAGCGTGCTGACGTTCGACGGCTGGCTGAGCTTGGCCCTGCCTGCCGCCACCATCGCCTTCGCCAAGTGCGCGATGATCATCCGGGTGACGCGCGCGGCCACGCGCGAAGCCCTGCCCATGGACTACATCAAGTTCGCGCGGGCCAAGGGCCTGTCCGAAAAAAGGGTGCTGGGCGTGCACCTGCTCAAGAACATCCTGATTCCGGTGGTGACGGTGGCGGGCCTGGAATTCGGCCAGGTGATGGCGTTCGCCGTCGTGACGGAAACCGTGTTTTCGTGGCCGGGCATGGGCAAGCTGCTGATCGATTCCATCATCAACCTGGATCGCCCGGTGGTGGTGGCGTACCTGCTGCTGATTGTTTTTTTCCTGGTCATGTTGAATCTGGTGGTGGACATCATCTACACGGTGCTGGACCCCCGCGTACGCCTGGATAGCCGCCGATGAATACGCCCGCCGCCGTCGCCCCGACGCCCTCCCCGACCCCCACCAAGGAGCAATCGCCCTGGCGGCGGTTCGTCGCGGATTTCTTTGCCAGCAAACTGGCCACGCTGGGCCTGGTGATGCTGGTCGTGATCGTGGGGGCGGCGGTGCTGGCGCCCTGGATCGCGCCGCAGAATCCCTATGACCTGGCCAGCCTGGACATCATGGATTCGAAGCTCAAGCCGGGCAGCGAAAGCGGCGACGGTTCGATGCGCTACTTACTGGGAACCGACGGGCAGGCGCGCGACCTCTTTTCCGCGATTCTCTACGGCATGCGCACCAGCCTCATGGTGGCGACCGTGTCGGTGCTGGCGGCCTTCGGCATCGGCGCCACCGTCGGGCTGATCGCCGCGTATTTCGGCGGGCGAATCGACGCCCTGCTGATGCGGGTTGTGGATATCCAGTTGTCGTTCCCGGCGATCCTGGTGGCGCTGATGCTGCTGGCCATCCTGGGCAAGGGTGTGGATAAGGTGATCATCGCGCTCATCGTCGTGCAGTGGGCCTATTTCGCGCGCGCGGCGCGGGGCGCCGCGCTGGTCGAGCGCGGCAAGGAATATGTCGAGGCGGCACGCTGCATGTCGCTGTCGTGGTCGCGCGTGCTGTTTCGCCATGTGCTGCCCAACTGCATGCCGCCGCTCATCGTGATCGCCACCATCGACCTGGCGCACGCGATCGCGCTGGAAGCGACCCTGTCGTTTCTGGGCGTCGGCGTGCCGGTGACCGAGCCGTCCTTGGGCATGCTGATCTATAACGGCTTCGAGTATCTGTTGTCCGGCCAGTACTGGATTTCGTTCTTTCCCGGCATCGCGCTGGCGCTGGCGATCGTGGCCATCAACCTGGTGGGCGATCACCTGCGCGATGTGCTCAATCCGCGGCACGCGAACTGAGGACGAGCGATGCAGGCACAGATGGCACAACACCCGCAGACCGCTGCCCGGCCTATCCTAGAAGTGCATGGGCTGAAGACGCATTTCTTCACGCGCAACGGCGTGGTGAAGGCCGTCGATGGCGTGGACCTGACGCTGGCCGAAGGCGAAATCCTGGGCCTGGTGGGCGAGTCCGGGTCGGGCAAAAGCATCACGGGCTTTTCATTGATGGGCTTGCTGGACGAGCCGGGGCGCATTGTCGAGGGCCAGTTGCTGCTCAATGGCGAGGACCTGCGCGCGGCGTCGCCCGCGCGCTGGCGCCAGTTGCGGGGGCAGGAGATCGCGATGATCTTCCAGGACCCGATGATGACGCTCAATCCCGTGCTGCGCGTGGATACCCAGATGATCGAAGCGGTGCAGGCGCATGGCAAGGCAACGCGCGAACAGGCGCGCCAGCGCGCGCTGCAGACGCTGGCCATGGTGGGGATTCCGTCGCCCGAGGAGCGCCTGCGGACCTATCCGCATCAGTTGTCGGGCGGCATGCGCCAGCGTGTGGCGATCGCCATCGCGCTGCTGAATTCGCCGCGTCTCATCGTGGCCGATGAGCCCACGACCGCGCTGGACGTCACGATACAGGGCCAGATCCTGTTCGAGGTGCAAAAGCTCTGCCGCGAGACCGGCACTGGCCTGATCTGGATCACGCACGACCTGGCGGTCGTCGCGGGCCTGGCTGACCGCGTGTCGGTGATGTACGCGGGACGCATCGTGGAGACGGGAAGCACCGAGGCCGTCATCAGCCATCCGATGCATCCCTATACGCACGGGCTGATCGCTTCCATTCCCACGCCGCAGTCCCGCGGCAAGCCGCTCGTGCCGATTCCGGGCATGACGCCGTCGCTGCTGAACCTGCCGCAAGGCTGTGCATTTCGCGGACGCTGTCCGCGCGCGACGGACGCCTGTCTGGTCGAGCCGCAGCCGGTGGAAGTCCGCCCGGCGCAATGGGTGCGCTGCTGGCATGCAGGACCGGACACGATATGAACGTCGCACAGCGCAACGCCACTCCCATCCTCGACTTGCGCGAGGTCGAACTTCGCTTCGTACAGCCGGTGGATCTGGCGGGCCGCATCGCGAACCTGCTGGGCGCGGGCCTGAAGACGCAGGTCGTGCATGCCGTGGCCGGCGTGGACCTGGCGGTCAGGCCCGGCGAAGTGATCGGCATCGTCGGCGAGTCGGGCTGTGGAAAATCCACGCTGGGCCGCGTCGTGTCGGGCATCCTGCCGCCCACCTCGGGGGAGGTGCACTACCAGGGCGCGCCCGTGCACGCCATGAAGGGCCCCGCGCGACGCGCCTACGAACTGGGCGTGCAGATGATCTTTCAGGATCCGTATGCGTCGCTGAACCCGCGCATGCGTGTGCGCGACATCATCGGTGAAGCGCCCGCGGCGCACGGTCTGATCCGTTCACGCGACAAGACCGAGTACGTGGCCGGCCTGATGCGCCAGGTCGGGCTGGATCCGAGTTTTGCACAGCGTTATCCGCATCAATTCTCGGGGGGCCAACGCCAGCGCATCGGCATTGCGCGGGCCCTGGCGCTCAGGCCCTCGGTGATCGTCTGCGACGAGGCCGTGGCGGCGCTGGACGTGTCGATCCAGGCGCAGGTGCTGAACCTGTTTGAGCGCCTGCGCGCAGACCTGGACCTGACCTATCTGTTCATCAGCCATAACCTGAGCGTGGTGAGCCACATTTCGGATCGCGTGGCGATCATGTATCTGGGGCGCATCGTGGAGCTGGCCGACACCGACACGGTATTCACGCGCGCCAATCATCCCTACACCCAGGCGCTGCTCAAGGAGCTGCCCACGCTGGTCCCGGGACGCCGCACGTACCAGCCCATCAAGGGCGAGCTGCCCTCGCCGCTGGATCCGCCCACGGGGTGCGCGTTTCACCCCAGATGTCCCCACGCGATGCCGCGCTGCAAGACGGAACGCCCGCTGCTGCGGGAGGTCGCGCCAGACCAGTACAGCGCCTGCCATCTGAACGATGCCGCCTGACCTGCGCCGAAAAAGGGCTGGACGCGGCACGCCGGGCGGCGCGAGAATTCCCGCAGCAGCAAGCCGTTTGCGCGTGCGCCATCCCTCAACCCACACCGCTTATCCACAGCCATGAAAACCATTGCCGAAATCGAACGCGTGCACGGGGACCTGACCGCCCTGCGACGCGATATCCATGCGCATCCGGAACTGGCGTTCCAGGAGACGCGCACGTCCAACCTGGTGGCCGAGCGCCTGCGCAGTTGGGGACTGGAAGTCCACACGGGGCTGGGGAAAACCGGTGTGGTGGGTATTTTGCGCGCCGGCAGCGGCGGCAAGACCATCGGCCTGCGTGCGGACATGGATGCGCTGCCCATGCCGGAGCACAATCGGTTTGCCCACAAGTCCACCATCAGCGGCCGCATGCACGGCTGCGGCCACGATGGGCATACGACGATGTTGCTGGGCGCGGCGCAGTACCTGTCCACGCATCGCAATTTCGACGGCACGATCGTGTTCATCTTCCAGCCCGCTGAAGAAGGCGGCAACGCCGGCGCGCGCGCCATGATGCAGGACGGACTGTTCGATAAATTTCCGTGCGATGCCGTGTTCGGCATCCACAACATGCCTGGCATGCCGGTCAACCAGTTCGGGTTCCGGTCCGGTCCGACCATGGCCTCGAGCAATCGCTGGGACATCGTGATCAAGGGCGTCGGCGGCCACGCGGCGCAGCCGCATGCGTCGGTGGACCCGATCATCGTCGCCGCGGACATGGTGCACGCGCTGCAGACGGTTATTTCGCGCAGCAAGAATCCGCTGGAGCAGGCGGTGCTGTCCATCACGCAGATCCACGCGGGCGACGCCTACAACGTGATACCTGGCGAAGCCGTGCTGCGCGGCACGGTGCGCACCTATTCGGTCGAGACGCTGGACAAGATCGAGGCCGACATGCGGCGCATCGCCACCACCTTGCCGCAGGTGTATGGCGGTACGGGCGAGCTGGATTTCGTGCGCGCGTATCCGCCGCTGGTGAACTGGGAAAAAGAAACGGCCTTCGCGGCCAAGGTGGCCGAAGACACGTTCGGCGCCGAGAACGTGCTGCGCGACATGCCGCCCTTCATGGGCGCCGAGGACTTTTCGTTCTTCCTGGAAGCCATTCCGGGCGCGTACCTGTTCCTGGGCAACGGCGACGGGGACCATCGCATGGAGACCTATCACGGCATGGGTCCGTGCCAGCTCCACAATCCCAACTACGACTTCAACGATGCGCTGCTGCCGGTGGGGGCGACGTACTGGGTGAAGCTGGTGGAAGCGTTCATGCCGGCCCGGTAAGGACCGATACGCTATTTGCTTATATGCGGTTCAACCTGAAGCCGCGGGCGCGTCCCGCGGCTTTTTGCCATATGACGTGAAGCTCTGATCAAACACCCATAACTTCGTTTGAGATACCGGACGCGCTTTCCATAATCGACTATCCCTGCGATGCCGCACGGCGAATTGGAGCGATCGATGTCCCAGAGCAATGCCTCGCGGCGCGCAACGTACGCCGCCCCACGAATCCAGGCGGTGGCGCACCCGCAGCGCGAGACCGGCCCCGGCGCATTGATCGAATTGCCTGCTGGCCCATCGCGCCCCGTCCACTTATCCACAAGGAGCGCCATGCGTTTGTCCTCCACGCGACGGGATCGGCTGGTCCAGACCGCGACGGGCGCCGGCCTGGCGCTGATACTTGCTGTGCTTGCACTGGCCTCACCCACTCCTGCCATGGCGGACGGGCACGTTCCCATCGCGCAGCAGCCCGGCATCGTCGATGGCTTTGACGGCGCCGCCGCGTCGCGCGGCGGTTGAAACGCCTGTGCGCCGCCAGCCCTGTGGATAACGGCGATAGCGCCCCGTTTTGGCGGGCTGTGGATAAGGTGCTGATCGCATCCAAGGCCGGTGAATGACGGGAATTCGCGGCCCATCAGGGCTGTGTTGACGTTCGCAATGCCGAGCGCGGCGGCCCGCCTGTGGAAAACCGGGGATTCGATACGCGGGAACGGCTGAGGGTCCGGCGCTGTGGATAAAAAAGGGGAGGCATCCATGCCTCCCCTTGTTCATGCCTGCCTGCCGACGATTACAGCTTCAGGCCCAGCGCCTTGGCGACGCCTTCGGCATAAGCCGGATCGGCTTTGCGGAAGTGTTCCAGCTGACGGCGCTGGATCGCTTCGGGCACGCCGGCCATGTGGCGGCCGATGTTGCCGAACAGCTGCTCCTGCTGGGCCGGCGTCATCAGTCGGAACAGGTCGCCCGGTTGCGAGTAGTAGTCATCGTCGACGCGATGGTTCCAGCGCGCGGCGGCCTGGCCGTCCAGCGCGAGCGGCGGTTCGGCCGCCGAGGGCGTTTCCTTCCACTCGCCCGCGCTGTTGGGCTCGTAGTTGATCGTGGCGCCGGCATTGCCGTCCACCCGGCCCGCCCCATCGCGATGGAAACTGTGGAACGGGCATTTGGGCGCGTTCACGGGAATCTGGTGGTGGTTGATGCCCAGGCGATAGCGATGCGTGTCGCCGTAGGAAAAGAGGCGGCCCTGCAGCATCTTGTCGGGAGAAAAGCCGATGCCGGGCACCACGTTCGCCGGCGTGAAGGCTGCCTGCTCGACCTCCGCGAAGTAGTTCTCGGGATTGCGGTTCAGCTCCAGCACGCCGACCTCGATCAGCGGATAGTCGCCATGGGGCCATACCTTGGTCAGGTCGAACGGGTTGATGTGGTAGGTGGCGGCTTCGGCCTCGGGCATGATCTGCACCTTCAGCGTCCACTTCGGGAAGTTGCCCTGCTCGATATTGTCGAACAGGTCGCGCTGCGAGCTTTCGCGGTCGTGCGCCACCACCTGCGCGGCTTCCTCGTCCGTCAGACAGGCGATGCCCTGCTGCGACTTGAAGTGGAATTTCACGTAGAAGCGTTCGTTGCTGGCGTTGATGAAGCTGAACGTGTGCGACCCGAACCCGTGCTGCTGGCGCAGGTTGGCGGGGATGCCGCGATCGCTCATCAGCGTGGTGACCTGATGCAGCGATTCCGGGTTGAGGGACCAGAAATCCCACGCCGCGGTGGCGTTGCGCAGATTGGTCTTGGGATCGCGCTTCTGGGTGTGGATGAAGTCGGGGAACTTCAGCGGGTCGCGGATGAAGAAGACGGGCGTGTTGTTGCCCACCAGATCCCAGTTCCCTTCCTCGGTGTAGAACTTGATGGCAAAGCCGCGCACGTCGCGTTCGGCGTCCGCCGCGCCGCGCTCGCCGGCCACGGTCGAAAAGCGCAGGAAGAGCGGCGTCTGTTTGCCGACCTGGGAAAACAGGTTGGCGCGGGTGTAGCGGGTGATGTCGTGCGTGACGGTAAAGGTGCCATAGGCGCCGGAGCCCTTGGCATGGACGACGCGTTCGGGGATGCGTTCGCGGTCGAAATGGGCAAGCTTTTCAATCAGCCAGAAGTCTTCCAGCAACGCGGGGCCACGGGGACCCGCGGTCAGCGTGTTGTTGTTGTCTGGCACCGGCGCGCCCGAGGCGGTGGTCAGAGGCTTCTTGTCGGTCATGGCTCACTCCCTAAGTCAATCTGGATGGCGCGGGCCGCTGGAGGGCCACGCGGCGTTGCAGCAAAAGCCGGGCGACAGGGCCGCCAGACGGCAAACTCGAACCCATCATAGGGGGCCAGGGCGACTGTGGGAAGTTGATTGATCTTGGTTTAGCGATTGATAATTTCTATGGGATGTGGGCCCAGGTATGAAAAATGCTGAGTCGCCCCTTCGCCTTGTTTGTTGCGCAGGCAAAAAAAACCGGCCCTGAGGCCGGTTTTTTCGGTGCGAGACGCGGCGCGATCAGCGATTGGCCGCGGCTTGCGCCTTGCGTTCGATGGCGCGGGTGATGGACCACTGCTGTGCGATCGACAGGATGTTGTTGACGCACCAGTACAGCACCAGGCCGGCCGGGAAGAAGAACATCATCCCGCCGAACACCAGCGGCATGATCATCATGACCTTGGCCTGGATGGGATCCGGCGGCGTCGGGTTCAGTTTGATCTGCAGGAACATGGTCGCCATCATGATGGCGGGCAGGATGAAGAACGGATCGCGGACCGACAGGTCATGGACCCACAGGATCCAGGGCGCGCCGCGCATTTCGACGCTGGCCAGCAGCACCCAGTACAGCGAGATGAACACCGGGATCTGCACCACCATGGGCAGGCAGCCGCCCAGCGGATTGATCTTCTCGGTGCGGTACATCTCCATCATGGCCGCGTTGAGCTTCTGCTTGTCGTCGCCGTACTTTTCCTTCAGGGCCTGCAGGCGCGGAGCGACCTGCTTCATGCGGGCCATGGAGCGGTAGCTGGCGGCGGCCAGGGGGTAGAACACGGCCTTGATCAGCACGGTCAGCGCCACGATCGTCCAACCCCAGTTGCCCAGGATGGAATGCAGCCAGGTCATCAGGGTGAACAGCGGCTTGGCGATGATGGTCAGCCAGCCGTAGTCGACCACCAGCTCCAGGCCGGGGGCGAGTGCCGCCATGGCCTTCTGGTCCTGCGGGCCGACCCACAGGTGGGAATCGACGCGCGCGGCGGAGCCCGGAGCGATCTCGCCGACGGCTTCGATGCTGCGGCCGGCGTACAGGTTCTTCTGCACTTCGAGCAGTTCGTTGGTGCGCGGCTTGCCTTGCGGGGGCACCCAGGCCGTGGCGAAGTAGTGCTGGACCACGGCGATCCAGCCGTTGTCCGCCTGCTTGACGTAGGTGGCCTTGTGCTTTTCGATGTCGCTGAACGTGCTCTTCTGGAACTTGTCCTGTTCCGAGTAGACGGCAAAGCCGGTGAACGTGTGATAGAAGCTCGACGTGTCGGCCGGGTCGTTGCCGTCGCGTTCGATCTGCAGGTACAGCGACGGCGACACCGGGGCGGCGCCGACGTTGGTCAGGTCATGGCGAACGTCGATGTCATAGCGGCCGCGGTGCAGGGTGAAGGTCTTGGTGACCTTGACGCCGCCCGATTCGCCTTCGAACGTGACGACCAGGTTGTCGCCGGTCAGTTCGCGTTCTTGCGACACCAGGCGGAACGGCGTCTGGTGCGTCGGGAAGCTCTGGCCGCTGGGCGCGCCGACCACGCCGGTCTGCACCACGTAGTTCAGGCCGGCCGAGCGGTCCAGCAGGACCGTGGGTTTGTCGGGCTGGCCGGTGGCGGGATACTTCAGCAGCTCGGCGCGCACGAGCTGCGCGCCCATCGTGTCGAAGGTCAGGCGCAGCACGTCGGTCGTGATGACGACTTCCTCGGAGCGCGCGGGCACGGGCGTCGCGGCGCCTGGCACCGTGGAGGCCGGGGCAGCGGCGGCAGACGGGGCGCTGGGCACCGAGGGCGTCGCGTTGTTGTTTGCGCCAGCCGGCGTTTCGCTCGTGCTGGCCGTGGGCGTGGGCGCCCCGAACAGCGACGGCTTGCCGTTATGGATTTGCCAGTTGTTCCAAAGGAGCAACAGCGAAAAGGAAAAAATCATCCAGAGGACGGTTCGTCGGATATCCATGGTGCCTACTGAAGTGAATACGGGCCAGCAAAGCCCGCCAGTTTAGCGTCAATCGTGCTCGATGCGGTGGCTGTGGGAGCAGCACCGGGCGTCATTGGTTCCCTTGGCCGGCGGAACCGGATCCCACCCGCCGGGCGACCACGGATGACAGCGGCCGATACGCCGGACCCCCATCCAGAAGCCGCGCCATGCACCGTGGCGCTCGATCGCTTCGATCGCGTACGCCGAGCAGGTCGGAGTAAAGCGGCACTGCCGGCCGATCCAGGGACTCAGGAAAAACCTGTAGAACCGGATCGGGGCAATGAGGAGCGTCTTGATCATCGCGCGATCCGCTCAAAGTGAGCGTCCACTTCGGCTCTGGCCGCGCGTTTCAGCGCGGTGAGCGTGGCGGGAGCGACCTTGCTATGCAGGCGCACGACGTAATCTCTTGCCGGCAGCGCCAGGCGCCGATGGCGGAAAGCTTCGCGTATGACCCGCTTCAAGGCGTTGCGCGTACTGGCATGGGCGGCGAACCGCTTGGCGATCACCAGTCCGAGGCGGGCACAGGCATCCTGGCCGACAGGCAGATCATTGGGAGCCGAGCTCACAATGAAGAATGCCCCTCGGGCCAGACGCCGGCCTTTGAGGGCGGCGGCAAACTCGGAGGGGCGATGCAGCCGCGCCTCCGGCGGAAGCGTGGAGCGCGGCATGGACTGCGGGTCAGGCGGTTGCCCGGAACCGGAACAGGATTGCGAGAGGTCTTGCAATATGGCCGGTCCGTGCAGGGGTCAGGTTTCCGGAAAACCGGAAAACAGGCCTTAGACGGCCAGACGCTTGCGGCCCTTGGCGCGACGGGCGCTCAGGATGGCGCGGCCAGCGCGGGTTTTCATGCGCACGCGAAAGCCATGGGTGCGCTTGCGGCGGGTAACGGAAGGTTGGTAGGTACGTTTCATGGACGATCCACAAAAAGAACAAAGTCAGAAGGGACCTGCCCGGAGGGTTCCAGGTCGCACCAAGCAGAAGCGGGTATCTGGCAAGCATTTTTGCAACGGGTTTTGCAACCAGTGCGAAAACAACTTGTAGACGGGGCTCTGTACCGGAGATTTCTCACCGGGCGACCTATTCAGCAAAGCTAAAAACCGGACAGATTGCTCGTGTAGGAGCGGGTCCGGGTCAGCTTTCTGCGAAACCTTCTGACAGACAGAATTCGGAAAAGCCCACCATTTCAGCAAGTTTTCCCTGTCTTGTCAAACAGTTAAGCCCGGGCCTCGTAGACACTCATGGCCCTCCCTGTGGATAACCCCAGCCCAGGCAAGGTAGAATCGAGGTTTGAATAAGAGCGACATGAAAGAATTCTGGCAGACCTGCGTCAGTCGTCTTGAGCAGGAACTCCCCCCCCAACAAATCAGCGCGTGGATACGACCGCTGGTCCCGCTTGCGTACGACGAAACGCAGGCGGTGCTGCGTGTTGCCGCGCCCAACCGCTTCAAGCTGGACTGGGTGCGCAAGAACTTTTCCCACCAGATCGAAGCGTTGGCCGCGGAGTGGTTCAAGCGTCCGGTCCAGGTGCTGTTCGAGCTGCCCTCCCACGGCGCCGCGCCCCGCATGCCGGTCGCGCCCGTGCGATCGCAGCAGCCCCAGCCCACGCACCTGTCCGCCGCACCGCCCTCGGGCGCAGCGCCGCCCGTGAACGTCACGGTGACGACCGCTCCGCCCCCGCCGGCGACGACCGTCGCGGCGCAGGCCGTGAATGCGGATGCCGCCAACATCGTGTACGAGCGTTCGCGCCTGAATACCGACCTCACGTTCGAGAACTTCGTGACCGGCAAGGCCAACCAGCTCGCGCGCGCCGCGGCGCTGCAGGTGGCCGAGAACCCGGGCACCTCGTACAACCCGTTGTTCCTGTACGGGGGCGTGGGCCTGGGCAAGACCCACCTGATTCACGCCATCGGCAACGCCATGGTCGCGGCGGGCACCGGGGTGCGCGTGCGTTACGTGCATGCCGACCAATACGTGTCCGACGTGGTCAAGGCGTACCAGCGCAAGGCATTCGACGATTTCAAGCGCTACTACCATTCGCTGGACCTGCTGCTGATCGACGACATCCAGTTCTTCTCCGGCAAGAACCGCACGCAGGAAGAATTCTTCTATGCGTTCGAGGCGATGGTCGCGCAGCGCAAGCAGATCATCATCACCAGCGATACGTACCCGAAGGAACTGTCGGGCATCGACAGCCGCCTGATCTCGCGTTTCGACTCCGGCCTGACGGTGGCCATCGAGCCGCCGGAGCTGGAGATGCGTGTGGCGATCCTGCTGCGCAAGGCCGAATCCGAAGGCGTGCCCATGCCCGAGGAAGTGGCGTTCTTCATCGCCAAGCACCTGCGCAGCAACGTGCGCGAACTGGAAGGCGCGCTGCGCAAGGTCCTGGCCTACGCGCGCTTCCATGGCCGCGACGTGCTGACGGTGGATGTCTGCAAGGAAGCGCTGAAGGACCTCTTGTCGGTGTCCAACGGACAGATCACCGTGGAAAACATCCAGAAGACGGTCGCGGACTTCTACAAGATCAAGGTCGCGGACATGTATTCGAAACGCCGGCCGGCCAATATCGCCTTGCCGCGCCAGGTCGCGATGTACCTGGCCAAGGAGCTGACCCAGAAAAGCCTGCCGGAAATCGGCGATTTATTCGGCGGCCGTGATCACACCACGGTGCTGCACGCCGTTCGCAAGATTTCCGATGCCCGCGCCAAGCAAGCGGAGCTCAACCATACCCTGCACGTGTTGGAACAAACTCTAAAAGGATGAACATGCAACTCGTACAAACCACACGCGATGCATTGCTGAAACCGCTGTCGACTGTGGCGGGCATCGTCGAAAGACGCCATACCCTGCCCATTCTTGCGAACATCCTGATGCGCAAGGAAGGCAACAAGGTTGCCTTCATTGCGACCGACCTGGAAGTGCAGATCACCACGCACGCCGACTTTGGCGTCGGCCAGGACAACGAGTCCACCACGGTGGCCGCGCGCAAGCTGCTGGACATCCTGAAGGCGCTGCCTGACACGGGCGACGTGCGCCTGGCCCTGGCAAGCAACAAGCTGTCGGTGCAATCCGCCAAGAGCCGCTTTGCGCTGCAGACGCTGGCCGCCAGCGAGTTCCCCACCGTCGCTCAGCCCGAGCAGTGGGACGTCTCGCTGACCATGCCGCAGCGCACCCTGCGTCACCTCTTCAACATGGTGCATTTCGCCATGGCCCAGCAGGACATCCGCTACTACCTGAACGGCATGCTGCTGGTGTTCGAACCGGGCCGCGTGCGCGCCGTCGCCACCGATGGCCACCGTCTGGCGCACTGCTCCACCGAAGCCGACGGCATCGCCGAGCGCCACGAAGTCATCGTGCCGCGCAAGACCGTGCTGGAAATGCAGCGCCTGCTGGAAGACTCCGACGAGACCGTCTCCATCGACGTGGCGCCGGGCCAGATCCGTTTCCGTTTCGGCGACGTCGAGCTGGTGTCCAAGCTGGTCGAAGGCAAGTTCCCCGATTTCACGCGCGTGATTCCCACGAACTACACGCGCCACTTCCTGGTCGGCCGCGAAGCGCTCCAGGGCAGCCTGCAGCGCGCCGCCATCCTGACCACTGACAAGTTCAAGGGCGTGCGCCTGCAACTGGCGCAGAACCAGATGAAGATCTCGTCTTCCAACGCCGAGCAGGAAGAGGCGCAGGAAGAAATCGACATCGACTACAGCCATGAAGCGCTGGACGTGGGCTTTAACGTCGGCTACCTGCTCGACGTGCTGTCCAACGTGAAGGTCGACAACATCCAGTGGTCGGTGATGCCCGACGCCAATGCGTCGGCGCTCATCACGCTGCCCGAAGACGACCAGTTCAAGTACGTCGTCATGCCCATGCGGATCTGATCCGCTCCCCACTCGTGGGTTTGTGCCGCTTGCGGACCGGACGGTTCGCGGGCGGTCCGGCCGCAAGGCCGTTCTTTAAAGCGTTATCGATACAGACATGTCAGATCAGCAGAACACCACTCCCGAGACCAGCGGCTACGGCGCTGACTCGATCAAGATGCTCAAGGGGCTGGAGGCCGTGCGCAAGCGCCCCGGCATGTACATCGGCGACACGTCCGACGGCACGGGTTTGCACCACATGGTGTTCGAAGTTGTCGATAACGCCATCGACGAAGCCCTGGCCGGCTACTGCGACGACATCGTCGTCACCATCCACACCGACAATTCCATTTCGGTCACGGACAACGGCCGCGGTATCCCCACCGATATCCACAAGGACGACGAATTCCACCGCAGCGCGGCGGAAATCGTCATGACCGAACTGCATGCGGGCGGCAAGTTCGACCAGAACTCGTACAAGGTGTCCGGCGGCCTGCACGGCGTGGGCGTGTCCTGCGTGAACGCGCTGTCCGAATGGCTGCGGCTGACCATCCGCCGCAACGGCCAGGTGCACCAGATGGAATTCCGCCAGGGCGAGCGCGTCGCGCCCCTGGCCGTGACCGGCACGACCGACAAGCGCGGCACCGAAGTGCGCTTCCTGGCCGACCCGATCATCTTCAACAACATCGAATACCACTACGAGATCCTCTCCAAGCGCCTGCGCGAGCTCTCGTTCCTGAACAACGGCGTCAAGATCCGCCTGATCGACCAGCGCCAGGGCAAGGAAGAGAACTTTGCCTTCTCGGGCGGCGTGAAGGGCTTTGTCGAATACATCAACCGCGCCAAGACCGTGCTGCACCCGAACGTGTTCTCGGTGTCCACCGAGTCCTCGGCCGGCGGCGTGTCGGTGGGCGTGGAAGTGGCGATGCAGTGGAACGACAGCTACAGCGAAAGCGTGCTGTGCTTCACCAACAACATCCCGCAGCGTGACGGCGGTTCGCACCTGACCGGCCTGCGCGCCGCGATGACGCGCATCATCAACAAGTACATCACGGACAACGAACTGGCCAAGAAGGCCAAGGTCGAGACGTCCGGCGACGACATGCGCGAAGGCCTGGCCTGCGTGCTGTCGGTGAAGGTGCCCGAGCCCAAGTTCAGCAGCCAGACCAAGGACAAGCTGGTGTCCAGCGAAGTGCGTCCGGCCGTCGAAGAGGCCGTGGCCCGCACGCTGGAAACCTGGCTGCTCGAACATCCCAACGACGCCAAGGCCCTGTGCAACAAGATCGTCGAAGCCGCCCGTGCCCGCGAAGCCGCGCGCAAGGCGCGCGAAATGACGCGCCGCAAGAGCGTGCTGGAAGGCGCCGGCCTGCCCGGCAAGCTGGCGGACTGCCAGGAAAAGGATCCGGCCCTGTGCGAGCTGTACATCGTCGAGGGCGACTCGGCAGGCGGCTCGGCCAAGCAGGGCCGCGACCGCAAGTTCCAGGCCATTCTGCCGCTGCGCGGCAAGGTGCTGAACGTCGAGAAGGCGCGCTTTGACCGCCTGATCGCCAGCGAGCAGATCGCCACGCTGATCACGGCGCTGGGCACCAGCATCGGCCCGGATTTCAACGTGGAAAAGCTGCGCTACCACCGCCTCATCATCATGACCGACGCGGACGTCGACGGCGCGCACATCCGCACCCTGCTGCTGACGCTGCTGTACCGCCAGATGCCCGAGCTGGTGCAGCGCGGCTACGTGTACATCGCCCAGCCGCCGCTCTACAAGGTCAAGGTCGGCCGCGAAGAGCGCTACCTGAAGGATGACCAGGAAGAAGCGCAGTTCATGCTGTCGCTGGCCCTGAAAGACGCCGAGATCATCTCGGGCGGCAACATCATCCGCGGCGAAGAACTCAACGACCTGGCCCGCCAGTACGTGGCGGCTGATGGCGTGATTGCCCGCCTGTCGCGCGTGTTCGACGTGGCTGCCCTGTCGGCCATGGCCGAAGGCGTCGAGATCAACCTGGAAACGGCCGAGACCGCCGCCGAGTCCGCGCGCCGCCTCACCGACGCCATGCGCGATCCGATCAGCGGCAACGGCGTCGAAGTCGTTCCGCAGTTCGACGAGACCACCGAGCGCCATCGCCTGTCCGTGCAGCGCATGCACCATGGCAACGTGCGCGTCAGCATCATCGACGCGGACTTCGTGAATGGCTCGGACTACGCCATCCTGGCCAAGGCGGCCAAGAGCTTCTCGGGCAAGGTCGGCTCGGGGTCGCTGGTGGCCCGCGGCGAAGGCGACAAGCGCAAGGAACAGCCGGTGTCCGACTTCCGCGAGGCCATGCAATGGCTGCGCAGCGAAGCCGAACGCAGCATTTCCAAGCAGCGCTACAAGGGCCTGGGCGAAATGAACCCGGACCAGCTGTGGGAAACCACGATGGACCCGAAGGTGCGCCGCCTGCTGCGCGTGCAGATCGAGGACGCCATCGCGGCCGACGAGGTCTTCACGACGCTGATGGGCGACGACGTGGAACCGCGCCGCAACTTCATCGAAACGCACGCGCTGTCGGCAGGCAATATCGACGCTTGATCGCAAGCCGTGTGCACCGCAAAGGCCAGCCCATCGGGCTGGCCTTTTGTTTTGCGAAGCGCGCCGCGGCGGTCTACCGCGGCGGGCGCGCCTTCAAATCCCCCATCTCTTCCAGCATGAGCTGGTGCGCGTAGCGCGAGAAGACGCTGACCAGGCGCGTACGCGTGTGGTACGGCGGATACAGCAGCGCCACCGTGACCGGCACCGCCGGGCTGAACGGCCGGACCTCGACGCCGTTGGCCTCGTATTCCTCGCGCGCGGCCAGCGGGTTGATCAGCGCCACGCCCAGGCCCGCGCCCACCAGCCCGCAGACTGACGAACCCAGCCCGGCTTCGGCCACGGTGCGGCGCTCGACCTTGGCGGACTTGAAGACGGCGTCGATGCGCTCGCGCAGCGGCGTGCCGCTGGGAAAGTCCACGAAGGGCTCGCCCGCGAAGTCGGCCGGCTTGAGCTTTCTCAGTTTGGTCAGGCGGTGTCCGCGCGGCAGCACCGCCACGCAGCTCATCGTGAGGACGGGTTCGACCTGGATGCCGGGGGTCTCCCCCGAGAGCATCGCCAGCCCGGTGTCGCAGAATCCCGAGCTGATCCAGTGGTGGACCGTGCTGGCGTTGCCGGAGTGGATCGCCACCATGACGTCCGGGTACTCCGTCTTGAAGGCCGCGACGATGCGCGCCAGCAGGCCCCCGGCCAGCCGGGGCATGGCCGCCACGCTCAGGCGGCTGGCGCTGAACGAGCGGATGCTGGCGGCGGCCGATTCCAGTCCGGCCAGCCCGATGAAGGCCTTTTCCACCTCCTGGAAGAAGCGCGATCCGTCCTGCGTGGGGCTCAGGCGGCTGCCATTGCGGTCGAACAAGGGAAACTGGGTGATGGCTTCCAATTGCGCAATTAAGCGGCTAACGTGCGGCTGCGAGGTGTGCACTCGCCGGGCCGCTGCCGTCATGGAACCGGTCATCATGACGGCGCGGAACGCCTCAATGTGCCGCAAGCCCATCCGGGGAATAGCCATATCAAATCCGTATAGAGGAATTCCTGATTGGAACTGGATAAAACCATACTGCTAGTTGATACTTTTTGCCAGCCGCGGGGCTCATCGCGGGACGCGGCGGGTTTCAGCCAGGCTGGATCCGCCGATCGTGAACATAATCATGCGCCGCATGCACGGCGCCAAGGGAATCAGATGAAAGCACTTGCCGCGATCTCCGTCGCCACCGCCCTCCTGGGCGGCGCCGCGACGGCTCATGCCGAAGCCCCCAGCCGCCTGGACAAGATCCGGGAGACCGGCGTCATCACGCTTGGCCACCCCGAGACGTCGGTGCCGTTTGCGTACCTGGACGGCAACCAGAAGCCGATCGGCTACACGGTGGAGATCTGCCAGGAAGTCGCCAAGTACGTGCAGCAGGCGCTGAAGCTGCCCAAGCTCGAGGTCCGCTACAACCCGACGACGTCGGCCACGCGCATCCCGCTGCTGGCCAACGGCACCATCGACCTGGAATGCGGCAACACCACCAACAACGAAGCGCGCCACAAGCTGGTGTCTTTCGCGCCCACGACCTTCGTGGCGCAGGTGGTGCTGGTGGCGCGCAAGGACGGCGGCGTGAACCCCAACGACCTGACCTCGTTCCGCGGCAAGACCATCGCGGCGCAGGCGGGCGGCCAGACGTTCAAGCTGATCTCGCAGCTCAATGCGCAGGGCAACCTGGGCATTTCCATGGCGCCCACCAAGGACACCGCCGAGACCATCCTGATGGTGGAATCGGGCCGCGCCGCGGGCTCGGCCAACGATGACGGCATCGCCTACGGCGCCGTGGCGTCGTCCAAGAACCCGGATGCCTTCGTGATCGGCACCAAGGGCCTGGAAATGGCGCCCTACGGCATCATGCAGCCCAAGGACGACCCGAAGTTCAAGAAGGTCATCGATGACGCGGTGCTGGACCTCATCAAGACCGGCAAGGTCGCCGCGCTGTACGACAAGTACTTCAACTCGCCGATCCCGCCCAAGCAGATCAACCTGAAGTACCCCATGAGCGACGCCCTGAAGCGCGCCCTGGCCAATCCGACCGACTCGGGCGATCCCAAGGCCTACGAGTAAGCAGTCGAGCGCGGGACGCAGCGCGTCCCGCGCCGCGAAACGCGGGCAAGGACGCTGGCTTCGGCCGGCGTCGCGATCAAGGGCGAGGGCATGAATTACAACTGGAGCTGGAGCGTATTCCTGGAGATGTCGCCAGACGGCGTGCATACCTTCCTGGAGACGATCCTGATCGGCGTGGGCTGGACGCTCGCGCTGGCACTGACGGCATGGGTCTTCTCGCTGTTGCTGGGGTCTTGCCTGGGCGTGATGCGCACGGCGAGTTCGCGCGTCATGAACATCGTCGGCACGAGCTATGTGGAGCTCTTTCGCAACATCCCGCTGCTGGTGCAGATGTTTCTCTGGTACTTCGTCCTGCCGGAGCTGCTGCCGCATGCCTGGGGCCTGGCGATGAAGCAGATGCCGCAGCCGTGGGGGCAGTTCCTGCCCGCCGTGCTGTGCCTGGGTTTCTATGGATCGGCGCGCGTGGCCGAGCAATTGCGGGCGGGCATCCAGTCGCTGCCGCGCGGCCAGTTCCAGGCCGGCACCGCGCTCGGGCTGACCGAGGCGCAGGTTTACCGCTACGTCATCCTGCCCGAGGCCTACCGCATCGTCCTGCCGCCGCTGACGTCGGAGTTCATGGGCACGATCAAGTATTCGTCGGTGGCGCTCACCATCGGCCTGCTGGAACTGACCGGACAGGCGCGATCCATGGCGGAATTCAGCTTCCACATCTTCGAGGCCTTTTCCGCCGCGACGGTGATCTACCTCATCATCAACGGCATCGTCGTGCTGGGCATGCGCACGCTGGAACGCCGCGTCGCGGTGCCGGGCCTGATCGGATCGGCGTCGCGTAGCGCCCCTGCCGGATCGGGGCGCTGACATGGGCCAATTCGATTTCGACGTCATCCGCGGCGCGCTGCCGTATCTGTTCCAGACCGGCATGACGTTCACGCTGACGCTGACCGTGCTGGCGGCGGTGATGGGGCTGGCGCTGGGCACGCTGCTGGCAATGATGCGGCTGTCGCGGTTCAAGTTGCTGTCGGTGCCGGCGGGCATCTACGTGAACGTGATGCGGTCGATCCCGCTGCTGCTGGTGATCTTCTGGTTCTACTTCCTGATGCCCTACATCGCCGCGTGGATCGTGGGGTCGCCCACGCCCTTGCGCGTGGGCGCGTTCAACTCGGCGGTGATCACCTTCACGCTGTTCGAGGCCGCGTACTTCTGCGAGATCATGCGCGCCGGCATCCAGTCGATCGCGCGCGGCCAGGTATCGGCCAGCATGGCGCTGGGGCTGAATCATTGGCAGGGCATGCGCTACGTGGTGCTGCCGCAGGCGCTGCGCAACATGGTGCCGGCGCTGCTGACGCGCGTCATCATCCTGTTCCAGGACACCTCGCTGGTCTACGTGCTGTCGCTGACCGACTTCCTGGGCGCGGCGTCCAAGATCGGCCAGCGCGACGGACGGCTGGTGGAACTTTATCTCTTCGTGGCGGTGGTGTATTTCGTGATTTGCTTCACGGCATCGCGTCTGGTCAAGCAGCTCGAAAAGCGCACGCGGGTGCTGCGCTGATCCGCGCGTGGCGACTCACACGTTATCCACAGGTTCAATGATGCAACGTTCTTCCAATCCCCCGATGATCGAGATCCGGCAGGTCAGCAAGTGGTATGGCGATTTCCAGGTGCTGGACGATTGCAGCACCACGGTGGGCCGCGGCGAGGTCGTGGTGGTGTGCGGTCCGTCCGGGTCCGGCAAGTCGACGCTGATCAAGACGGTGAATGCCCTGGAGCCCTTCCAGAAAGGCGAGATCGTGGTCAATGGCGTGTCGGTGGGCGATCCGCGCACCGACCTGCCCAAGCTGCGCGCGGTGGCCGGCATGGTGTTCCAGCACTTCGAGCTGTTCCCGCACCTGTCGGTGACCGAGAATCTGTGCCTGGGCCAGGTCAAGGTGCTCAAGCGCGGCAAGGACGAAGCGCGCCAGCGCGCCCTTGCCCTGCTCGAACGCGTGGGCCTGTCGGCGCACAAGGACAAGCACCCCGGCGAACTGTCCGGCGGCCAGCAGCAGCGCGTGGCGATTGCCCGCGCGCTGTCGATGGATCCGGTGGTGATGCTGTTCGATGAGCCCACGTCGGCCCTGGACCCCGAGATGGTCAACGAGGTGCTGGACGTGATGACGGACCTGGCCGGCGAAGGCATGACGATGATGGTGGTGACCCACGAGATGGGGTTTGCGCGCCGCGTCGCCGACCGTGTGATCTTCATGGACGGCGGCAAGATCGTCGAGGACTGCCAGAAGGAGCAGTTCTTCGGCAACGTCGAGGAGCGTGCCCCGCGCACGCGCCAGTTTCTTTCCAAAATTCTGCAGCATTGATAGCCATGACCCAGCGGAACCCCGCCGACCCTCCCCCTCCCTCCGTCGTCGACCTGCGCAGCGATACGGTCACCCATCCCACCGCGGCGATGTACGAGCGCATGCGCACGGCCCCGATCGGCGACGACGGGCTGGATGGCGACCCCACGGTGCGCGAGCTGGAAGCCTGCGTGGCGGCCAGCCTGGGCAAAGAGGCGGGCCTGTTCGTGCCGAGCTGCACGATGGCCAACCTGCTGGCCGTGCTGGCGCAGACGCAGCGCAGCGAGCAGGTGGTGCTGGAATCGACCGCGCACATGTACACGTCCGAACGGGGGGCGGCCACGTTCACGGGCCTGTTCTACCAGGGCGTGTCCGGCAGCGCCGGCGCGATGGACCTGAATCGTCTCGAAGAGGCGCTGCTGGCCGGCGGGCACCGGCTCAAGACGTCGCTGGTTGCGATGGAGACGTCGCACAACAACGCGGGCGGCACGGTGCTGCCGCTGGATCACATGCAGGCCGTGCATGGCATGGCGCAGGCGGCCGGGGTGCCGGTGCACCTGGACGGCGCGCGCCTGTTCAACGCGGCCGTGGCCCTGGGCGTGCCGGCCGCCGACATCACCCGCCATGCGGACACCGTGGCGCTGTGCCTGTCCAAGGGCCTGAGCGCGCCGGTGGGGGCGGTGCTGGCGGGCAGCCAGCCGGTGGTGGTCAAGGCGCGCACGCTGCGCCGCATGCTGGGCGGCACGCAGCGGCAGTCGGGCATCATGGCGGCCGCCGGCCTGGAAGGCGTGCAGCATATGGCGGCGCGCCTGGGCGAGGACCACGTGCGGGCGCGGCGCCTGAGCGACGGCGTCAACGGTCTGGCGCCGGCGTTGTCGGCGACGGTGCCGCAAACCAACATCGTGCAGGTCGAAACCGGCGAGACCGGCATGACCAACGCACAGTGGGTCGCGGCCCTGCAGGCCCGGGGCGTGCTGACGCGTCCGTGGGGTCGCACGCGGCTGCGCTGCGTGACGCATCGTCATATCGGCGACCAGGACATCGACGCCGCGATCGCGGCGTTTGCAGGGGTGCTGGACGCGCGCTGATTTCAGCCGGTTTTGAGGTGGGCGATGCGATAATCGCGCGATGTCCACCACCCAACTTTCCCGAAAAGACTATTTCTGCGCCCTGGCGGTGGTGGTCATCTGGGGCCTGAATTTCGTCGTCATGAAGGTCGGCATGCGGGGCTTGTCCCCCATGATGCTGGGCGCGCTGCGATTCGCGCTGGCGGCCTTCCCGCTCATTCTCTTCGTGCGCATGCCGCGATTGCCGTGGCAGTGGGTCGCGGCCTATGGCCTGGTCCAGGGACTGGGGCAGTTCGGCCTGCTCTTTACCGCGCTCAAGTTCGGCATGCCGGCGGGCATGGCTTCGCTGGTCATCCAGACGCAGGCTTTCTTCACGCTGTTGCTGGCGGCGCCGGTCCTGCACGAGCGTGCGCGCCGCCACCACTGGCTCGGCCTGGGCGTGGCCGCGGTGGGGCTGGCGGTCATTGCCGGGGGGCGCGGCGACGGGCCTGGGCAGATGGCGATGCTGGGCTTTGTCCTGACCCTGGGCGCCGCCCTCATGTGGGCGGTGTCGAATCTGATCGTGCGGCTGGCCAGCCGCAAGGCGCCCGGCTACGACCCGTTCGCGTTCATCGCCTGGAGCAGCGCCGCCCCGGTGCTGCCCTTCCTGGCGCTGGCCATCCTGATCGACGGCTGGGAGCCGGTGGTGGGCATGGTGACCGGCATGGGCTGGGGCGAGGCGCTGTCGGTGCTCTACCTGGCGGTGCTGGCGACGCTGCTTGCCTATACCCTGTGGACGCGGCTGCTGTCGCGCCACCCCGCGGCCAAGGTCGCGCCGTTCTCGCTGCTGGTTCCGGTGGTGGGATTGTGGGCCGCGTCGATGGCGTTCGGCGAACGGCTGCAGCCCCTGCAATGGCTGGGCGCCGCGTGCGTCCTGTCGGGGCTGGTCATCAACCAGGTCGGCGGACGCTGGGTGCGCTCGAACTAGGTCCGGCCAACCGATCGTAGGCGGCGTCCTCGTCCTGTCGGATTACGTCAAGCCGCCTAGGGCCGACGGCGTCAAAGCTGCTCGAAGCGGATGTAACGCTTATCGGTGTACTCCCGGCGCGTGATGATCTCCTGGACGGATGCGCCGGGCGGTCCGCGCCGCAACCATTCCAGCATGTGATCGACCTGGTCGGGCGTGCCCTGCACCAGCGCCTGCACCGTGCCGTCGAGCATGTTTTGCACCCAACCCGTCGCGCCCAGCATGTGCGCGCGCCGCACCGTGGCATGACGGTATCCCACGCCCTGCACCGTGCCGCTGACGGTGACGTGGACGGTTTCGATATGGGTATCGGCCTTAGGGTCTTGCATGGGTTTTTCCTTCGGATGATGCGCCGCCATGCGCGGGAAGCGTAGGCGTAAACGGCTACAGCGGATGGTCTATAGGCCCGTGGGGCTTCGAAGCGATACGTTAGAGCACATGTCAAAACGTGCCAGCCAAGAAATACCCATTATCAAGAGCTTGGAGAAGCCATTATGGAAGAGACCAGTTTGTTGTCGGAAGCCGAGACAGCGCTCTACAGGGAGCAGGGTTACCTCGCCCTGAAGGACGTGTGCCCGCAGGATGAGGTCGGCTACATCCGCCGGACGCTGCTGGACTTGTTCGCGAACAAGACGGGTTACAACGAGGGCGCGCAGTACGACTTTGTGAGCCGTGACGACCCCACCAAGCCCGCCAAGTTTCCGAGCCTGCATGATCCGCGCCATTATGCCCCGGGCCTGCTCAAGACGGTTTACCACGAACGCACGCTCGAGCTCGCGCGTCAGCTTCTTGGACCGCAGGCCGCCCTGTATGGCGAACACGCGCTGCTCAAGCCCGGCCCGCACGGACCCGAAACGCCCTGGCACCAGGACGAGGCGTTCCGCTCGCCGGATTTCGTCTACAACGAGCTGAGCATCTGGCTGGCGCTGCAGCCCGCCACGGTGGAGAACGGCTGCATGCAGTTCCTGCCGGGCTCGAACAAGTGGGACGTGCTGGAGCACCGCTCGCCGGGCGGCGACAAGAGCCTGCACCCGCTGGAATGCTGCGGTGACTTTCCGCGCGAGCAGGCGGTGGCCGAGCCCCTGGATCCGGGCGGCATCACGGTGCACGACGCGCGCACGCTGCACTTCACCGGGCCGAACACGTCGCAGTCGCCGCGGCTGGCGTACATCCTCATCTACAACACGCCGCCGGTGTACAAGCCCGGACGCCGGGAATTCCCGTGGCTGGAAGGCCGCTGGACCGACAGCCAGACGCGCAAGAAGCAATGGCACAAGCGCGGCGGACTGGCGGTGGACGTGATGCGCCGACTGCCGGGCGCGCGTTTGACCAGCCCGCGCTGGGTGGCGTGGGCGACCATACGCGCGGTCAGCAAAGTGTGGCCGCGCTAGGGCTGGGCGTGCAGGGGCCGTAGAGCCTTTGCGCAGGGGGGCGAACGGGGCCGGCAAGCGACGCTTGCCGGCCTCGGCGCGTATACTGGGCGGCGCCGCGCGGGGATGAACCTGGCGCGACGGCCCGGCAGCCCAAGGCTGGCGGCCAGCAGCAAGAAAAACGAGTCGCAGCTGGCGCACCCCTATCACTCCACAGACCTCTCCATGACCGCTAACCTTTCTACGATCACCTGCATCGAAGATTTGCGCGTTGTTGCGCAGAAGCGCGTGCCGCGCATGTTCTATGACTACGCCGATTCCGGCGCCTGGACCGAAGGCACCTATCGCGCGAACGAAAGCGACTTCCAGAAGATCAAGCTGCGCCAGCGCGTGGCGGTGAACATGGAAGGCCGGTCGCTGCGCACCACCATGGTGGGGCAGGACGTGGTCATGCCGCTGGCGATTTCGCCCACGGGCCTGACCGGCATGCAGCACGCCGACGGCGAGATCCTCGCGGCCAAGGCGGCGGCCGACTTCGGCGTGCCGTTCACGCTGTCCACCATGAGCATCTGCTCGCTGGAAGACGTGGCCCAGGCCACGAAGAAGCCCTTCTGGTTCCAGCTCTACGTGATGCGCGACCGCGAATTCGTGGCCAACCTGATCGACCGCGCCAAGGCGGCCGGCTGCTCGGCGCTGGTCCTGACGCTGGATTTGCAAATCCTCGGCCAGCGCCACAAGGACATCAAGAACGGGCTGTCCACCCCGCCCAAGCCCACGCTGCGCAACCTGATCAACCTGGCGACCAAGCCGCGCTGGTGCATGGGCATGCTGGGCACCAAGCGCCGCACCTTCGGCAACATCGTTGGCCACGCCAAGGGCGTGAGCGACCTGTCGTCGCTGTCGTCCTGGACCGCCGAACAGTTCGATCCCCGCCTGAGCTGGGACGACGTGGAATGGATCAAGCAGCGCTGGGGCGGCAAGCTCATCATCAAGGGCATTCTTGACGTCGAAGACGCGCAGCTTGCGGCCAACAGCGGCGCGGACGCGCTCATCGTCAGCAACCACGGCGGACGCCAGCTCGACGGCGCCATGTCCTCGATCGCGGCCCTGCCCGGCATTGCGGATGCGGTGGGCTCCAAGATCGAAGTGTGGATGGACGGCGGCATCCGCTCCGGCCAGGACATCCTGAAGGCGGTGGCGCTGGGCGCGCGCGGAACCATGATCGGCCGTGCCTTCCTGTACGGCCTGGGCGCCTACGGCCAGGCCGGCGTGACCCGCGTGCTGGAGATCCTGTACAAGGAAATGGACACGACCATGGCGCTGTGCGGCCGTCGCTCGATCGAGCCCGGCGACCGCAGCATCCTGCTGCCGGGCACGTATCCGACCTGAGCGCCCGCGCGCAGGCACGAAGGGAACAAGGCACGAAGGCCCGGGCAAGCGCTGCCCGGGCCTTTTCGTTTCTACGGGCGACGTGCCGGTCTATGCCCCGTTGCCGGTGCCCAGGAACTGGCTGGGCCGGCGCAGGGCCGGGTCGAAGGGGTTGATCTGCGCGCCCACCGCATCGGCCTCGCGCCGCAGCATTTCCAGGATCAGCGGCAGCCGCTCGTCGCTGATGCGTTCGATGGGCGCCGCCACGCTCAGCGCCGCCACCGTGACGCCGTTGGGGTCGTAGACCGGCACCGCCAGCCCCGCGATGTTGGGAAACACGCCCTGGCCCTGGCTGCGCGCATAGCGGCGTTCCAGGCATTCCTTGATGCGCACGCGCATCGAGATCTCGTCCACGAAGCCCAGATGATGCAGGCGCGGGATGTTGAAGCGGATGACCTCTTCGCGCTCGGCTTCCGGCAGGCTGGCCAGCAGCACCAGGCCGCCCTGCCCCATGCCCAGCGGCACGCGGCCGCCGATGTCGCCTGTGTGCGAGCGCACCGGGAATGCGCCATCCACGCGATCGACGCAGACGGCGTCAAAGCCGCTGCGGACCAGCAGGAAGATGGTGTCGTTGAGCATGCCCGACAGGCGCAGCATGGCCGGCCGGTACAGGCTGCGCAGGCTGGACTGGTGATTGCCGGCGGCGGCGGCCAGCGAGAAAAAGGCGACGCTCAACTGGTATCCCTTGCTTTGCGCCGGCTGCTCCACCACGCCTTCCTGCATCAGGCCCTGCAGCACCCGGTGCACCGTGGCCTGCGCCTGTCCCGTGCGGGCGGCGATATCGGTCAGGCGCAGTTTTTCTCCCTTGGCGTCGGCCAGCACGCGCAGCACGGCGAACGCCCGCTGCAACACCCCCTGGCCTGCGGAATCGTCCGGCGTTTCTGATTTCTTCATTTTGATATTCCGGCAAATAAAATAGTCAGACGTATTTTTATCAAAAAATTCAGTCTAACGGAAATAACAGATAGAAAATTCGATTCTTCGGAAAACCCTAATTGCCCTGTGTTTTGGCGCCTCCTAGACTGCGTCATCAGATAAGCAGCCTGGGCGGTCATTGAAGCCCGCCGGGCGGCGCAAGGCCCGAAGGGGCCACGGGGTTTGAAAAATGGCATTTCTGCGGCTGGACAACGTCTCCAAGAACTACGGCAATCTTCGGGTCGTCTCGGACCTGAGCCTGGCGGTCGAAAAGGGCGAGTTCGTCTCCCTGCTCGGCCCCTCGGGCTGCGGCAAGACCACCACGCTGCAGATGATCGCGGGCTTTGCCGAGGTGACCTGCGGGTCCATCACGCTGGACGGACGCGACATCACGCACGCCAAACCGAACACGCGTGGCCTGGGCATCGTGTTCCAGAGCTATGCGCTGTTTCCGCACCTGACCGTGGCGGACAACGTCGCCTTCGGCCTGAAGATGCGCAAGGTCGAGCGCGCGGAGCGCCAGGACCGCGTGCGCGAGGCGCTGGCGCTGGTCAAGCTGGACAAGCACGCCGACCGCTTCCCGCGGGAGCTGTCGGGCGGCCAGCGGCAGCGCGTGGCGCTGGCCCGCGCGCTGGTGATCCGCCCGCCCGTGCTGCTGCTGGACGAGCCGCTGTCCAACCTGGACGCCAAGCTGCGCGAAGAAATGCAGTTTGAGCTGCGCAGCATCCAGCGCAAGATCGGCACCACCACGGTCATGGTCACGCACGACCAGGCCGAGGCCCTGTCCATCAGCGACCGCGTCGTCGTCATGCAGGACGGCCGGGCCACGCAGGTGGATCCGCCCTATCGCATGTACGAGCATCCGCAGACCGAGTTCATCTCGCGCTTCGTGGGCAAGACCAACCTGATGGCGGGCCGCGTCACGCGCTGCGGCGAGCGGGCCGAAGTCCAGGCCGGCGCGCTGCACTTGCTGGTTGACGGCGAAGGCCTGCGCCACGGCGACGACGTGCAGTTGTCGCTGCGGCCGGAAAAACTGGTGCCCGTGCCGGCCGGCCAGGGCAAGCTTGCCTGTGTCGTCAACACGCGCTATTTCCTGGGCAGCCAGTGGATGTACGACCTGGATTCGCCCGTGGGGGCGCTGACCGTCCTCACGCCCAACGACGGCCGCCGCCCGCACGACGACGGCGAGCAGATCGGGCTGGACTGGGCGGACGGCGTGCTGCGCGTCCTGCGCGCGCCCGCTGCGGCCACGGCGGGCTGACATGGCGACCCTGACGCAACGCGGCGCCGCCGCCAGCCTGCCCAAGCCGCGCAACGACGGCCTGCTCGCCATCCTGGGGTCGATCCCCCTGGCCATCGTGTTCCTCACGCTGGTGCTGACCCCGCTGGCGCTCACGTTCGTGCTGTCGTTCCGGCCGTTCGATTACGCCACGGGCATCCTGCCCGGCCACACGTTCGAGCATTACCTGGCGGTGGTCACCGACAGCTACTTCATCGAAATCTTCTGGCGCACCTTCTGGATCGCCGGCGTCACCACGCTGATCTGCGTGCTGATCGGCGCACCGGAAGCCTACATCCTGTCGCGCATGGGCAAACCCTGGCGCTCGATCTTCCTTCTGGTGGTGCTGTCGCCGCTGCTGATTTCGCTGGTGGTGCGCGCGTTCGGGTGGAGCATGCTGCTGGGTCCGGCCGGGCCGATCGGCAAGGCGGCCGCGGCGCTGGGGCTGGGATCGCTGCTGTATACGCCCACCGCCGTCATCATCGGGCTCGTCCACGTCATGTTGCCCTTCATGGTGATTCCCGTGTGGACCTCGCTGCAGAAGCTGGACCCCACCGTCGAACATGCCGCGCTGTCGCTCAACGCCTCGCGCTTCCAGACGCTGACGCGCATCGTCCTGCCGCAGGCCATGCCGGGCATCCTGTCCGGCAGCCTCATCGTGTTCGGCCTGTCGGCCAGTTCCTTCGCCATCCCCGCGCTGCTGGGCGGGCGGCGCCTGAAGATGGTGGCCACGGTCGTGTACGACGAGTTCCTCACGGAGCTCAACTGGCCGCTGGGCGCGGCCATCGCGATCGTGCTGCTGATCGTGAACGTGATCATCATGATGGCGTACAACCGCGTCGTCGAACGTTCTTACCGTCGCAGCCTCGGCTGACCCGCGCAAGGAATCGAAATGCAGAAAAACGGTCCTTTCGCGCTGGCGTTCAACTTCCTGGTGGTGGCGTTCGTGCTGGCGCCGCTGGTCATCGTGTGCCTGGTGGCGTTCACGCCCGAATCGACGCTCACCATGCCCACCACAAGCTTTTCGCTGCGTTGGTTCTACGCGGTGTTCGAGCATCCCAACTTCATGCAGGCGTTCAAGAACAGCCTGTGGCTCGCCTTCCTGTCGGCCAGCATCGCCGTGTGCCTGGCGGTGCCCGCCGCCATCGCCATCACGCGCTATCGCTTCCCCGGCCGCGATGTGCTGAACGGCCTGTTCCTGTCGCCCCTGATGATTCCGCATCTGGTGCTGGGCGTGGCGCTGCTGCGCTTCTTCGCGCTGATGGGCATGGCCGGCAGCTTCCCCTGGCTGGTGGCCAGCCACGTGGTCGTCATCACGCCTTACGTGATGCGTCTGGTGATCGGCGCGCTCGTCGGCTTTGACCGGTCCATCGAGCACGCGGCGCTGTCGCTGGGCGCCAGCCGCGCCAAGGTGTTCTTCCTGGTCACCCTGCCGCTCATCATTCCCGGCGTGTCGGGCGGCTGGCTGCTGGCCTTCATCAACAGCTTCGACGAACTGACCATGTCGGTATTCATCACCGCGCCGTCCACGATCACCCTGCCGGTGCGGATGTACATGTACGCCACGGAATCCATCGACCCGATGATGGCCGCCGTGTCCGCGCTGGTCATCGCGCTGACGGCCGTGACCATGCTGCTGCTGGATCGCGTGTATGGACTGGACCGCGTCCTGGTGGGACAGAAATGAAGTCGCTGCCGACAGCCGTAAAGGAGACGCGGGCAACATGGAAATCCTGAAACGCCTGGCCGAAACCGGCCGCCCCGCCTTGACGTTCACCTTCGACGGACAGGCCTGCACGGCGCTGGCCGGCGACACGGTGCTGACCGCCGTGCTGACGCAGGCCGAGCGCCTGCGCGTGTCGGAATTCGGGGGCGGCCCGCGCGCGGGCTTCTGCATGATGGGCGCCTGCCAGGACTGCTGGGTGCAGCGCGAGGACGGCGAGCGCGTGCGCGCCTGCTCCACCTACATCGAACCCGGCATGCGGCTGCAAAGCGTGGCGGTGGCGCCCGCCGCGGCGCCCGGCGCCCTGTCGTCCGCGGCCTGGCCCGAGGACGACGCGCCATGAGCATCGTGATGCCTGTGATCGTCGGCGCCGGCCCGGCCGGCATCCGCGCGGCCCAGACGCTGGCCGCGCAGGGCCTGCGCCCCGTCATCCTGGACGAAGGGCTGCGGCCCGGCGGCCAGATCTACCGGCATCCGCCGCCAGGCTTCAAGCGGCCCAAATCCGCGCTCTACGGTTTCGAGCACCGCAAGGCCGACGCCGTGCACCGGGTCATGGACGCGCTGCAGGCCCAGGTGGAATGCCGCCCCGGGTGCCTGGTGTGGAACGCCGAAGGCAAGACGCTGGACGTGCTGCGCGATGGGGTCAGCACCTCGGTGCCCTACACCCACCTGATTCTTGCCACCGGCGCCACGGACCGCGTGCTGCCGTTTCCCGGCTGGCTGACGCCGGGCGTCTACACGCTGGGCGGATCGCAGGTCGCGCTCAAGCACCAGGGCTGCGCCATCGGCGAGCGCGTCGCGTTCATGGGCACCGGGCCGCTGCTTTACCTGGTGGCGTACCAGTACGCCAAGGCAGGCGCGAAGGTCGCGGCGGTGCTGGACACGTCGCGCCTTGCCGACCGCGCGGCTGCGTTGCCGGGCATGCTGCGCGCGCCCGCGCTGCTGGCCAAGGGCCTCTACTACATGGCATGGCTGCGCGCGCACGGCGTGCCCCTGCGCAGCGGCGTGCGCCCCGTCGCGGTGACAGGCAAGGACCGCGTTTCGGGCCTTGCGTATCGCCAGGGCGGTCGCACGCACACGGTGGAATGCGACGCGGTCGGCTTCGGCCTGTCGCTGCGATCCGAAACGCAGCTCGCCAGTCTGGTCGGCTGCGAATTCGCCTACGACGAGCGCGACCGCAACTGGGTGCCGCGCCGCGACGCCGCCGGCCGCAGCAGCGTGGCCGGCGTCTATGTGGCCGGAGACGGCGCGGCCATCGGCGGCGCCGACGCGGCCGAACTCGCGGGCGAACGCGCGGCCCTTGCGCTGCTGGAAGACACGGGGCATCCGCACGACACGCGGCGCGCGCGGGCGCTGGAAGCCCGCCTTGCGGCGAACGGCCGCGTGCGCGACGCGCTGGAACGCGCCTTCCCGTTTCCGCAGGACTGGGCCGCGGCCATCGCCGACGACACGGTCGTCTGCCGTTGCGAGGAAGTCACCGCCGGCACCATCCGCCAAGCCGTGCGGGAGAACGGCGTGCGCGAAGTGAACCGCCTGAAGGCGCTGACGCGCGTGGGCATGGGCCGTTGCCAGGGCCGCATGTGCGGCGTCGCGGGGGCCGAGGTCCTGGCGCATGCCGCGGGCTGCGCGCCGCAGGCGGTCGGCCGCCTGCGCAACCAGCCGCCGGTCAAGCCCATCCCCGTCAGCGTGGTGTGCCTGGAACGACCCGGGAAGAAGGCGGCATGATGCAGCGCATCGATACCGAAGTGACCATCATCGGCGGCGGCATCGTCGGCGGCAGTGCCGCGCTCTTCCTGCGGCGCCAGGGCGTGCCCGTGGTGCTGCTGGAGGCCGCGCTGTGCGGCGCCAAGGCCAGCGGCGTGAACTACGGCGGCGTGCGCCGCCAGGGCCGCGGACTGGAACAGATGCCGCTGGCGCGGCGCGCCCACGAATTGTGGGGCAAGCTGCCCGAACTGATCGGCAGCGACGGCGAGTACGTGCGCTCCGGCCACCTCAAGCTGGCCTGCTCCGAATCGGACCTGGCGCTGCTGCACGCGTATCGCGACAGCACGCGCGGCTTCGGGATGGACCTTGAACTCCTGGACCGCCGCGCGCTGGCGCGGCGCTTCGGCTGGCTGGGGCAGGACGTGGTGGGCGGATCATTCTGTCCCGAAGACGGCCACGCCAATCCGCGCCTCGTATCGCCGGCCTTCGCGCGCGCGGCCCGCGCGCTGGGCGCCGACGTGCGCGAAGGCGTGCGCGTCACCTCTGCCGTGCACGACGGTTCGCGCTTCATCGTGCGGGCCGGCGACGCGCTCGAAGTGCGCTCGCGCTTCCTGCTCAATTGCGCGGGGGCCTGGGCCGGCCGCTTTGCCGAAGGCTTTGGCGAGGCCGTCCCCGAGACCGCCATCCACCCCTTGATGATGGTGACCGAGCCCCTGCCGGTATTCATGGACGTGAGCCTGGGCATGCAGGGCGGCGGCATCTACGCGCGCCAGGTCGCGCGCGGCAACTGCGTCATCGGCGGCGGGCGCGGGGTCTCGGTGGGCCCCGACTACGCCCGCCCGGGGCGCGCCAACCTGGGCGCGCTGATGGCCAACGCCGCCAAGCTGCTGCCGGCGCTGCGCGGCGCCCAGGTCATCCGCTTCTGGACCGGCGTCGAAGGCAACATGCCCGACCACAATCCCGTACTGGGCCCGAGCGCCACCGTGCCGGGCCTCTTCCATGCCTTCGGCCTGTCCGGCGCGGGCTTTCAGATCGGCCCCGCCGTGGGCGAAGTGCTGTCCGAGCTGGTCGTGCACGGCCGATCCTCCATTCCTATCGATGCCTTCCGCATTGAACGGTACGCGTCCGCCGCTCACGGCGCCGCGGCCCGGCCTGAGAGTGTTCGTGAGCAAACGCTGGAGTCACCATGATGCACAAGAAACAGGGCGCGCTGCGCCTGACCAAGGGGAAGCGGCTGTTGGGCGCGGCGGTGCTGGCATTGCTGTCTGCCGGGGCCATGGCGCAACAGAAGACGCTGTACGTTGGCATGAACGGCGGCGACATGGAACGCGCCTTCACGCAGCACGTGTTCCCGGACTTCGAAAAAGCCAACAACGTGAAGATCGTCGTGGTGCCCGGCACCTCGACCGACGTGCTGGCCAAGGCGCAGGCCTACAAGGACAACCCGCAGATGCACGTCATGTTCCTGGACGACGGCATCATGGCCCGCGCGATCTCCATGGGCCTGTGCGCGCAGCTCAATGACGACCCCGTCCTCAAAGAGCTGTACCCCACCGCCCTGATGAAAGACCGCATGGCCGCCGGCATCGACATCGGCATGACCGGCCTGGGCTACAACACGCGCCTCTTCCAGAAGAACGGCTGGGCGCCGCCCATCTCGTGGCTGGACCTGGCGGACCCCAAGTACAAGGGCAAGGTCGTGTTCCAGTCCGCGTCGGGCAGCACCTTCGGCCTGCACGGCTTCCTGATGTTCAACCGCATCGAAGGCGGCAACGACCAGAACTACGATCCCGGCTTCAAGAAGTGGCCCTCCACCATCGGCCCCAACGTGCTGGAATACATTCCCAACTCGGCCAAGCTCGCGGAAATGATCCAGTCCGACGAAGCCGCGATCTTCCCGCTCACGCCCACCGCCATCGCGCGCCTCAAGAAGCGCGACATCCCGGTGGAATACGCCCAGCCCAAGGAAGGCTCCGTCATCCTGATGGTCGGCGAATGCGTCATCGCCAAGAACAGCGAGCCGGAGCTGGCGCAGAAACTCGCGCTGTACCTGCTGTCCGCCAAGGCCCAGGCCAAGGCCCTGGAAATGGGCGGACACTTCCCGTCCAACAAGAACGTCCAGGCGCCCGCCAACAACGCCGACGCCCTCAAGCGTTTCCAAGGCTACATGGCGAACGCCAAGATCCTGGATTGGGACCAGATCAACGCGGCCCGGCCGGCCTTCAACGCCCGCTGGAACCGCACGGTCGAACGTTGACGACATTGCGGGCGGCGCACCTGTGGACAACCCGCAGGCGCGCCGCCCGCGTCACTGCCAGGGCGAACGCGCCCGTACCCCTGCAAGGACCCGCATGCGGCTCATCATCAACTCCGGCGGCCCCCACGCGATCGACGAATGGCGCGCGCAGTTCCGCGCCTTTGCGCCGGAACTGGAGGTCGTGGGCTGGCACGAAGACACCGACCCCGCCAGCATCGACTACGCCCTCGTCTGGGCGCCCGACGCAGGCCGCCTGGCCACCTTCCAGAACCTCAAGCTCATCATCAGCGCCGGCGCCGGCGTTGACCACATCCTCGCCGACCCCGCGCTGCCCCGGCACCTGCCCATCGCGCGCATGGTCACCGCCCGCACGCAGACGGAAATGGCGGAGTTCGTGCTGACCAGCGCCCTCATGATCACGCGCAACGTCAAGACCATCGTCCACAACCAGTCGCGCAGCCACTGGGAAACCTTCGACTCCCTGCGCGTTGCCGCCGACGTGCGCGTCGGCATCATGGGCCTGGGCCACCTGGGCGTCGCATCAGCCCAACTGCTGTCGCGCGTGGGCTTTCCCGTGAGCGGCTGGTCCCGCGGCGCCAGCACGCTGCCGGGCATGCCGTCGTACGCGGGCCAGGAACAGTTCGGGGACTTTCTCGCCAACACCGACCTCCTGGTCTGCCTGCTCCCCGCCACGGACGCCACCCGCGGCATCCTCAACCGCGCCACGCTGTCCCAACTGCCCAAGGGCGCCAGCCTCATCAACGCCGGCCGCGGTTCGCACATGGTCACGCAGGACATCCTGGACGCGCTGGACAGCGGCCACCTGGACCAGGCCGTCCTGGACGTCTTCGAGCAAGAACCGCTGCCCAAAGACTTCCCGCTGTGGACGCACCCCCGCATCACCATCACCCCCCACTGCGCCGCGATCCCCGACCGCAAGGAACGCGCGCGTCACACCGCCCTGCTGATCGCCGCCAATGAGCGCGGAGAACCCCTCCCCAACATCTACGACGCGCAACGCGGCTACTGACACCCCCGCAAGCGCGAAGCGTCATCGCCAGACGCAAGACACCGCGTAAGCTTCACCAGGCCGCCCGCGCGGCCGCCGTGAAGCGGCCCCCGCAAGACCTTCCCCCTTCCCCCACCGCCTGCAAAAACGCCAAGCACCCCGCCCCCCCCAGCAATGCAGAAACCCGGACCACCAGAGCACGGCGTGGCGGCGGCCTCGGGGCGCGGGGCGTGTAGATGCGCCCGAGGGAATCGGAAGGCAGGCGCCGAAGGGCGCCAACGACGATGACGACGGGGCAGTCCGGAGCGAAGGCTCCGGACCGCAATCGTAGCCCCGCGCCCCGAGGCCGCCGCCGCGCCGTGCGCCTAAAGAACCCAATCCCCCAAGCAAGGAAAAACCCCACCCACCCAACAAAAACCGCAAAATCTGCAAACGAACAAAAGCTACATTGCCCTCCAAGGAGCAAGCATGAAGCCCGCAACGCGATCCCTCTACGCCCAACGCCTGGACCCGGTCCTGCGCTGGCTCGCCGCCAACCCCGACGCCGATCCCGACCTGCACCGGCTCGCCGACCTGGCCTGCCTGTCGCCGTACCACTTCCATCGCGTCTACCGCGCCATGATGGGAGAAACGGTCAACGCCACCGTCCAGCGCATCCGCATGCATCGCGCGGCCGTGGCCCTGGCCGGCACGCAGACGGCACTACGGGACGTTGCGCAACGCGCCGGCTATGAATCCGATGCCGCGTTCAACCGGGCTTTCGGCGCAGTGTTCGGCATCTCGCCAGGCCGGTATCGCGCCGCCCGCTCCCAACCTTCCACCACCAAGGAGTCAGCCATGTACCCTGTTGTCATCGAAAACTTCCCCGGCGCCACCCTCGCCGTCCTGACGCATCGCGGCAGCTACCAGGACATCGGCCCCGTCTTCTCAAGAGCCTTCATGCTCGCCATCGGCCGAGGCATCGCCACACCCGACACCACCGGTTTCGGCATCTATTTCGACGATCCCGAGCAGGTCCCGGAAAGCCAGCTGCGGTCCCTCGCCGGCATGCCCGTCGCGCCCGACGCCGACCTCGGCCAGGAGCTCGAACGCTTCGAAATCCCCGCCGGCCGCTGCGCCATCCTCACCTACACCGGCCCCTACAACGAGATGAAAAAGCCCTACGACTGGCTCTTCTCCGAATGGCTGCCCGCCAGCGGCCAGGCCCCCGCCGATTTCCCCATGTTCGAGCAATACCTGAACGACCCGCGCACTACGCCGCCCGCCCAGCTGCAGACCCGCATCTGCCTGCCGCTCAGATAGCGGCCGCGACGCTCCCCGCGCGGGCCGTCGCGCGCATCAACTCACGTTGAGCGTCATCGAGTACTTCATCTTGTCGTGCGGGAACGTGGTGATGGTGGCAAGCAGCAGCACGCCGCCGTCGCCGTAGTACCGGCGCGTGATGACAAAGCCCGCGGTGCCGGCGTCGACCTGGAGTTGCCTTGCCATGGCCGCACCGATGGGCGTGGCCGAGAACTCCTGGTTCACCTCCGTGATGCGGTCGCCGAAATGGTCTTCGATCAGCCGCAACAGCGATATCCGCGACTTCACTTCCACCCGCACGTCCGAATGCGCCGGATCCGCATAGATCAGCGTGCAGGCCGCGGCCGTGTCGGGATCGTCGAGGGTCTTGATGGAGTTGATGTGCAGCCAGGGCTGGCCGGCCTCGCAGCCCAGCGTTTCCGCGAGCCGCTTGGTGAGCTTGACGGTGCGCACGTCCTGCACCAGCAGCGCCGCATTGCGCGCGTACTGCAGCAGGTCGGGAAACTGCGAGATGCGCTGCGTGAAACGCGTGGTCGCGCGCGCCGTTTCCACGCGCGTGCCCACGCCGGGGCGGCGCGACACCACGCCCGCCACCGTCAGCATGCGGATGGCTTCGCGGATGGTGTGGCGGCTGGCGCCGAACTGTTCGCACAGCTCGTGCTCGGTGGGAAGCAGGGTCATGACGGGATAGCGCCCGGCGCTGATGTCCTGGGAAAGCGTCTGATAAATGCTCTTGTAGCGCGGGCCGCCCGCGTCGGCTGCAGGGCGCGCCGCGCCGGGCCGGCCGCGCGCTTCCCGCTCCCCGCCTGGGCTGGCGGCGCGCTCGGAGGATCGGGTCATGAGGTTGGCTCCTAGATTGGTTTTATAGGGTTTGTCCGGACAATAACCGATTGACAAGGCAGTCTCGCTGGATCCATTATTTGTCCGGACATTCATGTACGGACAAATTGTACGGCGGACATGAGGTTGCCGGGCAACAAATCAGGTAGTTCTTGCAGTTCTCTTCCAATATTCGGGGGTTCTCATGAGCAAGGTATTTGCAGTGCTCGCAGCGGCGGCGGTGGCCGTCGGGCTGGGCGCCAATGCACAGGCGCAGCAGAAACTGGTGGTGGCCGGCTACGGCGGCTCGTTCGAAGACATCATGCGCAAGGAAATCTTCCCGCCCTTCGCCAAGCAGCATGGCGTCGAGCTGGACTACGTGGCCGGCAATTCCACCAACACGGTGGCGCGCCTGCAGGCGCAAAAGAGCAACCAGCAGATCGACGTCGCCATCATCGACGACGGTCCCATGTACCAGGCCATTGCGCTGGGCTTTTGCGAGCCCATCAAGAACCTGCCCGCCGACGACATCTACACTACGGCGCGCTACAAGGACGACAAGGCCGTCGCCATCGGCATCGTCGCCACGGGCATCATGTACAACAAGAAGGCCTTCGAAGAAAAGAAGTGGGCGCCGCCCACCTCGTGGAAGGACCTGAAGGACCCCAAGTACAAAAAGCAGCTCGTCATTCCGCCCCTGAACAACACCTACGGCCTGCACACGCTGGTGGAATACGCCCGTGAAGGCGGCGGCGGCGAAAAGAAGATCGACCCGGGTTTCGCCACGTTCAAGAACGAGGTCGGCCCCAACGTGCTGGTCTATGAACCGTCGCCCGGCAAGATGACCGAACTGTTCTCCAGCGGCCAGGCCACCATCGCGGTCTGGGGCAGCGGCCGCGTCAAGGCCTTTGCCGACACCGGCTTCCCGGTGGGCTTCGTGTATCCGCAGGAAGGCGCCTATGCGCTGCTGTCGTCGGTGTGTCCCGTCGCCAAGCCCAACGCCAATCCCAAGGCCCAGGCCTTCGTCGAATACCTGGTGTCGCCCGAGGTCCAGGAAAAGCTGGCGTCCGCGTACGGCTACGGCCCGGTCAACAAGAAGGCCAAGGTCACGGACGATCCGCGCGTGCCGCTGCCTATCGGCAAGCGCGCTGCCGACCTCATCGTGATCGACTGGGACACCGTCAACCAGAACCGGGACGACTGGAACAAGCGCTGGACGCGGGAAATCGAGCGCTGACCGCCTGCGCATACGGGCGGCGCGCGCGCCGCCACCGGGAGCATTCATGACTTATCTTGTGCTGGACCGCCTGAGCAAGCGCTACGGCGAGACCACCGCCGTCGAGAACCTGAGCCTGTCGGTCAGGCAGGGCGAGTTCATTTCCCTGCTGGGGCCCTCGGGCTGCGGCAAGACCACCACCCTGCAGATGATCGCGGGGTTTGTCGAACCCAGCGGCGGCCGCATCGTGCTGAACGGCAAGGACGTCAGCAAGGTGCCCGCCAACAAGCGCGGGCTGGGCATGGTGTTCCAGAACTATGCGCTGTTTCCGCACATGACGGCGGCCGAGAACGTGTCCTTCGGCCTGGAAATGCAGCGGGTGAAAAAGGACGAGCGCGAGGCCCGCGTGGCGGATGCGCTCAAGCTCGTGGGCCTGTCGCACCTGGCCGACCGGCATCCCGCTCGCATGTCCGGCGGACAGCAGCAGCGCGTGGCGCTGGCCCGCGCGCTGGTCATCCGGCCCAGCGTGCTGCTGCTGGACGAACCGCTCTCAAACCTGGACGCCAAGCTGCGCGAGGAAATGCAGCTTGAACTGCGCAGCATCCAGCGCACCGTCGGCACCACCACCATCCTGGTCACGCACGACCAGTCCGAGGCGCTGGCGCTGTCGGACCGCATCGTGGTGATGAACCAGGGCCGCGTCGAGCAGGTGGCTGAACCCTTCGCGGCATACGAAGGCCCGGCCAGCCATTTCGTGGGCGGCTTTCTGGGCAAGGCCAATGTGTTCACGCCGCAGGCCGAGCAATACGAAGGACAGACCCGGGCGCGCATCGGCGAGGCCCATGTCGCCATGGAGGGCGCGCCCGTGCCGCAGGGCGCGGTCATCGTGCGGCCCGAGAAGATCCTGTTCTCGGAGCCGGCCGCCTGTGCCCTGCCCGGCCGCATGAAGACGCGCGTGTTCCAGGGCAACCACTGGCTGTGCCAGGTGGAAACGTCCGTGGGCGAGGTCATGGTGATTCGCCAGAACGACGGCGTGCCGGTGCCCGCCGAAGGCGAGCCGGTGCATCTGCGCTGGCGCGCGCAGGACATGTGCGAAGTCAACCCGGCCGGCGCGCCGCAAGGCCGCGCGTCATGACCGCCCGCACCAATCCGTGGGTGCTGAGCGCCCCGGCGCTGGCGGTGTATGCCACGTTCCTCGTGGTGCCGATGGCGCTGGTGTTCCTGATCAGCTTCTTCGACTTCCAGTTCTACGGCGGCATGCAGGCCACCTTCACCTGGAAGAACTACATCGAGATTTTCTCGGACGGCTACTACTACGAGATCTACGCGCGCACCTTCGGCGTGGCGGCGGCCGTGACACTGGCCTGCCTGGTGCTGGGCACGGCCGAAGCCTATGTGCTGTCGCGCATGGCCAATCCCTGGAAGGGGCTTTTCCTGATGGTCGTGCTGGGCCCGCTGCTGATCTCGGTGGTGGTGCGCACGCTGGGATGGGCGCTGCTGTTCGGGTCCACGGGCCTCATCAACAAGGCGCTGATGGGCATCGGGATCATCTCCACGCCGATCGACCTGATGTACAGCAATCTGGGCGTGGCCATCGCGCTGACGCACGTGCTGGTGCCCTTCATGGTGATCTCGGTGTGGGCCTCGCTGCAGCGGATCAATCCGGCCACCGAGGCGGCGGCGCTGTCGCTGGGCGCCAGTCAGTTCACCGTGATCCGTCGCGTGATCGTGCCGCAGGTGATGCCGGGCATCCTGTCCGGCGCGATCATGGTGTTCGCGATGGCGGCCAGTTCGTTCGCCACGCCCGCCATCATCGGCGGACGGCGCCTGAAGAACGTGGCCACGGCCGCCTACGACGAGTTCCTGAACACGCTGAACTGGCCGCTGGGCGCGGCGCTGGCGGTGGTGTTGCTGGTGGCGACCGTGGTGGTGCTGCTGTCCGCCAACCGCATCATCGAGCGCCGTTATGGCGCGGTGTTCAACCAGGCCGGAGGCTGACATGCAATTTCGCAACGGCCCCATCGGCCTCGTGTTCCACACGCTTTTCATTCTCTTCATCCTGGCGCCCATCGTGATGGTGTGCGCGGTGGCGTTCACGTCCGAAGGCTTCATCTCGCTGCCCTCGGGCGGGCTGTCGCTGCGCTGGTTCCGCGCCATCCTGGACAATCCGCGCTTCGTGGACGCGTTCTGGTTCAGCCTGGGCCTGGGTACGCTATCGGCCACGCTGGCGATCGGGCTTGCCGTTCCCAGCGCGCTGGCCATCGCGCGCAACCGCTTTCGCGGCCGCGAGGCCCTCGTGGCGTTTTTTCTGTCGCCGCTGATGATTCCGCACGTCGTGCTGGGCCTGGCCTTCCTGAAGTTCTTCACGACCGTGGACCTGGCGGGCACGTACTTCGGCCTGGTGGTGGCGCACGTAATCCTGGTCATGCCTTACGCGCTGCGGCTGGTGCTGGCGTCGGCGGCGGGCATCGATCCGGCGCTGGAGCGCGCCGCGCAATCGCTGGGCGCGTCCAACTGGACGGCGTTTCGCCGGGTGGTGCTGCCGCTGCTGCTTCCCGGCGTGGTGAGCGGTTGGGTGATCGCGTTCATCACCAGCTTCGATGAACTGACGATGTCGATCTTCATCGCCTCGCCGTCCACGACGACCCTGCCAGTGCGCATCTTCCTGCACATCGAAGACACCATCGACCCGCTGGTGACGGCGGTGTCGGCGGTGCTGATCTACGTGACGATCATTGCCATTTTCATCCTGGACCGCGTCGTCGGCCTGGAAAAGCTGTTTGTAGGAAAGGGACGCTAATGACCGACGAGAAAGAACTGGCGCCGCGCGCGCCCGCGCACCGCGGCATCTACGATGCGGTGGTGATCGGGGGCGGCCTGGTCGGATCGGCCGTGGCCTACGGGCTGCGGCGCGAACTGGACCACGTGGCCGTGCTGGACGAGGGCGACGTGGCCTATCGCGCCTCGCGCGGGAATTTCGGGCTGGTGTGGGTGCAGAGCAAGGGCATGGGCCTGCCGCGCTACGGGGTGTGGACCATGACGTCCGCGCAGGGCTGGCCGACGCTGGCGGCGCAGCTGCTTGCGGAAACCGGCGTGGACGTGCACCTGGAGCAGCGCGGCGGACTGCATGCGCTCTTGAGCGACGAAGAGGTCGAGGCGCGCACGCGCTTCATGAGCACGCTGCTGGCGCAGCCCGGCATGGCGCAGTACGAATGGAAGATGCTGGACCGCGCCGAAGTCGCGGACCTGGTGCCCGGCATCGGTCCCGAGGTGCGCGGCGCGACGTGGACGCCGGTGGACGGCATCGCCAATCCGCTGAAGCTGCTGCGCGCGCTGCACACGAGTTTTGCACAGCGGGTTGTGGATTACCTGCCGCGCCGTCCGGCGCAGGCCATCAAGCGGCGCGACGGCGTGTTCGAGATCGCCACGCCCGGCGGCACGGTGCGTGCGCACAAGGTGGTGCTGGCCTCGGGGCTGTCGAACAAGCAGTTGGGGGAACAGGTCGGCCTGGACGTGCCGGTGCGGCCGCAGCGCGGTCAGATCGTGGTGCTGGAGCGCACGCGCCGCATGCTGGAGATCCCGTTGTCCACGCTGCGCCAGACCGATGAAGGCACCTGGCTGATCGGCGATTCGCAGGAAGAGGCCGGTTATGTGGACAACCTGGTGGGGTTGCCCATCCTGGGCACGCTGGCCGATCGCGCCGTGCGCACGCTGCCCGCGCTGCGCGAGGTGCGCGTGGTGCGTAGCTGGGCGGCGCTGCGCGTCATGTCGCAGGACGGCTTTCCGATCTACCAGCAATCCGAAACGTGTCCGGGGGCGTTCGTCGCCACCTGTCACAGCGGCGTGACGCTTGCCGCCGCGCATGCGCTCAATCTGGCGCCCATGATCGCCGCCGGCCAGCTGGCCGACGACATGGCGCCTTTCTCGACCCGGAGGTTTCATGTTCAAGCGGCTTGACGAGGCGCAGCGGCAGGCGCAGGGCGCGCCGGTGCGGATCACGGTCAATGGCGCCGAAATGCTGTGCCGTCAGGGCGACAGCGTGGCGGCGGCGCTCTTTGCGGGCGGCGTGCAGGCCTGTCGCGATACGGCGGTCAACGAGGTGCCGCGCGGGCCGTACTGCATGATGGGCGTCTGCTACGACTGCCTGGTCACCATCGATGGGCAAGCGAACCAGCAGGGCTGCATGACGCCCGTGCGGGAAGGTATGAAGATCGAGCGCCAGTTGGGCGCGCGCAAGGTGCAGGCATGATCGACACGACGCAATGCGATTTGCTGGTGGTGGGCGCGGGCCCGGCCGGCCTGGCGGCCGCGACCCTGGCGGCGAACCTGGGCGTGGACACGGTGCTGCTCGATGAACAGCCCGCGCCGGGCGGGCAGATCTATCGGGCCATCACCACCACGCCGGTCACCGACCGCGGCATCCTGGGCGAGGACTACTGGCATGGCGCGACGCTGGTGCCGCCGTTCCAGCAGTCCGGCGCGCGCTACGTGCCGGGCGCGACCGTGTGGGCGGTGGCCCAGCGCACGGCGCCGCAGCCGGCGGAGGGCTTCGAGGTGGCGTACTCGGTGAACGGCGAGGCGCGCATCGTGCATGCGCGCCGCCTGCTGCTGGCCACGGGCGCGCAGGAGCGGCCTTTCCCGATCCCGGGTTGGACGCTGCCCGGCGTCATCACCGCGGGGGCGGCGCAGATCCTGCTGAAGTCTTCCGGCGTGGTGCCGTCCGACCGCACGGTGCTGGCCGGCTGCGGTCCGCTGCTGTATCTGGTGGCCTGGCAATACCTGAACGCCGGGGTCAAGGTCGACGCGCTGCTGGAGACCACGCCGCCCGGACGCATGGGGCAGGCGCTGCCCAAGGTGTGGGGCTTCCTGCGCTCGCCGTACCTGGGCAAAGGCCTCAAGCTGCTGCGCGCGGTCAAGGCCGCCGTGCCCATCGTCAAGGGCGTGACGGCGCTGGAGGCGCTGGGCGACGGCAAGCTGCAAAGCGTGCGCTACACCGCTGGCGGCATCACCAAGACGCTGCCCGCCGACCAGCTCATGCTGCACCAGGGCGTGGTGCCGAACGTGAACCTGTCGCGCGCGGTGGGCGCGGCGCATCGCTGGAACGAGGCGCTGGACTGTTGGGAGCCGCAGGTCGACGACTGGGGCACGACCTCCGTGGACGGCATCGGCATGGCCGGGGACGGCGCGGGCATCGCCGGCGCGTTGGCAGCCGAACACCGCGGACGGCTGGCCGCCCTGCAGGCCGCGCATCTGCTGGGCCGCATCGACGCCCGCCAGCGCGACAGCGAAGCCGCGGCGCCGCGCGAGGCGCTGGCGCGGGCCGTGCGCGGCCGCGAGTTCTTCGACACGCTGTACAAGGCGCCCGAGGCCTTCCGGCGGCCCACTGGCGACACCATCGTCTGCCGCTGCGAGGAAGTGACCGCCGCGCAGGTGCGCGAGACGGTCAAGCTGGGCTGCAGCGGCCCGAACCAGATGAAGGCCTTCCTGCGCTGCGGCATGGGACCGTGCCAGGGCCGCTTCTGCGGGCTGACGGTATCGGAGATCATCGCCGAAGAGCGCGGCGTGCCGACACAGGAAGTGGGCTATTACCGGCTGCGCTTCCCGACCAAGCCGCTGACGCTGGGCGAGCTGGCGTCATTGCCGCAGACCGACGAATCGCGCCAGGCCGTGGTCCGCCTGAAGAAATGACGGATGGACACCATGACCGTTCAAGGGCGGGCGGCTGAAGTCATCATCATCGGCGGCGGGCTGCACGGCAGTTCCGCCGCGCTGCACCTGGCGCGCGCCGGCGTGCGCGCGCTGGTCATCGAGAAGAACTACGTCGGACGCCACGCGTCGGGCGTGAATGCGGGCGGCGTGCGCACGCTGTCCCGCCATCTGGCCGAGGTGCCGCTGGCGCTGGCCTCGCGCGAGCTCTGGTATCGCATCGGCGAGCTGGTGGACGACGACTGCGGCTTCGAGCAGCACGGGCAGGTGCGCGTGGCCGAGAATGCCGCCGACGTGCAGACGCTGCGCGCACGGCTCCAGACCATGACAGACCACGGCTACACGCACGAGCAGTGGATAAGCCGCGAAGACCTGCTGGACCTGATCCCGGCCATCGCGCCCACGGTGCAGGGCGGCCTGATCGCGCGCGAGGACGCCGCCGCCGACCCCTACCGCACGACCCTCGCCTTTCGCACGAAGGCCGCGAGCCTTGGCGCGCGCTTTATCGAAGGCGTGCGCGTGCAGGGCGTGGCGTGGCGGGACGGACAGTGGCGCGTGGACACCGATGCGGGCGTGTACACGGCGCCGCAGGTGCTCAATTGCGCGGGCGCCTGGGCCGACCGCATCGCCGCGCAGTGGGGCGAGCCGGTGCCGCTGTTGCCCATCAGTCCCATGATGCTGGTGACGCTGCGCATGGACCACTTCCTGGATCCCGTGGTGCTGGGCACCGGCCGCGCGCTGTCGTTCAAGCAGCGCGCGAACGGTACCGTGCTGATCGGCGGCGGCCGGCGCGCGTGGGTGGACCGCGACGCCGAATGGACCGAGCTGGATTTCCGTTCCCTGGCCGAAGGCGCGCGCACGGTGGTCGACCTGTTTCCGCACATGCGCGATGCGATCGTGAATCGCGGCTGGGCGGGCATCGAAGGGGCCATGCCCGACGAGATACCCGTTATCGGCCGCAGCAGCCGGCATGAGACGGCCTTTCACGCTTTCGGCTTTTCGGCGCACGGCTTTGAGCTGGGCCCCATCGTCGGCCGCATCATGGCCGACCTGATCACCACGGGCGCGACGGACCTGCCGATCGCGCCATTCCGGATCGACCGCTTTCCGGCTGCCGCGCAGGCGCGCAGCCCATCCGCCAAGGAGCAAGACGAATGAACGACATCGTGCGCATGGATTCCAACGAACGCCTGTCCCGCATCGTGATCCACGGGGACACCGTGTATGTGGCCGGCGTGACCTCGACGGCAGCGGGCGGCATCGCCGCGCAGACGCGCGACGTGCTGGACAAGATCGACGGCTATCTGGCGCGGGCCAATACCGACAAGTCCCGGCTGCTGTCCGTGCAGATCTGGCTCAAGGACATCGAGCGCGATTTTGCCGGCATGAACGAGGTGTGGGCGCAATGGGCGCCGCCCCGCGCGATGCCCACCCGCGCCACCTGCGAGGCCAGGCTGGCCGGGCCGGAGATGCTGGTGGAGATCATCGTGACCGCCGCCGCGCGGCCCGGGTACGTCAGCGGGCCGGTGTCTGAAAGCTGACTTCGCCAGGGCGGCCCGGCAGGTGCAGCGTGGCGGTGGCAGGCGGCGTGGTCGCCACCACCTTGCCCGCGCGCAGCACCATCAGGCGCGTGGCGCGCAGGCGCAGCGCCTCGACCGCGTCGCGCGCCTGCAGCAGCACCAGGTCGGCGCGCTTGCCCACCGCCAGGCCCGTCTCGTCCAGGCCCAGGATTTTTGCGGGCGTGGTGGTGACGGCCTCGAAACAGGCGCGCATGGCGTCCTGGCCGGTCATCTGGCCCACATGCAGGCCCATGTGCGCGACTTCCAGCATGTCGCCGGAACCCAGGCTGTACCAGGGGTCCATCACGCAGTCGTGGCCGAAGGCGACGGGCACGCCGGCCGCCATCAGCTCGGGCACGCGCGTCATGCCGCGGCGCTTGGGATAGGTGTCGTGGCGGCCCTGCAGCGTGATGTTGATCAGCGGGTTCGCAATGGCCGACACGCCGGCCTCGCGGATCAGGGGGATCAGCTTGGACACGTAGTAGTTGTCCATCGAATGCATGGACGTCAGGTGCGAACCCGTCACGCGGCCCTGCAGTCCGAGGCGCTGCGTGTGATAGGCCAGCGTCTCGATGTGGCGTGACAGCGGGTCGTCGCTTTCGTCGCAGTGCATGTCCACGCGCAGGCCGCGTTCGGCGGCCAGCTCGCACAGGATGCGCACGGACTCGGCGCCGTCCTGCATGGTGCGCTCGAAGTGCGGAATGCCGCCCACCACGTCCACGCCCATGTCCAGCGCGCGCTTCAGGTTGTCCAGCGCACCGGGGGCGCGCAGCACGCCGTCCTGCGGGAAGGCGACGAGCTGCAGGTCCAGGTAGGGTTTGACCTTTTCGCGCACGTGCAGCAGCGCTTCGGTGGCCAGCAGGCGCGGATCGCACACGTCCACGTGCGAGCGGATGGCCAGCAGGCCGCGCGCCACGGCCCAGTCGCAATAGGCCAGCGCGCGTTCGACCAGCGCTTCCTGCGTCAGCAGCGGCTTCAATTCGCCCCACAGCGCGATGCCTTCGAGCAGCGTGCCCGACTGGTTCACGCGCGGCAGTCCGAAGGACAGCGTGGAGTCCATGTGGAAGTGCGCGTCGACGAAGGGCGAGGTCACCAGTTGCCCGGCGGCATCCACGGTCTGCGCGGCCTCGGCTTTCAGCGCGGGTTCCATGGCCACGATGCGGCCGTCGGCCACGCCGATGTCGATATTCTTGCGGCCGTCGGGCAGCGTGCAGTTCTTCAGAATCAGGTCGAACATGCGAATTCCTTGCAAAAATTTCAGTTGCCGCATCCCTGCCCCGTTGCATGAGCCGCCGCCGCCGCGTCGGGTCGCACGGAGCCGGCTCTGCCGGTCCGTCGCGACGCCCCTGGGGGAAGCGCGTAGCGCTCGGGGGGGCTACCTTTCGCCTTTGCGATACGGTTTCATCAGGGCTTGCGGGTAGGCGGCGCGGCGCGCCATGAACACCAGGGCCAGGATGGACAGGATATAGGGCAGCATCAGGTACACCTGGTACGGCAGTTCCGGCAGGCCCGGCAGCGCCGCCCCGCCCTGCTGCAGGCGCAGCTGCAGCGCGTCGAAGAAGGCGAAGATCAGCGCGCCCAAGAGCGCCTTGCCGGGCCGCCACGACGCAAACACCACCAGCGCCACGCAGACCCAGCCGCGGCCGTTGACCATATTGAAGAAGAACGCGTTGAACGCCGCCAGCGTAAGGAAGCTGCCTGCCACGCCCATCAGCGCCGATCCGGCCACGATAGCGCCAATGCGCAGGCGCGTCACGGACAGGCCCTGGCCTTCGGCGGCGGCGGGGTTTTCGCCCACCATGCGGATCGCCAGGCCGACCGGCGTGCGGTTCAGCACCCACGCAAGCACGGGCACCGCGGCCAGCGCGATCAGTGTCATGGGCGTCTGTCCGGCCAGCACGGGTCCGATGAGCGGAATGCCGTCCAGGAACTTCATTTCGGCGAACGGCGTGATCGTGGGCGGCGTGTTGACGCTGGGGAAGGTGACGCGGTACGCAAAATAGCTCAGGCTGGTGGCCAGCATGGTCACGCCCAGTCCCGAGACGTGCTGCGACAGCCCCAGCGGCACGGTCAGCACCGCGTGCAGCAGGCCGAACGCGGCGCCGGCCAGCGCCGCCGCCAGCACGCCCACGTAGAGCGGCGCGCCCAGGTAGACGACCAGCCAGCCCGTGAAGGCCCCGGCGACCATGATGCCTTCGATGCCCAGGTTCAGCACGCCGGCGCGTTCGCACAGCAGCACACCCAGCGTGCCCAGGATCAGCGGCGTGGCCAGGCGCAGCACGGCGACCCAGAAGGCCGCGGAACTCATCAAATCCATCCATTCCATGGCGTGCTCCTCAAGCCTTGTTGCGGCGCAGGCGGTACTGCGCGAATAGCGTCGCGACCAGCATGGCGAGCAACGAGGTGGCGACGATGACGTCGGCGATGTAGTTGGGCACGGCGATGGCGCGGCTCATGCTGTCGGCGCCCACCAGCATGCCGGCCACGAAGATGCTGGCCAGGATCACGCCCAGCGGATGCAGGCCGGCCAGCATGGCGACCACCACGCCCGTGTAGCCATAGCCCGGCGACATGTCGAGCGTGACGTAGCTGGTGCGCCCCGCCACTTCGATGGCGCCGGCCAGGCCCGCCAGTGCGCCCGACAGCATGGCGGTGCCCAGCATCACGCGGTTCACCGGCAGGCCCAGGAAGCGCGAGGCGTGGGCGTTGGCGCCCACCGCGCGCATCTGGAAGCCGAACACCGTGTAGCGGTTGAGCAGCCACAGGCCCAGCGCCAGGCCCGCGGCCCAGAGCAGGCCGGTGTGGGCGCGCGTGCGTTCGATCAGCTTGCCCAGCTCCAGGTCGCCGTTCAGCGCCACGGACTGCGGCCAGCCCATGGCCATGGGATCCTTCATCGGGCCGTCCAGCATCATGGACACGAACAGCAGCACGATGAAGTTGCCCAGCAGCGTGGTCACCACTTCGTCCACGCCCAGGCGTGTCTTCAGCACGGCCGGGATCAGCAGCAGCAAGGCGCCGGCCAGCGCGGCCGCCAGCATCATGCCGGCAAACAGCACGGGCACGGGCAGGTCGAAGCCGGTGCCGCCATGCAGGCCGCCCACCGCCACGGCCGCCAGCGCGCCCAGATAGAGCTGGCCTTCGGCGCCGATGTTGTAGAAACGGGCCCGGAAGGCCACGGCGCAGGCCAGGCCGGTCAGCATCAGCGGCGTGGCGCGCGTCAGCGTTTCGGACAGCGCGAAGCGCGTGCCGAACGCGCCTTCGAACAACAGCGCATAGGCGCGGCCGACGGGGGCGCCGGCCCAGGCCACCAGCAGCGTGCAGACCGCCAGGGTGAAGAGGATGGCCGCGATCGGGGCCAGGGCCAGCGCAAGGCGGCTGGGCTCGGGGCGGCGTTCCAGGATCAGTTTCATGCGAGTGATGCTCAGTTGTGGAGACAGCCGGACAGGACGGTGCGAGCCGTCACGCCCGGGTTCCCGTCATGGCCAGGCCGACGGTGGCGGGCGTCCAGTCGGCCACCGGCTTGATCGCGACCAGCTTGCCGCCGCACAGCACGGCGATGCGGTCGGCCAGGGCGAAGATTTCTTCCAGGTCTTCGGACACCAGCAGCACGCCCGCGCCGCGCGCGCGCGCCGCCAGCAGCTGCTCGCGCACGTAGGCGACCGCGCCGATGTCCAGGCCCCAGGTAGGCTGGTCGGCCACGATGAGGCGCGGCTCGCGCGCCAGCGTGCGGCCCAGGATCAGTTTCTGCATGTTGCCGCCGGACAGACTGCGCGTGCGCACGTCGAGCGAGGCGGCGCGCACGTCGAACTGCTTGGCGAGCGACGCCGCATACGCCTTGCCCGCGCGGGCGCGGATCAGGCCGTGGCGGGCGAAGCGCTTGTCTTTCAGGTCTTCCACGATGGCGTTTTCCCACAGGGGGCTGTCGCCGATCATGCCTTCGCCGTGCCGGTCTTCCGGGATGCGGCCCACGCGCGCGGCGGTCCAGCCCGCGGGGGTGGTCGGCGCGGCGGCGTGTTCCGGGCCCAGCCGGATCGTGCCGTCCGAGGGCTGGCGCAGGCCGGTCAGCACCGACACCAGCGCCTGTTGGCCGTTGCCGGCCACGCCGGCGATGGCCACGATTTCATGGGTGTGGACAACCAGGTCCAGGCTGTCGAGCCGGGGCGCGCCGTCGCGGCTGTCGCGCACGGTCACCTGGGACAGGGTCACCACGGGCGCGGCCTGCTCGGCGGCCGAGGCCGCTTGCGCGCGCGGCATGACGACCTTGCGGCCCACCATCAGTTCGGCCAGTTCCGCCGGGCTGGTGTCCGCGGTGTCGCGCTCGGCCACCAGCCGGCCCTGCCGCAGCACGGCGACGCGGCGCGACACGGCCATCACTTCGTCCAGCTTGTGCGAAATGAAGATCACGGCCAGGCCTTCGTCGACAAAGCCGCGCAGCGTGGCGAACAGGTCCTGCACTTCCTGCGGCGTCAGCACCGCGGTGGGCTCGTCCAGGATCAGCACGCGGGCGCCGCGGTACAGCGCCTTCAGGATCTCGACGCGCTGCTTTTCGCCGACGGACAGCGTGCCCACGCGCGCGTCCGGGTCCACGCCCAGGCCGAAGCGCTGGCCCAGTTCAACCAGGCGTTTGCGGGCCTGGCCGCGGCCCGATGCCAGCTTCCAGAGCGATTCCGTGCCCACCATGATGTTGTCCAGCACGGTGAGGTTGTCGGCCAGCGTGAAATGCTGGTGCACCATGCCCACGCCCGCCGCCAGCGCGGCGTCGGGCCGGCCGGCGGGCAAGGGCTTGCCGAAGACGTCGATACGGCCGGCGTCGGCCACGTAGTGGCCGAACAGGATCGACACCAGGGTCGATTTGCCGGCGCCGTTCTCGCCCAGCAAGGCCAACACTTCGCCCTGCCGGAGCGTGAGCGAGACATCGTCGTTGGCCGTGAGGCTGCCAAAGCGTTTGGTGATCCCCGTCAGTTGCAGGGCGAGAGGCGCTTGGTTCATCGTGCCGTGGACTTGGGTTCTTTGTCGTTGACCTTCACGGTGAAGCTGCCGTCCAGGATGGCTTTTTCCTTGGCCTGGACCTTGGCGACCAGGTCGGCCGGGATCTTCTGCGCGAAGGTGCCCAGCGGCGCGAGCGACGAGCCCTTGTGCTTCATCAGCGAATACTCGCCGAAGTCAGCGGCCTTGAACGTGCCGGCCTTCACTTGCTTGAGCGCTTCGTCGATGGTGGGTTCCATGCTCCACAGCGCCGAGGCGACGACCGTCTCGGGGTACTGCGGCTGGGTGTCGATCACGTTGCCGATGGCCAGCTTGCCGCGTTCCTTGGCGGCGTCCGACACGCCGAAGCGTTCGGCATACAGCACGTCCGCGCCCTTGTCGATCATGGCGAAGGCGGCTTCCTTGGCCTTGGGGGGATCGAACCACGAGCCGATGAAGGTCACGGTGAACTCGGCCTTCGGGTTCGTTTCCTTGGCGCCTTCCATGAAAGCCTGCATCAGGCGGTTCACTTCGGGGATGGGGTAGCCGCCGACCAGGCCGATCTTGCCGGTCTTGCTCATGCCGCCGGCGATCATGCCGGTCAGGTACGCGGGTTCCTGGATGTAGTTGTCGAACACCGAGAAGTTGGGCTGCTGGGGCTTGCCCGACGAACCCATCAGGAAGGCGGTCTGCGGATAGTCCTTGGCGACCTTGCGGGCCGCGGCTTCAACGGCGAACGCCTCGCCCACGATCAGCTTGTTGCCCTGCTCGGCGTACTGGCGCAGCACGCGCTCGTAGTCGGCGTTGGTGACGTTTTCCGAGAACGTGTACTCGATGTCGCCGCGGTCGCGGGCGGCCGACAGGGCCTTGTGGATGCGCGAGACCCATTGCTGTTCGACCGGCACGGTGTAGACGGCGGCGACCTTGGTCTTGGCGGGCGCCTGGGCCAGGGCCGCGCCCGAGAACATCAGCGCGCCGGCAGCCGCTGCGGCCAGCTTGAGCAGGCCGCGGCGGGCGATGCCGCCAGCGGAAGAAAGGGAAAGGGATTTCATGCAGGTGACTCCTACGCGGGGAAGGACAGGTAATGGAGATGAGGGGAGGCGCCGCCCGCTGCAAGGAGGCCGCTGCCGCTGGCGGGCATGATGCCGGGGCGAACGTGCGGAAACGGGGGCGTGGGATCGGTCATCGGATGGGAGCGCCAGGAGGCGCACCCGTCCGAATGGTCGAGTTCGCCGCCTGTCCTGGCGAAGCAATTTGTATGCCACGGGGCATTCCTGCGACAAGTCGGGGAAACCTGATGGCCGGGCAGGATTATAGGCACCCTCGCGGGGATTGGTGGCACCGCAGTGGTGCGCGGTGTCCCAATAGGTGGACACTGCGCCGGGATGACGCCGGTGTCCATGGCAAGGGAACAGTCTGTTGCCGCGCGGGGCGCAGGGTCTATGGTCCGTCCGCGAGGGCGCGCGCCTAAAATTCCGCGCAGGAGCCGCGACGTGCGCGGCAAGCAGGAAGATCCATGCAAGACATTCAATTGCTGCTCGAGCAGTACGGCGGGTGGCTGGTGTTCGCCAACGTCCTGATCGAGCAGGCCGGGCTGCCGGTGCCCGCCTACCCCATGATCATCGCGGCCGGCGCGCTGGCGGGCGCGGCCGGATGGCTCGTGCCCCTGCTGGCCGCCACGGCCGCATGCCTCATCGCCGACAGCCTCTGGTATTGGGCCGGACGGCGCTACGGGTCGCGGCTGCTGGGCGTGGTCTGCAAGCTGTCCTTGTCGCAGGACTCGTGCATCCGGCAGACGCAGCGCCTGTACCTGCGCATCGGCGTGCGCGCGCTGCTGGTGTGCAAGTTCCTGCCGGGCGCGGGCGCCCTGTCCACCGTCATGGCGGGCCTGACCCGCACGCCCTATCGCCGCTTCTTCGTCTATGACCTGGCCGGCGCGCTGGTCTGGGTGGGCTCGGCGCTGCTGCTGGGCGGCCTCTTCCACAGCGTGGTCAACGACGTGCTGGACGTCCTGGGCACCTATGGCCCGGTGGGACTGGCGGTGCTGGCGGCAGTGCTGGCGCTCTACATCGTGGCGCGCTTTCTGCGGCGCCGGCTGCTGCTGCGCAGCCTGCGCGTCATTCCGCGGCTGTCGGTCGACGAGTTGATGCAATGGCGCCAGGACGGGCGCGATGCGCTGGTCTTCGACGTGCGGCCCGAGGCCCAGCGCGACGCGGCGCGCATCCCCGGCGCCGTGGCCGTGGATCTGAAGCAGCCGCTGCCGGCGCTGGACCCGGGCGCGCTCGACGCCGACATCGTGGTCTATTGCGCATGCCCGAACGAAGTCTCGGCCGCGCTGCTCGCCTCGCGCCTGCGCGCCGCCGGCTACCGCAAGATCTGGGCCTTGCGCGGCGGATACGAGGCCTGGACCGAACGCCAGCAGCAGGCCTGAACCGTCCGGCGCGTGGGCGCGGCCGATGGGCCGCGCGGCGGTCCGGGCGCATAATTCTTTCATCGGCCCGCGTCCGACGCGGGCAGCCAACAGGAGACAGGCATGCGGTTGTTGTTCTTGGGCGCCGGCGGTACCGGCGGATACTTCGGCGGGCGCGCGGCGCAAGCGGGCGCGGACGTGACGTTCCTGGTGCGCGAGCCGCGCGCCGCGCGGATCCGCGAGCAGGGATTGCGCATCCAGAGTCCGCTGGGAGATGCCACGCTGCATCCCAAGCTGGTCACGCAGCAGACGCTGCAGGACAGCTACGACGTGGTGGTGCTGTCCTGCAAGGCTTACGACCTGGACAGCGCCATCGAGGCCATCCGCCCCGCGGTGGGCCCCGATACGGCGGTGCTGCCCATCATGAACGGCGTGCTGCAGTATGACGTGCTGGACCGCGAATTCGAACCGCATCGCGTGCTGGGCGGCCTGTGCCAGATCAATGCCACGCTCGGCCCCGACGGCGAAGTCGTCCACCTGGGCAAGCATGCCAACCTCGTGTTCGGCGAACGCGCCGGCCCCGCCCGCAGCGAGCGCTGCATCGCGCTGGAGCAGGCGCTGGCGGGCGGCGAATACGTCAGCCGGCTCAGCGAGAACATCTACCAGGACATCTGGGAAAAGTACGTCATGCTGACCACCTTGGCCGCGGCCACCTGCCTGATGCGCGGTTCGGTGGGTCAGATCGCGTCCACCGACGACGGCGTGGACTTCCTGCTCAGCCTGCTGCAGGAATCGCAGGCGGTCGCGGCCGCCTCCGGCCATGCGGTGCGGCCCGAGGCCGACGCCGCCGTGCAGAAGCTGTTGTCCGACCGCAGCCAGCCCATGACCGCTTCCATGTTCCGCGACCTGCGCCAGGGCCTGCCGGTCGAGGCCGACCACATCGTGGGCGACATGGTCCGCCGCGCCCGCACGCTGGGCGTGGACGCCACCTATCTGCGCGTGGCGTATTCGCATCTGCAGGTGTACCAGGCGCAGCGCGCCGCGCGCTGACCGGGGCGGGCGGCCCTGTTCAATCGGGGCCGCCGGGCGCACACTGGATTGCGGGGAGCGCCCGGTGCGCGCCGCCCCGCCCGCGCCGACGGCCGATCCTCCCGGGTTATTGGTGCATGAAATGCAAAAAACTCTTCCCGGTTTGTGGGTTTTTTGATCGGATTGCGCCGAATAGTATGGCTTTGCCTGCGCCGGCGCCTGTTCCGCCCCATCCCGTGGCGGCCGCGACCGGCCCATTCCTGCAAGGAGCAAGACCATGAAAATCGCATTGATCGGAATTACCGGCCGCGTGGGTTCGCGCGTGGCGGACGAACTGCTCAAGCGCGGCCACCAGGTGACGGGCATCGCCCGCAATCCCGCCGAGGTCAACGAACAACCGGGCCTCACCGTCCGCCAGGGCGATGCCACCGACCCCGAAGGCCTGACGCCGATCCTGGCGGGTCACGATGCCGTCATCAGCGCCACGCGCTTTGTGTCCACCGACGCCAAGCCGCTGCTGGCCGCCGTCAAGAACGCGGGCGTGCCGCGCCTGCTGGTGGTGGGCGGCGCGGGCAGCCTGCTGGTGGCGCCCGGCAAGATGCTGATCGACACCCCGGAATTCCCGGACGCCTACAAGCCCGAAGCGCGCGCCGGCGTGGTGTTCCTGGATGCGTTGCGCCAGGAAAAGGTGCTGAACTGGACGTTCCTGTCGCCGTCCGCGATCTTTGAACCGGGCGAGCGCACCGCCACCTTCCGCGTGGGCGACGACCACCTGCTCGCGGACGAGGAAGGCAAGAGCTGGATTTCGATGGAAGACTACGCGATCGCCCTGGCCGACGAAGTCGAGACGCCCCGGCATTCGCGCCGCCGTTACACCGTCGGATACTGATGATCGGCCGCGTTTGTTTGTAAACTGGCAGGCCGCCAGTCGGCGTCACCTGAGTAGTCCTGTATGCGTATGAAGTGGAAATCGTTGGCCGCCTGCCTGCTGGTCGCCTCCAGTTGCGTGGCGGCCGCGCCGGCGCTTGCGGCCGAGCCGCAGTCGAACAAGGACATCGCCGTCGCGTTCTTCCGCATGATGTTCCAGGACCGCGACATCGACGAAGCCGTGCGCCGGTACGTCGGCCCGACCTACACCCAGCACAATCCGTACATGCAGGACGGCGTCGGGCCGATGGTGGATTTTTTTCCGCGCTATTTCGAACAGCACCCGCAAGCCATCGTCGAGATCAAGCGCGTCATCGCCGAAGGCGATCTCGTCATGATCCACAACCTGTGGCGCGATTCGCCGGAAGACCGCGGCCAGGCCGTGGTCGACATCTTCCGCGTCCAGGACGGCAAGATCGTCGAGCACTGGGACGTGAGCCAGGAGATCCCCGAAAATCCCGCCAACAAGAACGGCATGTTCTAGGCCGCCCATGATCGAATCCGTCGACCTGCCCCGCGCCTACCTCCTCCTGAACCACGGCCCGACCGTGCTGGTCACCAGCGCGCACGGCGATGCGCGCAACGTGATGGCCGCCGCATGGGCCATGCCGCTGGATTTCAGCCCGCCCAAGATGCTGGTCGTGGTCGACAAAAGCACCTACACCCGCGAACTGATCGAGGCCTCGGGCGAATTTGCGCTGTGCATCCCGTCGCGGGCGCAGGCAAGCGCCACGCTGCGGGTGGGCTCGCAGTCGGGCCGCGACGAAGACAAGTTCCTGGCCAGCGGCCTGACGACTTTCGCGGCCAGCAAGATCGGCGCGCCGCTCATCAGCGACTGCCTCGGATGGCTGGAATGCAAGGTCATCCCCGAGCCGCACAACCAGCAGGCCTATGACCTCTTCATCGGCGAGGTCGTGGCCGCGTGGGCGGCGCCGGAAGCGTTCTCGGGCAACCGCTGGCATTTTCCGGACGACGCGCGCCGTTCGGTGCACTACGTGGCCGGCGGCTCGTTCTTCGCCACCGGCGAAGCCTTCAACGTCGCCGAACCGGAGTAAGGGCCATGCGCAGCGTTTATCTGGCGGGTTTCGATGTCTTTCTGCCCGATGCCGTGGCGCACGGCGAACGCCTGAAGACCCTGTGTGCGACCTACGGTTTCGAGGGCCTCTTCCCGCTGGACAACGCCGCGCCGGCCGGGCTGTCGGGCCAGGCGCTGGCGCAGTGGATCTACCAGGCGAATATCGCGCTGATACGCCGCGCCGACATGGTGATGGCGAACCTCAATCCCTTTCGCGGCGCCGAGCCCGATTCGGGCACGGCCTTCGAGGTCGGCTACGCCATCGCCTGCGGCAAGCCCGTCTGGGGCTATACCAGCCAGTCCGGCACGCTGATCGACCAGGTGGCCGTGGGCGCGGCGGCCGACGACGGCGTCTCGCGCATGGTCGACGCCCAGGGCCACACCGTCGAGGACTTCGGCCTGAACCTGAATCTGATGCTGGCGTGCAGCGCGCACGTCGTGACGGGCGGCCCCGCCGACTGCCTGGCCAGCATGGCCCGCGCGCGCGCTTGAACCCGCGCCCTAGCCGCGGGGACGGGTTGCCTTCTTGGCCGGGCTCGCGGCCCGCGGCGCCCTGGCGGCCTTGCGCGGCGCCGCAGCGACCGGCGCGCCCAGGTATCCCATCACCGCATCCACCACGGCGCCTTCCAGCTGCCTGGGCGTGAAGCCCGCCGGCGGCTCCAGCGCCGCCGCGTGCACCAGCGATTCCATGATGCGCAGCACCACATAGGTCGCCAGATCGCGGTCCGATTGCGCGATTTCGGCGCGGTGCAGCTCCAGCAGGTGCCGCATGCGGCGGTGGATGTCCTGGTCGGCGCGGCTGTGCTCGCGCGGCTGATCAAAGAGCGGGAACTCCCGTTCCAGCACCCGGTGCAGCGCCGGCTCCAGCAGATGCGCATGCAGCATGGCCTGGACGATCGCGCCCACGCGTTCGCGCAGCGTGGCCGCGGGGTTGCCATTCAGCACGTCGTCGATCACGTCCAGCATCTGGTTGTCGTGGCGGTCGTGCAGCGCGGCGATCAGCGCGTTCTTGTTGGGAAAGTACTGGTAGAGCGAGCCCACGCTGACGCCCGCCGTTTCCGCGATCAGGTTGGTATTGGTGCCGGCATAGCCGTGCGCGGCCAAAACGCGAGCCGTGGCCTGCAGGATGGTGTCGACGGTGTGCTGGGATCTGAGCTGGCGCGGCGATTTCCGGGGCTGGGGGATGGCGGTCATGGGTGCGGCGAAAGGCGAGTATCAAACGTGAGCAATGGCTCATAAACTTTGCGGCAGGCAATCCGTATCGTTTTCCCGCCGCGTCTGGCGGATTATGCCATCGCCCGCCTGCGCGACGGCGCCGGATTGCGCAACCCTTTCTCAAGGACACTTCATGTCGGATTCTTCGACGGCCGCGGCCATGCCTGCGGCTCGCGGAGCCTCGCGCTCCGTATTCATCGCCACGCTGCCTTTGACGCTGGCCGTGTTCATCGGCTTTTTCATGGTCGGCCTGCCGATGCCGGTGCTGCCGCTGTATGTGGACGGGACGTTGGCGATGGGCGCGCTCGCGGTCGGCATCGTGGCGGGACTGCAGTTTGCCGCCGCGCTGTTGTCACGGGCCGCGGCCGGTGCGCTGGCCGACCGCCGCGGGCCCAAGCGCGCCGTGACCTGCGGCCTGCTGCTGGGATGCGTCGCGGGCCTGTTTTATCTGCTGGCCAGCAGTCTGTCGGAACGGCCTTCGGCGGCATTCGCCGCCCTGCTGGCGGGCCGCGCAGTGATGGGCTGCGCCGAAAGCCTGATCGTCACGGGCGCGCTGAGCTGGGGCGTCGCGCGGGTGGGTCCGCCGCACGCGGGCCGCGTCATGGCGTGGGTGGGCGTGGCGATCTACGCCGCCTTCGCGCTGGGCGCGCCGGCCGGCATGCGGGTGCACGACTGGGCCGGGTTCGCGGGTGTCGCATGGGCCACCGTGCTGATTCCGCTGGGGGCGCTGGCGCTGGTGCTGCCGCAACGCGCGCCGCAGGCGCTGGGCGGTGTTCGTCCGCCCTTCTACCGCGTTCTGGGCATGGTGTGGCTGCCCGGGCTGGGGCTGGCCTTGTCCAGCGTGGGCTTTGGCATGATCACCGGCTTTGTGAGCCTGTTGTTCGCGGGGCGCGGTTGGGACGGCGCGGCGTGGATGTTCACGGCGTTCGGGGCGGGCTTCATCCTGGCGCGCGTGTTCTTTGCGGGCCTGCCCGACCGGCTGGGCGGCGCGCGCGTCGCGTCGGCATGCGTCCTGGTCGAGGCCGCCGGCCTATGGCTGATATGGGGCGGCGGCGCGCCGGTGTGGGCCTACGCCGGCGCCGTGCTGACGGGCGCCGGTTACTCGCTCGCCTTTCCGGCCTTCGGGGTGGAAGCGGTGCGCCGCGTGCCGCCCGCCAGCCGCGGCATGGCCATGGGCGCCTACGTCGCCTTCCTGGATGTCGCGTTGGGATTAGGCAGCCCCGCCGCGGGATGGCTGGCGGGTGTGCGGGGATACGCCGCGGTCTTTGCGTTGGGCGGCGTGTGCGCGATGGCCGCCCTGGCGGTCGGCGTCGCGCTGCGCAACAAGCCTTGAAGGCCACGCCTGCGAGCAACGCGGGCGCGGGCCGGCCGCTGCCGGTCAGACGGTGGCGGCCATCTCCAGGATCTCGTCTTCGATGGACTCGGCCTGGCCGTCCTTGAGCTTCTGCAGATGGTCGGCGAGCTCGGCGATGGTCAGCGCGACCAGGCCGTGCTGCGCGGCGTAGCGCTCCAGCGCCGCGCCGCGCATCATCGTGCCGTCGGCGTTCATCAGCTCGCACAGCACGCCGGCCGGGCGCAGGCCGGCCAGCACGGCCAGGTCGACCGACCCTTCGGTGTGGCCGCGGCGCGTCAGCACGCCGCCCGGCTGCGCGCGCAGCGGGAACACGTGGCCGGGGCTGACGATGTCGTCGGCCTGTGCCGTCGGCGCGATGGCGGCGCGGATGGTCGTGACGCGGTCCGCGGCCGACACGCCGGTGCTCACGCCTTCGCGGGCTTCGATCGACACGGTGAACGCCGTGGCAAAGCGGCTCTGGTTGCGCGGGACCATTGGCGGCAACGCCAGGCGGTCCAGCGTGTCGCCGGGCAGGCAGAGGCAGACGATGCCGCTGCCGTCGCGGATGAGCTGGGCCATGACGGGCACGGTCAGTTTGTCGGCCGCGACGATCAGGTCGGCCTCGTTTTCGCGGTCGAAGTCGTCCATGAGGATGACGGGACGGCCCAGGCGCAGATGGTGCAGCGCGCGCTGCAAACGGGCGGCAAAGGGCTGCGACGCAAGACTGGGGAGGGGAGACTGCTGGGTAAAGGCAACGTGGGACATTGAAACGCTCTCGCAAAAGGATGGGGCGAAAAACGTTTCAGGGCTAATCGACAGCCGAACGCAATACGGCCAGGCGGACGCGAGACGCGCCCGGGGCAGCCGAGTGTGTGCCGGCACATCTTCTCTCATCCGGACTATGACCGTCGGCCCTGGCATCTCACCAGGTCTGCTGACCCCGGCCGCTTGAAGCAGGCCGGGCGCTCGCGGGCTCGCCACATTGCATGGCATACCGCCGGTGGGGAATTGCACCCCGCCCTGAAGACGTACTGCATGTCGTGTTAACGACCGGTCGATTGTACGCCTGTCCGCGCAGCGGGATTGAATATGCTTATTGCAGTTGTGGTCTTCGGAAAACGGGAGACTGGCCCCGCGCGCCGTTCAGGCGGACGCGGGCGCGGACGGCTTGGCCTTCGTGGCCGGTTTCTTGCCCGTCTTCTCAGCTGCCTTCTTGCCCGTCTGTTCCGCCGTCTTTTCGGCCGTCTTCTTGGTCGTCCGTTTGGCGGCTTTGCCGGCCTTCTTGGCCGGCAGGGCCAGCATCGTGCCGCGGCACGGGGGCGCGCCGCACAGGCAGCGGTAGCCTTCCTTCAGCGCCTTGGTGATGCGCCCGTCCAGCACCAGGCCATAGTCATAGGACAGCTCCGTGCCGCGAGGGATGTCGTCCAGCGCCACGATGTAGACGCGCTTGCCGTGCTTGCCTTCCTGCGCCTCACAGTTGGGCTGGCAGGAATGGTTGATCCAGCGGGCGTCGTTGCCGTTGTCCCCGCCGTCGATGACGCGGCCGGAGCTGAGCGCGAAGAAGAACGTGTGGAAGGGATCGTCCGGATTGGTGGGGTGGCGGCGGTCGGCTTCCTTGGCGCTGATGCGCTCGCCGCCGTATTCGATGATGCGGGTGCCTGCGGGAATCTTGCGGGCGGCGAAGACGCCGTTGCCGTGCAGCTTGGAGCGGCGGACCACGTACCAGGGCTTGATCGGGGTGTCTTCGTTGGTCATTGGATTGGGCGGGGGGCGGTGAGACGAAACAGAATTATATCGGCGGCATTCTTGCGCGAGGACAGGCGTATAGTGAGCGCCGCCTTGTCCCTTGCTTGATATTCATCATGATCGTCCGTCCGCGGCCTTCCGCGCTGGCCTTGTTCTTTGTGTTGCGCGGTTCCATCATCCCCCGCATTCTCAGCAGGATCATCGTCATCACGTTGCTCTCCTGCGTGGTGGTGTGGATGTATCACCGCCAGTTCTTCTCTCCGGCGCACCTGACCGCGGTGCCCTTTTCGCTCTTCGGGCTGGCGCTGTCGGTCTTCATGGGCTTTCGCAACAACGTCTGCTACGACCGCTGGTGGGAAGCCCGCAAGCAATGGGGCGACCTCGTCGTGCAGGCGCGCAGCCTGGCGCGCGAAAGCGCGGTGTTGCTGGCGGCCAGCACCGCCAATCCCGTGCAGGAGCGGAGGGTGCGGCGCTGCATCGGATTCGGCTACGGACTGGCGGCGCGGCTGCGCGGCCAGGACATGGTCGAGGCGGTGCGCCCGTGGGTGCAGCAGGACGAGCTGGACACGCTGGCCGGATGCCGCAACGTGCCCGACGCCCTGCTCATGTCGATCAACCGCGACCTCGCGGCCTGCCTGCGGCGGGGCGAACTCACCGACATCCTGTACCAGGCCCTGACCCAGCGCGTGGCGCAATGCGCCGCGATCCAGGCGGCCTGCGAGCGCATCAAGTTCACGCCCTGTCCGTTCGCCTATTCCCTGCTGCTGCATCGCACGGCGTGGCTCTTTTGCCTGCTGCTGCCTTTCGGCCTGGTGGGCACGCTGGAATTCCTGACGCCGCTCGCGGTCACCATCGTCGCCTACACCTTCTTCGGCCTGGACGCGCTGGGCGACGAGCTGGAAGACCCCTTCGGCTCGGACGAAAACGACCTGCCGCTGTCGGCGCTGGCCCGCGTGATCGAGATCGACCTGCTCGAAGGCCTGGGCGTGCGGCCCCTGCCCGAGCCAGCCGTGCCGGTGGACTACGTGCTGCGCTAGGGACGTCGTGCCGGGGGGGCGGCCTACGCCGCCGGCCCGGTCAGCGGCAGCTTGGTTTCCTTGAGCCGGCGCAGCACGAAGCAGGACTTGCTGTGCCGGATGCCCGGGATGCGGTAGAGCTGTTCGCGCAGCAGGCGCTCGTAGTCGCGGGTGTCGCGCACGGCGATGCGGATGTAATAGTCGTAGTCGCCCGACACCAAAAACGCTTCCAGCACCTCTGGTATCTGCGCCAGCGCCCGGCCGAATTCGTACAGGGTCTCTTCGCTGTGGCTTTCGAGGGTGACGTGGACGATGACGGTGTCCATGAAGCCCAGGCTGGCCGGATCGATGTCCACCGTGTAGCCGCGGATCACCCCGGCGCTCTCCATGCGCTTGATGCGGTTCCAGCAGGGCGTGGATGACAGGCCCACCGCCGCGCCGATGTCGTTCAGGCTGGCGCGCGCGTTGTCCTGCAGCACCTTCAAAATGGCCAGATCGAACTTGTCCAGGTTCATTTTCTTTGATTCCTCCAAATCAAAGATGAATTTACTCCGTCCGGCGGTTATCCGTGGAAAAGAAGATAAAAATTCTTCGGGTCTACGAATAAGATGGATAGCATGAACGATCGCCTGCATCCCACCGCCGCCGCCGCGCTTGCCGCCACCGAAACCGCCCCTGCCAATGGGGCGAAGATTCTGCTCGACACGCTGATTGCGCACGGCGTCGATACGGTCTTCGGTTATCCCGGCGGGGCGGTCCTTCCCCTTTACGACGCCCTGTACGCCGAACCGCGCCTGCGCCATGTGCTGGTGCGCCACGAGCAGGCCGCCGTGCATGCCGCGGAGGGCTACGCCCGCACCACCGGCCGCCCCGGCGTGGTGTTCGTCACCTCGGGCCCCGGCATGGCCAACACCACCTCCGGCCTGCTGGATGCCATGTGCGATTCGATCCCGGTGCTGTGCATCAGCGGGCAGGTTGCCACGGCGGCGATCGGCACCGACGCCTTCCAGGAATGCGATGCCATCGGCATCTCGCGTTCCGTCACCAAGTGGAACACCCAGATCCGCGCCGTCGACGATGTGGCGAACGTGGTGGCCCGCGCCTTTGAACTGACCCGCCAGGGCCGGCCCGGCCCGGTGCTGGTGGATTTTCCCAAGGACGTGCAGCTTGCCGTGCCGCGCGACGCGGATGACGGCCTGGATCTGCCCTCGCAGCACAAGCTGGCCGCGCTGCGCGCGCGCCGCCAGTCCGGCAAGCTGGCGCCCAAGCTGCCGCAGTCGGCCGTGCGCCGCGCCGCCGCGCTGATCGCGCAGGCCAAGCGTCCCATCTTCTATGGCGGCGGCGGGCTGGTGAACGCCGGCCCCGAGGCCTGCGCCGCGTTCACGGACCTGGTGCGCCACACCGGCGCGCCCTGCACGCTGACGCTGATGGGCCTGGGCGCCTTTCCCGCGTCCGATCCGCAGTTCGTGGGCATGCTGGGCATGCACGGCACGGTCGAGGCCAACCTCGCCATGCACAACGCCGATCTCGTGGTTTGCATCGGCGCGCGGTTCGATGACCGCATCACCGGCAAGCTGTCCGAGTTCTGCCCGCACGCCCGCAAGATCCATATCGACATCGATCCCGCCTCGATCAACAAGGTGGTGCGCGTGGACGTGGCGCTGGTGGGCGATTGCCTGCCGCTGGTGCGCGCGCTGCGCGCCGAGCTGGGCGATGCGCCGCTGGAGCCCGCGCGCCTGGCGCCCTGGTTCAAGCGCATCGACGCCTGGCGCGCGCAGGACTGCCTGGGCTATGAACCCGCGCCCGACGCCATCCTGCCGCAGCACCTGATGTCGCGCCTGAACGCCGCGCTGTCGGGCCGCGATGCCATCGTCTCCACGGACGTGGGCCAGCACCAGATGTGGGCCGCGCAGTATCTGCGCTTTGACCGCCCCAACCGCTGGCTGACCTCGGGCGGCGCGGGCACCATGGGCTACGGCGTGCCCGCCGCTATCGGCGCGCAGGTCGCGCATCCCGACAAGACGGTGGTCTGCGTCAGCGGCGATGCGTCGGTGCTGATGAACATCCAGGAGCTGTCGACCGCCATGCAGCACGAGACGCCCGTGAAGGTCGTGCTGTGCAACAACGGCTACATGGGCATGGTGCGCCAGTGGCAGGAGCTGATCCACGGCGGGCGCTACAGCCACAGCTACAACGCGTCGCTGCCGGATTTCGTGGCGCTGGCGCGTGCCTTCGGCTGGGGCGCGGCGCGCGTGGAAGACCCCGCCCAGCTCGACGCCGCGCTGGCCGAATGCCTGGCGCATGACGGTCCGTATTTCCTGGACGTCGCGGTCACGGCGCAGGAAAACTGCTTCCCGATGATGCCGGCCGGGCATGGCCATCAGAAGATGATGCTGGCCGAAGGCGTCTGGTATCAGGACGAGACGACCTGAGCGGGTGCCCCGCTTTCGCGGCCCTCAGAACTGGATCGACAGCCCGCCGTCCACCACCAGCACGTGACCGTTCACATAGGAGGCCGCGGGCGACGCCAGGAACACGGCGGCGCCCGCGATTTCTTCGGGCTCGCCCCAGCGCCCCGTCGGATTGCGCGCGGCGATGCGCGGGCCGAACTTCGGGTCGGCGACCATGTCTGCATTGGTCTCGGTGGCGAAGGTGCCCGGCGCGATGGCGTTGCTGGTGATGTAGTGCCCGCCGAACTCGGCCGCCAGCGCGCGCACCATGCCCGTCAGGCCCTGCTTGGCGGCGGGATACACCGCGTCGCCCGAACGCGCCAGCTCACCCACCACCGACGTAATGGCGATCAGCCGTCCGCCGCCCTGGCGCATCATGCGTTCGGCCGCGTACTTGGCCAGCAGCATGCCGGCCACCAGATCGGTGTCGATGAGTTCGCGGATTTCAGCGGGGCTGGTGTCGCGCAGCGTCTTGCGGTTGCGCGCGCCCACGTTGTTCACCAGGATGTCCAGGCGTGCGTGCTCGCTGTCGATGCGCTGGAAGGCCTGCGCCATCGCCGCATCGTCGGCCACGTCGAAGGGGAGCGGGTGCGCGTCCAGGCCGGCGCCGGTCAGCTCCGCCACCGCGGCGTCGACCGCCTCGACGTTGCGGCCGTTGATCAGCACGCGCGCGCCGCAGCCGGCCAGCGCCCGCGCGATGCAAAAGCCCAGCCCGCGGGCCGAGCCGGTCACCAGCGCGACTTGTCCCGTCAGGTCGAAATTGCGCAGATAAGGCAGTGTCTTCATCGTTCGGGTCTCGTTCATTCCCTGAACTCCGGCGCCCAGTGCAAGAGCCGGCGTTCGATCCAGGTCACACAATAAACCAGCGCAATGCCGACGATGGACAGCAGCGTCACCGCCGCGAACATGTCGGTGGCGTTCAGGGTGGCCAGCGCGGTGATCATCAGATAGCCCATGCCCGTGGTGGAGCCGACGAACTCGGCCAGCACCACGCCGATCAGCGCGAAGCTGATGGCGTTGGGCAGCGCCGCGAAGGTCCACGCCGCGGCCGTGGGGATGCGCACGCGCCACAGGATCTGGCGGGGCGAGCCGCCCAGCGTGCGGCAGAAGTCGACGAGTTCCCGTTCCACGCTGCGTCCGCCCTTGTAGGTGTTGAAGAACACCAGGAAGAACACCACGAACCACGACGTGACCACCTTGGACGCCAGGCCTAGCCCGAAGAACATGGTGATGAGCGGCACGAAGGCGATCCGCGGCATGGAGTTGAACGCCACGATGAACGGGTTGAACACGTCGGCCAGGAACCGGCTGCGGCTGAGCGTCATGCCCACCACGAAGCCGCTGCCCACGCCCACCACCAGCCCCACCAGCGTGGCCTGCAGCGTCAGCCACAGATGCGGCCAGACCGAGCGCGGGCCGGGCTGCAGCCATTCCCACAGACGAACGGCCACGCGCGAGGGCTGGCTGATGAAGAAGGGGTCAAAGAGCGTGTTCTGGGTGAACCAGGGGATGCGCGTGAGCGTTTCCCAGGAGCCCAGGATGACGGCCAGGATGAGAACCTGCCACAGGGTGATGCGCACCCGGCGCGCGGCGCTGGCGCGGCGGTCCAGGCGTAGCTGGTCCTGCAGGGTGTCGGCGGAGTCTATCGAATTCATGGCGCGTATCGGCGTGTGGGCGTATCGGCGTATCGGCGTATCGGGTCAGGCGGCGGCGCGGAACTGCTGGCCCAGCACGCTCCAGAGGCTTTGCACGTGGGAGACGAACTGCGGCGTTTCGCGCAGCGTGAAGACGTCGCGCGGATGCGGAATCCGGATGCGCTCGTCCAGCAGCACGCGGCTGGGCGGCCCGGACAGCACCACCACGCGGTCGGACAGCAGGATGGCTTCGTCCAGGTCGTGCGTGACCATCACGATGGTCTGGCCCAGCTTGCGCCAGATCTCCATCAGCTCGCGGTGCAGGTGCGTCTTGGTGTGCGTGTCCAGCGCGCCGAAGGGCTCGTCCAGCAGCAGGATGCGCGGCTCGACCGCCAGGCTCATCAACAGCGCCACGCGCCGGCGCATGCCGCCGGAGAGCTGGTGCGGATACGCGTCGGCAAAGGCGGAGAGGTGGCCGAGCTCCAGCAGTTCCGCGACACGGTGTTCGATCCGGTCGGCGGACACGCCCTGGAACTTCAGGCCCAGCGCCACGTTCTTCCTGACGCTGAACCACGGCAGCAGCGTGTCCTTCTGGAAGATGTAGCCCAGCGCGGGCGGCACCTGCCCGTCCACCAGGCGCCCGTCCACCCGGATGGCGCCCGTGGTGGGACGCAGAAAGCCCGCGATCATGTTCAGCAGCGTGCTCTTGCCGCAGCCCGAGGGGCCCACGATGGAGACGAATTCGCCTTGCTCGATGGTCAGGCTGACCTCGCCGACGGCGTGCGTGGTGCCCTGGCGCGACTGGTACGCCTTGCCCACCTTGTCCAGCGTGATCATCAGAGGCCCCGGGCCTTTCGCACGAAGCTCATGTTCACGCAGCGGGAATACGGCACGGTCTTGATCTCATCGTTCGAGAACTGGCGTCCGTCGCCCATGATGGCCGTCATGCGGTTGTACGCGTCTTCGGTGATGATGTTGTCCTTGAGGAACACCGTTTCCTTGTAGACGCCCAGCGTTTTCTCGATGGCGGCGCGCGGGAAGGCGCTCAAGAAATCGTCGTAGATGGCGTCCGTGATGGCGGCCGCGCTGTTGGCCGTGATGAAGTCCTGCGCCTTGACCATTGCGGTGACGAAGGCCTGCACGACCTCGGGCCGCTTCTGGATGGTGCTTTCAAGCGTCAGGGCCGCGATGCCGGGCACGTCCCCGCCCATGAACTCGTTCCATGAGGCTTCGGTGGTGGCGTCGAAGATGGGCACGCCCCAGCCTTCCTGGCGGGCCTGCTCCATCATCGACATGGTGGCCATGCTGGCGGCGACCGATCCGGTCTTGAGCGCGCCCAGCATCGTCGCCAGGTCGCCCAGGGGGCGGATGTCGACCTTGTCGGCCACGCCGGCCTTCTGCATCAGGTACAGCGCCATCAGCCAGGTGCTGGACTGCGGCTGCGTCGCGCCGACGCGCTTGCCCGCCAGGTCCTTCATCGACGTGATCTTGCCGCTTTCGAAGTCTTCGCGGCGCACGATGACGTTGGCGTAGGTGAGCTTGCGGTCAAAGCCGAACACCAGCGCCGCGGGCTTGCCCGCGATGGTCAGCGCCGGCGCGGCGGTGGCGGCGGTGGCGCCGAAGGCGATCTGTCCGGCGGCCAGGAGCTGGTTCGTGCGCGGGCCGCTCTGCGAATTCAGGTACTCGACGTCCAGGCCGCCCTCGCCAAAGAAGCCCTGCTTCAGCGCGACGTAGCCGGCCGCGAAAAATGGGTCGATGCTGCCCTGGCCATACACGACCTTGCCCAGCTTGGGCTGGGCAAGCACGACGCGTCCATGGAGCAGGCCGATGCCGGCCAGGGCGGACGCCGCGGCCAGTACGCGGCGGCGGGAAGTGAAGGCGGAACTACGGGTCATGTCGTCCTCGGATGTGTCTGGGATGCAGCTGTTTGGCGTCAACAATACCTTAGCGATTGCTGCCCAACAATGGAAAACGCCCGGTTTCCCGGGCGTTGAGCATGGCGGCGAGCAGGCCGCGGCAATCAGGCTAGGCCGCGGTCTTCTTGGGCGCGGCTTTTTTCACGGCCTTCTTGGCGGCGGTTTTCGTCGCCGTTTTGGTTGCCGTCTTGGTTGCGGTTTTGGTGGCTGTCTTGGTGGCCGTCTTCTTCACGGCCGCCTTCTTGGCCGGCGCTTTCTTCGCGGCGGTCTTGGTCGCGGTCTTTGCCGCCGTCTTGGCCGGCGCGCGGCCCGGCTTTTCAGGACGGGGCTCGAATTCGAAACCGATCTTGCCGTCGGGCTGGCGCACCAGGAAGGCCTTGAACTTGCGGTTCGTGCGGCTGGAGACAAAGCCGTCGAGCAGGTCGGTGCGGCCGTCGGTCAACAGCTTTTCCATCTGCTCGCGCGAGATTTCCTGCTGCAGGATGACCTTGCCCGACCGGAAATCGCAGGTCTTTTCGGGACCGACCGATTTTTCGCAGACGTAGCTCATGCCGTGCTCGAACACGCGCGACTGGCACTTCGGGCAGGCGCCGACCGGCGTGTGGCCGGAGAAGTCCACGGCTTCGCTGTCGTCCTCGTCGTTCTGGCCGAAGTCGAATTCCAGCTTGTATTCGTCGCTGATGCGAAGGATGGCGGCGAACGGCCGGCCCATCTTGCTGATGAAGCCCTGCAGCGGACCGATCTCGCGCTTGGCCAGCAGTTCCTCGACTTCCGGCAGCTCGAACGTGCGGCCGCCCGGATGCTTGCCGATGGAAAAGTCGCAGGCCGTGCAGGCGAAGCGGCGGTAGTTTTCCTTGACCACCGCGCCGCACTTGGGGCACGGCGTCTGCAGCGTGGCGTAGTCGCCCGGCACCGTGTCGCGCTCGTACTCCTTGGCGCGCTTGACGATGACCTGGGTCATCTGCGCGATCTCGCGCATGAAGGCCTCGCGGCCCAGGCCGCCCTGCTCGATCTGCTTGAGCTTGTGCTCCCATTCGCCGGTGAGTTCGGGCGAGGTCAGTTCGGCGACGTCCAGGCCCGACAGCAGCGTCATGAGCTGGCGCGCCTTGGCGGTAGGCACCAGGTCGCGGCCTTCGCGACGCAGGTAGCTTTCGTTGAGCAGGCCTTCGATGATGGCCGCGCGCGTGGCCGGCGTGCCCAGCCCGCGCTCGGACATGGCTTCGCGCAGCTCTTCGTCGTCCACCAGCTTGCCGGCGCCTTCCATGGCCGACAGCAGCGTGCCTTCGTTGAAACGCGCGGGCGGCTTGGTCGATAGGCCGACGGCTTCGACTTCCTCGGTGCGCACGGTCTCGCCGTCGCCGACGGGCACGAGGTTGGCGTCTTCGCCCTGGGCTTCCTTGCCGTACACGGCGAGCCAGCCCGGGTTGACCAGCACCTTGCCGTCCGTGCGGAAGCGGTGTCCCTGCACTTCGGTCAGGCGCGTCGTGACGCGGTACTCGGCGGCCGGGAAGAACACCGCCAGGAAGCGCTTGAGCACCAGGTCGTAGAGCTTGGCCTCGGCTTCGCTCAGGTCGTGCGGGATCTGCAGCGTGGGGATGATGGCAAAGTGATCCGACACCTTCTTGTTGTCGAAGATGCGGCGGTTCGGCTTGACCCACTGCTGGCTGACGACGGTCTGCGCATGGCGCGACAGGCCGCCCACGGCGTTGGAGCCGCCTTGCGCCAGCGCGCGCATCGTTTCCTGCACCGTGGCGATGTAGTCCTCGGGCAGGTAGCGCGAATCGGTACGCGGATACGTCAGCGCCTTGTGGCGTTCGTACAGGGTCTGCGCCAGCGCCAGCGTGGTCTTGGCCGAAAAGCCGAAGCGGCCGTTGGCCTCGCGCTGCAGCGACGTCAGGTCGTACAGGGCCGGCGACGCCTGGCTCGACGGCTTGGATTCCTCGGTCACGCTGCCGGGCTGCTCGCGGCACGCGGCCACCACGCTTTGCGCGGCGGCGGCCGACCACAGGCGCGATTCGCGCTTTTCGGGGTCGCGTTCGTCTTTCTTGAATTGCGGATCGATCCAGCGGCCTTCATAGAGGCCGGCGGCGGCGACGAAGGTGGCGCGCACTTCCCAGTAGTCGCGCGGCACGAAGCGGCGGATGCGTTCTTCGCGCTCGGCCACGATGGCCAGCGTGGGCGTCTGCACCCGGCCGACCGGCGTCTTGAAGAAGCCGCCATCCTTGCTGTTGAAGGCGGTCATGGCGCGCGTGCCGTTGATGCCCACCAGCCAGTCGGCTTCGGCGCGCGAACGCGCGGCCGCTTCCAGGGGCTTGAGCTGCGAATCGTCGCGCAGGTTGGCAAAGGCTTCGCGGATCGCGGCCTGCGTCATCGACTGGAGCCACAGGCGCTGGATGGGCTTTTTCACGCCCGCGTACTGGATGATGTAGCGGAAGATCAGTTCGCCTTCGCGCCCCGCGTCACAGGCGTTGATGATGGCGTCCACGTCCTTGCGCTTGGCCAGGCGGACCAGCAGCTTAAGGCGTTCGGCGGACTTCTTGTCGGTCGGGCCCAATTCGAATGCCGGCGGAATCACGGGCAGGTGCGTGAAGCTCCACTTCCCCTTGACCGGATCGTTGGGCGCGACCAAGCTGAGCAAATGGCCGATGCTGGAAGCGAGAACGTAACGTTCGCTTTCAAAATAGTCGCCCTCGCGCGCAAAGCCTCCCAAGGCGCGTGATATATCAAGGGCCACCGAGGGCTTCTCGGCAATAATCAGCGTTTTATTCATGTGTATCCAGTGGCGGTAGTCCCGCCGTATCAGCGCGGATAATAAGATCGGAGATTCGCCAGATGCAAGTCGGCACTGAAAGGCAAGCGGGATCCGAACTGCACGCTTGGCGTCATTTTCTGGCGCAAAGCACCTTGTGGCTGGGCGTTTTGCTGCTGGGCAGCGCAGCGGTTTGCTGGGTTGCCGCGAATTGGCAGGACATGACAAAAATGCAGCGTTTCGCCGGCGCGCAAGGCCTTCTGGCCGTTAGCGCACTGGCCGCGGCGTGGTCCGGATTGCGCCTGCGCGCCCGGCCCGGCGTGCGTCGCAGCATACCTGGTGCGCTGCTGGCGTTGGCCGGCATCCTGCTCGGCGCCCTGCTTGCGCTGCTAGGCCAAACTTACCAGACCGGGGCCGACACCTGGGAACTGTTCGCGTGGTGGGCGGTGTTGCTGCTGCCCTGGGCGCTTGCCGCGGGCAGCCAGTCCGTGTGGCTGCTGTGGGCCCTGGTGCTCAATCTGGCGGCGGCGCTGTGGCTGGGCGAACGGGTGTTCACCTGGCTGATGATCTTCGGCGGGCCGGGCCTGCCCAGCCTTTTCATGGCCGGCCTGAACATGTTGCTGCTGCTGGGCTGGGAAATGGCCGCGCGCCGCTGGCGCGCGAGCACGTTCTTCGGGCCGCGCATCCTGGCCGCAATCGCCATCGGCGTACTGGTGCTGGCCCTGATGTTCGGCGACGCCATCGTCGACGGGCTCGGCACCTACAACGGAATCGCCTGGGTCGCCGCCACCCTGGGACTGGGCCTGTACTATCAGCGCGGCAGGCGCGACCTCGTCATCCTGGCCATGCTGGCCGCCGGCGTCATCTGTGTGTCGCTGCGGGTGGTGGGCGAATGGCTGTGGCGGCTGGAGCCGGGCGTGTGGGCGGCGCTGCCGCTTGCCGCGCTGCTCATGGCCGAGGCCGTCGTGGCCGCGCGCTGGCTGCGCGGCCTGAGCAACGAACCGGCGGCCGTCCTGCCCGCCGCCGATGCCGAGCCCTCGGCCGCCTCGGCGGGCAATGCCGTGGACCCCGCCGATTCCAGCGCGCCGGTGGCGCAGCTTGCGCCGGCCGCCGTGCCGCGCGCGGAGCCGCCTTGGTACGTGCAATGCCTGCTGGGCCTGAGCGCCTGGCTCGCCACCTGGCTGCTGCTGCTCTTCGTGGCCTTCTCCGGCCTGATCACCTCCGAAGGCGGCGCCCTGGTGGCCGGACTGGTCCTGTGCGCGGGGGGCGTGGCGGTGCTGCGCAGCGAGGCCGGTCCCTTCTGGCGGCAGTGCGGCACGGCCATGGCCTTCGCGGGGCAGATCCTCATCATCTTCGGCCTTTCCAGTTCCACGTCATTCGGCAGCGCCAGCTTCTTCGTGCTGCTGATGGCGGCCGCGGTCTATGCGCTGGGTCCCGATGTGATCCTGCGCTTCCTGAGCGGCCTGCTGATCGCCCTGGCCAGCGCGGCCCTCATCTGGCGCGGGCTGGCGCCCGACCTCATGCATGAGGACCTGACCGACGCCTGGATCCACTTCGAGGCGGCCGGCGCCACCTTTCTGTGGCTGCCCATCGGCGTGATCGGCGCGTGGGCCACGGCCGTCATCATCACCATCAGCCACCGCGTGGGCGCCCGGCGCGGCCATGCGCTGCAGCCGCTGGCCTGGGCCTTTCTGCTGTCGGTGCAGGGCATGGTCTGGCTGGCAAGCGGCGTTGCCGTCACCGAGCTGCCGGCCATCTGGCACCTGGCCCCGCGAACCGCCATCCTGATCGTCGCGGGCGCGCTGCTGCCGATGGCCGCCGCGCTGGCCGTGCTGTGGCCGCGCCGTCATCTCCTGACCAAAGGCGTCACCTGGGGCGTTCCGATCGGCCTGTTGCTGCTGGCGCTGTTCTGGCTGCCCAGTCCCGGCGTGGGATTCGCGCTGGCGTGGCTGCTGCTGGGCTTTGGCCTGAACCAGTCGCGCGTCATGATCTTCGGCGCCGCCAGCCTGCTGGTCTACCTGGGCGTCTATTACTACCAATTGGAGCTGCCGCTGCTGCAGAAGGCGCTGTGGCTCGGCGGCGCGGCGCTGCTGCTCTTCGTGCTGCGCGTCGCGGTGTGGCTGGTGCCGCGCCTGATGCGCACGCAGCAGCCGGCCCAGCCCCGCCAGATGCCGCCCGTGTCCCGCGCGCTGCGCTGGCGCACGGCAGGCATCCTGGGGGGGCTCGCCCTGGTGCTCCTGGCGGCCAACCTCGGCATCTGGCAGCGGGAAAAGCTGCTGTCGTCCGGCAAGGTCGTCATCCTGGAACTGGTCCCGGTGGATCCGCGCTCGCTCATGCAGGGCGACTACATGGCCCTCAATTTTGCGGCGGGGCGCGAGGTGACGCGGCTGCGGCTGGGGGGGAAACAGGAGGACTCGGACACCGTCATGGGCTATGAGCCGGACGGCTATGTGATGCTGACGCCCGACGCGCGCGGCGTGGCGCAGGCGGTGCGCATCCAGCCCGAGGTTCATCCGCACGCGGAGACCGAAGTGCCGCTGCGCTACCGGGTGCGCGACAACGGCGTGCGCATCGTCACCAACGCGTACTTCTTCCCCGAAGGCCAGGCCGCGCGCTATGAGGTCGCCCGCTACGGCGAGCTTCGCGTGGCCGACGATGGGGAAGCCTTGCTGGTGAGGATGCTGGGCGCTGACCTGCAGCCCTTGTAGACGGGGCCGGCGCGGCTCGTTCCGGTACGGGCTTTCGCACCCGACTTGGCGCGGTCCGGCCGTTCAGCCCGGAAATCTCGCGGCCCAGCGCGCCGTGGCCTCTTGCAGGAACGGCGCAACGCCCGCGGCCGGCAGCGGGGCAAAGCCCAAGGCCCGCCAGGCGTCCTGCAAGGCCGCCAGCGGCGCGCTGACGTCGATGGCCGGGGCGCCATTCTGCTTGGACAGCTTGAGGCCGCTGACGGGGTCGAGGATCAGCGGCACATGCAGGTGGCGCAGGGCAGGCAGGCCCAGCAGACGCCCCAGCACGCGCTGGCGCGCGGTGGAGCTGAGCAGATCCGCGCCGCGCACCACGTCCGTCACGCCCTGCGCGCCGTCGTCCACCACCACCGCCAGTTGATACGCCCACAATCCGTCCGCCCGCCGCAGCGCGAAGTCTCCGACCGCTTGCGCGACGTCCTGCTCCTGCGGGCCGAGCCAGCGGTCCTCGAAGCGTTCCACGCCGTCCGGCGCCCGCAGCCGCCAGGCGCGGGCCTGCCGTCCTTGCGGCAGGCCGTGGCGGCAGGTGCCCGGATAGGGTCGCTCGCCGTCGGCGCCGGGCGCGGTCTGGCCGCGCAACGCCGAATCGGCGATTTCGCGGCGCGTGCAACCGCAGCCATAGATGAGCCCTTGCGCGGCCAGCGCGTCGAAAGCGGCCTGATAGGCGTCGCCCCGGCGGGACTGCCACATGATGTCGCCATCCCAGTCCAGGCCCAGCGCGTGAAGCTGGGCCATGATGACCTCTGCCGCGCCCGGCACCGTGCGCGGGGTATCCACGTCTTCGATCCGCAGCAGCCAGCGCCCGCCGTGTGCGCGCGCGTCCAGCCAGCTTGCCAGCGCGGTCGCCAGCGAACCCGCGTGCAGCGGGCCGCTGGGGCTGGGAGCGAAGCGGCCGACGTAATTCAAGGGAATGGGTACAAGGCTAAGCCCGCGCGGCCAGGCGCGCGGGGAGAGAATACGAAACGCGGGGCCCGGGCAGCCGGGGCGCGTTCAATGCAGCAGACGCCCGCCGTCTTCGTCGAGCAGTTCTTCCAGGACAAGATTGTCGATCTCGGCTTCCTGGCTCCAGAGAACCATGAGGGCGATGATCTTGATCTTGGAGAGCGGCACGGGCGTCTCCGGCGATGCCAGGCCCCGGTCGATGACGATTTCGCGCAGCGGCGCGGGCAGCACGCCAGCCGATTCCAGGAAGGCGATGAAGCCGATGGATTCGGTGCCGAGCTGCTGGTATTCGTTGTCGGTGTAGATCCGGGTGCCGGACGAGGGCGCTTGGGCCAGGTCGACGCACCGTTCGGTGGTCTCGGCAAGCCCGTACAGCCAACCGAGCGCGTCGTCGATGTCTTCGTGCTCGAATCCGGCGGCAGCAAGCCGCTTGGCGAGCACATCGGCAGCAGGACAGGCCTGGGGCGTGTAGTAATTCTCGAACAGATAGACCAGGATATCGAACATATGGCGCAGTTTGTGCCTGTTTGCACAGTCGGCCCGCATATCGGCAGACCAGCAAACATGAATTTTACTTTACGCCGATTTAATTTGCCGGGCAACCGGGCAAAAGGCGGAATGTTGTAGGACGTCACCTTGCCACAAAGCGGGCGCATTTTCCCGCCAAATGCTGACAAAATAGTCAATTCAGCAGACAGGGGCGGCACCGCAAGGGTCCGCCCCTTTTTTTATTCCACGGCGTGTAGCCGCGACCTCAGGCCGACTTGGGGGCGTTCTCCAGTTTGTGTTCCGCCAGTTGCCGGATGAACACCGGAATGCAGATCGCCAGACCGATCAGGCCGCTGAACAGTCCCGGCAGAATCGACAGGAGCGCGCCCATGGTGCACAGCCACCGCTCCCAGCTTTTCATGGTCACCAGCATGTAGCGCGAGAAGGCCGCCGACAGCAGCACCAGACCGATCATGCAGCCAAACAGGGTCACGAAGAAGTCGTACCACGTGAAGCCCTGCACCGAGATCAGCAGCGACGGCGAGAACACGAAGACGAACGGCACGATGAGCTTGGTGATGCCCAGCCTGAACGCCGTGTTGCCGGTCTTGAAGGGATCGCTGCCCGCCATGCCCGCCGCCGCGTAGGCCGCCAGCGCCACTGGCGGCGTGATGTCCGCGAGGATGCCGAAATAGAACACGAAGAAGTGCGCGGCGATGGGCTGCACCCCCAGCTGCACCAGCGTGGGCGCGGCAACGGCCACCATGATGAGGTAGTTGGCGGTGGTGGGAATGCCGCAACCCATCAGGATGCACACCAGGCCCGTCATGACGAGGGCGGCGATCAGGGTCAGCGTCTGCACGTTGGCCAGCGCGTCGGGAATCACCATGGCCGCGCCGCCGGCGATCGCCTGGGCCGCGGAAATCACGATGTAGGAAATCTTGAATCCCACGCCGGTCAGGGTTACCACGCCGATCACGATGCCGACCGTGCCGGCGGCCGCGCCCACGGCCAGGGCGTATTTCGCGCCCGTTTCGAAGGCTTCGTACAGGTCGCGCAGGCGCAGGCGCTGGGACGGGTTCAAGAGGCCCACCACGATGCAGCCCGTGATGCCTGCGAACGCGGCCAGATACGGCGTGCGTCCGCTGGCCAGCACGCCGATCAGCAGGGCAAGCGGGATCAGCGTCGGCCAGCGCATCTTGAAAGACTGCTTGAGCTTGGGCATTTCCTCGGGGGTCAGGCCGCGCAGGCCTTCGCGCTTGGCCTCGAAATGCACCTGCATGAACATGCCGAAGAAATACAGGAACGCCGGGAAGATGCCCGCGATCGCGATCTGCTGGTAGGGAATGCCCAGGAACTCGATCATCAGGAAGGCTGCCGCGCCCATGATCGGGGGCGTGATCTGGCCGCCGGTGCTGCTGGCGGCTTCGACGCCCGCGGCGAAGTGCCGCGGATAACCGATGCGGATCATGGCGGGGATGGTCAGCGAGCCGACCGTGACGGCATTGGCCACCGACGAACCGGACAGCATGCCGAACATGGCCGAGCCGAACACCGACACCTTGGCGGGACCGCCGGCGTAGCGTCCCGCGATCGTGGAGGCCACATCCAGGAACAGCTGCCCCAGGCCGATGCGGGCCGCAAGCACCCCGAACAGCACGAAATGGAACACGTAGGTCGCCACCACGCCTACCGCCACCCCGTACACGCCCTGGCTCGTCAGGTACATGTGGTTGACGATCTGGGACCAGTTGTTGCCCGCATGCTGCAGCAGGCCGGGGAAGTACGGACCGAACATGGCATAGGCCATGAAGACCAGCGCGATGATGGGCAGCGGCCAACCCATGGCGCGGCGCGTGGCCTCCAGCAGGCCGATCAGCAGGATCGATCCCATGAAGACGTCGATGGGTAGCGGGTTGCCCACGCGAAACGCCAGGTCTTCGAAGATGTACGGGATGTACATCACCGACAGCGCCAGCGCGATGGCGATGATCCAGTCGTACAGCGGAATGCCGCCCGGCGCATACCAGGTCGACTTGGGCTCGCGCTGGTAGTGCGATTTGGAAAAGCCGAACACCAGGAAGATCAGGCTCAGCACGAAAGCCAGGTGCACGCCGCGGTGCGTGGCTTCACGCAGCAGGCCGAATCCGGCGGTGTAGTAATGAAAGATCGAAAGCGTGACCAGCAGGCCCGACACGATCCAGGTGGCGGTCTTGTCCAGCGGCCGGAAGCGGATTTCCGAATCGTACTTCTCCGCCAGTTGCTGGGTTTTTTCGTGGTCGATTTGCATCGCGGTGATTCTCAAGATGACTCAACAAGCAGGGCCGCGCATCGGCGGCCCTGCTCAAAGGCGGCGCAAAAGCCAACGCCGCCACATAAAGACTTGCAACGATCCGTCCACCCCACAAAGGCAGCCACCACGCAAAAAGCACGTTGGCCGCCCAAGCCAGGCCGCGCGGATCCGGCTCCGCCGGTCCGCTGCGGCGCCCCCTGGGGGGAAGCGCCGCAGGCGCTCGGGGGGGGCTTACTTCATCAGGCCGATTTCCTTGTAGAACTTCTCGGCGCCCGGGTGGAACGGGATGCCCGCGCCCTTGATGGCGTTTTCGCGCGTGATCAGCTTGCCCTTGGCGTGGCCGTTGTCCAGCGTCTTGCGCGTGGCGTCGCTGTACAGCGCCTTGGTCACGTCATACACGACCTGTTCCGGCAGCTTGGCCGACGTCACCATCTGCGCGTTGACCGAGATGGTCTTCACTTCGCCGACGTTCTGGTAGGTGTTGGCGGCGATGGTGTCGGGCGTGAAGAACTCCTGCTTGGCGCGCAGGGCGTCGATTTCCGGGCCGACCAGCGGCACGATCTCGATGCCGGCGCCGCTGGACGCCAGTTCCGCGATGGCGCCGGCGGGGGCGCCGCCCACGAAGAAGAACGCGTCCAGGCCGCCGTCCTTGAGCTTGTCGCCAGCCTGGTTGGGCTTGAGGTATTCGGCCTTGATGTCCTTGTCGGTCATGCCATAGGCGCCCAGGATCAGGCGCACGTCGACCAGCGTGCCGGAGCCCGGCTCGTCCATGGACACGCGCTTGCCCTTCAGGTCGGCCACGCTCTTGATGCCCGCGCCCTTGCGCGTCACCAGGTGGATGCTTTCCGGATACAGGGTGGCGATCAGGCGCAGGTCCTGGGCCTTGGGCTTGCCTTCGAAGGTGCCCGTGCCGCTATAGGCCCAGTACGCCACGTCCGATTGCGTGAAGCCCGCTTCGAACGAGCCGCCCAGGATGCCGTTGATATTGGCCACCGAGCCGTTGGAGGCGACAGCGGTCGCCACGAGCTTGCCGGGCTGCGACACGGCGTTGGCGATGATGCCGCCGATGGGGTAGTACGTGCCGGCGGTGCCGCCCGTGCCGATGCGGAAGAACTGCTGGGCCTGCGCGGCGCCCGTGGCGCCCACGGCGGCGACCGCGACGGTCAGGGCGGTGATCCATTGCTTGAGTTTCATGCGTGCTTCTCCGGAATTTGTTGACAGTTCAATCAGGTGACGAGGTTCGTCTTGTCATCGCCGGCGCACCTGGCTGGCGCGCCGGAAATGGGCCTCCCCTTGGGGGCCGTTTTCATGATGAAATTCTGTCATGTAGCCCACTGGTAGCCAATGGTTACGGGGCTATCGTTTACCTGGGGGTGCATCGCCCGTTTGGTTATGGGTGGTCCCGCTTTGGTTATGCGTGCGTTACATCTCAAGCAGTCAGACTACGGAGTCATCAGGATGTCCCAGGAAGTCATACGCGGCATTGCGCTGCCCCCACCCGCGCAGCCGGGCGATCCGCTGGACCGCGTCGACACGCCCAGCCTGGTGCTGGACCTGGCCCCGTTCGAGGCCAACCTGCGCGCCATGCAGGCCTGGGCCGACCGCCATGACGTGGCGCTGCGGCCGCATGCCAAGGCGCACAAGTGCCCGGAAATCGCACTGCGCCAGCTTGCGCTGGGCGCGCGCGGCATCTGCTGCCAGAAGGTCAGCGAAGCCCTGCCCTTCGTCGCGGCGGGCGTGCGCGACATCCACATCAGCAATGAAGTCGTCGGCGCGGCCAAGCTGGCGCTGCTGGGGCAGCTTGCGCGCGTGGCCAAGATCAGCGTGTGCGTGGACAACGCGCAGAACCTGGCGCAGGTGTCGCAGGCGGTGTCCCAGGCAGGCGCCCAGGTCGATGTGCTGGTCGAAGTGGACGTTGGCCAGGGCCGTTGCGGGGTGTCGGACGACGCCCTCGTGCTGGCGCTGGCGCAGCAGGCGCGCGACCTGCCGGGCGTGAACTTCGCGGGCCTGCAGGCCTATCACGGCTCGGTCCAGCACCTGCGCACGCGCGAAGCGCGCGCCCAAGTGTGCCGCCAGGCGGCCCGCATCGCGGCGTCCTACGCGCAACTGCTGCGTGAAAGCGGCATCGCGTGCGACACGATCACCGGCGGCGGCACCGGCAGCGTGGAGTTCGATGCGGCCAGCGGCGTCTACACCGAATTGCAGGCGGGCTCCTATGCCTTCATGGACGGCGACTACGGCGCCAACGAATGGGACGGCCCGCTGGCGTTCCAGAACAGCCTGTTCGTGCTGTCCACGGTCATGAGCGTGCCCGCGCCGGACCGGGTGATCCTGGATGCCGGCCTGAAGTCGACCACGGCCGAATGCGGGCCGCCCGCCATCTTTGGCGAACCGGGCCTGACGTACACCGCCATCAACGACGAGCACGGCGTCGTGCGGGTCGAGCCGGGGGCGCAGGCGCCCGCGCTGGGAGCCGTGCTGCGCCTGGTGCCCTCGCACGTCGATCCGACCTTCAACCTGCATGACGGGTTGGTGGTCGTGCGCGACGGCGTGGTCGAGGACATCTGGGAGATCGCGGCGCGCGGCTTTTCGCGCTGAGGCGCCGCGTCCCCTTTTTTACAGACGAGAAAAAGCCGGCGCGAATGCATCGCGCCGGCCTCGTGTGCAGCTGGCCGCGCCTACTTGGCCTGCTCCTGGATCTTCTCCCCGCCTCGTTCGATGTCTTTGCCGGCACCTTCCATCGTGTTGCAGCCGGCCGTCACGGCGGTGATCGCCAGCATCAGTGCAAGCCAAATTCGGTGGGTCATGTTCTTCTCCTTCGGGCGTTCATTGGACAGTGCGGTTCATGCCGACTGGCAGCCGCAATTATTTGTCCAGCAAGTCCCGTGCCTGATCCTTGGCCTCGCCCACATTCCGCTGCACCTTGCCCTCGGCTTTTTCCACTTTGCCCTCGGCCTCGGTGCGGGTGCTGCCCGTCACTTTGCCCGCCGTTTCCTTGATCGCGCCCTTGACTTCCTTGGCGGCGCCCTTGATGCGGTCCTTGTCCATGTCATCGCTCCTCAGGTCTCAGGTGGGGTGAACCCGCGCCGGGGAAACCCGAAGTCCGGCGGCGGACAACCTGAATATAGAAACCGCGCCGCACCCGCGATAGAGCCATGCGCACCAGGACATGTGGTGCATTTTTACCTGCCGGCTTAAAGATTCGTCATTCCGAGGAATTGGCGCAATTCGGGCGTGGCGGGCGCGGTAAAGAGCGTTTCCGGGGGACCGATCTCATGGACCCGTCCCTGGTGCATGAACACCACGCGGTCGCAGACCTCGCGCGCAAACCGCATTTCGTGCGTCACCATCAGCAGCGTCATCCCGTCGGCCGCCAGCTCGCGCACCACCGCCAGCACCTCGTTGACCAGCTCCGGGTCCAGCGCCGACGTGATTTCATCGCACAGCAGCGCCAGCGGCTGCATCGCCAGCGCGCGGGCGATCGCCACCCGCTGCTGCTGCCCGCCGGAAAGCTCGTCCGGCCAGGCGTCGAACTTATGGTCCAGCCCCACCCGGGTCAGCATGGCGCGGGCCATGTCCGCGGCCTCGCGCTCCGGCATGCGCTTGGCCACCATGGGCGACAGCATCACGTTGCGTCCCACGGTCAGGTGCGGAAACAGGTTGAACTGCTGGAAGATCATGCCGACCTTCAGCCGCAGCGCGCGCAGCCGCAGCTCGTCATTGCCCAGTTGCGCATCGGCCACCATGATCGCCCCGCCGTCGATCTGCTCAAGCCCGTTGATGCATCGCAACAGCGTGCTCTTGCCCGACCCGCTCTTGCCGATGATGGCGATGACCTCGCCGGGATCGACGCGCAGGGTCACCCCTTTCAGGACTTCGTTGTCGCCGAATTTCTTGCGGACGTCTTCAAGGGCGATGAGGGGCATGCAACTTCCTTTCCAGCCGGAGGCTAAGGCGCGACAGGGGCCAGCACAGCGCGAAGTAGATCAGCGCCGCGCAGGCATAGACGGTGAAGGGACTGAAGGTGGCGTTGGTGATCACCGTGGCCGCCTTCGACAGTTCGGTGAAGCCGATGATGGAGGTGAGCGCGGTGCTCTTGACGATCTGCACCGCAAAGCCCACGGTCGGCGCGACCGCGATGCGCAGCGCCTGCGGCAGCACCACGTAGCGCATCTGCTGGACGTAGCCCAGCGCCAGGCTCGCCGACGCCTCCCACTGCCCCTTGGGCACGGCTTCCACGCAGCCGCGCCAGATCTCCGCCAGGAAAGCGCCCGACCACAACGTCAGCGCCGCGCCCGCAGCCAGCCACGGCGGCACCTCCACGCCGATCAGCGACAGCCCGAAAAACGCCAGGAACAGCTGCATGAGCAGCGGCGTGCCCTGGAAGAGTTCGATATAGGCCCAGCTTGCGCGGCGCATCAGCGCCACGCGCGAGGTACGCATCATCAGGGCCAGCAAGCCCATCAGCGCCCCGCCCGCAAAGGCTGCCAGCGACAGCACGATGGTCCAGCGCGCCGCCAGCAGCAGATTGCGCACGATGTCCCAGGTAGAGAACTCGATCATCTTGCCGCCCTGCGGAAAAGGCGCCGGCCGGTCATGCGCAGCACCTGGCGCAGCAGCACCGCCAGCGCCAGATAGATTCCGGTGGTCACGAAATAGACTTCGAACGCGCGGAAGTTGCGCGACTGGATGAAGTTCGCGGCAAACGTCAGGTCCTCCGCCGCGATCTGCGAACACACCGCCGACCCCAGCATCACGATGACGATCTGCGAGGACAGCGCGGGCCAGATGCGCATCAGCGCCGGCTTGAGCACGATGTGCCGGAACACCTGCAGGCGCGACAGCGCGAGGCTGGCGCCGGCCTCGTACTGCCCGCGCGGCGTGGCGTCGATCCCGGCGCGGATGATCTCGGCGCTGTAGGCGCCCAGGTTCAGCGCCATCGCCAGGCAGGCGGCCTGCATTTCCCCAAGCTGGATACCCAGCGACGGCAGGCCGAAGAACACGAAGAAAAGCTGGATCAGGAACGGCGTGTTCCGGATCAGCTCGATATAGGCGGTGACCGGCGCGCGCAGCCACACGGGGCCTTGCGTGCGCACCCATGCGCAGGCGATGCCGAGCGCCACGCCCGCCACCGCGCCGAACGCGATCAGTTCGATCGTCACGCCGATGCCTTTCAGCAGCACCGGCGTGTACTCGAACACCGAGGAAAAGTCGTACTGGTAAGCCATGACGGCCGCGCCCAGCCTACAGGTCCTTGGGCAGCGCCGCGCCCAGCCACTTCTGCGAGATCGTCGACAGCGAACCGTCGCGCTTGGCGGCGGCCAGGATGTCGTTCACGCGGGCGCGCAGCTTGGGCTCGTCCTTGTTCAGGCCGATGTAGCACGGCGAATTCTTGATCAGGAACTTCGTCTCCGGCTTCTTGGGCGGATTGCGCGCCAGGATGGCGGCGGCGACCACGTTGCCGGTCGCGATCAGCGGCACCTGGCCCGACAGGAAGGCGGTGATGGTGCCGTTGTTGTCCTCATACCGCTTGAGCGTGGCGGACTCGGGCGCGATCTTGGTCAGCTCGATGTCTTCCACCGCGCCGCGCGTGACGCCAATGGTCTTGCCCGCCAGGTCGGCGGCCGACGCCACCTTCAGGTCGGCCGGGCCGAACACGCCATTGAAGAACGGCGCGTAGGCGTCCGAGAAATCGATGGCCTTCTCGCGCTCGGCGTTCTTGCCCAGGCTGGAGATCACCAGGTCCACCTTCTTGGTCTGCAGATAGGGGATCCGGTTGGCGCTGGTAACCGGCACCAGTTCCAGCTTCACGCCCAGCTGCTTGGCAATGAGCTGCGCGGTGTCGATGTCATAGCCCAGCGGCTTCATGTCGGCGCCCACCGAACCGAACGGCGGGAAGTCCTGCGGCACGGCGATCTTGATCACGCCCGCCTTGACGATATCGTCCAGCGCGTCGGCGTGCGACAGGGGCGCGGCCAGGATGCTGGCGGCGGCGCAAAGGGACAGCAACAGGGTTCTGCGTTTCATGAGGAACTCTCCAGGGCCCGCAATGCCCGGGCGGGCACTGCGTTGCACACCAAGTCGGTATACAAAGAGAGTCAATGCAAGTTCCATGCCATGTTCAAACGTGGGGAGGCGATGGCAGGCGATGCCTTGAGTGCCCACTTTTGGTGCAACTAATGCGCCGCGGACGGGCGTCTTCGCACCGGTTTGGACCGGCGCTGCCGTCCGCGCTGCTCAGGCGTCCACGTAAGCCGCCATCAAGCCTTCAAACCACTCCTGAAACGCGGTCAGACGCCGCGACCGCTGGCGGCGATGGGGATACAGCAACGACACCGGCATGGACGCCGCGCGCGCCGTGGGCATGACCTCCACCAGTTCGCCCGCATCCAGCAGATGCTGCACGTCGAAGCGCGGAATCTGGATCAGCCCCAGCCCCGATAGGCAGCACGCGATATAGCTTTCGGCATTGTTCACGATCACCCGGCTGCGCACCGGGTCCTCGCGCACGCCGCCGTCGGGCAGCTGGGTTTCCCAGGGCAGCTCGCGTCCGGTCTTGGGCGACGCATAGCCCACCGCCCAGTGACCATCGAGCAGGTCTTCCGGCCGCTGCGGTTCGCCGTGCTCGCGCAGGTACCCCGGACTGGCGCAATTGATCAGCGAAATGCTGCCCAACGGCCGCACCACCAGGCTGCTGTCATGCAGGGCGCCGATACGCACCGCGCAATCCACGCCTTCCTGCACCAGATCGATGGCCCGGTCGGTGGCGCTGAGAACCACCTGCAGGCGCGGATGGCGGCGCAGCAGCCCGGGCAACTGCGGCGCGATCAGCCGCCGCGCCACCCGGCTGGGCACGTCGATGGTCAGCCGGCCGGACGCCTGGCGCTCGCTGGCCTGGAACAATTGATCGATGTCTTCAACGTCGGCCAGCAGCGGCAGCACCCGTTCCAGCAGTTGTTCGCCATCGGCCGTCAGCCGCACCTGCCGGGTCGTCCGATGCAGCAGCCGCACGCCCAGCTGGGATTCCAGTTGCTGGATCGCGGCGGACACCGAGGCGCGAGGCGCGTCCAGCGCGTGGGCCGCCTTGATGAAACTGCCCATCGCGGCAACCTGCGCGAACACGCGGTACTGATCGAATCGGTCCATGGGCGGCCTGTGCAAATGCAAAAGGAAAGCGTGCGCCATCCCATTGCATGGGCGCGCACGCAAGGCATCAAAAGCATAGCCGCATTCACATCGGCCCTTGTCAGGCGTTGCGCCAGATCGCCCATGCGGCCAGCGCCGCCGGAACCAGGAACACGATCACCAGGATCGGCAATTCCTCGCGCACGCTATAGCCGGCGTGCGTAACGCCCACCCACATATTGATGAGCGCCACCACCAGCCATACGGGAATGAACGCCTTCGCGGCGAGGGCCAGCGCCGCCGCGTCGCTGCCCCACAGCTTGCCGAAGAGCAGAAACACGCCCAGCAGCACCACGCCGCCTCCGATGACCATCGCCACATGCATGCCGTTCTCCTTCGTCCTATGCCGCCTACTTGGTCGTATAGCCGCCGTTGATGAGGATAGTCTGCCCCGTAATCCACCAGCCGTCGCTCACCAGATGCCGGATGAACGGCACCACGTCCTCGATATCCGTCAGCCCCGTCTTGCTGAACGGCGACAGCGCCGCCGCGGTCTTGTGATACGCCACGGCATCATCGCCCTCGGCCGGGTAGAAGAACGGCGTATCCATCGGACCCGGCCCCACCGCCGTCACCGAAATCCCCCGCACACCAAACTCCTTGGCCGCCGCGCGCGTGTAATGCTCCACCGGCGCCTTGGTGCCCGCATACGCCGCATAGAACGGCGTAAACGCGCCCAGCAGCGACGTCACCAGCGTGCACACCTTGCCGTTGTCATTCACGTGCCGGCCCGCCTCGCGCAGAAAGAAAAACGCCGTCTTGGAATTTACCGCCGTCATCTCGTCGTATTCGTCTTCGCTGATCTCGGTGAAGGGCTTCTTGAGCACCTTGCCCACCGTATTGATCGCGATATCCGGCCGGCCCACCGCGGCCACCGCGTCGGCAAACAGCTTCTCCACCGCCGCGGCCGTCGTCAGATCACCCTGCAGCGCCACGGCCTTCGCACCCGCCGCCTGCACCGCCGCCACCGTCGCGTCGGCATCGGCCTTGGACGCCGCGCTGTTGTAGTGGATCGCCACCGCGCGGGCGCCCTGCTCGGCCAGGTCGCGCGCAATCAGCCCGCCCAGATTCTTCGCCCCGCCCGCAATGATCGCGACCTTGCCCTTGATCGTATGGTCCGCCATGGAAATCTCCTTCATGTGTTTCACGTGTCGATGGAGATTCGAGCTTAGGCAAGCGTGGCGGGGCGATAAACCGGCTAGGGCTGGATGGATCATCCAGAAAAACCGCCCAATCGCGGCGCGCGGGGTGGGCGGTGTCCAGTAACCGGCAATAAAAAAGCCGTCCCCTATCCAGGGACGGCTTCCAGCAACGTCAATCGCAACCTGCGCTCAATCCACCTGCGCGCCCGACTGCTTGACCGCCTTGCCCCACTTATCCACTTCCAAGGCAATAAACTTCCCCGTCGCCTCGGGCGTCTGCGGCATCGGTTCCGCACCACGATCCCGGAAGAACTTCTGCATCTCCGGCGTATTCAACACCTGCCCGATCTGCTTGCTGAGAGTCCCGGTAACCTCGGCCGGCGTATCCTTCGGCGCCAGCACCGCCGCCCAGCCAATCGCCTCAAACCCCGGATAGCCGGACTCCGCCACGGTCGGCACATCGGGCAGTTGCGGCAGCCGCTTGGCCGTCGTCACCGCCAGCGCCACGGCCTTCTTGCTCTGCACGTGCGGCAGGCCCGCCGTCACCGAATCCACCATCAGCGGCACCTGGTGCCCCAGGAAATCCGCCTGCGCCGGACCGCTGCCCTTGTACGGAATGTGGCGAATGTCGATACCCGCCGCCGCCTTGAACATCTCGGCCGACAGATGCTGCGTGCCGCCGATGCCCGCGCTGGCATAGGCCAGCTCGCCCGGATTGGCGCGCGCCTGCTTCACCAGTTCCTGCAGCGACGTAATGCCCGACGCCGGCGTCGCCAGGAACATCAGCGGCACCGAGAACACGCCCGACACCGGCGCGAAATCCTTGGTCAGGCTGTAATTGATGTTCTTGTACAGCGTCTGATTCACCGCCGCGGCGCTGCCCGCGATCACCAGCGTGTAGCCATCGGGCGCCGCGCGCGACGCCTGCTCCATGCCGATATTGCTGCCCGCACCCGCGCGGTTCTCCACCACGATAGGCTGCTTGACCGCCGCGCCCAGCTTCTCGGCCAGCGCGCGGGCGAAGATGTCGGTCGCCTGCCCGGGCGGGAACGGCACGATCAGACGAATGGGACGGTCGGGAAACTCCGCGTGGGCGGGGGCCATGGCGGCGGCCAACGCCAGGCCAGCGGCAAGACTGGAAAGAATACGTTTCATGATTGGTCAGTAAAAAGCGACGGCGAACTGCGCGCGAGGGGCGCATCGCCTGCATAAAATAGAGCGCCCGCGCTGGCAGCCCTTGTGAGGCCGGCCCGGGGCAGATCGGAGGGGTAGCGTCACGATAGCATCCCCCCGTCGGTGCTACATTTGCCTTTTCGCGCTTCCCCCGGGGAAGTTCCCCGAAATTTCCCTCATCCCCTGTCCTTACATCCCGCAGGAACCGCCATGGAATTCAGCCAGTTCAACGTCGACACCCTCATGGAGATCACCTCCCGCCCGGACCTCGTGTTCGTCAGCGGCAAGGGATCCTGGCTGGAGGATCACGCGGGCAAGCGATACCTGGACTTCGTGCAGGGCTGGGCGGTGAACACCCTGGGCCACTCCGCGCCCGAAATGCAGCGCGCGCTGGTCGAACAGTCGCAAAAGCTGATGAACCCGTCGCCGGCGTTCTACAACATCCCCTCGATCGAGCTGGCCCAGCGCCTGACCGGCGCGTCCGACTTTGACCGCGTCTTCTTCGCCAACAGCGGCGGCGAAGCCAACGAAGGCGCCATCAAGCTGGCGCGCAAATGGGGCCAGGTCAAGAAGAACGGCGCCTACAAGATCATCACCATGAACCACGGCTTCCACGGCCGCACCCTGGCCACCATGTCCGCGTCGGGCAAGCCGGGTTGGGACAAGATGTTCGCCCCGCAGGTCGAAGGCTTCCCCAAGGCCGAACTGAACGACCTGGAATCCGTGCCCAAGCTGATCGACGACAAGACCGTCGCCATCATGCTGGAACCCGTCCAAGGCGAAGGCGGCGTGCTGCCCGCCACCAAGGAATTCATGCAAGGCCTGCGCAAGCTGGCCGATGAAAACCAACTGCTGCTGATCGTCGACGAAGTGCAGACCGGCATGGGCCGCACGGGCAAGATGTTCGCCTACCAGCACTTTGACGTCGTGCCCGACATCATGACGCTGGCCAAGGGCATCGGCGGCGGCGTGCCGCTGGCCGCGCTGCTGGCCCGTCAGGAAGTCAGCGTGTTCCAGCACGGCGACCAAGGCGGCACCTACAACGGCAACCCCCTGACCACCGCCGTCGGCGTCGCCGTCTTCGACGCGCTGGTCGCGCCGGGGTTCATGGACGCGGTCAATGCCCGCGCCAAGCAACTGTCCGAAGGCCTGCTGGCCATCTCGGCCAAGTACGGCATGAAGGGCGAACGCGGCATGGGTCTGCTGCGCGCGCTGGTGATGGATCGTGATGACGGTCCGGCGATTGTCGAGGCCGCGCGTAATCAGGCGCCCGAGGGTCTGCTGCTGAACGCCCCGCGTCCGAACCTGCTGCGCTTCATGCCCGCGCTGAATGTGACGGCAGAGGAAGTGGATTCGATGCTGAAGCAACTGGATGCGCTGATTGCGCAGGTGCGTAAGGCTTGATGAGGGTTAGAAGTTAGTGAATGCAGGGGCCGCGATTATGCGGCCCTTGTTTTTTTTGGTTGATTGGATCGCGGTTGGAGGTGGGTATGCGGCCGTGGGTTGGGACACGTTAAGGGAATCGAATGGACGCGAAGGAATTTGTCGGCAACTGGAATGCGCTGCGGGGTGAGCTGTTGGGGACGTTCATGGCGGCGGATGGCGGGAGTGCCGTCGCGGCCAAGGTGCGGGAGCTGGGGTTGTCGGCGGCGCAGCTTGAGGGCTTGCGTGGCGTTTTGGATTTGGCGCTTCGGGACACGATGTATGCGTTGCTGCTGGGGTTGGATGGGGCGGGGAGTATTGGGGATAGTCAGGAGCAGTTCACCATCGCGGGTGAGGATGGGGTGGTGATTGAGGATATTGAGTCGGAGGCTTGGGAGTGCTTCCATGGGGATGCGGGCGTTTGCGGGTGATTCGTCCGCCAAGGGTCTGGGTGTTCTGGTCGCCGCTACGGGAGTTTGAAGATGTCCAAGTCGCCTGCTGATGACGTGGTGTCGATCTATCGGGAGCATGCCGACGCGTTTGTGCGGCAGCGTGGGACGGAGCTAATCGAGCGCGAGTGGCTGGATGCGTTTCTGGCGCTGCTGCGGGGGGCGAGTCCGCGAGTGCTGGATATTGGGTGCGGGTTTGGGGTGCCGATTGCTCAGTATTTGATTGAGCGTGGCTGCCGGGTTACGGGTGTGGATACGTCGGTGCCCTTATTGAATCGGGCGAAGGCGGCGTTTCCTGAGCATGAGTGGATTGCTGCGGATATGCGCAAGATGCCGGTTGCGGGGCCGTTCGATGGGTTGATCGCTTGGCACAGCTTTTTTCATTTGTCGCCAGAGGATCAGCGGGGGGTGTTTGGGGAGTTTGGGCGGCTGGCTGCGCCGGGGGCGGTGTTGATGTTTACGAGTGGGACGGGGTTGGGTGAGGCGATTGGGGAGTTTGAAGGGAGGCCGCTGTATCACGGGAGTTTGGAGGGGGCGGAGTATCGGGAGTTGTTGGCGGGGAATGGGTTTGAGGTGGTTCGGCATGTGGTGGAGGATGCCAGGTGTGGAGGAGCGACGGTGTGGTTGGTGAAACTGGAGCAATGACTCGCCGGCAACTCTTAAGGGCAAGGTCTGAGTGGAACGTGCGGCGGTGTTGTCAGTCTGATATTGGGTCTACAGAATTTATGAATGACGAGGGGCCCATTACCCGGCTATATGATCGATTCGCTTCCGGCGGCGGGAGTGGTTAAGGATGCAGGCGACACGAAATGAAGGTCCAACGGTGATAGAGGGTGCGCATCAAAACGGACGCGTTGATGACCGGGCAGTACTGTTACGTTGTCTGATATTGGGCCTACAGAATTCATCGTTGAGGAGTGACTCACCATAATGAGCGACACTTTGAGCCGCTGAATGAACGATTTATTTCGCAGAACGAAGTTTAGGGGCATGGGCGAACGCGCAAAGAAGGTTCGACGATGAAGACAAGGAATTTGTATGCCGAGATTGCGGAAGGCTTTGCTGCACTATCGGATGCGCGGGATGGCAACCTGAATCTGCGCACTGTATATGTCTCAATCCACGAGATGGGGGAAGTGGGGCCTCAGGCTGTTGAATCCGAACCCGAGGATGAACCTGTGGATTTAACAGCGGGAGCGATTTCCTGATGGGGCGCAGTTGCAGGCCGGGCATCGGTGCTCGAGGCGTCATCGGGATCGTGGCTGCGGTTGTAGATGAATGTTCAGTGTCGAAAGCGGTTATGCATAAATGTCAGCTTTCGGCCATGATCGGAAGTTTGCACATAACCGTTTTCGAGTAGTCTTCATGTGGTGTCTACTAGTCAAATACTGCGCATCGTCTGCATATGCAACCCGAATACCTTTCCCGTCTTAGTGAGCCAGTGCAACAGTTCGTCCTTGAGGTGGAGGAAGGTGCGCGTCTGGAAATTAACGTAATTCTCCACCCGAATCAGAATAAAGGCGGGACTACTGGTCAGGGCAAACTCGCAGTTGACATCGACGCCCAAAGTATTCGACTTTTTGCTCCGACCAATGGATACTTTCCCGATGGAGCAGTTCGACATGAAGTGCTGCATGTGCGGCGGTTTCATATTGACGGGGTTCCAAAGCTTGCTCTAGCCGATAGCGAAGAATGGGACAGACGTTTTTCGGATGCGCTAGGCGACCTCGACAATGCCATCGAGCACATAGTTATCGTTCCTGAGGAACTTCAATTTCATCCAGATCGCCGCAAACATTGGGAGGCAGTGATGCGGGATGTCTGTCTGGCGCTTCCCGATGTGCCTGAGGGCGAGCGGCGCCTCGCGGTCTGTATGCACTGGACATTCTTGCGTCATGTGCTGCCTGACTCGCCCGTAGTTGAGATCGCAAGAAGTTTTGCGAAAAAGCATGCATGTTTAGACTTGGCCGACTATTTTGCCGATCGGTTCAAAGATGTAGCGGCTAGCAAGGAGGAACTTGTGCACCTCCTTTTTCACACCTTTCCCGAAATTCCGAAGAACCGTGCAGCTTTGGAATACATAAACAGCACGGCCGGTGTTCGTCAGACACCAATTCCATAGATCGACAACAGAAAGAGAGTTGTCGCCAGAAGCCATGGGATTCCAGTTAGCTCATATCGTCAACTTCGGTAAACGAAGTGAGCAGCGATTGACTGCTGACAGGATGGATTGAGTTAGCATCTCCTAGCGGCCAGGAGCGGAAACCTACTCTTGAACCGCGAAAGACTGCCACAGCAGGTCATTGCTGCGGACGAATTCGCCGCCCGCTGGATTTACCGTTAGCTCTCACCCAAGCACCTACGCCATGCAATCTAACCACGATTACGATGTCGCACTCTCTTTCGCCGGAGAAGACCGATCCGTTGCAGACGAACTTAGCGACGTTCTCGCAAAGTACAACGTGAGGGTTTTCTATGACATGAAGGAGCAATCAAAGCTCTGGGGCAAAGACTTGTATCAGCACCTTCAGAGCGTCTACAAGGACAAGGCGACTTATTGTGTTGTCTTCGTCTCGAAGCACTACAGCGAAAAGCTGTGGACGAAACACGAGCTCAAGCAAGCTCAAGCTCGCGCATTCGAGCAAGACCGCGAATACATCCTTCCTATCAGACTTGATGACACCGATATCCCGGGGGTGAATCACACCGTTGGATATATCGATCTGAGAAACACGACAATCGCCAAAATTGCTGGCTTACTGCTCGAGAAGCTTGGAATCGAACCGGAGGCTACAGAACAGTCAGCCGAGCTCGAATGGAACGGTGAGATGACAGAGTACAACGGTCACATGGTGGCTTCATACTGGCCCCGGCGAATCGAGAAAGCGCAGTACATCCGGTACTACGAGGTTATCAAGAAAGTGCCGCGAATTCGTTACGGTGACGAACCTGGTGAGACACTTTCGCAATACGGCCCCTGCGGAGACTGCGGTGTACTCAGGGGGCAGTTTCACGTGCCAAGCTGCGATATCGAGCGCTGCCCTTCCTGTGGAGGTCAGGCTTTGTCCTGTGAGTGCGAGCGACTTGAAGCTGAGACCTAACTTTTCGATTCTCAACAGTCCGCTTTGGGTCGAAACTGCCCGTCGTCGCTGACCGCGCCCGGCCGAAGCGGTCATCTGGAAAGTTTGCCTGAATGCCCGCTTCAGGCTGGATGGTCCTGTTCAGAATCCCTCTGATGGTCTGCTTCGGAAATCAAGCCGTGGCTCTCGAAGAACAATGGTTGCTACCCCAAATGGCTGGACATTTCGCGTCAATTTAAACGATCAATGAGCAGGGACTCTAACGAAGATGACCTCCGATTTCCAAATGCTGGTCACTAGGGCCAAGCCGGTTCAGAAATCGTCTTCATCCTCCTTTTCGATTGGGCTTCCATATGCATCTTCTTCGTCCTCATACTCGAACACGTCGTCAAGATCTTCGAGGTCTAACAGCTGGGCGATCGAATTGAAATTGTGGCGCTCCAGTGCATTCGACTTAGGGGTAATGAGCGGAGTTATCAATGCACCCGTATCGTAGAAGCGAACCTGAAGCTTGCGCAGCTCATCAAAATACGGGTCCGCCTTGATATGCGTGTCGGACATGCCTCCCCAGCCTCTCACCCCCGCCTCATAGCTGAGCATCCACTGCTCCTCCCAGAGTGCGCTCGATGTCTCGAATGGCCTCCAGCGAGAGTGCGCAAGCGTTTTAGGTAGAGCCCCAGCTGCGTCAAGGTCCAGCAAGATCAGCGCGCAGATCGAAGATTCCATTGCCGCGACCGAGTCGACGTTCGCACCTGTGATTTCCAAGCTAAGCTCCTTGCAGATCCACAGGCACCATGCGACCTCGCTATGGTGCTCAAGTGGGGCATGCTCTGCTATGAGCGAGTTGATGAGGCGCGACACGCGTTGCTTGCTGATTGGGAATCCCAACCTTGAATATGTGGAAAGGAGTCTTGCGATCGACTGGAGAGTAACAGGATGGGCAGCAGCAACCAGACAAAGTTGCGCTTCAAAAGCGTCCCAATTCTCCAACCGAAGAATCACTGAGCCGACGCGGCGCAGAGCGTAGACCATGACGCCATCGGTTGCATGTCGCTTCGCGAGATCACGCGCCAGTTCAAAGTAGTGGTTGATGTCCGAACGCTGCCGCTGACCGCTGGACGAGATGGCGATGCTGCGAAGTGCGTGTGTCCAGGAATCCTCTTCCAGTTCGTCGATGCGGCATATACGGGTCTTTTCGAAGTTTATTTGCAGTTCGAAATCCCTAAGGCACCGTACCAAGGCAGCGAGTGCCTTCTCTGCATCGTCCTGCGTTTCAAAAAATAGGTAGTAGTCGTCGACGTAACGAAAACCGGCGAGTTTGCCCTTCAGCTTGCGTTCTAGGTCGACGTCGATCGACGTGGCGATGCATTCGGCAATGATGTGCGAAGTATCCGGACCGATCGATAGCCCGAATGTCTGACCATCCTGGCTTTGACGAGTGGCGAGGTCCAACAGGTTGCCGAAAAATTTCGGAGTAGGTCCAGTATTCCTTTTGCTTGCTGCCTTTCCATGCAACGCCCAAGGAATCGAGTGCGTGTAGATAGTGGGAAAGAATCGTGAGATGTCAGTTCGAAGGACGTAGCGATATCCGGCGCCTTGTAACAAACGTCTCTCGTACAGAGTTTGCATGGGCGGCAAGCTTGCTGCTCGATTGGAGTCGCGTCGAAATCGGGGATGGCTTGCACTAATTTTGGAACGGCGAAAATTCAAAACGATGCTGGCCCAGTTGTCGACGACGGCCTTGCTCAGGAAGGTCTGAGCAATCGGGTTTGGTAAGCCCGTCGCCCGGCGTTGATGGCCAGCGCGCGCGACACTGAACAGTTCTGACTTTGATCTTGGAGACGCCGGAACACGAGACTTAGAAGGCATAGCGGCCCATGCAGCGTACAAATTTGCATGGTGTAACGCCAGGTCGCCCGACTTGAACGCCGGCGGCAACTGGGACGGCAGGTAGCCCAACCTCAGGAGTCTTTCGATTCGGTCCATTTCATTCTGTCCAGTTCATTTGATACCACTCATCGGTCTTTATGCTTGTTCATAGAGCACTCCCAGAATCCGTCGGGCGGAAACCATCACGGGGACGTTGGTGGCCGTGTCCAACACCTCCGTTGCGACTACCATCGAGGCCCCAAGACCACCGATGGTCTCGAACTGGCGAATGTGCGCAAGGCCACCGGGAAGGCGCGCGCCAACACGCTTAAAGATGCTGCTCCCATCCGCAAGCGAAACGGCGACGAGTTTGCCTTCCCACGTATCGAGTTCGCTTGGCGTCAGTTCGGCACCGCCAAGAATGATCTGACCAGGTAGTGCGAGAGGCACCGCACTTTCCTCACGCACACGATATGCGACCTCGATCCGGCCAAGTTCCTGTACTGTGTCAATCGCTGTCGCTTCGCCACCACCCGATGGCGGTGCCATATCGGTGAATATGGCACCGACGATGCGGAACAGCCGAACTTTGCTTTCGTCGTAAGTCAACGTCGGGCGCGGAGTTCGAGGATCAGGCGCTTGCGCGGCGAGTGATATTCCCTGTGCCCCCGACGCCTTAAGTAGCCGACGCGCAAGCACGTTACCTTGATGCCGTGCAATTACCAGATTTCTGTCGCGACCGGGATAGGGCTCAGCCTCCACAATAGCAACGGAGCCCGACGGAATTGCAAAACCCAGTGTCTCACCGCGAACGTAAAATAGCGCCTTTCCGTCGAACCATTCTCCGCTGACCTGTTCGGCGGCAAAGTCCTGCGAACCGGCTGACGAGACTGAGCGAGAGAAGGCCGCAATGTCAGGACAGATCGGCACCGAAAATGTCGGCCGCATCATCATCGACAGCCCAACGACATTAGATTCAGAGGCGTTCATAGGCGCCTGCGGTTCCCGCCAACGGTGCAGCCGGAATTGCTCATGAACTTTCTCGATCCCAATTCGTAGACGAACGAAGTCTGATTCGACGTCCTTGACATCGACATATGTTATGGATGCCCGTTCATTGTGATGGGCTTTATTGAGAATACGCCTCGGCGCCGCACCATTGACTAGCCCAGGGTCGTCAACGAAACGCCGCAATATCGGATTGGAGAATAATTCCCCCTTCCCGTCGCTTATGAGCGCGCGCAGTCGATCAAGCAATGGGAATAGTGTGAGCGCCTGTGTCGATGTCGCGTGGGCCGGCTCTGCCAAATCATCGAACAAATCGCTCAGTCGTCCCTCAATAAATATGCGGAGGTCTGATGCATAATCCTGCGCTGCGGCCGCTGAATCAACGTCGCCGACGAAGGCTTGCCGGCGCCGGTCAACTTCCTCTACAGTTGGCGACAGGCTCAGGGTTGGATGGACGCTATTGACCGCATGAACCGAAAGATGTTGAACACGATCAGACGCGCGGTTCTCCGCAACGAGCGAACGGGCGAAACGACGATCGTGCGTGGTGACGAGCAATTGAGCGCCGGCCTGGGCGACTGCAGCAAGCCCATGCGCCAGCCTTTGGCGGTTGTCGTGATCGAGAAGTTCCTGGGGATCATCGAGAATGAGCAGTGAAAGTCCGCCGCGCTTTGATAGCACGTGCTCCCTAAACGCAAGAAAGAAGCCGAACAGGGCGCCACGCAGGGCTGAAGCGTTAGAGATGTGCTGTGCTGACGCCGTGACCCCATCCCGGCCAACCTTGAGGTCCAGCACACCGCGCGCGTTCATATCCGTGCCCGTAAGGTCGGGCGCAAAAGTCGTGGCATTGCGATAGATCGCGCGGCGCCAATACTCTGACCTGCTATGAAGCTTGCGGCGTAGCGTGTCGACCTGCACCTGTGCTAAATGACCGAGCGGAACCAGAAGATTGAGCGCGATTACCGCTCGCCCACATGCGGCAATACGTTCTGTCTTTGCCTCATGCTCTTTGCGTGCCACCTCCATACGGCGAATCTGTTCGCTCGCCAAGTTCAGCGGTGCGACACCTTCCACGATTGTAAGAAGCGCGCTCAACCGTCTGCCGATTGCACGCCCTACCTCTGCATCTCCGTCGTCGCCGCGTCGCACCGAATGCACAACGGCTGTCAGCGCGCTTCCGTTCCGCTCCCGCCACTCGGCAAAGGCTAACGCCCGCGCAGTGCGACCGATCATTTGTTGCAGTTGAACGGAGGCGGCCTGCAATGCAGACGGCAGAGATGGCGCCGACGGCTCTACAAACTCCGGAAGTGAGAGGAGTCTTGCATCAATCAGGGCGACAGCATCTGTGCGCAACGCTGCCAAGGTGCCGCGGAATGGTTCTGTTGCGAAAAGATCATCAGCCAAACCTGTTCGGAGCAGCGCGGCAGGAGAACTGGGCAGATCCTTGCGCACTTCGGCACTTATCGCCGGAGGAAGTTCCTGAAGGAGACGCCCGCACCAATACGCCGACCATTCCGCAATGGTCCGGGAAATCACCCCACGGTCACGTGCTGCTGCCGTGAGATGGTCGGTAACGAGCGCACCCGTCACTGGATCGCACACGCCCCCCAGTTGGCCGATGCAAACGGGGCAAATGCCGTCGTCAACATGACCATGGTCATGCATCCACTCGGACACCTTGGCATAGAGTTGCGCACGACGCGCACGATCGGGATCGGCAGCGAGCGTCGACAAAGTCTCCGCTTCAGCCTCAATCTGCGCCAGCAATGCGACGACGGTGGCGGCCTCGACAGCGTCCACTTTTAGCGCGGAGAGGCGGCCAATCGATGGTAGGCCGCCCATCGTTTTTAGTCCTTCGATTGCCGGGCGAGTGCTCGCCTCCAAATCGTCGCGAGCCTGCTTATTTTCCGGATCGAACCCTGTTCCAAGCACCTCTTGCGCTTCGCTAAGCGCCTTCGCTTTAACTTCAACAAAATGCTGCGCTATTTCGGCGACTCGCTTTTTAGCCCCTTCAGCGTCTACTGCCGGCGGTTCGCCTTCGAACGCGATAATTGGTGTTTCGGAGAGAATTGCTGCGAGGTCGTCGACTGTTTGTTGATAGCGGCCCGCGATCTCCAGCCTTTGTTTCTCAAGCGTGGCGGCCTCGATTTTTCCAAGACGGGCTGCCATCTTTTCCGCGTGTCGGGCCAGATCTACAAGATCTGCTAAGCCGGTTAGCCGCGCTACTGCCTCGCCCAACTGTGAGGTTGAACCGATCGAAAGGAATGGAAGCAACGCCGGCATAGTCGTGGCGATTCGCCATCCAATCGGATCAATCCCTGTAGCTTCTAAATCCGGAGGGGTTTCGTTGATCTTGCCGCGAGCTGTACGGGTCTGTGAGCGACGCAATGGCGGCAATAATGTGCCGCTCAAATCGCAGAGTGTCACTTCGACCCAGCTATCTGCGGGGATCGGCTGGCCTGCCGCAGGTAGCTCGGCCGATTTGGTCGGTAATGGTGTGACCGCCGAAATGGGATGTGATGTGTCTGTTCCATCGTCTCGAGCAATTTCGCAGACAAACTCCGCTGGCCCTTCCTCCGGCGGCCGCTGAGACCGGATAAGGTGACCAGTTAAACACCAGACAATTGCATTGGCGATCGATGTCTTACCCGAACCATTCACGCCTTCCAGCAGCGTTACGGGCTTTTCCGGTTTGAAGACGAAAGACGCTGGCGGCGCACTCGCTTCGCCATAAGCATGTAACCCCGCGAAACGGTGCGCCTCCACCTTCACGAGGCGTAATACCTTGACAGCGCGGGCGCCGACTGGCTCGGCCGTTGCTTCCGTCGTTGGCGGCGGAGTGCCAATTCTATCTATGACTGCCTCGGCATCACTGGCCGACAAATTCGCCTGCCACTTGCCGCGATTCTGCCGGTACCAGTCGAGGACTGCGCGGGCGTCATCGGAGGACATCGCGAGTGTGTCACCGCCACCAATACCCACTGCGCGGCCGCAAATGAGATCAGCAAGCAAGGTGTCAATAGTTAGCAAATGAATGTCCCGCGACGATGGCTCGATATCGGTCATATGCCTCCCTGGTTCAGCCATACTGTTCGCCGATTTGCTTGCGCTCAAAGCAAATGGTTTCCAAATATTACACGAGCAGCGTTGCTGGGTCTTTCACCGGTCGCTTTGGGTCGAAAGCCGGCAGTGGAGTGGGTCATCGCGGTGAGCTAAAACGGTCATTCTCGTTGTTTTCCTCTTAATTCCCTGCCGTATACTCCCCCCACTACCGCAACAACGGTAGTCCGGTTTGGAAGCCGGTCAGCTATAGGCGGGCAGCCGCCGCTAAGGCGGCTTATTTGTGCCCGCGAGTCTCTGCACGTCCCTATGGACGGGCCTTGGCGGGGGTGCGCTTGCGCACGCCGGGTCCTATAGCTCCGGTCTTCCAACCTCGACTCGTGCCCGTCCTCCCCATTTGGAAGTGGGGTGCGGGTTTGTTCGCCGCTATAGGAGATTGTCCATGACGCAGCACTCCCTAACCCAAGACCCCTGGTTCGTCGACACCAATCCCGAACTTGGCCTGGTTCCCCTCTCTCACCTCTACAACATCGACCGCGCCCGCTACGCCATCGCGTCGATCGCTCGCCTCGTCGGCAACAGCGCCTCGGAACCAGACGCAACCGGCGCGCAGCCGCTGGACGCATGGACCGTTGCCGCGTTGTTGGGCGGCGTGGAAGGATTGTGTGAGCATATGGGCGTCATGACTGAGGCCATGCTAGAAACGGCACGAGCGTGCGGACAAGATGCCGATTGCGCCGATCCCACGCATGACGCGCCCGCGTCGATTCAATAGGCGCAAAAGCGGCTCGGGCCTGCCGCGATGTGCGACAGGCCCGAGCCGTTAGATTTCGACGAAAACGTGCACGATCTGTGGCGGCACACTCTCCGAGGCGTCACGATTCACCCATCTGCACGTTCTGACCGCGCCCATCCCCCGCCGTCACCAACGCATAGTTGTACCCCTGCCCCGACCAATACCGCGCCACCAGCTCCCCATCCCTCCGGCTCCCTTGCGCCAGAAACTGCCCGCCCGGCCCAGGCGGCCGGATATAAAACGTAGCGCGCTGCCCCGCGTTCTCGTAGATAACAAGCGCCGCCGGCCCCTGATCAGTAGCCAACAAACGCGCAGCAACCGGCCTAAACCCGCTATCGCTCAAATTAGGCAACCGCTCCGCATGCGCAAAATACGCATCCAACCACCCCTGCAAATCCCCAGCATCCGCACGCACATCCGGCTGCGGCGCATCCGCTGACGCAAACAACCGATAAGCCTGCATCGCATCCTGCATCGGCAACACCCGATTCGCCATGGCCGTATCGCGAACACTCCACCCCGTAACGCCGCCAATCGCCACCGCCACAACCAGGCTCGCCGCCATCACCATCCGCCGCCGCGTACGAACTCTAAGCCCCGCGCGCACCGCAGCAGGATCCAACGCAGGATTACCCGCCAAACTATCCCCGCTAGCCCCTTCCCGCAGCCGCTGCGCATCCCGCCGCCACGCCTCCAGCTCCTGCGCCTCATCAGGATGTGCCCGCAAATACGCCTGCAGCTCCTGCAACTGCGACGGATCCAACTGTCCATCCACATACGCATTACGCGTCAGATCATCGATAGAGCGTTCTTTCATTTCAATATCCTCAGTCGAGCCTCGCCAGCCTGCCCCTCATGCAATTCGCGCAAGGCACTCCGCGCGCGGGACAGGCGCGACATGACGGTGCCTAGCGGCACGTCTAAAACATCGGCGACGGCCTTGTAGCTCATGCCTTCCACGCTGACCAGCCACAGCAGCGTGCGCTGCGCCTCGGGCAGGCGTTCGAAGACATCCAGGGAAGATCGCGCGATGACCTCGCGCTCGGCCGACGGCGCGGCGGCGTCGGACCCGGCAAACCATGACAGCAGCCGCGCATAGCGGCGCGAGCGGCGTCGGGCGTCCAGGAATTGACGGTACAGGATGGTGAAGAGCCACGCGCGCACGTCGCCTTGGGGACGGCGGCCGCGCCAGCGGGTGAGCGCTCTTTCCAGGGTGGATTGCACCAGGTCGTCGGCCGCGACCGGATCGCGCGTGAGGCGCAGCGCAAAACGCCGCAGGCGCGGCAGTAGTTGGCGCAGCACGGCGTCGGAGAGTTCTTCCGCTGGCATCTCGTCGTCGGGGGATGCCGGCGCGTCGGGCGGCACGCGGACCGGTTGAATCATGGCGGGTTCCTGGGACAGGCCTGCGCAACCAGCTTACAGGTCAATGCAGTAAGACGCCGCTCTGGCGGGTTTATTCCATCGCGGAATAACTTTTTTCGCACGGCGTCCTACAGGGGTGTTCATCGCCCCATGGGCAAGGAGCCTTATGCAACAAGGATCTGATCGCAACGGCCCGCCGCCGGGTCAAACGCCACCGGGAAGCCAGCCGCCGGGCCGCCTGCCGCCGAATCGTCAACCGCCGGGTGCACGGCGCCAAGACGGCCAGTCGCCCGAAGACCGGCCCCAGAAGGCCCGGCCGCTCACCACCCCTCAAACCCTCCTTCGCCTCACCGCAATCGGCGCCATCGTGCTCGCCTCCGGCGCCGCGTTCGCCTACGTCGGCGGCTGGCTCGACCCTCAACGCCTGACCCCAGACCGCGTGGTGAACGCGCTGGAAGCCAACAGCGGCGTCCACGAGGGCTTTCGCCGCAACCATGCCAAAGGCGTCTGTGTCGTCGGCCGCTTTGAAAGCAGCGGCGCCGCCCACGACTTATCCACTGCCTCGGTGTTCGCGCCGGGCAGCACACCGGTGGTGGGACGGCTGGCGCTGCCCGGCGGCAATCCTTACGCGTCGGACTCCAGCGTCCCGATCCGCAGCTTTGCCTTGATGTTCACGTCGGCCAATGGCGAACAGTGGCGTACCGGCCTGAACAGCATGCCGGTGTTTCCGCTGGCAACACCGCAGGCGTTCTACGATCAGCAGCTTGCCGGCCGGCTCGACCCCAAGACGGGCAAGCCCGATCCACAGCGCATGCAGGCCTTCTTCGCGGCGCATCCTGAGACGGCGGCGTTCCGCGCGTGGGCCAAGAACGCCAAGCCTTCGGCCAGCTACGCCACCGAAGACTATTACGGCCTGAACGCGTTCTACCTGATCGATGGGAACGGAAAGCGCCAGCCGGTGCGCTGGCAGTTGGCGCCGTTGGACGCCGCGGCGGCACCTGTGGCGCAGCCGGGACACGACGCCGACTATCTGCAAACGGACTTGAAACAGCGCCTGACCCAAGGGCCGTTGCGCTGGCGCCTGCTGCTCACGTTGGGTCAACCCGGCGATCCCACCAGCGACGCAACCCGACAGTGGCCCGCAGACCGGCCGACCGTCGACGCCGGCACCGTGGTGATAACCAGCAGCGCCCCGCAAAGCGACGGCCCTTGCCGCGACGTGAACTACGACCCGACCGTGTTGCCGCAAGGCATCGCAGTTTCCGACGATCCGCTGCTGGCGGCGCGTTCCGCAGCCTATGCGGCCTCTTATGAACGCCGCACGGGCGAAGGGCCGCCTCAAGCCGCCGCTGCGTCATCCCATTCGACCCAACCGGAGCGCGCCAAATGATCCCATCGCCCAATCAAACCCGCCGGCCGCCCCCCACGTTCAGCCTGTTCGCACGCGTGCTGCATTGGTCGATGGCGGCCGGCATACTCGCAATGCTGTTCATCGGCGTGGGCATGGTGGCGTCGGTGTCCGAGCGGCATCAGTGGCTGGTGCAGATTCATAAGCCGTTGGGCCTGGCGCTGCTGGCGCTGGTGTGCATACGGCTGGCCAGGCGTGTGTTCAAGGGCGCGCCTGCGTTGCCGGCAGATCTGCCAGCCTGGCAACGTCATGCGGCGTTGGCCTCGCACGTTCTGCTGTATGCGCTGATGTTCGCGATGCCGCTGATCGGCTGGGCGATGCTGTCGGCGGGTGGCTATCCCGTCGTGGCGGGCGGTTGGCAGTTGCCGCCGATTGCGCCTGCGGATGCGGGGTTGTTCAGTTGGCTACGGGGTGCGCATCGCTATCTGGCCTTTCTGCTGTTCGCGACGGTGCTGCTGCATCTGGCCGCGGCGTTGTTTCATGGCTGGGTGCGGCGGGATGGCGTGCTGGAATCGATGACGGGTGGCCGTTCGCAGCCTGCCAAGCATGTTCCGCACGATTGATCCCTCAAAGGGCCGGTGTCGAAAGGCAATCAGCCGCGACTTTCGTGCGCGTCGCGCGACGCCAATCAGCTGCGCACGATCCAATTCCCGTGCAGCCCCTGAGGCACGCGCTGGGGCATCTCGATCACCGCCACAGGCGCCTCTTCGATGTGCCGCGCATCCAGCAACACCAGATTGCTGCCCCTGCGCGCCGGATCGTAAGTGAACGCCGCCAGATACCCATCGTCCTCCGCAAGTCCGCCCGGCTTTGGCACGTAGGCCGCCTCGCCCACGATCTGCTTGCCCAGGTCATGGCGGGTGTACCGCCCGGTTTCGGTATCCAGTTTGAGTACCGCGTTGAACACCGCCGATGGCGGATTGGCCTGCCCGAATGACGACGTCAACGTAGGCATGTAGACGAAGCGCGTGGGCATGGCTTCGCGCAGATGATTGACGCGCGGAAACTCGGTGATGTCGTTGGAGAAGCCGGAAATCTGGAAGCTGCGGCGCGCCGGATCGATGTGCATGCGCTTGAATGTGGGCGTCGGGCCGTTCGCCAGTGCGAATTTGTCGTGCTGCACGTAGTCCACGACGATCTGCTCGCCGCGTTCGAAGCCGTTGGCAAAGTGGAAGACGAAAAAGGGATCGCCTTCGATCCAAGCAGGATCTCCGCCGTCCAGCGGCAGCAGCGCGATGCGCATGCCCAGGTCGGGACGCCATTGCAGCATGGACTGCCCGGCCTTGGCTGCCTGGACATCGAACACCGCCGGTCCGGCGATCAGGACAACGTAGTGCTCGGTCAGGATGAAGTCATGAATCATCGTGGGCATCGGAAGTTCGACTGACCGCGTGTTCACCAATACCCCCGACGCGTCGATGCGATGAAACTTCACCGTGGGCGTGCGCCAGCTGTATTCAAGCGCATAGAGATCGCCCGTGCGTGGATGACGCCGGTTGTGAGCGCCCAGCCGCAGCGGCTCGGCGCCGCCAGCGGTCCACTGGCCAAGCGTGTCCAGCTCGGCGCTTACCTCGTAGCTGGTCGTGGCCTCGTTCAAGGCAATGAACCGGCCGCCATGCTGGATGATGTTGACGAAAGCGCCGTTCTTGATGGGTGACGGAACTTCACCCGGGAGGAAGACGTCGGGATTCACGCGCACGGGATGCGCGAAGCTGCCGAAGACCGCCCGGCCGGCGCGGCGCTCGACCGCCAGGCTTTGCGTATTCACGAAGCGGTTGCGGTAGCGGGCCTTGCCGTCTTCGATGGTCACGGCGTGGATCATGCCGTCGCCGTCCAGCGGATAGGTGTAGCCGATGGGCTTGAACTCCGGGTTGGGGCCGTTGCGCATGTAGACCCCGCGCAAGTCGGCGGGAATTTTTCCGGAAATCACCCGAAGGTCGCGAACGTCGACCTCGCGCTGCACGGGAAGGAAGTTGCCGCTCAGGTGCGGATCATCGTCGACCCAAGGCACGTCTACCGGCTCGGCGGCCAACGCCAGCGGCCACAGGGCCTGGCTGCCAATGAGCGCCGCGCCACTGGCGGTCAGGCGGTTGAACGAGCGGCGGGTGAGCTGAAGCGACATGATGGGCACCTCGATAGAGGGGTACGGCGCGCTGCGGGCAGCGTAACCGCCTCACGGTACGGCGCGATCAGACAATTGCCGTACTCAATATTGGGTATTCCCAGACTGCCTTTGGGGGAAGGCAACGCGTCTTTGCATGTCTTGCGCTTAGCTCCAGGCACACCGCCTTGTTGCCGACTCCGCCGTCGTCATGGTTCTTGACCTGCAGCATGTCGAAGATCACCACGGGGCACATCGTCTCCAGCGGCCGGTTCCCACAGGCAATCGCCTCGGCCACGAATGCCCGAATCTCGCGCACGCTCATGCCTCGGGCGTACATGGGGATGATCCGGTCATCGAGCTCGGTGAAACGCCGCTCGTGCTTGGAAATCAGGGTCGGCGTGAAGGGGCCGATCTCCTGGTCATCCACGTCCTGGTGCTGATGCCGCACTCGCGGGGCAGCGCGGCAGAACATTGTCTTGAGCGCGTCAGCGTTCGGGACCGCCAAGCCCGCCCGCTTCAATAGCGACCCGCCGGCAAGACATCATGCAGCCAAGCCGCGGGCTCGGGCTTGGCCGTCAGCATATGTCGCACCCAAGCATCGCGCTCATGCGCCGTCACCACCAGCTCCCACACGCACGCCAGCGCGGGCTGCGTCACGGGCGTGAAGGTATCCGGCTGCGCGAGCGGCGCGGACAGCATGCGCTGGCACACAATGCCGCCGGTGATCCACCAGTCCACCAGCAGCCAGATGGCCTCGTCGCCAACGTGCACGATGCAGAAGCCCAAACCATGGCAGCGGTCGTTGGCGGCTTCGCCTTCAAGCACCGCGCGCGCCGCAGCGCGGGCGGAAGCGGTGATCGCGTCTGACAGCATGGGACCGGCCAGATCCGGATCGCGATGGATGCCATAGACCTTGATTGCGTGACCGGCTTCGCGCCATGTATCGATGGGGGCGATGCGGCGTGCAAGATATGGTTCAGGTGGCTTCATGGGAAAGGGATCGTGGAGGGCAGTCGTTGGATTCTAGGCGGGAGCGCGGCCGACGGTAACCGGGGCTCGGGGTTGATTGCCGGTTTCCGTTCGGCCGTGATCAACGCCTGGCTGACGTCACTGCGGGGTCCAGTTCAGCCCGTCCGTCGACCGGTACTCGGGCCGGCCCGTGCAGCATCCTCCTGCCCCGAACGCCTGCCGGCCGATGAACGCGGTCACATGGCCTTTGCCCTCGGTAAGCGTCTGGCGTACGCATGAGGTGGGCAGCGGATAGGGGTCGCCCTCCAGCACCAGCGTCCAGCTGACGTTTCCGCCTTCCGCCTCATCGACCCGATAGACCTTGCAGTTGTGGACAAGCAGGTGAATAGGCTTGCCCGCCAGCACGCCTTTGAATTGCTGTTCCGGCGGTGTGTCGCGCGTGGCGAGGGTTTCGGCGGTGAGCGTCGAGCCGGCCGGTGGCGTGGGAAGCGCGGGATCGCAGCCCGTCAGCAGGCTGCCGGCGCATAGCGCCAGCGTCAGGCGCGCAACATGCATCATGTGCGCTCGGCCCGGTCAGGCGACGTTGGCGAAGCGCTTTTCCAGGTACGCGATGATGTCGTTGGACTCGTACATCCATCGCGTGCCGCCCGCCTCTTCGATCCTCAGGCAAGGCACCTTCACCTTGCCGCCGCCCGCCTGCAATGCGGCGCGCGCTTCGGGGTCGCCCTTGGCATCCTTCAACGCGACCGGAACGTTGAGCCGATGCATGGCGCGCCGCGTCTTGACGCAGAACGGGCAGGCCTGGAATTGATACAGCGAGAGCGCGGCCGCATCGGCGTTGACGGCGGCCTGGCCTTGCGGCGAGCGCTTCTGCGGACGCGGACGGGTCAGTGCGTCGCCCAGGACAATGATTTGACCCAGGCCGACACGCAGGGCTTTGACGAGCATGGATGTGGACTCGGAAGGTTGAGAGAGGCTGCCAGTCTACTCTGTGCGGCGGCATTGGCGCTTGCGGGGCGCGGCCAGGAAGCAGAGGCGTCTGGCGCATGCCATGACGCTTGCCGCGATATCATGCCCTGGCGCCCCGCCCGCATCCCGCTGGCAGGATTCAGTGGCAGGCGCAGATTTTCTCAACATCCGAACTCATAAAGGAACGAAGACCGATGACGCTGTCTCGCCGCGTGCTTGCCCTTGTATGCGTGTCCGCCCTGCTCGCCCCGGCCGCGGTTTGGGCACAGTCGCCAAATGATGGAAAGCTGGCGGCCGACGCGGCAGCGGTGCGGGAGCGGCATCGCGGGACCACCGACAAGTTGCTTAGTGAAGCGCTCGAGGACATGGCGCTGGTGGTGGTCCCGACCGTCAATTTCGATGCGCAGCCGCCGCGCGATTTCGATGATGCGGCGACGCGGGATCAATTTACCCGCCAGAGCAGCACGTTCCTGCACTGGCAACATAAGACCGAGAAGGGATTCGCGATCACGGTGGGGCAAGGCAAGCACAAGTTTGTTTTCTCCGATACGGGACCGATGTTCCAGACGACGCACGGCGCGGTCGCGTATCAGGTGATTCCGGTGTGGCCCGGCGAATACCGGCTCAATCGCATCACCTATCACCAGCCGCGCACGGCGTTGCCGGACTCGACGGTGCGCGCGAAATCGATGGATTATCTGAAGGATCTCGGCATGGCGACGCTGACCGAGACGGCGGATATCGACTTCAAGAAGGACGGACCCTGGACGCCGCTTTCGCCGAGCGAGGATGGGCTGGGCTCCGGCTGCGAGGTCACGTTGCGCTTCGGGGACGGCTGCAATGAGGCCGCCCGGGAGTATCGCTGGGTGGAGGGGGCCAGGCGCGCCTTCCACAATCGCGAGGCAGAGATGTTGCCGGTTGCGGGCGTTGACATTGAGCTGCTGTTTACGCCGTTGGCGACGATCACGCTGAAGGCGGGCGACGTGGTCCTGACGGATGGGTTCAAGTTGCCGGACGACCAGCCCAAGATGGTCAAGGATTCGTGCGGCGTGTTGGCGCGGGAATGGGTGTGCGTGGTGGAGTCGATGACATTGGAGCGTCTGCCCGCAAGCCTTGAGGATTTTCGGAAGGCGCGTAGTGCTGCCAGTTTCCAGCTGCCGAAGTTGGATGCTGCATTGCAGGATCTGGTTTATCGGGAATCTAAGTATTACTTTGAACCGGCGGCTGGGGCGGCGAATCGGTTTGAGATGAGGTAGTAGCGGCTCGGCTTCAGAACGAGGCCAGGGCCGCCGGCGTCAGTTGTAGCCTCCGTCACTGAGACGGCAACTGTTATGTTGCAGATTCGCTCATGCAATCGGAAGTCGTCACATTGGCGAAGAGTCTCTCTGTGCGCTCTTCGTCTGATTTCAGGTTCCGCTACGGGGAAGGCCGGATCAGCAGCGCCACAATAGATCTCCTAGCGAGCAGGGGTGATCTCATTCAAGAATCTGGGTGTGCGTAGACGCCCAGCTCGCATTCTCACGCTTGAGCGGGACGGGGAGACTGGTTAGTGGCAGGCAGCCAAGGTCGACAATCTTCCCGCCTCGTTCCCCGTCAAAATCAAGGAGTGCTTTGATGGCCAGGAAACCTGATGCCGAGATGGCCGAATTTGAGGCCTCACTGCTGCGTAGCGCGAAGCAGGCCGCACGAGGCGAATATGCTCGCGTGCACGAACCTGCCGATATCGTGCGATGGCGCAGGCGTCCTGTAGGTAGCACTACCGCAAGCCGAAAGTCCGCCACCACCATTCGCCTCGATGAGGATATCCTGGTTGCTTTCAAGGCGACAGGACGGGGCTGGCAGACGCGCATCAATAATGCGCTGAAAGACTGGCTGACGTCGCATCAGTTGACCTAAGAGCGTACTTACACGCGTCCTTGCGGTCAGCCTTGTCATGCGCTCGTAGCGCGAGGGCGCAGGCTATTTCAACGGCAGATCCTCCACCGCCTCGCGTAATTGCCTGGCCCTGCGTTGATTGAGCTCGGCGACACAGGCCAGCTTGCCCATTTCGTGCGCGTTGCCCGCCGCGCCGCCACTCATCGATGCGGACCACTCGCATTGCGCCGAACGGTATTCCGCGAATGCCCGATTCGATGCCGCGAGCCGCGCCTTGGCCTGGTCAACGTATTGTCTTTCCTCGTCCCACTTGTCCAGGGCTGCGGCAGCTTGCCGTTGCGCTGCCACCAGCGCCTTGCCGCTCTCCTCGGCGGCGCGGGCCAGGCAATCTCGCATTCCGGCCTGCGAATCCGCGGAGCATATCGCGTAAAGCTCCTGTTCGGTCTGCACACCGTCGGCAGCCATGGTGTCGGTTAGCGGTGCTAGAGCCAGCATGGCTTGAAGTATTACGGAACCTGGACGCATAAAGTAAGAGTTTCGAGCCATTGGCAGCGCGTCGCCATCAGATCCGTCCGATACATAGTCGCCAGGGATGCGATCAGTCCATACCGGGTTCAAACCCCGTCAACCAGCCTCAACGTGTTGACCAGCAACCCATGCAGGCTATCCACCGCCTTCGACCCGCGCGACGCCTTGCTCCGATAAACCGCAACCTGCATAGGCTCCAACGGCCCAAGCCCATGCTGGCTGCCCAGTATCTGCAAGTGCGGGGGAACGCTGCACTGCGTGAGCACCGCAACCGCCAGGCCGCTTTCGACCGCGGCGATCTGTCCCGCGAGGCTTGAGCTGTTGTACACGAGCCGGTGCTTGCGCCCCTGCAGCGCCAGCGCGTTCAGCGCGCTGCGGCGTGCGAGGCTGGATTCTTCGTACATGGCGATGGGTAGCGGATCGCGGCGCCACAGCGCGAATTCTTCCGAGCCGATCCACACCATGGGTTCATGGAACAGCAAGGTGCCGCGGCGCGCGTGGTCGCGCGACACCAGGGCCAAGTCCAGGTCGCCCGAGGCCACGCGCGGGATCAGCGAGGTCGATTGCTCGCAGCTCAAGACGATTTCCACGCCGCTGTGACGCGGGGCAAAGCGCTTTAGCACGGGCGTCAGGTATTTGGCCGCGTAGTCGTCGGGAACGCCCAGGCGCACCACGCCGCGCAGTGCTTCCGCGCCCAGGGCGACGTGGGCTTCGGCTTGCAGGTCCAGGATGCGGCGCGCATAGCCCAGCAGCTTTTGGCCTTCGGTGGTGAGTTCCAGCGTTCGGGTGTCGCGCTCGATCAGTCTGTGCCCGAGCGCGGCTTCGAGTTTCTTGAGCTGCATGCTGACGGCGGACTGGGATCGGTGCACTTCGCCTGCCGCGCGAGACAGGGAGCCCGCGTCGATGACGGCGACGAAAGAGCGCAGCCAGTCCATCTGGAGATCGCGTGCCGAGAGGCTCATGGTGTTTCGATTTTCGAATGGAAGATAGAAGAATTATGCGCTTTTCGGCCGTGGCGGTGCGCGGCAAACTGGCTGCATGAATACGGATCAGCTCTTGCACACCGACTTTTCCCCCAAAGCGCCTGCCACCTCGCGCGGGGGCGCAGTCACAAGCGCCCTGCCATTTTTGCTGGGGTCGGGGCTGCTGGGAACGATAGGCGTGTTTGTACACTTGGCGGACGCGGGTGCGCTGACGACGGCGTGGTTCCGGTGCGCCTTCGGTCTTGCCGGGCTGACGGTATGGATGACGGTTCGTGGGCAGGCGCGCGCGTTGCGGCTGACTAAGTCCAGCGCGCCGCTGGTGCTGGGGGCCGGTACGCTGATGGTGTTGAGCTGGGTGCTGTTCTTCGCGGCGATCGAGCGCACGTCGGCGGGAATGGCGGTGGTGCTGTTCCACATTCAGCCGATGTGGGTGCTGTTGCTGGGTGCAGTGTGGCTGCACGAGCGTAGCAGCCGGCAGCGCATGGTCTCGGTGTTCGTGGCGACGATCGGCCTGGTGCTGGCGACCGGCGTGCTGGAGCACGATGCGTCGGCGCTGTCGGCGGCGTCGCGGGCCGGCTATTGGTGGGGCATTGCGTTCTGCGTGATCGGTTCGATATGCATGGCTTTTGCGACCGTCATGACGCGGCGCCTGGGCGACAGGCCGGCAGGCGTCCTGGCATGGTGGCAATGCGCGTTGGGGACGGCGGTGTTGTGGGTCTGGCCGATGCAGCAGGGTTGGCCGGCTTGGGGCGTTTCATGGATCTGGCTCGCGGGCCTGGGGTTGATCCACACTGCCGCGGCCTACACGTTGATCTACAAGGGAATGGCGCGCCTGACGACGGGCCGGATCGCTGTGTTCCAGTTTGTCTATCCGGCCGTGGCGATCCTGATCGACTGGCTGTATTTCGACCGGCGCTTCGACGCGCTGCAACTGGCGGGGATCGCGATCATGGGCGTGGCGATCTGGAGCGCGGAGCGTTGCGGAAAATCTGGGCGTGCGGCGGTCGGCCCGCAAGAGGGCGGGTGACCAAGAGGCATCTACCGCGCCGACCTGGCCCGCCACGATCTACGATTGCGCGACCTCGTTCCCCTGCAGCGTCCGCAACCGCCTCAGTTCCGGAAACCACCGCATCCACAACCCCGCCACCGCGATCGTCCCGACTCCGCCGATCACCACCGCCGGCACCGCACCGAATAGCTGCGCCGTCAAGCCGGATTCGAATTCTCCGAGCTGGTTGGACGCGCCGATAAACAAGGTGTTCACCGCGCTGACCCGGCCCAGCATGTGATCGGGCGTATTCAACTGCACCAGCGACGACCGCACGACAACGCTGACCGCGTCTGCTGCGCCCAGCACGACGAGGGCGGCAATCGACAGCGGAATCGACGTCGACAGCCCGAACACCGTGGTCGCTAATCCGAAGACGATGAGCGAGCCGAACAGCAGCCGCCCGACGTTCTCACCCAGGCTCAGGCGCGCCAGCGTCAACGACATCAACGCCGCGCCGCAGGCGGGCGCCGCACGCAAGGCGCCAAGCGCCCACGGCCCCGCGTTGAGAATGTCTTTGGCAAAGATCGGCAGCAACGCCGTCGCCCCGCCCAGCAGCACGGCAAAGAGATCCAGCGACAACGTGCCCAGCAGCAAACGGCGCTGGAAGATGAAGGTGATGCCGCCGAACAGCGTGCGCCACGTGGTCGGCTCTTTGCGCGGCGGCGCGCGGTCGATGACGAGGGTGGCGATGGCGATGAAGGCCGTCAGATACAACGCCGCGGCGACGCAGTAGATCCACCCTGCTCCGAGGCTGTATCCGACCCCACCCAGCGCCGGTCCGGCGATCTGCGCGATCTGCCCGCCCGATGAGGACAGCGCGGTGGCGCGCGGCAGCCATTCGCGCGGGACGACGGCGGGGATCAGCGTGGACAGGGTCGGCGCTTCGAAGGCGCGGGCCGAGCTCATGATGATGATGGTGGCGTAGATGAGCGTCTTGCCGCCGACGCCGTGCAGCGCGGCAATCGCGAGCACCAGCGTGGCCAGGGCTTCGAGCGCCATGCATAGGGCGACGATCTTGCGGCGGTCGTAGCGGTCGGCGACGTGGCCGACGACGAGCGTCAGCGCGGCCATGGGCAGGAATTGGGCGAGGCCGATGAGGCCGAGGTCCAGCGCGCTGCCGGACAGTGCGTAGATTTGCCAGCCCACCGCGACGGAGACGATCTGAAACGCCAGCGAGGCGGCGACGCGTCCGCAGAGGAAATGCAGGAAGGGCGGACAGGAAAGCGGACTGGGCGTGTCGGCGGCAGACATGGTGGGCGTGGCGCGGGGGGAAGCGCCGATTCTAGGCGCGGGGCGCTGACGGACAGCTAAACCCGGGTCGGGACGGCCGGCGCTGCCCGCCCAAAACAAAACGGCCCCCGACGAAGCCGCCGAGAGCCGCCATGCAAGCGCGAACCGTCGCTACGCGATCGACACCAACTCCGCGCCCTCGGTCACCTGATCGCCTACGCCATAGAACACTTCTCCCACGGTGCCGTCCGTGGTCGCGGAGATGGTGTGTTCCATCTTCATCGCTTCCATCACGAGCAGCGGCTGGCCCTTTTCCACCTTGTCGCCCTGCTTGACCGAGATCGAGATGATCTTGCCCGGCATAGGCGCGGCCAGGCCCGCGCCGTGTTCGCCCTGCGTGTCCTGCGAGTGCGTCAGCGCGTCATACAGCTCCAGGACGTGCGAGCCGTCCTCGCGGAAGACGTAGGCGCGGTCGCCGTGCAGGACGACCGTGCCGGCGCTTTCATGCCCTTGCAGAGTGATGCGCAGGCCATAGGCCAGGTTCGGGTTGGCGCTGGCGTGCGAGCGCCACAGGAAGGGCCGCGCGCCCTCGCCGGTGTCCAGCGTCCAGGCGCCGCCCTGGCGGGCCACGGTAACGTGGCGGGCTTCGCCGTTGTCGGTCCATTGCAATTGACGGCGGTACTGGCCGCCCAGCCGCCAGCCGTCGCGCGCGTCCCACGGGTCGGTGGGGCCTTTGCCCGCGCCCTGTGCGCCCGGCTGTGCCAGCCCTTGGCGCACCAGCACGGCGGCGGTGGCCAGCGACAGGGTGTCGGCATCGGCGGGTTGCGGGTCGGGCAGCAGCGTGGCGCGCTGGCGTTCGATGAGGCCGGTGTCCAGATCAGCGGCCGCAAAGGCGCTGTCCTTCATCAACCGCGCCAGGAAGGCGACGTTGGTCTGCACACCGACGGCTTGCGTCTGCGCCAGCGCTTGCAGCATGCGGGCGCGGGCCTGGTCGCGGTCGGCGCCGTGCACGATGAGCTTGGCGATCATCGGGTCGTAGAACGGGGTGATGGTGTCGCCCATGCGCACGCCGCCGTCGACGCGGACGTCGCCGTTGGCAAACGCCGTGTGCGGCGGCAGGCCCAGGTAGGCGAGCGTGCCGATGGACGGCAGAAAGCCCTTTTCGGGGTTCTCGGCGTAGATGCGGGCTTCGATGGCGTGGCCGTTGATGCGCAGGTCTTCCTGGCGCGCGGGCAGCGGCTGGCCGGCGGCGACGCGCAACTGCCATTCGACGAGGTCGTGGCCGGTGATCATTTCGGTGACCGGGTGCTCGACCTGCAGGCGCGTGTTCATTTCCATGAAGTAGAAGCGGCCGTCGGGTTCGGCGATGAATTCGACGGTGCCGGCGCCGACGTAGCCGACGGCGCGCGCGGCGGCGACGGCGGCTTCGCCCATGGCGCGGCGTCGTTCTTCGGTCATGCCGGGAGCCGGGGCTTCTTCGATGACTTTCTGGTGGCGGCGCTGCACGGAGCAGTCGCGTTCGAAGAGGTACACGCAGTTGCCGTGCGTGTCGGCGAATACCTGGATTTCGATGTGGCGCGGCTTTTGCAGGTAGCGTTCGATCAGGACGCGGTCGTCGCCAAAGCTGGACGCGGCTTCGCGTTGGCACGAGGCCAATGCGTCCAGGAAGGCGCCGGACGATTCGACGATGCGCATGCCCTTGCCGCCGCCGCCCGCGCTGGCCTTGATGAGCACGGGATAGCCGATGCTGTCGGCCTGCGACTTGAGGAACTGCGGGTCCTGGTTGTCGCCGTGGTAGCCGGGCACGAGCGGCACGCCGGCTTTTTCCATGAGGGACTTGGCGGCGGATTTGCTGCCCATGGCGGCGATGGCGGATGCGGGCGGGCCGACGAAGGCGATGCCGGCGTCTTGCGCGGCCTGGGCGAAGGCTTCGTTCTCGGAGAGGAAGCCGTAGCCGGGATGGATGGCGCCCGCGCCGGTGTCGCGCGCGGCCTGCAGGATGGCGTCGGCGCGCAGGTAGCTGGCGCGCGGCTCGGAGCCGCCGATGTAGACGGCCTGGTCGCACGCGGCGACGTGGCGGGCGTTGGCGTCCGCGTCGGAATAGACGGCGACGGTGCGCAGGCCCATGCGGCGCGCGGTGGCGGCGACGCGGCAGGCGATTTCGCCGCGGTTGGCAATCAGCACAGTATCGAACATTGCGTTATCCAAGCTGAAGTGTTCGGAAGGGGCGCGAAGCGCGTAGAAGTTGTGGGCGACCTACATTCGGAAGACACCGAACTTGGTGTCTTCGATCGGCGCGTTCAACGCCGCGGATAGCGCCAGTCCCAGCACGCGGCGCGTGTCGGCCGGGGCGATGATGCCGTCGTCCCACAACCGCGCCGTCGCGTAGTACGGATGGCCTTCGCGTTCGTACTGTTCGCGGATGGGCGCCTTGAAGGCGTTTTCCTCATCCGCCGACCACTGCCCGCCGCGCGCCTCGATGCCGTCGCGCTTGACGGTGGCCAGCACGCTGGCGGCCTGCTCGCCGCCCATCACCGAAATGCGGGCGTTGGGCCACATGAAGAGCATGCGCGGGGAATAGGCGCGGCCGCACATGCCGTAGTTGCCGGCGCCGAACGAGCCGCCGATCAGGACGGTGAACTTGGGCACGTTCGCGGTGGCGACGGCCGTCACCATCTTGGCGCCATGGCGCGCGATGCCTTCGTTTTCGTATTTGCGGCCGACCATGAAGCCGGTGATGTTCTGCAGGAACACCAGCGGAATCTTGCGCTGCGCGCACAGTTCGATGAAGTGCGCGCCCTTTTGCGCGGATTCGGAAAACAGGATGCCGTTGTTGGCGACGATGCCGACAGGCATGCCATGGATATGCGCAAAGCCCGTGACCAGCGTGGGTCCGAAGCGCGACTTGAATTCGTCGAATTCGGAGCCGTCGACGATGCGCGCGATGACTTCGCGCACGTCATAGGGCTTGCGGGTGTCGGCGGGGATGATGCCGTTCAGTTCGCTGGGATCGTAGCGCGGCTCGCGCACGGGGATCGTGGCCAGCGGCTGCGGCTTCTTGCGGTTCAGGCGCGCGACGGCGTTGCGCGCCAGTTGCAGCGCATGCATGTCGTTGGCGGCCAGGTGGTCCGCGACGCCGGAGAGGCGCGTGTGCACGTCGCCGCCGCCCAGATCTTCGGCGCTGACTTCTTCGCCGGTGGCGGCTTTGACGAGCGGGGGGCCGCCCAGGAAGATGGTGCCCTGGTTGCGGACGATGATGGACTCGTCGCTCATGGCGGGCACGTAGGCGCCGCCGGCGGTGCACGATCCCATCACCACGGCGATCTGCGAGATGCCTTGCGCGGACATCTGCGCCTGGTTGTAGAAGATGCGGCCGAAGTGTTCGCGGTCCGGGAAGACTTCGTCCTGCTGCGGCAGGTTGGCGCCGCCGGAGTCCACCAGGTACACGCAGGGCAGATGGTTCTGCGCGGCGATCTCCTGCGCGCGCAGGTGCTTCTTGACCGTCATCGGATAGTAGGTGCCGCCCTTGACCGTGGCGTCGTTGCAGACGATCACGCACTCGGTGCCGGACACGCGGCCGATGCCGGTGATGACGCCCGCGCCGGGCGCGTCGCCGCCATACATGCCGTGCGCCGCCATCGGCGACAGTTCCAGGAACGGGGTGCCCGGATCGATCAGGTTTTCCACGCGGTCGCGCGGCAGGAGCTTGCCGCGCGCGGTGTGCTTGGCGCGGGCGGACTCGCTGCCGCCCAGGGCCGTCTGCGCCAGCTGCTGGTTCAGGTCGTCCAGTTGAGCCTGCATGGCGCTCGCGTTGTCGATGTAGTCCTGCGACCGCGGATTGATGCGGGATTCGATGATGGGCATGGGGTACCACCCGTCCTGCTTGATTGGAATTTGAAGGCGCTCGAAAAGAGAGCGGGTTGTCTCGCTGCCCGGTGGGCCGGGCATTCTTGTCGATTTGGATTCAAGGATTTCGTTGCGCCTTTCCTGCATGGCCCGCGACCGACCCGTCGCGGTGATTGCAATGCCAGAAAGGCGCAGCGAAATCCTGCTCGGGGGAGGGACGAAACCCGCCCCGAAGCAGGCAACTGCTTAGACCATTTCGATGGCCATTGCGACGGCTTCGCCGCCGCCGATGCACAGCGTGGCCACGCCGCGCTTGCCGCCGGTCTTGCGCAGCGCGCCGATCAGGGTGGCCATCAGGCGTGCGCCCGAGGCGCCGATCGGGTGGCCCAGCGCGGTGGCGCCGCCGTGGATGTTGACCTTTTCATGCGGGAGCTTGAAGTCGGTCATGGCGGCCATGGTGACCACCGCGAAGGCTTCGTTGATCTCGTACAGGTCCACGTCCTCGGCCTTCCAGCCGGTCTTGTTGAACAGGTTCTTCAGCGCGCCGACGGGGGCGGTGGTGAACCAGTTGGGTTCCTGCGAGTGCTGCGAGTGCGCGACGATGCGGGCCAGCGGTTTGACGCCGAGTTTTTCGGCGGTGGACGCGCGCATCAGCACCATGGCGGCGGCGCCGTCGGAGATGGACGAGGAGTTCGCGGCGGTGACGGTGCCGTCCTTCTTGAAGGCGGGCTTCAAGGTCGGGATTTTTTCCGGCATGGCCTTGGTGGGCGCTTCGTCGGTGTCGATCACGGTGTCACCCTTGCGGCCGGCGACGGTGACGGGCGCGATTTCCCACTTGAAGCTGCCGTCCTCCGACGCGGCGCGGGCGCGGCGCAGCGATTCCAGCGAGAAGGCGTCCTGCTGTTCGCGCGTGAACGAATACTTGGAGGCGCAGTCTTCGGCGAACACGCCCATGGCCTTGCCCTTGTCGTAGGCGTCTTCCAGGCCGTCCAGCGCCATGTGGTCGTACACGGTGTTGTGGCCGTAGCGGTAGCCCTGGCGGCCCTTGAGCAGCAGGTAGGGCGCGTTGCTCATGCTTTCCTGGCCGCCGGCGACGACGATCTCGGCGCTGCCCGAGGCCAGCAGGTCGTGGCCGAACATCGCGGCCTTCAGGCCCGAGCCGCAGACCTTGTGGATCGTGGTGCACGCGACGCCCAGCGGCAGGCCGGCACCCAGCGCGGCCTGGCGGGCGGGCGCCTGGCCCTGGCCGGCCTGCAGCACGTTGCCCATGATGACTTCGTCGACCTGTTCGGGCTTGATGCCGGCGCGTTCGACGGCGGCCTTGATGGCCACCGAGCCCAGCTCGTGCGCGGCCAGGCCGGACAGGTTGCCCAGCATGCCGCCCATGGGCGTGCGGGCGACGGAAACGATAACGATGGGATCTGACATGACTAGCTCCTGTGAGGGTCGGGACAGCGTTTCGGTTACAACACCGCGTTGCCGCTTGAACGGCGTTCAGCGCGCAGGCGTCTGTCCGTATCGTAAGGGAAAAATTCTTCGATCCGGCCCTGCGCCACGTGGGCGCGGCAGGCCTGCCACCAGTCCGGTTCCAGGAGGTCGGAATGGTGACGCATGAAGGCGGCGCGCACGCGCGCATCGCCCAGCAGGAAGCGGCCGAATTCCTCGGGGAAGACGTCGTTCGGGCCGATGGCATACCAGGGCTCGGAGGCCATCTCCGCTTCTTCGTTGGGGGCCGGCGGAATGCGCCGGAAGTTCATCTCGGTCATGCGCTGGATTTCGTCGTAGTCATAAAAGACGACGCGGCCCAGTCGCGTGACGCCGAAGTTCTTGTAGAGCATGTCGCCGGGGAAGATGTTGGCCGCGGCAAGCTGCCGGATGGCGTCCCCGTATTCGCGCACCGCCGGCTCCAGCAGCGCGTCCGGCGCCTGCTGCAGATAGATATTCAACGGGGTCATCCGGCGTTCGATGTAGACGTGGCGGATGACGACCGTGTCGCCGGTTTCCTCGATGAGGCTGGGCACCAGCCGGCGCAGTTCGTCCAGCAGCGCGGGCGCGAACCGGGCGCGCGGCAGGGCGACCTGTGAATACTCCCAGGTGTCGGCCATGCGGCCCACGCGGTCGTGCAGCTTGACCATCTGGTACTTGCGCCGCACGGTGGCGTGGTCCATGCCGTCCTTGTCGATGCGGTCCTTGATCAGCTTGAACACGTAGGGATAGGACGGCAGCGTGAACACGCACATCACCATGCCCTTGATGCCGGGCGCGATGTCGAAGGCGTCGCGCGAATGGGCGAGGTGGTGCAGGAAGTCGCGGTAGAACAGCGTCTTGCCCTGCTTCTGCAGGCCGATCATGGTGTAGAGCTCGGCCTTGGGCTTGCGCGGCAAGAGGCTCGACAGGAAGTTCACCACCGCGGCGGGCGTTTCCATGTCCACCAGGAAATACGCGCGCGTGAAGCTGAACAGCGTGCTCAGGTCGTCCGCGCCCAAGAGCAGCGCGTCCAGCGCCACCTGTCCCGCCGGGTTGCGCGTGAGCGCCACGGCAAAGGGATAGACGGTGGTCTGGTTGATGAGGCGGCCGACGATGTAGGCGCCCTTGTTGCGGAAGAACAGCGAGCCCAGCGCGTGGATCTGGCAGTCGGTGGCGATGCGCCGGCCGACGTGGCGCGGCAGCACCGCGCGCAGCTTGGCCACCGCGGCGCGGGCCAGCAACCGCGTGTCGCGCGGCAGGTCCTCGAACGGCAGGGCCAGGCCAAAGTCGGCCACCATGCGGATCAGGCTTTTTTCCAGGCCGTCGGTTACCGGGTAGTACACGCGGTAGGAGGGGATGCTGCTGTCCAGGTAGTCGGTGGCCACTGCCGGCCGCACGAACAGGAAATCGTTGTGGAAGTAATCCCGGTGCAGCAGCCGGCACGACACCGAGTTGAAGAAGGTTTCCGCGCATTCCGGCTGGCGGTGTTCGCCCAGGAGCCCGACGAATTCCTGCTTGATTTGTTGCCAGTAGGCCGTCTGCGCGTCGGTCAGGGAGGGGGCGGCGGCGCCGTTGCCGCTGCCGTTGCTGCCGCCATTGGCGCCCGAAGCGCCCACCGCTCCTTCCGGCCGCCCGCGTAGTACGCCTTCAAGCTGCGTGGCGCATTCGCGCACGCGCATGTCGTAGTACTCGATGCGCTCGCGCGACAGGTGCTGGATGCCGTGCCAGTCGCCGGATTCGAACAGGGCCTTGGCGCGCTGCGCGCTGTAGCGGAACAGCGCGTAGTGGCGGTCAAAGCCCGCCAGGATCAGGCGCGCAACGTCCAGCGGCGACGGTCCCGGCGCGGGAGCCTGCTCGATGTGCTGGAGGTCGGACGTGCGGATCATGGCGGCGCGGCCTGTGGATAAGACGGTCAGGCGGTTTCGTTGAAGAGTTCGCGGCCGATCAGCATGCGGCGGATTTCGCTGGTGCCCGCGCCAATCTCATACAGCTTGGCGTCGCGCCACAGGCGACCCACCGGGTATTCGTTGATGTAGCCGTTGCCGCCCAGGATCTGCACGCCCTCGCCCGCCATCCACGTGGCCTTCTCGGCCGTGTACAGGATCAGTGCGGCGCAGTCCTTGCGCACCTGGCGCACGTGCTCGGCGCCCAGCTTGTCCAGGTTCTTGCCCACTTGATAGCAGAAGGCGCGGCTGGCCTGCAGCGTGGTGTACAGGTCGGCGACCTTGCCCTGGATGAGCTGGAATTCGCCGATGGCCTGGCCGAACTGCTTGCGGTCGTGGATGTACGGCACCACCACGTCCATCACGGCCTGCATGATGCCCAGCGGGCCGCCGGACAGCACGGCGCGTTCGTAGTCCAGGCCGCTCATCAGCACCTTGACGCCGCCGTTGACCTGGCCCAGCACGTTCTCTTCGGGGATTTCGCAGTCCTGGAACACCAGTTCGCCGGTGTGGCTGCCGCGCATGCCCAGCTTGTCCAGCTTCTGCGCCACGGAAAATCCCTTGAAGCCCTTTTCGACCAGGAAGGCGGTGATGCCGCGCTGGTGGGCCTCGGGGTCGGTCTTGGCGTAGACGACGAGCGTGTCGGCGTCCGGGCCGTTGGTGATCCACATCTTGGTGCCGTTCAGCACGTAGCGATCGCCCTTCTTGTCGGCGCGCAGCTTCATGCTGACGACGTCGGAGCCCGCGCCCGGTTCGCTCATGGCCAGCGCGCCCACGTGTTCGCCCGAGATCAGCTTGGGCAGGTACTTGGCCTTCTGGGCCGCCGTGCCGTTGCGGTTGATCTGGTTCACGCACAGGTTGGAGTGCGCGCCGTACGACAGGCCGATGGAGGCGCTGGCGCGGGAGATTTCCTCCATCACGACCATGTGGGCCAGGTAGCCCATGTTGGCGCCGCCGTATTCCTCGTCGGCGGTCATGCCCAGCACGCCGAGGTCACCGAATTTGCGCCAGAGGTCCATGGGGAACTGGTCGCTGCGATCGACTTCCGCGGCGCGCGGCGCGATCTCGGCCTGCGCGAAATTGCGTACGGCGTCGCGCAGCATGTCCAGGTCTTCGCCCAGGTCGAAGTTCAGGCCGGGAAGATTCATCGATGTCTCCGTGATAGTAGGTACTTACATTCATAGGCCCGCACGAGGGGGCGTGGGCGCAGGCTCGGGGTGATCCATGATGCGCCGATCGACCAGCGCCGCGCAATGATGCAGTGCAAATATTACGTTTACGTAAACGTAAATTGGATTCGGGTTATCCCTAGCTGATTGAAGCGTCTACGGTCTGTGATGAAGCGCATCGGTCGGCGCGGGGCCGGCGCGAAAGCTTGCTTGCGTTGTGGCGTTGTTGCGTCGTGGTGATGGCGGCCCGGCGGGTCGCGTCATGTGCCCCGCGGGCCGAACATGATCACCAGCATCCCGGCCAGGCATAGCCCCACGCCGATGAAATCGCTGGCGCTGGGGCGCACGCCGTCCACCGCCCACAGCCACAAGAGCGCCATGCTGATATAGACACCGCCGTAGGCGGCATAGACGCGTCCCGACGCGGTGGGATGCAGGGTCAGCAGCCACGCGAACAACGCGAGGCTGACTGCGGCGGGCGCCAGCAACCAAATGGAGTGGCCCTTGCGCAGCCACAGATACGGCAGGTAGCAGCCGATGATTTCGGCCAGGGCGGTCAGGATGAAAAGCCCGACGGTGTGCAGGACTGCCATGCGCGCCTAGGACTTTTGCTGCGCCAGCAGGACGCGGCACTGGCGCTCCTGTTCGCTGATTTCCTGGAGCGTGTCGTCGATGTCGCGGCGCTGCTGCTCCAGCGTGACGCGGTGTTGTTCCAGCACGGAAAGGTATTGGCGCAACTGCACCTCGGTGTCGCCGGGCCCGTCGTACATGTCAATGAGCGTCAGGATCTCGGAGAGCTGCAGGCCCAGGCGTTTGCCGCGCAACGCCAGTTTCAGGCGCGTGCGGTCGCGCGGCCCGAAGATGCGGTTGCGGCCCTCGCGCGCCGGGCTGACGATCCCCTGGTCTTCGTAGAAGCGGATCGTGCGGGGCGTGACGTCGAACTCGCGCGCGAGTTCAGAGATGGTCCAGGTTGACGGGGGCATGCGACGTGTGGCAGTTTACGTAAACGTAAATTATGATGACTTGACCAGATCGTCAAGCGTGGAGCGAGAGGCAATGAACCCCAACGAACAGAAGCTGCAGTATCCCTGGGCCGATTTCCAGCCCGAAGCCGGGCGCGCGCATGCGGTGGCGGAAGGCGTCAAGTGGATCCGGATGCCGCTGCCGTTCGCGCTGGATCATATCAACCTCTGGCTGCTGCGCGACCGCATCGACGGCAAGGACGGCTGGACCATCGTCGACTGCGGCATCTCGCGCGACGAAGTGAAGACGCTGTGGGAAGACGTGTTCAGGAACGAGCTGGACGGCCTGCCCGTGCTGCGCGTGATCGTCACCCACATGCACCCGGACCACATCGGCCTGGCCCATTGGCTGTGCGAACGCTGGAACGCCCGGTTGTGGATGACGATGACTGATTTCATGGTGGCCTCGCTGTGGTCGTCGCGCCGCAATGACGCCGGCGCGGGCCCGGGCGGGCAATCGGCGGTCGAGCATTTCGCCCGCCACGGCCTGACGGACCCCGACGCGCAGGAGCAGATCCGCCAGCGCGCCAACTACTACCCCAACCTGGTGCCCGCCGTGCCATCGCGCTACACGCGCATCATGGACGGCGATCAGGTGCGCATCGGCGGACGCGACTGGCGCATCATCGTGGGCTATGGCCACGCGCCGGAACATGCGTCGCTGTTTTCGCCCGACCTGGGCGTGCTGATTTCGGGCGACATGGTGCTGCCGCGCATTTCCACCAACGTCAGCGTGTTCGACTACGAACCCGACGCCAATCCCCTGCCCCTGTACCTGCGTTCGCTGGATGGCTACGACGGCCTGCCGGACGACACGCTGGTGTTGCCGTCGCACGGCCGTCCGTTCACGGGGCTGCACGAGCGCATCGCGCAGCAGCACGAGCATCACCGCGACCGGCTGGCCGAGGTGCTGGAAGCCTGTGCGGTCCAGCCCCAGTCCACCTCCGACATCGTGCCCGTGCTGTTCAAGCGCAAGCTGGACCTGCACCAGCTCACGTTCGCCATGGGCGAAGCGCTGGCGCATCTGCATGCGCTGTATTTCGAAGGCAAGTTGACGCGCGCGCAGGACGCGGACGGCATCGTGCGGTTCAAGGCCGCCTGAGCGCCAGCAGGCTGGGCCCCGGCCCCTTGGCCACGGCCTTGATGCCGGGGCGCCGCGCTTTAGCGCGAGGCCGTCGCCAGCCGCACGGCCAGGCCCACGAACACCAGCGCCGCGATGCGGTTCAGCCAGCGCTTGGCCGTCACCGAGCGTTGCAGCAGTTCGCCGAACGCACCCGAGAAGAACGCGATGGCCCCGAACACCAGCAGCGTCGACACGATGAACACCGCGCCCAGCTGCATGGTCTGCAGGCCCACCGGGCCCAGCCGGGGCGAGGTGAACTGCGGCAGGAAGGCAAAGAAGAACAGCAGCACCTTTGGATTGGTCAGGTTCATGACGATGCCGCGCCGGTACAGCGCGCCGGGCCGCATGGGCTCGGGGCGCTTGCCGGTTTCGGATTCGACGGGGGCGCGCAGGATCTGCCAGGCCAGCCATGCGAGATACGCCGCGCCCGCCAGCTTGAGCACCGTAAACGCCACGGGCGATGCGGCGAAGACGGCGGCCAATCCCACCGCGACGGCCGCCGTGTGCCCCAGCAGTCCGGTGCACAGGCCCAGCACCACGAACATGCCCGCCTTGCGTCCCCAGATGGCCGACTGCATCAGCACGAAGAGGTTGTCCGGCCCTGGCGTCAGCGCCAGCAGCACGGCAATGCCAAAAAATGCGATCAGGGTGTCCAGGGGCAGCATGAGTTCTTTTCCGTAACGGACCCGCCAGGCGGCGGGTCGGACAAGGGCGCGGCCGGCGGTGTGCGGACAGACGCGCGCGGCTAGTGGCATCATAAGGTCAAAGCCGAACATGACAGGAGACATACCGACCATGACCGTTGCCGCCCACTCCTTTGACGCCGCCAGGGCGCCTGCCGACGCCGCGCTCGAAGACTGGCTGCTTGCGCGCCACAGCTGCCGCGCCTTCCAGCCGCAGCCCGTGCCGCGCGTCACCATCGAACGCATCCTGAGCCTGGCCCAGCGCACGGCGTCCTGGTGCAACTGCCAGCCCTGGCAGGTGGCCATCACCGAGGGCGCGGGCACGCAGCGGCTGCGCGACGCGCTGCAGCAGCGCGCAAAGGTCCCGGGATCCACGCCCGACTTTCCCTTCCCGCGCGAATACCGCGGCGATTACCTTGCCCGCCGCCGCGAATCGGGTTTTCAGCTCTACGGCGCCGTCGGCGTGCCGCGCGGCGACCGCGAGGCCTACCGGCGCCAGGAGATGCGCAACTTTGCGCTGTTCGACGCGCCGCACGTCGCCATCGTCACCACCGATGAGGCGCTCGGCGAATACGGCGCAATGGACTGCGGCGGGTACGTCGCCAATTTCCTGCTGGCGGCCCAGGCCAATGGCGTGGCCACCGTGGCGCAGGCGTCATTGGCGATGTATCCGGAAGTGCTGCGCGAGGTCCTGGGCATCGGAGCGGACCGGCGCGTGGTCTGCGGCATCTCGTTCGGCTTTGAAGACAGGGCGCATCCGGCCAACAGCTACCGCACCCGGCGCGCGGAGTTGTCCGAGACCGTGCGCTGGATAGGCTGAAATTCCCGCCGCCACCTGATATGGTTTGACTTTCCCGAATTCGTCGCGCCCCACAAGATGCCTACCAAACACATCGATACGGTCCTCCAGCACGCCGGCACCGCCCCGTTCAACCCCGAGACCGGCACGGCCCCGGTGCCGCTGCCGCCCATGCGGGCCAGCACGGTGCGCTTTGCCAACATCGCCGCCCTGGAGAACGCCCAGCGCAGCAAGGCGGCGGGCGGTCGCGCCACGACCTATGGCCGCATGGGCATGGACACGCACGCGGCGCTCGAAGAAGTGTTCACGCAGCTGGAAGGCGGCACGCACTGCTACCTGGCGCCCTCGGGCCTGTCGGCCATGACCATGGTCATGATGGCGTTGTGTTCGGCGGGCGACCACGCGCTGATCTCCGACTGCGTGTATGGCCCGATGCGCGAACTGGACGACGCCGTCCTCAAGCGCATGAACATCTCCATCACGTATTTCTCCGCGGACGACGACCTGCAGGCGCTGGTGCAGCCGAACACCACGCTGCTGTACGTGGAATCGCCGGGTTCGCTGCTCTTTGAAATGCTGGACATGGGCGCGATGGCCGCGTTTGCCCAGGAACACGGGCTGGTGCTGGCCACCGACAACACGTGGGGGTCGGGCTATATCTACCGTCCGCTCACGCTCGGCGCGCAGGTCTCGGTCATTGCGGGCACCAAGTACGTGGGCGGCCATTCCGACCTGATGCTGGGCGCGGTGGTCACCAACGACGAAGCCATCGCCCGCAAGCTCAACCGCACGCAGTATGCGATGGGCTATTCCATCAGCGCGGACGACGCGTGGCTGGCGCTGCGCGGCGTGCGCACCATGCCGATCCGCATGGCCCAGCACGCGCGCCATGCCATGCAGGTGTGCGAATTCTTCAAGAACCGTCCCGAAACCGTGCGCCTGTTCCATCCCGCGTGGCCGGCGGACCCGGGCCATGCGCTGTGGCAGCGCGACTGCACCGGCTCGAACGGCATGCTGTCCGTGGAGCTGCGCCTGTCGCCGGATGCGGCGCGCACGTTCGTCGATGCGCTGACCCTGTTCGGCATCGGCTTTTCGTGGGGTGGCTATGAAAGCCTGGTGCAGCTCGTGTCGCCCAAGGACCTGTCCAAGCACCGGTATTGGGGCGAAGGCGACAACGCGGTGGTGCGCCTGCACATCGGACTGGAATCACCCGAAGACATCATCGCCGACCTGACCCAGGCGCTGGAAAAGGCCGCGGCATTCCAGGCGCAGGCCCAGGTCCAGGCCCAGCCCTGAGGTCCGCGCGGCGCGGGGGCGTTCAAGGTTCCGCGCCGGCCGCCGCGCCGCGTATCCAGGCGCCGATGCGCGCGGCGATGTCGTCGCTGTTGTCGTCCATCATGGGCATGTGCGAATTGCCGGCGATCCCCATGTCGGCCAGCCGCCACGTCTGCACCCGCCCGCCGTGCCGCGCCAGTTCATCGGCATAGGCCGCGCCGCTTGCGCACAGCTTTTCCCACAGCGGCGTGGCGTCCAGGTAATCGCCATAGACAAACAGGAACGGCTTGTCCGACACGCTGGCCGCGTCGACCTCGGCGGAGAATCCGGAGGGTTCTATCCCGATGACCCCGCGCACCAGGTCCGGACGTGCGTGCAGCGCCCTGTAGGCCACTTCGCCGCCATGGCTGTGCGCCAGCACCAGGCATGGTCCGACACGGTCCAGCACGGCGCAAAAGCCCTGCAGGGCGGCATCGTTGTTGCCCAGCCAGCGCGGCACGGCGTGGCGGATGAAGGTGTCGAAGTGGGCCACCGGAAAGCGCTGTCCCCCGAAGGCGCGCCGCGACGCGAAATCCTCGGCGCGCCCGAGCCGAAACAGCGACCAGCTTTCCTCGGCGCTGCGGATGATGGGCGGCTCCGGCCAGACCTGCGCGAACGGCGCCCACCCGGCGCGCCCGCGCTCCACGTTGTCCACCACATACACCGCGTGTCCCTGGCGCAGGAAATGCTGCATCCAGCCTGGCCGGCCGTCGGGCGTCTGCTCCCACATCGCGCCCGTCATCCCGCCGCCGTGCAGCAGCACGATGGGCAGGGGATGCGACAGGCGCGCGGGGATGAAGTACTGCACGTAGGCCTGCTCGAAGTGATACAGGCCGTTCGGGTCATATGCCAGCGACGCGGTCCGCGTGAAGGCGATGTCGCGCGTGGGCTGCCCCTCGATGCGCACGGGCCTGCCGCCCGCATAGAAACTGCCGACGTCGGCCAGGACCAGCGCGTCCGTCATGGCTTGACCAGGGGGCATTGGCTGTCCGCCAGCGGCCAGGCGAGCGATTCGCCGGGAATGGTGCGCACGACGTTGTAGTAATCCCAGGGCGCCTTGGATTGATCAGGCGTTTTCACCTGCGCCAGCATCATGTCGCGCACCACCAGGCCGTCGGCGCGGATGTGCGCGTTCAGGCTGAAGGGATCGTCGATGGGCATGGACTTCATTTTGGCCATCACGGCGTCGGCATCCACCGAGCCGGCTGCCTTCACCGCCTGCAGGTAATGGCGTACCGAGCTGTAGACGCCGGCCTGCAGGAAGGTTGGCGGGCGGCCTACGCGCGCCTCGAACTTCTTGGTGAAGGCGCGCGTGCCGTCATTCATGTCCCAATACGACGGCACGGTCAGGTAGGTCTTCTGCGCGTCGGCCAGGCCCAGGCTGTGCACGTCGGTCAGGAGCAGCAGCATCGCCGCCAATTGCTGTGTGCGGCCGATGCCGAATTCCGCCGCCTGCTTGATGGCCGAAATGGTGTCGCCGCCCGCGTTGGCGATGGCGATGATCTGCGCCTTGGAGCCCTGCGCCTGCAGCAGGAAGGACGCAAAATCGGAGGCGTTGAGCGGATGGAAGACCGTGCCGACGATTTCGCCGCCATTCGCCTTCACCACCGCTTCAGTATCCGCGGCAAGCTGTTTCCCAAAGGCATAGTCCGACGCCAGGATGAACCAGCGCTTGCCGCCTTCCTTCACGACGGCCGTCGCGGTGCCGCGCGACAGTGCATAGGTGGTGTAGGTCCATTGCACGCCGTAGGGCGAGCATTGCGCCTGGGTCAGCGCGGTGGTGCCGGGGCTGGAGAACAGCACCAGCTTCTTCTTTTCCCGCGCGATGCCCTGCACGGCCAGCGCGACGGACGAGTTGGGCACGTCCACCACCACGTCCACGCCTTCGGTGTCATACCACTTGCGCACCATGCTGCTGCCGATGTCGGGGCGGTGCTGGTGATCGCCGGACACCAGCGTGATGGGCTTGCCGAGCAACGTGCCGCCCATCTCCTCGATGGCCAGCCGGGCCGCTTCCACGGACCCCTTGCCGGTCGCGTCGGCCGTGACGCCCGCCATGTCCGTCAGCACCCCGATCTTGACGCCCTCGGCGGCGCTGGCGTGGGCAAGGCCCGATGCGAGCGACAGGCACAGGCCCATCGCCGCGCTGCTGCGCAGGAAATGCTTTTTCATTTGTCTTCCACCCGTTTGATGCCGTCGATGCGGCGATTTTTATGGGGGAAGTGTAGCCCGACCTTCTGGCTGAACAGCTGAATGACGCCTGAAAACAAACGCCCCGGCCTGTAAGGCTCGGGGCGTTCGGCATGCGGGGGTCGCGCGGATTACTTGGCGCGCGCCATCGGGATCAGCTTGTCCACTTCCTTCAAGGCGCCTTCGTAGCTGTTGCCCGCCATGACCGGCGAGGTCATGAACTTGCCGCCCACGGCGAAGGACGGGGTGCCTTCGATGCGGTAGGCGTCGGCCAGCTGGTTGGCGCGCTGCACCTGGGTCTGCACGCTGAACGAGTCGAACACGGAGTCGAACTTGGCGCGGTCCACGCCTTGGGTTGCGATCCATTCGCCCATGGCCTTCTTGTCGAAGAGGCGCTTGTGCTCGCCGTGGATGGCCGTGAAGACCTTGGGGTGCAGGTCCGGACGGTCCAGGGCCAGCAGCGTGTAGTAGAGCTGTTGCAGCGGCTTCATGCCGGCATTGAAGGCGATCGGCACCTGCTTGAGCACCACGTCGGACGGGGCGGTCTTGGCCCAGTCTTCGACCATGGGTTCCATGGCGGCGCAGTGCGGGCAGGTGTAGGCGAAGAATTCCAGGACCTCGACCTTGCCCGGGGTGTCCGACGGCAGCGGCGGATTGATCGGCACGTACTGCTGGGCGCCTTGCGCGTGGCTGGCCGGGCTGAAGAACGCCGTGGCGGTCAGCGCGGCGGCTGCCAGGATGCGGATGAGCTTGGGGGACAGCATGGATGAGGTTCCTGAATAAAAGGCTACAGACAGGGCCGGGGCCGGATTAGTTCAATGCAACACCATCCGCCGGACGCGCCTACTGGCGCACCACGGCGGTTTCGATCTTGTTCTCGCCCAGGCGGCCGCGGGCCCGGTTCATGTCGTCCAGGCGGGCAAACGGACCCACGCGCACGCGGTTGATGGGCTTGCCGTTGAGTTCGGCCTTTTGCACCGCCACCGGCAGGCCCAGCAGGATGATGCGGGCCTTGAGCGATTCGGCGTCGCTTTCGCCGCGGAAGGCGCCTGCCTGCAGGTAGTACGTGCCCGTTGCCGCGGGGGCGGGCTTGCTGGCTGCGGGGGCGGGGGCGGCCTTCGAGATGGGCGTGGGCGACGAGCCGGAGGCGTTGGCTGGCGGTGCGGACGGGGCGGCGGCTGGCGCCCGGGAGGTGGGCAGGGTGGCGATCAGCGCGCCCAGGTCGTCCAGCTTGGCGGGTGTCTCGTCGCCCTTGGCCGGGGTGCCTGCGCCCGGCAGGGGCGCCGGCGCGGTGGCCGTGGGGCCGGTGGGCGGTGCGCCCGCCGCCCCGTCGCGGCCGTACAGGCCGGCGTTGGGGTCCGGCGCGTTGCGCGGATCGGGCAGCTTGCCCGTATCGCCCTGGCGGCTGGCCCGGTCCACGAAGGGGACGGGGGCCTTGGTGACGTAGAACGCGACGACGGCGGCGACGATCAGGCCGATCAGCAGGCCGGCCAGCGCCCCGTACAGGGTGCTGCCGCTTTCGCCGGAGGAACGGCGGGTAGGTTTGCGCTTGGTTGCCATGAACCGATGTTACATCCGCTCGGGCGCGGAAACGCCCAACAGGGCCAGGCCGTTGGCCAGCACCTGGCGGGTGGTGGCGGCCAGGCGCAGGCGGGCCAGCTTCAACGCGGTGTCGTCGACCAGCACGCGCTCGGCGTTGTACCAGGCGTGGAAGTCCGACGCGCAGTCGCGCAGCCAGAACGCGATGTGGTGCGGCGACAGGTCCTGGGCGGCCAGCGCCACCACCTGGGGAAACTCGGCCAGGCGCTGCATCAGCGCGAATTCCGTCGGGGCGGTCAAGAGCGCGGCGTCGGCCTGGGCCACGTCGGCGGCCGGCATGCCGGCATTGTTGATGACCGAGCAGATGCGCGCGTGGGCGTACTGGATGTAGTAGACGGGGTTCTCGTCGCTCTTGGACAGGGCCAGGTCGACGTCGAACACGAATTCCGTGTCGGCGCGGCGCTGGATCAGGAAGTAGCGCACGGCGTCGCGGCCGACCCAGTCGATCAGGTCGCGCATGGTGACGTAGCTGCCGGCGCGCTTGGAGATCTTGACCTCTTCGCCGCCGCGCATGACCTTGACCATCTTGTGCAGCACGTAGGACGGGTAGTCCTTGGGAATGCCCTCTTCCAGCGCCTGCAGGCCGGCGCGCACGCGCGCCACGGTGCCGTGATGGTCGCTGCCCTGGATGTTCACGGCGCGGTGAAAGCCGCGTTCCCATTTGGCCTTGTGATAGGCCACGTCCGGCACGAAGTAGGTGTAGCCGCCTTCGCTTTTGCGCATGACGCGGTCTTTGTCGTCGCCCGTGCCCAGTTCGGTGGTGCGCAGCCACAGCGCGCCGCCTTCCTCGTAGGTGTGGCCGCCGGCGATCAGCGCCTTGACCGTCTCTTCGACGCGGCCGGACGTGTAGAGCGAGCTTTCCAGGTAATAGTTGTCGAACGCCAGGCCGAAAGCCTGCAGGTCCAGGTCCTGCTCGCGGCGCAGATAGGCCACGGCAAACGCGCGGATGTCGTCCAGGTTGTCGATGTTGCCGGTGGCGGTGACGGGCTCGCCGTCGGACGCCTGGATGGTCTTGCCTTCCTGGAAGTCGCGGGCGATGTCGACGATGTAGTCGCCCTTGTAGCCGTCTTCGGGCCATTCGGGGGAATCGGTGCTCAGGCCGCGGGCGCGGGCCTGCACGCTGATGGCCAGATTGTTGATCTGGTTGCCGGCGTCGTTGTAATAGAACTCGCGGGTGACGTCCCAGCCGACGGCGTCGTACAGGCGGCACAGGGCGTCGCCCAAGGCCGCCTGGCGGGCATGGCCCACGTGCAGCGGGCCGGTGGGGTTGGCCGAGACGAACTCGACCAGGATCTTGTCGCCCAGGCGCGGGGCGCGGCCGAAGGCATCGCCCTGCTCGGCCACCGCGGCGATCACCGCCTGGCGTGCCGCCGGGGTGACGCGCAGGTTGATGAAGCCGGGACCGGCCACTTCGGCGCTCTCGACCAGCGCGGCGGCGTCCGGGTTGGCCATCACGGCGTCGACGATGGCCTGGGCCAGTTCGCGGGGATTGCGGCGCGCGGGCTTGGCAAGCTGCATGGCCACGTTGGTGGCGACGTCGCCGTGGGCGGCAACCTTGGGGCGCTCCAGCAGCACGTTGGGCTGGGCGTCAGGCAGGCTTTGCAGGACGGCGGCCTGGATCAGGGAGATAAGCTGTTTTTGTTGCTCGAGGAGCATGGGCGTCTGGCGTGGTTCTTGAGTGAGTGACGAAGGCGGCACGGCGCTTGCGGCTTGCCGGCATTACGCGCCGCGCCCGCAGGCTGGCGCTGGGTCCGGGCCGAAGGCGGCCGGCAAACCGGCGCGCTCATGCCGGATTCAGGCCCGGCGCGGGTCCTGCTGTCACGGGAATCCCCTGAATCATAGTTGATTTGAGGGCGCCAGTTGGCATCACGGGGGCGTTGCGGTAGTGTATGTAAGTAAGGTAATCAATGTGGGAGACTGAAATATGCTGATCACTTTTCACTCCAAGGTCGTGGCCGAAGTCCTGATGCTGACCGACCACGCCGGCGCGCTGCTGCAGGCGGCCGGCAAGCCGGTCGGCGACAAGATCCCGGAGCGCGGCGTGTTCACCGTGGAGCAGCTCGGGCCGGCCATCAGCGGCATCGAACGCGCGATCGACGAGTACCAGCACGCCCATGAAGGCGCCGACGAGGACAACGACGACAAGGCCCCCGTCGCCCCGATGGCGCGCATGGTGGGCTTGAAGGAACGGGCCTTTCCCCTGCTGGACATGATGCGCCAGTCGCAGGCCGCGGGGGCCGAGGTCACCTGGGAAGTGTCGCGGGGCTGGTAGGGATATGTCGCCGGACGGACAATCTGTCCGGCGTTTTTTGCCTACCCTACTGGCCTGACGCCATCTGACGGAGCTTTCCATGCGCAGCGACATCACCATCGTTTTCGACGCCCGGCGTTCGCTGGACCTTTCAGCGAACGTCGAGCCCTCTCCCCAACGCCAGGCCGAGGCGCGCGACTGGTTCGACGGCGCCTGGGAAACCCTGGGCTGCGAGCCGCTGCGTCCCAGCGGCAAGGTCCTGCTGCTGGACAAGGTGCTGGGCGTGGCCGATGCGCTGGGCTACGACACCCTGTCCACCGACGAAAAGGAAGCCGGAGAGTTCGCCGAGAACCTCGCGTTGGCGCTGGAGCGGCCGCGCATCACCGTGGACCTGCCCGGACTCACCGTGGGGTACTGAGCCCCGCCCCGCCCGATACACGCAAAAAACCCGCCTCGGCGGGTTTTTTTGTGCGGTGCGACGGCGCGAGGCGGCTGGCCTACCGGATCCCCGCCCGCATGAATGACTGCACGAACTGGCGCTGGAACAACAGGAACGCGATCAGGAGCGGCGCGGCCGACATCAGGGTGGCGGCCGTGATCACAGACCAGTCGATGCCCTGATCCGTGGAAGAAAACACCTGCAGCCCCACCGTCAGCGGCCGGGACTCGACGGAGTTGGTGATGATCAGCGGCCACAGGAAGTTGTTCCAGTGGTGGCTCACCGACACCAGCCCGTAGGCCACGTAGATCGGCTTGGCGAGCGGCACGTACACCTTCCAGAGCACCTGCAGCGCGTTCGCGCCCTCCATGCGGGCCGCTTCTTCCAGTTCACGCGGGACCGTCTTGAAGGTCTGGCGCAACAGGAAGATGCCGAAGGCCGACGCAAAGTACGGCAGGCCGATGGCGAACACCGTGTCGCGCACGCCCAGCAGGCTCATCGACCGGTAGTTCTCCACCAGCAGCACGTCCGGCATGATCATGAGCTGCAGCAGCACCAGCATGAAGACGAAGTCGCGGCCCCGGAATTCGAAGCGCGCGAACGCGTAGCCCGCCAGGGTGGACAACACCAGCTGCGCGGCCAGCACCATCGTCACCAGCACGAAGGTGTTCAGGAAGTAGCGCGGGAACGGCGCCGCATTCCAGGCGCGCACGAAGTTGTCCAGCGTCAGCGGGGCGAAGAGGTCGAAGCGGGTCGCGTAGGCAGGCGGATGGAAGGCCGCCCACATTGCATAGGCCAGCGGCAGGATCCACAGAAGGCCCAGCGCCCACGCGCCCAGGGTATCGAGCTTGTCTTTCATTGATAGTGCGTCCTGCGGTCCAGCCAGCGGAACTTGACCAGCGCCGTCAGCGCCAGCACCACCAGCAACACGACGGTCAGGGTCGCGGCGTAGGCCGTGTCCCAGAAACTGAATCCCACCTGGTAGATGTAGTAGAGCAGCAAGGTGCTGGCGTTGTCGGGCCCGCCGCGCGTCATGACGACCACGTGGTCGACCAGCCGGAACGCGTTGATCAGGGCATTGATCAGCACGAACAGCGTGGTGGGCATCAGGAGCGGCCACAGGATGCGGCGGAAATACTGCCAGCGCGATGCGCCTTCCAGCATGGCTGCTTCACGCAGGGACGGCGATACCGTCTGCAGCGCCGCCAGGTAGAAGATCATGAAGAACCCGGCCTCTTTCCACACGGTCACCAGCATCAGCGCGGGCAGCGCCGTCTCGCGGTTGCCCAGCCAGTTGGGGCCCGGCGCGCCGAACCAGCCCATCACCTGCGCGATCAGTCCGTACTGCGGCGTGTAGAAGAACAACCAGATGTTGGCCACCGCCACCATGGGCAGCACCGTCGGCGTGAAGTACGCCATGCGCAGGAACCCGCGCCCGGCCAGGTTGCGGTTCACCCACAACGCCATGACCAGCGCGATCCCGATCGAGGTGGGAATGGTGCCCAGGGCGAACCACAGGTTGTTCCACAACGACTGCCAGAACACCGGGTCGTCGCGCATGACCGCATAGTTCTCCAGCCCGACGAAGCGGGCCGGGCGCGCGCCCTTGGGCGTGGAGAAAAAGCTGTGCCATAGCGTCGCCACCGCCGGGTAATGCGTGAAGGCGGCGAGCAGCACGATGGCTGGCAGCAACAGCAGCCAGCCATAAAGCGCATTCAAAGAGCGGCTCATCGTGCGTGCGGTCGGTTTACTTGTAGGAACGCAGGATGCGGTCGGATTCGCGCTGCGCGTCGGTCAGGGCCTGCTGCGGCGTCTTGGAACCCGTCAGCGCCGCCTGCAGCGCGTCGTTCAGGGTCTTGGTGACGCGCTGGTTCTCATGCGTCGAGAATTCCGCCACGCTGACTTCCAGCTGGTCGCGCGCGACGGTGGCCGCCGGCACTTCCTGCGCGTACTTCTTCATCTTCTCGGTTTGCCAGGCGGCCGGCGTCACGGCCACATAGCCCGTGGCGATGCTCCAGTCGGCCGCGCGTTCGGGCGTGGTGGCCCACTGCGCAAACTTCAGCGCCGCCTGCTGCTGCTCCGGCGTGCCGCTCTTGAAGATGTAGAAGTTGCCGCCGCCGGTGGGGCTGCCGCCGCGCTTTTGCTTGGGCATCATGGCCACGCCGAACGGGAAGTCCGCGTTCTTGCGGATGTTGGTCAGGTTGCCGGTGGTGGTCCACACCATGGCCGCCTTCTTTTCCAGGAAGTCCTTGGGCGTGGTGCCCCAGTCGATCGTGCCGGTGGGCATGATCTTGTGCTTGGCCGACAGGTCGCGCCAGAACTGCGCGGCTTCCACCACTTCCGGCTTGTCCAGGTAGACCTCGTTGCCGGCTTCGTTCATCAGGATGGCGCCGTTGGGCGTGGTCAGGGCCTGGAACAGCCAGTAGGCGAACGCGCCGCCCGACGGGATCTCGATGCCCCACTGGGTGGTGTTGCCCGAGGCGTCCTGCTTGGTCAGCTTCTTGCCGTACTCGACCAGCTCGGCCCAGGTCTTGGGCGGCTGCTCGGGATCCAGGCCGGCGGCCTTGAACAGGTCCTTGTTGTAGTACATGACGATCGTCGAACGCTGGAACGGCACGCCCCAGGTGTGGCCGCCGGAGCGGCTGTTCTGCATGAAGGCGTCATAGAAGCCGCCCAGCCACTTCTTGTCGGCGTCGCTCTTGGCCAGGCTGTCAATGGGAACGATGGCGTCCTCGTCGATCAGCGTGAACATGTCGGTCGACAGCAGCACCGCGAGCTGCGGCGGGGTGCCGCCCTTCAGCGCGGTCAGCGCCTTGGCGATGGAGTCCTGGTACGAGCCGGCGTAGATCGGCTTGATCTTGATGTTCGGATTTTCCTTCTGGAACTCCGTCACCATGTCGTCCACGATCTTGGTGATCGGGCCGCCGACGGCGACCGGGTAATAGAACTCCACCTCGACGGGCTTGTTCTGCGCCTGCACAGGCAGAGAAAGGCAGGCGGCGGCCAGGCTGGCGGCCAGGGTCTTCAGTACGATGCGTCGCATGTTGTGTTTCCTTTTCTGTGTAATGGGCGTTTTTACCGCCGGGCCGTTCCAAGGTAAAAACCGCCTCCTCGGGGGGCAGCAAGCCGAAGGCGCAGCGTGGAGGCCATTTTTCTTAGCGCCCGTCGGTGTTGATGACCGCCGAATCGGCGGCAAAGAAATGCTGTTGCCCGTCCGGCCAGGACAGGCGCAGCGACTCGCCGGCGCTGGCGCGCAGATGGCCGCCGACCCGAACGGCCACGCCGCTTGTGTCGCCGATCCGGCACACCACGATGGAGTCCGCGCCGAAGTACTCCACGCTTTCGACGGTGGCCGCGATGCCGTCGCCGTCGATGCGGATGTGTTCCGGACGCACGCCCAGCTTCACGGCGCCCGCAGGCGCGTTCGCGATGGCGGGGCCCTGCGTGCCGGCGATCACCGTGGCGCCCGCCTGCGGCGCCAGATTGATCAGGTTCATGGGCGGCGTGCCGATGAAGCGCGCCGCGAATTCGCTGGCGGGCCGCGCATACAGCCCATCGGGCGTGTCGTGCTGTTCGATCTGCCCGCCGCGCAGCAGCACCACCTGGTCGGCCATGCTCATGGCTTCGGTCTGGTCGTGCGTGACGTAGACCATGGTGATGCCCAGGCTCTGCTGCAGCGCGCGGATTTCGCGGCGCATCTCGTGGCGCAGTTGCGCGTCAAGATTGGAAAGGGGTTCATCCATCAGGCAGACCGGCGCTTCGGAAATCACGGCGCGGCCCAGCGCGACGCGCTGTTGCTGGCCGCCGGACAATTGCGACGGCTTGCGGTCCAGCAGGTGGGACAGGCCCAGCAGCTCAGCCACGCGCTTCAGGCGCCGGTCGTAGTCCTTTGCGGGTTCCTTGCGCACCTTCAGGCCGAACAGGATGTTCTCGCGCACCGACAGGTGCGGAAACAGCGCATACGACTGGAACACCATGGAGATGCGGCGCTTGGCCGGCGGTAGCTGCGTGACGTCGCGATCGCCGATGCGGATGGTGCCGGACGTCGGCGTGTCCAGCCCGGCGATCATGCGCAGCGTGGTCGACTTGCCGCAGCCGGAAGGCCCCAGCAGGACCGTGAAGCTGCCGGCCGGGACCGTGAAGCTCACGCCTTGGATCGCGGCCGCGCCTGCGTACTGTTTGGTGAGGTTATCCAGAACGATGGATGACATGCTGTCTCGTAGATCTAATTGTTAGATCCGCATTGTTGCCTGTTATGAAAACCTTTTCATTGTGCAGCGCAAACATGACGGATTCGTGGCAATGCGGGGTTTCGTCTTCCAGGGTTCAGCCGAACGGATATGGGCCGGGGTAATCCCCAATGACGGCGTGATGCGTGACCAGGCTGCCGCCCTGCCACCAATGCAACTGGTAGCCGGGCGGTTCCATGATGTACTGCAGCGTCGGACGCGGGCCGAGTTCCAGCGCGAGCTGGTGGGCCGTGCCGGGACAGGTCGAGGCGATCGTGCCGCCGAAGCGCTGGAAGATCGTGCGGTGCAGGTGGCCGCACAGCACGCGCTCCACGTTGGGATACCGCGCGATGATGCGCTCCAGTTCCGGCCCGCCGGCCAGCAGGCCGATGTCATCCATGTGTTCGATGCCGGTCAGGAACGGCGGATGGTGCATCAGCACGAGCGTGGGGCGGCCGGGCTGCTCGGCCAGGCGCTCGGCCAGCCAGTCCAGGCGTTCCTGGCAGAGCTCGCCGTGGCTCTTCATCGGCACCACGGTGTCCAGCGCCAGGATGCGCAAGGGGTAGGTCTCGATCGCGTACTGGATGAACTGTCCGCCTTCCTGCAGGTAGGCATGGTCGGGGAAGGCGGCGCGCAGCTCGGCGCGGTCGTCGTGGTTGCCGGGCAGCAGAAAATATGGGATCTGCAGCGCCTGCAGGTGATCGCGCAGCGCCTGGTATTCCACCGGCTTGCCCAGGTCGGTCAGGTCGCCCGTGATCAGCACGCAGTCGGGACGCGGCGTCAGGGCATTGAGCGCCTGCACCGCCGGAGTCATGAAGGCCGCCGGGTCGATGATGCCGTAGGCTTTGTCGCCAGGGCTGCGCATATGCAGGTCGGTGATTTGTGCGATGAGCATGACGCGAAAGAATCGAGGAGTGGTCGGATGGATGAGAGGCGCTGGCTAGCGGCGCACGGACGCCGCGGTGCCGCCCACGACGATGCAATGCGGCAGGCGGTTCGATTGCGGCGGCTGTCCGTGGATCTGCGCCAGCAGGTTGGAACATGCCGTCTGGCCGATGCCGTCGCTGGGCTGCGCGACGGTGGTGAGCGGTGGGGTCAGCAAGGCGCCAAAGCGCATGCCGTCGAACCCGCAGACCGAGATGTCGGCCGGCACGGACAGGCCGAGGCCCACCAGGTCGGCGATGACGGCGGTGGCCAGCAGGTCGTTGGAGCAAAAGAGCGCCGTGGGCGCCTGCTTGCCCCGCAGCGCGGCCTTCAGCGCGTCCACGTCGCTGCCGGTGTGCGAGCCCATGGCGATGTGCTGGATGGCGTCCAGGCCCAGCTTCTTGGCGCAGGCGCGCGCGCCCATCAGGCGCCGGCGGGCCCGGTCGGACGCGGTCAGCGGGCCGGTCACCAGCGCGATGCGCTTGTGCCCCATCGCGGCCAGGTGGGCGACCATGTCGCTGGCGGCCGCGCGATTGTCGACCGACGCGAACGGGTGATCGGCGGACTCGTTGTAGACCAGCACATAGGGAATGCCGCTGCGGTCCAGGTCGTCCAGCGTGGCGCTCTTGCTTACGTCGGCCACCGTCAGGATCAGGCCGTCGACCTGATGATCGATCAGCCCCTGCACGGCGGCCGATTCCACGGCCGGGTCGTAGCCCGTGGCGGTCAGCATGACGCTGTAGCCCGATTCGCGGGCGCGGCGTTCCGCGCCTTCAAAGCACTCCGCGAATACGGGATTGGACAGCGTGGGCAGGATCAGCCCGATGGTGCGCGTGCTGCCCGAACGCAGGCTGCGGCCGACGCGGTTGGGCCGAAAGCCCGCGCGCTTGGCGACGTTGCGTATGTGCGCCAGCGTATCCGGGTGCACGATCTCCGGCTGGTTGAACGCGCGCGACACCGTCGCCGGCGATACGCCGGCCTTGCGAGCCACTTCAATAATGGAAAAGCGGGACGAGGGGCGCGTAGCCATTGGTGAGCCGCTGCAAATTTGCTGAAAACGATTTCATCTTACTTGAGGAATATGACCTTTGTATTGCACGGGTTTGCGCTATGCTGGTGGCGAAGCAACAACACAAAGCCACGGCGTACTGCGCTTTCCGTGGAAAAACCCGGCAATTTCGGTGTTTTTCCCAATTGACGCGATGCGTACAGTGGCAAGGGTCGGCTCATTCCGGCGCGCCAGGCGGGCCACGCCATGCAGCGCCGGACGGGCCCTCGGTCAAGGGGACCGGGTGCGAATATGTTCCCGCGCATTGCGCGCGGCTCCGGCAAAGAGGAAAGCTACATGTCTACTGCCTTGAACAGACTTGGCGCGGTCGAAGCCGCGCACAAGCTGCAACGGCGCGAATTGACCGCAGTGCAACTGGTGCGGGCCTGCTTCGCGCGCATCGAGCAGCGCGAAAATGCCGTTCACGCCTGGACCGCCCTGCAGAAGCAGGCCGCGATCGAACGGGCCGAAGAACTCGACCGCGGCCCGGTGCGCGGCCCGTTGCATGGCCTGCCCATCGGCGTGAAAGACCTGTTCGACACCGTCGACCTTCCCACCCGTTACGGATCGCCCATCTACGACCGCCATCGTCCCGGCCTGGACGCCGCCTCGGTGGCGCTGTGCCGCGGCGCGGGCGCCATCGTCATCGGCAAGACCGTCACCACCGAATTCGCGACCTACCAGGCGGGCCCCACCCGCAACCCGCGCAACGAGGCCTACACGCCTGGCGGCTCGTCCAGCGGCTCCGCGGCCGCGGTGGCCGACGACATGGTGCCCTTCGCGCTGGGCTCGCAGACCGCAGGCTCCATCATCCGGCCGGCCTCGTATTGCGGCATCGTGGGCTACAAGCCCACCTTCGGCGGGATTTCCCGCGCCGGCGTCAAAAGCCTCGCCGAATCCCTGGACACCGTGGGCGGCTTCACCCGATCGGTGCCGGACATGGCGTTGTTCGCCTCGGTCCTGATGCGCGATCCGCGCATGCTCGACCTGTCCTACGACGACAAGCCGCGCGTCGGCATGTATCGCAGCCTGCAGTGGCGCCATGCGCAGCCCGAAACCAAGGAAGCCTTCGCGCAGGCCGCCGCGATCCTGTCGCGCGCGGGCGCCAAAGTCGAAGAGGTGCCGCTGCCGCCCGAGCATTGCGTGCTGGTGCAGCTCCATTCGGACATCATGGCGTTCGAGGCCTCGCAGGCGCTCGCCTATGAACGCTTCGAGCACGCCGCGCATCTCAGTCCCAAGCTGCAGGCCATTCTTGAAGCCGGCGCGCAGATCAGCGCCGAGCAGCACATCAAGAACCTCGCCCGCGCCGCCGAGGCGCGCGCGCGCGTGGACGGGTGGTTCCAGAATTACGACGTGCTGCTCGCACCCAGCGCCAGCGGCGAAGCGCCCTTTGCCGACCTGGGCACGGGCGATCCGCAGTTCTCGCGCGCCTGGACGATGTTCGGCGTGCCGTGCCTGAACCTGCCGTTTGCCACCGGCCCGCAAGGCTTGCCGGTGGGCCTGCAACTGGTCGGTGCGCGCCATGAAGACCATCGCGTGCTTGCCATCGGCGCGTGGATCCACGCGCGCCTGCTGGACGCGCATGCGCCGGACATCGGCGCCTCTGATATGTGGCCGCGCGGCTGAATCCACGGCTGCAATGAAAAAGCCCGCCAGGGTAAGGCGGGCTTTGTCGTTGGCCCCCCTTTGTCGGGGGGCTCCGGCCTTGCCGTGGATCACACGGTTTCGGCGGCTTCCTGTTCGGTGGTGGCGATGGCGCCCGAATTGATGTGGCGGTTCACGGCGCTCAGCACGGCCTGGAACGAGGCCGTCACGATGTCACGGTCGATGCCCACGCCAAAGCCCGTGCTGGACTCGCCCACGCGCAGCTCGACATACGAAGCGGCGCGCGTGCCAGTGCCGGTGCCGATGGCGTGCTCGTGGTAGTCCATGATGCGCACGGGCACGTCCAGCGCGGCCACGAAGGCGGAAATCGCGCCGTCGCCCTTGCCGCGCACGATGCGCCGTTCGCCGTTGAATTCGAGCTCGGCTTCGATGCTGAAGTGCTGGCCTTCGCCGGCCGACGGATCGCCGTCGATACGATGGCGGATGAGCGTCCAGGGCGACTTCTGTTCGAGGTATTCGCTGCTGAAGATCGTGTGCACGTCGTCCGCGGTGACTTCGCGGCCCGTCTCGTCGGTGACGCGCTGGATGGCGCGGCTGAACTCGATCTGCAGGCGGCGCGGCAACACCAGGCCGTGTTCCTGTTCAAGCAGGTACGACACGCCGCCCTTGCCCGACTGGCTGTTCACGCGGATCACGGCGTCGTAGCTGCGGCCGAGGTCGGCCGGGTCGATCGGCAGGTAAGGCACTTCCCAGACGGCGTCCGGCTGTTGCAGCGCAAAGCCCTTCTTGATCGCGTCCTGGTGCGAACCCGAAAACGCCGTGAAGACCAGGTCGCCCGCGTACGGATGGCGCGGATGCACCGGCAATTGGTTGCAGTATTCAGCGCAGCGGCGCACTTCGTCGATGTCCGAGAAGTCCAGGCCCGGATGCACGCCCTGCGTGTAGAGGTTCAGGGCCAGCGTGACGAGGTCGACGTTGCCGGTGCGCTCGCCGCTGCCGAAGAGGCAGCCTTCGATGCGGTCGGCGCCGGCCATCACCGCGAATTCGGCGGCGGCGACGGCGGTGCCGCGGTCATTGTGCGGGTGGACGCTGAGCACGATGCTGTCGCGGCGGGCCAGGTTCTTGTGCATCCACTCGATCTGGTCGGCGTACAGGTTGGGGGTGGTGGCCTCGATGGTGGCGGGCAGGTTCAACACCATCTTGTTGTCGGGCGTGGGCTGCCAGACGTCCGCCACGGCGTCCGAGACTTCCAGCGCAAACTCGGGTTCGGTCGTGCTGAAGACTTCGGGCGAGTATTCGTAGCGCCACTGGGTCTCGGGGCGCTGCGAGGTGTATTGCTTGATCAGGCGCGTGCCGGTGGTGGCGATGTTCTTGATCTCGTCCTTGGACATGTTGAACACGACCTTGCGGAAGGCCGGCGCGCAGGCGTTGTACATGTGGACGATGGCCTGTTTGGCGCCCGCGGCTGCTTCCACCGTGCGGCTGATCAGGTCTTCGCGCGACTGCGTCAGCACGATGATGGTCACGTCGTCGGGGATGCGCTTTTCGTCGATGAGCTTGCGCACGAAGTCGAAGTCGGTCTGCGACGCCGACGGGAAGCCGACCTCGATTTCCTTGAAGCCGATCTTCACGAGCTGTTCGAAGAAGCGGACCTTGCGCTCCACGCTCATCGGCTCGATCAACGCCTGGTTGCCATCGCGCAGGTCCGTGCTCATCCAGATCGGCGCCTTCGTGATGCGGCGGCTGGGCCAGGTGCGTTCGGAGAAATCGCGGGCAAAGGGCGCGAAGGGGACGTATTTGGTGGCGGGGTTGGCAAGCATCATCACTACACCTCGATCGGTTTCTTATGAATCCCGGCGCCTTGGGCGCTCGACGGCATCGCGACCGGATGGCGGTCTTGTGCCAGGGTTTGCCGGGGTTGTCCGGCTGGATTCAGGAATAAAAGGGGAAAATCGCGTGTGGCAAGCGTGGCTGCCGAGCTACCACGGGGACACTAGGCCCGGCAACCGATCGGTAGCAGTAGCGATAGCGCGATGAAGGAGGAACGAGCGCGCAGGCCGGCGACCGGGGCGTCGAAGCGTCCGGTGTCAATCGCGGAGAAGGTGCGGTAGGCGGCCATAGGTTGCTAGTCAAACATACTTTCTTGGAAAGCGCAAACGTAATGTGCCGGGGACGGATCGAGGACTGGGGCGCTGAGAAAGCCGGCCAATGGGAGCAGGCCAGGCAAGCAGGCCGGGCAAGTCTGGCCCAGGAAGCTGGCCCAGGAAGCAGCAAGGCCGCCTTGCGGCGGCCTTGTGCGGGCGTGGGTTGATCTAGCGGGCCGGGCCGATGCGGGGTTCGATGTAGCGGTCCGCTCGGGGTTCGCGGCGGCCATCGTCGCGCGGATCGCGGGTGGGGCGATTGGCGTTTCCTTCCAGGATCCTGGCTTGCTCGGCGACCATGTCGATCTTGCCGACGCGGTTGTGGCGCAATTCGGACAGGGAGCGGCGCAGGTCGCCCACCGTGAAGGGCTCCTGGCGGTCGCCCCAGGTCCAGCGCAGGACGCCCAGCGATTCCTCGGACAGGTTCGGCGCCAGTTCAGCGAGCACGTCCGTGCCGACGGGCGTTGCGGCGCCGGCGGCCAGGCTGGCGTAGAACCAGGCGCGCACCAGGAAAAACACGATCAGGGACCAGATGCCGGCGACCACCCACCAGAGGTAGGGGTTGATCCGCTGCGCCATGTCCATGGTCGGCTGGCCCAGGGTGTGCAGGAAGTCGTAGTTCATGCGCTTGCCGAAATCCAGTATCCAGGTGGCAACGAGATACCAGACAACGAGGGCGACGGCGATGACAATCGCGCGCAAAACGAGTCGGGGAAGCGCCAGTTTGAGCAGGGTCTGGCCGATCAGTCGGCAGTCCTGGCGAACGCTTGCGGGCGAAGTCAGATTCATCATGCAAAATATTGTACCTATGACCCGTCCAATTTTAGAACTGCGGCCTGGCCAGCACCTGACGCTGACCCCACAACTCCAGCAATCGATCCGATTGTTGCAGTTGTCTACGCTCGATCTTGAAGCGGAGATCTCGCAAGTGCTGGCCGAGAATCCGCTGCTGGACCGCGAGGATGAGCCGTCGACGGCGGAGGCGCGGGCCGAATCCGAGCGCGAGTCCTCCGTGCAGGACGACGAGCCGGCGGCTGAACGCGAGTCCCCGGTCGATGAGATGCCGGGCTCTGGCGGCGTCTACCCCGACGATGACTCCAGCCTGCCCGAGGCGGCCCGGCCGGATACCTTGCGCGAGCACCTGCTGGGTCAGCTGGCCCTGACCCGCGCGGCGCCGCGCGACGCGGCATTGACGTCCCTGCTGATCGACGAACTGGACGAAAACGGCTACCTGGGATCGCCGCTGGATGAGATCCTGGGCTGGCTTCCGGCCGAGATGGAGCCCGACATCGACGAGCTGCGCGCCGCGCTGTCGCTGCTGCAGTCGTTCGACCCGGTCGGCATCGGGGCGCGCGACATGGCCGAATGCCTGCAGCTTCAATTGCGCAATCCCGACCTCACGCGGCAGCCGGAAGCCGCAGACCCGGTCGTGCTGGCATGCGCCCGGCGGATCTGCGCCGAACACCTGCCGCTGCTGGCCACCGGCAACGCCGCGCGCCTGTGCGCGGCGGCCGGATGCGACGAGCCGACGTTCCGCGCGGCCCATTCCCTGATCCTGCGCCTGGAGCCCCGCCCGGGGCGCGCCTGGACCGTGCCGGCCGCCGAATATGCCGTGCCGGACGTCATCGTGCGCAAGACCCGGCGCGGCTGGCAGGCCACCCTCAACAGCGCCGCGGTGCCTCGCCTGCAGATCAACGGGCTGTACGCGCAGATGCTGGGCAACCAGAAAGAGTCCGCGCACGCGGGGCTGCAGGCCCAGCTCCAGCAGGCCAAATGGATGATCCGCAACGTCGAGCAGCGTTTCGACACCATCCTGCGCGTGTCGCAGGCCATCGTCGAACGCCAGACCGCCTTTTTCAGCCAAGGCCCCGCGGCCATGCGGCCGCTCATCCTGAAGGACATCGCCGGGGAACTCGGTCTGCACGAATCGACGATTTCGCGCGCCACGACACAGAAGTACATGCTCACTCCGTTTGGCACGCTGGAACTCAAACGCTTCTTTGGAACGGGGGTGTCGACCGAAGGCGGCGATGCGACGTCGGCCACGGCGGTGCAGACGTACATCCGCCAGATGGTGGCTGACGAGAACCGCGCCAAGCCCTTGTCGGATAGCCAGATCATGCAAAAACTGGCCGATCAGGGGATAGTGATCGCCCGCCGGACGGTGGCAAAGTACCGTGAAGCGCTGCGGATTGCCCCCGCGGCGCTGCGCAAGGCGCAGGCATCGGCGCGCTGAAAATAAGGGACGCGTTTGCGGCAAATTCGTCCCTGTTTTCAACAGCTTGCGTGACATTTCGGTTGCAATTTATTTGTGGGCGGGGCTTGCCACGGCCTGAATATTTTTCGATAATCATTCGCATGTACATTTGCGTATGTAATGCCATCACCGAACGCCAAGTCCGCGCCACCGTGGACGCCGGCGCGACGACGCTTTCCGACCTGCAGTTCGAGCTGGGCGTGGCCACGTGCTGCGGCTGCTGCGCGGCAACCGCCGCCGAATACCTGCCGGGCGGCCGCTGCTCCAGCGTTTGCGACGTGCGCTCCATCGCCGTTCCGGTCAATGCGCCCGCCGCCCTGGTGGAATCGGACACGCCGGCTGCCAACAGCAGCTTCCCGATCCCCCTGGTTGCCATCGCCTGAGCGTTGGCCGGCCTGAGCATTGGCCTACGTTACCGGCTCGCTGCCTTCATGCGGCGAGCCGCGTCATTTCCTTCTCGCAAAAATCCCTGATATTCATCGCAAGCTGACGCGCGGGTTCGCGCGCGGACCCGGCCACGCATAACGCCAGTTCAGATGGCGGCACGGCCGGCAGGCCCACGTCCAGGATCCGGTGGCCCGCCGCGACGCAGCGCCGCTCCAGCAGGGCGATACCCAGGCCGCCCGCCAGCGCGGCCTGCACGCCGGACAGGTTCGGGCTTTCGTAGGCGATGCGCCAGCGCCGTCCGGCGGACTCCAGGGCATGGATCGCGCGGTTGCGGTAGATGCAGCCCTGCGGAAAGGCCACCAGCGGCACGGGCGCGTCCGGCGGCAGCGGCACCGGGACCGACGCGCTGCCCAGCCAGTGCAGCCGTTCCGGCCAGGCGGCCAGGGACGCCCCGGTGCCCGGCTCGCGCTTGAGCAGCGCCACGTCCAGGTCCCCGCGCTCCAGGCTGCGGGTGAGCACGGCGGTCAGGTCGCAGCGCACCGACAACTGCACCGCTGGCCTGGCCCGGGCGAAGGCGGCCACCACGCCCGTCAGCGCGTCCACCGCAAAATCGTCCGGAATGCCCAGGCGGATCACGTCCACGCGCTTGCGGCCGCTGACGGCTTCGCGCACTTCGGTGGACAGCGCGAGCATCCTGCGCGCGTAGCCAAGCAGGCGCTCGCCCTCTTCGGTGAGCTGGACCTGGCGCCCTTCGCGCACGAAGAGCGGGCACTCCAGCGTCTCCTCGAGCTTGCGGATCTGCTGGCTGACGGTGGACTGGCTGCGGTGCACGCGTTCGCCCGCAGCGGTAAAGCCGCCGGTTTCCACTACCGACACAAAGCTGTGCAAAAGATCGAGATCGAGCATGGCGGCCTCTACATCCATTTGATTTTCAAATACTTTCGATCTGAATAAAGAGTTTGTCAATGGATCGGGCGGCGCGGAGAATGCCATCAACCCGCCGCGCCTGCGGCTTAAGACTCTTGCCGGATCTTGCATGAAGGCTCTTTCAACCCCTGCCTGCGCCCTGCCCGCGACCGGCGGTCCAGGCGTCAGCCTGGCGCCCATCGCCGCGTTCTGCTTCCTGTGGAGTTCGGCCTTCGCGGCCGCCAAGATCGCGGTGCGCGACTGCCCGCCGCTCACGCTTCTGACGGTCCGCTTTCTGATAGCCGGCGCGCTGATGCTGGGCCTGGCGGCGGCCAGCGGACGCTGGAAGCTGCCCGCCGGCCGCGACCTTGCCTCCCTCATCCTGCTGGGCGTCTTGAACAACGCGCTGTACCTGGGCTTGAGCTGGTCGGGCATGATTACCGTGTCGTCCGCTTTCACGGCGGTGCTGATCAGCACCAATCCGCTGCTCATCGGGGTGCTGGCCGGTCCGCTGCTGGGCGAGCGCCTGGGCTGGCGCAAGCTGCTGGGGTTGAGCCTGGGGCTGGCGGGCGTGGCGCTGGTGCTGCGATCGCGGCTGACCGGCATGCAGGAAGACGTGCACGGCACGTTGCTCGTGACGGGCGGGCTGGTGGCGCTGGTGGCGGGCACTTTGCTCTACAAACGTCTCAAGCCGACGTCGGGACTGTGGACCTCGACCGGCATCCAGTCCTTGGCCGGCGCCGCGGCGCTGCTGCCGTTTGCGCTGGCCAGCGAGAACATCGGCGATGCGCGGCTGACCGCGAGCCTCGTCTGGAGCATGGCCTACATGATCGTCGCCGTGTCGATGGGGGGCTATTACCTGTGGTTCATGATTCTTGGCCGCGCCAGCGCCACGTCGGCCAGCGCGCTGCATTTCCTGATGCCGCCGCTGGGCCTGTTGTTCGGCTGGCTGGTGCTGAGCGAACCGGTCTCGTGGCTGGACCTGCTGGGCATCATTCCCATCGCGTTCGGCATCTGGCTCGCCACGCGGCGCGCGCCGTGAGCCTGACGGGCGAGGGGGATGGGCGAGCGTGTTGGGGGAACGCGAGACGCGAGGGGTCCTGATCCGGTTGCCGATATGCAACGCGCGGCCCGTCTGCGTTCCATGCTCATGGCGGCGTTGTCAGGGACCGCGGGCGGCGCGCGCAAACGGCGCATGGGGCGGCGCTTTTGGCGCAGGACGTCCGGCGCAGCCCGCTTGAATGCGTCGCCGAGTGTGCAAGGCATCAAGCATGCATACTCATTCTCATTGGCGTGTCGCTTTCTTGTTGCGCTCGTAAAGCCGTTTACCAAATGCAGCCCAAAGCTAGTCGCGGGACCGCGCCAAATGGTAGTCTGCACGGGTTGCGTACGCGCGGCATCGTGCGCTCCTTTGTCGCGATGCGCTCGCGTCGCGCCTGACTGCAAGGAGTCCATCATGAAAGGCGACAAAACCGTCATCCAGTTTCTCAACAAGCAACTGACCAACGAGCTGACGGCCATCAACCAGTATTTCCTGCATGCCCGCATGCTGAACCATTGGGGCTTCGACAAGCTGGGCAAGCACGAGTACGAAGAATCCATCGGCGAAATGAAGCATGCCGATCGTCTGATCGCCCGCATTTTCATGCTGGACGGCCTGCCCAACCTGCAGGACCTGCACAAGCTGCTGATCGGCGAAGACGTGCCCGAGCTGCTGGCCTGTGACCTCAAGCTCGAGCAAGGCGCCCAGGCGACCGTCAAGGAAGCCATCGCCTACTGCGAATCGGTGCGCGACTACGTTTCGCGCGATCTGTTCCAGGACATCCTGGACGACACCGAAGAACACATCGATTACCTGGAAACGCAGATCGACCTGATCGACAAGGTCGGCATCCAGAACTACCTGCAAAGCCAGATGTCCGTGCCCGAATAAGGCGGCTGGCTGCAAAAAGAATGGCGCCCCGTGGGGCGCCATTTTTCATGCCGCGCGCCTGCGCCTGCAGGCTGCGAGCGTCGGGACTACTGCGGACGGGCCGGGCATTCGGCCATGGTGCCCCAGGCGCGGTTGGGCGCGCAGTACTTGTTGCGCGCGTTCCAGGAGCACGAGGGGCGCTCAAAGAAGCCTTGCGTGGCGCAGTGGGCCAGCTCGCGCTTGAGCGCATCCTGCCAGCCTTGCGCGCCGGCCGCCGGGGCGGTGTTGGGCGGCGGCGGAGGTGCTTGCACCATCTGCGGCGTGCCGTAGCTGCCGCCGGCGGCCACGCCGCCGTTGATGGCGGTGGAGGTGCCGGGAACCAGCAGATCCATCGTGCTGACGTCCGACGTGCCCGAAGGCAGCGGCACTTGCGACGCGGCCGCGATTTCGCGCGCCTGTTCGGGGCTGATGCGTTCGCGGGAGATCTGGACGGCGGGATCGCTGACCGTGTCGAACAGCGACACGGTGTTGACCTGCCATTCGCGGTCGGCCGGTTTGTCCGGCACACCCAGCGTGCCGTCGATGCGCGGCTGCGGCGGCTGCGCGACATACGGGCGACCGTTGGCATCCAGCACCGGTTGCTGGGAGGCGGACGCATCCTGCCCGGGAGCGGGTGACGCCGCGGGCGCATGCGCCACAAGCCAATCACCCAGTTGAAGCCCGCCCCAAGCCGACGCGCCGAGCGCGATCAGGAGCGTTGCAAATAAAAAACGCCAAGACATTGCTACCCTCAATCTGCCGTGCGGAACCCGAACGGGTTTACGCTTTTTCTCCGAAAACCTTGCCGCCGTGCTCGCGCATGGCGTGGAATTTCACATCGGGATACAGTTCCTCGGCGACGCGCAACTGCGCGGGAGAACCGATCAAAAACGCCGCAGCATCCACCACATCATAGGCGATATGGGCGGCATTGGCATCCATGAACTTGCGCAGCGCCTTGGGGTTTTCAGACGTAATCCAACGTGCCATTGTGTAGCGCGACGGCAGCATCCGGGCATCCACGCCGTACTCCGTCTTGAGACGGTGGGCGACGACTTCGAACTGCAGTTGGCCGACCGCGCCCAGCAGCAGCGAGCCGCCGGCCGCCTCGGGACGGAACACCTGGATCGCGCCTTCCTCGCCCAGCTGGGTCAGTCCGGTGCGCAGTTGCTTCGTGCGCAGCGGGTCTTTCACTTCGACCGCCTGGAACAGTTCGGGCGCGAAGAACGGCAGGCCGGTGAACTGCAGGGTTTCCCCCTCGGTCAGCACGTCGCCCAGTTGCAGCACGCCGTGGTTGGGAATGCCGATCACGTCGCCGGCATACGCCTCGTCCAGCAATTCGCGGCGCTGCGACAGAAAGGACACGACGTTGTTCGGGCGCATTTCCTTGTTGGTGCGCGCCACCTTCAGGCGCATGCCGCGCTCGAAGCGGCCGGAGCTCACGCGCACGAACGCGACGCGGTCGCGGTGCGCGGGGTCCATGTTGGCTTGCACCTTGAACACCACGCCGGTGAACTTGGGCTCTTCGGGCTGCACCTCGCGTTGCAGGGCGACGCGGGCGCCGGGAGGCGGGGCCTGGTCAACCAGGGCGTCCAGCACTTCCTGCACGCCGAAGTTGTTGATGGCCGATCCGAAGAACACGGGCGTCTGCTTGCCGGCCAGGAATTGGTCGCGATCAAAGGCGGGGGCGGCCTCGTTGATGAGTTCGATCTCGCCGCTGGCCTGGTCGAATGCCGAGCCGAAGCGCTTGGCGATTTCGGGGTTGGTCAGGCCTTCGATGAAGTCGTCGTTGTCGGAACGGCGCTCCTGGCCGGGGCGGAAGACGCGCATGCGGTCGCGGCGGATGTCGAACACGCCGCCGAACGACTTGCCCATGCCCACCGGCCACGAGAACGGCACCGCGTCCATGCCCAGATGGCCTTCGATCTCGGACAGCAGTTCCAGGGGTTCGCGCACTTCACGGTCCATCTTGTTGATGAACGTGATGATGGGCGTGTTGCGCGCGCGGCAGACCTGCAGCAGGCGGATGGTCTGCGGCTCGACGCCGTTGGCGGCGTCGATGACCATCAGCGCGGCATCGACCGCCGTCAGCACCCGATAGGTGTCTTCGGAGAAGTCCTGGTGGCCCGGGGTGTCGAGCAGGTTGATGACGCAGTCGCGGTACTCCATCTGCATCACCGAGGACGCCACGGAAATGCCGCGCTGCTTTTCGATCTCCATCCAGTCGGACGAGGCGTGGCGCGACGCCTTGCGCGCCTTGACGCTGCCCGCGATCTGGATCGCGCCTGCGAACAGCAGCAGCTTTTCCGTCAGCGTGGTCTTGCCCGCGTCGGGGTGGGAAATGATGGCGAACGTACGGCGCCGTGCGACTTCGTTGGAAATGCTCATGATCGGAGGATTCTACTTAACGCGGCATTTTCAGGCCGGCGCGGTCCGGTGTCGTGCATGAAAACATGTGGGGCACGCGCCGCTGCCGGCGCGTGCCCCACGCTTCAAATTCAGGAATGGCGGCGGAACGTCGCCAGAAACACGCCGGCCAGGATGAAGAGCGACCCGAAGGTCCGGTTCATCCAGCGGATGTGCTTGGCGTCGCGCAAGAGGCGCAGCACGCGCGCCGCCAGCAGCGTGTACACGCCCATCGCCACCAGGTCAGTGAAGGCCAGCGTGGCCGCCAGCGCCGCGTACTGCGGGGTCAGCGAAAGCGCGGGGTCCACGAATTGCGGCACCACGGCCAGCAGGAACACCGTGCCCTTGGGGTTCATGGTGTTGATCAGGAACCCGCGCATGACCAGTTCGCGGATGGACGCCTTCTTGGGATCGCCCGCGTCCACCGCGACCGGCGCGGCGTCCGTGCGGATCTGGCGCACGCCCAAGTAGATCAGGTAGGCCACGCCCAGGTACTTGACCACGTTGAAGGCCATTTCGGACGTGGCCAGCACGGCGCCCAATCCCACGGCCACCACGACGAACTGGAACAGGATGCCCAGGATCAGGCCCGCCGTGTTCCAGTAGCCGCGCGCAAAGCCGTATTTCAGGCCGGACGACATGGCCGAGATCGCGCCCGCGCCCGGTGAGAACGAAATGGCCCAGGAGGCCAGGAAGAACGTCAACCAGGTGGATAAGGGCATGATGGCGCGGGGTCGTGGATCGCAGGATTGGGATTGCCGGTGATATTACCTGCTTGCTGTTACTTGCTCAGCAGCGCGGCGCGGGGAGCGCCGGAACGCCCCTGCGCCGGACGTCCTTCGGACGGGCGGCCTGCCGCGGCATTGCCGGCCGGACGCGCCGAGCCTTCTGGGCGGCGGTGGTTCTGCTGCGGACGGGCCTCAGCGCGGCCGGCGTGCGCCGGACGGTCGGTGGGCTTGCCGTCACGCGGACCGGCGTTGGCGCGGCCTTCGCCGGCGCGGGCCGGCGCGGGCGCGCGGCCGCCAGCCGCTGCGCGCGGCTGACCCTGGCCGGGACGCGAACGCCCCGCCCCGCCGTTGCCGCCGCGGCCGCCGCCGCCATTGCGCGGACCGCCGCGCTGGTTGCGGGAGTCCTCGTCGCGTTCCTGGCGTTCGAAGGCGGCCGCGCTGGTGGCCGGCGGCGTCCAGCCTTCGACCGGCTTGCGTTCGATCGTCTTCTTGATCAGGCGCTCGATATCCTTGAGCAGCTTGATCTCGCTGTTGTCGACCAGCGAGACCGCGGCGCCCGTGGCGCCGGCGCGGCCCGTGCGGCCGATGCGGTGCACGTAGTCTTCCGGCACGTTGGGCAGCTCGAAGTTCACCACCTGGGGCAACTGGTCGATGTCCAGGCCGCGGGCCGCGATGTCGGTCGCGACCAGCACGGTCACGGTGCTGTCCTTGAAGCCGGCCAGCGCGCGCGTGCGGGCCGATTGGCTCTTGTTGCCGTGGATGGCCGCGGCGGTCAGGCCGTCCTTGACCAGCTTTTCGGCCAGGCGGTTGGCGCCGTGCTTGGTGCGCGTGAACACCAGGACCTGGTGCCAACCGCTTTCACGGATGATGTGGCTGATCAGGTCGCGCTTGTGGTGCTGTTCCACCATGTGCACCGTCTGGGTGACCAGCTCGGTGGCGGTGTTGCGCGGGGTGACGGACACTTCGCCCGGATTGTTCAGGACGCCGCGCGCCAGCGTGCGGATCTCGTCCGAGAACGTGGCCGAGAACAGCAGGTTCTGGCGCTGCTTGGGCAGCAGCGCGAGAATCTTGCGGATGTCGCGGATGAAGCCCATGTCCAGCATGCGGTCGGCTTCGTCCAGCACCAGGATTTCCACGCCCGACAGGTCGACCGTCTTCTGGCCGCAGTGATCCAGCAGGCGGCCCGGGGTGGCCACCAGGATGTCCAGCGGCTTGCGCAGTGCGGAAATCTGGGGGTTGATGTTGACGCCGCCGAACATCACCATGGAGGTCAGCGCGGTGTACTTGCCATAGGTCTGCACCGATTCGGCGACCTGCGCGGTCAATTCACGCGTGGGGGTCAGGATCAGGCAGCGGGGGCGGCCGGGCTTACGGGCCTCAGGCTTTTTCTGCGACAGCAGATGCAAAATGGGCAAGGTGAAGCCGGCGGTCTTGCCGGTGCCGGTCTGGGCGGCCGCGAGCAGGTCGCCGCCTTTGAGCACTTGCGGAATGGCCTGGGCCTGAATGGGCGTGGGCGCGGTGTAGCCGGTGTCGGCGATGGCGCGCAATAGCGAATCAGCCAGCCCGAGGTCGGCGAAAGGGGAAGAGGTAGTCAAAACAACTCCAGCGGCAGCCTGTCGCTCTAGTCGAGAGACTCCAATCCAGGCGGTCGAATAAGGAGAAAAGGGAAGCGCCCGGTTGGGCGAAGCTTGGCAGCGAAGGGCCTAGCGGACGTGCGCAGATTGGCATAGCGCACGAAAGGATTGTAGCTGATGTGGCGGTGCGGCATACGGCGCGGGGTGTTGTTCGTATTGTTCAGCAACAATTCGCATCAAATCAGAACGAAATAAGTGTTTTCCCTAGGCGACCCTCCCTATAATCCGTCCGCTTTCACCTATCGAATCTAAAGGGATGCAATGAAGAAATCGGCAATAGTTGGCATCGTCGTCGCGCTTGGCGCGGTCTGGACCGGCACGGCCTGGTACACGGGCCAAAAGGCCGAAGCCTTCGTCAAGCAGGCCATCGAGGACTCGAACGTCGAGCTCAAGAAGGCGGGCGACAAGTGGGGCATCAATGCGGTCGCCGAGCTGGCGTCGTTCGAGCGCGGCGTGTTCTCCTCCGTGGCGCGCTACCGCATCAAGTTCACCGATCCCGCGACCGGCGGTGCGCCCGCGAAGGAACATGAGGTCCTGTTCGTCGAACACCTGAGCCACGGCCCCCTGCCGCTGTCCAACCTGAAGTCGGGCAAGTTCGTGCCGGCCATGGTCGCCAGCGACTTCGCCCTGGAAGAGACGCCGACCGTCAAGGAATGGTTCGCCGCCGCCAAGGGCGCGGTGCCGCTGTCGGGCCACTACAGCGTCAGCTACGGCAAAGACATCACCGGCAACTTCGACATGGCGCCCGTGGAAATCGCCAAGGACGCCTCGAAGCTCGCCTTCTCGGGCATGAAGGGCGACTTCGAGTACGCCACGTCCACCAAGCGCGGCGTGTTCAACGTGGCCGCCGACAGCCTGGCGTTGTCCGGTCCGTCCGAGGACAGCGACATCACCGCCATGGCGGTCAAGGGCATCACCCTGACCAGCGACATGAAGCCGGCTGCCAACGACATGTACGTGGGCAGCCAGAAGGTGACGTTCAAGGATTGGACAATCACATCCAAGGAGAAGCCTCCGGTCCAGTTCAAGGACACTAGCATCGCCGTGGACCTGACGGAAGCCGGCCCGGCCATGGGCGCCAAGATGGCCGTTGATTTCGGCATGATCAACGTGCAGGCCAAGGACATGGCCGGCATGAAGCTCGTCATCGACGCGCAGAACCTGGATTCCAAGGCGCTGAAGGCGTTGAACGACGTCTACGAGGCCGCCTCGCGCCGCATGCTGCAAAGCCAGGGCGAACAGACGACGCCGGAATTCACGGACGAAGAGCGCGCCGTGCTCAAGACCAACCTGGAGCAACTGCTGGCCGGCAATCCGACGCTGGCCGTGGCGCCGCTTGAAGTGCGCACCGCCAACGGCACGTCCACGTTCAACCTGAACCTGGCGCTGGCCAAGCCGGCCGCGCTGGACGGCGAGTTTTCCGACATGCTGGTGCAGGCCCTGCGCAAGCTGGACGCCAAGCTGGTGCTGTCCAAGGCCAACCTGGCCGACCTGATGGCCATCGAGCCGCAGACGCGCGGCGTGCCGGCCGACCAGGCCGCGCAGACCGCCAAGGGTCAGGCTGAAATGGTGGGCACCATGGCCATCGCGATGGGCCTGGGCAAGCTGGAGAACGACAGCATCGTGACCTACCTGAACTACGCTGACGGCCAGGTGGACTTCAACGGCAAGAAGATGCCGCTGGAACAGTTCATGATGATGGTCATGGGCGGCGTCCTGGGCGGCGCGCGCTAAACCGGCTGGAACTTCGTACCGGTGCGCCGCAAGACTGGGCGCACCCGCGGCGGGCTGTCATGACGACAGCCCGTTTTCATTTCCCGCCGTGCTCAGGACGGCAGGGCCCCCGCCGCGAGTTCGCCATTGCGCAGCACGGCCACATGGAAGCGCTTGTCGGCTGCCTGCATGATGTCTTCGGTGGGATCGCCCTTCACCAGCAGCAGGTCGGCCACCTTGCCGTCGGCGATGACGCCGTGGTCAACCAGGCCCATCAGGTCGTGTCCGCGCGACGTGCCGGCGATCAGGGCGTCCACCGGCGTCATGCCGAACTCCACCATGTAAGCCAGTTCCATGGCGTTTTCGCCATGCAGGTTGAAGGGCGTGCCCGCGTCCGTGCCCAGCGCGATGCGCCCGCCGGCCTTGTAGTACATCTGGAACGACTCGCGATGGCGCTGTTCCACCGCGCGGGCCTTTTCCACCGCGTAGGCGGGAATGCCGTTGTCGGCGTTGGCGATGATGTTGCGCACGGCGGCGATGGTGGGCACCAGGTAGGTCTCGGCTTCCAGCATCTCGCGCAGGCAGTCGTCGTCCATGAAGATGCCGTGCTCGATGGAATCGATGCCGGCGCGCACGGCGTTCAGGATGCCCTGCGTGCCCTGCGCGTGGCTGGCCGTGCTTTTGCGAAAGCGCTTGGCCTCGTGCACGCCCGCCTTCATTTCGTCAAAGCTGTAATGCGCGTCCATCGGGCTGACGCCGGGCGTCATGACCCCGCCCGTCGCCATGATCTTCACGAGGTCGCAGCCCGCGTGAACCTGTTCGCGCACCGCCTTGACCACTTCCTCGCAGCCATCGGCCACGCGGCCGATGCGGTTGCCGTGGCCGCCCGTCATGCAGATGATGCGGCCCGACGCCTTGATGGTGGGGCCGGGGAAAACGCCGCGCGCGATGGCGTCGCGCACGCCGAATTCCAGGTAGTCCTTGCCGCCGCAGTCGCGCAGCGCGGTGACGCCGCCGCGCAGGCTGGCCTGCGCGTTTTCCAGCGCGGTCAGCGTGATCTGCGCCGGGCCCTGCTTGCTCAATTGCGCGTTGGGATCCGCGCCGCCGGTGTAGACCAGGTGCACGTGGCAGTCCGCCAGGCTGGGCGTGAGCGTCATGCCCGTGGTGTCCACCCGCGCGCCCGCGTAGCCCGAGAACTCGCCGGCGGGCGCCACCCGCGCCACGCGGGCGCCCTCGACCAGCACGCCGTGTCCGGGCAGCATCCGCCCCATTCCGTCGAATACCTTGCCGCCGATGAAGAGGGTCTGTCGTGTCGCGGTCATGTCAGGAGGGCTCCGGTTGCGCGGGGTCTCAGCCCACCACGTCCAGCCCTTCGCGGGACATGGACTGCAGGCGGGGCATGAGGCCAAGCAGATGTTGGCTGTAGGGGTGCTGCGGGTGTTCGAACAGGGCTTCCGTTTCGGCCACTTCCAGCAGCTCGCCATGGCGCATGACGCCGACGCGATCGCACATCTGGCGGATCACCGGCAGGTCGTGGCTGATGAAGAGCATGGTCAGGCCCAGCTCTTCCTGCAGGTCCTTGAGCAGGTTCAGGATCTGCGCCTGGATGGACACGTCCAGCGCCGACGTGGGCTCGTCGCAGATCAGGAAGCGCGGCCGCGTGGCCAGCGCGCGCGCGATGCAGATGCGCTGGCGCTGGCCGCCTGAGAATTCGTGCGGGAAGCGTTCCGCGGCGCGGTCGGCCAGGCCCACCACGTCCAGCAGGTCGGCCACGATGCGGCGCGTTTCCGCCTCGCTGGGCGCGAGCTTGTGGAAGCGGATGGGCTCGGCCACGATGTCCAGCACGCGCATGCGCGGGTTCAGCGACGAAAAGGGATCCTGGAAGATCATCTGGATCTGCCGGCGGAAGGGATTGAGTTCCTTCTCGCCCTTGAGCGCAGTGAGGTCGGTCCCGCCGAACGTGACCGAGCCTTCGCTGGGCGTGTAGAGGCCCGAGATCAGCCGCGCGACGGTGGATTTGCCCGATCCCGATTCGCCGACCAGGCCAAAGACCTCGCCCTCGCCGATCGACAGATTGACGCGCTTGACCGCGTCCAGCGTGCGTTGGTTGCGCTTGAAAAAGGCGCTCTTGAGCACGAAGCGCATGGAAAGGTCGCGCACCTGGACCAGCGGGCCGTCCGTGCGCTTGCCGAAGTCGCGGCGCTGGCCCAGCCAGTGCGTGGCCAGGTCCAGCGGCTGCGCGGGCGTCCTCACGGATTCGATGTAGGTCACCAGCGGAAAACGCTTGAGCTTGATGTCGGGCCGCGGCACGGCCGAGATGAGGCTGCGCGTGTAGGCATGGTCCGGGTCGCCCAGGATCTTGGCGGTGGGACCCTGCTCCACCAGCTTGCCGCGGTACAGCACCGCCACGCGGTCCGTCACGTCCGCGATCACGCCCATGTCGTGCGTGATGATGATCATGCCGACCTGCTCTTCGCGGCACAGCTTCTTGAGCAGGTCCAGGATCTGCGCCTGGATCGACACGTCCAGCGCGGTGGTGGGCTCGTCGGCGATGATGACCTCGGGCTTGCAACATAGCGCCAGCGCGATCACCACGCGCTGCCGCATGCCGCCCGAGAATTGATGCGGGTACTGCTGGACGCGCAGCTCGGGCTGGTCGATGCCGACCTGTGCCAGGAGCTGCACGGCGCGCTGCATTGCCGCGTCGTGCGACAGGTCCAGGTGGACCAGCATCGTTTCGACCAGCTGGCTTTCCACGGTCTGCAGCGGGTCGAGCGAGGTCAGCGGATCCTGGAAGATCATGCCGATGCGCCGGCCCCGGACCTTGCGCTGTTGCGCCGGCGTGAGCGTGTCGATGCGTTCGCCGTTCAGCAGCACCGACCCGCCGGCCAGGCGTCCCGGCGCTTCGAGCAGGCCGATGACGGCGTTGCCGATGGTGGACTTGCCCGCGCCGGACTCGCCCACCACGCCCAGGATCTCGCCTTTTTCCAGGGACAGCGATACGCCGTCCACCGCCACCATCGTGCCGCGGCGGCTGGGAAATTCGATACGGATGTCTTCGATGTTCAACAAGGCCATGGCAATCTCAGCGCAGCTTGGGGTTGAGCGCGTCGCGCAGCCAGTCGCCCAGCAGGTTGACCGACAGCACCAGCGCAACCAGCGCGATGCCGGGGAAGATGGAGATCCACCACATGCCCGAGAACAGGTAGCTGTTGCCGATGCGGATCAACGTGCCCAGCGACGGCGCGGTGGGCGGCACGCCCACGCCCAGGAACGACAGGGTGGCTTCGGTGATGATGGCGATCGCGAGGTGGATGGTGGCGATCACCAGCACCGGTCCCATGACGTTGGGCAGGATGTGGCGGCGCAGGATGGTGATGGGGCCGATGCCGATCAGCTTGGCCGCCTGGACGTATTCCTTGTTGCGCTCGACCAGCGTGGAGCCGCGCACGGTGCGCGCGTACTGCACCCAGCCCGAAATCCCGATGGCGAAGATCAGCACGTAGAGCGCAAGCTGGTCGTGCATGTCGCGCGGCAGCAGTCCGCGCGCCACGCCGTCGATCAGCAGCGCGACCAGGATCGCGGGAAACGAGAGCTGCACGTCGGCGATGCGCATGATGAAGCTGTCGACGCGCCCGCCCGCGTAGCCGCTGATGAGGCCGAGCGTCACGCCCAGCACCATCGAGAACAGCACCGAGGCAAACCCGACCAGCAGCGATACGCGCGAGCCGTACATGACTGCCGACAGGATGTCGCGGCCCTGGTCGTCCGTGCCCAGCAGGAAGTCGGGGCTGCCGCCCTCTTCCCAGGCCGGGGGCGTGTTGGCGTCCATGATGCTGAGGGACGCGAGATCGAACGGATTGTGGGGCGCCACGACCGGCGCGAACAACGCGCCGAGCACGATGACCAGCGTGACGATCGCGGCGACGATGGCGCCCGGCGAACGTTTGAAGCTGTGCCACAGGTCGCTGTCGGCGGCGCGCGTGAAGAAGGGGGCGATGCGAGCAATCATGCGATTTCCTTTTTTACCGCCATTCACTTGCTCTGCACGCGCAGGCGCGGGTCGACGACGAAGTACAGCAGGTCGACGACCAGGTTGATGACCACGAACATGAAGGCGATCAGCACCAGATAGGCGGCCATGACCGGGATGTCCACCATGCTGATGGCCTGGATGAACAGGAGCCCCATGCCGGGCCACTGGAACACCGTCTCGGTGATGATGGCGAAGGCGATGATGGAACCCAGCTGAAGGCCGGTGATGGTGATGACGGGCACCATCGTGTTCTTGAGCGCGTGGCGGAAGTTGATCAGCCTTTCGGGCAGGCCGCGCGCCCGCGCGAACTTGATGAAGTCGGCGCGCAGCACCTCCAGCATCTCGGCGCGCACCAGGCGCATGATGAGCGTCATCTGGAAGAGCGCCAGCGTGATGGCGGGCATGATGAGCGCCAGCCAGCCGGACTTGGTGAGAAAGCCGGTGGTCCACCATCCCAGGCTCACGACGTCGCCCCGCCCGAAACTGGGCAGCCAGCGCAACTGCACGCCGAAGAACAGGATGAGCAGGATGCCGATCAGAAAGGTGGGCAGGGAAATGCCCGCCAGCGAGATCGCCATGAAGGCCTTGGACAGCACGCCGTGGCGCTTGAGCGCGGTGTAGATGCCCATGGGAATGCCCAGCGCCAGCGCCATGACGGCGGACACGAATGACAATTCCAGTGTGGCGGGCATGCGCTCTTCGAGCAGTTCGCTGACCGGCCGGCGATGGCGGTAGGACATGCCGAAGTCGCCCTGCACCGCATTGGCGACGAAGTGGGCGTACTGCACGATGAAGGGATCGTCCAGGCCGAGCTGTTCGCGCAACTGGGCGCGCTGCTCGGGCGTCGTGTCCTGGCCGACCATGCTGGCGACCGGGTCGCCCACGTAGCGGAACATGGCGAACGCGATCAGCGCCACCGTCAGCATCACCAGCACCGACTGGAACAGCCGCTGCGCAATAAAGGAAAGCATCTCAGGAAGCCCTCTTGTTCGGATGGCGCCGGGCCGGGTTCCGCGCGCAGGGCGGGAATGGGGGCTGGGCCGGGCGCATCCGGGCGGCACGCGCCGCCCGGGGTTGCATCAAGCGCCGCGCTACGGCAGCACGACGTTGCGCAGATCGAGCACGTCGTCGGCACGCTGGGTGACGGTGACGTTTTCCTTCACGCCCCAGGACATGGGTTGCTGGTGCAGCGGCAGGTAGCCGAAGTCGCTGCGCACGATGCCGAAGGCTTCCTTGATCATCGCGTTGCGCTTGGCCTGGTCGGTTTCGACGCCGATCTTGTTGGTCAGCTCGTCGACCTTCTTGTTGCAGTAGCCGCCCAGGTTGAACTGGCCCGCGGCCGTCTTGGCGTCGCGGCACGAGGTCAGGTTGAGCAGCGTGTTGTGCGCGTCGGTCGAGCTGGGCGTCCATCCCAGCATGTACATGCTGGTCTGGTTGCCGGCCTGCAGCAGGATCTTGCCGAAGTACTTGGACTTGGTCTGCGCCAGCAGGTTGATCTTGATGCCGACGCGCGCCAGCATGCCGGCCACGGCCTGGCAGACCTTTTCGTCATTGACGTATCGGTCGTTCGGGCAGTCCATGGTGACGGTGAAGCCCTTGGGATAGCCGGCTTCGGCCAGCAGCTTCTTGGCGCGTTCCGGATCGGGCTTGTACGGCGCGCCGAAGGATTCGTCGTAGCCGTTGATGGACGTGGCGATGAGCGAGCCCAGCGGCTTGGCCGCGCCGCGCATGATCTTTTCGTTGATGGCCTTGGTGTCGACGGCCAGCACGACGGCCTCGCGCACGCGGATATCCTTGAACGGGTTCTTGCCCTTCACGTCGGAGAACAGGAGCTCGTCGCGGTCCTGGTCCATGCCGATGAAGATGGCGCGGGCTTCGGGCGCGGTCAGCGGCTTGACGCCCTTGGCGTCTTCCAGGCGCTTCCAGTCCTGTACCGGCACAGGCTGCACGACGTCCATTTCACCCGAGATCAGCGCGGCCACGCGCGTGGCTTCCTGCGTGATCGGCTGGAAGATGACCTCGTCGATGTTGGTCTTGATGTTCTTGTTCCAGTAGCCGTCGTAGCGCTTGAGCACGGTCTTCACGTCGGGCTGGCGTTCGGTCAGCATGAACGGGCCGGTGCCGTTGGCGTGCAGGTTGGCGTAGTTGCCCTGGTTGTCGCCCTTGACGTTGGTCGCCTCGGTGGTCTTGTTCTTCTCCGCCCAGTTCTTGCTCATGATGTACAGGAACACCCATTCGCGCGGCAGGATGGGGTTGGGCGTGGGCGTGGTGACTTCGATGGTGTAGTCGTCCACCTTCTTGATGTCGGTGGCCTTGGCGCCGTAGCCCTTCATGTCGGAGCCGGGCGTCAGGCTGCGCTTCCACGAGAAGATCACGTCGTCGGCGGTGAAGGGCGAGCCGTCATGGAACTTCACGCCCTTGCGCAGCTTGAAGACCCACTTGGTGGGTTCCGGGTTTTCCCAGCTTTCGGCCAGCAGCGGCGTGAGTTTCAGGTCGCCGTCGTAGCCGGCCAGCGTTTCGTAGATGTTGCCCTGGAAGCCCAGCGTGAAGGTTTCGTTCAGGGCCATCGGATCCATCGACGTGGCGTCGCCCTGGTACGACCAATGCAGGGTCTTGGCGGCCGCGCCGGCGCTGAATGCCAGCGAGGCGGCCACGGCAGCGGCAAGCGCCGCCTGCTTGAAGTGGTGAAAAGTACGCATAGCCCTCATGCTCCGTGTGGTGCGCGGATAGCGCGACAGAAGTGACAGGGCCCCGGCCCCATGGGGTTCCGGGGCATGGCGTTGCTGCTGGAGTCGATAGACCCAACCCCTTGTGATTGACATGACGGGGACGGACCCGCGTCGATGCAGATCGAATCTTATCGACGCATTCGTTTAAGCGTCAATCGGTTTGGATTGGGGTTATTACGCGCTTGCCGTACGCGTTGAATGGTGCGTTTGGCGGGGCATGCGGGCTGCCGGTCAATCGGCTGGCAGCGGCGTGGATGCGAGGGTTTTCGCCAATTCATGCAGCACGCGCTTGCGGCGGTCGCTGTCTTCATAGTGTTTACCCAGGGCCGACCATTCAGGCCGGCTGCGCGCTTCCTTCAGGGCTTCGGGCAAAGGGCCCTTGCGCCATGCATCATCGGCCGGGAGGTCTAGCCGCAATGGCTCGCGCGCGGCATGGCCGCGTCGTTCCAGCGCTTCGATCAACTGCCGCTGGCGCAACGCAAGCAGGCGCAACACGGCATCGTCCACGCTGATCTCGCGCCAGCCGCGCAGCTTGCCCGCGACGCGCTTGCCGAGCTTTTCCACACCCTGCCACAGCCCGCCCGCGGCGGCGCCGATCAGCATGCCGGTTCCCAGGCTCAGGCCCGCGCTCATCAGATCGACCGCGGCGCCGGCCATGGCGCCCGCGGCGGCGCCCATGCCGACCTGCACACCCATGTCCTTGAGCGCCTGCGGATGGAACAGATCCATGCCCCAGCGTTCGCCTTGCAGCGGCAGCGCGTCGTCGGCGTAATCCGCCGCGCGGAAGTTGTAGAGCGCCAGCAGCGCGTTCACGCAGGTCTGTTCGCGCTGGCGCACCTGGTCGCGCAGCAGGCCGGAAGCGGCGGCGAGCGCGCCGTCGTCGCTGGGGCTGGACAGATGCAGCGCGGCGACGTCGATCAGCAGGTCCGCGAGCAGTTCGTAGGCCGCGGCGTGGCGCTCGCGTCGCTGCGCGGCCAGGCTGCCGGACAGCCGCGCCAGCGCGCCGGCGTGGCGGTCCAGCAGCACGCCGAGCTTGGCGTACAACTGCTGTTCGCCATCGAGCGGCGGCGCCACGGTGTCGAATTCCACCACCGCGTGCAGGCCCAGCCGCGCCATGGCGTCGCGCCATTCGTCGGCGCGGTGCGCCGGCGCGTTCACGAAGTTGAGCACCGGGAGCAGGGGCCGTCCGCAAGCGGCCAGGATGGCGAGTTCATCGCGATGCTTGCCCAGCACCGGATCGCGCGCGTCGATGACGTACAGCGCCGCATCGCAGTCCAGCATCTTGGTCAGGACGCGCGCTTCCTGCTCGTAGCGGCCGTGCGCTTCGGGCGTGTCCAGAAAGCGGCGGATGCGCGCGGGACCGTCGAGCCGTTCGCCGGGACGGTCCAGGCGCTCCAGGTACTCCAGCAAGGCAATGCTGTCTTCCATGCCCGGCGTATCGAACCATTCCAGCACGGGCCGTCCATCCAGGCGCAGGCGCGCGCCTTCGACGTGGCGCGTGGTGCCGGGGCGGTCGGCCACTTCGCCGAAGCTGGTGTCGCGCGTCAGCGTGCGCAGGAGCGAGGTCTTGCCGGTGTTGGTGTGGCCGACGAGGGCGATCTTGATGAGGGGGTCAGCCATGGCCGGTCTCCAGCCAGTCCAGCGGCGCGACCGGCGTCTGCAGGACGGCGGCGGCGGGCAGGCCCAGCGCCAGCAGCCGGTCGCGCCAGAGGTCGGCGCGCGTGTCGGCGCCGGCGTGAGGCAGGATCAGCCAGACGCGGGTCTGCCCCGCATGCGCGGACAGGTCCGCAATGAGCGACAGGGTGCCGCGGTCGGGCGTCTGGCGCGCGTCGCAGGCGATCAGGAGGCGCGAGGCGGCGGACCGGGCCAGCGCATCGAGCACCCGGTTGCGCTCGACGCGCGTATCCAGGTTGCCTGCCTGGCGGATGCCGTCGGGCAGGTCCGCGGGAGGCCAGGCCAGGTCCGCGGGCAATTCCAGTCCCAGCAGCACGGGCTGGCCACCCAGCCCCTCCAGCGCCGGCGCGTGCACGCGCGGTTCGTGCAGGGGATCGACCGGACGGTCGATGCCGGTGGACAGGGCGGGCGGTTCGAGCCTGTCGCGCAGCGTGGAGAAGCCGGCGAGTGCGGGATCGATGCGCACGCGCCGCAGCGCGCGCAGCGTGGCCGCCGCGCACAGCGCGCCGGCGATCAGGCGCGGCACGATGCCGTAGACCACCACGACGCCGATCAGCCACAGCGACCATTGCGCCTGCGCGGCGGCCGGCAGGACTTGCGTGCCGTCGCTGGCGCGGATGGTGGCGGCGTCGGGCATGGGAAAGCCCAGATGGGCCGGCAGCCAGCCGATGGCCTGCGTGATCCAGACGAAGGTGTCGGGCGCCAGCAGCGTGGTGGCCCAGACGAAGCGGTAGCTGGCGGTGGACAGCACCACGAGCAGGGTCGCCAGCGCGGCGCACAGCGCCGTCAGCCACAGCAGATGGCTGATGCTGCCGAAGAGGCCGCGCAAGGCGCCCGCGCGCGTCAGCAGATTCAGGAAGGCCTGCGGCACCAGCGCGCCGTCCGGGCCGCGCGCCAGCTTGCGCGTGGCCCAGAGCCAGAGGCGGCCAAGCCCGGTGACGGCCGAGGGCCGCAGCAGGAAGCTCGCCAGCCAGACCAGGAAGGTCAGCGCATGCAGGCCCAGGAGCGCGCCCATGGCCCAGAGCACATTGACCGGGCGCGTGCCGTCGCCCAGCGCGCCCAGGGCGGCGCCCGCGCCGGAGACCAGCGCCAGCAGGAAGAGAACGACCAGCATGGCCGTGGCGCTGCGGCGCCAGGCCTCGACGAGGGGGATCAGGTTTTCCCGTTGGGCCAGCAGCGTGGCGCGGGCCAGGATGCGCGATGGCAGGTCGGCATCGAGCTGTCGCACCTGCCGCACCGCCTGCGCGTCCTCCAGCGGGCCCCAGTGCGCTTCGCGCAACCGGATCAGTTCGGCCAGCCAGTGCGCGCCCAGGCGGCGCTGGCTGGCGCTATCGGCGAGGGGGGAAGGTTCGCGAGAGGTCGGGGACGGCATCGCGTCGGTGCAGGCAGGATCAGGCCGAGTGAGGCCGCTAGGGCGATGCGCCATTGTAGACCGCACGGTGCGGAACACCGCCCGCCAGCGCGCCGTGTCAGTGGCTGGCGCGCGCGCTGCGGTACTGGCCAGGGGTGACGCCGATGGCGTCGCGAAAGACGCGCGCGAGGTGGCTGGCGCTGCCGAAGCCGCAGGCTTGCGCGATGCCTGCCAGGTCGCCCTTGCCCGTCGCCAGCAGGCTTCTGGCGCGGGCGAGGCGCCGGCCGCGCACCCAGGCGTGAGGCGGCTCGCCGAACGAGGCGTGGAACATGCGGGCGAAATGATAGGTGGACAGCGCCGCGACGCCGGCGAGTTCGTCCAGCGTCAGGGGATCGGCCAGATGGGTGTCCACGTAGTCCATGACGCGGCGGCGCACGCCGGGGGCGAGCCCGCCGCGGGCGGGCTGCGGCGTCTTGCGCGCAACGCCCTGGACCAGCAGGTGTTGCAGCACGGTCTCGGCCGCGCTGCTCGCGGCCAGGCGGTCGGCCGGCTGGCTCCAGTCGGTGCCCAGCAGCCGGCGGCAGACGTCGATCAGCGAGTCGTCGTGGATGTAGGTGCGGTCGCGCAGCTCCAGCGTGCGCGGTTCGCAGTCCAGCCGCATGACGGCTTCGCGCGCCAGGCGCTGCGGCGCGATGTACAGGTGCAGGAAATGCACGTTGTCGTTCATGCACCAGCGGGAATGGTGCTCGGCGGGCAGCACGCAGAACTTGTCCGCGCCGCCATGCAGCGCGTCCTGGCCGACCCGGAACGACTTGTCGCCGCCTTGCAGGTAGAGCGACAGCGTGTGATGGCCGGGCGTGTCGTAGGCCAGCGTTTCGCGGGCGGTGCGCGACCATTGCGAGATCGCCATGCCTTCGCCCAGCGACGCGGCGCGCTGCAGCGTCGCGGTGGAGCGCGACAGGGTGCGGAAGACGGAGAAATCGGCCGGGGCCGTAGCGGTGTTGCCCATGGGAAGGAATGCTACTGCGATCCCGCGCGCGCGACGCGCCCGATTCGGACAAAAGCGCAAGAACCGGCAATCGCGGCGCGGCAGCCCGGCGCACACTGGATGCCCGGCGACCGGGGCGGCCGCCGGCGTCCGTATTCGATCTTTGCGCAGCAGCCCGGCGCACGCCGCATCATGAATCTTTCCCTCTACCTGCTTACCGTCCTGATCTGGGGCACGACCTGGATCGCCATCAAGCTGCAGCTCGGCGTGGTCGCCATTCCCGTGTCGATCTTCTACCGCTTCGCGCTGGCGGGGCTGCTGTTGTTCGCGGCGCTGCGGCTGATGCGCAAACTGCAGAAGCTGGACCGGCGCGGCCATTGGCTGTGCGTGGGCCAGGGCCTGTGCCTGTTCTGCCTGAATTTCCTGTGCTTCTATTCGGCCACGCAGTGGATTCCCAGCGGCCTGGTGTCGGTGGTGTTTTCCGCCGCGACGCTCTGGAACGCCGTCAATGCGCGGTTGTGGTTCGGCACCCGCATCACGGCGCGCGTCATGGCGGCGGGGGCGCTGGGCTTTTGCGGCCTGGCGCTGCTGTTCTGGCCGGAGCTGGCGAGCCAGGAGGCCAGCCATGAAACCCTGCTGGGCCTGGGGTTTGCGCTGCTTGGCACGCTGTGCTTTTCGACGGGCAACATGCTGTCGTCGCTGCAGCAGCGCGCCGGCATCCGGCCGCTCACCGGCAATGCCTACAGCATGCTCTACGGCGCGGCGATCCTGCTGGCCGGCTGCGTGGCCACGGGGCTGCCGTTCGACTTCGATCCCTCGCCGCCCTACGTGGGCGCGCTGCTGTACCTGGCCGTGGCGGGGTCCATCGTCGGTTTCACCGCCTATCTGACGCTGGTGGGCCGCATGGGCCCCGCCCGGGCGGCGTACTGCACGGTGTTGTTCCCGGTCGTCGCGCTGAGCGTGTCTACCGTCGTCGAGGGATACCGGTGGACGCCCCAGGCGCTGTCGGGGCTGGCATTGGTGATGCTGGGCAACCTGCTCGTCTTCACGAAGTGGTCGCCGTTTGCCAGGCGCGGCGCGATGGCGGGGCGGGCCTAGCCCGCTGCTCCGCGCCCACCGCGGGTTTGGCCGGCCAGCGCGCGCAAGGCTTCCAGCAGGCGGTCGATCTCGGCGCTGCTCGTCAGGTAACTGACCGACGCGCGCGCGATCCGGTCCAGGCCGCGGGCCTGCATGTCCAGCGGCGTGTAGGGCACGCCGTTGCTGCCGATCGTGATGCCCTGCGCCGACAGCCTGCGCTGCACGTCCGCGGCGTCCTGGCCTGCCACGTTGAACGCAACCAGCCCGGATTTTTCGCGGCCCTGGTCCAGCACGGTGACGCCGGGAATCGCCGCCAGTTCGGCGCGCAGCGCCTGGGCGTTGGCGTCGATGCTGGCTCGGATCGTGTCCAGCCCCAGATCCAGCGCCTCGCGCAAGGCATTGGCGAGGCCACAGCGCAGCGCCAGCGAGTTCTCGGCGGACTCCAGGCGCGCGGCGTCCGGGCGCAGGACGGGCTGGCCATCCGCATCGAGCGGCGCGGAATGCGTATCGACGAAGGCGGGCGTGAGGCGGTCCAGGAAGGCGCGCCGCACGTACAGGATTCCGGTTCCGCGCGGCCCGCGCAAGGCCTTGCGGCCCGGGCCGCTGAGCACGTCGCAGCCGACCTGCTCCACATCGATGGGGATCTGTCCGATTGCCTGCGCGGCGTCGACGAAATAGGGAATGCCATGCCGGCGCGCGACCTGTCCGATGGCGGCGGCCGGGTTGATGAGACCGCCGTTGGCGGGCAGCCAGGTCAGCGCGATCAGCCGCACGCGCTCGTCCAACATGGCTTCCAGCGCCTGCGCGTCCACGCATCCGCTGTCGTCCGACGCAATGGTCTCCAGCGTGGCGCCGGCGCGCGCCGCATGGAGCCGCATGGTGGCCAGGTTGCCGCCCCATTCGTGGCGGCCGACCAGGATGCGGTCGCCGGGCCGCCACCCCGGCAGCGCCGCGAAAGCCGCGCCCCACCCGGCTGAATTGCCTCCCGTCAGCGCGATTTCATCGACCTGGGCGTTGAGCAGTTGCGCCGCCAGCGTGCGCGCCGCTTCGGTCAGATCGCGCGCCGCGACGCCGGCCTCCATCGGACCTTGCGCCGCTTCGCGCTTCAGATGCGCATGGATCGCCTGCAGCGTGGCGGTGGACGGCAACGACGCGCCGGCATGGTTGAAGTGCACCGAGCTTTGCGTGCCGGGCGCCATGGCGCGCAGCGCCTGCACGGTGCTCGGCGGGAGGGGGGCAGTCATGGCGGCTCCTTTCAGGCGGCCGGGATCAGGCCTGGGTCAGCGCGATGACGGCTTCGACCTCCACCGCCACGCCTTGCGGCAGGGACGCCACGCCGACGGCGCTGCGCGCATGGCGGCCGGCGTCGCCGAACACGTCGACCATCAGGTCCGAGGCGCCGTTCGCGATCGCGCTCTGGCGGTTGAAGTCGGGGGCGCTGGCCACGAACACGCCCAACCGGACCACGCGGGCCACGCGGTCCAGGCGGTCGCCCGTGGCGGCGGCGATCTGCGCCAGGATGCCCAGCGCCGAGGCGCGCGCGGCCGCCACGCCGTCGGCATCCGACACCTGGTCGCCCAGCCGGCCCAGGTAGGCCGCCTTGCCGTCCTTGCGGGAAATCTGGCCGGAGATATAAAGCAGGTTGCCTTCCAGGACGAAGGGCACGTAATTGGCGGCCGGCGCGGCGGCGGCGTCCAGGGTCAAGCCAAGTTCGGCAACGCGGGCGGAAATGCTGCGGGTCATATCGGATCACCTGAGAGTTGATGAGAAGCGATTCGGGAAGCTACCCCGATGCTATCGATGCTATCGGTCGCCGCGTCGCGTGACCAATCAATTCTTGCATTGCACGTATGAGTAAAACTAATGCGTGCCGACGGGGCAGCGGGTCGCCTGGGCTGCCGTTTCCGCCAGCCAGTCGCGCAAGGCCTGGACAGGCTCGCTGGACACGCCGCGCGGCGTGACGAACCACCAGCCGATGCGTGGATCCTCCAGCACGGCGCCCGGCAGCGCCTGCACCAGCGCGCCGCTGGCCAGATGCGCGGCGATCAGGCGCTCGCGGCCCATGGCAAGCCCCTGCCCCGCGAGCGCGGCTTCCACGACGATGTTGTAGTCGTGCAGACGCACCGTCCCTGCGCGGCTCAAGTCCAGGCCCTGCAGGCGCGCCCACGCGTCCCATTCAAAGGGTTGCCTGGCGTGCGAGACCAGGAGCGGGTGACGCAGCAGATCGGCCGCCGACTTCGGCCGCTTCCGGCCGGCGACCAGCGCGGGCGCGCATACGACGGACAGGCGCTCGGTCATCAGCAGCGTGGACCGCACGCCGGGCCAGCCGCCGCGCCCATAGCGAATCGCGGCGTCGACCTCGCCGCCCGCCACGTCCGCCAACGCGATATCGGGCTGCAGCTGCAGATCGATGCCGGGATGCGCGGCGGCAAAGGCCGGCAGGCGCGGCGCGAGCCAACGCGTGGCAAACGACGCCAGCAATCCGATCCGCAGCGGTTTCTGAAACGTTTTGCGGGCCGGATCATGCGCGCGGGCCTCGTCCGTGCCTAGGCGCAGCAGTTCGAACGCCGCATGCACGCGTTCGTAATAGGCCTGGCCCTGGGCGGTGAGCGCAATGGCGCGCGTGCGCCGCTCAAAGAGCGCGATGCCCAGTTCCGATTCCAGGCGCTGGATGTGATGGCTGACGGCGCTCTGCGTGACGTAGAGCTCCTCAGCGGCCTGCGAGAAGCTCAGGCGCCGCGCGGTCGCCTCGAAGGCGCGCAGGGAGATCAGGGGCGGCAGGGATCGGGTGGAACGCATGGCGGGCATCGGGTTGAAGCGGACCTGGCCATGCTACGCCATGCGGGTGAACGCCCACCCGGCTGCGCGGCCCCAATGCAAAAAGCCCGCAAACACGTTGCGGGCTTTTTTAAGGGTACTGCGGTACTGCAAATTCTTGGCTCCCCGAGCTGGGCTCGAACCAGCGACCTGCGGATTAACAGTCCGTCGCTCTACCGACTGAGCTATCGGGGAACAGGTAGAGGGGCCGAATTATGCACAAAAAATCGAAAGAATGCAAAACGGGTCGATAAATTGCGTGGTCACCCGTGCTGGATCGCATGCGCGGTGCGGAACAGCTGCGGCACGATGTCGCGCAGCAGGCGGTCGGCGGGATAGTCGTGGCGGGGGGCGCTGACGCTGATGGCGGCCAGGGGCACGTCCCGCGCGTCGCGCAGCAGCACGGCGGCGCCGACCTGGTTCTGCAGCACCTGGTCCTCGGTCAGCGCGTAGCCCTCGTCCCGAGCCTGCTGAATCAGGGCCAGCAGCGCCTGTGGCTCGATCACGGTGCGCGGGGTGAAGGCGCGCGGGGGCGCGCGCAACAGCGTCTGGCGAATCGCGTCGTCGTCGAGCTGGCTCAGCAGCATGCGGCCGCCGCTGTTGCACCAGGCCGGCATGCGGCGACCCGGCAGCATTTCGGCCAGCGTGAGCTGCCGGCTGGGCAGGCGCAGCAGGTAGATCATGTCGCCGCCCGCCAGCACGCTCATGTGCACCGCCAGGCCGCAGCGGTCGCGCAGCGCGACCAGATGCGGGGCGGCCATGGACACCAGGCGGTCGGTGCGCAGGAAGAAGTAACCCAGCTCGACGACGCGCGGACCAAGCCGGTAGCGGCGCGAGGCGGTGTCCTTGCTCAGGTAGCCCAGCCGTTCCCAGGTGTGCACGAAGCGCTGCGCGGCGCTCTTGCCCAGGCGGGTCAGCGCGGCGATCTCCGTCAACCCGAGCGTGTCGGTGGCGTCGCGGAACGCCTCCAGCACGCGCATGCCCTTCTCCAGCGATGCGACGAACAGCGGGTCGTCCGCGGGGTCGGGGGCGTCCTGCGCTGAGGCGGCTGGATTGTCTGGCGAGGGCTTTGTCATGGCGGCTCGTGGCGAGGAATCGGGCAGCCGGCGATGCCCACCGGCCCAGGGATGCGCTAGTTTCCCCGGATTGTTGGCGCGGGGAATACCAACTATAAAGTTGATTATTCAATACTTTGTATCGTATAGCAATACATATGGAATTTTCGACCCCCACCCGGCCCGCGACGTCGACGCTCTGCGACCTTAGCGCTGTCGCGCTGCGCGATGACATCGCTGCAGGCCGCGTCAGTGCTCGCGACGTGATGGCCGCGCACCTGGACCGCATCGCAGCCTGGAATCCCGCGGTGAACGCCGTGGTCACGCTGGACGCCGAAGGCGCCATGGCGCGCGCCGCGCAGGCCGATGCGCACCAGGCCGCCGGCCGTCCGCTGGGCCTGCTGCACGGCCTGCCCATCGTCCACAAGGATTCGTTCCTGACCGCCGGCATGCGCACCACCTATGGATCGCCGCTCTACCGCGATTTCGTGCCGGACCGCGACAGCCTCATCGTGAGCCGTGAGCGCGCGGCTGGCGCGATCACGCTGGGCAAGACCAACCTGCCGGAATTCGGGGCCGGTTCGCAAACCTTCAACACGGTCTTCGGACCCACGCGCAACCCCTACGATCCGCGCATGACCGCCGGCGGCAGCAGCGGCGGCGCGGCTGCCGCCCTGGCTGCACGCATGGCGCCGCTGGCCGACGGAACGGACATGGGCGGGTCCCTGCGCAATCCGGCCTCGTTCTGCAACGTGGTGGGCCTGCGCCCGTCTCCGGGACGCGTGCCGCAATGGCCCACCGCCAGCCCGTACAACACCCTGACGGTCGCCGGGCCGATGGCGCGCACCGTTGCCGATGTGGCGCTCCTGCTCGCCGCCACGGCCGGTGTCGACGCGCGCGATCCGCTGGCCATCGACCAGGACCCCAATCGATTCCTGGACAGCCTGGCGCGCGATTTCAAGGGCGTGCGCATCGCCTATGCGCCGACATGGGGTGGCCTGCCCGTCGAGCCGGCCGTCGAGCGCGCATTGGAGCGCCATCTGCCGGTCTTTGCCGACCTGGGCGCGGTGGTGGAACCCGCCTGCCCCGACTTCAGCGGCGCGGACGCGTCGTTCCAGGCGCTGCGCGCGCAGACCTTCGCCGTGGGCTACGAGGCCGCACTGCGCGAGCATCGTCATCTGCTCAAGGACTCGGTGATCTGGAACATCGAACTGGGGCTCACGCAGCCGGCAACCGCCGTCGTGCAGGCCGAGCGCGACCGCGCCGCCCTGTTCGCCCGCATGCATGCGTTCATGCAGACGTATGAGTTCATGATCGGGCCGGTCAGCCAGGTGCTGCCGTTTCCGGTAGAGCAGGAAACCGTGCATCGCATCGAAGACACGCCGATGCAGAACTACATCGACTGGATGCGCTCGGGCTATTACCTGTCGTTGACGGGCCACCCCGCGATCTCGGTGCCCTGTGGGTTTACCGAGACCGGCCTGCCCGTCGGCATCCAGATCGTGGGCCGCTATCGGCAAGAGCGCGCCCTGCTGCAACTGGCCCACGCATTCGAACAGGCCACGCAGTACTGGCGCCAGGCGCCCGTGCTGCCCAACTGAACACCTGACAAACCACACAAGGGGAATTTCAATGAGCAAACCCATCGCTCGCGCGATCGCGCTGTGCGCACTGGCCGCCGCGCCGGTGCTGGCCCTGGCGCAGGACTATCCCAGCAAGCCGATCACCATGGTCGTGCCCTTTCCGCCGGGCGGATCGACGGACGTCATCGGCCGCCTGTTCGCCGCCAAGCTGGGCGCGCGAATGGGCCAGACCGTGGTGGTCGAGAACAAGCCGGGCGCCAACACCAGCATCGGCGCAACGGCCGTCGCCCGCGCCGCACCCGATGGCTATACCTTCATGATCACGGGCGCGCCCACCTTCACGCTGAACCCGCTGCTCTATTCCAACCTCAACTACAACCCGCTCAAGAGCTACGAGTACGTCGCGATCGCGGGCAGTACGCCGTTCGTGATCCTGACCAATCCGCAGACCGGCATCGGCACCGTGGCCGACATCACCAGCAAATCGGCGTCGCAGCCGCTCAGCTTCGGGTCCTTCGGCAACGGCTCCACGCCGCACATCGCGGGCGAGTCCCTGGCCCAGCGCACGGGCGCCAAGCTGCTGCACGTGCCCTACCGCGGCAGCGCACCCGCCATGACGGACCTGATCGGCAACCAGATTCCCTTGTCGATCGACACGCTGGTGGCCAGTCTTCCGCAGATCAAGGCAGGCAAGGCGCGCGCGGTGGCGCTGACGGGCAACGCGCGTTCGTCCCTGGTGCCGGACGTGCCCACGGTCGCCGAAAGCGGCTTCTCGGGCTACGACTTCGAGACGTGGTTCGGGGTGGTCATGCCGCACGGCACGCCGGCGCCCGTCGTGGCGCGGCTGTCCAAGGAGATCGAAGCGGTCATGGCCGAACCCGATACGCGCGCCAAGCTGCAGGAGCTGGGCTTTGACGCCACCTTTTCCGACCCGGCGACGTTCCGCCGCAAGGTGGAATCCGAGCTCGAGCGCAACGTGGCGATCATCAAGGCCGCCGGGATCAAGCCGGACTGAGGCACGCGACTAGGCAAGCCGCGCACGCGACGAAGCGCGAACGACGGCGTCGCGTTCAGTTGTCTGTAGGGAACAGGCGCGATGCGCCTGCGCCGACCCCGCTCCGATGCTTCGGCACCCGCGCCTGCCAGCCGGGCGTCAAGCTGATCCCGTATCATGGCCCCGGAAAGGCTCGCGACCTCTCTCGATTTTTCTGGGTTCAACCATGTCTTCGTTCGACATTCAATTGCTGCTCACCGCCCTGGTGAGCGTTCTGGTCCTGGTCGCGCTGATCGTCTCCCGTATCCGCATGCATCCTTTGCTGGCGCTGCTGATCGTGTCCATCGGCGTCGGCTTCGCAACCGGCATGGCTCCGGTTGCCATCGTCAAGAATCTGACGGACGGCGCCGGTAAGACGCTGGGCGCCGTCGGCGTGGTGATTGCGCTGGGCGCCATGCTGGGCAAGATCCTCGCGGACTCCGGCACCACCGAGCGCCTGGCCAATGCGATCCTGCGCCACACCTCGCCCCGCATGATTCCCTGGGCGATGACGCTGGTGGCATTCGTCATCGGCATTCCGATGTTCTTCGAAGTGGGCCTGGTGGTGATGCTGCCGCTGATCTTCAGCGTGGCGCGCAAGCTGGAAAGCCAGGAACGCTTCAAGGGGTCCGCCTATGTCTACGTGGGCGTGCCGGTGATCTCGGCCTTGGCCGCGATGCACGGCATGGTGCCGCCGCATCCCGGTCCGCTGACCGCGATCGCCACGCTGAAGACCACGGTCGGGCCGACCATGATCTACGGCTTCATCGCCGCCCTGCCCGCCATGATCTTCGGCGGACCGCTGTATGGCGCGTTCATCGCGCCGCGCATGACGACGCGCCCGGATGAGGCGCTGCTGGAACAGTTCACTTCCGGCACCGAAGGCGGCGCGAGCCAGGACGCGCCCAGCGTGGGCCTGGGCGTCCTGGCGGCCCTGCTGCCTGCCTTGCTGATGCTGGTGCACGCGCTGGCCGAGATGCTGCTGCCCAAGGATTCCAGCGTGACGCACGTGGCCGCCTTCCTGGGCAACCCGGTGGTCGCGATGCTGCTCGGCGTGCTGTTCGCGGCCGTGACGCTGGTCTTCATGCGCGGCGGCGATCCCGAAAAGCTGCGCGGCGCGCTAGGGCAAAGCCTCAAGCCGATCGCCGGCATCATGCTCATCATCGCGGGCGGCGGCGCATTCCAGCAGGTGCTGACCAGTGCCAAGGTCGGCGACGCCATCGTGCACCTGACCCATCAGTTTGCGTTCCCGCCGCTGATCCTGGGCTGGCTGATCGCGATGCTGCTGTCCGTGTCCACCGGCTCGGCCACCGTCGGCATCGTCGGCGCCGCGGGCCTGCTGGCGCCGCTGGCGGGCGCCGACCCCAGCCTGAACCTGCCGCTGCTCGCCCTGTCGATCGGCTGCGGATCGCTCTTCTTCAACTACGCCAACCACGCGGGCTTCTGGATGGTGAAGGAATCGTTCGGCATGACCATGGGCGAGGCCACGAAGACGATCTCGGTGGTGCAGTCGATCGTGTCGGTGGTGGGGCTGTTGATGGTGCTGGGGTTTGATAGGTTGCCGCCGCTGGGGTGATGGACCAGCAGCACGGGCGTCGGACGCCGCTGATAGACCAGTGACGATGGTGCTTGGACTATGTGTGAGCTCTCTTGCTTCATGAGCGGGAATACAGCATCGCCTACTTCTGGTACGAAACACGATGACTATAGTTGCAGTCGTCCCTAAACCCACTGTGGATCCGGCGCGCGTGGAAGTCCTTTGGGACGCAGACATTCAGGGCCTGTATTGCAGGATTGCGTATCCAGAGAAAACGCGCGTCCAAGACAAGTCCACGGCGCTTCGTGACATGCTGGATGCGCAATGGCCACTCCCACAGCCACGTCGCATGATCGTTGCGCGCGGACCCGGTGGAATTTCGATGGCCCTGGACGCAGAAGAGCGTCTTCGTGACTTCGACATCCGTACTGACCTGACAGAGCGCGTTCTTCCTCCTATTGCCTCTGCCGATGCCGATTACATGGAGCCATATATTCAGGCGAGCTTTGACGAGGGCGGCGACGCGGAGTGTCCCGCGATCGAAGAAGCTATTTATGATTCTGCGCAAGGCATTGTCTGCCTCAGTTGGGGGGCGGCCGACCTTTGGTGCATCGTGGCACCCACGCTGGCGCTCGGGCTCGCGGCGGATGGGGCGCTCATGAAGATTCAATTGAGCGAGTTCTCGATTCCTGCGCCAAAGCCTCGGCAGGAGAGCGCGTGGGAACGCCTGAAGCGCAAGTTTAGCTAGGCGCCCGAGCGCGATCTCTCAGGTCTAAGCGGGCGTCCTCGGCGCTTCGTCGTAACCTGACCAGGGCCAATGCCGGGTTAGGCCCTTGGGAGCTTATGGTTTTTCTGCGTTGCAGTCGCGTCAGCATGCTCTTCAGACGGGCATATGCACGCCTGATTCTCTCGGCGCAGAACAACAAAGGGAAGTCCGAGGACGTCCCTTTTTCAATTTCCCGCCGGAACCATTCTGTTCAGCGGTGAAGGCGGACCCGCATCTTCGCGCGCCCCTTGCCTGATGCCGGCGCTACCGGTAGTAATTGCCTGCAGGCCGAATTCGGTAAGCGTAAGCTCCCTGACCTTCATAAACGCGCCCGGTTTGGATACGAGCTTGGACTCTTTGACGAAGGCGTCGGCGGGGCGCTTGGTGACAGTCTTCATATCAATACCTTTTCGTGACGAAGTCGCTGATAGCTTTGGTGCCCGCACCAACAATTTCCACCACATCGTCGCGTTCAAACAGCGCGCGGTCACTTGAGTCCAAGTAAATCACGCCGATTGGATGCTGTCCAGATCGGTCCAGGACGGGAACAGCCATTGCGGAATAGCGTCCGGGTCCCAGCCTGCGAGCCTCGGACTCTGTGTAGCCCCACTCCTGTACGAGTTCACCGCGAAGTTGCTCCTCCGTCCCGTTTTGGCTGGACATGACGAGCGGCTTCTTATTACGAATGGCTCGACCCGTAATGCCCGTGTGGATGGAAAAGATTCTGCCCACACCTTCTCCGCGGGAGCCCGCGTAGTTCACGATTTGCTCGATCTCGAGCGGCTCCTGGATGGGCGGCACAACGCGGTGGAATGTGGCACGGATGTCGCCTCCGCATTTTCGCTTTGAGCACCATTCGGAAAGCATGATCTGCACGGTGGAGATAGCGGCGTATAGACCTTCATGGACGACGTCTGGGGCTTCGTTCAAGTCCTCGGCGCGTGCGGTCACCACCCGGACTGTGGTTGCGACGAGCAACCAGAGGCAGGCTGCGGTGGCGAGGCCGAAAATCCAGGGATCAAATGCGGGATCGCGCCAACTCTTTATTGCGGCTGAGCCTGCGACGATTATCGGGGGACCATTGAATAGCATTTCGCGCGGCCATTTCTTTTGCCAGAAGCGCTTTCGTTGTGCGCCAGGAAGATGAGAGGAATTCATGCCGCCCGGCCTCCACAGGTCTGAGAGAAGGCAGGATTCTAGCTCGCGGCCGTGCAAACGAAGCCGGCTCGAACGCTTGGTGATCTCCAAATCAGACGGCGGAGCGCCCCGTTGCCACCTGTCCATCGCGGCACTGAAAGGCGCGATGCGGCAGTGATGAAAAGGCCGATTCACGCGGAATCGGCCTTTTCATGGGTGTTTCATTGGTGCCGGTGAAAGGAATCGAACCCTCGACCTTCTCATTACAAGTGAGCTGCTCTACCAACTGAGCTACACCGGCGCGGCGTGCCGGGGCACGCGCAGGAACTGCATTGTAATGAAAAAAATGCAGGCCCTCTTGTGGGGGCGTTATTTGACGATGGTCAGGCGCGGACGCTTGGGTTCGTCGTCGTCGCCGTCGTCGCCACCCGGGGCGGGATTGGCGTCGGAGCCCTCGGGGGCGGCGGTGTCCGGCGTGACGCCCTGGGCGCCTGCTTCCGGGGGCTCGTAGGGCTGGACCTCGAAGCCCATGCCGGCGCCGGTTTCGCGCGCGTAGATGGCGCTGACGGCGCCCACGGGAACGTAGACGTTTTCGGTCACGCCGCTGAAGCGGGCCTGGAATTCGATGAATTCGTTGCCCAGCACCAGGCGGTTGGTGGCCAGCGTGCCCACGTTCAGCGTGATCTGGCCGTCGCGCACGTGGGCGACGGGCACCATGGTGTGCTCGTCGACCTGCACGGTGATGTACGGCGTGTAGCCGTTATCGGTGCACCATTCGTGCAGTGCGCGGATCAGATACGGTTTGGTCGAAGTTTCACCCATCACACAGCCAGCCTCAACGACGCATCACTTTTTCCGAAGGCGTCAGCGCTTCGATGTAGGCCGGGCGCGAGAAGATGCGTTCGGCGTACTTTTGCAGCGGGGCCGCATTCTTGGGCAGTTCGATGCCGTAGTGGTCCAGGCGCCAGAGCAGCGGGGCGACGGCCACGTCGAGCATGGAGAATTCCTCGCCCAGCATGTACTTGTTCTTGAGCAGCATGGGCGCCAGCTGGGCCAGGCGGTCACGGATGTTCTGGCGGGCGTTGGCGAGCTTCTTTTCGTCCGGCTTGGCGCTGCGGTCTTCCAGCGTCGAGACGTGGACGAAGAGTTCCTTCTCGAAGTTGTAGAGGAACAGGCGCGTGCGGGCGCGCATGACCGGGTCGGCGGGCATGAGCTGCGGGTGCGGGAAGCGTTCGTCGATGTACTCGTTGATGATGTTCGACTCGTACAGCACCAGGTCGCGTTCGACCAGAATGGGCACTTGACCGTACGGGTTCATCACCGAGATGTCTTCGGGCTTGTTGTACAGGTCGATGTCGCGGATCTCGAAATCCATACCCTTTTCGAACAACACGAAGCGGCAGCGTTGCGAAAACGGACACGTGGTTCCGGAATAGAGCACCATCATGGCGGTAAGTCCTTTATGAAAAACGAAAGGCCAGCGCCTAAATCTAGCAGGCGCTGGCCCCAATTGCCAGGCGGGATAGGCGTACAGCCCTATCCGCCTCTTCCGTCCCCGATATAAAAAGGGAGGCGGCTGGGGAACCTGGCGGGGCGTTGCGGTTAGCGCACGTGTTTCCAGTACGAGGCGTTCAAGCGCCACGTTACAAAGAAGAACAGGAGCAGGAACAACATGACGCCGACGCCGATGCGGACACGCAGTGTCTGGACGGGTTCAGCCATCCAGGACATGAATGCGGTCAGGTCAGCGACGTCGTTGTCGTATGTTGCGGTTTGGGCCGGGTTGGCGGCCTTGAATTTGGCATCGAAGGTGGCATGGCCGTGGTAGTTGGCTACCGGTTCGGCCTTGACCGTGGCAAAACCTTGCGAATCGTACACCGTCGTGACGCGTTCCCAGGTTTTGGGGGCGCCGTTCTTGCCTTCGACCTCGTGCATGGCGACGGTGGTCAGCTCGCGCGGACCTTGTTCCTGCCAGAGGGCGTGGGGCATGCCGACGGACGGGAAAACCAGGTTGTTCCAGCCCGTGGCGCGCGAGGTGTCGCGATAAAAGGTGCGCAGGTACGTGTACAGGTAGTCCGAGCCCGAGGGACCGGCGTTCACGGACTTGGCGCGGGCGATCACGGACAGGTCCGGCGGCGTCGTGCCGAACCAGGCCTTGGCGTCCTTGGGCGTCATGGCGACGTGCATCATGTCGCCGATCTTGTCGCCCGTGAACAGCAGGCTTTCCTTGATTTGCTGGTCGGTCAGCCCGATGTCCTTGAGCTTGTTGTAGCGCATCGAGGATGCGCTATGGCAGTTCAGGCAGTAGTTGACGAACAGCTTGGCGCCGTTTTGCAGCGATGCCATGTCGTTGACGCGGTAAGGCGCCTTGTCCAGCGGGAATCCGCCTCCGGCGGCAAATGTAGCGGTACACGTGAGCATCAAGGCCACGGCACCAATCAGCTTCTTGATCATGGTTAGTCCGTTATTCTCGTGGGCTCAGTGGGCGTGGAACGTGACGCGGTCGGGCACTTGCTTGAAGGTGCCCAGGCGGCTCCATACCGGCATCAGGAAGAAGAAGGCCAGGTACAGCAGCGTGCCGATCTGCGAGGTCAGGTTCAACGGCGGACTGGGCGGCTGCGTACCGATGTAGCCGAGCACCAGGAAGTTGACCATGAAGATGCCGTAGATCCACTTGTGCCACGTGGGGCGGTAGCGGATCGACTTGACCGGCGAATGGTCGAGCCAGGGCAGGAAGAACAGGATCACGACCGTGCCGCCCATGGCCACCACGCCCCAGAACTTGGCGTCGATGACGCGCAGCAGCACGGCGACGACGATCAGGATGCCGGGGACGGCGACGCGCAGGAAGCCCTTGAGGTTGCTCTTGGCGAACAGCACGATGGCGCCCAGCACCGCCGCGCCCGCCAGCACCCAGGTGAATTCGTCGGTGGTGGCGCGCAGCATCGAGTAGAACGGCGTGAAGTACCAGACCGGCGCGATGTGCGGAGGCGTCTTCAGCGAGTCGGCGGGAATGAAGTTGTTGAACTCCAGGAAGTAGCCGCCCATTTCCGGCGCGAAGAACACGATGGCCGCGAACACCAGCAGGAAGCCCGCCACGCCCACCAGGTCATGCACCGAGTAGAAAGGATGGAACGGGATGCCGTCTTTGGGGCGGCCATACTTGTCCTTGGGGCCCTGCTTGATCTCGATGCCGTCCGGGTTGTTCGAGCCGACTTCGTGCAGCGCCACCAGGTGCGCCGCCACCAGGCCGATCAGCACCAGCGGAATGGCGATGACGTGGAAGGCGAAGAAGCGGTTCAGGGTGGCGTCGGACACGACGTAGTCGCCGCGGATCCAGATCGACAGTTCAGGGCCGATGAACGGGATGGCCGCGAACAGGTTCACGATCACCTGGGCGCCCCAGTACGACATCTGGCCCCAGGGAAGCAGGTAGCCGAAGAACGCTTCGGCCATCAGACAGAGGAAGATCGCCACGCCGAAGATCCACACCAGTTCGCGCGGCTTGCGGTAGGAACCGTAAAGCAGGCCGCGCAGCATGTGCAGGTACACGACGACGAAGAACATGGACGCGCCGGTCGAGTGCATGTAGCGCACCAGCCAGCCCCACGGGACCTCGCGCATGATGTATTCGACCGATTGGAACGCGCGCTCGGCGTCCGGCTTGTAGTGCATGACCAGGAAGATGCCGGTCACGATCTGCAGCACCAGCACCAGTAGCGCCAGCGAGCCAAAGAAATACCAGAAGTTGAAATTCTTGGGTGCGTAGTACTCGGACAGGTGGGCTTTCCAGGTGGAGGTCACCGGAAAGCGCCGGTCCAGCCAGCCCAACAGGCCTGTCGTCTCGACGGTTTTCTCGCCAGCCATGTAACGGCTCCTTCTCTAATACGTGGCGTATTGTTTTTACTTACGTAGATCGGGAAAAAAGCGCGACGCGAGCGTCAGGCCTTGTTGTCTTCATCGACGCCCACGATGATGCGGGTATCGGTGAGGTACTGGTACGGCGGGACTTCGAGATTATCGGGAGCGGGCTTGTTCTTGAAGACCCGGCCAGCCAGGTCGAACGTGGAGCCGTGGCAGGGACAGAGGAATCCGCCTTGCCAATCCGCGCCCAGGCCGCCGCCGCCACCCGTTTCGAAGTGCGCGGTGGGCGAGCAGCCCAGGTGGGTGCAGATGCCGACGCAGACGAAGAGCTCGGGCTTGCGCGAGCGGCCTTCGTTTTCGGCATAGGGAGGAGTGAAGCCGGGCCGCTTGGATTGCGGGTCGGCGAGCAGGGGGTCCAGCGTCTTCAGGCCGGCGAGCTGCTCGGGAGAGCGGTGCATGATCCACACCGGCTTGCCGCGCCATTCGACCGTTTTCATGGTGCCGACAGGAATGTCGCCGATATCCACTTCAACGGGCGCCCCGGCCGCGCGGGCTTTTTCGGAGGGGGAAAACGTGCTCACAAGCGGTACTGCGGTTGCGACTCCTGCTACGCCACCCACAGCACAGGCGGTGGTAACCCAGAAACGTCGCGAAGGATCAGGTGGCAGGTTGGGATCAACCGCACCGTCATCATCATGCACCAGCGTATCCTGACTCATCTTCCTATCCTTGTTGATGCGCCCGCTCTACGAGTAGCATCACTTCTGCGGCATCGGGTTCGCGGGAATATGTAACAACATAGCAACCGCGTATTATAGGCCAGCCTACCCTCAGGCGTATCACGAATGGAGTGCTTTTATGAGCAAAGCGACTGGTTTCGTCAAAGAATTTCGAGATTTCGCCGTCAAGGGCAACGCGGTTGATCTGGCCGTCGGCGTCATCATTGGCGCCGCTTTCGGCAGGATAGTCGACTCGCTGGTCCGCGACATCATCATGCCTCTCGTCAATTTCCTGCTTGGCGGATCGGTCGACTTTTCAAACAAGTTCCTCGTGCTGTCGATGCCCGAGGGCTATGCCGGACCGATGACCTACGCGGATCTGACCAAGGCCGGCGCCAATGTGTTCGCCTGGGGCAACTTCGTCACCATCATCATCAATTTCGTGCTGCTGGCCTTTGTGATCTTCTGGATGGTCAAGGCCATCTACAAGGCCCGCAACAAGGCGGAGGAAGCGCCGGCGCCGGCCAAGACGCCGGAAGACGTGGCCCTGCTGCGTGAGATCCGCGACCTGCTCAAGCGGCCGCAGCCGTAAAACAGCAAAGCGCCCGTCGGGCGCTTTGTTTATTGCGTGGGCCGGATTTGGGCCGGGTCCACGCCCGCTTCAGGCCGGATTGTCGATATCCACGAATTCGACCTTGATGCCGAACTGTTCGGCCACCGCCTGCCCCAAGGCTTGCACGCCGTAGCGCTCGGTGGCGTGGTGGCCGGCCGCGATGAAGCCCACGCCCGTCTCGCGCGCCAGATGCACGGTGGATTCCGAGACTTCGCCGGTGATGTAGGCGCTGGCGCCCGCGTCGACGGCGTCTCCCATCATGCCCTGCGCACCGCCGGTGCACCAGGCGACCTGCCCCAGCGGCAGGTCCGGGTCTCCCACGACGAGCGGCTGGCGGCCCAGGGACTGCGCGACGCGCTCGCCAAGCTGGCCCAGCGTCTGCACGCCGGTTGCGTGGCCCAGCCAGATCAGTCCATCCTGCCCGCAGGTCAGCGGCGCGCCGTCGTCGCGCCGCGCGGGCGCCAGGCCCAGCACGCGCGCGAGCTGGGCATTGTTGCCCAGGGTGGGATGCGCATCCAGGGGCAGATGGTAGGCGTACAGGTTCAGGTCGTTCTTCAGGGTCAGGGCCATGCGCGTGCGGCGCGTTCCGATGACGCGGCGGTCTTCGTTGCGCCACATCCAGCCATGGTGCACCAGCACCGCATCCGCGCCGCGCTCGACGGCGGCGCGCAGCAATGCTTCGCTGGCCGTGACACCGGTGATAATGTGTCCGACCTCGGATCGGCCTTCCACCTGCATCCCGTTGGAACAGTAGTCCTTGAAACGGGCCGCCTGCAGGGTGTCGTCCAGCCAGCTGGCCAGGACGCGGGAGTCCACTTTATTCATTGCTAGTCCTATCAGAATCATGCGCCGATATTGGCTGATCTTTGCTCAGGCCGTCACGGTCTGCCTGGCTATTCTATTCGTGGTGACGACGTTGCGGCCCGACCTGCTGCGGGTGAACGGACCGGGCGCGGTCCAGCAGGCCGCGGCGGCGGGCGGGCGGCCGCCCGCGGGCGAGGTGGGCGCGGTGTCCTACGCCGACGGCGTGGCGAAGGCGGCGCCCTCGGTCGTCAATGTCTTTACCACCAAGCATGTGAACGTGCCGCTGATTCCGCTGCCCGACGATCCGGTGCTGCGCCAGCTTTTCGGGCAGGTGCCGGGGGTAAGCCGCCGCGAGGCCTCGACCAGCCTGGGTTCCGGCGTGATCGTGAACCAGGACGGCTACGTGCTGACCAACTACCACGTGGTGCAGGCCGCGGACGCCATCGAGGTGGCGCTGCGCGACGGGCGGCGCGACACCGCCAAGGTGGTGGGCGCGGACCCGGACACCGACCTGGCGGTTCTCAAGCTGGAAAAGCTGCGGTCCCTGCCGGCGGCGACGCTGGCGCCGGACAAGGGGTTGCGCGTGGGCGACGTGGTGTTGGCGATCGGCAATCCGTTCGGCGTCGGACAGACCACCACGCAGGGCATCGTCTCGGCGCTGGGCCGCAATGGCCTGGGCCTGAACACGTACGAGAACTTCATCCAGACCGACGCGGCGATCAATCCCGGCAACTCGGGCGGCGCGCTGGTCGATGCCTACGGCAACCTGGTGGGGATCAACACGGCGATCTATTCGGAGTCGGGCGGATCGATGGGCATCGGCTTTGCAACGCCCATTGAGATCGCTCGCAAGGTCATGGATGACATCGTCAAGACCGGCTCGGTCAAGCGCGGGTGGCTCGGCGTCGAGCCGCAGGACGTGACGCCGGAACTGGCGCGGGCCTTTGAGCTGTCGCGCGACACCACGGGCGTGATCATTGCCGGCGTCATGCGCGACGGTCCGGCCGCGCGCGCCGGCTTGCGGGTGGGCGATATCGTCCAGTCGGTCAATGGCAAGCGGGTAACGGACACCACGGCGCTGTTGTCGGAAATTGCGCAATTGCCGCCGGGGCAGCGCGCCACGCTGGGCGTGCTGCGGGCCGGCAAGCCGGCGGAGCTGGCGGTCGTGGTGGGCACGCGGCCGGGCAAGCCGCGCTAGAGACGCTTGCGCAGCGGCGGGGGCGCGGCGCGGCCGTCCTGCTTGTCGGAGATTTCGCGCACCAGGGCCAGGATCAGCTTTTTGGTGCTGTCGGGCTGCGGGCCCAGCCGCGCGCAGATTTCGGCGCAATAGCCGTCGAGGCGGGCGGTGGCGGCGTCCTGCAGCCGGGGCGTGGAAGCGGACCCGGGCGCGGCGGCGGGCACGACGCCGTCCGTCAGCCAGGGCACGCTGGTGTCCAGGGCCTGCGCCAGTCGTACGACCGTGTGACGGGACGGCGAATAGCGGTCTTCTCGGGTGAGGATGCGATGGATGCAGGACTGCGGCACGCCGGATAGGCGGGCGAGCTGGTTCTGGCTATGGATGCCGCGCCACCGCATGAGGGTGCGCAGTCTTTGGGAGAGCGACATGACTGCAATGTAGGATTGCAGCCATGGGTCGACAAGGGTGAAACGGTCTGATTTTGCGCAGACCGTCCAGGCCGTCCAACCGCTTCCCGGGTGGCGTCAGTGACGTTCGGTCAGGGAGCCGGAGGCGGCGTCTTCTTCGGGCGCGCCCGCTTTCGGGGTGACCATGCGGGCGCAGATCAGCCCGACCTCATACAGCAGGCACAGCGGCACCGCCAGCATGAACTGGCTGACCACGTCCGGCGGCGTGACCACGGCGGCGATGACGAAGGCGCCCACCACCACGTAGCCGCGCGCGGACTTGAGCTTGGAGAGTTCGACCACGCCCATCTTCACCAGCAGCACCACGGCCACGGGGACTTCAAACGTGATGCCGAAGGCCAGGAACATCGTCATGACGAAGCTCAGGTAGGCCTCGATGTCCGGCGCCGGGGTGATGGACTGCGGCGCGAACGTCGCGATGAAGTGGAACACCGTGCGGAACACCACGAAATAGCAGAACGCCATGCCCGCGATGAAGAGGAAGGTGCTGGAAACGATGAGCGGCAGCGCGAGGCGCTTTTCATGCCGGTACAGACCGGGCGCCACGAAGGCCCAGGCCTGGTACAGCACCACGGGCAGCGCCAGGATGAACGCGGCCATCATCGTGACTTTGACCGGCACCATGAACGGCGTGATGACGCCCGTGGCGATCATGCGCGTGCCTTCCGGCAGCGAGGCCAGCATGGGCGCGGCCAGCACGTCATAGATGGCGGAGGCGCCGGGATAGATGAAGAGCACGATGAACACGGCCACCACCGCGCCGACGGCGCGCAGCAGGCGGGTGCGCAGCTCGACCAGATGGGAGATGAACGTCTCCTGCTGGCCTTCTTCTTGGGATGCGTCCTGGGTCACGACGGGGTTCCGGAGGGCGAGACGGGCTTGGCGGCGGGCGCGGCGTCGTCAGCCTTGGGCGCCAGGGGCGCCGGGGCGGGTTGTTGGGCGGCGGCTGCCGGAACGGGCGCGGGTTCCGTGGCGGGCAGGTCCAGATCCAGATTCTGGTTCTGGCCCGGCGGGGCGATGGTGCGCGTGGCGTCGGCGGGCGTGGCGGTCGCGGCGGCCGGCGCGGCCTTGCCGCTGGCTTCACGGGCGACTTCGTCGAGTTCCGCGCGGAACTGCTGCACGGGTTCCTGCAGCGAGGCCTGCGTTTCGTTCAGCGATTGCTGCACGCCTTGGGCGGCGTCTTCCATCTCGGACTTGAACTTGCGAAGTTCGTCGATCTCGATTTCGCGCTGGATATCGGATTTGACGTCATTGACGTAACGCTGCGCGCGCCCCAGCAGATGGCCGACAGTGCGGGCCACCTTGGGCAGGCGTTCGGGGCCGATGACGATCAGGGCGACGACGCCGACCACCATCAGTTCAGTGAGGCTGACATCAAACATTCGACGGCCGCTCGGGAATTGAAGCAATGAGGGCCGGCCCGTTCAGGGCTGGCCCGGAGGGAGGCTGGCTGGCGCTCAGGAGTTGGATTTTTCCTTGGCCTGCACGTCGATGGTGTCGCCGCTCACGCGCTGTTGCGCGATGGGTTCGGAGGGCTTGTCGCTGTTGGCGTCCTTCATGCCTTCCTTGAAGCCCTTGACCGCGCCGCCCAGGTCGCCGCCGATGTTGCGCAGCTTCTTGGTGCCGAAAATCAGCGCAACGATGACCAGAACGACCAACCAGTGCCAAATGCTGAAACTACCCATGATGTTTCTCCGAATTACGCAGTGGGAGCCACGCGCCCTTTCCAGGGACGCGAGCCGCCGATGATGTGGAAATGCAGATGCGGGACTTCCTGGCCGCCTTCGACGCCAGAATTGATCATGATGCGAAATCCGCCATCAGGGCCCGGACGGCAACCGTTCTCGGCGGCAAGCCGCGGCGCCAACGACATCATTCTACCCAACCAATCTGCGTCCTCGCCCGTAATATCCTGCATGGATGTGACATGACGTCGAGGGATCAGCAGTAAATGTACCGGCGCGGCGGGATTGATATCGTGAAATGCAACAAAGTCCTCGTCTTCATAGACCTTCTTGGACGGGATGTCGCCAGCGGCGATCTTGCAAAACAGGCAGTTGTCGCTCATGAGTTCGGGGTCCGTGGTCAGTCTTGCGGGCGGCTGGCCTTTTCGGCCAGGCCCGACAGGCCTTCGCGGCGTGCCAGTTCGGCCAGCACGTCTTCGGGTCGCAGGTTGAAATGCGTCAGCGCCACCAGGCAATGGAACCACAGATCGGCGGTTTCGCTGACGATGCGTTCGGGCACGCCGTCCTTGGCGGCCATCACCAGTTCCGTGGCTTCTTCGCCGATTTTCTTCAGGAAGGCATCGGGGCCCTTGGCCAGCAGCTTGGCCGTGTAGGAGGCCTGGGGGTCGCCGCCGTTCTGGGGGCGGCGGGATTCCAGGGTGTCTGCAATGCGGGCCAGCACCTCGGCCGCGCTCAGGGTTTGATCGGTCATTTGTAGATGAGTTCCGGGTCTTTGAGCACCGGATCCACCGTGACCCAGGAAGCGTGGTCCGTCTGCCCTTCCAGGCGGCGGAAGAAGCAGCTCGCGCGGCCGGTGTGGCAGGCGATGCCGCCTTCCTGGTGGACCTTCAGCAGGACCACATCGCCGTCGCAATCCAGGCGCAGTTCATGCACTTCCTGGACGTGGCCGGACTCTTCGCCCTTGCGCCACAGGCGCTGGCGCGAGCGCGACCAGTAGACCGCGCGGCCGGTGGCGGCCGTCTCGGCGAGGGATTCGCGATTCATCCAGGCCACCATCATGATCTGGCCGTTTTCGGCGTCTTGGGCGATGGCGGGGATCAGGCCGTTTTCGTCGAAGACGACATCGGCCATCCAGGCGGGTTCGTTGCTCATAATCAGTCCAATCGTACTTCGATGCCTTGTTCGGCCATGAAGCGCTTGCACTCGCCGACGGTATGCTGGCCGAAGTGGAAGATGCTGGCGGCCAGCACCGCGCTGGCGCGGCCGGTGGTGACGCCGTCGGCCAGATGCTGCAGGTTGCCCACGCCGCCGGAGGCGATGACGGGCACCGGCACGGCGTCCGAGACGGTGCGGGTCAGTTCCAGGTCGAAGCCGGACTTGGTGCCGTCGCGGTCCATGCTGGTGAGCAGGATTTCGCCCGCGCCGTAGGCGGCCATGCGGCGCGCCCAGGCCACGGCATCCAGGCCGGTGGCCTTGCGGCCGCCATGGGTGAAGACTTCCCAGCGGGCCGGTTCGCCGGGCGCGGAGACGCGGCGCGCGTCGATGGCCACGACCACGCATTGCGAGCCGTGGTAGTCGGACGCGGCGCGCACGAGTTCCGGATTGGCCACCGCGGCGCTGTTGATGCTGATCTTGTCGGCGCCGGCATTGAGCAGGCGCTGGATGTCGGACACCTGGCGCACGCCGCCGCCCACCGTCAGCGGAATGAAGACCTGCGAGGCGACCTGCTCGATGATGGGCAGGATCAGGTCGCGGCCGTCGCTGGTGGCTGTGATGTCCAGGAACGTGAGTTCGTCGGCGCCCTGCTCGTTGTAGCGGCGGGCGATTTCGACCGGATCGCCCGCGTCGAGCAGGTTGACGAAGTTCACGCCCTTGACGACGCGGCCGGCCGTGACGTCCAGGCAGGGAATGATGCGGCGGGTCAGCGCGTTCTGCACAGGTGCGCCGGCCCCGGGGGTGCTGCTTGATGTGGTCATTTTGCCAGTTCGTCGGCGCGCGCCTGCGCGGCCTGGAAGTCGAGCGTGCCTTCGTAGATGCTGCGGCCCAGGATGGCGCCTTCGACGCCTTCTTCTTCGACGGCGCACAGGGCTTCGATGTCCTGGATGCCGGCGATGCCGCCCGATGCGTACACGGGGATGCGCACGTGCTGGGCCAGGCGGACCGTGGCTTCGACGTTGACGCCCGACAGCATGCCATCGCGGCCGATGTCGGTGTAGATGATGGCTTCGCAGCCGTAGTCTTCGAACTTCTTGGCCAGATCCAGCACGTCGTGGCGGGTGAGTTTGCTCCAGCCGTCGGTGGCGATCTTGCCGTCGCGCGCGTCCAGGCCGACGATGATCTGGCCGGGGAAGGCGCCGCAGGCGTCCTGCAGGAAGCCCGGGTTCTTGACCGCGGCGGTGCCGATGATCACGTAGGAGATGCCGGCGTCGAGATAGCGTTCGATGGTGTCGAGGTCGCGGATGCCGCCGCCGATCTGGACGGGGATGTCGTCGCCGACGGCCTCCAGGATCGCCTTGATGGGGGCTTCGTTCTTGGGTTTGCCGGCGACGGCGCCGTTCAGGTCGACCAGGTGCAGGCGGCGCGCGCCCTGGTCCAGCCAGCGGTTGGCCATGGCGGCGGGGTCTTCGGAGAACACCGTTGCATCGTCCAGGTCACCCTGGCGCAGGCGCACGCAACGCCCGTCTTTGAGATCGATGGCGGGGATCAGCAGCATGGTTGGCAGCAAGAAAAATAATGGGGTTGAACGGGCTGGCGCACGCGGGCTCGGGGCCTACGGCTGCCAGTCTACAAAATTGCGATACAGGCGCAAACCGTGCTCGGCGCTCTTTTCGGGGTGGAACTGCACCGCGAAAATGTTAGCTGCCGCCACCGCGCAGGTAAAGGTGACGCCGTAATCGGTTTCACCAACTGTCAGGCCGGAATCGGCCGGATCGGCGTAATAACTATGGACGAAGTAGAAGTGCGAGTCGTCCGGAATGCCGTCCCAGATGGGATGAGAACGCGTGTGGCGGACTTTGTTCCAGCCCATGTGCGGCACCTTCAGGCGCTCGGGGCGGGTGTCGGCCAGGCCCGCGGCGCCGGTGTCGGCCAGGCAGGCCTCGTCGTCGGCGGGGATCAGGTCCGCGAAGCGCGGACCGGAAAAGCGGCGCACGACGCCCGGGAAAATGCCCAGGCACGTCGTGGCGCCTTCTTCGCTGGACTCGAACAGCATCTGTTCGCCGACGCAGACGCCCAGGAGGGGCTTTTCGCGGGCGGCGCGCACGACGGCGTCGCGCAGGCCGGATTCGTTCAGCGTGCGCATGCAGTCGGCCATGGCGCCCTGGCCCGGGAACACCACGCGGTCGGCCGCGGCGATCTCCTGGGGCTGGTTGCAGATGCGGATGTCGGCGTCAGGCGCGGCGTATTTCAGGGCGCGTGCGACGGAGTGGAAATTGCCCATTCCGTAATCGACGATGGCGATAGTGGTCACTTCGGTCTGCCTGGTGCGGTGCGGAGTTGATTGCGTACCTGGGGGGCGTACCTTACAGCACGCCCTTGGTGGAGGGCACGACGTCGCCCATGCGGGGGTCGACTTCCAGGGCCATGCGCAGCGCGCGGCCACAGGCCTTGAAGACGGTTTCCGCCTGGTGGTGGGCGTTGAACCCGCGCAGGTTGTCGATGTGCAGCGTGATGAGCGCGTGGTTGACCAGGCCCTGGAAGAATTCGCGGGTGAGATCCACGTCGAAGCTGCCGATGTGCGAGCGCGTGAAGGGGATGTGGTATTCCAGGCCGGGACGGCCGGAAAAGTCCACCACGACGCGCGACAGCGCTTCGTCCAGCGGCACGTAGGCGTGGCCGTAGCGGCGCAGGCCGGCCTTGGTGCCCGCCGCCTTGGCGATGGCCATGCCCAGCGTGATGCCCACGTCTTCCACCGTGTGATGCGCGTCGATGTGCAGGTCGCCCTCGGCCTTGATGTCCAGGTCGATCAGGCCGTGGCGCGCGATCTGGTCCAGCATGTGGTCCAGGAAGGGCACGCCCGTGTCGATCGTCTGCTTGCCGGTGCCATCCAGATTGATGGCCACGCGGATGCGGGTTTCGTTGGTGTTGCGGGTGATTTCTGCGGTACGCATGTTAAGCACTCAAGATCTCTTGCAGGGCGGATAGCAAGGCGGCGTTCTCGGCCGGGGCGCCCACCGAGATGCGCAGGCAGTCAGCCAGCAGCGGGTGGGCGTTGGAGAAGTTGCGAATCAATATTTTGCGCGCTTTCAGCGCCAGATGCACGGCGTTGCCGTCCAGCTTGCCGGAAAAGCGAACAAGTATGAAGTTGGCGGCGGAAGGGAATACCCTGACGCCGGGCAGTTGCGCGAGGGCCGCGGCCAGCGGTTCGCGGTCGGCGCGCAGCCGGGCGGCCTGGTCGTCCAGCACCGGCTTGTGGCGCAGCACGGCATGCAGCGTGGCCTGGGTCAGCACGTTCAGGTTGTAGGGCGGGCGCACCTTGTTCAGCTCGGCGATCCAGGCGGGATGGCCGGCCAGGTAGCCGAACCGCAGGCCCGCCAGGCCGATCTTGGACACGGTGCGCATGACCACCACGTTGGGCGCGTCCAGCACCTGCGGCATCCAGGTGTAGCCGGCGAACGGCTGGTAGGCCTCGTCGATCACCACCAGCCCCGGCGCGGCGTCGATGATGGCGTCCACGTCCTCGGGCGACCACAGGCCGCCGGTGGGATTGTTGGGCGTGGCCAGGAACACGAGCTTGGGCTGGTGTTCGCGGATGGCCGCCAGCATGGCCGGCAGATCCAGGGTCAGATCATCGGTCAGCGGGACGCCCACGAAGCGGGCGTGGTCGAAGCGCGCCGCCATGTCGAAATACACGAACGACGGCCAGGGCGACAGGACCACATCCCCGGGGTTGCAGCAGGCCTGCACCATGATGTGGATGAGCTCGTCCGAGCCGTTGCCGAAGAGCACGTCCGCCGCATCGGGTATGCCGAAGGCCGTCTTGACGGCGGCCTGCAGCCCGGACAGGTCGGCGGACGGATAGCGGTTCAGCGGGGTGTCGCGGACGGCGCGCGCGATCTCGTCGCGCACGGCCTCGGGCAGCTCGTACGGGCATTCCATCGCGTCCAGCTTGATGCAGCCTTCGGCGTGGGCGACGGGATAGGCCGCCAGTTCGAGGATGTCGGCCCGGACGGTGCCTTGGACGCGGCCGGCGACGCCCGCCGCCGGAACTGCGCGCACTGGACCGCCTTCGTGCTGCGCACTCCGGTATTCGCCCTTGGGGCGGCCCGGCAGGCTCATGGCTTGTCGACCCGGTACTGGGCGCTGGCGGCGTGCGCCTGCAGGCCCTCGCCCAGCGCCAGTTCGGCGGCGATGCGGCCCAGCGTCTGGGCGCCGGCGTGCGAGACCTGGATCAGGCTGGAACGCTTCTGGAAGTCATAGACCCCCAGCGGCGACGAGAAGCGCGCCGTGCGCGAGGTGGGCAGCACGTGGTTCGGGCCGGCGCAGTAGTCGCCCAGGGCTTCGGAGCTGAAGCGGCCCATGAAGATGGCGCCGGCGTGGCGGATGCGGGCGGTCCAGACTTCGGGCTGCTCGGTGGAGATCTCCAGGTGCTCGGGGGCGATGTCGTTGGCGATCTGGCAGGCCTCGTCCAGGTCGCGGACCTGGATCAGCGCGCCGCGGTTGGCCAGGCTGACGCGCAGGATGTCGGCGCGCGGCATGGTGGGCAGGAGGCGCGCGATGGACGCTTCGACCTCTTCGATGAAGGCGGCGTCGGGGCACAGCAGGATGGATTGCGCGAGTTCGTCGTGCTCGGCCTGCGAGAACAGGTCCATGGCGATCCAGTCGGCCGGCGTCTTGCCGTCGCAGATGACCAGGATTTCGCTGGGACCGGCGATCATGTCGATGCCGACCACGCCGAAGACGCGGCGCTTGGCGGCGGCGACATAAGCGTTGCCCGGTCCGACGATCTTGTCCACGGCCGGCACGGTGTCGGTGCCGTAGGCCAGCGCGCCCACGGCCTGCGCGCCGCCGATGGCGAACACGCGGTCCACGCCGCTGATGGCGGCGGCGGCCAGCACGATGGGGTTGCGCACGCCGTCGGGCGTGGGCGTGACCATGATCAGTTCCTGCACGCCCGCGACCTTGGCCGGGATGGCGTTCATCAGCACCGATGACGGGTAGGCCGCCTTGCCGCCGGGCACGTAAAGGCCCACGCGGTCCAGGGGCGTGACCTGCTGGCCCAGCAGGGTGCCGTCGGCTTCGGTGTAGGTCCAGGTCTCGGCGCGCTGGCGCTCGTGGTAGGCGCGCACGCGGTCGGCGGCGGCTTCCAGCGCGTTGCGCTGGGCGGCCGGCAGCGCGGCCAGGGCCGCATGCCAGTCGGCCTTGGGGATTTCCAGCGTATGGGCCGTCGCGTCCGGCATGCGGTCAAAGCGCTGCGTGTATTCCACCAGCGCGGCGTCGCCGCGCGCGCGCACGTCGGCCAGGATGCTGGCGGCGGCGCGGTCGATGGATTCGTCCTCGGTGGCCTCGAAGGCCAGCAGCTTGGACAGGGCGGATTTGAATCCGGGATCGCGGGAGTCGAGACGATTGATCAGGGCCATGGCGTCATGGAGCAAAGCAGGTAACGGTAACTGGTAACGGCCGCCGCGCCGGGCGCGGCGGGCGGGAGTCAGACGTTGCGGGAGGCGGCTCTTGCGAAGGCGTCCAGCAGCGGTTGCAGGCGGTCGCCGCGGGTCTTCAGGGCAGCCTGGTTGACGATCAGGCGCGAGGAGATCGGCATGACGTCTTCCACGGCGACCAGGTCGTTCGCGCGCAGCGTGCCGCCCGTGGACACCAGATCGACGATGCAGTCGGCCAGCCCGACCAGCGGCGCCAGTTCCATCGAACCATACAGCTTGATGATGTCGACGTACACACCCTTGGCCGCGAAGTGTTCACGGGCTGATTGCACGTACTTGGTGGCCACGCGCAGACGCGCGCCCTGGTGGACGGCCGCCTCGTAGTCGAAACCGTTGCGCACGGCCACGGCCAGCCGGCACTTGGCGATGTTCAGGTCGATGGGCTGGTACAGGCCGCCGGGCTGCTCCTTGGCGTGCTCGATGAGCACGTCCTTGCCCGCGATGCCCAGGTCCGCCGCGCCGTACTGCACGTACGTGGGCACGTCGGAGGCGCGCACGATGATCAGGCGCAGGCCGGGATCGCTGGTGGGCAGGATGAGCTTGCGCGAGCTTTCCGGATTCTCGGGGACCTCGATGCCGGCTTCCGCCAGCAGCGGCATGGTTTCTTCGAAGATGCGGCCCTTGGACAGCGCCAGGGTCAGGGGGGTGACGGGGGCATTGCTCATCGAGCCTGTTCCTTGCCGGTAACGCGTTGGATATCCGCGCCCAGGGCGCGCAGTTTCACTTCCATCTGGTCGTAGCCGCGATCCAGGTGGTAGATGCGGTCGATCAGCGTGTCGCCGTCGGCGGCCAGGCCGGCGATGACCAGGCTGGCCGACGCGCGCAGGTCGGTGGCCATGACGCTGGCGCCCGACAGGCGCGGCACGCCGCGCACGATGGCGGTGTGGCCGTCGATGTCGATCTGGGCGCCCATGCGGCGCAGTTCCTGCACGTGCATGTAGCGGTTTTCGAAGATGGTTTCGACGATGACCGACGTGCCCTCGGCCACGGCGTCCAGCGCCATCAGCTGGGCCTGCATGTCGGTGGCGAAACCCGGGTACTCGTGCGTGCGAAAGCCCACGGCCTTGGGACGCTTGTCCATGGCGCCGCGGATCCAGTCGGGGCCGGTCTCGATGGTCAGGCCGGCTTCGGCCAGCTTGTCCAGGGTGGCGCCCAGGATGCCGGCGTCGGCGTTCTTGAGCAGGATGTCGCCGCCCGCCGCGCCGACCGCGCACAGGAAGGTGCCGGCCTCGATGCGGTCCGAGATGACGCGGTGCTCGGCGCCATGCAGACGGTCCACGCCGTCGATGACGATGCGGTCGGTGCCGTGGCCCTGGATGCGGGCGCCCATCTTGATGAGCAGCTCGGCCAGGTCGACGACTTCAGGTTCGCGCGCCGCATTTTCCAGGACGGTGCGGCCTTCGGCCAGCACGGCGGCCATCAGCAGGTTTTCTGTGCCGGTGACGGTGACCATGTCGGTGCGGATCGAGGCGCCCTTCAGGCGCTTGGCGCGCGCCACGACGAAGCCGTGTTCGATGCTGATTTCCGCGCCCAGCGCGGCCAGTCCCTTGATGTGCTGGTCGACCGGCCGCTGGCCGATGGTGCAGCCGCCCGGCAGGCTGACGCGGGCCTCGCCGAAGCGCGCGACCAGCGGGCCCAGCACCAGGATGGAGGCGCGCATCGTCTTGACCAGGTCGTAGGGCGCTTCCAGGTTGTCGACGTTGCCCGCCTGCAGCGTGACCACGCCGTCGTCGCCGCGCTCGGCGCGCACGCCCATGCGGGCGAGCAGGCGCAGCATGGTGCCGGTGTCGTTCAGGCGCGGCACGTTGGACAGGACCAGCGTGTCGGCGGTGAGCAGGCCCGCGCACAGGATCGGCAGGGCCGAGTTCTTGGCGCCGGAAATCGAGATCTCGCCGTGCAGCCGCGCGCCGCCGGTGATGCGTAGCTTGTCCATCATTCGCCCGCTTTCTGGTATTCGGCGGGGGTCAGGGTGCGCATCGACAGGGCGTGGATCTCGGCTTTCATGCGGTCGCCCAGCGCGGCGTAGACGAGCTGGTGGCGCTGGATCAGGCGTTTGCCTTCGAAGGCCGTGCTGACGATGATGGCGTCAAAGTGCGATCCGTCGCCCTGCACGTCGAGATGTTCACAGGGCAGGCCGTCCGCGATGTATTGGCGGACTTGCGCGGGAGTGGGAAGCATGGACGTCAGTTCCTGAGTTTGTAGCCGCTGGCCAGGAGCCGCAGCGCGTAAGTCGAGAGCGCAAGGAACACCCCCGTCACCACCGCCAGGCTGTGCCAGGGCGAGACGTCCGACACCGAGAAGAAGCCGTAGCGGAATCCGTCGATGGTGTAGAAGATGGGGTTCCAGTGCGAGACGCTTTGCCAGAACGGCGGCAGCGTATGGATGGAATAGAACACGCCGGACAGGAAGGTGGCCGGCATGATCAGGAAGTTCTGGAAGGCCGCGAGCTGGTCGAATTTTTCGGACCACAGGCCCGCGATCAGGCCCAGCGCGCCCATGATGCCGCAGGCCAGCACGGCAAAGACCAGGACCCACTGCGGATGGGCGGGCGCAAGCGGCACGAAGAACAGCGCCACGGCCCACACGCACAGCCCGACCGCCAGGCCGCGCGCGATGGCGGCCAGCACGTAGGCGCCGAAAATGTCCCGGTGCGACAGCGGCGGCAGCAGCATGAAGACGAGGTTGCCGGTGATGCGGCTCTGGATGAGCGACGAGGACGGGTTGGCGAACGCGTTCTGCAGCATGCTCATCATCATGAGCCCGGGGATCAGGAAGGACGTGTAGGGCACGGTGCCGTACACCGTGACGCGCCCTTCCAGGACGTGTGCGAAGACCAGCAGGTACAGCAGCGCCGTGATGACGGGCGCGGCGATGGTCTGGAAGCTGACCTTCCAGAAGCGCAGCAGTTCCTTGCGCAGCAGGGTCGGAAAGCCGGAACCGGCGTCCAGGCGGGGCTGCACCAGCGGCTGGCCGGCGGGCGTGGCGGGCTGGGTCATGAGGAGATCTCTTCGGGTTGCAGGGCGCGGGGGGCGGCATCGTCGTCCTGGTGCATGATGCGCACGAAGGCGTCTTCCAGGTCCACCCCGCCCACGCGCGCCAGCAGGGCCTGGGTGGTGTCCAGCGCCACGATGCGCCCGCCTTTGAGCATGGCGATGCGGTTGCAGAGGGCCTCCGCCTCTTCCAGGTAGTGGGTGGTGAGCATGATGGTGTGGCCGGCCTTGTTCAGGCGCGAGATGAACTCCCACAGCGTGCGGCGCAGGTCTACGTCCACGCCCGCGGTGGGCTCGTCCAGGACGATGACCGGCGGCCGGTGCACCAGCGCCTGCGCCACCAGCACGCGCCGCTTCATGCCGCCGGACAGCGCGCGCATGTTGGAATTGGCCTTGTCGGCCAGGCCCAGGTTGAACAGGATTTCGTCGATCCAGTCGTCGTTCTTGCGCAGGCCGAAATAGCCGGACTGGATGCGCAGCGTCTCGCGGACCGTGAAGAACGGGTCGTAGACCAGTTCCTGCGGCACCACGCCCAATGCGCGCCGCGCCAACTTGTAGTCGGCCACGACGTCGTAGCCACAGACCGTGGCGCGGCCTGCGGTGGCATGGGCCAGGCCGGCCAGGATGGAGATGAGCGTGGTCTTGCCTGCGCCGTTGGGCCCGAGCAGGCCGAAGAATTCGCCGTGCTCGATATTCAGGCTGACGTTGTCCAGCGCCTGGAAGCCGGGACGGGGCGTGCGCCCGAGCAGCTTCTGCCAGCCGCGCTGGCGCGGCGAGTAGATCTTTGAGACGTTTTCTAGGCTGACGGCGGACATGACGGGGGTAAGGGGCCCGAAAAGAGCGAATTGACCATTATATAAGCGCGAGGTGACAGCCACCCCGTAAGGCCCCAGGGCCGGTGGGGGCGGCGCATTGTTGCGTCCCCAAAACAATCGGCCCGGCGGCCCCCCGAAGGGGCGCGCCGGGCCGATGCAAGGCGGGAGCAGTCTTTACTTGTTGCGCTGGTTCAGCGCCTGGATCAGGCCGTCGATGCCGTTCTGGTTGATCTGCTGGGCGAACTGGTTGCGGTAGTTCTCGATCAGCCAGATGCCCTCGACGTTCATGTCATAAATCTTCCAGCCCTGGGGCGTCCTTTCCAGACGGTAGTCCACGCCGACGGGCTGGCTGTTGGACTGGCTGATCAGCGTGCGCACCACGACGTCGTCGGCCTTGGGGTCGCCCCGGAACGGCAGGCCGGTGATGCTGGTGCTGGACGTGACGCGGGTCAGCGCGCCGCTGTAGGTGCGGATCAGCGTGCCGCGGAAGGCCTCGGCCAGCGCCGTCTTCTGCTGGTCGCTGGCCTGGCGCCAGTAGCGGCCGGCGGCCAGGCGCGTGGTCTTCTGGAAGTTGACGTACGGCAGGATGTACTGGTCGACGACCTCGTTGACGCGGGCGATGTTGCCGGCACGCACCGCGCCGTCGGCCTTCAGGACATCCAGGGCCTGGGTGGCGGCGGCCAGCACGAACTGTTCGGGCGGGCCGTTGGGGTCCGGCTGGGCCTGCGCGGCCGTGGCGGCCGCCAGGCCGAGCAGGCCCGTGAACACCAGTCGCTGCAGCAGGGAGGGAACGGAAAATCGCATCAAAACTCCTTCAGTACCGTAAGCGCAATCCGACAGCTTACTTGGTCGCGGGGACCGGCGCAGGCGCTGGCGCGGCCGGCGCGGCGTCCTCGCCGTCGTCTTCGTAGTTGGGCAGGGCCGATTCTTCGTCCACGCGGTGGCCCAGCACCATTGCGGCGCGGCGCTGCAGGAAGGCGTCGCGCACGAAGCTGTACGGGTCCAGCGCCACGCGGTCGATCGTATCGGTGGTGTCGAGCAGGTTGGCGCGCGTATCGACGATGCGCAGGCCCCACAGCGAGTTGCGCAGGCGCACGTTGTCGATGGCGTCCACGCCCATGTAGCCGTAGGTCGTGCCGTAGAGGTCGCCCACCAGGCCGACGCCGTCGCGCACGCTGGACGCGCCGAAGAACGGCAGCACCAGGTAAGGACCCTGGCTGAAGCCCCAGACGCCCAGCGTGGTGCCGAAGTCGTTGGGGATCTTGCGCGCGCCATTGGCCGAGGCGACGTCAAAGCAGCCGCCCACGCCCATGGTGGTGTTGAAGAGGAACCGGCCCAGCGTGTTGACGAAGTCGTGGCCGCGGCCCTGCAGGAAGCTGTTGGTGCCGGACCAGAGGTCGCCGACGTTGCTGAAGATGTTGTGGATGCAGCTGCGAACCGGCTGCGGCGTCACGAACGTGTAGGCCTGGGCGACCGGCTTGAACACCGCGCGGTCCACCGTGTCGTTGAACTGGTAGACGCCGCGGTTGAAGCCTTCCCAGGGGTCGCGCGGATCCGGATTCTTCGGGGCGGCGCAACCGGCCATCAGCGCGCCCGCCGCTGCGATGGTGGCAATGCGGGAAATTGCTTTCGTGTTCATGATCCGGGTATCCCTATCAACATTTCTTATGTTATTGCGACGGCAAGGCACAGCGTTGTCGTTGTAACGGCCTGCGTTGTAACGGCCTGAATAAGCCCCGCCTTAATCCTGCGCCTTGGGGGCAGGTTCCGGCGCGGCGGTCGAGCCTTGCTTTTCCGCCGACCCGTACAGGAACTGGCTGATCAGTTGTTCCAGGACCACGGCGCTTTGTGTATAGCGGATTTTTCCGCCGTCGGTAAAGTTCTCTTCTTCGCTGCCGGCGGTCAGGCCCAGATACTGCTCGCCCAGCAGGCCCGAGGTCAGGATGGCGGCCGAGGAGTCCTTCGGGAACTGGTAGGCCGTCTCCAGGTTGACCGAGACGATCGCCTGGAAGGTCTTGTCGTCAAAGGAGATGCCCGCGACCCGTCCCACCACCACGCCGGCGCTCTTGACCGGCGCGCGCACCTTGAGGCCGCCTACGTTATCGAAGTTGGCTGTCACCGTATAGGTCGGGGCAAAGGAAAACGTGCTCAAGTTGCCGGCGCGCAACGCCAGGAATGCCAGCGCGATCGCGCCCAGCAATACGAACAGGCCTACCCAGAAGTCGGTTTTTTCGCGAGACATGATCGATCCGTATCAATTTCCAAACATCAGGGCGGTGAGCAGGAAGTCCAGCCCGAGCACCGCCAGCGAGCCCATGACCACGGTGCGCGTGGTGGCGCGGGCGACGCCTTCGGGGGTGGGCTTGGCCTGCCAGCCCTCGTAGAGCGCGACCAGCGTCACCGTGACGCCGAAGACCACGCTCTTGATGACGCCATTGGCGACGTCTTTCCAGACGTCGACGCCGTTTTGCATTTGCGACCAGAAGGCGCCGGCGTCCACGCCGATGAGCAGCACGCCCACGACCCAGCCGCCCAGGATGCCCACCATGGAGAACACCGCCGCCAGGATGGGCATGGCGATGATGCCGCCCCACAGGCGCGGCACCAGCACGCGGCGGATGGGGTCCACGGCCATGACTTCCATGGCCGACAATTGTTCGCCCGCCTTCATCAGGCCGATTTCGGCCGTGAGCGAGGTGCCGGCGCGGCCCGCAAAGAGCAGCGCGGTCACCACCGGCCCCAGCTCGCGCACCAGCGACAGGGCGACCAGCAGGCCCAGCGCCTCTTCGGAGCCGTAGCGGTTCAGCGTGTAATAGCCCTGCAGGCCCAGCACGAAGCCGACGAACATGCCGGAAACGGCAATGATCAGCAGCGAATAATTGCCGATGAAATGGACCTGCTGCGACACCAGGCGCGGCCGCGACAGCGCGATGCCGCTGCGCGCCAGCATGGCGCCGAAGAACCGGGTGAAATAGCCGATGGCCGCGACGCGGGAGCGTACCCAGTGGCCCAGCACGGCGATGGCGTTGTTGGAGCCGCTCATGCTTTGCGCCCTTTCTGTTGGGACAGCCACTTCTGGAAGGCGGGCGTCTCGGGATACTGGAACGCGACGGGACCGTCGGGTTGGCCCTTGAGGAATTGCTGCACGTAGGGGTCCTGCGAGGCCGCCAGCGTCTGCGGCGTGCCGGCGGCGGCGAGCGTGCCGCGGCCCACCAGATAGACCTGGTCCGCGATGGCGAAGGATTCCTGCACGTCGTGCGTGATCAGCACCGAGGCGCAGCCCAGGCGGTCGGCCAGGTTGCGGATCAGGCGGGCGGTGATGCCCAGCGAGATCGGGTCCAGCCCGGCGAAGGGCTCGTCGTACAGGATGAGTTCGGGCTCGAGCACCACGGCGCGCGCCAGCGCCACGCGCCGGGCCATGCCGCCGGAAATCTCGGACACTTTCAGGTGGGCGGCGGCGCGCAGGCCGACGGCGTCCAGCTTGTCCAGCACACGGTCGGTGAGCTCGGCTTCGTCGATCTTGGTGTGCTCACGCAGCGGGAAGGCCACGTTTTCAAATACGTTCAGGTCGGTGAACAGCGCGCCCTGCTGGAACAGCACGCCCATGCGCTTGCGCAGGGACTGCAGGCCGGTGCGCGAGGTCTGGCCGATGTCCTGGTCGAATGCCAGCACCCGGCCTTGCTGGGCGGTGATCTGGCCGGTCGCCGCGCGCAGCAGCGTGGTCTTGCCGGAACCCGAACCGCCCATGACCGCCACCACCTGGCCTGCCCGGACGTCCATGGAAATGTCGCGCAAGACGGTGAAATCACCGTAGCCTAGCGCCACACCTTCCAGGCGCAGGGCGAATTCCGGGGTGCTGCTTGATTGAGCGGGCATGGGCAACGAAAGGGAGTTTCGGCGGCGGAGCTTGCCCCGCTGTCCTGTCGACACGCTGGACAGAGAACCTGGCCGGCGCGGGCAAGACAGGCTGCGTCGGGAAGCGCCCTGTTACTCAGATGCCGGGGACGAGCTCGAGCATCGGCTCCCGGCGGCGAGGCGCCATTGTAGCCCGACGCTGTGCAATCACAATCCGAGTGGCTGTGCGTGGAACAGTGTTTTCGGTTCCAGGAACAATCCCCGGACCGCTCCCTGTGCGATGCCGCCGCCGGTCCGGTGTCTGACACCCTCCGGAACACTGGCGCATGCATAGGCGACCTCACACGGGTATCAGACACCCATTCAGTTGCGCCGCGTCCGCGCGGCCTCGGTTTCCCGGGCCAGGCGCTGGATCAGGTTGGCCGTGGTTTCCCGCCGCGCCAGCGGCGCGCCCTGGCCGGCCCACAGGGACAGGACGTTGATGTTGCCGCTTTTGCCGCCCGCGGTCCGCATGGGCCGCGTCAGCGCGTTTTGCAGCGGATACGGCAGGATGTCCGCGGCGATCGCATCCGCGTCCCGCATGAAGGCGTTGGCGATGCCGCGGGCCGGGCGGCCGGAAAAGGCCCGGGTCACGCGGGACTGTTCGGAGCGGGAGGCGGGCAGGACTGCCTTGTAGGCGTCGCTGATGCCGCATTCGTCCGTGGTCAGGAAGGCCGTCCCCATTTGCGCCAGGTCGGCGCCCAGCGCCAGGGCGGCGGCAATGCCGCGCCCGTCCATGATGCCGCCCGACGCGATGACCGGGATCGAGACGGCATCCGCCACCTGCGGCACCAGGGCCAGGGTCCCGATCATGGACGTCTCGAAGGCGTCGAGGAACGTGCTGCGGTGGCCGCCGGCCTCGGCGCCCTGCGCGACGACCGCGTCCACGCCGTCCTGCTCCAGCACCTGGGCCTCGCGGACGGTGGTGGCCGTGCCGATGGTCAGGATGCCCAGTTCACGGCAGCGGGCCAGCGTCGCGGCCGGCAGGCGGCCGAAGGCGAAGCTCAGGACGGCTGGCCGCGCCCGCAGCGTGGCCTCCAGTTGTTCCGGCAGCGGATCGGCCTGCGGCCCGGGGGCTTGCGGCGCGGGCAGGCCCAGTTGCGCGTGGTAGCGCGCCATCAGGGCGAGCATCCGCGCGCCGTCGCCGGTCGCGGCTTCCTGCGGCACGGGGGCGAACAGATTGATGGCAAACGGGCGGTCCGTGCGCGCGCGGATCGCGCTGGCCGCCGCCTCGATCTGTTCGCCACTCAGGTAGGCCGCGCCCAGCGATCCCAGGGCGCCCGCCTTCGATGCCTCGGACACCAGTTCCACCGTGGTCGCGCCGCCCGCCATGGGCGCCTGGATGATGGGGTGGTCCAGCTTGAGCAATTCAATCAAAGGGGTAGCCATGGGAAAACTCCTGGGAGGTTATTGAAGCTGGATGTTTCCAGCCTTGATGACGTGCGCCCACTTTTCGCTTTCGTTCTTGATGAACGCGGCGAACTCCTCGGGCGTGCCGCCGCCGGCCTGGCTGCCCGTATCGGCAATCGCCTTCTGCACATCCGGATCCTTCAGGATGCGGTTGAACTCGGCGTTGAGCCTGGCGATGATCGGCGCGGGCGTGCCGGCGGGCGCGACGATGCCCTGCCAGTTGTACGACTCGAAACCCGGCAGGCCGGATTCGGCCATGGTCGGCACGTCGGGCAGCACGGCCAGGCGCTTGGCGGACGTGACGGCGATGGGGTGGATCTTCTTGCCCTGGATGGCGGGCAACGCGGAATAGCCCATTTCGAACATCATGGCGATGTGGCCGCCCATCAGGTCGGTGGCGGCCAGGCTGCCGCCTTTATAGGGGACGTGGACGATGTCGATCTTGGCTTGTTCACGGAACATCTCGCCCGACAGGTGGTGCGCGCCGCCCACGCCGGACGAACCGAAGGTCAGCTTGCCGGGTTCCTTCTTGGCCAGCGCGATCAGGTCGGCCAGCGTCTTGACCGGCAGTTCATTGTTCACGCTCAGGACCAGCGGGCTGTTTTCGATCAGGATGATCGGGGCCAGGTCCTTTTGCGGGTTGTAGGGCATTTCCTTCATCAAGGACGGGTTGACCGCCATGGGGGCCAGGTTGCCCGTGCCGATGGTGTAACCGTCCGGGGCCGCCTTGGCGATGAGGTTGGTGCCGACCACGCCGCCCGCGCCCGCCTTGTTTTCCACCACGATGGGCTGGCCCAGCGATTCGCCCAGTTTGCGCGCCAAAAGGCGCACGCGGGTGTCGGCAAAGCCGCCCGGCGCGTAGGGCACGATCATGGTTACGGGTTTGGCGGGCCAGTCGCCGGTCTGGGCCTGGGCGGCGCCTGCGAAGGCGGTGGCGGCCGCGAGGGCGGCGATCAGGGGGCGCAATGCTTTCATGCTGGGGACTCCTCTTCCTGCTTTCTAATTGCTGTGTGATGGGCCCGAAGGGCCGATGGCATTATGCCCAGCGCCATTGCCATCTGTCGTGACTTTTCCCAATCCCCAGGCCGACGCGGCCAGCAGAGCCGCGCTGCCCGCCAGCACCTGCGGCAGCCCCGCGCCCCAGTGCTCCGCCCACGACGCCAGCAGCGGTCCCAGGATCTGTCCCGCCGCGAAGGCCGCCGTCATGATGGCGGCCGCGCGCGGGGCCGCCGCGCCCGACAGGCGCCGGGCGGTCAGCATGCCCGCCTGCGTGATCACCATGAACGTGCCCCCGACCAGGAGTGCCGCCAGGATCACGGCGGCAATGTGATGCCACAGGGCCACCGCCAGCATGCCGGCGGCCATCAGGGCCTGCGCGCCGCGCCAGACCTGCCGGTCGTCGCGGCCGCGCGCCAGGCGGGGCACCAGCAGGCAGGACAGCGCTGCCGCCAGGCCGAAGAGGGGCCAGGCCCAGCCGAAGATGGCCGGGTCGGGCAGGATCTCCTTGGCCATCGCCGGCAGGAAGGTGGCGGGAATGATGTAACCGACGCCGAAGACGCCATAGTGCAGCGACAGCGCGGCGATGCCGTGCGGCAGTCGGGTGGACGGAGCGCCCGTGGCGGCACGCCGGACCGGGGGCGCCTGCCGGCTCAGGCCGGGCCAGGCCGCCGCCGACAGCGCCAAGGCCAGCGCGCCCAGCACGATCCAGGTCAGGTTGGCGCTCGCGCCCCAGGCCATGAGGACCAGGCAGGCCAGCCCCGTCAGCGCGATCCCGGCGCCCACGCCTGCGTACGTCACGGCCGACGCGGAGGGCTCGCGCGGGTCTCCGGGAGGAACCGGGCGCCAGGCCGCCACGCAGATGAAGGCGCTGGCGCTGGCATATCCGGCGGCCAGCCGCAGCATCGACCAGCCCGCCACGCTGTCCAGCAGCGGCATGGCCAGCGTCAGCGCCGCGACGGCGGCCAGGCTGGCCGCCAGCGTCGCGCGCAACCGGCGCACGGGCCAGGCGATCGCGGCCAGCGCGCCGAGCAGGTAGCCGGCATAGTTGGCCGACGCCATCCAGCCGCCCTGCGCGAGCGACAGCCCGGACTCCTGCGCCATCAGCGGCCATACCGGCGTGAAGGCGAAACGGCCGATGCCCATGGCGGCCGCCAGCGCAAGGGCGGCGGGCCACGCCAGGCGCGCGGCGCTGGCGGTGGGGTCGAGGGAAGGGTAAGCAGGCGTTGACATGGCCCCACTCTACGGCTGTACTAATATCTTGAATAGTGAATTATTAAGAACGTGAGTTCCCAAAATGAGAAACTTGGACCTCGACGCGCTGCAGATATTCAAGACCGTGGCGGACCAGGGCGGCGTGGCGCGCGCCGCCGCGCACCTGAACCGGGTGCAGTCCAATGTGTCGACCCGGCTCAAGCAGCTGGAAACCTCGCTGGGAACGCCGCTCTTTCGGCGCCAGAACCGCCGCCTGGTGCTGTCGGACCAGGGGCGCGTGCTGCTCTCCTACGCGGACCGGCTGCTGCGCCTGTCCGACGAGGCCCAGTCCGCGGTGCGCGAAGGCGCGCTGCAGGGCGTCTTGCGCATCGGCACCATGGAAAGCACGGCCGCCGCCCGCCTGCCGCCCATCCTGGCGGCCTATCACGCGGCGTGGCCGCAGGTGCGCATCGAACTGGTCACCGGCACCTCGGGCGCCCTGGCCGCCAAGGTCCGCAATTACGAGATCGAGGCCGCCTTTGTCGCGCAGCCCTTTGCGGCGGACGGCCTGGCGACGATGGATGCCTTCAAGGAGGAACTCGCGCTGATCTCGCCGCTGGCCTGGGATCCGATCGGCGGCGCGAAGGACCTGGGCAGCCGCAGCGTCATCGCGTTCGCGGCGGGGTGCTCATACCGGCGCATCCTGGAATCGTGGCTGAACCAGGAGGGCATCGCGCCCGGCAAGGTGATGGAGTTTGCGTCGTATCACGCCATCGTGGCGTGCGTGGCCGCGGGAACGGGCGTGGCGATCGTGCCGCGGTCGGTACTGGCGGTGCTGGGGGCGGAGAACACGGTGCGCGTGGGCGCCCTGTCCGGACCGCATGGGCAGGCGCTGACCCAGCTTGTGTGGCGCGCCGACGATGACACGCCCGCATTGCAGGCCCTGCGTAGCCGGCTGCAGGCGCCGCAGGAATGAATCGATGCGCGCGGTGTCCGCGCGCATCGTCCAGCGCCGCACTCAGAAGCGGTAGCCGACGCCCACCGTGGCCACCCACGGGTCGATCCGCGCGGTGCCGACACGTTCGCCGTCCAGCTTCACCTTGGACTTGATGTCGATGTAGCGGATGTCGGCGTTCATGAACCAGCGGTCATTGATCTTGATGTCCGCGCCCAGTTGCGCCGCCACGCCCCAGGAGTCGCCCAGCTTCAGGTCCGAGCCCTTGAGCGCGCCTTCGGCCTTGGTGTCGAAGAAGTGCGTGTAGTTGATGCCGACGCCGATGTAGGGCTGGATCATGCTGTCGGGCAGGATGTGCCATTGCAGGCTCAGCGTGGGGGGAAGCTGCTTGGTGGAGCCGATCTTGCCCAGGCCGCCGCTGCCGCTGACGTCATGCTGGAACGGCCAGGCGCCCAGCAGCTCGATGCCGATGTTGCGGGTGGCCATGTAGGCCAGGGTGAAGCTGGGGCGCACGTTGTTGCTCACATCCAGCTTCACGGCGCCATCCAGCACCGAGCCATTGTTCTGCGAGGGGCGCACTTGCGTCACGCCGACGCGGAACAGCACGTCGCCGGCTTCGTGGGCATGGGCGGGGGCGGCAAATGCGCCGGCAGCGATCAAACCGGCAATGGCGGTGGCGCGGATACGCCCATTCAGCGAAAACATTTTCTTCTCCGATCTTTCCGTGGGGGTGAGCCGACAGATTCGCAGACCGCCCCGTCCCCCAACTTGACGTGTGTCAAATCTTGAAAAGACCGCTTTCAAAAAGTGGTTATGCCGCAACACGCGGGTCAGTCCAGCCGGCGCGCAAAAAAAAACGCCGCCGGCGCGGGGCGCTCGGCGGCGTTGATGAAGCGGGGCGCTGTCAGCGCGGCAGGTCGCTGCTGCCCATGAGGTAGGCGTCGACCGAACGGGCGCACTGGCGGCCTTCGCGGATGGCCCACACCACCAGGGACTGGCCGCGGCGCATGTCGCCGGCGGCGAAGACCTTTTCCACGTTGGTGCGGTAGTCGTCGGTGTTGGCGCGCACGTTGCCGCGGCCATCGCGATCCACGCCGAACGCGTCCAGCACGTTCTGCACCGGCGACACGAAACCCATGGCCAGCAGCACCAGGTCCGCCTTGATCTCGAACTCGGAGCCTTCGACCTCGCGCATCTTCATCTGGCCGGTGGCCTCGTCCTTGAACCACTCGACGCGCGCGCCGACCAGTTTCTCGACCTTGCCGTTGGCGCCCTTGAGCAGCTTGGTGGTCACGGACCAGTCGCGATCGCAGCCTTCCTCGTGCGAGGACGAGGTGCGCATCTTCAGCGGCCAGTAGGGCCAGGTCATGGCCTTGTTCTCGGACTCGGGCGGCTGGGGCATCAGTTCGAACTGCGTGACCGAGGCCGCGCCATGGCGGTTGCTGGTGCCGACGCAGTCGGAACCCGTGTCGCCGCCGCCGATGACCACGACATGCTTGCCCTTGGCCAGCGTCTGGTTGGCCAGGCGGTCGCCCGCCACGGCCTTGTTCTGCTGGCGCAGGAAGTCCATGGCGAAGTACACGCCTTCGAGCTCGCGGCCCGGCACCGGCAGGTCGCGCGGCGTTTCCGAACCGCCGCTCATCACGACGGCGTCGAACTCGGCCATCAGCGATTGCGGGGTGCGCACGGTCAGGCCATCGGCCACCGGATCCTTCGGATTGCCGACGTAGGTCGACGGCGCGAATTCCACGCCCTCGGCTTCCATCTGCGAGATGCGGCGGTCGATCTGGTGCTTTTCGAGCTTGAAATCGGGGATGCCGTAGCGCAGCAGGCCGCCGATGCGGTCGCTCTTTTCAAAGAGGGTCACGGAGTGGCCCGCGCGCGCCAACTGCTGCGCGCACGCCATGCCGGCGGGGCCGGAGCCCACGACGGCGACCTTCTTGCCCGTCTTGCGCGCCGGCACTTGCGGCGCGACCCAGCCTTCGGCCCAGCCCTTGTCGATGATCGCGTGCTCGATGGACTTGATGCCCACGGCGTCGCTGTTGATGTTCAAGGTACAGGCGGCTTCGCACGGCGCCGGGCAGATGCGGCCCGTGAACTCCGGAAAATTGTTGGTGGAGTGCAGCACGTCCAGCGCGCGGCGCCAGTCCTGCTTGTACACCAGGTCATTCCAGTCCGGGATGATGTTGTTGACCGGGCAGCCGTTGTTGCAGAACGGGATGCCGCAGTCCATGCAGCGCGCCGCCTGCTGCTTGGCCTGGTCGTCGGTCAGGTGCAGCACGAATTCGCGCCAGTTCTTCAGCCGCTTCTGCGGGGCCTCGGAGGCCTCCTGCAGGCGCTGGTATTCCATAAAGCCAGTGATCTTTCCCATGGTATCCCTCACGCAGCCAGTTGTTGCGGGTTGGCTGCACGCCACATTTCACCCAATGCACGGCGGTAGTCCGTCGGCATGATCTTCACGAATTTGCCGCGCGAGGCTTCCCAGTCGCCCAGGATTTCGCGGGCGCGGTAGCTGCCGGTGTAGCGGAAGTGGTCTTCCACCAGGCGGCGCAGGATCGTCTCGTCCGTCTCGCGCTCGCCGCCGCGCTGTGCGCTGTGCCAGATGTCGATGTTGTTCTGCGACTGCTGTTCGGCATGCGGCACCACGGATTCCAGTTCCACCATGGACAGGTTCACGCGATGCTTGAGCGTGCGGTCCGGATCCCAGACGTAGGCCACGCCGCCGGACATGCCCGCCGCGAAGTTGCGGCCCGTGGCGCCCAGCACGACGACGGTGCCGCCGGTCATGTATTCGCAGCCGTGGTCGCCCGTGCCTTCGACCACGGTCGCCGCGCCCGAGTTGCGCACCGCGAAGCGTTCGCCGGCCACGCCGTTGAAGAACGCTTCACCCGCCAGCGCGCCGTACAGCACGGTATTGCCGGCGATGATGTGGTCGGGGCCGAAACCGCGGAAGTCGTTGGGCGAGCGCACGATGATGCGGCCGCCCGACAGGCCCTTGCCGACGTAGTCGTTGCCTTCGCCCACCAGGTCCATGGTGATGCCGTGCGCGAGGAACGCGCCGAAGCTCTGGCCGGCGGTGCCGTTGCACTGGATGTGGATGGTGTCGTCGGGCAGGCCGTCGTGACCGTAGCGCGCGGCCACGGCGCCGGACAGCATGGCGCCGATGGTGCGGTTGCGGTTGCGCACCGGCACGATGAACGACACCTTCTCGCCGCGTTCCAGCGCGGGCTTGCTGCGCTCGATCAGCAGGTGGTCCAGCGCGCCCGCCAGGCCGTGGTCCTGCTCTTCGGTCTGGTGCACTTCGGCGTCCGACTGCGTCTGGTGGAACACGCGGGTGAAGTCCAGGCCCTGCGCCTTCCAGTGTTCGACGCCCGAGCGCATGTCGAGCAGGTCGGCGCGGCCGATCAGGTCGTCGAACTTGCGGATGCCCAGCTGGGCCATGATTTCGCGCACTTCCTCGGCGATGAAGAAGAAGAAGTTCACGACGTGTTCGGGCTTGCCCTGGAATTTCTTGCGCAGGACGGGGTCTTGCGTGGCCACGCCCACCGGGCAGGTGTTCAGGTGGCACTTGCGCATCATGATGCAGCCTTCGACGACCAGCGGAGCCGTCGCGAAGCCGAATTCGTCGGCGCCCAGCAGCGCGCCGATGACGACGTCGCGGCCGGTCTTCATCTGGCCGTCGGCCTGCACGCGGATGCGGCTGCGCAGGCGGTTCAGCACCAGGGTCTGCTGCGTTTCGGCCAGGCCCAGTTCCCAGGGCGTGCCCACGTGCTTGATGGACGACACCGGCGAGGCGCCCGTGCCGCCGTCATGGCCGGCGATCACGACGTGGTCGGCCTTGGCCTTGGCCACGCCCGCGGCCACCGTGCCCACGCCCACTTCGGATACCAGCTTGACCGAGATCGAGGCCTTGGAATTGACGTTCTTCAGGTCGTGGATGAGCTGCGCCAGGTCTTCGATCGAGTAGATGTCGTGGTGCGGCGGGGGCGAGATCAGGCCCACGCCCGGCACCGAATAGCGCAGCTTGGCGATGTATTCCGACACCTTGTGGCCGGGCAGCTGGCCGCCTTCGCCGGGCTTGGCGCCCTGCGCCATCTTGATCTGGATCTGGTCGGCGGACGACAGGTATTCGGCGGTCACGCCGAAACGGCCCGACGCCACCTGCTTGATCTTCGAGCGCAGCGAGTCGCCCTTCTTGAGCGCGACGTCGGCTTCGATGCGGTCCGAACCCAGCACCGAGGCCAGCGTGTCGCCGTCCTTGATGGTGCTCTTGCCTTCGCGCATTTCGGCGCGGTAGCGCAGTTCGTCTTCGCCGCCTTCGCCCGTGTTGGACTTGCCGCCGATGCGGTTCATGGCGATGGCCAGCACCGAGTGGGCTTCGGTCGAGATCGACCCCAGCGACATGGCGCCGGTGGCAAAGCGCTTGACGATTTCCTTGGCGGGCTCGACGTCGTCCAGCGGAATGGCGCGCGACGGCTCGAAGCGGAATTCGAACAGGCCGCGCAGCGTCATGTGGCGGCGGCTCTGGTCGTTGATGATCTGCGCGTACTCCTTGTACGTGCGGTAGTTGTTGGCGCGCGAAGCATGCTGCAGCTTGGCGATCGAGTCCGGCGTCCACATGTGCTCTTCGCCGCGGACGCGGTAGGCGTATTCGCCGCCGGCGTCCAGGTCGTTGGCCAGCACCGGGTCGGCGCTGAACGCGGCGCGATGCTGGCGCAGCGCTTCTTCGGCCACCTGGAAGATGCCGATGCCTTCGATGTTGGACGCGGTGCCGGTGAAGTACTTGTTCACCAGGGCGCTCTGCAGGCCCACGGCTTCGAAGATCTGCGCGCCGGTGTAGGACATGTACGTGGAAATGCCCATCTTGGACATGACCTTGTTCAGGCCCTTGCCGATCGCCTTGATGTAGTTCTTCACGGCCTTTTCGGGGTCATTCATCTTGCCCAGCGATTCGAGCGCCAGGTAGGGGTGAATGGCTTCGGCGCCGTAGCCGCCCAGCAGCGCGAAGTGGTGCACTTCGCGGGCCGAGCCGGTTTCCACGACCAGGCCGGTATTGGTGCGCAGGCCGGCGCGGATCAGGTGCTGGTGCACGGCCGAGGTGGCCAGCAGCGCGGGGATGGCCACGCGCTCGCTGTCGACCAAGCGGTCCGACACGATCAGGATGTTGTAGCCGCTGCGCACCGCATCGACGGCGCGCGCGCACAGGGCCGCCACGCGGGCTTCGATGCCCTCGGGACCCCAGGCGGCGGGATACGTGATGTCCAGTTCGAAGCTGCGGAATTTCTTGCCCGTGACCTGGTCGATGTCGCGGATCTGCGCCATCGCGGCGAAATCCAGCACCGGCTGGGAGACTTCCAGGCGCAGCGGCGGGTTGACGTTGTTGATGTCCAGCAGGTTCGGCTTGGGGCCGATGAAGGACACCAGCGACATCACCAGCTGTTCGCGGATGGGGTCGATGGGCGGGTTCGTGACCTGCGCGAACAACTGGCGGAAGTAGTTGTAGAACGGCTTGGCGCGGTCCGACAGCACGGCCAGCGGCGCGTCGTTGCCCATCGAGCCGATGACTTCTTCACCGCTGGACGCCATGGGCTCCAGGATGAACTTGTAGTCTTCCTGGGTCCAGCCGAAGGCCTGCTGGCGGTCCAGCAGCGACACGGCCGATTGCGTCGCCACGGCCACCTGGCGCGGGGCGGGCAGCGATTCCAGCTTGATCTGCAGGCGCTCGATCCACTGACGGTACGGGCGGCTGTTGGCCAGTTGCAGCTTGATCTCGGCGTCGTCGATGATGCGGCCCTGTTCCAGGTCGATCAGGAACATCTTGCCCGGCTGCAGGCGCCACTTCTTGACGATGCGATTCTCGGGGATCGACAGCGTGCCGGCTTCGGAGGCCAGGATGACCATGTCGTCATCGGTGACCAGGTAGCGGGCGGGACGCAGGCCGTTGCGGTCCAGCGTGGCGCCGATCTGGCGGCCGTCGGTGAACGCGACCGCGGCCGGGCCGTCCCACGGCTCCATCATGGCGGCGTGATATTCGTAGAACGCGCGGCGGCTTTCGTCCATCTGCGTGTGCTGTTCCCAGGCTTCCGGGATCATCATCATCATGGCGTGGGCCAGCGAATAGCCCGAATTCACCAGCAGTTCCAGGCAGTTGTCGAACGTGGCGGTGTCCGACTGGCCTTCATAGACGATGGGATACAGCTTCTTCAGGTCCTCGCCCAGCACGGCCGACTGCATCATGCCTTCGCGGGCGCGCAGCCAGTTGAAGTTGCCCTTGACCGTGTTGATTTCGCCGTTGTGGGCGATCATGCGGTACGGGTGGGCGAGCGGCCAGGCGGGGAACGTGTTGGTCGAGAAACGCTGGTGGACCAGCGCCAGGGCGGACACCGTGCGGGTATCGGCCAGGTCGCGGTAGTAGCGGCCGACCTGGTCGGCCAGCAGCAGGCCCTTGTAGACCACGGTGCGCACCGAGGCCGAGGGCACGAAGTATTCCTTGCCGTGCGCCAGGTGCATGTTCTGGATGGCGTGGCTGGCGGTCTTGCGGATGACGTACAGCTTGCGTTCCAGCGCGTCGGGCACCATCACGTCGGCGCCGCGGCCGATGAAAAGCTGGCGGATCACGGGTTCGCAGTCGCGCACGGTGGGCGACATGGGCATGTCGACGTCCACCGGCACGTCGCGCCAACCCAGGACGACCTGGCCTTCGGCGCGCACGGAGCGCTCGAGTTCCTGCTCACAGGCCAGGCGCGAGGCGGTTTCCTTGGGCAGGAACACCATGGCAACGCCGTACTCGCCGGGCGGGGGCAGGATGATGCCTTGCTGGCTCAGTTCGTCGCGGTAGAGCGTGTCGGGGATCTGGATCAGGATGCCCGCGCCGTCGCCCATGAGCTTGTCCGCGCCGACCGCGCCGCGGTGGTCCAGGTTTTCCAGGATCTTCAGGCCCTGCTGGATGATCGCGTGGCTTTTCTTGCCCTTGATGTGGGCCACAAAGCCGACGCCGCAGGCATCATGTTCGTTCTTGGGGTTGTACAGGCCCTGGGCCGAAGGCAGGCCGATGCGCGTGGCATCGATGGGGGTCGCCTTGGGGGTGGGACAGGATTCGGTCGGGGTAATTTGGGGCATGGCGCGCTCCGCAGTGGGCCTGCGTCGTAATGTTGCAGTGCAGGAGACGGACAATACCCCCGCAGCGAGTAGGGTGCAACAGAAACAAACGGGGTATGACCCTAATAATTTCAGTGCGCTGTTATAGTGCATTAATATGGGGACATAACAAGATCCGCGCCAATTGTGGGCTTGCACGGGTGGGGTCTTTGGCTGCCAACGCCGGCGCACCAAAATCGCACAAAAACCCGTTTATGCGTCCCCATTTAAATGTGGTGATTTGCAGCGTCGGATCAACCCGCTTTGTGGCGAAAACTGCACATCATGCGGCGCGAGCCGCGCGGCGCCAAGGCGTGAATCAGCCCCAAAAACAAAACCCGCCATCGCGGCGGGTTGAAAGGATCAGGAATGGGTGGGCGGCGTGGAGGTCGTCGGCGAGGACGGGCCAGATTCGGTGTCCGCCGACGCCGCGGCAGGCTTCTTGCGCGGCCTGCCGCGCTGTCCCGGCGCCACGCGCCGACTGGCGGTATGGGCAAGGCTGGCAATGAAGCTCGGGCCGCCCAGCGCCCACTGGCCGGAAACCGCCTGGTCGATGCGCTGCGTTTCCTCTCGCGACAACCCGTCCTGCAGCCGCTTGCGGTAATTGGCCTGGCGGTCGAACGGCGTGTTGCCGCAGGCCCAGTAATCGGCGTGATCGGACTGCCACTGCGCCGGCGCCGCCGAGGTATTGCCCGTATGGCTGGACGCGGATGACCACGGCCAGGAGTCGGGGTCCTGCGATGCGCCGCTGCGCACGGGGTAGGTTTCCAGCCAGACCAGCGCCGGCAGCACCCAGGCGCCCGGTTCCAGCAGCGCCGATCGGTAGCGGCCCGCGAACACCCGGCCGCCGCGCAGCCGCGCCGCCAGGTTGCGGCCCAGCGTCTGCATCAGGCGCGGCAGGCCTTCTTCGTCCGCCGGCGTGGCCAGAAGCAGGATGCGGTCGTTGGCAAGAAGCCAGCCGTGCACCGACACGCGGTGGCGCTGGGCCGATTCGCCCAGCCACATGGCAAGCTGATTCAGGATATCGGCGGGCGCGGGTTGCGATGGCGCTGCCAATGGCTGAATAAAGTTGGCCTGCACCAGTTGGGGCAGCCCAGGGGCATACAGGCGGGGCAGACGGGCCATAGTGTCAGGGCTTGCGTATCAGGAAGAACGGTTTGTCTTCGCTCACGGTATATAAATAGTGCCACGGTGGGCGCTGGTCAAGTCCCGTGATCACAATCTGGGCGCGGTATGGCATTTTTTTTGTCGCGAGCGCTCATTGAGGGGCAGGTTAACATTCGGCGACGGAACGTCGCACCATGGATATCCCCTAACCCGCCGACGTTTTTCCACCTCTACACCGGAGAAAGCCAATGGCCGTGTCCCTGGAACTCATCTCGCAGCATCGGTGCTTCGGCGGCACGCAGCGCTATTACCGCCACGATTCCACGGAAATCGGCCTGCCCATGCGGTTTTCGGTCTACCTGCCGCCCCAGGCCGAGAACGGGCCGGTCCCGGTGCTGTTCTACCTGGCGGGCCTGACCTGCACCGAAGAGACCTTCATGATCAAGGCGGGCGCCCAGCGCCTGGCCGCCGAGCTTGGCGTCATGCTGGTCGCGCCCGACACCAGCCCGCGCGGCGCGGGGGTGCCCGGCGAAGACGAAAGCTGGGACCTGGGCACGGGCGCCGGTTTCTACGTGGACGCCACCACGCCGGCGTGGCGCGAGCACTACCGCATGGACAGCTACGTGACCCGCGAACTGCACGGCATCGTCACGGGCGGCACGCTGCCGGGCGACGCGTCGCGCACCGGCATCTTCGGCCACTCCATGGGCGGCCATGGCGCCCTCGTCCTGGCGCTGCGCAACCCGGACAAGTTCAAGTCCGTCTCCGCCTTCGCGCCGATCGCGGCGCCCAGCCAGTGCCCGTGGGGCAAGAAGGCGTTCGGCGCATACCTGGGCGCCGACGTCCAGGACTGGGCGGCCTATGACGCGTCGGCCCTGATGCGCGGATCGAAGCAGCCGTTCCCCGGCGGCATCCTGATCGACCAGGGCGACGCCGATCAATTCCTGGCCGAGCAGTTGTATCCCGAGGTGTTCGAGGCAGCCTGCGCCGCCGCCGGCCAGCCGCTCACACTGCGTCGCCAGTCCGGCTATGACCATGGCTATTACTTCATCTCGACGTTCATCGAGGATCACATCCGGTTTCACGTCGAGCGGCTTGGAAAACCGGCCGCCTGAGGGCGCGCTTCTATACTGGGGAGCCTGCCGCGGCGGGTGGCGGCTTCCTGCGCCCGCCGCGCCGCAAGCCCCTCGGCTTGAATAGGAACGCCTCATTTGATCAACGGAATCGCTCCCTTCGCCTGGATCCTGCTGGGCGCCGTCATCGTCTTGCTGCCCGGCATCGTCATGCTGCTGGGACGCGGGGGGCCACGCGACGAGCGCGGCCGCCGCATGTTCCAGTTCCGGCCCGTCCGCCGGGCGTGCGGACTGCTGCTGGTGTGCCTGGGGTGCGTGTCCGGCCTGCTCGCGCTGTCGCTGGTGCAGTTCGTCCGACTCACGACCGACGAACCGGTGGCGCGAATCGACGTCCGCCAGCAGGCAGAGGGCCAATTCGAGGTCAATGCCAGCGCGCCGGCGATCGGCACCAGGCAATACGTCCTGTACGGCGATCAATGGCAGATCGACGCCCGCGTCGTGCGCTGGAAACTGCCGGCCCTGATGGCGGGCGTGCCGCCGCTGTACCGGTTGGAGCGCCTGTCGGGTCGCTACAGCGACGCGGCGCGTGAAGCCACGGCCACCCGCTCCGTGCATCCGCTTGACGATTGGCCCGCGCCGGATCTCGGTTCACTGAAGAAAAGTTTTCCGAACTGGTTCCCCTTCGTCGATGTCCAATTCGGCAGCGGCGCCTACATGCCGTTGTTCGACGGCGCCCGCTACCAGGTGTTCATGGATCCCCGCGGCGCGCTTTTCATCCGCCCGGATGGCCAGGCCACCGTTGATGGTCTCAAGCAACTGGGCTGGTGACGGCACGCCGTAAAATAAATGGGGACGCGTTCTGTCAAAGGAAACTTTGACGCGCCGCAACAGTCGAATTAGCACTCCCAATACTTGAGTGCTAACATCGAATTCATGTCTTTATCTCTTCGCCATCCGGAGACCCCCGCTATGAAGCAACCCAGTACCTCGTTGACCGCTTCCGGCAACGCTCTGGCGTTGGCCATTGCCAATCCGGGCGCTCTGGGCACGATCGACGCGTACATTTCCGCGGTCAACCGCCTGCCGGTGCTGTCCGCGGAGCGTGAAACGGAGCTTGGCCGCCGCCTGCGCGACCAAGAAGACCTGGGCGCCGCCCGCGAGCTGATCCTGTCGCACCTGCGCCTCGTCGTCTCGGTGGCCCGGCAATACCTGGGTTATGGCCTGCCCCACGCCGACCTCATCCAGGAAGGCAACGTCGGCCTGATGAAGGCCGTCAAGCGCTTCGACCCCGAGCGCGGCGTGCGCCTGGTGTCCTTCGCCGTCCACTGGATCAAGGCCGAGATCCACGAGTACATCATCCGCAACTGGCGGTTGGTCAAGGTGGCGACCACCAAGGCCCAGCGCAAGCTGTTCTTCAACCTGCGCAGCATGCGTCCCGACGGCCAGACCCTGGATCCGGAACAGGTCGACCATATCGCCCGCGAGTTGAACGTGCGCCACGAAGACGTGAGCGAGATGGAAGTCCGCATGTCCGGCCGCGATATGTCGCTGGAAAACCAGGACGATGACGATGACAGCTACGCGCCCATCGCCTATCTGTCCGATGAAGGCCGCCAGGAACCCACGCGTGTGCTGGAACGCGCCGCGCGCGACCGCCTGCAAAGCGCGGGCCTGACCGGCGCGCTCGATGCGCTGGATGCCCGCTCGCGCCGGATCGTCGAGGCCCGCTGGCTGCAGGATGATGGCGGCGCGACGCTGCACGAGCTAGCGCAGGAATTCGGCGTCTCGGCGGAACGCATCCGCCAGATTGAAGCCGCCGCGCTCAAGAAGATGCGCGGCAACCTCGCCGCCTGATTTCGCATCACGCCCGCTATCGCCTCGGAAGGCCGCGAAGTTCGCGGCCTTTTCTTTTGCGGACGCGCGCTGGTGGACCAATAAATTGATACAAATTCGCGGCGAATTTTCGGACTTCTTCGAAACTTAATGGGGATGGCGCCGCCTAACTTCATGTAGACCGCGAACTTAGGTTGGCAGTCTTGTCATCCGTCTCGGCTTCTCCTCTTTCCCCTCCCCTATGAGACGGATGCTTGCGGGGCACCTAGCATATCGGTGCCCCGTTTTTTATGCGCGCTCGGCGCGCATCGCGTCATGCGAATCGCTTCACACGCCACGCTTCACACGCGACCCTGCATGGGAATTGCCTGGCGCAGGCATTACGCCGCGCGGGCGTTCTCCGGCGCCGCCAGCGCCGTGTGCCACAGCGCGTCCTGCACGCGGCGCACGCCCGTGGCCATCGAACCGTCCTGATAGAGCTTGATCCACCGGTAGCCCGGCGCCATGTTGTCCACGATGTGCTTGCCGTCGCGGATGCTGAACTGGAAGCAGGTCGACGGCGTGGCCAGCATGCGCAGGTTGTGCCGGCGGCGGTCGAACTCATGATGCACATGCCCCCACAGCAGCACCCGCACCTGCGGCCAGCGGGCCAGCAGCTTGAAGAGCGCCTGCGGGTTGTCGATCATCATCGAGTCGTGCCAATGGCTGTCGATCTGCATCGGGTTGTGGTGCATGGCCACCAGCGTGTGGCGATCGGGCGCCTGGGCCAGCGCGGCCTCCAGCATATCGAGTTCACTGGGCGGCAGGTGCCCCGCGTTCGAGCCGGGCACCGTGGTGTCCAGCGCAATGACGCGCCACGCGCCCACGTCGGTCACGGGCATCGACCATTCGGAGAGCTCCTGTCGCAGCACTGACGGCTGATCGTGATTGCCGGGCAGGCAGCGGATGGTGGCGCGCTCCAGCGCGCCGGATTCGGACAGGATGCGCGCAAAGCGCCGGTAGCTCGCGGCTTCGCCGTCCTGCGACAGGTCGCCCGTGGCAAGCAACAGGTCGGGATGCTTGCCGTCGGCCTCGATCTGGCGCAGGACCGCGCGCAGGCTGGCGTCGGTATCGACGCCCAGCATCGAAGTGTCGGGCTCGCCGAACAGATGGCTATCGGTCAATTGGACGAGCATCGCGGGCGCGTCATGGCGCCGGGTCAGGGTATGGATGCGAGCCACGAGCCGCTCCTGCAGAATTTGCGTGATGCCACATTACCCAAAAAACATGGCGCGGCGCGTTTCGCAAGCGTCCCTTGGGGTAACGAAACGTGCATTCTCCACGATTCCCGTCAGACGCTGACGGCAGGCATCCGAAAAAAGCCGCTATTCTTGCGAAACCTTCCACACGCTTTAAGAATGGGACGCGGCGTCACCCATGGATGTTGGTTTTCTCGTATTTGGTCTTGCGGGCCTGCTCACGCTGGTCTGCTTCATGCCGCCCCTGGCCGGCCGCGTCAAGCTGCCCTATTCCGTGCTGCTCGCGATCGTTGGCTGTCTGCTTGGCATCATCATTCACGTTCATGGCTGGGCGCCCGCCTGGATCGGCGACTTCCTCGATTCGCTGGAAAGCTTCGAGATCTCGTCCGAGACCTTCCTGATGGTATTTCTGCCCGTGCTGCTCTTCGAGACCGCGCTGGCGATGAACGTGCGTCGATTGATGGACGACATCGGTCCCATCTTGATGATGGCCATCGTGGCGGTGGTCGTCTGCACGGTGGTGGTCGGCGTGACGCTCGATGCGGTCTCGCCCTACGGGCTGGTGGTGTGCCTGCTGCTGGGCGCCATCGTGGCGACGACGGACCCGGTGGCCGTGGTCGGCATTTTCCGCGAAGTGGGCGCGCCCAAGCGGCTGACCACCCTGGTCGAGGGCGAAAGCCTCTTCAACGACGCGGCCTCCATCGCGCTGTACTCCGTGCTGCTGGCCGTACTGAGCGGCAGGGGCGAGTTGTCCGTCAGCGGCATCTTCAACGACTTCCTCGTGCACTTCATCGGCGGCGGGCTGGCGGGGTTTGCCATGGGGCGGCTGGCCTGCTTCCTGTTCGCCTGGTTGCGCGGTTTTCCCACGGCCGAGATCACGCTGACCCTGACGCTGGCCTACCTGTCCTTCTTCATCTCCGAGCATTACCTGAACGTCTCGGGCGTGGTCGCCACGGTGATCGCGGGGCTGGTGGTGGGATCGACCGGCCGCACGCGCATGTCGCCCACGACCTTCGAACATCTGGCCAGCGCCTGGGAGCAGTTCGGCTTCTGGGCCAATTCGCTCATTTTCCTGTTTGCCGCCATGCTGATTCCCAAGCTCATGGCGGCCGCCGATTGGCAGGAACTGGTGCTGGTCGGCGTGGTGTTCGTCGTGACCCTGGTCGCGCGCGGCATCGTGGTGTTCGGCTTGCTGCCGCTGCTGGGCCTGACCCGGCTGGGCACCAAGGTCAGCAATCCCTACAAGGTCGTGATGCTGTGGGGCGGCTTGCGCGGCGCCGTGTCGCTGGCGCTGGCGCTGGCGGTGACCGAGCAGACGGGCGTGCCCGAAGAGGCGCGCCAGTTCATCGCTGTCGCCACCACCGGGTTCGTCCTGATGACCCTGTTCGTCAACGGCATCAGCCTGCGGCCGCTCATCCGCATGCTGGGGTTGAACCAGCTATCGCCCGTGGAGCGGACCATCCGCAACCAGGTGATGGCCGTGGCGCTGGAGGACCTGCAGGGCAAGACCGAAGAAGTCGCCAAGGCCGAGCACATCGGCACCGAGGTCCGCGACCGCATCCGCGCCGTGTTCGACGCCAGCCTGGCCAGCGTGCACGATGGCCGGGTCAGCCAGATGACCGACGAGCAGCGCGTGGCGGTGGGCCTGACCATCGTCGCCCAGCGCGAAGAAGAAATGTTCTTCGACATTCTCAAGGCCCAGATCGTGGACTGGCGCATGGCCGAAACATTGCTGGCCCGCGCGGAGCGCCTGGAAGACGCCATCCGGCTGGGCGGCGTGGAGGGCTTCGAGCGTGCCATCGTGGCCGACGTGCGCTATTCGACGGGATTCAGGCTGGCGCTGCGGCTGCACTATGTCTTCGGCTTCCAGGGCTGGCTGGCGCGCGAACTCGGCCAGCGCTTTGCCAACCTGATGAGCAAGCGGTCGGTCGCGCAGCGCCTGATCGCCTTTGCCCGCGAGCAGATCACGCCATTGCTGGGCGAAGCGGCCACGCAGCGCATCGTGTCGTTGCACCAGCGCCGCCTGGACCTGATCGAGAACGCCATGCAGGCCCTGAACCTGCAGTATCCGTCGTACGCCCAGTGGCTGCAGGAAAGCTACCTGGGCCGCGTGGCCCGCGAACTCGAGCGCATCCGCTATCGCGACATGCTTGAGCAGTTTCTGATCAGCGGCGAAGTCTATGCGGACCTGACCGAGCAATTGAAGAGCCGCTGGGCGCACATCGACAAGCATCCGCCGCTGGACATCGAAATGAGCGCGGCCGAACTCATCAAGCGCGTGCCGCTCTTCGAAGGGCTGTCGCCCGATTCCCTGCGCGCCATCAGCAAGCTGCTCAAGCCGCGCCTTGCCCTGCCCGACCAGCGGGTGCTGACCAAGGGCCGGCACGGCGAGGAAATGTGTTTCGTGGCGTCGGGCGCCGTGGCGGTCCACCTGCCCGACAACACCATGATCGAGCTGGGCAGCGGGGAGTTCTTCGGCGAGCTGGGCCTGCTGGGCGAAGCGCAGCTCACGCCGGACGTGACGTCGCTGGGCTACAGCAAGCTGCTGATGCTGTCTTCGCGCGACTTCCACGCGCTGCTCGCCCGCGACGAAAACCTGCGTGATCGCATCCAGGTCGTGGCCAAGCAGCGGTTGCGCGCCATCGAGGTCTGGAAGCAGTTTTCGCAGGCATCCGCGGCGGCGGCTCCCGCGGCCGCGGCTTCGGCCCCCAGTCCGGCGCAGGCGGCCGAAGCCGCGGAAGCGGCCGGCGCCGCCAGTGGGCCCGAAGGCGAGGATGTCCAGGCGGCCCGCGAACTGCGCGGCGAATCCGCGCGCGACGACGACGATGGGTTGGGCGGATCGGTGATGGCGACGCCGGAACCGTCGCCGCGATAGTCCTCCGGAAAATCGTTCCGAAAATCGCCCAGGTCAGGTGCCCAAGTCAGGCGCCCAAGTCAGGTGCCCAAGTCAGGCGCCCCGGTCAGGACCGCCGCTTCGGAGTGACCGCCCCGCGCCCCACGCGGCGCCCGGCTAGACCGTGATCTCACCCGCGGCCTGGCGCCGCATGATGTCCTCGACCAGCACCAGGGCGGCTTCCAGCGTGAACTCGCCCTCGCGGATGCGGTCCAGCGCCGTGGCCACATCGAGGGTGGCGATCTCCATGACCTCGCCGTCGCGGTTGGCGGGGCGCGCGTCGGGCGCCAGGAGGCAGGTGCTGGTCAGCACGTCTTCGACCTGATAGCCCTCGGGCAGCCGGCGATGGATGCGCAGGATCGTGCGCAGCGGCGTGCGGCGCGCCAGGTCCGGTTCGTCCAGCCCGGCTTCTTCGCCGCATTCGCGCACCAGCGCCAGTTCCAGGTCTTCGCGGCTGCCGGCCAGCCCTCCCACCAGCGTGTCCCACATACCGGGATCCGTCGACTTGCTGAGCGAACGCCGCGCCACCCACAGCCTGCCGTCGGGCGTCCAGGCGTTCAGGTGCACGGCCTTGGTCAGCAGGCCCAGCGGCCGCACCGCCGCGCGTTCGATCACGCCGAGCGGCTGCTCGCCATCCAAGACGTCCAGCAATTCGTCGCGCCAGCCGCGCAGGCAGTTGGCTTGGCGCAACAGTTGCGCGGCCTGTTCCAGCACCGCATCCAGCGCATTGCCCGGAACGAGGCCGTCGCCGATGCGCAGCGCCGTGTCGTCCGCATGCGTTTGCGGCGCGTCGCGCAGCGCGTCGCAGGCCGCATGCGTGGCCCAGCCGCAACGGCGCCCCGCTATATATAAAGCGCGCGCGCCTTCCGGGGCTGGCTCCTGCGCGCGGGCGCACAGGGCGGCATACAAATCGGACAACGGCTTTGGCATCGTGGCGTCATGGTGATGAGGATGCAGGCGATTTTAAGCCACCCGGTTTACGGGCCGCAGTCAAGGGCCGCAGTCAAGGGGCGCGGCCACATGGGGGCGGGCTCCATGAATTCAAGAGTACAAACTTACATCTGTTTGCGCGTCCGCTATAATCCGCCAGTTTCTTTGTGATTTCGAGAGGGAACGACAGGGCCGCTCTATCTCCCTGCATCGCCCTGCCATCTAATAATTGCGCGTTGCCCGTATTCCGGTGACTTCCGCCACCAGCAAATGGGCCTTCGCGCCGTATTTCGAGGTAAGCATGAAGAAGTGGAGAGGGATACTGGGGGCTTGTGCGATGCTGGTTGGCAGCGTGGCCGGTGCCCAGGTGCAAAACATGCCCGGCGGTCCGAAGGTCAATCAGCTCAATCTGCATGAAGGCGTCACCGCGATCTCGCGCGACATCATGTGGCTGCATTGGTTGCTGCTCACCATCTGTATCGTGATCTTCATCGGCGTCTTCGGAGTGATGTTCTACTCCATCTGGGCGCACCGGAAGTCCCGCGGCCACAAGGCGGCGACCTTCCACGAACATCTCGGCGTCGAAGTCGCCTGGACCGTCATCCCCTTCATCATCGTCATCGCCATGGCGCTGCCGGCCACCAAGACGGTCGTCGCCATGAAGGACACTTCCAGCGCCGACCTCACCGTCAAGGTCACCGGCTATCAATGGAAATGGGGCTACGAGTATCTCGACGGCTCGGCCGCCGGCATCAAGTTCCTCTCCACGCTGTCCACGCCGCGCGCCCAGATCGAGAACCGCGAGCCCAAGGGCCAGTTCTACCTGATGGAAGTGGACAACCACCTGGTCGTCCCCGCGAACAAGAAGATCCGCATCGTCCTCACCGCCTCCGACGTCATCCACTCCTGGATGATTCCGGACTTCGGCGTGAAGCAGGACGCCATCCCGGGCTTCCTGCGCGACACCTGGTTCAACGCCGAAAAGCCTGGCATCTATCGCGGCCAGTGCGCGGAACTCTGCGGCAAGGACCACGCATTCATGCCCATCGTCGTGGAAGTCCTGGCGCAACCGGACTACGATAAGTGGGTTGAAGACCAAAAGAAAAAGATGGCGGCAAACGCCGACGATCCCAACAAAGAGTGGACGGAAGCCGAACTGGTTGCCCGCGGCGAAAAGGTTTTCGCGGCGAATTGCGTGGCCTGTCACCAGGCCAACGGCAAGGGCATTCCCGGTTCCTTCCCGCCGCTTGACGGAGACAAGGTCGTTCTGGGCCCCAAGGGGCCGCAGATCGACACCGTGCTGAAGGGCAAGCCCGGCACCGCCATGGCGGCGTTCGGCGGGCAGCTCAACGACGTCGAGATCGCAGCGGTCATCAGCTATACGCGCCATGCCTGGAGCAATGCCGGCAAGGGGCAGGACCCGACGGTTCCACCGAAGGACGTGGCGGCTGCGCGCTGATCGCGCGCGCCCCGTTCCTCCACCGTAGAACCGGTTCCCTTTAGTCAGAGATACCCTGCCGCCCCGTCGAACGGGGCCGGCACTCAGCAGGAAGGAGTCCATCATGAGCAGCGTCACTGTAGACCACGTGTCGCCGGGCCACGGCCACGGTCACGATGACCACCACCACGGTGTCCCCACGGGCTGGCGCCGGTGGCTTTTTGCAACGAACCACAAAGACATCGGGACGATGTATCTCATCTTCTCGTTCGTCATGCTTCTGGAGGGCGGCACGCTGGCGCTGCTGCTGCGCACCGAGCTCTTCGAGCCGGGCCTGCAGTTCTTCCGCCCCGAGCTCTTTAACCAGTTCACCACGATGCACGGCCTGATCATGGTGTTCGGCGCCATCATGCCGGCGTTCGTGGGCTTTGCGAACTGGATGATCCCGATGCAGATCGGCGCGTCCGACATGGCGTTCGCCCGCATGAACAACTTCAGCTTCTGGCTGCTGCCGGTGGCCGCGATCATGCTGACCGCGTCGTTCTTCGTGCCGGGCGGCGCCACCGCCGCCGGCTGGACGCTGTACGCGCCGCTGTCGCTGCAGATGGGCCCGGGCATGGACCTGGCCATCTTCGCCATCCACATCATGGGCGCCTCGTCCATCATGGGCGCCATCAACATCATCGTCACCATCCTGAACATGCGTGCGCCCGGCCTGACGCTGATGAAGATGCCGCTGTTCTGCTGGACCTGGCTGATCACCGCGTTCCTGCTGCTGGCCGTGATGCCCGTGCTGGCCGCCGCCATCACCATGGTGCTGACCGACCGCCACTTTGGCACGGGCTTCTTCAATGCCGCCGCGGGCGGTGATCCGGTCCTGTACCAGCACGTGTTCTGGTTCTTCGGGCACCCCGAGGTCTACATCATGATCTTGCCGGCGTTCGGCATCGTGTCGGCCATCGTGCCCGCGTTCGCCCGCAAGAAGCTGTTCGGCTACGCCTCCATGGTGTACGCCACCGCCTCCATCGCGGTGCTGTCGTTCATCGTGTGGGCGCACCACATGTTCACGACCGGCATGCCGGTGACCGGCCAGCTCTACTTCATGTACGCCACCATGCTCATCTCCATCCCGACCGGGGTGAAGGTGTTCAACTGGGTCGCCACGATGTGGCGCGGGTCCATGACGTTCGAAACCCCGATGCTGTTCTCCATCGGCTTCATCTTCGTGTTCACGATGGGCGGGTTCACCGGCCTGATCCTGTCGGTGGCGCCCATCGACATCCAGGTCCACGACACCTATTACGTGGTGGCGCACTTCCACTACGTGCTGGTGGCCGGTTCCCTCTTTGCGCTGTTTGCCGGCGCGTACTACTGGGTGCCCAAGTGGACGGGCCGCATGTACAGCGAAAAGCTGGGCAAGCTGCACTTCTGGTCCACGCTGATCTCGTTCAACGTGACCTTCTTCCCGATGCACTTCCTGGGTCTGGCCGGCATGCCGCGCCGCTACGCCGACTACGCCGCGCAGTTCACGACCTTCCATCAGCTCGCCACCATCGGCGCGTTCTGGTTCGGCCTGTCGCAGCTCATTTTCCTGTGGGCCATCGTGCGTTGCTACCGGGGCAAGGGCGAACCCGCCGCCGCCAAGCCGTGGGAAGGCGCCGAAGGACTGGAATGGACGGTGCCGTCGCCCGCCCCGTTCCACACCTTCGAAACGCCGCCCGAAGTGAAGTAAACGCCCCATCCATATTCCAGGTCGCACAGCAATGACACCCGAGCAGCGCCGCCGCAACAAGATCGCAGGACTGGTCCTGCTGGTTTTCGTCATTGCCGTGTTCGCCTGGACCGTGATCCGCGGTTCCGCGTTGCTGACCGGCAAGGCGGTCGGCTAGGCCACAACCATGAGCGACGACCTTCGCGAAACCTCCCAGCGCAAGCTGAGCTTTCTTCAGACGATGAAGGCGGTGGCGTGGGGATTTTTTGGGGTGCGCAAGGGCTCGGGCTACCGTGAGGACATCGCCAGGCTCAATCCGGTCCACGTCATCGTGGCCGGACTGCTGGCAGCGGCAATCTTTGTGACTGTGCTGGTTTTAATTGTTCGTTGGGCCGTTTCCAGCCTGACTTGAATTACCTAAATCTAAATCTGTACCAGGGAGAAAGCCATGAGTGCAAGCCACTCGGTTCAAGGTAAAGAGGCACCGTACTACTTTGTCCCCGCCGACTCGGGCCATCCCGTGCGCATGGCCGTTGCGCTGCTCTTCATGGGCCTGGGCGCCGCGGCCTGGGTCAACGGCGCGGATTGGGGCAAGTGGTCCGTGCTGGTGGGATTCATCGGCGTGGTCATCGTGCTGTACTACTGGTTCGGCGATGCCATCCATGAATCGGAAACCGGCCTGAACAGCAAGCGCATCGACGATTCCTACCGCTGGAGCATGAGCTGGTTCATCTTCTCCGAGGTCATGTTCTTTGCCGCGTTCTTCGGCGCGCTCTGGTACACGCGCACCGTCACGACGCCGTGGCTGGGCGACATCGACCACCGCCTGATGCTGTGGCCGGACTTCCAGGCGACCTGGCCCAACTTCGGCCCGGCCGGCGTGGTGGAATCCTTCCAGACCGTGGGTCCCTTCTGGCTGCCCACGATCAACACGGCGCTGTTGCTCAGTTCCGGCGTCACGCTCACCATCGCGCACCATGCGCTGCGTGAAAACCACCGCGGCAAGGCCAAGTTCTGGCTGGCGGCCACCGTCATCCTGGGCTTTGTCTTCGTGGGCTGTCAGGCCTTTGAATACATCCATGCCTACCGCGACCTGAACCTCAAGTTCAATTCGGGCGCCTATGGCTCGCTGTTCTACATGCTGACCGGCTTCCACGGATTCCACGTGATCCTGGGCGCCACGATGCTCACGGTCATCCTGATCCGCCTGATGCGCGGCCACTTCACGGCGGACCATCACTTCGGTTTCGAGGGCGCGGCGTGGTACTGGCACTTCGTAGACGTGGTGTGGCTGGGCCTGTACCTGTTTGTCTATTGGTTCTGACCGCGCGGTGCTGATCGCGGGGTTCTGACGGCGGCCGGCGCAGCCGGCGGCCGTTGCGGCACGGGAAAGCGCGAAGGGGGCGGGCGGCAAGCCGGCTTCCGCCGCGCTTTCAGGCCATTTGCGGGGACGCGCCCGGCGGTTGCGGCGCCAAATCCGGGGAACCGGACGCCGTGCAGCCTATCTAAAGCCCGTGCTCTCGATCCAGCCCATGTGATGGGCGAACAGCACGAACACGAACAGGGCGACCGACAGGCCGATACGGACTGTCAGTGCGTTGACCGTGCGGTTGGTGGTACCTTTGTCCCGCATCAGGTAGACCAGGGCGGATGCCAGACTGGCCAGTATCCCGATGAAGGCCAGAACGACGAAAACGCGCATTGTGGTCTCCCGACAAATCAGATTTAGCAACGACAGATGTCCCGACCGCATTCCACCCGCTACACGGTAGCCGCCTTACTGCTGCTTGGCATCGCCGTGGTGATCCTGGTGTCGCTGGGGCAATGGCAGTTGCGTCGCAGCGATGAGCGACGCGCCATTCTGGCCGCGATCGAAGCGGGCCGCAAGCAAGCGCCGCTGGTGTTGACGCCCGCCACGCCGCCCGCGGACATGACGGCCTGGCGCGTGGCGCAGGCCAGCGGCACGTGGCTGCCCGAATTCAGTGTACTGCTGGACAATCGCAACCAGGACGGCAGGCCCGGGTACTGGCTGGCCACGCCGCTGCTGCTGGACGCGTCGGCGCGGCGCGCGGTGCTGGTGCTGCGCGGCTGGTTGCCGCGCGTCATCCAGGGCCAGGGCGAGCCCGACCTGCCGGCCGCGCCCGAGGGCGTGCAGACCGTGCAAGGCGAGCTGTCCGAGCGCGTGCCGCGCCTGTTCGAACTCTGGTCGCTGGGCGGATCGCAAACCTCGACCTTGCCCGCGACGCTGCCCGCGGCGGACGGGAAGGTGCCGCAAGTGCAGAACCTGCCGCTGGACGCCTACGCCCGCGCGACCGGGCTGGATCTGCTGCCCACGGTGCTCAGCCAGGGCGGGCCGGGCGACGATGGCCTGGTGCGTGACTGGCCCCAGCCGTCGGTGGATTTCCAGCAGAACACCTCGTACGCGGTACAGTGGTTCGCTTTCGGGGCGATTGCCGCCATTGCGTGGCTGGTGGTGCTGGGAGGCGCCATCCGCCGCATGCGCCAGCGCGGGGACACGCGGGCCCAGGCCCGGATCCGCGCGCGTCGATGAACAACGCTATTCCAGGATACAAAGTGGCTCGCGACAACTCCTCCAACAAGCCCGCAGGCAAGCGTTCGCTGATGCCCATGGTGCTGGTGTTCCTGTGCTCGCTGGCGCCCATCGTCGCGGCGTTCGTGGTCTACATGAATCCGCAATGGTGGCCCAGCGAATCCAGCAACTACGGCACCCTCGTGACGCCGCAGCGCCCGATGCCCCAGGCATCCGAACTGCGCCTGACCACGCTGGACGGCAAGCCCTTCGATCTGCAAAGCCTGAAGGGCAAGTGGCTGCTGGTGGCCGCCGACGGGGCGGCGTGCCCCGAAAGCTGCGCGCGCAAGCTCTTCATCACGCGCAACAGCCACGCCAGCCAGGGCAAGAACGTGGATCGCCTGGCGCGCGTCTGGTTCATCACCGACGACGCGGTGGTGCCGGACAAGGTGCTGGAGGCCTACAAGGGCACGGTGATGGTGCGCGTGGACCCCGACCAGTTGGCGCGGTTCCTGCTGGCGCGCGGCAGCGCCGCGGGCCAGCCCGGCCTGCAGGATCCGATCTGGGTGATCGACCCCCTGGGCAACCTGATGATGCAGTATCCCGCCGAGGCGGATGGCGTGCGGGTGCGCAAGGACATCAGCAAGCTGGTCTATAACTCGCGCATTGGTTGAATTTTTACCGCCGGGGCGCCGCAAGGCAAAAGCCGTCCGGCGTGAGGGCATTTATGTTGGTTGATATGGAACGCATCAAGGCGCGCTACCGCAGGCTCGTATTCTTTACCTGGTTCCTGACGCTGGACCTGATCATGTTCGGCGCCTTCGTGCGCCTCACGGATTCGGGCCTGGGCTGTCCGGACTGGCCCGGCTGCTACGGCAGCGTCACGCCGATCGGCGCGATGGGCGACATCCACGAGGCCTCGCAGGCCATGCCCTTCGGACCGGTGACCCTGTCCAAGGCCTGGATCGAGATGATCCACCGCTATGTCGGCGCCATCCTGGGCATGCTCATCATCGGCATCGTCTACATGGCCTGGCGCTACCGCCGCGAACTGGGACGCTCGCCCGCGCTGGCCATCACGACCCTGGTGGCCGTGTGCGTGCAGGGCGCGTTCGGCGCCTGGACCGTGACCCACAAGCTCATGCCCGCCGTCGTGACCGCGCACCTGGTGTTCGGCCTGTCGGTGCTGGCCTTGATGACCTGGCTGTCGTCGCGCGAGCGTCCGCACCTGCCGGTGAGCGCCGCGGCCGTGCGCTGGAAGCCCTGGGTGGCGGTCGGATTCGTGCTGCTGCTGGTTCAGGTGACGCTGGGCGGCTGGGTCAGCACCAACTACGCGGCGCTTGCCTGCATGGACTTTCCCACCTGCCACGGGCAGTGGGTGCCGGACATGGACTTTCACGGCGGGTATTCGATCATCCGCGGGCTGGGCGAACTGCCTTCCGGCGAAATGATCTCGCAGCCCGCGCTCACGGCCATCCACTGGGTCCACCGCAATTTCGCCTTCGTGGTGTTCGTCTACCTGGGCATCCTGGCATGGCGGCTGCGCGCCGCCGAGCCCGGCCTGCGCGGCCCGGCCACGCTGATGCTGGCGCTGCTGGGCGCGCAACTGCTCACGGGCCTGACGACGATCTTCTTCCAGTGGCCGCTGTTGATCGCCGTGCTGCACAATGGGGGCGCGGCAGGCCTGACCTTGTCGGCGGTGGTCTTGATGGTGCGTCTGGCGTCGGCCGGCCATGAGCCGGCGAGGCGGTACGACCCCAATTTGGTGCGCGTTTAAAATGAGGTCCACTATGACCAGTCTTGCCGCTCCTCAATCCGGATTGCTCCGCCAGTACCTCGTCCTCACCAAGCCGCGCGTGACGCAGTTGGCCGTGTTTTGCGCCGTGATCGGCATGTTCCTGGCCGCGCCGGGCATCCCGGACATGCGCCGCGTGCTGTTCGGCACCATCGGCATCTGGCTGCTGGCCGCCGCCGCCTTCGCCATCAACTGCCTGATCGAACAGGAAGTGGACGCCCGCATGCTGCGCACCGCGCGCCGGGCCACGGCGCGCGGCACGATCTCGGCCTTCCAGGTGCTCAGCCTGTCCGGGCTGCTGGGCGGCGCGGGCATGTTCGTGCTCTACAACATGGTCAACCCGCTCACCATGTGGCTGACGTTCGCCACGTTCGTGGGCTACGCCATCATCTACACCATCATCCTCAAGCCGCGCACGCCGCAGAACATCGTCATCGGCGGCCTGTCCGGCGCGATGCCGCCGGCGCTGGGCTGGGCGGCGGTCGCGGATTCCGTGCCGGCCGAGGCCTGGGTGCTGGTCCTCATCATCTTCATCTGGACGCCGCCGCACTTCTGGGCGCTGGCGCTGTATCGCAACCACGACTACGCCAAGGCCGGCCTGCCCATGCTGCCGGTGACGCACGGCAACCAGTTCACGCGCCTGCACATTCTGCTGTACAGCCTGGCGCTGATGGCGACCACGCTGTTGCCCTACGCCATCCGCATGAGCGGCGAACTGTATCTGCTGTCGGCGCTGGTGCTGGGCGGCATGTTCGTGTCGTATGCCTGGCGCCTGTACCGCCAGTACAGCGACGAGCTGGCGCGCAGCATGTTCCGCTTTTCCATTCTTTACCTGGCGCTGCTCTTTGGCGCCCTGCTGGTCGACCACTGGGTCGGCCTCTTGCGCTGACCCCCCGGAGGTTGTCGATGTCCGTGTTTTCCGCCAGCCGCCGGCTGGCCCTGCGACTGGGCGCTGCCGCCGCCGTCGCTGCCGCCCTGGCTGCCTGCGGCGAGAGCAAGCCCGTTTTCAAGGGCAGCGACATCAGCGGCACGCAGTTGGGCCGGGCCATGGAATTGTCCGATCACAACGGCAAGATGCGACAGCTCTCGGACTTTTCGGGCAAGGTCGTGGTCGTGTTCTTCGGTTTCACGCAGTGTCCAGACGTGTGCCCCACGGCGCTGGCCGAACTGACCGAAGTGATGAAAAAGCTGGGCCCGGACGCCGACCGTGTCCAGGTGCTGCTGATCACGGTGGATCCCGAACGCGACACGCCCGAGGTGCTCAAGCAGTACGTCACGGCGTTCGACCCGCGCTTTTTGGGGCTGACCGGCACGCCCGACCAGATCAAGAAGGCGGCCGCCTCGTTCAAGGCCTATTACGCCAAGGCGCCCACCAAGGACGGCAGCTACACGATGGACCACACGGCGGCGTTCTACCTGTTCGACGGCAAGGGCGAATCGCGCGTGCTGGCCAACAACAACGTCGGCGCCGACGGCCTGACGCACGACATCCAGGCACTGCTCAAGGGCTGAGGCGGGCGGGGCCGCAAGGCCCGGCCAGACGGCGGATCACGCTTTCGCCGCCGCCCACGCGGCCAGCGCGGCGCGCGCCTTGTCGGTGAGTTCGGCGGCGGGAATCTCGCGCCGATGGGCAATGATCATCAACGCATAAGGGGTGGCCAGCGCGGCTGCCTCGGGGCACAGGCGCGACTCTTCGCCAACCGATGGCGACGTGTTGCGCCAGTAGTTGATTGCCTGTTCAAGCTGGGGCAGGGTGATGGGATCCATGCGCCTATTGTCCACGAATGTCCCTGCCTGTCCACCCTCCATCCGCCCTGCAAAGAAGGGTCACCATCGCAACATGCCGAAACCGCGCCCGGGTGCTATACCACTGCCGGTTAGTTACGATGGAGCATCGTCATGAATACTTCGACCCAACCAGCGCCGCGCCGCGGCCTGCATCCGCTGCTGGCCGCCGCCGCGATCGCCGTCATCGTCATGTGTTCGGTGGGCGTGGCCGCGGTGCTCGGCTGGCTGCCCACCCCGTCGGCCAATCCGCACGCGGAAGAAGCCGTCGCCGAAGCCGGCCCTGAAGACGCCAACCTGGCGCCCGCACCCGACGCCGCGCCGCCCGGCGCGGGCCGGCCCGCGGGCCAGATGCACCAGGCCCAGGCGTCGCAGCCCGCATCGCCCTCGCGGCCAACCGCGCCTGCCGCGCGTCCCGCCCCGGCGCCGCAAGCCTGCGCCTCGTGCGGCGTGGTCGAGACCATCCGCCAGGTGCAGGTTCCCGCCAAGGACAACAGCGACCATCTGGTCGGCACCATCGCGGGCGGCGTAGCCGGCGGCGTCGTGGGTAATCAGTTTGGCGGAGGCAGCGGAAAGACGGCCCTGACGGTGCTGGGCGCGGTCGGCGGTGCTTTGGCAGGCCGTGAAGTTGAGCGTAATATCAGACAGCAACAAACAGTGACGCACTATGAGCTCACGGTGCGCATGAGCGACGGCAGCACGCGCCAGTTCCGCAGCGCGCAGCCGTTCTCGTTTGCCTCCGGCGACCATGTGCGCGTGGAGAACAATCAGCTTCTGCCGGGTTGACCCGACCGCCGGCGGCAAGCATCCGACCTTGGAGAGACCTGGAATGAGCGATCAATACACCAACCCGTTCGTCCTGCCCGGCATGGGCCAGAACTCCGACCTGTCGGGCAATCCGCTACTGGCCAGCATGGAAATGATGCGCCAGGCCTGGGCCGGCCTGACCGGCCCGGGCGGTCTGGCGAGCAGCCTGCCCATGGCGCCGCCCATGAACCTCGAAGACCTGGACCGCCGCATCGCCGAACTGCGGTCGGTGGAAAATTGGCTGCGCATGAATCTCAGCATGCTTTCCAGCACCATCCAGGGCATGGAGGTGCAGCGCTCCACCATCAGCACCCTGCGCGCCTTCGTGGACAGCGCCTCGCGCATGGACCTGGGCGCGGCGCCGGAGGGCGGCGCGCCTTCGCCGCTCGAGGTCGCGCTGGGCCTGAAGCCCGCGCCGAAGTCGGCGGGGGCTGGCCACGGAAGTTCCGCGCAGCCGGACAGCGCCGCGTCCGCCCAGGCCAAGGAAGACGCCAGCGCACCGTCCGATGCCGCATCGGGCAGCGCGGCGGGCGCGTCCGCCACCGGCGGCGCCGAATCGGCCGCCGCCATGAGCGAACAGATGGGCGCCGCGGCGCAGTCGGCGTCCAAAGCCTGGTGGGATCTGCTGCAACAGCAGTTCAACCAGATCGCCGCCGCCACCGCGGCGTCCATGCCGGCAAGCGCGCCGGCCGCGGACACGGGCGCCAAGCCCGACCCCGCCGCCCCGCCCAAGGCATCGGCCAAGCCGCCAGGCAAGGCCGCCAAGCCGGCTGCCGCGCGCAACCCCGCCGCCACCAAGCGGGCGGCAAAGACCGCCAAGAAAACCGGGCCTGCCGACGGCAAGCCCTGACCCCATCCTTCAATCGACACGCGGACAGGCCGCAAGCCCGCCCGACCGTCTCCACACCTACTGGAACTTATGCTTAATGTAGTGATTCTTGCCGCCGGACTGGGTAAACGCATGCAGTCCGACCTTCCCAAAGTGCTGCACACGCTGGCCGGCAAACCCATGCTGGCCCATGTGCTGGACAGCGCGCGCCAATTGCAGCCGGCGCGCATCATCGTGGTGGTCGGCCACGGCGCGGATCGCGTCAAGCAGACTTTCGATGGTCAGCCGGACCTGCACTTCGTGCTGCAGCAGCCTCAGCACGGCACGGGCCATGCTGTGCAGCAAGCCGTGCCGCTGCTGCTGGAAGGCGACGGCAAGGACGACGTGACGCTGGTGCTGTACGGCGACGTGCCGCTGGTCCAGCCCGAGACCCTGCAGCGCCTGCTGGATGCGCGCGGCCAGGGCGCCGCCGTGCTGACCGAAGTGCTGGCCGATTCCACTGGTTACGGCCGCATCGTGCGCGATGCCAAGGGCAGCGTGTGCCGCATCGTCGAGCACAAGGACGCCTCGGACGCCGAGCGCGAGATCAAGGAAGTGAACACCGGCATCCTCAGCGCGCCCACCGCAAAGCTGAAGAACTGGCTGACCCGCATCGACAACAACAATGCCCAGGGCGAGTACTACCTGACCGACGTCGTCGGCCTGGCCGTAGTCGACGAGGTGCCCGTGGGCGCGGCCCAGCCCGGCGCCGGCTGGGAAACGCTGGGCGTGAACAGCCGCGTGCAGCAGGCCGAACTCGAGCGCCGCTGGCAGGCCGAACAGGCCCGCCGCCAGCTCGAAGCCGGCGTCACCCTGGCCGATCCGGCGCGCTTTGACGTGCGCGGCACGCTCACCTGCGGCCGCGACGTGTTCATCGACGTGGGGTGCGTGTTCGAAGGCCAGGTCTCGCTGGCCGACGGCGTGCGCGTGGGTCCGCATTGCGTGCTGCGCGACGTCAGCGTCGGCTCGGGCACGCACATCGAAGCCTTCAGCCACCTGCAGCAGGCCGAGGTGGGCCGCGATGCGCGCGTGGGCCCCTACGCCCGCCTGCGTCCCGGCGCCGAGCTGGGCGACCGCAGCCACGTCGGCAACTTCGTCGAGATCAAAAAGAGCGTGCTGGGCGCGGACAGCAAGGCCAATCACCTGGCCTACATCGGCGACGCCGACATCGGCGCGCGCGTGAACGTGGGCGCGGGCACCATCACCTGCAACTACGACGGCGTGAACAAGCATCGCACCGTCATTGAGGACGACGCCTTCATCGGCTCGGACACGCAGCTCGTCGCGCCCGTGCGCGTGGGCCGCGGCGCAACGCTGGGCGCCGGCACCACCCTCACGCGCGATGCGCCGGCTGACAAGCTGACGGTGTCGCGCCCCAAGCAGCTCACCGTCGAGGGATGGCAGCGCCCGGTAAAGAAGTCGTGACGCCGGGGCACGACGCGGCGCCGGAAGGCGCCGCCAAGTCTGCTCCGCCCGACGGCCTGCCAGCGCCGCGCCGGTACTGGGCGGCGGCCACCGTGATGACGGGCATCAGCCTGTCGGTGCTGGACACCACCATCGCCAATGTGGCGCTGCCGACGATCGCCAAGGACCTCAATGCCTTGCCGGCCCAGGCGGTCTGGATCGTCAACGCCTACAACCTCGCCGTCGTAATGGCCCTGCTGCCGTTGTCGGCCTTGGCCGAGCGCATCGGCTTTCGGCGCATGTTCACCTTCGGCCTGGTCCTGTTCACGCTGGCTTCGCTGGGCTGCGCGCTGGCGGGCACGCTGTGGCAGTTGACCGCGGCGCGCGTGTTCCAGGGCCTGGGGGCGGCCACGCTGATGTGCATGTTCGGCGGACTGGTGCGCAACATCTATCCGCTCAAGATGCTGGGGCGAGGCATCAGCATCAACGCCACCACGGTGGCGGTGATGTCGGTGCTGGGGCCCACGATCGGTTCGGCCATCCTGTCGGTGGCGCCGTGGCCGTGGATCTTCGCCGTCAACCTGCCCATCTGCGCGCTCGCCATGCTGGGCCTGCGCCATCTGCCCGAAGTCCCGCGCAACGACGTGAAACTGGACTGGATCAGCGCCCTGCTCTGCATGGCGACGCTGGGCGTGTTCATTTCCGGCGTGGACATGATAGGCGAAGACCTGCTGCGCGGCATCGGCCTGGTCGCCATTTCGGCGGTCGCGGGCATGGTGCTGGTGCGCCGGGCCAGCCAGCAGACCGCGCCGCTCGTGCCGGTGGACCTGCTGCGCATCCGGCCGCTGGCCTTCGCGGTAGGCGCGTCGGCCTGCACCTTCGCCGCGCAGATGGCCTCGTACGTGTCGCTGCCGTTTTATTTCCAGCAGGTGCTGGGTCGGCCTTATCTGGAAGTGGGCATGCTGATGGGCGCCTGGCCCGTGGGTACGGCCATCATTGCGCCGCTGGCGGGTCGTCTGTCGGACCGCTATTCGGCCGCCACCCTGAGCGGCGTGGGGGCGGCCACCATGGTCGTCGGCATGCTTTCGCTGGCGCTGCTTCCTTCCACGGTGTCGAACGGGCCGATCATCGCCGGCATGTTCGTGGCCGGCGTCGGCTTCGGCTTTTTCCAGACGCCGAACAACCGCGCCCTGCTGTCCGCCGCGCCCCGGTTGCGCAGCGGGGCGGCGGGCGGGCTGCAGGCCACCACCCGGGTGTTCGGCCAGAGCTTTGGCACGGCGCTGGTGGCGATCGCCTTCAGCGTCAGCGCGGCGCACGGGCCCGGCCTGGCGCTGGTGCTGGGCACGGTGTGCGCGGCCCTGGCCGTGGTGGTCAATACGGTCCGGTTCAACAAGCTTCGGACCTAGCGCGCCGCAGGACCTCGGGCGCGGGCCGCTTCTATAATGGCGGCCGGCGCCCGGTTTCCTTGGCCGGGCGCGAAGATTCCCTATTTTGAAGGCGTTCAGGCATGAAGATCACGGTCGTGGGTACCGGTTACGTGGGTTTGGTGTCGGGAGCGTGCCTGGCCGACATGGGCAACGATGTCATGTGCCTGGACGTGGATGCGGCCAAGATCGCCCTGCTGCGCCAGGGCGGCATCCCCATCTACGAGCCGGGCCTCGAAGACCTGGTGCGCCGCAACGTGCAGGCCGGACGCCTGCACTTCACCGATGACATCGCGCAAAGCGTGGCATTCGGCGACGTCCAGTTCATCGCCGTGGGCACTCCGCCCGGCGAAGACGGTTCCGCCGACCTCAAATACGTCCTGGCGGCCGCGCAGAACATCGCGCGCCACATGACCTCGCGCAAGCTGATCGTGGACAAGTCCACCGTCCCCGTCGGCACGGCCGACAAGGTGCGCGCGGTGGTCGCCAAGGAACTGGCCGAGCGCGGCGTCGACCTCCCCTTCACGGTGGCGTCCAACCCCGAATTCCTGAAGGAAGGCGCGGCCATCAACGACTTCATGAGTCCGGACCGCGTCATCGTCGGCGCGGACGACGACTACACCATCGGCGTGATGCGCCGCATCTACGAGCCCTTCCAGCGCACGCACGACCGCCTGATGGTGATGGACGTGCGCTCCGCCGAGCTGACCAAGTACGCCGCCAACGCCATGCTGGCCACGCGCATCTCGTTCATGAATGAAATGGCGAACCTGGCCGAAGTCCTGGGCGCGGACGTCGAACAGGTGCGCCGCGGCATCGGCGCCGATCCGCGCATCGGCTACCACTTCCTGTATCCCGGCGCGGGCTACGGCGGTTCCTGCTTTCCGAAGGACGTGCAGGCGCTGGTCAACACGGCGTCCGAACACGGCTTGCCGATGCGCGTCATCGAAGCGGCCGAAGCCGCCAACCACGCACAGAAATTCCGCCTCGCCGAAAAGCTGGTCGCGCGCTTTGGCGAAGACCTGCGCGGCCGCAAGATCGCCTTGTGGGGCCTGTCGTTCAAGCCCAATACCGACGACATGCGCGAAGCCCCCAGCCTCACGGCGATTGCCGAACTCACGCGCCGCGGCGCCGAAGTCCGCGCCTACGACCCGGTGGCCATGCACGAGGCCGGCCGCGTGCTGGCGGGCCATCAGGGCATCAGCTTCGCCACCGACATGTACGACGCGCTGGACGGCGCGGACGCGCTGCTCATCGCCACCGAATGGAAGGTCTTCCGCGCGCCCGACTTCGATCGCGTCAAGGCGTTGCTCAAAACGCCCCTCATCATCGACGGGCGCAACCTCTACACGCCGGCCGACGTGCGCAGCCTGGGCTTCGAGTACTCGGGCATCGGCCGCGCATGAAGATCCTGCAACTGAACTTCGAGAAAGGCTGGCGCGGCGGCGAACGCCAGACGCTGTACTGCATGCGCGCCTTCCGCAAGGCCGGCCATGACGTCGAAGTGATGTGCCGCGAAGGCGCCCCGCTGGCCGAGCGCGCGCGCCAGGAAGGCTTCGTCGCCCACGCCGTGCGCAACGTGCCCGGCCAGCTCGCCTTCCTGGCGGGCGCCGGCCGCTACGACATCATCCACGCGCAGACGGCCAACACCATCACCTGGGCCGTGCTGACCAAGTGGCTGCATCGCCGCCCGGTCGCGTTCTCGCGCCGCACCTCGTTCGTGGTCAAGCCGGGCGACGAATGGAAGACCGGCTTCAAATGGTGCCACGCGGACCTCTTCGTGGCCATCAGCGAGATGGCCGCGGGCGAACCGCGCCGCCTCGGCATCGAACCCGTCATCATCCGCAGCGCGGTCGAGCCCCACCAGATCAACGCCGACAACGTCGCCAATCTGGTGCGCGAATTCGACCTGGAAGGCAAAAAGGTCATGGCGACGTCCGCCGCGCTCATCCGCGACAAGGACCCCGTCACCCTGGTGCGTGCCGTCGGCGAACTGGCCAAGACGCGCCGCGACTTCGTCTTCCTGCACTTCGGCGCCGGCGGCGACCGCGAGCAGCAGGCCAAGGACGAAGCCCGCAAGCTCGGCATCGAAGACGTCTACCGCTTCGCGGGCTTTCGCAAGGGCGTCGAGGACTTCTACAGCATCCTCGACGTGTTCGTCATGAGCTCCGAAGAAGAAGCGCTGGGCAGCAGCGTGCTCGACGCCTTCCTGCAGCGCGTACCCGTCGTCTCCACCGACGCCGGCGGCCTGAAGGAAAGCCTGGCCGACGGCCGCGGCGTGCTGTGCGCCGTGGGCGACCATCAGGCCATGGCGGCCGGCATGGCGCGCTGCCTGGACGACGCGGCCTTTCGCCAGGAAGTCACCGAACGCGCCTATGAGTACGTGCGCAACGAGCACGACGTGCAGAAGATGGGGAATCGGTATCTGGCGCAGTTTGAGCGGCTGGTGGGGCGGAAGCCGCGCTGAGTCGGCGCGCGCTGAGCGTTGGAAGCGCCGCGCGCTGGCTGTTGGGCGCCTAACTATGGGGCGTCTAGCTATCCGCCCATTCCGCAATCTTGGCCTTGCCCCACGCCACGGTCGTGTCCAGATCGGGAAGGCGATCCGTTCTGATCCGATCCCAAGCGACGCGCTGGGATGGCCGTTGCGCCATGTGCGTCAGGGCTGCCTCCAAACCGTCGAGCTTCGCCTTAAGAAGTGACGCCAGCGCATTTTCTGGAATTGCGCCGGCGGGCGCCTCCGCGTGCAGGATGGCCCAGTCAAATAGATCCCGGGCGGTCAACGCCCATCCACGGAAAAACAGCTTTTTCGCCAGCACTTCGGCCGGCGGCTCCAAAGGAAAGCGGGTTTCCGGCGCGGGGGGATTCCACATACCAGATACTTGCGGAAGCAACGGCGCCGCGACGACGAAATCGATTTCGCCCTCGGCGAAGCGCAGTTTCACATGCGCGTTATCTTCGTTGTAGCCCGCCAACTCATTCTCGAACATGTCATTCAGTCGCGGCGAAACGTACGGGAGCCATCCCGGCGAATCAACGAACAGGTCAACATCGTCGCTGATCCGGTGATTGAGGGCGAGCATCAAGCGCGTACCACCCCCTAACACTGGCTGGAAGGAATTGCCGCCGTGAAGGCGGGCGTTCTCCACCAGAAGCCGCGCGTGCGATTCCAAACGCCTCCATGGGCCGGTTGACCGGTGGAGCAGGATGTCTTCCCTGGAAGTGCGCATCAAAGTACCCCCTCGAGCGCTTCCTCCCACCGGACTGCCCTTGGCAGGTCAAAGTGCTTTCGGGCGTTTTGATAGAGCGCCTCAGCTTCTTCTAGTCGCACGCCCGCTTCAAAGCTGGCTCTACCAATGAATTCAGGTTCCAGTTCAAGGAACATGTGCGCCAGCAGCTCTTGTGCAAGCGGATCGCTTGCAGCCAAGGAGAGATTGCCAGCGCGCAACGCAGTGGCGACATCAACTGCACTCACCACCTGTCCATACGGAGCATTGAGGTGTGTTGCAATCATCTCGAGGTACGGGGTCGATGGCGGTGGCAAGGGCAACTCCTGTCGGGACGGTGAGGGCCTTTCGCGCGTCTTTGGTGCATTATCCCCCGTCTGGCGGCGGCAGGCTTGGCGCATGCTGAAATTGTGCGCCCGCCTTACCCCCGCACATCGATCCGCGTCTCGAACTTGGCGCGATGCACCGAGAAAAACGTGCGCACGTTGCGCACATTGGCCTGCGCCGTGAAGGCGCGATGCACCAGCGCGTGATAAGCCGGCATGTCCTTCACCTGCGCGATCACCACGAAGTCCGGACCCGGCGACACCCGATAGCACTGCAGCACGGCGTGCTCCGTCAGCATGCTTTGCTCGAACGCATCCAGGCTTTCCGCCGCCTGCACATCCAGCGTGATCTCCACGATCGCCGTCAGCGTGCTGCCCAGTTTCTCGGCCGCCAGAATCGCCACCTGCCTGTCGATCACCCCTTCTTCCACCAGTCGCCGCACCCGCCGCAGGCAGGTCGGCGGCGACGCATGCACCTTTGCGGCGAGATCCTGGTTGGTCAGCGAACTGTCTTCTTGTAACTGTTCAAGAATGCGCCGGTCCAGATCATCCAGTTCGGGTAGCGAAATCGGCATGTTTTGCATGATTAATTCAGCTATGTGAATTCAATGAAAGATTATTTAATCACATTTGTGTAAGGGAATTAACTGCCAAATTCATCAATATAAAGAAATCAAATTTCTTTAGGGGTCGCGCACAATGCGTCGGTACACGAACCTACCGGAGTCACTCCTATGTGCGGCATTGTTGGCGCCGTCGCCCAGCGCGACATCACCCCGATCCTCGTCGAAGGCCTCAAGCGCCTGGAATATCGCGGCTATGACTCCTGCGGCGTCGCCGTCTACGCCGATGGCCACCTGCGCCGCACGCGCAGCACGCAGCGCGTGGCCGAGCTGGCCGACCAGGTCGCGCAGGACAAGATCCAGGGCTTCACCGGCATCGCCCACACCCGCTGGGCCACGCACGGCGTTCCCGCCACCCACAACGCTCACCCGCACTTCTCGCACCTGGGCAACGACGAGCCGCGCATCGCGCTCGTCCACAATGGCATCATCGAGAACCACGACGAACTGCGCGCCGAGCTGCAAGCCGTCGGCTACGTCTTCGAAAGCCAGACCGATACCGAAGTCATCGCGCACCTGGTGAACCACCTTTACGCCGGCGACCTCTTCGAAGCCGTGCAGAACGCCGTGCGCCGCCTGCATGGCGCCTACGCCATCGCCGTGTTCTGCCGCGACGAACCGCATCGCGTCGTCGGCGCGCGCCAGGGCTCGCCCCTGGTGGTGGGCGTGGGCCAGAACGAAAACTTCCTGGCTTCCGACGCGCTGGCCCTGGCCGGCACCACCGACCAGATCATCTACCTGGAAGACGGCGACGTCGTCGACCTGCAGCTCTCGCGCGTCTGGATCGTCGACGCCGCCGGCAAGAGCGTCGACCGCGAGGTGCACACCGTGCACGTGCACACCGGCGCCGCCGAGCTGGGCCCCTACCGCCACTACATGCAGAAGGAAATCTTCGAGCAGCCGCGCGCGGTCGGCGACACCCTGCAGGACATCGAGTCCATCACGCCCGAACTCTTCGGCGACCAGGCCTACAAGGTCTTCAAGGAAATCGACTCCCTGCTGATCCTCGCCTGCGGCACCAGCTACTACGCGGGCCTCACCGCCAAGTACTGGATCGAATCCATCGCCAAGATCCCGGTTAACGTCGAAATCGCCAGCGAGTACCGCTACCGCGACAGCGTGCCCAACCCGCGTTCGCTGGTCGTCACCATCTCGCAGTCCGGCGAAACCGCCGACACGCTGGCCGCGCTCAAGCACGCGCGTTCGCTGGGCATGGAACACACGCTGACCATCTGCAACGTGTCCACCAGCGCCATGGTGCGCGAGTGCAAGCTGTCCTACATCACGCGCGCCGGCGTCGAAATCGGCGTGGCGTCCACCAAGGCCTTCACCACCCAGCTCACGGCGCTGTTCCTCTTGACGCTGACGCTGGCGCAGACCCGCGGCAAGCTCACGGAAGAGCAGGAAGCCGAGCACCTGAAGGCCCTGCGTCACCTGCCTTCGGCCATCGGCTCCGTGCTGGCGCTGGAACCCCAGATCATGGCCTGGGCCGACCGCTTCGCGTCCAAGGAAAACGCCCTGTTCCTGGGCCGCGGCATGCACTACCCGATCGCGCTGGAAGGCGCGCTCAAGCTCAAGGAAATCAGCTACATCCACGCCGAAGCCTACCCGGCCGGCGAACTCAAGCACGGCCCGCTCGCGCTGGTCACCGAGCACATGCCGGTCGTCACCATCGCGCCCAAGGACGAGTTGCTGGAAAAGCTGAAGTCCAACATGCAGGAAGTGCGCGCGCGGGGTGGTGAGCTGTATGTGTTTGCCGATGCGGACAGCAAGATCCAGAGCGCCGAAGGGATGCATGTGATCCGCATGCCGGAACACTACGGAAAGCTGTCGCCGATTCTGCATACGGTGCCGCTGCAGTTGCTGTCGTATCACACGGCGTGCGCGCGCGGAACGGATGTGGATAAGCCGCGGAATCTGGCGAAGAGTGTGACGGTGGAGTGAGGCGGGGCGGGCTTTGGCCCGCTTTGAAAACTGGAAATAGAGTCGGTCGCGAGTCGAACGCACTACATCGTCACCGATTGTGGCTAAGGTGGGCTCATTGGTTGTTTGGGCGTGGGAGGGGGCCGCAGAGCGGCCCTCTATTTTTGTGCGCATGATTAGCTCGGTGCGCACCATGCACGGTCCCGGCGGTGTTAGGGATTGGGCGTCTGAGTGAACGACGGGCTAGCGGTCATCGACGACTGGCCGCCTTCGACTCGCTTCCGCCAGTCGCAGCCAATGGAGCCCAGACATGACAACAGGCGTCGGCCTCTAGGAAGAAGCCCCTAAACGACGAAGGTTGGGCGTACTTGGTGGGAGCAAAGACTCGAAGAGTTCTGTCGCGCATGAGTGCCAGGCTTGGAGTGGAGTCCACGCTTCCGGTGGCTCACCCCACCAACTGAGACGACCTGATGGGGTGAACGTGCCGACTTCCACGCCGTAGGATGTGCCGTCGATCCCGATGGTTGATGTCGAGGTAAATGGGGTTAGCTGCATCGCACGAAGTTCGGCCAACAACTCGCGAAAGGTCTCTTCGGGAACAGGCAATTCAGTACCGAATGTGATTGGTTCCAAGTCGACGGTATAAACCTGATCCCACACTACCCGGCGAATGTAGAACTGTCCGCCAGTTCGCGCTAGAGACCATGCGACGTAAGGCTCAAAGGCCGGGTAGACCCACACCCTAAGCAGCCTAATGAAATTTCTTTGGGGGAGCAGAGGGTAGCTCTCGGGCTCCTCCAGGAGGGAAAGGGCGCGCTTGTATTGAATGTCACTCACCAGACTCTCCAAGTTCTAAAGAATGAATGTATTCGAATTCTGCAGTGGCTCCGAATGTCGGCTCCTGGCCGGCAAGCGACCGCACGCCGGCCAGGATGTGTCAAACCTCAGTTTGCTCGGCCATCTCAAGAGCATGGTCGACCTCGATGCCGAGATAGCGAACCGTGCTTTCCAGCTTCGTATGCCCGAGCAGCAGTTGTACCGCTCGAAGATTCTTCGCCCGGCGATAGATCAGCGAGGCTTTTGTACGGCGCATAGTGTAAGTTTCATATGCGGTATCGTCGAGGCCAATCAATGCGACCCAGCGATGCACAATCCGGGCGTACTGCCGCGTCGACAAATGCGGCGAGGTATGCAAACGGCTCGGGAACAGAAAATCCGCCGCCTTTAGCTCTCGCGCTTCGTCCACGCTTCAAGGCTCTCACGGGTTTGCTCCGTAATCTCGAATTGGACCGGACGCTGGGTCTTCTGTTGCATGACGGTAGCTCTTCCGGCTACGTGGCTTCCGTGACGGATATCCTGTTCCTGCAATTGCGTGAGATCGCACGCTCGAAGCTTTCTTTCAATTGCGAGATTGAACATCGCGAGTTCCCGAGTGTTCGAAGCCATCTGAAGTCTCATTCGAATTGCCCAAATTTCTCGGAGCTTTAGGGGCGGCTTCTGCCCGGTGAGCTTTCCCTTGTTTCATGGCACACGACGGTCAACGGCGGCATTCGCGAATTCCATGACAATCTCCATTTGAGTAAAGGGAGATTCAGTGTGCTCCTGCGGAGGGGCGCTATCCGACTGGTAGCTGCCAACGACCGAGGGCTGCGCATGCACAAACGGGGGCCTTCCGAGAGCTGACGGTATGGGCGGATCGGACGACCACGACAAAGTTTAAGCTAAGGGCTTTGCAACGAACGCCTGTTTGCCTTTGGGATCGAACCCCGCAGACTGATAGAAGCGCAGCGTCGCCTCGTCCTTGCGTCCGGTCATCAGCATGACCTTGTAGCAATCCTGCTCCCATGCAACCTCAACAGCCCTGGCTAGTACCGCCTTGCCAAAACCTCTGTTTCGATACGCCCTATGAGTGACGACGTTCTCTATGAGGCCGTACGGTCTGCAGGCCCGGGTGAGGTTTGGAATGATAGTGAGGTTGCAACTCGCGACGAGTTGTCCATCCAGGATGACTCGGAAGTATCGAAAACGTGGGCTTGAGAGAAGTTCGCTCCAGACGGACTCAACGATTGCCAAAGGCGGCGTAGGCTCGTCGACTTCGTGCAGATGAGCGTAAAGAACAAGCAATTCTTTAAGGTCAGGCGATCCAAGCTCTCGAATTAGCATTTGCATGCTCCCCTTCGGTTATGCAATCCAAGCATATTAAATAGCGTTTCGAGAAGACGCTTCTGGCCGAAAGTGTCCCTATAGCCCTGGGCTGAGACTGGAGCCCGGGCATTATGCCAAGTAGGCTCGACAGTGGCACTTATGTCGCTGCACAACGATGATCCGCACATCGCGCGGTCAACGTAGCAATTCAAAAACGTGCGCCTCCTTCCACGGGCCGGAGGAAGTACGCCGTGCCGGCGAGCCAGGCGCTTTACACTTTGCTGCGGATGCATCTGCGCGGTCGCTTGCCCCCCCTTGCCCGGTGGAATCCCTGCGCCCGTCCCCGCCGTACGCTGAGACGACCTATGACAGACTTTCATCCCGACATGAGCCGCGAGGCGTTTGCCGCAGCACTTCGCGAAAACGCGCAGGCGCAGCAGTTCCCCGGGGCGATGCTCATGCCCAAGAGCCGCCACGACTATGTGGGCGCGGTCATCGCCATCACAGGTACCTTATATTTCGAAGGCGGCTACACGCAGCTTAAGCGGGAGGCAATCGCACAGTGTTTTGACGATTACCTGGCGCAGACGGGCGATGCCCTTACTTGGCTGTGGCGTGGCGAGCCCCCGTCAGGCCCGCCGTGCATGCCCTATGTCAAGGCTCCGAAAATCCGCGATTTTTTCAAAACGCTCGACGAAGACGAGAAGCTTGACCTGCAGTACACAAGCGGCACCAAGCGCGAGGACGCCGCCCCTTATTCCTTTTATGTCAATGCCGCACCGGCTTGGGCCACCAAAAAAACAGGCCGTCTGGATGTGTTGCGGTTTGCGTTGCCCTTTGTTGATATTGTCGAGCAACCCAAAGCCTTTCAAACCTTGTTCGTCGAATTCGCTGGGCGGCTGCAAGCATTGCATGGCCATGGCGGTTTTGGTTTTGTGCTGTCCCCGTCGGAATGGAACAGTAATCAGTCCACCGAAGCCTTCGCGTCGGAGCAGGCCCGCGGCGTTGATGTGGGGGCGCCAGTATTCTCCGCCATGGTGCTCAAGCCCGACACGTTCAAGACGGTGTCCTGGCTGACCGCAATCAATCGTGACATGGTGACGCAGGCAGGCGGCTTGCACACGTTGCGCTCGGAATTGCCTCCAGACTGGTTTGCCTTCTATGACTATGGCGCTGGCATCGTCATTCAGGCTGGCAATGAACCCGACCTGGCGGCGACGGCTATCGACCCCAAGCCTCCGCAGTACGCGCTACCTAACGCAGCGCTCAAACCGCTGCGCAGTGCTGTGTTCGGTTTACACCTGGCAGCCAGTGCCGCCGGCGAACCGCGACTGACCGGACTAAAGGGCGAAGCATGGGTTGAGCGCTTCGATGTATCTGACGAAGAGCTGCTCGATGTCAAGGCACGCCTGCTTGATACGCCTCGGCTAGATACCACTCACACTTTGGACGACCGACTGTAGCGCAGCCGGGGGACCAGCCCAGCCCAATGCTTCGTGTTCCATCCGGCATCCATGAATGCAGGCTGCTGCGCCTTGCGCGAAGGCTGCGTGAGCCAAGTGTCAGGCGGCGCCAGCCCTAATCGCCGTTAGCGGCCGCCAGGGCGGTCAGCGCCGCCAGCATGGCCGTGTCGGCACGGGCGGGCGACGTTGCCACCGCCGTGCGCACCCGTTGCGCCAACGTGCTGTTGAAATCGGCCGCCAGGTCGGTGCGCACCGTGATCTGCCGCCCGGCCTCATCGAGCTGCAAGTGCGGCGCAACCCCTACCCCGTCCAGCCGGGTGCCATTGGCGCGGTGGACGCGGGCGGTGGTAATCAGCAGCGCGCCCTGGTTGCCGGGCAGCGGCAGCACGGTCTGTACCGTGCCCGCGCCCATGGTTGTCGCGCCGATCAGCAAGGCGCGGCCGTGGTCCTGCAGGGCGGCGGCCACGATCTCCGCGCCGGCGCCTGTGCGGTGATCGACGAGCACGGCCATCGGCATGCGCGGTGGCACGGCGGGGCCGCGGGCGCGCAGCGTGCGCACATTGGCCGGCGTGCGGCCGCGCAGGCTGCCGACCTCGGACCCTTCGGGCAACACAATGCCGGCGACTTGTTCGGCCACGTCGAGCAGCCCGCCAACGTTGCCGCGCAAGTCCAACACCAGGCCCGCCAGCGGCGCGTCGGCGCGCACGGACGCGGCGTCGAGCGCGTCTTTTAACTGCACTCCGGTCCGGCTGTCGAAAGCAGAGATCCGGATCACCGCGACCGCGCCGTCCAGGTCCCAATGCACCGTGGGCGGGGCCGGCAGCGGCCCGCGCACCGGCTGCACGGTGATCGTGCCGGCCGTGCCCGGCCGCCGCAGCGTGAGCGTGGGGCGGGTGCCGGCCGTGCCGCGCAGCAATGCGACGGCGTCAGGCAAAGGCAGGCCCGCGGTGGCACGGCCATCCACCTGGTTCACGATGTCGCCGGCCTGGATGCCGGCGCGTTCGCCAGGGCTGCCGGGCAGGGGCCGCACGACGGTCAGGGCGCCGTCCCGGATCGACAGCTCCAGGCCCACCGACGCGGGCGGCGGCGCCAGTTCGGCGGGCGTTACGACGCGGCTGTGCGCGTCCAGGCTCGCCATCATGCCGCGCAAGACAGCGTCCAACGCCGTCTCGCGCGGCGTGCCGTCGGCAAAACGCAGGATCTCGCCGGCCAGGATGCGGATCTGCGGTGTCATGCCTTCGGTCAGATGCCCGGCCAGGACGGCCTTATCAATTGCGGCCTTGTGCGATGGCGCGTCGGCGCCGGGCAATGTCTTGAGCGCGCGCAGGCCGTGGACCACCAATGTGCGTGAATCCAGGGGATCGACGTACTGGTCTGCGACCTGGGTCATGGCAGCCGCGAGCGTGGCTTCGATGTCCTGGCGCGTCGTGGCTGCGGCGGCGGACGCGTGCATGACGATGCCTGCCAACAGCAGGGCGCACAACGACCGTTGCAACACGCGGTGGCGCCAGGTCTGTTTTGGGTTGGTCAAGATGATCCTATCGGCAAGCGAAAGACTGATGAAGGGCCTCGCTGACCAGCGGGCCGGCATTTTCCTCGAGACGGTTGGCTGGCAGCGTGGACAAGTAGCTGTACACCCTGTCCTTCAATTCGTGGGGAAGGACGCCGGTCGAGGTGCACCAGACCGTGCCTTGTGTCTGGTCGGCAATGCCTGCGATGTAAGCCTGCGCGTAGGAGGAAGAGAATTGCTGGCGAAGCGATGCATCGCGAAGTTCCGATGGCATCCGGCCTTCAAGGGCCGCGGCAAGCTCGGCGCCGGTGAAGTGCCAGGTCCTGTCTGCTTGCGCCTGGCACACCGCGCAGGCGGACAGCATGCTGAGCAGTGCGAGTCGTCTCATTGGCAACGTTATCCCTTTGGTCCGCCTGGTGGCTTTGTCGTGTGCGTTCTGTTGTGCCTGCAGGATGCCGGCCTGGTATCAAAAATGGTCGAGCTTATCGGACGCCAGGAATACGCCTTCGGAGAGATACCACTGCCCGTCGGTGGCGCGCCATCTGGCAAGATCCTCGCGGGAGGTCTGGAGTTTGAGTAAGGCCGGATAGGGTTCGGACATGGCAGCTATCGAGTCTCGGATTCTGACCAACTTTGCTTGTACCAAATGAGGGAAGTCAGGCCAACTCTCCAGGGATGCAGTCGCGTCCTGATGCGCTGCCTCAAAGCGTCATTGCGTCGCCGCTGTTTCTCCGGCGGCCGATGGGTCGGATTCTGATGCCAATCCCGTGTCCAACCATCCCGCCCCTACCGCCTTGTACAAGGCAATGCCTCCTTCCAGCTGCGCCAGTTGGCTGAGGGCCAGCGCATCGCGTGCCTGGTTCAGGCTGCGCTGCGCCACCAGCACCGGCAGGTAGGCGCTCAGCCCTCGCGCGTAGAGTTGGGTGGCCTGTTGCAAGGCCTGTTGGCTGTCGGCCACGGCGTTCTGTAGCGCGGCTTGCCGTTGGCGTTCGCTGGTCCACGCCGTCAAGGCGTCTTCCACGTCGCGCAGCGCCGATCGCACGTCCCGTTCGTAGACGCGCCGCACGGCGTTGGCGTTGGCCTGTGCCGCGGTCACGCCCGCCTGCGCGCGGCCGCCGTCGTAGAGGGACTGGCTGCCCTGCATGGCTGCCGACCACGCCAGGCTGGCATCCGAGAACAGGTCGTGGATGATGCTGGCGGTGGTGCCGAGCCCCAAGGGGATGCGGAACGTCGGGAAGCGTTCGGCCTGGGCGACGCCGATCTGCGCCGTGGCGGCGGCCAGGCGTCGTTCGTCCGCGCGCAGGTCGGGGCGTTGGCGAATGACGTCCGAAGGCAGTGACAGCGGCAAGTCGACCGGCATGGGCAAAGCCGGTGCGGGCGTTGCGAGGGCGGTGTGCCAGTCGCCCGGAAACCCGCCCGCCAGCACGCCGATGGCATGGCTGAACCGGGCGATGTCCGCTTCCAGCAAGGGCGGTTGCGCCTGGGCCATTTGGCGCTCGGCGCGGGCTTGGGTGACATCGGCCAGCGTGCCCAGGCCGCTGCGGTGCGCCTGTTCCGCCAGGCGCTCGGCTTCGGTCAGCGAGCGAATGTTGTCCTGCGTGATGGCCAGGCGCAGTTGCGCGGCGCGCAGTCCGGCGTAATCGGATACCAGTCCGGCCACCAGACTCACTTGCAGCGCGCGATGGTCGTCGGCCAGCGCCTGGATGCCGGCGTCGGCAGCCTCGACCGCGCGGCGCGTGCCGCCGAACAGGTCCAGCTCCCAACTGGCATCGAACCCAAGATGCCAGGTTCGCGCCTGTCCGCCGGGCTGGGAGCTGAGTGCCTTGCTGCCACGTACGGCCTCGCCGGCTGCGCCGGCCGAGACCTCGGGCATGGCGGCCGAGGCGATCTGCACGCGCTCGGCGCGTGCCTGGCGCAGTCGCGCCAACGCGATGGCCAGGTCCAGGTTGTGCGCCAGGGTCTGATCGACCAGGCGGTCGAGCAAGGGATCCTGGAAGGCGCGCCACCAGGTGCGCAGGCCATCGTGGTCGCCATCGGATAGGGCGGCGTCGGCCTCGATCCAGTGCGTGGGCACGTCCAGCGTCGGCGCGTGGTAGTCCGGGCCCACGGTGGTGCAGCCGGTCAGGACGGCCAGCAGCGAGGCCAGCAGTGCCCGGCGGAGGCGTGGCCGCGTGCGGGGGATGGGTGCGTGCATGGCCTTGTCCTCACATCCAGCGGTGCAGCAGCGAGATCAGCCGGCCCTGGGGCGCCGGCGTGCCCGCCGAGGGCGTGACCTCGATGCTGCCCGTCATGCCGGCGGCCAGCACGACATCATGCGGTACATGCTCGAACTCCACGCGCACGGGAATGCGCTGCGCCAGCCGGACCCAACTGAAGCTGGGTTCCACGCTTGGCAGGCCCTGCGCGTCGGCCTGCTGGTTGCTGTCGGTGATGCCCCGCCCGATGCTGGCCACTCGCCCCGGCAGGTCCTGGTCGAATCCCATCAGGCGGATCCGCGCCGCGGCGCCGGGCTGGATGCCGCGCAGCTTGGTTTCCTCGAAATACCCGGTGATCCAAAAACTGTGGGCATCGATCAGGGCGAGGTTGGGCTGGCCCGCCACGGCGTAGTCGCCCTTGTTCAACCGCAGGCGCGTGACGTAGCCATCGGTCGGCGCGCGAAGTTCCGTACGCGCCAGATCCAGCTTCGCCCTGTCCACGGCGACCCGGGCGCCGCGCAGCTCGGCCCGCGCGATGGCCTCGGCCTGAGTCGCCCGCTGGATGTCCTCGGCGGGCACCAGGCTTTCCATGCCGCGGCGCCGCCGCGCCTCCTCGGTCTTCTGACGCAAGGAGACCTCGGCCGCCGCCAACTGCGCCTCGGCCTGGTCCAATGCCAGCGCAAAGCTGGCGTCGTCGATGCGATAGAGCACGTCGCCCTGTTTGACGTATTGATCGTCCGCGACCGAGACCTCGGCGACGGTGCCTGACACCTCGGGCGCGATGCGCACGATCTGCGCGCTGACACGTCCATCGCGGGTCCAGGGTGCGATGACATAGGCGCGCCACAACGCGCTGACCAGAAACCCGGCGGCGACGACCACCGCGAGGGTAAGTCCTGCCCGCAGCAGGCGCTTGGCGGAAATTGAACGTTCAGACATAAAGCACCAACAGGGAAACAAGGCAAAGAGAAATGGCGAACTCGAACAGGCCCGGATGCCATACCCAGCGCAGCACGCCGCTGCGCACCAGCATGAAGCGAAGGCCCAGATAGATCGGCAGGGTCACGCAGGCGTAGACAAAGAACGGCGGCAGGTAGATGCCGGCCAACGAGAACTCACTGAGCATGGGCGTGGCCTCCAAAGGGGTGCGGGACGTCGTTCGCATGGCGTTCCAGCAGCGCGGCGATGTCGAGCAGCACGACCGTCACGCGCCGCACGTCATCCGTCGCGGCGCTACACCGCGCCGGCAAGCGCGCCAACGAGGCCGCCGCGCGGCGGGCATGGCGTGCGGCCCGTGCGGGGTCGCCGGCCCGCTGGCCCATAAAGCGCAACGGACGCGCCACCACGCGCGGCCACGCGACGTCCTGGGGCGCCTGGCGCAGCCAGCGTCGCAAGCGCAGGACTTCCCGGCCCAGATGCAGGCTGGTCAGCGCCTGCGCGATGGCGCGATCCATCGCCTGCGGCTGCGTCCTGAGCAAGGCGCCCAGTTGCGCGATGCGGTGTTGCTGGCGCCATTGCCAGGCCGGCGCATCGGCCGGCTCGCCGCGCAAGGTGCCCAGCGCCTCGTCGCGGATGCGCTGGCGCAAGCGCGTAACGTCACGCGCCCCGTTGCGCGGCAGCACGATCCTGAAGCCCAGCAGCGTGAAGCATGTCGCCAGGATCCAGGCCACGGCGCCATTGAGGAACAGGGCAAAGTCGTAGCGCATGGGGTTGTCCGCCGCCGCCAGTGACGTGAACGCCACCAGATAGGCCACGCCGGCCAAGGCATAGCGCGGCATCGTGGTGGCATACACACCGGGCAGCCAGAACAGGCTCAAGGTCACCAGCAGCAGCGGCAGGCCCGAGATGTGCGGCAGCACGATGAAGGTGCACAGGAAGGCCATCGCAACGGCCGCGGCCGTGCCCTTGATGAATTCGACCGCACCCATCGTGGGATTGGGCGCCGTGGACAGCAGCGCGCATGCGGCCGCCAGCCCCGCCAGCATCATGTTGCCTTCCGTCCAGCCGGTGGCGATCCAGAAGGCGCCGCCCATCACCACGGTCAACAGGGCGCGCACGCCATTCTGAAGGGCCGCCATCGTGTCGCGGTGGAACGGCACGGACACGCGTGCCGCCGTCGGCCTGGGTTGGTGGAAACGTTCGATGCCTTCGAGCGCGTGCAGGTAATCGTCAAGCTGCTCGATCAAGCGATCGCCTGCGATCATCAGCGCGGCCTGCTCGGAGGCGTCGTCCAGCGAGGTAGCGGTGAGCGCGTCCACCAGCCGGGCGCGCAGGTCGGTCAGAAGCCCGCTGGCGCGCGCCCTTCCGGGCGGGCCGGGTTCCTGCTCAAGCGTCTGGCCGACTTCCCGCCATGCCTGCTCCCAGTCCGGCTGCAACGCGCGCAGCGCAGCCAAGCCGGCGCTGTGTCCGCGCAAGGGCGGCGTGCCGCCCACCAGGGCGGAAAACAGCGACACCATCGTGTGCCGCACCGTGCCGGCACGATGGGCCAGGTCGGCGGACTCGGCCTTGCCCAGCGCCAGCAGATCGTCCACGCCATACACCTCGGCGATGAGCGAGCGCCGTCCGGCATCCAGGGGCTTGGCGCCCGGTTCGGCGCTGCCTTGAATGGCCTGGTGATGCGTCGCCAGCACGCCCGCCGTGGCGGTCGCCAGGCGGTCGAGCAGCGAGGCCAGGCGGCTGTGCACGCTGCGGCTGCTGAACAGGGCCGATACCAGCGCCAGGCTGACCACGCCGAGCAGGACGGACGCGCCGCGCCCCATCACCTGGTCGAAGGTGCGTTCCGGATGCTGCATGGCGCCGTAGGCAGCCAGGCCCACGGTATAGCCCGCCAGCGCGGCGCCATATGCCCGGAAATGGCGCAGCAGGGTCATCCCCACCACGCACACCCCCAGCCACGCGCCAAAGCCAAGCAAGAACAGCCAGGGCATCTGGCCAAAGGCGCTCATCAGCACGCAGGCCGCCAGCATGCCGACCAGCGTGCCCAGCACCCGCCACACCCCCTTGCCGATCACGCCGCCCTGAACAGGGTTGATGACGAGCAGCACGCTGGAAGCCGCCGCGTAGGGCGCGTGCAGGTCCAGCAGATAGGCCACCGCCAAGGCCAGGCAAGCGGCCAGGATCGAACGCATCACATAGGTCGCGCGGGGCGTCGTCAGATCGAGATAAGGAAGTCCACGCGCCAACCCTTCCCAAAACCGGGACGGCCGGGGAGAGACGCCTGGATGCGCGGCAGGCACGTTCGCGGAATGCACGGTGCAGCCCTTCTGCAGTGATCAACACGCATCACTGTAGGCACGCGCAATCATTCCGAAAAGTGCATTTATTGCACTCGGACAATTGCGTATTACGCACGCATTGGCGTGCGCGTGCCGCTACGGCTTGGCGCGCTTGGCCGCCTGCGCCTGGCTCTCGCTGCAGAGCGTATGGATGGTCTGCCGCAGCCATTGATGGGCCGGGTCTCGCTCCATGCGCGGGTGCCAGGCCTGGGTCAGCAGCACCGTTTCCAGCGGGGTGGGCAGGTCGAACACGCGAATGCGCAGGCCCGCGGACAGCGCGGTGCTGGCCAGATGCCGGGGCAAGGGCAACAGCAGATCCGAATCCTGCAATGCGAACAGCGCCGTGTACGGATTGGGCAGCACCAGGGCGACGTGCCGGCGCAGCCCCTGCGCCTCCAGCGCGGCGTCGACGGGCCCGGCGGCCTTGCCGCGCCGCGACACATTGATGTGCTCCCAGCGCGTGAGGCGTTCGGGCGTTATTTCTTCGGCGAAGATCGGATGGTTGGCGCGCGCGACCCCCACGAACGTCGTGGTGAACAGGGACTGCACGCGAATCTCCGGCCCCAGCTTGCGCGAGGCGCTGATGAACAGGTCGATGCGGCCGCTGCGCAGCGCCTCTTCGTCGAGGTCGTCTTCCTCCGGCGAAAAGCGCAGCATCGCCCGCGGCATCTCCCGCGCCATCGCATCCAGCAGATGGCCCAGATGGATACTTACGAACTCATCGGTGGCGCGGACGTTGAAGCGCCGATCCAGCGATTTCAGGTCGATCCGGGCATCGGAAGCGAACACCTGCGAGGCCTGTTCTACCGCCACCCGCACCTGTTCGCGCAGTGCCAAAGCCTTGGGTGTAGGTATGAGTTTGCGGCCGACCTGGACAAACACCGGATCGCCCAATGCCTCCCGGATGCGGCTCAAGGTGCGGCTCATCGCCGGCGCGCTCAGGTGCATGCGGCGCGCAGCGCCGATGACGCTGCCTTCGTCGAGCAGCGCATCCAGCGCCAGCAGGAGATTGAGATCGGGACGTGGCATGGCTGCGCGCTCTGTGGGTTTACCGTTGCGCAATCATAGGCTTCTTCAGATAGCGGATGAAGCAAGCTAAGGCCAAGCCCACACAGGCCTGACCTTCCGCATCCCCATGCTTGCGATCTTTCAGAGCCCAAGTTCCGACAAGCCCGGATGATCGTCGGGCCGGCGGCCGAGAGGCCAATGAAATTTGCGCTCCGATTCCTTGATCGGCATGTCATTGATGCACGCGTAGCGGCGATGCATCAGTCCATCGGGCAGGAATTCCCAGTTCTCGTTGCCATAAGAACGGAACCAGTTGCCCGCGTCGTCGTGCCACTCGTAGGCGTAACGCACGGCGATCCGGTTGCCGTCGTGCGCCCAGAGTTCCTTGATGAGCCGGTAGTCCAGTTCCTTCTTCCACTTCCGATCCAGGAAGGCCTGGGCTTCCGCACGGTTGTTGGCGAACTCGGCGCGATTGCGCCATTTGGTATCCAGCGTATAGGCCAGCGCGACTTTCGCGGCGTCGCGCGTGTTCCAGCCATCTTCGGCGAGCCGAACCTTCTGAATGGCGGTTTCCTTGGTGAACGGCGGCAGCGGGGGGCGAGTTTCCATGATTGCTCCTGGGCAAAAGAAAGTAGAACGATCTGTCTACATGCGCAGATTAATCGAGGTGGAACGATCTGTCTACTTCAAATTGCGAGGGGTGGACCGATCTGTCTACAATGCGCCATGACACGCAACACTCCCCCCGTCGACACGCTCTCGCCTCGTGAACGCATCCTGCATGCGGCCCATGCCTTGTTTTACGGTCAGGGCATCCGCGCCACCGGGGTCGACAAGATCATCGAAGCCGCCGCTGTCACCAAGGTGACGTTCTATCGGCACTATCCCAGCAAGGAAGTGCTGGTGATGGCTTATCTGGAGTTCCGCCACGAACGCTGGATGCGGTGGTTTCGAGAGAGTCTTGCGTCCAACTTGGCCGCCGGCGCCTCGCAGATCGACGCGCTGGCGCTCACGCTGCGCGAATGGTTCGACAGCGAGGAATTCCGCGGGTGCGCGTTCTTGAATGCCGCGGCCGAGTTCGGCTCCACGCATCCCGAGATATTGAAGATCGTGCGCGATCACAAGAACGACGTCGCGCGATGCCTGGACGAGATTTTCGAGAGCACTGGCCATACCTTGGGCGGCCCTCTTACGGTCGCCATTGACGGCGCGATCGTGCACGCGCAGATGGGTGAATCCACCGATCACGCCATCGATGCGATGCGCAGTCTCTCGCGCTGTGTTCTTGAGGCGTGATGGCGGCGAAGGCGGATGTTGGTTGCCGCGAATGGCTCTCCCGGTCTGCACCTATCCGAGAAGTGAATGGGCTGGAGTCTGTTTCCGTATGCCTTCCAACCAATCCTGCGGGGCATCTAACCGGCAAAGGCCATCGCGCTGCGCTAGCTAGTTGGCTGTCGCATTTCTGAGCCGCTCGAGGAACCAGCGGCCAGCAGGACCGGGCGGTGTGTCTTTCCGAAAGACGGCGAACATCGCGATGGGCGGTGTATGCGGCAGGAAAGCCTCAAGCGCCAGGGGGACCAGCTTCCCGGCATCCAGGTCATCTTGAACCATCGCCACCGGCATATGGCCCCAGCCAAAGCCGGCGCGCAAGAACGCATGTTTCGCGCCCAGATCGGCGAGACGCCATATCTGGGGCGAGAAGACGCCGAAAGTTTTGCCTTCTGTGAGGGTCGTGCGGTCTGTCAGCACCAATTGGACGTGTTTTTCAAGGTCCGCAGGCCGGATGATCCCTTTGTTTGACGCCAAGGGGTGGGACGGTGCGGCGACTGTAATCATTGGCACGTCTAGCAGCTTCTCTGCATCGAGAATTTCCGGGACCGAGGGCATCGAGCCGCTAATGCCAAGCCGGCATGCGTGCGCCATCACAGGCTGCAGGACGGCACCGAGCGCCTCGACATACAGCCGCAATGGGGTGTGCGGAAACTCGTTTCGAAACGCACCGACTGCGTCGGTCAGCGAGGCCATCGGATACATCACGTCAACCACAACCGACAGTTCGGGCTCTAGTCCATCCGATATCGCGCGTGCCTTGGCTTTGAACCCATCCATGCCACCCACCACCAGCCGCGCCTGCGCAAGCAACGCCGCCCCTTCGTCCGTCAGCCGGGGATATCGTCCGGCGCGATCGAAGAGCTTTACGCCAATCTGACTCTCCAGGTTCGCCAGCGTATGGCTGACCACGGACTGCGCTCGACGCAGTTTCCGTCCGGCGGCGGAAAAACTGCCCTCGTCTGCGGCGGCAATGAAGGTGCGAAGCTGATCCAGCGAAAGGGCGTCGAGCATGCATTCATGGAGTAGATGGATTGCATCTAGAAATATAGGCTTCTTAGATACGTGTCAAGTCTCTAATCTTCGGTCATCCACACTCTTTTAAGGATGATCACAATGAACTCAAACCTGAACGCTTCGCTGAACGCAAACGCTCCGATCGCCGCCATGGGTCGCGCACTCATCGCAGCAATTTTCTTCATTAGCGGCGTGGGCAAGCTAATGGCCCCGCATGCAACGATGGCCTATATCGGATCGCTGGGTCTCCCTGCCCCAGCACTCGGAATGATGGGCGCATTGGTGCTGGAACTGGCGGGCGCCATGCTTCTGGCTATTGGCTACAAAACGCGCTGGGTCGCTCTTTTGCTGGCTGTCTACGCCATCGTGACCGCGCTCATCTTTCACCACCAGCTCGCCAACCAGGATCAGATGTTCCATTTCCTGAAGAACCTGGCGATGGCCGGTGGCCTGTTCCAAGTTATCGCATTTGGCCCGGGGACCTTCAGCCTTGACAATCGCCGCTTGCTGGCCCAGCGCGCGGCCGCTTGACCTATCACAGGGGAAGACATTATGAGCAGCGCGACAACGCTTTTAAAGAACCACCTTGAATGGCTGGTGGACGAGCCGCAGAAATGGCAGGGGCTGATTGCCGAGAACATCGTTTGGGATTTGCCTTACGCCCCAAGCCTCGGACATCCGATGAAACTCGAAGGTCGCAAATCCGTACTGCGGCACGCGAACTGGTTCGCGGGAGCGGTCAGGAACTTCCGTTTCTTCGACACCATCGTGACAGCGACCGAGGACCCCCAGCATGCAATCGCGCGGGTCCGTGGCGAAGGCCTGATAACCGCGACTGGCCGCCCCTATCGTCAGGAGTACGTCGTCTTTCTGACCGCCAAGGACGGCCGCATCGTGCATCTTCGAGAGTATTTCGACCCTGTTCAGGCAGCCCTTGCCCTCGATGCCCCCGTTGTGGGCGTCTCTTCCCGGAGCATCTGATGAAAGCCATCCAAGTGACCGCCTACGGCAGCCCGCAAAACATGACATTGGCCGTGGTGGACGATCCCGTACCCGGCGACACTGAAGTATTGATCGACGTTGCCGCGGCATCGGTTAACCCCATCGACTGGAAAATCGTCAGCGGCGCCATGCAGAGGTTCATTCCACTGCCGTTACCGTTCACGCCGGGGGTGGACGCAGCAGGAACTGTCATCGCCGTGGGGCGCAACGTCGAGACACTGAAGCCGGGTGACGAGGTCATGGGATTCATCGGCATTGTCGGCGCCTTTGCCACGCGCGCAGTCGTGGATGCAACCCGGTTGGTACGCAAGCCCGCATCCCTTCGTTTTGCAGAGGCTGCCGCGGTTCCCGCAGCGTCGTTGACGGCATGGCAGGCGCTCCACGAGCACGGGGGCCTGCAAGCCGGCCAATCCGTTTTGATCCACGGTGCGGCAGGCGGCGTAGGCAGTGCTGCCGTACAGCTTGCCAAGCTGGCCGGTGCCCACGTGATCGGGACCGGCTCGGCCCCAAATCGCGAATATGTGAAAGATCTGGGCGCCGATGCCTTCATTGACTACCGCACGGAAGATTTCACCCATCGTGTCGCGGCGCTGGACCTGGTGGTGGACCTGATCGGCGGCGAAACCCAGGAGAAGTCATGGTCGGTGCTAAGGCCGGGTGGCACGCTGGTCTCCACCGTCGCGAGCCCTGATGCGGCCCGCGCCAAATCAGCGCAGGCTATCGGCAGGCGCTTCGCCGCGCGTAGCGACGGGGCGCAGCTTGAGAAGCTGGCCATGCTGCATGCGTCGGGCGGGTTGCGCACCCATATCGATGCGGTGTTTGCACTGTCGGACGTTGGCCTGGCGCTCGACCACAGCAAGCGTGGCCACGTGAGAGGCAAGATCGTCGTGGACGTGGCTCAGTAGAAGGCGCCTAGGTACCAAAGCGAACTGCCGGCGAAAGGGTGAAAGACTCGCGCATGTCGCGTGCCTCCTCAATTGGCGTTCGCCCAAAAAGCCGCTTGAATTCGCGGCTGAACTGTGAAGTGCTTTCGTAACCGACGCGTCCTGCCGCCGCCGCCGCAGTGGCGCCGTCGCGAATCATCATCAGGCGCGCCTGGTGAAGGCGAGTGGACTTGATGTACTGGATTGGCGACGTCTGGGTCACCGCGCGGAAGTTGGCGTGAAACGCGGGCACGCTCATGCGGGCTTCTTCAGCCAGGAGCGTCACGTTCAGTGGCGCAGCAAAGTCACTGTGGATGCGCTTCAGTGCTTTCGCGATGCGGCCGAAGCGTCCGTGGTGCGACAGGGCAGCACGCATTGCGCCACCCTGCGCGCCCGTCAACACGCGGTAGCAGATTTCCCATACAAGGCTCGGTCCGAGAATCTGAGCATCCATTGGCACGGTCAGTGCTTCCAGCAGCCTGACTGTTGCATCGGTCAATTGCTCGTCTAGCCGCGTAGAAACCATGCCGTTTGGGGGCTCGTCGGGCAGGTACCCATTCGCACCGATCCGTGTGATCAGCTCGCTGAGCTCGACAAGGTCCAGCCGGATAGAAACCGCGAGCATCGGTTCTTCTGGCGAGGCCTGGGTTTCTGTAGAAAACGGCAGCGGCACGGACAGCACCAGATAGTGGTTTGCGTCGTAGACATAGACGTCATTGCCCAAAAAGCCCAGCTTGCGGCCCTGACACACGATCACGATGCTCGGCTCGTACAGCACCGGTGTTCGCCCAAGGGGCCGGTCCGAACGCATCAGGCGAACGCTGTCTAGCGTTGACTGCGTGTAGCCCTCGCTGGGCGCCAGCTTTTCGATCAGGCGGACCATCTTGATCGAAGCAGGGGGGCGGTCCTTCGACACCGGAGTCTCCTGTGGTTTCTCTACAGGCGCCATTCTAGCCGCGTCCTCCACGCTAGGCTAGCCGCGACGATAGGAATAGGCAATAACGGCATCGGTCCGTGTATTCGCCGACAAGCAGGTCATTCTTATCATTCACTCATCGGCTGATGAACAATTTCGCTCAATAAAAGGCCGAAGTGCAACGGCCATGCATTCCTCCGCCAGCGGGGGTCTCAGCGGCCAGAAAAATACCGACGATAGGAGTATGCAATATGGCAAACGTAACCAACGAATCGAAAGTCATTCTGATCACCGGCGCAAGCAGTGGCATCGGCGAGGGTGCCGCGCGCTTGCTCGCAGCGCAAGGACACCGTCTTGTGATCGGCGCACGCCGAACGGACAGGCTTGCCGAGTTGTCGGCATCGATTGAAGCGTCCGGAGGCATCGTCCGTTACCGCGAACTTGATGTGACCTCCGCCGAAGACGTGGCTGCATTCGCACGGTTCGCACTGGATGCGTTTGGTCGCATCGACGTGCTGGTCAATAACGCAGGCGTGATGCCGCTGTCTCCGCTCAACGCCCTGAAGGTCGGCGAGTGGAACCGGATGATCGACGTGAATATTCGCGGGGTCCTGCATGGCATTGCCGCCGTGCTGCCGACGATGGAAGCGCAGGGGCTGGGGCAGATCATCAACATTTCCTCGATTGGCGGCCTCTCCGTGTCCCCGACTGCCGCCGTCTACTGCGCCACCAAGTTCGCTGTGCGTGCCATCTCCGATGGGCTGCGTCAGGAAACCGACAAGATCCGCGTGACGGTGATCTGCCCTGGCGTCGTGGAGTCTGAACTGGCGGACTCGATCTCTGACGACACGGCGCGTAGTGCCATGCAGGCGTTCCGTCGCATCGCCATTACGCCCGACGCCATCGCCAGGGCCATTGCATACGCAGTGGAGCAGCCTGCTGAGGTCGACGTCAGCGAGATTGTCGTACGGCCCACCGCCAGCCCGTTCTGACCCCGCCTTGACGATCAAGCAATTCGTACTTAACCCATCAGGAGAACATCATGGATACACGCAATACAGCAGGCGGCGCCTTCGCAGGCAAGGTTGCCATCGTCACCGGCGCAGCGAGTGGAATTGGCCTGGCAACGACGGAACTACTCCACGCCGAAGGTGCGAATGTGATTGCCGTCGGGCGCAGTCGTAATGTGGAAGGGCTGGCGCGACCCGGAATCGTTCCCCTCGTCGCCGATGTGGCGCGAGAGGAAAGTGCCGTGCGGGCCGTTGCCACAGCAATCGAACGGTTTGGCAAGCTCGACATCCTGGTCAACAACGCAGCGGTCATCATCAACAAGCCGCTGGTAGATATGTCGCTGGAGGATTGGAACGGTATCCAGGCCGTCAATGCCACAGGCGCCTTCCTTTTCTCGAGAGAAGCCATGCGCGCCATGGTGCCCGCAAAGACAGGCGCCATCGTCAACGTGGGGTCCTACGCCTGCTATCAGGCTTTCCCGCTCATTGCAGCGTATGCGGCCTCGAAGGGCGCGTTGGCGCAATTGACGCGTGCGCTCTCGCTGGAGGCCATCGAACACGGAATTCGTGTCAATGCGGTGGGCTCGGGCGATGTCATCACCAACATCACTAACCACATCCACGCCGATGGACAGGCGTTCCTCGCCGAGCATGGCAAGAAGGCACCGATACGCCGTGCAGCGCAACCAAAGGAAATTGCGGAGGTCATCGCCTTTCTCGCATCGGACAGAGCGAGCTTCATCGTCGGTGCAGTGGTCATGGCAGACGGTGGCATGAGCGTGGCCCTGCCCTGAAGACGAGCAGTTCAGAACGTATTTTTATTGATCAAAGGAATTCTCATCATGAAACAGGCATCCCGTACATGGTTCATCACTGGCGCATCCAAGGGCGTCGGTCAGAAGCTCGTTAAACATTTGCTGGAGCAAGGGCATCGGGTCGCGGCAACTTCGCGCACGGCCGCTTCGCTGACAAAGGTATTCGGCGGGAAGTCCGACCGCTTCCTGCCTTTGGAGGTCGATCTGACCAATGATCGCAGCGTGCAGGAGGCGATTGAGCAGACCGTGCAATGGTTCGGCGTGGTCGATGTCGTCGTGAACAATGCCGGCTACGCGCAGCAAGGTACCGTCGAAGCCTTGTCGGACGACGAGCTTCGCAGTAATTTCGAGGTCAACTTCTTCGCGCCAATGGCTGTGCTGCGTCATGCATTGCCGCAGCTTCGTCGCCAGCGCAGTGGGCACATCATCAACATCTCGTCCATCGTTGGCTATCAGGGCGGGTATGCGGGCTGGGGCAGCTACGTCGCGAGCAAGTTTGCGCTGTCTGGTCTGACGGAATCACTTGCCGCGGAAGTTGCGGAATTGGGGATCCGTGCGACGGTCGTGTATCCAGGTCCTGTCCGCACGGATTTCCTGTCGAACGGTGCCCTCGCGGTGGCCAAGCGGCAGATCGACGACTACGCGGAGGCCAAGGCTTCGCTGGATCTGCATCTTGATACGCTGCATGGTCATCAGGCGGGCGACCCGGATAAGCTTGCCCTGCTCATCATCCAGGCCGCGACCGTTGCATCACCTCCGCTGCACCTGTTCGCGGGCAAGATCGCCAATGAGCTTGCGGCGGCAAAGGCGAGCGCCGTCGCAACGGATATCGGAACCTGGCGGGGATCGTCCGAGGCCACCGACTTCGCAGACTGATTGATTGTGCGCATGTCCCGGCTTTGCCGGGACTTTTTTTCTGTTCCCCAAACACCAATTGCGTGCTGGGCGCATATAGCCAACAGCAACGAGGTTCGCATTACCGTCCTTCCATCTCCTTTTTCTTCTCTTTCTCTTTCTTTGCCCCATCGTAGTGGGACTTGATGGCGAGAAACATGAACGTGCCCAGGACGAGGACCTTGAACGTACCGAGGACTACAGGGATCCAAAAATTCATCATTTCCTCAAAACGCTGCTCGGCAGCTTCGTGTACGACGCATGGGCCAGGCAAAGACAATCGAACGGTAGCCGGGAGGGCTGGCTCGGCCAGAGCGAGCGTTATACTCCATACAAGATTTCCGAATTTTACCGACAAAATCCATACAAACAGTTGAATGGTTAGCTTTGTATGGATTTTCATCCCTCTAGAAGCGGCCCAACCCCCATACCTCTCGCTAAGACATGTCTCTCTCCCCTCGCCTGAAAAAAGCAAACATGTCTTGGGTGCGACCGCTTACCGCAGGCGCAGGCGCGCGTTACCAGCAGATCGCCACGCAGATCGTTACCGCGGTCGAGGACGGTGTGCTTCGGCCGGGCGACCGCCTGCCCCCGCAGCGTGAACTGGCTCAGACATTGGGCGTTGATCTGACGACGGTCACGCGTGCGTACACGGAAGTGCGCCAGAAAGGGATTCTGGAAGCGCAGGGGGCGGGGGGGACCTATGTTGCCTATTCGGGGTTGGAAACAGGCGGGACGATCGATCTGGGAATGAACATCCCGCCCTTGCTCGGCAGTGCGGCGTTTGCGCACATGCTTGCGCAAGGCAGCAGCGCCACGCAGGCTGCGGCAAGCTCGATGGATCTGATGAGCTATCACGTGGGCGCAGGGGCCCATCGGCATCGCGCAGCCGCCGCGAAATGGCTGCAGCCGATGACGGGCAGCCTGGACACTGAGCGGATCGTGGTGTGCCCCGGCGCGCAAACCGCTATTGCGGCACTGCTTCTGGCCAAAAGCCAGTCCGGCGATGCCATTGCTTGCGATGCGTTGACTTACCCAGGCTTTTTGGCTGCGGCCCGCTTGCTCCAACGCTCGGCCGTAGGGGTGAAGTCGGATGAATTCGGCATGGATCCTGTCGACCTTGACCGCGTGTGCGAACAACATCGTCCCGCGCTGCTGTATTTGAATCCGACGATTCAGAACCCGACTGCGCTGACGCTCTCCACCGAGCGACGAATGGCGTTGCTGCGTGTGGCGGAGAAGTACGCGCTGCCCGTCATTGAAGACGATCCTTACTGGCTGTTGGCCGAGCGTGCGCCAAGCACGATGTTCTCTTTGGCTGCCCATACGTCGTCGACGCCGGTCTACTACGTGTCGACGCTATCCAAATGCATCGCGCCAGGACTTCGAACCGCCTACCTGGTCGTGCCTGCCGGTGAGCCCTTAAGTCCCGTGCTCGATGCCCTGCGTTCGCTGGCGCAGATGCCCACGCCCTGGATGACTGAGATGGCGACGACGTGGATCGCGTCGGGCGCTGCCGTTCAATGGCTGGCACAGGTCAAAAGTGAGCTGCGGCATCGACAAGCCATTGCGGCGTCGATCCTTCCGGGCGATATGCAGGCTGACCCGAATGGGCTGCACCTCTGGCTGCAGTTGCCGCGTCATATCGACTTCTACCGGCTTACCCAGACGGCGCTGCAACAAGGGTTGAGCGTCACGGACTCGGCGTCGTTTTCCACGGGGTCGTTCAGCCCCTTGGCGCTGCGTGTGTCATTGGGGGGCGCCATGGATCGAGATCGGCTGACGCAGGGGCTGACCCGGTTGGCGGAGTTGCTCAAGGGCGATCTTGCCAGGCGGGTGTCGCACGTGGTGTGAGTTACCGGGGAGGTCGGTTTAAGCGCTTGGCTTCGGTCAGTCAACGATGTCTTCATACTGCAGGACGGCTGGGGCGGGGCTGCCGAGTTTCGGAAATCATGTTCGGACGTTGACGGACTTTATTTCGCAACTTCAGTTTGGTAGACACGATTGTCGGATCTTTACTAACAGTTACGGGGTCAGCCGGGGTCTTCGTGCTCGATATTCCGAATGTGGTGGATTGCCGCATGGCGCTTGTGGATTCCACCTGCGCATTCGGAAGATGCTTTCCGCGAACCATCTCCTTACAGGCATCAATATGCCTGATATACTAACTGTTACAGTTAAGCCTGCAAACACGCCGTCGATTTACGGCTTCATCTGGCGCTGCGTTGTTTGTCGCCAGCCGCTAGGTCGCGCTGTGAATATTTTGCGCATATTGGCTCTGCCAACTTCAGCTGCAGGCCCCTAATAGGCCGCCGCCTAAATGCATTTCCTCAAAAAGACGCGATATGAACGCTCCGGAAGACTTCAACCGGCTGTATGTCCACGTATCAGACAGTATCGGCAGTGCCACTGCAGACATTCTCTCGCTTAATGTCGAACATAAAGACGGCAAGCGCGAAATTGGCAATATTATCCACAAGCTTCGTGAAATCCAGGCCCGCTTCGATAGCGAGCTGCACCAGTTGAAAGCGCATGCTGAGTGGGACACGTTCACGCTGGCGTTTTTCGGCGAGACCAACGCGGGCAAGAGCACAATCATCGACTCTCTACGCATCCTGTTCAAGGAGGAATCTCGCCAAGCACTCCTGCAGCAGCACGCCGATGATCTGGAACAGTTCTCGCAAGCCTTAACTGCCCACCTCGATTGCGTTCGCGAAGGCTTGCACGCCCTGTACAGCGAATACACGAATGAACTGGCCACCATCAGTCAAAGCGCCAACCGATTGGCACAAATAGTTCAGCGCGAAGCCCAGGAGCGAAATGCAATCGCTCAGGCTGAAGCTGATGCCAGGGTCAGGCTTGCCGATGATGAAGCTCGTGCGCGTCTTGACGCGGAGCAGAATGAAGCCTCGAAACGCCTGCAAATCGTGCAAGCGCACGCGGTATCTCGTGGCAGGGTGCGTCTGTTTCTAGTCGGCGCCGGTGGGATCCTAATCGGCGCCACGGCGGGAGCGGTTCTGCTGAATTTGGTAGGAGGCTGAATTGGACCGCTTCGAATTTGATGAGCTGTTCGGTGCGACCACCTCGACGTCCTCAACGGTTGCTTCCATTTGTGCGCCAGCCCTCCAGCGCATTGATACGCGATCCCCCGCACTCGAGGCATTGCTCAATCGCCAACTCACAATACTGCTCGAGAAGCTGCTTGCCTATGAACGCAAGAAGAGTCAAGTACACCGGGTAGATGGCCTGATCATCGGTACTGGCGAAGCCGACTTCACCAAGGGAAATACGCTCTATCCCCTGAACTACAAAGGTAAACGCTTTCAGCTGATCGATGTGCCTGGTATCGAGGGCGACGAAAGCAAGTACGCTCACATGGTCCGCGAAGCGGTGGCCAAGGCGCACTTGGTCTTCTATGTGAATGGCACCAATAAAAAGCCGGAAAAGGCGACCGCGCAGAAAATCCGCGGCTACCTTCGCCTGGGCACACGCGTCTGTCCCTTGATCAACGTGCGTGGCAATGCCGATGCCTACGAGTTCGAGGAAGACCGCGAGACGCTGACGGGCCACGGCGGCGTTACCAACGCCTTGCAGCAGACAGAGGAAGTACTGCACGCGGTATTGGGCAGCAAGGTCATGCAACCCGGTCATTGCGTGCAGGGATTGCTAGCGTTCTCAGCCCTCGCATGCGATCCGCAAACCGGGCGCACCACGATTGATCCATCCCGTGATAGAGATCTGGTCATCCAACAGCGCAATTACCAGAAGCACTTCGCCTCACAAAAGGCGATGTACGACTTCAGCCAAATCAAGTCTGTCGCCAATGTGCTGCACGAAAAGCTTTCGACCTTTCGTGAGGACATGATCGAGAGCAACAAGACCAAGGTGCGCGAACTGCTGTCGGAGAATCTTGAAACGTTGCAAGCGCTGCACACAACGCACGAAGCGTTTGTCGCGAGGACCAAGCCGGAATTCGAGAAGTGCCACGAAGCGATCAAAGAGGCTCGAGAACGTTTCGAGCGACTGATTGTTGCCGGGCGGAAAAACCTTTGGGACAAGTTCTTCAACAGCCTTAAGGAAGATGCCGACGAGATTGTCGAGAGATTCTTCGGCGATAACGACACGATAGCCCGCGAGATCAATAGCGCGTTCAGGACCCGCCACGAGTCGGTCAAAGACGATTTGCAGGCGCAGTTTGAAACGTACCTCGCCGATCTGCATCAGGATCTGCAGCAGGCAATGCGACGGCTGTTGGAGGACGTTGCGCGCGTCGAGTTCGAACAACTGCTTCGCGATGCGGAAATCCCGAGCATTCGTTACAAGACTCCGGAATTGGGCTTGGGCCTAGAACTCGGAGACTATGGTTGGATGGCTTTCAACATCGGATCCTACGCCTTAGCGGGGGCCGGTATTGGTTCAGCGTTTCCCGTGATCGGCAACCTGATTGGCGCTGCTGTAGGCGTTTTAGTGGGCGTTCTGGTCAACGTGCTGAGTTTTCTTACCGGCAAAGAAAAGCGCATTCGGAAGGCACAAGGACAAGTGCAGGAGAAGATTGACGACGCCTGGGCCGAAACCCGTAAAGCGCTGCAGGAGGAGCTAAAGACGCTGTTCGTCCCTGTGCGGAACCAGATTGACGAAGCCGTCCTCTCTCGCGTGCAGCAACTCAACGAATCACTCGAGCGCCCCTTGACGATCATCAAACAGCAGATGGCGCAAATGGACCGTACCAAAGAACAGTTGGAGAAGATGCCTTATGGAACCATTCAAGCAGTTTAATGTTGACAAGCAAACGGCCCTGCAGCGGCTGGAGCAACTGCGTGCAGTACTCAATGAACTGGGTGAGATGGGCGCGGACGTCGGCGTCGGGCTGCAAAAGATCGATTCGGCAGTGCAGGCGGTCGAATCCGACGTTTTGCGCATAGCCTTGCTGGGCGCATTCTCCGACGGCAAAACCAGCGTCATCGCGGCTTGGCTTGGCAAGGTCATGTCGGACATGAACATCGACATGGATGAGTCCTCAGATCGCTTGGCAATCTATTCCCCTGAGGGGTTGCCCGAGAAGTGCGAGATCGTCGACACTCCCGGTCTGTTCGGTGATAAGGAGAAAGAAGTCGACGGCGCGCAGGTGATGTATGAAGACTTGACCAAACGCTATATTTCCGAAGCACATCTGATTCTGTATGTGGTGGATGCCACAAATCCTCTCAAGGAAAGTCACGCCGACATTGTCAAGTGGGTCCTTCGAGACCTGAACAAGCTCTCCTCTACCGTTTTTGTGATCAACAAAATGGACGAGGTAACGGATCTTTCCGAACAAGTGCTGTTTGATGCCCAGGCAACAATCAAGAAGGACAACCTCAAGGCCAAGCTGCAACGCACGGCAAATCTCGACGCGGAGGAAGTGTCCCAATTGAATATCGTTTGCGTGGCCTCCAACCCGAATGGTCGCGGCCTGGAGTTTTGGTTCGGCAGGCCAGAACAGTATGAAAGCCGTTCACGGATCAACGATCTGAAGGTCGCGACAGCTCGGGTGCTTCGACACAACGTGCCCGCAGTGTTGATTGCCAAGACTGGCCTGGATGTAGTGCGCGACGTCGTTGGCCAACATGTTTTATGCGCGGAGGAGCAACTGGAGCAACTCGAAGCGTTTGCCGCGCAGAATGCCGAGGAATCCGCACGCATCGGCCAGGACATTGCAAAAGGCCGCCGCGAAGTCAAACGATTGGCCGGTGAACTGTTCGAGGAACTGCAAAACCTTGAGAGGGGCTTGCTGGGAAAACTGCGTCCCCTTTCCCTGGAGAACATACGTGAATTCCTTGAGGACGAGCTCGGATACGCTGAGGAGGGAGTAGGTTTCAAGCTGAACCTCAGGATTAAGACCGCGATCGATCGGTCATTCGATCAGTCATCCAAAGTCACCAGTCGCATCTCCCAGGATATCGGTCGCCAGCTGAACTCTAGCGAGAGCTTTCTCGATGCTTTGGGCGGAACAGCACTGAAATCGATGAGCGGGGCCGCCAAGGGGATAGCCAACCTGAACCCCGACATCATCAAAGGTGCGGTATTTGCCGCTCGCGATGCGCTCAGCGCGGTGACGGGTGTAGCGATCAAGTTCAAGCCCTGGCAGGCGACCAAGATCGCCGGAGCCATTTCCAAATGGGCAGGACCTGCAGGCGCAGCCTTCACTCTTACGTCGGACCTCCTGAGCGCATACAAGGCTCACGAGCTGGAACAGGAATTGAAGAGCGCCAAGGAGTCAATCGGTGAGCTGATCAAGAGCGCCTTCAAAGACATCTACGACATCATCGGCGACGACGAGAAGCTGCTTGACTTCTTTGCCCCGCAGCTTAAAGCGTTCGAGAAGATCATTGAATCCGTGGAAGAGCGCTCGACTTTCATCAACACGAGCCAAGCCAAGCTCCAGAGCGTTAAAACTAAGTTGAATGGGCTGATGCCTCAGCCTGCGCGAGTTGCGATGGCGGAGTGAAAGATCATTGAAGGACGCCACAGGGCTTACCGATTATCAACTGTAGAGGATGCCGACCATGCCGCTCGAACGAGCAATGTCGGTGATGGCATCCGAGGGTACCGGTCGGCGACTCGCGTCGCCCTCCGGACAGTTGATTTGGAACACCCTGGCCCGCTGGAGGCCATGCGCCAAGGGCGGCAATGCAAAGCTTGGTGCGCGGGTAGTCACTCCTGGAGTGGACGTATGGAGGATGGCTACAAGACGCTGCATGTCTGGCGCGAGACGCGAAAGTTCGCCCATCGCATTCTTCTGGCCGTGGCCGGCACCGACCAGACCTCGTTGCAGTATTCGACAGTATTGCGCAACGCGCTCTCAGCATCGCTGATGCCGCCGGCCGCGCTTGCTGTGGCGGGCGCGTCAGAGAAGCAATTGCGGCGCACGATTGGCGAGGCTGGCTTGCAGGATCTGCATACCTTGGCCGCCTCGCTCCCGACGCTGGACGGCGCAATGCGCGTCGAGGCGCTGTTGGGATTTGAATAGCCGGCGCTCGATCGGTTTTGTCCATTTAGGCATCCCAAATTCATGCCGTTAACGCGTAAACGAAGCGAGTGATGTTCAATATGCCCCCGCTGGTCGCCAAAATTTTTCATGTTTTGAAGGACGCCGAGAAAGGCGGTCGCTTCATGAGCACCCCCGAAGTGCACCGGGAGCTGTGCCAGTCCCTACCCCATCCCCCAGTCGTGAAGACAGTACAGCGCACGCTGCAGAGGCTGCAGGACGAGCAGTTGGTGGAATCAGAGAAGCGGGGCACGGCACTCGTCTGGCGCAAACGGGCCGGCGCAGGTGGCGTGGCCGCCAGGTCGGCCAGCCTCATGACGCACGAGCAGGCGCTCGCGCTCCAGACCTTGAAGCGGTTTTCGTCGCGGCAGATTCCCTCGCTGGTTGCGGAGTCGCTGTCTTCATTGTTCGACACCGCCGAAAAGCGCCTGGGCGTCTCGCACAATGACAGCGAGCGCCGATATCGTAAATGGGTCGACAAGGTTGAAGTGGAAAGCGGCGGATTTGCTCTGCAACATCCGTCCATCGATTCCACTTTGTTCTCCGTCGTTACCCGAGCCCTGTTCTACGAGCAGAAGCTGGATGTCGTGTATCGCGTCCGTTCGAGGGCGAATCAGGAAACTGCGAGGATTCTGAATCCCTTGGGCCTGGTGGAAGTTGGCGGCCTAGTCTATCTCGTTGCCGCAATGGCTGCTTATGAAAAGCCCGCCGTTTACCGGCTGGACAGGCTCGTCAGCGCAAACATGCTGCCCGAGGTGTTCTCCTATCCCCCCGAATTCAGCCTTGCCGATTTTGTGAAGGAACAACGGCAGTTCGACTTCATGGTCGAAGGCCCCATTCCTGTCGAACTGCATTTTCTTAATGGTGCTGGCAACCATCTGCTCGAATCGCCGCTATCGGACGACCAGGTGGCGTGGCCTGCGGGAACGGGCCTGAATATAAGGGGCACCGTCCTCCTCAGCAAGCGCTTGCGCTGGTGGCTGCGGGCGTTCGGGCCCAACGTCGAGGTGCTGGGGCCGGCGGAACTGCGCGACGAGATGGCGGCAGAAGCGCGCGCGCTTGCGGCCATGTACGCGGAAAAGCCATAAGCGCGGCGCACTCGAGACATGATTTGTCCCGAGTGGGTTCTAACCTGCATTCAAGCCTGAAGTCGCAGGACTCAGGATTTCCCTCTTTTCGGAGCCCAAATGTTTAACAACACCGCATCCCCCATGGAGCACCTTGTTGCCTTTGCCATCGCTTTCGTGGCAGGTGTAGCCAGCACCGCAATCCTCGGTAGGTATATCGACGCGGTGAAGAGGGACACGGTGGAAGACGCTGGCGTTTGAGCCGAAGACGTTTGTGTCGACGTTTCCCCTATTTTTGGATCCCGAGCATGCCCGTCCGTCCCAAACCGTTCACCCAGGTCTGCCCCCAATGCAATTGGTCGAGGACGTTCGCTCCGGCTGGCGATGCGTTGATAGCCGGGCATGACATTGCGACACGCTGTCCACGCTGCGGATCGAAGGAATTAAAACTCCGTGAGCCCTCGGCGCTTGCGTCGTTGTCGAGTCGATTGAAACGCCTGTTGGATTGATGCTCCTGGCGTATATATGCGCGTCAGATTATTGAACGCGCCGCAATGCATCGAGCGTCGGTTCCGTCCCCGTTCCCGACTTTCAGCAAGGAGAAGGTTTTGAGAGAAATAAATCCTCGCGGAGGACGGATGCGATCTGAAGTAGCGACGGAATAGCCCATCAAGTTCACAGTCGAGGAGGTCGGCGAAATGGCGCGTATCGTGCCGGACGGTTGGCAAGACATGGGCGCCATCGGCGCTATGCGCCGGGAAGTTGAGACACTCGCGGTCCTGGCGCAAGGGTTGGCGGACGATTACACGGTCTATCACGCCGTGCATTGGACGAATATCGACGGTGCGCACGCGATCCACGGCGAAGTCGATTTCGTTGTGGTTAACCGCGCAGGCCACATGATGCTGATCGAGCAGAAATGCGGCGAGCTCGAGGAAACGCCCAACGGGTTGGCCAAGAACTACAGCGGCAGGTTGAAGTCGGTGCCGGTGCAGATGGCGCGCACCGTGAACAGCATGCGCCACAAGCTGACGCGCACCCTCGATGGCGAGTATGTCAGGATCGAGCACCTGCTTTTTTGCCCGGACTATGTCTGCAACTCGCCCCAAACTGCGGGGGTGATACCGGAGCGTATCGTGGATGCGCGTCGCCGCGATGCATTGTGTTCCGTGATCCAGGAGATTCTGCCTGCGGGCGACGCGGGTCCGCTGTTTGTGAAAGTGGACCGGTTTCTTTGTGATGTGATTCAGCTGGAAACCGATGCCAGCGTCTTGGCCGGTCAGGCGAAGGCCCTTGTCACGCGTGTTTCCAGCGGCTTGGCCTATTGGGCGCGACAGCTCGACATGACGCCGTTTCGTCTGCATGTGACGGGGACGGCGGGTTCCGGGAAGACGCAGTTGGCATTGGCTGAGTATCGCGGGACGATCGAATCCGGCCTCAGGCCCCTCTATCTCTGCTTCAACCGGCCGCTGGCCGATCACATCGCCATGATCGCGCCATCGGGGGGGATGGCATGCACGTTTCACATGCTGTGCGAACGGATGCTGCGGCAGTCTGGCGCGGTGCCGAACTTCAATTCGGCAACGGCCTTTGACCAGCTCGTCCAGGCGTGCGCTGATCTACCAGTCCCGCCGGAGCTGCTTTTCGATACAGTCATCGTGGACGAAGGGCAGGATATCAAGGCTGAATGGTTCGACTTGATACGCCGGCATGCCCGGGAAGACGCCCGCATCATCTGGCTTGAAGACCCGATGCAGAAGCTCTATCGCCATACGACCGTAACGCTTCCCGGATGGACCCGCCTGCGTGCGGACAGGAATTTCCGAAGTCCGCGTTCGGTCGTCCAGTTGCTTCAGGCAATAGTGCCGGACGAGATAAGCGTGGTTTCTGCGTCCCCCGTCGCGGGGCATGACGTGGAGTTCCTTGTGTATGAGAGCACCGCGGACTTGATCGGGAAGGTGAAGGAGGGCGTGCAAGCGTGTCTGTCCGAGGGATTTGCCGCCACGGACATTGCGTTGCTCACCTATCGGGGCAGGGCTAGCTCCCGCGTACTTTCGTATGATCAGTTGGGCCCCTACGTTTTAAGAAAGTTCCAGGGCACTTACGACGCAGAAGGTCGGCCGGGTTATTCACAGGGCGAAATCATGGCGGACACCGTGCACCGGTTCAAGGGACAGTCTGCGCCCGCGGTAGTGGTGGCAGAGATCGATTTTGAAACGCTGGGCGACGAGGAGGTAAGGCGCCTGTTCGTCGGCGCGACGCGTGCCGCGATGAAGCTGGTGCTGGTTATGTCTGAGCGAGCTGCGGCGCAGTTGCTTGATCGGCTTTGAGCGCCCTCGGCGCGAACCGGATGGGACCTGACGCTCGACACCATTGCTGGTGAGGCGTGCGTTGAGCACTTCCCGGTATTCATCGTTGGAGGCAGGCGTCTGCCGAAGCCTCGAGCATTGCGCAGATACAGGAAGCGCAGACCACTGCTCTGGTTGCGGTGGTTGTCGGGCAGACGTAGCAGCCAGTTTGTTTAATGGCGCACCCATATTTATCGCATGCGGGTCGGACCAGGAGTTGATAAGCGTCCTCAAACATTATCGCCAAACCGCGAGCTGGCCTGATTTATATGCTGCTCGATTTTCCAAAACTTATACACGGTATTAAGTCACTGAACTCTTTCGTTTCCATCCGCTTGAATGCCAACAATGCGGTTACATCGAATATCTCAAGTGGCACTGTGCGATCTCCGATAGTTCCGCTAACGCGCTAAGATATCGCGGCTTTCGGCGGTTTGAATGTATACGTGAAAAAAGCTTCCCCAGAAAGCAGGCGACTCAAGGAATACATGAAAGAGAACGAATTCAAAGCGTGGATGCAAGCCGAGGGCTATTCGAAGACGACGGTTAACACGCAAATGACGGACGTGCGGCGCATCGAAAGGGCATATGGCGATCTCGATAACTTGCCAGACGGTTTAACGCTGGCGGCAATTCGAGAAACGATGCAGTACTCGAAAGCGGATGAGCGGGCTGGTCGGCCAAACCCGTCGCGTTTTGAGATTGACGGCAATCTATATGATGGCCTTGCGCATTTCCGGGCGACGCTTAATTTCTACCGGCGCTTTCTCGATACAGAGGCCCTCCCTCGCGGTGTCGGCACGTTCGGCCTGACGCCGCAAGACATCCTTCAGGCGATCGATCGGTGCGATGCGGCGAAGTCGGTCACGGACTTCATCGCTAGCCACGAGGGTCTGGGAAATCCAATGAAGTTTTGGCTGTTGCATCGGGGAAAGCGCTATCCGAGCAAGGCGATTGTGCGTGATGCGTTGGGCCATATCGGCAGCGAAGAGCTACCGGGAGGCGGCCAGTGCAAAACTGCGCTGGATGCTCTCGGCTTCGTGGTCATTGACTGGAAAGCCTTCAAGGAACTGCGCGAAACCTTCCTTTCGCGTATGTCGGGGTTTAAAGATTTTCGTCAGCAGAACGGTGACTATTGGGCCAACGAGCGTCGTCCAAAAGACCGTGCGATTCAGCAAGTCCAGGCAATTACCGCATCGCCTGCGGATGACCGCAGCGCTGGCGAGCAGATCTATCGTGCGCTCTGTGTCGATGGCGAAGGTCTGCCTTTGTCGCAGCGAGTTCTGAACGAGGTCGAAATGGCCCAGTCGGAACCACGGGATCGCTTTTATGAAGCGATTGCCCAGATTGCACGGAATGAAGACGATCCACTTGCCACTATCACAGAGGGTGCGAAAACTCTCGAGCAGTTGAAGGACGGCGGCCTCCCCGGACTTCATCGGGCGGAAGTTCTGGCGATAGCGGTCAGCATCGTCGGAACCGTGCATCCAGAAGCCGCGTGCTGGTTCGATATCAGCCGTATCGAGGCGATGGGGAAGCGCCTGTTCGGCCGGAAATTGTTTGACCACAACGATTTCACACCCTCCGATGTTGATGAATTCCTGCAGATCGTGCGCGCGCTGTTCGCCTTGTTCGATGGTGAACTCGGGTGGAATCCCGTCGATCTATTTGACGTGCAGGGCTTCGTCTGGGCGGCGCTGGATGACAAGCGGGAGCATGAGGAAGAGGCACGATTTGTCGAGGAACCTACGACCGGAATCCTACATGACGGTCCTTATTGGTTCGTTGGCGCATCTTACGGCCGGACTAACGATCAGTTCGATCGCTTCATCGCCGAGGGGATCTGGGAAATCGATAGCCCCAGCGATCGGCACCGAGAGCAGGTGCTGCGGATGCAGCCCGGCGATCCCATCGCGATCAAGGCAACATACGTTCGCAAGAACGGCCTGCCGTTCGACAACCGCGGCCGCTCGGTATCCGTTATGTCCATTAAAGCGGTCGGCACAGTCAGGGCAAATGAAGGGGACGGTGAGCGGGTGTCGGTTGACTGGGAGCCCGTTCTTGTCCCTCGAGAGTGGTATCACTACACATATCAGCCCACGATCTGGGAAGTTCATAACACCAACCAGATGGCGCAGCGCCTGATCCGCTTTGCATTCCATGGCGAAAATCAGGATCATGCCTGGTTCCTACAGAACTTGGCTAACTGGGGTGGGCTTCCCTCAGACGAACCACCTCCGCTGGATCCGGTGAAGCGCTCGCCGCAGAACCTTATCCTGTATGGGCCCCCTGGCACGGGCAAGACATACCGCACCATGGCCGAGGCGGTACGGCTGTGCCGAGGGCTTCCGGACAGTGATCCGCTGTTGCATGATGCCGCACGGCGTCAGGAGTTGCGGCAGGCCTATGAGGAGTTGAAGGGCCAAGGTCAGATTGGCTTCGTCACCTTCCATCAGAACTACGCGTACGAGGATTTCGTGGAGGGTTTACGACCGCACCCGCTCACCGATGGCGTAGGCTTTACCCTGAAGGCGCAACCTGGCGTACTACGGCAGATGGCAGAGGCAGCCGAGGCCAGCGCCGAGGAGCACGTCCTCATCATCGACGAGATCAACCGCGCCAATATCTCCAGGGTGTTCGGCGAGCTTATCACCCTGATCGAGCCCGACAAGCGCGTCGGCATGGACGAGGGCATGCGGCTTACCTTGCCTTATAGCAACGCGCGCTTCGGCGTCCCGGCCAATCTTCACTTCATCGGCACCATGAACACCGCAGACCGGTCGATTGCATTGCTCGACACTGCGCTCCGGCGCAGGTTCGAGTTCCGGGAGTTGATGCCGGATGTTTCGCTGCTTGGGACGGTAAGCGGCATCGATCTCGCCGCGCTTCTCGCCACAATTAATGAGCGGATCGAGTATCTATTCGACCGTGAACATCAGATCGGCCACGCTTATTTCATTCGCTGCGAAACACGGCGCGACATAGACGAGGTCATGCGGCATAAGGTGATCCCGTTGCTGGCTGAGTATTTCTACGAAGATTGGGGAAAGGTAGCCGCTGTGCTGGGTGATGGCGATGATCGAGACGGCGAACATAAGGGCAGCTTTATTGAGCGTCGGCGACTGAAAGCTCCCAAGGGGTTGGGCAATGGCGAGGATTCAGCCCCTCGCTATCGTTGGAGCGTACGCGACACTTTTTCCTATAACGGTTTCACCTCGCAGTGATCCACCGTACGATACTGGAGTGGGAGACGATTCGCTACGGCGACGCGGCGGACGAGATCCCGGCGCACGCCGCAGACCGGATCGCTGCGGTCGCGGCGGCATCGCCGTTGGCCGGTAGAGAGGGCGGTGGAATCCTTGAGCACGGCCGCAAAGCGCTTCACGCGCGTGGCGTCGTCGGAGTGATCGCCGCTCCAGGCAGCGTGCTGGAAATCCTGCCCAAGATTGATATTCCTGGCGAGGATGGGGATCGGGCTACCGGAAGCATCCGCCGTCGGCTTGTCCATATGCTAGGCGTCGCGCTCAATCTAAAAATTGATGCAGGGCAAGTCACGGCGCTTGACTGGCAACGTGAGACGATGCTCGAGATCCTGATTCGCCTGTTCTCGGAGAAGCTGGCTGATGCCCTGCGTCAGGGCATGCCGCGTCGCTACGTCGAACGGGCCGACGATCTGCCTGCATTGCGTGGACGGCTGGACGTGAAGCGCCAGTTTACGGCGCTTGCTATCGAGCCGTCTCGGCTGGCTTGTAGCTATGACGCGCTGACTCACGATATCGCACTCAACCGCATCATGAAGGCGGCGGTCACGCGGCTCTCGCGTAGCGCACGCACGACTGACAATCAGCGGCGGTTGAGTGAACTCGCATTCGCCTATGCGGACATTGCCGCCGTGCCACGCTCCGCGCTGCGATGGAACGATGTGGTTTTGGATCGCACCAACGCACGCTGGCGCGAGTTGCTTAATCTCGCACGCCTGCTATTGGGTGAGCGCTTCCAAACCACATCGGCAGGCGGCATCGACGGTTTCTCGCTGTTGTTTGAGATGAGTGCCTTGTTTGAAGAGTATGTCGCGCGCACTCTTAGGCGAGCGTTGATCGATACCGATCTGCATGTCGTCACCCAAGGCGGCCGGCTTTATTGTCTTGAGACTGCAGATAGACAACAGCTCTTTCAGACGCGGCCAGACATTTTGATTAAGCGTGGCGATGCCGTGTTGCAGGTGATCGATACCAAGTGGAAGCGAATCGTCCCGGGGATAGACGATCCGAAGCGGGGGGTGTCGCAGACGGATGTGTATCAGATGATGGCCTATAGTCGCGTCTACCAATGCGACAAGTTGACCCTGCTCTATCCGCATCATGCGCAGTCCGGGAGCGACGAGGGCTTGATCGCCGACTATGCAATCAAATCCAGCCGGGATCGTTTGGAGCTCTTCTCTATCGACGTGTCGCGAGACGACGATATTAAGGCTCGCTTGGCCTCTGTTTGTTCCTTGGTTGTGGGGCGCCCAGGTCAAAAGTGAGCTGCGGCATCGACAAGCTATTGCGGCGTCGATCCTTCCGGGCAACATTCAGGCCGACCCGAATGGGCTGCACCTCTGGCTGCAGTTGCCGCGTCATATCGACTTCTACCGGCTTACCCAGACGGCGCTGCAACAAGGACTGAGCGTCACGGACTCGGCGTCATTTTCCGCGGGGTCCTTCAGCCCCTTGGCGCTGCGTGTGTCATTGGGGGGCGCCATGGATCGAGATCGGCTGACGCAGGGGTTGACCCGGTTGGCGGAGTTGCTAAAGGGCGATCCCGCCAGGCGGGTGTCGCACGTGGTGTGAGTTACCGGGGCGTGCAGCCTTGGCTTTCCCCGTCAAAAGCTCTCCCCCTGCCGCACCGCCAGTGCCGCCGCCGCCGCGCGGGTTTCCACGCCCAGTTTGACGTAGATGTGTTCCAGGTGCTTGTTCACCGTGCGTGGCGCCATGCCCAGGATCTCGGCGATGTCCCGATTGGTCTTTCCCTTGGCCAACCAGCGCAGCACATCGGCTTCGCGTGGCGTCAGGCCGTAGGCCGGCGCCAGCGGCGCGGTCTCCTGCAACAGCAGCAACGTCTCGCCGCTGCGCCGTGATGCCGACAGGCTCAAGGTCAGGCGGCCGCGCGCGCTGACGATCACCAAGGGTTCGGCCGCAGGGCCGGCCGCCAGGTTGCGCGCCACCCAATCCGCCAAGGGCGCCGGCAGCTCCGTCGCGTCCTCGGCGCAGCCAAAATACGCCGCCAGCCAGATCCGGGCCTTGCCTGTCTTCCAGATCGGCAGCCCGCGCGCATCCAGCGCCACCACGGCGCGCGCCGCCGCATCGATCGCGTCGAAGGCCGCCGACAGGCTGCGCGCGTTGCGCAAATGCGTGCGCAGCCTGGCCACCACCACATCCGGGTCCAGCGGCTTGGTCACGTAATCCACGCCGCCCACTTGAAACCCTTTCAGCACGTGCTCGGGATCGGTCAGGCCCGTCATGAACACCACCGGCACATCGGCCGCCGCCGGATGCGCTTTGAGGCGCGCGCAGGTCTCGAAGCCGTCCATGCCCGGCATGACCGCATCGAGGAGCACGATGTCCGGCACCACGAAGTCCACCCGTTCTATCGCCGACTGGCCATCGATTGCCACCAGCACCTGATAGCCCGCCGCATCCAATGCGGTGGAGAGCATTTTCAGATTGTCTGGCGCATCATCGACCAGCATGACGAGGTTTTTATCGGGCGTGGGCATGGTGACGCTGTACATGATGTTTAAGCAGCTGATTGAATTCGCTCAGTTGAAACTCGCCAGCCAGCGCCCGCAGATGCGTCGTCAGTTCGCGCGCTTCGGCCCGGCGGCCCTGTATTTCTTCCAGCTTGGCCTGGATGCCCTTGATGTAGCCCATGGCCCCCAGTTCCAGCAGCGCCTCGGCATCCTCGCGCTCCAGCGCCACCCGATGCAGGTCGCCCGCCGGCAGCGCCGGTTCCACCTGCGCCACCTGCCAGTCCAGCTTGAGCAGACGGCCGAGATGACTTAGCAGATCCTCATACAGCACCGGCTTGGCAATGAATGCGTCATGCCCGCGTTGCGCCGGGTCTTTCGGATCCAGCCCCAGGATGTTGGCCGACAGCATCACAATGGGCACGGCCACGCCTGCATCGCGCAGGCGCCGCAGGACTTCCCATCCGGTCATATCCGGCATCGAGACGTCCATCAAGATCAGGGCCGGCCGCAGCGTATGCACGCAGGCCAGGCAGGCGGCGCCATGCGGCGCCTCGTGCACCTCAAAGCCCAGCGGCTCCAGCAGGTCGCGAACCAGGCGCCGCTGCGAAGGCTGGTCGTCCACCGTCAGGATCCGCAGCCGCTCGCCGCGATAGCCCACCACCAGCCCCGACGGCCGGGCATCGCTGCGCGGCGAGCGCACCTCTGGCAGGAACAGCTTGAGCGTGAACACGCTGCCGCGGCCGACGGCGCTGCGCACCGTCAATTCGCCGCCCATGATGCCGGTCAGCATGCGGCAGATGGTCAGGCCCAGGCCCGTGCCGGAATCGGCCTGCTCGACCGCCGCCCAGCTGCGCTCAAAGGGCAGGAAGATGCGTTCCAGGTCCTCGGCCGGTATGCCCCGGCCGCTATCCTCCACTTCGAACAGCACCATGTCCGCCGCGGACTTCACGCGCATCGACACCTGCCCCTCCGTGGTGAATTTCAGCGCATTGCTCAACAGGTTGATCAGGATCTGCCGCAGCCGCTTTTCGTCGACATGCACGATGGACGGCAGTTCCGCCGCTTCATAGCAGAAGGTCAGCCCTTTGAGCGTGCTCTGCGGCCGGAACATCTGCACGATCTGCTCCAGGAACTCCGGCAGGCGCAGTTCGCTGTTCTCCAGCCTGAGCCTGCCCGCCTCGATGCGCGCGATGTCCAGCAAGCCATCGATCAGGCCGATCAGGTGCTTGCCGCTGCGATGAATCACGTCGATGGCCTCGCGCCGCGCCGGCGGCAGGCCCGGGTCGCGCAGCAGGATCTGCGCGTAGCCCAGAATGCTGTTCAAGGGCGCGCGCAATTCGTGGCTCATGCCGCCCATGAAGCGGCTCTTGGCCAGATTGGCGCTTTCGGCGGCTTCCTTGGCCTGCTGCAGTTGCGCGTCGGTCTGTTTGTGCGCCTCGATTTCGCGCAGCAGCAAATGGGTCTGGCGATCCGATTCCTCTTGCGCCACGCGCCGGCTTTCATGGGCCAGGACCAGCCACCACGCCGCCACGCCGCCGATCAGCAACAGGGCGGCGTACAGCTTCAGGAAGGTCGGCCGCAGACCCGAGGGGTCCAGGCCGGCCCGCGTGTGGCTGGCGACCTCCTGGTAGTAGATCAGGCCCAGAATGCCGGCCAGCAGCGCGCCCATGCCCGCCACGATCAGGAGGTAGTGGCCCAGGCGGCTATGCAAGAGCGGCGTGACCCGCGCCGGCAGCAGCCGGCCCAACACGGCCTGCACCTGATCCTTCAGGCGTCCCTGCTGTTTGCAGCGATCCTGGCAGCGGGCATCCAGCGTGCAGCACAAGGAACAGATGGCGCCGTTATAGGCCGGGCAATGCGCCATGTCGGGCTGTTCGAAGCGGTTGGCGCAGATCACGCAGACATGGTCGGATCCGGCGACATCGACGGGCGTGCGCGCCAGGTTGTAGCGCCCGCGCGTGCGCCAGGCGATGACGGGTGCGCAGACAAAGGCCGCCAGCAAGGCCACGAAGGGCGACAAGGCCTGCGCCAGCGCGCCCGCGGTGCCGGGAAACACGCCGGCAAAGGCCAGCAGGCCCAGCGTCATGGCGATCAGCATGCTGCCCACGCCGACCGGGTTGATGTCATACAGATAGGCGCGGCGAAACTCGATGCGTTTCGGCGACAGGCCCAGCGGCTTGTTGATCACCAGATCCGCCACCAGCGCCCCGATCCAGGCCAGGGCCACGTGCGAGAACACCGCCAGCACATGCTCCAGCGCGCCAAACACGCCCATCTCCATGAGGACCACGGCGATCAGCACGTTGAACACCAGCCATACCACCCGGCCCGGATGGCTGTGCGTGATGCGGGCAAAGAAGTTGGACCAGGCCAGCGAGCCGGCATACGCATTGGTCACGTTGATCTTGACCTGCGAGACCACCACAAAGGCCGTCACCAGCACCAGTGCCAGGCCGGGATCGCTGACGACATAGGTGTAGGCCGCCAGATACATGTGGGTGGGGTCCCCCGCTTTGTCAGCGGGCGCGCCCAGGGACAGGGCCAGCCAGGCCAGAAAGGCGCCGCCCAGGATCTTGGCCGCGCCGGGCAGGATCCAGCCCGGACCCGCGCAGATCAGCGCGAGCCACCAGCGTCGGCGGTTGGCCGCCGTGCGTTCCGGCAGAAAGCGCAGGAAGTCGACCTGTTCGCCGATCTGCGTCACCAGCGAGGCGGCGACCGCCACCGCTGAGCCGAACATCAGCAGATTGAAACTGCCGCCCCGGCCGTCATAGCCCGGAAACTGCAGGAACGCCTGCAACGCCCCGGGATCGCGAAAGGCGATGAAGGCATAGGGCAAGAGCAGCAGCAGCAGCCATATCGGCTGCGTCCATGACTGCAGCCGGCTGATGAAGGTGATGCCATAGGCCACCATGGGCAGGATGACCACGGCGCACAGGAGATAGCCGATGGACAGCGGCAAGCCGGTGGCCAGTTCGATGGCCAGCGCCATGATGGCCGCTTCCAGCGCAAAAAAGATGAAGGTGAAGGAGGCGTAGATCAGCGACGTGATGGTCGAGCCGATATAGCCAAAGCCGGCGCCTCGCGTCAGCAGATCCATGTCCAGGCCATGGCGCGCCGCGTAATAGGCGATCGGCAGGCCGGTCAGGAAGGTGACCAGGGCCACGGCAACGATGGCCCAGAACGCATTGATGAAGCCGTAGTTCAGCGCCAGCGCGCCGCCGATGGCTTCCAGCGCCAGAAAGGAGACGGCGCCCAGGGCGGTATTGGCGACGCGGAACTCCGACCATTTGCGAAACGACACGGGCGTGAAACGCAGCGCATAGTCTTCCAGCGTTTCATTGGCGACCCAGGTGTTGTAGTCGCGGCGGATCTTGACGATGCGTTGGGGCGCGCTGGCAGACAAGTCGGGCTCCGAGGGAGTGGGGGATACGTCATTGAACGTAGTTGCCGTTGTAACGCCCGGGAGGCGGGGCTGCCTGTACGTCAATCAACGTATGTTGCACTGCGGCATAGGCTCCTAGTATGCCCTCACCGTCCGGGCTGCGGCATGTGCCGCGCATGCTCGGTTTCCCTGGTCGTGATCCATTGAGGAGTCATCGATGTCTGGCAAAACCCCTTTTGATAATGCTCCGGAACTGCCCTCGCGCCGGCGCCTGGCCCTGGCTTTTGCCTCGCTGCCGCTGTTGGGCATACCGGCGCTGTCGCGTGCGGCCGCCCCGGCCACTTCGGCCATCAACACCACCGGCCTGGCCATTACCGACACGGAAGTCACGGTAGGCCAGTTGCACTCGGCGACCGGCACCATGGCCATCAGCGAAACGGGGTCGATCCAATCGGAGCGCCTGGCCATCGAGCAGATCAATGCCATGGGCGGCATTCTGGGCCGCAAGATCAAGATCATCCAGGAAGACGGCGCCTCCGACTGGCCGACCTTCGCCGAAAAGGCCCGCAAGCTGCTGGTCAGCGACAAGGTCGCCACCGTGTTCGGCTGCTGGACGTCGGCCTCGCGCAAGGCGGTCCTGCCGGTGTTCGAGAAAGAAAACGGCCTGCTGTACTACCCGACCTTTTATGAAGGCCTGGAGCAATCCAAGAACGTCTTCTATACCGGCCAGGAGGCCACGCAGCAGATCCTGTCCAGCCTGGACTGGCTGTCGCGCGAGCAGAAGGCGCGCTCTTTCTACCTGATCGGCTCCGACTACATCTGGCCGCGCACGTCGAACAAGATCGCCAGGAAGCACATCGAGAACGTGCTCAAGGGCGAAGTGGTCGGCGAGGAATACTACCCGCTGGGCCACACGCAATTCGGCTCGCTGATCAACAAGATCAAGCTGAAAAAGCCCGATGTCGTGTTCGCCGTGGTGGTGGGCGGCAGCAATGTGTCTTTCTACAAGCAGCTCAAGGCGGCTGGCGTCACCAGCGGCAAGCAGAAGCTCCTGACCATCTCGGTGACCGAAGACGAATTGCTGGGCATCGGCGGTGAAAACGCCGAGGGCTTCTGGTCGTGCATGAAGTACTTCCAGAGCCTGGACAACGCCAACAACAAGAAGTTCGTCGAAGCGTTCAAGGCCAAGTACGGCGCCAATGCGGTGGTCGGCGACGTGACGCAGGCGGCCTATCTGGGCCCCTGGCTGTGGAAGATGGCGGTGGAAAAGGCCGGCAGCTTCGATGTCGACAAAGTGGTCGCCGCCTCGGCCGGCCTGGAATTCAAGGAAGCGCCCGAAGGCTACGTCAAGATCGACCCCAACCACCACCTGTGGAGCAAGACGCGCATCGCCCAGATCCGCAAGGACGGCCAGTTCGACGTGATCTTCGAAACCCCGGAGCTGATCAAGCCCGATCCCTTCCCCAAGGGCTATCAGTAATCACCTCGATCCGGGCGCCGCGCGCGGCGCCCTTTCCACTGCCGGGAGCCATCCATGGAATCCTTTTCCGATCTCGGGGCCATCCTGCTGATGCAGGGCTTCAACGGTCTGTCGGTCTTCAGCGTGCTTTTGCTGATGGCCCTGGGCCTGGCGATCATCTTTGGCCAGATGGGCGTCATCAACATGGCCCATGGCGAGTTCCTGGCGGTGGGCGCCTATTGCACCTATCTCTGTTCCGAACTGGTCCAGCAGTACGCGCCCGGCCTGATGCCGGCCTACTTCTTCGTCGCCATCGTGTTTGCCTTTGCCGTGACCTTCAGCCTGGGCTGGGTGGTCGAGTGGCTGATGATCCGCCATCTCTACCGCCGGCCGCTGGACACGCTGCTGGCGACCTGGGGCCTGTCGCTGGTGCTGCAGCAAACGCTGCGCACGCTGTTCGGCCCGCGCGAAGTCAGCCCCACGCTGCCCGACTGGCTGATGGGGTCCTGGCAACCGCTGGACGGCGTGGACATCCCCATCAACGGCCTGTTCGTCATGTCCATCAGCATCGTGCTGACCGGCGCGCTGCTTCTGGCGTTGTACCGCTCGACCTGGGGCCTGCACGTGCGCGCCACGGTGCAGAACCGCGCCATGAGCGGCGCGGTCGGCATCGATACGAAGCGCGTGGACCGCGTGACGTTCTCGCTGGGCTGCGGGATCGCCGGCATTGCCGGGGCGGCCTTCACGACCATCGGATCCACCGGCCCGACCAGCGGTTCGCTCTACATCGTCGACACCTTCCTGACCGTGGTGTTTGGCGGTGCGGCCAGCCTGTTCGGCACCATCGCATCGGCCTTCGTCATCGCGCAGACGCAATCGATCTCGGAGTTCTTCATGACGGGGTCGATGGCAAAGGTGCTGACCCTGTCGGCCATCGTGATCATTCTGATGCTGCGCCCGCAAGGCCTGTTCAGCATCAAGGTACGCAAGTAGGGGGCGCATCATGCAGAAATTCTTTCGCAATGTCGTGGGGGGGCGCGAAGGGCTGGCCGGGCTGGCGATCCTGGCGCTGCTGCTCTTCGTGGTGTTTCCGCTCAGCCTGGACGTCTTCCGGCTCAACCTCATCGGCAAGTATCTTTCCTATGCGTTTGTGGCGCTGGGCCTGGTGCTGTGCTGGGGCTATGGCGGCATCCTGAGCCTGGGCCAGGGCGTGTTTTTCGGCCTGGGCGGCTATTGCATGGCCATGTTCCTGAAGCTGGAAGCCTCGACGCCAGAGGCCACCAAGATCCAGTCCACGCCCGGCATCCCGGACTTCATGGACTGGAACCAGCTGACCTCGCTACCCTGGTTCTGGGTGCCCTTCAAAAGCTTCTGGTTCACGTTGATGGCGGTGCCGGTGCTGCCCTGCCTGCTGGCGCTGATCCTGGGCGTGGCCATGTTCAAGCGCCGCGTGGGCGACACCTATTTCGCCATCGTGACCCAGGCCGTGGCCCTGATTCTGTCGGTGCTCATCATCGGCCAGCAAGGCTGGACCGGCGGGGTCAATGGCATCACCGACCTGAAGACGCTGCTGGGCTGGGATATCCGCACGGACAGCGCCCGGCTGACGCTGTACTTCGTCTGCGGCGTGCTGCTCTTTGCCTGCATCCTGTTCGGCCGCTACTTGCTCTCATCCAAACTGGGCAAACTCTTGATGGCCATGCGCGACAAAGAGGAACGCGTGCGCTTCTCGGGCTATGACGTCGCCAGCTTCAAGGTGTTTGTCTTCTGCGTGGCCGCCGTGTTCTCCGCGATAGGGGGCGCCATGTTCACCTTGCAGGTCGGCTTCATGTCGCCCTCCTTCGTGGGCATCGTGCCGTCCATTGAAATGGTCATCTTCGCCGCGGTGGGCGGGCGCCTGTCGTTGCTGGGCGCGGTCTACGGCACGCTGCTGGTCAACTTCGGCAAAAGCTATTTCTCCGAGAGTTTCCCGCAGCTCTGGCTGTTCCTGATGGGCGGCCTGTTCATTGCCGTCGTCATGGCGTTCCCCAACGGGCTGGCCGGCCTGTACCACCAATACACCCACAAGCGCCTGGCGCGCAAAGCGTCGCGCCGGCAGGCGGATGGCGCCACGGAGGCAGCATGAACCCATCAGAGTTCGCGTTGTACATCGAAGGCCTGACCGTCTCGTTCAACGGCTTTGTCGCCGTCAATGACCTGAACCTGTATGTCGACCAGGGAGAGCTGCGCGTGGTCATCGGCCCCAATGGCGCCGGCAAGACCACGCTGCTGGATCTGATCTGCGGCCGCACCAAGGCCACCGCCGGCTCCATCCGCTTCAAGGACACGGAGCTGACGGGCCTGGCCGAGTACGAAATCGTGCGCGCCGGCGTGGGCCGCAAGTTCCAGACCCCTTCCATCTATGAAACCCTGTCCGTTCGCGAGAACCTGGAAGTGTCGTTCCCGGCCGGGCGCAGCGTGCTGGGCGCGCTGACCTTCCGGCGCAGTGCGGCCGTCATCGAACGGGTCGAACAGGTGGCCGAAGAGATCTTCCTTGCCGATCACCTCGACCGCTCGGCGGAGTTGCTTTCGCACGGCCAGAAGCAATGGCTGGAAATCGGCATGCTGCTGATGCAGGAGCCCGAGCTGATGATGCTGGACGAACCGGTGGCCGGCATGAGCGTTTCCGAGCGCGAGCGCACCGCCGAACTGCTCAACCGCATCAGCCGCAATCGATCGCTCATCGTGATCGAGCATGACATGGAGTTCGTCAAGAACATCGCGCACAAGGTCACGGTGCTGCACCAGGGCCGTGTGCTGGCCGAGGGCAGCATGGACAAGGTGCAGTCCGATCCGCGCGTGGTTGAAGTCTATCTCGGCCACTGAGGCCAGGAGGCAGTATGTTCAATATCGCTGGCCTGGTGTCAGGCTATGGCCAAAGCAAAGTCATCCACGGTGTCGACATGGCCGTGGCTGCCGGCGAGATCGTCGCCGTGATGGGCCGAAACGGCATGGGCAAGACCACGCTGTTCAAGACCATGATGGGCATGCTGCCCACCATGCAGGGCTCGATCTCGCTGGACGGCAAGGCGCTCGAACGCCTGGAGAGCCATCAGCGCGTGCGCAGCGGAGTCGCTTACGTGCCGCAGGGCCGCATGATCTTCCCCACGCTGACCGTCGAAGAGAACATCCGCACCGGCATGCGCGGGCGGGCATTGCGCAACACCATTCCGGAAGACATCTACGCGCTGTTTCCGGTGTTGCACGAGATGCGCGGCCGGCGCGGCGGTGATCTTTCGGGCGGGCAGCAACAGCAGCTTGCCATCGCCCGCGCTTTGGTCACTAACCCGCGCGTGCTGCTGCTGGACGAGCCCACCGAGGGCATACAGCCGTCCATCATCAAGGACATCGCCCGCAGCCTGCTGGAAATCCGCAAGCTGCGCAATCTGGCCATCGTGGTGTCCGAGCAAGTCTTGAGTTTCACCATGCAGATCGCCGACCGGCTCATCGTGATCGACAAGGGCCGCTTCGTGCACGAAGACCCGCGCGAGCGCGTTGACGAGAAAACGATCAGCAAGTACCTGTCTGTCTGAAGCCGTTGTCCATCTCAAAGGAGCATGACATGCCCGAAACCCTGATCAAGGTCGACCTGGCCCAATCCCCCTACGAAAACGAAGGCGTGCACAATCGCTGGCATCCCGATATCCCCATGGCGACGTGGGTCAAGCCGGGCGATGACTTCGTGCTTGAAACCTACGACTGGACCGGCGGCGCGATCAAGAACGATGACGATGCCTCCGACGTGCGCGACGTGGACCTGTCCACGGTGCACTTCCTGTCCGGTCCGGTCGGCGTCGAAGGCGCCGAGCCTGGCGATCTGCTGGTGGTGGACCTGCTGGACATCGGCGCCAAAGACGAAAGCCTGTGGGGCTTCAATGGCTTTTTCAGCAAGAACAATGGCGGCGGCTTTCTGACCGAACACTTCCCTTCCGCGCAGAAATCGATCTGGGATTTCGAAGGCATGTTCACGACCTCGCGCCATATCCCTGGCGTGCGCTTCGCGGGCCTGATCCATCCGGGCCTGATCGGCTGCCTGCCGGACCAGGCGCTGCTGGACAAGTGGAATGAGCGTGAACAGAAGCTGATTGACAGCGATCCCGAGCGCGTTCCGCCCCTGGCCAATCCGCCGGCGCCCAAGACGGCGCATATGGGCAAGCTCAAGGGCGCCGAGCGCGAGCGCGCCGCCGCCACCGGCGCACGTACCGTGCCGCCGCGCGAACACGGCGGCAACTGCGACATCAAGGATCTGTCGCGCGGTTCGCGGGTGTTCTTTCCGGTGTACGTCCAAGGCGGCGGCCTGTCGGTCGGCGACCTGCACTTCTCGCAGGGCGATGGCGAGATCACCTTCTGCGGCGCGATCGAAATGGCGGGTTGGGTACACATGCGGGTGTCGCTCATCAAGGGCGGCATGGCCAAGTACGGCATACGCAATCCCATCTTCAAGCCCAGCCCCATCACGCCCAACTACAAGGACTATCTGATCTTCGAAGGCATTTCGGTCGATGAAGGCGGCAAGCAGCACTACCTGGACGTGCACATCGCCTATCGCCAGGCCTGCCTGAACGCCATCGAATACCTGAAGAAGTTCGGCTATTCGGGCGCACAGGCGTATTCGATCCTGGGCACGGCGCCGGTGCAGGGCCACATCAGCGGCGTGGTGGACATTCCCAATGCCTGCGCGACGTTGTGGCTGCCGACCGAGATCTTTGAAATCGATATCCAACCCAACGCGCTGGGCGACGTGCCGCAGATAGTGCGTGGCATGGATATGCCCATCGCCAAAGACCTTTGACATTGAGGAGCCGCCATGCCGCTCTATGACTATCGCTGCCAGGACTGCGGCGAGTTCTCCGTGATGAGGTCGCTGTCGCAATGGCGCGACCCCGCGCCGTGCCCCGATTGCGGGGGCGCCTGCGAGCGCTTCGTCAGCGGCGCGCCGGCGGTCTCGGCGCTGTCCTCGGCCATGAACCGCGCGCGCGCCGTCAATGAACGCGCCGCGCATGAGCCCCGTAGCACGCGTGGCGGGCACGGGATGGGGTGCGGGTGTTGCTCGGGGGGGAAGGCGACCGGAAAGACACGGCAGACCGCGGATGGGGGGAAGACCTTTGCGGGCGCGCGGCCGTGGATGATCAGTCACTGACAGGGGGAAAGGCGGACCAGTCTGGCCGCCGTTGCATCCGTGGGCTCAGCACATGCTGCCGGCCACGATTGCCATGGCGGCCATTTGCGCCGAAACCCGCTGTGCCAGCCTGACTTACGACTTCCCCAATGCCTCGATCGTGACGTCCAGAAGTGCACGCAGTCGCGCAACGCGACGAAGGTCGCGGTGATAGCCTAGCCAGACATCGCGGCCCGGAGGCGCTTCGCCCAAATCGATTCGTCGAATGTCCGGCGTGACGTCGCCCAGCGGGCAGGGCAATACCGCAAAGCCCGCTTTCTCGGCACACATGCGTGCTTGAACACTACGATTATTGCTGCCGAACACAATCCTTGCTCCCGGCAGTATCCGCTTGGCCCATTCGACGTCGGGCAACGAGCCGAATGCGCTGTCCATGCTGATCAGCGTTTGGCCGTCACCGTTCCCGCGTGACGGTGGGGCCAGATCGACGTGCCCATAAAGCGCATAGTCGATGCGCATCAGCTTGCGTTGGATGACGTCAGGCTCCTCGAACGGCGTAATGCGGAACAAGAGATCCGCCTCGTGCCGAGCCAGGTTGTAAAGACGCGAATCCGTGAGCAGCTCCAGCGTGATGCCCGGATGCCGCGCCAGAAAGCGCGCGAACACGGGCGTAAGCACGTGTATGCCGAACCAGTCCGATGACGAGACCCGCAGCATTCCGCTCAGTTGGGTCTCTTTTCCGGTCAGTGCACGGGTGAAGCCCAGCGCTTCTTCTTCCATTCGTTCCGCGTAGGCCAGCACCGCCGCGCCGTCATCGGTCAGGACGAAGCCATCGCTCGTGCGCTGAAACAGCGTGTGCCCAAGCGATTCTTCAAGCGCGCGCAACCTGCGTCCCATGGTGGGCTGGGTCTGGCCTAGCTGCTTTGCCGCGCCGCCCAGGGTGCCGCAGCGGGCAATCGCCAGAAAGACGCGCACGTCGCTCCACTCCAGGAGCATGTCATTCATTTTTGTTTGACAACTGTGCAATAACGTTGATTTACATGCGTTATAGCATGATCAAAGATGCAGGCATCGACTCGTTCATTCGACGAGCCAGCTACCAGAAAGGAATTGATCATGACCATGCAAGCGCTCATTCTCAACCGTTATAACGGCCCGCTTGAATTGACCGACATCGCGATGCCCCAGCCGGCCGACGGCCAAGTACGAGTGCGCATCGCCGCCAGCGGCCTCAATCCGCTGGATACCAAGATTCGTGCTGGCAGCGCGGCGCACGCAAGGCATCCGCTGCCCTTGGTGCTTGGCATCGATATGGCGGGCGTGGTCGATGCGGTCGGGCCCGGCGTGACCACTTTCCGGGTCGGCGATGAGGTCTATGGCATGACGGGCGGCGTGGGTGGCATCCAGGGATCGCTGGCCGAGTATGCGGTGGTGGATGCGGACCTGCTCGCCATCAAGCCGGTAAACCTGTCGATGCGTGAAGCCGCGGCGCTGCCCCTGGCGTTTATCACGTCATATTCGGGCATCGTCGACCGCGCGCGCCTGCAGGCCGGTCAAACCGTGCTGGTGCAAGGCGGCGCGGGCGGTGTCGGCCACGTGTCGGTGCAACTGGCGCGTGCGCTGGGCGCGCAGGTTTTTGCCACGGCCAGTTTGCGTGACCATGATTTTGTTGCGCGCCTGGGCGCAACGCCCATCGACTACCAGTCACAGCCGGTTGAGAAGTATGTGGCCTCGTTCACGCAGGGCGTTGGCTTCGATCTTGTCGTGGACACGGTGGGTGGCCCATCGCTTGATGCTGCGTTCGCCGCGGTGAAGCACTTTGGGCATGTCGTCAGCGCCCTGGGATGGGGTACGCATGCGTTGGCGCCGCTGTCGTTCCGCGAGGCCACGTACTCAGGCATATTCACCCTGTATCCGCTTCTCACGGGGCAGCACCGCGCCCATCACGGCGCCATGTTGCGCGAAGCCACTCGGCTGGTTGAAGCCGGCAAGCTCATGCCAAATCTCGATCCCCGCCGTTTCGACCTGCGCTCGGCAGAGGTCGCCTACGACGCTATCTCGAACGCAACCGCGCGGGGGAAGATCGTGGTGGACGTGGCATGAGCCTTGGAACGGCGGGGAAGTCGACGCTCGCGCCATTCTTGTGGGTCCGCTAATCCACTGCCTTAAAAATCACTCGCTGGCGCGAGCGGTCTTGATGACTGAGCACGGAGGATCTGGATGACGCTGTCGGCAAACTCGTCAATGCCTATCCCAAGCTTGGCGTACTTCCACCGCTTGACGTACCAGTCTTGCGCCAGGGCAAGGGCATGCGATGCATAAAGCGTGGTTGTCTCCGCGTCGTAGTTGCCTGATGCCAAAGCCCGCTCGGCGAGGCGATTCTGGAAATGCAGCTCGGCGGACTTCGCGACTGATTTCTGCCGGGCGGGCAGCACTCGCGAGTCCATGAAGACGAAGTAGAACCAAGGGTGAAGGATCTCCGACAGGTAGATGTGCCCGCGCAGTGTGGCTTCGAGGCTGGCCTGTCCGTCTTCCAAGCCCTCGAACCAGGCGGGAATCGCTTCGCTGGCGTGGCGCACGACGTCCTCGATCATGGCAGCCAAGTCGTCCTTGGTACTGATGTAGCCGTACAGCCCGCCCATGGACAGACCTGATTCCTTGCACAGGTCTCGCAGCGACATCGCGGCGAAGCCGGATCGATTGGCGATTCGGAAGGTGGCGCCCACGACGCGCTTGAGATTCTCGATGACGGTGCCAGAACGGCGCACCGTCATTCGGTGGCTCTGCCGCTGCAGCACCAACTCGTAGACATTGTCCGCATCAATGGGCGAAGCGCGGCGGAAATCCGCGAAAGAGAAGTCGGGCGAAAGTTCTGACCGCATAGCGGAATGGTCCCTTGTTGAGCCTCTGGCGTCGAACTTAGACTACCTCAAAACCGAGCGAGCGCTCGCAATATTCAAGGATGGAGACAATAGGCCGCCATGACCGGATTAATCACCGATCGGGAACTGCAATTCCTGCTTTATGAGTTGCTGAACACCCGCGAACTTATTCAGCGGCCTCGTTATCAGGCCCTTGCTGATGACGTGCTGGATGCCACGCTGGACGCGGCCAGGCGACTCGCTTCCGAAGTGTTTGCCCCGCATTACGCCAAGGGCGACCAGCATCAACCTGAGTTCGTGGATGGCACAGCCCGTGTCATCCCGGAAACCGCCCGTGCCTGGAGCGCATTCGCAGAAGCGGGGTTTCTCAATGCCCACTGGGATGAGGACGAAGGCGGTACGCAGCTGCCGGAAACGGTCTTTAGGGCGGCGATGGCGCTCTTTTTTGGCAGCAACGTCGCGACAATGGGCTATCCCTTCCTCACGATCGGTGCCGCCAACTTGTTGAGGGCTTTCGGTACGCCGGAACTCAAGTCGCGGTACCTGGAGGCCATGGGTGACGGACGTTGTGCCGGCACGATGTGCCTGACAGAGCCGGGTCAGGGATCGGCCCTCGGGGACATCAAGGCCTACGCCGTGCCGCAGGACGACGGCAGCTATCGTGTGGTCGGCCAGAAGATGTTCATCTCCGGGGGCGACCAGAACTTCACGCGGAACATCGTGCACATGGTGCTCGCCCGCATTCAGGGAGCGCCAGCCGGTGCTGGCGGCATCTCGCTTTTCCTGGTGCCGAAGTGGCTTGTGGACGATACGGGCTCGCCGTGCGAGCGCAATGACGTGGCGCTGGCCGGCCTGCTGCACAAGATGGGCTGGCGCAACACGACCTCCACGGTGCTGTCGTTTGGTGAGCAAGGCGGCGCGCGCGGCTACCTGATCGGCGCACCTGGGCAGGGCCTGGCTCACATGTTCCACATGATGAACGAGGCGCGCATCGGCGTCGGACTCATTGCGGCGTCGCTTGCCTATCGGGGGTACGCCGAGTCGCTGGCCTATGCCCGCGACCGTCACCAAGGGCGTCTGCCTTCTTCCAAGACGCCAGGGTCGCCCCAGGTGCGTTTGGTCGAGCACGCCGACGTGCGCCGTCTGCTGCTCGCCCAGAAGGCCTACGCCGAGGGCGCGCTGGGGCTGTGTCTTTACGCCAGCTCGCTCTTTGAGGACCAGCACACCCATCAGGATGCGCAGCGCCGCCAACACGCCGCGATGTTGCTCGACGTGCTTACCCCGGTTGTGAAATCCTGGCCTGCGCGTTACGGCTGCGTCGCCAACGACATGGCCATCCAGGTGCTGGGCGGTTCGGGTTACACCAACGAGTACACCGTCGAGCAGCTCTATCGAGACCAGCGGCTGAACCCCATTCACGAGGGGGCCGAGGCGATTCACGGCCTGGACCTGCTTGCGCGCAAGATCCGCTTGCACGATGGCGCCGGACTGGCGCTGTTCTGCTCGGTTGTTCGAGACACGGTCGAGGCGGCCAGGCAGGAAGCCGCACTCGCTGGCGCTGCCGCGCTGCTCGAGAGCGTCCTGACCAAACTCGAGGGCGTGTCGGCAGCGTTGCTGCGCATGCAGGGGCAGGACATCGACCTGGCCCTGGCCAACGCCACGGTCTACCTGGACGTCTTCGGCAAGGTGGCCGTGGGGTGGATCTGGCTCCAGCAGGCCCTGGTCGCCACGCGCGCGCTAGCTGCTGACCCGGCGCGCGATGCCGCTTACTACCAAGGGAAGTTGGCTGCGCAACGCTATTTCTTCGACTGGGATTTGCGCGCCGCATTCCCGATCCTGGAGCGGCTCGCGGCGTTCGACCGCACCGCGTTCGACATGAACGAGGAGTGGTTCCAATGACGCAATTCCTCTCATACGACCAGACTGGCGCGACGGCGGTGATCCGGCTCTGGTCGCCGCCGGTCAACGCCCTTTCCCGGGGCGTGCGCATCGTGCTCTACGATGCGATCATGCGTGCGGCGGAAGATCCCGGTGTCCGAGCGGTCGTGTTGACGGGCAATGGCCGCATCTTCAGTGCTGGCGCCGACATCTCGGAATTCCGCTCGGGGTCCATGTTTGCGGGACGCGACCTGACGCAGGTGATCGGACTGCTCGATGCGCTGGATAAGCCGATCGTGGCAGCGATTGAAGGCTCCGCGCTTGGCGGCGGCCTGGAACTGGCGTTGGGTTGCCATGCGCGGGTGGCAGCCCAAGACGCAACGCTCGGCTTGCCAGAGATTAGGTTGGGAGTCATCCCTGGTGGCACGGGCACGCAGCGCCTGCCGCGCCTCGTGGGCGTGGATGCGGCCTTGCGCATGATGATCGGCGGTGAAGCGATTGACGCCGCACAGGCTAAGGCGATCGGCCTGGTTGATGCCGTGGCGACGGGCGATGTGGTCCAGGCTGCCCTCGATTTTGCCGAAAGGCTAGCCCAGACTGGCTCAACAAGACGCACCAGCGAGCTCGCAGTACGCGGGGCCGACACCGCCGATTTGCAGCTCGACACCTGGCATCCGTTCATCAAGAGGGTCAAGGCACCGGCCTATGCAGCCTCGCAGATCCTGGCTTGCGTGCATGACGCGATCCGCCTGCCCTTTGCTGAGGCGGTTAGGCAGGAACGGCAGCGCTTTGAGCAATGCAACGCTTCAGAAGCGGCCCAGGGGCTGCAGCATGCCTTCGTCGCCACCCGCGCGGCAGCCAAACTGCCCGCCTCTTATGCGGGGGCGAAAATTCGTGACATTTCCCGGGTGGCCATCATCGGGGGCGGTACGATGGGCCGCGGCATCGCCATGGCGGTGGCCCAGGGAGGCTTCGATGCGACGGTGATCGAGACCGACCCGGAGCGTGCCGCTGCGGCGTTGGATACGATTCGTGGCGAATACCAGCGGCAGGTCACGTCCAACCGCATTGACGCCCAGCGCGCCCAGCAGCTCTCGTCGCGCATTCAGGCCTGCGCCGTGTTCGAAGCGGTGCGCGATGCGGATCTGATCATCGAAGCCGTCTACGAGAACCTGGACATCAAGCGCGAGATCGCACGGCGTCTGGGCCAGGCCTGCAGGCCTGGGGCGATCATCGCCAGCAACACCTCCACGCTGAACATCGACCTGCTGGCAAAGGAAAGCGGCCGGGCGAGTGACTTCCTAGGCTTGCATTTCTTCAGCCCGGCCAACGTGATGCGGTTGGTGGAAGTGGTCCGAGGCCAGGCCACCGACGACGCTGTGATGGCCACCGCCATGGACTTCGTCCGTCGGATTGCCAAGAGTCCCGTCATCACCGGCGTGTGTTATGGCTTCATCGGCAATCGCATGCTCGAACCCTATCTGCGTGAAGTCGAGGCGCTTTTGCTGCAAGGCTGCACACCTGCGCGCATCGACGCGGCGCTTGAATCGTTCGGCATGGCCATGGGGCCCTGCCGAATGATGGACCTGGCGGGCGTGGACGTGGTGGCCAAGGTGGTCGAGGAACGCGGCAAGCAAAGTAGCCTGCCAGACGATCCGCACTACCGCATTGTCTGCCGCCAATTGGCCGGCCTGGGGCATTTCGGCCAAAAGAGCGGCCAGGGCTTCTACACCTACGACGGTAGACGGATCGTAGATGATGGCGCCGCTATCGGTTCCATCGCGGCGCTGGCGGCGCGCCATGGCATTGCGCCTCGGGCTGGGATCGACGCGAACGAGATCGTCGAGCGCTGCCTCTTTCCGCTCATCAATGAAGGCTTTTCCATCGTCGAAGAGGGAATTGCTTATCGCGAATCGGATGTCGACGTCGTTTGGCTGGCCGGCTACGGCTTTCCCGCGGAGCGCGGCGGGCCGCTGTTCTACGCGCGTCGCCTGGGGCTGCGGGTTGTCGGCCAGCGGCTTCGGCACTACGCAGCCGAGTTTGGTGACGCGCACGGTTATTGGAGCCTGGCGACCACGATTGGTGCGGTGGCCGACCTGGATACGAAGGAGCCAGCATGAAAGACGCAGTCATCGTTTCCACGGCGCGAACCCCGATCGGGCGCGCCTACAAAGGGGCCTTCAATCACACCAAGTCGCCCTCGCTACTGGGCCACGCGCTGTTCCATGCGGCCGAACGCGCCGATCTGGAGCCGCAGGAGATCGACGATGTGATAGCCGGTACCGTCCTCAGTTCGGGTACGGCAGGCATGAACGTGGCGCGCAATGCCGCGCTGGCGGCGGGCTTCGGGCACCAGGTGCCAGGCCAGACGGTTGATCGGCAGTGCGCTTCGGGCTTGATGGCCGTTGCCATCGCGGCCAAGCAGATCATCGTCGACGGTATGCGGGTCGTCATCGCGGGCGGCCAGGAGAACATCTCGGCCGAGCAGATTAGGTATTTCGACGGTGTTAGCCAGTCTCAGGACGCGGCGGTTATCGCCCGGGCGCCTCACGCATACATGCCGATGCTGCTGACGGCCGAACATGTGGCTCGTCAGTACCGTATCAGCCGTGAAGCGCAGGATGCCTACGCCCTGACCTCGCAGCAGCGCACGGCGCTGGCTCAGTCGCTGGGCCGATTCGGCCAGGAGATCGTTCCTCTTGAGTCGACCCGGCGCGTGCCAGGCAAGAACGGCGAAGCCGACAGTTTCGTGGTGGAGCGCCTGACGCAGGACGAAGGCAATCGGCCGGGCACTACGATCGAAAGCCTGGGCCAGCTCAAACCGGTGATCGAAGGCGGCACCATCACGGCCGGCAACGCCAGCCAACTCTCCGACGGCGCCAGCGCCTGCGTGCTCATGGAGGGCGCGCTCGCCGCACGTCGGGGGCTCCGGCCATTGGGGCTGTACCGCGGCATCGCCATGGCGGGCGTGGCGCCCGAAGAAATGGGCATCGGCCCCATTCATGCCGTGCCACGCCTGCTCAAGCAGCATGGTTTGACGGTGGACGACATCGGGCTGTGGGAACTTAACGAAGCCTTCGCCTGCCAGGCGCTCTACTGCCGTGATGCCCTCGGGATCGATCCTGACAAGTTCAATGTCAGCGGGGGCGGTATCTCGATAGGGCATCCCTACGGAATGACCGGCTCGCGGCTTGTCGGGCATGCCCTGATCGAGGGTCGTCGCCGGGGCGTCAAGTTCGTCGTGGTGACCATGTGCGTGGGCGGCGGAATGGGCGCGGCCGGCCTTTTCGAGGTGCTCCCATGAATATGCTCGATACGCTTTTCAATCTGCGCGGCAAGGTGACCTTTGTGTCCGGCGCTTCCAGTGGAATAGGCTTGCATAGCGCGAAACTGTTCGCCCAGGCCGGGGCCTTCGTGATTCTTGCGGCCCGGCGTGCCGACCGGCTGGCGGAAGGCGTTGCATCGCTCCGGGCCGAGGGGTATGGCGCCGCCGCCGTCAGCCTGGACCTGACGGACCCATCCAGCATCGCCCCGGCTTGGGCCGCAGCCGAGGACCAGGCCGGACAGCCCGTGGACATCCTCTTCAACAACGCAGGCGTCATCTACGTCGACCGCTTCATCGACCAGACGTTGGAGGAAGTCACCCGCGTTTTCGATACGAATCTCAAGGGCAACTTCCTGGTCGCCCAAGAGGCGGCGCGTCGAATGGCGGTTCGCGGCAGCGGAAGCATTATCAATGTCGCGTCCTCCTCTGGCCTGCGGGCCGCAGGCCACATGTCGAGCTACGGCGCTTCGAAGGCCGGCTTGATCCACCTGACCCAGATCATGGCGCTCGAGCTTGCCGGCAAGGGGGTACGCGTGAACGCGCTGGCCCCAGGAAACATTGAAACCGACATGCATGCGCATTTCGCGGATCACGGCTTCGATGAATCCATCAGAAAGCGCATTCCCATGCGCCGATTCGGCCAACCATCCGATCTTGACGGCGCCATGTTGCTGCTGGCCTCGGACGCAGGACGCTACATCACTGGCGCCGTACTCGCAGTAGATGGCGGGCAGACGCTTAGCTGGATGTAGCGGAAGACAAAAACAAATTAACTATCAGACCAACGGAGACAACAATGAACCTTACTCGCCAAAGCAAGGCGCTTTTCTCGATCACCCTGTCGCTGCTGCTGGGCACAGGCGCGGCAGCGCATGCGCAGGCCTATCCCACTGAGCCGGTCAAGATCATCGCGCCATATGCCGCAGGGGGTGCCGTGGATATCGTGGCACGTACGCTAGGTGACCAGATGAGCCGATCTCTGGGACAGCCCGTCATCGTCGACAACCGAACCGGCGCGGCTGGCAACATCGGCGTGGACGCGGTGGCCAAGTCGCCGGCGGATGGCTACACCTTGTCGGTGGCATTGAGTTCAAACCTGATGATCAACCAGTTTCTCTACACCAAGCTGCCTTATAGCCCGGGAAAGGACCTGAAGCTGGTCGCCAAGGTAGCCGATGCACCTCTGTTCCTGGTGGTCGATGCGAAGCTGAATATCAACAACGCTGAAGACCTACGCAAGTACGTCAGCGCCCACAAGGGCAAGCTCTCTTATGGGTCCTGGGGCGTGGGGACAATCGCCCACATGAGCGCCAGCCGCATCAACGACATCCTTGACGGAGGCATGGTGCACATTGCTTATCGCGGCGAGTCGCTCATGATCAACGATCTGATTGCCGGCAATATTCAGATCTCGTTTGCCACGGGAGCCCAGGCGGCCCAGTTTGTCGCGGACGGCCGGCTCAAGGCGATTGGTGTGAGCGGCCCCGGTCGCAGCCGTGTCATGCCGGAGGTTCCCACGCTCAGCGAAGCCGGATTCGACGATCCGTTGCTGCGTGCAGTGGGTTGGGTGGGAATGGCCGCGCCCGCTGGCACGCCCGCGCCTATCGTCGACAAGCTGGCCGGCGTCGTGGACGAGGCCCTCAAGCGAAAAGATGTGCAAGAGCGCATCCGCGGTCTGGGATGGGAGCCCAGCTTCCAGGGACCGGCCGACGTTGCGGCCACCTATCAACGCGAAGCGCCGCTTTGGAAGAAGGTCGTTGAACAGTCCGGCGCGAAGCTGGACTGATACCTGAAATTTCTCGAGGGCGACACATGTCTACCAGATGTCAGTCAGTCGAACCTGTGCGAACCGCCGTGGCGGAAATGAATGCCTGGTTCTTCGATACCTATCTCCCGATGTGGATCAAGTTGGGCGCCGATTCAGGCTCAGGCGTGCAGGAAATCCTCAATTTCTGGGGGGCTCCGTTGCATGCCGCATCGGTGAATATGACCCGTTGCCTGATGACGGGCGAAGATGTCATTGCCCTGCTGCGCGCCAACCAGATTCCGCTGCAAGCCGAGAGCTATACCCATACGGTGGTCCTGGATCGTCATGTGAAGGGCTACAACCAGAACGCCGGCTCGATCGATGTCATTTGGTCTCGCCGTCGTGCCGACGAGACGGAAATCGAACGTCGCGCAGTCCATTTCGAGATACACCGAACTTCCGGCGGCTGGCGGGTCGTTGCCATCGCCAGCGTATTGAGCGACCGGAATTCGCTCAATGAAATATGGGAAACCGTTTGAATCAAGGAGCTTCGTCATGAGCACTGAAGAGACCGTAGGCTACGAACTCAAGCAGGGCGTTGCGATCGTTACGCTCCAGCGCCCGCCGCAGAATCGACTGAATCGTCCTCTATTCGCGCAGTTGGACGCAGCGATGCGGCGTGGTATCCGAGAAGGGGCCCGCTGCCTTCTTTTTCGCGGGATGGGTAGCGATTTCTGCCTGGGTGGTGACTTCCGCGAATGGCCCCACCTGACCGACCACTCCACACGGCGCGAGCGCTTTGGCTTTTCTAATGGCGTGCTTAATGCCATCGAGTCCGCGTCCATTCCCACCGTCACGGAAGTCCGCGGACGCGCATTCGGTGGTGGCTTTGAACTCGCCCTGCACACGGATTTCATTGTGGCGGCGGAATCGGCGCGATTCCGCTTTTCCGAGGCCACGTTGGGGGTGGCGCCGCTTGCGGGAGGCGTGCAGCGGGTGGCGGAACGTGCCGGCCGCAGTGTTGCGGCGCGCCTGGTGATGCTCTCCGAGGAGATCTCCGCTCGCGAGGCTCTGGCCTTGCACATCGCCACCAAGGTCGTGCCGGACTCCGACCTGCATTCCACGGCATTTGATCTGGCTGTCAAACTGGCCTCAGGGCCGACTCGTGCTCATGGCGTGACCAAGGCCATTCTGAGCGCCTGGTCCGCCGGCGGCGTGCGCGCGGCGGATGAAGCCATGATCGAGCACGTGTCCGTCCTGTTGGCCACCGATGACGTGCAGCGCGGCGTCGCGTCCGCGATCGAAGCTATCGAAGCCGGCAAAGAGCGGCCGGCCATGGTGTTCAACGGGCAGTAGTCGTCCAGCCTTCACGATTCGAGGAATTCCATGCAACCTGAAGAACACTATATTCCCGCCGACGGGGGCATCAAGCTGCATGCCTGGGTGTTTCGCCCCAGGCATGAGGGTCCGGCGCCGGCTATCACCATGGCGCACGGGTTCTCTGGCCTGAAGTATCGCGGCCTGCAGGCGTACGCAGAACGCTTTTGCGATGCGGGGTTCGTGGTCATTGTCCATGACCATCGCAACTTCGGACTGAGCGGAGGGGAGATCCGCGGCGACATTGATCCTTGGCAGCAGATATCGGATTGGCGCCGGGTTATTTCCTATCTCGAGAGCTTGCCGGGGGTGGACCGCAACCGGTTGGGGATATGGGGAACGAGCTACGCGGGCGGGCATGCCATCGTGCTCGGTGCCACGGACGCCCGTGTTCGCGCCGTGTCGGTTCAGGTTCCGATTATCAGCGGCTACGAGCAGAGCCTGAGGCGCGTCTCTCCTGATGCACGCGCGGCCCTGCAAGAGTTCTTCAACGAGGATGAGCGCGGACAGCTGCGCGGAGAGCCGCCAAAGAGGCAGTTGGTGGTCAGTCTGGACATGACCCAGCGCGCCGCGTACCGGTCGCAGGACATGATTGATTTTCACGATGCCTATGAGATTCCTGATGGCGTTGAGCACGGTGACACGATAACGGTGCGCTCCACGCGTCTTGCGCAAGTGTATGAGCCGGGACTCTGGATTTCCCGGATCGGCCCCAAGCCCTTGCTGATGGTGGTCGCCAGGAATGATGTCATTACGCCCACCGACCTGGCGCTTTCAGCCTTCGAGCGCGCGGTCGAGCCCAAGCGCCTCAAACTGATCGATCGGGGACACTTCGATGCCTATCGCAGTGAATTCGAGGAGTCGAGCGCCGCGGCTCGCGACTGGTTCGTTGAGCATCTGATCGAGGGCCTGCGCGAATGACCATCGCAACGCCTGCGAATCTCTCCCATCCTGAGCGAATTCTCGTCCTCGTGCATGGGTACCTAGACGGCCCCGAAGTCTGGAAGCCCTTGCTCGATCAACTGGCCTTGCCTGACTGGAAGATAGTGAATTGCCGGCTGCGTGCTGCCTCGGCGCAGCGTGGGACGTCCGCCGTGACGTTGGAGAACTATGCTCAGCAGGTGTTGGGACAAGCCGGCCTGTCCGGCCCGGGCCACGATGATGCGCAAGCGGAGCGACTGATTTTTGTCGGCCACAGCATGGGTGCGCAGGTTGCGGAGCTAGCCGCCATGAAGGTAGGCCGGCGCCTGACCGGACTGGTGCGTGTCACGCCCGCGCCGCTGGGTGGCTACCCGTTGCCTACGGAGGTGTTGGCGCGGTTTGAGTCGCGTGCGGTATTGACCGATCCTTGTGCTATCGGCGCAGGCAAGCATGCGATGGCTAAAGCATTGGACGACAGATCCGCTGACATCCTCGTGCGGGCCACGCTCGCAACAGGCCCGGCGACCGCACTCGAGCAGCTTCATGCCTGGACGGGCGGCCACCCCGCCGGGGAGCAGCGGTCCCTCATTGATGCGCCAGTCCTGACAGTGGCGACAGACGACGCCTTTTTCACGGCAGACATGCTCGAAGACGGAGCAAAGCGGTTTGTCCGTCGCACGTTCGAACATGTCCCAGGTGCGGGTCACTGGCCGCAATTGGAGCAACCTTCCGTCTTGGCCAGAGTGCTGGAACGCTTTGTGAGTTCGCAGCCATAGGCTGGCTGACGAGACCGACCGATAACGATAATGGAGACAGGTGCATGCCCGCTCATCAATCTCATGCCTTGCCTGCGGGCGAGTACCCGCTGCTTATCAAGCAACTTTTGTTGACCCCGCTGGCTCAGGCACCGGACCAGGAAATTGTCTACCGGGACGTGATCCGCTACAGCTACCGAACCCTGCGCGAACGGATAGGCCGGCTGGCGAGCGCGCTGGCCCGGCTCGGAGTCCAGCACGGCGACACGGTCGCCATTTTGGACTGGGACAGCCACCGCTACTTGGAGTGTTTCTTTGGTGTGCCGATGATGGGCTCGACACTCCAGACCGTGAATGTGCGGCTCAGTGCGCAGCAGATCCTGTTTACGCTGGCGCAAGCCGAACCGAAGGTCTTGTTGGTCCATGAAGATTTCCGGCCGGTCATCGAGGACATGCTGGCGCAGCTGCCGTCGGTGCGGCATGTCGTTCGGCTGAGTGACGACGCGGAGCCGTCTGGGACTGACTACGAGTCCTTGCTCGCCAGCGCCGATGCTCACTATCCGTTCGCCGATTTCGATGAGAACACACGTGCCACCTTGTTCTACACCAGCGGCACTACTGGCATGCCAAAAGGCGTCTACTACTCGCATCGGCAACTCGTGCTGCACACGCTGGCGGTAGCCGCGGCCTTCGCCATGCCGCGTGACCAAGGCCGCTTTCATCGCGGCGATGTTTACATGCCGATCACGCCGATGTTTCACGTCCATGCGTGGGGCATGCCCTATGTCGCGACCATGATGGGGGTGAAGCAGGTCTATCCTGGTCGCTACACACCCGATGGACTCCTCGCGCTGCGCACACGCGAGGGCGTCACGTTTTCCCACTGCGTACCGACCATCCTGCGCATGCTGCTTGACCAGGCAGACGCCAGCCACACCGACTTGAGCGGCTGGAAGGTCGTCGTGGGAGGCGCCTCGTTTCCGTCCAGCCTGGCCAGGTCGGCGTTGGGAAAGGGCATGGACGTGTTCGCAGGATATGGCATGTCGGAGACCTGCCCATTCATCGTCAGCGCCCAGGTCGAGACCGACCAAGCGCTCTGCGACGCTGAACCCATCCTCTCCGCCCGCGTTGCGGCCGGCCGGGCCTTGCCCCTGGTGGATGTGCAGATTGTCGATGACCAGATGACCCCCATCGCGCAGGGAAGCGGCCGTCCCGGTGAGGTCGTCCTGCGGGCGCCGTGGCTGACGCCGGGGTACTTTCGCAACGAGTCAGCTTCGGCCGAGCTTTGGCGCGGCGGCTATCTACATACCGGAGATATTGGAACGCTAGACCACAGCGGCTATCTGCGCATCACCGATCGCCTCAAGGACGTGATCAAGACCGGTGGCGAGTGGCTGTCTTCCTATAAGCTCGAAGAGCTGATTTGCCGGCATCCTCATGTCAAAGAAGCCGCCGTGATTGGGCTCCCGGACCCAAGGTGGGGAGAACGGCCGGCCGCCTTGGTCGTTGCCGATCCCACGGTCTCTCCCGCCCTGGATGAGCGGGCGGTTCGAGGTCATCTTCACACTTTCGTTGACGCGGGAGAGATCCCGAAATACGCGGTGCCGGAGAAGATATACTTTGTCGAATCTCTGGCGCGCACCAGTGTCGGCAAGTACAACAAGAAACTGATGCGCGACCAATATCTCACGGTGGTCGAGGCACGTCATGGGGAAACAGGAGCTTGAGGGGGGGGCGCTGTTCGATCAGGCAGGGTCGGGCGACGCCAACGACAGGGACTTTGTCACCGCCCTGGCCCGAGGGCTCAAGGTATTGCAGGCATTTCGATCAGGCGAAGAGCGGCTGAGCAACGCTGACCTCGCGCAGCGCTGTGATTTGCCCCGTTCCACAGTTGTCCGGCTGACGCATACGCTCACGCGCGTCGGATTTCTCCATCAGGTCGAGGAGTACGGTCGATATCGACTCGGCCTGGCGACGCTTACTCTAGGCCGTACGATGCTGGGCCGGCTCGATTTCCGGGATGCGAGCGGAGAGCTCTTGCAGCAGTTGGCCAATGAAGCCAGGGCCATGGTCGCCGTGGGTATCCGGGAGGAGTTTTCCGTGCTGTATGTCGACACCCGGCGCAGCCAGTCGACAGCGGTCACCCTCAACCTGGGAATCGGCTCTCGCCTGCCGCTCGCGACAACAGCCATGGGCCTGGCACATTTGCTGATCATGGAGAAGACAGAGAGGTCGTCGTTACTGGCACGCATGCAGCGTCTTGATCCTGCGAGCGGTTCCCACATCGACCGGGCACTTGAGCTTGCCGCAGCGGAGATGCAGCAATGGGGGTGTGTCACGTCCTTCGGGCAGTGGAAAAAAGAAATCAACGGAATAGCCGTACCGCTAAATCTGGGAGGCAGCCTGCCGCCAGCCGTGATTAATGTGGCGGCGCCGGTCAGCACCATTAATTCCGAGCTGTTTCTTTCGGATATTCGGCCGCTTCTCATCGAAACGAAGCTAAAAATTGAAGCGCAGTATCGAGCCGTCTAGTTTTTTGGAGTCAGCCCACCCCTTCCTTCTTGAGCGCGGTCGTCCCTGTGATGCGGGATGCGCCCTTCCCCGATTGCCGCGAAAATCCCCCATGCAGCACCGCATGGGCCGCCAATCCGATCAGTAAACCCCAGAACGCGCCGCCGATGCCCAACAGCTTCACGTTGGCCGCGGCGGCCAGGAACGTGATCAGGGAGGCCTCGCGCGTTTTCGCGTCCGTCATGGCCAGGGCCAGGCTGCCGCCTATCGTGCCCAGCAGGGCCAAACCCGCCAAGGTGGTGATGAAGGTCGCGGGAAAGGCCATGAACACGGCGGCCAGCGTGACGCCGAATGCGCCCACCAGAATGTAGAAAAGGCCTGCGGCGATGCCGGCGATCCAGCGTTTGGACGGGTCTTCGTGGGCTTCCCGGCCGGTGCAGATGGCGGCGGTGATTGCCGCCACGTTGAAGGCGTGCGATCCGAAGGGCGCCATGAGGAGCGAACCCAGGCCCGTGACGGTGATGATGGGATTGGCGCTGGTCTTGAAGCCGTCATTGCGCAGCACGAGCATGCCGGGCATGTACTGGCCGGTGAGCGTGATGAGAAAGAGCGGCAGCGCGACGCTCAGCAGTGCGTTCAACGAGAAGGCGGGCATCGTGAAGACGGGTTTGGCGAGCTGCAGTTGCAGGCTCGCGAGATCCACGCGTTCCTGAAGCAGCAGGAAGGACAGCCCCAGCAACAGGATGCCGACCACGGCATAGCGCGCCGTGAATCGCTTGAGCATCACATAGGCGATGATCAGCAGGCCGGCCAGCACCGGATCGACGCTCAGACCGCCAAAGGCGCCGATGCCGAACTGAAGCAGAATGCCCGCCAGCAGCCCGGCGGCCACGCCGGGCGGGACCAGCCGGATGACGCGCTCGAAGCAGCCGGAAAGACCCAGCACGACGAAGGCGGCAGCGGAAACCAGATACGCCCCGACCGCCTCGGCGTAGGGTGTGCTCGCCAGGGCCGTGACGAGGAAGGCCGCCGCCGGCGTGGACCAGGCCGTGATGATGGGCTCCCGGCTGGCCCAGCTGAGCACGATGCCGGTGATGCCCACGCCGATGGAGATCGACCAGACCCACGACGCCGTGAGCGCCGGACTCAGGCCCGCCACTTTCGCGGCCTGGAAGATCAGGATGAACGTGCCGCCGTAGTTGACGATGACGGAGATCAGTCCGGCGACAGCGGGGTGGGCGATGTCGCGCAATCGTATTGAACGGGAAGGGATGTTGGGCGGCATGGTTTGACGGGACCTCCGGGAAGGGTTCTGGCACGGTGTTGCAGGCCCTGTTTATAGAACTAGAATGGCCTGATGCGCCCCGCCACTTTGGCAGATGTAGGCAGACCAATTCTTGGAGGCGGGTCGCGGGGGCGCGGCGCGCCGGAGACGACTTTCCATGTTCAAACTTCCATGTTCAAACACGCGCAGCTCGAATCCGTGAAGGCCTGGATGGGCGACCCGGCGCATCGGGCCTTGCCCTTGCGTTCCCGCATTCAGCGCGCGGTCCGTGAGCTGATCCTCAATGGCGCGCTCGACGCCGGCAAGCCGCTGCCCGCGTCTCGGGCTTTGGCAAAGTCGCTCGAGGTCTCGCGCGACACCGTCGAAGCCGCCTATGCGCAACTGCATGCGGAAGGCTTCATCGAACGCCGCGTGGGCAGCGGTAGTTTCGTGTCCGAAAGCGCGACCTCGTCGGCACGGCGGCGTCCCGCCGTTGCGGCAGGCGACCGCCATGCCACGCCGCTGAGCCGGCGTGGAACCCTGATCTTTCAAAGTGGCGGGCTGCGGGAGTTCTCCGTGCCCCGCCCCTTTGCGCCCGGCGTGCCCGAGACGCGCCGGTTTCCCCTGCAGACCTGGGAACGCCTGCAACGGCAAGTGCTGAAGGAGTACGACAGCCAGGCTTTGGCCCACAGCGCGCCGAACGGAATGGAGCGGCTGCGCCGCGCCATCGCGGATTACGTGAATCTGGAGCGCGGCGCGCAGGCGACGGCCGAGCGCGTGCTGGTCCTGACAAGCTCGCAACAGGCGCTGACGCTCTGCGCGAATGTCCTGATGGATGCCGGCGACGCCATCTGCATCGAGGACCCGGTCTACCACGGCGCGCGCAAAGCCTTCGATGGGGCGGGGCTGTGCTGCGTGCCCGTGCCGCTGGACGATCAAGGCATGGTCGTTGAACGCCTCGACACGCTGGGGCGCGGAGCGAAGGCCGTGTTCATGACCCCGTCGCACCAATTCCCGACCGGCGCCACGCTGGCCCTGGACAGACGGCTGGCGGCGATCGAGTGGGCGCAGCGCAAGCAGGCCTGGATTCTCGAGGACGACTATGACAGCGAGTTCCACTATGCCGGCAAGCCCACCGCCTGCGTGCAGGGCCTGGATCGCCATGACCGCACCCTCTACATCGGCACCTTCACCAAATCGCTCTTTCCCGGCCTGCGCATCGCCTACATGGTGTTGCCTGCGCAACTCGTGGAGCCCATGACAGTGGCCCGCACGCTGTTGGACGGCCAGACAGCGACGATCTCGCAGTTGACCCTGGCGCGCTTCATGGAAGGCGGGCACTTCGGCGCCCATGTCCGCGCCATGCGGGAAGTCTATGCCGGCCGTCGAGACGCGCTGGTGCGCCTGGTGCGCAAGCACCTTGGCGAATACGTCGAGCCCAGGGTGCCGGCTGGCGGCATGCAGTTGCCCTGTCTCTTCGTGCGCGATCTGCCGGAGAGCCAGACGGTCGAGATGGCGCGTCGCGCGGGCGTGGATCTGCTGGGCCTGTCGGCGCTACACGCGTCGAACGCGCACAGGGCCGGGTTCCTGATGGGCTTCGCGGCATACTCGCCGCGGGAGATGGAGATCGGTGTCAGGAAGCTCGCCGGCGTGCTGCGCGCCGTGTCCCGTGCTGGCCCTTCCCGCCGCGGGGATTAACGATTCATTAATCCTTGCCCTTTTATAGTCGCGCTCGTCAGCCGGCGTGGGTCCGTTCGGGATCGAGGCGCTGCAATGGTGCGAATCGTCATGAGCCGGTTGCCGATAACAACAAAGGCGAATGATGAATTTTGCATCGATGAAAGTGAGGTCGCGCCTCGCGATCGGTTTTCTCCTGCTTATCGTGGCCCTGGCGACGCTGGGCGCCGTTTCCCTGTACGCGGTCAAGACCATGGACAAGGCCATGTACGACATCGTGTCGGTGAACAACCAGCAGTTGAAGCTGGCGCTGCACATGCGGGATCTGGTCCAGAGCCGTGCCATCGTGGTGCGCAACATTGCGCTGCAGACGGACTCGCAGGCCGTGGCCAGCGAGATGGCCCGCGCGCAGGACCTGGAAAACCGGTATCGGGAGGCCGGCGACCGGCTTGCAAAGATGTTCGCCGCGGACGCGGGCACGCTGCCTGCGGAGACCGATCTGCTGGCCGCCGCGCAGCGGGCGCAGCAGGAAGCCAGCCCGATCTACCTGCGTGCGCTGGAAGCCGGCCGGCAGAACGATGCCGAGGAAGCCGCCAGGATCATCAGGAATGAGCTGCGTCCCAAGCAGGATGCCTGGCTGGAGCAGTTGATGTCGCTGGCCAATCTGGAGACCCGGCTCAGCGATGAATCGGCGCAGGAGGCGACGCTGGCGTCGGCGCGGCTGCAGAACGCGATCATCGTGATCATGACCATTGCGGTGCTGGCCGGTGTGCTGTCCGCATGGCTCATTACGCGCAGCATCCTCCGGCAGCTTGGGGGCGAGCCGGCCGATGCGCAGAAGCTGGCCGGCGCGATCGCGAGCGGCGATCTAACGACGGCGCTCAAGCTCGATGGCCGGGACCGGTCCAGCCTGATGTATTCGCTGGAGACGATGCGCATGCAGCTTTCGGCGACCGTCGGCACGATCGTCAGCGCCGCCGAGTCCATTTCGACGGCCTCCGCGCAGATTGCCGAAGGCAATGCCGACCTGTCCCAACGCACCGAGGAACAGGCCGCGTCGCTGGAGCAGACGGCCGCCAGCATCGAGGAGATGACCTCGACGGTGCGGATGAACCAGGACAATGCGGCGAGCGGCAGCACGCTGGCCGTGGATTGCAGCCAGCTCACAGTTGAGGCGGGCCGCGTGGTGGGGCAGGTGGTCGATGCCATTGGCGCGATCTCGACCGATGCGCAGCGTGTGGGCGAGATCGTGTCGGTGATCGACAGCATCGCGTTCCAGACGAACATTCTGGCGCTGAACGCCGCCGTGGAGGCCGCGCGCGCCGGCGAGCAGGGCCGCGGTTTCGCGGTGGTGGCGACGGAGGTGCGCGCGCTGGCGCAGCGCAGCGCGACGGCGGCCAAGGAGATCAAGGGGCTGATCGAGAACTCGCAGCGCGCCGTGCAGGGCGGAGAGTCTATGGCGGCGCAGGCGGGCGAGCAGATGCAGAAGGTGCTGGACGCGGTGGCGCGGCTGAAGGAGGTGACGGTGGAGATCGCGTCGGCGTCGGCGGAGCAGACCAGCGGCATCGAGCAGGTGAACGTGGCCGTGTCGCAGATGGATACGATGACGCAACAGAATGCAGCGCTTGTCGAGGAATCGGCCGCCGCCGCGAGCGCGATGGCGACACAGGCGAAAGAGCTGCTGCAAGCGGTGGCGCGGTTCAAGACGGAGCGGCGGGCGGCTGCGCCCCTGCCCGAAGCGCGTTACGAACGCCTGGTGCTGGCGGCGCCGGCGCATTCCTGAGCCGGGGCGCAGACTTTATGATGCGGCCAGGAGCGGCGAGGGTGCCGCTCTTGGGTATGCCAAGCACACGGGGGAATAGCTGACATGCAGGTTCTGTTGGTCGAGGACGATGCGATGTTCGCCGACGCGTTGACGCTGGCCCTCGAGGAACTGGATTTCTCGGTGACGCTCGTGCAGGACGTGGAGGCCGCCAAGGTACTGCTGCTGCAGCATGGCTTTTCGATCGTGTTGCTCGACATCGGGCTGCATCGCGGATCGGGCCTGGACGTGCTGCGATTCCTGCGCAGGCGCGGCGACGAGGTGCCGGTGATCCTGGTCACTGCGCGCGATGCGCTGAGCGACCGCATCAAGGGCCTGGACCTTGGCGCCGACGATTACGTCATCAAGCCCTTCGAGCCCGCCGAGCTCTTTGCCCGCATGCGCGCCTTGCTCAGGCGCAGCGGCGTGTCGGGCGACAAGGTGCTCGCCTGGCGCCACGTGAGGCTGGACCTGGGCCGGCGCGAAGCGTTCGTCAGCAATGTCCCCACCCATTTGTCGGAGCAGGAGTTCCGCACGTTGGAGTTGCTGTTGCGCAATCCCGACCGGCTGGTTTCGACGGAGGAACTGCGCGCGCATCTGTACGGCGCGGAACGGCCCGGCGAAAGCAATACCATCGCCGTGTTCATCCATGCCCTCCGGAAGAAGCTGGGCAGGGACGCCATCGAAAACGTGCATGGCCAGGGCTATCGCCTGGCCCGACATCTTGCCTGATGCGGCGGGTCACGAACTCGTTGCGGGCGCAGGTCCTGTTGGGAATCTTCAGCGCGCTGCTGGTGTCGTGGCTGGTGCAGTTCGGGCTGTACTGGAACAGCCTGACGCGGGCCGAGTCAGGCGTGCGCGATCACGAGCTCAGTGCGGTCGTCGACAGCATGGCGTTCTTTCTGGGCATGGTGCCGGTCACGCATGACATTGCCTGGGATATGCCGCTGCCGGACGTTCTGCTGCGCGAGGGCATCGGCAAGACCGAGGTGCAGGTCTGGGACCGCGTCAAGGATCGCCTTGTGCTGGCGTCGTCCGATGCGCCCAGGACGCGGATGGTGCAGGCGAACACGATGGGGTTTTCGTGCGTCAGCATGGACGGGGATACCTGGCGCGTGTATGCCGGGCTGGACCCGTCGGCCCGTTTCGAGATCGTCGCCGGCACGCCCACGCGGGCGTTCTACGCAGGGCTTGCGGACCGCTTCGAGTTTGGATCGATCGTCACGCTGCTGATGTTCGTTGGCATCGGCGGCATCACGATGCTGGTCGTCAGCCGCTCCACGCGCCAGCTTGGCCTGGTGGGCAAGGACATTGCGGCGGCCAGTGTGTCCGACGGCGTGACGGTCGATGAGCGGGCCGTGCCCGCCGAGGTGGAGCCGCTGATCCGCGCGATCAACGAGCGGCAGCGGCGGGTGGCGACGCTGATCGAAAACGAACGGCGATTCATCGGCGACGCGGCGCATGAGCTGCGCACGCCGCTGGCGGTGCTGGCGGTGTATGCGGACACGGCGTATCGGGTCAACGATCCCGTGAAGGCAAAGATGCTGATGAAGAAGATTGCGCAAACCACGCGCCGCAGTTCGCGCATCGTCGAGCAGCTGCTGGACCTGGCTCGCACGGATCGCAACGATATCCGGCTCGAGCCCGTGAACCTGGCGTCCGTGGTGGCGGTTGTCCTGCGGGATATGCAGGCCTCGTTCGTTCCCCGGGGCCAGCAGGTCGCGGTGGACGCCGCGCCGGGCCATATCCTGGGGCAGGTCGATGCGCTGGGCATCCTGGTGCGCAATCTGCTGGATAACGCCGGCCGATACAGCGGCGAGCACAGTTCGATCACGGTCGGGCTGCAGTGGAGCGCCGCACACGTCACGCTGGCGGTGGCGGACGACGGTCCGGGCATTGCGCGATCGCTGCGCGAGCGGATCTTCGACCCGTTCTACCGTGGCCCGGGCGCGCCCAGCCATGGCAGCGGGCTGGGGTTGGCCCTGGTGGCCAGGATCGCCCGTTCGCACCAGGCGCGCGTCAGGGTGGAGGAAGGCGCCGGGGGGCGCGGCGTGTGCTTTTGCGTCACGTTTCCGCTGCCGGGCGCGGACGGCGCTGCTGGCGGGCGTGGGTGACCGGCAGGCGCGCGGGATGAATAGGAATACGAAAAAGCCCGGGATCGGACAGGCGCCGCCGTTCGACTGTCTACGCGCCTATATGCAGGCCGGGGAGCGCCGGGCGGACCTGGTCCGGATACGCCGCCTGGCGCAGCGCAACGGCTGGCTGAAGCAATCCGTGGCGCGCCTTGCGGGGGCGCGGTGCGCGACGCCGGCGGTGCAGGGCATGGCGTGGTGGAAGGTTGTTTTGCGGGGCAGTGTGCGTCGTTAGCGGCATGGCTGAATCGGGACAGGGAATGTCCCGATCGCATCCCACACTGTCTGTTCCCAATTCAAGAGGAGCAACAGTGACCCAATCGATTTCTCGCCGCGAGACCTGTGGCGCCTTGACGCGGCCGGCCATTTCCCTGGAACGCTGGGGCGTCCCCGCGGAGGGGGTGGCGGCGCTGGCCACGCGCCTGGCGCACGCGCTGCCGGGCATCGACTGGCACAAGGATGGCGCGGCGCCGTCGGGCGCGCTGTCACTGCATCTGGTCGATTTCTCGGCGCTGGCGGGCAGCGGACGCGCGGTCTGGAACACGGCCGGGCCGGTGGAAGCCTTGCGCCAGGCGCGTTCGCAAGGCCAGCCGTCATTGGCGCTGTGCCGGGGACGCGTCGGCCAGATGCCGGCGGTCCGCCGGGGCGTGTGGGTCATGGCGGCGGACAAGCCGTGGGACGCCGCCGTGCAAAGCCTGGTGCGCGCGCTGTCGGTGCTGGAGTGGACGCGGGAAGATGGCTACAAGGCGGTACACGCGTGGGGTGAGACGCGCAAGTTCGCGCAGCGCAATCTGCTGGCCGTGACCAGCACCGACGACACCGCATCGAATTTTTCCACGGTGTTGCGCGATGCCCTGTCGGCATCGTTGGCGATTCCCGCGGTGCTGGCGGTCGCGGGCGCGCCGGAAAGCGAACTGCGGCGCACGATCGTCGAGGCAGGCTTGCACGATCTGCAGGCCGTGGCGGCGACGCCCATGACGCTGGATGGCGTGATGCGGGTGGATGCGCTGCTGGGCTTCGACTGGCCGGCGCTGGATTGAAGGGGCGGCCAGGACGGCCGAAAGCCATGGCGCTTGCGGCCGTATATCCGTAAACGCCTGGCCGGCATATTGAAACCATTAATGAGCGAACGGTAATTCCGCGGGCTCGACGTGTCTTTTTGTTTCTGAATAACGTTTGATTGGCGTGACACTAAATAACCCGGAGTTGCGCGCGGATGGTATCTGAATCGCATTATCCCGCCGTGTGGATGGTATCTATCTGCGGGCTATATGTAGTGCCTGCGTCGCTTTCAGCCGCCGTTCTAGATATATGGGATGTATGCCGTAGACCTATTTGAATAATTAACGCGATATATCCCCTTTTATTATTAGGGACGCAAAAAAAATCGTTATACATTGCCTCCTTTTTTCGAGAGCTGACCCTAAATTCACGCCGGCTGCATTATTACTTGCCGATACTTTTTAAACATATCGGTAATGTGTGAAAGGAAGCTCGATTAATCCGGAGGAATGAAGTTTTGGCAAACGGCACAAAGAAGTGGCTGACGGCGACGCTCGCCTTGAGCGCGTCCTATGGGGGTAGCGTCATCGCGGCGGACCTGACGATCGGGTCGGGCAATACGCAGGTGTTTGACGGGTCAGCCAACTTTCCGGGCGGAATCGACGTCAACGGCGGCACGGTGGTGATCGGCGGAAATGGCGGCGGGTCGGGGGTGGTGATCGGCGGCAACGTCAACGCCATGTCCAATGGCACGGTCGCGGGCTTCGGTTCGATCAATGGCGATCTGAATGTGACGGGCAATGCCCGCGTCGCGCCGGGTTATTGGGTGGATACGCCGACCGGCGTGTCCAACGGCAATCTGGTCGTGAACGGCAATCTGTCGATGAATAACGCCGTGTTCGATTTCGAGACCGGTTATGCGGGCCTGCCGATCACGCAGCCGGGCACGGGCGACAACATCACCGTGGGCGGCAACGTCGCGCTGAACAACACGACGTTGAACGTGAAGGTCAGCACGCACGGCGTCAACGCCGGGTTCTACCGCATCCTGTCGTACGGCGGCACCTTGAGCGGCTCGGGCCTGACGCTGGGCACGGTGTCCGGCGATTCGGCGCCGGCGGCGACGATCCAGACGCTGACGGGCGACAAGCACATCAACCTGGTCCTGGGCCCCAGCACGACCAACCTGTGGAACGGCAATGGCGTCGCGTCCGCCGCCAACGCGGGCGGCGGCAACGGCACGTGGAGCGCGGCGAGCGGCAACTGGAGCAGCCCGACCAACGCCACCGGCGCGCTGCCCGACGGCGGCTATGCGATCTTCACGGGCGCGGCGGGAACGGTGACGGTCGATGGCGGCGCCGGTCCTGTGCGCGTGTCGGGCCTGCAGTTCGCCACGGACCGGTATCGCCTGCAAGGCGCGCCCATCACGCTGGTGGGCACTGGCGGCAACCCGCCCGTGATCGTCGTGGGCGATGGCACGTATGCGGCGGGCAGGTTCGTCGACATCATCGACAACCCGCTGCAAGGCTCGGAAGGCTTTGTGAAGACCGGCGTCGGTTCCGTCATCCTGAATGGCGACAGCAGCAACCTGACCGGTCCCATCTTCATTGCCGACGGCGCGCTGGAGATCAACGGCAAGCTGAATGGGCCGATGGACATCGGCCGCGAGGTGGTGCTGGCGGGGGTGGGGCAAGTGGGCAGCACGACGCTGTATCCCACGGCCGTCATTTCGCCGGGTAACGATGGCACGCCGATGGGGACGCTGACGGTCAACGGCAATCTCAACTTCGGCCAGGACACGATCTATCGCGTGCATGCCGATCCCGCCAGCAGCGCCAGCGACCGCATCCATGTGACGGGCGTTGCGTATCTCGATGGCACGGTGGCGCACGTCGGTCCGAACGGCAACTATGCGCCGCGCACGACGTACAACATCCTGACGGCGGACGGCGGCATCCAGGGCCAGTTCACCGGCGTGTCCAGCGCGTATGCGTTCCTGACGCCGACGCTCAGCTATGACGCGAAGAATGCGTTCATCACGCTGTCGCGCAATGACGTGCCGATCGGCAGCGTGGGCGACACGGACAACCAGACCAGCGTCGGCGATGCGCTGGACCAGGAAGCGCCGCCGTCGAGCGGAAATGGGTCGGCATCCACGGGTAACGGGTCGGCCCCGAGCGGCAATGGATCGGCGTCCACGGGCAACGGCACGACGGCCCCGAGCGGCAGCGGTTCGGCCGCCGCCGGCACGGAATCCGCGCCCGCGGGCACGAATCCCGTCGCGCCGGGCGCCGGCTCGTCGCTGGTCGCCAGCGGAAATGGCGCAGGCCAGGCCACGGGCGCCAGCCAGGTGACGCAGGCCGTGCTTGCCATGACGCCCGACCAGGCGCGCGCGGCCCTGAAGCAGCTTTCCGGCGAGGCGTACGCCAGCACCGGCAGCGTGCTGCAAGGCCAGGGCGACGCGGTGCAGACGCTGCCGCTGGCACACCTGCGCGGCAATCTCGATGCGCCCATGGTCGCGGGACGGCCGACGGCGCAATTGGGCATGGCGTCTTCCGATGCCCTGCCGCAAAGCGGCGCATCGCCCATCTGGGCGCAGGCCTTCGGCAACTGGAGCACTTTCGGGGGCGACGGCAACGCGTCGAGCGTGCACCAGTCGGCGGGCGGGCTCTTTGTCGGCGGCGACGGCGCGGTCGGGGGCGGCTGGCGCCTGGGCGGCGCGGTGGGCTACACCGGCAGCCACAACTCGGTCGCGGATGTGTCGTCGCGCATGAGCGTCGACAGCTACACGGCAACGGTCTTCGGCGGCAAGAACATCGAGGCCGGACCGGGACATTTCCGGTTCATGGCGGGCGCGGCCTACACGTGGCACGAGATCGACGCCAAGCGCAACGTGGCGGTCGGCGGCCTGAACCAGCGGCTCGAATCGTCGTATGACGCCTCGTCGACGCAAGTGTTCACGGAGCTTGGCTACAAGCTGCCGCTGGGCGACGCCTACGCGATCGAGCCCTTTGCCGGCGTGGCCTGGAACCAGGTCCGCACGCGCGGCTTCCAGGAATCGGGCGGCACCGCGGCGCTGCGCGGCGAGGGCAGCACGGACGATGTGACGAGCACCACGCTGGGCCTGCGCGGCGCCATGCTGATCGGCTCCGACAACGCGCCGGGCCGCCTGACGGCCACGCTGGGCTGGCGCCATGCGATGGGCGATGTGAAGCCGACGCAGAAGCTGGCCTTCGAGGGCGGCAGCACCTTCACGGTGTCGGGCGTGCCCATCGCGCGCGACGCCGCGGTGCTGGGGCTGGGCGCCGAAGTGGCGCTCACGCGCAACACGACGGCTGGCGTGGCCTACGACGCGCAGTTCGGCGGCGGCAACCGCCAGCAGGCGGGCATGTTCAAGCTGATGACGCGCTTCTAAGCCGGCCTGGAACGTGACCGGAGGAATGCCCGGGCCAGGGCACGAATCCGGACACGTTGCCGATCACGAATCCGCATCGTCGCGACGCGCTGCGGGCTGGGTCCAGGGACCTGGCCTTCAGCGCGTTTTTTTGCCCGCGTCCCCTTTGGCGATTCCTGCCGGCAAGGGCAGCCCTTCGGTCCTTGCCAGTCTTTCCATCGCGACTTCGAGGATCGCGCGCGCCTGGCCTGCGGCGCGGCCCAGTTCGTTGTGCAACTGCGCGTCTTCGTCGTTGCGCGAGGCGCACTGCGCGCTGTAGCGCTCGAAGCTTCCCACCATCAGCAGCAGGTCCGCCAGGTGCCTCGGGCACTCGCATTTGAGCCCGCTGCCGGACGCCATGATGGTGAAGAGCGCGTGTTCGTCGAATCGCAGTTCCGGCGGCGCGCTCGGCGCCTGGACCGGGGGCAGGCGCTCGCCCGCCAGCGCCGAGCGGCACAGCAGCAGCAGTTCGCCGATGTCCGCCGGCACGCGCGCGGCCAGGCAGCCGTGCGCGCGCAAGGCGCGGATCGTCGCGCTGGCGCAGAAGCGGTACAGCACGACCACGGCGGCCCCGCCGCAGGCTTGCGCGGCGGCGACGATCAGCGGCATGGCGCTGTCGTGCAGTTCGGACAGTTCGATCACCAGGACTTCGATGTCGCCATCCGGCGGCGCGAGCGCGACCTGATCCAGCGCCGGCCAGTGTTGTTGCACCACCAGATCCAATCCGTCGCGGCCGCTGCCGGCAATGCGCCGGGCCAGGTTGGCGCCGATGACGCCCAGCCTGAGCGGTCCCTGCGGCTTGGGTTGCCGGGCGGCCGCGCCGGCGAGTTCCTGCAACTGGTCCATGGACATGGGCGCCAGCACGCCGATGGCATGTCCCTGATCGACCAGCTGCTTGAGCAGGCTGAGCCGGCGGACCTGTTCGGCCGAGTACAGCCGTTGTCCGCGCGCCGAGCGCTCGACCTGCGTGAGGTTGTAGCGGCGTTCCCAGACGCGCAGGGTTTCCGGTGACAACCCCGCCAGGCGGGCCGCCACGCCGCTGCGATAGGTGATGTGGCTGTCCTCTGAAGCCGGATGCGCGGGTTCTATGGTGTTCCCCATTGCTTTCCCCTGTGTTGACCCGTTATTGAACCGATAATGTTGAATTGTAGCGGTTCAAATCATGGACGAACAGCTTTTCGCCGCGTAAATTCATTTCCTAAGCGGTTCAGATTCCCGCTTTCGCCGCTTGTAAACCCCCCGCCGCTGCGGTGCGGATCAATTGGACAAAGGAGTCAACCATGAAACGTCTTCTGGCAGGTATTTCGCTCTCCCTGGCGCTGGGCAGCGCCTATGCCGCCGACATCGTCGACACCGCCAAGTCGGCGGGGTCTTTCAATACCCTGGTCACGGCCGTGCAGGCGGCCGGGCTGGTCGATACCTTGAAGGGGCCGGGCCCGTTCACCGTGTTCGCGCCGACCGACGAGGCCTTCGCCAAGGTGCCCAAGGACAAGCTCGACGCGCTGCTCAAGGACAAGGCGGCCCTGACCAAGGTGCTGACGTATCACGTCGTGCCCGGCAAGGTCATGGCCAAGGACGTGAAGGCCGGCCCCGTGAAAACGGTGGAGGGCAGCTCGCTGACGGTGACCGTCAAGGGCGGGACGGTCATGGTGGATAACGCGAAAGTGGTGAAGACGGATGTCGTGGCCGACAACGGCGTCATTCACGTCATCGATACCGTGCTCATGCCGAAGTAGACAGGCACAGACAGGCAGGAAAGATGTCCGGCCTTGATAGGCCACGGCAGGAGCGTGGCCTATCCTTTTTGCCCTGCGCCGCGCGTTGCTGCGACGCGCCGGGCGCGTCCACGGCGGCGCGGTCGCCCTGGACGTCGTGAGGTTTTCTACGTTCGATGCACGTGCCGGCCCGCCGGCAGCGGCGCCGTCGAACGGTCGGGCGCTCCCGCCGGTTCCGGGCGCAGCCAGATCCACACCAGCACCGCCGACATCGTCAGGCACAGCGGCCAGACGACCCAGGGATGGGGAATGGTGCGGGTCATCACGATCATGCAAAGCGTCATCGACACCGTGGCCATGTACTTGGCGCGGCGCGTGACCATGCGGCCGTTGTGCCAGTTGTGCAGCATGGGGCCGAACCAGCGATGTTCGTGCAGCCAGCGGTGCAGCCGCGGCGAACTGCGCGCCGCGGCCCAGGAGGCCAGCAGCACGAATTCGGTGCTGGGCAGGCCGGGCAGGAATACGCCGGCGACAGCGAGCGCAATGCTGATGAAGGCCAGCGCGAGGTACAGCACGCGGACCCACGGCTTGCGTGGCGTCATGCGCCGAGTTCGAAGTGCCGTTCGAGCAATTCGCCGAAGCGGTCATAGGCCGCGTTGGCGCCGGCGATCACGGCGTCGTGCGTGGCCGGGTCGAGCGTGTCGCTGTCCAGCGAGGCGACGAAGCGGCGCCAGACGAGGGCGCGGCCTTCCGGATAGGCGGCCAGGTTGCGCGCGCCGAAGTCGGCCGACAGGCCCAGGTCGGCCTGCGCCTGCTTGAAGAGGAAGGCGGCGCCCAGCGTCGAGCCTTCCGACACGTACAGCCAACCCAGGGCTTCGGGCATGGTCACCCCCACGCTGGCGATGCCATCCTCGGGCACCGCGGCGTCCAGGTCGCGCAGATCGGCCAGCGAGGCGTCTTCGCGGCCGCGCGCCTGCAGGTCCGGCACGGCGCGTTTGACGGCGTCGTCCTGGAACAGATATTCCACATCGCGCTGGAAGAGGTATTGCGCGGCGACGAAGCGGGCGTAGGCGATGCGGCTCGAGAAGGGCGCGCCGCGTTCCATGAGGCGATGCATGCGCTCGTGCTGGTCCGCGGTTTCATGCTTGAGGCGGTGCGACAGCGAGGGACGTTCGAGGGTGTCGGTGGTCATCGTCAATGAGGGATGAGGGTCATGGGGAAAGCCGATCCATCGGGGAGATGGATGATGATGAGTCTTATTATTTCGCAGCGCCTGTCCGATGACACGTTAAAGATGCTTAACAATGCAATGCCCCGGTTTCAGAAGCCGGCTTCGCGCACCAGCACCGCCGCGCCGCGCCGCCATGCGCGCCGCAGCAGGCTTTCGGCCTGTCCGTCGATGACCACGGTGCCGCGCAGGGCCTGCAGGCGCGGCATCGCAGCACCGGAGGCGTCGGCGGGGCGCAGCATCACGCGATAGACGGCGCTCTCGGGCACGAGCCCTTGCGATTCGGGGTCGGGACGACCCGCGCCCTGCGGCGCCTGCACGGCGGCGACCGCGCCGCCATGCGAGGAACTTAGCTCGGGCGCGGCGTTCAGGCGCCGGGTGGCGGTGGCGCCGATGTCGGCCACGACCAGGGCGATGGCGCCCTGTCCGGGGTCCTCGGGCAAGAACCGCGCGCGGGCCCCGGCGGGCAGGCGATGCAGGTCGCTTTCGGACGCGTAGGCTTCGACGATCATGTGCGCCGGATCGGCCAGCGAGGCCAGCCATTCGCCTTCGCCGACCCATTCGCCCGGCGCGAGCGGATCGGCCAGCTCCGCGGCGACGCCGTCGAAGGGCGCGCGGATGGTGAGCTGCTGGCGCTGGCGCGACAGCACATCGAGGCGCTCGCGCGCCGCCTGCAGTTCGCCGGCGGCGACCGGCACCGAGGCGGCGGTGTCGCGGGTCATGGCCTGAAAGGATTGCTGCCATTGCAGCAACCGGATGCGGCGCGCCAGCGAATCGATCTCGTGCGCGATGTCGGGCGCGTCCAGCACGAACAGCGTCTCGCCGGCGCGCACGGGCTGGCCCGGGCCGATGGCGATCTGCTGGATCTGCGCGCCCGCGGGCGCGACGATGCGGGCCTGCTGCGCCGCGCGCATCAGCGCGGGCGCCTCGACGCGCGTGCGCCACGGCACGATGACGGCCAGCACCGCGATGAGCGCGGCGCACGCCGTGATGCGGCTGCGGCGGTTCCAGCCGCCGCCGCGATGGCGGGTCAGGCGTTCGCGCCAGGCGCGCAGTTCGGCGTAGATGGGGCGTAGGACGAACGCCACGATCTCGATGGCGAACAGGACGATGCCCAGCAGTTTGAATGCCATGTGATAGACCAGCAGGGCAATGCCCAGGAACAGGAAGAATCGGTAGATCCACACGCAGAACGCGTAGGCGATCAGCGTGCGCTCGCGCCACGGCGCGAACACCTCGGGCCGGTCCTCGCCCAGTCCGAACAGCCATTCGCGCAGCCGCCACCGCGCCAGCGCGAACGACCGGTTCTGCAGGTTGGGGACATTGAGCGCATCGGTCAGCAGGAAGTAGCCGTCAAAGCGCATCAGCGGATTGAGGTTGACGGCCAGGGTCAGCAGCCAGGTCGTCGTCGCCAGGGTGAACGCGGCGCTGCGCAACATGCCGTCGGGCAGGAAGCTCCACGCGAGCGTGGCCCAGGCGGCCAGCGCGGTCTCGGCCAGCATGCCGGCGGCGCCGATGGACATGCGCTGGCGCCGGCTGGCCAGGCGCCAGGCCCCCGACGTGTCGGTGTACAGCACCGGCCACATGACCATGAACGCCACGCCCATGGTGGCGACGCGGCAGCCATGGTGCTTGGCCGCGTACGCGTGGCCCAGCTCGTGCAGCACCTTGGCCGCGCCCAGCGTGACGGCGGCGGCCAGCGCGCCTTCCAGCGTGAAAAAGTGCAGGAAGGTGTGCAGGAACTGGTCCCACTGGCGCGCGGCCAGAAACAGCCCCAGTACGCCGGCCGCCAGCGTCAGGCGGAAGAAGACGCCCGACAGCAGCGCGCGCCGCACCGCGGGCAGCGTGCGTTCGAGAAACGCGTCGGGACGGACCAGCGGAATGCGGAAGAACAGGTACTGGTGGACCAGGCTCTTGAGCCAATGGCTGCTGCGCCGCGCCTGCGCTTCCCTGGCGTAGCGCGCGATGGCGTCGGGGCCGCGCAGTTGCGCCAGGCTGTTGGCCTGCAGGAACTGGGCAAAGTCCTGGACGTCTTCCTCGCTGACCGCCAGCGTGGTGTCGCGGGCCGCCGCGCTGGCGACCGCATCGGCGCTGCCCAGGCCCCAGCGCGCCAGCATTTCCGCTTCCGCCCAGCCGATCTGGAAGAACAGGCCGCGGCCCGGGTCTTCCAGCGTCCAGGCCGGCGAGCCGTCGTGGTTGGGCGGCGCGCGATGCAGCAGCAGCTCTTCGCGCAGCGCGGGCAGCGCGCCGCTCACATGCCCAGCCATACGCGCAGCGTTGCCAGCGGTTTGCGCAGCAGGTAGCCGGCCAGCGGCGTGCGCTCGCCGTACAGCTTGGCGGTGCCCTTGAGACCGACGCGGGGCTGCGCGGCCAGCGCGTCGTCGTCCAGGCGCGCACGGACGCGATAGGCCATGGTGCCGTCGGCGGTGGGGGCGGCGCGATAGCCCACGCGCAGCAGCGTGGCGGGCAAGGGATCGGCCGGCGCGGTGTTCAGAAAGAGGCGGACCGGGGCCTGGTCCGGCAGCGCGATGGCGTCGCCGACCGGCAAGTGGATGTCCAGTTCGACGTCGGCCGGGTCGGCGACCATCATGATGCGCTCGCCCAGCGCGACGGGCTTGCCGATCCAGTCGGCCGGGTCGTCGAACAGCACGATGCCGGCGCGTTCGGCGCGCAACTGGGCGCGCGCCACGGCCCGGGCGTAGAAGTCCATGTCGCTCGCGGCCTGCGCGCGCTTGCCCTGCGCCAGCGCCAGCGTGGCCTTGCTGCGGTCGTCGACCAGCGCCTGCTGCTGGTTCTGCCGCAGTTCGGCTTCGGCGACGGCAAGCGCCTGGCGCGCGCTTTCCAGCCGCCCTTCGAGGTCGCGCACGTCCAGCGCGGCCAGCAACTGGCCTTTCTCCACGGCCTGATTGGGCGTGACGGCGATTTGGTCGACCACGCCCTGCAGCGGCGCGCGCACGGCCATCGGCGCGCGCGCCACGATTTCGGCGGGCGCCAGCACCGATTGGCGGACCGGCACGAACAGGAGCGCGACGGCGGCCAGGCCCAGCGCCAGCCAGATGCGCGTGCGGCGTCTGCCATGGCGCAGGCGGGACCACCAGGCGGCCGCGCCGCGCGGCGCCCGCGCGGGCGCGAGGGCGCGCCAGGCGTGGGCATAGGCGTCGGCCAGCAGGCCCAGCATCGCGGTCTCGGCGCCCGTCCACGGGGCGTCGCGCCACAAGGCCAGCAGGGCGTCGCGGGGGCGCGCGCCGTCCGCCGCATCCAGCGGCAAGCGCAGCAGCAGGCCATGGCCCGGCAGATGCTCTGCCCACATCGTCTGTTCATCAGGACTGGCGGAAAAGCCCCCGCTCGTGCCATCGTCCGCGCGGCGCGACAGCAGGCCGGCCAGCCACGCCGTGTAGGGCGCGTTCGCGTCCGGCACGGCCAGGCCCGACAGCGCGGCGATTCGGCCGTCCGCGCCGGCGCCCGGCAGCCACAGTGCCGCCTGCCGGTACGGCGCCAGCGCATGCGTGTCGTTGACCATCAGGAAGCCCAGCCCCTCCGTGTCCGCGCATGCGCGCGCGCGCTTTTCCAACTGGAGCAGCGCGGCCAGCCGCTGTTCTTTAGAAACGGCGTCTGTCACGGCGCGCCCGTGGCGGGAAGGTCCACGCGGACGCTGCCGCTCATGCCCGGCAGCAGTTGCGCGGCGGTGTCCTGCGCATCCGCGAGGCGTCCGATGATCTTGACCGACTGGCTGACCGGGTCCACCGCGCCCGCGATGTGCGACACCGCGGCCTCGTAGGTGCGTCCCGTCTCGTCGACCGTGATGCGCAGCGCCGAGCCGGGCTTGAGCCAGGCCAGCCAGCGCGACGGCACGATCGCTTCCAGCTCGAAGGCCGAGTCGTCGTAGATGCTGAGGAGCTTCTCGCCCTCGGCCACGCTTTCGGCGGCGCGCGCGTAGGTTTCGCCGACCCGGCCCGCGAACGGCGCGTTGATGGCGCAGCGGTCCACGAGGACGCGTTCGGCGCTGCTTTCCGCGCGCGCGACGGCCACGGCCGCGCGCGCCTGTTCGACGTCGGAACGGCTGATGGAGCGCAGCGCTTCGAGCTGTTCGGCGACGGCCTGCTTTTTGCGCGCGGCCGACTCGGCCAGCACGGCGCGTTCCAGGCGGGCGCGGTTCAAGGCGCAGTCGTAGGCGACCAGCACATCGCCCTGCTTGAAGCGGTCGCCCTCGCGAAACGGCAGCGCGTCGATCTTGCCGGACAGGCTGCTGGAGATGACGGCGCGGCGCGCGGCCACCAGTTGCGCGCGGGCGCTGTCGGGGGCGGGAGCGGCAATGGCGGCGACGGGCGCCTGCGGCGTGGACGTCTGCGCATGGCCGGCCGCGGGTACGGCCAGGCAGACCGCCAGCAGCAGGCCCGCGCGCGTGGCGGAGCGGATCACGTTCCGCATATCAGCGCGCGCCCGCCGGCAGTGCCGAGGCGTCCGCCGGGCCGACGGCGGCGACCGAGCCCAGGCTGCTCCACAGATTGCCGGTGACCGTGCGCAGCGCGGCCGGGACGGCCGGTTCGATGACGGGCGCGGCCGCGTCGGCCACGGGGGTGGCGACGGCCAGCCCTTCCGGCGCGCCAGCCTGCGGCGGCGGAACCAGGCGCGGGATGTCGACGTGGCCGCTCTCGATCTGCCGGTTGGTGTCGGCGATGTCGCGCGCCAGGCTGGCCAGGCTCTCGTCGGCGATGCGATCGGGCAAGGGGTCGATGCCGGCCGCCTGGTAGATCGTGTTCTGCGCATTGACCAGCTCCGCGTAGCTCAGGTCGCGCGCCCGCGTGGCGAGCAGGGTTTCGACCTTGGCGCGCACGACTTCCAGGTGCGTTTCCGCGCTGCTGCGCGCCGCGTTTTCGGTCTGCACCTGGATCGCATCCTGCAGGCGGCTCAGCTCGCTGGCGCGGCGAAAGGCAGTCTCGGCACGCTGGCGTTCCAGCCAGGCGATGTGGACCTGGCTGAGCACCGTCATGCGCAGCGCCTGGCGCCGCAGTTCAGCCACCTTTTCGCGCGATTCGCCGGCGCGGCTGATCGACGACCACGACAGCACGTTCAGGAGGTTCCAGCTGACCTGCATGCCGGCGTCGGCCCAGTTGTTGTTGACGAGGTATTTGTTGCTGTCGTAGTTCAGCCCGCCGAAAAGCGAGGCGTTGGGCAACAGGCGCAGCAGCGACATGCGCGTTTCCAGCACGGCGTTGCGCGCGAGGTAGCTTTCTTCGCGCAGTTCCGGACGGCGGACCATGGCCAGGGCCTCCAGGTCCTGCAGTTCGTAGGCCAGGGCGGGCGGCGCGAGCGTGGCCGCGTCGGGCGCGGCCAGCTGGAAGTCGGCCGAGGGCGGCAGGTTCATCAGCGTGGCGAGCCGGGCCTTGGCCTGCGCCAGTTCGTTGTCCAGCGCTTCGGTCTGGCGCACCATGTTCAGCAGGTCGCGCTGATAGCGCAGCGCCAGGATGGGCGCCACCAGCCGCTTCTGCTCGGTCTGGCGCGCGTATTCCAGCGTCTGGCGGGCTTCGGCCAGGGTGGAGGCCACGCGGTCCTTCAGGCGCTCGGCGGTGACGGCGTTCCAGTAGGCCGTGCGCGTCTGGCGGATGATGTCGGCCACCACGCGGCGGCGCCGCTCTTCCGCGGCCAGCGCCTTGTTGCCTTGCGCTTTGGCGCCGAAGTAGCTCAGGCCGAAATCCAGCACGTTCCAGGTCAGTTGCAGGTCGGCCGTGTGCGTGTCGCGCTCCTGGCTGGTCGAGGGCACGAGCGACTGCTGGCCCGTGGCCAGCGATTCGCTGGACGAACCGTAATCGTTGTTGCGCGCGCGCATGCCCGCGCGGGCGGTCAGCTTGGGCAGCATGCCCTGCTTCTGCACGTCCACCAGGTCGTCTTCCAGCGCGCGCTCCATCAGGGCCAGCCGCTGCTCGAGGTTGTACTTGACGGCGCGGGCGATGGCTTCGTCCAGCGTGATGGGACCCGTCACCGGCTCCTGGCGGGCGAACATGGCGCCGCGGTCGGACTGGTCGAGCTGGAGCAGGTCCTGCGTGCTCAGTGTTTCGGGCGGCGTCACGGCGCAGCCGGCGAGAACGGCGGTGGCGAGCACCGTCAGGGCGAAGCGGCGGGCGCGGTGTGTCATGGGCGTTTCGGAATCAAAGAAAGGAGTCATGTCTGAATCAGCTTGCTGCATGGAGAGGGGCGGCCTGCCGGGCGGCGGCGGCCGGATCGGAGGCGGCGGGCGCGGCGTCATCGTCCAGGGACGCGAGGAACTGCCGCGCCTGCGCCAGCACGTCCTGCGCGGCGCTGTGGCGCAGTTGCTGGGTCAGCGCGGGCTTGTCGGCGGCGGGGGCGTCGTCGCGCGCGGCGAGCGCGGCGCTGTCGTCGCGTCCCAGGCCCAGGCGGTCGCCGGAGACGGTGATGGCGATGGCGCGGGACTCGCCGCTGGCGGCGCGCACCACCAGTTGCAGCGACAGCGTCTGGACCTGCGTCAGGCCCGGCGCGACGATGAGGCCGCGCGCGGCGTCCAGCCGCACGCCCGGCGGCAGCGCGGCGCCATCGGCCATGCGCAGGGTCATCGAGGCGATGGGCGTGCTGCTGCGCACGAGGCCGGCGGGCAGCGCGTAGACGTGGCGATTGCCCGCCGCGTCGGCGCGCCAGTGGCCGGTGAGCGCCGCGGCCGCGACGGACAGGCCGGGCGCGTCGGGGCTGGCCAGCACCACCAGCGGGGATTTGATGCCGGCAGGCGCATCCAGCGTGAACGGGCGCGCCGCGTCGGCGTCGCGCCGGTCCAGCGAGTCCGCGAGCAGCGCGTCGAGCAGCGCCGACGACGTCCATGGCGCGGGCTTGGACAAGCCGTCGTGGCCGGGAACGTCGAATGGCTCGGAGGGCGCGGGCGCCGGTTGCCCGAGACGCTGGCGCAATAGCTGCAACGCGTCTTCGCCGTCGTTCAATGGATCGCGCGCAAACACGGCAAAGCGTTGCGTGCTGAGGTCGGGCGGCGGCGGATCGGCCGGCGTGCCGGGGTTGGGATTGGCGTTGGGGTCCGGGTTGGTTCCAGGGCTGGTTCCAGGATCCGTGCCGGGGCTGGTGCCAGGATTTGTGCCAGGATCCGTGCCCGGATTCGGCGCCGTTTCGGCCGCCGTCACCGTCAGCGTGATGATGCGCGACACGCGGGCGCCCGAGGCGTCGGTTGCGCTGACCACCACGGCGACGCTGCCCGCCGACGTGGCCGTGCCGCGTATCGTCAGGGTCGCCGGGTCAAAGACCAGCCCGTCCGGCAGGCCCGTGACCTGCCAGGTGAGCGCATCGCCGTCGGCGTCGGTGAAGAGGCCTGCGGGCAAGGTGTACGCGTAGGGTTCGCCGACGCGCGCGGCGTCGGGCGCCAGCGGGATGCCGCTGTCCACCGGCGCGGTGTTGGGCGGCTCGACGGCTTCCAGGACCAGCTCGCGCGACGCCGTGGCGCCCTGCGGATCCGTCACGGTGATCACGATGGTGAACCGTCCGGTGTCCGCGATCGTGCCGGAGATCGTGCGGGTGTCGGGGTCGAACACCAGTCCGGCCGGCAAGCCGCTGACGCGCCATTGCAGCGCGTCGCCGTCGGGATCGTTGAACAGGGTTTCCGGCAACGTCACCGAATAGTCTCGGCCAGCTATCGCCGGGTCGGGCGTGTAGGCGCCGGTGCCCGCCTCGGGCGCCTGATTGGGCAGCGCGAGCGTCACGTCCACCGCGTAGGCGGCGCTGGCGGCCTCGCCGTCGTTCAGGACCACCGTGATGGTGCGCGTGCCCGGCGCGCCGTCCGCGCCGGCGTAGGTCACGCGGTGCAGCAGCGCGTTGGCGTCCACGCGGCTGATCTGCGCCGTAAAGCGCAGCGTGGCGACGCCGTCGGCCTGCGTCAGCGTGGCGATGGGCTGGCCGTTGAACAGGATGACGTCGCCGTCGCGGGTGTAGCCCTCGCCCGCCAGGATGCCGTAAACGTCGCCCGGCAGGCCGGTGAAGGTGACGCTGGCGTCCTGGTAGTTGTCCGCCGCGTCCATTTCGGCATCGCTTAGCGCCAACGTGGGGGCCAGCGGGACCGGCTCGCCATCCGTCACATAGACGGGCGGGGGCGCCGGGGGCGCATTCAGGACGTCCAGCCCGTTGCCCACCACGATCACCGCGCCGTCCGCCGATACGGCGATCCGGGTCCCGCCGTCCGCGCTGTGCGAGGCGATCAGCCCGAGGGTGGCGGTGGCGTAGTAGTTGAGCGTGCCATCGGCCAGCGTGACGAAGAGCGCCTTGCCGTCGTCGGACAGCGCGATGCCTTCCACCGTCAGGTCGCCGCTCAAGGTGCCCAGGTGGGTGAGCGCGCCGGTCGCCGCGTTCAGGCGGAAGGAGTCGATGGCTTGCGGGTTTTCCTGCACGACGGTCTGCCCCGTCCAGCCGTCGTAGGAACTGGTGCGGCTGTTGGACACGAAGAGGGTGCTGCCATCGGCGCTGACGGCGATGTGCTGCAGGTTGGAGAACGACACCGTCTGGCCGGCGGCGTCCGTGCCGCCGCCCTGGATATGCGTCAGGACGGACAGGGCGCCGCTGTCGTCGCGGCGGTAGACGATCAGCGTCGATCCTGCGCTGGTGTTGGTCACGACGAACAGCAGGTCGCCGCGCACCGCCATGTCGGTGGGCTGCCACAGGAACGGCTCCGCGTACATGTCGCCGCTGACGGCGCCCACGTAGGCAAGCGCGCCGGTCTGCGCGTCGCGGTTGAAATAGACGATCCCGTAGTTGTTGAGCAGGTACAGGTTCTGGCCGTCCTCGGACAGCGCAATGCTCTTCAAGTCATAAAGGCTGCCGCCATCCAGCTCGTAGTTGCTGGTGATGGTGGCCTGGTGCGTCAGGGTGCCGTCGGCGGCCACGCCAAAGACGCCGATGGCATTGCCGTCGGCGCGCAGGGCGTACAGGCTTTTGCCGTCGGCGGAGGTCACCAGTTCCTTGACGCCCGCAAGATTGTCCGCGGCGGCGAACGTGCGCAGATAGGTCAGCGAGCCGGTGTCGCCGTCCCGGTCGAACACGGCAATGGCGCCCTTGCCGTCGGCCACGTAGACGCGGGTTCCATCGGCGGACACGACGCTGGCGGTGGGCGTCTCCAGCCCGGGGATCGTCGTCAGATCCTGAACATGCGTCAGGTCGCCCAGCGACAGCACCGGATCGGCGTCCACCACCGGCGCATCGTTGATGGCCGTGATGTCGATGGAGAAGTCCATCGTCGTCGATGGCAGCCCGCGCTGGTCCGCCAGCGTCACGCTGATGGCCACGCTGGCCGCGGGCGCGTGACTGCCGTTGGCGTAGGTGATCTGGCGCAGCGTGTTCTGCACGTCGGCCGTCGTGGGGATGGACCCGGCCGCGCTGCTGAAACGGATCGTCAGCACGCCGTCGGCCTGCGACACGGCGCCGATCGCCACGCCGTCCTTTTTCAGGACGCCGTTTTCCAGCGTCAGGCCGTTGTCCGGCTGAAAGCCCAACGTGTCGGCCGCGCTCTTGCCCGCGCCCAGCGTGAGGGTCAGGACGCTGCCGTCGTAGTTGCCCGCGCCGCCGTTGAAGGCGTCCATCTGCGCGTCCGCCACCACCCCGCCCGGCGCGATCAGGACGGCGTCGGCGCGTTCGGTGTAGGGCACGTCTTCGCCGCCCGTGAGCGTGGGCGGGGTGTTGGGGCTGGCCGGTCCGGCCAGCGTGACGGTGGCGACCTTGTCCGCATCCGTCGAGCCATTGTCGATGTTCCCCTCTTGCACGGTCAGGCTGATCGTGCGCGTGCCGTCCAGCGGGCTGCCGGTGTTGGCGTAGGTCAGGCTGTCGATGACCTGCGCGGCGCGGTCCGAAGAGGCGTTCAGGTAGAGGGTGACCGTGGTGACGCCGTTGGCGATGGTCACCATGTACTGCTGGCCCGTGGGGAGGGTCTGCGGGCCGTTGGAATCCGCGTTCAGCGGTATTCTTCCGCCGCCCACGCCCAGGACGTCCTGGGCATTGGCGGGACTGATCGTTACGATCACGCGCGCCACGTTATCGCCGGACTCGACCGTGTCGACGGTGGTGCCGTCGAACAGCTTGACCGGCTCGCCCTCGGCCTGGAACGTGGGATCCAGCGGCGTGGTGTCGATCTCCGGCGGATTGTTGACGCCTTCCAGGTCGATGCGGGTCAGCAGGTCGTCGCGGTGGCCGTCGCCGTCGTGCAGCTCGGTGCGCAGCACGATGCTGGCGCCGTCGCGGGTGGGGTCGTTGCTGGCATTGCGGTAGGCGATGCGGCGCAGCACGTCCTGCGCGTCGGCCTTGCTCAGGGACGCGGTGAACGTCAGCGTCAGCACGCCGTCCGCTTGCGTGAACGTGGCCACGGCCGCGCCGTTCAGCAGGATCAGGCCATTCGCGGCATCCAGCCGCAGGTTGCCGCCGTCGATGAAGCCATAGCGGTCGTCCGCGTGCGCGCCGTCCGCGCGCGCCACGGTGATGCTGGCGCCCTGGTAGTCGCCCTGGCCGTTGTCCAGCGCGTCGAGCTGGGGGTCGGCCAGCGTGGCCGACGGCAGGATCGCCACCGGCTCGGACCCCTCCGTGTATTGCACGGCGGCGGGCTGCAGGTTCAGCACCAGCAGGCCGCCCCAGAACGGGAACTGCCCCGCCAGATAGAGCTTGGTGCCGTCCTCGCTGAGCGTGGCGCTGCGGATGTCGCCGAACGAGATGCCGTCACCGAACGGATCGCCATAGCCCGTGACCTCGCCGGCCAGCACCGGCACGCCGTCCGCGCCGCGGCGGTACACGCCGATCGCATCCGCGCCGATGACGAAGACGGCCGATCCATCCGGCGAGACCACGACCTGCCGGACGTCGCCCTGCGGCAACGCCGTGGCAAGCGCGGTGAGCTGCCCGTCCGCGGCCACGGACAGGGTGTGCAGGCGGGTGTCGTTGCCGTCGAAGTCGACGACATACAGCGTCTTGCCGTCGGGCGACACCGTCAGCGACTGGGTGTAGTAGTACTGGTCGGCGGCGGCCGGGTCCTTGCCCTGCGCGGCCATGATGAAAGTCGGGACGCCTGTCTGGTCCAGCGCGAAGACGCTGGCCAGCGTGCCGCCGCCCGAGGTGCCCACGAAGAGCAAGCGGCCGTCGGCCGACAGCGCCAGCGCGTTGGCGCCGTCCAGCTGCAGGCCGGTATCGCCGGCGTCGGCGAGGGTGCTGACCAGCGTGAGGCTGTCGCCGTCCTGCCGGAAGACCAGCAGATTCTCGCCCGCGGTCGCGTACACCATGCCGTTGGCGGACAGCACATCGCGGATCATGCCGTGGTCGTTGACGACGTCGGCGCCGAAGCTGCCTTGCGCGGTCAGTTCACCGGTGGCTGCATCGCGCGAGAACAGCGCGACGCCCTGGCTGCCGATCACGTACACGGACTTGCCGTCGGCTGATGTCCGCATCTGCGCCGCGCCCGCCAATGCGCCCACGTCGCCGTTCTCGATGGTCTGGAGCACGCGCAGCGCGCCGTCCGCGTCACGCTCAAGCACGTATAGCGTGTTCAGTTCGACTTCCTGGAACGTGTCCCAGTCGGTTTGGGTGGTGGTGCGCAGCACGTAGAGCGTTCCCTCCACCTCCGATACGGCCAGCACGCCGTCCAGGGCGCCGAATGCGCCGTCCTCGCCCAACTGCGTGATCAGTTCGTCCAAATCCAATGCGTCGATGGGCGTGACCAGGACGGGCGCCTCATCCCGCAGGACCAGCCGGGCGACGAGGTCCGGCTCGGCGGTGTCCTGGCCGCCATTGTCCGTGCCGCCGCTGTCGCGCACCGCCGTCAGCGCGATGCTGCGCTCGCCCATCGTCGGGGCGGAGGCGCGGTTGGCGTAGGTGATGCCGTCGATCAGCGCGGCGGCCTGCGCGCCCGTCATGCCGGCCGCCGGCGTGATCGTCACGGTGGCCGTGCCGTTGTCCAAGGTGACGCTGTAGGCATGGCCCGACGCCGTGACGCCCTGCCCGGCGGCCAGCGGAATGGCGACGCCGTCGAGGGTCAGCGTTTCGCTGGCGCCGTCGGCAACCGGGGACACGACCAGGGTCAGGCCGGCGATGGTCTGCCCGGCTTCCACGGTGGAGATCGTGGTGCCGTCAAAGAGGCCGATGGCTGCTTCGCTGGGGTCATAGGTGGCGTTTACCGGCGTGGCATCGACGACCGGCGCATCGTTCACCTGCGCCACGGCCAGATCGAGCACGATGCTGTCCACGCCGCTGGCGTACTGGTCGCGCACCTGCACTTGCAGGCGGATGGCCGCGCCGGGGTCCTTGCTGGCGTGCGTGTAGGTGACCTGTTGCAGCACGGCGTTCGCGGTGGCGGTGCCGACCTGGCCGGTGAAGGCGATGGTGAGCAGGCCGCCCGCGTCGGTGAAATCGGCGATCTTGACGCCGTTCAGGCGGATCTCGGCCCCGACGAGCGTGAGGCCATTGCCGTCGGCAAAGCCATAGACGTCGCCGGGGTTCGCGCCGCCCTCGCGCACCAGGGTGATCGACGCGCCGTTGTAGTCGCCCGCGCCCGCGGCCAGCGCGTCGTAGTCGGCATCCGAGAAGCTCAGGCCCGCGGCCGGCTGCAGGGTCTGGCCTTCGGCGTACGCGCCTTGCAGAACGTTTTCGATGCCGATGAGGCCAAGGCCCCCGGCGTTGTAGAAGCCGCCCACGTACATCGACGTGCCGTCCGGCGAGAGGCCGAAGCGGAAAGCGCGGTAGCTGCCGGCCGAGGCGTCCTGCGCAATGGTCTTGACCAGCGTGGGCGCGCCGTCCGCCCCGATGCTGTACACGTTGATCGTGCCGACCAGGCCGCCGGCGTAGAGCGTCTTGCCGTCGGCCGACAAGGCCAGGCCCCAGAGCTGGGACCCGGTGGCGGAGACCTTGGTCACCGTGTTCGTCGCTGGATCCAGGCGCAGCGTCAGGACGCCCGTGGTGCCGGTCGACACATAGATCGTGTCGCCCGATACCGCGATGCTGCGCGCGAAGTTGCCGATGTCGCCGGTGCGCGCCACCAGTTGGGTCAGGCTGCCGTCCGGGTTGGCGGCGTAAATGGTCAGGGTGTTGGCGCCGGCCACGAAGACGCGGCCTTGCGCGTCCACCGCGAGGGTCGATGCCGTGCTGAAGGGCTGGTTCTCGTACACGCTGGCCGACGCAAGCTGCCCGTCCGAACCGATGCCGTACGCGTACAGCGTGTTGCCGGCGATGGCGTACAGGCGGCCGTCCTGCGACACGGCGATCTGCTTGACCTGCACCTCGCCGAGCGCGACGCTCTGGCCGGTCGGGGTGAGCGTGCCATCGGCAGCAACGTTGAACCCCGTCAGGAAGTAGCTGCCGCCGCCCGCCTTCTGGCCCACCAGATAGACGTGCTTGCCGTCGGCCGAGTACACCGCCGAGGCGGCGCTGCCCAGGCCGTCGATCTCGATGCCATTGGCCTCGATGCCGTCGTTCGCGGCGCCCTGCACGAAGCGCTGCACCAGCGTCAGTTCGCCGGTGTTCGGATTGCGGGTGTAGACGCTGAGCGTGCTGTTGCCCGTCGGCGACACGGTATGGCCGCCGGTGGCGTTGCCCAGCACGATGACGGTATGGCCGTCGTCCGAGACCTCGACGCTGTAGACGTAGTCGCCATAGCCGTTGATGCGGCCGTCGGCGGTGTAGGTAAGGTCGCTGCCGTCCACGTCGAATGCGGGGGGCTGGTTGGCCGCTTCCGCGGCGGTGACCACGCGCAGCGTCATCGTGTGATCGGCGGTCAGGCCGCCCGCGTCGGTGACGCGCACGGTCAGGACGTAGTCGCCCACGGCGCCGGGCGTTCCGCTCAGCGTGCGCGTGGCGGCGTCGAACACCAGGCCCGCGGGCAGCGTGTCGACGATGCTCCAGGTGAGGGTGTCGCCGTAGCGGCTGTCCAGGTCCGAGAACATGTCCGCGCGCAACGACGCGCTGAAGTCGCTGGCGCCGACCGTGACCTGCCCGAAGGACGCCGGCGCGCTGGCGCTGACGACGGGCGCGCGGTTGTCCGTCTGCGCCACGACGAGGTCCAGGTTCAGCGTGACGCTGGCGCCGTAGGCGTCCGTGACGGTGATGCTGATGGGGTGCCGGCCGGCGGCGACGGTGTTGCCGGAAATGGTGCGGGTGTCGGGATCGAAGGCCAGCCCCGCGGGCAGGCCGGCGACCCGCCAGGTCAGCGCGTCGCCGTCCGCGTCGCGGAACAGATCCTCGGGCAGGACGGCGCTGTAGGCCGACTCGGTCGTGACGGTCGCGGGCGCGTAGTCCGTCGCGACGCCGGGATCGATCTGCGGTCCCGTGTTGCTCCGGAACGTGATCGTCAGGGCGTCGCTGTTCAATGCGCCGTCGTTGGCCTGCACGGTCAGCGTGATGAAGGTGCCTGCCGCCACGCCGGAATTGCCGTAGCTGATCTGTTGCAGCACCTGATTGGCGACGGCCGTGGGGGTGTCGCCGACGAAGCGCACCGTCAAGGTGTCGCCGTTGACGGCGTAGGTTGCGATCTGCACGCCGCCGCGGGATATGACGCCATTGGACATCGACAGCCCGTTGCCGTCTTCGAACCCGAATTCGCCGCCCGGCACGGAGGCCGCGATCGACACGCTGGCGCCGCGGTAGTTGCCGGCGCCGTTGTCCAGCAGGTCGTAGTTGGGGTCGGACAGGTTCACGCGATCGCCCAGCACGGTGTCCTGGCCCAGCGTCAAGGACTGGATCGTCGTGTAGCGGCTCAGGCCGTTGCCGGCCACGACCAGCGACGTGCCGTCGCCCGACAGCGCGAGGTCCGCGCCGCTGGTCTGGCCCTGCGCGCTGCCGATCAGCGTCAGGCCGCCATTGGCCGCGACGGCGTAGACGCTGACCGTGCCGTCCGTGGTGGCGGCATACAGCAGCGTGCCGTCGGTGTTCAGCGCCAGGCTGCCGATGTTGTCGCTGGCGACCGTGCCGGCGCGCGTCAGCAGGTTGTCGGCGCCGAGCGTGAAGACGGAAATGTTCTGCGCGCCGGGCTGGCCGACGAAGAGCAGCTTGCCGTCCGCGGACATGCTGATGGCGTAGTCGACGGCGGCCTGGCCGGTCTGGTCCAGCGGCACGCTGTCGACCAGGCTCAGGGTGCCGTCGGCGCCGCGCGCATAGAGCTTCAGCGTGTGGCTTTCGCCCGACAGCGCGGCGCTGTGGATGACCGTGACATAGCCGCCCGCGGTGGCGATGCTGGCATTGCGCACGGCGTCCAGCCGCTGGATCTGCGTCAGCGCGCCCGTCGCGGCGTCCCGGCTGAAGACCCGTGCCTCGCGGCCGAAGTTGTTCGACGCGTCCACGTACACCTGGGCGCCGTCGTCCGAGATCGCCAGGCCGCCGGTGGAACCCTGGCCCACGGACAGCGTGGCCGCGTGGCGCAGCGCGCCGTCCGCCTCGACGTTCCACTGCATCAGGTTGCCATTGCTGGAAATCGTGTAGACCGATTTTCCGTCCGCGCTTACCACCAGGTGATTGACCGTGCCCAGGTCGGGGGCGGTGATCTCCTGCGATTTGCTGAGCAGGCCCGAGGCCGCGTCCACGGAAAAGACCGACAGCGTGCTGTCGTTGCCCGCCGCGTAGACGAACTTGCCGTCGGCGGAATACGCGACCTCGTTCGCGCCCGCCAGGCTGCCCGTGCCGAAGTATTCGGCTTCCTGCATCAGGTCGCCCGTCAGCACGGGCGCCACGTTGATCCGGCTGTCGATGTCGATCGTCGCCGTGATGGCGCTCAGGTCCGCCGACTGGCCGCCGGCGTCGGTCAGGCTCTTGAGCGTCACCGACACCTTGCCGCCGTCCACCGACTTGTCCAGGATCTGGTACGACATGCCGTCGATCAGCGCCTGGACGCTGGCGGGCTCGGGCTGGAAGGCGTCGAGCTGGATCGTGACCGTGGTGGTGTTGCCGCTCACGGCCACGGTGTAGAAATAGCCGTCCGCATTTCCATCCGCATCCGTGCGCGTCGTGCCGCTGCCGCCTTCCAGCGCAATGGTCTTGCCGTCGATCACCAGCGCCTGGTCGCTGCCGCTGCGATCCACCGTGACGACGAGCTGGGACAGCTCATCGGCGGCGCCCGTGTCGGTCTGCACGGTCACGCCGCTGAACAGGTCCACCGGCGCAAAGCTGTCCGAACTGTCGTTGATGACGACCGTCGCCTCCGTGGGCGTGGCCTCCACGCCCGGCGCCGCGTCGGTGGGCGGCGCGGCTTGCGCGGCCACGTCGACGGCGGTCGTGACGGCGGCGGCATCGAGCAGGAAGCGGGGTTCCAGGGCCAGGGCCTGGCGGCGGAGCGTGGGGATTCGGCGGGAAGTCATGGCAGTCCTGGGCGAATGGGGAAGTGCGTGGATAGGCTTATTCGACGAGCGTGGTCAGCGCGGCGAGCTGGCGCAATTCGTCGACGATGTCGTCAAGGCGGTTCTGGATGGGGCCCTCGGAGGCCACGAAGTCCCTGCCGGACAGGTAGATCTGGTCCGATCCCTTCTCGGCGCAGACCGCCAGGCCCGGGCCGGCGATGCGCCGGAACGCCGATGCGCTGAGGATCTGGCCGTCTTCGTCCGTGGCCTCGTCGCTGCCGGTGACGATCAGGTAGAACTTCACGTTGCGGGCGCGCAGGCTGCTGCACAGGCGCGAAAAGCGTTCGGTCACGACGTTGGCATCGCCGCCGCCTTCGTCCGAATCGCCGTCGATCTTCTGGCCGACGTAGGCGTTGTAGGCATCCGTGTCGAACCAGCGCTGTCCGGTGGAATTGGTCAGGAACACGATGGCCTTGACGCGATCGCCCGTGCCGTCGTCGAAGTCCTTGGGCAGCTCGTCTTCCAGCGCCCAGCCGGAGCCGCCGCGAAAGGCCGGGGCCAGCGCCATGGCGGCCCACCCCATCGCGATCGCATGGTTGGTGTTAAAGCGCGTGCTCATCTGGTCGAGCCGGTCGCCGATCTTGCCGAGGTCGTTGGTCAGGGGCAGCAGGGCCGCATGGGGGCAGCCGCGGTCCGCCACCATCCAGCGCGTGTCGTTCACGCCGGTGGCCTGGCCGAAGAAGGGGTTGGGGCCGATCCAGCGGATGGGCGGGGCGCCCGGGCTGCCGTTCTCGGGCAGGTCGTGGCGGTAGTACACGCCGAATTGCCCGGCGGGCGGGTCGGTCCAGAAGTAGTTGTCGCCGCGGTTCAGGCCGCGGTACATGCACAGCAGGTTGGCGCGCCGGTCGGGGATGCGGCGGTCGGCCAGGCCGGCGTAGCCGGTGCGGAACAGGGAGGTCAGTTCCACCGGATTGAGCGCGCCGGGCGCGCTCCAGAGGCGGATGCGGTTGGACTGCTCCGGATCGTAGACATTGACCGCCTGGCTGTAGGGCACCAGCGCGAGCCAGGCGCTTTCCGCGTCTTCCAGCAGCCGCGAGGCGAAGGACTTGCCCAGCCGGCGCAGCGCGGCGAGGTTGGCGGCGTCCTCGCCCAGCGTATTGGGCAGCGCCAGCGCCACTTCCAGCGAGCGCTGGCGCGAGACGGCGGCCGAGGCCACCGTGACGGATTCGGCCGGCGTATCGGCCAGCATGCTGGCCGCCTCGAACGTGGCGGTGACGCGCGTGCCGGGCATGTCGTCCTTGGTGATGGTCTCTGCCCTGACCGACAGCGCGCGCCGCATCTGGGCGCGGTCCATGCCGAGATTGACCGCCACGTAGCGCTCGGCGATGTCCTGGATGTCGGCATCGCGGCTCTTGGCATAGGCGGCGGCGGACGCCAGCGCCGCCGCGTCGGTCGCGCGCTTCATCTGCGCGGCGTCGGCCGTCATGCGCGTGCCATCCGAGGCGTAGGCGGCGAGCACGGCCACCGCGGTCACGAGCAGCAGCAAAAGCACGGCGGACGCGCCACGTTGGCGAGCCAGGGAGAAGACCTTGTCGTTACGGTTGTTCATGGTTCGGCGTAGGCCAATCCGCTTGCGACGCTTTCCGCGCGCAGCGTGTCGTCCAGCGTGATGGTTCGGGCGGTGGCGCGGAAGATGGCGCCGGTTTCCAGGACCTCGGGCAGCGGCAGGCCGGCCCACAGGGAGATGTCGCCGGTGCCGCGGCAGGCCTTCACCACGATCATCGACAGGGTGCTGTTGTCCGCCGCGCCTTGGGCCGCCTCGGGCGGATCCTGGGGCAAGGCGCCGGTGTAGCGGCCGCCCGAGGCCGGCGCCTGGCAGAGATCGTCCGCGCCGCCGCGGCGCAGCGCCCATTCGATGCGGCCGGACTGCAGGACGTGCAGGATGATGAGCTGCTGCATGTCCTCGTGACCCTGCATGGCGATGCGGGCGAGCGCGTCGACGCCGCCGGCCGTGAGCGTCCGTTGCGCGGCCAGGTTCAAGGCCATGGCGCCGGCCGCGTTCTCGACGCGGATGCGCTCGCTGTGGATGCGCTGCATATCGGCGCCGATCATGCCGACGCCCAAGAGGATGGGCAGGACGAGGGCGGCCTCCACGGCCAGCGCGCCCCGCTGGCGGCGGCGCGCGGCGGGGGGGCGGCGCGGCGGGCGCGGGGCGGCGGTCACGGCTGCGATCCTTCCGCGCGCTGCGGCAGATAGGCCAGCACCTGTTGATAGCGGTAGCGGAAGGCGCCGCTGTCCACGCCAAGCAGGCGGGGCAAGGGCGTGATGAAGTCCTTGCGCACGTCGACCTCGATGCGCCAGGCCGGCACCTGGGTCAAGGCGGCGTTCTCGGCCTCATCCTCCGTTTCGCCGCCGCCCATCGCATGCAGCGACGCGAAGCGTTCGACTTCGACGGTGGCGATGTTCTCGTCGTCCAGGTAGTTGTGCGAGGCGGCCACCATGCGCGCGCGCACCAGCGATTCGATGGCGCCGCCGTCCTGCATCCCCGCCGCGCCGTCCTGGCGGAACTGCTGCACGGCGCGTTCCAGCGCGCTGGCGCCCATGTTGATGGTCAGTCCGATGTTGGCCAGCTCCATGAACATCATCGCGGCGGCGATGACGACGGGCAGCACATAGGCCGCTTCGACCGACAGGGAGCCGCGCTGGCGGCGTGGGGCGCGGCGCACGCCGGGCGTCTGGTCAGCCATGGCCGTTGGCCTCCTTCTCGCGCAGTTGCAGCACGTGGCGGCTGGCGGCCATCAGCTCGCTGCCGACCGGCGCGCCGTCGCGGATGCGCTGGCGGCGCTGCGCGAAGTCGGCCAGCGCCTGCGGCACCAGCGCGGGGGCCATGATGCCTTCCAGCGTCTTGCGGGCCGCGCTTTCGTCGCCCTGCAGGACCTGGGCAAAGGCGAGGTTCAGCTTGAGCGTCGGAAGCTGGACCGCATCGGCCTGCGACAGCAGGCGGATGGCCTCCTGCGCGTCGCCGCCGGCCAGGTGCGACAGCGCCAGATTGTTCAGCACGCGAAAGTCCGACGGATCCAGTTCCCAGGCGTGGGCGAGCAGCTTGCGCGCCTGCTCGTGGTCGCCGCTGGCGTCGAGCAGCACGCCCTTGGCATTGAGCGCCGCGACGTTGTTGGCGTCCGCGGCCAGGGTGCAGTCGAAATCCTGCATCGCCGCGTCGCGCTGGCCCAGCGCCATGCGCGCGCGGCCCAGGCCGTTGCACAGGGTGACCGTGGCGGCGGGCGTGAGGGTCACGCCGGATTCGTTCAAGGCGCGGCGCGCCCGGCCGAAGAGCGCCAGGTTGTCGCGCGGCGATTGGATGGGCGCGGCCACGCTGGCGTATTCCAGCAGTTCCAGCGGCTTCAGGCTGCCGCGCTGTTCCAGCTGGGCGTAGACGCCGGCCGCGCCTTCGTAGCGGCCCTGGTCGCGCAGCAGCCGCGCGAGCTTCAGACCCTCGGCCGCCGGATCGTCGCTGCTGGCGAGCGGACGGGGCGAGGCGCCGCCGGCGTTGGACTGGGTCAGCAGATTGCGGCTGCTGGGCGCGGAGGCCGAGTCGGTCTTGGTGAAGGTGCTGCATGCGCTCAACATGAGGGCCAGCAGCAACACGGCGCCGGCGCGGCCAAGGCGCGCGGCGGGCAGCGGGAACAGGGGAAGGGTTGCGTTCATTGCATCAGGGTCCGGATAACGCGCATGAGCGCGGGCGTGGCGACGATGGCGACCACCGGCGGCAGGATCAGGGTCATGAGGGGCACGCTGAGCTGCGCGGGCAGCTTGCCGGCCTTCTCTTCCAGTTCCAGGATGAGACGGCTGCGGCTTTCCTCGGCGATGGTGCGCAGCGCCTGCGCCAGCGGCGTGCCGTAGCGTTCGGCCTGCACCAGCGAGCCGACCATGCTTTCGATGGTCGGGACGCGGGTGCGGTCGGCCAGGTGGCGCAGCGCGGCCGAGCGGTCGGGCAGCAGTTGAAGCTCGGCGCTGGTGAAGGCCAGTTCATCGGCCATGGCGGGCGCGCTGAAGGCCAGTTCGCGCGACACCACTTTCAGGATGCGCGGGAACGGCAGGCCGGCCTCGGCGCAGATGACCATCAGGTCCAGCGCGTCGGGCATGCTGCGCGCCAGGGCTTCGTGGCGCCGGCCGGCGCGCAGCTTGACCAGGAGTTCCGGCAGCGTGGTGCCGACGAAGAGCGAGATCAGGCCGACCGCCAGGCCGGTCAGGCCGAAGCGCGTCTGCGGGCTGGTCAGCAGCCACAGCGCCAGCGCGCACAGCACGACGCCGCTGCCGTACTTGGCGGCCATGAAGAGGCCGCAGGCCTCGGCCCGGCGCCATCCGGCCTGGGCCAGGAGGCGCTCGGTGGCGAGCCGGTCCTGTTCGGTGCCGGCGAGCTTCATGCCGAAGGCCGCGATGCCTTGCGCCAGCGGCGGCAGCGGCGAACTGGCGTCCAGCGCGATGGAGGCGGTGGCCTGGGCGGCGCCGCGGCCGCGGCGGCCCAGCCGGTCGTGCAAGGGGTTGCGGCGCGCTTCGGCGCGCAGCAGCCAGGCGGCCAGCGCGATGCCGGCAATGAAGGCCAGCAGCAGCAGGGGCGCCAGGGGATCGGAAAGCAGGGGCATGGCAGCTAGGTCGCGGGCGGGTCAGCGGATGCGCTTGACCATCAGGTGGGTGATGAACAGGCCCAGCCCAACGCTGGCGGCGGCGTAGATCATCACCTTGACGCCCGCCGCGTCGTTGAACATGAAGCGGAAATCTTCCGGGGAGTTCAGGTACATGTAGAGCAGCACGCCCGGCACCAGCAGGGCGACGATCTTGGCCGAGGCGCGCGCCTCGGAGGTCTTGGCCTGCACCTTCATGCCCAGTTCGGCGCGCGCGCGCAGCGTGGCCGACAGGCGTTCCAGCGTGTCGCCCAGGCGGCCGCCCGATTCCTGGCTGATGATGAGGATGACGGCGAAGAAGCGATACTCGGGCAGCGGCACGCGCTGCGCGGACGATTGCATGGCCTGCTTGAGCGGCACGCCGAGCTTGAGCCAGTTTTCGATCTCGCGCAGTTCGGGCGCGAGCGGGCCGTGCAGGTGGTCCGCGGCGATCCCGAACGCGCTGTGCAGCGGCACGCCGGACCGGCAGATGCGCGTGATGCCGTCGATGGCTTCGGGCAGGCTGCGCGCCAGCGCCGCCAGGTGCTTGGCCATGGCCTGCTGATACAGCACGCCGCACAGCGCGGTCCACAGCACGGGCGCGGCCAGCAAGGCCAGGAAGATCGGCGTGCCCGTCATGCGCACCAGAACAAGGCCGCCGATCAGCGCGACGGCGGCCGAGACCAGGACGCGCTGGCGCAGCGTGGGCAGCCAGCCCAGGGCGCGCAGGCCGTCGCGCAGACGCGCCAGGCGCAGTCCCAGCCACGGCCAGCGCGGCATCAGGTCGTCCTGGCCCGGCAGCGCGATGGAGTCGGGCGATTGCAGCACGGCCGCGGCCAGGCCGCTTTCGCGCTGCATCTGCAAGCGCAGCGCCGCCAGGCGGGCCGCCATGGCGTCTTCGCGGCGCTGGCGTCGGCTGTTGGCGCGCACGGCGAAAAAGCCGACGAACACCAGCAGGAAGATGAGCAGGGTAAAGAGATCGAGCATGTCCGGGCTGCCTTGCCGCCGTCAGGCGATGTCCTGGTCGAACAGGTGCGACTTCTCGGTGTAGAAGTTCGGCCGCAGGCCGCTGCCCGTGTGTTCGCCCAGCACCTGCGTGGCCGTCGAGCCGGCGCGCGAGCGGAAGATGAACAATTCCTGCGTCTGGATCACCTCTTCTTCCATGCCGCAGATTTCCATGATCGAGACCACGCGCCGCGCGCCGTCGCGCATGCGTTCGATCTGCACGATGAGGTCGACGGCGCTGGCGATCTGGCGGCGGATGGCGGCCAGCGGGAGCTGCATGTTGGCCATCATCACCATGTTCTCCAAACGCATCAGGGCGTCGCGCGGGGTGTTGGCGTGGACGGTGCACAGCGACCCGTCGTGGCCGGTGTTCATGGCCTGGAGCATGTCGAAGCATTCGCCGCCGCGCACTTCGCCCAGGATGATGCGGTCGGGGCGCATCCGCAGCGCGTTCTTCATGAGGTCGCGCTGGTCTACGCGGCCGCCGCCTTCGGCGCTTTCGGGCCGGGTCTCCAGGCGGATGACGTGCTCTTGCTGCAGCTGCAGTTCGGCGGCGTCCTCGATGGTGATGATGCGTTCCAGCGGACTGATGTTCTGCGACAGCGCATTGAGCAGCGTGGTCTTGCCGGCGCCCGTGCCGCCGGACACCACGATGTTCAGGCGCGCTTCCATCGCGCGGCGCAGCAGCACGGCCATATCCATGGACATGGCGCCGCGCTGGGCCAGCGATTCCAGCGACAGATCGCGCCGCATGAATTTGCGGATCGAGATCGTGGTGCCGTCCAGCGCCAGCGGATGGGTGATGACGTTGACGCGGCTGCCGTCGGGCAGGCGGGCGTCGACCATGGGGTTGGCTTCGTCGATGCGGCGGCCCACTCGGGCGGCGATGCGTTGCGCGGTGTTGAAGACGTGCTCTTCGTCGATGAAGGTGATGGACGACAGCTCCAGCTTGCCGAAGCGTTCGACGAAGATCTGGTTCGCGCCGTTGACCAGGATGTCGTTGACCGTGTCGTCGGCCAGCAGGGGCTCGATGGGACCCACGCCCACCATTTCATCCAGCATCTGGCGCGCGATCAGCTCTTCTTCCTGGCCTGAAAGCTGCAGGCGCTGTTCGTCGCAGATGCGGCGGATCAGCGCGTCGATCTGCGCCTGCAGCCGGTCGCGCGGCATGGCCGCGGCCTTGAGCGGGTCGATCAGTTCGAAGAGCTCGTTGCGGATCACGCGGCGTTGGGCGCTGCTCTCCGCGCTGGGCGGGGTGGCGGCGGCGACGGGACGCGGTGCGGGCGGCGGCGTGCGGGCCGCGGGCGCGGCGGCAGGCATCGGCGCGGCGTCGGGCAGCGTGGCAACCGGCGCCGGCGCGGGGGCAGCGGGCGCGTGGGGGATGGAAGGTGCGGGCTTGCGGCGGGGCAGCATGAGGTCGTCCGGTGGGGTTCGCGGTGGAATCAGGCGCGCGCCGCGCGGCGCGCGGGCGCGGACCGGTTCAGCCAGGCACGCAGCCGCTGCACGGGGCCCGCGTGGACGGCGGGCGCGGCCAGCGGCAGGCCCAGGACGCGCGCGCCCAACTGGGCGACGGCCTGCGCATACGCGGGCGCCGCGTGCGGCGACAGCGGCCCTTTCAACAGGCTGGCCGCCAGCGCCTGGCCCGCGTAGGGCAGGTGCTGGTCGATGCGCCGTGCGACGAACTCCTCGAACTGCGCCGGGGTCAGCGCGGCGCCCTGGGCCTGGCGGGCGTCGCTGGCCACCAGGACCAGCCGCTGGCTGGGACCGCCCTCGCCCAGCTCGGCCAGCAGGCGATGGGTGTTGCGCGCGCCCTGCACCGTCAGTTCGGTCAGCACGACGCGGATGTCGGCATGGGCAAGCACTTCATCGGCGCCGGCCGGCCGGTGCGAGGGCAGGTCCCACAGCGACAGCGAGAACCACTGGCACAGCGCGCCGCCGATTTCCAGCGCGCGCTCGGGGTCGAAGGGGGTTTCCGGGCCGGGACGCTGGGCCAGCAGTTGCAGGCGGGCGGACGGCTCGCCGCCCGCGGGCGGCGGCACCTGGCCGGCCGCCAACAGCGTGCGTTGCAGCAGGCGCGGATCGATATCGGGCGCGGACAGCAGGCTGGCCAGGCCTGCATCGGCTTCCAAGCCCAGCAGCAGCGGCAGGTCGCCCTTGCGCCGGTCGAAGTCCACCAGCACTGTCGGGGTCTGGCGCGCGTGCGCGAGCCATAGCCCCAGCGCAGCGGTCAGCGTGCTGACGCCCAGCCCGCCCGCCGCGCCCACGATGGCCGCGGACCGGCCGGCGCGCGCGCTGCCGCCCTGGCCAAGCGGCGTGTCGTCGTCGGCGCGGGCCAGCGTGTCGGCCAGCAGATCCAGGCGCGGCGGTTTGATCAGGTAGTCGAAGATGCCGGCCTGCAGGAGCTGGCGGTACAGGTCCACGTCCTGCTTGTCGCCCAGCGCCACGATGCGGCAGGCCGGACCCGCGAGCGCCGCCAGTTCCAGTAGGGCCGCGATCGGATGGGCTTCGCCCGTGATGTCCGCCAGCAGCACGCCGGGCAGCGGATTGGCGGCGCACCAGGCCGCGGCGGCCGCGGGGCCGCCTGCCTGCAGGGCGCAGGCGGGACGCTGCAGGCGGACGAGCTGCTCGCCGATGACGGGCAGGTCGGCCGGGGCGGCGAAGACGGCCGGGCCTTGGGTGGGCGCGCCGTTGCGGGTCGGTGTCGTGTTGCTCATGGCCGTCAGTTGTCGAAGTCGATGTCGATCAGGTCGCGGGTTTCGCCGGTCTGGTAGCGGTCCACGGCGCCGGCCGCCGCCTTGCCGTCCGCGCCTTCCAGCGTGCGGGGGCGCGCCAGGTCGCGCGGGTCGCTCACCATGCGCGCGAGGTTGGCGCGGTTCGCGCAGCCCAGCGCGCCGACGCCGTAGTAGGGATGGATGGTCCAGTCGTCCGGCTTGGCGATGCTGCAGCGTGTGGCCTGCACCGTCATCGCCTCGGATTGCAGCTCCAGGTCCCAGCCGGCCTGCGCCGCCGCTTGCAGGCGCTGCGCGTCGCGGGGCAGCGATTCGACCCGGGGCGCGCGCGCGCCGCTGCGGGCCAGCGCTTGCGCCAGGCGCTGCGCCAGCGCCTCGCCGCGGGCGTTGAAGGGCGTGAGCGTCAGCACCTGCGCGTCGATGCGGCCCTGGCGCGTCAGCAGTTCATTGGCGGCGTTCAGCGATTCGGCCGTCAGGCCGTTGCCGTCCGGCGCGGCCTGGAGCGCCAGCGCGACGGCGCGCGGCGCCACGGTGGGCGCCTTGGCGGCTTCGCCGGCGCCGAAGCGCTGGGCGCGCAGGTCGTTCAACTGCGTGCCGCAGCCGCCCAGCAGCAGGGCCAGCAACAGCGGCGCCAGCGGCAGCAGGCGGCGCGGGGTAAGGGTCTTTTCGTAGTCCATGGCGTGTCTCTCGTCCGCGTTCAGTACAGGTAGCCGATGGGGGCTTGCGGCGGCAGCAGGTCGTCGATGCCGGCCAGGCCCTGGCCTGGCACCTGCAGCTCGCCGGCCGCGACCGGATCGACCACGTTCGCGGTGACCAGGATGACCAGCTCGGTTTCGTCCTTGGCGGACACTTCGTGCTCGAACAGCCGGCCCAGCAGCGGAATGCTGCTCAGCCCCGGCACGCCGGACACGGTCTGGGCCTGCGTCGACCGCAGCATGCCGGCCAGCGCAAAGCTCTGGCCGCTGGCCAGCTCCACGGTGGTGTCGGCGCGGCGCACCTTCAGCGCGGGGATGGAGATGCCCTGCAGCGTGACCGCGCCGTCTTCCGTCAGCTCGCTCACTTCGGGCGCGATGTGCAGGCTGATGCGATTGGCGGAAAGCAGCGTCGGCGTCATGCGCAGGATCACGCCGTACGACTTGAAGTCGATCTGCACGTTGTTGTTGGTGATGATGACGATGGGCACCTCGCCGCCCGCGGCGAAGGCCGCGCTTTCGCCCGACATCGCGGTGAGGTTGGGTTCGGCCAGGACCGAGGCGAAGCCCTCCGCCGACAGCGCCGAGATCAGGCCGCCCATGGTGAAGCGGCCGCGCGTGGTCATGCCGCCCGCCGCGAAGGTGGACGTGGTGCGGCCCGGTATCAGGCTGGAGAAGTTCTTGCCCGTGACGGAATCGAACAGCGACGGATTGATGGGCTCGGTGGCGGGCGCGAAGCCGCCGGCCGCGCTGCCCGTCATGATCCCCCACGCGCCGCTGCCCGAATTGAGCGTCGCCGCCCAGTCAAAGCCCAGTTCGTGCGACAGCGTGCGCGACACCTCGACGACGCGCACCTGGATGTTGATCTGTGACGACAGCTCCACCTTGAGCTGGTTGATCACGCCGTCGCGGGTGTTGCCGGCGCCGCGCGCGCCGCCGCCCTGCGCGCCCGCCGACACGCCGTCCAGATAGGCCTGTACCTGGTCGACGATCTGGCGCGCCTCGATGGGCGTGCGCACGTTGCCGCGCACGATGATGCGGTTGTTCAGCGAGGGTTCCAGCTCGATGTCGGCGCCGGGCACGGACCGCAGGATCTGCGTGCGCAGCGTGGACAGGTCGTGCTCGGCCACGACGCGGATCGCGGCGATGACCTTGTCCTGCGCATCCAGCGCGTACAGCGTCGTCGTGCCGACGGACTGCGCGAAGACGAAGATGTTGTTGGGCGATGGCACCTGGAAACTGGCGACGCGCGGATCGGCCACCAGCACATTGGCCGCATCGGACTTCAGCTTGAGCAACTGGCCTTCGCGCACGTGCAGCGTGATCTCGCCGGTGGGCGCGATCTTCTGCAGGCTGGCGGGCAAGGCCGTCGGCGTGTTCATGACGTCGACGGCGGGCCGGGCGCCGGGCGCCGTGGAGGGGGCGGCCAGGGCGCTTGCGCCAGCCAGGCACAGCGGCGCGGCCAGGCACAGCCGGGGCATCAGGAGGGCCGCGCCGCGGCGGGGCTGCTTGTGAATCATGGCGTGAAGGGATGAAGGGGCATGAGGAAGCGCGGACGTCGCCGCGGGCTGGCGGTGGGGGCGCATCGGTTAGGGGATGGAGGATGACGGGGCGGGTTCGTCTGGCTCCGCCGCCTGACTGACGGACTGCGTGAAGGACTGCGCACTCTGCCGCTCGCCGCGGAACGTCTGCACGACGACCGTCTGCCGGGCCGGCTGGTTGAACATGTCCGTCGCATCGTTGATGCGCGTCACCGACCGCATGGCGTCGTGCGGCTGTTCGACGGTGTCCGCCTGCACGCTGCGCAGCGCCAGTTGCAGCGGGCCGACCTCTTGCGCGAGGGCCAGGCGCTCCGAATCGCGCGGGGTGACTTCGAGCGTCAGGCTTTCGTAGTAATTGCGCAGGGGCACGGCCTTCTTGTCCACGGCGCCCGGGGTCGTCGGGGCATTGCTGGCGGGCGCGATGCCCGCCGGATTGCCGTTCAATGCCAGCACGCGCACGTTGCGCACGATCGTCTGCGACGCCAGCGAGGCAAAGGAGACGGCGGTCTGGCCCGGCATCGGCGGCTGGTCTTTGTCGCGTTCCAGATGCAGGATGACGTCCACCCGGTCGCCTGCGGACACCAGCCCCGAGTTGCTCGTCACCGCGCTGGTCGGAATCGACACGGCGCGCATCTCGGGCTTGAGCACCGACGCGACGAAGCCGTGGTCGCCGCTGAACACCAGCCCGTCGCGGGTCAGCGGTTGGCCGTCCTGCAGCGCGCGGCGGGGCGTGGACCCGGCGACGGCGCGTTCGATCTTGCGGCGTTCCTCGTCGGTGTCAGCGGTGTAGTGGTCGGCCCGGATCTCGCTGGCGGGCAGTTCGCGCCATGCCAGCGCGCGTCCCGCGACGAAGTCGCCGGGGACCAGCGGCCCGGCCGCCGCCAGCACCTGGCGCACGGGCGCGCGCTGCGCTTCGACCTGCTTGACGATGGTCACGGGTGGCGGCGGGCGCATGAGCGCGCGGCCCACCAGGGCCGCTCCCGCGGCCAGCGCGATCGCCGAGGCAAGCAGGATCAATGATCGGGTCTTCATAGCAAATAGGAGTGATTTGTCTTATCAATTGCATCAAAGGCGTATAGGAGCCCCTGATGGCGCGCCGTTGGCGCGGGGTCGTGCCGGGTCGAAAGCTAGCTGGCGCTCCAGAGCACGAAGACGGCGCCGCAGGCAATCGCAAGTCCGTACGGAATGCCTTGCATGGGCTCGTCGCGCAGCGCGTGCGGCGTGGGGATGACCAGGCCGGACAGCCAGATGTTCAGGCGCATCAGGCTTAGCGCCAGGGCGCGTTCCAGCGCGCGCAGCAGCGGCAGCGCCAGGGCCATGACGCCACCGGCCAGGGCCGTGACGATGAGGAAGACGAAGGTGTGCTCGCCCAGCCACAGGCACAGCACGGCCATCAGCTTGGCGTCGCCGGCGCCCATCCAGCGCATGGCAAAGAGGCAATACCCCGCCACCAGCACGCCGGCGCCGGCCAGGATGCCGGTCGTCAGCGAGGCGCGCAGCGCGGGATTGCCCTGCGCCAGCGTCCATCCGGCGTAGGCGACCCAGGCCAGCAGCAACGCCAGCACCAGGCGGTTGCTGATGCGGCGGTACAGCAGGTCGGAGACCACCACCCAGGCCAGGGCCGGCACGAGGATGATGCTGGGCAGGGAGTGCGCCACGAAACGCCTGCGGATCAGCCGCCCGAGCGGGCGTCGGTGCCGGCTTCGGTAATGTCGTTGGCGATGGCGCCGAACTTGTCGCGCAGCGCGGTGATGAAGGCGCCGTCGGAGCCGAAGATCACGCCGACCGCGGCGGCCATGGCGGCGGCGAGGATGCCGTATTCAATTGCGGTCACGCCGCTTTCGTCACGAAGGAATTGTTGGATGCGGGAGGTCACGGGAAGGTCCAAGAAAGAATCGTCGTGAAGGGAAAAACGAAGGCTGCGAAAGCCGTCACTACACAGACGATATTAGGATTCATTTGCAGCTAGCGATCAACCTGCGAATCATTAAGAGTCGTTCAGGAACGTCCGCCGGCCGCGCTTTTACAGGGCAGGCGCAGGATGGCCAGCAGGCCGCGCGGCGTGCCGGACGCGGCGCCTTGCGGCGGGCCGGGATCGTTGTCGGCCAGCGCCAGCGACCCGCCGTGCAGCGCCGCCACGGCATGCACCAAGGCCAGGCCCAGGCCGTGGCCGGAGATCGTCCGGTCGCGCGTAAGCCGGCGAAAGCGCTGCACGGCCTGGCTGCGCTGGTCGGCGTCGATGCCGGGGCCCTGGTCGGCGGTGCCCAGCTCGATCCAGGGGCCGCGGCGCCGCGCCAGCAGCGTGATGGCCGAGCCGGGCGGCGCATATTTGATTGCGTTGTCGATCAGGTTAACCAGCGCCTGGAACAGCAGCGCGCGGTCGCCCATCAGGGGCAGGTCGTCCTCGACGCGGATCTGCAGGACCACGCCGCGCTGATCGGCCAGGACATCGTAGTAATCGTGCAGATCGGCCAGCAGGGCCCGCGCATCGAGGTCGACGGGTTCGTGATGGCAGCGCCCGGTCTCGATCTCGCTGATGCGCATGACGGTGCGGAACAGGTACAGGATGCGCCGCACTTCTTCTTCCGCCAGCGCCATCTCCGCTTCCGCCGCGGGGTTGTCGCGCATCGAGTCGGCCGCGTTGCTCAGGCGCTGCTGCAGGCGCGTCAGCGGGGTGCGCAGCTCGTGCGCGATGTGATTGGTGGCGTTGCGCACCTCTTCCATCAGGAAATCGATGCGTTCGAGCGCCTGGTTCACATCGTGCCCCAACTCGTCGAACTCGTCCTGGCTGCCATGCAGCGCCACGCGCGCGTCCTGGTCCCCGCGGGCGAAGCGCGCCATGGTCTGGCGGATGCGCGTGACCCGGTTGGCCGCGCCGATGCTAAAGAGCAGGCCCGCGCCCAGGCTGAGCAGCAGGGCCGTGAACACGCTCAGGCCCACGACCAGCGGCACGGGGTAGATGCGGTTGAGCATCGGCAGGATGTCGTAGGCGATGACATAGCGGCCGCCATCGGGCAGCAGGGAGGCGTGGCCCAGCCATTCGCTGGCGCCCTCGCCCGTGGTCAGCGATGCCCGGAGCCAGCCGCGGCAAGGCTGCTGGCCGCCCTGGCACATCAGCGGCGAGAGCAGCTCGGCCGCGCCGTACAGCAGGCGCCCGTCGGCGGCCTGCACGGAGATCGCGCGCTCGCGCCGCGCCACCGCGGCTTCGCGCAGCTTCAGCGCGCGCGCCAGGTCGGACGCGCTGTCGCGGCTGCTGAGCGTCTGGTGCGCCCGGATTTCGGCGGCGACCATGTCCTTCACGTGGCGCACCATGACGTGCTCGAGCAGGTTCTGCCCCCACGCAATCGAGCCCAGCGTCACGAGCAGGAAGATGAACGCGAAGCAGGCCGTGTAGCGGAAATGGCTGGTCGTGCGCGTGGGCGGGGGCATAGCCGTGGCCGACGGCGCACGCGCGTCGCGCCAGAAGGACTGCCACGAGCCGAACAGGCCGGACAGCGGCCCCTGCCTGAGCGCCCGCAGGGTCTCAGGAATGTCGAACTGCACGGTGTTCATCGGGTCAGCTCAGCACGTATCCCATGGCCCGCACGGTCTTGAGCAACGGTTGCGAAAAGTCCTTGTCGATCTTCGAGCGCAGCTTCGAGACGTGGACGTCGATCAGGTTGGTCTGGGGATCGAACTGCAGGCCCCACACCTTTTCCAGCAGCATGCCGCGGGGCACGGTCTGGCCGGCGTGCTCGGCCAGCGTGCGCAGCAGCAGGAATTCCTTGTCGGTCAGGCTGATCTCGCGGCCCGACCGCGTCACCTTGCGGCGCAGCAGGTCGATCTGCAGATCCTGCACGCACAGGCGCGCCGTGTTGGGCGGCGTGGCGTCATGGCGCTGCACCAGCAGCTCCATGCGCACCATCAGTTCAAGAAAGTCGAAGGGCTTGCCGATGTGGTCCTGCGCGCCCGCGCGCAGGCCCTCGACGCGGTCCGACGCCTGGTCGACGGCGGACAGGATGATGACGGGCGGGTGCGGGCGGCCTTGCAGGCGCCGCAGCACCTCGATGCCATCGATGCCGGGCAGCATGCGGTCGAGCACGGCGATGTCGAACACCTGCCGGTCCAGCGCAACGAGCGCCTGCTCGCCCGAATCGACCGGCACGCACTGATGGCCGCTGGCCTGGAACTTGCTGGCCAGCCAGTAGCTCACTTTGCTGTCGTCCTCGATTAGCAGTATCCGCATGCATGTCCTCGCCCGCGTGTCACTTCATTCCGCCAGCGTTTGTCGCCGAACCCCTCATGCCGCATGCATCAGAAATTCATCCCGGCAAGCCGTCTGGCTTGCGTCTTCAGGCCAGGCGCCTATGGGATCACGATTCATATCGCAACAGCAACGGGCTAAAACTTAACAAGATTTAATCTTATTGTAAATAAGAATGATTGTTATTCTTGTAGAATTCGTGCCGATATCCTGACTTCAAGGACGTGGCGGCTGCCGCGACGTCCTCTTTGCCATGTCCACTTTCCTCCTTCGAAGCCGCCACTGGCTGGGCGCGGCTTTGTTGCTGTCTTGCTCGGCCAGTCTTGCAGCGGACGTCTATGTGTCCTTCGACGATCAGGGCATGGCGCACTTCGCGCCCACGGCCATCGACGACAGCTACCGCCTGTTGTTCCGCGACCTGTCCTCGGGCGCGCGCGGCGCGCGCCGCGCCGTCGAGCCCAGCCCCGAAATCCGCCAGGCGCTGGAACAGGCCGCGCAGCGCCATGGGCTGGACTACGCCCTCCTCCATGCGGTCGCGCAGGCGGAATCGGGCTTTGACACGCATGCGGTGTCGCCCAAGGGCGCGGTCGGCGTGATGCAGCTGATGCCGGCTACCGCCAGCCAGTACGGCGTGCCGGGCACGGACGAGGCGCTGCAGGCGAACCTGCGCAAGCTCGACCTGAACGTCAATGCCGGCAGCCGCTATCTGCGCGCGTTGCTGGACCGCTACGACGGCAACCTGGAGCTTGCGCTGGCGGCCTACAACGCCGGCGAAGGCGCGGTGCAGCGCGCCGGCAACCGCGTGCCGGACTATGCGGAGACGCGCAACTACGTGAGCCGGATCATGGCCGCCTACCAGCCGGGAGCCCCGAAAGCCGGGATCGCTGTGGCGGACAACACGGGCGCGGCGTCTGCCATGTGGACCCGCCAGGACGACGCGAAAGCGGTCCGGCAATTCGAGCAGGGGTTCATGGTGGTGCCGCCGAGAAAACGCTGACCGGCGCCCGGCGCTACGGCCGGTCGGCCTCGCGCTTGCGGTGCGCGAAATTGAGCGTCACGATCAGGCCCGCCACCACGGAAAAAAGGTGCTTGATCGTGTGGCCGCTCAGATACGCGACGTGCTGGAAGATCTGGTGGTCCAGCACTTCGGACGCCTTGGCCAGCACATAGCAGCCGATCGCGGCGGCGAAATACAGGCGTTCGCGCCGGGGCGTGCCGTTGCGCCATTGCAGCAATGGCACCAGCAGCAGCGGCATGAACTGCACGAAAAGGTAGGGCCGCAGGTCGCCCGCGCCGCGGCTGTCCGTGACCCACCACCACCCGACGCTGCCCACGGCCAGGGCGGCCCACAGCACGTCGACCCAGCGGCCATCGCCCAGCGTCTCGCGCCAGACGGCCGACAGGATGCCGGCGCACAGCAGCGCAATCGGCAGGCGGTCCCAGATGAGACGGGCGTTGTCGGGCACCAGGTGATACCAGCCGGACCCGAACGCGGTGAGCATCAGCGCAAAGAAGAACAGCGCATAGCCTGGACGGATCGCGTCCAGCGAGGAGCGCTGGCGCGACTGCAGCACCAGCGCCAGGCCATACCAGCCCACCACCGCGAAACCCAGGTTGGACAGCACGTCGGCGGCATGGGGAATGCCGAGCCAGGCCCGCTTGTCCGCGAAGTCATGGTAGTGCTCGGGCTGCGCGATGGGCCCGGCCAACGCCAGCCCCACTGCCACCAGCACCACCACGGCCCACGGCAGCAGATGGCGCGAGCGGGTGGGGGCGGCAGCCGGCGCGGCGCCTGTCGGGCTTGATGGGATGCTCATGGAACTCCGTGCCCGGCACAGGGGATCGCCGGTCTGGATTCGATAGTAAGTCGCGCGCGGCGGCGCCTCCAGGCCCGGCCCGCGGATTTTTTATGTCCTTGTGTATCCGGGCGCGGCTTGCCCTGCGCGGGGCGGGACATGCCGGCGGGGGCCTTGCGGCGTTGAACGACCGGCCGCTCAGGCGGCCGTCTTCAGCCACGCGGCCACCGTCTCCAGCACCTGCCCGGGCAGCTCGCGGTGCGGGACGTGGCCGCATTGCTTGAAGATGACCGTCTTCGCGCCCGCCAATTGCGCGATCCGCTCGGCGTGCACGGTGGAGCCGTATTCGTCGTTGTCCCCGTGCAGGGCCAGCGCGGGACACGTCACCTGGGCCAGTTGCGCGTCCAGCGTCCAGTCCGCGAAGTCGGGCGAGAGCCAGGTGTCGATCCATGCGCCCAGCACCCAGGCCGCTTTCTCGCCGTGGTACTTCTTCAGCCGGTCGAGCTGGCCGGGCTGCGCGAACGACTCGCGCGCCTGGCGGATGCCTTCCAGCGTGCGGTCTTCGGCGAAGACCTGCGCGGATTCGGTCACGAGCGCGCGGCAGGACTGCGGATACGCGGCGGCGCTGGCAATGGCCATGCCCCCGCCCACGCTGTGGCCGAACGCCGCGAACCGCTCCAGGTCCAGGGCCTCGCGCACGGCGCGAAAGCCTTCGATGGCTTCGCGGACCACGAAGTCCGGTCCCAAGGTGCCCGAATGCGGGTCGGAACGCCCAAAGCCCAGCCGGTCGTAGGCGATGACGGCGCGGCCGGTCGCGAGGGCAAGCTGTTGCGGAAAGTCGCGCCACAGTTCCACGCAGCCCAGCGAGTCATGCATCAGCACGAGGGGGACATCGTTCGCGCCGGGCGCGTCGGGCGTCCAGCGCCGCACGAAAAGCTGGCCGCCAGCGGCCGGAACGAAGACATCTTGGGATTGCACGGACGACATCGCGGGTTCTCACGGAATAGATGGCTCGGGACGCCTGCGGATGCGGCGGCGCAGCGCGGCCGCCTCCCCGGGGACAGTCGGCAATAGTAGCGTAGGCGCGCGGGCGTGCGGCCGGCGCCCGTCGGGGCCGGGGCGCCTTGCGTGCTCGTATCAGACCGGTGACGTTACGAATGCAATTGCTACGGCCCCACGGCGCATGTGGACCGCACGAACATGATTTGTCGCATTACGCGCCGGCGCTGCGCGCCGCGCTGCCGTGGCGCGCCGCTACGATGGCCGCTGTTCAATTTCGCACCAGGAGCAAGCCATGAAAATCAATGTCCGCCGCCTCGCCGGCGCCGCCGCCCTCATCGCGGCGCAGTGTTACGCGGGCGCTGCCAGCGCGCAGTTGCTGGATGCCGTGAAAGGGCAGATGGGCGGTTCGGGCCAGAGCGGCGCCATGCAGGGCCTGACCGGCAGCCTGCCCCTGTCCTCGCTGAGCCCCGCCTCGGCCGGCAATGCGGCGGGCGTGATTGAGTTCTGCATGAAGAACAACTATCTCGCCGGCGGCGACGCGCAGGCCATGAAAGACAAGCTGATGGGCAAGATCTCGGGCGGATCGACCCAGCAGGCCAAGTCGGATTCCGGCTATCTGGCCGGCGTGCAGGGCATGCTCAATGGCAGCGACGGCAAGTCGGTGGACCTGAGCGGCGGCGGGCTGAAGGAAGAGCTCACCAAGAAGGCGTGCGACCAGGTGCTCAAGCACGCCAAGTCGTTCCTGTAATCCGCCGGGCTGGGGCCGGGTCGCGCTAGGCCTTGCGCGCCGGCCCGAAAATATCCTCCCGCGCCGCCCGGCTCAGCGCAACCACGGCGGGATGCTCCAGCCGCTGTTCGGTGGTGATGGCGTAGAACTGCTCCTTGACGGCCGCCGCGTGGCCGATGGCGCGGACCCGATACTGCTTGCACAGATAGGCCGCCGTGGCGGTCGGCGCCACAAAGAGGCCGGTGCCGGTCTGGCCGAATGAATTCATCAGCGCGCTGTCGTCGAATTCGCCCACGATGCGCGGGCGCACGTTGTGTTCGTCCAGCCATTGCAGCAGCCGCGGCCGGATGGCGGCGTCCTCGCCGGGCAAGAGGAACGGCGCCTGGTCGAGCAGCGCCGGGAACTTGCCGGGCAGGCTTGCCAGGAGCGGCGGCGATCCGAAGAAGGTCACCCCGCACTCGCCGAGCAGATGGCTGAACCCACGTACGTTCAGGTTGCTGGGCATGGGGCGATCGGCGATGACCATGTCGAAGCGGTGCACGGCCAGGTCGGCCAACAGGAAAGGCAGGCGCCCTTCGCGGCAGATGAGCCGCACGTCTTCGTCCAGATGAAGCGCGGGTTCGATCATCCGGTACACCATGGCCTTGGGCATGCCTTCGGCCACCCCCACCTTGAACTCCATGGCCCGCCGCGCCGGACGCTCGCGCAGGTCGTCGAGCAGCTCGTCGCCCATGGTGAAGATGCGGTCCGCGTACAGCAGCGCGTGGCGGCCGACATCGGTTAGTTCCAGCCCGCGGCCCGCGCGCCGGAACAGTTCGGTGCCCAGCGTGGATTCCAGCTCCTGGAGCTGGCCGCTGATGGATTGCGGCGTGCGCTGGAGCTGCTGCGCGGCGCGGGCGATGCTGCCGGCCTTGGCGACCATCCAGAAATAGCGCAGATGCTTGTAGTTGAGAGTGACCATGGCTGATCAATCCAAAAAATCTGACTATCGATTCATCATATGCGAATTGTTGGAGGAATCGCGCTGATCTAGACTGGCCCCATGCTGCTGCCGGGCAGCATTGTCCATCGCGTGGCGCACGTGGCGCGGTGGAAGGAGGCGCGTGATGAACCGGGTCGAAACCTTTGCGACGCTGCCGATGTGGGTGGGGTTCGTGGGATTCGTGCTGCTTGTGCTGGCGCTGGACCTGTATGCGTTCGGCGGGCGGCGGGCGCACCGCGTTTCGTCGCGCGAAGCCCTGTGCTGGGTGCTTGCATGGATGTCGCTGGCCACGCTGTTCGGCGGCCTGATGTGGTGGTATCTGGACGGCACGCTGGGGCGCGCCGTCGCGCACCAGAAGACGCTGGAGTTCTACACCGGCTACCTGATCGAACTGTCCCTGTCCGTGGACAACATGTTCGTGTTCTCGCTGATCTTCACCTATTTCGCCGTGCCCCTCGAATTGCAGCGCCGCGTGCTGCTGTACGGCGTGCTGGGCGCCATCGTGATGCGGGTCGGCATGATCCTGGCCGGGGTCTGGCTGCTGTCCAAGTTTGCGTGGCTGTTCTATGTGCTGGGCGCGTTCCTGATCTTCACGGGGCTGAAGATGCTGTTCAACGCGGGCCGCCAGCCGGACATCGCCCGCAATCCGCTGGTGGTCTTCCTGCGGTCCACCATGCGGATCACGCGGGATTATCACGGGCAGTCGTTCTTCGTGCGCATCGACGGGCTGCGGTACGCGACGCCCATGTTCGTGGTGCTGCTGGTGATCGAGGCGACGGACGTGGTGTTCGCCGTGGACAGCATACCCGCCATCTTTGCGGTGACGACCGACCCCTTCATCGTCTTTACGTCCAATATTTTCGCCATCATGGGCCTGCGGGCGCTGTACTTCCTGCTGGCGGACATGGTGGCGAGGTTTCACTATCTCAAGTATGGCCTGGCGATGGTGCTGGTCATCATCGGCGCCAAGATGCTCGCCGAGCACTGGGTGCACGTGCCGGTGCACTGGTCGCTGGGGGTGGTGGGCGTGATCCTGCTGGCGTCGGTCGGCGCAAGTTGGGTGTTGCCCGCAAGGGCCGCGGACCCGTCCGCGCGTCCCGAGGTCAAGAAGTCACAAAACGGAGGTCTGCCATGAACACGATCATTCTTGCCACCGATGGGTCGAAATACAGCGACGCGGCAGCCCGATTCCTGGTGGAAAGCCCCTTGCTGAGCCGCGATTTCGTGGTGCATGTGGTGCATTGCGAGCCGGACGTGGGCGGAGACGTGAAGTCCTTCATCGCCAAGTCGGACATCGATGCCTGGCACCACGAAGAAAGCGGCAAGGCGATGAAATCGGCGGTGGACATCCTGAGTGCGGCCAACGTCAGCCACGAATGCCATGAGTTCGTGGGTTTCACGCCGCAAAAGATCGTCGACTATGCAAAGCAGGTGGGCGCGGCCGCGATCGTCATCGGCTCGCATCACCACAGCCCGCTGCTCAACGCGATCCGGGGGTCTGTGAGCGGACGCATTCTGGCGCATGCGCCTTGTCCGGTGATGCTGGTCTGACCGGGCGCGCGGGCGCGGGAGTGGTATCTTCTGCGGATTCTCCGCTTACCGCTACCGCTTGCGCCCATGTCCGACGTCCCCGCTTCCGCCGATTCGCCGCTTTCCGACGAGCCGGCGGCCCTGCACAGGCCTTTCATCCAGAATGCCGGCGCCCGGCGCACCCTGCACTTCACGCAGCAGGAAATCCAGAGCAGCATGTCGCTGCTCAACCCGGACGCGCTGGAGATCGAATACACCCGGATGATGATGGGCTTCGTGCTGTTCAAGCCGGCGCCCGATCACATCCTGATGGTGGGCCTGGGCGGCGGATCGCTGCCCAAGTTCTGCCACCGCTATCTGGCGGCGGCGCGGATTTCCGTGGTGGAGATCGACCCGGCCGTGATCGCGCTGCGCGACGCCTTCCTGGTGCCGCCGGACGGCGAGCGCTTCCAGGTGATCCAGGCGGACGCGGCGCAGCATATGCGCGGCCTGTCCGATCATGCGGACGTGATCTTCCTGGACGGCTTCGTGGCGGGCGGCATCCCGGACGCGCTGTGCAGCGCCGCGTTCTACGCCGACTGCCATCGCGCCCTGCGCGATGACGGCATCCTGGTGATCAACTTCCACGTCAACCACCCGATGCACCACACCTACCTGGAGCGCGTGCGCGAGTCCTTCGGCTCGTCGATGTTCGAGGTGGTGGACGACGACATGACCAACAGCATCGTGTTCGCCTGCAAGGGCAACCTGCTGGATGACCCGGCGGCGGCGCAACTGACGCGGCCGCCGTCGATGCCCAAGGATGCATGGCGCCAGTTGATGCCGACGATGCGCGTCATCGGGGCGACGCTGGAACTGCGGTAGTCAGCACCCCCCTGCCCGCTACGCCGGATCGCTGAGCATGACGGACAGCAGCTCGCGCGTGGCGCGGGACAACGCGCCCGGCGGCGGCGCGCTGCCTTTCTCGCCCAGGGTGCGCGTCAGGTCCGTCACCGTCTGGGCGACGGCGGCGTCTTCCAGCGCCGCCTGCGCCGGCCCGGCCGGTCCCGGCGGCGGCGTGATGTGCTTTTTCGCCGCCTTGAGCAGATCGGCCACCGGATCGGCCTTGCCCCGCGCGTTCACCCGGTCGGTCATGGCGGTCGCCAGGCTTTTTCCGCCGCTGCGCGTCCGCAGGCCGGATCGCTCGCTCGCGGCTTCCCATGCGCCGCGCTGTGCCGCATAGGCCGTGAGCAGCGCGAAGCGGTCCGCGTCGATCAGCATCGGCGATTCGGCGACCGCGATCAGCAGGGATTGGTAGGCCGCGCTGGCGGCCGTGGCGTCGTTGCCGATCAGGGCCTTGGACACGTCCTTCCACAGATGATGGAACGGCAGCGCCGTCGCCGCGGCGAACATGTCCGCGCCCAGCGTCGTGCGCTGCTCGAACGCCAGGACCAGGTAGTCGACGTCATTGACCGGCTCGGGCTTGCCCCCGTCTTTCTGGCGATGCAGCACGCCGTCCACGAGCTGCAGACCGGATAGCCGGTCCTGCGAGTCCGCGCCCGCCAGCACGCGGTAGCCGCTGCGGCGCAGCGCGTCGCCGTCATAGACGCCGAAGCGCACGCTGACGCCGTCGGTGCCGAACAGCTTGGCCAGGGGCGTGAGCAGGCTTTCGCCCGTCTTGACGATGGCTCCGCCCACGGGGCCCCCCAGCATCGTCACGGCGGTCGAGACGAAGTCCAGGATGCCTCGGCTCAGGCTGCTGTCGGCGAACCGGCACAGGGCGGCGTACATCTCCAGTCCGTCGCTGGCGTAGGGCACGTTGCGCGCCACGTAGACGTCGCGAAAGGCCACGCGGCTGGCGCCGGCCTGGGGCGCGGCGGCGCCCAGCGCCTGCTGGATGAGGTCATAGCCCACGATGTACGGGATCTCGCGCCGCGCGCCGTCGGCGCCATAGCGCAGAAAGAACGTGCACAGCGGCAGGAACTGGCTGAGGTAGTTGCTGGCGTCGCACAGGCGCATTTCCACCAGCCGGAGACTGAAGTAGCACTGCCCGGGCACGAAGGCGGCCCCGTCCAGGCCCGCGGCCAGCGCGGGGCTGCCGCCGGGCGGTTCGATCTCCGCGTAGAAGTTGCGGCCCGCGGGGACGGTGGGCAAGAGGGCGCCCGCGCCGTCGCCCGTGGCCGCCTTGCCGCCGATGCCGCGCAACATGCCGATTAGCGAATCCATGTCAGCTCCTTGTTTCCGGCCGCCCGCCGCGCAGGTTGCGCACAGGGGCCGGCGGCCGGGCGCTCAGTCGCGCACGATGGCCACCGCCGACGCCCAGGTCGGCAGATCGCCGGCATCGCCCTGCGCGGCCTTGCAGGCGTAGCGGTAGGCTTCGGCCAGCCCTTTGGGCTGGGCGGCGTCCAGGTACACGTCGTAAAAGCGCTGGATGTAGCGCGCGCAGGATTCCTCTTCGACCTGCCAGCGAAAGGCCAGCACGCCGGCCGCGCCGGCGCGCATGACTTCCAGCGCCGTGCGCACCGACGCGCCGCTGCACGACGACAGCACCAGCAGCTTGCACTTGCCCGCCTCCATCCACTGGCCGATCAGCCGGATGGACAGTTGCCAGGCTTCGCCGTCCTCGCCCGGCAGCACCAGCATCGTGGTTTCGCCCGCGGAGACCGAGTGCCCGGCGAAATGGAAGATGTCGTAGTTGCCGGTCTTGAGCCGCTCTTCGATGCGGCGCTGCAGCGCCGCGCCCACCAGGCCGGGCTCATCCGCGCCGCGCACGTGGTCGATGATGAGATGGCCGGGCGCGCGCGCGGCCAGTTCGGCAAGATGCTCGCGCTCTTTGGCGACCGACTGCAGCGGGCCGAATTCCATGGCGGGCAGGGTCGGCCCGCCGTCTTCGCGCCGGAACGTGACGGTGCCGTACACCGCGCTGGCATCCATGAACAGCATCCGCACCGGCTGGCCGGGCGCGCGCGAGTCCGTCTCCCAGCGCGGCGCGGGGGCGGTGCCCTCCAGGTGCAGCCGCCGCGCCATCGGCAGTTCCAGGCACAGATAGCGGCCGCTGTCGGCGCCGAACTCGCGCCCCATCTCGAAAGGCAGGTTGAACAGGCGCGAGACCTCCTGGCTGGCCAGGTTGAACTCGAAGCGCAGGTCCAGTCCCGCGAACGCGCCGGCCCCCGGCGACAACTCCTCGTCGCGCGCGCGCTGGATCAGCTTGGCGATCGGCGCGCCCAGGCTGTGCGTGACCATGGCGCTGAAGACGTCTTCGCCCACCCCGCTCAGGTCCTTGAGCCACTGCGGCGCCTTCGTCTCCCCCATATAGGGGCTGAAGGTCTCGATGCGCCCCACCAGGGCCGAGATCCGGTCGCGTTCCTTGTAGGGCATGTCCTGCGACGAATACTCGTGCCGTCCCATCTGGATGCGGTAGGTGATCGAGTGCTCGCCCACGCGGATGATCAGCCGCCGCCGGCGCTTGGGCGCCATCGGCGTGAGGCAGGTGAGGACGGTGGCGACCTCTGTGCCGCTGTTGCCGGCGCTCTTGGCATCGCTGGTCCACATGAAGACTTCGGGGCGTTCCAGGACGTAGCGCTGCACCAGTTCCGGCGGGTCGACCGCCAGCACCAGCAAGGGCACGGCGGAGCGCTTGGCGATCCATTCCAGCAGTTCGACCGCGGCCGCGCCGGGCTTGGCGCGCTTGCTGGCGGTGGACCCGAGCCGGGCGTCGATGATGACCAGCCGCGGCTCGATGCGCGGCGTGGCCAGTTCCCAGGATTCGATCTGGGTCTTGGCGCTTTCCAGCGACGTGCGCCGGCGCAGCTCCGCGCCCACGAACGGCGCGATCGCGGGGTACTGCTGGACGTGGCGGTGCAGCTGGGCGAGGTGGTTGGCCCAGTCGTCCTCGTGCTCGTCGTTCATGCTGGCCAGCAGGATGAAATTCGGTCCGTCGGCGTCGTGTTCCATGATGGCTGTCCCATGATCCGGATGGCCTAGCCGGCGCGCAGCGGCAGGATCAGCGTGAACGCGCGCCACGGCGGCGTGACGGACTCGTAGGCCTGCGGCGGCAACAGCGGCGCATCCGGGAGCGGCGGGTCGGTGACGAGCGCGCCGCCGTGATCGATCATCGTGTCCTGGATCTGGGCGATGGCGATGCTGGCGCCGTCGTGCGCGGCGCGCTCGGCGCTCAGCAGGGCGTCGTCGGGCACCGCGTGGACCGGCGGGTCCATGTCCCACACCTGTTCCTCGCTCAGGCCGAAGCGCAGGGTGCAGCCGTCCGGGCCGGCGTCCAGGTCGATGGTCACGCGCGCATCGTCGGCGTTGCGGCAGCGCAGGAGGTAATCGATCATCGACCGGAATGCCGCGCTCAGCGCCTGCGCGTCGCCGGACACCGTGGGGCCGTCGCGCGAGGCCGTATGGTTGGACAACGCGATGCGGCGCTGGTCGCGCGCGGGCAAGGCAGCGATCACGTCACGAAGGCGCGCGCCCAGTTCGACGTCGCCATGCGCCGCGCGGGCGCGCCGCCGCGACTCGCTGGCGCCGGCCAGGCGCTCGAAGGTGATGTCGGCCTTGCCGATCTCGGCGACGATGCGCTGGCTCAGGTCCTGCGCCTGGGCCGCGACGACTTCCGGGGGCGTGCCCTGGCGCGCGTCGTCATGCAGCAGCACGGTCTGCGACGTCAGGCTGCACGCCAGCGACAGCGAGGTGCGCGTCTGCCGCGCCACCTCGGCCACGGTTTCGCGCAGATAGCGCAGGTCGCGCGCCCAATCCAGGTCCGCGATGTCGGTGAAGAACCAGATCGACATGTCCAGGCTCGGGTCCAGGTCGGTGCGGGTGGCCAGCACGGACCGCGGCTGTCCGCCGGCGTCGAGCAGTTCGATGCGCTCGCGCTTGACCGTGAACGCCGACGTCAGGACGCCCAGCGTGGCCTCGTCGCCCGCGATGGCGTAGTCCGTGATTGACGGCGCCTCGGCGCCATCGCGCGTGCGCCGGACCTCCGCGCCCAGCATGTCGGTGGCCACGCGGTTCATTTCGATGACGCCGCCCTCGCGTCCCACGAACACGACGGCCTGCTCGGTTTCCGCCATCAGGCTCTGCTTGGTCTGGCTGAGCAGGTGCTGGGCCAGGCCTTCCTCCAGCGAGGCGATGATCTGGAGCAGGTCGTCGATGTCGGGGCCCTTGAAGGCATGGGACACCGAGGATTCCACGTCCAGCAGCCAGCGTATCCGGCCGTTCAGGTGGACGGGAACGGTCATGGCCGAGCGCAGCGGCCGCTTGGGGCCCGTGTAGCCGTGCTGCGCGTAGGCGGGATTGCCGATGTCATCCACCGCCAGCAGGCAGCCCAGCGACAGCGTGGCGCCCAGCATGCCCTGGCCCGTCGGCTGCTGGAAACCGGCCGGCAGCGCGTAGCCGGGCGCCAGGCTGTGCTGCGTGACCACTTCGAAGCGGTTCTCCTGCCGGTTCACGCGGAACAGCGCCACGTGATCCCACGAGAAATGCTGCGCCAGCTGCGCAATGATGTCGTCGGCGGCCTGGCGCAGCGACGCGGCGGTCATCACCTTGCGCCGCAGCGAATCCGCGAATTCGGCCCGCTCGTCGTCGCGCTCCTTTTCGAAGCGCATCAGCACAGGTTCCAGGTCCAGGGCGCGCAGGATCTCCAGATGGCGGGCATCGTAGGCGCCGGGGGCGCGCGAGCACAGGCTCAGCGCCGAGCTATAGCCCCCGGGCCGCGTGACCGGCAGCGTGACGGAGGACTGTATGCCCAGGTCCTGATAACAGCGCACGATCTCGTTGCCCGGTTCGGGCATGTTCGCCTTCACGAACGCGCCGACCTCCTCGACCCAGGTGCGGCCCGAGTCCAGGAAGGCGCGTATCGTCGGCGGCAGATCCATCCAGCGCGCGGGCCACAGCTCTACGCCCTCTGGCCGCACCGCGATCGCGCGGAACAGCGACACATCGTTGCCATAGATGCCGAAGACCGCGTGTTCGAACGGCACCAGGCGCCGGATCTGCTCCAGGATGCGGTCCAGCTTGAGCCGCCAGCCGTCGATCGCGGGGTCGAGCGCGATGCGGCGGATCTCGTCGCGGGCCGATTCCAGCGTGCGCGACTGGATGACGGCGATCACGCCCAGTAGCTCGCCGTTGGGCGCGGGGTCGGGCGTCATGACCAGCTCGAACTGGCGGTCCGCGTCGTCCGGCACGGGGATGGCGATGGTGACCGACACCATGGCGTCGCCGTCCGTGTCGTGCACGCAGCGCAGGATGGCGCGCTGCACCGGCCCGACGTCGGCGGGGCGGAAATGCGCGGCGAGCCGGCTGCCGCACAGGGCGTCGCGCGGCAGGCCCAGCGTGCGGGCCGCTTCGGGATTGGCGAAGCGGATGACGCCCTGCATGTCCAGCCGGAATACCGCGTAGGGCGTACGCTCGAACCGGCGGGACTCGGCCTGGCGAAAGGGTGCGCCGTCGTTGACCAGCACGATGAGCTCGCCGCTGTTCAGCGTGCACAGCGGGATCAGCTGCGCGGGCACGCGGGCGCCGTCGTCGCCGCGGTACACCACGTCGACCGCGCCGTCGCCCATGCGCAAGGGCCGGGTGAGGCCGCAGATCTCGCTCAGGCGGTGGCCCACAAGGTTGGCGTGCGCCAGTGGCAGGACGCTGCTGGCGGCCACGATGTCGCCGGACCCCGCCACCAGCAGGCAGGGCACGCCGACCCGCGACAGGACCCCCGCGACCTCGTCGGCCTCGCCGTAGAGAGAGAACTCGTGCGCGGGGGGCGATGGCGGCGCGGGGACGGCGGGCGCGGCGGCGCGCGCGCCCTCCTCGCCGGCATGGGCCGCCGGCGTCGGCACGTCGGGCCGCGGGGCCGGCTGCCTGGGCAGCTCCGGCGCCTCGCTGTAGGGTTCTGGCAGTATCTCTGGCATGACAAGACCCTCCACCCGCGGTCAGCGCTTGATGAAGGCAATGACCTGCTGCTGCGTGCCTTTGTCGTTGTCAAAGCCCCCGTGCGTGCTGGAGGCCACGGGCACGACGCGGGAGGCGCCGGAAGGACTGCCGGCCGGCGACACGTGGACCGCGTCGCACGGAATGCCGGCGTCCCGGAAATAGCGCTCCATGCCCAGCAGCGGCGTGGTGGTGCCGCCCTCGAACGATTCGCTGACCAGGTACAGCAGCGAGCGCCGGTACGGTCCGCAAGTGGGGTCGTCCTCTTCGGCGCGATCCGACAGGTGGAACTGCTGATAGCGCTTGACCCGGTTCCCCAGCAGCGGCACGACCAGTTCTCGGAAAGTCTTCAGGGTCACGGCCGGCGCCATGAGGCTCAGCGATTCCAGTTCCCCGCCGTCCGCGGCCAGGCGCCGCGCGAAATGGCTGGCGACGATCGCGCCGGCCGAATGCCCCACGATGTGCAGGCGCACGCGGCCGCGCGCGACGTGCGACTTGAAGTGCCGGTAGAGCAGGATCATGGCGGCTTCGTCTTCGCCGTGCGCGGCCGGCTCGCTCATGGCCTCGGCGTTCTGCTTCATTTCGCCCCAGATGACCGTGCCTGGACGCGCCAGCCAGCGTTCGAGGCGCTGGTTCCACCAGCGTTCCAGGCGTTCGCCGATGCCGCCGGTGGTGCGCGGCACGTCGTGCGCGGCGTCCTGGATGATGTTCCTGACGGTGGTGATGAAGTCCGTCTCCCACATCAGGAAGACGGGGAATATCTGGTGCTCGTAGAGCAGCGGGATCCATTCGGCGGCGGCCTCGGCGGCGTCGTTCTCGCCGACCAGGCCGCCGTGGTTGTACACGCAGACGTCCATCGGCTTGTCCTTCAGGTTCCAGCGCTCGCGCGCGGCGACCATGTGCACGTCGACGATCGCGCGCAGGTCGTCCGGCGTGGTGCGGAAGGCGCCGCTGTTGCTGAGCTTGCCGTTGTTGCCGACGTTGACGATGAAGGGCGAGAGCTCGCGGTCGCGCAGTATCTTGCCGGCGGCAAGCGTCACCTTCTTTCCCTCGGTGCGCAGGCTGATGCTGTTGGAGATGCTTTCGTGCTCGTGCGTGACCACGCCCAGCTGCACGACCCAGCAGTCCATCGCGTTGCGCATCCAGTCGTCGTAGGTCAGCACCGCCATGCCGTGCGTGCCCCATTCCTCGCCCCAGGAGTTCTGGATCAGAAAGCCGTCCTGCGTATAGCCCACGATGACGAAGGCGTGGCCCAGCACGGCGGTTTCCTGGCTGGCCGGAATGACCCAGAATGGCCGCGTGACGGGCGTGGCTTCGTCATCGCGCGGCGTGACGCCGTGGCCTTGGTCCCAGCCCTCGTGGCAGCCCGCACTGGCGTAGAGAATGCCCACTTCATTCAGCGCCGCATGCATCTCCACGATGCTGCGCGTGTCGATGCGGTAGTACGCGCCGAGCGGCCGCTTGACGGCGTCCAGCCACCAATCGTCTTCCGGGCGCTGGGCCGCGGGCGGCATGTCGATGGACGGGAACAGGGCCTGGGCGCAGGCGCCGTGCCGGAACCAGCCCTTGAGCGCGCCGCGCAGGCTGGAGCCGCTGTCGTCGACCGATCCGGGGAATTCGTCGTAGCGCCTGGCCATCGAATACAGCATGTAGGGCGAGATCGCCGGGCGCGTGTCGCGTTCGGATTTGCGCAGCAGGTACTCCACCACCGTGGACAGCGCAAAGCCCGTGCAGGCCGAGGTCTCGCCCTGGTGCTTCACCGTCAGCCCCATCACGGGAATCATTTCCGCCTTGGGGGTGACAGAGATATTGGGGCGGAACAGGATGTCGCGCGCGTCGAAGGCATCGGGCTTGGCGGAGCGGCCGAAGGCGATGCGGGGCGTTTCTTTCTTGGGCTTGCCGGGCTTGCGAGGCTTGGGGCGGGGCGCCGCCGCTGCGATCGCGGCCGCCGCAGTGGAAGTTGCAGATGCCGTTGCAGCCGACGCAGACGCTGCCGACGCCGCCGGCGCTTTCTTGCGCGGGGTCCGTTTGGAAGAAGCCGATGTCCTGGACGGCCGCGCCGCCGTTTTCCTGGTTGCCATATCGTTTCCCCTTTTTCCCGCCCGGGTCAGGAGGCCAGTTTCAGGCTGGCGATGGCGCGGGACGCATCGGCGGACAGCTTGGCCTTCTTATCGGAACGGGCGCCGATATGCTTGGAAAGACGACATGAGACGGTGACGCTGCGCCCATGCTTCGATATATAGGCGGACCTCATCCGCCTTGCTAGTAGCCGAAAGGATTAATCCTTGAATCTGCAATGGTGCTTATGCACCATCCGGCCCCGCTTGTTCTCATCCTGTTGGATGAGATCCGGCTTCAGGCCGCTTTTTGTATCCGGACGGGAATCGACTTGTAGCCGGGCGTGCCGCTTTCCGTGTCCTGGTAGTCCAGCGGGCACAGGTTGTTCGCTTCCGGGTAGTAGGCGCCGACCGACCCCGCCGCAATGTCGTGCCGGATCGCCGTCAGCCGCAGCCGCCGGTGCCCCTGGCCGGGCAGGCTGGTGACGATGTCGACCTCGTCGCCGTGCGCGATGCCATGGCGTGCCAGGTCGGACGCATTCATGAACAGCACGTCGCGGCGGCCGAACACGCCGCGATAGCGGTCGTCCAGGCCATAGATGGTGGTGTTGTACTGGTCGTGGCTGCGCAGCGTGGTGAGGCGCAGGATGTTGCCTTCGACGATGTCGGGATCTTCGCGCAGCCCCGCGAACGGGATGAACTCGGCCTTGCCCGAGGGCGTCTTCCAGATGCGCTCCGTGGGCGGCAGCGGCAGGCGAAAGCCGCCGGGTTTGCGGATGCGCGCGTTGTAATCGCGGAAATCCGGATAGATCTTTTCGATCAGGTCGCGGATGCGGTCGTAGTCTTCGATCAGGTGCGCCCACGGCACGCGGCTGTGCGGCAGCGTCGCCTGCGCCATGCCGGCAATGATGGCCGGTTCCGAGCGCAGGTGCGTTGAGGCGGGCAGGAGCTTGCCGCGCGAGGCATGCACCATCGACATCGAATCCTCGACCGTGATCGACTGCGCGCCGCCTGCCTGCACGTCGCTTTCCGTGCGGCCCAGCACCGGCAGGATGATCGACTGCTTGCCGACCAGCAGGTGCGAGCGGTTCAGCTTGGTGTTCAAGTGGACGGCCAGGTCCAGTTGCCGCATGCCGCGCTCGCATTGCTCGGCGTCGGGCAGCGCAATCGCGAAATTGCCGCCCAGGCAGATCAGCGCCTTGGCGCGTCCGGCGGCCATCGCCTTCATGGCGTCCACCGCGTCGTGGCCGGGCCGCGCGGGCGGCCGGAAGCCGAAGGTCTGTTCGACGCGATCGAACATGGCGTCGTCGATCTTCTCGGTGATGCCGACCGTGCGGTTGCCTTGCACGTTGGAGTGCCCGCGCAAGGGGCAGATGCCGGCGCCCGGCTTGCCGATGTTGCCGCGCATCAGCAGCAGCGCGGCGATCTGCTGCACGTTGCGCGTGCCCCTTTCGTGCTGCGTGATGCCCATGCCATAGGTGACGATGGTGGCGTTGGCCCTCGCATATGCCTGGGCTACCTGCTCCAGGTCGCGCCGGCGCAGGCCGCTGGCCTGTTCGATGTCGTCCCAGGCCGTGGCGTCCAGGTCCTGCGCGAAGGCCTCGTAGCCGTGCGTGTGGCGCGCGATGAATTCGTGATCCAGCGTGGCGCGGCCGTCCCGGTCCGCCTCCATCAGTGCCTTCATGATGCCCTTGAGCGCGGCGGCGTCGCCGCCCACCTTGACCTGGAAATAGGTGGAAGCGATGCGCGTGGCGCCGAACGTGCCCATCTCGATCGGGTCCTGCGGATCGGCAAAGCGCTCCAGCGCGCGTTCGCGCAGCGGGTTGAACACGATGATGGGCACGCCGCGGCGCGCGCATTCGTGCAGCGTCCCCATCATGCGCGGGTGGTTCGTGCCGGGGTTGTGGCCCATCGAGATGATGAGGTCGCAGGCGTCGAAGTCCTCCAGCGACACCGTGCCCTTGCCGATGCCGATGGCCTGGGGCAGCCCGACGCTGGTGGCTTCGTGGCACAGGTTGGAGCAGTCGGGAAAATTGTTCGTGCCGAACTCGCGGGCGTACAGGCTGAAGAGGAACGCGGCCTCGTTGGATGCGCGGCCCGAGGTGTAGAACTCGGCCATGTCCGGATCGGGCAGGCTGGCAAGCGTCTGGCCGATGCGCGCGAACGCGTCGTCCCATTCGATGGCCTGGTAGGTGTCGCTGGCGGCGTCGTAGGCCAGCGGATGCGTGAGCCGGCCTGCGTTTTCCAGGTCGTGATCGCTCCAGGTCAGCAGTTCGGCAACCGGGTGCGCGGCGAAGAATTCCGGGGTCACGCGTTTGCGCGTCGCTTCCCAGGTGACGGCCTTGGCGCCGTTCTCGCAGAACTGGAATGTGGAGGTATGCGCCTTGTCCGGCCAGGCGCACCCCGGGCAGTCGAACCCGTCGGGCTTGTTGGTGCGCAGCAGCAGCGCGGGCGCTTCGGCGATGCGCATCTGCGTGGCCACGGCCTGCGCCGTGGCCTTCAGCGCGCCCCATCCGCCCGCGGGCGCGTCGTAGCGGTGGATGCCGGTGGGTTTGCGTTGGGTCATGAGGGTCTCCGGAATTCAGGGTGCGGTACGCGTGGCGGCGCCGCGGGCGGCGCAGTGGCGGCTCGCCAGGACGGAGCCCGCTACCGCGAGGACCATGGGGATGAGAAAGGCCGGGTCCACGCGCGTGAACTCCAGGATCAGCACGACGGCGGTCAGCGGCATGCGCATCGACGAGGCCAGGAAAGCGGCCGCGCCGACGACGGCAAATGCGCCGGGCGGCGCGTCCGGCCAGGCCATGCTCCACAGCCCGCCCAGCGCGACCGCCAGCGAGGCGCCCTCGGCGATCGCGGGCGTGAGCAAGCCCCCCGCCGCGCCCGCGCGCAGGCTGCTGGCGACGACGGCCGTCTTCAGCACCGCCAGCGTCGCCGCCAGGGCGATGGTCAGTTCATTGTCGAACGCCAGTTGCGCGGGCCCCTTGCCATTGCCCAGCAAGGCGGGCAGGGTGATCGCCAGCAGGCCGAGCAGCGTGAAATTCAGCAGGCAGGACACCGCCAGGCGCCAGCCTCGGGCGGCCTGGGCGCGCGCCGCGCCGGTCAGCCGCCGGAAGCCGTGGGCGGCCCACCCGAACAGCGGTCCCGCGGCGATGGCCCAGACCACCAGGCCGGGGCTGATCTGCAGGGCCGGCACGGCATACTGGATCTCGTTGCCCAGTCCGGCCCAGGCCACCGCGGCGCCGATGCAGCAGGCCACCAGCGCGGCGACGACCGCAGGCCAGGCGAACGACCCCAGCAGCCCTTCCAGGACGAAAAGCGCCGCGCCCAGCGGCACGTTGTACACGGCGGCCAGGCCCGCGCCGGCGCCGCAGGCGATGACGAGCCGGCACTGCTCCGGCGGCAGGCGCAGCCGCGCCGCCAGCCGGCCGCCCGCGAGCGCGCCGACTTCGCGCGGCGCCACCTCGCGTCCCAGCGGCGAGCCCAGCCCGACGGTCACGATCTGCAGGACCGCGTGCGCCATCGTCGTCGCGGACGGCATGCGCCGGTCGGGATCGGCTACGGCCTGATCGACGCTGACCAGGGGACGGCCGTAGCGGTGGATCAGCCACCAGCCCGCGCCGGCCGCCAGCCCGCACAGCACCAGGGCGAACACGCGGCGCGGCCCGCTGGCGGCCTCTACACCCATCAGGAAGGATTCGTGGCTGATGACGTGGCCGCCGCCATAGCCGTAGGCCAGGTGCTGGACCGTGTGCAGCAGCATGCCGAGCAGCATGCCGCCCAGGCCGGCGACCAGGCCGGTCAGGGCCACCGCGGCAAACAGCCGGGGGCGCAGCCAGGACGGATCATCGGGCGTGGGTTCGTGCATGCCAGGTCGGCTCCCGTCGTTGGGCGCGCCAGAGCATCGGCGCGCTGCGATGGGGCAGTGTAGGGCGCGTTTGCGCCCCGAGGAATGCCCGGCGGGCCGAAACCATACCTATTGGTTAGGCGCTCATCCCGAATTTCCTTGCCAGATCCGATACCCCCGGCGCGGGGGGGCGGCGGATCGGAGACTGCCGGGTTCAGTCCCACTCGGCCGCCAGCCCCTGCGGGCTGACTTCGCGGCCGTTGCGTTCCAGCGCGGCGATCTGCGCCATGTCGTCGTCCGACAGGCGCAGGTCCCGGGCCAGCAGATTGCTCGCCAGATTGTCCCGCTTGGTCGACGACGGGATCACGGCATAGCCCAGTTGCAGCGCCCAGGCCAGCGCGACCTGCGCGGGCGTGGCCACGCGGCGCTGTGCGATCTGGCCGATGACCGGGTCCTTGAGCACCTTGCCGTAGGCCAGCGTCATGTACGAGGTGACGTGGATGCCCTGTTCCTTCAGAAAGGCCGTGAGCGTGCGGTTCTGCAGGTAGGGGCTGAGCTCGATCTGGTTGGTGGCGATCTGCTCGCGGCCCACGGCGGCGATGGCGGCCCGCGTCTGCGCGATGGGGAAGTTGGAAATGCCGATCTGGCGCGTCAGGCCCTGCGCCTTGGCCTCGGCCAGCGCCGTCATGAATTCGTCGACGGAAACGCCGTTGTCCGGCGCGGGCCAGTGGATCAGCGTCAGGTCGACATAATCGGTGCGCAACCGGGCGAGGCTGTCCTTCAGGCTGGGGACGAGCTTGTCGCGGGCGGTGTTCGGCACCCAGATCTTCGTGGTGATGAACAGGTCTTCGCGGGCCACGCCCGATTCGGCGACGGCCTGGCCGACGTCGGCCTCGTTCTCGTAGATCTGGGCGGTGTCGATGGCGCGGTAGCCGACGTCCAGCGCGTTGCGCACGGAATCGACGGCGGCCTGACCCTGCAGGCGGAAGGTGCCGACGCCAAAGGCGGGAATGCTCATGTAAAACTCCTGGGGAATGGGCTGGGCCGGACGGGCGGTGTCCGGGGATGGGCGTAGTGTCGCTGCCGCATCCTTGCGGAAAAAGACAGGTATGGGCGAAATACTTTTGATAAAAATGCAAATATGAAAACCACCCTCGACGAAATGCAGGTCTTCATCGCCATCGTGGACAGCGGCTCGATCACCGCGGCGGCCGATGTGCTGGGGCAGACCGTTTCCGCCACCAGCCGCACCATGAGCCGGCTGGAGGAAAAGCTGCAGACCACGCTGATGCGGCGCACCACGCGGCGCCTGGCGCTGACCGAAGAGGGCAAGGCCTATCTGGAGCAGGCGCGCCGCATCATCGCGTCGGTCGAAGAAGCCGAAGAACTCATGAACCTGCGCCGCAACCAACCCGCCGGGCTGCTGCGGGTAGACGCCGCCTCGCCGTTCATGCTGCATGTGATCGCGCCGCTGGTGCCGGGCTATCGCAAGCGTTATCCGCAGGTGGAGCTGGAGCTCACCAGCAATGAAGGCAATATCGATCTGCTGGAGCGGCGCACCGACCTGGCCTTTCGCATCGGCCGGCTGAAGGACTCGTCGCTGCACGCGGTGGCGCTGGGCACCAGCCGCGTGCGCGTGCTGGCCAGCCCGGGGTATCTGGCGCAGCACGGCACGCCCCGCCGCGCCGCGGACCTGGCGTCGCACGTGCTGCTGGGCTTCAGCCAGCTCGAGTCGCTGAACGAATGGCCGCTGCGGGATGCGGACGGGCAGGCGGTGCACATCAAGCCGCGGATTCGCGCCTACAGCGGCGAGACGCTGCGCCAGCTTGCGCTCAACGATGGGGGCATTGTCTGCCTGTCGGATTTCATGACGCGCGAGGACCGCCGGCGCGGCGCGCTGCAGCCGCTGTTCGTCAAGCAGCTGCTGGAAGTCAGGCAGCCGATCAACGCGGTGTACTACCGGAACACGGCGATCTCGTCGCGCATCAAGTCCTTCATCGACTACGTGGTCGAGACGCTGGGGCCGCGCGGATTCGAGGAATAACGCGGGCGCGTCACAGCAGGCCCGCGCTGCGGGCCCGCGCCACGGCCTGCGTGCGGCTGTCGGCGCTGAGCTTGACGTTCAGGTGGCGCAGGTGCGTGCGCACCGTGCTTTCCGAGACAAAGAGCTGCCGCGCGATGGCGCTGTTGGAATGGCCTTCGGCCAGCAGGCGCAGCACGCGCAGCTCTTTGGGCGTGAGGCCTTCCGCGCCGGCGGCGTCGCGAGCGACGGGGGCCTGCGGCGGCGATGCGGGACCGATGCGGGCCTGCGCCATGTAGCGCCGCCACCAGTCCTGCGCGCCGTCCGAGGCCAGCCATGCGCGGCCGGTCTCGCAGGCGCCATGGCGCTGCATCAGCCCGGCCACGGCCGCGCCCTCGTCCGCCAGCACACGGCACAGTCCTTCGGATTGCGCCGTGTGCAGCAGCGGCGCGAGCTGCGCGGAGGCGCCAGCGTCGTCGCGGTTGCGGGCCAGCGCGACGGCGCGCAATAGCTGCAGCATGTACGCGCGCCGCACGCGCCGCGCCGCCAGCGCCTGCGCGATGTCGGCGTCCAGCTCGCGCAGCGCGGCGGCGGGGTCGCCGTCATAGGCCAGGCAGCGCAGGCGTCCCAGCCGCGGCGTCAGCAGATCGTTGGCGGGCAGGCGCAGCCCTTCCACGCGGCGCCAGAGATCCGCATCGTCGGCGCGGCCCAGTTCGTCGCGCGCGGCCTGCGGATGGCCCTGCATCAGCAGCACCCGCGCGCGCTCCACCCGGGCGCTGGCCGCGATGCGCGGCAGGCGGCGCTGGTGGCCCAGGTATTCCAGTTCGCCCAACAGGTAGAAGGTCTGTTCGGGATCGCCCTCGTGGAAGGCCACGCGCGCCAGCATCACGTAGCCCAGGATCAGGTGGTCCGGCAGCCCGACATCGCGGCCCAGCGGCACGTACACCTGGAGCAGGCGCGAGGCCAGCGCGAGGTCGCCGGTCTCGTAGACCCACGCGGCGTACAGCACGCCCGCCCAGGCATTGCCGTTGGCCTGCCCGTAGGCCCCCTTGCGCGTGGAACGCACCGCCATGCGAAAGCGCGCGCCCGCCTGGCGCATGCGCCCTTCCTGCAGGTCGATGATGCCCTCGACCGCTTCGGAGTACATCAGGTTGAAGCTGCTGGCGCTGCGGCTCTGCGCGCGCCGGGCGGTGTCCAGCAGCGCGCGCGCCTCGTGGTAGCGGCCCAGCACGGCGGTGATGTTGGCCATGGCGTTGGCGAGCGCGGTGTCGGTGAACGACAGCGCATCGCCCAGCGCCGCGATGCTGGGCATGCCGGCGGCGTAAGCCTCTTCCTGCCGGTCCATCATTGACAGCAGCAACGGCTGCAGCGCCCGCACGTGGGCGCGCACGGCGGGGTCGGCGCTGCCCGCCAGCTTCAGGTCCGCCATCAGCAGGGACGCCTCGCTGGGGCCGCGCGTGAAACACGTCGCCCACACTTGCATGGCCTGCAGCAGCGGCCGGGTGGCGAGCACCGCCGCGGGCAACTGACCCAGCCAGCGCGCCAGCAGGCGCATGCGGCCTTCGGCCAGCAGCGTTTCCGCGTGCGCCTGCAGCAGCGCCAGCGCGCGCCCGAAGTCGCCGCCGTCGATGGCGTGGTCGATGGCGGGCACCGGCCTGCCTTCGGCCTCGTACCAGCGCGAGGCGGCCAGGTGCAGGCGGGCGACGTCGCCGGGCGCCTGGGCCCGCAGCTGCGACTGCAGATAGCTGGCGAACAGGCTGTGGTAGCGGTAGTGGCGCTCGTCGGCCGCGGTGCGCGTGAGCAGGACGTGGCCGTTCTCCAGTTGTTGCAGCACGCCGGCGCAATCCATGTCGGGCAGCAGGGCCTGGCAGAGCGGCGCGCTGAGCTGCTTGAGGATGCTGGTGCGCAGCAGGAACTGGCGCAGCGCCGGCGTCTGGCTGGCCAGCACGTCCTGCGCCAGGTAGTCGGCGACGGACTGGTCGCTGCCGGAGAAGCGTTCGATGAAGGCCGCGGCGCTGGGTTGCCGCGCGAGCGATGCGGATGCGAGGCACAGCGCCGCGACCCAGCCTTCGGTCTTGCGATGCAGCAGTTCGACCTCGGCGGGCGTCAGCGCGGGTTGGCGCCGCGCGAAAAAGCGGGTCGCCTCGTCCACGGAAAAGCACAGCTGCGAGGCGTCGATCTCCAGCAGTTGGCCGGCCGCGCGCAGCCGCCCCAGCGCCAGCCCCGGCGTATGGCGCGAGCCGATCAGCAGCCGGCCGTGCGCGGGCAGGCTGCCGATGAGGTCCTGCACCAGATCCAGCACGGCGGGGGCCGTGATGGCTTCGAATTCATCGAGCACCAGCGCAAAGGGCGCGCCGTGCGAGGCCACGGCCTGGACCAGCGCCAGCGCCAGCGTGTCCTCGGAATCATGGGCGTCCGGGCGCAGGCTGGCGCGGCCGGACAGCGCGCCCAGCGCGGCCGTCAGGCAGCGCAGGAAACGGGAGAGGTCATTGTCGGCGCGGTCCAGCGTCAGCCACGCGGTTCGCATCGGCAGCGCCTGCAACCTTGCCTGGCACTGCGCCAGCAGCGTGGTCTTGCCGTAGCCGGCCGGCCCGCGCGCCACCACCACCTTGGGTCCGTCCGGTCGGCAGATCTGCTCACACAGTTCCTGCCGGGCGATCTGGTCGCCATGTGCGGTGGGCGCATTGAGCTTGCCGCTGGCCAGCGCGTGTTCCATCGAGAACGAATGACGCATGAGCTGCCTGTCTGAAGAGTGCGGTCTTGCGTGGATCGGCGCGGGAAAACCCGCGGCGCGCTGGAAAATCGTCGCTTTGGACGACGGCGAAAACGCGTGCCTACGATACAAAAGGACGCTCCCCGGAGCAATACGCTCACCGCCGCAAAGACGGCGTAAACCGATAACGGAGACGAGTCCATGGCAATCCCCAAACTGACGCTCGCGCTGGCGGGCGCGATCCTCGCCGCGGGCGGCGCGCACGCCCAGAACGCGGCGGGTCCCGTGAAGATAGGCATCATGGCCGACATGAGTTCGGCGTATTCGGACATCGGCGGCAAGGGACTGGTCGAGGCCGCCCGGATGGCGGTGCAGGACTTCGGCGGCTCGGTGCTGGGCAAGCCGATCGAGCTGGTCTTTGCGGACGGCCAGAACAAGGTCGACGTGGCCAGCGCCGCCGCGCGCCGCTGGTTCGACCAGGACGGCGTGGACATGGTGACCGACCTGCCCACGTCGGCGATCGCGCTGGCCCTGAGCGAACTGGGACGCGAAAAGAAGCGGGTGATCATGGTGACCAGCGCGTCCACGTCAGAACTGACGGGCAAGGCGTGTTCGCCCTACACGGTGCACTGGACCTACGACACCTACGCGCTCGCCAACGGCACCGGCGCGGCGGTCACGGAACAGGGCGGCAAGAACTGGTTCTTCATGACCGCGGATTATTCCTTCGGCTACGCGCTGCAGGGCGATGCGTCGGCGGTGATCGAACGCAATGGCGGCAAGGTGCTGGGCGCGGTGCGCTCGCCGCTGAACACGCCCGACTTCAGCTCGTACCTGTTGCAGGCGCAAAGCTCCAAGGCCGGCATCATCGGCCTGGCGCTGGGCGGCAACGACGTCATCAGCGCCATCAAGCAGGCGGCCGACTTCGGCATCGGCCGTCCCGGCGGCCCGCAGCGGCTGGTGGCGCTGCTGGCCTTCCTGTCGGACGTGAAGTCCATCGGCCTGCAACTGGGCCAGGGATTGCTGCTGACCGAGGCCTTCTATTGGGACCAGAACGACGCGACGCGCGCGTGGTCGCAGCGCTTCCAGGACAAGGTCGGCCGCAAGCCCACCATGACGCAGGCCGGCACCTATGGCGCCGTCACGCATTACCTGAACGCGGTGAAGGCCGCCGGCACCAAGGATGCCGATGCCGTCATGGCCAAGATGCGCGCCATGCCGATCAACGACTTCATGACGCGGGACGGCAAGCTGCGCGTGGACGGGCGCGTGGTGCGCGACATGTACCTTTTTGAAGTGAAGAAGCCCGCGGACTCCAAGGGCGAATGGGACCTGTACCGGCAGGTGGCGGTGATCCCGGGCAACGTGGCGTTCCGGCCGCTTGACCAGGGCGGCTGCCCGCTCGCCAAGACCGGGGGCGCGGGATGATCAGCTATCAGGTCAGGGCCTTTGGCGAACCGCTGGCGCGCGCGCAGACCCCCACGCCGGCGCCCGAGGGCGGGCAGGTGCTGCTGCGGGTGCTGGCCGCAGGCGTGTGCCACACCGACATCCACACCTGGGAAGGCGCGTACGACCTGGGCGGCGACAAGCGGCTCCGCATGCAGCAGCGCGGCGTCACGCTGCCGCTCACGCTGGGCCACGAGATCGTGGGCGAGGTCGTGGCCACGGGGCCGGACGTCCCCGAGCACGTGCGTCCCGGCCAGCGTTATCTGGTGTATCCGTGGATCGGCTGCGGCGAATGCAAGGTGTGCCGCCGCGGCCGCGAAAACCTGTGCGCGGCGCCGCGCTTCCTGGGCATTTTCCGGCCCGGCGGCTACAGCGATCACGTGGTGGCGCCGCATGCGCGCTATCTCGTGGACATCGGCGACCTGCGGCCCGAACAGGCCGCCCCGTATGCGTGTTCGGGGCTCACGACCTACAGCGCCATCCGCAAGATCCCGCAGGACGTGCTGGCCGAGGAATCGGTGGTGGTGATCGGCGCGGGCGGGCTGGGCCTGATGTGCGTGACGCTGCTGCGCGCGCAGGGCTGCGGCAATGTCGTCGTGGTGGAACCGGATGGCGCGCGCCGCGGCGCGGCGCTGGCCGCGGGCGCGCATGCGGCGGTCGATGCCGGCGCGCCCGACGCCGCCGCGCAGGTGCGGCAGGCGGCCGGCGCGGTGTGGGCGGTGATCGATTGCGTGGGCGCCGCCAGCACGGTGCAGCTGGGCATGGACCTGCTGACCAAGGGCGGCCAGCTCATCCTGGTGGGCCTCTTTGGCGGCGAGCTGTCGCTGTCGCCGGCCCTCGTGCCGATGCGCGCCATCAGCATCGAAGGCGCGTACATCGGCAACCTGGACGAACTGAAGGCGTTGATGGCGCTGGTGCGCGAACGCAAGCCCCGCGCCATTCCCACGACGTGCCGCTGCCTGGACGGCGCGCAGTCCGCGCTGGCGGACCTGGCGGCGGGCCGCGTGGTGGGGCGACTGATCCTCGGCCCCGATGCCGACCCTTCTTCCCGCGCCGTCCCGGCCACCCTTGAACAGGCATCCCCACCATGCAATTGAATCCGGACTCCCATTACACGATGACGCTGAACGGCCGGGCGGAGGTCTCGCCGCAGACCTTCGACGTGCTCAATCCCGCCACCGAGGAACGCATCGCGGCCGCGCCCGACGCGTCGCTCGACCAATTGAATGCCGCCATCGCGGCGGCCCGGGCCGCCTTCGGCCCGTGGCGCAGCCGGCCCATCGGCGAGCGCCAGGCGGCGCTGCGCGCCATGGCCGAGCGGCTGGCGCAGCATGCCGACGGCTTCATGCGCCTCTTGACGCGCGAGCAGGGCAAGCCGCATGCGGACGCGCGGGCCGAGGTTGGCCGCTGCGTGACGTGGCTGCGCGCCTTCGCCGCCCGCGACCTGCCCGTGGAGCGCCACGATGACGGCGCGGGCCATCTGTTCGAGACGCGGCGGGTGCCGATCGGCGTGGTGGCGGCGATCGCGCCGTGGAATTTCCCGATGACGCTCGCCATCTGGAAGATCGCGCCGGCGCTGCTGGCCGGCAACACGGTGGTGCTCAAGCCCTCGCCCTACACGCCGCTGACCTCCCTGAAAATGGGCGAGCTGTTTCGCGACCTGCTACCGCCCGGCGTGCTGAACGTGATCAGCGGCGGCGACCGGCTGGGGCCCTGGCTGACCGAGCATCCGGGCATCGACAAGATCGCCTTCACCGGCTCCACCGCGACCGGCCGGCGCGTCATGCAGAGCGCCTCGGGCCGGCTCAAGCGGGTGACGCTGGAGCTGGGCGGCAATGACGCGGCCATCGTGCTGCCCGACGTCGATGTGAAGGAAACGGCCGCCCGGCTGTTCTGGGGCGCGTTCCGCAATTCGTCGCAGTATTGCCTGGCGACCAAGCGGCTGTATGTGCACGAGTCCATCTACGATGCCTTCGCGGACGCGCTGGCGGGCGTGGCGGCGGGCGTGGTGGTGGGCGACGGGTCGCAGCCCGGCACGGGGCTCGGCCCGATCCAGAACCGCGCGCAGTTCGAACGCGTCAAGGACCTGATCGCCGATGCGCACCGCACCGGCGTGCGCTTTCTGACGGGGGGCGAGGTGCCCGAAGGCAAGGGCTACTTCGTGCCCGTCACCATTCTGGACAACCCGCCCGACGACGCGCGCAGCGTGGTGGAAGAGGCGTTCGGGCCGGTGCTGCCGCTGCTGAAGTACCGCGACATCGACGAGGTGGTCCGCCGGGCCAACGACACGGAATACGGCCTGGGCGGATCGGTGTGGTCGCGGGACGTGGGGCTGGCGCAGTCGATTGCGCGGCGGCTGGAGACCGGCACGGTGTGGATCAACCACATCCACGTCATGTCCCCGGACGTGCCCTTTGGCGGGCACAAGCAGTCCGGCGTGGGCGTGGAGAACGCCCTGGACGGACTGCTGGAATACACCAACGCGCAAACGGTTTCCGTGCCGGTGCCGGTGTCCCGGTAGACAGGACAGGCCGGCGGCGCGGGGCGCGGCGTCACGCCGCGTAGCGACCGGCCTCGCCGTTGCGGCTGGCCGTCGGCCACAGGCGCAGGGCCAGGGCCGCGGCCGCCGCGCCGGCCGCCGTCACCGTCACGCCGGTCCAGCCCCAGTGCGCCAGCGCCAGGCTGCCCAGCGCGCCGCCGGCGGCCATGCCGACGAACACGCCCGTCATCAAGATGGCGTTCAGGCGGCTGCGGGCGGCCGGATCGATGCCGTAGACGATGCTCTGGTGCGCGATCAGCGAGGTCTGGATGCCCAGGTCGAAGCCGACGGCCGCTGCGCCGATCAGCCACAGCGCGGCATGCGCGGGCAGCAGCGGCAGGAAGAACATGGCCGCGAACGACACCATGGTCAGGCCCGCGCCCAGGCTGGCGACGGCCAGCGGCCCCCGCGTATCGGCCACCCGGCCGGCCAGCGGCGCGGCCAGGGCGCCCGCGGCGCCGGCCAGTCCGAATGCGCCGGCCGCGCCCGCGCCCAGATGGAACGGGGCCTCGTGCAGCATCACCGCCAGCGTGGACCAGAAGGCGCTAAAGCCCAGCGACAGCAGGCCCTGCGCGGTGGCGGCGCGGCGCAGGCCGGGATGCTGGCGCCACAGGGTCAGCAGCGAGCCCAGCAGCGCGCTGTACGCCAGCCGCGTGGTCGGCTCGAAACGCGGCAGGCCGCGCCACAGCGCCGCGCCCAGGCCCAGGATGCTCACGGCGGCGGCCGCGAACATCATGCGCCAGCCGAACTGCTCGGCCACGAAGCCGCTGACCACCCGCGACAGCAGGATGCCCAGCAACAGGCCCGTCATGACGGTGCCGACGATCTTGCCGCGCTGGTCGGCCGGCGCCAGGTGGGCGGCGGCCGGCACGATGTCCTGCGCCAGGGTGGCCGACAGGCCGATCGCAAAGCTGGCGGCCAGCAGCAGGCCGATGGTCGGGGACGCGCCGGCCAGCAGCAGCGCCAGGCTCAATACGGCGGCCTTGACCAGGATGATGCGCTTGCGGTCGTAGCGGTCGCCCAGCGGCGCCAGCAGCAGGATGCCGAAGGCGTAGCCCAGTTGGGTCAGCGTGGGTATCCAGCCGAGCGTTTCGGCGCTGGCGTGGATGTCCGCGCCCAGCACGCCGAGCATCGGCTGGCTGTAGTAAAGGGAGGCGACGCCCAGGCCGGCGCCCACGGCCAGCAGGAAGACCAGGCCGCGCGAGAGGGAGGGGTGGGAAGTGGGGGATGACATGGTGGTGTCCGGTGGCTTGAGGTACGGGGCAGATTCTGGGCTTGCCGCCGCGGTTTTGGTAGCCGACCTTCGGGTACATCGGTTATACGATGGTCGTATGACCACACGCGCCATCCCCGCCATCCCCGCCCTTCCCGCCCCGGCCGGCACCGACCGCATGCTGCTGATCGAGACCTTCGTGCGCATCGTCGAAGCCGGCAGCCTGTCCGCCGCGGCCGCCCAGATGGGCGGCACCCAGCCCACCGTCAGCCGCCGCCTGCAATTGCTGGAACGCACGATGGGCGTGCGGCTCCTGAAGCGGTCCACCCATGCCATCCGCCTGACCGAAGACGGCCAGCGCTGCTACGAACGGGGCAAGGAATTGCTGGCCACGTGGCAGTCATTCGAGAGCGAGGTGCGGGGCGCGGGCGATGAGCCGGCCGGGATGCTGCGCGTGGTGGCGCCGCACGTGTTCGGCCAGGACCAGTTCGTCGAGCCGCTGGCCCGGTACCTGAAGCGGTATCCGAACATGCGGGTGGAATGGCTGCTGCATGACCGCATGCCGGACCTGATCGCCGAGAACGTCGACTGCGCCATCCGCGTGGGCGCCGTGACGGACCCGTCGGTGGTCGCCGTGAAGCTGGGCGAGGTGCCGCGCATCGTCGTCGCCTCGCCGGACCTGCTGCAGGGCGGGCCGGTGCCGCAGGACCCCTCGGAACTGGCGCGCCTGCCGTGGCTGGCGCTGCGCACCTTCTACCGCACCGACGTGAGCCTGACGCATTGCGGCAGCGGCGACGTGCAGGGCTTCGACATCCATCCCCGCCTGTCCACCGACGGCTTGCACGCGCTGCGCAACGCGGCGATCCAGGGCCTGGGGGCGGCGCTGGGATCGGCCTGGGCCATGCAGGCGGACCTGGCCGCCGGACGGCTCGTGCACCTGGCGCCGCAGTGGCGGGCGGACGCCCTGCCCGTCTATCTGGTGTATGCGCCGTCGCGTTTTCAGCCTGCCCGCTTGCGCCGCTTCATCGAGATCATGCGCGAACACCTGCCGGCCGAGCTGGAGGCCGGCCTGGCGGGGGGCGGCCAGCCGGTCAGGGGATGATCACGATGGCGCCCGTGACGGTCCGGTCCTGCGCGGCGCGATGCGCGTCCTGGACCTGCTCAAGGCGGTAGCGCGCGCCGATGGCCGCGCGCACCGCGCCGCTGCGCATGGCCTCGAAGACATCGGCCGCATTGGCGCGGAACGTCGCGGGATCCGCGTTGTGCGGAAACACGGACGGACGCGTGAGGAACAGGCAGCCCTTCTTGTTGAGCAATTCGGGGTCGATGGCGGGCGCCGGGCCCGACGCGGCGCCAAACAGCACCACCAGCCCGAACGGCGCCGCGCAATCGAGGGAGCCCATGAACGTGTGGCGGGCGACCGAGTCGTAGACCACGCGCGCCTTCTTGCCGCCGGTGGCCGCGACGACCTGCTCCACCCAGTCTTCCTGCGTGTAGTCGATGGCGGCCGCGCAGCCGGCTGCCCGGGCGACGTCGCATTTCGCGGCGGAACCCGCCGTGCCGATGACGGTGGCGCCCAGCGCCTTGGCCCAGCCGCAGAGGATCTGCCCGACGCCGCCCGCGGCGGCGTGCACCAGCACGATGTCGCCGGGCTGGACCGAGTGGGTTTTCTTGACGAGGTATTGCGCCGTCATTGCCTTGAAGAAGACCGCGGCGGCCTCCTCGTCGGCGATGCCCGGCGGAATCCGCACCAGCTTGGCGGCCGCGACATTGCGCCGGTCGGCGTAGGCGCCGACCCCGGCGTTCATATACACCACGCGGTCGCCGACGCGCAGGTCCGTCACGCCCGCGCCCAGCGCCTCCACCACGCCCGCGGCCTCGTGGCCCAGGCCCGTGGGCGTGGGCAGCGGGTACTTGCCGGCGCGCTGGTAGATGTCGATGTAGTTAAAGCCGATGGCCGTCTGGCGCAGCTGCACGTCACCCGGACCCGGGGGCGCGAGGTCGATGTTGGCCAGCCGCATGACTTCCGGGCCGCCGAATTCAGTCAGGACGATGGAACGGGCTTGCGTCATGCGGTGTCTCCAGGTGATTGCGGGTGATCCGTGGGGGGGCAGGCTCCGCCGGTCAGCCAGGCTGCCGGTCCGCGTCCCTGACCGATTCGTAGACCAGGGTGGCCAGCGTCAGGTCTTCCAGCGCGCTGCCCACGGCCTTGAACACCGTGATCTCGCGGTCATCGCGGCGGCCGGGGCGCTCGCCCGCGGCGAGCTGGTGCAGGTTGCCCTGGATGCCCTCGCGGGTCAGCACGCCGGCCTCGAACGCCGACAGCAGGTCGCCCGCCTTGGTAGGCGCTTCGTCGGTGTCCACGTAGACGGTGGTGCCGGCAAAGCACGCGGGGTCGGTCTCGCGCATCTCGGGCTTGAAGCTGCCGATCAGGTCCAGGTGCGTGCCCGGACGCAGCCATGCGCCGTGGATCAGCGGTTCGGTGGACAAGGTGGCGCAACTGACGATGTCGGCCTGCCCGGTGGCGGCCTGCAGGTCCGTCACGGCCCGGGCGTCGAAGCCCTGTTCGCGCAGACTAGCCGCCAGCGCCTCGGCGCCCGCGGGCCGCACATTCCACACCAGCACGCGCTCGATGGGCCGCACCGTGCGCATGGCCTGCGCGACCAGTCCGGCGATGCGGCCGGACCCGACGATCAGCAGCGTGCGGGCATCGGCGCGCGCCAGGTAGTCCGCGCCCAGCGCCGCCGCGCCGGCCGTCCGGTACACGGTCACGATGTCGCCGTCCACCTGCGCGATCGGCACGCCGGTGGCGGCGCTGTACAGGTTGTAGGTGGCATGCAGGCCGGGCAGGCCCTGGTGGGTGTTGTCCGGAAAGATGTTGATGATCTTGACGCCGAAGTACCCGCGCTCGCTCCACGCGGGCATGATCAGCGAGGTGCCGTGGGCGTTGCCGCACTGGATGGCGTGGACGTGGCGGGCGGGCACCGTGGCGCCCTCGCGGAAGGCGTCTCGCAAGGCGGGGATGACGGCGTCGAAGGACAGGGCGTTGCGGGTCTGGTCGGTGTCGATTAAGCGCATCGGATCGTTGCCTGCGGAGTGGTCAACTGCGGGGTGGTCAATCAGGGAGCCACGGGCAGTCTAGCAGCGCGCAGGGGGCGGCACCCAAAAAAATGCCCGCGATGACGCGGGCAATGGGTCTGTTTCAGGCGGCGTCCGGCATCATTCGGCGTCCGGCCGGGGCAGCGGCTCGCCCGCGCCGGTGCGCTCGACGATCAGCCGGTAGTGCTGCGGGCTGCGGTGCTTGGCGAAATTGAAGACGTGGTCGCGGAAGGTCTGGCCCATGCCCAGGTCGATGCGCGCCGTGATCACCTCGTCTTCCTCGCCGCTGGCGCGGGCCACGATCTCGCCCGAAGGCGCCACGATCATCGAGCTGCCGATCATGTGATGGCCGTCCTCGTGGCCGCATTTGGCGGCCGCGCCGATCCACACGGCGTTCTGGTAGGCGCTGGCCTGCAGCACGATTTCGTGCGTGGTGGTGCGCAGGTGCGCGGGCTCGTTCCAGTGGATGTTCAACGACGGCGTGTTGTAGCCCAGCACGATCAGCTCGGCGCTTTGCAGCGACATGACGCGGTAGGTCTCGGGCCAGCGGCGGTCATTGCACAGGCACATGCCGATCTTGACGTCGTCGGTCTCCCAGACGCCAAAGCCCAGGTCGCCCACCTCGAAGAACTTCTTTTCCAGATGCTGGAACGGGGCATCCACCTTGTGGTCCGAATGGCCCGGCAGGTGGATCTTGCGGTACTTGCCGATGATCCTGGCGCTGCGGTCCACCAGGATGGCCGTGTTGAACTGCCGGCCTTCCGGCGTCAGTTCGGCATAGCCCAGGTAAAAGCCGATGCCCAGTTCGCGCGCCGTGTCGAACAGGGGCTGCACGTCGGCGTTGGGCATGGTCTTTTCGAAATAGCGCTCCACCGCCTCGGCATTGTCCATCCAGTAGCGGGGAAAGAAGGTCGTCAGCGCCAGCTCGGGAAACACGACGAACTCGGCCTTGCGGGCGGCGGCTTCGCGCATCATCTCGACCAGGCGGCGCACGACTGCGGCGCGGGAATCGGCCAGATTGACGGCGCCCATCTGGGCGACGGCCAGGCCCATTTTGCGGGAGGGGGAAGAAGGGGTCACAGGGGTCTCCAGGAGTGCGAATCGCCGGAACCGGGCGAGCGGCGCGCCAGCGCCACCGCCCGGTCGCGTGCGGAACAATGTTGCGTGGCCGGGCGCGCGGTGCGCAGGCCAGGCCGAAGGCGCAAGCATGCCCGGGCGGGGGCAAATCCGATATGGCGGCACGGGAGGGGCGCGCCGCGGCGCGCCGGCGCGTCCCGCGACGCTAAGGCGCTGATCTGCATGGACAATCCCCGCGCGGGCGGCGCTGGCGGCGCGCCTGTGCATAACGCGGGATCATGGGCGTGGTGCAAAGTTTTATATCGGGTTTCCCCGTAGATCGCGCCCTGCGGCGCTTGCCGCGCCCGTGGCCGGGGCTGGGGCGGGCGGACCGGGAAAGCAACAATTGGCACGATTCAGCAGGCGACTTTGCGCTTTTGGGATGTTTCAGTTCCGGTTACATTGACTTACGCGCAGAATTTCCTCGCAACGCGCCGCTCAAGTGTCACCGGTCCCCATGTCACGTTCCAGAATTGCGGCTTTCGTGTTGTTGATGTCGGCGTTTGGATTCCTGGCGGGGGTGATGGCTGGACGCCATATCGAACTGGGACAGGTCGACGACGAACTTGCCGGGCACAATGCCCGGCTGCTGGCGCACGCGCTGCGCGTGGCCCAGGAGGGCAACCGGCTGATGGCCGCGGCCGCCGACCGGGGCGTGCCGTGTTCGGAAGCGGACGTGGCGACCCTGCGCGTCCTGCTTTTCAATGCCACCTACATCCGCGACATCGGCCGTACGCTGGGCGGCATGCTGCGCTGCTCGGCGGCCTGGGGCAGACTGCCGCAGCCCCTGCTGCTGCCGCCGCCCGCGTTCACACTGGCGAACGGGCGCCAGCTCTGGGTAGGTGCCACCAACATTGTCGACAGCCGCATCGTCGGCGACATGGCGGCGTACCGCGACCTTATCGTGTTCACCGCGCCCGACGCGTTCGACGGCTTTCCGGAGCCGGGCTCGGGCATCGATGCCAAGCTCCTGACGCGGGACGGCGCGCACGTCTACCGGCTCTTCGGCCGCGCCAACGACCTGGACCTGGACCTGGCGCGGCAGGACAGCGCAGACCAGGGCTTTGCGCCGGAGCGTCGGGCCTGGGCATGCGCGCCCGAGGGCGGCCCGGATATCTGCGTCGTGTCGCGGCTGTGTTCCGACGCCTGGTTCCAGTTTCCGGCGAGGGTCCTGTCGGTGGCCGGCGCGCTGGCCCTGGCTTTCCTGGCGGGCCTGTGCGTCCTGTGGCGCCTGCATGCGGGCAGCGCCAAGACCGAGCTGCGCAAGGCGATCCTGGGCGGCGACATCCAGGTCCACTACCAGCCGCTGCGCCAGCTCGCCACGCGGCGCCTGGCAGGTTTCGAGGCCCTGGCCCGCTGGCGAGCGCGTGGCCAGGACGTGTCGCCCAGCCTGTTCGTGCCGCTGGCCGAGGCCATGGGCCTGGGCCGCGCGCTGTCGCGGCGGGTAACCTCGCAGGCCTTGCGCGACCTGCACCAGCGCCTGCGCGACAACCCCGAGCTCTACATCAGCATCAACGTGTCGGCGGCGGACCTCAAGGACGCGGGCTACCGCAACTTCCTGATGGACGCCGTGAACGAGCACGGCCTGACGCCCGCCAACGTGGCGCTGGAGATCACCGAGGGCACGCCCTTGTCCGACGGGCACGTCCTGTCGATGATCAAGACGCTGCGCGGCAAAGGCTTCAAGGTGTTCATCGACGATTTCGGCACCGGCCATTCCAACCTGAATTACCTGGCCGAGCTGCAGGCCGACGCGATCAAGCTGGACCGCAGCTTCACGGGCGCCATCGGCGCCGAAGACGCGGGCACGCTGATCGTCGACCACGTCATCAACATATCGCGGGAACTGGGCATCAGCCTGATCATCGAAGGCATCGAAACCGAGGAGCAGGCCAGCTACCTGCTGGCCCGCCAACCCGACGCCGTGGGCCAGGGCTGGTTGTTCGGCCGGCCCGTCCCGCTGAGCGAGATCGTGGCCGATTGACGGCGCCGGCTGCATATTGTCGTGTGTCCAATGTGCCCAATTTATTTATGGAAAATCCTTCCCGCGGCCGCCGGCTGATTATCTTTCCCGCGGAAAATTATTATTGGCGTACTTTGCAGATAGAATGCGGGCGTTGTTTAACGGGTTAATTTGCTGTATCTGCCATGGGACCTAACCAGACGCTGGTCGACAATCTTCTGCGTATCCTTCCGTATGTCGAGGACGAAGAAGCCGACGCGATGGTAATGGGCATGGGCATGGCGGAAATACGCGAAAAGCTGGCCGCCCTGCAGAATCCGGTGCCCGGCGACAAACAGATCCGGCGCACGCTGCTCAAGCTGGACAGCGTGGGCAGTTTCGGCGCCACGCGCGGCAAGCTGTGGTATCGCACCCTGCAGCGCACCGATTTCCGCATCCGCAACATGAATGCGAACATGGCGATGGCCATGTGCGCGCTCAAGCAGGTGGCGGACCGCCATCTGCCGGCCGTCGTGCTGGACGACCTGGCGGCCACGTTCGACGGCGCATTGCGGTATCTCGAAACCCATCAGGCGCAGCCCGGGATCGCGCCGGCGCACGACTGGTCGCGCAAGATCCTGCGCATCGACGGCACCCATCCCACCGTCTTGCCCGAAGTGCCGTCCGAGGTCTACCGGCAGGTCAGCGGCGCCCTCTACTACAACCGCAAGCTGACGTTCCGCAACACGCCCTTTGGCGAAAAGACGCCCAGCGAGCGGGTCTACGTGATGACGCCGCTGGCGATGGTGGACCGCGCCGGCGTGCTGTATATGGTGGCCTGGGGCGCGCGCCAGCCGGGCAGGCGCTTTCTCTTTCGCATGGACCGCCTGTCCGAAGTCCGGTTGCTGGACGAGGCGGCGGACCCGGATCCCACGTTCGACCTGCACGACTACGTGCGCCGCGAGGAAGCCCTGAACTTCGATCCGGGCGGCGAAACCCGCATCCGGCTCCACGCCGCGGAACCCATGATGGAAGACGGCCGCCGCCGCCGCCATCCGCTGCGCGAGTTTTGGCTGTCGCCCGACCAGACGATCGACGAGGACGATGCGGGCTTCACCCTGACCGCCACCGTGCGCCCGTCCGTGATGTTGTGGCAATTGCTGCATGGGCACGCGTCCTCCATCGAAGTGCTGGAGCCCGAGGACATCCGCGAGCGTTTCGCTCACGAGGCGCGCGAACTGGCGCGCCGCTACCTCTAGCGCCGGGGGGCGCGGTCAGTGGCCCGGCCACGCGCGCGCCAGGAGCAGCGGCAGCACTTTCTCGGCCGGACCCCGGACGCCGTGGCTGGCCACGCGATCCAGCAGCGTCGGGTTTGGATTGATCTGCACGAGCTGCGCCCCGCGCGCCATGGCTTCGTAGCAGAGCTCGGCGGCCGCGGGCGTCTGGCACGACGTGCCCACCGTCATCAGCAGGTCGGCGCTGGCGGCCAGCCCCTTGGCGATGCGCCAGACCTCGGGCGCGGGCGCCTCGCTGTGCCACAACCGGCCGGGGCGCACCGCGCCGCCGCAGATGCGGCAGGCCGGCGGCTGGGGATAGGGGCCGTGCCGGGCGTGCCGCGCCGGAGGCGTCGTCAGCGTGTGGGTCATGGCGCAGGCGGTGCACCGCGGCTGGTCGAACCGGCCCTGCAGATGCAGGATGCGCGGACTGCCCGCGCGCTCGTGCAGCGTATCGCCGTTCTGCGTCACCACGAAGGTGCCGGGCGCGCGCTCGGCAAGCGCGGCGATGGCCCGATGCGCCGCATTGGGCGCCGCCAGCAACGCCCGGCGCCGCCTTTCTTCGTGCCAGGCCCACACCAGCGCGGGGTCATTCCTGTAGCCCGCTTCGGTGGCCAGCGCCGCCGCGTCGTAGCGCGCCCACAGGCCGCGCATGCCGTCCCGGCTCTGCGGCAGGCCGCTGGCGGGGTTCAGGCCCGACCCGGTCAGCACGATGATATTGCGCGCCGCGCGCAGGGTCTGCACCAGGGAATCGGGTAAATCGAGTTTGCGCAGTTTCATGCGAGCCGCCCCGCTTGCGAGAGCGCCGCGGTCCGGCGCGGCCCGGCCTGCGCCGGCGTGCCGGGACAGGCGGCCAGCCGCCGGTCATCGCGGGTTAGGCCGGAATATCCGGCGCGATCAAGGCTGAGAATAATCTTTTCGAACAAACCAGGCATGTCGCTTTCCGTTGCTGAATCAATGAATCAGGGAACCAGGGAATCTGCCGGGATTCTGAAAGCGTATTCGGACAAAATCGGGTTGAATTAATCGTGACAGTATTGCGCAGGGCTCGGAAATATTCGCCCAGATAATGTCCGAATTGCCACTTTGCTATTCTTGGGCCCCGCTATCGCGCCCGGCCCCTTCCGTACCATGCAAAAAACCGGCGACCGCCTTTTGTTTTCCGCTTCCGATCTGGTCGGGTTCCTGGAATGCGAACATCTCACCACGCTAGACCGGCTCAATCTGGAATCGCCGCTGCCTGCCGCGCAAGAGGACGAGCAGCTCGAACTGATCCAGCAAAAGGGGCTGGACCATGAGCGCGCATACCTGGAACGGCTGCGCGCGGGCGGCGCACGGATGGTGGACGTGAGCGAGGCGGGCAGCGGGCTGGCCCAGCGCCTGGCCCGCACGCGCGAGGCGATGCAGAGCGGCGCCGACGTCATCTACCAGGCGGCGTTCAGCGACGGCCGCTACGTCGGCCATGCCGACTTCCTGTTGAAGACCGGGCGCCCGTCGCGCCTGGGCGATTACAGCTACGAGGCCAGCGACACCAAGCTGGCGCGCTCGGCGCGCGCCAAATTCGTGGTCCAGCTTTCGTTCTATTCATGGCTCCTGGGACGGGAGCAGGGCGCGGCGCCGCTGCACATGCACGTGGTGCTGGGCAGCGGCCGCGAGGTCGCGCTGCGCGTGGCCGACTATGCACACTACCTGCGCCAGGTCATGCGCCGCTTCGAGGCCCACGTCGACCCGCGCGCGGGCGCGGACACCTATCCCGATCCCTGCGAGAAATGCGCGCAGTGCCGGTGGGATCCGCTGTGCAGGTCGCGCCGCGCGGCCGACGACCACCTGTCCCAGGTCGCCAACATCACGCGGCAGCAGATCCGCAGGCTGAACGGCCAGGGCATCCGCACGCTGGCGCAGCTGGGCACGCTTGCGCCCGATGCGGCCGTGGCGCGTATCGAGCCCGCCGTCCTGCAGCGGCTGCGGTCGCAGGCGGCCCTGCAGTTGCGCGCCCGCACCGATGGCGGCAGGCACTGGGACCTGGTCGCCAAGGATCCGGAAGACCCGGCGCTGCGGGGTTTCGAGCGCATGCCGCAGCCGGACGCGGGCGACATGTTCTTCGACATGGAAGGCGATCCCCTGGAGGAAGGCGGCCTGGAATACCTGTTTGGCCTGTACGTCATCGACGACGGCCAGGCGCGCTTCATCCCCTTCTGGGCGCACAACCGCCGCGAAGAGAAACAGGCTTTCGAGGCGTTCATCGATTATGTCGTGGCGCGCCTGCACCGTTACCCGGACGCCCACGTCTACCACTATGCGCCCTACGAGGCGACGGCGATCAAGAAGCTGATGTCGGTGCACGCCACGCGCGAGGCGGAGGTCGACAACCTGCTGCGCCTGGACAAGCTGGTCGATCTGTACCAGGTGGTGCGCGAAGGCGTGCGCGTGTCCGAGCCCGGTTATTCGATCAAGAACATCGAGCACTTCTACCTGCCGCAGCGCGAGGGCGGCGTGACCAATGCAGGCGCCAGCATCGTCTACTACGAACGCTGGAAGCGCACGGGCGAGGCGCAGCTGCTGCAGGACATCGCGGATTACAACCGTGACGACGTGCTGTCCACCTACAAGCTGCGGGAATGGCTGTGCGCGCTGCGTCCGGCCGGCATGCCCTGGGCCAATCGCCGCGACACGCAGCAGCAGATCGACGCCGCCCGGTTCCAGGTCGGGGAAAAGACCCCCGCGGAGCTGCGCCTGGAGCCCTACCGCGACGCGCTGCTCGGGCCCTTGCCCGCCGACGAGCTGGACTGGTCGGACCGAGACCGGTATCGCGCGCTGGTCTACCAGTTGCTGGACTTTCACCGCCGCGAACAGAAGCCGGAATGGTGGGCCATGTTCGCCCGCATGGAAGCGACCGACGCCGAGCTCATCGAAGACAACGAATGCCTGGGCGGCCTGGTGCGCGACGACACCGTGGCGCCCGAGCCGGTGGCGCAGTCGCTGCGCTACACCTATCGCTTTCCCGCGCAGCAGACCAAGCTGCGCACGGGCGCGTCCTGTACCAATGTGCGCGGCGGACCGGCGATCGGCCGGCTGACCGTGGATCCGGCCGCCGGCATCGCCACGTTCACCATGAACCGCAAGGAAACGCCGCCACCGCGCCTGTCGCTCGGGCCGGGCAGGCCGGTAAAGATCGACGAGCTGGCCAACGCCATGTTCCGCTATGGCGACGCCCTGCTGGCGTCGGCCGATGGCGGCGGCACGGCGTTCCGCGCGGTGGATGCGCTGCTGCGGCACGAGCCGCCGCGCATCGCCGGCATGGCGCCGGGGCAGGCGCTGGCCGATCCCGCGGGCAACCTGCTGGACCAGGTCGTGGACATCGTGGGCCGCATGGATGAGACCACCCTGTTCCTGCAGGGACCGCCGGGGGCGGGCAAGACCTACACGGGGTCGCGCGTGCTGGTGCACCTGTTGCGCCAGGGCAAGCGCATCGCGGTCACGTCCAACAGCCACCACGCCATCAACAATCTGCTGGCCGGTCTGGAAGACGCGGCGCGCGAGGCGGGCCTGCGTTTTTGCGGCGCCAAGAAGTCGGGGCAGGCCGGCGATGATTCCTGTTTCAACGGGGAATTCATCGAAGACGTCTTCGGCAATGACAAGATCGACCTCGCCCGCCATCAATTGGTGGCGGGCACGGCGTGGCTCTTTTGCCGCGCGGAATTCGAACAGCAATTCGATTACCTGTTCGTGGACGAGGCCGGCCAGGTCAGCCTGGCGAACCTGGTGGCCCTGGGCCAATGCGCGCGCAACATCGTGCTGCTGGGCGATCAGATGCAACTGGGTCAGCCCACCAAGGGCACGCATCCGGGCCGGTCGGGCGAGTCGACGCTGGAATACCTGCTGAATGGCCACGCCACCATCGCGGCCGATCGCGGCATTTTCCTGGACACCTCCTATCGCATGCATCCGGCGATCTGCGGCTTCATCTCCGACGCGATCTACGACGGCCGGTTGCGGGCCGCGGCGTCGGCAGCCGCCCAGGGGCTGGTGCTGGACGAGAACGCGGCCGGCGCGCTGGCCGCCAGCGGCATCCGTTACGTGCCGGTCGAGCACGAGGGCAATGCGCAATCCAGCCTGGAAGAGGCGCGCGAGGTCGCCGCGCTGTATGCCAGCCTCATGCAGCAGCGCTACCGGGACAAGCAGGGGCGCGTGGTCCCGCTCACGCCCGACGACGTGCTGGTCGTGGCGCCCTACAACGTGCAGGTCAATACGCTCAGGCAGGCGCTGCCCGAGGGCGCGCGCGTGGGCACCGTCGACAAGTTCCAGGGGCAGGAGGCGCAGGTGGTGATCATTTCCATGGCCACGTCCAGCGGCGACACCATGCCGCGCGACATGGAATTCCTTTTCAGCAAGAACCGCCTGAACGTGGCGGTGTCGCGGGCCAAGTCGCTGGCGATCCTGGTCGCCTGCCCCGCGCTGCTGTCGGTGCGCTGCCAGACGCCTGAGCAGATGGCGCTGGTCAATACGCTGTGCTGGGTCGCCGAAGCCGGTCAACACGCCTAGCACCTGGCGCGCGGCGTGGTTCATCCAGCCAGGGCGCGCATCGCAACAGGGAATGCAGGCGGGCGTGCGGGGCCGGCGATCCGCCAGCCCCGCACGCCCGCAGGCGGCGCCGTCAGGCCCGGGGGGGCGCTTCGGCGGGCGGCGTGCCGTTATGGAACAGGGACTTGAGCTGCGAGCGCAGTTCGGGCGAGTCAGCGTGCTTGTGGACCGAGGTCGCATGTTGGACCGCGGCTTCCAGCAATTCCTCGTCCGAGTCCGCGGACAAGGCCACCGAGCAATTCATCTCGCTCGGGTACTCGCGGCAATCGATGTACTTGCGTGTCATGGGGCTCTCCCTGCGCAGGCCAGCAAAGGCTGCGTGCATGAACATCAGACGCGCCGGACGGACTGCACCGGCGCGATGGCGCGTCGCATCGCGGCCGGTGTGTTTCCAGTATAGGACTGGCGCGCGCCGGGCAGTCGGCTTATTTCGAGGGGGCCGGGGGGCGGGCGCGCGCCGGGTCGCTTGCCGCGCCCGCGTGCGACACGGGGCGTCCCAGCAGGTAGCCCTGGAAGTGCGAGCAACCCTCGGCCGTCAGGCGTTCCAGCTGCTCCGGTGTTTCCACACCCTCTGCCGTGGTCGGAATGTCCAGGCTGCGGCCGATGCCGTTGATTGCGCGGACGATGGCCAAGGCCTCGCGGCTGGATCCGACGTCCTGCGTGAACGATTTGTCGATCTTGATCTTGTCGAATTCGAAGGTGCGCAGGTAGCCCAGCGACGAATAACCGGTTCCGAAGTCGTCCAGCGCCACCTTGACGCCCAGTTCCTTCAGACGGTGCAGGGTGGCCAGGTTGCCGGCGGAATTGGTGAGCAGCACCGACTCGGTGATCTCCAGTTCCAGCCGCCGCGCGGGCAGGCCGGACTTGGCGAGCGCCGATTCCACCAGCGACACCAGCGCGCCGTTGGTGAACTGACTGGCCGACAGATTGACCGCCACCGTTTCGTGGTCGTCCCAGCGCATGGCTTCGGCGCAGGCCTCGTGCAGCGTGAAGGCGCCCAGCTCGTGGATCAGGCCGGTTTCCTCGGCGATGGGGATGAAGTCCTGCGGCATGATCAGGCCCTTGCGGGGATGCTGCCAGCGCATCAGCGCCTCGCGGCCCACGATGCGCACGTGGCTCACGTCCATGATGGGCTGGTAATGGAGCTGCAGCTGGTGCGAGATGATGGCCTGGCGCAGGTCCATTTCCACCTCGTGGCGCCGCAACGCGGCGGCTTCCATCTCCGGCTCGAAGAAAGTGAGGCAATTGCGGCCATTGCGCTTGGCCTCGTACAGCGCCATGTCGGCGTAGCGCAGCAGATGGTCGGCCGACAGCGACTGCGCTTCCGACATCGCGATGCCGATGCTCACGCTGACCGGCACGGTATGCCCCGCGATCTCGAAAGGCTGGCGCACGGCCTCGATCAGGCGCTCCGCCAGCTTGCGCACATCGTCCTGTTCGGCGATGTTGGGCAGCACCACGGCGAACTCGTCGCCGCCCAGCCGCGCCAGCGTGTCCTGTTCGCGCAGGTGCTTGGGCAGGCGTTTGGCCAGCAGGCGCAGCAGTTCGTCGCCGGACTGGTGGCCCAGCGTGTCGTTGACGCTCTTGAAGTTGTCCAGGTCCAGGTACAGCACGGCGGTCGAGCGATCGCGGCTGGCGGCCAGCGCGCTGAGCAGGCGGTCGCGGAACAGGCGGCGGTTGGGCATGCCCGTCAGCGTGTCGTGGTGCGCCATGTAGCGCACCTGCGCATGGGCCGCGTTTTCGTCGGTGACGTCGTCCGCGATCAGCAGCACATAGCGCGAACGCGGATCGTTGCTGTGAAACGCGAGGGTCTTGGTGCGCAGCGTGCGCGGGCCGCGCGCGGTGGCCAGTTCCTCTTCCTCTTCGCGGGTGGCGCCGTCCGAGCGCAGCGCGTCGTTCGTCAGGCGGTCGAAGAAGGCGCACACCAGTTCGGGCAGGCATTGCTGCGCGGTCTTGCCCTGCAGCCCGCCCGGGCTGCCGCCGAAGGTTTCCTCGGCCTGCCGGTTCGCCAGCAGGAACTCGCGCGATACGGCGTCCAGCACCAGCACGCACGAAGGGATGTGCGAGACCACCGCCTGCAGGAAGCTGGACATGGAGGTCAGTTCGCCGTTGTAGTGCTCGGCCAACTGCTTGGCCTTCAGGAGCTGCTGCTCGCGCTCGCGGCGCTCGGTGTTGTCGCGCGTGACCTTGGCAAAGCCGATCAGCTCGCCGGCATCGTCGTGGATGGCGTCGATGACGACGTGGGCCCAGAACAGCGTGCCGTCCTTGCGCACGCGCCAGCCTTCGGCTTCGAACTTGCCGGTTTCCCGCGCGGTGGCCAGGCCGCGCTGCGGCACGCCGCGCGCCCGGTCTTCCTCGGTGTAGAAGCACGAGAAGTGCCGGCCGACGATTTCCTGGGCCGTGTAGCCCTTGGCGCGCTGCGCGCCGGCGTTCCAGTTGGCGACGATGCCATCCGGATTGAGCATGTAGATGGCGTAGTCGACGACGCCTTGCACCAGGTGGCGGTACATGACGTCGGAATTGGCGATGATCATGGGATGCGGCGGGCTCGCGCGCCGGCCGCGTTGCGTCAACGCGCCTGTGCGGATCTGCCCTGAAAGACGAGGGGTTGTACGGATTTACGGCGTGAAGCGGGCAATATTTACCGTACTGTCACGAAAAAGACCAATCTATCGAATCATGTCGCACGAAGTCATTTCTTTGCATCGATAGCGCGCGCTGCACAACACTTCAGAACCTGACGCGCGCCTTGAGCGCCTGCGCGATCGTGGGAATGTCGATGTCCTTGCCCGGATGCTTCAGGCAGAAGTCGTACAGCACGGCGATGTAGGCGTTGCCCAGCAGCTTGGTGATGGCGCCCGCCGTGGTGGCCGCGATCGTGCCGCCAATGGCGCTGCCCGCGCCCGGAATGAACTTCAGCATGCCCGAGACGACCGAGCGGCCGATCAGGGTGGCGGCCGACGCGCCCAGCGTGGACGTGACCAGCGTGGTGATCGCAGTCGTGTCCAGTTCCATGCCGAAGGTGATGCCGATCTTGGCGATCATGCCGACCTGGATCGGCACCAGCGCAAAGGCATCCGAGAACGGGATGGGCGCGGCGGCGGCCGAGGCGGCCAGGCCCGCGGCGACGTTCACCTCGATCTCAGCCCGCTTTTTTTTTACTTCCAGGGCCTTCTTGTTGCGGGTGGACAGCGCGTTCGCATACGCGCGCTGCTGCGCTTCGGGCACATGCTGCGCCGTCACTTCGATCAGCCCGTCCAGCCCCATGGGTGGCAGTTCGGCGTCCAGTTCGTCGATCCATTCGGGCAGCGCGCGCACGGCCACGACGTGCCGGGCGCGCGGCAACAGCCTGCGGGCCTCGTCAAGAAAAGGACTGTTCTTGCGCGCCTTGGTCAGCACCGCGACGACCGGAATGCCGGCTTTGTCCAGCATGTCGCACAGTTCGATCTCGGCGTCTTCGACGCGGTGGCTGCTGTCCTGGATGCAAAGCCAGGCGACATGCAGGTGCCGGTCCTGGTCGTCCGAGGCCGAGCGTTCCTGGATCAGGTCGGCAAGCTGGGCGCGCGAGCGCTCGTAGTCGCCGACTTCCAGGCCCCGCGTGTCGATGATGGTGAGCGGATGGCCCGGGCGGGTGAATTCCTGGGTGGTCTGGGTGACGGGCTTGCCCGCGCCCGTGCGGGCAAGCTCGCCGCGGAACACGGCGTTGATGAGCGTGCTCTTGCCCACGCCCGTCTTGCCGGCGACCAGGATGTTCACCCGGCCCGCGCCGCGCGTGGCCGTGCTGATGGCGTCGGCGATGGCGTCTTGCAGGTCGGGGTGGTCGGGGCGGATTGCGCTCATTGGACAGGTGGGAAGCGGACGGGGATGCCGGAACGATATCAGACGAGGACTTCTTTGGCGCAAAACGTAATCGGGGGGTGACGGACCCCATCATCCGGCCGACGCCATGAGAATGACACGCGGCGCCGATAGGATCGCGCGGCTTCGCGGGGCGGCGGCAGCGTTTTCCATATGGTGAAAGCCCAGGGCGACGGCGGCTTGTGCGAGGGAAATTTGGGGGCAGATAAGTGGGTTCTTCAAAGGGTTACATCTCACATAATCCACTCGCGCTTTTGCCAGGAGGCGCTGCGTAGAATCAGGCCGTTGTCAGGCTACGCCGCGGTACACGCGCAACCCCTCATGCCCCGTCTTGCGCTCGTCCCCCGCTTGCTGCGCTCGCGCCCGTTGACCAAGGGCCTGCGCTACCTGTATCGCTACACGCGGCCCAGGGCGGATCGGCACAACGAAACGCTGTGGCCGTTCGTGACGGTCCGCCGCGATGGCCAGGGCCGGCTGTCCGGCTGCGACCTGCATGGCGTGCGCGGGCCGGCGACGGTCCCGCTGGATCGCCTGCCGCGCGGCATTGGCGGCGACGCGCACCTGATCCTGAGCGGCCCTTCCGTGGCGCAGATCGATTACGACCAGTGCCGCATGAGCACGGTCATGGGCGTCAACGGCTCTATCGCCCTGCGCGCGCGGCATCCCGCGCTGCGCTTTGACTATTACGCGATGCTGGATGCGGGGTTCGTCAAGCGGCGGCGGGATTTGGTGGCCCAGGTGCTGGCCCAGGACCTGGTGCTGTTCGTGACGCCAGAGGTGTACCGCTGGATCGCGTTGCTGTTCGACAACCGCACGGTGCGCTGCCGCATCGCGTTGTTCGAGGAAGTGCACCAGCGCGCCCAGCAGCGGCGCGCCAGGCCCGAGGAGCTGGCGGCGCAGTTGGGCGCCGATCCCGACCTGGTGCTGTTCGACGCGCACCACCCGATGCATGCGCACGGATTCAGCCTGGATGCGGCGCGCGGCCTGTTCGGCGGTGGAACGGTCGCCTACACGTCGCTGCAGTTCCTGGCCTGGCTGGGCGCCAGGACGGTCTACCTGCACGGGCTGGACCTGACGGCCACGGCGGGTCCGCGCTTTTACGAAAGCGCCGGCGCGCAATTGCCCACCGCTTTGGACCGGCAGTACGCCGGACATATCGAACCCGCGTTCCGGCAGGCCAGCCAACTGCTGCGCGCGCGGGGAATCAAGGTCTACAACCTGTCGGTGCTGAGCCGGCTGGGCGACGACATCTTTGAAAAGCGTCACTGGAGCTGCCTGCTGGCGCCGGCCGCACAACCGCTGACGAGTCCTGAACAATGAAGATCCTCTACACGAATTTCCACCAGGGCGATGGCGGCGGTCACACGACCTACGTGATGTCGCTGGCGCGCATCCTGTGCCAGAAGTCGCAGGTCACGGTGGGCGCGCCGCGCAAGAGCCGCCTGCTGGCCGAAGCGCGGACCGTGCCCGGCCTGCGCACCATCGACCTGGAATTCAAGGGCAACGTGCTCGAACAACTGAGCGCGCTGCGCCGCCTGCGCGCGCTGCTGCGCAAGGAGCAGTTCGACGTCATCCACGTCAACGGGTCGGCCGATCACCGGCTGTGCATGCTGGCGACGATGGGCATGGGCGCGCGGCGCCCCTTTATCGTGTACACGCAGCACAACGACCGCAACGCCGTCAGCCTGGGCGCGCGGCTGCGCGCCAAGTGGGGCACCAACCGCGTCATCTGCGTGTGCAGCCACACGTTCCGGCGCATGAAGCAGTCGGTGTTCCGCGACGAAGACCTGCGCGTCGTCCACAACGGCGTCGACACCGAGAAATACCGTCCCGCCTGCCGCACCCAGTCCGCGCAGGCGCGCGCCCGCTTCCTGCCGCCCGCATTGCGCGACCGGCTGGTGATCGGCAGCAATGCCGGCACGGCGGACTACAAGAGCTGGATCGACATGGTGGACGCCGTGTCGCGGCTGCCCCAGGCGCAGCGCGACCAGATCGCCCTGCTGATCGCCGGCGAGATGCCGGGTGACGAGATGCTGCGGCAAGTCGCCGCGCTAGGCATGCAGGACCAGGTGGTCTTTACCGGGCTGCTCGACAATGTGGAGCCGGTGCTGGCGGCGCTGGACGTGGGCTTTGTGCTGTCGTCCCGCCTGGAGACGATTTCGTTCGCCTGCCGCGAGATGATGGCCGCGGGCAAGCCCGTCATCGTGACGAGCGTGGGCGGCCTGACGGAGAACGTCACCGAGGGCCGCAACGGCTGGATCGTGCCGCCCGGATCCCCGGAGACGGTGGCCCGGACGGTGTCGGAGATCCTGCGGAACCGCAGCGTGCTGCAGGCCATGGGCGTGGACGCCCGCAGCACGGCGCTCAAGGAGTTCTCGCTGGCGACCTTCGTCGGCAATACCGAGCGCGTCTACCGCGAGAACGCCTACGTCAGTAGTGGATCACCGTCCGGATCGACTTACCTTCATGCATCAGATCGAAGGCTTCGTTGATACGGTCCAGGGGCAGGGTGTGCGTGACGAAGGGATCGAGATCGATCTTGCCGCTCATTGCGTCTTCCACCATGTCCGGCAGCTGCGTGCGGCCCTTGACGCCGCCAAACGCTGAACCGCGCCACACGCGGCCCGTCACCAGCTGGAACGGGCGCGTGCTGATCTCCTGGCCCGCGCCGGCCACGCCGATGATGATGCTCTCGCCCCAGCCCTTGTGGCAGCATTCCAGCGCGGCGCGCATCACGTGCACATTGCCGATGCACTCGAACGAGAAGTCCACGCCGCCGTCCGTCAGTTCGACAATGACTTCCTGGATGGGCTTGTCGTAGTCCTTGGGATTGATGCAGTCGGTCGCGCCCATGGCGCTGGCCAGCACGAACTTGTTCGGGTTGGTGTCGACGGCGATGATGCGGCCGGCCTTGGCCTGCACCGCGCCCTGGATGACCGCCAGGCCGATGCCGCCCAGGCCGAACACGGCGACCGTGTCGCCTTCCTTGACCTTGGCCGTGTTGTGCACCGCGCCAATGCCGGTGGTCACGCCGCAGCCCAGCAGGCAGACTTTCTCGTGCGGGGCGGCCGGATTGATCTTGGCCAGCGAGATCTCGTTGACCACGGTGTATTCGCTGAACGTGGAGCAGCCCATGTAGTGGTAGAGCGGCTTGCCTTCGTAGCTGAAGCGCGACGTGCCGTCCGGCATGACGCCCTTGCCCTGCGTGGCGCGCACTTTCTGGCACAGGTTGGTCTTGCCCGACAGGCAGAATTTGCACTCGCGGCATTCGGCCGTGTAGAGCGGAATGACGTGGTCGCCCGGCTTGAGCGAGGTCACGCCTTCGCCCACTTCGACCACCACGCCGGCGCCTTCGTGGCCCAGCACGGCCGGGAACAGGCCCTCGGGGTCGTCGCCGCTCAGCGTGAAGGCGTCCGTATGGCAGACGCCGGTGTGCGTGATCTGCACCAGCACCTCGCCGCGCTGCGGGGGCGCGACGTCGATTTCAACGATTTCCAGCGGCTTGCCGGGGCCGAATGCGACGGCTGCGCGTGATTTCATAGCGATGCTCCAGATGGGTTATTTCAGATAGGAACGGACGATTCGCATGAGCTCATCGATCTGCGATTCGGTCTCGGGCCTGGGGGCCGGCGGATTGCCCTGGGCGGACTGCAGGAAGGTTTCCCGCAGGTGGCTTTCCAGCACCTCGGCCATCAGGCCGTTGGTGGCGCCGCGCAGCGCAGCCAGCTGCTGCAGCAGCGCGCCGCATTCCGTGCCTTCGTTCACCGCGCGTTCCAATGCTAACGCCTGCCCCTGGATGCGGCGCAGGCGCGTGACAACGCGTTTCTTTTCTTGCGGGGAGTGCGGCACGGCAGGCTCCGGTTCGATACAGGGGGGGAGTATACGAGCTTGAATCGCGGCCGTCCAGGCGCGGGGGCGGCGCGGGTCTCCCAGACCTATAATTCGGCCACCCTGAAGGATTTACTCGTGGCCATGAACCCATCCGATGTGCGGCTGTACCGGGCCGCGGACTATCCGCGCATGCCCTGGCGCAACGGCGGCGGCACCACCCAGGAGATCGCCTGCAACCCGGGCGGCCATACCGCGTCGTTCGACTGGCGGCTGTCGCTGGCCGACGTCGCGCAGGACGGCGGCTTTTCCGCTTTCGACGGCTACCAGCGCATCATCAGCGTGCTGGAAGGCCGCGGCATGGAACTCACCGTGGACGGCCGGACGCAGCGTCCCCTTGGGCCGCGCGAGGCCTACGCGTTCTCGGGCGACGCGGCCGTGTCGTGCCGCCTGCTCGACGGCCCGATCCGCGATTTCAATCTGATCTATGCGCCTGACCGGCTCCACGCCCGCCTGCAATGGGTGCGCGGCGCGGCGCCCTGGGTATTTCACAGCAGCGCGCGCAGCGTGCTGGTGCTGACGGCCGGCGGCGCCCTGTCGCTGGAGCGGGACGGGACGCAGCATCTGCTGCCCGCTCGCTATGATTGCCTGCACATCGAAGGACAGGACGGCCTGGCCCGCTATTGCCTGAGCGCGGCGGACGGCATTGATGCCTGCGTGATCGAGCTGCTGCCGCGCACGGCCTGAACGCGGGGGATGCCGCCGAGGGCGGAAACAGGCCCGGACCCCGCTCCGCGCCGATGTTAGGGCCGGGGTTGGCCCGTCAGGCGGTCAGCAGCGTGGGCCGCCCGCGCACCTGGGCCGGGGCCTGGGCCTTGGCCGGATCCCGCGGGGGCAGGCGGAAGGCGCTGACGGCGGCCTGCAGCCGCTGCGCCTGCGACGCCAGCGAAGACGCCGCGGCGGCGGCTTCCTCGACCAGCGCGGCGTTCTGCTGCGTGACCTGGTCCATCTGGGTGACGGCGGTGTTGACCTGGTCGATGCCGGTCACCTGCTCGTTCGACGCGGTGGCGATGCCGTTGACCAGCAGCGTCAGCCGATCGATGGTCTCCAGGATTTCCGACATCGTCAGGCCCGCCGCCTCTACCTGCGCGGAACCGGCCTGCACCGTGGCGCCGGAGGCTTCGAGCAATTGCTTGATCTCCTTGGCGGCGCCGGCGCTGCGCTGCGCGAGCGACCGGACCTCGGCGGCCACCACCGCGAATCCCTTGCCTTCCTCGCCCGCGCGCGCGGCTTCCACCGCCGCGTTCAGGGCCAGGATGTTGGTCTGGAACGCAATGCCGTCGATGACGCCGACGATGTCTTCGATGCGGTTGGAGTCCTGCGCGATTTCGCGCATCGTGCTGACCGCCGCCTGCACGGCTTCGCCGCCGCGCTGCACCACCTCGGACGCGGTGGCCGCCATCTCATTGGCCAAGCGCGCGTTGTCGGCGTTGCTGGTCACCGTGGACAGCAACTGTTCCATGCTGGCGGCGGTTTCTTCCAGCGCGGCAGCCTGTTGTTCGGTGCGGCTGGACAGGTCCTGGTTGCCGGCCGCGATTTCGCTGGAACCCGTGTTGATCTCGATCACGCCGTCGCGCACCGCATGCACGGTGCGCACCAGGCTGGCCTGCATTTCCTGCAGGTAGGGGATGATCTGCCCCACGCAGTTCTTGCCGAACGGCGCGATGGGCGCGGTCAGGTCGCCGCTGGCGATGCGCTGGAAGTGGTCCTTCAGCCCGTCCAGCGGACGTTTCACGAACATCACGACGTAGCGGTCTCCCAGCGCCAGCAGCAGCAGACAGATGCCCAGCACGACGCCCACGCCGATATAGGCCTGGCGGCGGTTGGCCTCGGCGTCCGTCCACAACTGCAACTCGCGCGCCTGGGCATACGCTTCGTACTGTTCCATGCTCTTGCCGAAGCTGCGGCTGGCGGTGACCACGGGGCCCGCCGCATGGGCGCGCGCCTTGTCGATCGCGCCGTCGGCCAGATGCTGGCGTTGCACGGCGATCCCGTCCGCCAGCGCGTCGAAGCCGGACCGCATGGCGTCCAGCAGCGCGGGCGGCGCCTCGCGGCGGGCCAGTTCGATGAACCGCGTCTGATGCTTCTTGGCCTCGGTCAGCGCGGCGTCGATGCTGCGCCCCTCTTCGGCGGCCTTGTCTTTCTGGCCTTCGGCCGCGTATTCAAGCTGGCGCGCCAGCCGCAGCCGGGCGCGCATGACCTGGTCATTGACCCGGGACAGCGTGGAGACTTCGTGCAGGAGTTCGTTGCCGGTGGCAAGCGCTTCGCCGGCGCTGCGCAAACCGTGGACGCTGATGGCCGACAGGCCGGCGATGAAGGCGCTGATCAGGAGCAGGGTCCCCAGGATCATGCGGCGGATCGTGATGTCTTTCAAAAGCTGTGTCATACGCGTCGTCCCAAAATGCAGCAAGCCTGCACCATGGACAACGGCCCCGCCGGACCCTTTATTTAGCCGATGTTGCACATCTTACGAATATGTCGAAGGACGTTTCGAATATTTCGATATGAACGGCAATAATGTTGCGGATACCGGCGTCAATACGGGGTCAGTTCCTATTTCAAGAACCTGCCGGCGCCGCGTTGCCGGCTGCACATTGCCGACTCAGCGCGAGGCCGGCGTCTGCACCGGTTCGCTCGCGTCGAAACGCAGGCGCGCAAAGCTGGCGATACACGCGAGGCCGGCGCACAGGCCGCCCAGCCACAACGCGGCGACGGCGCCATGCGTGGTCGACACGTTGAAGCAGGCGGCGACCAGGGCCGCGCCGCTCGCCTGCCCCAGCAGGCGCACCGTACCGATCATGCCGCTCGCGCCGCCGGCCCGCGACGCCGGCGCGGACGTCATGATGGCGCGCAGATTGGGCGACTGGAAAAAGCCGAAACCGGCGCCGCAGATCGCCATGCGCCACGAAATATCCAATATCGACGGATCGGCGGGCAGCAGCGCCAGCAGCGCCATGCCCAGGGCCAGCAGGGCCAGGCCCACCCCGCCCAGCATGCCGGCCGGATACGTGTCCGACAGGCGGCCCGCGATCGGCGCCATGAAGGCCACCACCACCGGCCAGGGCGTGATGAGGAAGCCCGTTTCGACCTGGGTGTAGCCCAGCACGGACTGGAACAGGAATGGCAGCGAAATAAACGCCAGGGCCTGGGCGGCGAAGGCGCACACCGCGGTCGCCGCCGACAGCGCGAAGAGCGGGCGGCGCAGCAGGTCCACCGCCAGGATGGGCGCGGGATGGCCGGCCTGGCGCCGCATCAGCAGCCACAGGCTGACCGCCGCCACGCCGCCTTCCAGCGCCACGCGCGGCCACGGCGCGCCGTGCGCGAGTTCGTTCGTCGCCAGCACCAGCAGTCCCAGCGTCATGGCGCACAGCAGCGCGGCCATGCCGTCAAAGCCGTGCCGCGCCCGCGTGGTGTCGGGCAGGCCCCGCAGGGCCAGGATCGCGGCCAGGATGCCGATGGGGAAATTGACCAGGAACAGCCAGTGCCAGGACCCCAGCAGCAGGATGGCCGACGCCACGGTCGGTCCGCCGGCGAAGGACAGGCCCACCACCATGGCATTGAGCCCCAGGCCCCGGCCCAGCATGTGCGAGGGATAGATGAAACGCAGGAGCGCGCCGTTCACGCTCATCACGCCCGCCGCGCCCAGCCCCTGCAGGATGCGCGTGGCCACCAGCATGGGCAGCGACGGCGCCAGGCCGCTGGCCAGCGAAGACAGGGTGAAGACCGCCAGCCCGACGATGTAGACCCGCCGGTGCCCCAGGATTTCACCCAGCGCCGCCGCGGGCAGCAGTCCGGCCACCATCGCGAGCTGATAGCCGCTGATGACCCAGATGGAGCCGGCCTCGCTGGCCTGCAGGTCCCGCGCGATGGTCGGCAGCGCGGTGTTGGCGATGGCCGTGTCCAGGCTGGCCATGCAGACCGCCAGCATGACAGCCACCAGGGCGCCCAGCCGTTCGGCGGCGGGCAGGCCGACCCCGGCCGGATAGACGGTGCTGCGGGAGAACGAGAGCATGAATGGGCTGCGCTGCGAGGGCGTCCGGACGGAAAGTCCGGAATCGTAGGGACTGATTCTAATGCGGCTACGGATTTCGCCCCGGCGCCGGCCGCGGCGGGGCGGCAGGAACGCGGCCCCCCGGCCCCGCGCTAGGACTGCGCGGGCGCGGGCCGCGGCTTGACCGGCCAGAACAGCGACGCCGGGCGCCGCAGGATGCGGCGGCGCACGCCGGCTGTCAGCGAGACGCGGTCGTCGCGGCGCATGTCGCGCGAGGCGAGCGCCACATTGAAGGCGAGCGCGAAGCTCACGATCACGTTCAGCGCGCCCGTCGCCGCGGTGCCCGCCACCGCCAGCCAGAACACCTGCGTATGCACGAGATCCCAGCCCAGCGTGGCCACCGCGGCGGCGATCTGGCCGGCGCTCAGCGACACATGCCGCACTTCCAGGGTCGATCCCAGGGCGTCCACCAGGGCCGGCAGCAGGCCCAGCATCAGGCCCAGCGACACGTTGGCCGCGATCTGCGAGACGTTGCGCTCCCAGAAGCCCGCCCAGCGCACGGCCCCGCGCTCGCCCAGCAGCCGGCGCGCGCGGCGGCCGTAGGCCATCACGTCATGCACGCGATGCAGCGCGAACCAGTTGTCGGCCCAGCCGGCGATCAGGCTGGACAGCCAGATCAGCGCGCCCGTCAGGGCCGCATAGAGCGGCGTGGGCCCCCAGAACGACAGCGAATGCAGCGTGTCCTGCGCCTTGTCGGCGTCGATCAGGGGATGCCCCGCCACGCGCATGGCCGTCCACTGGATCGCCCAGGCCAGCGGCAGCACCACGGCCAGGTTGCCCAGGATCGCCGCGGCGTTCGAGCGCAGCATCGCCAGCGTGTCGTCCACGAAGGCCTCGCGGCCGTCCGGGGTGTAGGCGGCGTCGAGCCGGCGGGCGAGCGCCGGGCCCGTCATGGCCGGCTGCTTGGTGGCCAGCGTGAAATGCGCGAACTGGATCACGAGAAAGCTGCCCGCGTAGTTCAGCGCGTTCAGCAGCCCTTCGAGGAACTTGTCCAGATGCAGCGAGACGATGAAGAACTTCAGGTAGACGGTGAACGCCACGATGAAGCCGCCGCCCAGCGACGCCTTCAGCATGTCCAGGTATTCCAGCGAGTCGCGGGCGATGTAGTGTTCGCCGGTTTCCGCGCTGCGGTCCATCACGCGGCGGGCCAGGTGGGCGAACGAGGAGGCCGCCAGGTGGCGGATGCTGCCGCGCGCCTGGGTGGACCGGATCAGTTCGGCGATCAGGTGCACGTACCGGTGGCGCTGCGTGGGGTCGATCCACACGCCCAGCAGCAGCTCGATGCGCGCCACGCGCAGCTTCATGCTCTCGATCTGGTAGACCACGTCCACCGCCACGCCGTTGCGCTTGAGCTCTTCGTACACGGCGTCTCCGGCGGCCCGGCAGTCGTCCAGCAAGGCGCGGAACACATTCAGCCGCTGACCCAGGACGTCGCGCGGCGTGTCCGGAGGGCTGTCAAATAGCGCCGAGGCCGCGGCCTCCAGCGTGAAGAAGGGCGTCTCGTCGACGGGCCCCGGCAGGCGCGAGCGGATATCCTGGCCCAGCCCGACCGCGCGCACCTGGCTGACCAGCACCTGCATGCTGCGGATCAGGGTCTGTTCGAGGCGCAGGGAGAGGGCGTCGGGTGATGGAGCGGAAGATGGGGCGGATGATGCGTCGTTCGATGCGTTGCTCGATGCGTCGCCGCCGTCCCGGCGCATCAACGCGCGGATGCGCGCCAGCGTCGCGTCGTCCAGCGATTCCATCCACGCCGCGTAGTCCGGTCGGCGAAAGACGCGCGTGAACAGGCCCGCCATGTCGCCGCGGTTCGGGGGCGGCGGCAGCATCCAGGCCACCACACGGCGCCAGAACTCGCCCCAGAAACCGGGACGCGACGCGACGCCGGTGTCGCACAGCAGCGCGGTGGCATCGTTGTCGGCAAGCACCGAGCGCAGCGTGGCTGCGGCGCGGCCCGCGACCTCGGGGTTGTTTTCCAGCACCTGCAGCAGGTAGCGCAGGCGCGCGTGGCGGGGATCGTCGCCGTCCCCGCCCTGGTCCACGTCCTTGTTCTCGTCCTTGTTCTCGTCCTGACGGGGCGGACGTTGGCCGGACCGGTTCAGCCAGCCAAAGACGTCCGCCAGCCAGAGGTTGCGGTCCGCCAGCGGAGCCTGCGGGTCGGCATTGGCCAGGATCAGGTCGAGCTGCAGCCCCGCCCGCCGCGAGGCCCGCCAGTTGCGCCAGAGTGAGGTAAACATGGTCGGGCCTCGCGTTTCATCGTGATTCGGGATTGCGGCGCAATGAAAAGCCCAGCGCTTCGCCCATATTGAGCGTGGTCCGGGCCGCTCAATGGTACGCCCAAGCCTTGCGGCGTTGGAGGCGGCCGGCGCTTTTCCGGTAACCTGCGCGCTGGCCTTGTTACGGGCCGGGGGCGCGGGCTGCACGGCCGTCCGCACGTTTGCGCGCGGCTGCGGCCGCCGTGGCCGGCCCGGCGCCGCGCGGCGCCGAACGGGGCCCTGTTGCACCATTTACGTTTGCTGATTCAAATGACCCTGAATTTCAATGGGCGCGCATTCGCCGCCCTGCTGGCCGTCACCGCGGTGCTGGCCCTGATCGCCACCGTCGGCGCGCCCTATCCCTTCCTGCGCGGTTTCGTGGGCGACGCCGTCGCCGTGGGCTGGGCCTACCTGCTGTATCGCAGTTTCATCCGCGCGGGCGTGCTGCCGCTGGCGGTCGCGGCGCTGTTGTCGGGCTATGCGGTGGAATTGGGCCAGTACGTTGCCCGTCAGTCCGGCTGGACGATCGAACAGCCGATATTGCGCGTCGTGTTCGGCAGCGTGCCGGACTGGTGGGACGTGCTGGCGTACACCGTGGGATTTGCCGTCGTGCTGCTGCTGGCCGGCGGCAATGCGCGCCGCCAACGCAGCGCGGCGCAGCGGGACGCGCGGCTGCAGGTCAGCCTGCGCGCAAGGCGCTAGCAAGCCCCGCCCGACCCGCTCCGCCCGGCTCCGTGCCCGGGCGTCCGCTCCGGATCAACCCGCCTGGCAGACCGTGTCGTCGCGTTGCGCGCGACCGGCGGGTGCGGCTGCGCGCAGCGGCCGCAGGCGGGCATTGCGGAACGGCGCCAGCAATTCGGCCCAGGACGACGGAAACAGGGGCGTCGCGTGCCGCACGGCGTCGCGGCGGGCGTAGTGGACGAGAAGCTGCTGGCCGATCGGGGCGTCGCCGAGGGGATGGCGGGTATTCATGGTATGTCCGTATTGCAGTGAAAGTGTATTCATTGTACGTCCTTGCCGCGGCACGGTCCAGCCGCCCCGTTGCGCCCCGCTCCCGGTAACCGCGCCAAGTGCCTGATATTGCTGGTGCGTCCCTCTTTGGGCAGTTTCACTCCGGGATAGCCCTAGCAGATCAAAACAGTAGACGGTATACAATGTTCATCAATCCCGGGCTGCCACAGGCCTGGAATTTCTTCCCACCGGACCTGGAGCGCGCCATGGCAGAACTGATGAACCGAGATGAATTCCGCACCGCGTTGGAAAACGCGATCAAGGGCAAGAGCGCCAACGCGTCGCCCTTTTCGATTGCATGGGCCGAAGGCAAGCTCAGCCGCGAGCACCTGTCGCGCTGGGCCGAGAACCACTATCACTACGTCGGCCCCTTCGCCGATTACCTGGGCTACCTGTACGCCCGCACGCCGGACACCTACACCGAGGCCAAGGACTTCCTGCTGGCCAACATGTACGAAGAGGAGATCGGGGGCGACCGCCACACCGACCTGCTGATCCGCTTTGCCGAAGCCTGCGGGACCACCCGTGAACGGGTCACCAATCCGGACAACATGTCGCCCACCACGCGCGCGCTGCAGAGCTGGTGTTACGCCGTGGCCATGCGCGAGGACCCGATCGTCGCGGTGGCCGGCCTGGTGGTGGGCCTGGAGTCGCAGGTGCCGTCCATCTACCGCAAACAGACGCCGACCCTGCGCGAGAAGTACGGCTTCACCGACGAGGAAGTGGAGTTCTTCGATCTGCACATCGTCTCCGACGAGATCCACGGCGAACGCGGCTATCAGATCGTGCTGGAACACGCCAACACGGTCGACCTGCAGCAGCGCTGCCTGAAGATCTGCGAGATCGGCGCGCAGATGCGGCTGCTGTACACCACGGCCCTCTACACCGACTACGTGCAGGACGAAATCAAGCTGCCCGAACTGGGCCTTGCCGCCTGATTTCCGCCACGCCGTCCGGCCCGTGCCGGGCGGCCGCCGCATCGCAGACCCTGGATGAAGACCTCATGCCTACCGTTGTGTTTCATAAAGGCGGCCAGACCTACACCGATGTGGTGAAGGACAACACCAACCTGGTGGTGCGGGCCGGCATCAAGCAGTTTCCGTTTCCGCATCTGCGCTACGAATGCGGCATGGGCAAATGCGCCAAGTGCGCCTGCCGGATCATCGCCGGGGCCGAGCATCTGCCGCCGGTGAACTGGAAGGAAAAAAAGCAGTTGGGCGACCGCATCGACCAGGGCTACCGGCTGGCATGCCAGCTATGGCTCAATCGCGACATCGAACTGGTCCAGGACGTGGAGGCATGACGGCCATGGCATCGACCTATGTGATCCTGACCTCCAAGCCCGGCGTGTTTCGCACCGAGGCGGGCGACGGGGCGGACATCATCGAAACCTACGACTACGTGTTCTACGGGCGCGCGCTCGCGGTTTTCAGCATTGCCTGCCTGCACCGCGACATCAAGCTGGTCGTCACCGAGGAGACGCCGCCTTACGTGGTCAATCACGTGCCGTCCAAGTTCCTGGAGAAGTTTGCGTCGGTGGACGCCGCCCGCAAGGAACTGGCGCACCTGACGCGTTTTGGCAGCATGGAATCGACGCTGACGCTGCGGTCCAACACCGTCGCCACGGAGCACTGAAACCATGGTCCAGATCACGTTCATCTCCAATGGCGGCAAGGTCGCCACCGCGCCGGAGAACAGCAACCTGCTCCGGGTATCGCTCAAGGAAAAGGGCGGCATCCCGTTCAAATGCGGGGGCGGCCTGTGCGGCACGTGCAAGTGCCGGATCGAAGAAGGGCTGGAAAACACCGACGCCATCAAGCCCAAGGAGCGCAAGCACCTGCGGCCGGAGGATTTCGAGGCCGGCTACCGCATGGCCTGCCAGACCTTCGTCAATGGCGACGTCAAAGTGTCGTGGGTGGTGCAGAACGGCAAGGGCATCGTGGTCGGCGCCGCGCCCGGCCCGGTGGAAGCCGCCGCGACCTGACGGCGGCCGGCGCACAACCAGCGGTTGGCGTATCCGGCGGCCGGCGCATCCGGCGGCCGGCGCATCCGGCGGCCGGCGCAACTGGCGGCCGGCCGATCCGCCGGTGCGGCCTCAGGCCACCGACGCCTGTTGCGGCGGCTGCTGCGCCTCTGTGTAGGCCTTGGCGGCGTTATGCACGTGCTGGCTGGCCAGCAGCGCCGCCAGATCGCCGTTGCCGGCAATGACGGCGTTCAGGATCTGGGAATGTTCGTCCCAATTCTGCTTGGCGCGCCGCATGTTGCTGGGCGCGAACAGCAGGGCGGTGCGGTCGCGTAGCGAACGCATCAGGTCGGTCAGCACCACATTGCCGCCGATCGTGGCCAGCATTTCGTGGAACTGCGAATTGAGCGCCAGGAACTTGTCCAGTTGCTCGTCGCGCGCCGCTTCCGTGCCCTCGCGCAGGAAGGCCTGCAGGCGTTCCACGGTCTTTTCGTCGCGGCGCTGCGCCGCCAGCTTGGCGTTCAGCCCTTCCAGCGTGGCGCGAACCTCCACCATGTCATAGGCAACCGCGTCGGAAAGCACCGACACGGAAGCGCCACGGCGCGGCTCGATCGTGACCAGGCCCTCGGCGGCCAGCGCACGCAACGCCTCGCGCACAGGAATGCGCGAGACGCCCATCTCCTCGGATAAGCGGCCTTCCACCAGGCGGTCGCCGGGCGTGAATTCGCCGCTGAGGATGCGCTCGCGCAGCTTGTCGCGGATGACGGCAAACAGCTGCGGATGCTGCTCGCCGATCTTCAGCGAGGCGGAGTGCTGCGTCTCTACGGCTTGCGTGCTGACGGGAGAAGTTGTCATGGCGAGCAGATTTGGCGTAATGGATACAGTCGCCATTGTATTACCGGGTGTAGCCGGTCGTCGCGGGCGGCGGCGGGCAAGAGGCGAGGCAGATGTTCAGGCATCAGGTCAGGCATCGGATCAGGCAAACAGTCAGGCATCAGGTCAGGCATCCAGGCTTCACTGCATCCAGAAGGCTTTCACCAGCACCCCCACCGCGCCCATGGCGCAGGCCGTGAGCAGCACGCCGCGCACGGCGCGGGGCGGCAGCAGGGTGCGCAGCCGGCTGGAGACCGCGAAACCGGCCAGCAGGAAAGGCGCCAGGCTGAGCGCCAGTCCGGCGTGGTAACCGGTGTAGCGCTTGGCCAGCGCCAGCATCGCAAGCGAAAAGATCGAACCCAGGAACAGCACCATGCCCAGCGTGGCGCGCAGGCGCGCCGGGGCCGCATGCTGCAGCACGATCGCAATGGGCGGCGCGCCCACCGAGGTCATCGTGCCCATGATCCCGGAGGCCACGCCCGCGCCCGACACGCGTCCGGGCGTGGCGGAAAACCGCAGTCCGGCCACGCTCAGCGCCACCGCGATCAGGATCATGCAGGCGAACAGCACGCCTAACGCCTGCGGCGCGAAACGCGCCATGGCATAGATGGCGATCAGCGTCCCCACGGCGCGCCCGGCCAGGGCGTACGAGACGGCCGGCCAGTCGATGGCGGCCCGCTCGCGCAGCGCGGTCAGCAGGGAAATGAAGCCGCCCAGGGTCAGGAGCGGGCCGGGCGCGAGCTGGGGGAAGAACATGGCCGCCACGGGCGCGGCAAACATGGCAAAGCCCACGCCGCCCACGCCTTGCGCCACCGCGGCGCCGAACACCACGGCCGCCATGGCGGCGTAATGCCACAGGTCGGGAAAAGCCAGCGTAGACAGCATGCCGCGTCACAAGTCAATTATGTATACGATAGTCTATCCATGAAATCACGCTGCGCCCGCAAATTCCCGACAAATCAGGGTAAACCCCTGTTTTTAAGCCGTTATTCAGGCCATTTCTGGCCCTATCGCTTTCCCTAGGCGATGCATATTTCGGTTGGTATGCCTGCAAACGAAATATAGTATACCGATGGTGGCGACCCAACAGCCACCCATATACAAGGGGAATAGCGCATGCAATCCGACGTCGTGCTCAATGCCGCTCATTGGATGTACCTGATCAGCGTCGCCGCCATCATCCTGACGATGATCCTGCGGGCCAATGTGGTGGTGCCATCCGTCATCGGGACGTTCCTGGTCGTGCTGGCGATCACGGGCAATCCGATCAGCGCGCTGATCGGCATTTTTTCCGCCAGCTTCGTCGCGGCCAAGGAGCTGTTCAACATCTTCCTGGTCATCACTTTCATGACGGCCCTGCTCAATTCGCTCAAGACGCTGCAGGCGGACGTGCGCATGGTCCAGCCCTTTCGCCGCATCATGCGCGGCGGGCATTCGTCCTTTCTGATCATCGCCCTCTGTACGTATGTGATCTCGCTGTTCTTCTGGCCGACCCCCGCGGTGCCGCTGGTGTCCGCCATCCTGCTGCCGGCCGCCATCGCGGCCGGACTGCCGCCGCTGGCCGGCGCCATGGCCATCGCGATCGCCGGCCAGGGCATGGCCCTGTCCTCGGACTACGTGATCGGCGTGGCGCCCAGCATCAGCGCCAAGGCGGCCGGCGCGGCGGTCAGCGCGGCGGTGGTGGCCGACCGCGCGCTGGTGTTGTCCCTGATCACCGGCGCCATCGCGCTGACGGCGGCCTACCTGCTGGTGCGCCGCCAGATCGTTCCCGCCGATGCCGCGCTGCTGTCGGCCTGGCAGGCGCGCGCCCAGGATGGCAGCCTGGCCCGGATCGAACAAGCCGGTTCCTTCGACAAGGCGGAACTCGCCCGCGGCACCATGGGCGCGGACCCCGCGCTGCCCGACGGCCCGGCGCTGGGCGAGGAAGCGCGCCGCATCCGCTGGTCCAAGGTTTTCGCGGTGGTGACGCCGCTGGCCTTTCTGGCGGTGATCGGCGTGATGGTGCTGCCCCGGCTGTTCCCGTCCCTGCCCGCGTTGCGCGGCGGCGACGCGGCAGCGCTCGTGGGCGGCGTCGCCTTCGTGGTGATGATGCTGGTGACGCTGGCGGCCGAAGGCCCGCGCAAGATGCTGGACGTCTGTCCGGAACACGTCACGGACGGCTTCGTCTTCGCCTTCAAGGCCATGGGCTCCGTGCTGCCGATCGCCGGCTTCTTCTTCGTGGGCGCGAACGAGACGGCCGCGCAGATTCTGGGCGTGCCGGCGGCGCAGGCGCCCGGGCTGCTGTTCGAGGTGATCTCGGCCGCGCAGCACCTGATCCCCGAAAACCACTTCCTGGTCGCGTTCGGCGTGCTGCTCGTCGGCATGATCACCGGCATCGACGGGTCGGGCTTTGCCGGCCTGCCGCTGACCGGAACGCTGTCCGGCGCCCTCGGCCCGGTGGTGGGCGTGGACCCCGCCACGCTGGCGGCGGTCGGCCAGATGGGCGCCGTGTGGACGGGAGGCGGCACGCTGATCGCCTGGTCCTCGCTGATCGCGGTGGCGGGTTTTGCGCGGGTGAACGTGTTGTCCCTGGTCCGCGCCCTCCTGCTGCCCGTACTGCTGGCCCTGTCCGTGTCGACCATCTGCGCGGTGCTCATCTGGAGTTGATGGCGCCGGCCTCCCAGGCGTAAGGCTCCCGGCAGGGAGCCTTTTCGCTGGATGCGCGGGTGGGGTTTCCACCGATCGTCGCAAAGTGATTAAAGTATACAATGTTCTGAACCTGGCTCAGACGCCTCACCCCGGCCACGCCGGCCCCGACCAAGGAAGCGCTCCCGTGGAAGATCTCTCGCAGCACGTGTTCATGAACTACATCGGCGGCAACTGGATGCCCAGCGGCACGGGAAAAACCGCCCCGAACCTCAACCCGGCCGACACCCGCGACGTGGTCGGACTGTTTCAGGTGTCGGACGCCGAGGACGCGGCGCAGGCGGTCCGGGCGGCCGACGCAGCCTTCGCCGCGTGGCGCGACATGCCGATCTCCAAGCGGGCCGCCATCCTGTTCCGCGCGGCCCAGCACCTGGAAGACCAGGCCGACGCCATCGCGCGCGAACTGACCCGCGAAGAGGGCAAAGGCCTGAACCTCGCCAAGGACGAAGTCCTGCGGTCCGCCCAGACGATCCGCTTCTACGCCGTCGAGGGCCAGTCCTTCACGGGCGAAACCTTCGCCAACGACGACCCGGACATGATCGTCTACAGCCAGCGCGAGCCGCTCGGCGTGGTGACGGTGATCTCCCCGTGGAACTTCCCCATCTCCATCCCCGCGCGCAAGATCGCGCCGGCACTGATCACGGGCAACACGGTGGTGTTCAAGCCGTCGTCGGACGCGCCGCTGTCGGGCTACCGTCTGACGGAAGCCTTCGTGCAGGCCGGCCTGCCCCCGGGCGTGCTGAACTTCGTGACCGGCCCCGCCGGCGCCGTGGGCCAGGCCATCACCGCCGCCAGCCAGGTGCGCGCCATTTCGTTCACCGGCTCCACCGCGGCCGGCGAGCAGATCCACCGGACGGCGGGCCTGACCACCCGCACCCAGATGGAACTGGGCGGCAAGAATCCGCTGATCGTGCTGGCCGACGCCGACCTGGACCGCGCGGTGGACCTGGCGGTCAAGGGTGGCTTTTCGCTCAGCGGCCAGGCCTGCACCGGCACCAGCCGCGTGCTGGTCGACCGCAAGGTCAGCCAGGCCTACACGGACAAGCTGCTGGCCAGAATCCGCACGCTGACCATCGGCAACGGCCTGGACGGCAACTTCGACCTGGGTCCCCTGGCGACTGCCCGGCAGCTCGACAATGTGCTGGGCTACATCGAACTGGGCAAGCAGGAGGCCACGCACCTGCACGGGGGAGACCGCCTGACGGGGCCGGGCTTTGACCGCGGCTATTACGTCACGCCAGCGCTGTTTGCCGGCGTGACCCAGAAAATGCGGATCGCGCGCGAAGAAATCTTCGGCCCGGTCATCGCCTTGATCGAGGTCGACGGCTATGAAGACGCCATCGCGCAGGCCAATGACACGGAATACGGGCTGTCGGCCGCCATCGCCACCACCGACGCGCGGTATGCGCACCGCTTCGCCCGGGACATCCAGGCCGGCACCGTCAAGATCAACCGCACCACCACCGGCAACCTCATCAATGCGCCGTTCGGCGGCCTGAAACACTCCAGCACGTCCACGTTCCGCGAATCGGGCCGCGTGGGCCTGGAGTTCTATACGCAGATCAAGACCGTCTACCGCGCCGGCTGACGGCCAACCCACCACCAGAGGCTTTGCAATGAAACAGATCTATCGCCTGGAACTCGAAGAAGCGCGCGTCATGGTGCGCGCCGCCATCGCCAAGTCGCAGGAAATCGGCGTGCTGGAATCGATCTGCATCGTGGACGACGGCGGCTATCCGATCGCACTCGAACGCATGGACGGCGCGCGCATCACGGGCCCGCAGATCGCCTGGAACAAGGCCTTCACCGCGGCGGGGCACAAGCGTTCGACGCACCTGTTCAACACCCCGCCCAACGGCCCGGCGCTGCCCGGCAACGAAGCCTTCGGCATCCAGTGGAGCTTTGACGGCAAGTTCGCCGTGTTCGTGGGCGGCTTTCCCATCGTCGTGAACGGCGAGGTGATCGGCGGCGTGGGCCTGAGCGGCGGCAACGGCGAGCAGGACACCAAAGCCGGCCTGGCGGCGCTGGCCGCGCTGGCCGAATTGCTGGAACCGCGCGGCATGAAGGTGCTGGTCGAAGCGGACATCAAGAAATAAGCGAGGGCGCCATGGCATACCGCGTGCACATCCTGGAAACCGAAGAGGCCTTCGAGGTCGAAGCGGGCGAATCCGTGCTGGAAGGCGCGCAGCGGTCGGCGGTGAAGCTGCCGCACGAATGCACCTTCGGCGGCTGCGGCACCTGCCGCATCAAGCTCGCGTCCGGCGCCGTGCGCTACGACGAGTTCCCCATGGCGCTCACCCCCGAAGAGGCCGAACAGGGCTACGCGCTGGCGTGCCAGGCTCGCCCGACGGGCGATCTGTGCATCAGCGTCGCCAGCAGCCGGCAGGCGTTCCCCGAGCCGCGCCGCATCCCCGCGACGATCCATCGCATCCAGCCCTATTGCGACGACGTCATCCATCTGACGCTGGCCCTGCCCGGCGAAGGCCTGGACTACGTGCCGGGCCAGTACATGAACGTCGTGCTCCCGGACGGCGCGACGCGCAGCTTCTCCATGGCCTCGGCGCCCGCCGGCAACCTGATCGACTTCCACATCCGGCGCATTCCGGGCGGGCGCTGCACGGACCAGTGGCTGGGACAGGCGGGCACGGGCGCGCCGGTGGAAATCGAAGCGCCGCTGGGCGTTTTCAGCTATCACGAGGAAGATTGGCGCCCGCTCATCATGATGGCCACCGGCACCGGCATCGCGCCGATCAAGGCCATCCTCGAATCCCTGCTGGACAACGAGGACTGCCCGCCCGTCACCCTGTATTGGGGCATGCGCACCGAAGCCGATCTGTACCTGCGCGACGAGATCGCGCGCTGGGCCGACCGCCTGTATGAATTCAATTTCGTGCCGGTGCTGTCGCGCGCGGGCCAGGAGTGGACGGGACGGCGCGGCTACGTGCAGCACGCCGTTCTGGAAGATCACCAGGACCTGTCCGAGCATGCCTTCTACCTGTGCGGCGCGCCCGACATGATCCGGCAGGCCAAGCAACTGCTGGCCGAGCGCGGCGCCAGCCTGGACCACATGTATGCGGACAGCTTCACCTTCCAGCACGAACTGGCGGCGGCCTGAGCCGGCCCGCCTGCCACGGACATCGCGGACCTGGCGCTTGCAGCGCGCCCCGCGTCCCTAGCGGTATACCAGCACCGGCAACCGCGTGCGGGCCAGCACGCGCTGTGTTTCGCTGCCCAACAGGAATCCGGTCATGCCGTGGCGTCCGTGCGAGCCCATCACGATCAGGTCGCATCCCAGCTTTTGCGCCGTATCGACAATGGCCTCGTGCGGGTGGTCGTTGACCGTGACGATGGCCTCGCAGGGCACGAGCGCGTGCCGCGCCTCGGCCTCCAGCCCTTCCAGATACGCCTGCGCGTTCTTGCGGGCCTGGTCGGTGTAATGCCCTTCGGTGGAGCCCAGCATCTCGGCTTGATACACCAGCAGATGGTCTTCCGGGATGGCCCGCAGCAGGGTGAGGGTGGCGCCCATTTCCTTGGCGAAAACGAGCGCGCGCTTGAATGCCGATTCCGACAGCAGCGAACCGTCCACGGCGATGAGCAAGTGCCTGTACATGTTGCCTCTCCTTTAGGAAAAGGACTGTCCAGCAACGGCGAATCCAGTATAGGCCCGGCTGTGGGCGCAATCCAGTCTGCCTGCGGCGGTCCCGTCCGCTGCGAGGGCGTAGTCCGAAAGGCGCAGGCAAGGCGCACTGCGCCAGCCCTTCCAAACCGGCGGGGTTAGGCATATATTGATTTCGCGAGATCCGGCGGTTCCCTCCTGGCTTGTGGCTGATGCTTTGCTTGCGGAGAACGGAAATGCGGCGAGTGCAAACGTGGTTCATCGGCCTGATCTGCCTGGGGCTGTCCGTCTGTTTTCCCGCCTTGGCGCAGACCAAGCTGAGCAATGCGCAGCTGGACCAGCTGATGGCGCCCGTGGCGCTGTACCCGGATGCGCTGCTGTCGCAGATCCTCATGGGGTCCACCTATCCGGACGACATCGCGGCGGCCGCCAAATGGTCGGCCGCGCACAGCTCGCAGTCCGGCGACGACGCCGTCAGGGCGGTCGAGTCCGAAACCTGGGATCCCAGCGTCAAGTCGCTCGTTGCCTTCCCGTCGGTCATGGACATGATGGGACGCGAACCGGCCTGGGTGAAGTCCGTCGGCGATGCCTTTCTCGCGCAGCCGGACGCCGTCATGGATTCCGTCCAGCGGCTGCGTACGCAGGCCCAGAAGGCTGGCAACCTGAAATCCACGCCCGAGCAGACCGTCAAGACCACCACCCAGAACGAGAAGACCGTCGTGGTGATCGAGCCGGCCGATCCGCAGGTGGTCTACGTGCCCAGCTACAACCCCACGGTGGTCTACGGCACCTGGGCGTATCCCTCGTATCCCCCTTATTACTATCCGCCGCCGCCGGGGTCGATGTTCGCGACGTCGCTGGTCGCCGGCATCGGGTTCGGGTTGGGGGTCGCGGCGATCAATTCGATGTGGGGCGACGCCGATTGGGGACGCGGCGACATCGACATCGACGTGGACCGCTACAACAACATCAACGTCAACAATCGCCTGGACCGCACCAACGTCAACAACAACCGGTCCACGTGGCAGCACAACGCCGCCAATCGCGGCAATGCGCCGTATGCCGACCAGGCCAGCCGCCAGCGGTTCGACAGCCAGCGGCAGGCCGGCTTGCAGAACCGCGCGCAGGCGGGGCAAGGCGCCGCCGCGGCGGGTTCGCGCGATGCGGCGCGCGAGCGCGCCGCGCAGTCTTTCGAAGGGCGCACCGGGCAGCCGATCGCCGGGCACTCCGGCAACGCAGGCGCCCGCGGGCAGCAGGGCAGCCGGGGCGACGGGGCGGCGGGGCGCGCGCAAGGCCAAGGCCCGCAGGGCGGCCAGGGCGCCCGTGACCGCGGCGCTAGCGTGTCCACGCAGGACCGGCAGCAGAACCGGTCTTCCGGCGTTTCGACGCAGGACCGCCAGCCGGACCGCGCCTCCAGCGTATCGACACACGACCGCCAGGCCGCGGCGCAGCGCCAGCGCGCCGACGAGGCCGCCGCGCGCGACCGGGCGCGCGCCACCAACACCAGCAACGCCCTGAGCGGCGCGGGCGACGGCAACCGCATGCGGCAGCAGAACCAGCGCAGTGACGTGAGCCGGGGCGCAGCCCCCCACCGCAGCACCGGCGCCAGCGCGCCGCATCGCGGAGGCGGTGCGCCGAGCCGCGGCGGCGGTGGCGGCGGCCGGGGTGGCGGCGGCCGGAGATAAGCACCATGAACAGCGGAGTTCCCATGACGATTGCTCGTTTGCGCGTGCTGTGCGCCGCGTCGGCGCTGGCGCTCGGTGTCGCGGCCCCGGCCTGGTCGCAGGCCGTCTATCCCAGCGCCCAGGCCGCGGCGCAGGCGTTCACCGACGCGCTGGCCTTGAATGACGTCGATGCCCTGAGAAAGGTGCTGGGGCCGAACCACCGGCAGCTCGTGCCGGGGGGCGTCGACCAGGAAGACATCTACCGCTATCTGGCGGCGTGGGTGCGCAAGCACGAGATCGTCGCCGACGACGGGCGCTCCTGGGTGGCGGTGGGCGATACCGGATGGACGCTGCCGGTGCCGCTGGTGCGCGCCGGCCAGGGATGGCGTTTCGATCCGGTGACGGGCAAGGCGGAGATCCGGCGTCGCGCCATCGACCGCAACGAATTGACCACCATCGAAACCCTGCAGGAACTTCAGGCCGCGCAGACCCGCTATCGGCAGGGCGTCGGGCAGGGACGCTACGCGATGCGGCTGGTCAGCCGGCCCGGCGAACGCGATGGCCTGTACTGGCCCGAGCTGCCCGACGCGCCGCCGCAGGCTTTCGGTCCGGATGCCCTGGCGATGGGGCCGGACGTGCCGGCGGACGATGCCTATTTCGGTTATCGCTACAAGGTCATCCCGGACGCGGCAGGCAACGCGTACCGGATTGTCGCCTGGCCCGCGCGCTACGGCCAGACAGGGATCGGCACCTTCGTGGTCGGCCCCGAAGGCGGCGTGCTGGAACGCGATCTGGGGCCGTCTTCCGCGACGCGCGCCGCGGCCTTGCGAGAGGGCGACCTGCGCGACGGAAACTGGGTCGACGCCAGCGGCCAGCCCATGTCCGCGAAGTAGGTTTTCGGGGCCGTATGGCGCGTTTTCCGCGCGCCTGTTGCTGGGTCGCAACAGGCGTATGCGTTTGTCGCCAAAGCCGCCGGCGCGCCCCGCGCGTGGCCCTTTTGTCAGGCGGCTGTGCCTAAAATGGCGAGCATCGGGCGACCGCCCGTTTTCTCCTTGCCGGATCCTCAAATTGAACCCCATGCATTTCGTCCGCTGCGCCGTTGTCGGCGTGGGGATGGCGCTTAGCGCCGCGGCGGCTTCCGCCCCGATCTTTGTCCTCAATTCCCTGGACGCCAACGTCAGCATCATCGACCCGGCCACCTACAAGGAGCTGCGACGGGTGCCCACCGGCAAGGAGCCGCACCACCTGTACCTGACGCCCGACGAAAAGTCGCTCATGGTGGCCAACGCCACCGGCGACACCATCACCCTGATGGATCCCAAGACGGGCGACGTGCAGCGCACGCTGACGGGTATCGTCGATCCCTACCAGTTGCAGTTTTCGCCGGACATGAAGTGGTTCGTCACGGCGGCCAACCGCCTGGACCACATCGACATCTATGCCTGGAAGCCCCTGGAAAAAGGCTTTGACCTCACGCTGGTCAAGCGCATCCAGGCGGGCAAGACGCCCAGCCACATCATGATCGACAAGCACAGCACGACGGCCTACGTCACGCTGCAGGACAGCGACCAGCTCATCGCCATCGACCTGGCCACGCAGACGCCCAAGTGGACGGTGCCGGTGGGCAAAACGCCCGCCGACGTGTTCCTGACGCCCGACCAGAAGACGCTGCTGGTGGCGCTGACCGGCGACTCCTACGTCGAAGCCTACGACGTCAGCAACGGCCCGGCCAAGCTGGTCAAGCGCATCCAGACCGCGGCGGGCGCGCACGCTTTCCGCGCGCAGGGCGACCACCGCCACCTGTTCGTCAGCAACCGCACCGCCAATTCCATCAGCCGCATCGACCTGCAGACGCTCACTGTCGTGGATACCTTCCCGGTGCCCGGCGGCCCGGACTGCATGGACGTGCTGGCCGACGGCAAGACGCTGCTGGTGACCTCGCGCTGGGCGCGCAAACTCACCGTGGTGGACCTGGAACAGAAAAAGGTCGTCAATCAGGTGCCGGTGGGCAAGTCGCCCCATGGCGTCTGGACGCTGAATCATGCGCCGACCCGGTAGCCGTCCCCACGCCGCGCGCACGCGCCGGCCCGCGCCCTGGCGCGCCCGGGCCGGCGCGGTCCTGTGCCTTGCGCTGTCGGCCTCGGCCGTTGGCGCGGCCCCGCCGCCCGCCACCTGCGACAAGCCGGTGTACCTGACTTTCGACACCGGCCACATGGGCGTGGCGCCGCTGATCGCCGACGTGCTGAAGCGCCATCAGGTCAAGGTCACCTTCTTCCTGGCCAACGAACGCACGCTGACCGACGGCGCCAGCCTGGACGACGTGTGGGCGCCCTGGTGGAAGGCGCGTGCCGCCGAAGGCCACGCCTTTGCCTCGCACACCTACGACCACGTCTACTGGCAGGGCGACCTGCCGGGCGGCAAGTTCCGCGTCAAGCCCAGCGCCGGCCCGGACGCCGGCAAGCGCGCCGAATGGACGGCCGAGCAGTACTGCGCCGAGATCAAGCGTCCGGTGGCCCGGTTCCACCAGATGACGGGCAAGGACATGCTGCCGCTGTACCGCGCCCCGGGCGGCAAGACCTCGCCCGCGCTGCTCAAGGCGGCCAAGGCCTGCGGCTTCGAGCACGTGGGCTGGTCCCCGGCCGGGTTCCTGGGCGACGAGCTGCCCAGCGACAAATACCCCAACGCCAAACTGCTGGACCAGGCGCTGCGCACCATCAAGCCCGGCGACATCCTGCTGGCCCACCTGGGCATCTGGTCGCGCCAGGATCCCTGGGCGCCCGCCGTGCTGGAACCGCTGATTGAAGGTTTGCAGCGCAAGGGCTATTGTTTCGCTACCTTGAACACCCATCCGGCCTATCGCGACTGGATCGCCACGCATCACTGAACATGGATACGCTTAGCCAACTCTTCGGGGACTGCCAGCAATGGCTCTTCGAGACGGCGATTCAGCCCGCGCTGTTCCACCTGGGCATGAGCAACTTCATCGAGGACGGCTACGACGCCACCATGTGGCTGCTGGTGGGGCTGTTGCAGGTCGCGGTGCTGGTGCTGGTCTTCGGCCCCCTGCAGCGCCTGCGCCCCGTCGAGCCGGTGACCGACCGCCGCCAGATCGGCATCGACGTGCTGTACACGCTGATCCACCGCCTGGGCGCGTTCCGGCTCCTGCTGTTCTTCACCATCGATCCGTTCTGGGACAGCATCTTCGGCCAGCTCCACGTGTGGGGCTTCGCGCCGTTCCAGCTGGACCAGTACTGGCCCGGCGTGACCGACAAGGCCTGGGTCAGCCTCATCATCTACCTGCTGCTGTTCGACGCGGTCGACTACTTCTACCATCGCGCGCAGCACCGCTACGGCTGGCTCTGGGCGCTGCACGCGGTGCATCACAGCCAGCGCCAGATGACCATCTGGAGCGACGACCGCAACCATCTGCTGGACGACATGCTGCGCGACGTGCTGGTCGTATTCGTGTCGCAGCTCGTGGGCGTGCCGCCGGCGCAGTTCGTGATGGTGGTCGCCATCACCCAGCTTGCGCAAAGCTTCTCGCACGCCAACCTGCGCATGCATTTCGGCGCGCTGGGCGAACGCCTGCTGGTCAGCCCGCGTTTTCATCGGCACCACCATTCCATCGCCTACGACGCCTCGTCGCCGGGGCCGGTGGGCGGCTACAACTTCGCCGCGCTGTTTCCGATCTGGGACGTGCTGTTCCGCACCGCGCGCTTTGGCGTGGGCTACGGCCCGACCGGCATCCACGACCAGCAGGCCGAACTGGGCGCGCGCGACTACGGCCAGGGCTTCTGGTCGCAGCAATGGCTGGGCCTCAAGCGCATGGTCGGCCGCGACCGCGAGCCCGCCGCCGCGCCGCCCGCGCCGCCGGCCGGCGTGGAGCGCGCATGAAAAACCCCCGCCGCAGGGTGTCCTGAAGGCGGGGGAATCTGGCGCGGGCCGGATGGCGGCTTGCGGGCCGCGATGGGGCCGTCAGGCGCCGGGCGCGTCGTGCGTGGTCTCGCGCTTGATTTCGCCGTGCCGGCGTTCCATTTCCTGGCGCAGCTCGCGCCGCAGGCCGGCCGCCTTGAAGCGCTGCTTTTCTTCGAGCGTGCGGGGTTCCAGCGGCGGCACCGCGGTCGGGGCGCCCTTGTCGTCCACCGCCACCATTGTGAAATAGCAGCTGTTGGTGTGGCGCACCAGCTTCTTGCGGATGTCTTCGGTGACCACCTTGATGCCGATTTCCATCGACGTGCGGCCGGTGTAGTTCACCGCCGCCAGAAACGTCACCAGCTCGCCCACGTGGATCGGTTCGCGGAACACCACCTGGTCGACCGACAGGGTCACGACATATTGGCCGGCGTACCGGCTGGCACAGGCGTAGGCCACCTGGTCCAGATACTTGAGGATGGTTCCGCCGTGTACGTTTCCTGAGAAGTTCGCCATGTCCGGCGTCATCAGGATGGTCATCGACAATTGGTGGCTAAAGGCGTCGTCCATGGCGGGCGGCTCGTTCGTGAATAAAACGTCTATGGTAGCGGCTGGCGGCTGACATGAGGCCTTAAGCGGCGCGCCTTTCAGGGTTTCTTGGCGGGCGGCGCGACCGGATCCGACGTGGCGGGCGCGGGTTGCGGGGGCGAAGCGGGCGCGGGCATCGCGTCCGCCGCCTGCGGGGCGGCTCCGCCCTCGGCCTGCGCCGCCTCGTCCGCCTGCGCGGCCGCCTCGGGGGCATCCCGGAGCACGGCGGGCGGCGTCCACAAGCCGTCCAGCACCGCCGGGCCCGGCGCGTAGACGCGAAGCAGCATGCCCACCGGACCCGCCCCGGGGATGGGAAGCCAGTTGGACTGGTCCTCGGGCGGCGGCGCGGCGTGGCTGAAGATCAGATCCAGCGAGCCGTCCGCGTTGACGCGCAGCGGGTCGCGGCTGCCGAGCGCGTGGCGGTCGACCGGATTGGGCACGGGCATGCCCTGGGCGTCATAGGCAGCCAAGGACCACAGCGCGCCCGAGCCGGGCAGTTGGTCGCCGTCGAAATGCAGCGTATAGCGGTGCGCGCCGTCCAGCAGGGCGCCATCGCTGTCGGTGGCCAGCACCAGCACGGTCAGGTCTTCCGGCAGGCCGCTGCCCGGCTGCGCCTGCGCGGCCAGCGCGCGTTGCAGCCAGGCATTGCCGTACACGCCGACGCTGGCCGTTTCCCGCAGCCAGCCGTTCGCGTCGCGCAGGGACTGGCCGGCCGCGGCCTCCATGCGTTCGCGCGCGGCGCGCACGCCGCGGCGCATGCCCTGCTTGGCGGAATGATCGAGCTTGTCGAAATCGAAGGGCCTGCCGGGCACCAGCCCCACGCGCCGCAGCAGGGCCAGCACCGGCTGGTCCGTGGCGTGCGGCGGGTGCTTGCGCAGCAATTCCGAGGCGTAGGTGAAGAAAGCGTCGGTCGGCATTGCGTCCACCTGCTCGCGCACCGGAATGTTCAGGTCCAGCGACGGGTCGGCCTTCGGCCGCGGCGCCTGCGCGGGCAGGTTCCACTGCGCCAGCGGCGTCAGGACGAAACCGTCCTGCAGCGCGTTGGCCGCGGCCAGGTCTGCGGGGCCGTCGGCCTGGATCAGCGTCCTGGCCCAGACGTGGACCGTGGGCGCGTCGATGCGCGCCATGCCGGAAGGCAGCACGCCGCGCCAGCCCGGCGGCACGATGGCGGTATGGCTCTTGGCCGTGCCGGTGCTGCGCGAGCCCAGCGTGGCGAACACGTCCGTCCACATGTCCAGCAGCGTCAGCGTGTAGCGCCGGCCCTGGGTGTCGGGCACGGACAGCACGACGGGCCCGGCCGTCAGGTCGACCCAGCCCGTGCTGCGCAGCATGTCGGGATTGGCCCACGGCGCGGCGTCGCCCGCGCGGGGCAAGGTGCGCCCATGCAGGAACGTGTTGGCCGGCGCGCCAGCCTGTCCGCGCGCCGGGTGGGTGAACTGGCGCCGGGTCAGGTCCATGGTGACCAGCGGGTAGAAATACAGATAGCCTTCCATCGCCGCCTGCTGGGCCGCCTCGGTCGCGGCGGCGGCCGGCGTCGGCTTAGCGGGCGCCGCCTGGGCGAGGCCGGGCGGCGTCAGGGCGAAGTGGGCGGCGGCCAGCAACAGGGCCAGGGGGGCAAGGCGGCGCATCGGCGCTCCAACGGTCATGCGGAACAAATGAAAGGCGGCAGCGTGGGCCGCGGGCGGACGGGGCCGGCGGAAACACCGCGGCCGCCGGCCATCGTAGCAGCGCCGCAGTGCCGCAAATTCCGCGAAGAAGGCGCATTTACGCGCCAAATCTCGGACCGACGCCAAAACCGCGCGCTGCGCGCAGCATGACGCGCCCAATTCGTAGGCCTATACTTGCTCAAATTCCCTTGGAAGTCGTAGGGCTTTTCGTCCAGGAAATTCCCGCTTCCTTCATACACCCGGAGAGGAGTGCTTCATGGTCAACATGAATCGCCGCCAGTTCTTCAAGGTGACCGGTGCAACCCTGGCAGGCTCCAGCCTGGCCATGCTGGGGGTAGCCCCCGGTACGGCCATGGCCGAAGTGCGCCAGTTCAAGCTTGCGCGCATGACAGAAACGCGCAACACCTGTCCCTACTGTTCGGTGGCCTGTGGTTTGCTGATGTACGGCCTGGGCGATGGCTCGAAGAACGCGCGCGCCAGCATCATGCACATCGAAGGCGACCCCGACCACCCCGTCAACCGCGGCACCCTCTGTCCGAAGGGCGCGGCCCTGATCGACTTCATCCACAGTCCCAACCGCCTGAAGTACCCGGAATACCGGGCGCCCGGTTCGGACAAGTGGGTGCGGATGTCCTGGGACGAAGCCCTCACCCGCATCACCAAGCTCATGAAGGCCGACCGCGACGCGAACTTCGTCGAGAAGACCGCGGACGGCAAGACCGTCAACCGGTGGGTCACCACCGGCATGCTGGCGGCCTCGGCAAGCAGCAACGAGGTCGGCTACATCACGCACAAGACTGTGCGCAGCATGGGGATGCTGGCATTCGACAACCAAGCCCGTGTCTGACATGGCCCGACGGTGGCAGGTCTTGCCCCGACGTTTGGCCGTGGAGCGATGACGAACCATTGGGTCGACATCAAGAACGCGGACATAGTTTTGATCATGGGCGGCAATGCCGCCGAGGCGCACCCGTGCGGCTTCAAATGGGTCACCGAAGCCAAGGCCCATAACAAGGCCAAGCTGATCGTCGTGGATCCGCGCTTTACGCGCTCGGCATCCGTGGCGGACTTCTACGCGCCCATACGCACCGGCACCGACATCATCTTCCTGGGTGGCGTCATCAAGTACCTGTTGGATCACGACAAGATCCAGCACGAGTACGTGCGCAACTACACCGACTTTTCCTTCCTGGTGCGCGAGGATTTCGCGTTCGACGCAGGGCTGTATTCGGGCTACAACGCCGAAAAACGCACCTACGACAAGCAGAGCTGGGACTACGAGCGCGGCGAGGACGGCTACGTCAAGACCGACCCCACGCTGCAGCATCCGCGCACGGTCTACCAACTGCTCAAGAACCATTATTCGCGCTACACCGCCGACATGGTGCAAAGCGTCTGCGGCACGCCCAAGGACAAGTTTTTGACGGTGTGCGAACTGCTGGCGTCCACGGCCACCACCAACCGCGCCGCCACCATCCTCTACGCGCTCGGCTGGACGCAGCACTCCATCGGTTCGCAGATCATCCGCACCGGCGCGATGGTGCAGCTGCTGCTGGGCAACATCGGCATCGCCGGCGGCGGCATGAATGCGCTGCGCGGGCACTCGAACATCCAGGGCCTGACCGACCTGGGCCTGATGTCGAACCTGCTGCCGGGCTACATGACGCTGCCCAACGAGCCGGAGCAGGACTACGCCAAGTACATCGACACGCGCACGCTCAAGCCGCTGCGTCCCAACCAGCTCAGCTACTGGCAGAACTATCACAAGTTCCACGTCAGCCTGATGAAGGCCTGGTGGGGCGGCGCGGCCACGGCCGAAAACAACTGGGCGTTCGACTACCTGCCCAAGCTGGACAAGCTCTACGACATGCTGCAGGTCTACGAGCTCATGGTGCAGGGCAAGATGAACGGCTACATCGCCCAGGGATTCAACCCGCTGGCCGCCGCGCCCAACAAGGCCAAGCTGAACGATGGCTTCGCCAAGCTCAAGTTCCTGGTCATCATGGACCCGCTGGTCACCGAGACCTCGGAGTTCTGGCGCAATGCCGGCGAGGCCAACGACGTGGATCCGTCCAAGATCCAGACCGAGGTCTTTCGCCTGCCCACCACCTGTTTTGCCGAGGAAGACGGCGCGCTGGTCAATTCCGGCCGCTGGCTGCAATGGCACTGGAAGGGCGCCGAGCCCCCCGGCGAAGCCAAGAGCGACATCGAGATCATGGCGCTGCTGTTCACGCGCCTGCGCAAGATGTACCAGGACGAAGGCGGCAAGTACCCCGATCCCATCGTCAACCTGTCGTGGCCGTATTCCAATCCGCAGAATCCCACGGCCGAGGAACTGGCCAAGGAATACGCGGGCAGGGCGCTGGTGGACCTGGCCGATCCCAAGGACCCCACCAAGATCATGCGCCGCGGCGGCGAGCAGCTCGCCGGCTTTGCCGAGCTTCGCGACGACGGCTCCACCGCCAGCGGCTGCTGGATCTTCGCCGGCGCCTGGGGGCCGGCCGGCAACCTCATGGCGCGCCGCGACAACAGCGACCCCACCGGCATCGGCCAGACCCTGAACTGGGCCTGGGCGTGGCCGGCCAACCGCCGGGTCCTTTACAACCGCGCCTCGTGCGACCTCGAAGGCAAGCCGTTCGATCCGCGGCGCCAGCTCATCGCCTGGAACGGCAAGATCTGGGCCGGCGCCGACATCCCCGACTTCAAGGGCGACGAAAACCCGGCAGGCGGCATGGGGCCGTTCATCATGAACCCCGAAGGCGTGGCGCGCTTCTTTGCGCGGGCCAGCATGGCCGAAGGACCCTTCCCGGAACACTACGAACCTTTCGAAAACCCGCTGGGGTACAACCCGCTGCATCCGAAGGCCAAGGGTGTCACCAGCAATCCGGCCGCGCGCATCTTCAAGGATGACCTCGCGGCGATGGGCACGGTGGACAACTTCCCCTACGTGGCCACCACGTACCGCTTGACCGAGCACTTCCACTACTGGACCAAGAACGTCCGCATCAACGCCATTCTCCAGCCCGAGCAATTCGTGGAGATCGGCGAGGCGCTGGCCAAGGAACTGGGCATCCCCAACGGGTCACGCGTCAAGGTGACCTCCAACCGCGGCTACATCAAGGCCGTGGCGCTCGTCACCAAGCGCATCCGTCCGCTCACCATCGAGGGCAAGACGGTGCACCAGGTCGGCATTCCCATCCACTGGGGCTTCGTGGGCATCGCCCGGCCGGGCTTCCTTGCCAACACCCTGACGCCATTCGTGGGCGACGGCAATTCCCAGACGCCGGAATTCAAGTCGTTCCTGGTGAAGGTCGAAAAGGTATAGGAGAACCGACATGTCCATGCAATCCCTAGACATCAAGCGGCGCTCCGCCACCACCACGCCGCCGCCCGGCATCCGTGAACCCGTCACGGGCTCGGTGGCCAAGCTGATCGACGTCTCCAAGTGCATCGGCTGCAAGGCGTGCCAGAGCGCCTGCATGGAGTGGAACGACCTGCGCGACGAGATCGGCGTCAACGTGGGCGTCTACGACAACCCGGCCGACCTCACCGAGCATTCCTGGACCGTCATGCGCTTCTCGGAATTCGAGAACCCCGCCGGCGACCTGGAATGGCTGATCCGCAAGGACGGCTGCATGCACTGCGCGGAGCCGGGCTGCCTGAAGGCCTGTCCGTCGCCGGGCGCCATCATCCAGTACAACAACGGCATCGTGGACTTCCACGAAGAAAACTGCATCGGTTGCGGCTACTGCATCACCGGCTGTCCGTTCAACGTGCCGCGCATTTCCAAGAAAGACCACAAGGCATACAAGTGCACGCTGTGCTCGGACCGCGTGGCCGTCGGCATGGAGCCGGCCTGCGTCAAGGCCTGTCCCACCGGCGCCATCGTCTTCGGCACCAAGGACGACATGCACCAGCATGCCGCCGAACGCGTCGAGGACCTGAAGTCGCGCGGCTTTGCGCAGGCCGGGGTATACGACCCGGCGGGCGTGGGCGGCACGCACGTCATGTATGTGCTGCATCATGCCGACCAGCCGGGGCTCTACCACGGGCTGCCCGCCGATCCGCGGGTCAGTCCCATGGTGTCGCTGTGGAAGGGCCTGGCCAAGCCGCTGGGCCTGGCCGCGATGGCGCTGACCGCGCTGGCGGGCTTTTTCCACTATGCGCGGGTCGGCCGCAATGAAGTGACCGAGGAAGACGAACGCAGGGCCGAAGAAGAGGTGCGCCATGAATGAAGACCGCCGCTATCGCCTGATCAAGCGCTACACGCCCGGCGAGCGCACCAACCACTGGATCATCGCGCTCACGTTCATCCTGCTCGCCTTGTCCGGGCTGGCGCTGTTTCATCCGTCCATGTACTGGCTGACCAACCTCTTCGGGGGCGGTCCCTGGACGCGGATCCTGCATCCCTTCATCGGGGTGGTGATGTTCGCCTGCTTTGCGGTGTTCGCCGGGCACATGTGGCGCCACAACCTGCTGACCCGCGCGGACCGCCAGTGGCTCAGGCAGCTTGACGACGTGGTCGAGAACCGCGAAGAAAAGCTGCCCGAGGTCGGCAAGTACAACGCGGGCCAGAAGCTGCTCTTCTACGTGCTGATCCTGTGCATGCTGGGGCTGATGGTCAGCGGCATCGTGATCTGGCGCGAGTACTTCGCGTTTTATTTCCCGATCTGGGTGGTCCGCGCCGCGTCGGTGGTGCATGCGGTTTGTGCGCTGGTGCTGATTTGCGCGATCATTGTGCATATTTACGCGGCGATCTGGGTAAAGGGGTCGCTCACGGCGATGCTGCGCGGCTATGTCACCGCCGGCTGGGCGTGGAAGCACCATCGCGCCTGGTTCCGGGAGCAGGTGAAAAAGTAGTCCCGCGCGCGGCGCGGTCGCTCCCTGCCTCACACGGCCCTTTTTTCAGGGCCGGCATGTCGTGATCGCACGGCTGCTATCCTCCCCGGAGGCTGGCAGCCGTGTTTGTTTCTCTGGAGACGAGAATTGCAGCGAATTCTTCCGCGTGGCGAAATCGAAGCGCTAGACCATAACGCCATTCCCCGCATCACCCTGCCGGAGCGGGATTCCGTCTTCGCCGTGCGGGCCGCCCGCCTGCGTCAGCTTGCCGAGGGCAATCCGGTGGGCGACTACCTGCTGCTGATGGCGCACCTGGTCGATGCCCAGCATCGCGCCCTGAAGGACTGCGCGGCGCCGCAAGCCACCGAAGACCGCATCGCGCTGGCCCAGGCGCACGGCATGCCGCCGCTGCAGGCCGTGGGCTGGCCGCGCGACCCGCTGTGGCGCCGCATCCTGGGTCAGTTGCTGGACGACGTGTCGCGTGCGCCGGGCGTGCCGGCCGAGGCCATCGAGGTCTGCGCCGCGCTGAACCGCGCGCGCGAGGCCGACACCGAATCGCTCGAAGATCTGGCCCAGGCTGTGCTGTCCGAACAGGACCAGGGCGTGGACAGCGCCGCCGCGCCGTTCGTGATGGCGGCGCTGCAGGTCTATTGGACCGACCTGGCCAGCCGCTTCGATCCCCGGCAGCTCCCCGTCGCCAGCCCGTTTGGCGTGTGCCCGGTGTGCGGCAGCCTGCCGGTCGCCAGCATCGTGCGCGTGGGCGGCCAGTACGAGGGCTACCGCTATCTGTGCTGCAGCCTGTGCGCGACGCAGTGGCACATGGTGCGCGTGAAGTGCTCGCACTGCGAGGACGTGGAGAAGGTCGCGTACCAGGCCATCGAGGGCCGCACGCCCGCCATCAAGGCCGAGACCTGTGACAACTGCCATACCTACCGCAAGATCTTCTACCAGGACAAGGACCTGTACGTGGAGCCGGTGGCCGACGATCTGGCCAGCCTGATGCTGGACGTGCTGGTGGGCGAGGCGGGCTATTCGCGGTCCAGCGGCAATCCGCTGCTGTGGCACGGCGCCCAGGACTAGGGCGTCTCGATGACGGAGTCTCGCATGGCAGATCAACTGTCCGGCGCCAGCCGGGCCGCGGCGTCCGACATTCCCTCGCTGGACCGCCTGCTCAATGCCGAGGCATTGCGCCCGGCGCTGGACGCGCATGGCCGCACCCAGGTGGTCGCCGCGCTGCGCCGCGAACTCGATGCCCTGCGCCGGCGCGCGCTGGATGGTGAGCTGCCGCGCCATGAGCTGGACGCCGCCGCGGTGGCGGCGCGCACGTCGGCGGCGCTGGACAAGGCGGCCCAGCCGCGCCTGCGCGCCGTCTACAACCTGACCGGGACCGTGCTGCACACGAATCTCGGGCGGGCGTTGCTGCCCGACGAGGCGGTGGCCTCGGTGCTGCGCGCCCTGACCACGCCCGCCAACCTGGAGTTCGACCTGGACAGCGGCGGGCGCGGCGACCGCGATGACCTCATCGACGACCTGCTGTGCGAGCTGACGGGCGCCGAGGCCGCGACCGTGGTCAACAACAATGCCGCGGCCGTGCTGCTGATGCTCAACGCGCTGGCGGACCGGCGCGAGGTGGTGGTGTCGCGCGGCGAACTGGTCGAGATCGGCGGCGCGTTCCGCATCCCCGACATCATGAAGCGGGCGGGCGCCAAGCTCGTCGAAGTGGGCACCACCAACCGCACGCACGCGGCCGACTACGACAACGCCATCGGCCCGCGCACCGCGATGCTGATGAAGGTGCATTGCAGCAACTACGCGGTGACGGGTTTCACCAAAAGCGTGGGGGTCGCCGAGGTGGCGGCGATGGCGCACGCGCGCGGCCTGCCCGCCACGGTGGACCTGGGCAGCGGCACGCTGGTGGACCTGACGCAGTTCGGACTGCCCAAGGAAGACACGGTGCGCGAGACCATCGCGGCCGGGGCCGACCTGGTCACCTTCAGCGGCGACAAGCTGCTGGGCGGACCGCAGGCGGGCCTGCTGGTGGGCCGCGCCGACCTGATCCGCAAGATCAAGAAAAATCCGCTCAAGCGTGCGCTGCGCGTGGGCAAACTGACGCTGGCCGCGCTGGAGCCGGTGCTGCACCTGTACCGCGCGCCGGAGTTCCTGGCCCAGCGGCTGACGACGCTGCGCCTGTTGACGCGGCCGCTGCGCGATATCCAGCCGCAGGCCGAACGGCTGCGCGGCGTGCTGGCGCATGCGGCGGGCCCGGGCTACGCGGTGGAAGCAGTGCCGATGTTCAGCCAGATCGGCAGCGGCGCGCTGCCGATCGACCAGCTTCCCAGTTATGGACTGGCGGTGCGCCACGCGGGCAGCGGCCGCCCGGGCCGCCATCTGGACCGGCTGGAGACGCTGCTGCGGCGCCTGCCGGTGCCCGTGATCGGGCGCATCGCCGATGATGCGCTGTGGCTCGATCTGCGCTGCCTGGAAGCACGCGACGAGGCCGACTTTTCGGCGCAGCTGGCGGAGCCGCTGGCATGATCGTCGGCACCGCGGGGCATATCGACCACGGCAAGACGACGCTGGTGCGCGCGCTGACGGGCGTGGACACGGACCGCCTGAAGGAAGAGAAGGCGCGCGGCATTTCGATCGAACTGGGCTATGCCTATACGCCGCTCGCCAATGGCGACGTGCTGGGCTTCATCGACGTGCCGGGCCACGAAAAGCTGGTGCATACGATGGCGGCCGGCGCCAGCGGGATCGATTTCGGGCTGCTGGTGGTGGCCGCGGACGACGGCGTGATGCCGCAGACGCGCGAGCATCTGGCCATCCTGTCGATGCTGGGCGTGGCGCGCGGCGCGGTGGCGCTGACCAAGACGGACCGCGCGGATGCGGCGCAACTGGCCGCGGTGCGCGGCGAGATCGCGGCGCTGGCGGCGGGCACGTTCCTGGAAGACGCGCCCGTGTTCGGCACGAACGCGGCGCAGCCCGATGACGCGGGCGTGGCGCAACTGAAGGCCTACCTGCACACGCAGGCCCAGGCGGTGGCGCGGCGCGAGGCGTCGGGCCTGTTCCGGCTGGCGGTGGATCGCGTGTTCACGCTGTCCGGCCACGGCACGGTGGTGACCGGCACGGCGCATGCCGGGCTGGTCCGCGCGGACGACGACGCGGCCGACCTGCGGTTGATGCCCGCGGGCACGCGGGTGCGGGTGCGCGGCATCCACGCGCAGAACCAGCCCAGCGAGACGGGCGCGGCCGGACAGCGCTGCGCGCTGAACCTGGCCGGCATCGACAAGAGCGCGATCGCGCGCGGCGACTGGATCGCGGACGTGCGCTGTTTCCTGCCGTCGCGGCATGTGGACGTGGCGCTGTCGCTGCTGCCGTCGGCCGATGCGCCGGTGCGCGCGTGGGCGCCGCTGCACGTGCACATCGGCGCGGCGCGCCATGTGGCGCACGCGGTGCCGATCAGCGCGGAGTCGCTGGCGCCGGGGCAGTCGGGCTGGGTGCAACTGGTGTTCGACGAGCCGGTCTGCGCCATGCCGGGCGACCGCTACATCGTGCGCAATGCGCAGGCGACGCGCACGGTCGGCGGCGGCCGGGTGCTGGATCCGAATGCGCCGGACAGGAAGCGCCGCGCGGCGTCGCGGCTGGCGGGGTTGCAGGCGCTGACCCAGATGCTGGACGGCGCCGGCCTGCCGCCGGTGCTGGCGCAGGCGCCGCTGGGCCTGGACGAGGCGGCGTTGCAGCGGCTGACGGGCAGGCCCGTGAGCGAGATCGCGGCGCCCGAGGGCGCGCTGTGGATCGCGTCGCGCAATGCGCAGGCGCCGCGCACGCTGATTCGGCGCGCGCATTGGGAGGCGCTGCGCGAACGGGTCGAGCAGGCGCTGGCGGCGTTCCACCAGGGGGCGCCGGACGAGCCGGGTCCTGATGGGGCGCGCTTGCGCCGGATGGCGATCCCGGCGATGCCGGAGGCGCTCTGGACGTCGCTGCTGGACGAATTGCAGCGCGACGGACGTATCTCGCGCAATGGGCCGTGGCTGCATCTGCCGTCGCACACGGCCACGCTGGCGGAAGCGGAGTCCGCGCTGGCGGCGCGGCTGCTGCCGCTCCTGGCGCAAGGCGCCTTCGATCCGCCGTGGGTGCGCGACCTGGCGAAGATGCAGAACGCGTCCGAGGACGGCGTGCGCCAGTTGCTGCGCAAGCTGGTGCGGCGCGGGGACGTTGCGCAGGTGGTCAAGGATCTGTTCTATCACCGCGATCAGGTGCGCAAGCTGGCGGCGCTGGCGGCGGACCTGGCCGGCCAGCCGCCAGGCTTGAATGCGGCGGTGTTCCGGGATGCGACGGGGCTGGGGCGCAAGCGCGCGATCCAGATCCTGGAGTTCTTCGACCGCGTGGGATACACGCGGCGGGTGCGGGACACGCACGTGCTGCGCGGCGAAAGCGCGTACGCGGCGTCGCAGCCGTCCGCCGAGCCGGTATCATAGGCGGTCCGCCAGGGAAGGCATCCGTGCCCGGCGGCACGGCCGGGCTTCAAACCCGGTTGGGGGCGTCAGACGTTCCCAGGTAGGTTCGACTCCTGCTGCCTTCCGCCGGTTTTTTTTACCGTTGGGGTGTTCTTCTGCCGCCCGCGGCGTCGCGGGGTCCGCGTTGCGGGCCTCCGATAGCGGTCCGGAGCCTTCGCTCCGGCCTTCCCCGTACTCATCCTCGTCCGCCTTCGGCTCCCTTCGGATTCCGCCGGGCGCTATCTAAACGGCCCGCAACACGGACCCCGCGCCGCCACGTGCTGGGGCGGTGAGGGATCGGGCGATTGCTGGGGAGGGCGGTTTGCCTGGCATTCTGTTGGGGGGGCGTCTTGCGTCGTGATGCTGCAGGCTTTAGCTGCGCAGCATGCGCGTCACCACGCCGCCCACGCTGTGCGATTTCCAATCCAGTTCGCCCAGGTGCCAGTACCTGACCGTGCCTGTGCGGTCGATGAGGTAATTGGCAGGCAGCCCGGCGGCATCCCATTTCTTCGATACGCTGCTGTTGCGGTCATGCAGCACCGTGCCGGCCACCGGCCATTTTTTCAGGAACGCCGAAATCTTGGCGGGCGAGTCGCCGACGTTGACGGCGATGAGGCGCAGCCCTTCTTCGCGGTGGCGCTTGGCCATGGTGGACATGATGGGGATTTCATCCCGGCACGGGTCGCACCACGTGGCCCAGAAGCTCACGATGACCACATTGCCGCGCCAGGCCGAGAGCTTTTGTTCGCGCCCGGACAGATCCGGCAGGACGAGCGGCGGCGTGGGGCCGGTCCAGGGCGCCCAGTCCGGGCCGGTCGCGGTCTTGAGGGCCGAGTCGCTGGCGGCGCCGGCCCAGCCGGGCAGGGCCGCGAGCGCCAGGCCGGTTTGCAGGAGGCGGCGGCGGGTGATCACGGGCGGACTCCGGCGGGCCGGGCGATCAGATGGCGAGGGGCCTGGCGGTGATGCGGTAGCTGAAGCTGTCGGGGTCCAGGCTGTCCAGGCGGCCCGCGGCGGTTTCGCCGTTGGGATACATCAGGAAGGGGACGGGGCCGTGCGCGGTGCCCGGCAGCACGACGTCGTGGCCGTGGTTGTACGCGACCCAGTTCATCTCCCACGCGCCGAACAGCATGACGCGCGCGGCGCGCACCTTGGCGTCGGTCAGGGGCAGTTCGCCCGGCGGCTCTTCGAGCATGACCTTGCGCACGTCGGCGGGGTCCACGGGAATCCAGCCATGGCCGGCGGCATAGAACTCGGCGCGGCAGTGCTGGGCGCGGGTGATGTCGCCGGCCTTGCCCAGGCTCTTGTAGCCCAGTTGCGAGTTGTCCACGCGCACGCCGTAGGCATCGCGCGCCGGGATGCCGGCCGCGCGGGCGAGCGCCACGAAGAGCGCGTTGATGTCCGCGCATTTGCCGTTCAGGTCGTTGGCCGTGAGCATGTAGCGCACGTCGCCCGTGCCGCAGCCGCGCGTGGACGCCGTGCGGCAGGTGTTCACGACGACCCAGTCGTAGATGGCGCGGGCGCGCGCCAGGTCGCCCTGGTGGCCCTGGGTGATGCGGTCGGCGGTGGTCTTGACGATGCCGTCGGTGGGCAGGAGGGCGGTGGGCTGCAGGAATTCGCGCAGCGCGGCGGGGCTTTCGCGCGCGGCATCGGCGGGCGGCGGCTGGGTCAGGTCGACGCGGCGGTTGCGGGTCTGGACGCGGCTGGTCAGCGTGACGGTGCGCGGGCCCTGCGCGTCGGGCCATTGGACGGCGAGCATCTGCACGCCGTAGCCCGGGGACTGCATCAGCGCCGCCGCGCCGCCGGCGCTGACCTGCCAGGTGTTCTGCACGCCGCGCTGGTAGGACGTGTCCGTCGCATAAGGCACAGGCAGCCAGATGCGGGTATGCGGGGCGGCTTCGTTGACGCTGACGGCGGTGGTCAGCTCGTAGGTGCGCCACGCGGTGGCGACGGGAGTTTGCTGGGCGCGCGCGGCATGAGGCAGCGCGGCGGTGGCGGCGCACAGGGCGCCCGAGAAACGGAGAAAGTGTCGGCGGTCCATAAAGCCCCCACGCACGGTGAAGATTGGCTGTCGGTGCGCCCGTGGCCGGGCGGCCGTCCGTTGCTGCATGCTGCGATTGATCATAGGGCCAATCGCGGGGGCGGTGCTATCCTTTTTCGACCGACTCACGGAGACCGAGATGACCCAGGATGTAGCGTCCACGAATGTGCCGCGCTTGACCTCGCTGTCGCATGGCGGCGGCTGCGGCTGCAAGATCGCGCCCGGCGTGCTGTCGGCGCTGCTGGCGCGCTTTGGCCCGGCGGCCAGTTATCCGAACCTGCTGGTGGGCACGGAAACCGCCGACGATGCGGCGGTGTACTGGCTCAACGACGAGCAGGCGCTCATCGCCACCACCGATTTCTTCATGCCCATCGTGGACGATCCCTTCGATTTCGGCCGCATCGCCGCGACCAACGCGCTGTCGGACGTGTATGCGATGGGCGGCACGCCGATCATGGCGCTTGCCATCGTGGGAATGCCGATCAACGTGCTGCCGCACGGCGTCATTGCCGAGATCCTGCGGGGCGGCGAATCGGTCTGCGCGGACGCGGGCATTCCGGTGGCCGGGGGCCACAGCATCGATTCGGTCGAGCCCATCTATGGCCTGGCCGCGATGGGGCTGGTGCATCCGGGCAGGATCAAGCGCAATGCCGACGCGCGCGCGGGCGACGTGCTGATCCTGGGCAAGGGCCTGGGCGTGGGCATCCTGTCGGCGGCCTTGAAGAAGAACCTTCTGGACGTGGACGGCTACCGCGTGATGATAGACACGACCACGCGCCTGAATCGTCCCGGGCCCGCGCTGGCCGCGCTGGACGGCGTGCATGCCATCACCGACGTCACCGGCTTTGGCCTGCTGGGGCATGCGCTGGAGATGGCGCGCGGGGCCGGGCTGACGGCCCGCCTGCGGCTGGATGCGTTGCCGTGGCTGCCCGGCGTGCAGGCGTTCGCCGCGGACGGCGTGATCACGGGGGCCTCCGGCCGAAACTGGGCGTCGTATGGCGAATCGGTGCGCCTGGGGGCGCGCGTCTCGGACACGCAGCGCGCGTTGCTGACCGATCCGCAGACCTCGGGCGGCCTGCTGGTGGCGTGCGCGCCGGAGGTCGCCGATGCGGTCCTCAAGCTGTTTCACGAACAGGGATTCGGGCAGGCCGCCGTGGTCGGCGACATGGTCGCCGGCGACGCGCAGGTCGTGGTGGACTGACCGGTCCGGCTGATGGCGGCGCGCGCAATCAGCCGGTCAGGTCGCGGGCGGTGGCCGCCGCCTGTTCCGACAGCCATCGCGTGACGACGTCTGCGTCCGGCGTGCTGCGGCGCGCGTTGCGCACCAGCCAGTAGGCATGCTCGGTGGCGCTGGCCTCCTGGCTGCCGACGATGGCCAGCCGCTGGTCCGCCAGCATGGGCGCAATCAGCGCCAGCCTGCCCAGCGCGATGCCGTGGCCCGCCAGCGCGGCATGGACGATCTGGTCGTACTGGTTGAACCGCAGCATGCCCTTGGCGCGCACCCGGCCCAGGCCGCGCGCGCTCAGCCATTCGGACCATTGCAGCCACGGCCGCGTCGGATCGTCGAATTCCAGCAGCACGTGGCGCTGCAGCTCGCGCGCGTCGAGCGCGCGCGCCTTTAGCGACGGGTGCGCAACCGGCACCACCGATTCCCCGAACAACCAGACCGCGCCGTCCGGCACGGTGTCGCGCACGCTGTAGCGGATGGCGATGTCGACGGCCTCGCGGTCGATGTCGATCAACCGGTTGTCGGCGGCCACGCGCACGTCGATGTCGGGATGCGCCGCCTGAAAATCCCCCAGCCTGGGCAGCAGCCACAACGAGGCCACGCCGATGGTGGTGGTGACCGTGACGGGCGTGCGCCGCTCGGGGGCGCGCAGTTGTTCGGTCAGGTCGCCGAGCTGGCTGAGCCACACGTCGGCCATGCGGAACAGTTGCGCGCCTTCGGACGTGAACGTCACGCTGCGAAAGCCGCGCACCAGCAACGGCACGCCCAGGTGCGCTTCCAGCGCGCGGATCTGGCGGCTGACGGCCGATTGCGTGACGTGCAGGTCCTGCGCGGCGAGCGTGATGCTCATGCGTCGGCCGACGGCGACGAAGCCGCGGACGAGATCAAGCGGGGGGAGCTTCGCTAGGGGGTATGGCATTCGTAAAACTCATGCGAGTCGGACGGAAATGTCGCTTGAGCAATAGTACGCCGCGGCGTCCAATATGACTCAGACGTTGGGTGACCGGGACAACATCCCGGTCATCCGCCGCGATAGCCGCTGCCGCGGCCAGGAGGTACGCCATGATCCAGGTATGTTGCACTGCGGGAATGTCATTCCGTTTGGCCGGCGGCTCGACTATGCTGCTCAAGCGCGCTTCGGGCGTCCGCATCGTGTGTCACGCCGGCGCCTTGTGGATATCCGAATACCGCCGCTTCGATGACAGCGTGCTGCAAGCGGGCGAATCCCTCACCGTGGACAGCAATCGCGATGTCGTCATCAGCGGCCTGCCGGATGCGCAGGTCGCGCTACTTTCCCAGGGCCGGTGCGAGGCGCGGTTAGCCTGCACCCCGCCCAGCCATGCAGGCCAACTGGAGTTCCTGTAATGTCCGCGTCCTCGTCCGATACGCCCCGCATCGACATGTGGTTCGATTTCGCCAGTCCCTACAGCTATCTGGCGATCGAGCGCATCGACAGCCTCGCGCGGGGCGCGGGCGTGAAGGTCGCCCTGCGGCCCTTTCTGCTGGGCCCGATCTTCCAGGCCCAGGGGTGGAACGACTCGCCCTTCCGCCTGTTCCCGGGCAAGGGCGCCTACATGATGCGCGACATCGCCCGCCTGGCTGAAAAGTACGGCGTGGTTTACAACCGCCCGCGCCTGTTTCCCCGCATGAGCGTGCTGCCCGCGCGCATCGCGCTGCTGGGCCAGGACGAATCCTGGGGCCGCGATTTCTGCGTGGCGGTGTTTCGCGCCAATTTCCAGCATGACCTGGATATCCAGTCCGAGGACGTGGTGCACGATCTGCTCACGGGCCTGTCGCTGGATGCCGACGCGCTTATCGCCCGCGCCAAGACCGAGGCCGCCAAGGAGGCGCTGCGCAAGCAGGTCGACCGCGCGCGCAACCTGGGCCTCTTCGGCGCGCCGACGTTCTTCGTGGATGGCGAAATGTTCTGGGGCAATGACCGCCTGGAAGACGCACTGGACTGGGCCCGCCGCGTCGCGCCCGCCACGCCGGCCTCCCACGCATCGCAAGATTTCTCGTCACTGCATCATCAGCAATGAAAAACGCAAGCAGCGCCTATCGCGGCGCGCCCATGCCGGGCGGCCGTTCGTTCACGCAATTTCGCGCCGCCCGCATCCGGCGGGTGTCGTTCCAGTGGAAGCAGGCCGAGCGCGCCGGCCTTCAGGACGACAGCCCGTCCAAGGGCGGCGGCCACGGCAAGCGCGGATAAGGCGCGCTATCCCTTCGTCACCGGCCCGACATTCGCCCACTCTTCATCCGAGTACAGCCGCGACCGCAACAAAAACCGCTTGCCCTCCGCGCTGTCCAGCGAAAATGCGCCGCCGCGTCCCGGCACGGCGTCGATGACGAGTTGGGTGTGTTCCCAGTAAGCGAACTGGTCCTCGCCGATCCAGAACGGGCAACCTTCCAGATCGCCCAGCAGCACATCCGAGCCGCCCACCATGAACTCGCCCTGTGGATAACACATGGGCGAGCTGCCATCGCAGCAGCCGCCCGATTGGTGGAACATCAGCGGGCCGTGCTTGGCGCGCAGGGTGTCGATCAGCTGGCGCGCTTCGTCGGTCGCAACCACGCGTGGCGTGTGCTCAGGCATGACGGGATTCCTCAGGGGCGCGCCGGGCGGACCCGGCGCGCAGGTTGGCCGCGCAAGCGGCTTAGGTTTAAGGGATCAGGCCTGCCGGCTCAGAAGAACCCCAGCTTCTTCGGCGAATAGCTCACCAACAGGTTCTTCGTCTGCTGGTAGTGGTTGAGCATCATCTTGTGGTTTTCGCGTCCGATGCCGGATTGCTTGTAGCCGCCGAACGCCGCGTGCGCGGGATAGGCGTGATAGCAGTTGGTCCACACGCGGCCCGCCTTGATGGCGCGTCCCATCCGGTAGCACGTGTTGGCGTCGCGCGACCAGACCCCGGCGCCCAGGCCATACAGCGTGTCGTTGGCAAGCGCCAGCGCGTCGTCGGCATCCTTGAACGTCGTCACCGCCACGACCGGTCCGAAGATTTCTTCCTGGAACACGCGCATCTTGTTGTGGCCCTTGAACACCGTGGGCTGCACGTAATAGCCGCCTTCCAGCGCGCCCTGCATCTGCGCGCGCGAGCCGCCCGCCAGCACGTCCGCGCCTTCCTGCTTGCCGATGTCCAGGTAGGACAGGATCTTTTCGAGCTGTTCGGTGGAGGCCTGCGCGCCCAGCATGGTGTCCGCGTCCAGCGGGTTGCCCTGCTTGATTTCGGCCACGCGCTTCAAGGCGCGTTCCATGAACTTGTCGTAGAGCGATTCCTGGATCAGCGCGCGGCTGGGGCACGTGCACACTTCGCCCTGGTTCAGCGCGAACATGACGAAGCCTTCGACGGCCTTGTCCAGGAAGTCGTCGTCCTGCGCGGCCACGTCCGCGAAGAAGATGTTGGGCGATTTGCCGCCCAGTTCCAGCGTGACCGGGATGATGTTCTGCGACGCGTACTGCATGATCAGCCGGCCGGTGGTGGTTTCACCGGTGAAGGCGATCTTGGCGATGCGCTTGCTGGATGCAAGCGGCTTGCCCGCTTCCAGGCCGAATCCCGTCACCACGTTCACCACCCCGGGCGGCAGGATGTCGCCGATCAGTTCCATCAGCAGCAGGATGCCCAGCGGCGTCTGCTCGGCTGGCTTGAGCACCACGCAATTGCCGGCGGCCAGCGCGGGCGCGAGCTTCCATGCGGCCATCAGGATGGGGAAGTTCCAGGGGATGATCTGGCCGACCACGCCCAGCGGTTCATTGAAGTGGTAGGCCACGGTGTCGTGGTCGATCTCGGACAGCCCGCCTTCCTGGCTGCGGATGCACGAGGCGAAATAGCGGAAGTGGTCGATGGCCAGCGGAATGTCGGCGGCGCGGGCCTCGCGGATCGGCTTGCCGTTGTCCCAGGTTTCCGCCGTGGCCAGGCGTTCCAGGTTGGCTTCCATCACGTCCGCGATCTGCATCAGCATGCGGGCGCGTTCGGCGGCCGGGGTCGATCCCCATTTCGGCGCGGCGCGATGCGCGGCGTCCAGCGCCAGTTCGATGTCGCGTTCCTTGGACCGCGCGTTGCGCGTCAGGGTCTGGCCGGTAACCGGCGTGACGTTGTCGAAGTATTCGCCATCCGCGGGCGACTGCCATTTTCCGTCGATGAAATTGTCGTACTGCGTCTTGAGGTCCAGGCGCGTGCCATAGGTTTCCGGGGTAACGCGGGTCGCGATGTCCATGCTTGTCTCCGTATCGTTGGGATGGTGGCAGTAGGCTGCCTGTTCCCTATCAAGCAAAACGCATGCCAGTCGGGGCATCCCGGCTGGACACGCCGCGCCTCGCGTGCGAAAGTAGATTTCCGGTTGCGGGTTGACCCTGGGCAAGTCAGCGCCCCAGGGGTGGCAAGCCGCCCCGCCTGCCGCCACACTGTCGCAATCTGCGACGTTGTCGCGGAACAGGTGTCGCAGAACAGGCGTCGCAGAACGCCGGTCCTAGGAGACATGCATGGCCACTCACTCCCGTCGGCAGACGCTGACGCAGGCGCGGCTGTTGTTCAACCAGCAGGGCGCGGTGCCCGGCGGCATGGTCGCCGAACCCATCCTGCGGTCCTGGCGCCGCTGCGCCGATCTGGGCTTCGACATGCGCGGCGTGCGCCGCGCCGAGCTCATGACGCAGGGCGAACTGCGCGAGGCCCAGCAGCGCAACGAGGCGCTGCGCCGCATGTCCGAACCGGCCATCGCTTATCTGCGCCGCCAGGCTGGCGGCAGCGGCAACCTGGTGATCCTGTCTGACGCCCAGGGCCTGGTCCTGGAGTCGGACGGCGACGCGGGGTTTGCGCATCGCGCCTCGCGCGTGGCGCTGATGCCCGGCGCGCCCTGGGACGAAGCCGCCGCGGGCACCAATGCCATCGGCACCGCGCTCGTGGAAGGCCGGCCCATCGCCGTGCACGGCGCCGAACACTATTTCGAACCCAACCGCATCCTGACCTGCGCGGCCGTCCCCATTACCGACAGCGAAGGCCGCACGCTGGGCGTGCTGGATTTGTCCAGCCAGGCCCGCGAGGTGCGCCCCGACGTGCTGGCGCTGGTGCGCCTGGCGGTGGACCGCATCGAACACCAGATGTTCGAAGACGCCTATGAACAATGCGCCGTGCTGCGCCTGCACGCGGATCATTCCGGACTGGGCCAGCCGGGCGAAGCGCTGCTCGCGTTCCAGGGCGACCTGCTGATCGGCGCGAACCGGCGCGCGCTGCAGGCGCTGGGTCTGGCCGCCACCGCGCTGGGCGTCTACCGCTACGCGGATGTCTTCGAGGGCGCCATTGAACGCTGCCCCGACCCGGCGGGCCGGGTGCACACACGCACGGGGGCGGTCTATCACGCGCGGCTGCGCTGGCCCCGCGGCCGGCCCCCGCAGCCGCCCTGCGCGCCGCCCGCCCGGCCGACCGGCGCCCTTTCAAACACGCCCGCCGCCAGCTTCGATGCCGCCACGCTGGGCGCGCTGGCGCGCGCGGTGCATCTGGCGGATGCGGGCGTATCGATCCTGCTGCAAGGCGAAACGGGCGTGGGCAAGGAAGTCTTTGCGCGGCAGATCCATGCGCGAGGCAAGCGCGCGGCCGGCCCCTTCGTGGCGGTGAATTGCGCCGCCCTGCCGGAAAGCCTGATCGAATCGGAATTGTTCGGCTACGAAGAAGGCGCCTTCACCGGCGCGCGCCGCCAGGGCAGCAAGGGGCTGCTGCGCCAGGCGCATGGCGGCGTGCTGTTCCTGGACGAAATCGGCGACATGCCGCTGCTGCTGCAATCGCGCCTGCTGCGCGTGCTGCAGACGCGCGAGGTCTCGCCGCTGGGCGCGGCGCGGCCCGTGCCGGTGGACTTCGCGCTGGTGTGCGCGACGCACCGGCCGCTCGCCCATGAAGGTCCGGATGCGCCGGTGCGGCCGGACCTGTACTTCCGGATCGCCGAATACACCGTCACCCTGGAACCCCTGCGCGCGCGGGCGGACCGGCTGGAGCTGCTGCGCAGCCTGTGGGCCGCGCAAGGCGCGGGGCCGGCGCTGCCGCCCGCCATCGAAGCCCTGCTGGCCGCGTATTCGTGGCCCGGCAACTATCGGCAACTGGTGTCGGTGCTGCGCACCCTGCATGTGCTGGCCGGACCGGCGGGCCGGGTGGACGCGGACATGCTGCCCGCGGAATTACGGACTGTGGCAAGCGCGGCGGCGCCATTGGGCGGCGCGCCCGATCTGCACGCCATGACCGACGCTGCGATTCGCGACGCACTGGATGCGCACGGCGGCAGCGTCAGCCGCGCGGCGCGCGCGCTGGGTGTGCACCGCAGCACCGTCTACCGGCGGGCGGCGGCGCTGGGATTGACGCGGCCGCGCTGACCTCGGCGCGGCCGGGCATCAACCTGTCACCCCATCAACCCGTCACCCCATCAACCCGTCACCCCATCAATCGCGCCAGCTCCGCGCCCGGATCCTTGGCGCGCATGAATGCCTCGCCCACCAGGAACGCGTCGACCTTGTTCTCGCGCATCAGCTTCACGTCTTCCGGCTTGAGAATGCCGCTTTCGGTCACGACGCGCTTGCCCGCAGGAATGCGGGGCAGCAGGTCCAGCGTGGTCTGCAGGCTGGTCTCGAAGGTGCGCAGATTGCGGTTGTTGATGCCCAGCAGCGGCGTCTTGAGGGTGAGCGCGACGTCCAGTTCCTCGGCGTCGTGCACTTCGACCAGCACGTCCATGCCCAGTTCGATCGCCAGCGTTTCGTAGTCGCGCAATTGCGCGGGCGTGAGCGCGGCCACGATCAGCAGCACGCAGTCCGCGCCCATCGCGCGCGCGGCGATGATCTGGTAGGGATCGATCACGAAGTCCTTGCGCAGCACCGGCAGCGAGCAGGCGGCGCGGGCCTGGCGCAGATGGTCGTGCGAGCCCTGGAAGAACTGCACGTCGGTCAGCACCGACAGGCAGGCCGCGCCGTGGACGGCGTAGGTGGCCGCGATCTCGGCGGGGGCGAAGCCCTCGCGGATGACGCCCTTGGAGGGCGACGCCTTCTTGATTTCAGCGATGACGCCGGGCCTGCCCTGCGAGATCTTGTCTTCGATGGCCTGGGCAAAGCCGCGCACGTCCTGGCGCGCCTGCGCTTCGCGCAGGACTTCGGCTTCGCTGCGCATCTGGCGGGCGGCGGCGACTTCCTCGGCCTTGACGGCGAGGATCTTCGCAAGAATATCGTTCATTTCTGGAATGTCCGGGTGTAGGCGCAGAATTCTTCCAGCTTGGCTCGTGCCGCGCCGGTGGAAATTAGTTCAAATGCTAGCGCCAAGGCTTCGGGAATGGAATCGGCTTTGTTGCCGGCATAGATGGCGAGCCCGGCGTTCAGGGCGACGATGTCGCGGGCCGCGCCCTCGACATTTTCCAGCGCCTCTATGACAAGCTCGCGCGACTGCTCGCGATTGGACACCTTGATGCTCCGGTTGGACATCATGGATAGCCCGTAGTCCTCGGGATGGATCTCGTATTCGCGGACCACGCCGTCCTTGAGCTCGCCCACCATCGTGGCGCCGCCCAGCGAGGCCTCGTCCATGCCGTCCTTGCCGTGCACGACCAGCACGTGGCGCGAGCCCAGGCGTTCCAGCACGCGCACCTGGATGCCGACGAGGTCGGGGTGGAACACACCCATCAACTGATTGGCGGCGCCGGCCGGGTTGGTCAGCGGACCGAGGATGTTGAAGATCGTGCGTACGGCCAGCTCCTTACGGATGGCCGCCACGTTCTTCATGGCGCCGTGGTGGGCGGGCGCGAACATGAAGCCGATGCCGGTCTGCTGGATGCACTCGGTCACCTGTTCCGGCGTCAGCACCAGGTTGGCGCCCAGCGCCTCCAGCACGTCGGCGCTGCCGCTGGACGAGGAGGCGCTGCGGTTGCCGTGCTTGGCGATCGGCACGCCGGCCGCGGCGGCCACGAACATGGCGGTCGTCGAGATGTTGAACGTGTGGCTGCCGTCGCCGCCCGTGCCGCACATGTCCAGCAACTCGCTCGGGTTGGGCGTGACCACGGGCGTGGCGAATTCGCGCATGACCTGGGCCGCGGCGGTGATCTCGCCGATGGTCTCTTTCTTGACGCGCAGGCCCATCAGCAGCGCGCTGGCGATCTGCGGCGACATCTCGCCGCGCATCAGCATGCGCATCAGGTGCAGCATTTCGTCGTGGAAAATTTCGCGGTGTTCGATGCAGCGCGTCAGCGCTTCGGTGGGGGAAATCGTCACGATGCGTCCTTCTTAGGCGAGGTTCAGGAAATTGCGCAGCAGGGCGTGGCCGTGCTCGCTCAGTACGGATTCGGGGTGGAACTGTACCCCGTACAGCGGCAGGGTCTTGTGCCGCACGCCCATGATGTCGCCGTCGGGCGCCGTCGCGGTGACGGCCAGGCAGTCCGGCAGGGTGGCCGGGTCGATCGTCAACGAGTTGTAGCGGATGACAGTGTACGGCGTGGGCAGGCCCTGGAACAGGTCGGTGCCCGTGTGCGAGAGCTGGATGGTCTTGCCGTGCATGATGGTCTGCGCGCGCACGATGTCGCCGCCGAAGGCCGCGCCGATGGCCTGGTGGCCCAGGCAGACGCCCAGGATGGGCTTCTTGCCGGCATAGGCCTGGATCAGCGGCACCGAGATGCCCGCCTCGGCCGGCGAGCACGGGCCGGGCGACACGCAGATCTGGTCGGGATTGAGCGCGTCGATTTCCTCCAGCGTGATCTGGTCGTTGCGCGCCACGCGCACGTCCACGCCCAGTTCGCCGAAGTACTGCACCAGGTTGTAGGTAAAGGAATCGTAGTTGTCGATCATCAACAGCATTTTTTTCTCCTCGGGGCCGTCCTGCGGCCCGGGCGGTAAGCGGGGGGCGGTTGCCGCCAGTCTCAGATGGGTTCGTCCAGGCCGTGCTGCACCTGCTCGGCGGCGCGCAGCACGGCGCGGGCCTTGGCTTCGGTCTCGGCCCATTCGGCTTCGGGGTTCGAGTCGGCCACGATGCCGGCGGCCGCCTGCACGTACAGCGTGCCGTCCTTGATGACGCCGGTGCGGATGGCGATGGCCACGTCCATCTCGCCGCCGTAGCTCAGGTAGCCGGCCGCGCCGCCGTAGATGCCGCGGCGCACGGGCTCCAGTTCGTCGATGATCTTCATGGCCTCGACCTTGGGCGCGCCCGTCAGCGTGCCGGCGGGGAACGACGCGCGCAGCACGTCCATGCTGCTCATGCCGGGGTTCAGCGTGCCCGTGACGTTGGACACCAGGTGCATCACGTGCGAATAGCGTTCGATGACCATGGTGTCGCTGACCTTCACCGAGCCCACCTGCGCGACCCGCCCGACGTCGTTGCGCGCCAGGTCGATCAGCATGACGTGTTCGGCGATCTCCTTGGGATCGGCCTTCAGCTCGGCGGCCAGCGCTGCGTCTTCCTCGGGCGTGCCGCCGCGTTTGCGGGTGCCGGCCAGCGGGCGGATGGTGATCTGCGACTTCGGCTCGCCGTTTTCGACGGTGCGCTCCTGGCGCACCAGGATTTCGGGCGACGCGCCCACGACCTGGAAGTCGCCGAAGTTCCAGAAGTACATATAGGGGGAGGGATTGAGCGACCGCAGGGCGCGGTAGAGGGAGAGGGGGGAGTCGCGGAAGGGCTTGGCGATGACCTGGCCGATCTGCACCTGCATCAGGTCGCCGGCGGCGATGTGTTCCTTGGCGCGCAGGACGGCCGCCAGGTAGTCCTCTTTCTTGAAGTCGCGCCGTTCCTCGGTCTGCATGCTGGCGTGGCTGTACGGAATTTCCACGGGGCGTCGCAGGCGCGTGCGCAGGTCGGTCAGGCGCTGCTGCGCGCGGCTGTAGGCCTCGGGCTGGCCCGGGTCCGCGTACACCATCAGGTAGATGCGGCCGGCCAGGTTGTCGACGATGACCAGTTCGTCCACGTGCATCAGCATCAGGTCGGGCGTGCCGCCTTCCATGCCGGCCGGAAACGGCTTGACGGCGGGGCCCAGGCAGGGCTCGATGTGGCGCACCGTGTCATAGCCGAAATAACCGGCCAGCCCGCCGCAGAAGCGCGGCATGCCGGGACGCAGGGCGACCTTGAAGCGGCTCTGGTATTGCTCGATGAAGGCCAGCGGATCGCCGTCATGCGTTTCGACGATCTTGCCGTCGTGCAGCACTTCGGTGCGCGTGCCGCTGGCGCGGATCACCGTGCGGGCGGGCAGGCCGATGAAGGAGTAGCGGCCGAAGCGCTCGCCGCCCACCACCGATTCCATCAGGCAGGTCATGCGGCCGGCCAGCGGGCCCGAATGCGCCAGTTTCAGGTAGATGCCGAGCGGGGTGTCCAGGTCGGCATAGGTTTCGGCCACCAGGGGGATGCGGTTGTAGCCTTGTGCCGCAAGGGCCTTGAATTCGATTTCGGTCATGTCGGGTCTCGTAAGCGGTGTCTGCTTTCGGACCGGGCACGCAACAAAAAACCCGGTCCAGTTAACTGGTTCCGGGTTTGGCTCTGTTTACACAGAATCGGCGCTAGGCGGCAAGGTTGCGTCTAGGGCCGGGAAGGGAATCATCGCCACCCGGAAGACAAACGCCACCAACGCCACGAGGCGCCGAGCATTTGGTTCTGGATGGAAACGTTCATTGATGGGTATTCGCTAGATTTGCGGTATTCGTTTTTTGCGCCGTTCAGTCCCGGGTTTTCAGGCGGGTACGGGTTTTTCAGGCCGGTACTTTTGCCGCGTTCTGGTTTTGATTCCAGAGCGCAACCCACTGGGCGGCGTCAACAAGCGTGTCAACTATACCATCGACATCCAGCTCGCGCACGTCACGTCCTTCGTTGTAGCCGTAGGGCACCACCAGCACCTGCGTGCCGGCGCTGCGGCCGGCCTGCGCGTCGTTGATGGAATCGCCGATGGTCACGGCCTCGCCCACGGCCACGCCCAGCAGGTCGCAGGCATGGTGGACCTGGTCGGGATCGGGCTTGCGGCGCTCGCAGGTGTCGCCGCAGACCACGGCCTCGAAAAAGCCCGCCAGGCCGGTGCGCTGCAGCAGCGGCAGGGTGAACTCCGTGGGCTTGTTGGTGACCACCGCCAGCTTCAGCCCCAGGTCGCGCATGCGCTTCAGGCCGTCGATGACGCCGGGATAGACCTGCGCGCGTTCGCCGTTGACCAGGTGGTAATGGCGGTAGAAGGCTTCGCGGGCCCGCGCGAATTCCTCGGGCGACGGGTCGGCGGCGTCCAGCGACCCGGCCAGGCTGCGGCGCACCAGGTTGTCCACCCCCTTGCCCACGAACGTGGCCACCACGTCTTCGCGCAGCGAGATCATGCCCAGCTCGACGCGCATGGCGTTGGCGGCAAAGGCCAGGTCGGGAATGGAGTCGAGCAGGGTGCCGTCAAGGTCCAGCAGCGCGGCGCGAAAAGCGGTCATGTCGATTCCTTGGGCTTAGACGGCGGTGGTTTCGCCGATGGCGATCTGCTCGCGCATGGCCTTGATGATGCCGGCGTAGTCCGGCTTGCCGAAGATGGCGGAACCTGCCACGAAGGTGTCCGCCCCGGCGGCGCGGATCTCGGCGATGTTGTCGATCTTGACGCCGCCGTCCACCTGCAGAACGATCTCCTGACCGCCGGCCTGCATCCAGGCGTCGATGCGGGCGCGCGCCTCGCGCAGCTTGGTGAGCGCGGCGGGGATGAAGCTCTGGCCGCCGAAGCCCGGGTTCACCGACATGATGAGGACCAGGTCGATCTTGTCCATCACGTAGTCCATGTAGGACAGCGGGGTGGCCGGGTTGAACACCAGGCCGGCCTTGCAGCCGTTTTCGCGGATGAGGGACAGCGTGCGGTCCACGTGCGCGCTCGCGTCGGGGTGAAAGCTGATGTAGTCGGCGCCGGCCTTGGCGAACTGCGGCACCAGCGCATCCACGGGCTCGACCATCAGGTGCACGTCGATCGGCACCTGCACGTGGGGGCGTATCGCCGCGCACACCATCGGGCCGATGGTCAGGTTGGGGACATAGTGGTTGTCCATCACGTCCACGTGAATCCAGTCGGCGCCGGCGGCGACGACATTGCGGACTTCCTCGCCCAGCCGGGCGAAGTCAGCCGACAGGATGCTGGGAGTAATGCGGGTGGAGGCCGTTTGCTTGGACATGATGTTCGGGGTCGGGAAGGGCATAATGTGCCATTATTGCAGTTTGAGGCGGGGTATCGGGAACGTCCCGGTGTGACGCGCCAGAATTCTTCGTCTTTTCAAGCGTCGGCGCCGGCATCCGGCCGCCTGCGTGCAGCCACACAGGGAAGGACTGTGAAACCTTACGACCTGAGCGTCTCTGTCTCTCCGCGCTTCGTGCCAGAACAGTCCAACCCAGGCGAACAGCAATTCGTGTTCGCCTACACCGTCCGCATCACCAATACCGGCGAACATCCCGCCCAGGTGATCAGCCGCCACTGGATCATCACCGACGGCAACCAGCGCGTGCAGGAAGTGCGCGGCCTGGGCATCGTGGGACAGCAGCCCCTGCTGGCCCCGGGCGAGACCTTCGAATACACCAGCGGCTGTCCCCTGCCCACGCCGGTGGGCACGATGCGCGGCATCTATCACTGCGTCGGCGAGAACGGCATCCCGTTCGAAGTTCCGATCTCCGAATTCGTCCTGGCCATGCCGCGCACGCTGCACTGAGCCTGTGAGTATGCGCCAGGCCGTCCGTTGCACGTTTTTCCTTCTGCGTTTTTCCCCCTGCTCATGAAGCGCATTCTTAGCCTGTCCGTGCTGTCGGTCCTGCTGGCGGCATGTTCCACCCCTTCGGATATTCCCCCTGATGCCGGCCTGCCGGGTACGCCCGGCGTGCGCGCCCCGGCGGCCGACGGCCCGCTCGTGGTGCCCTCGCTGTCCGCGCTGCCCGACTCCGCGCCGCGCGCGCTGGCCGGCAAGCTCAAGCCCGCCAACTGGTCCGAACTGCCCGGCTGGAGCGCCGACGACCTGTCGCAGTTCTGGCCCCTTTTCCTGCGCAACTGCAAGGGCCTGATGCGGCCGACCAGCGGCAACCTGGCGGCCCCCGCGCGGGCCACGCCGCGCGCCTGGCAACCGGTGTGCGCCGCGGCCATCGATCCGGCCCGTGCGCCGGCCGCCGGCGACAGCGAAGGCGTGCGCCGCTTCCTGCAGACCTACCTGCAGCCCTGGCGCCTGAACGGGGCCGACGGCAAGCCCGCAACCAATACGGTGACGGGTTACTACGAGCCGCTGGTGCGGGGTTCGCGCCGGCAGGGCGGCGTCTACCAATGGCCGCTGTACGCGGTGCCCGCCGACCTCCTGACGATCGACCTGGGCTCGGTCTACCCCGATCTGGCGGGCAAGCGCGTGCGCGGCAAGCTGGACGGCAAGCGGGTCGTGCCCTACGACACGCGCGCCGCCATCGAATCCTCGTCGGGCCGCCGTCCGCCCGTCGTGGTGTGGGTGGACGACCCCGTGGACAACTTCTTCCTGCAGGTGCAGGGCTCGGGGCGCGTGCTGCTCACCGACGGCCCCGATGCCGGCAAGACCATCCGCGTCGCGTATGCCGACCACAACGGCCAGCCCTACGTGTCCATCGGACGCTGGCTGATCGACCGCGGCGAGCTCACCGCCGACCAGGCGTCCATGCAGAACATCCGCGCCTGGGCGCAGCGCAATCCCAAGCGCGTGCCTGAAATGCTCAATGCCAACCCGGCCGTGGTGTTCTTCCGTGAAGAAGCCGTCATCGACCCCGAACAGGGGCCCAAGGGCGCCTACGCCATTCCGCTGGCGCCGCGGCGCTCGGTGGCGGTGGACGCGACCTTCGTGCCGCTGGGCACGCCGCTGTTCCTGTCCACCACCTATCCGGCCTCCGACCGGCCCCTGCAGCGCCTGGTTTTCGCCCAGGACACGGGCACGGCCATCCGGGGCGCGGCGCGCGCCGACTTCTACTGGGGTTACGGCGAAGAAGCCGGCCAGCAGGCCGGCCGCATGAAGCAACGCGGCCAGATGTGGCTGCTGTGGCCCAAACAGGCCGGGGAGCCTTCAGCAAGATGAGCCATCAGATCGTCGTTTGCGGGGCCGGCATCGTCGGCCTGTCCACCGCGCTGGCGCTGGCCCGCCGCGGCCAGCGCGTGGCCGTGCTGGCGCCGCGCGCCGCCGTGCCGCCTGCCGACCCCGACCGCTATCACCCGCGCGTCTACGCCATCTCGCCCGCCAGCCAGCGTTTCCTGGCCGAGCTGGGCGTGTGGGACGCCATGCCCGCGTCCCGCCTCATGCCCGTGCAGGCCATGGAAATCCACGGCGACGCCGATGGCCAGGTGAACCTGAACGCCTGGCAGGCGGCGCTGCCGCAACTGGCCTGGATCGTCGAGTCCGGCGAGATCGAGCGTGTGTTGATCCAGGCCGTGCGCATGTTCGGCATCGCCTGGCTGGAAGACCGCTGCACGGGCTACCGGGACGGCGCGGTCGACACCGACAGCGGCGCGCGCATCCAGGCCGAGCTCTTCGTGGGCGCCGACGGCGCCGCCTCGCCGCTGCGCGCCGCCGCGGGCCTGAAGCACGAAGCCGAATCCTACGGCGACACCGGCCTGGTGGTGCACCTGGACGCGGAACTGCCGCACCACGGCACCGCGTTCCAATGGTTCCGCGACGACGGCGTGCTGGCCCTGCTGCCGCTGCCCGACACCGCGGACGGCCCGCAGGTCTCCATGGTCTGGTCCATGCGCAGCGAGCTCGCCCAGCCCTTGCTGGACCTGCCGCCGGACGCCCAGGCCGCGCGGCTGGAGGCCCTGCTCGCCGAGGCCGCCGAAGGCCGGCTGGGCCGGCTGAAGGTCCGCAGCAAGCTGCATGGGTTCCCCCTTACGCTGGAACGCGCCCAGATGGTGGCGCCCGGCATCGCGCTTGCCGGCGACGCGGCGCATCGCCTGCACCCGCTGGCGGGGCAGGGCCTGAACCTCGGCCTGGGCGACGTCGAGGCGCTGGCCCGCATCGTCGCGGGGCGCGAGCCGTTCCGCCAGGCGGGCGACCTGCGCGTGCTGCACCGCTACCAGCGCGCGCGGGCCGAGCCGGTCCTCGCCATGCGGCTGGCCACGGACGGCCTGCACAAGCTGTTCGCCTCCAGGGCGACTCCGCTGGTCTGGCTGCGCAACGCCGGCATGCATTGGGTCGACCGGGCGCCGCTGGTCAAGCGCCGCCTGATTGCCGGGGCGTCCGCCAACTGAACCTGCAGGCCGGCGGAACCCGCGCCGGCGCGCGGACGTCTGATAGCTATCGGACCCTGGCCTTGCGCCGGGGCCGCGCCTGCTGGATCGGTTACGCTGTCCGGCTGAGCACACGACAGACACGTACAGGAGCACCGATGAAATTCCGCATTTCCCCCACCCTGGCGGCTTGTTTCCTGGCGGCGGGCATCGGCCTGTCCGCTTCCGCCCAGGCCCAGGACGGCAAGTCCGTCTCGACGCAGTCCGTGGGACAGCCGGCCAAGGGCGAGAAAAGCGTCTCCACCACCGAGCTCGACCCGCAGTCGGCTGCCGTGAAAGAACGCTTCCAGCAGCGCTTTTCCGGCATGAACGTCACCACCGTGCGCCGCACGCCGTATGGCCTCTTCGAAGTGCAGCTCGGCATGGACCTGATCTACACCGACGAGGGCGTCACGTGGGTCATGGAAGGTCCGCTGATCGACGCCATGACGCGCCGCGACGTCACCCGCGAATCCCAGGAAAAGCTCAGCGCCGTCACGTTCGACCAGTTGCCGCTGGATCTGGCGATCAAGCAGGTCAAGGGCGACGGCTCGCGCAAGGTCGCGATCTTCGAAGACCCCAATTGCGGCTATTGCAAACAGTTGCGCAAGACGCTCGAAAGCGTGGACAACCTCACCGTCTATACCTTCCTCTATCCCATCCTGTCGCCCGATTCCAAGGTCAAGGTGCGCAACGTGTGGTGCGCCAAGGACCAGGGCAAGACCTGGGACGACTGGATGCTGCGCGGCAAGACGCCGCCCGCCGCCGATTGCGAGGTGCCCGAAGACAAGCTGCTGGCGCTGGGCCAGCAACTGATGGTGCGCGGCACCCCGACGCTGTTCTTTGCCGACGGTTCGCGCATCAGCGGCGCGCTGCCGCTGGACCAGCTCAAGGCCCGTTTGAACTGACCGGCGCACGTTGCGCCGGCCCGGGTGGGGTGGCGCAACACGCGCCACCCCACCCGGAGACCAGACTTGAAAATCGCAATACTCGACGATTACCATGACGTAGCCCGGCGCTATGCGGATTGGACCTCTCTGGGCGGTAACGCCGAGGTCCAGATCTTCAACAACTTCATTCCCGACGATCAGGTCGAGACCACGCTTGAATCCTTCGACGTGATCGTCGCCATGCGCGAGCGCACGCCGTTCCCCGCGTCGCGCATCCGCGCCTTGCCCAAGCTGCGCCTGCTGGTCACCACCGGCATGCGCAACAACGCGATCGACATGCAGGCCTGCGCCGAGCAAGGCATCGTCGTATCCGGCGCGCCGGGCAGCGCCGATGCCAACACCGCCACGGCCGAGCTGGCCTGGGCGCATATCCTGGGCCTCTTCAAGCATCTGCCCGCCGAAGACGCGGCCATGCGCCGCGGCATGTGGCAGACGGGCATGCCCGAACCGCTGGCGGGCAAGCGCCTGGGCGTGGTCGGCCTGGGCAAGCTGGGCGCGGCCGTGGCCAAGGTGGGCCTGGCCTTCGGCATGGACGTGGTGGCCTGGAGCCCCAACCTGACCGACGAGCGCGCGCAGGCCGCCGGCGTCGCCCGCGTGGACAAGCACGAACTCTTCTCCACGTCCGACGTCGTGAGCCTGCACCTGATCCTGTCCGACCGCAGCCGCCACGTCGTGGACGCCACCGCCCTGGCCGCGATGAAACCCACCGCCTACCTCGTCAACACCTCGCGCGCCGGCCTGGTCGACCAGGAAGCCCTGATGGACGCCCTGGTGAAATTCCGCATCGCCGGCGCCGGCCTGGACGTCTTTCCCGAAGAACCGCTGTCTCCCACCGACTCCGTTCGCGACCTGGACAACGTCATCCTGACCCCGCACCTGGGCTACGTCAGCCGCGAGAACTTCGAGGCGTTCTACCAGAACTGCCTGGAAGCCGTGAAGGCGTGGGCGGCGGGCAAGCCGATCCGGGTGCTGAACGCGGCGTAGACGGCCGCTGACTGCTCGCCTGTCTTCGACCCGTGCTCAGACAACGCTTATAGACTTATTTGCGCGGCGCTATACAGTCCTGCTGGTGACGGGGGAGGGACGGCGATGAGAAGGCGGTCGGCACGGTTGCTGTGGTTGGTTTACGGCATGCTCGTGGCGTTGATGGCGCGCGCTCATGCCGACCCCATGCCTGCGCGGGTCTTGACGCAGATGCAGTTGTCAAAGCCGGAAATCGTCTCCGCATGGCTCCGGCAGCATCCCGCAGGCGTGGAAGAAAGGGAGGCCGCCCTCTCTTACCAAGCGGGTCTGGAGCAAAAGGGCAGGAAGGACTGGTCCGGCGCCGCGAAATCCTTCGGCGAGAGCGCCATTCGGCATCCAAGTCCCCAAGTCCTGGCAGAGTACGTAACCGCGAACCTTCACATGTTGGGCGAGATCCGGACCAGAAACGGGGCTACCTCGCTCGGACTTGATGGGGATATGGACTTCGCGCTGCGGCACTACCTGTCCGTCATGGCCGCGGACGAGGTGCTGGGCACCTTGTCCGAGCGTGAAAAAGGCCAGGTCAAGGCAAACATTGCCTGCCTGGCCGATTATCTGAAGTCGCGTCAGGCGCCTGGCGTCTGCCTGCCCTTCGAATACTACGGAATCAGGCCCTAGGTCATCGTGGAAACGCGCGGGCAGGCGCCCGCGCATCACGCTGCGGATACGGCGCCATCACCCGCGCGAAAACACCACCTTCTTCTCCACAATCCCGCCCGGCTCCGCCGCTTGCGGCGTATCCCCGCAGGCCTCGTCCGCATCCTCGTCGGGATCGACCGCGTCGAACGCCGTGTCGCCATTGGCGTCCGGCAATCCCGTGGGCTTGAGGCCCACGAAATCGAACAGGTCGCGGTCCATCAGGTGCGAGGGCACTACGCGCGACAGCGCGTTGAACACGTTCCAGGAACGGCCCGGGTGCTGCTTGTCCCATTCCTTGATCATGCGGCCCACTTCCTTGCGCTTCAGGTTCTCTTGCGAACCGCAGAGGTTGCACGGAATGATGGGGAATTGCTTGAGTTCCGAGTAGGCGATCAGGTCGGTCTCGGGGATATACGCCAGCGGGCGGATCACGGTGTGGCGGCCGTCGTCGGACACCAGCTTGGGCGGCATGCCCTTGGCCTTGCCGCCGTAGAACAGGTTCAGGAAGAACGTGGCCAGGATGTCGTCGCGGTGGTGGCCCAGCGCGATCTTGGTGGCGCCCAGTTCGGATGCGACGCGGTACAGGATGCCCCGGCGCAGCCGCGAACAGAGCGAGCACATGGTCTTGCCCTCTTCCAGCACGCGCGTGACGATGGAGTACGTGTCCTGCGTCTCGATGTGGAACGGCACGCCCAGTTCTTTCAGGTACTGCGGCAGGATGTGGTCGGGAAAGCCAGGCTGCTTCTGGTCCAGGTTGACCGCGATCAGCTCGAACTTGAACGGCGCGCGCTTCTGGAGCTGGAGCAGAATGTCCAGCATGGAATACGAGTCCTTGCCGCCCGACAGGCAGACCATCACGCGGTCGCCGTCTTCGATCATGTTGTAGTCGGACAGGGCGCGCGTGGTCTCGCGCGCCAGGCGCTTGGTCAGCTTGTTGGCTTCAAAGCGCGCCTTTTCGTCGGCGGGCGTGCGGAACTGCACGCCGGGGGGAGCGATATCGTTCATGGTCAGCGGGTGATCTGGATTTCCACGCCCACCGCGGCGCAGTCGGAGAAGGCCATGGGCTTGCTGATGCGCAGGCGCAGCGCGCGGATTTCCTGGAAATCCGCGAGCAGGCGCGCCGCGACCTGTTCGGACAGGGTTTCGATCAGGTTGACGTGCGCCTGCGTGCATTCTTCGACGATGGCCTCGCGCAGGCGGCGATAGTCCAGCACGCTGTGGATGTCGTGGTCGTCGACCGAGCGCTGGATGTCCACGTCGAAGTCGGCGTCGACATGCAGGGGCTGGGTGGCGCGGCGCTCGTGCTCGAGGATGCCGATGCGGGCGTCGAGCGCAAGCCCGGAAAGAATGATGCGGCGAGTGGGCATGATGAAAACCTGGGTGGAATAGCCGGAATTGTAAGGCGGCGGCGGGACAGGGGGGCGCGCTGGCTACAATCCGGCCATGTCCGGGCGCCCGCGAGGCGCCGGCGCTGTCAATAAGGGGTGAAATGCAACAGATGCACGATTCGGTCATTGTAGGCGGCGGCCCGGCCGGCGCCTCCTGCGCCCTGTGGCTGGCCCGGCTGGGTCTGTCCCCGCTGCTGGTCGAGGCCAGCGCCCGCCTGGGCGGCCTGGGCAATGACAATCCGTTCGCCGATGACTGGATCGCGGTCTTGCCCGGCGTGACGGGCCAGCAGGTCGCGGCCAACATCGACACCAGCGTGCGCGCCGCCAACGTGCCCATCCGCCTGGAAACCCGCGTCACCGGCGTGCGGCCCTGCAAGGGCGGCATCGAGGCCACGCTGGCGGGTCCGGCCGGGCAAATCAGCCTGGCCCGCGCCCGCACCCTGGTCATCGCCTCGGGCGTGCGCGCGAAAGGCCTGCCCGACCATCCCGCCGGCTCGTCCTGGCCCGGCGTGCTGATCGGCCCGGGCTCGCCCATCGTGGCGCAGGACTATTCGGACCTGTCCGTGGCCGTGCTGGGCGGGGGCGACAACGCCTTCGAAAACTACGTCTACGTGCGCAACCGGGGCGCGCGCACCGTCCATCTTTACGCCCGCAGCGTCCGGGCCCAGCAGCAATGGGTCACGCGCGCGGGCGTCGAAGGCGTGCACATCGGCCCCTACAAGGTGGACCCGGCTGCCCGCAGCGTGGACGGAAGGCAATACGACCTGATCCTGGTCTTTTACGGCTGGGAACCGCAGGCCGCGTTCGCCGACGACCTGCGGCTGGCGCGCGACGAGCGCGGCTACATCCGCACCGACTTCGCCACCGCCGAGACCAGCGTGCCGGACATCTACGCGATCGGCGAGGTCGCGCACCGCATGCACCCCTGCGTGGTCACGTCCATGGCGGACGGGGTGGTGGCGGCCAAGGCCATCCAGCGGCGCTGGGAGCGCGCGGGCGCCTAGGGTTTGCGCTGATCTTCAGCCCACGCGAAGCCACACCTCCGGATTCCAGAATAGGCATTTGCCGGCGCCGCGGCCACACTCATGCGCATTAGTTGACCAATCAATGGTCACGCAGGGAGACAAGCATGATGTGTGCGCATCGCTGGCTGGCAGCCGGCGCGGTGGCGATCGCCATGGCGAATCCGGCCCAGGCGGCCTGGCCTGAACGGCCCATCACCCTCATCATCCCGGCCGCGCCCGGCGGCACCACCGACATCTCGGCGCGGCTCATCGCCGACAAGCTGTCCGCCAAGCTGGGCCAGCAGGTCATCGTGGAGAACCGGGCGGGCGCCGCGGGCATCATCGGCGCGCAGGCGCTGGCGCGCGCCAAACCCGACGGCTACACGCTGCTGATGGGCAACATCGGCCCCAACGCCATCAACTACGCGCTGTACAAGACGCTGCCCTACAAGCCCGCCGACTTCGCGCCGGTGACGCTGGTGATCTCGGTGCCCAACGTGCTCGTCGTGAACGCGGCCTCGCCGTCGCGCAGCGTGCCAGAGCTGCTGGCGCAGATCCGGCAGGATCCCTCCAAGGTGTCGTTCGGCAGCTCCGGCGCCGGCCAGTCGCCGCACCTGTCCGCCGAAATGTTCAAGCAGCGCGCCGGCATTCCCGGCACCCACGTGGCCTACAAGGGCGCCGGGCCCGCCGTCGCCGCGCTGCTGGGCCAGCAATTCACCTTCATGATCGACAACCTGCCCAGCTCCATGCCCCACATCCAGTCCGGCAAGCTGCGCGCGCTGGCCGTCACCAGCGCCCAGCGCCTGGCGGAACTGCCTGACGTGCCGACCATGGCCGAAGCCGGCGTGAAAGACATGGTCGTCACCGCCTGGTTCGGACTGGTCGCGCCCGCCGGCACGCCGCCCGGCGTCATCGACACGCTCTACGCCGCCACGCGCGACGTCGTGCGTAGTCCCGAAATCAGCGAACGCTTCAGGGCCATGGGCGGCCAGGCCGGCGGCAACACGCCCGCGGAGTTCGCGGCCTTCATCGACCAGGAGCGCGGCCGCTGGAAAAGCATCGTGGACGCCGCGGGCCTCGTGCAGGAGCAATAAGTGATCGACAAGATAGAGGAATCCATGGCGCAGGCGGTGGCGGTCATCCCGGACGGCGCCTCGGTCCTGGTGGGCGGCTTCGGCGAAGCGGGCGTGCCCTATGAATTGCTGCAATGCCTGGCCGATCTGGGCCGGCGCGACCTCACCATCATCTCCAACAACGCCGGCACGTTTGAACGCGGCATCGCCGCGCTGCTGATACGCAAGCAGGTCAAAAAAATCATCTGCTCGCACCCGCGCCCGCCCAACTCCGAGGCCTTCGCGCGCGCCTACCGGGCCGGCGAGGTCGAGCTGGAATGCGTGCCGCAAGGCACCCTGGCCGAGCGGCTGCGCGCCGCGGGCGCCGGACTCGGTCCGTTCTACACGCCCACGGGCTACGGCACGGAACTGGCGCAAGGCCGCCGACAGGAAGTCATCGACGGCGTCGGCTACGTGCTGGAGCAGCCCCTGCGCGGCGACTACGCCCTCATCCGCGCGCACCTGGGCGACCGCTGGGGCAACCTGATGTACCGCCATGCCGCGCGCAACTTCAATCCCGTGATGTGCATGGCCGCCCGGCACGCCATCGCGCAGGTCGACGAAATCGTGCCGCTGGGTTCCCTCGTGCCGGAACAGATCATGACGCAGGGCATCTTCGTGAAATCCGTCGTGCGCGTGGAGGCCTGACATGCAGGACATCATCGGATTGACCCGTCAACAGATCGCGCAACTGCTGGCCAGCGACATCCCCGACGGCGCCATCGTCAACCTGGGGATCGGCATGCCCACGCTCGTCGGCGACTACCTGCCGCCGGACCGCGAGATCCTCCTGCACAGCGAAAACGGCATCCTGGGCATGGGCCCCGCCGCCGCCGGCGAGCAGACGGACCCCGACCTCATCAACGCCAGCCGCCAGCCCATCACCTTGCTGCAAGGCGCCTCCATCACCGAACACACCATCTCGTTCGCCATGATGCGCGGCGGCCACCTCGACTACGCCGTGCTCGGCGCCTTCCAGGTGTCGGAGCGGGGCGACCTGGCCAACTGGAAAACCGACGCCGCCGACGCCATCCCCGCCGTGGGCGGCGCCATGGACCTGGCCGTGGGCGCCAAGCAGGTGCTCGTCACCATGGAGCACCGCGGCCGCGACGGCACGCCCAAGCTGCTCAGGCAATGCACCTATCCGCTGACCGGCCGGGGCGTCGTGTCGCGCGTCTACACCGACCTTGCCGTCATCGACGTCACGCCCACGGGCCTGCAGGTGCATGCCATGAAGGCAGGCGTCAGCGAAGACTTCCTGCGCTCGGTCACCGGCGCCCCGCTTCGCTTTCCGGCCGCACCGCGCACCATCGTGGTCGATGAGGCGGGGGTGCCGCGATACGAATCCGGGGGCGGCGATGGCTGATGCCGGGCTCCGAATGCGGTGATACAGGACGCTGGCGATTCCCGCCGCGGCCGAAAACTTGCGCCCGGTCCCGGGCAAAGGAGTCTCCATGATCCGATCGATCCTGGCCGCCGTATCGGCAAGCCTGCTGTGCCTGGGGGCAGCGCACGCCGCGCCAGCCTATCCCGACAAGCCGATCACGCTGCTGATTCCCTATCCGCCGGGCGGCAGCGCCGACATGCTCGCGCGCCCGCTGGGCGCCGAACTCCAGAAGAAGTGGGGCCAGCCGGTCGTCCTGGAGTACAAGCCGGGCGCCGGCGGCGCCATCGCCTCGGCCCAGCTTGCGCGCGCCAAGCCCGACGGCTACACCGTGCTGATGGTGCTGGCTGCCCACGCCATCAACCCCAGCCTGTACCCCTCGCTGCCCTACGACACGCGCAAGGACTTCGCACCAGTCTCCCTGGTCGCCACCCTGCCCATGCTCGTCGCCGCGCCGTTGGCCACGCCCGCCGACACCATTCCCGAACTCATCGCCTACGGCAAAAGCCACCCCGGCAAGCTCAGCTTCGCCTCGGCCGGCAACGGCAACACCAGCCACCTGGCCGCGGAAATGTTCAAGCACCAGACCGGCGCAGACATGATGCACGTGCCCTACAAAGGCAGCGGCCCCGCCGTCGTCGCCCTGCTCGGCGGCGAAGTGTCGCTGATGTTCGACAGCATTTCGACGTCGCTCCCGCAAGTGCAGGCCGGCAAGCTCAAAGCCATCGCCGTCACCGGCGAACATCGCTCGCCCCTGCTGCCGAATGTTCCGACCGTGGCCGAGAGCGTGCCCGGCTTCGTCGTGAATGGCTGGTACGGGATACTGGCGCCCGCGGGCACCCCAAAGTCGGTCGTCGACGCCTTGAGCAAGGGAATCGCCCAGGCGGTGACCGCGCCGGCGGTGAAACAGCAGCTATCGGGATACGGGTACGAAGTGGTCGGATCCACGCCCGAGGAATTCGGCGCTCACATCGACCGCGAACTGGGCGCATGGAAGAAAGCGGTTGAAGTTTCCGGCGCCAAGGTGAATTGAGCCAGGACGCGCTGCCGAGGCGGCGAGTCTCAGACTCCGCCCCACAAAAACCCAGAACGCAGCCCACCCACACGCGAAGCGTCCCAGCAACGACGCAAGACCCCGCGTAAGCCCCCAAAGGCCGCCCGCGCGGCCGGCCTGGGGGCGGGCCCCGCAAGACGCTCCAACCCCTACTCAGCGCAGGCAAGAACCTAAAGAACCCCAGCCGCCCCAGCGCCCGCAAAGCTGAAACCACCCGAGCCCGGTGTGGCGTGGGCCTGGGGTGGGCGGGGCGTTTAGGTGCGCCCGGCGGAATCCGAAGGCAGCCGCCGGAGGCGGCAACGAGGATGAGCGCGGGGCAGTCCGGAGCGAAGGCTCCGGACCGCAACCGGAGCCCCGCTCACCCCAGGCCCACGCCGCGCCGGGCGTCGCAAGAACGCAAGAACGCAAAAACGCAAGAACGCAAGAACGCATTCCGCAGCCAGCCTAAAGCCCTAAAACATCACTGCCGCTGATAAACCTCACTCCCTTTCCGCACAAACTCCACCGACTTCTCCTGCATCCCTTTCTGCAACGCCTCTTTCTCGCTGACCCCCTGGGCCGCCGCGTAATCCCGCACATCCTGCGTGATCTTCATGCTGCAGAAATGCGGCCCGCACATCGAGCAGAAGTGCGCCACCTTCATCGAGTCCTTCGGCAGGGTCTCGTCGTGGAACTCCTTGGCGGTGTCCGGATCCAGCCCCAGGTTGAACTGGTCATCCCAGCGGAACTCGAAGCGCGCCTTCGACAACGCGTTGTCGCGGATCGCCGCGCCCGGGTGTCCCTTGGCCAGGTCGGCCGCATGCGCCGCGATCTTGTACGTGATGATGCCGTCCTTCACGTCCTTCTTGTTCGGCAGGCCCAGATGTTCCTTCGGCGTCACATAGCAGAGCATCGCCGTGCCATACCAGCCGATCAACGCCGCGCCAATGCCCGAGGTGATGTGGTCGTAGCCCGGCGCGATGTCCGTCGTCAGCGGCCCCAGCGTGTAGAACGGCGCCTCGTGGCAATGCTCCAGCTGCAGATCCATGTTCTCCTTGATCATCTGCATCGGCACATGGCCCGGGCCTTCGATCATCACCTGCACATCGTGCTTCCAGGCCACCTGCGTCAGTTCGCCCAGCGTCTTCAGCTCGGCGAATTGCGCCTCGTCATTCGCGTCATAGCCCGAGCCCGGACGCAGCCCGTCGCCCAGCGAAAAGCTCACGTCGTACGCCTTCATGATCTCGCAGATCTCTTCAAAGCGTTCATACAGGAAGCTCTCCTTGTGGTGCGCCAGACACCACTTCGCCATGATCGAGCCGCCGCGCGAGACAATGCCGGTCATGCGGTCCGCGGTCATCGGGATGAACGGCAGCCGCACACCCGCGTGGATCGTGAAATAGTCCACGCCTTGCTCGGCCTGCTCGATCAGCGTGTCGCGGAAAATCTCCCAGGTCAGATCCTCCGCCTTGCCGTCCACCTTCTCCAGCGCCTGATAGATCGGCACCGTGCCGATCGGCACTGGCGAATTGCGGATGATCCATTCGCGCGTCTCGTGGATATGCTTGCCGGTGGACAAGTCCATCACCGTGTCGCCGCCCCAGCGGATGGCCCACGTCATCTTCTCCACTTCCTCGCCAATGCCCGAGCTGACCGCGGAATTGCCGATGTTCGCGTTGATCTTCACCAGGAAATTGCGGCCGATCGCCATCGGCTCCACTTCCGGGTGATTGATGTTGGCCGGGATGATCGCGCGGCCGCGCGCAATCTCGGCGCGCACGAATTCCGGCGTGATGGCGGCGGGAATGGATGCGCCGAACGATTGGCCCGGATGCTGGCGCAGCAGGCGCTTGACCATCTTCTCGCCGTCGGGGCCGCTGTCGCGCAGCGTCTGCAGATAGTGTTCGCGGCGCAGGCTTTCGCGGATCGCCACGAATTCCATTTCCGGCGTGATGATGCCGCGTCGCGCATAGTGCATCTGCGACACGTTCGCGCCCGACTTCGCGCGGCGCGGGGGGCGCTGCAGGTCAAAGCGCATCGCCGTCAGCTTCGGATCGGTCAGGCGCGACTTGCCGTAGTCGCTGGTCGGGCCCGCCAGCACCTCCGTGTCGCCGCGTTCCTCGATCCAGGCGCGGCGCAATGCCGGCAGGCCGCGGCGGATGTCGATCTTGACCTCGGGGTCCGTATAGGGACCGCTACAGTCGTACACCGTCAACGGCGGATTCTTCTCTCCGCCGAACATCGTCGGCGTGTCGTCCTGCTCGATCTCGCGGAAAGGCACGCGGATGTCGGGGCGCGAGCCCACTTCATACACGCGGCGGGATTTGGGCAGCGGCGCGACGGCCGCCGCGTCGACTTCGGCGGTGGCGGCCAGGAATTTGGGATTGGCGTTCATGGAAAGCTCCAAGCGAGTGGTTGGAGCCGATCGGGATGGACTCCCGCCTGGGCGTGCGAAGACGCGTGGCGGGAATACGCTCCCAGCATCGGCATTATCCGTACTGGTACGAAGGGACTCTCTCAACACGTCGCCGCCGAAAGAGCGGGACGAGTACCCCTGCGTGAACGCGAAGTATAGAGCGAAGACGACGCCGCGCATCCATCAACCTGCGCACCGCGTCCTGTCCGGCGCGAATCGGCGCGGAAAACGTGCCGCCAAGCATGCTGGTATTACTGCTTTACATTTGGATTCAGTCTCGGCAGACACTGTCATTCAGGTTCGGTACACTTTTTTCCACACGCCGCGTGTACAGTCTTAGTGTCTTACCGCCCGGCATCAGCCCACTTAAGAAGGAATCGAGCATGCAACTGAACCTACGCACATTGGCGCCCGCCCTCGTAGTCGTGACATTGGCGCTAGCGGGTTGCAAGACCGCCCCGACTAAGACGTCCGACGCCGCGGCCACTCCCCAGGCGGGCCAGCAATCGACGGCCCCCGCCACCGCGACGCGCGTGGATTTCTACCTGGCCAAGCGCGAACCCGGCCCCGACCTGCGTGAAGTCAGCCTGCCCGACGGCAAGCTCTATCTCCAGGAAACGCCCGTCCTCACCCGCGCCGACCTGACCGACGCCGCCGCGCTGGTGGATCGCCAGGGTCAAAACTTCGTGGGCCTGCGCTTCTCCGAAGCCGGCACGCGCAAGCTCACCGCCGTCAGCACCGCCAACGTCGGCAGCGTGCTTGCGCTGGTGATCGACCAGGAACTGGTTGCGGCCCCGCTCATCGGCGAACCGCTCAACCGCGGCGTGCTGGCATTCGGCGTGCCGTCCGCCCAGGCCGCCTCCGAAATCGCGGCCCGCATCCGCGGCGACGCGGTCACGCCGCCCGCAGCCGGTGGCGCCGCCCCGGCGCCCGCCGCCAAGCCCTGATCGGGGCCACGCAAACAAGCCCGGCTTGCCGGGCTTTTTTTCGTCCAGAGGAGCCGCTTGCGCGCGGCGCGATCAGCCGGGCTTGCGGCCCCGCGGCTTGATGCCGCGCCTGAGCAACGTCGTTTCGATGAAGGTCTGCGTCAGCGCCTCCAGCATCGCGCGGTCTTCCGACGTAAGCGACTCGAACTGCGAAGGCGAGATATTGGGGTAGGGCCAGGGCGCCATCGGACGGGGCCGGCCGCCGGGACGCGGCGCCGATTCGGCCACGCCCGATACCGGCAGCGTGTTGCTCAGGTCGTAGCCGTCCATGGGAAGCTCCATGGGACCCTTGCCGGTTTCCAGCCATTCGACCTCAACCTTCAGCACCTGCGCCAGCTTGCGCGCGGACCGGCTGGAATGCCGCAAACCGCTTTCGTAGCTGCCGATTGCACTTTGGGAGATGCGCACCAGACGCGCGAGCGCCTTCTGCGTGTGGCCACGTAAGAGACGCGCGTGCTTCAGTCGGTCTGAGAATGTTTTCACAAGGCGATTGAAGCTTGCTGATCTGTCACTTTGGTGGCTATAAGTATTACTTAGGTGATAACTGGCAAGGGCAACTTCATGCTGGAGCGGGGCGTCGTATTCGTCGTGCAATCTGATGAAATAGCCGGCAAGAATCTTGCCGCTGCGCTGCGGCAGTTCCGGTGGGACGTCCGCGTCTTCGACTCGTTGGCTGCGCTGCAGGAAACCCTGCCGCGCCACCCCGCCGACCTGCTCGTGTTGCGGGGGCCCTGCGCGGCCATGCCCGAGCTCATCGTCGGATTGCGCCGCGCCGCGCCGGGCGCTTCCGTCGTGTGGCAGGCCTGCGGCGCGTCCGCGGCCGAGCGGGCGGCCGCCCTGGACGCGGGGGTCGACGCGTGCGCGCCGGCCACCACCGAGCCGCTGGAATGGGATGCCCTGCTGCGCAGCCTGTACCGGCGGGCGCGGCGCGGCATGTGCGCATGGCGCGTCGTCGCGCCCGCACGCCTGCTGGTCGGTCCTGCCGGCGAGCGTCTGCCGCTTACCGTGCGCGAGCGCGCCATCCTCGTTCGGCTGTTCAATGCGCCGGGCCACTGCCTGCATCGCGAAAGCTTCTTTCCCGGCGCTGCGGGCGATCCCCTGGACGGAGCGCGCCGGGTGGACGTGGTCGTGTCGCGGCTGCGCAGCAAGGCGCGCCGGTTCAACATCGAACTGCCTGTGCTGGCGGTGCGGGGGTGGGGGTACATCCTGCTGCCCCAGGGCGTCGCCAGGACGCCGGCCGGGGCGGACTAGGGCTAGAGCACGACCAGATTGTCCCGGTGCATGAGCTCGGGTTCGGTCATGCTGCCCAGGATGCGCGCGATCTGCGACGACGGCTGGCGCAGGATGCGGCGCGTGTCGGCAGACGAATAATTGATCAGGCCCCGGGCGCATTCATGGCCCTGGCTGTCCACGCAGGCCACGACGTCGCCGCGGCCGAACTCGCCTTCCACGTCGGTGACGCCGATCGGCAGAAGGCTCTTGCCTTCGCGCAGCAGCGCCTGCACCGCGCCGTCATCCAGCACGACGCGCCCGCGCAACCGCAGGTGGTCGGCCATCCACTGCTTGCGCGCCGACCACACCGGCAGCACCGCACGCAATTCGCTGCCGATGCACTCGCCCTGGGCCAGCCGCGTCAGCACGTTGCGCTCGCGGCCCGACGCGATGACGGTGTGCGCGCCGCTGTGTGCCGCGCGCTTGGCGGCCAGCACCTTCGTGAGCATGCCGCCGGTGCCGATGCCGCTGCCCGCGCCGCCGGCCATCGCTTCCAGCGCCGGATCGCCCGCTTGGGCGTGCGACATGAACGTGGCCTGCGGATTCTTGCGCGGGTCGGAATCGTAGAGCCCGCGCTGGTCGGTCAGGATGACCAGCGTGTCGGCTTCGATCAGGTTGGTGACCAGGGCGCCCAGCGTGTCGTTGTCGCCCAGCCGGATTTCGTCGGTGACCACCGTGTCGTTTTCGTTCACGATCGGCACCACGCCCAACCGCAGCAGCGCAAACAGGGTGCTGCGCGCGTTCAGGTAGCGGTGACGGTCGGCCAGGTCCTCGTGCGTCAGCAGGATCTGCGCGGTGCGCAGCCCGTGCTCGGCAAAGGCGGCTTCGTAGGCCTGGCAAAGTCCCATCTGGCCCACGGCCGCCGCGGCCTGCAGTTCGTGCATGACGGACGGGCGCTTGCGCCAGCCCAGGCGCGCCATGCCTTCCGCGATGGCGCCGCTGGAAACCAGCACGATCTGCTTGCCCTGCTTGTGCAGGGCGGCGATCTGCGCGGCCCAGTGCGCGACGGCGGCGCGGTCCAGGCCTCGGCCTTCGTTGGTGACCAGCGACGAGCCGACTTTGGCGACGATGCGCTGGGCGTGGGTGACGACGGAAACGACGGGTGATTCAGCAGACATGATGGCGGCCGGCTGCGGCGAAAAAAAGCGTAATCGTAGGGACTGCGATTATGGCTTATTCGTCGTCGCCGCGCGGCGCGGCGGGCTTGTCGGCGTCGGTGCGCTTGTCGTCAAAGCGCGGGTCCGGCGCCACGTAGCTGCCATCGGCCTGGTCCTGCGCAAGCTGTTCTTTCTCGCGTTCGGCGTCCAGGTAGTCCTGCAGCGCGTAGATCAGGTCCTGCGTGCCTTCGCCCGACAGCCCGGAGATGCCGAATACCGGCCCCTTCCAGTCATAGAGCTCGATGAAGCGGCGCTTGGTGTCCTCGGAATCGGGCACCATGTCCAGCTTGTTGAGCACCAGCCAGCGCGGCTTGGCGGCCAGCTCGGGGTCGTAGCGGCGCAGTTCCTCGACGATGGCCCGCGCGTCGGCCACGGCCTGCTCGACCGGATCGGCGTCCGGGTCCGGCGTGGACACGTCCACCAGGTGCAGCAGCACGCGCGTGCGCGCCAGATGGCGCAGGAACAGGTGGCCCAGGCCCGCGCCTTCGGAGGCGCCTTCGATCAGGCCAGGAATGTCCGCCACGACGAAGCTGCGCGACGGCGACGTGCGCACCACGCCCAGATTGGGATGCAGCGTGGTGAAGGGATAGTCGGCGATCTTGGGCTTCGCGTTGGAAATGCGCGTGATCAGCGTCGACTTGCCGGCGTTGGGCAGGCCAAGCAGGCCCACGTCGGCCAGCACCTTCAGTTCCATGCGCAGGTAGCGGTGTTCGCCTTCCTTGCCCGGCGTCCATTGCTTGGGGGCGCGGTTCACGCTGGACTTGAAGTGGATGTTGCCCATGCCGCCCTGGCCGCCGGCGGCCAGCACGACCTTCTGGTCGTGGGTGCTCAGGTCGAACAGGACTTCGCCGGTCTCGGCGTCATGGATGACCGTGCCCACCGGCACGCGCAGGGTGATGTCGGGGGCGGCTGCGCCGTACTGGTCCGAGCCGCGGCCGTTTTCGCCGTTCTTGGCGCGGTGCAGGCGCGCGTAGCGGTAGTCGATCAGCGTGTTGATGTTGCGATCCGCCACCGCATAGATGGTGCCGCCGCGTCCGCCGTCGCCGCCGTCGGGGCCGCCTCTGGGAATGAATTTTTCGCGGCGAAAGCTCGCCACGCCATTGCCGCCTTTGCCGGCGACCACTTCAATGGTGGCTTCGTCTACGAATTTCATGGTGTTTGCGCGTGTAGTGGGTGAGGGCGGATGCCCGATTCGGGCGCCGCCGGGGGGCATGGGAGAGCTTACTCGCCCATTGCCTTAAAACAAAAAAGCCCTGCCGCACGCGACAGGGCTTTTGCCGTTCGGAAACGCGGCGGACCGCGTCCCTGACCGTATGCGTCCGCGGACTTGCCGTCCGCGGGCTGCTATCCGATTACTCGGCAGCGACGATCGAAACGGTCTGCTTGTTCAACGCGCCCTTGAAGCCGAATTGAACCTTGCCGTCGACCAGCGCGAACAGGGTGTGGTCCTTGCCCATGCCGACGTTCACGCCAGCGTGGAAGCGAGTGCCGCGCTGACGCACGATGATCGAACCAGCGGGAATCAATTCGCCGCCGAATGCCTTGACGCCCAGACGCTTCGATTCTGAGTCGCGTCCGTTCCGCGTAGAGCCGCCGCCCTTTTTCTGTGCCATGTTTAGCTCCTGCTAAGTGGTACCGAGTCGCTTCTTAAGCCGTGATGGCTTCGATGCGGATTTCGGTGTAGTTCTGACGGTGGCCCTGACGCTTCTGATAGTGCTTGCGACGGCGCATCTTGAAGATCTTGACCTTGTCGTGGCGGCCTTGCGCAAGAACCGTTGCCTTGACCACGGCGCCGGAGACGAGGGGCGTGCCAACTTTCAGTTGGTCGCCTTCGCCCACGGACAGCACTTGGTCCAGGGTGATTTCTTGCCCAATGTCAGCCGGTATCTGTTCTATCTTGAGTTTTTCGCCAGCGGCAACGCGATACTGCTTGCCACCGGTTTTTACGACCGCGTACATGGGGTGTTCCTTAAATAGGTAAATGGGTTCGTTCACGCTGCCAGCCCTGCTGGGCATGGATGCCGTCTTGGCGGACTCAAATGGCGGGCTCAAAGAATCTGGGCACTGGATCGCCAAATGGCTTGCAAGTAGCTTGCGTAAACAACCGACGTAATTCGGCCATTGCTGACCGAATCCGAGATATTAGCCCGGGACTTTCCGAAAGTCAAAAAGCTGTTGCAGGCTAAGGGCTTAGGTGTGGCGTCGAGGCTTCACGCGCCCGGGATCACGCGCAGCGCGATGTCGCGCGCCACGCGGCGGATGCCCTCCGTGGCGTCGCGGCGGTGGGCGTCGTCCAGGCGGTCGGCGGGGATGGACGTGCTGACCGCCACGCGTTTGCCCAGCGGCGTGACGCCGACAAAGGCCGCGTAGCACACGAGGCCGGCGGCGACTTCCTCCTGGTCCTCGGCCAGGCCCTGCCGGCGCACGGCGTCCAGTTCGCGATGCAGGCGAGTCGCGTCGGCAATCGTGCGGTCCGTCACGCGGGGCAGGGTCTGGGGCAGGCGGGCGGCCAGCTCCTCGGGCGGCAGGCTGGCCAGCAGGGCCTTGCCCAGCGCGCAGGCATGCGCGGGCAGCCGCAGGCCCAGGTCGGACACCAGCCGTACCGGCCGGCGCGCGTCTTCCCGCGCGAGGTAGACCACGTCAAAGCCGTCCAGCGCGGCCAGTTGCACGACCTCGTTGCAGCGGTCCACGAATGCGCTGGCGGCCTGGTGAAAGGCGGCCTGCAATCCGTCGTGGCGCAGGTAGGCGGACCCGAGCGCCATCAGTTCGAGTCCGATGATGTAGCCGCCCTCCTGGCGCTCGATCCAGCGGCGCTGTTCCAGGCAATCGAGCAGCAGGTACAGCGTGCTCTTGGGCAACTGGCAGGCCTGCGCCAGTTCCGCAGCCTTCACGGGTGTGGGGCGGCTGGACAAAACCCGCAGGATGTCATGCGTTCGCCGGACGGCGGGGACGTCGTAATCGTTGGCCATGGCGGCTGGAATTCCAATATATTGGACCAAAAAACAAGATATTGGACATGATAAATGAAGTCCCCTAGACTGGCCCGCAGCAGTGGATCCGCCACCATGGCGAAGACCTATTAAGCCTATATAAGCAAGCGAGGAGACGTCATGAACGAACACAATATGCTGCCGGCCGATCTGTCCCAGGCCTTGCTGGTGGGCCGCGTCTGGCGGCCCGGCCCGGTGAATGGGCCCAGCGTGGTCCTGGTGCGGGACGGCGAGGTGATGGACATCACCGCCATGGCGCCCACGGTGTCGGACCTGCTGGATCGCCCCGACCGCGTGGCGCTGGCGCGCGAGGCCAGGGGCGAATCCCTGGGCGACGTGCGCGCGCTGATGTCCGCCACCCTGCAGGGCCTGGAAGGGCCGCGCCTGCTGGCGCCCTGCGACCTGCAGCCGGTGAAGGCGGCGGGCGTCACCTTCGCGATCAGCCTGCTGGAACGCCTGATCGAAGAAGAAGCCGGCGGCGATGCCAGTCGCGCGGACGAGATCCGCGTAAGGATGCAGGGGCTGATCGGCTCCGACCTGTCTCGCCTGCGTCCCGGATCGCCCGAGGCCAATCGCCTGAAAGCGCAACTGGTCGAGGCCGGTCAATGGTCCCAATACCTGGAGGTCGGCATCGGCCCCGACGCCGAAGTCTTTTCCAAGACGCCGCCCATGGCCTCGGTGGGGTTTGGCGCGCGTATCGGCGTGTTGCCCGAGTCCTTGTGGAACAACCCGGAGCCGGAAATCGTGCTGGCTGTCGACAGCCGGGGCGAGGTGGCCGGCGCCACCCTGGGCAACGACGTGAACCTGCGCGACATCGAAGGCCGCAGCGCGCTGCTGCTGACCAAGGCCAAGGACAACAACGGTTCGTGCGCCATCGGCCCGTTCATCCGGCTGTTCGACGGCGACTTCACGCTGGACAGCGTGCGGCAGGCCGACGTGTCTCTGCGCATCGAAGGCCCGGACGGTTTCGAGCTGGACGGCGTCAGCCACATGCGCGAAATCAGCCGCGACCCGCTGGACCTCGTGCGCCAGACCTGCGGCGCCCACCACCAGTATCCCGACGGCTTCATGCTGTTCCTGGGCACCATGTTTTCACCGACCAAGGACCGCAAGGGCCCCGGCACGGGCTTTACCCATCTGCCGGGCGACCGCGTCGTCATCGCCTCGGAGCGCCTGGGCGCGCTGGTCAACGAGGTGCAATCGACCAGCGCGATCCCGCCCTGGACTTTCGGCGTGCGCGCCCTCTACGCCAATCTGGCGGCGCGCGGCCTGCTGCCCCACGGGCGCTGATCCGGCCAGCGGATCCGACCTGGACAGGGCGCGCGGCGGCGGGCCCTGCCGTGCGTGGCGGGCGTGCCCGGATTTCCCACGCACTCCCCGTATAATCCGTGGTCGAATCCCCCGCCGACCGCTGGCGGGCCCAGCGGTAAGAGCCGTCACGCGGCTCGCTTCACACTTGTCGGATACGTCTTGAATCTCCCCGCGCTCATTGCCCCCATTGCTGACGATATGAAAGCCGTCGACGCGGTTATCCGCGAGCGGCTGAATTCCGATGTGGTCCTGATCCGCACGATCGGCGACTACATCATTGGGGCCGGCGGCAAGCGCATGCGCCCGGCCATGGTGCTGATGGTGGCGCGCGCCCTGGGGTACGAAGGCACGCATCACCAGCTTCTGGCCGCCGTGGTGGAATTCATCCATACGGCCACGCTGCTGCACGACGACGTCGTGGATGAATCGGACCTGCGCCGCGGCCGCGAAACCGCCAACGCCGTATTCGGCAACGCGGCCAGCGTGCTGGTGGGCGACTATCTGTATTCGCGTTCGTTCGAGATGATGGTCGAGGCCGACTCGATGCGCATCATGAGCATCCTGTCCGAAGCCACCACGGTGATCGCCGAGGGCGAAGTGCTGCAGCTCCTGAACGTGCACGATCCAGACGTGTCCCAGGAGCGCTACCTGCAGGTGGTGCGCTACAAGACCGCCAAGCTGTTCGAGGCCGCCGCCCAGGTCGGCGCGGTGCTGGCGGGCGCCACCCCCGAGCAGGAGGCCGCAGCGGCCGCCTATGGCCGCCACGTGGGCACCGCGTTCCAGCTGGTCGATGACGTGCTCGACTACAGCGGCGACGCCGCCGCGCTGGGCAAGAACGTTGGCGACGACCTGCGCGAAGGCAAGCCGACCCTGCCGCTGATTCGCGTCATGGAAGTCGGTACGCCCGAGCAGCAGCAACTGATCCGCGACGCGATCAAGACGGGCGACGCCGACTTCGCCGCCGTGGCCGCCGCCATCCAGGCCACGGACGCCCTGGAACACGCCCGCCTGGCCGCCGTGGCCGAGGCTGACCTGGCCCGCCAAGCCCTTTCGATCTACCCCATTTCCCCTTTTCAAAATTCTCTGTTAGAATTCTGCGCTTTCGCGGTGAATAGAGATCGCTAACGAAATCGTTGATCAAAACGGCAGCGAAAACTTCGAAGCGAAAAGCAGTAGCAGTGGCAGTAAACACATACCGACGGTACTGAGCTCCGCGGGATGTAGCTTGAAAGAGCAAGTAGTAAAAATCGGGGCGTAGCTCAGCCTGGTAGAGTACTGCGTTCGGGACGCAGGAGTCGGAGGTTCGAATCCTCTCGCCCCGACCACTTATCTGTGGTCGAATTCTTGAAGGTGTTTCCCGACACCTTTGGCTGAAAGCCGGTATCGCGCAAGCGTACCGGCTTTTTTGCGTTTGGGCCTTGCGACGCAAAATGGACGTGGCGGCATGGCGATTGCTGTTGAAAGCGAAATTCCGAAAGCCACCGCCCAAAAATGCACCTGAAAACATTTCCACAGCATTTCCGGAACATTTCCAGAACATTTCCAGATCGTGTCCGGAAGGCTTCATATTGCCCCAAGCGATAAATAAATAACCTCGGAAATGGATAATGCGTTTTTTCAGTTTGGTTAAACCGGAACAAGAAAAACGACTTTTAATATTTACTCACAATTAAGCCCGGATCCAGTGTTGCGGTTTGTGTAATGAATGTAATTCTTTGAGGGAATTCCCGGGTTTATTACGGGCCGGTCTGACTCATTTCCACAGCAATAATAATTTTTAGAAAAAAGTTTGCTGTTCTGCCCATCTACGATTCGTTGGCTCGAAACTTGGCATGCCTGTTTAGGTATCGAGTTGTAATAAATCCCAGCAATATGTCCGCCCTGATACGGCAAACGTATTTCGATTTCATGTCGATTTCGTTTGTCGGCGGGCGTCGATTTCTAGTGTCTGCGACACGACGAAAACAGTGAGGTCCCCCGTGGTAAAGAGAATCGCAGTGTGTGGCCTTGGATATGTCGGCCTGCCCGTGGCAGTGGCATTTTCCAGGCGCTTTGATGTCATCGGCTTTGATGTGGACAAGCGGAGAATCGCACGGCTGAAAGAGGGTGATGACTGGACCGGCGAGATCGAGCGCGACGTATTGCTGGCTTCCCCGATGCAGTTCACCGACAAGATATCGGAACTGGAAGGGTGCGACTTTTTCGTGGTTGCCGTTCCGACGCCCGTTGACGAGAAAAACAATCCCGATTTTTCCCTGCTGGTCCGGGCATGCCAATCGATCGGCCCCGTGCTGCGTCCCGGATGCATCGTGGTATTCGAATCGACCGTCCACCCCGGCGCCACCGAGGAAATCTGCGGCCCCGAGCTTGAGAAAGTGTCCGGCCTGCGCTGCGGCGTCGATTTCAAGCTGGGTTACAGCCCCGAGCGCATCAACCCGGGCGACCGCGAACACCCGCTGGAGAAAATCGTCAAGATCGTTTCCGGCCAGGACGCCGAATCGCTGGACGTCATCGCCGGCGTCTACGAGCAGATTATCGACGCGGGCGTGCACCGCGCTTCCTCCATCAAGGTCGCCGAGGCGGCGAAGGTGCTGGAAAACACGCAGCGCGATATCAACATCGCGCTCATGAACGAAATGTCGAAGATCTGCGACCTGGTCGGCATCCGTACGTCGGAAGTCCTGGCCGCCGCCGGCACCAAGTGGAATTTCCTGAAGTTCACGCCCGGGCTGGTGGGCGGGCACTGCATCGGCGTCGATCCTTACTACCTGACGTCCAAGGCCCAGGAACTGGGCTATCACCCCGAAGTCATCCTGTCGGGCCGCCGCATCAATGACGGCATGGCCGCCCACGTCGCGTCGCGCGTGGTGCAGACCCTGGCCCGCAATGGCCGCCTGAACGCGTCCACCCGCGTCGGCATCCTGGGCATGACGTTCAAAGAGAACGTGCCCGACATCCGCAATTCGAAGATCGTCGATCTTTACAACGCCCTGGGCCAATACGGCATCACCCCGATCGCGTGCGATCCCATGGTCGATCAGGAGCAGATGGAGCACGAGTACGGCATCAAGCTCGTCGAGCGCGATCAGTTCCGCGACATGGACGTCCTGATCCTGGCGGTGCCGCACCGCGAAACCATGGAAACCATCTGGGAAGACCTGCCGCAACTGGTCAAGAACGGCGGCATGGTGTGCGACTTGAAGTCCGTCCTGGATGCCAAACGGCTTCCGGCCGACCTCTTGTACTGGACGCTCTAGTTCAGGCGCGCAATCCATCAATCCAGGAGAGACCCTGAATGACTGCATTTACCATTGCTCCGATAGGAACCTGCCGCATCCACACGCCGCTGCGCGATGCCGTGGGACGCTACCCCATCAAGCTGCAACTGGGCCGCAACTACGGCTTCGTGCACACGGCCGCCGAAGCGCTCCAGCAGGCCCGCTTCATGTTCGGCCAGGGCGACATTCCCGCCGACGTCCAGCGCCTGATCTTCCGGCCCTCGAATGGCGAGCAGGCCCGCAACGGCACGCACAAGCCCGCCGACCTGTACATGGTCGAGCTGTCCTCGCGCAAGCTGCTGGCGATCGACGGCTATCCCATCCAGTCCAATTACCTGGGCCGCTATTTCAGTGAGTTCTTCGCCGACCGCGCGCGCACCCGCTCGTTCTGGTCGATGGCCTCGGCCGAGCGCCTGGCCGAGCGCCGCGCGCTGCTCGATCAGGACCCGGTCTTCAAGAGCCTGAGCCCGGACGACCGCGACCTGCTGGCCCGCATCGTCAAGCGCGACCAGACGGACGAGGAGATCGAGCAGGAGATGCGCCAGCTCGTCGAGCTGCTGGGCCGCGAAAAGGTCGTCTTCGTCACGCACGTCAACGCCCACACGCCGGACAACGTGCCCATCGAACAGCGTCAGCAGTTGATCTCCGCGATCACCGCCGCCGCCCAGCGCATCGGCGTGCCTTGCTACGACCCGACGCCGCTGATGAACAAGATCGGCCAGGCCGACGCGATGGAAGACGGCGGACTGGACCTGACTCACTACACCCCGGTCTTTGCCGAGCGCCTCTATACCGACTGGTTCAAGAATTTCATCCGCCCGCGGATGGGCTCCGCGACGCCGCAACCCTCCGCGCCCAAGTTGGGCGCCGAAGACAGCGCCGAGCGCATCGAGAAGCTCTGGGAATCGGGCGAGCTGCGCGAGGCTTCGCGCCGCGTGCGCGACGTGCTGCGCCGCTTTCCCGGGCTGCAGGACCACGTGCTGCTCTTTGCGCGGTTCCAGGAAGAGCTGGGCGACTACGAAGGGTCGCTCGCGCTCTTGGGCACCGCCGATGGCGCCCTGGCCTCGGGCAGCAAGGCCGAACAGATCCTGATGCGCAACCAGTTCAAGCTGGGCCGCTATGACGTGGCGTACTCGCTTGCGGCCGGCCTGCTGGGCGATGAGATCGAAACGCCGGAAATCGTGCGCATCGCGGCGGTATCCGCGGGCCACCTGGGGTACGTGGATGAAAGCCTGGGCAACTGGAAGCAGTTGTTCCGCATCAGCGACGCTGACGACGCGATGGCGGTGGAAGCCGCCGACACCGTGCTCTCGCTGCTGCAGACGGGCGGCGATATGGAAGCGGCCATCCGCTGGGTCCATGAGGTCCGCGCGGCGATCCCGGGCTACGGCCGCGGTTTCGCGGTGCTGTGGCGCGACCGCCTGCTGGCAGGCGACCGCGAGGCGCTGCGCGAGCTGGCGACCGAACATCCTTCGCTGGACGACGGCGCCGCGCTGGAACTGGTCAAGGAAGCCTCGTGGCGCGGTTGCATCATGGCCGCGGCGACGCTGGCGGCCTCGTGCGGCCTGGCCAAGAGCGAGCAGGAGCCCATCGGCGAATGGCTGCAGGCGCAGTCCGCGACCTGGGCCGAGGAAGGCAACCGCGCGCTGGAGGAAGGACGCCTGCGCGACGCGGCCGAACGCATCTGCGCGCACCGGCTGCTCAACCCCGACGCGCTGGCTGGCGCACGGGCGCAGCGCGCGTTTGAACGCGCCATGCGCCTGGGCGTGCGTGCCGCGCTGGTCGCCGGCAACCACAAGGAAGTGATCGACCTGACCAACCTGGCCATCGACACCAACGTGGACTTCCCCGAGCTGCACGCCATGCGTGGCCGCGCAGCCGATGCGCTGGGCGACAAGAAGACGGCGATGCGCCACCTGGAAGTGGCTGCCACGGGCGAGGCCGCGCCGTTCAGCGCCAAGCTGCACTTTGCGCGCGTGGCCTTCAATGGCGGCTGGTTCGGTGAAGCCATCGACGCGTACAAGGACGTGCTGGCCCACCCGGGCGCCGACCAGAGCGCCAAGGACGAGGCCGAGCGCCAGTTGGGCCGGCTTGGACCGCGCGCCATCCGCGGCGCCCGCGAGCTCCTGTCCAACGGCGAGCATCAGGCCGCGTGGAGGCTGCTGGATCGCGTGGCGCAGTCGTGGCCTGGCATGCCGGAAGTGGAGCACGAAAAGCGCCGCATCCTGGCCTATCTGTACGCCGAAGCTCGCGGCCTGGAACCGTCCAGCACGACCGAGCGCCTGGCGCTGGGCGAACGCATCGTGTCGCTCGTGCCTGACGATCCCATCGGCCTGCGCCTGGCCGCGGTCGGCGCCATGCGTCTGCATCGTTTCGAACAGGCCCTGCCGTACTGGAAGCAGCTGCAGGCGCGTTCCGAGAACCCGTCGCAGTACGACCATTACATCGAGCGCTGCCTTGCCTGGATCGAGAAGCTCAACCGGAGAAAGGCGGCATGAATCCTCCTCTGATTACCGAGCGAGCGGACGCCAAGTCCGATCTTCAGCAAGTTCAGGCGCAGTTGGAGGAAATCGTTGCGGCATCGGGGCGGGTTCAAGTCGCTCAGGAAAACCTGGCGCGGGCCAAGGCGCTGGCCCGCGATCACATGGAGGACTCGAAGGTCCGCTTTCTCCTGCTTCGCCTGCAGGAGTCGGCGGGCCTGAACGAGGGCATGGCCGAGCAATGGGCGACCTTGCTCGAGGAATGCCCGGATGACCTGCAGATCGTGCGCTATTGCGCGACGCGGCTGGTGAAGGAACGGCACCTGGACGAAGCCATGGCGCTGGTCGACCGTCACCTGCCGGCCGATACGACGAATCCCGACCGCCTGTTCTCGCGGGCGAAGCTGCTGAGCGACATCCGCGCGCACGAGCAGTCCGACGCGCTGTTCCGGCGTCTGATCTCGCAGCACACGGATCGCAACATGCGCGTGGAGTTCGCCAAGCGCCTGCGCAAGCGCGGGCTGCTGGCCGACGCGTGGGACGCGATCGCGCCCGTGGCCAAGCACCTGACGCCGGGCAGCAAGGCGGCCGAACTGGCCGAGGGGCTGGCCAGTGACTACGCGTTCTATCAGCGCTTCGAATCCGAAGAGGGGCTGGCGGGCAAGGACGTGCGCATCGTGTCGATGAAGCACGCGATCCTGCACTTTCGCAATCGCAAGATCGCGGAGAACACGCCGGAAAAGCCAGTGTCCGTGGCGCTGGTCACCGGCAGCCTGGGACCGGGCGGCGCCGAGCGCCAGCTGACCCGCCTGGCGGGCGAGCTGACTCGTCTGGCGGCGTCGCCGGAACTGCAGCCGCCCGACATCCTGATGCGGCCCAAGAAGGTCGAGGTGCTGGTCAAGCAGCACACCGAGCCGTCCGGGTCGCCCAAGAAGCAGGACGACTTCTTCCTGCCGGTGCTCATCAAGGCGCAGATTCCGGTCACTGAGATCAACCGCCTGCCGGCGATCTCGGTGGCGCACCAGTCCGTGCCCGAAGGCAACCTGGGCCGCCTGCTGGAACAACTGCCCCCGCCCGTGCACTACGGCGTGACGCGGCTGGCGCCGGTGTTGCGCGCCAACCGGTTCGACGTGGTCAGCCTGTGGCAGGACGGCACGTGCCTGTTTGGCGCGCTGGCGGCGCTGCTGGCCGGCACGCCGACGATCCACCTGGTGTTCCGCGGCCTGCCGCCGAACATCCGCAAGGACCGTTTCCGCGAAGAGTATCCGGAGCTGTTCCAGGCCTTGGCTCAGGTGCCGGGCGTGGTGTTCGTCAGCAACAGCCGCAAGGCCGCTGAAGCGTATGCCGAGTGGCTGGACCTGCCGCTCGAGCGCTTCCACATCCTGTACAACGGCGTGCCCGACCTGGCGACCGATGCGTCGGACGCCGACAAGGAAAAATGGGAAGCCTTCCACGAGCGCACCAAGGACGCCACGGAAACGATCGGCGGCGTGTTCCGCCTGGAGCCGGACAAGCGTCCGCAGCTCTTCATCAAGTTGGCGGCGCTTTACCTGAAAGAGCGGCCGCAGGCGCGCTTTTTCCTCGTGGGCGACGGACGCCTGCGCGAGAACATCGAGGCGCTGGCGCTAGAGCACGACGTGCTGGAGCGCCTGTTGCTGGTGGGGCTGTCGAATCACGTGGGCTTCTGGTATTCGAAGATGGACGCCAGCGTGCTGCTGTCGCGCTACGAAGGCCTGCCGAATGTGCTGATCGAGGCGCAGTTGCTGGGCGTGCCGGTGATTTCCACGCCGGCCGGCGGCGCCGAAGAGTGCTTTGTCGAGGACGAGACGGGCCACCTGCTCAGTTGCGTGGATCATCCCGACATGCACGAGGCATGCGAGAAGGTCCTGAACATGGTGGACCAGGTGCGCAGCAATGCGGACATGCGGGCAAATAGCCGCCAGCGGGCGCAGAAGCTGTTCTCGCTGGACGCGATGCTCACCAAGTTCATGAGCATCTGCATGCCCGCCATGACCGAGTCCGAGAACGACGAGCGCATCGACGTGGCGCCCAAGCGCCTGATGCAGGCGTGACACGCAGTCGCTCTTTTTTAAAGTGTTGAAGCTGAAGGAACCTATGCTAATGAACGTCCCGGCCCTGGGCGCGCGGCGCTACGCGACGCTTGCCATGCTGCTGCTTGCAGCGCTGACACTCTCGGGTTGCCAGCTCCCACGGTCCGGCCCGATGCTCAGCGAAATGACCGGCGCTCACGATGACAAGGATGTCATCGTGATGCCCGTGTCGCGCGAACTCGCGCAAAAGAGCAGGGTTCCCGAAGTGGCCGACTTTCCCGTGCGTTATCGCGACCTGACACAGGCGGGATTCGACAAGCTCGTGCCGGGCGACGGCATCAACGTGAAAGTCTGGGAACGCGGCGGACTGGGCGTGTTCGCCGCGGATCCGTCGGGCGTGAGCGACCTGGGCAACCAGGACATCGACAGCGCCGGCAACATCACGTTTCCGATCATCGGCAAGTTCCGGGCCCAGGGCATGACGCTGGGGCAATTGCATGACGCCATCGTGGCGCGCCTGAGCAAGCTCGTGGTTGGCGCCGACGTCAGCGTCACGCGCGCGGCCGACGCGCGCGGACAGATGGTGACGGTGCAGGGAAACCTGACCAAGCCGGGCATGTACCCCATCACGCAGACCGCCCAGCGCCTGAGCAGCGCGCTGGCGCAGGCCGCGCCGGTGCAGACGAATCCCGAGCAGCTCATCATCAGCCTGCGCCGCGACAACCAGGTGGCCTCGGTGCGGCTGGCGGACATCTACCGCAACCAGAACAACGACATCCTGCTGCGCTCGGGCGATGTCATCACCGCCTACGATGCCAAGGAATTCCTGACCGTGCTGGGCGCGGCCGGCCAGCAAGGCCGGGTGGAGATCAGCAAGCGCAACTACAGCGTGCTGGACGCGCTGGCCGATTCCCGCGGCCTGGACGACAAGCTGGCCGATCCGCGTTCGGTGTTCCTGTTCACGCCCGCGAAGGCCGGGGCCGAGGGCAAGCCGGACATGCTGCCCGTGGTTTACCAGTTTGACCTCACGCGACCGGAGCAGGTGGCGCTGGCCCGCGAGTTCACGGTTCATGAAGGACAGGCCATCTATATCTCGGATGCGCCGTTCACGCAGGTGCAGAAGGTGCTGTCGGCCTTCCGCGTCACGATGAGCGCCGGCTTCAGCGCCACGCGAGCCATCGACAGCGATTCGGGCGGAAGTTCGACCGGCGTTTCCCAATAGCGTGTCCATGAGTAACGAGGACCGGATCAAGGGCTGGCGCTCGCGCCGGAAAGCAAGCAACTACACGGTGGGATCCGGCGTCGCCAACTGGCGGCTGGATCCGGCCGCGCTGTTCGAGGCCAAGGCGCCGCCGGCGGTCCTGTTCAAGCCGCTGCTTGCCCGCCTGCAGGGCGAGCCGCACGATTCCGTGGCGGCGCGGCGGGCGGTGTACGAGGCCGTTCAGGCGGAGCTGGAAGCGGAGATCGAGCGCGGCAAGGTCGATGAGACCGTGGCCGACTTCTCCCGGCGCCGCCTGCGCATCATCGTGCGGCTGCTGGAGCAGGACATCCGCGCGGGCGTGGAAGTGTTCGCGCCGGGCTACGTGCCGGCCAAACTGGTGGCCGAGGACGAGCGGCTGGCGGCCGCGCACGCGCGCCGCGTGGAGCGGCGCAAGCAGGACGAGGCGCGCGAAGCGCGGCGTCATGCGTCGCGCAACGACATCGCGCTGGAGATCGAGGTCGCGCAGAGCGAATCGGGCGACCTGGCGATCCTGCGCGACCGGCTGCGCCACTTGCACGAGGGGCATTCGCAGGATACGGCCGGCCACCGGCCGATCGGCCGCACGCTGATGGCGATGTTCATCTATCAGCTGCGCGTGATGCACGGCGAGAGCCGCATCGCGCTGGTGTGGGCGCTGGTCGGGCCCGTGGTGCTGCTGACGCTGATTTCGTCGCTGTACATCCTGATGGGCACGCACTACATCCTGGGCATGGACGTGCAGACGTTCTCGCTGCTGGGCGCGACGACCTGGATCATGTTCCGCCAGATCGCCTTCCGGAGCAGCACCGCGTATGTCTCCGCGCGCGGCCTGCTGAATTTCCAGGGCGTCACCCCGCTGATGTGCGCGCTGGTGCAGGCCATGATCTATGTCTCGGTGTACCTGGTGGTGTTCGCGGTGCTGATCACCGCGGGCCACGCGATCGGCCTCATCACGCTGCCCAAGAGTTGGCCCGGCTTCATCACCTTCGTCGTGCTGATGGGGGTTGCCGGTGCCGCGATGGGCGTGCTGTTCGGGTCGATTGCGACGTACTGGCACTTCTTTCTTCGGCTGGCGCCGATCATCGAGCGCGGCCTGCAGATCTTCGCCGCCGTCTTTTTCGTGTCGGAGCAGTTTCCGGAGCAACTGCGGCCGTGGTTGTTGTGGTCGCCGCTGGCGCATGGCATGCAGCTGTTGCGCTCGGCGTACTTCCAGGCGTACCAGTCGCACGACGCCAGCCTGGGGTATTTCCTGACCTCGCTGGTGTTCATGATGGTGATCGCCCTGGTGGCCGAGCGCCTGGCCCGTCCCAATGTCCAGCCGATGTGAGGGTGAGGAATGATCCATCTGAATGGCGTAACCGACGAACCCTATGCCTTTGGCAGCCGGCAGCCGCTGCTGGCCAATGCCACGCTCGACATTCCGGCCGGGCGCTATGCCTTGCTGTCGCCCACGCCGGAAATGCACCGTCAATTGGTGGACGTGCTGTGCTGCCTGCGTCCGCCGCGCCAGGGCTTCGTCAAGCACGACGGCAACGTCTCGTGGGCCATCGGCCGGCAAGGCTTCATCCGCGGCAAGGCCAACGGCCTGAGCATGATCGACTTCGTCAGCGAGATGTACGAGATCGATCCCGGCGCAACGTACGAACTGGTCGCGGACCTGATCAGCGATCCCAAGATGCTGGCCAAGCCCATGGAGCATTGGCCGCTTTACGTACGGCAGGAGTTCTCGTTCGCGCTGGCGCTGGCGCCCGCGTTCGATGTCTACGTGATCGAAGGGAGCATCCCCTTCGAGCCTTGCCGTTTCACCCGGCTCTGGCTGGCTCTTTTCGAAGAGCGGCTGGTGGGCCGGACACTCATTTTTTCCAGTTATCGCCAGAATCAGTTGGCGGATTATTGCTTCAAAGGCTTGATCTATGAACGAAGCGCGCTCAGCATCGACGACGACCTCGACCAGTGCCTCCGCAGGTATCCCCCGCGACGATCACGGAGCGACTCCGGCACAGGCGACGACGTCCTCGGAGGCGGCTTCGACGAAGGCCAGCTCGGGTTCTGAAGGCGGATCCGAGATCGAACGCCGTCGCCGCGAACGGCAATCGGCGCTGCGCGAGCGGCGCCGCCATCGCTGGATCAATGCGCTGATCGTCCTGGTGCCCGTGGTGCTGGCGCTGATCTATCTGTCCTTTGTCGCCACGCCGCGCTATGAGGCCGAGTCGCGGTTCTTCGTGCAGTCGGCGTCCGGCCAGCAGGGCGGCGGCGGCGCGGCGGCCAGCCTGCTCACGACGGGCAACTCGGGCGGCATGCTCGGCGGATTCGTGGACGGGTGGGCCGTTGCTGACTTCCTGAAGTCGCGCGACAGCATGCAGCAACTGGACAGGAAAGTCGGCCTGCGCCGCTATCTGACGAACGACGGACTGGATCCGTTCAACCGGCTGGCCGAGGATTCCAGCGAAGACGACCTGTATCGCGCCTATCAGGCGTCGGTGCACGTGTCGTTCAACGCGCTGGAGCAGATCGACGTGCTGCGGGTCAGCGCGTTCTCGTCGGAAGACGCGGCCACGCTGTCCAAGGAACTGATCGGCCTGGCCGAGCAGTTCGTCAGCTCGATGAACGAGAAGGGCGTGGCCGACAAGCTGAAGGTGAGCGAGGAGTCGGTCAAGTTTGCCGAGGAGAAGGCGCTGGCGGCGCGGGACGCCCTGACGACGTGGCGCACGAAGCACGGCAACATCGACCCGAGCGCGACGGTGTCCATGCTGCTCAACCTGTCCAGCCAGCTGGAAGGCGAGCTGAGCAGCGCGCAGATCAACCTGGACAAGATTCGGGCCCTGAACAACAAGGACCACTTCATGCTCAAGCCGGCCCAGATGCAGGTGGCGGCGCTGAAAAAGCGGCTCGCGTCCGTGCGCCAGCGCCTGAGCGGCGATGGCAATACGGAAGCGAAGCAGCTCAAGGAATACGAAGCGCTGCGCAATGCCCAGGTGTTCGCGGATTCGAACCTGACGCTGGCGCAGCAGTCCTACCAGCAGGCGATGACGGACGCGCTGCGCCTGCAGCGGTATCTGTCCATCATCGCGCAACCGGTACCCACGGACCGGCCCAGCAGCCCGCGCGCGGGCATCCTGCTGCTGCAGGCGCTGGCGCTGGGTTTTGTGCTCATGTTCATCGCTCGGGTGGCGATGGCATTGTTGAGGGGGCTGCGTCATGGTTGATACCGCTACCGAAAGCCGCCGGGTCGACGCCGGCGCCGAGCCGCAGGACGCCACCGCGCGCCTGCGGGACGTGATCGGACAGATCCGGGCCTCGGCCCAGCCCGAACGCGACATGGCGGCGCTGGATCCCGCGCTGCGGCAGGCCAGGGACGGGTGGCGCGAGGTTCGGCGGCTGCTGGTTTCGCCTTACGTGAAAGAGGGCAGGCTGGTGCCCGCCGTCGCCGCGCTGGAGACGCTGATCGCCGCGCATCCCACGCGCGCTGACGACCGACGCCTGCTGGCCAGCCTGCTGGGCCGACTGGAGCAGTGGGACAGGGCCATTGCCGAAGCCGACGCCGCCGCCGGCATCGAACCGGGCAATACGGCGCTGCATGCGGCGCGCATCCAACTGCGCGTGCAGGCGGGCCGCGTGGACCAGGCGGCAGAAGTCGCCCGCGCGACCCTGCCGCTCGCGCAGAGCGCGCCCGAAGACGCACATGCCTGGTTGATGGCCTTCGTGCGCAATGGCGACGTCGCCGAGGCGTCCGGCATCGCGGCGGCGCTGGATCCGGACAAGCTGCCCAATGAACGGGTGGCGACGATGGCCGTGCGCGCCCTGCTGGCCGACGGCCGCACCGCCGCGGCGATCCGCCTGGGCGACGGTGCGCTGCGCGCGGGCCACGATTGCGCTGCGCTGCGTTCGTCGCTGGGGTTGGCACACCTGCGGCGCGGCACGGAAGAAGATCGCAAGACGCACGCGCTGGCGCATTTTGAAGCCGGTCTGCAGGCGGCGCCGGACGACGTGCGGCTGCTGACGCTCCATGGCGAAACCCTGCTGCGCGCCGGCCGCTACAAGGAATCGGTGGCGCCGCTGGAGCGCGCCATCGAATTGGCGCCCGACCTGGAGCAGACACGCGGCTTGTACGCCCGCGCGCTGCGCTACACCCTGCGGTACGACGAGGCGGCCGACCAGATGATGAAGCTGCTGGAAAAGTCGCCCGACAACCTGCTGTGGCAGCGGTCCGCCATTGGCGCGCTGTCGCAGGCGGGCCGCAAGGAAGAGGCCGAGGCGATGTTCCTGCAGTACGTCGCCAAGCGCGGCGCGAAGTTGCCCGAGACGTTCCAGGAAGCCCTGGCGCGCATGGAAGAACAGCTTGATTCCGCGCCGATCCCGAAGGCGCGCCTGGACTGGGCCTGGTCGATGCGCGGCGACACGTCCATCGACCGCGCCACCTGGGAACGCCGCGCGCGCTGGGGCCACCTGATCGACCATCTGCTCTTCGACTGGCTGGAATGCCGCGAGGAGCGGGTCGAGGAAGCGATGGAAATGCTGGGCGAACTGGACACCGGCGAGCGCTTCTTTGCGCCGCTGCTGGCGGCGGGGCGCGGCGTCGTGGTCGCCACGGCGCATGTCGGCCCGATGTACGCCGGGCTGATGGCGCTGGAACTGGTCGGCATCCCGTCTCGCTGGCTGGCATCGGCGCCCAGCATCGCCCGCAGCACCTATGCCGAGGCGCTGATTTCCACCGCCGACCAGACCGAGGCGCAGGTCGCCAAGTCGTGCATGCGGGCAATCAATTCGGGCTTTGTGCTGTGCCTTGCCATCGATGGCGCGGCGAATCCCGCCGCGCCGCGCACGACCTTCGAAGGGCAGGAGGTGACCTATTCGGGCTTCGCGGCCCATCTTGCCCAGCGGATGAACGTGCCCTCGGTGTTCTATGCGCCGCGTTGGGAAAACGGCCAGGTGGCGTACACGCTGGAGATGCTGCCGGCCGCCAATCCGGGCGAGGACGCGCAGGCGTACGCGCTGCGCTGGCAGAAGGCGTACTTCGAACACTTGCGCAACCACCTGGCCGGTCCGCCGGAGAACCTGCGCCTGAGCGGGGGTATCTGGCGCCACGTCACGGCGGCGGATCGCTCCGCGCAAGAATAGGAGCACACGGGATGCTTGCACGAAAGAAAGTGATGGCCTGGCTGGCGGCGCTGGTCGCGCTATATGGCAGCGCCGCCGTCGCGGACGAGCAGTGCGGCGCGCCGACGCAGCAATGCGCCTTCGTGTCCGAGCTGCTGCAACAGCGCGAAGGCTATGGCGCCAAGGCCACGGGCGGGCTGGGCGGCAGGTTCATCGAGGTGACCTCGGACCAGGACTCGGGACCGGGCACGCTGCGTGCCGCCCTGAAGCAGGCCAAGAAGGGGCCGACGTGGATCCGCTTCGCGTCCGACATGACCATCGTGCTGGAATCCCAGTTGCGCGTGCCGTCGAACACGACGATCGACGGGCGCGGCAGGCGGGTGGCGTTGATCGACGATGGCCTGGGCGTGTATGGCGTCCAGAACGTCATCCTGACGCATCTGACCATTGACGGGCGCCTGAACCGGCTGACCCAGGCCGTCAACGTGGCCAATGGCAGCCGGGACGTGTGGGTCGACCATATGGACCTGTCCCGGATGTCGGACCGCCTGCTCAATGTGAAGAACGGATCGACCGACGTGACGATCTCGTGGACCAAGTTCCACAACTCGAACAAGGTCATGCTGCTGAACAACATCACGTCCAAGGACCTCTTTCACAACTACGAGCGCGATGCGATTGCGCGCGTGACGCTGCACCACAACTATTTCTTCAACACCGTGCAGCGCAACCCCCGGGCGCAGTTCGGCACCTTCCACCTGTTCAACAACCTGGTCGAGAACTGGGACTTCTACGGCATGAGCTTCAGCCTGGAGGCCAAGGCCCTGGTCGAAGGCAACATCTTCAACAACGACGCGCAGCGCAAGTGCGTGGAGCCCGAGTTCTTTCCCACGGTGGAAGGCATCAACGTGAACTACTGCCGCTACATCCCCATTGCGCCCCAGCGCAGTGCGCTGGGTAACGGCGAGTCCGACCGCGGCGCCTACGAAAAGCGCAAGGACGAACACGGCTACACTCGCGACTACAAGGCCTTCCTGCGTCTGAAGGACAACCTGTACCTGGGCGACGCGAAGCCGGTGCTGCAGGACTACCGCCCGGACGCGGTCCCAGCGCCGCCTTACTGCTACGGCTACGAAAAGGCGACGCCGGAACTGGCCGAGAAGATCCGCAAGTTCGCGGGCAATACGTCGGGGGACACACCGCTGCCGCAGTCGCGGACTGGCGCCGGTTGTCCACCGTGATTTCATCATTTAAGTAGCCATGGCAGATATCGTTGTATTCGTTCGTAGCAAGTCGCGATACGGCGACCAGATCGTGGCGTTTCCCGCGCTTTATCTCGTCAAGAAACTGTGGCCGGATAAGCAAGTGCGCGTGGTCTCCCGGTTCGACGTCGGCGATTTCTACACGCGGCTGCCGTGGGTGGACCAGTTCGTCCGCGCCGACGCATTCAGCGACCAGGTCAGGGCGTTCCCCCGAGGCGCCAGCGCATCGCTGACGCTGCATCATTCCAGCGAACGCTTTGCGCTGCTCAATCTGTTGCGTCGGCCCGCGCTGCGGCTGGGCTTCAATAACCGCAGGATTGGCGATTGCGTCTGGACGCATTCCCACGTCAAGGACATCCGCGAGTACATCGGGCTGGCGAACCTGAGGCTGCTGGCGACGATACAGCCGCACGATCCGGAGGCCATCGCGCGCGAGTGCTTCCTGGAGATCGCGCGGCCCTGTGCCGGCATGGTGAAGCCTGCCGACATCGTCCTGATTCCGGGAGGCGGCAAGGGACCGTTCAAACGGTGGTCGGTGGAGCATTACGTCGCGCTGGCCGATCTGCTGCAGACCCGGCTGGGCGGCGACGCGGTGTTCTCGTTTGTCCTGGGACCGGCCGAGACGGCCGAGCGCGCCTGGTTGGAACAACTGAACCGTCCGGACTTCCGGCTGGAAAGCGGTCGGTCGGTGGCCGAATTGGTCGCGCTGATGCAGGACGCCCGTTTGGTCGTCGCAAACGATTGTGGTCCGTCCCACATCGGCCAGGGGCTTTGCGTGCCCTACGTGGGCGTGTTCAACGAACCCAATCCGGAGTGGTTCTGGGCGCGCGACTATACCCGGGATGTCGTGCCCGATGCGGGGTCCTCGGACATCAACTCGATCCCGCCGGCGCGTGTGCTCGAGGCGTGCATGGCAGTGCTTGCCGATCCCAAGTCACGATCGTCTTGTGACCGTGTCGCCCAGGCAGCGCATCGCGCACTGAACAACCCGGTCCCTCTTCAGGCTTTGCCCAACGCCTGAGCAAGCGGACTTCAACGGGCAGTGCCTCGCGGTCCGGGTGTCATGCATCAATGCGAATGCCCCAGGAAGTCGGATCTTCTCCAACCTCCCGGGGCATGGTTCACGAAGCGTGCAGCGCTGATTCCGCGGTCAGGGCAGGCGGATCACCCTGGCCGCTACGTCATCACACGCCGATCGGACCGCCGTCGGCGCGCTGGATCACCACCGTCGACGAACGCGGGCGGACGACGCCCGTGGTGGCCTGGGTCGCATCATCCGTGTCGTACGCCGGCCAGTTCACCGGGTGCTGGATGTTCAGGAAGATGCTGGTGTAGTCCGGCGTGAAGGCGAAGCCGGTGACTTCGGCTTCGTTCGGGCCGACGAAGAAGCGGCGCAGGTCGGCCTGGTTGGACGCATTGATCGCGGGGCCCGTGCCGGTGCTGTCGGCCAGGGCGCCGGGGATCACGGCCAGCATCTGGTCGTTGGTCGCCTTGGCCACGTTGTTGTTGCGGCCGCCGTCGATACCGTTGTCGGTCTGGATCCACAGGATGCCGCGCGCGTCGAAGCTCAGGCCGTCCGGGCTGGCAAGCTGGTTCAGCGTGGTCAGGCCCGAGCGGTTGGTGTCGGCGTCGGCGCCGGCGTCCGAGCCGAACACGAAGATGTCCCACTTGAACTTGGTCGAGCCCGGCTCGTCGTGCCAGCGCACGATGTGGCCGTTGACGTTGTTCAGGCGCGGGTTGGCCGGGTTCGTGCCCTTGCTGGCGTTGCGGCTGGAGTTGTTGGTCAGCGTGAGGTAGATGTCGCCGTTGGTCGGGTGCGTCGCCGTCCATTCCGGGCGGTCCATGGGCGTGGCGCCCACGAAATCGGCCGCGCCGCGGGTATTGATGATGATGTTCTCTTGGCTGCCGAACTCGTCGGCCAGCGTGCGGCCGCCTGCGCCCACGGTCGAGCCGGTGAGCGCAATCCATTCGCCGGAGCCGTCGGCATCGAAGCGCGCGACGTACAGCGTGCCCTTGTCCAGGTACTTGGCGCCGACAGCCAGGCGGTCCGTGCGCTCGGCGTCCTTCGGATCCCACACGGCTTCCGAGACGAAGCGGTAGATGTATTCGAAGCGCGAGTCGTCGCCGCTGTAGAAGGCCAGCGGCTTGCCGGCCTCGGGCTTGCCGTAGGCGCAGCCTTCGTGGGCGAAGCGGCCCATCGAGGTGCGCTTGGTGGCGATGCTGTTTTCGTCGTAGGGATCGATCTCGACCAGATAGCCGAAGCCGTTCACCTCGTTGCGCCAGTCCTGCGTGAAGTCCGCGCCGGTTTCGGTGACGTTGAAGCGCGCGAACTCGCCCTGGACCTCCAGCGGATCGGCGGCGCCCGTTTCCCATTGGTAGCGGCCGGCGCTGCCGGGCACGCCGACGCGCACCTGGTGCGCGGGCTGGGTGCCGGTGTTCACGAAGCAGGCGGCCCAGTTTTCCTCGGCGGTGATGTAGGTGCCCCACGGCGTGAAGCCGTTGCCGCAGTTGTTGTTGGTGCCGCGCACCATCGTGCCGTTCGGCGAATACGGGGTCTTGACCCAGTCCGTGCCGGCCACCGGGCCTGCCAGCTTCATGGGCGTGGCCGACGTGAAGCGGCGGTTGTAGCGCGAGTTGTGGACGATGTTCCAACGGCCGTTCTCGCGGCGCACATGCAGGATCGCCACGCCATGCGCGTTGATTTCCTTGCGGATTTCTTCGATGGGGCGCTTGCCGGCAACGGTGGTGGGACCGTTGGGATGCAGCGCCTGCTGGTCGATGTATTCGTGGTTGACCGCCAGCAGGCCTTCGGTGGAGCTGCCGTTGATCGGGAAGAAATGCATGCCGTCGTGGTGCATGCCGGTGGAATTGAGCAGGTCGGTCGAGCTGTTGTTGCCGTTGCGATCCCAGGGGTTTGCGTTGTCGTTGAACGGCGTGCCCCACGGTGCGAACACGTGGGCGATGTAGCCGGCCGGCACGACGCAGGCGTCGGTCATCGACGGGGCCAGCGAATCGAATCCCAACTTGACCGGCGCGGCGGGCTGCTCGCCGCCGGGCACTTCGGGCGAGGGGTTCTGGCCGCCGCCGTCGACGTCGTCGTCATCGTCGTCGCTGCCATTACAGCCGGCAAGGCCGAGGCTGGTCACGGTGGCGAAGGCGGCGGCGAGGCCGCCGCGCATCACCATGCGGCGCGACATGTTCTTTTCCAGGATCTCGCTGAATGGCGTGCTCTGGCTGGGATTGCGGACGGTCTTGTCGGAGATGGACTTGCTCATTGGAACTCCTGGCTTTGGGTCTGTGCCCGATCGGGACGAGCAATACTAGAAGTCCGAAATGAAAGGTTAATGACAGATGGTTGAAACCGATTGGCGGTTGACCGACACGCGCGCGATGCCGCAAACAAAAGGCTGACGCCGCTTTCGCGGCGCCAGCCCGGGACTGCCAGGATTGCGGGCGTGGCTATCGGTTCTCGTCGTCCATGGTCAAGCCGCCTTCCTTCATGATGCTTTGCGCGATTTCTTCGGCCGACTTGCCGGCAAAGCCGTGCTCGCCCGCCGTGATGCGCAGGCTGTCGCCTTCCAGCGGGCTCTTCAAGGTGGCCGAGGACAAGAGGATGCCGTTCGAGCGAAGCTGGATGCGCTGGCCCACGCGCTCGCGCGTGAAGGCGGCCAGGGCCTGGGTGCTTTGCGGCTTGAGCTTGATGTCGACGACGCGGGCGTTGGTGTGGGGATCGGCGCCCGGTGTGGCCTGCTCGACTTGCAGGACGACGGATTCGGCGTGGGCGGCCAGGGGGAGGGCGACGGCCAGCGCCGCGGCCAGCGCGTAATGTCGCAGGGATGGCATGGAAACGCTCCTTCTGTGGGACGACGCCTCCATCCTATACGATCTTGCGGCGGCGCCAGGCGCATCCCGCGCCGCGATGCGTTCATCGATGGCCGAACGCATCGCGCTCACAGGCGGCCGGCCACGGCGCAGGGGCAAGGCCGGAGGACGGCGGGAAGAGGGGCAGGAATGACACGGTTCTTTCCGCCTTGTCCGGTGAAAGCCGGAGTATCATCGGATGTGTTTTCTGTTACATCCAAATAAATATTGACATAAAGCGTGGGCTTTCATTGCGTCTGGTTTGCATCCGGACACGCCCGCGTCTGACAACTCGCATTCGCGCCTTGGGCGTTTGCACATTTTCCGGCATAGTTTGTGACGGCCAGGCCCCGGCCCCGCTCCGTCGCGATAGCAGCATGGCTATACAACCGCAGATTCCATCCCCCACCCACGTGATCGCGGCCTTCGACTTCGACGGCACCCTGACCCAGCGCGACACATTTATCCCGTTTCTGGCCCATCTGTCCTGGGTCCGATTGCTGGCGTCGACGGTCCGCACGTCGCCCGCATTGCTGGCATTCGCCCTGGGCCTGCGCAGCAACGACCACGCGAAGATGGCGCTGTGCCGGGCCGCGCTGCAAGGGCATTCGCGCGCGGAACTGGCGCACATCGCGCGCGCATGGGTGCACACCATCCCGCTGCGTCCGGGTCTCATCCAGCGGTTGCGCTGGCATCAGCAGCGCGGAGACCGCTGCGTGCTGGTCAGCGCGTCGCCCGATATCTACCTGGATGAGGTCGCGCGCTACCTGGGGTTTGACGACCTTCTCTGCACGCGCATGGCGGTCGACGCGCAGGGCCGGCTGACAGGCGGCTTCGAGGGCCCCAACTGCTGGGGGCCCGAAAAGCTGCGGCGGCTGGTCGAGCGGTTTGGCGAGCCGGACCGGTATGAACTCCATGCCTATGGCGACAGCCGCGGCGACCAGTGGCTGATCGACGCCGCCCGCCATGCGTGGTATCGCGGCCAGGCGGTCAAGCCATGACTGCCATGAATGCCGTGATATCCCTGCTGCGGCCTCAGCAATGGCTGAAGAACGGCTTTGTCCTGATCGGCCTGATATTCAGCCACGGGTGGTCGGACCCGGCGCTGGTGTTTGCAGTGGGCGTGGGCTTCGTGGCGTTTTGCCTGGCGTCCAGCGCGGTGTACGTGCTGAACGACTATCACGACCGCGCCGTCGACGCGGTCCATCCCAAGAAGCGGCTTCGCGCCATCGCCAGCGGGAGGGTCAGCCTGCCCGCGGCCCGCGCGCTGATCGCCGTGCTGGCCGTCGCGGCGTTGGGCCTGCCGCTCGCCTGCGGGCTGTGGCCCCTGGCGCTGTCCGTCGCCGGCTATCTGGTGCTGAACATTGCGTACACGCTGAGCCTGAAGCACAAGGTGCTGGTCGACGTGTTCTGCATTGCCGCCGGCTTCATGATCCGGCTGGCCTGCGGCACTTACGCGGTCGGCATCATTCCGTCGCGCTGGATGCTGCTGTGCAGCTTCATGCTGACGCTGTTCCTGGGCTTTGCCAAGCGGCGCGCCGAATTCGCCTCGGCGCCCGTCGATGCGCCCGCCGCGAATGGCGGCACGCGCACCGTGCTGCGGCACTATTCCCCGCAATTGCTGGACATCCTGGTGGCCATCACCGCCAGCGCCACGTTGCTGGCCTACGGCCTGTACACGGTGGACGCGGAGACCGCGGCATTGCATGGCACGCAGCATCTGGTCATCACGCTGCCCATCGTGACCTTCGGCGTCTTTCGCTATATCTACCTGCTGCACAAGGGCGGATCGGGCGAGGAACCGGGCCGCGACCTCTTGGCCGACACGCCGATACGCATTGCGGTGCTGGCGTGGGTGGCGGTGGTGGTTTTGCTCGTAAGGACGTGAAGATGGCATATGTATGGCTGATACTCAGCGGGGCATGCAGCGTGGCGGCCAGCGTGGCGCTCAAGCTGGCGGGGGCCGCGTCCGCGCAGGCCGCCACGTCGTCGTTGCTGGCACAGGCATGGCCCTATCTGGGCGCGATTGGCGCCTACGGCCTGGGATTCGGCTTTTACGCGCTGGCGTTGCGCCAGCTCGATCTGACGCTGGCCTACCCGCTGATGGTGGCGTTCGCGATCGCGGGGCTGTTCGTTTATGGGCTCGTGTCGGGCACCGAGACCATCACGGCCCTGCGCATGGCGGGCGCGGCGTTCATCGCCATCGGCGTCTTTCTCATCTTGAAATAGGCGTGCGAGCACTCCATGAAGCGATTCTTCCATAGCGCAGGCTACCGCTGGTTTTTGCTGTGTTGCGCGTATGTCGTGGTCGCCGCCGCGGTGATGAACGGTTTCTACACCAAATGGCGGCTCAACGACGGCCATCCCGCCCTGGGCCTGTCGCAGATGGTGGAAGGCACCGCCCACCGCCCCTACGTGTATCGCCAGTTCATTCCGGCGCTCGCCAACGGCGTCCAGGCGCTGCTGCCGCCGGCGACCGTCGCGCGCCTGTCCGAACGCCTGTCCGAGCCGCGGCGGGTGAATAGCCGGTCGGGACTGGCGATGCGCTATCCGGCGTCCGAAGCCTTGCTCCCCGCTGTCACCCTGCGCTATCACCTGGTCTATTACCTGACGTTCGTCGCGCTGCTGGCGTCGCTCTTTGTCATGCGGCGGCTCTGCCTGCAGGCCGGCGCCACGGCGGTCGCCTCGACCGCCGCGCCTGCCGTGCTGGCGCTGATGCTGCCGTTCTTCCTTACCGAGGGCGGGTATTTCTACGACTTCGTCGAGCTGCTTTTCGTGATGAGCGCCGTGCTGCTGGCCTTGGGGGGATCGCGTCAGACACCGATGAGGCTTGTCGCGCTGGTGGCGCTGGCGGGGCTGGCGACTTGGAACAAGGAGTCTTTTTTCTTTTTCACGCCCGCCCTGTACCCGCTCTTGCGGCGGAACCTGCCCCGCCCGCAGTCGGCCGCGCTGGTGGCCGTGCTGCTCCTGGTCTGCGGCAGCGTCTACCTCGCATTGCGGATGCGCTACGCGGGCAATCCCGGCTCGACCGTCGACTACCAGCTGTGGGACAACCTGCGCTACTACCTCGATCCGGGCAACTGGCTGCGCACCGAAAGCACGTACGGCGTCCTGCTGCCGCGCGGCTTCGGCATCGTGACCGTGCTGGCTTTCGCCGGCATCGCCGTCAACGGATGGGCGGGGCTGCCGCCAGCGCTGCGCGGGCACGCGCGGGTGGCGTTGTGCATCAACCTGCCGCTGTTCTTGCTGTTCTGTTCGCCCGGCGAGATGCGCAACCTGAGCATGCTGTATCCGTCGCTGCTGGTGCTGATGGCGATGGCCTTGACCGCGTGGATGCGCGGCGCGGCAGCGCCTGCGCCTCGCGCAGGCAATCGATGAAGCACTGCGCCGCGGGGGTGGGCGGCGAGCCGGCGCGCGTCAGGATGGAGACGCGTGCCGCGGGAAGCGCATGATCCAGCGGCACCATGCGCAGCCCGCGGGGCAGCAGCTGGTGGTCGAACAGATTGCGCACGAAGATGCCCAGCGCGTCGCTTTCCGCAATGAGCGCCAGCGCCACGGCGATGGACTGGCAGGGAATGACGTCGCGCGGCGGCGGCAGCTTGTGCGCGTCGAACGCCAGCCGCAGCAGGTTGGCGGGCGCCTGGATGTTGCCGGGCAGCAGCCATAGCGCGTCGACCAGGTCCGCCAGGCTGCGCGCGCCGCGCAAGGGATGGCCCGCGCGCGCACCCACCGCCAGCGGCAGCGAGAACAGGGTGGTCCGTGTAAAGCCATCGTCGATCTCGCCGTCATACTCGGTCTGGACCAGGAAATCGTAGCGGCCCGACTCCAACTGCTCATGGCTGTAGGGCGGCGCGACTTCGTTGAAGGCCACCGCGACGCGCGGCATGCGCGCGCGAAACGCCGCCAGCGCGGCAGGCAGCACGGTCAGCGCGGCCGAGCTGATGGCCAGGTTGAGGGTGCCGCCTTCGCCGTCGCGCATCTGGCCGATTTCTTCCTGGGCCTTGCGCGCTTCCTGCAGAATCAGGACGGCGCGCTTGTACAGCGCCTCGCCATAAGCAGTGAGCTCGACGCCCTTGGCGCTGCGGCGAACCAGTTCGGCGCCCACGCTTTGCTCCAGTTCGCGCAGGCTGCGGGTGGCGGCGGGCTGGGTGACGAAAAGCGCGCGCGCGGCGGCGCGGATGCTGCGATGCTCGGCGATCAGCACGAAGGCGCGAAGTTGGCGCAGGTTCATGGGCGTTGCGGTCCAGTTGCGGGCCGCCCGCGGCCAGGGGCGGCAGCCATATAAAGAAAAGTATTCACTAGAACAAAAATACTGTCTTTTTCTTATCGTGCGCCATCCGTATATTCACGGCGATGGGGCAGGCAAAGCGTCCGGAGCCACGGACGGGCAGCCCCGACCGGACATCAAGGGGAAAACATGTCTATTGCCATCGCCGCATCGGGCGGTCATGCGCTGTACGCGCCGTCGATGCGCCGCCGGGTCATTGCCGGCACCACCATCGGCAACGCGCTGGAGTTCTTCGACTTCACCGTCTTCACCTTCCTGATGCTGGTCATCGGGCCGCTGTTCTTTCCGGCGGCGTCCGCGTACGGCCAGTTGCTGTTGACGACCGCCACCTTCGGCGTGGGCTTCCTGATGCGGCCCGTCGGCGGGATGCTGATCGGGTCGTATGCGGACCGGCATGGGCGGCGCGCCGCGATGACCCTGACGCTGTGGCTGATGGGCCTGGGCTGCGCGCTCATCGCGGCGGCGCCCACCCACGCGCAGATGGGCGTGCTGGGCCCGGTCCTGATGGTGCTGGCGCGGCTGATCCAGGGGTTCGCGGCGGGCGGCGAGGTGGGCGCGTCGACGACGCTTCTGGTCGAACACGCGCCGCCCGGCAAGCGTGGCTTTTATTCGAGCTGGCAGTTCGGCAGCCAGTCGCTCGGCGTGATGCTGGGCGCGCTGACCGTGGCCGTCCTGACCGCGGCATTGACCCAAGCGCAGATGCAGGACTGGGGGTGGCGCGTGCCTTTTGTGATCGGCATCCTGACGGTGCCGGTGGGCGCGTACATCCGGCGCAACCTCGAAGAAACGCTGGAACCCGCGCCCACGCCCGCCACCGGCGACCGGCGGGCCGCCGTGGCGGGCCATCAGCCGCTGCGGCGGGTGTTTGCCGAGCACAAGGGCACGGTGACCAAAGGCATCCTGCTCGTAATCGGCGGGATGGTGTGCGCGCAGATCATCGGCTTCTACATGCCGGCCTACGCCACCAAGGAACTCGGGCTGCCCGCCACGTCCACGCTGCTGGCCAGCGTGGTGCTGGGTGCGATCGGCTTTGTGCTGGCGCCCATGGTCGGCATGCTCGCCGACCGGGTCGGCCGCAAGCGCGTGATCTTCTGGTCGCGCGCCGTCACGGTATGCGCGCTGCTGCCGTGCTTCGAATGGCTGGTGTCCGCGCCCAGCACGGGCCGGCTGATGACGGTCATCGCCTTGCTGGCCGTGCTGCTCGCGATGCAGACCGCGCCGGTGATCACGATGCTGCCCGAACTGTTCCCCAAGTCCGTGCGCACCACGGGCATGTCGGTCGTGTACGGGCTGGGCATCTCCGTGTTCGGCGGGTTCGCGCAGTTCTTCGTGACGTGGCTGCTGCACGTGACCGGCAACCCGATGGCGCCCGCCTGGTACCTGATGGTCACCGTGACGCTTTCCACCGTGGTGCTGTTCTGGATACGGGACCGCACCGGCCACGACATCGACAGCCAGGAGCCCTGATCATGCCATCGCCGAATCGCTTTTTTTCCGACAGCTACGCGCAGGCGCGCGAGCGCTTCCTGGCCGCGGCCGCGCCGCTGGCCTCGCACGTGCAGTCCTACGCCATCGCGCCGACGGGCAGCCAGGGCGAGCCGCTGGCCACGGACGTAGCGCTGATCGGCGATGCCGACGCGCAGCGCCTGCTGATCATGACGTCGGCCACGCACGGCGTGGAAGGCTTCTGCGGATCGGGCTGCCAGCTTGCGCTGCTGGATGACGCGCCCATCCTGGAACGCGCGCGCCAGGCGGGCGTGGCGTTGCTGCTGGTCCATGCGGTGAATCCCTACGGCTTTTCCTGGATCGCCCGCACGGACGAGGACAACGTGGACCTGAACCGCAATGCCCAGCCGTTCGACGGCGGGCCGCTGCCGGCCAATCCCGGCTACGGCGACATCCATGACCTGCTGCTGCCGCAGACGTGGCCGCCGACCGAGCAGAACCGGCAGGCCATCGCGCGCCACATCGACGAGCACGGCCTGGCCGCCACGACGCAGGCGGTGTCGCGCGGTCAATACACGCATCCCGATGGTCTGTTCTACGGCGGCGCGCGCCATGCGCCGTCGCTGCTCAACCTGCGGGAGATCCTGCGGACCCACGCCAGTCGGCACGCGCGCATCGGCTGGATCGACGTGCACACCGGACTGGGGCCGCGCGGCCACGGCGAGAAGATCTACGCCGGGCGGCGCGACGACACGCAAGTGGCGCGCGCGCGGCAGTGGTGGGGCAGCGACCTCGCGGTGCCTTACCAGGGCAGTTCGGCGTCGGTGGACATCACGGGCCATTTGGCCGGGCTGATCTACGACGCCTGCCCGGCGTCCGAGCCCACCTTGATGGCGCTGGAATTCGGCACGCTGCGATGGGACGAGGTGGTGCACGCGCTGCGCGGACGCAACTGGCTGCGTGCCCATCCGGATGCGGACGACGCGGTGCGCCGCGACATCCTGCGCGCCACGATGGACGCGTTCTATTGCGGGCAGGAAGACTGGCACGGCATGGTGCTGGGCCAGAGCCGCGTGGCGGTGCTGCAGGCGGTGTGCGGCCTGGAGGCGGCGCCGTAGTTGCCCGGACGCTGCGTGGACGCGGCGCGGTAGCTGCGCGCGCGGATGCCGGGTTGCACCTGCTGGGCCAAGCCAATACGGCGGGTTGCACCGGTTATGGGGCTACCGCAGGGATAACCCGCGACTTTCGGCATGTCGTGGGTTATCCCTAGTTGAGCCGCGCAGCAACCGCTCGATATGCTTCGGTTAACCGTAGGGACCGAAGAGTCTCCGGAGGAGTTTCAAACCGAGCCGGCAGTTGCTGAAAGGATCCGGATTTGCAGAATGCACCTCCTTTGGACTCAGCCGTCGCGGTCTCGCGGGAAAAGCCGTTGCGCGTGATCCCGTGGGCCACGTGGCTGCACCGCGTTTTCGTGGTTCTCATGTATGCGTTCATGCTCAGCCCCATCGTGCTGGTGGTCTGGCTTAGCTTTTTCAAGGACGCCATCCTCTATTTCCCGCCGTCGGGCTACACGCTGTCCTGGTACGTGAAAGCCTGGGAGAACCCCGCGTTCGCCAATGGCTTCATCTTCAGCCTGCAGGTGTCGCTGGTGGCCGCGTTCATCGGCGTGGTCATGGGCGTGCTGGCGGCGGTCGCCATCGCGCGCTATCGCTTCGCGGGCAGCAAGGGCGTCAACACGCTGCTGCTCTCGCCGCTGCTGATCCCGGGCATCGTCGCGGGCGTGGGGATCTATCTTTTTTACCTGCGCGCCGAGAACGTGCTGGACCAGGACCTGGTCGGCACCTTCGGCGGGCTGGTCATCGCCCACGTGTGCCTCACCATTCCGTGGACCGTGCGCCTCGTCACGGCCGGCATGGCCGGCCTGGACGGCTCCATCGAAGAGGCCGCGCGCAACCTGGGCGCCAGCGCGCCCAAGGCCTTCCTGCGCGTGACGCTGCCCATGCTGCGTCCCTCCATCGTCGCGGCCGCGCTGTTCAGCTTCGTGGTGTCTTTCGAGAACCTGGAACTGTCGCTGTCGCTGGTGGGGCCCGGACGCACGACCCTGCCGATCGCGATCATGCAGTACCTCGAATTCAACCTGGACCCGACGATCGCGTCGGTGGCCTCGGTGCAAATCCTGCTGTTGGGCATCATCATGCTTGTGACCGACCGCTATGTGAAACTCAGTCAGGTGGTGTAAGAAATGGCGAAGGTCTCAATCGAGAACATCCGCAAGCAGTTCGGCGCGGCGGTCGCGGTGTCCGACTTTTCCCTGGAGATCGCCGAAGGCGAGCTGGTCACGTTCCTGGGCCCCAGCGGCTGCGGCAAGACCACGACGCTGCGCATGATCGCCGGTTTCATCACGCCCACGGCGGGGCGGATCCGCATCGGCGAAACGGACGTCACCAGGCTGCCCGTGCACAAGCGCGACACCGGCATGGTGTTCCAGCGCTACGCGCTGTTCCCGCACATGACGGTGGCCGAGAACGTGGCGTTCGGCCTGGAGATGCACAAAGTCCCCAAGGCCGACCGCGACGCCAAGATCCGCCGCGTGCTGGACATGGTGCGCATGACCGAGCTGCGCGACCGCTATCCCCGCCAGCTTTCCGGCGGCCAGCAGCAACGCGTGGCGATCGCCCGCGCGCTGGCCATCGAGCCCAAGGTGTTCCTGCTGGATGAACCGCTATCCAATCTTGACGCCAAGCTGCGCCTGGAGGTGCGCGAGGAAATCCGCGCCCTGCAGCGGCGCCTGGGCCTGACCACGGTCTTCGTGACGCACGACCAGGAGGAAGCCCTGGCCATCGCGGACCGCATGGCCATCATGCACGATGGCATCGTGCAGCAGGTCGGCGCGCCCGACACGCTCTATGAGCGGCCGGCCAATCTCTTCGTGGCCGACTTCCTGGGCAAGATGAACGTCTTCACGGGTCGCGGGCAGGCCGACGACCAGTTCCAGACCCAGGCCGGCCAGCGCATCGCCGCGCCCGGCGGCGGCAAGGCCACCCATGTGGGCGTGCGGCCCGAGCGGGTGCGGCTGCAGGCGCAGCCTTCGGGCGGCAACGCGCTGGCGGGCGTCGTCGAATCGTCGCTCTACCTGGGGTCGGTGCTGGAGGTGCGGGTGCAGCTCGATGGGGGCGATCGCCTGATCAGCCAGGTCGTCAACGGCGGCGCACGCGCCGCGCCGCCCGTCGCCGGTGCGCGCGTCTACGCGTGCTTCGAGCCGGACGACTGCGTGGCCTTCACGCAATAGGAGGCGACATGACGACCGCAACGCAGGACGGGCGGCCCAGCCGCTGGCTGGGTCCGGGGCTGGCATTTCCGGCGTCGCTGGTGGTGTTGGTGATCATCATGATCCCCATCCTCCAACTGGCGCGCTACAGCTTCAATCATTTCGACCCGGTCGAGATGATGCAGACGGCCTTCACCTTCGAGAACTACGCCAAGTTCTTTGGCGATCCCTACTATCGCGACATCTTCTTTACCACGCTGGGCATCGCGGCGCTGTGCACCGTGCTGGCCCTGGTGCTGGGCTTTCCGGTGGCGTACTTCCTGGCGCGCACACAGAGCCGCTTCAAGAGCCTGTTCGTGATCCTGCTCGTGTTTCCCCTGATGGTGGGCAATGTGGTGCGCGCCGCGGGCTGGATGGTGGCGCTGGGCAACGCCGGCGTCGTCAACGCCGTGCTGCAGGGGCTGGGCCTCATCGACAAGCCGCTGACCCTGATGTACACGCCCACCGCGGTCGTGATCGGCACGACCGCGGTGGTCATGCCCTATCTGATCCTGACGCTGCAAAGCGTGCTCGAAGGGATGGACCTGTCGGTGGAAGAGGCGGCGCGCAACGTGGGCGCCAGCTTCTTCACCACGTTCCGGCGCATCGTGCTCCCGATCGCCGCGCCGGGCGTGGCGGCGGGGACGATGCTGGTGTTCATCCTCTGCATGAATGCCTACGCCACGCCGGTGCTGCTGGGCGGCTCCGGCCTGACCATGATGGCGCCCGCGCTGTATGACCAGATCACCAAGGCGTCGAACTGGCCCTTCGGCGCGGCGCTGGCGGTCATCCTGGTCTGCGGCACGCTCATCATCGCGCTGTTTTCGAACTGGCTGATCCATCGCCGCTATATCAAGACCATGGCGTCCTGATCGCGACGCCACCACAAGGAACTCTCATGTCCGCTGTACTGTTCAAGAACGCGAACCTGCTCGATCCCCTGCAGCCCGACCTGCTGGAGGGGCACCACGTGCTGGTGGAAGACGGCGTCATCAAGGAAGTGTCGGACAAGCCGATCGGCGCGTCCTCGGCGCGCGTGATCGACGCCGCGGGCCGCACGCTGATGCCGGGCCTCATCGACCTGCACGTGCACGTGCTGGCCACGCAGTTGAATCTCAGCACGCAGGGCGTGCTGCCCGATGCGCTGGTCATGATGCGCGCGGTGCCCATCATGGCCGCGATGCTGCGCCGCGGCTTCACCACGGTGCGCGACGCGGGCGGCGCGGGCTGGGGCCTGAAATGCGCCGTCAATGAGGGCACGGTCAAGGGGCCGCGCCTGTTCATCTCGGGCCGCGCCATCAGCCAGACCGGCGGCCACGGCGATCCGCGTCCGCGCTCGGACCACCTGCGTCCCATGAGCTTCTGCGGCTGCTGCTTCCGCGCCGGCGACATCGGCCGGGTGGCGGACGGCATCGACGACGTGCGCAAGGCCGTGCGCCAGGAACTGCAGATGGGCGCCGACCAGATCAAGATGATGGCCTCGGGCGGCGTGGCTTCGCCCACCGATCCCATCGCCTCCTTCGGCTATTCGGAAGAAGAGATCCGCGTCATCGTCGACGAGGCCGCCAGCCGCCAGACGTACGTGATGGCGCATTCCTATACCGCCGAGGCCATCGAGCGCGCCATCCGCAACGGCGTGCGCACCATCGAGCACGGCAATCTGGTCGATGAACGCGTGGCGCGTTTCATGGCCGAAAAGGGCGCGTTCGTGGTGCCGACGCTGGTCACCTACGAGGCGCTTGCGAACGAAGGCGCCGACTATGGCCTGCCGCCCGATTCGGTGGCGAAGATCGCGACCGTGCGCACCGCCGGCCTGCATTCGCTCGAGATCTACAAGAAGGCGGGCGTGAAGATCGGCTACGGCTCCGACCTGCTGGGCCCGTCCCAGCGCCTGCAAAGCGACGAATTCCGCATCCGCCGCGAGGTGCTGTCCGCACAGGAGGTCATCCAGTGCGCGACCACGACCGCCGCCGAAGTGCTGAACCAGGTCGGCCAGCTCGGTCGCATCCAGGCGGGCGCGCTGGCGGATGTGCTGCTGGTGGACGGCAATCCGTACCGCGATCTGTCCTGCCTGCTGGGGCAGGGCGAGCACATCGGCCTGATCATGAAGGGCGGGGTCATCGAACACAACGAACTGGGGGTGTAGGGGCCATGAGCGATCCCACGTTTTCGCAGTCGGAAGTCGGCGAAGAGTCGCGCGACGTCAATGCCGCTAAGGGCTGGCATCCGCCCTCGGCGCCCGCGCCCCGCGACCGCGGGCTTGGGCCGTTTCCGCGGCTGATTCTGCGCGGGGCCACGATCATCGACGGCACCGGCGCGCCGCCGTGGGGGCCGGTGGACATCGTCATCGAGAATGAGCGCATCACGGCGCTGGTCAACGTGGGCACGCCGCACAAGGCCATCGACCCCAAGCGCCGGCCCGGGCCGGGCGACCACGAGATCGATTGCCACGGCAAGTTCGTGACGCCGGGTTTCGTGGACGCGCACGCCCACATCGGCACGCCTTATCACGCCATGAGCGGCATCGTGCCGCCCGCCGACTACATCTACAAGCTGTGGCTGGCCCACGGCGTGACGACCGTGCGCGAGATGGGCGCGATGGGCGGGCTGGGCTGGACGATGGAACAGCGCGAGCTGTCCGCCGCCAACAAGATCGCCGCGCCGCGCATGATCGTGCACTCGGTGTTCCCGGCGGTGAACGATCGCGTCAAGACCATCCACACGCCCGAACAGGGCCGCGAATGGGTCCGAAAGCTGGCCGCGCGCGGCGCGGACGGCATCAAGTTCTTCGGCGCGCCGCCCGCCATCATGGAAGCGGCGCTGGACGAGGCCGCCAAGGTGGGTCTGCGTTCGGGTTGCCATCATGCGCAGATGGCGGTCACGCGCGTGAACGCGCTGAAATCGGCGCGCTGGGGGTTGACCAGTTCCGAGCATTATTACGGCCTGCCGGAGGCGCTCTTTGAAGACCGCGTGGTGCAGTCCTTTCCCACGGACTACAACTACAGCGACGAATACTATCGTTTCGCGGTGGCGGGCCAGACCTTCATGCAGGCCGCGCAGCCGGGGTCGCCCAAGTGGCGCCAGGTGATGGACGAGTTCCTGGAGCTGGGCCACACCTTCGTGCCCACCTTCAACATCTACGACGCCAACCGCGACCTGATGCGCGCGCGCCGCGCCGACTGGCACGATGAGTACACGTGGAAGGCGGTGTGGCGCTACTTCCAGCCCCAGCGCGGGGGGCATGGCGCGTACTGGTATCGCTGGAGCACCACCAACGAGATCGAGTGGAAGCAAAACTACCGGCTCTGGATGCAGTTCATCAACGAATACAAGAACCTGGGCGGGCGCGTCTGCGCGGGCAGCGATTCGGGATTCATCTACCAGATCTACGGGTTCGGCTTCATCCGCGAACTGGAATTGCTGCAGGAAGCGGGCTTTCATCCCATCGAGGTCCTGCGCGCCGCCACGTCGCACAGCGCGGCGCTGCTGGGCATCGACGAGGACACCGGTTCCATCGACGTGCAAAAGCGCGCCGACCTGCTGATTCACGACCAGAATCCGCTGACCGACTTCAAGTTGCTCTTCGGCACTGGCGCCATGCGCCTGAACGACGATACGGCCAAGGTCGAGTGGCAGCGTTGCCTGCGCACCACCATCAAATCCGGCGTGGTGTATGACACCGCCGAACTGCTGGCGGACGTGCGCGCCCTGGTCAAGGACAGTTGGGCCGACGACCCGGACGGCGAACGGCCGCCGATTGGCGGGGCCCCCGCGGGCTCGCCGTGCGAACCCGGTGAGGACGCGTCCTGATGGCCGTCGACCTGTTCCTGTTGTGCGGGTTCCTCGGCAGCGGCAAGACCACGCTGCTGGTGGATTACCTGCGCGATCCGGAATCGCGGGACACGGGCGTAATCGTCAACGAGGCGGGCGAGGTCGGCGTGGACGGCGCCATCGTGGCCAACGACAGCGACAACGTGCCGATGACCTTGATGGCCAACGGGTGCGTCTGCTGCTCGCTGCGCAGCGACCTGGTTTTCACGTTGAGCGCACTGCTCGATGCGCCGCGGCCGGAAGGGGCGGGCCCGCTGGCCCGGGTCATCCTGGAATGCAGCGGCCTGTCGCGGCCCGGCCCGATCATCGCGTCGCTGGCGGATCCCGAGCTGGCGAGCCGCGGCCTGCGGCTGACGGTTGTCTGCACCGACGACTGCGCACGCGACCCCGATGCGCTGGCCGAGATGGACGAAGCCATGGCGCAGTTCGGCGCCGCCCATCGCATCGTGCTCACCAAGACTGATCTGTTGCCGGCGGCGCCGGACGCGCTGGCACGCCGCGCCGCGCGCGCCGCGGCCCTGAACCCGCTGGCGGCCATCGTTGCCGACACGGACCGGCGGCGCGCCGTGCAGGCCGCCTTTGCCCCGTCGCAAGGGGTCGCGGACCTGGCCGGCCTGGCCGCGCAAATGCTGGCGGCGGGCGGGCAGGGCGGGGCGCATCCCCGCATCCGCGTGATGGCGGCGCGCGCCGAGCCCGGCATCAGTTGGACCGATTTCTCTGAATGGCTGGACAACCTGGCCGGCCTTTGCGGCGAGCGCTTGCTGCGGGTCAAGGCCGTGGTGCGCGTCAGCGATTGCGAGGAGCCCATCTTGATCCAGTCGGTCGGCTCGACCTTCAGCGCGCCGCAGCGCCTGACCCGGCAGCCCGACGCGCGCGACGCCATCATCGTGATCGTGCGCGACATCGAGGCCGACGAGATCCGCGCATCCGCACCGGACGCGCCGGTGCGGATGCTGGTCTGAATACCGTTGAACCCAACGCCGCGCAGCGCACTGGCCTGTCGCGCGGCGCATCGTAGCAAGTCGTCAGTTCCTTTCGATACGAGGTCGTTATGCAAGAGAAAAACCTGAATCGCCGTGGCTTCATCAAGACGGCCTCCGGCCTGGCCCTGGCGCCGGCCCTGGGCTGGCTGCCCGGCATGGCGAACGCCGCCGAAAAGGAAATCGTGGTGGGCACCTGGGGCGGCGATTACCAGAATCTGCTGCAACAGATCATCAACCCCATCGTCGCCAAAGAAGACGTGAAGGTGGTCTACGACACAGGCAACGCCGTGGGCCGCGTCACCAAACTGCGCGCCGAGAAGAACTCGCGTCGCGGCAGCATGGACGTTGCGCTGCTGGGCGAAGTCGACATGTACGACGCCGAGCGCTCCGGCACCCTGGAGCCCATCGATGCCAAGAAGCTGCCCAACCTGGCTCACGCCATCGAAACGCTGAAGACGCCGTACTCCATTCCGCACATCTTCAGCGCGATGACGCTGGTCTACAACACCGAAAAATTCCCCACGCCGCCCGACTCGCTGCAGGTCCTGCTGGACCCGAAATGGAAAGGACAGGTGGGCTTTTCGGACATCTTGTATCTCTACAACTCCGTCTTCGTGGGCCTGGGCGCGGGCGGAACCACGAAGGACTTCGAAGGGGGCAAGCGCTTCCTCGCCAAACTCAAGCCCAACGAGCCGCGCATCTACCCCTCCAACGAAGCCGTCGCCGCCGCCTTCAAATCCGGCGAAATCGCCATCGCCGTCATGTGGAAAGCCCGCGCGCTGCAATGGAAGGACAGCGGCCTGCCGCTGGGCTTCGTCATCCCCAAGGAAGGCTCCGTGCCGGTGTCCTTCGAAGCCGCCGTCGCCAAGAACAGCCGCAACAAAGACGCCGCGTGGGCATATCTCAACGCCATGCTCGACCCGCAAGGCCAGATCGGCTTCGCCGAAAAAATGGGCTACGCGCCCACGGTGACCAATGCGTCGCTGCCGGAGGCGTTAAAGCGCGTGGGGTTCAGTGAGGCCGAGGTAAAGCTGCTGCACGCGTATGACCTGAAGGGGCTGACGGAAAAGAAGGCGGATATTCTGGAGTTCTGGAATAAGGAGTTCAAGGCGGGGTGAAGGCGGGGGGCTCATGCCGGGTTGATGGGGGGCTTGGCATGAGCTTGAATCGGGGGTGTGGCTCGCAACATTGCACTGCCATCGGCCGATTGGTAAATATCGACCCACCCGCAAACCTGATCGGATCCTTCGCGATGAGTCGTCCGGTCTGCGGATCGTAGTACCGATGCCGGTTGTAGTGCAGGCCCGATTCAGGGGCCAGATACTGTCCTTGGAATCGGATCGGATTACGTATCCGCTCCGCGCGGGCGGCATCGCTGATGGCTTCTTTTGCGGCGCCCCACGCGAGGTGGTGCGCGCTCCACGCAATCTCGCCCTGCGCGTCTGTCAGTTCCTGCGGCGGGCCCAGGTGATCGTAGTGATACCAGTGACCTGCTCGGATTTTTCACACCACCGGGATTTGGAACTTAGCTTTGGTAAGTAATGCTGATGCAGCGACCTGGGCGGCCTGCTGCGGTGTCAAATAGCCCAGGCTGGAATGTGGCCTGACGGTGTTGTAATGCTGGCGCGAATCCTCAATCACGATGCGTGCCTCGGTCCGGTTTCAGAACCATTCCATGTTCAGGCATTCGTCGCGCAGCTTACCGTTAAAGCTCTCCGTCGTGCCATTCTGCCAAGGCTTTCCTGGGTCGATCAGCGCGGTATCTATGCCTCGCTCCCCAATCCATTGCAAGGCATGCGAGACGAATTCCGGGCCATTGTCTGAACGAAGGTATCGGGGAGCCCCGCGGTCACTGATGAGGCGGGTCAATACCTCGATCACTCTGCGCGATCGGATCGACCCGGCCACATCAATGCTCACGCCGTGCCGCTTGGCACTTCGGCTACAGAATCTCGGTCGGCCTCGCGCAGTATCCGAACGCTCTGCTCTTCGCTGTATCTTGCCTTCTTCATCTCGCTTCCTTCTCGCGTTGGAAGCCATTTCCTCAAATACCCACTGGTACGAATTTCTCAGGGCAGGTCATCTCGTTGACTTCGATTATGCAGAGTACCCTTTCATTTTCATGGCGCTTTGCACCTTTCCTGAAAAGTCTCCCAATCTGTTGAACATTTGGAAAAACCATTCAAAGCAATCCTTTAGCAAATCATCATCAATTGGCTCCGGATATGTTGTGCACATAAGCGCTCGCACTATCGCTTCCGCCCTGCCGGAAGGCGCCGCTTTAAATTGCTTGCTATCCAGGAAGTCCCAGCAAGCCACTCTCATTTTTTCCAATTCAGCGGCGTTGTTGTTGTGACCGCCCCAATACTCTCGAGCGACGCTAAAGGCCCGCTTTCCAATATCCGGAATCTCGCGGTCCGATTCAATGAATTCGAAACACAGACACAGGAACTGCATCAGCGCGATATCAGACTCTTCTTTTGAATTCTCCTTTAGGTAGTATTTGATTTTCTTGTAAATAGCGTTTCCGTCAATCATGGTCTACACCGAATTGGCCTAATACGTTTGCGCAGGAACTGCATGCGCGCTTGAAAGTTCCGTGTCCTTTACCGGAACTTCCTATGTTTACGGCTTGACTCTTTCCGCCTTTTGGGTCGAGACCCGCTGCATGTGCTTGGCTCAAACAATCGACTTCGGCGCAGTGCCCGTGCCATGGAACGCGCTCTTTCTGAGGCACCTTATCAAGCGCGTCCTGCACTACCGGATGCACAGGCCTTCCAGTACCGCTGACCCCAGTGAAGATCTTGTCCCCCACATGTAATTCAGCGGCGGCGCCCTCTGCCTTTCCGCCTAACAGGGCAACATCTGCGGCACGTCTGGCAGACTCTCCCACCAACCCCAACGGATCCACCCACCCCACCGGGTTATCCGCATATCGATAAACATTCAACCCACCCGCAAACCCAATCGGATCCTTCGATATGAACCGCCCGATCTGCGGATCATAGTACCGGTGCCGGTTGTAATGCAGGCCCGTTTCCGGGTCCAGATACTGCCCCTGGAATCGGATCGGATTACGTATCCCCGCCGCGCGGGCGGCATCGGTGATGGCCTCTTTTGCGGCGCCCCACGTGTGGTAGTGCGCGCTCCAAATGATATCGCCTTGCGCGTCTGTCAGTTCCTGCGGTGTGCCAAGGTGATCGCAGTGATACCAGGCCATGGCATCCACCGGGTCCGGGTCGGGCGAGGTTGTCCATAGCTGGTCCTGATCGATGTCGTAGGCACCCGAGTAAACAGGTTGCTGATGCAGCAGTACGGGTTTGCGGCTGATTGCCTGAGCCAGCGGGACGAAGCTGCCCGGTTCGTAAAGGTAGTGCGTGGTCTGGTCGTCGTGGCCTTCCCATGCCAGGGTGTCGCCATCCCAGCCGTAGAGGGTCGTGCTGCAGCCCATCGCGCGATTCGCGCGCGCTTGTTCTTCCTGGCGCTGCGTGGGCGTCATGCCAGGCCGTTCGCGCCAGTGCGCTTCGGATTGCTTTAGCAAGCGGCGGCCCAGCGCGTCGTACTGGAAGCTCACGTGCAGGCGGTCGTTGCTGTAGCCCGTCAGGCGGTTGAAGAGATCCCATTCGAGGCGCGAGCGCTGGCCGTTGTGCACCTTCTCGACGAGGTTGCCGCGCGCGTCGTAGGTGTAGTGGGTGCCGGCGTATTCGCGCAGCAGGTTGTCCAGGCGCGCGGAACGCTGGCGGTAGGTGTAGACGGGGCCAGCCATGCCTAGGGTGCTGGTGTACGCCGGGTCGCTCGATGGGTCGAGGAGATTGCTTGCCGGATCGAAGGCGAAGGTTTCCTTGCCCAGGCTGCTGGTGGCCTCCAATAGGCGTCCTACCGGGTCATAGCGATACGCCAAGGGGCCTCGTCGGCTGTCCTGGATTGCTTCCAACTGGCCTGCCGCATCGTAGCGGTAGCCGCGGTGGATCAGGCGTTGCGCGCCCCGCGCGATGTTCTGTGCATTCAGGCGCCCCATCGCGTCCCACGATTGCGTCTGCGCCAGGCCATTGCCTTGCGTGCGCGTGATCTCGCGGTGCAGGTCGTCGCGTTCGATGCTGACGAGTTCATGGTCGTCGAACATCAGGCCGTGGACGTGGCCAGAACCATAGGTCAGCACGTTGACGCGATGACCGTCCGGGCGGAGCGTGGCGATGCGCTGGTTCAGTTCGTCGTACTCGTGCTTCCAGACCGCCACGACTGGCTGCGCCAGGGCCAAATAGTGCTGGTGTTCGCGGATCAGGTTGCCGGCGGCATCGTGGAACCATTGGAGCCGGCAGGCGGTGTTTTCGGCGAGGATCAGGCGGCCGTTGCCGTCGTAGGAGTAGCGCTCCGTTTGCGTCTCGACGCGAACCTGCGCTGAACGTGTCAAGGCTTGTGCTGACGTTTGCGCGCTCCTTTGCGCGACCGGTTGCACCGGGGCCTGCGCTGACGGCGCATACGGCCGCGCCAGTCGCTGCGTCACACGCCCCAACGCGTCGAACGTGAATTCAATGACCCGGTCACCGTCCTGCGTCGACAGCAACGTACCGCTGTCCGGGTCGTAGCGATATCGGGTGGCCACATCATCGAAGCCTCGCTCTTCCAACAGTCGCCCTACCGGGTCATAGACGAATCTCGCCTGCCGGTCGTTCTCATTCGCAAGCGCGGTGAGCCGACCCAGCTTGTCCCATTCGTATTGGAGCGTTCCGCCCGCCGCGTCCAGGCGCTGGGCAAGTAAACCGGCGCCGTTGTACGTCCATTGCGTGCGCCGCCCCAACGCGTCGATGTGGGCCAGCAACCGCCCTTCGGCGTCGCGTTCGAAGTGTTCGATCGTCTGGTCCGGATGCGTGACGTAGGCCAGGTGCCCCGTCTCGTACCCGTAGCGCGTGATGTTGCCCGCCGCATCGGTAAAGGCAGTCAACTGCCCCACGTCGTCATACACCCACGCGCTGCGCTTGCCCGAGCAATCCGTGTACTGCGTGAGCAGCCCAGCGGCATTGTAGGCCAGCAGCTTCTGACCGCCCCGGGCGTCCCGGATCGCAACCGGATTGCCCGCCGCGTCATAGGCATATTCGGTCTTGTTGCCCAGCGGATCGATGGTCTCGGTCAGATACCCACGCGGGCTGTAGTCGCGCTGCCACAGGCCGCCCTCGGCGTCGCGGATCTTGAAGAGCTGGTCCTGGTCGTCGTAGGCGTAGTGGACCGAGGTGCCATCCGCGCGCAGGTGTTCGAGCAGGTTGCTGCGCTCGTCGTAGGCGTAGCTGTCGATGTTGCCGTCGGGGTGGATGTGCGTGACCACGTTCTTGGCGTCGTCGCGATACAGCCACTCCGACAGGCCGTCTGGGTGCACGATGCGGTAGGTATAGCCGTCAATGTCGTAGTAGTGCTCCGTGACGTTCCCGAGCGCGTCGGTGACGTAGGTCAGGCGGATCTCGGGGTGCCAGCGCAGGCGCGTGTCGAAGCTGCCGTCGTCGGCCCATTCGCGGATCGCGCGCGCCTTGGGGCCTGAACCCTCCCACTCCAGGTTCATGCCGCGTCCGGTGCGGTCGGTGTAGCGGGTGATGAGATGCTGTCGGTAGTGGTAGTCCCACTGGGCGCCGTGTTCGTCCCGCACCTGCAGCAGATCCCCTTGCTCGTCGTAGTCGTAGCCCGCCAACTGCCGCTGCGGTTCTCCGTCCTTGAGTTGCCAGAGCGCGACGATGCGGCCGGCGTCGTCGATCTGTGTGCCGACGTGGGTGTGGATAGCATCGTCCAGATACGTGACGAGGTCGGACAGGACGCTGCGCCGCCCCACGACATGCCGGTAGTGCAGCGCGACGCGGGCGCCGTTGCGCAGGTGGATGCCCGTCAGCCGAAACCGCCGGCCCTCGCGTTGGTAGGTGGCGCGCCGCTCGTACCCTTGCGCCACGGTCAGTTCGGTGTCGGAAGTGCGAACCACCGTCAGGTTCTCGACGGGGTCGTAGTGGAACTTGCCGACGGCCGGCAACGGCCAGGCGTGGGTGCGCCCGTCGGCGGCGTGATAGCGCAGGGTTTCGCGATCGGCGCCTTCCGTCTTGATATCGATGCGCGTGGTGTACTCGTTGATCCAGCGCGCGCCCAGCGGGCCCCTATCAAACGCGGCGAGATCCGACGAATACGTGCGCGCCCAGTGCAGCGGAAATGGCCCGGGCAGCGAGAAGTCCCCATGCGTGATCCGCTCGGTCCCCATCGCAAAGCTGATGCTGTGGCAGGTGGCCGGGCACGCGCCGTTCTTGTCCGGGTTGGCGTTCCGGCGGGCGCGGGCCTGGCGGCGGATGCGCGCCAGGCGCATGGAGCGCGCCATCTGCCGGGCCTTGCTCGCCACGGCCGGTCGCACGTTCGCGCCGATCGCGTACCCCTTGCGCTGGCGCCACAGCACCACGGCCACCGACAGCTGCATCAGCAGCGACGCGATGCTGTTGACGTTGTTCTCGTCGGCGAGCGATTGCATGCTGTCATTGACTTGCGGCGCCAGGGCGTTCAGGCGCTGGGCGGAGCGCAGCATCAAGTCGCGCGCCTTGCCGGGCAGCAGGTCCTTGGCGGCGTTGCCGACCGACTGCTTGCTGCCGCGCACGCCGCTACCCAGGCCATCCCAGAGGTCGCGCGCGGCGCCCAGCGGCGAGTCCCATTTCTTGTCCCACGCGGACGAGAGCTGCGCGCCGGCTTTCTCGAACGAGGCATCCGCGTTGGCCGGCACGGTCAGGCTGACCAGGACATCGGCCAGCGCCCGGATGATTTCCTCTGCCTTGGCCCCCGCATCCCGCAGCAGCCCTTCCAGCCGTGCTTGGGCCTGTTGCGCGAAGTCTTCAATGTCGCCGGCGATGTTCTCGCTCAGGTGCGCAGCCAAGGCCATGATGATGGCGTTGCCCAGGCCCGCCTTGGCCTGGCGCGCGACCTCCTTTTGCACGAGAAACAGCGCCGGCCGCAGGCTCATGCGCGCAGCCGCCGTGCCCGGAACCGGCACCACGCCGAAGAGGTTGATGCCCAGGCTCACCCAATCCAGGAATTGGGTGGGATTGCTGTCGACCAGCGTGGTGATGTCGCCGATGGCGTCCACCAGCGCCATGAGGTTGCCCAGCACCGGCACCGCGCCCGCGGCCGCCTTGATGCGCGGCAGGGTGACCCAGCCGTCGCTGTTCTCGCGCAGCCACTGGTCAAAGGCGTTCTGGCCGGCCTCGACGTCTTCGGGGGCAATGGTGTTCAGCGGGGCGACGACGCCTTGCGGGCCGTCCAGGTCTTCGTCGCTCCATTCGATGCCGTCGTTCTCGGCTTCGGCTTCCAGGTACTCGGCCTCGGTATAGTCCTCTTCGACCGGGACATGGGGGGAACCTGTACGCGTCGTCATGGCTGGGGTTCTCGTTTATTTTTTAATGAGGACGTTGGCCAGGCCCGGTCCCGGCGTCGAATCGGATGGCGGTTTGATGGAGGGGGCGGCGAGCGGGATCAGGCGATGGGGCGCGTCGCGCAGGGTTTGCATCGCCGTGGACGCCTGTTGCGCGGTCTGCAACGCCTGCTGCGCGGCGCCGAGTATCCGGGTCGCCAGCGACTGGATCTGCGCGGGCGCAGTGGGCGCCGCGCCGGTCCATGCAGGGCCGGTCCACGCCTTGCCCGGCGTGTAGTTCGCCATGTCCCAGGTGTCCGAAGGATCCTTGCCGAAGGAGACCGAGGCCGGGCCCGGTGCGGCGCCGGAGACGGCCGCGAATCCCTGGCTGTCCAGCGCGCCGGTGTACACCTTGCCCAAGGCGTCTTCCACCCGAAACTCGCCGGCCTTGAATCCCTTGCGGTTGGCGTAGATGTTGTAGAGCTCGAGGTTTCCCTTGGATGGCTTGGGCTCATCCGGAAACGTCCCGGCCTGGCTCTTGGGCCCGGTGAACCGTGCTCCCGCCGAATGCACCTTGTACGCGCCACCGGTCGCATGCGTGATGCCGCCCGCGTTGTAGGTCGTGCCGCTGCCGCCGGCATTGATCACGATTTCTTCCTTGGCGCTGATCGTGATACGGGTGGCGCTGACGTTGACGTTCAGCTTGGCCAGCACGTTGATGCTGTCCTTGAGCGCCTTGATGTCGATGTCGCCGGCCGCGGCGATCAGGCGGTATCCCAGGCTCTGCACGAAGAAGCGCATGCCGCGGCTGGCGCTGGCCAGCAGCCGCTTGCCCGCCGAGACGCTGGTGTGGCCGGTGCTGGAGAGCGCGATGTGTTCGCCGCTGGCGATGTGCGTGCAGCCCGGCGTGCTGGTGGCGATGCCGGCGGGACTGGCCAGCACCAGGTGCGGCGCGCTGAGTTCGGGGTAGTGGTTGGCCTGCGGGTTGGCGGGGCCTTGTCCCTGGATCTGCCCGTGCTGCGCCTGCAAGGCGCTGGCCACGCCGTCCTGATCGCCGGGGTCCTGCGCCATCACGTCGCGCGCCAGCGTGGCGAAGGTGTCCTGCTGCTCGCGCGCGACAGACAGGCGCTCGGCGGTCTCGGGCAAGTCCTTGTGATGTTCGCCGGCATTGGCGCGCATCTCGGTGGTGAGCAGCATGCCGCCGCCTGCGCGCAACACGCCATGTGCGTCCGTGCGCAGTTCGAAGCCTTGGCCGCGCGGCACGCCGCCCGATGGCCTGGGATGAGTCAGGTAGCCAAGGTTGAGCGCCGTGGCCGCATGGTCGCTCATCAGCGCGGCGCTGATCTGGCCCGAGGTGTCGTCCAGGCGCAGCTCGTTGGCCCGGCTACCCTTGTGCTCCTTGGTCTTGACGGTGTTCAGGATGTTGTGACGGGGCAGCGCGTACGGCGGCAGGTTGGTCGCCCGATAGGTCCTGCCCGTGATGATGGGCTGGTCGCAGTCGCCGTCCAGGAAGTCCACGATCACTTCCTGGCCGATGCGCGGGATGGCCATGTGGCCCCAGGCCGCGCCCGCCCAGTTCTGCGAGACGCGGATCCAGCAGGAGCTGTGTTCGTCGTTGCGGCCCAGGCGGTCCCAGGGGAATTGGACCTTCACGCGGCCATATGCGTCGCAGTAGATTTCTTCGTTGGCAGGTCCCACGACCGAGGCGATCTGCGGGCCGTCGATGCGGGGTTTAAGGGCTGGTTCCGGCTTCCAGTCCACCTTGTCCGGCACGATGTCGGCGGTGTAGCGGTATTGCGTGCCTTGTGCGGCGTCTGCGCCGTCTTCCTGTTGGCTGGTGTGCTGGATGCCGTGGTGTTGCATCCGCACCGGGCGCCAGCCGTGGTTCCAGTCTTCGCGCGGGTGGCCGGTCAGGTCGAACGCCACGCCGGGCACGAGGCGCGCGTCGTCGCCTTCGACATGGGCCATGCGGGCGTCTCGGCGCAGACCGAGTAGGCGGCTGTGGGTGAAGGGCTTGCCGGCTTCGTCGCGCTTGTAGCGGCCGGGGTAGTCGTAGCGTTCGTAGCGGGAATCCTGGTGATCCAGTTCGCGCGCTAAAGCTGAATGCTCTTGGTCGTATTGCGGGTGGGTGTAGGTGTAGTCGCGTTGCGTCTGGCGCGCGGTGCGCACGTGTTCGGCATAGGTGAAGCGGCGCAGGGCCGGTTCAGGTTGATCGCCGCCGGGCGTGGGGTTGTAGATGACCGGTCCCCCATCGATCGCGCCATGGACGTAGATGCGATCACCGTGGATCAGTCGGTGACCCTTGTCGGTGTGTTCGAAGCGGTAGAAGAATCCTTCCTCTGCCGCGAGCCGGTCTAGGAACCGCAGGTCCGTGTCGCCGGCTTGGACACAGTATTCGCGCGGCAGGTGTTCGTGGGTCGTGACCTGTTCATAGTCCGTGATGCCGTGGGACTTGATGATCTGGCCAAGGATCTCCGGCACCGACTGCTGCTGGAAGATGCGCCAGTCGGAGCACAGCGACGCGCGCGCCAGTGCCGGTTCCACCACGGCGCGGTAGCGGGTGCGCCGGAAACCGGTGTCGCTTTGTTCAAAGCCCGTGACGATGCCGTGCACATGGCGCACCGGCGCATCCCCGCGCCAGATCGTGAATAGCGCAGGCTGGTCCAGCAGCGCACCGAAGTCCACGGCCGCGTCGAAGCTGGACAACGCCACGCGCAAAAGAAAGGTCTCGGACAGCGCTTCATCCAGCATGAACTCGATGACATCGAATTGCACGCCGGCGGCGGACGGAGAAAACGTGAACCGCAGATCCGATGATCGGGGGGCGTGATGGGCGTGGGTGCCGCGCAGGTTTCGCATGACGGAGTCCGGTGTCGACGCCAAGGCCCGAAGACGAGGCCCAAGGCATTCCGGTTGAGGGAATGCGGCGACATATGCGAAATCCGTGCCAGGTTGCGTGGCGCGTGGAAAACCAATGAGAAATCAGTCGCTTAGGGCTGAATCCGGCACGAATCAGCCTGCCTTGCGGCATCGCAGCCCGTGAAAAGCCGCGATCTGAACGAAAAATCGGGCCAAATTTGACCCGGTCATCGATAAGTTATTGATAAATAAGAAAACACAGCGGGCCAGATTTGGCCCGGGCGGGTCAAATCTGGCCCGCTGCCCGACCACCGCGCTCTTGCGGCTGTTATGAAATGTTATATCATTCAGGCCTTAATTTGTAATGATATAACATCTACGAGGTTAAAGATGAAAGGTAAGAAGCAGGGGATAGGGAAAGAACGCCGTCGCGCCGTGCGAGGCCACGCGCATCGCCGTGCGCCCTTGAAGCCGCTGGTGTGTTCGTTGATGCTGATGGCGCCTCTTGCGCAGGCGCAGACCGAAGACGAAACGGCGCGGACACAGACCGTCGCGCCCATCACGGTGTCGGCGAATCCGCTGGGACTGGATCTGAACAGCACCACCCTGCCGGCCTCGGTGCTGGAAGGCGATGCGCTGATCGAGCAGCGCAACGGGACGCTGGGCGAGACGCTCAAGAACCTGCCTGGCGTGAACAGCGATACGTTCGGCGGCGGCGCCAGCCGGCCGGTGATCCGCGGTCAGACCGCGCCGCGCGTGAAGGTGCTCTCGGATGGGTCCGAGGTGATGGACGCGTCGGCCATTTCCCCTGATCACGCGGTGACGGTCGAGCCCCTGCTGGCCGAGCGCATCGAAGTGCTGCGCGGCCCAGCCACGCTGTTGTATGGCGGCGGCGCCATCGGCGGCGTCGTCAACGTGGTCGACAAGAAGATCCCGACCGAAGTGCCGGAAAAGGGCATCGCGGCCGAGGCGGAACTGCGCGGCGCGACCGGGACCAAGGAGCGCGCCGGCGCGGTCGGCATCACGGCGGGCGATGGACAGTTCGCCGTGCGGGTCGAAGGCATGAAGCGCCGCACCAGCGACTATGACGTGCCGGATTGGCCGGGCGGCAAGCTGGAAGGCTCATACAGCGAGTCGACCCAGGGTTCGGTGGGCATGTCGTGGATCACGCCGCGCGGCTACGTGGGCGTGGCTTTCACGCACCTGCAAAGCGAGTATGGCCTGCCGGGTCACAACCACGAGTACGAAGGCTGCCACCCGCACGGCACGCACTTGCATTGCGGCAGTCATGATCATGACGAAGAAGGCGAAGCGGGCGAAGAAGGCCACGACCATGAGCACGAGCATGGCGGCGTGCCCTACGTGAAGCTGCGCAGCAACCGGATGGATCTGCGCGCCGAGTACCAGGAGCCGTTCGCCGGCTTCGAGAAGATCCGCTTTCGCGGCGGCCTCACGGATTATCAGCACGACGAAATCGAAGGCGGCGAGGTCGGCACGCGCTTCAAGAACAAGGGCTACGACGTGCGGGTGGAACTGCAGCACAAGCCCATCGCGGGCTGGCGTGGCGTGATCGGCCTGCAGAACGCCTACAGCGACTTCAGCGCCGAAGGGGAAGAGGCGTTCCTGCCGCCCAGCAAGACGCGCTCGAATGGCCTGTTCGTGCTGGAGGAGTACCAGTTGAACGACTGGCGCTTCGAACTGGGCGCGCGCCAGGATTGGCAACGCATTTCGCCGTCGGGCGGCGAGCCGCGCAGCAATCTGTCGGGAACGTCCCTGTCGGCCGCGGCGATCTGGGACTTTGCGCCGCAGTATTCCGTGGCGCTGTCGCTGTCGCGTTCGCAGCGCCTGCCGAACGCGCAGGAGCTGTATGCGGACGGCATCCACCTGGCGACCAATACGTATGAACTGGGTAATCCGGACCTGACGCGCGAAACGTCGCACAACATCGACCTCACGCTGCGCAAGCATTCGGGCGCGACCACGTTCTCGGCCAGCGTGTTCCACAACCGCGTGAAGAACTACATCTACGCCAATACGCTGGACCGTTACGAAGACTTCCGCCTGATCGAGTACACGCAGCAGGATGCGGAGTTCACGGGCGTGGAAGGCGAGCTGCGGCACCAGTTCACGCCGATCTTTTCGGCGGCGGTGTTCGGCGACTACGTGCGCGGCAAGCTGACCGGCGGCGACGGCAATCTGCCGCGCATTCCGGCGGGGCGCGCGGGCGTGCGCGGCAACGTGACGTGGCAGCAGTGGTCGGGCGGCGTCGAGTACGCGCGCGTGTTCGCGCAGAAGGACATCGCGGCCTATGAAGACACGACGCCCGGCTACAACATGGTCAACGCCGTCGTGGCCTATCGGGGGCAGTACGGCGCGACGGGCTATGAAGTCTTCCTGCGCGGCACCAACCTGCTGAACAAGCTGGCCTACAACCATGCGTCGTTCATTTCGACGGTGGCGCCGCTGCCGGGACGCAGTGTGCTGCTGGGCGTGCGCATGACGTATTGATTCCTGTTGGGGCGCGGTGCCCGGGTGTGATAATTTCGCCGGGTGCCGCCGCCCGCGGCGGCATAATGCGCCAGGAGCCCGCCATGCTGAAGTTCGCCGCCAATCTGTCGATGATGTACACGGAACATGCGTTCCTGGACCGCTATGCGGCGGCGGCCGCGGACGGCTACGCGGGCGTGGAATGCATGTTTCCCTATGAAGCGCCCGCAGCATTCGTGCGCGAGCGCATGGACGCCGCGGGCGTGGCGCAGGTGCTTTTCAATGCGCCGCCAGGCATCACCGCCCAGGGCGATCGCGGCCTGGCGGCCCTGCCCGGCCGGCAGGCCGAGTTCCAGGACGGCATCGAGCAGGCGCTCTGCTATGCGACCGCGCTGTCTTGTTCCAATGTCCATGTGATGGCGGGCATCGCGCCGCCGGATGCATCGCGCGAGGCGATGCGGGACTGCTATTGCGCCAATCTCGACTGGGCGGCCCGCGAGGCGCGCTCGGCGGGCGTGACCCTGCTCATCGAGCCGATCAACACCCGCGATATTCCGGGCTACTTCCTGAACCGCCAGGACGAGGCCCACGCCATCGTGCAAACCGTCAACGCGCCCAACCTGAAAGTGCAGATGGACCTGTACCACTGCCAGATCGTCGAGGGCGACGTCACCATGAAGCTGCGGGAGTACCTGCCCACCGGCCGGGTGGGCCACCTGCAGATCGCCGGCGTGCCGCTGCGCCAGGAGCCGGACCGCGGCGAGCTGGATTACGGCTGGGTCTTCGGCGTGCTGCGCGAATTGCACTACAGCGGCTGGATTGGCTGCGAGTACCGCCCCGCGGGCTCAACCTCCGCCGGCCTGCGCTGGCTGAGCGCCGCGCGCGCATAACCGGCCCCGCGCGGGCCATCGATATTCCATGGGAGTTCTCGTCATGTTCAAGGGCGTGCTGCGCATGCTGTGTTCGGCGGCGCTGGCCGCTGCTTTGCCGGCCGCGTCGCTGGCGGCCGATTATCCCGACCGTCCCATTCGCTGGCTGGTGCCGTTCAGCGCGGGCGGGGGCAGCGATCTTGCGACCCGGATCGTCGCCCGCCACGTCGCCGAGACGCTGGGCCAGGCGGTGGTGGTCGAGAACCGACCAGGCGCGGCCACGATCGTCGCCGCGCAGGAAGCCGCGCGCGCCGAGCCGGACGGCTACACGGTGCTGACTGCGGGAATGAGCACGCTGGCGCTCAACCCGTGGCTGTATCGCGATCTGCCCTACGATCCGCAAAAGGACCTGGCGCCGGTGTCCAGTCTGGTGGCGCTGCCCATCGTGCTGGTGGCGGCGCCGGATTCCGGTCTGCGCTCGCTGGACGACGTCAAGGCGTATCTGGGGCGCGAGCAGCCGGGCACCTTTGCGTCTCTGGGCGTGGGCAGTCCGCACCATCTGGCGATGACGCTTTTCATGGAGACCATCGGGGGCACGGCGACAGCGGTTCCGTACAAGGGGACGCCGCCGGCGCTGCAGGACGTGGCGGCCGGCGTGGTGCCCGTGATGATGGCGGACCTGGCCGCCGCCCGTCCGCTGATCCAGGCGGGCAGGTTGCGGGCCATTGCCGTGCCCGCCGCGACGCGGTCGGCGCAGTTGCCCGACGTGCCGACTTTTGCCGAGGCGGGCGGTCCGGCCTTCGAGGCTGCCGCGTGGCAGGGTGTGGTGGCGCCCGCGGGCACGCCGTCCCCGATCGTGGACAAGCTGAGCCAGGCGATCCGGCATGCGCTGCAATCGCCCGATGTCGTGCGGCAACTGAGCGTGCAGGGGATGGAGCCCACCGGCAGCACCCCGGATGCCTTCCGCGCCTACGCGGGGCAGGAGCATCAGCGGTGGGGCGCTGTCATCCAGGCCAAGGGGTTTTCGGCGGACTGAGCTTGCCGGCGTAATGGGCGCGGCAAGGCGCAACGGGCGCGGCAAGGTGTAACGCGCGCATCCATCGCGTCCGCACCGGCGTACGATGAAGTCATGTGCATCCGGCCCGGACGCTGGGCGGGGAGGTCGCCATGTCTTTGATCGTCGCTGCCCGATTCGAGGGCTTCGAGGCCGCCAAGGCGGCGGCCAGCCGCCTTGCCATAAGCGGCTTTCCTGACTGGGATATCCACACTTTCTACGTCAATCCCGCCGGCGAGCACGGCCGCTTCCCGTATGGCGGTGACCGGCGTTCGGACCCGGATTCCGGGCGCGCCGATATCGGCGCGTTTCTTGGCGCCGGCGGCGTGGGGGCGGTGTTCGCGGTGTTTGGCGGGTTTGTCGCGGCGGAACTCAGCGAATCCACGGCGGCCATCCTGGCCGCGGCGGGCGTGGGCGCCTACCTGGGCTCTTTATTTGGTGCGCTCTGGGTGACCGGCCATGGCGCGACCCGGCACGGCCATTTCAATCCCGACGCCCATGCCGAGGTCCGGCAGGCCGGCGTCATGGTCGCGGTGCGCACCCGGCCGCAGCGCGAGATGCTGGCGTGCCGCATCCTGCGCGACGCCGGCGGCGCGGACGTGGAGCACGCCAACGGCCGCTGGCGCAACAATCATTGGGAAGACTTCGATCCGCTGTCGCTGCCGCAGCGCGAACCGGGCTTCGGGTGATCGCGGCGGGGCTTTCGGCGCAAGGGCGCAGCGTGCGGTCGGCGTTCAGTCGGGCGCCGGCACGGGCGCCTTGCGGCTGCGCTGCGCCGTCGCCGCGCAGCCCGCGGAGGCGACGATGATGCCGCAGATGGCCAGCCATTGCGTCCGCGACAGGTGCTCGTTCAGGACGACCACGCCGGCCAGCGCGCCCATGGCCGGCTCCATGCTGAGCAGCACCCCGAACGTCTTTTGCGGCAGGCGGCGCAGCGCCACCATTTCCAGCGAATAGGGCAGTGCGCTGGAAAGGATGCCCACCGCCACGCCGGCCAGCACCAGCTTGGGATCGAGCAGCGCCATGCCCGCATGCGCCGCGCCCACCGGCAGGGCGACCATGGCCGCCGCCAGCAGTCCCAGCGACGTCGCCTGCCCGCCGTGCACGTGTCCCGCCATCTTGCCGAAGACGATGTAAAGCGCCCAGCACACGGCCGCACCCAGCGCGTAGGCGATGCCTTCGGGATCGAGATCGTGGATGGACTGCCCGGTCGGGATCAGCAGGATCAGGCCGGCCAGCGCGCAGGCGATCCAGACAAAGTCGATGGCGCGCCGCGACAGCACGACGGCCAGCGTCAGCGGCCCGGTGAATTCGATGGCGATGGCCACGCCCAGCGGCAGGGTGCGCAATGCCATGTAGAACAGCAGATTCATGCAGGCCAGCGTCACGCCATACAGCGCGATCCTGGCCGCGTTGGCGCGGGTCAGCGGAAAGCGCCAGGGCCGCCAGAAAGCCAGCAGGATGATGGCGCCGATGACGATGCGATAGGCCGTGGTGCCCTGCGCGCCCACTTCCGGGAACAGCGATTTTGCAAAGGACGTGCCCACGCACAGCGATGCCATGGCGCCGATCAGCGACAGGGTGGGAAGCAGGGTGGACGGGGAGTCGGTGTGTCCGTTGTTCAAGGTTGCGGCGGTCATGGGTGGCGGAAGTTGCGCAATGCGTGGGGCGGTTTGGGAAAGGGGGCGGTCAGGGCTGCGGATGCACGGCCGAGGCGTAGAGCACATAGAAGGCCAGCCCCAGCATGATGGCGCCCAACAGGCCCTGCTGCATCTGCAGGAACCAGGGATTGCGCCCCACCCAGCCGCGGATGCGCGACGCGCCGTAGGCAAAGAGGCCGCCGTACGGCAGGCTGAGCGCCTTCATGGTGACGCCCAGCACCAGCATCTGTATCCACACCGGTCCGTGGTCCGGCGAGGTGAATTGCGGCAGGAAGGCGATCATGAAAAGCAGGACCTTGGGATTCAGCAGATTGGTGATGAAGCCTTGCCAGAAGGCATCGCGCGCATCGCCCGGCCGCGCCACCAGGGTCACCTCGGCGGATTTGGCGCACCGGATCATCGCCTTGATGCCCAGGTATCCCAGGTACAGGCCGCCCGCCGCCTTGATGCCGACGAACAGCGCCGGAAAGGTCCGCAGCACGGATGCCAGGCCCAGCACCACCGCGGGCACCTGGATAAAGCCTGCCGCCACGTTGCCCAGCACGCTGTGGAAGGCAGGCCGGAATCCCTGGGTCATGCCGCGCGACAGCGTGAGCGCCATGTCCGGGCCGGGCGTGAGCTTCAAGGCCGCATCGGCGGCCAGGAAAAGCAGGAAAAGCTGGAGTGAGGGCATTGCAGGGTGCGGCAGGAAATCCCGCGGTGCGGGCGGAGGGCTCCCAGTGTAAGGAAGGCGCCCGATTAATTCCTGCGTCCACCTGGCCCGAAATGAAGTTTCCCGTCGAAATGGCGCAGTTTTGCGTCGCGGCCGAGATTAGAATCTGCCGATAGCGATATCCCGCCCGCCGCCCAGGCGTTTCCGGAAGCCTCATGGAATTAGACGATTTCGACCTGCAGATCCTGCAAAGCATGCAGGAAGACAACCAGCGCACCAGCCAGGAAGTCGCGCAGCGCGTGAACCTGTCGCCGGTGTCCTGCCTGCGACGGATGAAGCGGCTGCGCGAATCCAGGGTGGTGACGGCGGACGTGTCGGTGGTGGATCCGGCGGCCGTGGGGCGGGGGATCACGATGGTCGTGCTGGTGTCGCTGGAAAGCGAACGGGCCGACAAGCTGGACCAGTTCAAGCGCGCCATGCGCAACGCGCCCGAGATCATGCAGTGCCTGTCGGTCACGGGCGAGGTCGATTTCGTGCTGACGCTGACCATGCGCGATATGGCGGAGTACGAGGTGTTCGCGCAGCGCCATTTCTGGGGCAATCCCAACGTGAAGCGATTTTCCACGCTGGTGGTGATGAGCCGGGTCAAAAACGGGTTGACGGTGCCGGTGACGACCGGCGCGTGAGGCGTCCCGGCCAGGCGTCAGCCGGGCTGGGACGGGTCCGGCGCGGGCGGCCTGGCGGCAAAGAGCGCGCGGCTGGCGTCGTCCGACACGCTGCGCAGGTGCAGGTCCCGCTGCGGAAACGGGATGTTGATGCCCGCCGCCCTGAGCGCGTCGTACATCCGCGCCAGCAGGTCGCTGCGGATCTCGATCCATCGGTCGAAGTCGTAGGTCCACGCGCGCAGGCTGAAATCCAGCGTGCTGGCGCCAAATCCCATGAAAAGCGCCATCGGGGCGGGTTCGGTCACGACGCCAGGCGTCTGGCGGGCGATGCCATCGAGCAGTTCGAGCACCTGTCTTGGCTCCGTGCCATAAGCCAGCCCGATGCTGATTTCGATGCGGCGGCTGCGATCCAGCATGGTCCAGTTGGTCAGCTTGTCGGACAGCAGCGTGCCGTTGGGCACGACCACGTCGGCGCCATCGAAGGTCTTGATCCGCGTGGCGCGCATGCCGATATCGCGCACCTGGCCCGACGTGCCGCCGATTTCCACCACGTCGCCCGGCTGGATCGGGCGTTCGAACATCAGGATCAGGCCCGATACGAAGTTGTTCACCACGCCCTGCAAGCCAAACCCGATGCCCACGCCCAGGGCGCCGAACACCAGGGTGAGCTGGCTGGTCTGGAAGCCCGCCGCGGACAGCGCGATGCCCAGGCCCAGCAGCAGCACCAGGTAGTACGACAGCGAGGCGATGCTGTTGCCGACGCCGCGCGGCAGCGACATGCGCGTGAGCACCTCGTCGTGCAGGATGAGCCGTATCGTGCGCGCGGCCCAGAATGCGATCAGCACCGAGATCGCGAAGATCAGGATGTTGCCCAGGCTGATGGAGATCTGGCCGAATTCCAGCGTGTAGGCCAGCACCCGCGTCACCACGGCGTACGTCGAGCGCAGCACGCGGAAGCGGTCCATCGTGTAGATCGCCCAACCCACCACCGCGGCGGCCATCAGCAGGCGTATCAGAAGCTGGACCAGCGGCGGCGCATGCTCGCGCGCAAGCCGGAACCGCGAGATGCCCTGTCGCGCCAGCAGAAGCTGCAGCAGCGTGATGATGACGGTCACCCCGGCGTACAGCATCAGCCCGAAATAACCGCTGCCGATGATGCCGCTGGTCAGCATTTCGGACAGCGACACATTGCCGATCAAGTTCGCGACGAGGGATACGCCCAACAGCGCGGCCGCGCTCCAGGCCACGGCGCGCAGGGCGCGGACCAGGCGTTGGGAGCCGGGCGGATACGTCTGGCGCCGGCCGCGCGCCAACAGCCACAGAATGGCCGCAAGCGCCGTCGTCGCCATCACCACCGTGGACAGGCGGTAGACCAGGGTGTTCGCCAGGAACAGGAAGCCCAGCCGCTCGGCCAGGAACAGCGCCGTGATCACCCGGGGCCAATGGTCCAGTCGCCGCCGGCTGGACGGCGGAAGCAGGCGCAGCACGGGTATGGTCGACAGCACCAGGGCGATCTGCTGGACCATCAACGGCGCGTCCGGCTCCAGCGCCAGGACGCCCAGCATGGACAGCAGCACCCAGGTGGACAGCGGCCTGCCCAGCACGCCCGCGGAGGTTTCATTCATGATGCCGCTGCGGATCGCATTGCGGCTTTTGCGAGCCAGCCAGAGCAGCAGCGGCAGCAGCAGCAGCTGCAGGGCGTGCAGGGCGCGCTGGTTGCCGGCGCCCGCGGCGCTGTAGTCGCGGGCGAAGCGGGCTTCGATGTCCAGGCCGTCGCGCAGGAGGGACAGCGTGTTTTCGTCGGAAGTCTTGGCCCAGTCCAGATTCCAGAGCGGCGGGGAGTCCACCCGCAGCAGGCGCGCGTCGACGTCGTTGATTGCCTCGATCACCTGGCGCTGGCCGGCGTTGATCTGTTCCTCGATGGTATTGGCGCGCTGCTCCAGCTCGACCTGGCGGGATAGCGGGCCGGACAGCGCCTGGCCGGCCGCCGACAACTGCGCGATCACCGCGTCGATGCGGTCGGCCAGCGCGACCGGCAGGCCCGCCGCGCCCGGCGCGTCCTTGATCGCCTGCCAGGCCGTGCGTCGCCGCAGCAACTCCGCGGCATCGTTGGCATACCAGGCGGTCGCCTGCCGCATGGAGTCGCGCCAGCGGGCCAGCCGGCGGACGTCGAAAAGCCAATGCCGCTCCAGGCTCTCCAGCCGCATGATGGGAAAGTTGCGCAGCCGCGACGGCTGGAATTCGTAGAGTTTTTCGTCGGCGGACTTGGCGATCGCGTCCAGCTGCGGCATGAACGCGGACACGGGGTCCGCCGCGGCCGCGCGTTGCAGCACGTTTTCCGCAAAGCGCAGATCCGTGTCCGCCCGCAGCGGGATTTCAGCCATCTGGATCACGGCCGGCGTCTGCGTGGCGGGCGCCGGCGCATCGGCGCCAAACGCTACGCGCGCCCAGGCCAGGGCCAGTCCGAAGAGGCAGAAAAGGATTCGTGCGCGGGGGCGCATAGGTTGACTCCGTTCTGGGGTACGGATTTGCGGCAACGGGGCGGAATCTGCTGCGGGACGGCGGCGAGTCACAATATCGCGAAATGCCGCGGGCAAGAAGAGAGGCGATACCCGGTGTTGGCGTGCCGAGGTCGGGTGCCGAGGCCGGGCGCCCAGGCCGGGCGCGCGCCCGCGGATGACCCGGCGGGGGACCCTAAAGCGAAAGGCCCAGCCGGAAGCGGGCTGGGCCTTGATGGATTCTTGGTGGCCTGGGGCGGAATCGAACCACCGACACAAGGATTTTCAATCCTCTGCTCTACCGACTGAGCTACCAGGCCAACGAAGCCCGCAACTATACACAAAATGTCGGGGCTGGTGGGGCGTGCCAAGCAATTTCCGGCAACGCGCCGCGCCAACAAAAAACCCAGCGCTTGGGCTGGGCTTGGGGCTGGGTTTCTTGTGGGAACCGAAGCTCCCGGAAATTCTTTTGGTGGCCTGGGGCGGAATCGAACCACCGACACAAGGATTTTCAATCCTCTGCTCTACCGACTGAGCTACCAGGCCAACGAAGTCCGCAACTATACACAAATTTTTGGACTTGTGCCAGCCGCGAGCCGGAAGCGTCGCTTTTTTTTGCGTGGGCGGGAGAAAGCGGCGACTGTTGGCTGTACGGCACGAAATCGGCACGAATGCGGCGGGAAGGGGCGCAAAGGGGCTGAGATTGGGGACGGGAGTGGCTTGGGGATAACCCGCAGGGGTATAATCGTCAGCGGTTTGTTGTTGCAGCCGGACCCGTTGCCGCCTTTGATGCGCGACAAGCCGGCCGTGACGCATTGTTCTTATAGTGGCAGTACTTAACGCTCAGCCGCGGATGGCGCCAGCCATCCCTCAAACATGTCGGTAGCTGTCCTTGCCTTCGGTCTGAATCACACGTCCGCGCCGGTGTCGGTCCGCGAACGCGTGTCCATGCCCGTCGATCTGGTCAAGCCCGCCCTGGAAGGCCTGCGTTCGGCGTTCGGCGGATCGGTCCGCGAAGCCGCCATCCTGTCTACCTGTAATCGCACCGAGATCTACTGCGCGGCCGATGGCCACGTGGCCGATCAATTGCCCGCCTGGCTGGCCGACCACAATCGCCTGGACGCCGGCACGCTGCACCCGCATCTCTATCGCCATCACCAGGACGACGCCGTCCGTCATGCCTTCCGCGTGGCCAGCGGGCTTGATTCCATGGTGCTGGGCGAAACCCAGATCGTGGGCCAGATGAAAGACGCGGTGCGTGCGGCCGGTGAAGCCGGTTCGCTGGGCACCCTGCTGCACCAGATGTTCCAGCGCACCTTCTCGGTGGCCAAGGAAGTGCGGTCGCAGACCGCCATTGGCGCGCAGTCGGTGTCCATGGCCGCCGCGGCCGTGCGCCTGGCCGAACGCGTGTTCGGCAATCTGGACCAGGCCCGCACGCTGTTCATCGGCGCGGGCGAAATGATCGAATTGTGCGCCACGCACTTTGCCGCGCAACGTCCGCGCAGCATGGTCGTGGCCAACCGCACGGCCGAGCGCGCCGAACTGCTGGCCAACCGGTTTTCGGCCAGCACGATGAAGCTGTCCGACCTGACCGACCGCTTATCCGAATTCGACGTCGTCGTCTCCTGTACGGCAAGCTCCCTGCCCATCCTCGGCCTGGGGATGGTGGAACGGGCTACGCGCCTGCGCCGCCACCGCCCGATGGTGATGATCGACCTGGCCGTTCCGCGCGACATCGAGCCCGAAGTCGGCCGCCTGGACGACGTGTACCTGTATTCGGTGGACGATCTGGGCCGGCTGGTGCAGACCGGTTCCGACGCTCGCCGCGCCGCGGTGGTGCAGGCCGAGGCCATCATCGAAACCCGTGTCCAGGGCTTCATGCACTGGATGCAATCGCGCGAAGTGGTGCCCGTCATCCGCGACTTGCACCAGGCCGCCGAGGACGTCCGCGCCGCCGAGCTCGAACGCGCCCGGCGCCTGCTCGCGCGGGGCGAGTCGCCCGAGGCCGTGCTCGAGCAATTGGCCCACGGCCTGACCCAGAAGTACCTGCACGGCCCGCTGGCGGCGCTGAACCGCAGCGAAGGCGACGAACGCAAGCGACTGCTTGCCTGGATGCCGCGCCTGTTCCCCGGCCGCGACGCCCGCCGTTAGCGGCTCTGCCCCACGCCCCGCCTCATGGCGGGCGTTCGCTTTGTGGGCGCCCGCTTTTCCTGTCTTCTCCTTTGGTCATCCCCTCATGAAATCTTCCATGCGCAGCCGGCTGGAGCATCTGTGCCATCGCCTGATCGAGGTCGATGCGTTGCTCGCCGAACCGGAAACCGCGTCCGACATGGACCGCTTCCGCAAGCTTTCCCGCGAACGCGCCGAACTGGAGCCGGTAGTCGAAGCCTTCACGGCCTTCACCCGCTCCGAAGACGACATCGCGGCCGCGCAGGAGATGCTGTCCGATCCCGAAATGAAGGCCATGGCCGAAGACGAGATCAAGGCCGGGCGCGGCAAGCTCGAATCGCTGGAAGCCGCGCTGCAGTTGCTGCTGCTGCCGCGCGACCCCAACGACGGGCGCAGCGTGTTCCTGGAAATCCGCGCGGGCACGGGCGGCGATGAGAGCGCGCTGTTTTCGGGCGACCTCTTGCGCATGTATACGCGCTACGCGGAACAGCGCGGCTGGCGCGTGGAGCTGATGTCGGAAAGCCCGTCCGAGCTGGGCGGCTACAAGGAAGTGATCGCGCGCATCGACGGCGACGGCGCGTATGGCCGCCTGAAATTCGAGTCGGGGGCGCACCGCGTCCAGCGCGTGCCCGCGACCGAGGCGCAGGGACGCATCCACACGTCGGCCTGCACGGTCGCCATCATGGCCGAAGCCGACGCGATGTCCGAGATCGTCATCAACCCCAGCGATCTGCGCATCGACACCTTCCGCGCCAGCGGCGCGGGCGGCCAGCACATCAACAAGACGGACTCGGCGGTGCGCATCACCCACTTGCCGACCGGGCTGGTGGTGGAATGCCAGGACGACCGCTCGCAGCACCGCAACAAGGACAAGGCGATGCAGGTGCTGGCCGCGCGCCTGAAAGACAAGGAAGAGCGCGAGCGCCAAAGCAAGGAGGCGGCCGAACGCAAGAGCCTGATCGGCACGGGCGACCGCTCCGAGCGCATCCGCACCTACAACTACCCGCAGGGCCGCGTGACCGACCACCGCATCAACCTGACCCTGTACAAGCTGCAGCAGATCATGGAAGGCGACCTAGAAGAACTGACCGGCGCGCTGATCGCCGAGCACCAGGCCGAACAGCTCGCCGCGCTGGGCGACGACATCTGAGGCCGATGCGATGACGGCGCCCCAGATCAAGAGCCTGCTGCTCGACGCGCGGCTGCCGCGCCTGGAGGTGCGCATGCTGCTCGAGCACGTGCTGGACAAGCCGCGCGCATGGCTGCTGGCGCACGATACCGACGCGCTCGCGCCCGAGGCGGCCGCGGCGTACGAGGCCCTGGCGCTGCGCCGCCTGGCCGGCGAACCCATGGCCTACCTGCTGGGCCGGCGCGAGTTCATGGGGCACATGTTCCGCGTGACGCCCGACGTGCTGATCCCCCGTCCCGACACCGAGGTGCTGGTCGAAACCGCGCTGGAATCCGTGGCCGGCGTGGTCGGGCCGGCCGTGCTGGACCTGGGCACGGGCAGCGGGGCGATCGCCATTTCGATCGCGCTGGCGCGCCGCGACGCGCGGGTGATGGCGTCGGACGTCAGCGCGGCCGCGCTGGCCGTGGCGGCCGGCAACGCCTGGGACCTGACCGCCGCCGTGCGGTTCGTCGAAGGCAGCTGGTATGAGGCCGTGCCGGCCGGCGAGGGCTTTGACCTGATCGTCTCCAATCCGCCCTATGTGGCCAGCGACGATCCGCACCTGGAGCAGGGCGACGTGCGTTTCGAACCGCGTGGCGCGCTGACGGACGGCGCGGGCGGGCTGGACGACCTGGCGCGCATCATCCAGGGCGCCGACGCCCACCTGAAGCCAGGCGGCGCCCTGTGGATGGAGCATGGCTGGGATCAGGCGCAGGCCGTGCGGGACATGCTGGTCCAGGCCGGGTTCGAGGGCGTGCACAGCCGCAAGGACCTGGCGGGCATCGAGCGGATCTCGGGCGGTCGGCTGCCGGTGGCGGGGGCCTGACACCTGCGGGGCGAGGGGCGTCTCTGTAGCGGGCGTCTCACGCCGGCAGGCCGCCGCCCGGAGGCGCGTCTGTTACATCGCGCCGCCTCTGGAATCGCCCCGATAAACCGGCGCCGCGCCGGGGTAATCCCGGCCGTTTTCCCGGCTGTACCTATAATTGAGCAATTCCGTTTTGCCAGTCCAAGAGACCACCATGAGCGACGTTCAAGAATTCATCCGCGAAACCGTGACCCAGCACCCCGTCGTGCTGTTCATGAAGGGCACCGCCCAATTCCCGCAATGCGGCTTTTCCGGCAAGGCCATTCAGATCCTGAAGGGCTGTGGCGTGAAGAAGCTGGTCACCGTCAATGTGCTGGAGGACGACGAAGTCCGCCAGGGCATCAAGGAATTCTCCAACTGGCCCACCATTCCGCAGCTCTACGTGTCGGGCGAGTTCATCGGCGGCTCGGACATCATGAATGAAATGAACGAGTCCGGTGAGCTGAAGACGCTGCTGGAGCAATCCGGCGCCACGGCATAAAGGCCGTCATGCGGCGGCTCGTCGTCGGCATCACGGGCGCCACCGGGGCGCTCTATGCGGTGCGCATGCTGCAGGCGCTGCGCAACGTCGAAGACGTCGAAACGCATCTGGTGGTTTCGGCGTCGGGCGTGCTGAACATCAAGCACGAACTCGATGTCAGCCGCCAGGACGTCTATGCGTTGGCCGATCACGTTCACAGCGTGCGCGATGTGGGCGCCACCCTGGCCAGCGGGGCGTTCCAGACCGCGGGCATGGTGATCGTGCCGTGTTCGATGCGCACGCTGGCGGCGGTGGCGCACGGCCTGTCCGATAACCTCATCACCCGCGCCGCCGACGTCACGCTCAAAGAGCGCCGCCGGCTGGTGCTGATGGTGCGCGAGACGCCGTTCAACCTGGCGCACCTGCGCAACATGACGGCGGTGACCGAAATGGGCGGCATCGTCTTTCCGCCGCTGCCGGCGTTCTATCACCGGCCCGCGTCCATCGAGGAAATGGTGGACCACACCGTGGCGCGCGTGCTGGAGCTCTTTGACATCGCCGTGCCCGGGCCGCACTGGGAAGGCACGTAAGCCGGCATTGCTGCCGGGCTTATTCCACCAGCCCCAGACCGTTCAGCGCGGCCAGGTTTTCCGGCCACTTCCGGGCGCGGGCATTCTGCAGTTCGATGCGCGCCCAGGCCATCCATCCGGCCCATTCGATGCGCTTGTCCCATGCGGTGCCCCAGGCCTGCAACGCGGCCAGCCCGGCGGCGGCGTGGCGCTCGGCGGCATCGAAGTCTTCCGCGGTCAGCGCCAGTTGCGCCAGCAGCAGGCGCGGCTCGCCCACCCACGGATTGTGCTCGACCGCCGCTTCCAGCATGTGGCGGGCGCTGTCCATTTCGGTCAGCGGATGCATGCGCGTGATGACTTGCCAGTACAGCGCGCTGGCGGCGGCTTCGTCGCGCGGGCTGAGCGTGGCGCGGCAATGGTCGAAGGCGGGCGGGATGGGAATGCCGGTGTCCTGCGGCATGCGCGACAGCGGCGCCAGCAGGTGCGACAGCATCGACAGGATGTTCGACGGCGGCTTGAGCGGCCCGGGCCATAGCGATGACGCCCAGTTTGTCTTCAGGTCACGGCGCTGCTGCTGGGGATAGCCAGCGAAGATCTCGTCCTGCCAGCTATGCCATTGCTCGCCGATGTCGGCGGCGGACACGACCGTGAACGCCGCGACCTGGCGCGGCGTGAACGTGTAGACCCGCCCGTCGGCGCCTTCCAGCGTCAGGCCTTCCGCGCCGGTGCCCTGGCCTTGCAGGATGGCCTGCACGAACTTCGTGCGCGGCATGGCGCAGAACTGGCTGACCCATTCCTCGGCCTCCGCGCCCAGCACGCCGCGCAGCGTGTCGCGCTCGCGTTCTCGGTCAAACAGGGTGAGGTCCACGTATTCGTTGCCGTAGACGCTGTGGAAGAGACCCAGGAGACGCACTTCGCGCGGCTGGTTCCAGAGCGCCAGCGTGCGGTAGACGCCCAGCAGATGATGCTTGAACGTGCCGGCCTTGTGCCAGTCTTCGCCGGCGCTGCGCGCAAACAGCAGATCCAGCAGGTCGGGCAGGTCGGGGTCGACGGCGGCGTAGTGGTCGGCCAGCAGCGCGCGCGCGTGCGGATGGAGTTCGGGGTTGGTGGACATGGATGGCGCAAGCAGGAATGAAAGCAGGCTCTATTGTGGCCGCATGCGCCGGCGCTGTCATCGCGCGGCTCATATCGGATTGCACATATCAATATGAATAATCATCGCTTCCGGTTTTGAAGGACGCTCACTAGAATCCGGGGTCATTCTTCTTACCTGTAGAGATTTCCCATGCGCCTTCGCCATACCCTGGCCGTTCTTGCCACCCTCATTGGATTTGCCGGCACCTCGGCGATGGCGCAGGACGCCGAACTGAAAGTGGGCGTGACCGTCGGTCCGCACGCGCAGATCGGCGAGGTCGTGCAGCAGGTCGCCGCCAAGCAAGGCCTGAAGGTCAAGCTGATCGAGTTCAGCGACTTCATCCAGCCGAACGCCGCGCTGGACGCCAAGGAGCTGGACGTGAACATCTACCAGCACCGGCCTTTCCTGGAATCGCAGAACAAGGCGCGCGGCTACAAGCTGGTGCCGGTGGCGACTGCCGTGGTGCAGCAGATGGGCATCTATTCCAAGCGCGTGAAGTCGCTGGACGAACTGCCGCAAGGCGGCAAGGTGGCCATTCCGAACGATCCGACCAATGGCGCGCGCGCGTTGCTGGTGCTGCAGGCCGCCAAGCTGATCAAGCTGAAGGATGGCGTGACGGTCACGGCGTCGATCTTCGACATTGCCGACAATCCCAAGAACCTGAAATTCATCGAGATCGAGGCCGCGCAACTGCCGCACTCGCTCAAGGACGTGGACGCCGCCGCCGTGAACTCCGCCTACGCGATCCCGGCGGGCCTGTCGCCCGCCAAGGACGCGCTGGCGCTGGAAAGCAAGGACGCGCCGTTTGCGGCCGTGGTGATCGCGGCGCGGGAAGACAACAAGGACGACCCGCGCATCGCTCGCTTCATCAAGGCCTACCAGTCCGACGAGGTCAAGGCCTTCGTCGCCAAGCAGTTTCCGGGCGCCTACTCGACGTCCTGGTAAGGCGGCTGGCTCAGCCTGGCTTCCCGCGCGCGCGTGCCGGCCTGCGCGCCGGCGGCGCCGCATCGGGCCGCGACAGCCACATCCGCGCCTGCTCCGCCAATCCCTCCTGCAGCAGGCGCGCCGGCGCGCTCATGGCGCGGTCGCGTGACCACACCACTGCTAGTACCGGGTCCTCCAGCGCCAGCAGATGGCGCGCGGCCAGGCCCTGGCGTTCGGCGTAGTGCGCGCCCAGGCTTTCGACGATGGCCACGCCCAGGCCTTGCGCGGCCAGGGCGCAGGCGGCTGACGACTGCGCCACTTCGATGATGGGCCGATAGGGAAGGCCGCGTGCTTCCAGCGCCTGGCGCGTTGCGCGGCCCGCGGGCAGGGCGGTAGCCAGCACGATGGGGCCGGCCGCGGCCACTTCTTCCAGCGTCAGCGCGGGCTGCCGCGCCCAGGGATGATCCGGGGGCATGACCGCATGCAATCCCAATGGCGCGAGCCGCAGGCTGGACACCCTGTCGATGTCCGGCGGCGAGCCGATGATGATGCCCAGGTCGATGCGGTGGTCCACGGCCATTTCGATGATTTCCAGCGCGGTGCCGGCCCGCACGGTTACCGCCACGGCCGGATGCGCGCGGCGCATGCCGGCCATGGCCGCAGGCAGTACGCTGGACGCCGCGATTGCGACGGCGCCCACGTCCAGCCGCGCCAGCGCGCCCTGGCGAATGTCGACGGCAAGCCGGTCCACCGACTCGATGCCGGCCAGCGCGTTGAGCACTTCCGGTATCAGGGCGCGGCCCTGGCTGGTGAGGTGCAGGCGGCGGTTCTCGCGGCTGAACAGCGCAAAGCCCAGCCGCGTCTCCATGTCGCGCAGCAGCGCGCTGGCGGCGGGCTGCGTCATGTTGACCGAGGCGGCCGCGGCCGTGACCGTGTCGTGCCGGTACATGGCGCGCAGCAGCAGAAGTTCTCTGCGGTTAAACATATGAAATTCATATGGAAATAGTTGATTCATCTATTTGACCATATGAACGTGCGGCCGCCAGAATAGCGCCATCGCATCCCGCTTCCTGCTATCTGCCGATCCGTCATGCCCGCCAACACCATTGTTTCCGTCACCTGCATCCCCCTGCGCCTGCCGTTCCATCACTGGAGCCCGTCGCCGCTGTTTGCCGGCCGTCCTCGCGACAAGCTGGATAGCGCGCTGGTCCGGGTGCAGACCGAAGACGGGACGGTGGCCTGGGGCGAGTCGTACTGCGTGGAGCCGCGCGCCTTGCCCGCCATCTTCGAGACCCTGATCGCGCCGCTGGCCTGCGGACGCGACGCGGACGACGACACCTTGCTGCCCGGCATGCAGCGCACGCTGCACAACCTGGGGCGGTCCGGTCCCGTGGTGCACGCGCTGGCCGGCCTGGACATCGCGCTGTGGGACCTGCGCGCCAAGCGCGCGGGCGTGCCGCTGTACGCGCTGCTGGGCGGCAAGCGCCGCGAGCGGGTGCGGGTGTATGCGTCGCTGCTCCAGTACTACGGCAACGCCGAACGCCTGGACGCCGTGACCACGCGCGCGCTGAACGAAGGCTATGCCGAGATCAAGCTGCACGAGCGCACCGCTGACGCGCTGGCCGCAGTGCGCCGCAGCACGGGGCCGGACGTGCCCATCATGGTGGACACCAATTGCGCCTGGCTGCCCGGCGAGGCCGAGGCCGCCATCGAGGCCATGCGCCCGCATGATCCGTTCTGGATCGAAGAGCCGTTGTGGCCGCCCGAGGACGACCGCGCGCTGGCGCGGCTCAAGCGCGCCTGCGGCATCCCCCTGGCCGTGGGCGAGAACGCCAGCAGCGCGACGGACCTGGAACGGATCGTGGACAGCGAAGCGGCGCAGTACGTGCAGCCCAGCGTCATCAAGCTGGGCCTGACCGCCGCGTGGCGCATCGCGCAAAAGTGTGCGGACACGCGCGTCGTGTGCGCGCCGCAGGTCGCTTTCTTCGGTCCGGGCTACCTGGCCAGCCTGCACCTGATCGCGGCGCAGCAGGCCGAGGTGTCGCTTGAACGCCTGTACGTCGAACTGGCGCACGTGCCCTATGGCGACAGCGTGCCCATCGTGGACGGCTGGGTCGGCGTGCCTGACGGCCCGGGACTGGGCGCGGACCCCGAAGCGGCGCTGGCCGAGGGCCGGTTCAGCACCTGACGGCACGGCGCCGTGGCGTCAAGGGTCCAAAGAGCCCGCCAAGAACATAAACCTGGAGACAAAGACATGCATTCATCGCGCAGAGCGTTCCTGATCAACGGCACGGCCATGGCGCTGGGCGGCGCCATGCTGCCCTGGACCTTCGCGGCGCGGGCCGCGCAGTATCCGGACAAGGCGGTCCGCCTGTACATCCCCTATCCGCCGGGGGCCGCCACCGATACGCTGGGCCGCATGGCGGGGCAGGTGTACGCCGAGGCGCTGGGCCAGCCTTTCGTCGTGGAGAACCGTGGCGGCGGCGGCACCACCATCGGCACGCGCGCGCTGGCCGTGTCGGCGCCGGATGGCTACACCATCGGCATGGTGGACTCCACGTTCACCATCAATCCGGCGCTGCTGGGCGACCGCCAGCCCTACGACGCGATCAAGGACTTTGCGCCGATCTCGCTCATGGCGACGGCGCCCTTTGTCATGGTGGTGCATCCGTCCGTCAAGGCGGCCGATCTCGCCGCCTTCGTGGCGCTGGCCAAGGCGCAGCCGGGTACGCTGTCGTTCGGCTCGGCGGGCGTTGGCAGCGGGCCGCATCTGGCCGGCGAGCAATTGCGGCAGCAGGCGGGCGTGGACGTGCTGCATGTGCCGTACCGCGGCGGCGGCACCGTGATCACCGACCTGCTGGGCGGCCAGGTGCAGTTCGCCTTTGCCACCGTGCCCACGCTGCTGGAACACATCAAGGCGGGACGCCTGCGCGCGCTGGCGGTCACCAGCCCGCAGCGCGTCAGCCAATTGCCCGACGTGCCGACCTTCACCGAAGGGGGCCTGCCGGGGGTGGATATCTCGCCCCTCTTCGGGCTGGTCGCGCCGGCCGGGGTGCCGGAGCCGATCATCGAGCGCCTGTCGCAGACGCTGGCCGATTCGGTGCGCAATGGCGCGTTGCGCGACAAGCTGGCCGGACTGGGCTTTCAGCCGGTCGGCAGCACGCCGGCGCAATTCGCCCAGCGCATCCGCGACGACGTGGCCAAGTGGACGGGCGTGATCCAGCGCGGAAACATCAAGGCGGAATAAGAAGGGCGGAATAGGAAGGGCGGAATGACAAGGACGAACCAAGACGGGCGGAACAGCGGCGCCGGCGCGCCTCAGGCGTACTTGCCGGTCAGTCCGCCGTCGACGACCAGTTCCGTTCCGGTGATGTACGACGCCTCGTCCGACGCCAGGAACGCCACGGCGTTGGCGACTTCCCAGGGTGTGCCCATGCGCCCCAACGGCACCTGCCGGTCGCGGGCCGCGCGCGCGGCGTCCAGGTCGTTCGCATCGAACATCCGCGCGACGTTGCCGGCGACGCGGGGCGTGTCGATCAGCCCCGGAATCACGGTGTTCACGCGGATGCGGTCGGCGGCATACTGCTGCGCGGCCATGCGCGCGAAATGGATGACGGCCGCCTTGCTGACGCTGTAGGCCAGATGCGGATAGCCGGTGTACCGGATGCCCGCAATCGACGACACGGCCACGATGGCGCCGCCGCCCTGCGCGCGCATGAGGGGCGCCAGAAGCCGCGTGGCGATCAGCAGGCTGGTCACGTTGACCTGCTGGATGCGGTCCCAGTCCTGCAGCGAGATGTCTTCGGGGCCGCCCACCTTGCCGATGCCCGCGTTGGCCTGCAGGATGTCGATGCGGCCGTAGCGTCCCAGCGCCGCCTCGACCGCCGCCTGCATGGCGGCCGGGTCGGCGACGTCGGCCTGCACCGGCAGCGCGCTGCCGCCGGCCAGGGCCACCTCATGCGCGGCCTCTTCGGCAGCGGCTTGGCTGGCATCCAGCGCGACGATGGCGGCCCCCTGGCGCGCCAGCGTCACGCAGCTTGCCTTGCCGATGCTCCAGCCGGGCGCCGACGTGCCCGCGCCCGCCACCAGCGCCACCTTGCCGGCCAACCGTGTGCCGGTGCCGCCCGTCATGATGGCTCGCCGCCTTGCTGGTGGCTCTTGCCCTTGCCCACATAGGGGATGGCGTGGTCGATGGTTTCCCAGATGTAGCGGCCCGACGGGCTCTGCTGTTCTTCGGCAACGTGGGACACGAGACCCGCCGCGCGCGAGATGACGGCAAAGCCGCGCATCAGGTCCGTGGGCACGCCGATCTCGCTGAGGAGCGCGGCCACGGCGCCCGTGGCGTTGATGGTGATGTGCTTGCCGTAGGTCTGGTCCACCGCGCTGGCCAGCCAGCGCAGCGCCTGGATGGATTGGCCGCCCAGTTCGCTTTCCGCCTCGGCCAGCGCCAGCAGCTTGATCGCGCGCGGATCGTCCGGCTTGTGCAGGTGATGGCCAAAGCCGGGCAGCGCGCTGCGCGTGGACCGGAACTCCCGCGCGATCGCCAGGGCTTCGGCCGGGCCGTCCGCGGCCTGGCGGATGCGGTCCAGCAGGCGCGAGCAGTTCTCCATGGTGCCGACGAACTGGCTGCCCACGGCCATCAGGCCCGAGGCCACCGCGCCCTGCAGGTTCTCGGGCGCGCTCATGTAGATCAGCCGCGTGGCGATCGCGCTGGGCGTCATGCCGTGTTCCATCAGCGTGACCAGCACGGCGTCCACGATGCGCATGTCGACGGGGCGCGCATCGCGGCCCAGGATCTGCATGATCATGACCTCGGTGAAGGACTTCTTGCCGATCAGGTCTTCCACCAGGTCCACGTCGCGATAGGACATGCCGGTGAGGTGGTGGGCGCAAAGGCGGGTTTCGGGTTGCTTCATGGCGTTTCCTTCAGGGCGGCGTCGCGCACCGCGTTCTTGAGCACCTTGCCCACGCTGGAGCGCGGCAGGCTGTCGTGGAAATGGATCTGCTTGGGCGTGGCTACCGGGCCCAGCAGCGCCCGGACGTGGGCCTTGAGTTCGTCGTCGCTGGCGAGCGCCCCGGGATGCAGCTGGACGGCTGCGTGGACGGCTTCGCCCCATTTGTCGTCGGGCAATCCGAACACGGAACACTCGTACACGGCCGGGTGCGCGGACAGCGCGTTTTCGACGTCGACCGGATAGATGTTGAAGCCGCCGGTGATGATGACGTCGCGCAGCCGATCCTTCAGGAACAGGTAGCCGCGGGCGTCGATGAGGCCGGTGTCGCCGGTGTGCAGCCAGCCGTCGATCACGGTCTCGGCGGTTTTTTCCGGAAGCCGCCAGTAGCCGGTCATCACCAGGTCGCCCTGCACGACGACCTCACCGATCTCGCCGCGGGGCAGCAGCGCGCCGTCCGGGCCCATGATGGCCACGTCGGACAGGTGCGTGACACGGCCGACCGAGGCGCGGTTCTCCGGTGCTTCCAGGTCGGCGGGCCGCAGCACGGTGACGATCTGCGGCGCCTCGGTCTGGCCGTAGGTCGTGCCCAGCACGGGGCCGAAGAAGGCGCGCGCGCGCTCGATCTTTTCGACGGGCATGGGCGCGCCGCCGTAGATCAGGTTGCGCAGCCGCGGGAAGTCGGCGCGGGACACGCCGGGCTGCGCCATGATCATGTAGATCAGGGTGGGCGGCATGAAGCTGAGCGTGCCGCCGCGCTCGCGAAACGCCGCGGTGATGGTGGCCGGGTTGACCTGGTCCAGCAGCAGGTGGGAGCCGCCCTGCGCCAGCACCGGCAGCAGGTAGGTGCCCGTGCCATGCGTGATGGGCGCCGACACCACATAGCGGTCTTCGGCGGTCAGCCCCCAGTGCATGATCTGGTTGATGATGCCGGCGTTCCAGGCGTGATACGGCTGCATCACGCCCTTGGGCAGGCCGGTGGTGCCGCCCGTGAACTTGATGGCCTGCGTGGCGTCGCGCGGCAGCGCGTGGCGGACCGGCTCGCGTCCCGCGAAGCCCGCCAACAGGCCGGCCAGCGTCGGTGCCTCGGCGTCGTCGTCCAGGCTGATGCGCCGCGCCGGCCCCGCCGGCACGAGCGGCGCGCCCACGCTGTCCACGATCACGATGGATGGTTCCGTGGCGTCCAGGATGCGGCCGATCTCCCGCGCGGTGCTGCGGTAATTGAGCGGCACCCACACCTTGCCGCTGGCCAGCACGGCCAGCAGCGCAAGGATGTGGCGCGCGGAATTGCCCGCGCAGATCGCCACGCGCGTCTGGGGCTCGGGGTCCAGGTCTTGCAGGGCCGCCGCCAGCGCGCGGGTGTCGGCAGCCAGCCGCGCGTAAGTGACCGGGCCCTGCGGACCGTCGAGCGCCACGCGGTCCGGATGGCGTTCAGCCGCGCGGAAGAAAAAGTCGATCGGGTACACCTGTGCTCCTTGATGCGCGTGGCTAGTTGGCCTTGAGGTTGGCGCTTTTCACGACGGCGCCCCACTTGTCGATCTCGCTGGCGATCTTCTTGCCAAAGGTCTCGGGCGTGTTGGGCGGCTGCGGGGCAAAGAAGCCGCTCTGCTTGTACGACGCCTGCAGCTCGGGGCTGGCGAGCGCCTTGTTCACCGCCTGGTTCAGGCGGTCGATGACGGGGCGCGGCGTGCCGGCGGGCGCCACTAGGCCGAACCACGATTCCACGTCAAAGCCCGGCAGGCCGGACTCGTCCAGCGTGGGCACGTCGGGCGTGACCGGCAGGCGCTTGGGCGACGTGACGCCGATGGCGCGCAGCTTGCCCGCCTGCACGTGGGGCAGCGACGAGGGCAGGTTGTCGAACATGGAATCGACCTGGCCGCCCAGCAGGTCGGCCACCGCCGGACCGCTGCCGCGGTAGGGCACATGCAGGATGTCCGTGCCGGTCTTCATCTTGAAGAGTTCGCACGACAGGTGAATGGACGAGCCGCTGCCCGATGAGGCGCAGGTCAGCTTGCCGGGATGCTGCTTGGCATAGGCGATGTATTCCTGCACGGTCTTGATCGGCAGCTTGGGGTTGACGACCAGGATGTTCGGGATGGTCGCCAGCAGGCCCACCGGCTCGAAGCCTTTGACGAAGTCGTAGTTGAGCTGGCTGTACAGCGTGCGGTTGATGGTGTTGGCGATGGAGCCCACGTACAGCGTGTAGCCGTCCGGCGCCGCGCGCGAGACGATCTCGGCGCCGATGTTGCTGTTGGCCCCGGTCTTGTTCTCGACGACGACCGTCTGCTTCAGCTCTTCCGAGAGCGACTTGGCCATCAGGCGCGCCACGATGTCGGTGGCGCCGCCCGCGGCGTAGCCGACCACGAGGGTGATGGGGCGTTCGGGGTAGGGGTTGGCCGCCCAGGCGGGGGCGGCGGCCAGCAGGCTGCCGCTCAAGGCCACCGCCGCAGCGGTCCAGCGCTTGCCGAATGTCTTCATTGTTGTCTCCGTCCTGTTTGTCTAATAATTGGACAAATCTCTGTCTGTCCGCCTTCATATTCGGCTTTGATGGGGGCGTCATCAACGCAAGGTGTCCAGAAATTGAACAAACCGGATTCCGAGGGTTCAGGTCCGCGCATCCTGCGGCGCGGGCTGCGGGTGTTGGGCGTGCTGCGCCAGGCCGGGGCGGCCGGCATGCACGTGGTCGACATCGCCCGGGCGGCGGACATGCAGCGATCCACCGTCTACCGCTACCTGGACGTGCTGGTCGAAGAGGGCTATGCGCTGCGCGAGTCGGATGCGCCGCGCTGGCGGGTGGCCGAGCTGGGCGTGATGATGGCCGGCGACCCGCACGCGCAGGCCGTGCGCAGCCTGCGGCCGCTGCTGCGCCAGATCAGCGATGTCAGCGGGGATTCGGCGTTTCTCATCTGCCGGGCGGCCAACGATTCCCTGTGCCTGCATCGCGAGGTCGGCAACTATCCGGTGCAGGTGCTGGCCGTCACGGTCGGGCACCGCCAGCCGCTGGGCGTGGGGGCGGCGGGGCTGGCGCTGCTGGGCGCCTTGCCTGCCGCCGAGGCCGACGAGGTGGTGGTGCAGAACGAGCAGGCGTTGCGCGCCTATGGCGGCATGACGGTCGCGCAGATGCGCCGGCTGGTCGAGAACACGCGCGACCGGGGCTGGGCGGTGGTGGGCAACGCGGCGGTGCCGGGCGTGCTGGGGGTGGGGGTGGCGCTATGCGACGCGGGGGGCTATCCGCGGCTGGCGGTCAGCGTGTCCAGCCTGATCAGCCGGATGCAGGCCCCGCGCCAGCGCAGCATTGCCGACCTGATCCGCGCGCAACTGGCGCAGAGCGGATTCGGCATGCAGCACGGGGGGGCGCCGGGCGGCCGGGGCTGATGCCCGGGGCGCCGCATGTCAGGACTGTCAGGACTGTCTGGACGTCGTCAGGCCGTGGCCGCGGCCGGCGTCGGCGCCCGGTACGTCTTCTGGTAGTGCACCGTGAACGTCTTGAACGCGTCCAGCGCCTTGTGCGGATCGTGGCCGGGTTTGACGAGGAAGCTGTCAAAGCCCACGCGCGCCTGGTAGTGGATGGTGTCGATCATCACGTCGCCGACCGCGCGCAGCTCGCCCTGCCATTGATAGCGCGTGCGCAGCAACTGCGCCAGCGAATAGCCGCGGCCGTCGGTGTAGACCGGAAAGTCCACGGCGATGAAGGCGATGCCCTCGGGGTGCAGCGTGCCGTCGGCGTCCGCCAGGTCGGTCAGGTCGGCGTCGGGGTTCAGCAGCACGGCGACGGGATGCTTGTGGCGGCGCAGCGTGGCGCGCGACGTTTTCCAGACAGACAGCGGCACGATCCAGCCGGGTTCGTCGGCGGGCACCTGGCCTTCGGCGGGCACTTCGGGTTCGGGCACGAACGGACGCGAGGTGTCGGCTTCCAGCCGGCCGTTGCGGATGAGGTGCGGGCCGGGAGCGTCGTGGGCGTAGATTTCAGACATGGGCGGCCTCCGCGACCGGGGCGGGTTTGGCGAAGGCAGGGTCCGCGTACACGTCCTGCTTGAAGGGATCGATGCCGACGCGGTCGACCACGTCGATGAAGCGCTCCGCTTCGCTGTCGCGCAGGCCCAGATAGGTGCGGATCAGGCGGTCGACCACGCCGGGCACCTGATGGCGCGCAAACGACGGGCCGATGATGCGGCCGATGGCCGCGCCGCCGCCATGGGTGGATTCCAGGTCGGGCAGGGGCTTGGCGGCGCCGTTCTGGCGGCCGCCCACCGTGACCTGATACCACTCCTCGCCGGCCTTGTCGACGCCGAGGATGCCGATGTGGCCGACGTGATGATGGCCGCAGGAATTGATGCAGCCCGAGATGTTCAGGTCCAGCTCGCCGATCTCGAACAGGTAGTCCAGGTCGTCGAACTGGCGCTGGATGGCTTCGGCCACGGGGATGGAGACGGCATTGGCCAGCGCGCAGAAGTCTCCGCCCGGACAGGCGATGATGTTCGAGAGCAGCCCGATGTTGGGCGTGGCGAGGTTCAGCGATTCCAGCTTGAGCCAGAGTTCGTGCAGGCGCGCGCGGCGCACGTCGGCCAGGATCAGGTTCTGTTCGTGCGACACCCGCAGTTCGCCATAGCCGAAGTCGTCGGCCAGGTCGGCCACGGCATCCATCTGGTCGGCGGTGATGTCGCCCGGCGGCACGCCGGTGGGCTTGAGCGAGACGGTGACCGCGGCATAGCCGGCCACCTTGTGGGCATGCACGTTGGTGCGCAGCCAGCGCGCGAAGCGCTTGTCGGCCGCGGCCAGCGCCGCGGTGTTGTCGATGTCGGACGCGGCGCTGGCGTCGTATTGCGGCCAGACGAAACGCGACTTGATGGTGTCGACGAATTCCTGCGTGATGGTGTCCGGGCCGCCCTTGATGCGCTGCCACTCTTCATCGACCTGCTGGGCGTAGACCTCGGGCGTCAGGTCCTTGACCAGGATCTTGATGCGCGCCTTGTACTTGTTGTCGCGGCGGCCATGCAGGTTGTAGACGCGCAAGGCGGCCTGCAGATAGGTCAGCAGGTCCTGCCACTCGACGAAAGGATTGATCAGCTTGCCGACGATGGGCGTGCGGCCCAGGCCGCCGCCGACCCACACGCGAAAGCCCAGCTTGCCGTCGCGCTCGACGGCCTGCAGGCCGATGTCGTGCACGCCCACGGCCGCGCGGTCCTCGACGGCGCCGCTGACCGCGATCTTGAACTTGCGCGGCAGGAAGGCAAATTCCGGATGCAGGGTGGACCACTGGCGGATGATCTCGCACCAGACCAGCGGATCGACGAGCTCGTCCGGCGCGACGCCGGCAAAGTGATCGGTGGTGGTGTTGCGGATGCAGTTGCCGCTGGTCTGGATGGCATGCATCTGCACCGTGGCGAGTTCGGCCAGGATGGCCGGCACGTCTTCCAGCTTGGGCCAGTTGAACTGGATGTTCTGGCGGGTGCTGAAATGCCCGTAGCCGCGGTCCCACTTGCGCGCGATGTGGGCCAGGGTGCGCAGTTGGCGCGACGCCAGCATGCCGTACGGAATGGCGACGCGCAGCATCGGCGCATGGCGCTGGATGTACAGGCCGTTCTGCAGGCGCAGGACGCGGAAATCATCTTCGGTCAGCTGGCCGTCGAGAAAGCGGCGCGTCTGGTCGGCGAATTGCGCCACACGCTGCTCGACGAGCTGTTGGTCGACGGGGTCATACACGTACATGTCTACTGCCCTTGAAGTCTTTTCGATCTGAGCCCCACGGCGGGGCGGGCGCAGGGCGCCGGCAAAACGGGATTCATAACCGTAACAGCCACCCGTCGCGGGCGTCTAAGTCATTCTGGTAATAAAGAAATAAGGGCTCGGGAAGGGGCCCGGCGCCATGTCCTCGGATTCGCCTTGGGCGGCTTCCTGGGCCAGACCAAAGCGGATCGTCGTCAGCCGGCCGTATCGGTGGCCGCGGCCGCGTGCGCGCCGATGCCGCGCACAATGTGTTCCAGCAGCTCGCGCGCGGCGGGCGAGATGTGCCGGCCCGCTCGGCTGAGCACATGCAGGCTGCCCTGGTTCAGGATGGGATTGGCCAGCGGCAGGCTGGCCAGGCGCTGGGCCTGCATGTCGGCGGTGACCGCGATGGGCGGCGTGAGCGCGTAGCCGATGCCGGCCGCCGCGAACTGCCACAGCGCCTTGAAAGACGAGGTGGTCAGCACGTTGCGCAGCCGGACCTGCTCGCTGATCTCGGCGGCCTGGATGTGTTGGCGCACGCCAAACCCTTCCTGCATGGACGCGCCGGGATAGTCGGCCAGGTCGGTCAGCAGCAGGGGGCGGCCCAGGCGCGTGAGCGGGTGGTCCTGGCGCACGATGGCGCGAATGGGTTCGGGGCGCGAGTAATGCGTGCGCAGGCGGGCGTCGGTGGGCGGCTGGAAGACCAATCCTATATAGGCGCGGTCGTCCACGATGCGCTGCACGATCTCGGACGTGCGGGCCACATCGATGTCCAGCGTCACTTCGGGATGGCTGCGCCAATAGCCGGGCAGGACGCGGTCGAACATCAGTTCCACGAAGCCCTCGCCCAGCACCAGGTCGATGTGGCCGCGCTCGGCCTTGCGCAGGCTGTCGATCTCGGAAAAAAAGCTCTCCTGGATGTCCTGCTGGCGCTTCACGTAGCGGGCCAGGATGTGGCCGGCGTCGGTAGGCACCACGCCCCGGCCGCGACGCTCGAACAGCGCCATCCCGCAGTCGCGCTCCAGCGCGGCGATGGCCCGGCTGACGGCGGAGGGGTCCATCTCCAGCGCTTCGGCGGCGCCCCGCACCGAACCCCGGCTCATGACCTGCATGAAATAGTGGGTGCGGCGGGCGTCGAGTTTTTCGTCCATGGCGTCAGGTCCCGTGACGTGATTGCGGCTGATTTTCCACGATCGGAATTAAGGGTTTACCCTAGTAAAACGCTGTCCCGTGCAAAATTTTCCCAGTAAATCGGCATTCGTTGCATTTTACGCAACGTTTAACGGCGTTCGCTGTCATGGTTGCCCGCGGAAGGGGCGAGCGAAAATTGCGCACGCCGGCAGGGCGCCGATGGCGCTCATGCCCGGCTGCGCGGCACGAGCCGCCCGGCGCGCTCCGGGTCGCCGTCACGCACACGATTCACGTCATCAGGGGAAAACCAATGTCTCACGCCAGCGCCAGCCTGGCCCTGCCTTCCATGCCGCTATCGGGGCGCGTGCGCATGCTCGCCGCCATCCTGCTGGTGGTGATCATTTCCGAAGCGATCGGCAGCGTCACCTTCTCGGTCGGTCCGGGCAAGATCGTTCTGCAGCCCATGCTGTGGGCGATCTTCATCGGCGCCGTCGTCGCGGCGTTTGGCCAGCGCCTGCCGGCGGGCGCCGGCATCGACAAGGCCATGCAGACCCGCATCAGCGGCTACCTGCAGTACGCGCTGCTGCCGTTCCTGGCCAAGCTGGGCCTGATGGTGGGCGGCGCATTGCCGCAGGTGCGCGAGGCGGGCTGGGCGCTCGTGTTCCAGGAGTTCGGCCATTTCTTCGGCACCATGGCCATCGGCCTGCCGCTGGCCCTGCTGCTGGGCATCAAGCGCGAAGCCATTGGCGCCACGTTCTCGGTGGGCCGCGAGCCCAGCCTGGCCATCATTGGCGAACGCTACGGCATGAACTCGCCCGAAGGCCGCGGCGTCATGGCGGAATACATCACCGGCACTGTGATCGGCGCGCTGTTCGTGGCGCTGATGGCCGGCTTCATCACCAGCCTGAACATCTTCGATCCGCGCTCGCTCGCCATGGGCGCCGGCGTGGGCTCGGGCAGCATGATGGCCGCCGGCGTGGGCGCCATCGCCTCGCAGCAGACGCCCGAGATGGCGCATCAGGTCGCCGCCCTGGCCGCCGCCGCGAACCTGCTCACCACGGTCGTGGGCGTGTACTTCACGCTGTTCATCTCGCTGCCCACGACCATCTTCCTGTACGGCAAGCTGGAACCCGTGCTGGGCCGCTTCTCGCGCGGCAAGTCCGGCGAGGCCGTCGTGGACGAGAGCGTGTCCGAAGACGTCCCGGCGCACAGCGCCAAGATGGGTTTCGGCGACCGCCTGACCGCCTACGTCATCTGCGGTCTGTTCGCGCTGGTGGGCAACAGCCTGGGCTACAAGGTGCCGTTCCTGGATGCGTTGCCCGGCATGGGCATCATCATCCTGCTGGTCGTCGTCACCGACCTGATCCTGCGCGTCGTGCCCAAGCTGCCCGCCGTGTTCGTGCTGTCGCTGATCGCCATGACCGCGGGCTGCCCCGGCGTGCTGCCGTATTCCGACCAGATCATCGCGCTGGTCGGCAAGGTCAACTTCCTGCCGTTCACCACGGTGATCCTGGCCATGGCCGGCCTGTCGATCCTGAAGGACCTGCCCGCGTTCCGCAAGCTGGGCTGGAAGATCGTGGTGGTGTCGCTGGCCGCCAACGCCGGCACCTTCATGGGCGCCACGATGATCGCGGAATTCTTCCACTGATCACACCGCGCTTCACGACAAAGCCGCCTCTTGCAGGCGGCTTTGTCATTGGTGCGCCATGCGGCGGTCAGGGCGTCGCGCCGGGCCGGTAGCGCGCGTTGTCCGTGGCGTTCTCGGTGGGGCCGATGTTGGCGACCTTCGGCACGCCGATGCCGGCAGCCTTCAGCGCCGCGGCCGCCTGCAACTCGACCTGCGGATTGCCCATCGCGACGCGGTAGGGCTGCAACGGGGCCAGCCCTTCGATGGTGCCCCAGTCATTGGCGGTGTCGGCGCGCTGCGCCAGCGGATCCGGGCGGGCGGAAAATTCCTCGACGGCGCGCCGCATCCGGGATTCGGCGTAGAGATCGCGCAATTCGTCGACGTTGAGCGCCGGGGCGGCGAGCGCGAGCGGAGAAGCCGGGGAGCGCGCCGGGTCGCGGACCGCCGATGCGTCTTGATCGGCGCGGACCGATCTGGCGGCCTCGGCCTGTTCGATGCGCCGGGCTTCCCAGGCGTCCTGGGCGCGTGCCGTGCGCTGGGCCTGCCGGGCAGCGTGGGTGCGCGCCGCCTGTTCGGCTTCCCAGGCGGGGCGGTTTTCATCCAGCATCGACGCGCGCGCGGGGTAGGGCGCGGCAGCGCCGGAAACAGCGGAGATCGCAGCAACGTTCATGCGGGGCTCCTGTTCGTGGTTGGCCTGAAAGTTGGTCCGTCCAGCGAGTTACAAGTTCAATGTAACAGAGGAGGAAGCTGCCCGCGCCCTGCGTCGGGGTATACCCGACCGGGCGCCTGCGACGTTCAACTGCGCGCGGAGACCTCGTCCACGCCACCCCCGTCCGTGGAAACGGTCAGGGCCTCCCAGGCAGACATTTCCTGGTTCAAGGCGGACAGCTTGTCGCGCACCAGCGCCAGGGCGTCGCTGCCCAATAACAAATGGGCGGGCGGATGCTCTGCGGCGATGGCCGCAAGCATTGCGCGCGCCGCTTTGCGCGGATCGCCCAGTTGCCTGCCGCTTTTCGCTTCGCGGGTCTGGCGGATGGGGTCGAAAATGCCGTCATAGTCCGCAATCGAGCGCGGCGTGCGCACCATGGACCGGCCAGCCCAGTCGGTGCGGAACGATCCCGGCGCCACGGCCGTCACGGCGATGCCCAGGGATCGCACCTCCTTGCCCAGCGCCTCGGAAATGCCTTCCAGCGCGAACTTGCTGCCGCAGTAGTAGGCGATGCCGGGCATGGTGATGTGGCCGCCCATGGAGGTGATGTTCAGGATGTGGCCACGCCGGCGCTGGCGCATGAAGGGCAGGACTGCCTTGATCATCGCGACCGCGCCGAACACGTTTACATCGAACTGGCGGCGCATTTCCGACAGCGGCGATTCTTCCATCACGCCCTCGTGCCCGTAGCCCGCGTTGTTGACCAATACGTCGATGCCGCCGACCTGGGCGTCGACCTCCGCCACGACGCCGTCGATGGCATCGAAGTCGGTCACGTCCAGCACACGGCCGATCGCGGCGCCGGGGGACAGGGCTTCGAACGCGAGCCGGGCCTGGACGGTGCGCACCGTTCCGACGACCTGATGGCCGGCTGCGAGAGCCTCTTCGGCGAGCGCGCGGCCAAAGCCGCTGCTGACGCCTGTGATGAGCAGGGTTTTGGGGGATGTCATCGATCTTCTCTCAAATGTCTGTAAGGGCTACTGGAGACTGCATGCTAGTCTTGCCGATGGCGCTGAATAAGCCAGATTTCCCTATATTTCTTGCACAAAACTATGTCCGTTTCCGCTGCGGCCGAGGATGGCGCCGGGGCCGAGCCTTGCGCGGTCACCCCGATGGTGGCGCTGCTGCGCGACTTGGCCCCCAATGAGGGCTACAACCTCACCGCCCTGCCCAGCGTGCGCGTGCTGCGCGCCAACGGTCCGCTGGCGCGCACGCCCGTGCTTTACGACCCCGGCATCGTGATCGTCTGCCAAGGCCGCAAGCGCGGGTATTTCGGCAATCGCCAATATCTGTACGACGAGCAGCATTACCTGGCCGTGTCCGTGCCCGTGCCCTTCAGCATGGAGACCGACGCCACGCCCGAACGTCCGCTGCTCGCGCTCTACCTGCACCTGGACTTCGTGCTGGCGGCGGAACTGATGGCGCAGATCGACGACGCCGGACCGGCGGCGCCCGTCCAGGCGCCGCAAAGCATGATGTCGACCCCGATGGACGACCGGATGCGTGCGTCGGTGTTGCGCTTCATCGAGGCCTTGAACCGGCCGCTGGAGGCCGCTGTGCTGGGTCCCGCGCTGCTGCGCGAACTCTATTTCCGGGTGTTGACCGGCCCGCAAGGCAGTTCGATGCGGGAAGCGCTGGCCATGCGGGGGCCATTTGGCCGTATCGGCAGGTCCCTGCGTCTCATCCACGCGGAATTCGCACAACCGCTGGACGTGGCGCGGCTGGCGGCCGAGGCGGGCATGAGCGTCCCAAGCTTTCACAGCCACTTCAAGGCGGTCACGCAGGCGTCACCCATGCAGTACGTGAAATCGACGCGCCTGCATCAGGCGCGCCTGCTGATGGTGCGGCAGGCGCTGACGGCGGAGACGGCGAGCCTGGCCGTGGGCTACACCAGCCCGTCCCAGTTCAGCCGCGAGTTCAAGCGCCTGTTCGGCCTGACGCCCGCGGCCGAGGCCCGGCGCATGCGGCTGGGCTTTGCCTTGCCGCCGTTCGCGGACGCGACCTTCGTGTCGTCGCATTGAACAAAAAAGCCCCTGTCCATGCGGTCCAGGGGCTTTGATGCAACGCGGTGGCGCTGGCGCGTTCGATCAGGGTTTGGTCGCCTGCATCGAGGGGCGCTGGCTGAAGCCTGCATACCAGGCCGCGGCGGCCGGATGCGACGCGCGCCAGTCCAGATCCGGAAAGCGGAAGTCCAGGTAGCCCAGCGCGCAGCCGATGGTGATGGTGCCGATGTCCACCCGGCCGTCCAGGCCCGCGGCGTTCTTCTCGATGAGCGCGAGGCCGTCGCGCACCTTACCCAACTGGCCCTCGACCCAGGCGTCCCAGCGCAACGCTTCGGGACGCAGCACCGCCTCATAGCGCGCCAGCAGCGCCGCGCCCAGCATGCCGTCGGCCATGGCCTGCTCCGTTAGCGCCTGCCAGCGGTCTTTGCCGGCGGGGAAAAACGAACCGCCGCCCAGGTCGTTCAGGTATTCGCAGACGACGCGGCTGTCGAACAGCGCCTGGCCTTCATCGGTGATGAAGGTGGGCACCTGGCCCAGCGGATTGCTCGGGATGATGGTCTGGTCGCGGGCGACGGGACCGGCGGCGCTGGGCAGCTTTTCAATGCGGTCGGCCAGGCCCAGTTCGTGGGCGATGACCATGCATTTGCGGACGAAGGGGGAAGCTGGCGAGAAGAAGATTTTCATGGGGTTCCCTGTCTGTGAGAGGCGTCAGTGTTGCGCATGGGCCAGGTGCTGTCCAGCCACCCAGCCAAAAGTCAAAGCGGGGCCGAGCGTAATGCCGGGCGCGGGGTACGCGCCGCCCATCACGGACTGCATGTCGTTGCCGGCCACGTAAAGTCCGGGTATTGGCGCTCCCGCTGGATCGAGCGCCTGCGCGTGCGCGTTGACCGCAATGCCGCAAGCGGTGCCGATGTCGCCCGGGTACACCTTGACGGCGTAATAAGGCCCGTCGCCCAGCGGTGCGAGGCATGGATTCGGCAGGTGTTCCGGATCGCCAAGGTAGCGGTTGTATGCGGTGCCGCCCTTGCCGAAGTCCGGGTCTGTTCCTTGCGAAGCGTGCCGGTTGTAGCGTTCGATGGTGGCCTGGAGCGCGTCGGCCGGCACGCCCATCTGGCTGGCCAGCGTGGCCAGCGAACGCGCTTGCAGCAGGTAACCCTGGTCGATCAGGTGCTGGCGCGGACGCCCGCCGGGAAGGGCCAGTCCCAGGCCCCACGTATCGATGAACCGCTGGTCGCAGATCAGGAATGCCGGGATGCTGGGCGTGGTCTCATTGCTGCGGTACATGGCCTGCACGAACTCATGGTAAGAGGTCGACTCGTTGACGAAACGTTCGCCCGCGCCATTGACGGCAATCAGGCCCGGTTTGGCGCGGTCCCAGACCAGATGCGGGTAATTGAGCGACGTGCCCCCGCCGGTGTCCAGGACGGACACGGGCGCCCAGAACGCCGGGCTGGCGTGGCCGCTTCCGAAGGCGGCCCCCGCCTGTTCCGACAGCCGGATGCCATCTCCCGTATTGCCGCGGGGCGACATCGACCAATCGCCAGTCGGCTGGGGAAAGGTCCGTGCGCGCCGCGCCGGATCCCACGGAAAGCCGCCGGTCGCCATCACGACGCCACGGCGCGTGCGGATGTTCAACGTCTTGCCTGCCCGCGACACCGCGGCGCCCTGCACCCGGCCGGCGGCGTCCCGGTGCAGCGCCACCGCAGGGGCCTGCAGCCAGTATTCGATGCTGCGCGTCGCCAAGCCGTGAAACAACTGGGCAGCCAGCGCATTGCCAAGCAGCAGCCGGGTGCCCCGGTGATAGCCGCGCGCACGGTCGGCGGCATAGCGCAGCACCAATCCCATACTGTGCCGCCAGGCTGCGAGCGAACGCGTGGCGCGCAGCAGATGCCGCACGTCCGTGATGTTGACCATCATGCCGCCCAGCACGGTGAACTCTTTCAGCGGGTCGCGCAGCAAGCGAAAGTGGCGGCCGAGCTTGCGGCCGTCGAATTCAACCGGGTCGAGCGAGCGCCCGCCCATGGCGGCACCCGGCCGGTCGGGGTAGTAGTCCGGCGAGGCGGTGCGCGCGGCAAGCTGCAATAGCCCGCGCGATACCAGGTAATCCATCATGCGCGGACCCGCGTCCAGATAGGCGCGCTTCATTTGCTCCGACGCCGCCGTGCCCACTGTCTGCTCCAGGTAGGTCCACACGTCGTCCATGCTGTCCGGGTGGCCCGCCTGTTCGGTCTGCGCGTTCAGCGGTATCCAAACCGCGCCGCCGGATATCGCAGTCGAACCGCCGATGCGGTCGGTCTTTTCGACCAGCAGCACTTCCAGGCCCTCTTCATGCGCCGTCAGTGCCGCCGCCATGCCGCCCGCGCCAGAACCGACGACGAGCGCATCCACTTCCTTGTTCCATACGATGCGGTCCATGCTGTCTACGCTCCCGAGCCGCCCAACGACTTGCCGCCGTCCACGAAGATGACCTGGCCCGTGATGAAGTCCATGTGCGGCGCCGCCAGGAACGACACGGCATTTGCGATGTCCTCGGGCCGACCTGCGCGGCCGGTGGGCTGCAGGGCCAACTGCGCGGCCATGCGCTCCGGCGTCAGGTTGCGCAGCAGCGGCGTGTCGATGAGACCCGGCGCGACGGCGTTGACCAGGATGCCGCGTTCGGCCAGCTCCATCGCGCATGCGCGGGTGTACCCCACCAGCGCCGCTTTCGACGCGACGTAATGGGGATGGTTTTTCGCGCCCAGATATGCCCGCGACGCGATGTTGACGATCTTCGCGCCCGGCTGCATGACCCGCGCGGCCTCCTGCGTCAGCGTGGCCACCGCCAGCAGGTTGACGTCGAACACGCGGCGGTAGTCTTCGCTCGTGACGTCGAAGAACTTGCGTTCGTCAAAGAGCCCCGCGTTGTTCACCAGCGCGGCCAGCGGCGGCAACGCGCGCACCAGTTCGCGCGCGGCGGCCTCGTCGGCGAGGTCCACGACGCGATGTTCCACGGTCAGCCCCCGGTCGGCAAATGCCCGCGATTCCTTGTCCGCCAGTTCCGCGTTGCGATCGGCCATCACGACGCGAAAGCCGTCGCGCGCCAACCGCTCCACGATCGCCAGGCCCATGCCGCTCGCGCCGCCCGTGACCATTGCCGTACCCAGACTCATGATTTCTCCTTAGACGGCCAGATAGCCGCCGTCCACCGGCAGCACCACGCCATTGACATAGCTGGCCAGATCGGAGGCCAGGAACAGGATGGGGCCGACGATCTCGTCGGCACGCCCCGCACGCGCCATGGGGGCGCGTCGCATGTACCAGTCGGTGCCTGCTGCCTGGGCGCGCTGGCCGGCGGTCATTTCGGTTTCCATCAGCCCTGGGGCGACGGCGTTGACCCGGACGCCGTGAGGCGCGAGGTCGCGGGCCAGCACTTCCGTGAACGAGCGCACTCCCCCCTTGGACACGACATAGCCAGCGGTCGAAATGCCGCAGCCATAGGCCACGATGGAACACAGGTTGATGATGGCGCCTCGCGTGGCCTTTAGCTGCTCGACAAAGGCATGCGTGACGTTGAACGTGCCTTGCAGGTTCACGCTCATCACGCGGTCCCAGATTTGCGGCGTGTGCGGATCGTCGAACGGCGCGCGCGCCGAGATCCCGGCGTTGTTGACCAGGACGTCCAGCGGCCCATGGCTGGCAGCGCAGCCGGCGGCAAAGGCGCGCACGGCGGCTGCATTGGTCACATCCAGCGCCGCATCTTGGGCCTTGCCGCCAGCCTCGATAATGGCCTGCGCCGACGCTGCGGCGAGCTCCGGGTCCAGGTCGGTCACGATCACGCGCGCGCCTTGCCGGGCGAAACCCTGCGCAATGGCGGCGCCCAGCCCGCGGCCGGCACCCGTCACCAGGACGCGCTTGTCTTGCATCGATATCATCGCTTTTCCTTACGGCGCGCTAGGCGCCAAGATAGGCGCGCTGCACGCCTTCGTCGCTGGCGAGCGCGGCCGACTCTCCGTCCAGCGCGATCTCGCCGTTTTCCAGGATGTACGCGTGGCTGGATACCGACAGCGCGAGCTTGACGTTCTGCTCCACCAGCAGAATCGTGATGCCCTGTTCCCGGTTCAGCCGCAGGATGATGTCGAAGATCTGCTCCACCACCAGCGGCGACAGCCCCATCGACGGTTCGTCCATCAGGATCATGCGGGGCCGCGCCATCATGGCGCGGCCGGTCGCCAGCATCTGTTGTTCGCCGCCGGAAAGCGTGGCGGCCTTCTGCTCGAAGCGTTCGCGCAGGCGAGGAAAGGTCTGGCAAACCATATCCATGTCCTGCCGGACCGCCGCTCGGTCGTTGCGCAGATAGGCCCCCATTTCCAGGTTCTCGCGCACGCTCATCTCGCGGAAGATCTCGCGGCCTTCCGGCACCTGAACGATCCCGCGTCCGACGATCGCATCGGCGGGCAGGCGATGGATGGGCTCGCCCGCGAAGCGCACGCTGCCCGCGGTCGGCGCGACGAGGCGTGAAATCACATTCAAGGTGGTGGATTTGCCCGCGCCGTTGGCGCCCAGCAGCGCCACGATGGCGCCTTGGGGCACCTTCAGTGAGACATCCTGCAATGCACGGATGTTGCCGTAGGCGGCCGACACCGCATCGACTTCAAGCAGAATTTCAGCCACCGGCGGCTCCCTTGCCCAGATAGGCCTCGATGACGCGGGGGTTGCTGCGCACCTCCGCGGGCGTGCCTTCAGCGATTTTTTCGCCAAACGACATGACGGTGATGCGATCCGATATCGACATCACCAGTTGCATCACGTGTTCCACCAGCAGCACGGTGATGCCGTCACGCTCGCATAGCTCGCTCAGGAGCCGGTCGAGCGTTTCGATTTCCCGGTTGCGCAGGCCCGCCGCGGGCTCGTCCAGCAGCAGCAGCCGGGGCGATATGGCCAGGGCACGCGCCAGTTCCAGCATCTTCTGGCGCCCGAAGTCCAGGCTGCACGCAGGCGTGTCCAGGAAGTCGGCCAGCCCCACGCGCTCGAGCAGGTGCTCGACCCGTTCGCGGGCCTCGGCGGCTGCCGGCCGCAACAGCTTCCCGGCGGTGTTGGCGCCGTGCGCGTACGTGCCCAGCAGCGCGTTCTCGCGCACACTGAGGGCGCCGAAAAGCTCCAGGTTCTGGAACGTGCGCGCCACGCCCAGCGCCGCCATCTCATGGGGCTTCTTGCTCGTGATGTCAGCGCCATCGAACCGGATGCTGCCGCTCGTGGGGCGGTAGTAGCGCGATATGCAATTGAAGGTGGTGGACTTGCCGGCGCCGTTCGGTCCGATCAGCGCATGGATGCGCCCACGCTCCACCTGCATGGACAGCCCGTTGATGGCGGTCAGGCCGCCGAACTTCACCGTCAGGCCCTGCACGTCCAGGTAGGGATGGGTGCTCATGCTGCGCTCCTTTGCGTGGACTTGGATGCGGTGGCCGAGGCCCGCGAGGCCGCCGGCAAGGGCGCGGCCGGCGGCGGCGCGCGACGCGCCGCACGGCTGGCGAACAGGCCCTTGGGCGCGAACATCATGAAGCCCATCAGGATGAAGCCGTAGATGATCTCCTGGAACGAAAGCGCCTGCCGCAGCAACTCGGAGATCAGGCCGAAGGCCAGCGCGCCGGCAATCGAGCCGCGCACCGATCCAATCCCGCCGACCACGACCATGGTCAGGATCAGGATGGTGGTCTGGAATCCCAGGCTCTCGGGGTGGATGAACGACGCAAACAACGTGTACATGCCGCCGGCGATGCCGGCATAGGCGGCGGACAAGGTGAAGGCGGTCCGCTTGATGGCGTTGACGTTCACGCCCATCGCCTGCGCCGCGATGTCGCTCTCGCGCACGGCGCGAAAGGCCGACCCCAGTTGCGAACGCGACAACGCCACGGTGGCCCACAGCAAAAGCGCAGCGATCAACACCACGAACGGGTAGGCCTTCACGTCCGACACCAGTTCGTAGCCGAACAGGGTGGCCGGCGATATGCGGAACCCATTGGATCCGTTGGTGACCGACTGCCAGTTCAGGAACACCCATTGCATGGCTTCACCGAATGCGAACGTGGACAGCGCCAGATAGATGTCCCGCATGCGCAGCGCCAGCGCGCCGATCAGGTAGCCCAGGGCGGCGGCCAGCAATCCGCCCGCGACGATCGAGATGAAGAACGGCGGATGCCAAAGGTTGTTGATGAGGCCGGCGGTATAGATGCCCACGCCATAGAAGGCCGCGTGCGACAGCGCAAACTGCCCGGTCTCGCCGATGACCAGGTGCAGGCCCAGCGCAAGCACGACGAACACCATCAGCAGATTGACGACGTAGACGACATAGCCGCTTGCCAGGAACGGAAGCGCGGCCAGCACGATGGCCATGAGCGCCAGCAGGACGCGATCGATCTTGTTGTTCATACTTTTTTCACCTGCAGTTTTCCGCCCAGCAGCCCTTGCGGACGCACCAGCAGCACGACCATGATTGCCACGAAGGGCGCCACCACGATGGCATTGGTGGAAATGAACAGTCCAACCAGGTTCTCGGCGATGCCGATCACGAAGCCGCCGACCACTGCGCCGGGCAGGCTGGTGATGCCGCCCACGATCGCGGCCGCGTAGGCCAGGATGGCGATGTGGCCGATGTCCGGCGTAATAAGGATCTTGGGCGTGATGAGCAGCGCCGCAACGGCCGAGATCAGGCCGGAAAGCGCCCATACCATCATGCGGATCCGTGTCAGGTTCACGCCCGCCAGCCGCGCGGCCTTGGGGTTCATGCCCACGGCGCGCATGGCCCGGCCGACGCGCGTGTAGGCGAACATCCCGAAGAGCAGCAGCATGACGGTGACCGCGACGGCAAAGATCAGCAGATCCAGCCGCGTGAGCACGGCGTCGCCGATGATGACGGCGTCGGTCGGCGCCAGCGGCGGCAGGGAGCGGGGCGTGTCGCCCAGTCCCGACGTCCGTACCAGCCCCTTTAGGGCATACGCCAGCCCGAGGGTGGCGATCACCATCTGCACGCCCACGCCCTTGGACGCGATGACGCGTTCCATGACCACGCGTTGGAAGAGGCCAGACAGCATGGCCACCGCGGCGAGCGTGACGGGGATGACCGCCAGGTACGGCCAGCCCATCACCAGGATCAGGAAAAGCGCGATATAGCCCCCCACCATGAAGATCTCGCCCTGGGCGAAATTCGGCACATCGGTGGTCTTGAAAATGATGACGACGGCGACGGCCAGCAGCGCATAGACGCTGCCCGTCACCAACCCTGACAGCACCCCCTGCTGCAGGAACAACCAGATATCGGCAAAGCTCATGATGTTCTCCGGCCGCCCGCGCGATGCTGCGCCACCGCGCGGGCACGGCCCGTGATGGGCCGCGGGTTTACTGCTGGTACTTCCAGGTGCTCTTGAAGGCGCCGGGTACGAGTGTCATGGTCGAACCGTCGAACTTGATGTAGATGGCTGCTTCCTGCGCCGCCCGGTCGCCCGGGCCGAATTCGATGGGTCCCGCCATCACGCCGGAATCGAATTTCATGGTTTCCAGCGCCTGCAGCACTTTTTCGCGCGTGGGTTGCGGGCCGGCCGCCTTCAGCGCGTTCACGACTGCCATCGCGGGCGGCAGGCCATAGGGCATGTAGGTCTGTGGATGTCCGGGCTTGGCGGCGAGGTCGGGATAGGACTGCTTGTACATGTCGTATACCCACGTCAGCTTCGGTCCGCCCGGCAGGTCGGCCAGCACGTCCTGGATATAGACATTCTTGAAGGCATCCTTGTTGCCGACGTTTTCCACAAGCTGCTTGAGGTCCGCGGTGCCGTTGACCGCCAGTACGATGGGCTTGTTCCAGCCCAGCTCGTGCGCCTTCTTGATGATGAGCGCGGCGGGGCGGGCGTAGGTGGTCAGCAGCAGGACATCGGGATTGGCGGCACGGATCTTCAGCATGGGCGCCGTCACATCGGTGATGTTCGGGTTCACCGACTGCACCTGCAACGCCGGATCGCCCAGCTGCTTGGCCTGCGCTTGGGCGGCCTCCAGATTCCAGCCGCCGTAGGCGTCGTCGTGATTGATGTAGCCGATCTTCTTCGCTTTCAGGTGTTCGGAGGCGAACTGCACCATCGACCCGCCGACGGCGTGCTGCGAGATGGAGAAGGCGCCGTAGATGTACTTGGACGGCGGATAGAGCGCCCCGTCGCCCGAAGCGTTCAACATGACCAGCGGCACTTTTTCGCGCTCGATGTATTCGCGCGACGCGACGACGGCTGCCGAGCAGGAACCGCCGTTCAGCAGAAAGACCTTGTCCTGCTCGGTCAGCTTCTTGACCGCGGCGACCAGATCGTTGGCATTGCAGCGGTCGTCTTCGACGACCAGTTCGATCTGGCGGCCGTTCACGCCGCCTTCCTTGTTGACCTTGGCGTACCACATCTTGGCCGCGTTCAGCACGTCAAAGCCATAGGCCATGCCGCTGCCCGACAGCGGCGCAAAGACGCCGATCTTGATGGTCTTGTCCGTGATCCCAGGTTCCTGCTGCGACTGCGCGACGGCCGAAAAGGCCAGCGCGCAAAGCGCGGCTGCGGCCGCATAGCGACGACGTTGTTTCATGCTTTGTCTCCCGTTTTTTTTGGATGCGCGTCTTTGGTGGATGACGCTTTGCTACGTTGACGGCCAGCCCGTCCTTGACCCTTACTGCATGCGGTATCCGCCGTTCACGTCGATGACGCTGCCGGTGATGTATCCCGCCTCCTCCGAAGCGAGAAACCGCACCGCTGCGGCAACGTCCCCCACGGTGCCGATGCGGCCCAGCGGGATGGCCTGCGCGGCCGCGGCCAGCGCGCCGCTGCTGGTGACGGTGCTGCGCAGCATGTCGGTGTCGATCAGTCCGGGCGCGATGCCGTTGACCGTGATGCCCAGATGGGCGGCTTCGCGCGCCATGGCCTTGGTCAGGCCCATTACGGCCGATTTGGCCGCAATGTACGAGGCGCTGGAGCGGTAGCCGCCGAGTTGCGCGGCAACCGAGGTGAAGGTGATGATCCGGCCGTGCTGCAGCGGAGCGGCTTCGCGCCGGCGCAGGTAGGCGCGTCCGCACAGGAACACGCCGCGTGCATTCACGGCAAAGCTGCGTTCCCAGATGTCGAGCGACGTGTCCTTGATGAGCGGCCGTTCGCCGTTTTCCTGGAACAGCAGCAGTCCGGCCGCGCTGACCAGCACGGCGATGGGGCCGTGCTGACTTTCGATCTGCTCAAACGCGCCCTCGACGGCCGCCTCGTCGCTGACGTCGAAGGCGTGCGCCGCATGCGGCGCACCCAGCTCGTCGGCCACGCGGCTCGCGCGCTTCGGGTCCACGTCCGACACCACCACACGCAGGCCGGCCTGGGCCAGTTCGTGGCAGATGGTGGCCCCGATACCGCCGCCACCGCCGGTCACGAGCGCGAGTCGGGAAGCGGGGCCGGGAGCATCCGGCTTGGATACATTGGACATGCTGTCTCCTCGGTGGCGAGGCGTCCGCCATGGGTATGACGTCGATCGCCGATTTAATTTTTTGCGATTATGTATACATGGCCTGGGCGCAGGTATAGGTGGTTACCCTAAACGACGTTCGATTTACAGCGAATTCACTAGGGGAAGCCCTGGGGGTGCGATCTTAGTGGCATCCGCATGTATTCTTCATGTATACAATTGGCGCATGGATACGCTATCTCAACATGTCACCGATACGCTGCGGGACTGGGTGCTCCACGGCAAATTCAGCCCGGGCGCGCGGCTGGAAGAAATCCCGCTGGCCGAGAAATTGGGGGTATCGCGCACGCCCGTACGCGCGGCGCTCGCCACGCTGGGCAACGAGGGGCTGCTGGAACACCTGCCCAAACGCGGCTACACCGTGCGGGCCTATGACATCGGGGAGATCGTGGCGGCGTATGAAGTGCGAGCCGCGTTGGAAGGCCTGGCCTGCCGCCAGGCGGCGCAGCGCGGACTGTCGAACGACGCGGTGGCGGTGCTGAAGAATTGCCTGGACGAGGGCGACCGGATTCTCGCCAAAGGCGAGCTGCTGCCCGACGATCACCTGCCGTACCAGCAGGTGAACATCACGTTGCATAACGCCATCCTGGAGGCGGCGGGCAATCCGTGGGTGAGGCGGTTCGCGACGCAGGCGCAGGCGATTCCGTATGCCTCCGACCGGATCATCCTGTGGGAGGACCACGGCATCATCCTGCGCTCACACGACGATCACCATCGTATCGTAAGCGCCATCATCGCCCGCGACGGCGCGCGGGCCGAGGACCTGATGCGCGAACACGTGTACTACGCGGGCATCATCCTGAAAAACAACTACGAGCGGCTCGCCCAGGCGTATCGGGTCTGAGCGACCCGACCCGCGCCTGCCGGCGAGCAGAACGGACGATCGGCGCGCCGCTTACTCCGTCACGCCCGTTTCCACGCAGGGATTGAATTCCCCCGTCGCCGGGTCGCGCAGGAACAGCACGCCGGTGGCCACGCCGAAGTACGTGCCGTGCAGTTCCAGTTCGCCCTTTTCGACGCGGCGGCGGATGGACGGGAACGTCATCAGGTTGTTCAGGCTGTGCTCGACGGTGGCCAGTTCCAGGCGCTTCAGGTTGGCCTGGCGGTCGCCGGTGCCGCGGTCCAGGCGCTTGGCGACGGGTTCGATCTGGGACATCCACTTGCCGATGAAGTCGGCCTTGGCCAGCGGCTTGGCGTCGTCAAAGAAGAAACGGATGCCGCCGCAGGACGCGTGGCCCAGCACGACGATGTGCTTGACGTTCAGGCCGCTGACCGCGAATTCGATGGCGGCGCTGGTGCCGTGGTACGACGATTCCGAGTCCGGATCACAGGGCGGAACGAGGTTGGCCACGTTGCGCACCACGAACATTTCGCCGGGGCCCGCGTCGAAGATGACTTCGGGCGACACGCGCGAGTCGCAACAGCCGATGATCAGGATTTCCGGGCTTTGGCCGATTTCGGCCAGCTTTTGATAGCGGCTGCTTTCCGTCTGGAAGCGGCCGTCCAGGAAAGATTGGTAGCCTTCAGAGAGTCTTTTGGGAAACATGATCTTCACTTCCTAGTATCGAGGCCAGGCTTGCTGGCGCGCCGGCAGACGCACGAAGGGGCTTCGTGTGGAAGCCCCTTTTATCGAGCCGGCAGCCAGGATTTTCCCATAACTGGCCTGATAGCCGCCTGTCTAGACCCTGATTCGAAAAGGGTTTTTTGATCCGTCCGGGCGCCGCCGGCGCTAGCGGGCGGCCACGTCCAGCGCGTTGACGCGGGTGAATTCCAGGGGCGTGATGGCCTTGACCACCTTGATCTGGCCGGGCGCCAGGGGGCCGACAACGTCCTCGCGCACCCGGCCCACTTCGCGGTCCTGCGCGTCGTAGAGGACGTAGGTCAGGAGCACGCTGTTGACGGCGCGGTCGGACTGGTTGGCAAGAAAGCCGGTGATGGTGGAGACGTTGCGGGTGGTGTCGCGCACGGCCTGGACGTTGCCGAGCGTGATGCCGTAGGCAAGACTCTGCGCGCCGGCGGAGCCGGACAGGCCGGTCAGGCCGGCCAGCAGGGCCAGCGTGGCAAGGACGAGTGGCTTCATGGTTGTCTCCTGAGGCGCGCGGTCTGGCGTTCGTGGCATGGCGCGGCGCGGGTTATGCGTATCTCACTCCTTTCCGGGCGGGGAGACAACGGGCCAGAGGGATGAATGGGTAACAGGTTGCGGCGGATGTTGCGAAGGCGCGGGGATTGTCCGATGATGACCGGGCCGGCGCCTTGGCCGGCGGACCGTGCCGCCCGCGTTGCGCGTGCCTCACGCTCGTGGGCGCTCAAGGGAGGAATTCATGCTTTCCCGTATCAGCCAGCTGGCTTCGGCCATTCTGTTGTCCGCATGTTTCGCCGGCGCGCAGGCGCAGACCCCCGCCGCCCCGTCAACCGCCAAGACGCCAACGCCGCAGCAGCAGCGCATGTCGGACTGCAACAAGGCCGCGGAGGGCAAGAAGGGCGATGACCGCAAGGCCTTCATGAGCAGTTGCCTGAAGGGCGAAGAGCCCGCCAAGCAACTGACGCCGCAGCAGCAGAAGATGAAGGACTGCAACGCCAAGGCCGCCGAGCAGAAACTCACCGGCGATGCGCGCAAGACGTTCATGAGCAACTGCCTGAAGGGCTGATGGCCCGGGAAGGAAAAAAGCGCCAGATTGCTGTCTGGCGCTTTTTTTTTGTTTCATGACCCGTCCTGGAATTGGTTGACACCTTTTTGAGAGAAAAAGGGAGAGTCAATTGGAATCAAGGATCAAGCGCACCCAGCGGGACTACAGCCTGGCTTTTAAACTGTCCGTTGTCGAGCAGGTGGAAAAAGGCGAGCTGACGTACAAAGAGGCTCAGCGCCGCTATGGAATCCAAGGTCGGTCGACGGTGCTGGTGTGGCTGCGCAAGCATGGTCGGCCGGGACTAAGCGGCTGGAGCCTGCCGACGGTCAGAGGAGTGGACATGGATCGTCAAGGCAAAGTGCTTACCCCCGAGCAGCGGATCAAGGAACTGGAGATTCAGCTCAAGGAAGCCCGCGAGAAGGCGCAGTTGTTTGAGGCCGTGGTCAATGTGTTGGAGAAGGATTACGGGGTACGCGTCGTAAAAAAGCCTTTGGGCAAGTCCTCACGCAAAAGCTCGTCCAAGGGCTGAGCGTGGCAAGGGCTTGCCGTTACATGGGCCATAGCCGCCAGGCGTATTACAAGAGCAGGCATAAAGAGCGCGAGCGCCAGCAGCAGGCATGCCAAGTGGTATCAATGGTCACCGCGCTGCGGGTACGTCAACCGAAGTTGGGTACGCGCAAGCTGCATCACGTGCTGGGCCAGCCGCTACGCGAGGCGGGGATCAAGGCCGGGCGCGATGCGCTGTTCGACATCCTGCGCAGCGCCCGGATGCTGGTGCGGCCGCGCCGGGCGTATCACAAGACCACAGATAGCCATCACCGCTTCCGACGCCACCCGAACCTGCTCAAGGCAGGCGAAGGCCAAGTGGTGCCGACGGGCCCCGAGCAGGTCTGGGTAGCCGACATCACCTACCTGCCGACCGCCCAGCGGTGCACCTACTTGAGCTTGGTGACTGACGCCTACTCGCGCAAGATCGTGGGGTACCACGTGGCAGAGAATCTGCAAACCGAGGGGGTGCGCCGCGCACTGGAGATGGCGCTGCGCTCGCGGCGCTCGAGCCAATCGCTGGTGCACCACTCGGATCGAGGAATCCAGTATTGCTCAACGTACTACCAGCGCCTGCACGCGCGGCACGGCATCCGTTGCTCAATGACTGACGGCTACGACTGCTACCAGAATGCCTTGGCAGAACGGGTCAACGGCATCCTGAAGGGAGAGTTGTTGCTCCACAGGCCCGCTGATCTGGCCCAAGCCCGGCTCATGGTCAAGCAGTCCGTCGATATCTACAACACCGAGCGACCGCACCTGTCCCTACAATGCAAAACACCCGATGAAGTTCATCGGGTGTTCAGTCCGTAGCCTGCTACGGATACCGTGCCGTAGGTGTCAACCTATGGCAGGACGGGTCATCACGATGACTCTAGTACCGCAATTCGCTGGACTACGCCAAGGCTAGATACAGCAGGTTTATCAATCGCTTAGGCGAGTTCAACATATGCCGGTGCTTTCCGGAACTTGACCCGGCTTCCCTTCGCGTGGCTCCCATGCGGCTCTTGGAAACCGGGCTTTCCGAGGAGTCATCATGGCGAAAATCAAGCTCACTGACGGCCCGGTTCGGGCGCGGGTTCAGCCCGGACAACCTGGAGAACATGCGGCGTTTCTTCGTCGCTTACCCCCTTGAGGCAATTTCCGAGACACTGTCTCGGAAATCTGGAGACGGACTGCCCATCGAGAATTCCGAGACAGTGTCTCGGAAATTCGACCTCTCCGAATTGGTCCAGGTCTTCACGCTACCCTGGTCGGCCTATGTCCGGCTGCTGTCGGTCAAGGATGACCATGCCCGTCAGTTCTACGAGGCCGAGGCGCTGCGTGGGGGCTGGAGCGTGCGCCAGCTCGATCGGCAGATCGGTAGCCAGTTCTACGAGCGCACGGCCTTGTCAAAAGACAAGGCGGCGATGCTGGTCAAGGGTTCGGTGGCCAAGCCAGAGGATGCCGTCGCGCCCAATGACGCCATCAAAGACCCGTATGTGCTGGAGTTCCTCGACCTCAAGGACGAGTATTCGGAATCCGACCTGGAAGCGGCCTTGATCCAGCGGCTGGAAGACTTCCTGCTGGAACTGGGCGAAGGCTTTACCTTCGTCGGGCGGCAACGTCGGTTACGTATCGACCAAACCTGGTATCGGGTGGATCTGCTGTTCTTCCATCGCAAGCTGCGCTGCCTGGTCATTATTGACCTGAAACTGGGCAGCCTGACCCATGCCGATGTAGGACAAATGCATATGTACTGCAACTATGCCAAGGAGCATTGGGCCTACCCGGATGAGAACCCGCCGGTGGGCCTGATCCTGTGCGCTGACAAGGGCCATGCCCTGGCGCGGTATGCATTGGATGGTCTGCCGACCAAGGTGATGGCGGCCAACTACCGGACAGTGTTGCCCGACGCCGAGTTGCTGCAAAAGGAACTGGAGAACACGCGGCGGCTGCTCGAATCTCGCGGAACGCTGTCCCTCAAGGACGACAAGCCATAGTTATACGTCCCGGCGTACCGCCGTCGGGCTCGTGACCCTAACCCCGAATTAGTCCGGATCAGAAGTAGAGATTTCCGGCGTTACAGGGGGGGCCTGACACCCACTTGGCGCCGGTTCAGGATGGCGTGTGGGTGTCAGACACCCGCACCAGGGGCCTCAAGCGGTCGCAATCGGCGTGACCGGCGATCCGATCGCGTGCGGCAGCCGCAGCGGCGGCGCGGTCAGCATGAAATGGTGGCGTCCGTTGGCGTGCAGGAACGCTGCCAGGTCCTTCAGATACCAAAGTTCGGCCAGCGGCAGACCCAGCTTGAAGAGGCAATGGTGGTGCAGCGGCAGCATGGGGCGCGCGCCGGCCTTTTCGCGGGCGGGGTAGGCTTCCACCGCGTAGTTGTCGGCGCAGAGGGCGGCGATGCCGCTGTCCGTGATCCATTGCAGCAGCGCGTCGTCGGTGCCGTCCAGCGCGGCGCCATAGGTGTGCAGCACGTCGGGGTCCGGCGTGCCGTTCATGGCGACCACGGCTTCGGCGTAGCCCGTGCGCAGCACCAGCATGTCGCCGGGCTCGACGGTGATGCGGTCCGTTTCCAGGACGTGCATCAGTTCGGCGTGGCCGATCAGTGTGCGGCCCGGGCCGTAGTGGCGGAACAGGTCCACCAGCACGCCGCGGCCCTGCATGCCTTTCTGCGCCAGGTTTTCGATGCCGAGCTTGAGCGCGGCGGAGGGGCCGCCGCTGTTGCAGCCGCAGCCGGTGTGGTCGCCATCGGCGGGGCCGACGACGTCCACGCCGGCCTGAAAGCCGTTGTAGTAGCGCAGCTCGGGCTTGCCGTCGCCATCGGCGTCGAACAGGGCGCCCACGTGCGCCAGCGCATCCCACTGCGTCGAATACTGCATGGACAGCAGCACCTGGTCATCGCTCAGCACGTCCAGCGCGTCCGGGTTGACGTTCTTCAGCGGAAAGTTCAGGTACGGCGTGTCCTTGAGCGTCGTGGGGCTCAGGCGCGGGGGATGGCGGCGGGGGTTCAGGACGTTGCCGCCCGGCAGGTCCAGCGGCAGGGACAGGCAGAAGGTCTTGCCCGCGCGGATCTCGCGTGCGCCTTTCAGGACCTGTTCTTCGGTGATGAGATTCAGGCGGCCGAGTTGGTCGTCGGGCCCGAAGTCGCCCCAGTTGGAGCCTTCGGGCCGTTGCTTCCAGCGTTGCATGCGGCTCACTCCGACAGGAAGTCGACGACCGCGCGGGTGAAGGCTTCCGGCTGTTCCCAGTTCGAGATGTGGGAGGTGTCCAGTTCGACATAGCGCGCGCCGGGAATGGCGGCGGCCAGTTCGCGGCCTTGCGCGGGCGTGGCGGCCAGGTCGTGCGTGCTGGAGATGACCAGCGTGGGCGCGGTGATGGACGCCACCTGTTCGCGGAAGTCGGCATCGCGCAGCGCGGCGCAATTCGCGGAATAACCGGCGTCCGGCGTGCGGCGCAGCATGTCGATCAGGACTTGCGTGAGACCCGGTTGCGCGGCGCGGTAGCCATCGGTCAGCCAGCGCTCGACGAGCGTGGGCGCCATCTTTTCCAGCGTCTGCTCGGCGACCGCGGCGATGCGGGTGCTCCAGCCTTCGGCCGAGCCGATGCGCGCGGCGGTGTTGCACAGGATCAGCTTGCCGACGAGTTCGGGCCGCGCAAGCGCAAGCCACAGGCCGGTCGGGCCGCCCATCGACAGGCCGCAGAAATGCGCGCGCTTGATGTCCAGGTGGGCCAGCAGTTCCGCGACGTCGTTGCCCAGCTGTTCAAAGCTGTACTCGCCTTCGGGGGTGGAGGACTTGCCGTGGCCGCGGGTGTCGTAGCGCAGGACGCGGAAGTGCTTGGTGAGCTCGGGGATCTGGCGGGCCCACATGTCGGCGCAGGTGCCCAGCGAATTGGAGAGCACGAGCACCGGCGCGTCGGCGGGGCCATCGATGACGTAGAACAGCCGTGCCTGGCTGAGATCGGCATAAGACATGTGGGATTCCTCGGGGAAAGCCGCGGCCGCGCGTGGGGCGGCCGCGCGGGTATTACAGGTGGCAGACGCCGTCGACGTAGGCTTTGCGCCAGCGGGTGATGGTCACGCGGTCGAACAGGTCGGCTTGCGCGAACGGGTCGGCGTCGATGAACTGCTGCGCGGCGTCGCGCGTTTCCACGTCGACGATGTACAGGCCGCCGCCGGCGTCCTTGCCGTCATCCTGCAGCTTGGCGCCGCACGCCAGCAGCAACTGCTTGTTGGCGTCCAGGTATTCCAGGTGCTTGGCGCGGTGCTGCTGGCGGACTTCCTGGTGGTTGGGCTTGTCGAAGGTTTCGATGATGTAGGGCATGCCAGGCTCCTGTCAGATCGCCGAGGGATGGCGCGCGAGCGCGGTGACTTCGATATCCATGTACGGAAAGAGCGGCAGCGACGACAGCAGCGTGTGCAGCTCGTCGTTGCTGTCGACGTCGAAGATGCTGACGTTGGCGTAGCGGCCGACGACGCGCCACAGGCTCTTCCATTTGCCGTCGCGCTGCAGTTGCTGCGCCAGGGCCTTTTCGTCGGCCTTGAGCTTGTCGGCGCGCTCGGCGGGCATGTCGACGGGCAGATTGACTTGCATTTGAACCATGAACAACATGATGGACTCTCCATGATGCCGCCCCGGCGCGCGGGGCGGTGTATCGGCAACATTGGCGGCTGGCGGTCCAGCGCGCCGATTCAAACGGAAAACTTCAGCGGGAAAACGTCAGTTCGCAAATTTCAGCGGCAGGCCGGTCAGGCGCAGCAGGTCGTCGGCGGTGGTGTCGCCGAAGATGTCGGTGACCGTCACGCCGTTGGCGTTGATGTCGAACACCGCCACGTCCGTGTACACGCGCGACACGCAGCGCACGCCGGTCAGCGGGTAGGTGCAGGTCTCGACCAGCTTGCTCTGGCCTTCGCGCGTTTGCAGTTCCATCATCACGAAGACGTCTTTGGCGCCGATGGCCAGGTCCATCGCGCCGCCCACGGCGGGGATGGCGTCGGGCGCGCCGGTGTGCCAGTTGGCCAGGTCGCCGTGCTGCGAGACCTGGAAGGCGCCCAGCACGCAGATGTCCAGGTGGCCGCCGCGCATCATCGCGAACGAATCGGCGTGATGGAAGAACGAGCAGCCGGGCAGTTCGGTGACGGGCTGCTTGCCGGCGTTGATGAGGTCATAGTCTTCCTCGCCCTTGGCGGGCGCGGGGCCCATGCCCAGCATGCCGTTCTCGGTGTGCAGGATGACTTCGCGGCCCGCCGGCAGGTGGTTGGCGACCAGGGTGGGCAGGCCGATGCCCAGGTTGACGTAGGCGCCTTCGGGGATGTCCTGCGCGACGCGGGCGGCGATCTGGTCGCGGGTCAGTTTGGTGCTCATTGCTGCTCCTTGGCGGCCGGCTGGCCTGCGATCTGCACGACGCGCTTGACGAAGATGCCGGGGGTGACGACGGTTTCGGGGTCCAGCTCGCCCAACTCGACGACTTCGCGCACCTGGGCCACGGCCACGCGCGCGGCGCTGGCCATGATGGGGCCGAAGTTGCGGGCGGTCTTGCGATAGACCAGGTTGCCCCAGCGGTCGCCGCGCTCGGCCTTGATGAGCGCGTAATCGGCGTGCAGCGGATATTCCAGCACGTACTGGCGGCCGTTGATCTCGCGGGTTTCCTTGCCGTCGGCCAGCGGCGTGCCGTAGCCGGTGGGCGTGAAGAAGGCGCCGATGCCGGCGCCGGCGGCGCGGATGCGCTCGGCCAGGTTGCCTTGGGGCACCAGTTCCAGTTCCAGCTTGCCGCTGCGGTACAGGCCGTCGAAGATCTGCGAGTCCGCCTGGCGCGGGAACGAGCAGATGATCTTGCGTACCCGATTGGCGCCCAGCAGGGCGGCCAGGCCCGTGGTGCCGTTGCCGGCGTTGTTGTTGATGATGACCAGGTCCTTGGCGCCCTGTTCAAGCAGGGCGTCGATCAGTTCCATGGGCTGGCCGGCGGTGCCGAAGCCGCCGATCATGACGGTGGCGCCGTCCGGGACGTCCGCCAGGGCGGCGGCAGCGCTTGCAACAAGCTTAGAGATCATGATGTTCGCTCATAGGTGGCGTGTCATAATTTGTTCTTCATTAGAACTTTCGTTCTTCTGAAGAACATCGTTTCATGGGGAACGCGAAGGCGTCAAGGCATGCCGCACACCGCACTCTCCATCGTTCGGAGTCGTCCGCAAGGGGCGACGCAAGGCTCGCCGGGGCGGGCCTTTTACTCTTGGAACCAGACGGATGGCCGAGCAAGATCCCCAGCAACCCAGCGACAGCTACGTGCAATCCTTCGCGCGCGGGCTGTCGGTGATCCGTGCCTTCGGTCCGGAACGTTCGCAGATGACGCTGTCCGAGGTCGCCGCGGTGACGGGCCTGACCCGGGCCGGCGCGCGCCGCATCCTGCTGACGCTGGAGCACCTGGGCTACGTCACGGTTGATGACCGCAAGTTCGCGCTCACGCCGCGCATCCTGGAACTGGGCTACGCCTATCTGTCGGGCACGCCGCTGTGGAACCTGGCGCTGCCCTACATGGAAGAAGTCGCCGAGCTGACGCGCGAGTCGTGCTCCGTGTCGGTGCTGGAAGGCGCCGACATTGTCTACATCCTGCGCCTGTCCACGCATAAAGTCATGACGATCAACCTGGCGGTGGGCAGCCGCCTGCCGGCATGGGTGACGTCGATGGGCCGCGTGCTGCTGGCCGGCCTGCCGGAGGCGGAACTGGACCGGGTGCTGGCGATGAGCCAGATCCGGGCCTACACCGAGCACACGGTGACCGACGTGGCCGAGCTCAAGCGCGTGCTGGCCGGCGTGCGCGCCGATGGCTACGCGTGCGTGGCGCAGGAACTGGAGCCGGGCCTGCAATCCGTGGCGGTGCCCATCCTGGATCGCAGCGGCCGCGTGATCGCGGCGATGAACGTCAGCGGCCACGCCAACCGGTTCTCGCGCGAGGCGATGCTGGAGGCCTTTCTGCCGCCGCTGCGCCGCGCGGCCGACCAGATCAACCACGCGCTGCTGCGCCGCTAGGCGGCGCCTGCGGGCGGCGGCGAGGTCGGGCCGGACGGACATGGCGGCCGCGCTCAGATGGGCGCGACGCCGAGCGTCGTGCCGCCGCAGACATACAGCATCTGGCCGGTGACGAAGCCGTTGTCGGGCGACAGGAAGAACATCGCGGCGCGCGCCACGTCTTCGGGCGTGCCCAGGCGCTTGACGACGATGCTGTTGATGATGCGCTCGGTCTGCGGCGCGCCGGCCGGATTGCTCTTGGTGAAGAGGTCGGTGGCGATGGGGCCGGGGCCGATGGCGTTGACGGTGATGCCGTCGCCGCCCAGTTCCATGGCGAGCGTGCGCGTCATGCCCACCAGGCCGGCCTTGGTGGCCGAGTAGACGACGCGGTCCGGCTTGCCCAGCGCGGCGCGCGACGACATGTTGACGATGCGGCCAAAGCCGGCTTCGCGCATGGCGGGCAGCGCCGCCTGTACCAGGATGAGCGCGGTGCGCAGGTGCAGGTTCACCACATAGTCCAGGTCCGCCAGCGTGGCCGTGTCGGCCGTGCCGGGGCGGGTGGCGCCAGCGTTGTTGACCAGGCCCACGATGTTGTAGGCGCTGGTGACTTCGCGGGCGACTTCCTGGGTGCGCGCTTCATCGGTCAGATCGGCCTGATACGAGACCAGACCCGCCGGGGGATTCTCGGGCAGCTTGTAGTCGATGTTGACGACTTTGTGGCCGGCATCGAGCAGCATGCGGATGATGGCGGCGCCGATCCCGGCGCTGCCGCCGGTGACGAGATATGCGGTGGGTTTGGTCATATCGGTTTCCGTTCAGTGTTCAGGAACTCAATGGGTCAAATAGCCCCATGCGAGGACGGCGGTGATGTGGATCACGCCGACCCACAGCATCATGATGACGGTATAGCCCATGACGTCGCGCAGTTTCAGCTTGGACAGGGCCAGCGCCGGCAGGATCCAGAAGGGCTGCACCAGGTCGTTCCAGGCGTTGCCCAGCATGACGGCCATGGTGGTCTGGTTGAGCGCGCTGCCGATTTCCTTGGCGGCGTCGATCATGAACGGTCCCTGGATGACCCAGTGGCCGCCGGCGGACGGCGCGAAGAAGTTGATGACGAACGAGCTGATCAGGCCCCAGAACGGCAGGGTTTCGGGCGTGGCGACGTCGACGAAGACCTTGGAAATCGAGGTGACCAGGCCCGACGCGGCCATGATGGCCATGATGCCGGCGTAGAACGGATACTGCAGGATGATCCCGGAGATGGTCTTGATGCCCTCGGTCAGCTTGGCGACGTAGGCGGCCGGCGTGCCCAGCAGGATGATGCCCAGGAACAGGATGATGAAGTTGATGAGGTTCAGGTCGAGCGAGCCGCCGTCCATGAAGTGGAAGACGACATAGGCCACGCCCAGCGCGCCGATGAGCAGGCTGAGCAGGCGGCTGTTGTTGAGCTTGGAGGCGAGGGTGCCTTTTTCCAGCAGGTCGTCGGCGGCGCTGGTGGCGTTGGCGTCGCGGTCGATGTTGGGGTCGACTTCGACGATCTTTTCGCCGTTCTTGGGGTGCAGCCAGGCGTTGAGCAGCGGCAGCGTGACGATGATGACCAGGCTGGTGATCAGCATGGGCACGGAGAAGATGGTTTCCGACAGCGGAATGGTGCCCATCTGCGCGGCGGTGGGATGGCCAGGCGTGGCGACGAGCACGGGGATGCTGGCCGACAGGCCCAGGCCGTACATGGTGAAGCCGCTATAGGCCGCGGCGATGATCAGGGGATAGTGCACGCCCTTGACCTTCAAGGCCAGTTTCTTGGCGACGATACCGCCGATGACCAGGCCAAAGCCCCAGTTCAGGTAGCTGCCCACGCCGCCGACCAGGGTGGCGACGATGATGGCGCTGTGCGGCTTGTGGACGTGGCTGACGATGCGGTTGAGCAGGCGGTCGGTCAGCGGCGCGGTGGCCAGCACGTAGCCCATGGCGAGGATGACGGCCATTTGCGTGGTGAAGGCCAGGAGGCTCCAGAAGCCCTTGCCCCAGGCGCGGGTGACGTCGCCAATGCCCTGGCCTTCGATGCCCATGGCGAGCAGCACGGTGAGCAGGGTCAGGGCGATCGCAAAGACGAAGGGATCGGGCAGATACTTGCGCATCAGCTCGGTAAAGAATGAAGCCAATTTATTCATGGTGCCTCCAACAACTCCGTAAGGCGGTTCTCTGGTGTCCGGCGGCGCGCGTCATCGGGTGACGGTGCGGGCGCGCCGGACGATTGCTTTTCTTTGTGTGGCTGGGCTCGTGGCCCGGTGGCGCGGTCGGTCATGGCCGCCGCGCCTTGTGTTTGGAATCGGGGCGTGCCGGCGCTCAGGAGTCGCCGGCCTTGCCGTTCAGCCAGGCGGCCAGTTCGCCCAGGGCGGCGCTTTTTTCGCGCAGGACGCGCTCGCGGCGTTCGGGGCTCCAGGTGTAGAAGCCCTGGCCGCTCTTGGCGCCGAGCTGGCCGCTGTCGACCTTGCTTTTGAGCAGATCGGACGGTTCGGTGCGGTTTTCGAGGTCTTTGTAGAGGTAGCTGGCGATGGCGTAGTGGACGTCGATGCCGTTCATGTCGCGCTGTTCGAGCGGGCCGGACAGGGCGAGGCGGATGCCGAGGCTCCACTTGACGACTTCGTCGATGTCCTCGGCGCTGGCGACGCCTTTTTCCAGCAGCGAGATGGCTTCGCGGGCGAGGGCGTGCTGGATGCGGTTGGCGATGAAGCCGGGGATGTCCTGGCGCACGAGGACCGGACGCTTGCCGGCAAAACGCAGGGTGGCCATGACTTTGGCGACGGTGTCCTCGGAGGTGTCGTCGTTGCGGACGACCTCGACGAGGGGGATGACGTCGGCGGGCGTGAAGAAGTGGGCGCCGACGAATCGGTCGCGGCGCAGGACGGCGCTGGCGATGGCGTTGATGGACAGGCCGGAGGTGTTGGTGGCGAAGACGGTGTGCGCGGGGCACAGGGCGTCGAGCTTGGTGAAGATGCCGCGCTTGAGGTCCAGGTTTTCAGGGACGGCTTCGATGACGAGGTCGCTGGCGGCGGCGGCTTCAAGGCCGGGTTCCAGGCGGATGCGCTGGATGGCTTGCTGGACCTGGCCGGGGGCGTAGACGTTCAACTGGCGGTCGATGGTCTTCAAGGCCCGCTCGAGGGCGCCTTCCATCGGGTCGATGAGGACGACGTCGAGTCCCTTCGAGGCAAACAGGGCGGCGATGCCGCTGCCCATGGCGCCTGCGCCGATGATGGCGACGTTCTTGAGGGGAGTTTCCATGATGGCTCGCTGGATGCTTGCGGCGGGCGGCTTGCAGGCGGGCACGCGGGGGATCAGGGTGAACTCTGTCTCGTCCAGGGGTGCCTTTCTGTGCGCGCTCGGCCAGAAAAATCGTTTTGTTCTATATACGAACATTTGTGCGTATATAGAATTTCTGTCGGGGATAGTACTAAAAGTCGCTGGGGGTGGACAAATGGGGGATGGGGGGTGTTCGGTGGGTGGACGGTGAGGGACTGGCTTAGGGGTGAGGTCTTTTGGCGCCGGGCCGGCGGCTGGCGCGGGAGCGTGTTCTTCTGACGCCCGGCGCGTCGGCGGCCTGGGGCGCGCGGGGCTACGATTGCGGTCCGGAGCCTTCGCTCCGGACTGCCCCTTCCTCATCCTCGTCATCGCCTTCGGCGATTCCTTCGGATTCCGTCGGGCGCATCTACACGCCCCGCGCACCCCAGGCCGCCGCCACGCCGGGCTCTGTGGTTTGAGCTTGGCGGCCGCTGGGGCCAGATGGGTTCTTTAGGTTCTTTGCTGCGGCGGCGTGGATTTGGAGCGGCTTGCGGGGCCCGCCCCACGGCGGCCGCGCGGGCGGCCTGGTGGGGCTTACGCGGTGTCTTGCGTCGGAGCGGGGACGCTGCGCGCTTGCGGCGGTGGGGCGGAGGTTGTCGTGGGTTTGGCGGCGCTACGCTTCAGTGGCGCTATGACAGGCCACGCATAGCTTGTTGCCATCCGGATCGCGGAAGTAAGCGCCGTAGTAATGCGCGTGATACTCGGGCCGAAGACCCGGCGGGCCCTCGCAGGTGCCGCCGTTCTCAAGGGCGGCTTGGTGCGCCCGCCGCACCGCGTCCCGGGAATCGGCCATGAACGCGACCATCTGCCCATTGCCCGGTTCATGCGGCAAACCGTTGTGGGGCCTGCAAATCACGAAATACGGGCGCTGCTGGTTGCTGCTTTGCCATCCGGCCCACGGCCGGTCTCTGTCGCAGAATCGCGATTCGACCCCAAGGGTTTCAAACATGGCGCTGTAGAAGCGCAGGGCGCGGTCGAAGTCGCTGACGCTGACGAAGATGTGCGAGAACATGGGTGGACACTTCCTGGAAGGGCGCTTCGATGCGCCGGGTGTCTGGTTCGTCCGTGGCCCAGGTGGGACCCCGCACGGATCAGGTGCAGCGCTTGACCAGCTGGTTGAGCAGTTCGGTCACCTCACCGGGCTGCTCCAGACCGGGCAGATGGGCGACGTCCCGCAGCGCGTGGGCTTGCGCATTCGGCAACAAGCGCGCCACCGTTTGAGCGCGCTGCTGGATGTGGGGAAAGTCCAGCTCTCCCCATATGACCGAGGCCGGGACGTCGATGTTTCCTAGTTGATCAAAGGGCTGGCCATCATCGCGGTTCGTTCCCGAGGGGGCGGCGGCCAGCGCGATGGCGTTCATCTCCAGGAACAGGCGCCGTGTCTGGCCGGACACGCGTCCTTCGGGAGCCAATGGCCCGTCAAGGAACAACCGCGCTTTGATCTCGTTGAGCCGGGCGAGGTCCCGGCCGGATTCCGCCTGTTGTTGGTGCGCCATCATTTCCTGGATTTCGGGGGGATAGACCGGTGCGGGCGCGCCGTTCACGGTGGGCGATATCAGCATCAGGCCGCGTACCCGGGCGGGGTGCATCAGGGCTGCATTCAAGGCGATGTTGGCGCCTTGGGAGCAGCCGGCCAGGATCACCGGGACGGAGCCGGCTGTGGCGTCGATGACGGCAAGCAGGTCGGCGACGGCGGAGTGGTCTTCCGCCTTGGTCCGTGTCTGCCCGAAGCCGCGCCGGTCATAGGCGATGGCCTGGTAGTTCGAGCCGCCGGCCTGCAACGGGGCGTGCCACATGCGCCGGTCGCAGACGTTGGCGTGGAGGAACACCACGGGCATGCCGCTGCCGGCCGTTTCGGCCGCGATCGTGGCGGCGCCGGAGACAACCTGCAAGGTCGTGTTCACGTGGCCGTCCCTTACCCCGAATTCCTCAACCCCGCCGCGATCCCGTTGATTGTCAGGTGGATGGCGCGCTGCACGCGCTTGTCGACCTCGGCGGCGGGGTTCTTCTGGGCGGCGCGGTGGCGGCGGATGAGGTCGATCTGCAGGTAGTTCAGCGGGTCGATGTAGGCGAAGCGTTCGCGCAGGGAGGCTTGCAGCGTGGGGTTGTCGGCCAGCAGTTCGCGCTGCGTCAGGAGCTTGAGCATGGCGAGCGTGCGGCCGTGTTCGGCGCTGATGGCGCCGAAGATGCGTTCGCGCAGGGCGCGTTGCGGCACGAGCTGGGCGTAGCGGGCGGCGATGGCGAGGTCGGATTTGGCCAGGACCATTTCCATGTTGGAGAGCAAGGTGCGGAACGCGGGCCAGTCGCGGGCCATTTCGCGCAGTTGCGCGAGGCGGCTGCGGCGGGAGCGGGGGGCGTCGGGCGCGCCGGTTTCCAGGTAGGCCTCGATGGCGGAACCCATGCCGTACCAGCCGGTGAGCATGAGGCGGCACTGGGCCCAGGAGAATCCCCAGGGAATGGCGCGCAGGTCTTCGATGCGCTGGCCTTTCTTGCGGGAGGCGGGGCGCGAGCCGATGTTCAGCCCGGCGATTTCGCTGATGGGCGTGGCGGCGAAGAAGTAGTCGGCGAAGCCGGGGGTGTCGTAGACAAGGCCGCGGTAGGTGCGCTGCGCGGTGTCGGACATGAAGGACATGGCGGGGCCGTGGTGGGCCATGTGGGCGTCTTCGGCGCTGGTGGCTTCGGCGCGGGGCGCGAGGCTGGATTCCAGGGTGGCGGCGACCAGCAGTTCAAGGTGCCAGCGGCCGACTTCGGCGTCCTTGTATTTGCTCTGGATGACTTCGCCCTGTTCGGTCAGGCGGATCTGGCCGGCGACGGTGCCGGGGGGCTGGGCGAGGATGGCGTCGAAGCTGGAGCCGCCGCCGCGGCCGACGGAGCCGCCGCGCCCGTGAAAGAGGCGCAGGCGCACGTTGCGGCTGGAGAAGACGTCGACGAGCGCGCGTTCGGCCTGGTAGAGCGACCAGTTGGACGTGAGGAAGCCGCCGTCCTTGTTGCTGTCCGAGTAGCCCAGCATGACTTCCTGCGCGCCGTTCTGCGCGCGTTTCACGCGCTGGCGGATTTCGGGCAGGTCGAGCCAGGCGGCCATGATGTCGGCGCCGCGCTGAAGGTCGGGGATGGTTTCGAAGAGCGGCACGACCATGAGGCCGTCTTCGGGGAGGATGTCCTGGCCGGCGGGCGCGATGAGGCCGGCTTCTTTTTGCAGGACCATGACTTCGAGCAGGTCGCTCAGGGTCTCGGTGTGGGAGACGATGGTCTGGCGCACGGCCTGCTTGCCGTAGCGCGCGCGGCCGGCGGCGGCGGCGCGCAAGACGGCGAGTTCGCGGGTGGTGTCTTCGCTGTAGGCGATCCAGGGCGAGGCGAGCGGGCGCGCCTGGGCGAGTTCGGCGCGCAGCAGCGCGACGCGTTCGTCTTCGGACAGCGCCAGGTAGTCCAGGGGCTTGCCGTCGTGCGTGACGCCGGCGCGGGAGAAGAGTTCGGCGAGCGCGTTTTCGTGGACGTCCGAGCTTTGGCGCAGATCGACCGTGGCGAGGTGAAAGCCGAAGACTTCGACGGCCTGCTGCAGGCCGGACAGGCGCAGCTTGGCGACGGGGGCGCCGTGGTGGGCGGCAAGCGAGGCGGCGATGATGGCCAGGTCGGCCGCCAGCTCCTGGGGCGCGTCATAGGCGGGCGCCGCGACGGTGCTGCGGCGGGCGAGGTTCTGGCCGGTCAGGCGCTGCGCGGTGGCGGCAAGGCGGGCGTAGATGCCGACGAGGGCGCGGCGGTAGGGTTCGTCGCGGCGGTGCGGCGAGTCGTCGCCGCTGCGCTCGGCCAGCGCCAGCAGTTGCGGGTCGACGGCGATGAGCAGGGTGGTGATGGACAGTTCGGCGCCCAGCGCGTGGACTTCCTGCAGGTAGTGCTCGAAGAGGACGGTGGCCTGGCGCAGCAGGGCGCGTTCGAGGGTGGCGGCGTCGACGTTGGGGTTGCCGTCGCGGTCGCCGCCGATCCAGCTTCCCATGCGCAGGAAGGGCTCCAGGGGCGGGGCCGGCGCGGCGAAGGGCTTGGCGGATTCGCGGTTGAGCAGCTTGGACAGGTCGCCGTACAGGCGCGGGATGACCTGCAGGAAGGTGCTGCGGTAGTACGAGAGCGCGTTTTCGATTTCGTCGGCGACCGTCAGGCGCGTGTAGCGCAGCATGCGGGTCTGCCACAGGGTGGCGACGCGGCCGAGCAGGGCGGTGTCGAGCTCGGCCAGCTCGTCGGGCGTGAGCTGGGCTTCGCGCTGCGCGAGCGCGGTGGAGATCTCGCGGTGCACGTCCAGGGTGCTCTTGCGCTGCACTTCGGTGGGATGCGCGGTGAGCACGGGCATGACGCAGGCTTCGGCCAGCAGCCGGCGGATGCGCGCGAGGCCAACGCCTTGTCCGCCCAGGATCTGGATGGCTTCGCGCAGGCTGCCGCGCGCGGGCGTGGCGTCGGTCAGGGCGCGTTCGCGCTGGCGGCGGTTCTGGTCGCGGTCTTCGGCGATGTTGGCCAGGTGCAGGAAGTAGCTGAAGGCGCGCGCGACGGAGTTGGGGTCGCTGCCCTGCAGCCGCTTGACGCGCTGTTCGAGCAGCTTGCTGTCGGCGTCGTCGCCTTCGCGGCGGAACTTGACGGCGGTGCGGCGCAGGGTCTCGATGGTGTCGAAGACGCGCTTGCCTTCGCATTCTTCGATGACCTCTCCTAACAGTCGGCCTAACAGCCGGATATCGTGACGCAAGGGTGCTGCGGAATCGGACTGCGTGCGCTTGGCATTCATCGTGCGGAGATCCGTAGGGAGGCCGTTGGAAAGGGAAAGGTCTAAGGGGACGTTGCGGACAAACCTGGAAGTCGATCGGTCGATTTTACGCAGCGTTCCTTACGGGCAAGCCCATTTGCTCGGTTAAAGTTCCAGTTGTCCCTTCGTCATTCCAGAAGCCCCCTTTATGCAAAATCATCAACGTCGCGCGCTCGTGCTGTTTTCGGGCGGCCAGGACTCCACCACTTGCCTGGCCTGGGCGCTGGACCGCTATGCCCATGTGGAAACGGTGGCGTTCGATTACGGTCAGCGCCATCACATCGAACTGTCGGCGCGCCTGAACGTGCTGCGCGACATCCGCGCGAACTTCCCCGACTGGGCGCCGCGGCTGGGCGAGGACCATCTGCTGGACCTGAAGGTGCTGGGCCAGGTGGGCGATACCGCCATGACCAGCGATCGGGCGATCGAGATGCAGGCCAACGGGCTGCCGAACACGTTCGTGCCGGGACGCAATCTGCTCTTCCTGACGCTGGCCGCGGCGCTGGGCTATCGGCGTCAACTGGACGTGCTGGTGGGTGGCATGTGCGAGACGGACTTCTCCGGCTATCCGGATTGCCGCGACGACACGATCAAGGCGCAGCAAGTGGCGCTGGGTCTGGGGCTGGGATCGCGGGTGACGATCGAGACGCCGCTGATGTGGATCGACAAGTCCGAGACCTGGGCGCTGGCGCATGCGCTGGGCGGAGATGCGCTGGTCGAGACGATCGTCGAGGAAAGCCATACGTGCTACCTGGGCGAGCGCGGAGCCCGGCATGACTGGGGGTACGGCTGCGGGGAATGCCCGGCTTGCAAGCTGAGGAAGATCGGATGGGAGAAGTGGGTGGTGGCGTCTGCTGCCGAGGGGTGAGCGGGTGAGGCCGGCAGGCCCTGGGTGTTTGCGGGGCCTTGGCTTGGCTGCAAGCCGAGTGCGAGGCTTGGGGGTGTCAGGATCCGGATTGCGGCCGGCTCATTGAGCGCTACTTCATGGGCAAGTCGGAAACCAGGTCACGTAGTTGAAGGGCCCGTCTGCCGTTGAGTTCCGCAACGCAAGCCAAACGGCCCATCTCTAGAGCGTTTCCGATTGCTCCTCCGCCCAACGCTGAAGCGAACGCGCATTGCGCGTCGCGGTATTTTCCGAAAGCCTTGTTTGATGCGATGAGTTTGGCTTTGGCTTGGTCCACGTACTTGGAATCCTCATCCCACTTTGTCAGCCGATCGAGCAACTTTTTTTCCGCTTCTTTGAGTTCCACCTCGGTGGCCTGCGCCTTCTTTTGAAGGCATTCCCTTACCCCGGTTAATTCATACGCACATTCAGTGCGCAGTTCCCGTTCGCTCTGAGCATGGGCATCGGGAGACGCCATCGGAACCCGCGGAAAAAGAGCGGTCACAACAAGGATCATCTGCGAAATTTTCTGCATTGGCGGGACGCTGATGTGCGCATTGCATTCAAGATGACGTCCAGTATCGATTCTTGCGCGATCTGCTTGACTGTCGAGGCGTAGCTCCCGATCCAGCCTACCCGAGTTGGCGCGTGCTGAAACTAGGCGCCGTCCTATGCGCTTCGCTTGGACATGGAATGCAGGCAGGGTCTTGCGCGCCAGCCCCTCACACCGTGTCTTGCGCCGCAGCCGCGTCGCCGCGCGCTTGGCCTTCTGCCTGCGTCCCCTCATTCACCCGCCCAATGAACTTCCATCTCAACGCAATGGCCGCGGCCGCGATGAAGGCGGCGAGCGTGGCGGAAATCAGCAGGGCGGCGCGTGCGCCCTGCCATTCGATGATGAACGCGTAGGCGACGGGCGCGGCGGCCGTGAGCAGGAAGCTGGGGATCAGCAGGGAGCCGACCAGCACCCCATAGCTGCGGAAGTCGAAGAGGGCCAAAGGCAGGGTGCCGCGCGTGATGGTCATGAGGCCGTTGCAGGCGCCGTAGAGCAGGGTGTAGGCGGCGGTGGCGTACAGGTGGCCGCCGGGAATCAAGGGCAGCAGAAAGCAGAGCGGCAGCGCAATGCCCACCGCCAGGTTGAGGGTCAAGGGGTGCAGGCGGGCGCCCACGAGGACATCCCCCAGACGAGCGGCGAACTGGCCGATGCCCCACAGGGCGGCCACGCTGACGGCGGCCGCGGCGGCCAGCCCCAGGCCGGTGAGCAGGGAGAAAAGGTGGGCGGCGTTGCCGGCGGCCAGGAAGTTCGTCAGCATGGCCATGACGGCGTACAGGATGCCGGCGAGGCGGCGTTCGCGCGCGGTGCGCGTCAGGCCGGTGGCGGTTGTGCCGGGGGCGGCGGTGGGGGCGGTGTAGCGGCGGCGCGGCAGGGCCAGGTAGAGGGGAAGGGTGGCGAGCGCGAACGCGGCATAGCACAAGGCGGCGCCGCGCCAGCCGAGCCATTCGGCAAGGAAGTGGCCGACGGGCCACATGACGGTGGACGCCAGGCCGCCGAACAGGGTGATCTGCGACATGGGCCGGCGCGCGGCGGGGCCGGCCGCGCGGGCGAGGGCCGCGAAAGCGGCGTCGTACAGGCACAGGCGCATGCCGACGCCCAGCGCCGCCCAGGCCGCGAAGTAGAGGACGTGCGTGTGCGTGATGGCAAGCAGGGCGCAGCCCAAGGCGGACAGCACGGCGCCGGCGGGCATGACGAGGTGGCCGCCCCAGCGGTCCACCGCAGCGCCCGCGGCGGGCGAGACCAGCGCCATCACGACGATGGCGGCCGAGAAGCCGCCGTAGACGGTGGCGGTGTTCCAGCCCAGGTCGGCGCTCATGGCCGGACCCAGGGCGCCGATCAGGTAGAAGGTGACGCCCCAGCCGACGAGCTGGGTCAGACCCAGGCAGACGACGGCGCGCGCTCGGATCATGGCCGCTGCGGCGGCGTGGTGTCGCCTTCGCCCAGGCTGCGCTGCATGAGGACGGTGTCGCGCCACTCGCCGTGTTTGTGACCCACTGACCGCAGCGTGCCAACCGGATGAAAGCCCTGGCTGGCGTGCAGGGCGAGCGAGGCGGCGTTGCGGCTGTCGCCGACCACGGCCAGCATCTGGCGCCACCCGGCGGCCGTGCAGCGCGCGATCAGCTCGGCGAGCAGCTTGCCGCCGATGCCCAGCCCGGCGCGGCCGGCCTTGACGTAGACGGAGTCTTCGACGGTGTGCCGGTAGGCCGGGCGGGGGCGGTACGGCGTGACATAGGCGTAGCCCACGACTTCGCCGTTGATTTCAGCGACCAGGTAGGGCATTTCCTTTTCCAGGACGCCGGCGCGGCGCTGGCGCATCTCGGCGATGGAGGGCGGCTCGAGTTCGAACGAGGCGGTGCCGTGCTCCACGTGGTGCGCGTAGATGGTCTTGATGGCGGGCAGATCGGCTTCCGCGCTGTCGCGGATGAGGACGGTGGGCGAATGGGGCGACATGGGCGGCCGGCGGGTCAGTGCGGATTGAGCGGTGAAAGGGCGATTCAGGATCGGTCCGTCTGGATTTCTTACGGACATGCGCCAGTGTGAGCCAAGCCATTTCATTAATAAAGCTTTGGTCTATTATGATTTTCATAAGAAAAACTTTGGATTGAGTCATGCGTGGCCTGAACCTGGACCATTTGCGCACATTCGCGCAGGTCGTCGAACTGGGCAGTTTCTCCGCCGCCGCCGAGCGGGGCGGGGTGACGCAGCCGGCGGTCAGCCTGCAGATCCGGCAGCTTGAGCGGCGCTTCGGACTGAAGCTGGTGGAGCGGGTGGGAAGGCGCGCGGGACCGACGGCGGCGGGGCTGGAATTGCTGGCCCATATCCGCGTGATCGACGGCGCGCTGGCGCAGGCCGAACAGGCCATGACCGCGCATGCGTCGCAGGTGTCCGGGCGCATCCGGCTGGGCACGGGGGCCACGGCCTGCACCTATCTGCTGCCGCCGGTGCTGGCCGACCTGCGCCAGCGGTTTCCGGCACTGGATATCGTGGCCAGCACGGGCAATACGGCGGACATGCTGCGCGGGCTGGAGGCCAATACGCTGGACATCGTCCTGATCACGCTGCCCGCGCCGGGCCGCATGTTCCAGGTGACGACCGTGATGGAAGACGAGTTCGTGGCGATCTTCCCGGCGCGCGACGCCGCCGCCATTCCCGAGGTCGTGACGCCGCAGTCGCTGGCGCGGCTGCCGCTCGTGCTGTTCGAGCCCGGCGCGCGCACGCGGCGGCTCGTGGACGACTGGTTCGAGGCCGCGGGCGTGGCGGCCAAGCCGATCATGGAGCTGGGCAGCACGGAAGCGATGAAGGAGATCGTCGGGGCGGGGCTGGGGTGCGCGGTGCTGCCTGGACTGGCCGTATCGGGCGCGGGCCGGCGCGAGGCGCTGGCGGTGCGGACCCTGACGCCGCGCCAGTCGCGCGACCTGGCCATCGTCCTGCGCCGCGACAAGCCGCTCAGCCGCGGGTTGCGACACCTGCAGGACGCGTTGCTGGCGCTGCGGCCCCGCACCCCGTGATGCGGCAGCGCGCGGGGCCGGCCGCGCCGGCCAGCGCTTGGGCAGTGCGCGGCGTGGCGTCCGCCTGACGGCCAATCGTCCTTTTCAGGGCGGCCGCGAGGCGGCCGGCCCCGGATCCAGCGTATTATTTACCGTTTTGCCGCCCAAGCTAACAGCACCAGCCCGAGACAGATCATGCCGCACTACCGTTCCCGCACTTCGACCCACGGCCGCAACATGGCCGGCGCCCGCGCCCTCTGGCGCGCCACCGGCATGAAGGATGGCGACTTCGGCAAGCCGATCATCGCCGTGGTGAACTCGTTCACGCAGTTCGTCCCGGGCCACGTGCACCTGCGCGACCTGGGCGCGCTGGTGGCCAAGGAAATCGAGGCCGCCGGCGGCGTCGCCAAGGAATTCAACACCATCGCCGTGGACGATGGCATCGCCATGGGTCACGGCGGCATGCTGTATTCGCTGCCCTCGCGCGAGCTGATCGCGGACTCGGTGGAGTACATGGTCAACGCGCACTGCGCCGACGCCATGGTCTGCATCTCCAACTGCGACAAGATCACCCCGGGGATGCTGATGGCCGCCATGCGCCTGAATATCCCGGTCGTCTTCGTGTCGGGCGGTCCGATGGAAGCGGGCAAGGTCAAGTCGCCCACCGACGGCAAGGTCATCGCCAAGATCGACCTCGTCGACGCCATGATCAAGGCCGCCGACCCCAACGTGTCGGACGCCGAGGTGGCCGAAGTCGAGCGCAGCGCGTGCCCGACCTGCGGCTCCTGTTCCGGCATGTTCACCGCGAACTCGATGAACTGCCTGACCGAAGCCATCGGCCTGGCGCTGCCGGGCAACGGCACCATCGTCGCCACGCACGCGTGGCGCAAGGGCCTGTTCGAGCAGGCCGGCCGCCTGGTCGTGGACCTGTGCCGCCGCTACTACGTCGAAGAAGACGAATCCGTCCTGCCGCGCAGCATCGCCACCAAGAGCGCGTTCCAGAACGCGATGGCGCTGGACGTGGCGATGGGCGGTTCCACCAACACCGTGCTGCACCTGTTGGCCGCCGCGCAGGAAGCCGGCGTGGACTTCACCATGGCCGACATCGACCGCATCTCGCGCAAGGTGCCGTGCCTGTGCAAGGCGGCGCCCGCCACCGACAAGTACCACATCGAAGACGTGCACCGCGCCGGCGGTATCCTGGGCATCCTGGGTGAACTGGCGCGCGCCGATCTGCTGGACCTGTCCTGCGGCAACGTGCACAGCGGCACGCTGGGCAACGCCATCCAGCAATGGGACGTGGCCGGCGGCGCCGGCGAAGCCGCGCAGAAGTTCTACCGCGCGGCGCCCGGCGGCATCCCGACCACGGTGGCCTTCAGCCAGGACGCCACGTTCCTGACGCTGGACACCGACCGCAAGACGGGTTGCATCCGCAGCAAGGAAAACGCCTATTCCAAGGACGGCGGCCTGGCCGTGCTGTACGGCAACCTGGCGGAAAAGGGCTGCATCGTGAAGACGGCCGGCGTGGACGAGTCGCAGTGGGTCTTCACGGGCCGCGCGCGCGTCTTCGAAAGCCAGGACGACGCCGTCGAAGGCATCCTGGGCGACAAGGTCGTCGCGGGCGACGTGGTGGTGATCCGCTACGAAGGCCCCAAGGGCGGCCCCGGCATGCAGGAAATGCTGTATCCCACGTCCTACCTGAAGTCCAAGGGCCTGGGCAAGACCTGCGCGCTCTTCACCGATGGCCGCTTCTCGGGCGGCTCGTCGGGTCTGGTCATCGGCCACGCCTCGCCGGAAGCGGCCGAAGGCGGCACCATCGGCCTGGTCGAAGAAGGCGACACGATCGAGATCGACATCCCCAACCGCAAGATCCACCTTGCCGTGTCTGATGACGAACTGGCCCGCCGCCGCGCCGCGATGGACGCGCGCGCCGACGGCTGGGAGCCGGTGGGCCGCGAACGCGTGGTGTCGCAGGCGCTGCAGGCCTATGCCGCGTTGGCCACGTCGGCGGATCGCGGCGCGGTGCGCGATCTGTCGCAGCTCAAGCTGAAGGGCAAGCGCTGATCGTTTGATGGCGGGTTGATGTGAAAGGCGGCGCACTTCGTGCGCCGCTTTTTTCTTTGGAAGGCATATTCCGCTTACAGGTTCCGGGCTGTAATGTGAAAATACAGCGTATAAATTGTATTCATGAAATACAGCCTACATTGCGTATTTCAGTTTTACAACCTAGAATCTGTAAACCTCCACCATCAAGGGTTGGCATGTCCGACTTCATCGTCCGCACGGCGGACCAGCTTCCCGCCTTGCTCCGGGCCTTCCGCAAACAGGCTGGCCTGACCCAGGCTGCGGCTGCCCTGCGTCTGGGCGTCACGCAGCAAACGCTTTCGGCGTTTGAGCGCAACGCCGGCAAGCTTGGCGCTGACAGGTTGCTGGAGATTCTCGGCATCCTGGGCGTGGAAGTCGTGTTGCGCCAACGTGCAACGTCCTCCGCGTCCAAAGCATCGGCCACGCCGGATTGGTAGCCATGGGCCGACGTTCGCACCACCGCGCGCTGGATCTCTGGATGAACGGGGACTTCGTGGGCGTCTGGAGCGTTCAGCCCCAGATTGGCGAGAGCCTCCAATACGACGCGGCATGGGTCGCCTCCGACCGGGGGCGGCCGCTCTCGCTGTCGCTCCCCTTCACGCCGGGCAACCCGCCGCATCGGGGGCAAGCCGTGCGCAGCTATTTCGAGAACCTGCTGCCCGACAGCCAGAACATTCGCGAACGTGTCGCACGGCGGTTCCAGGTGGGTTCCACCGATGCGTTCTCGTTGTTGGCCGAAGTTGGCCGGGATTGTGTGGGCGCTGTTCAGGTCATGCCCCGCGGCGTCGCGCCTGGGCCCGTGACGCAGGTCGACGCCATTGCGCTCAGCGATGCGCAAGTGGCTCAGGCGCTGCGCGGCACCCTGACGGCCGGACCCTTGGCCGGCCGCAATGCGGACGACGATGACGGGTTCCGCATCTCGATCGCCGGGGCGCAGGAAAAGACGGCCATGCTGTGGCTCGATGGCCGCTGGTGCAGGCCTCACGGCGCCACGCCGACGACGCATATCTTCAAGATGCCGCTCGGCCTCGTCGGCAACTTGAAGTTCGACATGAGCCACTCGGTAGAGAACGAGTGGCTGTGTTCCGAGATCCTCCATGCTTATGGGCTGCCGGTGGCCCGCACCCAGCCGTTGATGTTCGAGGACATGAAGGTGCTGGCGGTCGAGCGGTTCGACCGGACGTGGTGGCGTGACGATGATGGCAAGCGCTGGCTGATCCGGTTGCCGCAGGAAGACATGTGCCAGGCCACGGGAACGCCGCCGCATTTGAAGTACGAATCCGACGGCGGGCCTGGCGTGCGCAGCATCATGAAACTGCTAGGCACCTCGCGCCAGCCTGATCGGGACCGGCGCATTTTTTTCCAGTCGCAGGTCCTGTTCTGGATGCTGCGCGCCACGGATGGCCACGCAAAAAACTTCAGCATTTTCCTGCGTCCCGGCGGTGCGTACGAGCTCACGCCGCTGTATGACGTACTGTCCGCCTATCCCGTCATCGGTACCGGCGCCAACCAGCTGTCGCCGTTCAAGGCACGCATGGCCATGGCCGTGCGAACAAAGAACGCCCACTGGGTCATGCGCGATATTCTCAGGCGGCACTGGCTTGCCGTGGGGACCGAACACGGCGTCGTGACGCCCGACGGCCGCGGGGCGGAGGCGGTGGTCGACGATCTGGTGTCGCGCACGCCCGATGTCGTGCGTCGTGTCCGCGCGATATTGCCCCCGGAATTCCCCCAGCACGTGGCCGACAGTATCCTGGACGGCTTGCAGACGGCGGCCGACAGGCTGGCGAATTAGCCGCAAGGAGCGCTAAACCATGTCCCTGAACTCCGAAGCCTTGCGTCTTTTCCTGGGCGTGGTCGACGCCGGTTCGCTGAGCGCCGCCGCCGAAATGCTCGGCCAGACCGCGTCGGGAGTCAGCCGCGGCCTGCATCGGCTGGAGGAAGACCTGGGCGTCACGCTGCTCAACCGGACCACGCGCCGCATGGAGCTGACCGAAGAAGGCCGGCATTTCCTGCCCAAGGCGCGCCAGATCGTGGCCGCGCTTGAAGAGGCCGAGGAGTGCATGCGCATGGTGCATCAACGCCCGGCCGGCCGCCTGCGCGTGGATGCGTCGGTGCCGGTGATGCTGCACTGCGTGGTGCCGCACGTTGCCGAGTTCCGGCAAGCCTATCCCGAGATCTCGCTGGAACTGACCAGCAACGACCGCATCGTGGATCTGATGGAGCATCGCACCGATGTCGCGCTGCGCATGGGGCCGTTGACGGATTCCACCCTGCATGCGCGTGTGTTTCGCCCATCTCCGCGCTGGCTGATGGCCAGTCCGGACTACCTGGCCCGGCGCGGCGTGCCCAGGACGGTGGAGGATCTGGCGGATCATGAGCTGCTGGGCTTCACCCAGCCGGAAAGCCTGAATGCGTGGCCGCTGCGCCATGCCGGCGGCACCAGCTACCAGGCGACGCCGACGCTCGCCACGTCCAGCGGCGAGACGCAGCGGCAGCTTGCGTTGCGCGGCGTGGGCATCGCCTGCCTGTCGGATTTCGTGGTGCGGGAGGACATCCAGGCTGGCCGCCTGGTGAAGGTGATGGAAAGCGAATACACCGATCAGCTGCAGCCCATGCACGCCGTCTATCACCGCAACACGCAGCTTTCGCGGCGCATTGCGTGTTTCCTGGATTTCTACGTGGAAAGGATTTGAGGCTGGCGCGAGGCGCGCCGTCCCGCCACTTCTTGGGCGCATCAATCCAGGCACAACAATCCAGGCACATCACTCCAGGCGCATCACTCGTCGCGCGTGCAGCCTGCAAGATCCACGGGGAGTTCGCGGTGGTTGGGCAGGTACCGCGTCGTCCAGTGATGGTGGGTCACGACGAACGGCCCGAGGTACGTCACGTTCCAGACCGGGCACGTCCAGGACTGATGGGACGCGTGCTGCCAAGGGGTGTCTTCGGCTACCGGCCTTCCGTCAGTGTCGACCGGAACCCTGCGCGTCTCCTGGGCGATGTAGTGTCCCCACACGAGCGCGCCCGCATGGTCCAGGTGCTGGCGGCGCGTGGCCCAACGCTTGATGGGCAGGTACTCGACGCTTTCGAGCACCCAGTAGTCGTAGACCTGGTCAGCGTCAGGCGTGGCGAATCGCTGCTGGAAGTACAGGGGCCAGCACACCAGGGGCAACAGAAAGCCGACCCAGGCGGCTAGCCAGGGTCGGCGTCCCAGTCTGGCAAATGCCAGATAACAGGCGGCGGGCGCGAAGAGCAGCATGCCTGCCCACATGCCGACGTGCGCCCCGTGGAGGAAGTCCGCATACGGGTCGGCGGCCAGCGCCATTGCGCTGGCCGCCGTGATTGCCAGGCCCAGATAGGCGGCCAGTCGGCCTGCCCATGCGCCCGGTCGGGAGGCGGGTCTTGCGGTGGCTTGATTCATTCAGGATCTCGGGGATCCTGAGAGAGGGACGTTCGCGTGCGCAGGATCGGAAACGCAAGAAAACCAAGTAATGGTGTCCCAGCGGTGGGTCCGATGGCATCGAAAAGTTTCGAATTCCGCCCTACGCGTGCAGCGCCCGCCCAAATGCCGACAGCACCGATTCGTGCAGCGTTTCCGACAGCGTCGGATGCGCGAACACCGTGTGCATCAGGTCTTCCTCTGTAGCCTCGAGCGACGCCGCGACCCCGTAGCCCGTGATGAGTTCGGACGCTTCGGGATGGATGATGTGCGCGCCCAGCAGTTCGCCCGATGTCGCGTCGAACACCGTCTTGACCAGCCCCTGGTCCTCGCCCATGGCGATGGCCTTGCCGTTACCGGCGAAGGTGAACCTGCCCACGCGGATTTCGCCGCCCGTCTGCTTTGCGTGTTCGCGGGCGCGGGCTTCGGTCATGCCGATGCTGGCCACCTGCGGATAGGAATAAGTGCAGGCCGGGATGCGCAGCGGGTCGATGGGATGCGCGGGCAGGCCGGCGATGGCGTCCACGCACAGCACGGCCTCGTGGCTGGCCTTGTGGGCAAGCCAGGGCGCGCCGGCCACGTCGCCGATCGCATAGACGCCCGCCTCGCCCGTGCGGCACAGCCCATCGGTGACGATGTGCGTTTTCTCGACCTTGACGCGGGTCTGCTCCAGCCCCAGGTTCTCGACGTTGCCGACGATGCCGGCGGCGACGATGACGCGGTCGAACTCCTGGTTCGACGGTTTGCCGTCATGTTGCAGCGTCACCTTGACGCCCGTGGCGGTGGGCGAAGACGCCGTGACCGCGCAGCGGGTCAGCACGCGGATGCCCTGTTTTTCGAAGGCCTTGCGCGCGAGCTGCGAGATTTCCGCGTCTTCCTGCGGCAGGATGTCGGCCGTCATGTCGATCAGCGTGACGTCGGCGCCGACCGCGCGGTAGAAGCTGGCGAACTCCGCGCCGATGGCGCCCGCGCCCACCACCAGCAGCGATGCCGGGATCTCGGCGGGCGCCAGCGCCTGCCGGTAGGCCCAGATGCGCTCGCCCACGGGCAGCGCCGGCAGCTCGCGGGCGCGCGCCCCGGTGGCCAGGATGATGTGGCGGGCCGACAGCGTGGCGCCGTTATCCAGCGCCAGTTTGCCGGACCCGGCAAGCCTGGCGCTGGCGGCGAACACGGTCACCCCGTTCTTCTTCATCAGGTGCGCCACGCCCTGGCCCAGGCGGCCGGCGACCTTGCGGGACCGGGCGACCATGGCGCCCAGATCGGGACGTGCCTCGCCCGCGCCCGCCACGCCATAGTGCGCGGCCTCGCGGCAGGCGCGCAGCACCGTGGCGCTGTGCAGCAGCGCCTTGGTGGGAATGCAGCCCCAGTTCAGGCAGATGCCGCCCAGTTCGGCGCGTTCCAGCAGCGCCACCGACATGCCAAGCTGCGCGGCGCGGATGGCGGCGACGTAGCCGCCGGGGCCGCCGCCCACCACGGCCAGATCAAAACTTGTCTTCGTCATGGCGGAACTCACAGCAGGATGCGCACGGGGTTTTCGATCAGCGCGCGGAAGGCGGCCAGCCAGCGCGCGCCGACGGCGCCGTCCACCACGCGGTGGTCGGCCGACAGCGTCACGGTCATCACGGTGGCGGCGGCAAGCTGCCCGTCCTCGTCCACGACCGGCCGGCGCTCGGCCGCGCCGACGGCCAGGATCGCGGCCTGCGGCGGGTTGATGATGGCGGCGAACTGGCTGATGCCGTACATGCCCAGGTTGCTGACCGTCAGCGAGCCGCCGGTGAATTCCTCGGGCTTGAGGCGATTGACCTTGGCGCGTCCGGCCAGCTCGGCGATTTCGCCCGAGATGGCGGACAGCGGCTTGACGTCCGCGTCGCGCACGATGGGCGTGACCAGGCCGCCGTCGGTCGCCACTGCCACCGAGATGTCGGCGCCAGCGTGGAACTCGATGTCGTCGTCGTGCCAGGAGGCGTTCACTTCCGGCACCTCGCGCAGGGCCAGCGCGGCGGCGCGCACGATGAAGTCGTTGACCGACAGCTTGATGGCGCCGCCGTGATTGGCTTGCGCGCGCAGGGCCAGCAGCGCGTCCATGCGGCAATCGACCGTCAGGTAGAAGTGCGGCACGTGCTGCTTGCTTTCGGTGAGGCGGCGGGCGATGGCGCGGCGCATGCCGGTATGCGGCACGCGGCGCGCGGCGGGGCGGGCGGCGCTCGACGAGGCCGGCAGGGCCACGGCGGGTGCGCGGTCGCGCGCAGCTTCCACGTCGCGGCGCACGATGCGGCCGTGCGGGCCGGTGCCGGTGACGCCCAGCAGATCGACGTGCCATTGGGCGGCAAGGCGGCGGGCCAGGGGGCTGGCAAAGAGGCGGCCGCCGGGGATCGGCGCGCTGGCGGCCTTGGCCGGCGACGCCGCAGACGATGGGGCTCCCGCCGGTTGCTGCGCCACGGCCGACGCGGGGGCGCGGTCAGGCGATCTCCCGCCGGCCGGTGCTGCGGAAGCCGGCGCTGTGGCAGCCGGTGCCCCGGCAGCCGAAGCCGCGACAGCCGCGCCGCCTTGCTCGGCCAGCGCGCGGTCAATGGCCGCCGCGTCCTCGCCGTCCGCGACCAGCACGCCGATCACGGTGTTGATGGGCACCGACGCGGGTCCGGCCTGGACCACGATGCGGCCCAGCACGCCCGCCTGCTCGGCGTTGATCTCGACGATGGCCTTTTCAGTTTCGATTTCCGCCAGTGCATCGCCCACGGCGACGCGCTCGCCTTCCTGCTTGAGCCACTGGTGCAGCACGCCGCCCGAGGCGTCGGCGGCAACAGAGGGGAGCTTGATGAGGTATGCCACGATGTTCTTCCTATTCAGCGGAGGCGGCCAGGTCGGGCCGGTAGGCGGCGGGATCGTCGTATTCGACCAGTTCGAGCACATTGCCTTCGGGGTCGCGGAAGAAGGCGAGCCAGGTGCCAGTCCGCACTTCCATCGGCGCGGGGGCGCTGTCGAAGACGACGCCCTTCGCCTGCAGGGCGCGCACCACGCCGGGCAGGTCGCGCACGATGAAGGTCAGGTAGGCGGCGCCCTGGCGGTCCAGGATGGCCGCGCCGCGCACGGCGGGCTCCGGAGCGACGGCCGGTTGCAGCAGCTTGATGCGCTCGCCGTAAGGGGTCTGCAGGCGCGCCACGTCGTAGCCGTGCGGCGACAGGCCCGTGGCGCGGGCCTTGTCGGCGGGCACGGTCACGCGATTCACCAGCGTCAGGCCCATCACGCCTGTGTAGAACGCAAGCTGCGCATCCAGGTCCGCGCAGCACAGGCCGACCTCCATCGGCACGGTCATCGAGAGCGCGCTCATGCCCGTTCTCCCAGGTCCGCCAGCACGTCGGCCAGGCCCGCGACCACCTCATCGGTGTCGGCGAATGCCGCGCGTTCCAGCACCTTGGAGATGCTGGGCGAAGCCTCGCCGCCGGTGACGCGCTTGATGGGCTGGTCCAGCCAGTCGAAGTAGCGGCGCTGGATTTCGTCGGCCAGCATGGCGCCGTAGGACGTGCCGCGCGCGCCTTGCTCCACGATCAGCACGTTGTTGGTCTTCTGGATGCTGGCGCCGATGGTGTCCCAGTCCAGGCTGGCGCGGTCCAGCGTGCGCAGGTCGATGACTTCCGCGTCTACGCCAGCCTGCTCCGCGGCCGCGAGCGCGCGGCTGACCATGGACAGGTAGGTCAGGATGGTGACCTTGCCGCCTTCGCGGCGCACGCGGGCCTTTCCGAACGGAATGGCGTAATCCAGGTCGCCGTCGGGCACCTCGCCCGACGAGGCGTACAAGTCCACGTGCTCGATGACCAGCACCGGGTCCTTGGAGGCCAGCGCCGTGTTCATCAGGCCGACGTACTCGTAGGGCGTGGAGGGCGCGACGATGCGCCAGCCGGGCGCGGTGGCGAAGATGCCGGCCGGGTCCATCGAATGCTGCGAGCCATAGCCCGTGCCCATCGCGACCTTGGTGCGCAGCACGAAGGGCACGTCGATGTCGCCGCCAAACATGTGGCGCGCCTTGCCGATCTGGTTGAAGATCTGGTCCGCCGCGACCCACATGAAGTCCGGGTACATGAATTCCACGACGGGCCGGTAGCGGCCGTCCATCGCCAGCCCGCCGCCCAGCCCGGCGAAGGCGTTCTCGGAAATCGGCGTGCCCAGCACGCGATCCGGATACTTGTCTTTCAGGCCGCGCGTGGCGCCGTTGGTGCCGCCCTTCAGGCGGTGCACGTCCTCACCCAGCACCACGACCCCCGGGTCCGTTTCCATGCGGCGGTCGAGCACATCGGCGACCGCATCGACGAATTTGCGTTCGACCATTGCACCGGCGTGGTCCGCGGCCTCCTGGTAGCGCAGGCCGTCCAGTTCCGCGCCGTCGCTGCGCAGGCCCACGTCGCGAAAGTCCGGGCTGGGCCACAGGTCGGCGCGCACGCGGCGCTTGCCGCCGTCCGCCGCTTCCGTCAGGCGGCCGGACACGTCTTTCATCACGTCCTTGCAACGCTGGCGCAGCGCGTCCACGTCGGCCTGCGTGACCAGTTTGCGGGCAATCATCTCCGACGCGATGCGGTCCAGCGGGTCGCGCAGGCGCCACGCTGCCTCCTCGTCCTTGGTGCGATAGCCGAAGGCGCTGCCAGGGAAGGGGCCGTTCTGGTGAAAGAACCGGTAGACGTCCACTTCGACGATGGTCGGACCCTTGCCGGCGCGCATGTGCGCCACGGCTTCGGACATGGCCAGGTGCACGGCCAGCGGGTCCATGCCGTCGACCTTCCAGGACGGGATGTTGAAGGCCAGGCCGCGCGCCGACAGGCGCGGTTCGGCGGTGGATTCCTCCACGGTGGTCGACACGGCGTAGCGGTTGTTCTCGATGAAAAAGCACAGCGGCGTCTTCCACGCGGCGGTGAGGTTCATCGTTTCCAGCACGGAGCCGATGTTCACCGCGCCGTCGCCGAAGTACGTCACGGCCACGCGGTCGGTGCCCGCGTGCTTGTGCGCCCAGGCCGCGCCGGCCGCCAGCGGCACGCCGCCGCCGACGATGGCGTTGGTGCCCAGCGCGCCCGCTTCCAGCCAGCGCAGGTGCATGCTGCCGCCGCGGCCGCGGCAGTAGCCGTCCGCCAGGCCCATGATCTCGGCCAGGGTCTTGTGCAGGACCTCGTCGATGGCGGGCGTGAGGGGGTTGCGCGGGTCCAGGCCCTGCGGCGCGACGTGTTGCAGCGCCTTGGCCAGGAACTGATGATGGCCGCGGTGCGAGCCGTTGATCTGGTCGCCGGCGCCCAGGGCCAGCACCGAACCGACGGCGCCGCCTTCCTGGCCCACTGACGAGTGCGCGGGGCCGTGCACCAGGCCTTCGGCGGCCAGTTCCAGCACGGCTTCTTCAAAAGCGCGGATCCAGTGCAGCTGCGTCAGCATCGTGCCGAGCAGCGCGGCGTCCGCCTGCTGCCAGTCCGAGGCCTCGGCCGTCAGTTGCCGCCAGGGCGCCTGGGGCTCGAGCGGTTGGTAGGTGGCCATGAGTGAATCTCCAGTGTTTTTGTGCGTCGGTGCGGTTAGCGTCAGAGGTAGCTGTAGCGGCTCCAGCCGCCGTCGGCCACCAGGGTGTGTCCGGTGATGTAGGCGGCCTGGCGCGAGGCCAGGAAAACCGCCAGGTCGGCCATTTCGGCCGGCTGCGCCAGACGGCGCAGGGGCGTGCGTTGCTTCAGGCGTTCGGGGTCCAGCCGGCCGCGCGCGGCCAGGTCGCGCACCAGGTCGGTTTCGACGTAGCCGGGCGCCAGCGCGTTGACGCGCACGCCCATCGGGCCCCATTCCACCGCCAGGGTCTCGGTCAGCAGCACCACCGCGCCCTTGGTGGCGCAGTAGGCGGCGCGGTCGGGGGCCGCCACCACGCCGTACATCGAGGCCAGATTGATGATGCAGCCCGCGCCCGCGGGCACCATGCGCCGGCCCGCGGCCTGCGCGCACAGGAAGACGCCGGTCAGGTTGATGTCCACGGCGCGGCGCCATTCGTCCACGGTGACGTCCAGCGTGGGCTTGTTGGCCGAGATGCCGGCGTTGTTGACCAGCACGTCGATGCCGCCCCAGGCCTGCTCGACCTGGGCGAAGGCGCGCTCGACGGCGTCGGCATCGGTGACGGACGCCTGCACGGCCATGGCCTGCGCGCCGGTGCCCGCGCCAATTCCCGCGCCGGCCTCCGCCAGACCGGCGACGGCGGCATCCAGCGCGTCCGGGTCCATGTCCAGCAGCGCGACGCGCGCGCCCTGGCGCGCAAACGCCAGCGCGGTGCTGTAGCCGATGCCCTTTGCGCCGCCGGTGATGACGACTGCCTGGCCGCGCAACTCCGGATGGATGACTTCAGTGGTGTTGTCCACGATGTGTGCCTGTAAAGGATGAGTACGTAGGCGGGCTAGACCGCCAGCCATTCCTGGACGACGTCCTGGCGCTCATGCAGTTGCGCGGGCGGTCCTTCGAACACGATGCGGCCGTGGCCCATCACGCTGACGCGGGTCGACACCTTCAGCGCGATCGTCAGCTTCTGTTCCACCAGCACCACCGACACGCCCTGCTTGTGGATATCCCGGATGACATCGGCGATCACCTCGACGATCTTGGGCGCCAGCCCTTCGGTGGGTTCGTCGATCAGGATGACCTTGGGGTTGCCCAGCAGCGACCGGCACATGGTCAGCATCTGCTGCTCGCCACCCGACAGGTTGCCGGCGCGGGTGTCGCGGCGTTCCTTCAGGCGCGGGAAGTAGTCGAACATCTGCGCCACCGTCCAGTACGGGGCGTCGTCGCGCCGGGGCTGTTCGCCCATGCGCAGGTTCTCGTCCACCGTCAGGTTGGCGAAGACCTCGCGTTCCTCGGGCACGAAGGCCAGTCCGGCGCGCGCGATCTCGAAGGGGCGCTTGTTGGTGATGTCGCGGCCTTCGATGGCGATGCGGCCGCCGGTCACGTCCACCAGCCCCATGACGCTCTTCATGGTGGTGGAGCGGCCCGCGCCGTTGCGGCCCAGCAGGCTGACGACTTCGCCGCGTCCGATCGACAGGTCGATGCCGTGCAGGATGTGGCTCTTGCCGTAATGGGCATGCACGCCTTGCAGCGACAAGAGGGGGGATTGCGTCGTCATACCGTTTCCTCTCCCAGGTAGGCTTCGCGCACGCGGGCATCGCCGCGAATGGCGTCGGGCGTGCCGGTCGCCAGGATTTCGCCGTAGACCAGCACGCTGATGCGGTCCGCCAGCGAGAACACCACCTGCATGTCGTGCTCGACGATCAGCAGCGTGCAGTCGCGCGTCACGTCCTTGATCAGTTCGACCGTGTAGTCGACCTCGTGCTGCGACATGCCGGCCATGGGCTCGTCCAGCAGGATGACCTTGGGGCGCGAGGCCAGCGTCATGCCGATTTCCAGCGAGCGCTGCTCGGAGTAGTTCAGGTCGCCGGCGGCAGTGTGCTGCCTGGCCGTCAGCCGCACCTTTTCCAGCAGGCGGTCCACGTCCTCGTTCACGGCGCGGTTGCGCGCGATGGGCCGCCAGAAGTTGTAGACCAGGCCATGCATGCGCTGCACCGCCAGCCGCAGGTTCTCGCGCACGGACAGGCGGGGGAACACGTTGGTGATCTGGAACGAGCGCGCCAGCCCCAGCCGGTTGATGGCTTCGGGGGCCAGGCCGCCGATGGAACGAGAGCGCAGATTGATGTCGCCCGACGTCGGCGCGAACGAGCCGGACATCAGGTGGAACAGCGTGGACTTGCCCGCGCCGTTGGGACCGATGACGGCATGGCGTTCGCCGGCTTCGATGGCCAGGTTCACGCCGCGGATGATCTGCGCGTCGCCAAAGGACTTGCGCACGTCGGTCAGGGTCAGGATGTCGTGGCTCATTGGGCGGGCTCCAGCAGGGGGGCGGCTTCGCCGGCGTCGCGCCACAGGGCCAGGGCCCAGCGGCAGGCCGCAAGGCCCGCGGCGAACAGGGCCAGCGGCACCAGCCAGGTCGATACGGCAAGGGGCGCCCAGTCGTGGCCGAACAGCGGGATGGCGGGCCAGCCCGCCTCGGGGTTCATGGCGAGCAGGGCGCGGTAATCGCGCGCGAACATGCGTTGCAGCAGCTCCACGGTGAAGACCGTGGCGCCGGTCAGCAGCAGGCCGCCGGCCACCGACACCGCGGCGCGCGGCAGCCAGTTGGCCAGCCCGCGCTCGCGCAGCGACTTGGCGGCGCGCTGCACCAGCCCGACCAGGCCGTCCGGCACGAACAGCATCACCAGCACGAACAGGATGCCCTGGTACAGCAGCCAGGACCGCGTGATGTCGGCCAGCGTCTGCGACAGGAAGGTGAGGATCGAGGCGCCCAGCACGGGGCCGAGGAACGCGTTGACGCCGCCGATGTAGGCGAACAGCACCGCATCCGTGGACAGCTTGACCTCGAACAGCACGTAGTTGCCCGCTTCGATGTTCAGCGCCTGCAGGCCGCCCGCGATCCCGGCGAACATGGCCGACAGCGCGAACACCATGGTCTTGAGCGCATGCGGCCGGTAGCCCAGGTAACGCAGGCGGCTGGCGTTTTCGCGCAGCCCCAGCGTCAGCCGGCCCAGCGGCGTGCGCGTCAGCCCATACAGCGCCGCCAGCGACACCAGCACCCAGGCCAGCACCAGGTAATACACCTCGATGTCGGAACCGAACGTGAAGCCCCAGGCCGGCATGCGCATGGCGGATACGCCGGCTTCGCCGCCAAACACGCTTTTCAGGTGCGGCGCAAGCGCGTGCAGCAGCTCGGCCAGCGCCAGCGTGATCATCGAAAAGTACACGCCCGACCGCATGGTGGCGAACCAGCCCGCGATCACGCCGAACAGCAGCCCGGCCACGCCGCCGATGAGCGGCATCAATGGCGTGGGCAGCAGCCCGGCCCCGCCCAGCGCATTCATCGCATGGATGGTGGCGAAGGTGCCGACGCCAAAGTACGCGGCATGGCCGAAGGACAGCATGCCGCCCTGGCCGGCCAGCAGGTTGAAGGCGCAGGCGAACAGCGCGGCGATCAGCATCTGCACGGCCGCCACAAGCTGGCCGGCAGGCAGCAGCCATGGCAGCGCACACAGCGCGGCCACGCACAGAATCAACAGCAGCGCGCCCGTGGCGCGACGCGTGGAAGTCGCGGTATGGCTCATGCCTGCTCTCCCTTCAGGCCCGACGGCTTGACCAGCAGCACCACCAGCATCAAGAGGAACGGCAGCGTCGCGGCCAGGCTGGATACCTTCACGGTCATCAGGCCGCCCACGCTTTCGGCCCATTCCCCGGCGCCGAACAGGCCGAACAGGGTGGCCAGGCTGGCGTCGATGCCGACCGAGAACGAGCTGATCAGGCCGATCAGGAGCGACGCGATCATCGCGCCTTCCAGCGAACCCAGGCCGCCCACCACGACCACCACGAACACCAGCACGCCCAGCTCCAATGCCATGTTCGGGTTGGTGGTGTAGAACGCGCCCGCCACCGCGCCGGCCAGTCCGGCCATCGCGGCGCCCACGCCGAACACGCTCATGAAGACGAGCGGCACGTTATGGCCCAGCGCCTCGGCCATGCGCGGCCGGTAGATGGCCGATCGCACCACGATGCCCACGCGGGTGCGCGACAGCAGCAGGTAGATGGCCGCGAACATCGCCAGCGACACGCCGCCCATCAAGAGGCGATAGAACGGATAGTCGGCGTCAAACACGCGGAACGCCGCGAAGTTCAGGAACTGCGGCACCCGGTAGTCGACGGGAAAGTCGCCGTAGAACAGCTTGATGAGTTCGGCGACGATGAACGCCAGGCCGAAGGTCACCAGCAGTTCCTGCGCGTGGCCGAACTTGTGCACGCGGCGCAGGAAGAAGCGTTCGACGCCCATGCCCAGCACCCCGGCGATGACCGTGGCCAGCACCAGCGCCGTCCAGAAGCCCGTGACGGGCGTGAGGGTGTAGGCGGCATACGCGCCGATCATGTAGAACGAGGCGTGCGCGAAGTTCAGCACACCCATCATCCCGAAAATCAGTGTCAAGCCTGCCGACACCATGAATAGCAGCAGGCCGTAGATCACGCCGTTCAACAGCGAGACGGTAAAGTATTCCATGTCCGCTCCAGGATTCTTGCGCGGGACGCCGGGCGTCCCGCGATCTATTGCGCACGTTGTTTTTGCCCGGCCCGCGCCGGGTGCGCGCTTGTCATGTGCCCAGGGCGGCCCGCGCGCGGGTCAGCGCACGGACCGCCGCAAGGGCATCACTTCGGGCGTTGCATCTTGCAGGTGGCCTGCACCGGCGAGGACACGTCCGCCGCGGCCAGCACCTTGACGGGCGCAAAGCCCATGTCGGTGCCGTCGGCCTTGTACTTGGCATCCTTGCTGACCTTGGACACCACCATCGGCAACTGCACCTGGTGGTCTTCGGCGCGCATGGTGTAGTCGCCCAGCGCCGACTTGTAGGTGACCTTCTCCAGCGCGGCGGCCAGTGCCGGCACCGGCAGCTTGCCGTCCTGCGGCTTGACCTGCTTCAAGGCTTCGCCCAGGAAGCGCACGCCGATCACGGTCTGCGGTTCGGTGTAGCTGGGGTAGTGGCCGGTCTTGGACTTGTAGTCCTCGGCGAACGCCGCGCCTTCCTCGCCGGCCGCTTCGATGTTGTACGGGTGCGCGATGTAGTGGCCCAGCGCGACCTCGCCGGCGTTGGCCAGGTTGCCCACCTGGTCCAGGAACACCGTGGCAAAGCGCACCTTCAGGCCGCCCGCCTGCGTGGCCTTCATGAGCAGCAGCAGGTCGTTGGACCAGTTGCCGGTGATCACCGTGTCGGGCGAGGCCGAGCGGATGCGCGCGACGTAGGGCGCGAAGTCCTGGATCTTGTTGACCTCGTGCAGCGTCTTGCCCACGACCTCGTAGCCATACTGCTTGGCAAAGCGCTCGGTCGCGCCTTCCATGTCCTGGCCCCAGGAGTAGTTCTGGTTGATGGCGTACACGCGCTTGCCCAGCGTGCCGTCGGCCGACATCACCGAGGTCAGCGCCTTCACGCGCAGGTCGGCGTTGGTGGTGAAACGGAAATGGTAGAAGTGGCACTTCTGGCCGGTCAGCTCCAGCGCCTCGCCGCCCACGTTCAGGAACACGATCTCCTTGCCCGGGTTGCGCAGGTTGTGCTTGCGCACGTCTTCGGTGAGCTGGCCGGAAATCGCCGACGACGAGCCCTGCACCAGCACCTGCACGCCCTCGGCGGCCGCGGCGCGGAAGCGGTCCGAGGCGCCCACGGGGCCGCCCTGGTTGTCGAACTCCACCAGTTCCAGCGGCTGGCCGTTCCAGCCGCCGGCCGCGTTGATGCGGTCCAGCTCGTATTTGACGGCGGCGCGGAACATCAGGCCGGTCGAGGCCTGCGGCCCGGACAGGGTTTCGATCAGGCCGATCTTGACGGGCGCGGCGTGGGCCGTTGCGGTAAGTCCTGCCAGGCACAGCAGGCCGGTGGTGAAAGCCAATTTCATGCGTGTCTCCTCCGTGGGACGGGAGTGTGTGATTGCGTTGATCAGGCAGGCGCGCAGGCCGCCACGCCCGCATGCCGCTGGGGCGTGGGGGTGTAGCTGCGCGTGGATGCGGGAATGGCGGGGACCGCGGGCGGCCGATGCGCCGGGCCAGCGTGCCGGCCGGACGCAACATGGGGCCGCCGGAGCGTCTGGAGTTGCGCCGTCGGGCGTGCCGATGGCGCGGATGCGGTCGTGCTGCCGGTGAAGTTCACCTGGTTGTCCCCTGCCTGTTTATGCGGCGTGACGCCGTGTTTTTCTGACGGACTTGCCGGGAAGCGCGGGTTGATTTAAGCTTTCCGTACAAGTTGTCAGGCAACTTTATAAAGTTGTCCGATAAATCATAGGTCAAGCGTTTTTCTCGTGTCAAGCAACGGATTCAGGCGTTCAATCTGATCACCGGGGCGGTGCGCGAAAAACCCGCGGACCGCGTGTAGCGCAGACTCAAAACAGCTTCAGGAGACAGGATGATTTCGTTCGAAGGGCAGGTTGCCGCCATCACCGGCGCGGGCAATGGCATCGGGCTGGCCACGGCGCGCCTCATGGCCGCGCATGGCGCGCGGCTGGTGTTGACCGACATCGACAATGCGCGGCTGCAGGACGTTGCGGCGGAACTCGATCCCAGCGGGCAGCGCGTGTACACGCACGCGCTGGACGTGTCGGTCTCGCATGATTGCGAACGGGTCTTCGAGGCGGCGGCCCGGCATTTCGGCGGGCTGGACCACCTGGTCCACTGCGCGGGCATCTATCCCGAACAGCTCGTGAAGGACACCAGCGACGAGGCCTGGCGCACGCTGATGCGCATCAACCTGGACGGCACGTTCTACGCGTGCCGCGCGGCGCAGCGCCACCTGCGCCACGACGGCTCGATCGTCCTGCTGACGTCGCTGGCCGCGCAGCGCGGCAGCTATGCGCACGCCGCCTACGCCGCCTCCAAGGGCGCGGTGCAGAGCTTTACCCGCAGCCTCGCGCTGGAACTGGCGCCGCAGATCCGCGTGAACGCGGTCGCGCCCGGCATCATCGCCACGTCCATGACGCACGACCTGATCGGGCAGAAGGGCGCCCAATTGCTGGAAAGCACGCCCCTGCGCCGCTTTGGCACGGCCGAGGAAATCGCCGGGACGATCGCCTTCCTGTGTTCGCCGCTGGCGGCGTTCGTGACGGGCGAGGTCATGCAGGTCAATGGCGGGATCTACATCGCGTAAAGTGGCAAGACGCGACGCCCTGGAAAAACCGGCAAATCTATAATTTTCCGGGACGCCGCCGCGCACGAGCCTGTCGGGACCACCACGCGAGACATTCCTATAACCACGGCCGCCGCGTCCGCGCGCGGCCCTCACGTACCAACGATTCCACATGCAGCCCAGTCAAGAACCCGATCCGACGCGCGCCGCGCCCCGCAGCTCGCTGTCCGCGGCGGTGGCGGAGGCCCTGGCCGAGCAGATACGCCAAGGCGTGCTGGCCCCCGGCGACCGCCTGCCGACCGAAAAGCAACTGACCGAAATGCACTCGGTCAGCCGCGCGGTCGTGCGCGAAGCCCTGGCCCGCCTCAAGTCCGAAGGGCTGATCACCTCGCAGCAGGGCAGCGGCGTGTTCGTCGACCCCAATTTCCAGAAAAACGCCTTTCGCATCGCCGCGCCCACGCCGGGCGACAACCAGGACCTGGAACACATCCTGGAGCTGATGCTGTCCATCGAGGTCACCGCCGCGCGCTATGCGGCGCAGCGGCGCACCGAGCCCGACTTGAAGAAGATGCGCCAGGCGCTGGTGGGCATGGAGTACGCGCTCATCAACGACAAGCTGGGCGACGAGGAAGACTACCAATTCCACCAGGCCATCGTGCAGGCCACGCACAACCCGCATCTGGTGGCGCTGAACGATTACCTGGAAGCCAACGTGCGCCGCGTCATCCGCAGCGCGCGCAACAACACGGCGCGGATGTACGCCGAGCGCATGGCCGCGGTGCAGAGCGAGCACCAGGCCATCTTTGCCGCCATCGAATCCGGCGATCCGGACGCGGCGGGCCGCGCGGCGGAACAGCATCTGCGCAATGCGGCAGACCGGCTGCGGCTGTTCCAGGCGGAGCGGCCGGCGCCGGTCTGAGCGGGGCCGCCCGCGCCGTCGCCGCCTAGGCGAAGGTCTGTTCCATCTCGCGGCGGAACTGCACCGCGGTGGACCGCTCGTCGTATTCCACGTCGCGCCAGCGGATCGCCTGCGACTGGCGCACCGGATTCTTCAGCTTGACCTTGTGCGACAGCCCCAGCGGCAGATAGCCCTCCTCGACGGAATCGGGCGCGGGCATCAGGCGGCCGTACACCGTATAGCCGCCTTCGCCGTCCAGGATCTGGCCGGGCTGCAGGTCGCGTTTGGCGGTCGCCACGACGTCGCCGTGCCAGCCGGCCGGCGCGCCCGTGGGCTCGCGCCGCAGGCCCACGCTGGCCACGCTGATGCCGAGCTCCAGGCCGATCAGGTGGTAGGGCTTGTACATGGCGGTGAAGTTGCCGCTGGGATCGGTGACCAGGCCATATTCCTGGAAGCAGCGCCGCACGTAGTCGCTGTCGGCCGCCAGCGTGACATAGACGCCCCAGCGCAGGTCGCGGAACACCGGCCGGCCGTCGCGCTCCAGCGACGAGATCACTTCGACCTGTCCGCGATGATGCAGCATGCCGCCGTCCTCGCGCGGACGCAGCACGCGCGCCAGGTCGTCCACGCCGCAAGGGGGGAAATGCAGGCCGGACGGCGAGGGCAAGAGACCCGTGGCGTTGGACACCGCGGCCATCTCGATGGCGCTCTTGGTGCCGTCCAGGAAGCTGTTGAACATCTGCGCGTTGAAGTCTCCCGCCGCCACCATTTCGGCGGTGAAGCCGTAATAGGGCCAGACGGTGTCGGGCGTGGAGGTGTGGAATTCCGGCAGGTACTTGGTGCCCTTGCCGGCGGCCATGACTTCAAAGCCGCTGGCTCGCGCCCAGTCCACCATTTCGCAGATCAGGGCCGGCTGGTCGCCGTAGGCCAGCGAATAGACGATGCCCGCCTCGCGCGCGCGGCGCGCCAGCAGCGGGCCGGCCAGCGCGTCGGCTTCGACGTTGACCATGATGATGTGCTTGCCGTATTCGCAGCAGGTCAGCACATGGGTGATGCCGGCGGCGGCCTGGCCGGTGGCGTCGATGACGATGTCCACGTCGGGACTGGCGATGACGGCGCGCGCGTCGTCGCAGAAATAGACTTTGCCGCTCTTGTACGCCTCATTGATGCTGCCGGCGTTGAGCGCGCTGGCGGGCCAGCCTACGCGGGTCAGCGCGGCGCGGGCGCGGTCGGGCATCAGGTCCGCCACCGCCACCAGGCGGATTCCCGGCGTGCGCGGGGCCTGGCTCATGAACATGGCGCCGAACTTTCCGGCGCCCAACAATGCAACTCGCAACGGCTTGTGGTCGGCCTCTCGCTGCTTGAGCAGACGGTACAGATTCATGGCGCGGGCTCCTCCTGGGTGGGGCGTACGACTCCACAGGATAGTCCCAAACGATGACGGTTGGACAGGACTCAGCCGGACTCAGGCATCTGCCGTATAGAGCTCGCCGGCCAGCACGCCGCGCCAGTTCTGCCAGTTGATGCGCGGGCGGTCCGTGACCTCGCGGTTATAGGGCGCGTCGAACAGGATGTGCTTCCAGCGCGGGCGCGCCGCGCCTTCGATGTGGGGCTTGTCGTCGATCAGCAGGTGGCCCTGCACCAGGGTCTTGTCCTTGGTGAGGATCAGCCGGCTGGTGGCGTCGCGGCCCAGGTGTTTTTCCACCCACAGGTATTTTTCCGCCACGCAGTTCTCGAATTGCGACAGCGGCGACGAGCAGATGCGCACGTCCATGCCCAGCGCCAGCAGTTCCTTGACCGCGTCCAGCGCGCCCGGCACGGGCGGCAGGTTGCGGATGAAGCCCGGCGCCGTGTAGATGGCCTCGGCCATGCCGCGTAGTTCGGGGGCGTAATCCTCGCGGATGTAGAAGGATTTGCGGTCCTCGAAGGCCACGGGCGCAATGTCCGGATGGCGCTCGCGCCACGCATCGATGAAGGCGTGTTCGAAATCGGCCAGCACGCCGTCTTGATCCAGCAGGATGATCATGGGGAACCCAGGAGTTGGCAACCTTGGGATTGTGCCCTAGCCGTCCAGCGGGCGCGATTGCGCCACGATGCGGTAGCGGCTGCCGCCGGTCAGCGATTCGGACGCCACCAGCACCATGCGGTCATAGCGCCACGCTAGCGGCGCGGGGGGCTCCTCGGGCGGGTGGGCGTGAACGATGTTGCGCAGCAAGGTGACGTGCGGGCGGAACGGCTGCGGGGGCGGCGCCAGTCCGTAACCGGACAGCCACTGCCACAGGTCGTCATGCGCGGCCTGCAGGCCGGCAGGCGTTTGCGCCGGTCCCGCCCAGAGGATGCGCTGGCGGCCAAAGACGCCGTACCGTTCCAGCGGCGCCTCGCCCGGGGTGAGCCGATGTCCAGGCGTGGCGGCGGCCAGTTCGTCAGCCAGCGCGCTGTCGACCGGACCCAGGAAGGCCAGCGTCAGGTGCAGCGTCTCGGTGCGCATGGCGCGCCCGCCGCAGGTCAGGCGGGCCTGTTCCGCCCACCCGGCCAGCGACGCCGCCAGGGCGGGAGAGGGCCACAGCGCGAAAAAGAGGCGGATCGTGGACATGCGGTGATTGTAGGGGCCGGGCGGCGGGTCCGTCCGCCGTCGGCCAGAACCAGCCGCTGCGCGTTTACTTGCCCGCGGTTTCGGGCTTGGGTCGGCGGGTCAGGGCGGTGTCGAAGCGCTCGACGCCGGGACGGGCAGGGCGGTCGAAGCGTTCGACGCCCGGACGGTTCAGCCGTTCGACCCCCGGACGGCTGCTTTCCACACCCGGCCGGTTGAAGCGTTCCACGCCGGGCGCGGTGAAGCGCTCGACGCGCTGCGGCGTGGCCGTCTTGGCCGCCGCACTCTGCGCCGCGGCCTGTTCGCGCTTGGCGATGATTTCTTCGGCGCGCTGGTGGTGCGGCGCCATCTTGCGCACCATGACGCGCCCGTCGTGCGGGAAATAATTGATGCGGCGCGCGTGCACGTCGCCCAGATCCTGCGCCTTGACGGGAATGCCTTCGAGCTTGAGATAGTTCAGGACGAACTCGCCGTTGCGTTCGCCGATGTTCATCTGTTGCATCGCCGCCAGCACCGCGCCGCCGCCGAACACCTTGGCTTCCAGGCGGTCGCGCGAGGCGCCCGCCTTGAGCAGTTCGTTGATCAGCACTTCCATGGCGAACGCGCCATAGCGCATGGTGGCCGAGGCGGGCGATTGCATGTCGCCCTCGGGCAGCATGAAGTGGTTCATGCCGCCCACGCGCGTAACCGGGTCGTGGATGCACGCCGCGACACAGGACCCGAGCACGGTCGAGATCATCAGGTTTTCATTCGTGACGTAGTACTCGTTGGGGAGCACCTTCACTGCCTGACATTGGAACGCGCTGTCGTAGTAGTGACGTGTTGCGCGGGCTTCAAGAGCGGCCATTGGACTGATATCTGGGCAAAAACGGCGATTGAGACACTGGAAATGCAGGAAGAAGCAGGCTTTGTATCAAAACATGTACAAAAATGTCGCTTTATTCTTGCATATCCCGGCAGTCCATGGGAGAAAACTATGTAAACAAGACCAAAGCGTCGTTTATTGGAACTTCCCTATGCCGCCCGCTCGCGCGACGCCTGCGCGAAGGGCTGGCAGCCATCGTACACAGGCTTTTTGCGGTCTTTCCCCGGATCACGGGGACGAAGGGGGGTCAAACGGAGCTTTAGACCCGCCGGTCGGTGGGCAAGCCCGGCGCAGGTCCGGGCAGGCCGCCCGGATTCCCGCGTCGGGCGGGGCCGGCCGGGCTAGAACCGCGTGCTGCGGGTGACCGACCAGCGCGCGGACAGGGCGCCCAGCGCGGCGGCGGCGATGACGGCGCCGATCAGGACCGGGGCGCCGGGCAGGTGCAGGGCGAACTCGGCGCCGTAACTGCGGGCCAGGCCCAGCAGGGCGTCATTCAGGGGGGACAGTGCGACCGCCGCCACCCCGATGGCCAGCACCGAGGCCAGGGCGCCGGACAGCGCGCCCAAATACAGGAAGGGGCGGCGCACGAACGATTCGGTGGCGCCGACCAGCCGCGCCACGCCGATTTCCTCGCGCTGCGACAGCGCCTGCATGCGCACGGTGTTGAACACCGTGGCCAGCACCACGACCGCCACGCAGGCCGCCAGAAAGCCCAGGCCGATACGGGCAAATCGCAGGATGGCTTCCAGCCGCTGGACCCAGGCGCTATCGAGCTGCACCAGGTCCACGTGGTTCCATTGCTTCCAGGCCGAGGCCAGCGTGTCGGCGCGCCCGGCGAGGTTGTCGCCGTCGGCCAGCGTGACCACGACCGCGTCCGGCAGCGGATTGCCCGGCAGCACGGCCAGCGCCTCCTGCCAGGCCGGATTGGCGCGCAGATCGGCCAGGGCGCTGTCGCGGCCCACGACACGGACGGCGCGCACCTCCTGCGGGTACTCGTCCTTGATGCGCTTGGCCACGTCCGCGGCGGCGCCCGAGGGCGCGTCCACCCGCATGAAAACCGTGACCTCGGGGGTGACGGACATCTGCCGCGCCACCGGCTGCACGGAGACCAGGATGGCGCTGCCCAGCAATGGCAGCGCCAGCGCCAGGGCCATCACCAGCAGATTGGCGAGCGAGGAGAAGGGCTGCTTGATCAGCCGGCGCAGGGTGACCAGCAGCGCGTAGCGGTGTTGCCGCAGCCAGGCGTTCATGCGGATTCTCCCGGATGGCCCAGGCCCGGCTCGGCGCGGCCGGGACGCGCGGGCGCCGCGTGGGGAGCGTGGGCGTCGGCAGGCGTGGCGGGACCGTGGGAATCGGCGAACCGGCCCGGATCGATGCGCAGGGTGCGGGTGGCGTAGCGCGCCATGAGTTCCTGGTCGTGCGAAGCGATCAGCGTGGTGACGCCGACGCGGTTGAAGTCGCGGAACACGTTCATGATGCGCTGCGCGTTGTCGTGGTCGAGGTTGGCGGTGGGTTCGTCCGCGATCAGGATGGCGGGCCGGTTGACGATGGCCCGCGCGATTGCCAGGCGCTGCTGTTCGCCGCCCGAGAGCTCGATGGGATTGAGGTCTTCCTTGCCCGACAGCCCGACCTTGTCCAGCGCCGCCCGGGCGCGCGACGCGGCGGATTCCCAGGGATGGCCCTGGACGGCCAGCGGCAACATCACGTTTTCGAACGCGCTGCGATCGAACAGCAGGTGCGTGTCCTGCAGGATGACGCCCACCGCGCGGCGCAGGTAGGGCCGGGCGCGCGCGGGCAGCTTGTCCAGACGCTGGCCGTTCACCTGGATCGAGCCCCGGCTGGCGGGCTCAAGCCCGCCGATCAGCTTGAGCAGGGTGGACTTGCCGGCGCCGGACGGCCCCGATACGAAAACGAACTCTCCCGCGCTCACGCGGAAGTTGATGTCGGCCAGGATATTGCGGCCGCGACCATATGATTTGAATACGTGCTGGAATTCGATCATGGCGGCTGTCAGATGAAGCCGCCATAGTAACTCGGGGACAGTAAGGTGGCCTACACCTCGTGGCGCGTCGTCCAGGCGATGGCCTCGTTCGACAGGCTGAACCGGATGCCCGTAAACCTGAAAGCGCGTCCCTGTTTTTCGTCAAAAACAGCGTTTCATTTCATCCAGTGTCCCTATATTTCAAGGGAATTCCCGGATGCGCCGCGTGCTTTGCGGACGCTACCATCCGCCCAATGCGTGGGCCCAACCCGGCACGCGCTTTGGATTCGCTTCATCCCACACGGAGATCACGATGAAAGTACTGAAACTCGCTGCCATTGGCGCTGCCCTGCTTGCCGCATCCTCGGCTGCCAATGCGGGCGCAACCTTCGATAACGTCAAGAAGAAAGGGTTTGTCCAGTGTGGGGTTTCGACGGGTATCCCGGGGTTCTCCATCGCTGACAGCAAGGGCGAATACAAGGGCATCGACGTGGACATGTGCCGCGCCATCGCCTCGACCATGTTCGGCGACGCCACCAAGGTCAAGTTCACGCCCTTGAACACCCAGCAGCGCTTCACCGCGCTGCAATCCGGCGAAGTCGACGTGCTGACCCGCAACACCACCGTCACGCTGACCCGCGACACCACGCTGGGCCTGATCGGCGTGGGCGTGAACTACTACGACAGCCAGGGCGTCATGGTCTCCAAGGACCTGAACATCAAGAGCGCGAAGGAACTGAACGGCGCCACCGTCTGCGTGCAGCCGGGCACCACCACCGAACTGAACCTGGCCGACTGGTTCCGCAGCCAGAAGATCGAATTCAAGCCGGTCGTGATCGACAAGTACGACGAAATCATCCGCGCCTTCTCGGCCGGCCGCTGCGACGCCTTCACGACCGACAAGTCGCAACTGGCTTCGACCCGCACCACGCTCGAGAACCCGGACAAGTTCGTCATCCTGCCGGAAGACTTCTCCAAGGAGCCGCTGGGCCCCATGGTCCGCCAGGGCGATGAGCAGTGGTTCAACGTCGTGCGCTGGTCCCTGAACGCCATGCTGGAGGCCGAGGAATACGGCATCACCAAGGCCAACGTCGATGAGATGCTCAAGAGCTCCAATCCCAACATCCAGCGCATCCTGGGCGTGACCCCGGGCATGGGCAAGAACCTGGGCGTGGACGACAAGTGGGCCTACAACATCATCAAGAACGTGGGTAACTACGGCGAAAGCTTCGAAGCCACGCTGGGCAAGAACAGCGCGATGAAGCTGGAGCGCGGTTTGAACGCTTCGTACAAGCAAGGTGGCTTGATGTACGGCTGGCCGGTGCGCTGACGCGCGGCTGCCTGGCATGGCGGAGCACGGCTCTCCGTCATGCCTAGGGCCTGTCTGCACAGGACGTGTATTTCCTGACAGGCCCTAACCCGCCTTCGGGCGGGCGGCAGAAGTGGGTGGCGCGGCAATTGCGGCATGTCACCCGGTGTCCGACTTCTGTAGATTCATCATGACGACTCCCAACAAAAACGCCCCGATTTCGGCACCCCCACGGCGTCTGAACTGGAACGATCCCGGCGTGCGCTCCGTGGTCTACCAGGTGATTGCCCTGACCGCGGTAGCCTGGGCCGTGTGGTTCCTGGTATCGAACACGCTTCATAACCTGTCCGTGCGCAACATCGCCACGGGTTTCGGCTTCCTGGACCGCGAGGCCGGCTTCGCAATTGGCGAAACCGCCATTGCCTACTCTCCCTCAGACACCTATGGCCGCGCCATCGTGGTCGGCCTGCTCAACACGTTGCGCGTGGCTGTCCTCGGCATTGTGCTGGCGACCATCCTCGGCACGCTCATCGGCATCGGCCGCCTGTCCAAGAACTGGCTGGTGTCCAAGATCACCTCGGTCTACGTCGAGGTGATGCGCAACGTGCCGCTGCTGCTGCAACTGTTCTTCTGGTACGCGATCATCACCGAGAACATGCCGGGTCCGCGCCAGGCGCACAATCCGCTGCCGGGCGTCTTCATCTCCAACCGCGGCCTGAAAGTGCCGGCGCTGGAAGGCAATTCGCTGGACTGGATGCTGGCCGGCCTGGGGCTGGCCATCGTGGCCATCATCCTGCTGGGCCACTGGGGCAAGAAGCGCCAGGAAGCGACCGGCCAGGTTTTCCCGCTGGGCCGCGCAGCCATCGCCCTGCTGATCGCCTTTCCCGTCATCGGCTGGCTGGTGAGCGGCGCGTCGCTGAAGCTGGACATGCCGGAATTGAAGGGCTTCAACTTCGCGGGTGGCCTGACGCTGTCGCCGGAATTCGCCGCGTTGCTGGCGGGCCTGGTGATCTACACGTCGGCGTTCATCGCTGAAGTCGTGCGCTCGGGCATCCAGGCGGTCAGCAACGGCCAGTGGGAAGCCGCGGGTTCGCTGGGCCTGCCGCGCGCCAAGGTGCTGCGCCTGGTGATCCTGCCGCAGGCGCTGCGCGTGATCATCCCCCCGATGACCAGCCAGTACCTGAACCTGACCAAGAACAGCTCGCTGGCCGTGGCGATCGGTTATCCCGACATCGTGTCGGTGGTGAACACCACGCTGAACCAGACGGGCCAGGCCATCGAGGGCATTCTCATCATCATGGGCGCGTACCTCACGGTCAGCCTGTCGATCTCGATCTTCATGAACTGGTACAACAAGCGCATCGCGCTGGTGGAGCGTTGATATGAGCAGCACTACGCATACCCCCAGCGAGGCCCTGCCGCCGCCGAGCAACCAGACCGGGCCATGGGCCTGGCTCAGGACGCGGCTGTTTTCGTCGCCGCTGAACATCCTCATCACGGTGCTGCTGGCGTGGTTCCTGCTGATGTCGGTGCCGGCGCTGGTGGAGTGGGCCTTCATCAAGGCCAACTTCAGCGCGACCAACGCCCAGGAGTGCCGCGCCTCGGGCGGCGCCTGCTGGGCCTTCATCATCGAAAAGCACCGGCTGATCCTGTTCGGCACCTATCCGTATGACGAGCAATGGCGGCCGTTGATCGCCACCCTCATCCTGGTGGCGGTGATCGTCTGCAGCGGCATCCGCCGCTTCTGGAACTGGAAGCTCGCGGTCATCTGGACCGTGGGGCTGACGGCCGTGGCGGTCCTGATGTGGGGCGGCGTGTTCGGCCTGACCTACGTGGAAAACGCGCGCTGGGGCGGCCTGCCGCTCACGCTGATCCTGTCCACGTTCGGCATCGCCTTTGCGTTTCCGATCGGCGTGCTGCTGGCCCTGGGCCGGCGCTCGAAGATGCCCGCCATCAAGGCGCTGTGCGTCGTGTACATCGAGCTGATCCGCGGCGTGCCGCTGATCAGCCTGCTGTTCATGTCGTCGGTGATGCTGCCGCTCTTCCTGCCGGAAGGCTTTTCGATCGACAAGCTCTTGCGCGCGCAGATCGCCATCATCATGTTCGCCGCGGCCTATATCGCGGAAACGGTGCGCGGCGGGCTGCAGGCGATCCCCAAGGGGCAGTATGAGGGCGCGGATTCGCTGGGCCTGAATTACTGGCAGCAGATGCGCAAGATCATTCTGCCGCAGGCGCTCAAGATCGTGATTCCGCCGCTGGTCAGCATCTTCATCGCGCTGTTCAAGGACACGTCGCTGGTGGTGATCATCGGCATCTTCGACCTGACGCTGGCGGCCAAGGCAGCCTTGTCCGATGCGGCATGGCGCGGATTCGGGGTGGAGGCGTATCTGTTCATTTCGCTGATCTACTTCGTCTTCTGCTTCTCCATGTCCAAATACAGCCAGGCGCTGGAAAAACGCCTGGCCACGGGTCACGCACGCTAGCAATATGCCGCGCGTCCGCCGCCAGGCGGGCGCGCCCAGCGATACTTACGGGAGTACAGGCATGTCGGATGCCATTATTCGTTTGCAGGACGTGAACAAGTGGTACGGCCAGTTCCACGTGTTGCGCAACATCAACCTGGACGTCGCGCCAGGCGAGCGCATCGTGGTGTGCGGACCTTCGGGTTCGGGCAAGTCCACGATGATCCGCTGCATCAACCGGCTGGAAGAACACCAGAAGGGCCACATCATCGTGGACGGCACGGAGCTCACCAATGACCTGAAGCACATCGAGACGATCCGCAAGGACGTGGGCATGGTGTTCCAGCATTTCAATCTGTTCCCGCACCTGACGGTGCTGGAGAACCTGACGCTGGGCCCGATGTGGGTGCTGAAGAAGCCGCGCGCGGAAGCCGAGGCGACGGCGATGAAGTATCTGGAGCGCGTGCGGATTCCGGAGCAGGCCAAGAAGTTTCCCGGCCAGCTGTCGGGCGGGCAGCAGCAGCGCGTGGCGATCGCGCGGTCGCTGTGCATGAATCCCAAGATCATGCTGTTCGATGAGCCGACGTCGGCGCTGGATCCGGAAATGGTGAAGGAGGTGCTGGACGTGATGGTCAGCCTGGCCCAGGAAAGCGGCATGACGATGATCTGCGTGACGCACGAAATGGGCTTTGCGCGCAAGGTCGCGAACCGCGTGATCTTCATGGACCGCGGCGAGATCATCGAACAGAATACGCCGGACGAGTTCTTCGACAATCCGCAGAACGAACGGACGAAGCTTTTCTTGAGCCAGATTTTGCACTGATCCGCCAAGCCGCTTTTGTGAACGGACCCCCCGTGGGTGGACGCCAGTCCAACTACCGGGGGTCTGTTTCATTCGGGCGGGTTGGCGTTGGTGCGGCGGCCTGACCGGGCGTGCGCCGGTGCGGCCAATCCTTGGAAGTCCGGCCGATCTTCCCGGTATCCCTTTGTTACGGCATTCACGTGCGTGGGGTATGCTACTGACCGCCAATGATCCAGAGTGAGGAGACCGAATCATGACGAATACCCCCCGCAGCGCCGCGCGCCGCGCCCTGTTGCAAGGCGCCGTGGCGCTGGCCGCGACCCTGCCGTTTGGCGCGCCCGCGCTGGCCCAGGCCACCGATTTTCCGACCAAGCCGATCCGCTTTGTCGTTCCCTACCCGCCCGGCGGTCCGCTGGACACGATGGCCCGCATGCTGGCCGAGAAGGTGCGCGGGTCGCTGGGCCAGCCGGTGATCGTGGAGAACCGTTCGGGCGCGGGCGGCAACATCGGCGCCGACCTCGTGGCCAAGGCGCAGCCGGACGGCTATACGCTGGTGATGGGCGCCGTGGCGACGCATGCGATCAATCCCTGGCTGTTCGCGAATCTGCCTTACGACCCGGTGAAGGATTTCGCGCCGGTGACGATCGTGGCGGCGGTGCCGAATGTGCTGGTGATGAATCTTGAGTTCGCGCAGAAGAACAAGATCGAGAAGCTGGCGGATCTGATCGACTATGCGAAGAAGAATCCGGGCAAGCTGAATTACGGCTCGGGCGGCAACGGCAGCGCGGGCCATCTGTCGGGCGAGCTGCTCAAGGCGCGGGCTGATATCAAGGTCGAGCACATCCCCTACCAGGGCGCGGCGCCGGCGCAGTTGGCGCTGCTGTCGGGCCAGTCGGATTTCATGTTCGACAATCTGGCGGCGTCGGCGCCGTTGATCAAGGACGGCAAGGTGAAGGCGCTGGCCGTGACGACGGCCAAGCGTTCGTCGCTGCTGGCGGATGTGCCTACCGTCGAGGAATCGGGCGTGAAGGGCTTTGACCTGGGCACGTGGTTCGGGGTGTTCACGACGGGCGGCACGCCGGCGCCGGTGGTGGCCAAGCTGAACAAGGCGTATGCCGAGGCGATGGCGCAGCCGGACATCAAGCAGCGTCTGCTGACCATGGGGTCCGAAGCGGGTCCGATGACGCCGGAGGCGTTTGCCGAATTCGTGAAGGCCGAGAAGGCGAAGTATCAGGAGATTGTGAAGATCTCGGGTGCTAGCTTGAATTGATGCTTTTTGGCGATGGGCGTCTTTGGTGGATGCCTGTTGCGATGTGGTTTTTGAACGCCCGTTGGAGTTGTTTCCGGCGGGCGTTTTGGTTTCTTCGGGCGGTTGCGGCTGGAGTAGGGCTGGGTTCTTTTGATGCTGGGCTTTTGGCCGTTGTAGGGCCGCGTTCTTCTGACGCCCGGCGCGTCGGCGGCCTGGGGCGCGCGGGGCTACGATTGCGGTCCGGAGCCTTCGCTCCGGACTGCCCCGTCGTCATCGTCGTTGGCGCCCTTCGGCGCCTGCCTTCCGATTCCCTCGGGCGCATCTACACGCCCCGCGCACCCCAGGCCGCCGCCACGCCGGGCTCTGTGGCTTGAGCTTGGCGGTCGCTGGGGCGGGTTGGGTTCTTTAGGTTCTATTGAGCAGCGGCGTGGGTTTGGAGCGTCTTGCGGGGCCCGCCCCACTGCGGCCGCGCGGGCGGCCTGGTGGGGCTTACGCAGTGTCTTGCGGCGGGGGGATGACGCTGCGCGATTTTCCGGGGGTGCCAGACACCGCATTGACTTGCACCTCAGCGGCCGTCGCGCGGGCATTCATGCTGGCGGTCCTTTGATCAGCCACTGCAGGGGCGTGGCGATGGGCATGGATGGGCGAGTGGTCTATGCTGGATTTTTCGCATCCTACCAAGGCACCGCCATGCACCTGCAAGCCGCCATACCGATCCTGCGCATTTTCTCGGTGGAGAAGGCGCGCGATTTCTATCTGGATTTTCTGGGCTTCACCTGGGACTGGGAGCATCGCTTCGAGGCCGGGTTTCCGCTCTATGCGCAGGTGCATCGCGACGACCTTGTGCTGCATTTGTCCGAGCACCACGGCGATGCAACGCCGGGCTCGGCGGTGTTCGTGCGGATGCAGGGCGTGGATGCGTTTCACGCGGAGGTCAGCGCGAAGGGCTATGCCTACATGCGGCCCTGCGTGGAGGAGATGCCGTGGGGGCGCGTGATGGCGGTGATCGATCCGTTCGGGAATCGCTTGAGTTTCTGCGAATCGCAGGACCAGGACCAGGGCTAGGATCAGGCCGCATCCTCTACACCCCCAGATACCGGTGCGCCAGTTCCGGCTGCGCGGCCAGTTCCGCGGGGCTGCCTTGCCAGACGACGCGGCCTTTTTCCAGGACGTGGTGGCGATCGACCAGGGTGGCCATTTCCTTGAGGTTCTTGTCGATCACGAGGATGGTCTGCCCTTCTTCCTTCAGGCGGCGCAGGCAGTTCCAGATTTCCTGGCGGATCAGGGGCGCGAGGCCTTCGGTGGCTTCGTCCAGGATGAGCAGGCGCGGGTTGATGAGCAGGGCGCGGCCGACGGCGAGCATCTGCTGTTCGCCGCCCGAAAGGGTGCGCGCCGATTGGGTGCGGCGCTCCTTGAGGCGCGGGAACAGGTCGAAGACCCGGCCGACGTGCCAGCCGGCTTGCGTGTTGCGGGCGGTGGCGACGAGGTTTTCTTCGACCGTCAGGGAGCCGAAGACGCGGCGTCCTTCGGGCACGAGGCCGATGCCCAGTTGCGCGATGCGGTGCGGGGCCATGCCGGCAATCGGCTTGCCGTCCAGCAGGATGCTGCCGCCCTGCGCGGGCAGCATGCCCATGAGGGTCTTGACCGTGGTGGTCTTGCCCATGCCATTGCGGCCGATCAATGAGACGACCTGGCGGGGCGCGATGTCCAGGTCCACCCCGAAGAGCACTTTGCTGGCGCCGTAGCCGCCCTGCAGTTGGTTGACTTGCAGCATCAGTCCTCCTCGCCCAGGTAGGCGGCGCGAACATCGGGATGGCGGCGCACCTCGTCGGGCGTGCCGGTGAATATGGTTTTGCCGTAGACCAGCACGGTGACGCGGTCCGCCAGCGCGAAGACGGCGTCCATGTCGTGTTCGACGAGCAGGATGGCGTAGCGGCCCTTGAGCGTTTGCAGCAGGGCGGTCATGCGTTGCGATTCCTCGGCGCCCATGCCGGCCATGGGTTCGTCCAGCAGCAGCACCGACGCGTCGAGCGATAGCGCCATGGCCAATTCGAGCTGGCGCTTTTCGCCATGCGCCAGGGCCGATACGCGCACGTCGGCGCGGCCCGCCAGGCCGACGCGATCCAGTGCCTGGCGCGCCGGCTCCCGCAGGCGCGCCAGGCGCCTGGCGTTCTTCCACAGATTGAAGCCGCCGGGGCTGTGCGCCTGCACGGCCATGGCGACGTTGTCTTCGGCGGTGAAGTCGGGGTAGAGCTGGCTGATCTGGAAGGACCGCGCCAGCCCGGCGCCGGGCCGCTTGTGGGCGGGCATGCGCGTGATGTCGTCGCCGTCCAGCCAGATGCTGCCGGCGTCGGGCAGGATTTCGCCGCTGATCTGGGACAGCAGGGTGGTTTTGCCCGCGCCGTTGGGGCCGATGAGGGCGTGCAGTTCACCGGGCCTGACTTCGAGGTTGACGCCTTGCGTGGCGTGCACCGCGCCGAACGATTTCCGCAGGTCGCGAATTTCCAGCTTGGGATGCGACGTCATGGTTTGCCTCCTGCCAGCCAGCCGTACACGCCGCGCTTGCCGAACAGCACCACCAGCACCAGCACCGGACCCAGGATCAGCATCCAATGTTCGGTCCAGCCGGTGGCGACCTGTTCCAACCCCAGGTACACGGCCACGCCCAGCACCGGGCCGAAGATCGTGCCCATGCCGCCCAGGATCACCATGGCCATGAGTTCGCCCGACTTTTGCCAGGCCGACATGTCGGGACTGACGAAGAGCGCGTAGTTGGCCCACAGCGCGCCCGCCAGTCCTGTGCCCGCGGCCGACAGGACGAAGGCGGTGAGGCGATAGCCCAGGGGCGCGAGGCCCAGCCCGATGCTGCGGCGCGGGTTCTGTTTGATGCTCTGCAGCGCCATGCCGAACGGCGAGTTCACGATGCGCCGGCAGACCACGATCCAGAGCGTCATCAGCGCCAGGCAGACGTAGTAGAAGGTGGCCGGATCGTTCAGGTTCAACCCCGGCAGGGTGTTGCGCGCGTCGATGGCCAGGCCGTCGTCGCCGCCATAGACCATCAGGCCCACCAGGATGAAATAGAGCATCTGCCCGAAGGCCAGCGTGATCATGATGAACTGCACGCCGGACGTGCGCAGCGACAGGAAGCCCACCGCCAGTCCCGCCAGCGCCGCGACGGCGACGGCCAGCGGCCACATCACGAGCGCGGCGTTGCTGCCGCTCCAGCCGAACAGGGTGTCGCCCTGTCCGACGTGGAAGCCGACGATGCCGATCACGTAGCCGCCCAGGCCGAAGAATGCGGCATGGCCGAAACTGACCATGGCGCCGTAGCCCAGGATCAGGTCCAGGCTCACGGCGGCGATGGCGTAGATGAGAAAGCGCGTCATGAGGTTGACGAGGAAGCTCTCGCCGGTGGCCGACGCGATGGCCGGCACCAGGACGAACAGCAGCAGGCCGATGGCGTTGACGAGGGCGCTTCGGGTGATGCGCCGGTGGCTGGCGAGGGCGGGGACGTAGGTGTCAGGCATCGGAGACGATGGAATTTGTCTGGTCATGGATATCGTTCCTAGCGCTGGGCCGGCACCAGCCCGCGCGGCTTGAACAGCAGCACAATGGCCATCAGAATGTAGATGCTGGCGGACACGAGGCTGGAGCTGGCCGAGTCTGACAGTTCAGGGGGAAGCAGGCGCGACATCCAGAAAGGGATGTAGGCGCGCCCCAGCGCATCGGTCATGCCGATCATCAGCGAGCCCGCCAGCGCACCGCGCACCGAGCCCACGCCGCCCACCACGATGACCACGAAGGTGGTGATGAGGATGCGTTCGCCCATGCCGATCTCCACCGCCAGCAGGGGCGCGGCCATCACGCCCGCAAAGCCGCAGAGCAGGGCGCCCAGCGTGAAGATCAGGGTGAAGAGGCGCTGGATGTTGACGCCCAAGGCATCGACCATTTCGCCGTCGTCGGCGCCGGCGCGCACCAGCATGCCCACACGGGTGCGCGAGATCAGCAGCCAGAGGCCCAGCGCGACCAGCGCGCCCGCGCCGATGAAGGCGAGCCGCATGACCGGGTAGTTCAGGCCGGGCAGCAGCGCCACGGACCCCGACAGGAACGGCGGGATGTCCATGAAGGGCGGACTGCGGCCGAACAGCACGGTCACCAGTTCATTGGTGAAGAGCGTCAGCCCCAGCGTGGCCAGCACCTGGTCCAGGTGGTCGCGCCGGTACAGGTGGCGGATGACCAGCAGTTCGATCACCAGCCCGTAGAGCGCCGCGCCCGCCAGCGCCGCCAGCAAGGCGGCGGCGAAGGACCCGGTGGACGCGGCCGCGCTGGCGGCGCAGAACGCGCCCACCATGTAGAACGAGCCGTGCGTCAGGTTGATGACGTTCATGATGCCGAACACCAGCGTCAATCCCGCCGACAACAGGAACAGCAGGGCGCTGTATTGCAGGCCATTGAGCACCTGCTCCAGGAACATCAGCATTGCGACTCCTTCTTGGGAGAGTCTGGGTGATGGCGGCCCCGCACGGCCGCCGATCGTGTACTCACATCTTGCAGTCCACGGCGTGCACGTCGGTATGGTCGCGCGCAAGCACCTTCAGGTTCTTGTAGACCAGTTTGCCGTCGGGGCCCGCTTCGATGTGCAGCAGATACCAGTCCTGGACGGGATGCTGGTTGGGGCCGAACTTGAATTTGCCGCGCACGCTGGGAAAGTCCGCGCGGCGCAGCGCGTTGCGAAAGTCGTCCGGCTTGCCCGCGATGTCGCCGTCCACTGCTTTGAGCGCGGAGCCGATCAGGTTCGCGGTGTCGTAGGCCTGCGCCGCATAGGCCGTGGGCGCGCGGTTGTAGGCCTTGGTGAAGGCCTCGACGAAGTGCTTGCTTTGCGCGTTGTCCAGGTCGGCGCTCCAGAGCGAGCTCAGGTAAAAGCCCTTGCCCGCCGTGCCCGTGGCGGCCAGCATGCGGTCGTCCATCGAATAGATCGGCGTGATCATCTTGATCTTGTCCGCCAGCCCCGAGTTGGCGAATTGCTTGGTCAGGTTGATGCCCGCGCCGCCCGGATGGAACTGGAAGATGGCGTCGGGGTTGAGCGAACGGATGCGCGCCAGCTCCACCGAGAAGTCGGCCAGTTCGAGCTTGGTGTAGATCTCGTCGGCGATTTCGCCCTTGTACGTGCGCTTGAAGCCGGCGACGGCGTCGCGGCCCGCCTGGTAGTTCGGGGCCATGATGACGACGCGCTTGGCGCCCAGCTCGTTGGCCGCCATGCCCGCGGTGTCGGCGTACGAGTCGTTCTGGAACGCCACCGAGAAGTAGTTGGGATTGCAGGCCTTGCCGGCATAGTTGGAGGGGCCGGCGTTCAGGCTGACGTAGAAGGCGCCGGCGTTCAGCACCGTGGGGCCGACGGCGGCCATGACGTTCGAGAAATTGATGCCGGTGAACAGGCGCACGCCGCCCTGCACCATCTTGTCGGCGATCTGCTTGGCGTTGGCGGGCTTGAGCGCGTCGTCCTCGACGCGCACATTGACCGGCACGCCGCCCAGCTTGCCGCCGCCTTCCTTGACGGCCAGCATGAAGGCGTCGCGCTCGTCTTCGCCGATGTAGCCGGCGGGCGTGGACAGGGTTCCGATGAAGCCGATGTCCACGGGTTTCTGCTGCGCGCTGGCCGCGTACGAGGCCAATGACAGCAGGACGGCGGCGGCGCCGCGGAGGGTGCTTTGGTGCATGGTTGTCTCCTCTTTTGCTTATGCTCTGTGCCGCATGGTCTTCGCCACGCGGCCTGTTCCCTGCAACGTCGATCACTGCATCACTGCGGCATGCCTTGCGCGAGGCAGTTCTCCACTTTCCAGCCGTACAGCCACTGCAAGGCGTCGTAGAACTGGGACTGGCTGCGTCCCGTCCACAGCATGTTGCGCACCGTGCGCTCCACGCCGCGCGCGTGATAGAGCCTGCCCATCTCGCGCGTGGACCACACCACGCGCGCGCTGCGCGGGATGCGGACCGATTCGTACAACCGGAAGGCCGCGGGCAGGTCGTGCTCGCATTGCCGGATTGCCTCGCCCAGCGTCACGGCGTCTTCGAGCGCCATGCAGGCGCCCTGGGCCATGTACTGCGTCATGGGGTGGGCGGCATCGCCAAGTATCGTGACGCGGCCTTGGCCCCACCGCTCCACCGGTTCGCGGTCGGCGGTGGCCCAGCGTTTCCATGAGGTCGGGCGGTCCAGCATCTGGTGCGGCGTCGGGTGGATGCCCTGGAAGTAGGACAGCACCTCTTCCTTGCTGCCTTCGCGCACGCCCCATTCCTCCTGCTCCCGGCTGTGGAAGGTGACGACCAGGTTGTATTGCTGGCCGCCGCGCAGCGGATAGTGCACCAGGTGGCAGTGCGGACCCGCCCACAGCACGGGGGCGTTGATGCGCAGTTCCTGCGGCATGTTTTCCTGGTCGACCACGGCGCGGTAGACCACGTGGCCCGTCACGCGCGCGGGATCGCCCACCATGGCTTCGCGGATCACGGACTTGACGCCGTCTGCCCCCACCACGGCATCGGCGCGGTAGCGGTTGCCCTGCGTGTCCACGACGTCGACCCCGTTGGCGTCCTGCGACATGCTGGCGATCCGCGTGGAGGTGCGGAACTGGATCAGCGGATCTCTCTGCACCGCTTCCAGAATGGACAGGTGGATGTCGGCGCGGTGAATGACGGCGTAGGGGCCGCCGAAGCGCGCACGAAAGGCCTCGCCTGTGTCGATGCGCACCACCTCCCTGGCATCCACGGCGTCCATCATGATGATGTGATCGGTGAAGACGGCGCGGCCGCGGGCCGTCGTGCCCACGCCCAGCGCGTCGAGCGCGGCGAAGGCATTGGGGCCAAGCTGGATGCCCGCGCCGATTTCGCCGATCTGCGCGGCCTGTTCCAGGAGTTGCACGGCAATGCCTTGCCGCGTGAGCGCCAGCGCGGCGGCCAGGCCGCCGATGCCGCCGCCCACGACGATCACGGTCTGGGTCTGGGTCTGGGTCTGGGTCGGCACTTTCGGTTTTGCTGCCAGGATAGTCGTCATGTCGGGTCCTCGCTGTGGTTCAGTCCTGGCCGCCCAGGAAGGCGCCTTGTTGCGTCAATTGCGCCTGCAGCGCCGCAATGGAGACGTCGCCCGGCGCGATGCCCGCGCGCAGCGCCATGGCGGACGCGGTGCCGGCGGCCTCGCCCATGACGAAGCAGCTTCCGCTGACGCGCGCGGCGGACTGGCCCTCGTGCGTCATCGAGGCGCAGCGGCCGGCCACCAGCACGTTGTCCGCCACGCCCGGGCCGCGCCGGGGCACCATCATGCGAAACGGAAGCTGGTTGTAGCCGCGCGATTCGGGTATGGGCGGCCAGAGCCACTTGACGTCGCCCGCCGTGTGCATTTCCAGCGGCCAGCCGTTGACGCCGATGCTGTCCGGAAAATCCGCGCAGCCCAGCACGTCTTCCTGGGTGAGCACGGCCTCGCCCACGATGCGGCGGGTCTCGCGGATGCCCAGCTGCGGGGCGATGTCCAGCACATAGGCCTGCTCGAATCCCGGCACCTTGGCGCGCAGGAAAGCCAGGTAATTCATGATCTGGCGGCGGCCTTCGAGTTCGCCCGCCGACAGCGAATCGGCGTCGGTGCCGTCCGCCGCGCTACCGTCGGCGTTGGCAAGCTGCGTGACGTTGACCCGCCATTCGTAGTCGTGCTTTTGGGGACGCACGATGGCGCCCTTGCGCGGAAACGTGAACTCGCCGCTGGCCGCCGCTTCGTCCATCAGCACGGGGATGGTCTTCCAGGCCTCTTGCGCGCGCACGCCGTCCACGTTGCCCACCTTGAACATCAGGGTGGGATAGAGCAGGTGGCCGTGCGCGTCGCCCTTCTCAAAGGGCAGGCCGCCCCACTGGGCGATGTCGGCATCGCCCGAGCAGTCGATGAAGATCCTGGCGCGCACCGCGCAGCGGCCGGACTTGGTTTCCAAAAAGAGCGCGTCCACGCGGCCCTGATCGTCGCGCGTGAGGCCCGTGGCCAGCGCGTGAAAGAGCACATGCGCGCCGCTGTCCTGCACCAGGCCGTCGGCCGCGCACTTGAATGCGGAGATGTCATAGGCCTGCGCATGGATCTTGCCCAGGATCAGATGCGGATCGTTCAGCCCGTCCATGGCGCGCATGCGGTCGAGCAGGTCGTCGGTCATGCCGTGCACCACCTGCCGGATGTCGCCGTGGATGTTGGCATGCAGTCCGCAGAAGTTGGACACGCCGGCGGCGGTGCCCATGCCGCCCAGGAAGCCGTAGCGTTCCACGAGCAGCACGCGCGCGCCATTGCGCGCCGCGCTGGCGGCCGCCAGCACGCCGGCCGGGCCGCCGCCCAGGACGACGACCTCGTACTCGCCATAAAGCGGCACCTGGCGTGCGGGTTCGGTAATGACCATCTGATTCTCCTTGCTTTGTTGCCGCCGGCGCGCGGCGCGGCCGCGCGTCGGTCTTACTGGCCCTTGATGCCCAGCTTCTTGATGAGGGGCTCCCAGCGCTTGAGCTCATCGTCCATGTAGCCGCGGAATTCGGCCGGCGTGTCGCCCACCGGATCCATGTACTGCGCTTGCAGCCGCTTGGCCACCTCGGGGTCATGGATGGCCTGGATGAGCGCGTCCGACAGCTTCTTCCGCACATCGGCCGGCGCCTTGGACGACACCACGAAGCCGATCCACGCAGATCCCTCGATGCCCTGCACGCCCACTTCGGCCAATGTCGGGATATCGGGCAGCAGCGCCGAGCGCTTGGAGGAGGTGACCGCCAACGCCTTCAGCCGGCCGTCCTTCACCATCGGCATGACCGCGATGGGCGGCAGCGCGGCGAACTGGGTGTCGCCCGACAGCAGCGAGGTCAGCGCGGCGGGCGAGGACGGATACGGGACGTGCGTGGCGCGCGCGCCGATCTGCTGCAAGAGCAGCTCGACCGCCAGGTGCGACACGGTGCCGGCCCCCGGCGACGGGAAGTTGTACTTGTCCGGGTTTTTCTTCAAGGCCTCCAGAAGCTGGCCGACGTTGTCGATGCCGGCAGTGGCGGGCACCACCAGCACGTTGGGCTGGTGCACGGCAAGGGTCAGCGGCGACAGGTCCTTGGCAGGGGCGTAGGGCAGCTTGTCGAACAGCAGCGTGTTGTTCACCAGCGGGCCGGTGATCGACACGCCGAAGGTGTAGCCGTCGGGCTTGGCGTTGGCGATGGCATAGGTGCCGATGTTGCCGCTGGCGCCGGGCTTGTTTTCGATGACGATGGCCTGGCCGAGAATCGCACCGGCCTTCTCGCCGACGATGCGCGCGACCTGGTCGGGGCTGGAGCCCGGACCGAATGGCACGACCGCCTTGAGCGGCTGGGTGGGCCACCCGTCGGAGGCTTCGGCGGCTACGGCGGTGCCGGCGGCGGCCAGCGGCGCCAGCGCGGCCAGGCCGAGCGCGGCGGCGCGCACCGCAAGACGGCGCGCGATCATGCGGCCCGGCGGCAGGAACGAAGAATCAGGCATGCGTGTCTCCCACGTCTTTCATGGTGTCGAAGTAGGTCTGCTCATTGGCGATGAATGCGGCGACCATCGCGCGATAGGTCGCGTCCACCACCTGCTCCAGGTTGGCAAAGCCCCGGTTGTGGCGTTCCGCCAGCTTCCTGGCCTTCTCGAAGACCTGGGCCTGGCGCGCGGGGGCGCTCACCTGGAAAGCGTCGCGCTTGAAGCGCGCCGCGTCCTTCACGTACATGGCGCGCTCGGCGATGAGCCGCACGATGTCGTCGTCCAGCCGGTCGATGTGGGCGCGCACCTCGGCCAGGTTGGCGCACAGCGGCCGATAGCCGGGATCGGTGTACTCGCGCAGCGGCGCGCCGTGGGTGTCGGGCTCTTGCATGTTCACTTGGTGTAGTCCGGTTGCTGGGCCGGCGCGGCCGCCCGGAAGGCAGGCTGCGCGTTGCAGTGTTCAAAAACGCGGAGGATGCGCGGATAGCCGGAGAGGTCGCAGCCCATGCGCTGGGCATTGGCCACCTGGGGCACCAGGCAGCAATCGGCCAGCGTGGGCGCGTCGCCAAAGCAGTACGCGCCGTGGCCGTGGCGTTCCAGCAGGGCCTCCACGGCGGTCAGGCCTTCGCGGATCCAGTGGTGGTACCAGGCGTTCTTCTGTTCGTCGCTGGCCCCCAGCACGTCCTGCAGGTAGCGCAGGATGCGCATGTTGTTGACCGGGTGGATGTCGCAGGAGATGGCGTCGGACAGCTCCAGCACCCGGGCGCGCGCCTGCGTATCGGCGGGAATCAGGCGCGGCTCGGGATGCGTGGCGTCCAGGTAGTCGATGATGGCAAGCGACTGCGAGAGCTGCATGTCGCCGTCGATCAGCAGGGGCACGCCCGCGGAGGGGTTCCTGGCCATATAGTCCGCGGTCCGCTGCTCCTGCTTGCGCAGATTCACCGGCAGGTACTCATAGGACAGGCCCTTGAGCGCCAGGGCGATGCGCACGCGGTAGGAGGTGGAGCTGTTGAAGAAACTGTGCAGTTGCATGCGGAACTCCCGGCCTCAAGCCATCTGGACGCTGATGGTGCCCAACCCGTCCACGCCGCCGACCATCTTGTCGCCGCGCACCACAGGACCCACGCCTTCGGGCGTGCCCGTGTAGATGAGGTCGCCGGCTTCGAGGCGGAAGTATCTGGACAGGTAGGCGATGGTCTCGGCGACAGACCAGATCAGCTTGCCGATGTCGCTGCGCTGCTTGTCGGTGCCGTTGACCTGCAGCCAGATGCCGGCCTGTTCGATGCCGCTGACCGATTGCGCGGGATGGAGCGGTCCGATGGGCGCGCTCTGGTCGAAGGCCTTGCCCAGTTCCCACGGGCGGCCGGCTTCGCGCATTTTCATTTGCAGGTCGCGGCGCGTCATGTCCAGGCCGACGGCGTAGCCCCACACGTGCGCCAGCGCGTCGTCGACCGGGATGTTGGCGCCGCCCTTGCCGATGGCCGCGACCAGTTCGATCTCGTAATGCAGGTTCGACGTTTCAGGCGGGTAGGGCAGGGACAGCGTGGCGCCGTCGGCCACGGGGACCACGGCGTCGGCCGGCTTGCAGAAGAAGAACGGCGGCTCGCGGTCGGGGTCGAAGCCCATTTCGCGCGCGTGGGCGGCGTAATTGCGGCCGACGCAATAGACGCGGCGCACGGGAAAACTGTCCTGGCTGCCGGCGATGGGCACGGCGACGGGGGCGGCGGGAGCAAACACGAACGACATGGAACACCTTTGAAGACGGGATGGGGATTCGGGAGCGCGCGGATCAGCCGACGCGTTCTTCGCGCCACAGGCCCAGCGCGGCCTGCACCGGGCGGTCTGAATAGCTGAAGAGCGTGGCGTCCTCCAGCGCGGCCAGTTGGACGGGCATCCAGGACGGCGCCACGACGACGTCGCGCGGACCGAAGAGGAATTCCTGGTCGCCGATGCGCGCCGAGCCCCGGCCTTCGACCACGCTGTAGACCGTGGAGTCGGTCGTGCGGAAGGTCTTGCCCTGAAAGCCCGCGGGCAGGAATTGCATGAACGTGGCCATCGTAGGCATGGGATAGCCGCCGGTGGCCGGATTCACGTAGCGCAGCTTGACGCCGTCCCAGGGATCGAGCTCGCCGTGTCGGTACAGCGCGTCCAGCGCCTCGCGGCTGCGTTCGTAGGGGTAGTTGAAGATGGGCGACGTGCCGCTGGACACCTGGTGGCGCACGGGCGCCATGTTGTGGCCGAAGCGCGCCAGGCTGTCGCCTTCGGGGCGCGTGACAGGCTGGGTGGCCGAGGGGTAGTTTTCGGCAAACCCGGCGTCCAGGAAGCGCAGCAACGGGATGTCCAGGCCGTCGAGCCAGACCACGGGCTCGCCGCCTTCGACGGTTTCGGCGTTGCCATGGTCGTGCCATGTCCACGACGGCGTGATGATGAAGTCGCCGGGATGCATCGTGGTGCGCTCGCCATTGACGGCGGTGTAGGCGCCGCGGCCCTCGACGATGAAGCGCAGGGCCGATTGCGTGTGGCGGTGGCTGGGCGCGATTTCGCCGGGCAGGATGAGCTGCAGGCCCGCGTACAGGCTTTGCGTGATGCTGGCCTGGCCGGGCAGGCCGGGGTTTTCCAGGATCAGCACGCGGCGCACGGCTTCTTCCGCGGAAATCAATGCGCCCGACGCCATGACGTCGTCGCGCACGTCGTCGTACTTCCAGATGGCAGGCACGCAGCGCGGCGCGGGCTGGCGCGGCACCAGGTTGTGCAGCGATTCCCACAGGGGCGACATGTGTTTCTTGGCGATGCGCGCGTAGTAGCGGGCGCGGTCCGAGGCAGCGCTGTCCGCGCTGGCGGGGTGGCCATCGTGCATGGTTGTCTCCGGTATGTCCGGCTATTGCCGGCTTCTACGGGCGGCCGCCGCGTGGGTTCGCAGCTGGTCCTGGTATGGAGACGATTATGCGCAAGCAGCTATGCGGTTTGAAATGAATTTATCTTATTATCCATACGAATAAGAACATACCTACGAGACAACCTCCCCACCAAGAGGGCCTGCATGGACTGGACCCACCGCTTGCGGCTGCGCAACCTGAAAATGCTGCTCAGCCTGGCCCAGACCCGCAACATCAGCCATTCCGCCGCCATGCTCAATACGACGCAGCCGGGCCTGTCGAAATGGCTGAAGGATCTGGAAGACGATATCGGACTGCCGCTCTTCGAGCGCCATGCGCGCGGCCTGCGCCCAACCCCGCACGGCGACGTGCTGATCGCGCATGCGCAGCGGGTGGAGTCGCAACTGGACCGCGCCAGCGCGGACATGGCGGCGCTGCGGGAGGGCGGCGGCGGCCGCGTGGTGATCGGCGCATCGGGGGCGTCCGCGTCCGACACGGTGCCGCTGGCGGTCATGAAGCTGCTGGAGCGCATGCCGCAGGCGCGGGTAAAGCTGGTGGAGGGCACCACGGACCGTCTGCTGGCGCAACTGGCGCAGGGCGACCTGGACATCGTGGTGGGGCGGTCCGCGCCCGAACACCATGACCCTGCCATCCGCTTCGAGGCCCTGTACCTGGAGCCCATCCATCTGGTCGCGCGGCCCCGGCATCCGCTCTTCGCCGTGGAGCGGCCAAGCTGGCAGGACCTGCTGTCTTATCGCTGGATCCTGTGGCCCAAGGGCACGCCCATCCGCAACGCCGTGGATGCGGCGCTGGCCGCGGCTGGCCAGGCGCCGCCGCCGGACCATGTGGAATCGAATTCGGTCACGGTCAATCTCACGCTCATCAACAACAGCGACATGATCGGCGTGGCCTCGCACCGCGCCGCGCTGCGCTTTTCGCAGATGCGCGCGATGCGCATCATCCCGGTGCGGCTGTCGGGATTCGGTTCGGTGGCCATGTACTGGCGCGAGGATGGGTTCCGGCCGTTGGCGGTGCAAGAGGCGATGGCGGCGTTGCGAAGCACGGTGGCCGAGCATGCGCCGGGAGTGACGCGCCCGTGACGCCCGCTCCCGCCCGCGGCCTGAACGCCTTGATCGCGCAGTGCCGCAGGCTGGAGGCTGCGCAGGCGCAGGGACGGGATCCCGCCGCGTCGGCGGCGATGCATCGCTTCGTGGCGCAGATGGATGCGGGTCGCACGCCGCCGGGGACGTGGTCTCCGCTGGTGCTGGCGGTGCTGGTGATGGGCGGCGGGCTCGGCGTCGGGATCGAGGTCTTGAGCCTGCTGATGCGCGGCGTGGGACCGGCGCTGGCGGCATTCGCGCTGGTCGCGGTGTGCACCGGGACGGCGCTGGGTCTGGCGATCGGCGTGGTGATGATGATGGCCGGACAGGCCGCGGGACTGGTGCTGCTGAAGCGGCTGTCGATCGGGCTGGTCATCGTCGGCGCGTTCGGCGTGATCGCCTGGACCCAGGGCGATGTGCAGGCCGTGGGACCGGTGGTGGCGCTGATGGGCGGCCTGGGCGCCTGGCTGGTGATGAACAGCGACGGGTTCTATGTGTACGCCGGGTACCGGATCGCGTTGCGGTATCTGGCGCGCAAGGCGTGAAGGCGGAGCAACGCCGGGGCGTTGCACCCCGGCGTTGCCCTGCTTTCCCGCTTACTTCGCCGCCACCTTCTCCGGCGGCACCGGGTTGTCCCAGCCGCCGCCGATGGCGCGGATCAGGCCGACGGTGGAGCGGGCCTGTTCGGCGCTGAGCTGGACGGCGACGCGCTGCTGCAGCAGCACGCTGCGGTCCGCTTCGATGACGTCGAGGTAGCTGATGGACCCCTCGCGGTACTGCGTGTGCGAGAGCTTCGCGGCGCGCGCGGCGGCTTCGACCGCGGCGTCCTGGGCCTTGGTCTGGTCCGCCAGGATGCGCAGGTTGGCGAGGTTGTCTTCGACTTCGCGGAAGGCGTTGAGGACGGTCTGGCGATAGACGGCGACGTCTTCTTCGTAGACGGCGCGGGCGCGGTCCAGGCCGGCCTGGCGGCGGCCGCCGTCGAAGATGGGCATGGACAGCGCGGCGCCGACCAGGGGACCCAACAGGAACGTGCGGCTCGACCATTGGAACAGGTTGCCCAGTTCCGAAGACTCGTAGCCGAAGGCCCCGGTGATGTCCAGGCGCGGGAAGAACGCGGACTTGGCCGCGCCGACGCGGGCGTTGGCGGCGGCCATGGCGCGTTCGGCGGCGGCGATGTCGGGGCGGCGTTCGAGCAGGGTCGACGGCAGGCCGGCGGGGATGGACAGCGCGATCTTCTCGATGGGCTGCGGCGGCATGGTGAATTCCGACGGGGCGCGGCCCAGCAGCACGGCCAGCGCGTGTTCGGCGGTGGCGCGGCGGCGGTCGATGCCCAGGGCCTCGGATTGCGCGGAGGCCAGTTCAGCCTTGGCGCGCGCCAGGTCCAGTTCGCTGATGTCGCCGGCGTCGTAGCGGCGCTGGATGAGTTGCAGCGTTTCCGTGCGCAGCTTGACGGTCTGGTAGTACAAGCGGGACTCCGCATCCTGCTCGCGAACCAGGAAGTAGGTGGTAGCGACGTCGGCCTGCAGGGCCAGCAGCACGGAGCGGTAGAGCGCCTCGCTTTGCTGGGCGTCGGCGGTGGCGGCGTCGACGGTGGACGCAACGCGGCCGAACAGGTCGGCCTCGTACGACACCGTGCCCTGCGCGCGCCAGGTGGTCACGGGCGAGGTCGACGTGCCGTCGGGCAGCCCTTGCGACACGGCCGAAGGGCGCTGGCGATTGGGGCCGAACCCGGCGTCCAGGCTGGGGAAGAAGCCGGACCGGGCTTCGCGCTGCAAGGCGCGGGCCTGGCTCAGCCGGGCGGCGGCGGCCTGCAGGTCCTGGTTGGCGCGCTGGGCTTCTTCTTCAAGCTGGTTCAGGCCTTCGTCGTTGAACACTTTCCACCACGCGCCGCGCAGCGCATCTTCGGACGGCTCGGCGGGCTTCCAGGAGCCGGCTTCGGACGCGGGCAGGGCGGCTTCCTTGAAGGCCGCGGGGGTGTCGGCCGAGGGCCGCTCGTAGGTCGGACCCACCGCGCAGCCGGCCAGCACGAGCAGCATGGCAAGCAGGGCGGATCCTCGGGTCAGTCTTTTGATCATGATGACGTTTCTCTTTGGCGCGCGTCCCGCCCGGCTGGACGGGACGCGCTGGCTTTTCTTGTGCGTGCCGGCCTAGGCGTTGTGCTGCGTGGCGGGCGGCGCGTTCGGATCGACGTGGGGCACGCACACGGGCGCTTCATGCGGCGCGGCCGAGTGCAGCGTCTTGCCGCCGATGGAGCGCAGCAGCACGTAGAAGACCGGCGTCAGGAACAGGCCGAACAGGGTCACGCCCAGCATGCCGAAGAACACGGCCACACCCATCGCATGACGCATTTCAGACCCCGCGCCCGAGGACAGCACCAGCGGCACCACGCCCATGATGAACGCGATGGACGTCATCAGGATGGGACGCAGGCGCAGGCGGCTGGCTTCGATGGCGGCTTCCAGCGGTGTACGGCCATTCATCTCCAGTTCGCGGGCGAATTCCACGATCAGGATCGCGTTCTTCGCCGACAGCCCCACCAGCACCATCAGGCCGATCTGCGTGAAGATGTTGTTGTCGTTGCCGGTGAGATAGACGCCGGTCAGCGCCGCCAGGATGCTCATCGGCACGATCAGGATCACGGCGAGCGGGAGGGTCAGGCTTTCATACAGGGCGGCCAGCACCAGGAACACGAGCAGCACGCTGATCGGGAACACCCACAGGCCGGCGTTGCCCGCCAGGATCTGCTGGTACGTGAGGTCGGTCCATTCGAACTTGACGCCGCGCGGCAGCGTTTCCGCGGCGACGCGCTCGGCCGCGGCCTGCGCCTGGTCGGACGAGTAGCCGGGCGCCGGACCGCCGTTGATGTCGGCGGCGGTGTAGCCGTTGTAGCGCACCACCATTTCCGGGCCGAACGTCTGCTTGACCGTGACCAGCGACGACAGCGGCACCATGTCGCCGGCGGCGTTGCGGGTCTTCAGTTGCAGGATGTCGTCGGCGTGGGCGCGGAACGGGGCATCGGCCTGCGCGCGGACCTGGAACACCCGGCCGAAGCGGTTGAAGTCGTTGACGTACATGGAGCCCAGGTAGATCTGCATGGTGTCGAAGACTTCGGTCACCGGCACGCCCAGCTGCTTGGCTTTGACGCGGTCCAGGTCCACGTCGAGCTGCGGCACGTTGATCTCGTAGCTGGAGAACGTGGGGCCGAGTTCGGGCGTCTGGCGCGCCTTTTCCAGGAAGGCCTGCTTGGCCTTGTCCAGTTCCGCATAGCCCAGCGCGGCGCGGTCTTCGAGCTGGAGCTTGAAGCCGCCCAGCGTGCCCAGGCCCATCACGGGCGGGGGCGGGAACACGGCGATGAACGAGTCCTGGATGGCCGCGAACTTCTGGTTCAGCGACGCGGCGATGGCGTTGCCGGACAGGTCCGCGCTCTTGCGTTCGTCAAAGGGCTTCAACGTGACGAACACGATGCCCGCGCTGGAGCTGTTGGTGAAGCCGTTGATCGACAGGCCGGGGAAGGCGATGGCGGACTGCACGCCGGGTTCCTTCAGGGCGATGTCGCTCATGCGGCGGATCACGTCTTCGGTGCGGTCCAGCGAGGCGCCGTTGGGCAGTTGCGTGAAGCCGATCAGGTACTGCTTGTCCTGCGCGGGCACGAAGCCGCCGGGCACGAGGTAGGACACGCCGATGGTCGCGGCGACCAGCACGGCGTACACGCCCATGGCGCCCGCCTTGCGGCGGATGACGCTGGCCACGCCCGTGCCGTAGGACTCGGACGCGCGGCCGAACATGTTGTTGAACCAGTTGAAGAAGCGGCCGAAGACGCGGTTCATGCCGCGGGTCAGCCAGTCAGGCTTGTCGTGGTGGCTCTTGAGCAGCAGGGCCGACAGCGCGGGCGACAGGGTCAGCGAGTTGAACGCCGAGATAACCGTAGAGATGGCGATGGTCATGGCGAACTGCTTGTAGAACTGGCCCGTCAGGCCCGTCATGAAGGCGAGCGGCACGAACACGGCGCACAGCGTCAGGGCGATGGCGATGATGGGGCCGCTGACTTCGCGCATGGCGCGATACGTGGCGTCGCGTGGACTGAGCCCGGCCGCGATGTTGCGCTCGACGTTTTCGACCACCACGATGGCATCGTCCACCACGATCCCGATGGCCAGCACCATGCCGAACAGGGACAGCGCGTTGATGGAGTAGCCGAACACCAGCAGTAGCGCGAACGTGCCGACGATGGACACGGGCACCGCCAGCAGCGGGATGATGGACGCACGCCAGGTCTGCAGGAACAGGATCACCACCAGCACGACCAGCGCAATGGCTTCCAGCAGCGTATGCACCACGGCTTCAATGCTGGAGCGCACGAACTGCGTGGGATCGTATTCGATGCGGTATTCCACGCCCGGCGGGAAGTCCTGGGCCAGTTCCGCCATGGCGGCGCGCACCTGGCTGGACACGTCCAGCGCGTTGGCGCCCGGCGACTGCATGATGCCCATGCCCACCGCCTGCTTGTTGTCCAGCAGCGAACGCAGGCCGTATTCCTGGGCATCGAGTTCCACGCGGGCCACGTCGGACAGGTACGTCACGGCGCCGTCCGGCGAGGTCTTCAGGATGATGTCGCGGAATTCCTCTTCGGTCTGCAGGCGGCCGCGCGCGTTCACGTTCAGTTGCAGCGGCACGTCGCCCGCCGTGGGCGAGGCGCCGATCACGCCCGCCGCCACCTGCACGTTCTGCTCGCGGATCGCGGCGACGACTTCGGACGCGGTCATGCCGCGCTGCGCGACCTTTTGCGGATCGAGCCACACGCGCATGGAGTAGTTGCCCGAGCCCCACACCGTCACTTCGCCTACGCCCGTGATGCGGGCCAGGCGGTCCTTCACGTTCAGGATCGCGTAGTTGCGCAGGTAGGTGATGTCGTAGCGGTCATTGGGCGAGATCAGGTGGACCACCAGCGTCAGCGTGGGCGAGCTCTTGGCCGTGGTCACGCCCAGGCGCTGCACGTCCGGCGGCAGGCGCGGCAGCGCCTGCGACACGCGGTTCTGCACGAGCTGCTGGGCCTTGTCCGGGTCCACGCCCAGCTTGAAGTTCACCGTCAGCGTCAGGTTGCCGTCGCTGTTGGCCTGCGACTGCATGTACAGCATGTCTTCCACGCCGTTGATGGACTCTTCCAGCGGCGAGGCGACGGTTTCGGCGATGACCTTGGGGTTGGCGCCCGGATACTGCGCGCGCACCACCACCGACGGCGGCACCACTTCCGGGTATTCGGAGATGGGGAGCTGGAACATGGCCAGGAGGCCCGCCAGCAGCACCAGGATGGATAGCACGCCGGCGAAGATCGGCCGGTCGATGAAGAATTTCGAGATATTCATGGACGTTCTCGTTAGACGCGTCGGCTCAGTTCTGTGCCGAGGCGGTCTGGACCGGGTTGCCGGGGCTACGCTTGGCGGCAACCATGGGGACGACGGTCGGGGTCACGGCGTCGCCGGGACGGATGCGCTGCAGGCCGTTGACGACGATGCGTTCGCCGGCGGCCAGGCCCGAATCGACCACGCGCAGGCCTTCCTGGTTGGCGCCCAGCTTCACCTGGCGGTAGACGGCGTGGTTCTTGTCGTCCAGCACCAGCACGAAGCGCTTGTCCTGGTCGGTGCCGATGGCGCGTTCGTCGATCAGCACGGCCGCGCGCGGTTCGCTGCCGCCCAGGCGGATGCGGGCGTAGAGGCCCGGCAGCAGCGTGCCGTCGGCGTTGTCGAACTCGGCGCGCACGCGGATGGTGCCGGAGGTGGCGTCCAGCCGGTTGTCCACCGACTGCACGACGCCCGTGCGCGAGTAGCCGTCTTCATTGGCCAGGCCCAGTTCCACCGGCACCGAACCGGCGCGGCCGTTGCGGGCGGGGTTTACGTAGCGCAGGAACGTCTGTTCGTCCACGTCGAACGAGGCGTACATCTTGGACACCGACACCAGCGTGGTCAGCGGCACGGACGTGGCGCCGGCGGCGACCACGTTGCCGACCGTGACTTCGGCGCGCGACACGCGGCCATCGACCGGCGCCTCGATGCTGGTGTAGCCCAGGTTGAGCTTGGCGTAGTCCAGCGCGGCCTGCGCGCCCTGCAGGTTGGCGGCGGCTTCGCGCGCGGCGTTCTGCTTTTCCTCGAAGTCGCGGCGGGCGATGGCGTTGTCGGTCAGCAGGCGCTTGCCGCGGGCCAGTTCCGACGCCGTGTAGGCGGCGCGGGCCTTGGCGGCCGTCAGCGCGGCGGCGGCGCGATCCACCTCGGCCGCGTAGGGGCGCGGGTCGATGGTGAAGAGCACGTCGCCCTTCTTGACGATGCTGCCGTCCTGGAAGTGCACGGCGGTCAGCGTGCCGGACACGAGCGGGCGGATGTCGACGCGGTCGATCGCTTCCAGGCGGCCGGAGTAGCGCTGCCAGTCGACGATGGTCTTGTTGACGACTTCGGCGACCTCGACCGGGGGCGCGGCGGGGGCGCCCTGCGCCATGGCGACGTTTCCGCCCGCGGGGCCGCGGGTCAGGGCATAGCCGCCGCCGGCCGCCAGCACGGCTGCAAAGACGACGAGCACAGCAATACGATTACGCGAAACCATGATGTTTCCTTGAGTGGTTTTCAGGGTCGAAAGCGCGCTTGCCCGAAAAGCCTGGGGCGCAGGCGGCGGCGCGACGGGTATGCCAATCCTGAGAATCCGGGGCCGGTAGGGTATGTTGCAGCGCAACATCGGCCGGGTTCGGGTATCCGGCGGCGGCGGGCGCCTGATCAGGGCGGGTCGCTGCGGGGTCGGAGTCTGAGGGTTGACATGCCCTTTGATGGCGCCGGGCGGCAAGGGCACTTCAAGATGGGTTGCATTTTGAGTGTTTTGTCCGGACGGATAAACCTGTCTATCTCGGCAACACTATTCGTGGAGAATGACTAATCCGCGCCGGAATCGGGTTATGCTGCGTTCACCCCGACTTATTTGCCCAAAGGACACCCTTGCCATGGACCGTTTTCAGGCGATGCAGGTGTTTGTGCGCGTCGTGGACGCCAATAGCTTCACCCGGGCGGCCGACAGCCTATCGCTTCCGCGCACCACCGTCACGACCATCATCCAGAACCTCGAACGCCTGCTGGGCGTGCGTCTGCTGAACCGCACGACGCGCCGCATCGGCCTCACGCCCGACGGCGCGGGCTATTACCAGCACTGCGTGCGCATCCTGGCCGACGTGGAAGAAACCGAGGCGTGCTTCCAGGAAGCCGCCCTGCGCCTGAAAGGCCGGCTGCGCATCGATGTGTCGACCTCCATCGGCCGGCTGATCCTGATCCCCTCATTGTGTGATTTCCACGACAAATACCCGGACGTCGAACTGGTGCTCGGGCTGGGCGACCGCCCCGTCGACATGGTCCAGGAAGCCGTGGACTGCGTGATCCGCGCCGGCGACCTCGAAGATTCCAGCCTGGTCGCCCGCCGCATCGGCACCCTGCAGACCGTGACCTGCGCGTCGCCCTCCTATGTGGCCCGCCACGGCATGCCGCAGACGATCGAATCGCTGCGCGACCACCATGCGGTGCATTATTTCTCCAGCCGCACCGGCCGCAATTGCGCCTGGGACTTCAAGGTGGACGGCAAGCACCAGGAAGTGGACATGAAGGGCACGGTGGCCGTGAACGAAGCCGGCGCCTACCTGGATTGCGGGTTGAAAGGCTTTGGTCTCATCCAGACGGCGCGCTACATGGCGCTGCCCTACCTGCAGTCGGGCGAACTGATTGAAGTTCTGCCCCAATGGAAGCCCAGCCCCACGGCCATATCCGTGCTGTACCCGCAGAGCCGGCAGTTGTCGCCCAAGGTGCGCGCCTTCACCGACTGGGTGGCCGAGCTTTTCGCCGGCTGCCCGCTGCTCAGCGGCCGCGACGAAACCGATCCGGCCGCGGCGTCCTGCGCGGTGTATCAGCGCAACCAGGGGCTTCCCATGGCTGCCCAGCCGCACGTCCCCGCGATTCCTGCCGCGCCCGCCATGGCGCCGCGCCGCCGCACCGCGCGCGAAGAAGCCGCGGAGTACGTGCTGTAAATACGCGCTGGCGCGATATCCCCATGGCGGGCCGGCGGTTTCGCCATGGGCAAAAAGCACGGGAAACCCCGTAGTAAATACAGCCCTTGCGTCCCTCGTATCGGGTGAAACGTCTGTATAGTCCGACAGTCAAAGCCTACAACGCCCTTAAACTGTCGATCGCGCTATGCAGCCTGTTCTACCCGCTTACCTGATCGCCCGTTGGCTGTTGCTGCTTGTGCTGTTGGCGGGGGTTTACTTTCTTAGCGGATTCCTGGTTCCGGCCCTGGCGGCGCTGATCATCGGCCTGGCCAGTTGGCCGCTCTACCAGCGCCTCGTCGTCCGATGCGGGGGCCGCACGGCGGTGGCCGCGTCGCTGGCGTTGCTGGTGGTCGTCGTCGTGCTGATCGTGCCGTTGTCGCTGGCCCTGTCCTATGCCATCAAGGAAGCCAGTGCGTTCGTCGCGTGGGCCATCGCGGCCAACCGCCACGGGGTGGACGTGCCCGCGTGGATCTCGTCCTTGCCGGTGGTGGGCGACCGCCTGTCCCAATACTGGGAATCCTATATCGGCCAGCCCCACGCGCTGGGCGCGCTGGTCGAAGCCGTCAGTGGCGAACACCTGGGCAATATCTACCGCATGGCGCTGGCCGCCACGGGCAACGTCTTTCAGTTGCTGCTGACGGTCCTCTTCATGTTGATCACGCTGTTCTTCGTCTACAAGGACGGCATCCGCATGGTGGCCCAATTGGACGTCCTGGGCGAACGCATCCTGCCCGCGCGCTGGCAGCGCTTTTCGCGCGTGGTGCCGGCCACCATCAATTCCACCGTCACCGGCATGGGGCTGATCGCCCTGGGCGAGGGGCTGGTCCTGGGCGTCGCCTACTGGATCGCGGGGGTTCCGTCGCCGGTCCTGCTGGGCGTGGTCACCGGCTTCATGGCCCTGATCCCGGGCGGCGCGCCGTTGTCCTTCACCCTGGTTTCGCTGTACCTGGTGGGCTCCGGCCACGTGGTGGCGGGCATCGCGCTGATGGTCTGGGGCAGCGTCGAACTCTTCATCGTTGACAAGACCCTGCGCCCGCGCCTGGTGGGCGGCCCCGTGAAGCTGCCGTTTTTGCCCACGTTCTTCGGTCTGGTGGGCGGCGTGAAGACCATGGGGATCGTCGGGCTCTTCGTCGGTCCCGTGCTGATGGCGCTGCTGGTGGCCGTGTGGCGCGAATGGGTGCACCATGAAGTCCAGGAGCGCGACGCCGCCCGCCTGAACCCGCCGGCCAGCCAGCCCGGGAAAACGCCCGCTGCCTGACCCGGCGTTTTGGTAATCTAGCCGTCCCGCGTCGACCGGCGCCTCGCCCGGTGCGCGCCTGCCCGCATGCAGACGCGTCGCATACGGCGCGGGCTGTGAGGATCGAGATGTCCAGGTTACTGCCTGATGAACAGATAGCCGTCCTGCGCGAGCAGGGCTTCGTCGTGGCGCGCCAATTCGCGAGCCAGAAGCAGGTCGCCGCGCTGCGCGCCCTCGCTGAACGCCACTTGCGCGACCACGTCGCGCCCATCGAATACGAAGCCGACCTGCGTTACCCCGGCGCGCCCGAATCGCGCGCTGCCGAGGGCGGGCTGACCGTGCGCCGTCTGCTGGGCGCCTACGCCCGGGACCCGCTGTTCGCGCAATGGGCCACCGATCCGCGCATCGCGCAGTGGCTGTCGCGCTATTTCCAGGAAACGCCGGTGCTGTCCACCGTGCACCACAACTGCGTGATGACCAAGCATCCGGCCTACGGCAGCCTGACGGGCTGGCATCAGGACATCCGCTACTGGTCGTTTTCCGATACCGACCTGGTGTCCTGTTGGCTTGCGCTGGGCAACGAAACGCGCGCCAATGGCGGCCTCTCGTTCATCCCGGGCTCGCACGCGGCGGCCTTCACGCCGGCGCAGTTCGACGAAAAGAAGTTCTTCCGCGACGACGCGGCGCAGAATGCGGAATGGATTGCGCGCGCGGTCTGCCCGGAACTCCAGCCCGGCGACGTGGTGTTCTTCCATTGCCGCACGCTGCACGCCGCCCAGGGCAATGCCAGCGACCGCGTGAAGCTGTCGGTGGTGCATACCTATCACCCCGCCTCCTGCCATCCCCAGCCTGGCTCGCGCTCGGCCTCACAGCCGGGGGTGCCGCTGGCGGATGCCTAGATGGCGTGGCGATTAAAGTAATTGAAATCTGCTATTAGTGATTGAATTACAATTAATTCGAGCGCAATACGCGACCGCAGTACGCGACCGCAGTACGTGACATGAGCCCGGCAAATGCCGTGTCGCGCTGATTCTTGCGCCGCCTCCCTATCATCACTCCATAGGCTGCCCCCGTGCGCACACCCCCTTCAGACGACACGCAAACGCCGCAGGCGCCGACCGAGACCCGGTCGTCGCTGTTCGTAGGCTCCACCGAAAAAGCCTTCCAGGTGCTGCACGCGTTCGACGGCCCCAAGCGCCACATGACCCTGGCCGACATCGCCCGCGCGTCGGGCCTGGACCGCAGCGCGACGCAGCGCCTGGTCTACACGCTGGAAACCCTGGGGTACCTGCGCCGCATCCCCGACACGCGCAACTACGGGCTGACGCCGAAGGTGCTGCAGTTCTCATACAACTACGTGCGCGCGAACGAACTGATCGACAAGGCGTCGCCCTATCTGCTGGACATCAGCCGCACGCTGGGCGAGACGACCAACCTGCAGGAACTGGACGGCCACGAGATTGTTTTTGTCGCGCGCTTTCCCGGCCACCACCTGGTGAACGTGGACATCGCCGTGGGTAGCCGCCTGCCGGCGTATTTCACGGCATCGGGCACGGCGATCCTGTCCCGGCTGTCCGAGGAGCATCGCCGCGAAATCCTGGCGCAGACCCGGCTGGAACCGATCACGCCGTACACGGAAGTGAACCCGGACAAGCTGCAGGAGCGGGTGCAGCGCGTGGCCGAAAAGGGCTACGCGGTCATCGTCAATGAGACGGTGCTGGGCGATATCTCCGTTGCCGCGCCGGTGATCGATCATCGGGGATGGGCGGTGGCGGCGATCAATATTTCCGTGCCGACGACGCGGTGGACGGTGGCACGCGTGGAAGCCGAGCTGGCGCCGCACGTGCAGGTGGCGGCCACGTCGATATCGAAATCGAAGTTCTCGGGCTATTCGAGGTGACGGGGGCTTCCCGATCACCCCGATCACCCCGATCATTCCGTTCACCCCATTCGTCCAGGCATCCGGGAAGCTGAATCCACGGGTGCCCGGTGAGGTACCTCAACCCCCCTCAAACCCCTTCAAACTCCCGCAGCAACGGCGTCAGCGCTTCCCGCAAGGCCGCCTGCAACCCATCCGCCGGCGCCACCAGCGGATCCAGCACTTCCGGCGCATTCACGCCGATCAAATCCATGACCGACTTCATCGGCCCCGGATTCGTTTCCGCAAATGCCAGGTTCATCAGCGGAATCAGCCGCCGATGCAGTTCCATCGATTCGCGCGTGCGCCCCGAAGCACCCAGCTCGTACACCTTGCGCCAGGCCGACGGCAGCAGGCTCGCCGTCACCACGATTCCGCCCCGCGCGCCGGCCGCCAGATGCACCGGCAGCAGGGTGTCCTCTCCGCTCAACACCGCAAACGACTCATCCACGCCCGCCACCGTGCGCAGGAAGTGGTACATGTCGGTATTGCAGGCCTTCATCCCGATGATGTTTTCGTGCCGCGACAGTTCATGCAGCACCTCCGGCGCGATCGCGATGCGGGTGCGGTACGGGATCTCGTAGATCATCACCGGCAGCGGCGAGGCGTCCGCATAGCGCAGGAAGTACTCGCGGATGCCCGCCTGCGTGGGCGTCGTGTAATAGGGCGTCAGCACCATCAGCGCATCCGCGCCCGCGTCCGCGAACTCCTTGCCCGCCTGCTGCGCATCGTGAAAGCCCGGGTCCAGCACGCCCGGAATCACCGGCACGCTGCCGGCCACGGCGTCGACCGTCAGCTTGCACATCCGGATGCGTTCCGCGCGGGCCAGCGCGCCATACTCGCCCGTGCCGCCCAGCGGCACGATGCCATTGATGCCCTGCTTGAGCAGATAGGCGATCAACGCCTGCGCGGCCGGGACGTGGATCGTGTCGTCGGCGTGGACGGGGGTCGGGATGGCGGGGAAGACTCCGCGCAGTTGTGTTGCGTTCAGCATGTTGCAAATCCTAGAGGGTGAAACGAGCGCGGATCAGTGGGCCAGGCTGCGGCGGCGCAGCCGGTCGGCCAGCCAGATCAGCGCGGCAATGAAGATGAAAAGGCAGGTCGAAACCGCGGCGATCACCGGAGAGATCTGCAGCGTGACTTCGTCCCAGAACTGCTTGGGCAGCGTCGCGTTCAGCCCGCCCGAAGCGAACAGCGCGATCGTCAGCTCGTCGAACGAGGTCGCAAACGCGAACAGGAACGACGACAAGAGGCCGGCGCTCAGGATCGGGAAGGTCACAAAGCGCAGCGTCGACCACGGGCCCGCGCCCAGGCTCTGCGCCGCCAGATCCAGGCGCGTGTCGTAATTGCGCAGCACCGCCATCATGGTGATCACCACGTAGGGCACCGCCACGACCGTGTGCGCCAGGATCAGCCCGATGGTCGACCCCACCAGCCCCACACGCGCAAAGAAATAGAACATGCCCACCGCGATGATCATGCGCGGCACCACGATCGGCGACAGCACAAAGGCCAGCATCGCCGACTTGCCCCGCATGTTCGCGCGCACCAGCAGGAACGCGGCAGGCGTGCCGATCAGCATCGCCAGCAGGCCCGTGCCCACGCCCACGATCAGCGACCGCGTGATCGCCTGCATCCAGACGGGCGAGGTGAACATCTGCTCGTACCACTGCAGCGAAAAGCCCTTGGGCGGCCACGTCAGGCCCGAGCCCGAATCGAACGACAGCGGAATCATCAGGAAGGCGGGCGCGGCCAGGAACGCCAGCACCAGCAGGACGATCCACCACAGCGTGCGCGACTGGCCCGTGCCCGACACCGAGCGGCGCAGGCGCGCGGGCAGCAGGGCGAACAGCGCATCGGACACATTGGCCAGCACGGTCAGCACCGCCTCGCCCGCGCGCCGCGACAGGCTTTGCCTGCCCGGCGCGCGCACCCGGGTCGACGCGCCGCCGGCCATCGTCGACAGGCCCAGCACCTTGTCGTAGATCGCGAACACCACCAGCACCACCACCAGCAGCAGCACCGACACGGCGCCCGCGAACTCCCAGTTCAGCGTCTGCTGGACCTGGTCGATGATGATCTGCGTGATCATCGTCTCCTTGCGTCCGCCCAGCAGCGCGGGCGTAATGAAAAAGCCGATGGCGGTCACGAACACCATGATCGCCGCGGCGGCCACGCCGGGCATCGACAGCGGGAAATAGATCTTCCAGAACGCCGTGCCGGGCCGCGCGCCCAGCGTGGACGCGGCGCGGGGCAGGTTGCGGTCGATGTTCTCCATCACGGACAGCATCGTCAGCACCGCCAGCGGCATCAACGCGTGCACCATGCCCACCAGCACGCTGCCGAAGTTGTAGAGCAGGCTGGCGGGCGCATCCAGGATGCCCAGCGCCTGCAGCAACTGGTTCACCACGCCGTTCCTGCCCAGCAGCACGACCCACGCAAAGGTGCGCACCAGGAAGCTCGTCCAGAACGACAGCAGCACCCAGAACAGCAGGGACGTCTTGCGCCTGGCCGACAGGCTGGAGATCAGGTAGGCCACGGGATACCCCGCCACCACGGAAAAGAACGTCGTCCACAGCGAGATCTTCAACGTGATGAGCAGCACATTCACGTAGACCGACGACGCGAAGAGCTTCTGGTACTGCGCCAGGCTGAAGCCCTGTTCGCCAAAGACGCTCAGCAGCAGCAACTGGCCCACGGGGTAGATCAGCAGCACCACCAGCAGCAGGACCAGGGGCGCGGCCATCAGGAAGTGGCGGCGGCCCGGGCTCATGCGTTGACGGGGTTTGGCAAGGGTTGTCATGGGATCACTCCGCGATGGCCACCGCATCCGCGGCCGCCCAGCTCACCGACAGCGGCTGCCCGATGTCGTAGTGCTCGGCCTGGCGCTGCGTGGGGTAGGCCACGACGACCGGGCCGGCATCGGCGGCGCCGGTGTCCAGGTAGAGCTTGGTCAGGCTGCCCGTCACCATCACGTCCAGCAGCTTGCCGGTCAGCGCGGCGCCCGCGGCGCCGGCCGCGCCGACGCGCAGGTTCTGCGGGCGCAGCATCACGGTGACCTTCTGGCCTGCCTGGATGGGCGCGCCGTTGGACAAGGCCTGGCCGGTCACGCCCTGATGGGCGAGCTGGACAGAGAGCGTCTCGCCGTCGACCGCCGTCACCACGCCCTGCAGCAGGTTCGATTCGCCCAGGAAGTCGGCCACGAACAGCGTGCGCGGACGGAAATACAGGTCGGCCGGCGTGCCGAGTTGCTCGATGGCCCCGCCGTTCATCAGGCAGATGCGGTCGGACATCGTCATCGCCTCTTCCTGGTCATGCGTCACGTAGACGATGGTCGTGCCCAGTTCGCGGTGGATGCGCTTGATCTCCAGCTGCATCTGGTCGCGCAGCTTCTTGTCCAGCGCGCCCAGCGGTTCGTCCATCAGGATGATCGCGGGCCGGTAGACCATGCAGCGGGCCAGCGCGATGCGCTGCTGCTGTCCGCCGGACAGTTCGCGCGGCAGGCGCGCCGCCACATGGGGCAGCCGCACCATTTCCAGCGCCTCGAGCGCGCGGCGGCGGGCCTCGGCGGCGGGCACCTTGCGCATCTTCAGCGGAAACGCGATGTTCTCCTCGATCGTCATGTGCGGGAACAGCGCGTAGTTCTGGAACACCATGCCGATATCGCGTTCGTAGGGGGCGCCGTAGGTCACGTCGACGCCGTCGATCAGCACGCGGCCCTCGTCGGGCTGGGCCAGGCCGGCGATCAGGCTCAGGAGCGTGGTCTTGCCGGACCCGGAGGGACCGAGCAGGGTCAGGAACTCGCCGCGGGCGACGTCCAGGTGCGTGGGCGCCAGCGCGACGAATTCGCCATAGCGTTTGCCCAGGCCCGAGATTTGCAGATTGGAAGAAGACATGGTGTTCGACACAAAGAGAATTGGCCCCGCGCCGCCCAGCGTGCGCGCGCGGGTTGCAGGCTTACTTCAGCACCCAGCCGTTGAAGCGCTCGATCACGTCGCGCTGCTTGTCCAGCCAGTACGCCGCATTGATGTGCAGGCCGTTCTTGATGTTGTCCGGGTGCGTGGGGCAATTGCGCGCCACGTCGGCCTTGATGTAATCGAACGCGGCGGGCTGCGTGACGCCCGCGGCGAAAAACTCCACCAGCGCGGCCTGGCGCTTGGGATCGGAGGCAAACTTGATGAATTCGCGGCACGCGTCGGCGTTGGGCGAGCCCTTCAGGATCGCCCAGTTGTCGCAGCCCCAGATGTTCTGGTCCCACACGATCTGCACCGGCGCGCCATTGGCGGCGGCCGACTGCGCCCGCGACACCCACGTGGCGATCATGTCCACCTCGCCCGAGCCCAGCATCTGCTCGACCTGCGCGCCGGTGTTCCACCACACGTCGACGGACGGCTTGATCTTGTCCAGGCTGGCCAGCGCGCGGTCGATGTCGCACGGATAGACCTTGTCGGTCGGCACGCCGTCGGCCATCAGCGCCTGCTCGATGGTGTCGAACGGGTGCTTGCGCAGGCCGCGGCGCCCCGGAAAGTCCTTCACGTTCCAGAAGTCGGCCCACGAGGCCGGGGCCTTGCGGCCCTTGAAGGCGTCCGTGCGGTAAGCCAGCACCGTGGTGTAGACGTTGTTGCCCACGCCGTAGGGCGACATGTATTGCTTGGGGATGGTGGCCACGACCGGATCGGACTCCAGGCCGTGTTTTTCCAGGTACACCTTGCCGCCTTCGGTCAGCATCAGGATGGCGGGTTGGCTGATCTTGGCCATGTCCCAGGTGTAGTTGCCCGTATCCACCATGCTGCGGATCTGGGCGGTGGGTTCGGCATTGGCCTGCACGCCCACGACCTGGATGCCGGTGGCTTCCGAGAAGGGCTTGTAGAACACCGCGCCATACGCCTTGCTGTAGATCCCGCCGTCGTCGCGCACGACGATGCGCTTGGAGGCGGCGCGCGAGGGCGTCCAGATCATGGGCATGGCCAGCGCGGCGGCGCCGGCGGCGACGGTCTTGAGCGCGTTGCGGCGCGAGGCGTTGTGGGAGGTCGATTTCATGGAAGACTCCTGCGGGTCAAAGACGACGGATCGGGAACGACGGCTCAGGGCAGCAAGCGGCCGGGATTGAAGAGGTGGGAGGGATCGAAGGTGGCTTTCAGCGCGCGCATCATGTCCAGTTCGACGGCGGACTTGTAGTGCGCCATCTCGGCCAGCGACGTGCGGCCCACGCCGTGTTCGGCGCTGAACGTGCCGCCCAATGCATCGGCCACGTCGTTGACGGCGCGCCGGATGGCGGCGGCCATGGCGTCGCGGTCGGGCAGCGCATCCCAGGCGGCGAAGGTGAAGAAAGGAATGAAATGGACGTTGCCGTCGCCCAGATGCGCCACGATCAGCACGGGCAGGTCTGGCACCAGGCGGCGCACGGCGAGGGTGGCTTCATCGATGAAGCGCGGGACGCTGGACACGGGCACCGCGCTGTCGGTGGTCAGGCCGACGCCCGCCTTCTTGTTGCCTTCCGACACGCTGTGGCGCACTTCCCAGAGCGCGGCGCGCTGCGTGTCGTTGCTGGCCACCACCGCGTCGTGCAGCAGGCCCTGCTCGGAAGCCTGTTCCAGGATCTGTTGCAGCAGGTCCTGCAGGCCGGCGCCGTCGCCGGTGTCGGACAGTTCGACCAGCACGTGCCAGGGATGCGCGCCGGCCAGCGGATTCTTGCGGCCGGGCACGTGTTCCATCACGACGTCGAGTTGGTTGCGGTCGATCATCTCGAAGGCCGACAGGCGCGAGCCGCAGGCATCCTGGAACCGGCCCAGGATGTCCAGCGCGGCCTGCGGACTGTCGGGCGCCAGCCACGCCACGGCGTGGGCGGTGGGCAGCGGATGCAGCTTGAGCACGGCGGCGGTGACGATGCCCATCGTGCCCTCGGCGCCGATGAACAGGTGCTTCAGGTCGAAACCCGTGTTGTTCTTGCGCAGGGCGGTCATGCCATTCCAGATGCGGCCGTCCGGCAGCACCACCTCCAGGCCCAGGATGTTGTCGCGCGTATTGCCGTAGCGCAGCACGCCCGTGCCGCCCGCATTGGTCGCGATGGTGCCGCCGATCTGGCACGAGCCTTCCGCGCCCAGGCTGATCGGATAGAGACGGCCGCTCGCGGCGGCGGCTTCCTGGATCGTGGCCAGCACGCAGCCGGCTTCGACCTGCATGGAGTTGTTCGCCGCGTCGATGCCGCGGATCCTGCGCATGCGGGACAGGTTCACGATGACGGGCGGGGTGCCGTCCGCCGCCGGGACCGCGCCGCCGCACAGACTGGTGTTGCCGCCTTGCGGCAGCAACGGCGTGCCGTGCAGGTTGCACAGGCGCACGATGTCCGACACCTGCTGCGTACTGCCGGGCAGGGCCACGCACAGCGCCGGGCCCTTGTACCGGCCGCGCCAGTCCTCGGTGTAGCCGGCGGTGTCGGCTTCGGAATGAAGAATGGCGTCCTGGCCCAGTGCCTGGGTCAACGCGTCTAGCAGGGTGATGCCGTTGGTCATGTCTGTGGTCCCGAATGGAGCGGGCGCGTCGGTGCACGCCCCAGCGCATTGAGGCACAGCATACGATTACTTAAATCGCTTTTCGATTTGATTAATCGTCATGCAATTGATTCTAGGGTATGTCCTAGGCGTTGAAACCGCAGGTCGACGCGGGGGCTGCACAAGAGGACTTGGACGCGGTCCGCGATTCTGGCAAGGTTGCGCGCGGATGTCCCGGCCGCAGGCCCGCTGTCGTGCGGTCTAATGGGTGACCCGGATTGCTCCCGCCGGATCGAGCGAAATACAATTGGATCGCTCGAAATGCAATTTATAAGGCATCCCCTGGGCGGACAGCCGGCGGTTCGGATCCGGGTACGGCCGCAACGGGCTATCCGCCGCGCCGGGACGCGGCCACGCGGCCCTGGCGATTCTGCGCGACGAACGGGACAATGCCGCTTAGACTCGGGGCCGCACCTGGCAGGCGCAGGACGCCCAGGCCGTGCGCAAGCGAGAGACCCGACCTGCAATCCCTATTCCGGAACTGAAAAGCATCATGCGTGAAAAGATCGTCTTCATCGGCGGCGGCAATATGGCCTCCGCCATCATCGACGGCCTGCTCGGCCAGGGCCGGGCGCTGACTGATTTCCTGGTGGTCGAGCCCTATGCGCCCACGCGCGAGGCGCTGACCGCGCGCGGCCTGCCGTGCCAGGAGACCGTCACCGCCGACATCGCCGGCGCCGCGCTGTGCGTGCTGGCCACCAAGCCGCAGGTGCTGCGCGAAGCCTGCGGCCAGGTGCGCCAGCATTTGCCCGCCGAAGCCACCGTGGTCAGCATCGCCGCGGGCGTCGAACTTGCCGCGCTGTCGGACTGGCTTGGCGGCCACGCGCGCATCGTGCGCGCCATGCCGAACACGCCGGCCAAGGTGGGCCTGGGCATGACCGGCCTGTACGCCACGCCGGCCTGCGGCCAAGCCGAGCGCGATCGGGTCGACGCGCTGTTCGCCGCCGTCGGCGAACGCATCTGGACCGAGACCGAAGCCATGATCGACGCCGTCACCGCGGTGACGGGCAGCGGTCCCGGCTACGTGTTCCACTTCATGGCGGCGCTGGAAAAGGGCGCCGTGGAGCTGGGCTTCGCGCCGGCCGACGCCCGCCGCCTGGCGGTCGCGACGTTCCGCGGCGCGGCCGGACTGGCAGCCAGCGAGGATGTGCCGCTGACCGAATTGCAGGAGCGCGTCACCTCCAAGGGCGGCACCACCTATGCCGCGCTGTCGCACATGCAGGAAGCGGGCGTGGCCGTGGCCATCGCGCAGGCCGTGCACAAGGCCGAGCAGCGCGCGCGCGAACTGTCGGCGGGGTAGGGCCCCAGGGCCCGGCCCGGCGGCGCGCCGGACCATCAGCGTCGCCGCCCCAACAGCCACAGCAAAGCGGCCGCCGCCAGGATGGCCGCGACGTTGAACTGCATGGCCGAGGCGAACGCGTGCGCATGGCGCTCGGCCACGCTCGCGTGCGCGTACGCCTCCAGCGTGCCGCCATACAGCATGCCGGCGGCCGACACCCCCAGCGCGGCGCCCACCTGCTGCAAGGTCGAGACCACGCCTGCCGCCATGCCGGCCTGGAGGTCCTGGACCAGCCCCATCGCCAGATTCACCAGCGGCGTGTTGACGGCGCCCTGCGCCGCGCCCAGCCACACCAGCGCCGGCAGCAGCGACCAGGGCTCCAGATGGGCGCCGGCGCTGCCCGTCTGCAGCATCAGCGCGGCCGTGGCCCCGCCGTACAGCAGGGCGGCCAGCGCGATCGCCCGCGTTCCGTACCTGGCGACCAGCCGCGGCGCGGCCATCGACCCCGCCACGAACCCGACGCTGGCCGGCGCAAAGATCAGGCCGGCCGTCAGCGCGTCGCGTCCGAAGCCGGTCTGCACCAGCAAGGCATAGCAAAGAAACATGGCGCTGGCGGTGGAGAACACCAGCATTACGACGAGGCACCCCGCCGCAAAGCGGGGCTGCGCCAGCAAGGCCATGTCCACCAGCGGCGCGCCGCCCCGCGCGGCGATGCGGCGCTGCAGTCGCGCGAAGGCCGCCAGCGCGGCCGCCGATGCCGCGCCGCAGGCCAGTGTCCAGGCCGGCCATTGACGCGCGGGGCCCTCGATCAGCGCGAGCAGCAGCAACGCCAGTCCCAGCCCCACCAGCACCGCGCCGCGCCAATCCATCGCCGCGCCCGAGGGCTCGACGGACTCGGGCATATGGCGAGCCAGCCAGCAAGCCAGCAGCCCCAAGGGCAGGTTGACGAGGAAGATGGCGCGCCACGCCAGGCCGAACAGATCGGCATGGACGATCCATCCGCCGAGCACCTGTCCGGCGATGGCGGCCAGCCCCAGCGTCATGCCCAGCAACCCGAACGCCCGCCGCCGCGCGTGTCCGTCGTAGCTGACGCGGATCAGCGCATACACCTGCGGGAACAGCATCGCCGCGGCCGCGCCTTGCAGGATGCGCGCGGCGATCAATGTGCCGGGCGTGGGCGCCAGGCCGCACAGCGCGGACGCCAACGCAAAGCCCGCCATGCCCAGCATGAACAGCCGGCGCCTGCCGTGCCGGTCGCCCAGCCGGCTGCCCGCGACCAGCAGCATCCCGTACGCCAATTCGTAGGCGGCAATGATGAAGTTGATCTGCGCGAAGCTGGCCGACAGCGTGGCTTGCATGCTGGGTATGGCCACGTTCACGACGAAGAGGTCGAAGATCGTGATGAAGCCGCCGGAGAGCAGCACGGCCAGGCCGAGACGGCCCAGGGCCGGGGTGCCGGCGTGCGCGGCGGGGGCGGGTTGGCAGGCGGAGGGGAGGGTGGAGGTCGTCATGAAAGCGCCAGGAAAGTTCAGATCGGCGCTATTCTGGGCGGGCTTTTAGCCTTATACAATTTAGCTGCTTATGCTATTACTGCCTGCAATATGTCCATGACAGCACCTGCCCCTGTCCCCCGGTTGGCGCGCACGCGCGCCGACCTGTCCGAATTCCTGCGGCTGCGCCGCGAACGTCTCAGCCCCGCCGACCTCGGCCTGCCGCCCGGCCGTCGCCGCCGCACGCCCGGGCTGCGCCGGGAGGAGGTCGCGGCGCTGGCGGGTGTCGGACTGGCCTGGTACACGTGGTTCGAACAGGGCCGCAACATCAGCGTGTCGGCCGCCTTCCTGGAAAACCTGGCGCGCGTGCTGCGGCTGGACGATGCGGAGCGCCGCCACCTGTACCTGCTGGCGCACCAGCGTCCGCCCGCCGAGACCGGCCGCACGTGGTGCACGGTGCCCGCGCAGGTGCGCCGCCTGATGGATGACCTGCCCACGCGGCCGGCCTACATCCTGAACCTGCGCTGGGACGTGGTGCTGTTTAACCCCGCCGCGGACAAGGTGTTCGGTTTTTCGGCGCAGGCGCCTGGGCGCCGCAACCTGCTCTGGATGCTGTTCGTGGACCCTGCGATGCGCACCCGCTTCGTGGATTGGGCGGCGCAGGCGCCCCGCATGCTGTCCTCGTTCCGGCGCGATTTCGCCAGCGCCGCCGGCGTGTCCGACATCGCCGAGCTGGTCGACGAGCTGGAACGGGTCTCGCCCGATTTCCAGTCATGGTGGCGCGAGCACGACGTGCATGGCGCCTGCATGGGCCTGCGCAGCCTGCACGTGGAGCCGCTGGGCGATATCGCGTTCGAGCACGCCACGCTGAGTGTCGATGAAAGCCGCCATCTGCGGCTGGTCGTCTACGCGCCCGCGCCGGACGAGCCCAAGGCGGCGGACTTCGCCCGCTGGGTGCAAGCCAGCCCGCCGGCGTCGGGTGGCCCGGCGGGGTAGGCGGGTTGCGCGGGGTCTGGCGGGGTTGACGGCAACCAGTCTGTAGATATATCGTAAGAGCTATATCGTAAGATACATCGTCAGATGCATCGTCAGATACATCGCCGGAGCCCAACATGCGCCATTCCCATTTCATCGCCGCGTTCCAACGCGCCCTCGAGGGCCGCCACGGCCACGGACGCCACGGCCATTTCCACCCTCACGGCCCGCTTCCGCACGGGCTCGAGTGCCATCATCCTGCCTCTCCCCACGGCGCGCGTCCTCACCCCCGTCACGCCAGCGCGGGCGGCGACTGGTTCTCCGGGGCCCAGGACGGCCGCGGCGACGCCGATGGCTTTGGGGGCGACGGCCGCGGTTTCACCCGCAGCCGCAAGGTGTCCAGCGACGACCTGCAGCTCATGCTGCTGGGCCTGCTGGAACAGAACCCCAGCCACGGCTATGAACTCATCAAGGCGCTGGGCGCATTGAGCAACGGCTTCTACACGCCCAGCCCCGGCATGGTCTACCCCGCGCTGACCTATCTGGAAGAACTGGGCTACGCCACGGTCGAGCAGGAGGGGACCAAGAAGCGCTACCACCTGTCCGAGCCCGGCCGCGCGCACCTGGATGCCAACCGCGAGCGCCTGGAGCTGATGTTCAACAAGCTCAAGCACGTGGCCCGCAAGATGGACTGGATGCGCCAGGCCTGGAGCGGCGAGCCGCGCAGCACCGGTCCCGAGGGCGAGGATGCCCGCACCGGCTGGCTGCCCGAATTCGTGGCGGCGCGCCAAGCGCTCAAGCGCGCGCTGCTGGACCGCACCGACGCCTCCCCCGCCGAACAACGACGCATCGCCGCCATCCTGGCGCGTGCGACCGACGCAATCACCGGCAAGTCCGGCAACTGATCGCGTCCCCCACACTCTGGAGTTCCCATGACCCGTAGCGACCTGAACGTCGAGCGCGTTCGCCACCCCCTGAAGATGCGCCTGCTGACCGTGACGCGCGTGGAGCGCATCGCCGGCCTGCTGGCGCGCATCACCTTCACCGGCGAGGACCTGCAGGACTTCGTGTCCGCGTCCTTCGATGACCACGTGAAAGTCTTTTTCCCCGCCGATCCCGCGCTGGCGCCGGTGCTGCCCACCGCCGGGCCCGACGGCATCAAGTTCCCCGAGGGCGTGCCGCGGCCCGCCGCGCGCGACTACACGCCGCGCCGCTTCGATACCGCGCGCCAGGAGCTTGAGATCGAATTCGTGCTGCACGGCGACGGCCCCGCCTCGACCTGGGCCGAGCAGGCCCGGCCGGGCCAGCAGTTGGGCATCGGCGGCCCGCGCGGTTCGTTCGTGGTGCCCAAGGCGTTCGACTGGCATGTGCTGATCGGCGACGAGACCGCGCTGCCCGCCATCGCCCGCCGGCTTGAAGAACTGCCCGCAACGGCGCAGGCGCTGGTGCTGATCGAAGTTCCGGCGCAGGCCAATGAAATCCCGCTGCCCACGTCCGCCAAGGCCACCGTGCGCTGGCTGCACCGCAACAGCACCGCGCCGGGCTACAGCACGCTGTTGCTCGAAGCCGCGCGTGACCTGGCGCTGCCGCAGGGCGAGGGGTATGTGTGGGTCGCGGCGGAATCCTCTACCGCCAAGGCCGTGCGCGAGATCATGGTGGCGCAGCACGGCATCGACAAAAGCCGCATCCGCGCCGCCAGCTACTGGAAGCGCGGCGCGGTCGCCGTGCATGAATCGCACGACGACTGAAGCGCGTCACTGGCTGCGGGATTCGCGCGCCAGCGCAAGCAGGTTCGCCGCCCGCGCCCCGGGCGCGTGCTGGCGCAGCGCCAGCCCCAGCACCGCCCGGGGCCCGTCCAGCGCGAAGGGGCGGTAGACCACGCCATCGGGCCGCAGGTGCCGCAGCGATGCCGGCACGATCGCCACGCCCATCCCCGCCGCCACCAGATTCACCGCCGATGACAACTGCGGCGCCTGCTGGCCGATGCGCGGACTCAGGCCCTGCTGCCGGCACGCCGCCATGATGTCCGCGCTGAGCCCGTAGCCCGACTTGCGGGAATACAGGATGAAGTGCTCGCGCGCCAGGTCGGCGGGCGCGAGGCGCTTGCGGCGCGCTAGCGCATGTCCCAGCGGCAGCGCCACCACCAGCGGTTCTTCAATCAGTTGCGTGAACGCCAGTCCGCCTTCCAGCGCGAAGGGCGGCCGCACGAACGCGGCATCTATCGCGCCTTCGCGCAGCCGCGCCACCAGCGTTTCGCTGTCGCCTTGCGACAGCGTCATCTCGACTTCCGGGTAGCGCTCGCGGTATTGGCGGATCAGTTCGGTCACCACGCCGTTAAAGGACGCCGACTCGGTAAATCCCAATGTCAGTTCGCCGACCTCGCCGCGTGCCGCGCGCCGGGCCGTGCGCATCGCGGCGTCCGCGCGTTGCAGGATGTCTTGCGCGCACACAAGAAGCGCGCGGCCCGCGTCGTTGAGCGCGACGCCCCGCCCCGTGCGGTCAAAGAGCGGCGTGCCCACTTCCTGTTCAAGCTGGCGTATCTGCTGGCTGAGCGGCGGCTGCGCCATGCCCAGCAGCTCGGCCGCGCGCGTGAAATGCTGGGCCTCGGCCGTGACGACGAAATAGCGGAGATGGCGCAGTTCCATACAGATACCTAAAAAATACTGATCAGCAAGTTTTCATATATTGGACATTCTAGTCTGGCGCGCCGATCATGCCTGCATCGTCAATCGCATCGAAGGAAATCCATGACCGCCACCCCGAATCCCGGCGCGCTGCTGCGCCAGCGCCTGTCTGAAGACATCGTCGTCGCGCCCGGCGCCTACGACGGCCTGTCCGCGCGGCTGGTCGCCGCGGCGGGCTTTTCGGCCGTCTACGCCAGCGGCGGCGCCATCGCCCGCGCGGCGGGCTATCCCGATATCGGCCTGCTCAGCTTCACGGAGGTGATGGACCGCGTGGAAAAAATCGTCGACGCCAGCGGCCTGCCCGTGGTGGCGGACGCGGACACGGGGTTTGGCGGATCGGCCAATGTAGAGCGCACCGTGCGCCTGATGGAACGCGCGGGCGTGGCCGCATTCCATATCGAAGACCAGTCCTTTCCCAAGCGTTGCGGCCACCTGGACGACAAAAGCCTGGTGGACGCCGACGAGATGTGCCGCAAGGTCCACATCGCGCGCCAGACGCTGGCCGACGCGGACACGCTGGTCATTGCGCGCACCGACGCGATCGCGGTGGAAGGCTTCGACGCTGCCATCGCCCGCGCCGAGCGCTATCTGAAGGCGGGCGCCGACATGATCTTCGTCGAGGCGCCCGAGACGCTGGCGCAGATCCGCGCCATCGCCGAGCGGCTGCCCGGCCTGAAGCTCATCAACATGTTCTACGGCGGCAAGACGCCGCTGGTGCCGCTGCCGGACCTGGCCGAGATGGGCTATCGCCTGGCGATCATTCCGTCGGACCTGCAGCGCGCGGCCATCCATGCGATGCAGGCCACGCTGCAAGCCATCCGGCAGACGGGCGACAGCAGCGCGCTGGCGGACCGCCTGACCAGCTTCAAGGAGCGTGAAGAGATCGTGCAGACCCGCCGTTATCTGGCGCTGGACGCTCAGTAGGCGCTGGCCTGAGGACGGTCCTTGCAGCCGTGGGGCATGCGCAGCGGCCACAGGCGCTGCCCGGCGGCGCCGTACAGCGTGCGGATGCCGCACTGCATCTGCACGTAGGCGAGCCGATGGCCGGTGTCGTCGATGATCTGCGACACGTCATCCGTGGAGACCACGGCGCGCTGTTGCGAGAAGCCCGACACCGCCTGGAAGTCTGCCGGGATGGCGAACTCGCCCTCGCGGTTCACGTAGCCATAGCTGCGGTCCTTGCGGGCGGGCGCCAGGCCTTCGCGCATCGCGCCCAGCGCGTCGAAGGCGGGCCCCACCAGCGTGCCCCGGGTGTCCACCCAGCGCACCCCGCCGCCGGACAGTTGCGTCACGGCGCGGCCTTCCGAGAACGCCGATGCCAGGCCGTCGACCGTGAGCCGGGGCTTGCCCGAGAGGTCGGTGTAGTCGGTCCGGGTCCCGCGGTCCGTCGCGTAATGGCGCAGCAGCATGTCGGAGCGGCGCGGCCAGACCCATTCGCCCTTGGGCAAGGTCGCTAGGGTCTTGCCGTTGGCGTCGATGATGCGCGTGCCGGCGGCGTCCATCGCCAGGGCCCGCGCGGGCGCGCCCCGGAAGTCGGTTGCGGTCCAGGCCGCGGGTTCGATCTGCCAGGCGCCGCTGGCGTTCAGGTAGCCCTGGCGGTCGGGGCGGCGGATCTCCATCCAGTCGCCCAGGCGGATGTAGTCGGCGTCCTTCATGTCCAGCGCGTCCGAGCCGTCCGGCGAGATGATCCAGCGGCGTTCGCGATTGCCCGCGCTGAGCGAGCCATCTCCGAAGTCGCCGATCTGCAAGCCGGGCATGAAGGCGGTCAGCGCCTTGCCTTGCGCATTGAAGACGGCGGCGGGGCGGTCGGATTCGTACTCCTGCTTGCCGGGTTGCGAGACCCGCCACAGCATGTCGTTCACGCGTTCGACGTCGTGATGGCTGGCCGGCAGGATCCACCGGCCCTGCATGTCGATGACGCCGACGCGGCCCGCGCCCAGCGCGGCGACCGCCTGGCCGTTGCGGAAGTCGCCGATGCGGCTGAACGCGGGCGCGGCCAGTTCCTTGCCGGCGACGAAGTCGTACAGCCCCCACGGCGCGCCGTCGGCCGCCGTCTTCAGGAAGCGCACCACGCCGGGCGCCACGACCTGCGAATCAAAGTTCTCCGGCAGCGCGTAGGTCTTGCCCGCGCGATCGATCATCCGCACCACGCCGTCGCCATAGACCTGCGCGTAACCGTGGCGGAACATGCCGATGTGCTGCTGAACGGGCAGGTCCAGCGCCTGGCCGCGCGCATCCAGCAGCACCATGCCTGCGTCGGTCTCGGCCGCGTAGCGCAACTGGTCCGCCTTGATCGGGGCATCGGCCTGGCCGCCGGCCTCGTCCAGCGGCGTGACCGCAGACCACGAGGCATCGGTCACGATGCTGCCGTCCGCCAGCAGCAGGCCCACCTCCACGTCATCGCACTGGCAATGGCTTTGCCCGAGCAGGCCCAGCGGACCGCCCGGCACGCCGCCCGGCAGCGGCGTCAGCGGCCGGTCCCGTAGCGCCGCCACGGTCTCGGGCTTGAGCAGCGCCTTGCCCTCGCGGTCCACCACGTTGAGCAGCTCGTCCTGCGCGCCGGACAGCCACAGATTGCCCTCGCGCACCGCGATGCGGCGGGCGTCTGCCAGCCAGGCAGGCGCGGTGGCGCCGTGCAGCCAGGCGCCCGAGGGCGTCAGCAGGCCGGCGGCCCGGCTGGAGCCATCCACGAACAGCACATAGCCCTCCATTTCGTCAGTGGCCGACAAGCCCTGGCCCAGCGTGACGGGGGTCTTGTGTCCCGGGACCAGCGCCACGAGCTGGTCGCCCGACGGGTACACAATGATGTCGGCATGGCGCTGCGAGGCGTGGCCTTCGTCCTGCGTCAGCGTGGCGACGACCGTGCCATCGCGGTCCAGCACCGCAAAGCCGGCCTGGCGTGGCAGCGCCGCGCTGAAGAACGCCGTGCCCACCGGATTCATGCTTTCGTACTGCTGGCCGGCGCCGATGAGCTTGCCGTCGGCGGTCACCATCATCGAGCCTTCTGCGCCGTAGCCGGTGGCCACGCCTGCGCCTTCCTGCACGTAGATGTCGTCCAGCACCGGCTCCACGACCCAGTTCCAGTCCTTGTCCACCACGCCGTACTTCGCCTGGCCATCGGAGGCGACGTACAGGCCCTTGTCGCCCAGCGGCCGCGTGATCACGACGCCGGCGCCGCCGTAGCGGCGTTCGCCGGAGGCCGAGCGGTACTCTTCCCGGTACTGGACGGTCGCCCGCGCGGGCACGCCGTCGGACAGGCGCACGTCGCGCACGACTTCCTCGAACGGCTGGCCGACCGGATTGCCCTGGCGGTCGATCAGCATGGGCCTGCCGTCCAGGGTGGCCACCGCCAGTCCGACTTCGACAAAGTCCTGCACCGCGTCATAGCGCGGCCGCACCGCCATGCGGCCCCTGGTGTCGATGAAGCCCCATTTTCCCTGCCACTGCACCGCGGCCAGTCCATGGCGGAAGTCGCGCACCGCCTCGAAGATGGGCTTGATCGCGACGCGGCCATCTGGGTCCAGAAAGCCCCAGGCATGGCGGCGCAGCGAGAAATCGTGCGGCACGCGGTCGATGTTCTCGATGGCCGAAGGCAGCAGCACCGCGGCGCGCTCGTCGTGCAGGTCCCGGATGCACCCGTTGCCGAAGGGACTGCGTGAGGCGATGTCGTCGGCGGCGGGATAGGCCTCGTAGAAGACCTCGCCCAGGCAGTACACATGGCCGGAATACGCCTGCGCGGACAGGGACGCGCCCAGCGCGGCCAGGGCGCAGGCGATGCGGGTGGTGCGAAGCACACGTGACGTCATGATCATTCTGCGTTGGCTTGTTCGGTTGCGGGAGGGGTGATGCCGGCGGCCTCGGGGCAATCGAGTTTGCGCGGCGGCCAGCTCTGCCTGTCCTGGGCGTCCACGATCACCATCGTGCCGCACAGCAGGCCGAACAGCGCGGTGGTCTTGCCCTTGGTGTCGATGTATTCGACCAGCCGGGTGCGGCGCACCAGCGCGCGCCCCTCGTGGAAGTCGTCGGCCCACGTGAACGCGGGCGCGATGGCGTAGCGTCCGGTCAGGTCGATGTAGCCGTACTGCTTGCCGGTGCGCGCCAGGCGGCGGGCCCGGGCGAGCCCGTCCTTCAAAGGGCCGAGATAGTCGAAGTGCGCGCCCACGACGCGCTTGCCGTCCGCGTCGATGAACCCGTACTTGTTCCGGGCATCGCTGTAGGGCACCACGCCTTCGCTGGCCTTGTCGGCGTCGACCGCGTAGCGGCCCGGCAGCCGCGCGATCTCGCGGCCCTGCAGGTCCACCATGATGCTGGACGAATCCTCGCTGTCATTGAAGACGACGCGCCGCATCGACGCCAGCGGCGTGCCGTCGCCCCACTTTTCCAGCACGGTCCTGCCGGTCTGGTCGATCACGCGGTAGCCCGGTCCGAGGTAGGCGCGCGCCAGGCCTTCGGGCTGCGCAAAGAACGGATTGAATTCGCCATAGCGCGCGGGCACCTTCAGGTTGCCGCGCGCGTCGATGGCGCCTTCGCGCTCGTCGTACTCGACGTGGATCCAGTCCCCGTATTGCTGCGTGCGCGCCGCGCGGCCGTTCGAGACGCGCAGGGCGGCGCCCTGCGCGTCGAACAGCACGGCGCTCTCGTCGGCCAACTCGCCCAGGTAGCGTCCGTCCTGCAGTTTCTGCGGCTTGCCGATCACGGGTTCGCTCGCTTTGCCCGTGCGCAGGTTGATCACGCGGTAGGCGCTTTCGCGATAGCCGCCGCTTTCGCGCTTGGCGTCGGGCGCATCCACCAGCATGAGGCCGTTGCCCAGGTATTCCAGGTCGTACGCGCCGTCGTACCGGGCGGGCAGCACCCACTTGCCCTGCCGGTCGACCACGCCCCAGCGGCCCTGGTCCTGCACCTTGGCCCAGTCGTCCTCGAACTCCTCGATCTGGTCGTAGACCGGCTTGAGCATCGGCGCGCCCTTGCGCAGGTTCCAGATGCCCCAGCGGCGCTGGCGGTTTTCGTTCATGGCGCGGTAATGCAGCAGGTCGCCATCGATGCGCGACGCTTCTTCCAGCACCTCGGCCGGGACGGGCACCTTCTGGCCGCGGGCATCGATCAAGTCGGCTTCGCGGCGGTCCATGTCCTTCGTGCGGGCCCAGGTGTAGGCGCCCTTGAAAGGGCGCATCTCGGCGTACCGCGGCTCGACGGCCCACGCGCCGTCGGGACCGATTGCGCCGACTTGGTACTGCCGGGTGCGCGCGACGATCGGCAGCGCGACGTCGTAGGTGTCGATGCTGTCCCACTCGGGATTGGTCACGATGGCGCCCGCGGCGGTCAGCACCCCCAGCGGTTTGTCGTCGTCGAGGGGACGCAGCAGCGCCAGCGGCGCATCGGCATTGCCGGCGGCTTCGCGTCCGTAATGGAACGCGCTGACCTCGTAGCCGCGCAGGCGGGAGAGGGAGGCCTCATCCAGCATGGCGCGGCCGTCGCGGGCGTAGATCTGGTAGAGCGATGGGTCATCGTCGGCGGCGAGGGCCGCGTCCTGCGCGGTGTCGTAGGAGGCCGTGGCCGCGTCGCTGGCGGCTTGCGTCGCGGCATCGCCGGCCTGGGCCGCCACTGGCGGGTCCACGAAGGCGGCTGCGGTTTCGGCCGCTGACGCCGCCTGCATCGCGTCCGCAGCGGCCTCTGCCTCGGGGTTTGCCTCTGCCTCTGCCTCCTTGGCCGCCGCCGCGTCCCCACCGGCCTGCGCCGCGTCGGCCGCATGCATCGTATCGGCGGTGGAGTCCGCCGCCGGCCCCGCTGGCGCGCCGTACACCCACGCGCGCCCGTCGTGGATTTTCACCTCGCCGTTGCGCAGCGCCAGAAGCTGCACGCCGCCTGCGGGGTCGATCAGCAGCGTCATGCCCGGTTCGGAGGCGATGCGCCATCCCTCGCGCTGCGCCACGCCCAGGTAGTCGTCGCGAAACACGTGCAGGGGCTGGAGTTCTCCGTCCAGCAGCGACGTGCCGCCGTTGGCATCCGCTTTGGCCAGCCATACGCCCGGCGCCAGCAGTTCGACGCTGGTGTAGCGCTGCGTCGACAGCGGCTCGCCGCGCAGGTCGACGAATTCCCAGGCGCGCTCGCGATTCACGGCCACCACGTCACCGTCGCGCAGCGGCGGGGCGAAGGAACGCAAGGTTTGCGGAGCGACCGCCCATGCGCCGTGGCGGTCCAGCAGCCCCCACCAGCCGCCGTAGCGCGAGCCGCGCGCCTGCGCGGGCAGATAGCCGCCGCTGGGCGCGGCCAGCGCCATCACGTCCTCGGGCAGCGCGGCCGGCTTGCCGGTCGTGGTGTTGAACAGGCTGGGCGGTGTCGGGATCTCCATGGCCGCCAGCGTCTGGCCGGGTGCAAAGCCCGACGTGCGCGTGCCCAGCGCAAAGGTCTTGAGCACTTTGCCGTGGCGGTCGATCAGCACGTCCTGGCCGTTTTCCTCGGCCAGCGCCGTGCCCTGCGCGTTGAACCCCGTGGCTTCCGAGAACCGCGGCTCGATGGCCCAGCGTCCCTGTCGGTCGATGTAGCCCCAGAGGTCGTCCCGGCTGACCGCGGCCAGTCCGTTCTGGAAGGGCCGGGCGTCCGAGTACGCGGGCGCGATGGCCATGGCGCCCTGCTTGTCGATATAGCCCCAGGCGGCCGATTCGCCATCGGCGGTGCCCACCAGCACGGCGGCCAGGCCTTCCTGGTAGGGCTGATTGCACGGCGTGCCGGCGCCTTCGCCGACGTAGTTCAGGCCGCATTGCTGCGTCCAATCGGGCTGCGCGTGCGCGCCGGCGGGCGCCAGCAGCGCCAATCCGGCCAGCGCCGCGGCGAGCGCCAGGGGCCTGAAGAACGGCGCCGCCGTCATGGTTTGCGGGCGCGGCCAGGAACCGCGGAAGTGAAAGTGCCAGACCGGGCGTGCCACATGAGTCAATGCCTGCCGAGGTGAATGGAGAAGGCAGCACTGTAACCAGCGTTACCAGGGACAGATCGCCTTAGATGTAACCATAGAAAACGAAGCGTTAACGTCCGCGGCCGCTGTCCGGTCAGAGGGGGCGCCCGGATCGCATTCCGCCCGCGCATGCAGCCGGCAAAAATTAATCGGTTGAAGCGCCCGGGCGGCGCCCCTGTAATAGAGCCGGCGCCCGCCTGCTGCGGGGCGACGTTCCCTGCGAGAGGTCCACCATGTCCATCCCTCAAAAATCTTCCCTGGATGCATCGCAGCTCTGGCTGCTGGTGCTGGCCGGCGGCGTCATCATGGGCCTGGCTCTGGGCGTGCGGCACGTCCAGGGCCTGTTCCTCTTGCCCGTCACCATGGACCGGGGCTGGAGCCGCGAGACCTTTGCCATCGCGCTGGCCGTGCAGAACCTGACCTGGGGTGTCGCGCAGCCTTTCACCGGCATGATCGCGGACCGCTTTGGATCGGCCAAGGTGATCGCCGGCGGCCTGGTGTTCTATGCGGCAGGCCTGGCGGGCATGGCTTACGCCACCACGCCCGCGGGCTTCATGTGGACCGCCGGCGTCTGTGTCGGCATTGCGCTGTCCGGCACCGCGTTTGCCGCCATCTACGGCGCGCTCAGCCGGCTGGTGCCGCCGGAGCGGCGCGGCTGGGCGCTGGGTGTGGCCGGAGCGGTGGGCGGACTGGGCCAATTCACGATGGTGCCAGCCGCGCAGTGGCTGATAGGCGGTTGGGGCTGGGTCGCGGCGCTGCTGGGATTCGCCGTTGCGCTGCTGATCCTGCTGCCCCTGGCGTTTCCGCTGCGCGAGCCGGCCGGCCGGCTGCGCGACGCAAGCGCGCCCGACGCAAACCTGTCCCTGACCGACGCCATGCGCGAGGCGTTCACGCGGCCCGGCTTCTGGCTGCTGAACCTGGGCTTTCTCGCCTGCGGCTTCCAGCTTGCCTTCATCGGCACGCACCTGCCCGCCTATCTGATGGACAAGGGCCTGCGCGCGTCGGACGCCGTGGCCGCGCTCGCCATCATCGCCCTGACCAACGTCATGGGCACCTATGTCTGCGGCATCCTGGGGGCGCACCATCGGCGCAAATACCTGCTGGCCGGCCTTTACCTCGTGCGCACCGCGGCTATCGCGCTATTCGTGCTGCTGCCGCTGTCGACCTGGTCGGTGTATGTGTTCGCGGCGGTCATGGGCTTTGTGTGGCTGGGCACGGTGCCGCTCACCAATGGCCTGATCTCGCAGGTGTTCGGCGTGCGCTACATCACGACGCTGTTCGGCTTCGTGTTCTTCGGCCATCAGCTGGGTTCGTTCATGGGCGTGTGGCTGGGCGGCGTCGTGTTCGAGGCCACCGGGTCCTATGACCTGATCTGGCTGGGCGCGATGGCGCTGGGCGTGCTGTCGGCCGCGTTGCACTGGCCCATCGACGACCGCGAGATCCAGCGCGTGCGCCCCGCCGGCGCGGCGGGGTAGCGCGCGGCGCTAGGCGGGCCGGTGCTGCGTGCCCGCGCCCATGGTGATGTGCAGCATGCGGCAGGGCTCGATGACCTTGACGGTGTGCCATGCGCCCTTGGGGATGACGTAGGCGTCCCCGGCCAGCATCTTCACGCGCTGGATGCCGGTGGGCCACTCCAGGTGCAGCTCCGCGGCGCCGGCCATGAGCCGCACGATTTCGTCGGCGCCCGGATGCATCTCCCACTGCGGCCAGTCCGACGTGAATTCGTATTCGGACACCAGCCAGCCGCGCCCGTACTTCTCCAGGTCTTCGCCGGACTGCGACCAGAATGCGTCGCCGCCCGTCACGACGGCGGCGGCGCCGCTGGCGTCCAGATACACGTAGTGCGACGTCAGGTCAGTAGCCATTTGCGCGTCCTCGGAAAGGGGATTCGGGCAGTGTATGCCAGCGCCGCCGTCATATCGATGCGTTTATCATGTGGGCCATCGGCAACAGGGGAGCACGCGATGAGCAGGGGATTCGAAGGGGTGCGCCCCGCGTCCGAGTCGTCCATCGAGATCGGTTTCTTCTTTGACGGCCGGCATTGTGTCGAGCGTATCCGGGTCAAGCCCACCGCCGCCAACCTCAAGCGCGCCGCGGACCGTCGCGCCGCCATCCTGGAGGCCATCGCGCGGGGCGACTTCGACTACGACGCCGAATTTCCCAAACGCGGCGGCAAGCCATCACAGGATTCTGCATGACGAGCAACACGCAGATTGAAATCAACGACCTCACGCCGGAGGCGTTCAGCGCCTTTGGCTGGATGCTGGGCAAGCCCATGCCGGACGGCAACGGCGTGCCGCTGTACACAAACCCCGCCACCGACTTCTGGCATGAGCACCTGTTCAACACCGGGGCGGGTGGCGACGCCGAGGTGCTGTGGGTCAACTACCGCAGCCAGTCCACGGAGATCGCCAGCCTGGAAAAGCACCTGCTGACGCAGCAGGCCATCGTCCCGCTGACGGGCAGCATCATCCAGGTGGTGGCGCGCAGCGCCGCCGACGGCAGCCCCGACCTGTCCACCCTGGCCGCCTTTCGGGTGGCGCAAGGGCAGGGGGTGTGCATGCGGCCGGGCTGCTGGCATGCCACCCGCGTGACGGACGCCGAGGTCACCTGCCTGATGCTGACCCGCCGCTCCACCACGATCGACCTGATCCAGCACCTGACCACCGACGCCAGCGCCACGGAAAGCGCCATCGTGGCCATCCCCGCGCATCGGCTCGACGTGCCGCAGGATCTGCCCCAGAGCGTCTGAGCCCCTGCATGAGGGGGAAATATGCCAGAATCCCCCGGATTCGAGCCGGGCGCACCCCCCGTCGTCATCCGGGCGCCTGAGCCATCCCGCCATGCCGGAGCCCTGAATGCGCCACCGCCAGAGTAGCAACGGATTTTGCCGCGCCGCCTGCCGCCTCGTTACAGGGCGGGTCACAGGACGACTCACAGCCCGGCTCGCAAGCCTGGCCGCAACCGTGGCATTGGCGGCTTTCCTGCCAGGATGCAGCGTCACATCGCCTGATGCCGCGGGCGCGCAATCGGTCGGCATCGAGGGCATCACCGGGCAACAGGCGCGCAGCATTGCCCGCGAGGCCTATCTTTACGGCGCGCCCATGGTCGCCAGCTACCAGGCCATGTACGCCTACAGCCTCGACAAGACCGGCGCGCACTACAAGGGCCCGCCCAATACGATCAACCCAGTCGGCACCGCCGCCGCAGCCGCGGCGAACCTGGATCCGGGGTACCTGTACTCGTATGCCGCCCTGGACCTGCGTGCCGAGCCCGTGGTCATCACCGTGCCGCGCATCGGAAAGCGGCGCGAGGCCTCATTGCAGTTGATGGACCTGTACACGTACCGCCTCGCCCGATTTGGCTCGTCCGGCATCGGCGGCGGCACGTTCCTCATCGCCGGCCCCTCCTGGAAGGGCAAGACACCCGCCGGCATCACCAAGGTGTTCCGGTCCGAGACCGAACTTGCCACGCTGGTGGGCCGCACGCAGCGCTTCAGCCCCGCGGACCAGGAGAACGCGCGGCGCATCCAGATGCGCTACAAGGTCCAGCCCCTGTCGGCATTCCAGAAGCGGGCCGCGCCCGCGCCGGCGCCGGTGGATTGGGCGGCGCCGGTCCCGCGCGCCCAGATGTACGCCTCGCTCGCGTTCTATGACGAACTGGCGTTCCTGCTGCAATTCGCGCCTGCCCATGCGTCCGACAAGGGGGTGCGCGAGCGCATGGCCAGCCTCGGCATGCGTCCCGGCGAACCCTTCGAGACCGCCACCCTCAACCCCGCGCTGCGTCGCGCCCTGCAAGAGGGCATGCACGACGCGCAAAACGACATCGACAAGAACCGCGCGGCGAAAGGCACGGATACCGACGGGCTCTTTGGCGGCCGCGACGCGCTCAAGAATGACTACCTGTCGCGCGCCACCGGCGCGCAGATGGGGCTGTTCGCATTCGGCGGCAGCAGCGCGCCGCCCGCGCCGGCCAGGAAGAAGTAGGCACGCGCGGCATGAAGCGCAACTTCAACATCCACGACCTGCGTATCTTCTACGCCGTCGTCATGACCGGTTCTACGCGGCAGGCGGCGCATGCCATGCATCTGACCCAGCCCGCGATCAGCCATGCGATCTCGCGGCTGGAAAGCGCCACGGGCGTGCAGTTGTTCGACCGCTCCCACAAGACCCTGCGGCCCACCGAGGCCGGCCAATACCTGTACAGCGAGGCCAAGTTCGTGCTGGACGAGCTGGTGCGCATCGACGAAGCCCTGCACAGCATCGAACAGTTCGGCGGGCGCGGCCTGCGCATCGCGTCGTCGCCCGCGCTGGCGCTGGGCTACGCACCCGACGCCGTGCGCCGCTACCTGGACGCCAACGGCACGCGGCCGTTTTCCATCGATGTCGAGTCGTCCATGCAGGTGATCAGCGCGGTGGAAACCATGCGCGCGGATTTCGGACTGGGCGCGGTGGGGCGCGACAGCACGCGGCTGAGCTTCACCCCTTTCCTGCGGGCGGACGTCATGGCGATCGCGCATCGCGAGCATCCGCTTGCCGGACACGATACGGTTGCCGTGGCGGACATCCCGCCCGACACCTACGTCAAGCCGCTGTGGTCCGACTACGTCGTGGCGCAGGGCGACATCGCGGACTCGCTGCTGCTGCGCTCGGGCATGCAGGCCCATATGTCGCTGGTGCCGGGCACGGTGCGCGCGGTCAAGGGCATCAGCCTGGTCAATGCGCTGTCGGCGTCGGACATCGTGGCGTCCTTCCCCGACCTGGTCGCGCTGCCGCTGGCGTCGCGGCAGTGGTTCGACTTCCTGCTCATCACCCGCACGGAATCGCGCAACCAGGACCTGACGGCACGGCTGCTGGACGCCCTGCGCGCCACCGCCCAGGCGCGCCGCCAGGGCGTCTACGCGCAAACCATCGAACTGCTGGCGTAGACGCCGGGTCTGCAAGCGCTGTCACAAGCGCTGTCACAAGCGCTGTCATTGCGCCGGCGGCTGCCAGGGCAGGGACTGCAGGTCGCCATCGATGCTGATGGCCTGCCCGCTGACCATCGCCCCGAAAGGGCTGGCCAGGAACAGCGCCATGTTCGCGATGTCCGCCGCGCGCACGAACTGCCGCAGGCTGACGCCGGACAGTTCCAGCCGGGTCTGCTCCTCGACCGACAGTCCCATGTTCTTGGCCCGCGCCGCAATCACCCGTTCGATGCGCGGTCCGGCCACCAGCCCGGGCAGCAGCGCATTGACCCGGATGCCCAGCGGCCCCAGTTCGACCGCAAGCGAACGAGTCAGTCCGACCACGCCCCATTTGGTGGCGGCATACGGCGTGCGCATGGGCAGCCCCATCCGGCCGGCCACCGAACTGATGTTGATGATGCTGCCCCCGCCCGCCTGGCGCAGCGCGGGCAGCGCGTGGCGCACGGTGTGAAATTGCGAGGCCAGGTTGATGTCCAGCGTCGCCGCCAGCTCCTCTTCCGTGATGTCGGCGATGCCCGCTGTCGGACCCGCGATGCCGGCGTTGTTCACCAGCACGTCCAGGCCGCCCAGGTGCGACAGCGCGGTCTGCATGTAGCGGTCGATCTCGTCGCGGCTGCCCACGTCCGCGCGCGCCCACGCATGACGGCAGCCGGCCAGGGCCTGGTCGTCCACGTCGCACACGTGCACGCGCGCGCCGCGTTCGGCAAAGGCGTCAGCCAGCGCCGCGCCGATGCCGGCCGCGCCCGCGGTGACGATGACCCGCTTGCCGGACAGGTCCACGGGCAGGGCGCCAGGGTTCATGAGGGTTTCCGTTTTTTTCATGGCGTCATTGCTTCAGCGTCATTGCTTCATCAGGCGGCAGGTCGATTCCGCGGGCGACGTATACACCTGGTCGCCCGGCACGCGCGCCACCAGCTTGTAGTAGTCCCACGGCGCCTTCGATTCGGCGGGCGCCTTGACCTGCATCAGGAACATGTCGTGCACCATCAGGCCGTCGGCGCGGATCTTGCCGTCCTTGACGAAGAAGTCGTTGACCGGGTTTGCCTTCAGCCACTTCATGATGGTCTCGCCGTCGGTGCTCTGGGTGGCCGCCACCGCCTTCAGGTAGGTGGTGGCGGCGGAATAATCGCCCGCCTGCAGCATGGACGGCTTCTTCTTCATCACGGATTCAAAGCGCGACGCCCACTTGCGCGAGGCGTCGTCCTGGTCCCAGTACCATGCCGTGGTCAGGTACATGTTCTGCGCCGCCTGCAGCCCCAGCGCGTGCACGTCCGTGATCAGCACCAGCAAACCCGCGATCTTCATCCTGGGCGTGAGGCCGAATTCGTTGGCGGCCTTCACGGCGTTGCTGGTGTCGCTGGCCGAGTTGGCCAGGCCCAGCACTTGCGCGCCCGACGCCTGCGCCTGCAGGATGAACGACGAGAAATCCGCCGTGTTCAGCGGATGCCGCACCCTGCCCTTGGCGGTGCCGCCGTCTTCCTGCACCACCTTGGAGGCGTCGCGTTCCAGCGCGTGGCCGAAGGCGTGGTCCACCGTCAGGAAGAACCAGTCCTTGTTGCCTTCCTTCATCATGGCGCGCGCCGTGCCGCGCGCCAGCGACACCGTGTCATACACGTAATGCACCGTGTAGGGCGTGCATTGCGAATTCGTCAACTCGGAGGCGCCCGCGCTCACCACGAAGAACGGCGTCTTCTTTTCCTCGGCCACCTTGGCCATCGCCAGCGCCGCCGCGGAATTCGCGCCGGCGATCAGCATGTTCACGCCGCGCTGGTCCAGCCATTCCCGCGCCCGCGACGACGCGATGTCGGCGCGATTCTGATGGTCCGCCACCAGTACCTCCACCTTCTTGCCCGCCACCGTGCCGCCCAGGTCCGCAATCGCCATCTTGATGGCCTCGGCGCCGCCGGGTCCGTCGGCGTCCGCCGACAGGCCGGACATGTCCGTGATGAAGCCGATGCGGATCACGCCCTCGTCGGCCTGCGCCGCGCCCGCCATTCCAAACAGTGCGGCCAAGGCCGCCGCGCACAATGTCTTTTTCATGGTTGTCTCCCCACTGGGTTGGATCTTTCAGAACGCGACGTTGCCACGTCCTTTCAGCTGCAGCGTCTCGCGCGCATCGTCGGGCGTGGCGATCTGCAGGGAAAGGTCCTCCAGGATCCGCCGGATGCGGCGCACCTGGTCCGCGTTCGACCTGGCCAATTCGCCCGGCCCGTCCCACAACGAATCTTCCAGGCCCACGCGCACGTTCCCGCCCATCGTCGCCGCCATCGTGGCCAGCGGCGTCTGCTTGCGGCCGGCGGCCAGCACGGACCAGATGTAGTCGTCGCCGAACAGCCGGTCGGCCGTGCGCTGCATCATCATTACGTCTTCCGGATGCGTGCCGATCCCGCCGCGGATGCCGAACACCGACTGGATCAGGAAGGGCGGCTTGAGCAGCTTGCGGTCCACGAAGTGCGCCGCCGTGTACAGGTGCCCGATGTCATAGCACTCGATCTCGAACCGCGTGCCGTTGTCGCCGCAGGACGACAGGATGTGCTCGATATCCTTGAACGTGTTCCGGAAGATCAGGTCGTTGCTGCCTTCCAGGTAAGGCTTTTCCCAGGCATGCTTGAACTCCTTGAAGCGCTCCAGCAGTTCATACATGCCAAAGTTCATCGACCCCATGTTCAGCGATGCGACCTCCGGCTTGAACCGCAGCGCCGGCGCCATGCGTTCGGCGATCGGCAGCACGGGGGAGCCGCCCGTCGTGATGTTGACCACCACATCGGACTCCTGCCGGATGCGCGGCAGGAACTGCGCATACAGCGCCGGATCCTGCGTCGGCTGGCCGGTATCCGGCTTGCGCGCGTGCAGATGGACGATGGCCGCGCCCGCCTGGGCGGCGTCCAGCGCAGACTGCGCGATGTCGGCGGGGGTAACGGGCAGGTAAGGCGACATTGACGGCGTATGGACCGAGCCGGTGATGGCGCAGGTAATGATGACCTTTCTGGACTTTTTCATGGGCCTCTGGGGTACGCGTTGGAATCGCGTTGGATTCGCGTTGGATATTTATGGCCCCGGCTGTCTCCTCCGGGTGTGGGCCATTCTGTCGCACGCTTCCGGTGCCTGTCACCTGAACAGAAATTATCAATTGATAGGGAATCCGGTGCTGCGGTGCAGCGTTGAAAAGGGCGCGCCGGCCCGACGAAAGCACGCCGCCGGGCAGGCGCTGAAATACAATATCGGCATGCCGAAATACCTGTTTCGGCCTCAAACAGGCTTACGCCAGAAGCTGCGCTCCATGTCCAACATCCTGCCTTCCCGCCCCGCGCGGCGCATGTCGTCGGCGCGTGTCCGGATCCGTCATCCGGAGGTTCGGCCATGAGCTGTGTGCTTGCGCTCGACCTCGGCGGCACGCGCTTTCGCGCCGCGCTGGTGAACGGCGCGGGGCATGTTGCCCATGCCTGCCACATCGACAGCCCCGCCGGCGCCAGCGCGCGTCCCGGCTGGGACGATATCGACGCCGATGCCTGGTGGCGCGGCCTGCAGATGCTGGCCGACACCCTGGCCGCACAGGCAGGCCCGGCTTTCGACGCCGTGCAGGCCGTGGCGGTCTGCGGCGTCACGCGCACGCAGATCTTCGTGGACGATCAGGGCGAGCCCATCCGTCCCGCCATCACCTGGCGCGACGCGCGGGCGGCGCAAGACGTCTCGCAGTGGCTCGCATCCATGCCGACGTCCCACCCCGAGTCCAGACAGATCAACGCCTTTCACCCCTGGGCCCGGGTGGCATGGCTGCTGCATGCGGAACCCGCCCACGCGGCCCGCGTGAAGGCGGTGCTGGAACCCAAGGACTACCTGAACTTCCGGCTGACCGGCCGCATGGCCAGCGACACGGTGTCCATGGCCCGCCTGCACGCGGCGGCCCAGCCCCACGCATCCGGCCCCGATCTGCTGACCGCGGTGGGCGCCAGCCCGGCATGGGTGCCCGAGCTGCTGGATCCCCTGCAAATTGTCGGGCCGGTCCAGGCCGGCCTGCCCGGCGCCCTGGCCCGGCTGGCCGGACGTCCGGTGGTCGCCTGCTCCAACGACACCTGGGCCGCCGTCGCCGGCCTGGGCGCGCTGCGTCCGGGCTACGCCTACAACATCTCCGGCACCACGGAAGTGTTTGGCGCCGTGGGCGCCGAGCCCGTGCAGGCGCAGGGCCTCATGACCGTGGACTGGGGCGGGGGCCATCACCAGATCGGCGGCCCGGGCCAGAACGGCGCGGACACCGTCGCGTGGCTGCTGCCCTTGCTGGGCCGCCTGGGCGAAGACGGCATGGCGGGGGTGGGCGAGGCGATGAACGAACTCCTGGACGCGCCGCGCGACCGTCAGCCGGCGCTCTTCCTGCCCTATCTGCAAGGCGAGCGCGTGCCGTACTGGGATCCGCACCTGCGCGGCGCCTTTCTGGGCCTGAACCGCCGCCATGGCCCGGGAGACCTCGCCTGGGCGGTGCTGGAAGGGGTGGCCTTCCTGAACCGCATCGTGCTCGAGCGCGCCGAGGCCGCCCTGGGCGCGCCCGTTTCCGAAATCCGCTTTGGCGGCGGCGCGGCGTCCAGCGCGCAGTGGTGCCAGGTGAAAGCCGACATCTGCGAACGGCCCGTCGTCGTCGGCCACGCCGACCAGCCCGGCATCCTGGGCGCCGCCGTCGCCGCCTGGACCGCGCTGGGCCAGCACGGCAGCTTTGCGGACGGACAGGACGCGCTGGCGCGCCCCGCGCAGCGTTACGAACCCCAGCCCGAGCGCGCCCACGCCTACCGCCGCATGTACGCCCAGTTTCGCGCCGCCGAGGCCGCGCTGGCGCCGGTGTCGCATGTGCTGGCAGGTATCCGGGTCTGATGCGGCAGGGCGAGAAAACCCTGTCGCGGCGCCTCCACACGGCGGCCCTGCGGCACCGCTTCGGGGTATACACTGCTACGCCATCAAGGCGTGGTCGCGCGGCAGGCGGTGGATCACCCTGGCACACACAAGAACTCGAACGCAGCAAGGGTTGATTCGATGCGCGGCATCCTGGAAAAGTACGGCACGGCAATCGCGGGACTCCTCCTCCTGGCCTTCTTCGCCATCGGCGCCCCGAACTTCGCGGCCCCGACCAACCTCTTGAACATCGCCAAGGAAACCAGCTTCCTGGCCATCATCGCCATCGGCTTCACGCTGGCGCTGGTCACCGCCGAACTCGACCTGTCCGTCGCCGACGTCGCCAGCCTCGCGGCCGTCGTGACCGGCGCCCTGGTGCACACCGGCCAGCCCATTGCCATGGCCATCGCCGCGGGCCTGGGCGTGGGGCTGCTGTGCGGCCTGGTGAACGGCGTGGCCGTCACCCGCCTGCGCGTGCCCTCGCTGATCGCCACGCTGGGCATGGCCGCCATGGCGCGGGGCTTTGCCTTCATGCTGACCGACGGCGTGTCCTATGTGGGCCGCTGGCCCGCCAGCTTCACCGACCTTGCGCGCGCCAAGCCCTTCGGCATTCCCGCGCTGGTGCTCTGGATGCTGGCCGCCGTGCTCCTGGCCTGGTTCCTGATCAAATGGACCCGCACCGGCGCCCGCATGACCGCCACCGGCGAGGCCGGAGAGTCCGCGCGCCTGGCCGGCATCAACATCCGCGCCATGAAGAGCATCGGCCTGGCCCTGTCCGGCCTGTGCGCGGGCCTGGCCGCGATCCTGCTGACCTCCAGCCTGTCGTCCGCCGCGCCCAACATGGCCGGGGACTACTTCCTGTACGCCATCGCCGCCGTCCTGCTGGGCATGACCATGTTCAATCCCGGCCATGCCAACATCCCCGGCACCCTCGTCGCCGCGCTGATCCTCAAGGTGCTGGGCAACGGCCTGGTCCTGATGGGCGCGCCTTACTACGTACAGGACATCGTGCTGGGCTTCATCATGATCGCGTCCGTCGCGGTGTCATCGGCCGTGCTAAAGAAAGCGGCCTTCAAATTCTGACCGGAAGGGGAAAACACATGAACAAGCTCGTCAAGCGTTCGCTGCTGGCCAGCGCATTCGCCATCCAGGCGCTGGCCGCCAGCGCGGCCCACGCCTTCGACGTCGGCATCGTCGCATTCCAGATGTCGTCCGAAACCCACGCCCGCGTCGCCAACGCCGCGGCCGAGGCCGCCCGCGCCAAGGGCTGGACCGTCACCCAGCTCAACGCCGAAGGCTCGCTGCCCAAGCTGGCCGAACAGCTCGACACGCTGGTCAACAAAAAGGTCGACGCCATCGTCGTGGCCATGGGCAAGCCGGTGGAAACCGACGCCCAGCTCCAGACCGCCAAGGAAAAAGGCATCCCCGTCGTCGGCGTCATGTCCGGCGCCAGCCCGCACATGCTGTTCGACGTGGAAGTCAACGAATACGCCACCGGCGCGCAGTCCGTGCTGTACCTGCTGGGCAAGATGGGCTACCAGGGCAACATCCTGTCCGCGCGCTTTGACGGCAACTCCGGCACCCGCATCCGCGGCAAGATGCTCGACGCCGTCCTGACCGAGAACACCGCCGTCAAGGACCTCGCCAAGTTCAGCATGGCCCGCACCCAAAGCTGGCGCGACGACGTGCGCAACGGCATGCAGGCCCTGTTCCTGCGCCATCAGGGCCAGTTCAAGGGCGTCTGGGCATCGTTTGACGGCCAGGCCTACGTCATCGACGACCTGCTGCAGGCCCAGGGCATGAAGAAGGGCGACATCACCCTGGTGTCGGTCGACGGCGGCCCCGAAACCTATCGCCGCATCGCCGACCCCAACAGCCTCATCACCGCCACCATGATGATTCCGTTCGAACAACTGGGCGTCAGCGCCGTCGACGCCATCGACCGCATCGTCGTCAAGAAGGAACCCAAGGACAAGGTCGTCGCCGGCCCGTACCTGTTCATGGACTCGGTGCTGGTCGACCAGACCAACGTCCAGAAATTCCTGCAACCCGCCAAGTAAGTAAGAGTGAGTCCTGCCGCCATGACCGCCGCATTGTCGCTACGCCAGATCCGCAAGTCCTATGGCGCCGTCGAGGCCCTCAAGGGCGTCGACCTGGACGTGCCCGAAGGCAAGGTCATGGCCATCTGCGGCGACAACGGCGCTGGCAAATCCACGCTCATCCGCATCATCTCGGGCGCGCAGGAACCGAGCGGCGGCGACCTGACCCTGAACGGCAAACCCGTCGTGTTCGCGTCGCCGCACGATGCCCTGGTGCAGGGCATCGCCACCATCTACCAGGACCTCGCCCTGGCCCCGCGCCTGTCCATCTGGGAAAACGTCTTCATGGGCGCCGAGCTGACGCGCCGCGTGGGCTTTCTCAGCGTCCTGGACAAGCGCCGCATGGCGCAGGACGCGCGCGGCTACCTGCAGCGCCTGTCCGTGCCCATCGAAGACATGGACCGCCCGGTCGAACGCATGTCCGGCGGCCAGCGCCAGGCCGTGGCCATCGCCCGCGCCCTGCGCTGGGACGCCCGCGTCGTCATCATGGACGAACCCACCGCGGCATTGGGCGTCAAGGAAACGGCCCTGGTGCTGAACCTGGTGCGCAAGCTGCGCGAAGAAGGGCGCACCGTCATCCTGATCAGCCACAACATGGCTGATGTGGTCGCGCTGGCGGACCGCGTTGCGATATTGAAGAGCGGCACGAAAGTCATCGAGCGCGACGTGGCGGGATTGGATGCGGATGCGCTGGCGCACATGGTGATGACCGGGAAGGAGTGACCGGGCAATCGCCAGGTGAGAGGGCGGAAGTCCAAATAAGAAGGCCGCAGCCGGGTAACCCCGGCGGCGGCCTTCTCGCAAACCGCAGCGGAACTTAGTCCTTGCGGCTGGTCACTTCAACCAGGTGATAGCCGAACTGGGTCTTCACCGGGCCCTGCACCACGCCGACCGGGGCGCTGAACACCACGGTGTCGAATTCCTTGACCATCTGGCCCGGGCCGAACGTGCCCAGGTTGCCACCGTCGCGGCTCGACGGGCAGCTGGAGTTTTCCTTCGCGAGCTGGGCGAAGTCGCCGCCGTTCTCGATGGCGGTCTTGAGTTCGTTGGCCTTCGCTTCGGTGGAAACGAGGATGTGACGGGCGGAAGCTTGTGCCATGTGGGGGCTCCTTGCGGACTGATTTGGGGGAGGGGAGAGTAACGCATTTGGGCGTACTCACACCCTTGCCATCATAAACGGGCCATGCTGCCGGCATGTAACCAAGTCAGACCACGGGGCCGCCTCTGCACTGATGCGCTGCTGCGTCCCCGCATGCCGCGGTGATTCCGGCTAACCCTAGGCCCGGTCCGCGAACCACTCCCTGAACGGTTCAGGATCCAGATTCGCGGGCACATACCAGACCTTTCGCGTCCGGTCCCATTGAGCCCCCAGCGCCTTCACCACGTCCCGGTTTGCGTAGGCCACCTTCAGGTCGCGGTGGCCCACGGCCTTCTCGGGGGCGGCCTGATTGCGGCGCAGCGTGTTGTCGGCCCGCGCCTGGATGCTGCCCAACTGCAGTTGCGCCAGAAAGGGGCTGCGCCGCTCGGGCGCTTCGGGGGCAATCAAGGTCAGGCGCGATTTCGTGCGGGTCGCTGCCACGTAGAACAGGTTTCTTTCTTCTTCGCGTTCCCGAAGCGGATGGGGAAACTCCCCGGCTTGCATGAACGGCAGGATGACGTGATCGAATTCCTTGCCTTTGGCGTTGGCGATGCAGTCGATCAACACCGTGTTCTTGCCGGGGCGCGCGCCGGCAAAGGCTTCGGCGGCGCCGATCCATTCGGAGAACTGGCGCAGGGCTTTTCCGGAATCCCCGGCGGTCGTGATGAAGCCCTGCACGGACCTGGTGACGACCGACGCGTCGTAGGGGTTGATGTACAGCCGCCGGGCCAGGTTTTCCATGTCCATGATGCGGCAGACTGCTTCCAGCGCGCCCTGCGCCGGCGCGTCGGCGGACAGGCCGCGCAGATGCGACACGGCGTCGGCAATGCGCGTGCGCGCGGCAACGCTGCCCACGCGCTGGATCTGCCCGTCGAAAAAATGCTTCAGCGCCGACGGCTCCTTCGACAGCGTGGCCTGGGCTTCGCGCAGTTCCTGCGGCGTCAGCGGCACCTGTGCAAAGGTCGCCAGCGCCCCGACAATCGCCTCGCGCGTGGCGGGGGCGGCGACGTGGTGGAAATCGTCCAGCGCGATGGCGATCATGCCCCGCAGAAACAGGATCTCTTCGCGCAGCAGGTAGCTGTGCATCGTGAGCGTGCGGTACTGCACGCCCGCGTTCATCAGCGCGTTCTCGATTTCGATGGACTGATGCGCGTCGCGCAGCAGGATGGCGCAGCCGTCCAGCGGCTTCTTGTCCTGCTTCCATTGCAGCACCGCCTGCACGACCTCGGCGCCGCATGCGCCCGGGGCCGCTGCGTAGGTCGGTTCGCGGATTTCCGTGCGCAGGGGCAGATTGGAGTCCACGGGTTTGTGCTTGAACGCTTCCATGGCGTACGCCAGGTGCGGACCGTGGCGGTACGTCATCGTCAGCGGCAGTTTGACGCAATCCGGAAAGCTCGACGCAATGCGGTGCTGCAGGAACGATTCGTCCGCGCCCAGGTGCGAATAGATGACCTGGTCCTTGTCCCCGACCCCGACAAAGTAGCTGGTGCCCAGGCTCAACAGCGCCTCAAGAACAACGAACGACGCTTCGTTGACGTCATGCATTTCATCGCACACCACCAGCCTGGCAGGCGGCAGCTCGTGGCGCGCATCCGGGTCGGCGCGGAGCCTGCGGGCCAGGTCATGGGTGGCATCGAAGAAGCCGCGGGCGGCAACCTGGCCGAACACGTCGACGCGCAGCCTTTCGTATTCGATGGCCCACAGGTAGTCGGTCAGGGGAACGCCCGCGCTGGCCGCCGCGTATTCCGGATCGTCGGCGCCATCGGCGGACACCGCCATGGTGGCTTTCAGCCGCAGCAGGTTGTCCAGGAACTGGCTAACGGCCGTGTTGTGGGTCCGGATGTCGAGCGCTTCCGCGTATTGCGGGTTGTTGAGCGCCACGTTTTCCAGCGCCGCCAGCGCAAGTTCCTGCTGCTCGCGCCGTGAATGCAGGATCTCCGGCGTGCCGTCCTCGAGGGTCGCCAGGACGCGCTGCGCGTAGCCTTCCAGCGTCTGGACCTTGACGCGCCGGGCGGTGTTGTAGGCGATCCCCACTTCCTGCAGGCGGGTCTGCAGCACCTGCCTGGCTTCGTCGGTGAACGTCAGCGCCAGGATCTCTTCGGGCGGCAGTCCCCGGGTCAGCGCCTCGCCGATACGCAGGGCCAAAGTGGTGGTTTTTGCCGCGCCCGCATTGGCGATGACCAGGGTGGTCCGGTTCCGCGAGGTCTGGATCTTGCGTTGTTCTTCGGTGGGGACGAATCCCGCCGGAATGAACTGGGGCGAAGCGGAAGGTGTGGTCATGGGCAGGCAACAGGTGGACAGCGAAGGCCGCTGGGTCCAGCGGCGGCTTCAGTGTAAGCGGACGGCCCCTGACCAGGCGGGCAGGGGCCGGAATCCGCGGGCGCGCCCGCCCGGGGCGTTACCGTACCGGCCAGCCGTACATCAGACCGCCGTTGCGGTAGGACGCGTTCAATCCGCGTTCCAGCTTGAGCGGGCTGTTCGGGCCAAGGTTCTTCTCGAAGCTCTCGCCGTAGTTACCGATGTGCTTGATGATGTTGTAGGCCCACTTGTCATCCACGCCCAGGTTCTTGCCCATGCCGGGCGTCACGCCCAGGAGGCGCTGGACGTTGGGGTTGGTGCTTTTCAGCATCTCGTCCACGTTCTTGGACGTGACGCCGTATTCCTCGGCCTCCATCATGGCGAACATGGTCCAGCGGACCAGGTTGAACCATTGCTCGTCGCCCTGGCGCACCATGGGGCCCAGCGGCTCCTTGGAGAAGTTCTCGGGCAGGATGTCGTATTTTTCGGGGTTTTCCAGGTTGCTGCGCGCGGCGGCGAGCTGCGACTTGTCGCCGGTGAAGGCATCGCAACGGCCCACGGCGAAGGCGCGGATGATTTCGTCCAGGCGCTCGACCACGACCGGCTTGAAGGTGACGTTCTGCGAGCGGAACCAGTCGGCCAGGTTCAGCTCGGTGGTGGTGCCCGGCTGCACGCAGACGGTGGCGCCTTCCAGTTCCTTGGCGCTCTTCACGCCCAGGGACTTGTTCACCATGATGCCCTGGCTGTCGTAGTAGTTCACGCCGACGCCGATCAGGCCCAGCGTGGTGTCGCGCGTCAGCGTCAGCGTGGTGTTGCGGGTCAGCACGTCGACTTCGCCGGATTGCAGGGCGGTAAAGCGCTGGACGGCGCTGATCGCCTGGATCTTGGATTTGGAGGCGTCACCGAACATGGCGATGGCCAGCGCGCGGCACAGATCCACGTCCAGGCCGATCCAGCCGCCCTTGCTGTCGTTCACGGAAAAGCCCGCCACGCCGGTCGATACGCCGCAGTGCACGAAGCCTTTGCTCTTGACCGCGTCGAAGGTCGCGCCGGCGTGGGCGGTCCAGGACGAGATGAACAAGGCGGTTCCTGCCGCAGCCAGTTTGAGTGCTTTCATGGTGTCTCCGCGCGGAATTGCGCATGTTATGGATCAGCCGAAGGCTGAAGTGCGGCGAATGGTAGCCAGCGGGTCTGGGGGGGAGAATCAGGGAATTCCCGTTAAATCCGGGGGGCGGAATTTGGACGGCTCGCCCGGCCGCGCCGGTTTGCCGTCTTGCGACCGATCGCCCATACTGGGCGCTTCCCCATCCAAGCTCCTATGAAACGACGTGACCCACCCGCAGGACGGGACGACAAGCCAAGGCGCCCCTACGCCTTCGTCAAGAACCAGTTGCTCGGCACGTGGTCCGAGCTGACTCGGGTCAACGCCAGCGACCGTCCCTGGGAAATGCCCCTGGCCGCGGCGCTCTCGTCCGGCCTGCCGCTGATGGTGGGTGCGTATTTCGGGCGCATGGACTACGGGCTGATGTCCAGCCTGGGCGGCATGGTGTTTCTAAGCCTGCCCAACGCCTCGCTCCAGATCCGCATGATGATGTTGCTGGCCGCGTCCTTCGGCATGGTGGCCTGCTACGCGCTGGGCGCGCTGACCCAGTTCTGGCCCACCGCCACGATCGCGGCGCTGACCCTGATCGCGATGGTCGTGAACATGGTGTGCCGCTGCTATCGTCTGGGACCGCCCGGCAGCCTGTTCTTCATCATGGCCACGGCAATTGCCGCCTATACGCCCGGCACCGTCGAAGACGTGCCGATGCGGGTGGGCATGGTGGCGCTGGGGTGCCTGGTCGCCTGCCTGGTGGCCTTTGCGTATTCGCTGCACATGACGCGCGTCGCCCCGCCGCCCGCGCCCATCGAATTGCCCAAGCCCACCTTCGACTTCGTGGTCTATGACTCCGTGATCATCGGCCTGTTCGTGGGGATTTCGCTGCTGGTGGCCGAATTGCTGCAGTTGCAGCGGCCGTACTGGGTGCCGGTGAGCTGCCTGGCGATCATCCAGGGCGCCAGCCTGCGCGCGGCCTGGAGCCGCCAGTTGCACCGCATCCTGGGCACGGCGGTGGGCCTGTGCGTGGCCTGGGCGCTGCTCAGCCTGCCGCTGAATGTCTGGACGCTGAGCCTGATCATGATGGCGCTGTCGTTCGGCATCGAAACCCTGGTCGTGCGCCACTACGCCAGCGCGGTGGTGCTGATCACCCCGCTGACGATCTTCCTGGCCGAAGCGCCGCACCTGGGGCAGGGCTATCCCATCGACGTCATCGAGGCGCGTTTCGTGGACACCGTGATCGGCGCCTTCATCGGCGTATTGGGCGCCGTGCTGCTGCACAACCAGCGCATCCGCCCGCTGCTGTCGCGCTGGATGCGAGCCGTGCTGCCCCGGCGCGTGAACTGAAAGGCGGCGCCGGGCGCGGGCGTCATGCGCGCGTCGCGGCGATACGCCGGCCGGCTAGGCATCCCGCCGCGCCTTCCCGTCCCTGCGGCCCAGCACCTTCACCCCCGCCGGCACGGGTTTGTCGCGGATGACGTCCCGCATGTATTGCAGGAACAGCTCGGAGCCTGCCGACAGCGACCGCAGGCGCCGCGTGATGAGGCAGACCTCTCGCGCCAGCCGCGGCGAACCCAGCTCGCGGAACACGAACGGACCCGGCGCTGCGCCAGGCGCCAGCGGCGGCACGATGGAACTGGCCGCCAGCGCCGGCAGGATCGAATAGCGACCGCCGCCGCGCAGGACGGCATGCAATGACGACGTCCGGGATACCTCGTCGTGCTGTTGCTCGAAAAATCCCGCCTTGCCGGCATGCTCACGCAGGTGGGCGCCGATGCCGGTGTCCTCGGTAAAGCCCACGTACTCGGCCGGGTCCAGGTCGCTCCATTTCAGCGGGCGCGCGCCGCGCGCGTAGGCATGCATGGCATCGCAGATCACGCCATAGCGGTCCGCGAAGAGCGGCGTGTAGACCAGTTCGTCGTACCCGTGATGCGGCGTAGAAATCGCAAAGTCGATGTCGCCGTTGACGATCATCTTCTCGACGAGAGCCGAGCCCGCATCATGCAGCGAGAAAGTGATGCGGGGATAGGACTGCCGGAACGCGGCGATGGCGTCGCCCAGGAAGTAATTGGTGACCGAGGCCACCACCGCGATCCTGACATGCCCTTGCCGGCCTTGAGACAGCGATTCAAGGTCGCTCAGCGCGCCATCGAACTGGCTGAGGATGCGTTCGGCCTCTGCCTTGAAGCGGGCGGCCTCCGGGGTCATCGCCACGCGCCGCGTATTGCGGTCAAAGAGCTTGACGCCCACGGCGTCCTCGAACTGCCGGATCGTGGCGGTGAGCGATGACTGGGTCAAGAACAGCTGCGAGGCGGCCAGGGTGAACGAGCCCGTGTTGGCCACCGCCACGAAACAGCGGAAGTGGCGCAGGGTGATGTTGCGCTTCATCGTCACGCTCCAGAATGGCCTTGCGTTGATTTATTGGCGAAAACGAATAATAGGCAAAAACTAATAATTTGTAGCGCACACACCGCGCTTCTAGAATTTCGTTCGGACCGGCGGGTCGGGGCGGGGGGGCATGCCGGCGATCCGCGCCCGCACCCATCGCGTTCCCAAGGAGCAAACCGAAATGAGCCGTGCAGGTCTGGTGCCGCTGCGCATCCTGATGTCCGAACAAGCGCTGGGCCGGATAGGCCACGCCATCGCCCACGCGCTGGGACGGCGAGCCTTCGAACCCGTCGTCGCGGCGCAGACGCGCGGCCATGAGCCCCGTGATGTGGACGTCGCGTTCATCTCACGCGACGTGACGGGGCTGTCGACCAAGCATCGCGTGCTCGAACCGCTGGAGGCCTTCTACGGGTCGTTGCGCCAGTCCCCGCGGCTGGCGTGGGTGCATGTCCATTCGGCGGGCGCCGACCGGCCCATCTTTGGCGAGCTCAAGGAACGGGGCGTGCGCGTGACCACCTCGTCGGGCGCCAATGCGCGGGTCGTGGCGCAGACCGCGCTGGCCGGCATCCTGGCGCTGGCGCGCGAGTTTCCGACCCTGTTCGAGGCGCAGCGCGCGCGGACCTGGACGCCCTTGATCGGCAGCCTGATGCCGCGCGACCTGGCGGGGCAGACCGCCGTGATCGTGGGCTGGGGACCGATAGGCCGCGAGCTGGCGACCTATCTCCAGATGCTGGGCCTGACGGTCATTGCCGTGCGCAGCACCGCAGAGCCCGCGGCGGACGGCGTGGAAACCCACGCCTTCGAAGACCTGGCCCAGATCGCCGGCCGCGCGGACTGGCTGGTGCTGGCCTGCCCGCTCAGCGACCGCACGCGCGGCCTGCTGAATGCCCATGTGCTGTCGCGCATGGCGCCGCATGCCAGGCTGGTCAATGTGGCGCGCGGCGAGGTTGTCGACGAGCCCGATCTGATCGACGCCTTGCGCGCCAAGACCCTGGCCGGCGCCTACCTGGACGTCTTCGCGCACGAACCGCTGGATGACGCGTCGCCGCTGTGGGACCTGCCGAACGTCATCGTCACCCCGCATTCCGCCGGCCATTCGGACGGCAACGAAGCGCGCGTGGATCGCATCTTTCTGGATTACCTGCGCGAGTGGCGGCTGTAACCGCGCTAGTTGTGAGGGCCGGACGTGGCGCAATACGGGCAATCGGTGGCGCACGCCTTGACTGACGTCGTGGCGCTGGCTTCCGGGCCATGAAAGCACTCGTGCGCCAGCCATTGGCTCAGGCGCTCGTAGCTTTCCATGTTGCTGCGCCAGTTCGGGGCGCACAGATAATAGCCAAGCGGGCTTTCAAAGGTGCGATCGAATATGTCCACCAGTTGTCCGGTGGCCAGTTCCTTTTCGATCAGGCAGTGCGGCATCAGCGCCACGCCAAAGCCGGACGATGCCGCCTGGATAATCATCGAAAACAGATTGAAGCCGGGGCCGAAGCGCGCCCGGTCATAATCGCCCAGGTACGTCGAAAACCAGTATTCCCATGACAGCGGAATTTCGATGTGCTGCAGCAGCGTGCATTGCTTGATGTCTTCGAGGCTGCCGATGGGATGCTGTTCCAGATATTCCCTAGAGCAGACCAGGCGCGTTTCCCGCCCCGTCAGGTACTTGGCGTCGCCGTCATGCCAGTCGCCGTATCCGTACTGGATCGACGCATCGAAATCGAGTTCGGTGCTTTTGTAATCGGCGACGCTATACCGCACGAAGTTGATCGAGATATCCGGGTTGACCTCGCGGAAGGTCTTCAGGCGCGGAAACAGCCACTGCGCGGCGAAGGTGGGCGCCGCCGATACGTTCAGGGATTTTGCCGACTGCTGCGTCGCCATGACCTGCGACGTGGCGCTTTCCAGCGTATGCAGGGCCGGGCGGATCAGGCTGAGGTATGTGGCGCCCATGCGCGTCAATTGCAGCCCGTTGGTGCCCCGGATGAACAGCGCATGCCCCAGATAGCTTTCCAGCGTGGCGATGTGCCGGCTGATGGCGCTTTGCGTGACGAACAGCTCTTTCCCGGCCTTCGAGAACGACAGATGCCGCGCCGCCGCGGAGAACGCATTCAACTCGGAAAGGGTGGGGCAGCGGCGTCTCATGAGAGATATCAGGCGGAGGTATCAGGCGGAGGTATCAGGAGGGGGTATGAGTAATGCTCATAAGGCTGTTCGAATTTGTGTCGAACGCATAGGGGGAGACCCGGTATCGGACCCCCGAATTGTACCGGTAGAGTTCGGCATGCCGTCATTTCCAGGCGTTTTGAACTGTTTACGTGGTTGATTATGAAGCCGGTTGTCATCAAGAATTGCAGGATCCTCAATACCCGAACCTTGGCCCTCGAAAGCGCCGCGACCGTGCTGGTCCAGGACGGTCTGATCACCCGGATCGGCGGCGATGAGCCCGCCCCGGCGGATGCGCAGGTGGTGGATGCCAAGGGCATGACCTTGATGCCCGGCATGATCGACTGCCACGTGCACGTGGTGGCGTCGTCGTTCAACCTGGGCCGCGTCGCGGCCCTGCCCAACGCCCTGGCGCTGCTGCGCGCGCTGCCCATCATGCAGGGCATGCTGGACCGCGGCTTCACGTCGGTGCGCGACGCGGGCGGCGCGGATTGGGCGCTGGCCCAGGCCGTGCTGGACGGCACCATCGACGGCCCGCGCCTCTTCTGCTCGGGCAAGGCCCTGTCCCAGACGGGCGGCCATGGCGACTTCCGCCCGCGCAACGACGAGCTCGACCCGTGCCCCTGCTCGGTCAAGATCGGCAACATCGGCCGCGTGGTCGACGGCGTGGACAATTGCCGTCTGGCTGTGCGCGAGGAAATCCTCAAGGGCGCCACGCAGATCAAGGTCATGGCGTCCGGCGGCGTGGCTTCGCCCAATGATCCGATCCAGAACCTGGGCTTCTCCGAGGCCGAGCTGATCGCCATCGTGGAAGAAGCCAGCAACGCCAGCACCTACGTCATGGCCCATGCCTATACGCCGCGCGCCATCACGCGCGCCGTGCGTTGCGGCGTGCGCACCATCGAGCACGGCAACCTGGTCGACCGCGAGGCCGCGCAGGTGATGAAGGAACACGGCGCCTATATGGTGCCCACGCTGATCACCTACGAAGGCCTGGCCAACGACGGCGAGCGCTATGGCCTGCCGCTGGACTCGGTGAAAAAGATCGCCACCGTGCGCACGCAGGGCCTGACCGCGCTGGAGATCCTGGACGACGTCGGCGTGAAGATGGGCTACGGCAGCGACCTGCTGGGCGAAACCCACTACATGCAGTCCGACGAACTGGTGCTGCGCAGCCGCGTGCTGGGCAACGCCAAGGTCATCCAGCAGGCGACCCTGATCGGCGCCGAGATCCTCAACCAGCAGGGCCTCTTGGGCGAAGTGTGCGAAGGCGCCTACGCCGACCTGCTGCTGATCGACGGCAATCCGCTGGATGACATCGCGCTGCTCACCCAACCCGATTCGATCAAGCTGATCATGAATCGCGGCCTGCTGCACAAGAACGCCTGCTGACGTTCACCTTCTTCTTTACTCCGGAAATTCCCATCATGTATTCCGTATCCGACCGCCTGGAGCGGCTGCCCTTCAGCAGCTTCCACTTCCGGCTGCTGTTGATCGGCGGCCTCGGGCTTGCCTTTGAAGCCCTGGACGCTGGCATCATTGCCTTCATCATCCCCTCGCTGCGCACGCAGTGGGGCCTGACCACCGGCCAGATCGGCTGGATCGCCAGCAGCACCTACGTCGGCTTCCTCGTCGGCGCGCTGTTCTCCGGCATCCTGGGCGACCGCTACGGCCGCAAGAAGATCATGATGTGGGCCCTGCTGCTGTTCTGCGTGGCCACGTTCTTCAACGCGTTCGCGCGCAACTATCACGAGTTCTACATCCTGCGCATGATTGCCGGCATCGGCATGGGCGCCGAAGGCGCCATCATCGCGCCCTACCTGGCCGAGTTCGTCAGCAGCAAGTACCGCGGCCGTTTCACGGGCGCGCTGGCGGGCTTTTTCTCGTTCGGCTTCGTGCTGTCGGCGCTGCTGGGCTACTTCATCGTTCCGATGAGCGATGACGGCTGGCGCTGGATCATGATCATCGCGTCGGTGCCCGTCATCTTCCTGCTGTGGTGGCGCAAGTCGCTGTTCGAATCGCCACGCTGGCTCGAACACACCGGCCAGACCGCCGAAGCCAATCGCATCTGCGAAGTTATCGAAGCCGAAGTGCAGCAGAGCACCGGCCGTCCGCTGCCCAAGCCGGTCGCGACGCGCAAGGCCGCGCCGACGCCCGCCGACCAGCAGACCGCGATGGCCAAGCTGGCGTCGCTGTTCTCCCAGCAATACCTGGGCACGACCGTGCTGGTGTGGGTGTTCTGGATCACCGTGCTGTTCTGCTACTACGCCTTCCTGGTGTGGATCCCCAGCCTGCTGGTGGAACGCGGCTTCACGATCACCAAGAGCTTCTCGTACACCATCCTGATCTATCTGTCGCAGATCCCCGGCTACTTCTCGGCCGCCTACTTCAACGACCGGATCGGACGCAAGTACACCATCCTGGCCTACATGCTGCTGTCGTGCCTGTCCGCGCTGGGCCTTGCCCTGGCCAGCGGCGAGCACCAGATCATCATGCTGAGCATGCTGCTGTCCTTCGGCATGAACGGCGTCATCGCCGGCCAGTACACGTACACCGCCGAAATCTATCCCACGTCGATCCGCGCGACCGGCATGGGCGCGGCCTCGGCCTTCGCCCGCATCGGTTCGATCGCGTCGCCGACCATCGTGGGCGTGGCGTATCCGGTGCTGGGCTTTGCCGGCGTGTTCGCCATGATGACCGCCATCCTGCTGGTCGGCGGGCTGGGCATCCTGTTCTACGGCAAGAACACGCGCGGCGTCGTGCTCGAGGAGATCAACGCATGACGGCGGCATCCGTCCTGGCGCTGGGCCCGCTGGCGGCCCACGCCCGCAAGCTGGGCCTGGCCGCAGATCGCGAGGCGCAGTGGAGCGCGATCTCGGCCTTGCTCGAAGCAGCCTTCGGCCACAAGCTGTTCACCGCGCTCGTACACCTGGAAGCGCACCGCCTGATGAAGCGGCTGCATACGTCCGACGAAAGCATCAGTCCGCTGGGCGGCTTCAAGGCCACCGGCAACGGCCCGTGGTCGCGGCTGGTGCTGCAGGAAGGGCAGATCTACGTGGCCAGCAACGAAGACGACGTGCGCACGGTGTTTTCCGAGGCCCCGATGCTGATCGAACGCGGCCTGCAATCGGCCTTCAACATCCCCGTGCGGCACGAGGGGCGTGTCATCGGCTCGCTCAACATGCTGGGCGCCCGCCATGCGTACGACAACGCCGACCACGACCTGGCCGCCGTGATCGGTGGGTTGTGCGCACCGGTCTTCATCGAAGAAATGCGGGCCGCGCAGGCAGCCGCCGAGGCCGTGGACCGGTCGGCGCTGGATAGCGTGTGATCGACTGAAAAGTGGTGCGCCGTCACAAGGCCGTGACGGCGTCTTGCGGGCCGCTCCATCGAGCGGCCCTCTTTTTTTGAGGAGCCGGGGTTTATGCCGGGCGGGGGGTGCGAATCACCAGCGCCACGCCCGCCAGCACCAGCGTCGACGCGATCACCAGCACGCCCGTCAACGGCTCGTCCAGAAACAGCGTGCCGCCAAATGCCGCCAGCACCGGCACGCTGAGCTGCACGGTGGCGGCGCGCGTCACGCTCAACTGTTTCAGCGCGGCATACCAGAGGATGTATCCCAGGCCCGACGTCACCGCGCCGGACGCGACGGCGTAGGCAGCGCCTGTCGCGTCGAAGCGGGTATGCGACGCCGCCAACTGCGCGGCGAACAGCGCTAGCGCCACCGGCGTGGCGCGGATGAAGTTGCCGGCGGTTGCCGCTGCCGGATGCTTCGTGCCGCGCCCGAGCAGCGAATACACGCTCCACGCGACGCCCGACACGATCATCAGGAACCCGTAGAACAATGGCGGCGCGCCCATGCCGGGCAGCATCAGGGCCACCAGGCCGGCGATTGCGAGGGTGATGCCCATGCCTTGCACCGCGGACAGCCTCTCGCCGATCAGGAAGCCATACAGGACCATGCTGATCTGGATCGCCCCGAACAGCAGCAGCGCGCCGGTCCCGGCAGGAATATGCGTATAGGCAAAAGAAAACGCCAGCGCATATGCAAACAGGGCCAGCGCGCCCGCCCAGGTGCCTTCGAGGCGCGAGCGGTCGCGGCGGGCGCGCAGCACCAGCCACAGCATCAAGGCGCCGGACCCGATGCGCAGGGCGACAAACGTCGTGGGATCGATGGCCGTCTGCGTAAGCGCAACCCGGCACAGCAGGGAATTGCCGGCAAAGGCCAGCATGGCGAAAAGGGTCAGGGCGAACAGGCGCAATGTCATGGCGCGGGCCTTCCAATGACCGCTGCGAGGCGCCAGCCGGCGCCGGTTACCGCACGGCCACGGCGGCCTCGCGGAACCGCTGCACCAGCGGGGAACCGTCTTCGGAACGATACGCCAGCAGGACCTGGCTTTGGGCGTCGGGCGTGTCCAGTTCACGATAGGCCACGCCGGGGATGCCCGTCTTCATGTAGGTATCCGGCAGGATGGAAATGCCCATGCCCGCCGCCACCAGGCCGATGATGGTCGCGCCTTCGCGGGCCTCCTGGCCCACTTGCGGCGCAAAGCCCGCGCGGCTGGCCAGCACGCCCACGTGGTCGAACAGGCCGCAGCCCAGTCCGCGGGGAAACAGGATAAAAGACTCGTCCGCCAGGTCCGTCATGGACAGCGGCGCGCTGCGCCGCGCCAACGGATGCGATTGCGGCAGGGCGGCCATCAGGCGGTCGGTCCAGAGCGGCACCGTTGCAATGTTGGGCGGCGCAACGAACAGGATCGACGGCCGCAGAAATCCCACGTCGATGTCCTTGGACGCCAGTGCGCGCAATTGCTGGCCGGTGGACTGGTGGCTCAGGTCCACGCCCACGCCGGGAAAGTCCGTGCGGAACGCGTGAACGATGCGGGGAAAGGCCTCGAACATCGGCACCGACGCGGTGAATGCCACGCGGATTTCGCCGGTTTCGCCCAGCGCCGATTGCCGCACGACTTCGCCGGCCCGTTCCAGGTGGGCCAGCGCCCGGCGCGCCTGCTCCAGGAACAGCGCGCCGGCCTGCGTCAGTTCCACGCTGCGGCTCGTGCGCGTCAGCAGGGGCGACCCCAGTTCTTCCTCCAGGGCCTTGATCTGCAGGCTGAGCGGCGGCTGGCTGACGTGCAGCCTGCGGGCGGCCTGGCTGAAGCTCAGTTCCTCGGCGACGGCGACGAAGTAGCGCAGTTGGCGGAAATCCATATCGATTTGGAAAGCAAATAGATCGTCATGAAAAACGGTATTGGACGATATGAGTGTACTCCGCGCATCATGCCGCCATACCCACACCGATAACTAGACAGACAGGAGACATTCATGAAGGCTTTCGTCCCGTCGCGGCCTCGCCGCGCCCTGGTCACCGCCGCGGGTTTGGGCGCGCTGCTCGCCGCCGCCGCGCTGGCGCCGCTGCCGGCCGCCGCCCAGGCCGCCTTTCCCGACAAGCCGATCCGCATCGTCGTGCCGTACGCCGCGGGCGGCGGCGTGGACATCGTCACCCGCCTCGTCAGCCAGAAAATGGGCGAGGCCCTCAAGCAGACCATCATCGTCGACAACCGCCCTGGCGCGGCCACCAACATCGGCATGGACATGGTTGCCCGGGCCCAGGCCGACGGCTACACCCTGCTGACGGCCTCCAACACGCTGGCCGCCAACGGCGCCCTGTTCTCCAAGCTGACGTTCGATCCCGCCCACGATTTCACGCCGGTCGGCGCGATCGGCTACGCCCCGCTGGCCGTGGTGGTGCCCATCCAGTCGCCCTTCAAGACCTTGAAGGACCTGACCGACTACGGCCGCGCAAATCCCGACAAGCTGACCTATGCGTCGGCGGGCAACGGCAGCTCGGGCCACCTGGCCAGCGAACTGCTCAAGCGCGAAAGCGGCATGAAGGCGCTGCACGTGCCCTACAAGGGCGGCTCGCCGGCGGTCACGGACCTGTTGGGACAGCGCATCTCCTTCATGTCCATCAACCCGCTCGAAGTCGTCTCGCACGTCAAGGCGGGCAAGCTGCGCGCCTTGGCCGTGCTGGACGACGAACCGGCCGCCATGCTGCCCGAGGTGCCCACGGTGGTCTCGCAGGGCTTGCCGGGCGCGATGGCGACGGTGTGGTGGGGCCTGATCGGTCCCAAGGATCTGCCGCCCGAGGTCACTGCCAAGCTCAACGCCGCGCTGCAGGCCGCACTGAAAGACCCCGACGTCAAAAAGCGTTTTGGCGAAATGGGCGCGGTCGTCACGCCGGGCACGGACAAACAGTTCGGCGCGTTCGTCGCGGCGGAAACCACCAAATGGACCAAGGTCATCCAGGACGCGGGCATCAAGGCGGACTAGACGCGCCCGCGCCGGCACGGCGCCGCGCGGCGGCGCGTGCCGGCTTTCATGCATAGAGGAATTGAAATGGAACGGCAAAAGAACGGGCTGGTCGTCAGCGCACACTCCGCGGATTTCGTCTGGCGCGCGGGCGGCGCCATCGCCCTGTACGCCAAGCGCGGCTGGAAGATGACCGTGGTGTGCCTGTCGTTCGGCGAGCGTGGCGAATCCGCCAAGCTGTGGAAGCAGCCCGGCATGACGCTGGAAAAAGTGAAGGCAGACCGCCGCGACGAAGCGCGCCTTGCGGCCGACATCCTGGGCGCGGACATCCGCTTCATGGATTGCGGCGACTATCCGCTGCGCGTGTCGGACGAGGCGCTCTTTGAACTGGTCGACGTCTATCGCGAGCTGCAGCCGGAATTCGTGCTGACCCACTCGCAAAAAGACCCCTACAACTTCGACCACCCGCTGGCCACGCACGTCGCGCAGGAAGCCCGCGTGATCGCGCAGGCGCACGGCCACCATCCCGAACAGGCGGTATTGGGCGCACCGCCCGTGTTCCTGTTCGAGCCGCATCAGCCCGAACAATGCGAATGGAAGCCCGAGGTCCTGCTGGACATCTCCGAGGTCTGGGACCAGAAGCGCCGCGCCTTTGAAACCATGGCCGCGCAGGAACACCTGTGGGAGTACTACACGCGCGTCGCCCTGCAGCGCGGTGTCCAGGCCTCGCGCAACTCGAACTTGAAGATCCAGTACGCCGAAGGCTACCAGCGCGTGTTTCCCCAAGTCACCGGGGAACTGGCATGAGCGTTGCCGTCAGGAACATCGCGCGCGCCGACAGCGCGGTCATCGCGCGCCTGGCGTCGGCCGGCGTCGCGACCGCGCACGAAGCCCAGCAGCGCACGGGGCTGTTGCAGCCCTACCTTCGCCCCATCTACGCCGGCGCGTCCATCGCCGGCAGCGCCGTCACCGTCCTGGCCCAGCCGGGCGACAACTGGATGCTGCACGTCGCCATTGAACTCTGCCGGCCTGGGGATATCGTGGTGGTGGCCTGTGCGTCTTCCAGCGAAGACGGCATGTTCGGCGAACTGCTGGCCACCTCGATGCGCGCACGCGGCGTGCAGGGGCTGGTCATCGACGCCGGCTGCCGCGACGTCGCGGCGCTGAAGGATATGCCGTTTCCCGTGTGGTCCAAGTGCGTATCGGCCAAGGGCACGGTCAAGGCCACGCCCGGGTCGGTGAACGTGCCGGTGGTGTGCGCGGGCGCGCTGGTGCAGCCGGGCGACGTCGTGATCGCCGACGACGACGGTGTGTGCATCGTGCCGCGTGCCCGGGCGGCGGAAGTTGCCGACGCGTGCGACGCGCGGCTGGTCAATGAGGCGGCCAAGCGCAAGCGGCTGGCGGCAGGGGAATTGGGGTTGGATATCTACGGGATGCGGGACAAGCTGGCGGCCGCCGGCCTGGTGTACGTGGACAGCCAAGTCGGCAAGTAACGACAGGGCGGGCGCCTGCGCCTTGCTGTCAGCGCCGGCCCTGCGCGTCCACCGGGCCCGTCACCGTAATCACCAACGGCACGCCGTTGATTTCGCGCGGCAGTCGCGCCGCCACGCCGGAATCCGTTACCCCCACCGCAAGCGCCTCTTCTCCAGGACGCCCGGTGGTGACGCCGACCGAGACGACGCCCGGCGTAGCGAGCAGCCGCGACTCTTCGGTGGCAAGCAATTGTTCAACCTTGCCGCTTGCCTGCGTCTGGCCCGGGTTGAATTGGACGGGGCCGGCGCCGGAGAAGTCGGGCCCTGGTTTTGGTGTGTCGCTCATGGCTCCCACTCCTCTTGGTCTGGTCAACGCTGCGAAATCGGCCGCCCCGGTGAGGGGCAGGGCGGCCGGAACCTCGATCAGGGCAGCAGCCTGATGTTCAGTGCGGAAAACACGGACGCGATCGGGTTGGCAAACGTCGTCCCACCGCCGCCCGCGAACAGCAGCGCGACGGGCCGCACGCCGGAGGCCCAATGCCAGATCAGCGATCCGGAATCGCCGCCCGCCGAGAACGGATTGGCGTTCACCGACTGGATGGCGATCTGGTTGCGGAACAGCGCCACGCGGCCGCCGCCGTAGTTCACGTTAACCGACACGCCGATCTGTGTCACGCGGCCCTGGGTAAGCCCCGTGGTGCGGCCGCTCTTGCCGACGATCATGCCGAGCGAGGCGGCCAACGCCGCCGTGCCGGTGCGGTAATACGCGGCGCTGCCGCCCGACAGGTAGTACTGCTCGCCGCGGATGCGCTCGTGCCAGGCCCAGCCGAAGGCCGCGTCCACGAAATTCGCCGCGCCGCCAAAGTTGATCGGCACCCAGCGCGCCAGCACGGCAATCTGGTCCCCCGGATGGCGTCCGCCATCCGCCGTGCCTGGCTGGATGATGCTGTCGTTCACGCTGGCAACGTTGGAATTGGCCAGCACGTGGTTGTTACTGAGGATCAGGTGCCGATTGGTCCACGGCGCCGTCAGGCCGATCGCCCGGCTTCCGAGCGTGCCTGCCGTGACATTCACGTGTCCCACCGACACCCCGCCCGGCGCCGGACGATGCCGCGCGCGGTGCGAATAAGCGTCCACGACGCCCACCGGCACCTGCTGCACCGGCACGGTCGATAGCGACCGCGTGCCGGCCGCCTGGGCTACCTGGCCAAGCACCGCCTCCTGCGGCATGGCGCTCTCGGTAAAGATGGTCAGCACCGGCTCACCGGGGCCGCCCGCGCCAAACGTGACGTTGGTCGGGTCCGGCAAGCCGATCCCGACGCCGACGATTCCTTCGGACGAAGGGGTCTCGGAGAAGGTTCGGAATTCGCCGGACGCGGTCAGCAACTGCGCTTCGATCGCGTCCCGCAGCGCCAGCAGGTCGTCCGACACGCCTGCCTCGGCAAAAACGGCTTGTTGTTCCGCCTCTTGGCTCAGCGCTTCGAGCCCGGCGGCGTCAGAGTCCGGGTTCTCGGGCGCCCCGGAAGCGGACTTGCCGGTGGCCGGCCCGCCTTCGTCTTCTTCGCCCGGGTTGTCCACCCGTGGGGTGTTGTTGTTCTTTCCTGACATGACAGTGTCCTCCAACTATATGAGTAAGCGTTAGATAGAACCGTGCAGAACTTCCATGAGGTCATGAGTCGCCCCGCGGCCTTTGGGGCCGCGCCTGGCGCTTGAAGCCCGATTCGCACTGTCACTGCGGCGGGCGGCCAATGGGCGGTAAAGGACCTTTCGATTGCTCCTTGAGGTTGATGGCCGATGAGGCCAGATAAAAGCAGCCCCACCCCGCAAGCGAACCTTGCGGTTGGCAGTCTGCGGATCGGGGCTGGAGAGGAATGTCGCGGGGTGTCCGGCAGGGCAGGTAACCAGGCCCGGCGGCCCGCGCGATGGACGGATTGCCAGGCATGGGAAGCGACTGGATTCCGGGGCGGACTAAGCCTTTTGGGCGTTGATGCGAGCCATTATTTGGCTGCGTTCAGCGCTTGGGTATGGGCAAACTTTGGTATGGACAAGCGAAGGCTGATGCGGGTGGATGAGATCCGGATGAGGGCCGGCGTTACGGTGTTCCGGCCACGCCATCCAGATAAACCCCGTAGAAAATACTAATAAGAATGCTTATCATGCTCGTTTTATAAAAAAATGAGCGGGGTGGGCAGTGGGTAAAGCAATCAAAGGCCGTCAAGGGGCGCAATGGCGCGTCGCCATGACCATGAAGCAGGCATTGGCGGGCAGCGCCGCGCTGTATGCCGCATCGTTATCGGCCCAGACCGCCGACCCTGACCCCGCCAAGATCACCGTACTTCCCACCGTCACCGTCACCAGCGCGCCCGTCGCCCTGGGCGAGGCGCCCGCGCCCATCGCAGGCGGCCAGATCGGCGGCGGCGCCCGCATGGGCATTTTGGGCAACACGTCCGTCATGGACACGCCTTTCAGTGTCACCAGCTACACCGCCCAGACCATCGAGAACGAACAAGCCCGCTCCGTGGCCGACGTCGCCACCCTGGATCCCGCCGTCCGCATGAGCAGCGCGCGGTCGAACATCAACGAAGACCTCACCATCCGCGGATTCAATGTGCCGACCGCGGACTTCGCATTCAACGGCATGTTCGGGCTGTCGCCGTACTGGCGCGCCCCGGTCGAAACCCTGGAGCGCGTCGAAATCATCAAGGGACCGTCAGCGGCGCTCTTTGGCATGACGCCGGGCGGCAGCGTCGGGGGCGTCGTCAACCTGGTGCCCAAGCGCGCCACCGACGACCCCATCACCCGCGTGACGGGCAGCGTCATGTCCGATTCCGTCTTCGGCGTCCATGCGGACGTCGGCCGCCGCTTCGGCCCGGACAACGCGTTCGGCATCCGCGTGAACGCGATGCTGCGCGACGGCGACACGCCGATCAAAGACCAATCCGCGCGCGAATCGCTGGGATCCGTCGCGCTGGACTACCGCGGTGAAAGACTGCGTTCGTCCCTGGATCTGCTCTGGCAAAAGGAACGTATCGACAACGTCGTGCGCCAGTTCCAGCTTGGCCCGGACCTGACCTCGATTCCCCAGGCGCCCAGCAACAAGAATCCATACCCCGGCCTGGGCTGGAGCGACGGCCGCAATGGCGCCGGCGTGTTCAAGGTCGAATACGACCTCACCGACAACCTCACCGCCTACGCCGGCTATGGCCAGCGCAAGCTGAACTGGGACGCCTTCGCTGCGAACCCTGTCCTGCAGAACACGCAGGGCGACTACTCCTTCTTTGGCGGATGGCAACGGATGACGGTGGACAGCAAGTCCACCGAAGCGGGCCTGCGCGGCAACTTCAAGACCGGCCCGGTCAGCCACAAGGTCGCCTTCAGCTACACACTGCTGGACCAGGACTCCAAGCTGGGCTTCTACACCGGCTTCCCGCCCGGCAACTCCAACATCTACGCGGGCAACACCTTCGACACGCCGTCCATCTCCGGTATCAGCAATCCCCTGAACCGCTACCAGAGCACCAAGCTCACGAGCTATGCGCTGGCCGACACCCTGGGATTCATGGACGACCGCCTGCTGCTGACCCTGGGCGCGCGCCGGCAGAACGTGCAAGGCCAGAACTACAACTTCATGAACGGCGAGCCCAGCGGCCCGCGCTACGACAAGAGCGCCACCACGCCCTTGGCCGGCGTCGTCTTCAAGGTGCGGCCAGACGTCTCGGTCTACGCCAGCTACGTCGAAGGCCTGTCCCAAGGCGACACCGCGCCCACCAGCGCCGCCATCACCAACCCGGGCGAAACCCTGGCGCCCTTCAAATCCAAGCAAAAGGAAATCGGCGTCAAATACAACCTGAACGACGACATGCTGGCCACCGTCGCGCTCTTCGAACTGACGCGCCCCAGCTCCGGCATCTCCGGCAACACCTTCGGAGAGTTCGGCGAACAGCGCAATCGCGGCGTCGAGGCCAGCTTTGCCGGCGAAGTCACGAAGGGCGTGCGCCTCCTGGGCGGCATCAGCTACATCGACGCCGTCATCAACAAGGCCGTCACGCCCGACCTGCAGGGCAACAAGGCCATCGGCGTGCCCGACTGGCAATTCAACCTGGGCGCCGAATGGGACACGCCCTTCGTCCCAGGCCTGACGCTGTTGGGCCGCGTCATCTACACCGACAGGACGTATGCCGACGCCGACAACACCCTGTCGGTCCCAAGCTGGACCCGCGTCGACGCCGGCGCCCGCTACGAAACCAGGATCAGCGGCACCCCCGTCACCTTCCGCTTCAACGTCGAAAACCTCTTCAACCGGAACTACTGGGGCACGGCCACCGCCGGCTACCTGTTCGTCGGCTCGCCGCGCACCTACACGCTCTCGACCAGCATCGCCTTCTAAGGAGGCCCCCATGTCCACGCAAACCTGGTCCTGGATACACAAGTGGAGCAGCCTGGTCTGCACGGTCTTCATGCTGCTGTTGTGCCTGACCGGGCTGCCGCTGATCTTCCACGAAGAGATCGAGCACCTGTCCGGCGTGGTCGAAGCCCCGCCCATGCCGGCCGGCACCCCCAATGCCAGCATGGACCGAATCGCCCAGACCGCCCTGGAGCGCCGCCCGGGCGAGGTCATCCGCTACATGTTCTGGGACCAGGACGAGCATCCCGACATCACCTACGTCTCGATGGCCAGCGCCGTCGACGCGCCGCCGGAAGAGAACAACGCCGTCGTCATCGACTCGCGCACGGCCAAAGTCCTGGACGAACCGGCCACCGACGAAGGCTTCATGTACATCATGCTCAAGCTGCATACGGACATGTTCGCGGGTCTTCCGGGCATGCTGTTCCTGGGTGCGATGGGCCTGTTGATGGTCGTCGCCATCGTCTCGGGTGTGGTGCTGTACTACCCCTTCATGCGCCGCCTCAAGTTCGGCGCGTTGCGCACCCGGCGCAGTACCCGCGTCAAATGGCTGGACTGGCACAACCTGCTCGGCATCGTCACCGTCGTATGGCTGCTGGTCGTCGGCATCACGGGCAGCATCAACACCTTGAACCGCGTCGTGCTGAGCCTGTGGCAGATGGACCAGATGGCGGAAATGACCGCGCCTTTCCGCGGCCTGCCGCCCGTCACGCAGCCCGCGCATTTGGAAGACTCCTTCCGCACGGCCCGCGCCGCGGTGCCGGACATGGCGGTGAGCCTGGTGGCGTTTCCGGGAACGATGTTCTCCAGTCCGCACCACTACACGTTCTTCATGAAGGGCAACACGCCGGTGACCTCACGGCTGCTCAAGCCGGCGCTGGTGGATGCCACCAATGGCAAGCTCACCGATACGCGGGAAATGCCCTGGTACGTGAAGACCCTGTTCCTGTCGCAGCCGCTGCATTTTGGGGATTACGGCGGCCTGCCGTTGAAGATTCTGTGGGCGCTGCTGGATATCTTTGCGATCGTGGTGCTGGGCAGCGGGTTGTATCTGTGGCTGCGCAAACCCAAGGCCGCCACGGCTTCCCGGCCGCAGGCGGAGGACGGCACGGAGACTGCCAATGCACTGCGCCAAGGGGATCGTCAGGGGGCCGCGCAATGAACAAGACCTATGAATCCCGCGGCGTGCGTACCGAACGCCTGCAATCGGCGGGCGAGGTGTTCCGGGTGCCGATCTGGCTGGGCATCGCGTCGGTTGTCGGGCTGGTGTCTGCGCTGTTGGGGGATGGGGTGTGGGATGGGGTGTCTTGGGGGGCGATTCTGATGCCGGTTGTGGCGGTGTGGTGGGCTTGGCGGCGGCGGGGGGGATAGGAGCGTCGACGAGAACCCTGGCTTGCGCGCTTGTCAGCATTTCGGACGATGCTGATATTGCCAGCGCAGCACCTTCGCTAGATTGAGGACTTTGATGGGGAAGGGGTAAGTGCCTTCTTGCTCCTTGGTCCGGCAAACGCGCCGTACGACCTCATTGGAAACAGTTGTTCGACCAACGTCGCCGATGTGTTGGAAATGGTTGGCGTATTGGCGCACGACCCGAGGTTTAAGTGGGATGCGGCCGCAACGACGGCTGTAAGTCCGAAAGAAGTTCTAATCATTGTGTCGCGGTCCCCGCGCATGAGACGGCGAAACGTTTACCCAAAAACGAAATGAAATCCTTGGTGGCTGCCTTGGCAATAATTGCTGTGTTGCTTGGTGCATGTTCAGATGCCCCGACGGGAAGATGGCAAGTCATCGCGCCTGTTGAGGTGTATGCAGACAACGATGATGTCGCGCCCGTCGTCTTTCAATTGCAGCCGGGTGACTTCTGTGCGCTGGGCGATGCATGGAGCTACCAAAAGGTCTACCGGTTCAAGCGGGTTTCTTGCGCAAAAGGGGAGGGCTGGGTGTCCACCGACAGTCAGTTTGTGCAAAGCCCAGAGCTACCGCCAGAAGTCTGAAGCCACCTGCCGGTCGAGCCGCGTCTGCGCATCTGAGCATGGATTTACTCCGTCAGCCGCACCTGCACAGGCGCAAACCCCGCGCGCCGCTTCCAGGTGAGCAGGCCTTCTCCGCCATGTTCCAGCGCCCCATACCAAATGGCGCGTGCGCCGCGAGCCGGCGGCGTGTCGGCGTCCAGCAGCCATTGCGCGATGTGCGAGTGCATCAGCAGCATGACGCCGTCAGCCAAAAAATCGCGGTGTCCCATCAGGTCCAGGTAGTGGACCAGTTCGCCCGCGCGCGCGAGCTTGGTGTAGGCCACCAGCCGCTCGGGCGTCTGAAGGTTGCCATTGCGATGACCGGGCGTGTCGATGAAGACGCCCCACCAGATAGTCCAATGGGTATCGCAGGCTGGCGGTTTCCAAGGTTGGAGCTCTTCCGTTTGCCGTCCGATATGTTCGGGCCGCAATAGCCAGCGTGCCAGCACCGGACCGCCACTGCGCACCGCCATCGAGGTCTTGATGGCGTGCACGTCATGGACGTGGTTGGCCAGCGCGAAAGGGCGCACCCGATATCCCATGCGCCCGGCGCGGCGGATCTTCGTCATGTTGCGCGAAGACAGGCCTCGCAACTGTTGTTCCAATCCCTTTGCATCACCGCAGGCCTGCAGATCCAGCATCATCGGCGTGGCGCCGCGGCCAAGCGCGTGCATGTCATAGCGCTGCGCCACGCGCCGCATGCGCGTCAGCGCCTGGGCGGAACCCGATCCCGATGCCCGGCCTGCCTCCAGGTCTAGCGTCATCGACGCCGGAGTGCCTCCCCACAAGTGCAAGCGTGCCGATTTACGGCGCCGCACCAGGATGGGATCCAGCACCCCATAGTAAATACGCATCAAAAAGGCGATCGCGTTCATTCGGGTCCGCGTTGAGAGGGCAAAACCCGAGGAGTGTAAGTGAATATGGGGTTGGGGAGCTACGCCACCACGAAACGCGCCGGTTGTGGCCATGTCGTCGCTGTAAATCCTGGCGATAACTGCCGGTATCGCTGCGGATTGCGACTAGCCCTGACCCCAACCGGCACGTGCGCCGATCAACGCTTGCGCGCGGTCAGCCAATCGATGGGCTGGAGCGCCCGGTCGACGATACGCACTTCACCGATGCTGCCAAAGAAGCCATCGGCACGTGCGCCGTCCCACGAACCGGCGCCGATGATCCACGGCATGTTTGCCGCAAGCGTCGCCAGTCCGGGGGCGTCGGAGGTGTTGCGCAGCACGGGCGCGCCTTCCACGTAGAGAATGGTCTCGTGCGTGGTGTCGTCGTTCACGACGGCAACGTGCATCCACTTGTCAGGGATGATCTCGCCAGACCAGTTGGCCTTGGCGCCGCGCGTTCCAGCGGTATCGGGCACCACTTCCCACTGGATCTCGCGCAGGCTCGACACCGCGAACAGCAACGGCGGCGACTCCGGGTCTCCCCCGGAAAAGCCCGGCAGGTCGCCGCGCTTGCCGTCGCGCGTCATGATGTTCATCCACGCATGCTTGGACGCGACCCAATCGCGGTCGATCTTGATGAACGCTTCCACCGTGTAGCCGTTGGGCGCGGTCTGGCCATTGATGACGGCCGCGGCGTCCGTGGCGAAGTAACTCATCCGCGCCGTGTTCTTGTCGGTGTTCAGAAAGCGCACCGACCCGGGAGCGGCCGAAAGGTAATGGTGATCGTCGGACCACACAACGTCGCCCAATTGCGCACCGGCCACGCCATCGATGTTCAAGGGCGCGCGGCGCATGGGGTTCATGCCCGTGCGGTCGGCAATCAACTCACCCACGGGGACAGGCTGACCATCCGCGCCGCCAAAGAAGCGCCAGTGCGCCAGCGTGCCCGAGACCTGCGGGTAGTCTTCACTGTCGGCGGCAGGCTTTTGCTCCGCGGCAACCGGATCCGTGTAGTTCGCAAGAATCAACGCGCGCGCCTGATCGATCAGCGCGGTATGCGAGGGCGTGGCCGCCTTGAATTCCTTGTTGAAGCCGCCAAAGCGCTTGGCGAAATCCATCTTGATGGTGAACTGTTCATTGGCGGCCGTCAGGATGGCCTGGTCGAACGTGTTCAGCGTTTCCTTCGGCTTCTGCGGCACCCAGGGCGAAAACGACAGCACCCGGATCTCATTGTTGGTGAGGTCGAATTCGTAAAGGCGCATCAGGCCGTTGCCGCCCTGGTAAGCCATCTGGTAGTCCACCACCATTTCCTCGACGGCGTTGCCGAACGCATTCGTCTTGGTCAGGTGCGCGGCGCCGTGATAGTGCCCGTTGAGCGTCATGAAGATCTGATCGTTGTCGCGGATCAGCTTGTCCCACAGCATCAGCCCGTAGGGCACTTCAAGCGGCGTGACGCCGTCTTTATCGATATTCAGCAGTTGGTGATTGACCAGGATGACCGGCAACGAGGGATTCGCGCGGATGACCTGATTGGCCCACGTCAGCGCGTCATCGGAAATGCGCCACGACAACGACAGCACCATGAACTTCTGGCCTTCGGCTTCGAACACGTGGTACTCGTGAAACCCACTGGGATCGCGTCCGCCAAAAGTGGCCTGCTGTTTGGCGCGATCGGCGCTGAAGGTCTGCAGATACGGCTCGGCGGCCAGATTGCGCTGGGCATCCGTAGCGCTGGCTTGACTGCTGGCATCGACGTAGTCGCGGTCCAGGATCACGTCGTGGTTGCCGGCCAGGATCGAGTACGGCACCTTGGCGTCTTCCAGAATCGCCATCGCCGCGTCGGCCACCTTCCACTGATCGGGCTTGCCCTGCTGGTCGACGACATCGCCCAGGTGGGCCAGGAACGGAATGCTGAGCGACTTGGCATGGTCCGCCACCCACTGCGTCTGCGCCTTGTACGGCTCGCTGCCGTACTTGCGCATGAACTGCTGGTTCTCGGCGTCCGTCGCGTAGCGGGAGTAGAACTGCGTGTCGGGTAGGACTGCGACGGCGAAGCTGGAGATGTTGACGGGCTGCGGTTGCGGTTCGGGCTGGGGTTGGGGTTGTTGTCCGGGCGTCTCGGGCGTCGAGGTGTCATCGTCGTCGTCGCTGGAGCAGGCCGAGAGCAGAAGCGAACCGCTTACGGGCAGCAGCGTGGCGCCAAAGCCAGCCTTGAGCAGGCTGCGCCGCCGCGGATCTGTGGCGGCCGGCAGTGTCGAAGGGGTGTTGGCAATATCGAGTTTGCCGTCTTGCTTGTCTTGCTTGTCGTGCGCCATCTGTGTCGCCCTGTGGGAAAAGCGGGAAGCTTAGGAAGGGCGGGTGACGGGATGATGAATGTTCAGGTGTTGGGGAGATGACCATTCAAATACGGTCATGGCCGCGGGCGAACATTGCCGCCCTGCATCCGATGCCGTGCGCGGCCGTGACGGCGGGGGCGGTCTTGATGTCTTCGGCAATAGCGGGTGCGCGAAGCACTCGTCTCAGACGCCGCTGATGGGCTGGGGGCGATAGTCCTTGAATGATGGGGGATTCTGCTTTCGTAAGGTCGCCCCAATGCCGGACTATGCAGCCGCTCTAGATGCTGAGCCCTCCTATGTGTGGGACGGAGCTTCCCCACTGTCGCCCGCCCTTTTTCAATTCTTGCCGCCCAGCGTGCCTGAAGGGGCGCAGCCCATTCACGATGAGGCCCTGGACGCGATCATTGGGTATCGAATAGGCTTTGGCGGCGTATTTCGGACCTACGACCTTTTGGGGGAGCTGCAATCCATTGACGAATTGCCCCTGGAAGCGCCGCTGATCGACCCCCTGGATGCGGTCGTTCTAGCGGGAACAGCGTGGAAGCTAGGGTCCAGGCTGGTTCGAGGGGCCGTGCTGGCGCGATCGGGTGTAACTGTTAGCCAAACAGTCTTGATACCCTTGCGGGCGAAATATTTTGCGCTGGCAAGAAGAGATCTGCGCTTCATGGCTGCTCCGCTGGCCAATATGAAAAAACCAGAACGATTTGTTCCCGTGCATATACTCAGGCTGGCAATTTTGCATGGCAAGCGTACACCTGATCCAAAAGGAACTGCTGGATTTTTTATGTACAGGATCAAGGTCATGTTTCGAGGGAAGCCATACGAGTTGGAGGTCTTGCTTTATGAACGTGAATACACCATTGTGCATTTCTTGTACGAGCAAATTAAAAAATGAGCTCTGTCACGATCACCCCTCTTCATACTATCTCGCCAGCTCGAGTGGAGGTCATCTGGGAAGCCTCCAGCCAGAATCTATGCTGCACGATTGAGTATCCTGAGAAGGCGCCCGTCGGCCAAGGATCGACCGCACTACGCGATTTTGTGGATGCGAAATGGCCGCTCCCGCGCCCTCGCCGCATGATTGTCGGTGGTGAGTTTTCCATGGTCCTCGATTCAGAGGGGCGTCTTCACGACTTCGATATCCGCACTGAATTAACACAGCGGGTTCTTCACCCCATCGCCCCATGCGATGCCGATTACATGGAGCCATATATTCAGGCGAGCTTTGACGAGGGCGGCGACGCGGAATGCTCCCCGATTGAAGAAGCGCTGTATGACCCTGCCCAAGGCATCGTCTGTCTCAGTTGGGGGGCGGCTGACCGCTGGTGCAACATCGCGCCGACGTTGGCGTTAGGACTCGCAGCAGATGGAAAGCTCATGAAGATTCAACTAAGCGAGTTTTGGCCGCGAGTGCCGAAGGCCCGGTCGTAAAGCGGATAGCGGCGGCTGAAGTTCAAACATCTATCCTGCCGGCCATTCTGGTAATTGTGGTGGCCCTCTGCGGCTGTTCAGATGAGCCCAATGGGCGATGGAGGGCTAATGCGCCAGTTGACGTTTCGATAAGGCATTCGGGTTCGAGCGCGTTTCATATGAGCAGGCTGGTCTGCGATCCCGTATAAGACAGCGCCTATAGTCAACAAAAGCTGTTGCAACTAGCCTTGGTCAGGAACCGCGCCCCACCCGCATATGCACAAACTAGCTCTTACTGTCTTTCTCGTGACTGCTTTCCATCCATTGGCTGCGATGGCTGCCGCCGATGCCAATGTTCAGAGTGAACGTGAGCTGCGCAACGAATGTTCGGGTGAAATAACCGGGGTTAGGGAATGCCTCCAGAAGAAGGCGGAGGAAAGTGAGGTCTAGTTAAAAGACGCAGAAAAGAAGGCGGTAGACGTTCTGACCCAATGGGATGGAGACGCCAAGTACGTGAACCAAGCCAAGGCCAAGCTCAAAGCATCGAACAGGGACTTTGTGAAGTACCGCGAGTCCCAGTGCTCATTCGCTTCATCTTTAGGTGGCGGGGCAATTGGAAATGCTTTGGCTATGCGGCGTTTCGCTTGCATTGCAGAACTCAACAGCAGACGAGCGTTTCAGCTACGCGATTTGGTGTCGGATCGCCCACTGAAGTAGCTTCTATGGGCCGTTACCCCAAAGAGGCGTGGTGCTGAACTCTGATTGCAATTCGATGGTGAGGACAATGCGTAAAGCAACGATATTTGCTGGAGATTTTGACGAGTCTCCATCAGAAGATGCCGCTTGGGTTCGGCAGTGGCTAGAAAAATGGGGCGCAGATGTGGTCGTGGTCCATTATTCAACCGGCGGTTGGGAACACCTTTGGGATGTGTTGGGGCCGGAAGCAGCAATTGACGAAATACCCGCGCATCTTCTTTGCACGAGTGAATGGGCTTCAGAGGGATAGCGCTCCCTGGCCCCACCGCAGCCTGTGTCCAGGTCGGCCGCCGGCAATCCGGAATGAAAAAAGCCGTTGACGGCAAACGTCAACGGCTTTTCGAATTCTGGTGCCCGGGGCCGGAATCGAACCGGCACGCCTTGCGGCGGGGGATTTTGAGTCCCCTGCGTCTACCAATTTCACCACCCGGGCTAGGAGGTCGCGAACACGTCCAGATGACGGCTGCGGGAGATGCGAAGACCGCGATTATATGCGGTCTTTTCCATCTTGTCAGGCGACGGCGGGGCGAGCAGGCCGTATCCAGCGCGATCTCGGGACACGCCACGCAGCGCATCCCGGACGCTATGCGCCCAAAACCTACTTCTTCTCAGGCAAGAACCAGTTCATCACCAGCGCGCAAATCCCGCCGGTCGCCACGCCTGATTCCAGCACGCTCTTCACGGAATGCGGCAGATGCGACAGGATTTCCGGCACCTGCGACACGCCCAGGCCCAAGGCCAGGGACACCGCGATGATCAGCAGAGCCCGCCGATCCAACTGAATGCCCGCCAGGATATTGATCCCCGACGCAGCCACCGCGCCGAACATGACCATGGCGGCGCCGCCCAGTACGGGTTCGGGCACGGCCTGCAGGACGCCGGCCACGACCGGGAACAGGCCCAGCAGGATCAGCATGCCGGCGATCCACACGCCGACGTGGCGGCTGGCGATGCCGGTCAATTGGATGACGCCGTTGTTCTGTGCGAAGACGGAGCTGGGGAAGGTGTTGAACACGCCGGCCAGCAGCGAGTTCGCCCCATTGACCAGCACGCCGCCCTTGATGCGCTGCATCCACAGCGGGCCTTCGACGGGCTGCTTGGATACTTTGCTGGTGGCGGTGACGTCGCCGATGGCTTCCAGGGACGTGACCAGGTAGATGATCAGCATCGGCACGAACAGGGCCCAGGAGAAGCCCAGGCCGAAGTGCAGGGGCACGGGCACCTGGAACAGGGCGGCTTCGCGGGCGCCGGTGAAGTCCAGGCGGCCCATCCAGGCGGCGGCGATGTAGCCGACGGCCAGGGCCAGCACCAGGGCAGTGCTGCGGATCCAGACGACCGGCACGCGGTTGAGCAGGATGATAGTGCCCAGCACGAGGCCGGACAGGGTGAGGTTTTCGGCGCTGGCGAAGGTGCCGTTAGCCATGGCGCCGAAGCCGCCGCCCATGCTGACGAGGCCGACTTTGATCAGCGTCAGGCCAATGAGCAGCACGACGATGCCGGTAACGAGGGGGGTGATGAGGCGCTTGACGAAGGGCAGGATGCGGCTGATGCCCATTTCGACGAAGGAGCCGGCGATGACGACGCCGAAGATGGCGGCCATGACGGCTTCGACCGGGGTGCCTTGCTTGACCATGACCGAGCCGCCGGCAATCAGCGGGCCGACGAAGTTGAAGCTGGTGCCCTGCACGATGAGCAGCCCGGCGCCCAGGGGGCCGAAGCGCTTGCACTGCACGTAGGTGGCGATGCCGGAGATGACCAGCGACATCGAGACGATCAGGGTGGTGTCGCGGCTGCTGACGCCCAGGGCCTGGCAGATGAGCAGGCCGGGGGTGACGATGGGGACCAGGATGGCCAGCAGGTGCTGCAGGGCGGCGACGAAGGCGACGGGGGGCGCGGGGCGGTCGTCGGGGCCGTAGACCAGGTCGTGGCTGGGTTCGGCGTCGTGGGGCGCGCTGCTGGGGGCGGGATGGGCGAGGGAGGCGGGTTGCATGGCGGAGTGCCGGCCGGGGAGGGGTAGAAAAGTGCGGGATTTTACCGGGGACAGCCCGGCGTCAGGTTGCTCTCATGCGACCCGGCCTTGAAAAGTTCCGATAGGCCCCCACATCAGTAGGGTTTCCCGGCGACTGCGCGGCTGCACTGCCCCAGTCGTCGAATATTACGTCCCTAATTTATTTTCAAAGCCACGTAGAACTATGAGCCAAACCGCCACGACTTCCGCGTCCGAAACCCTGGGGTTCCAGGCCGAGGTGAAGCAACTGCTTCATCTGATGATCCATTCGCTGTACAGCAACAAGGAAATCTTCCTGCGCGAGCTGGTGTCGAACGCGTCGGACGCCTGCGACAAGCTGCGTTTCGAGGCCATCGACCAGCCGGAGCTGCTGGAAGGCAACGGTGAACTGGCCATCACGGTCAGCTACGACAAGGCGGCCCGCACGATCACGATCTCGGACAATGGGATTGGCCTGTCGCGCGAGGAAGCGGTCGCGAACCTGGGCACGATCGCCCGGTCGGGCACGCGCGAGTTCTTCTCGCAGCTCACGGGCGACAAGCAGAAGGATGCCCAGCTCATCGGCCAGTTCGGCGTGGGCTTTTATTCGTCGTTCATCGTGGCGGACAAGGTGACGGTGGTGAGCCGCCGTGCCGGGTCCTCGGAAGCGATCCAGTGGGAGTCGGACGGCCAGGGTGAATTCACGATTGCCGCCGCCGAAAAGGCCGGCCGCGGCACGGACGTGACGCTGCATCTGCGCGCCGACGAGGACGAGCTGCTCAATGGCTGGAAGCTGCGCGAGATCCTGCGCCGTTATTCGGACCACATCTCGCTGCCGATCCGCATGGCCAAGGAAGAGTGGGATCAAGAGAAGGGCGAGCAGGTCAAGACCGAGGAACTGGAAACGGTGAACCAGGCGAATGCGCTGTGGGCCCGCAACAAGTCTGAGGTGACCGAAGAGCAGTACCGCGAGTTCTACAAGACGGTGTCGCACGACTACGACGACCCGCTGGCCTGGACGCACAACCGCGTCGAAGGCCGCAGCGAGTACACGCAACTGCTGTACGTGCCCAAGCATGCGCCGATGGACATGTGGGACCGCGATGGCCGCCATGGCGTGAAGCTGTATGTGAAGCGCGTCTTCATCATGGACGATGCCGACCAGCTGCTGCCGTCGTACCTGCGCTTCGTGCGCGGCGTGATCGATTCGGCGGACCTGCCGCTGAACGTGTCGCGCGAGATCCTGCAGGAAAGCCGCGACGTGCGCGCCATCCGCGAGGGCTCGGCCAAGCGCATTCTGTCGCTCCTGGAAGACATGGCCGAGAACAAGCCGGAAGACTACGCGACGTTCTGGTCGGAGTTCGGCCAGGTGCTGAAGGAAGGCGCGGGCGAGGATACGGCCAACCTGGAGCGCATCGCCAAGCTGATGCGTTTTGCGTCGACGAACTCGGGTGACCAGGCGCAGACGGTGTCGTTCGCTGACTACGTGTCGCGCATGAAGGAAGGCCAGGACAAGATCTACTACGTGACGGCCGACACGTTTGCCGCCGCCAGCAACAGCCCGCATCTGGAGATCTTCCGCAAGAAGGGCATCGAGGTCCTGCTGCTGTCGGATCGCGTGGACGAGTGGATGCTGTCGTACCTGCGCGAATTCGACGGCAAGTCGCTGGTGTCGGTGGCCAAGGGCGGCCTGGATCTGGCGGAGCTGGCCGACGAGGAAGAAAAGAAGCACCAGGCCGAAGTGGCCGAGGACTTCAAGCCGCTGGTCGAGCGTCTGCAAAAGACGCTGGAAGACCAGGTCAAGGAAGTGCGCGTGACGCTGCGCCTGGTGGATTCGCCGGCGTGCGTGGTGGTGGGCCAGAATGAACTCAGCCCGCACCTGTTGCGCATGCTGAAGGCCGCGGGGCAGGAAGCGCCGAACGTGAAGCCGGTGCTGGAGATCAACCCCGAGCATCCGCTGCTGGCGCGCATCCGCGCGGCCGAGGATGGCGAGTTCGATCAGTGGGCGCGTTTGCTGCTGGATCAGGCGCTGCTGGCCGAAGGGGCGCAGATTGCGGACCCGGCGGCGTTCGTGAAGCGGTTGAATGCGTTGCTGCTGAAGTAAGCGGCGGGGTTTCGCGATGCGAGGGGCGTCCGGTGGGACGCCCCTTTTTTCTTTTTGCTGGACACACGGCGGGCAATGTCGAAGAGGTGTCGGGCCGGCGAGTGTCTGATTTTCAGTTGTGAATTACCGATCGGTAATTCTTTACCGCGCAAGCCGCCAAAACCGCCTTAGGATTACCGATCGGTAACTCTGGTGGTGATGCCATGTCGACGACGCGTGATCATGATGTGGTTCCGGCGGTTGCGCGCACGTCGATCGAATTGGGCGCGCTGGTCAAGTCCGTGCGTCGATCCCAGGGATTGCTGCAAGCGGATCTGGCGGGCTTGGGAAATTCGGGAAACCGGTTTGTGGTCGACCTGGAGCGCGGTAAACCCACCCTGCAGTTGCAGAAGGTGCTGGACATGTTGGACCTCCTTGGCCTTGAGGTCGAAGTGCGTAGGAAGCGCGCCCGACTTGACGGATGGCAAGCCGATTAATGACCTGAAGTCAAAAGTGTTTGCCCGCCAGACGGCTTTTTCTGCAAGGATCGGGCCGTCATACTGCAGCCCTGTCTATCCGATGCGCCGGCCGATTCAGGCCGGCCCCGCCCCAGGTACCGCCTGCCGGCGCCGTCGAACCCAAGGAACTTGCATGAATCCCCAAGAAACCCAGCCGGTGAAGGCCGGCCCGCCGTTGTTGGCGCTTGCCGTCGGTGCGTTTGGCATCGGCGTGACCGAGTTTTCTCCCATGGGCCTGCTGCCCGTTATCGCCGACGGCGTGAACGTGTCCATTCCCAGCGCGGGCATGCTGGTCAGCGCCTACGCCATCGGCGTGATGATCGGCGCGCCGCTGATGACGCTGGCGTTTTCGCGCTGGTCGCGGCGCAAGGCGCTGATTCTGCTGATGGCGATCTTCACCATTGGCAATATCCTGTCCGCGCTGTCGCCCAACTACACGACGCTGCTGCTGGCGCGCCTTGTGACCAGCTTGAACCACGGCGCGTTCTTCGGCCTGGGCTCGTTGGTGGCGGCCAGCGTGGTGCCGCGCCACAAGCAGGCCAGCGCGGTGGCGACGATGTTCATGGGGCTGACCATCGCCAACGTGGGCGGCGTGCCGGCCGCGACGTGGCTGGGGCAGGTGATCGGGTGGCGCATGTCGTTTGCCGCGACGGCCGTGCTGGGCCTGATTGCGATGCTGTCGCTGTGGCTGGCGCTGCCGGCCGGCGAGGCGGGCCGCCGTCCCAACGTGCGTCACGAACTGGCGGTGCTCAAGAGTCCCGCGGTGCTGCTGGCGCTGTTGACCACGGTGCTGGGCGCGGGCGCGATGTTCACGCTGTACACGTATATCGCGCCGACGCTGGCTGACATCACCGGCGCGTCGCCGGCCTTCGTGACGGGGATGCTGGTGCTGATCGGCCTGGGCTTCACGCTGGGCAACGGCGTGGGCGGACGCATGGCGGACCGCTCGCTGGATGGCACGCTGATTTTCTTCCTGGTGCTGGTCATCGTGGACCTGCTGGCGTTTCCGTGGCTGGCGTCCACGCCGGTTGGCGCGGCGGTATCGCTGCTGATCTTCGGCATCGCGACGTTCGCGGTGGTGCCGCCCCTGCAAATGGGCGTGATGCGCGCCGCGACCGATGCGCCGGGCCTGGCGTCGTCAATGAACGTGGGCGCGTTCAACCTGGGCAACGCCGTGGGCGCGGCGGCCGGGGGCGCGGTGATTTCGGCGGGCATGGGCTATGCGGCGGTGCCGATCGCCGGCGCGGTGATCGCGACGGCCGGGTTGGGGCTGGTGCTGGTGCAGCGTGCCACGAATCAGCGTCGGCGCAGGCTGGCGATGCAGGGCTGCTGAGGTTCGGGCTTCGGGCCGAATGGTCGAAACCCCTGGTGGACAGGCTGTCGGCCAGGGGTTTTTCGTTGGACGCTAACCGGTGTGCCGCGGGTCCAATGGCTGCACCGCCAATCGCAATCCCATCGCCTTCAGAATCGACGTCAGGCTGCTGAGGCCTGGATTCCCGCTTGGCGAGAGCGTGCGGTAAAGCTGAGTCGGATTCAACCGCGCCTGTGCGGCCACGGATTGAACGCCGCCAAACGCCAGGGTGAGCTGGCGCAGCGCAATCAGCAGCTCGGCCTGGTCGCCATCTTCCAGGACGCTGTTGATAAGGTCTGCGGCGAGTCCCGGGTCGTTGCGGTACAGCTCCGCCATGGCCTCGTCATGTGATCTGCTCTTCATGGTCTCTGTGCCCAATCTGTCTGGTAACGAACGGCGCTGGCGATGTCTGTCGCCTGCGTATTCTTGTCGCCGCCACATAGCAGCAGCACGACCCGGCGTTCAGCCAATGTGTAGTAGACGCGGTAGCCGGGGCCCACGTCGATGCGCAGTTCCCAAATGCCGTCGCGGCAAAATCGGTGGTCGCCAAAAATGCCCAGTTCGGCTCTGGCAATTCGCCGGATGACTGCAACCTTGGTCCGGTTATCTCGCAAGCCGTTCAGCCAGTCCAGGTAGGGATTCGTGCGGCCATCAGGCGCCAGGTAGTGTTTGATTTCGTACATTGGATATTCGTTTATTGACGAATTCTAGTCAAGCCTGGGTTTGAGCATTGGCGAGTGGGTTTTCAATACCGCGCCAGCCGCGCGCGTCGCGTCAAATGATCCGGGGAACGACTCACCGCGCAATGGGGGCAGTGACGGATTTATCACTCAGGCGCATGTGCCGCCCAACGTGGACGATGGTTCGGGTGCCCGCGGGGGAAGGCGCCGCGGGCGCCCCGGCTCCCACAAAAAAGGGCGTCCCGCAGGACGCCCCTATTGCCAAGTCAGGAGTCAAGCTCCCGGCGGCGACATCAAGCCTCGATCCGCTCCACCTTCCCCACCAGCAGGATGTACGACAGCGCGCCCAGCAACGCCAGCGACGACACGTACACGATCGCCGGCGCGAAGTTGTCCTTGGACACCAGGAAGCCGATCACGATGGGCGTGCAGATCGATGACAGGTTGCCGACGAAGTTGAACACGCCGCCGGTCAGGCCCAAGAGGCGCACCGGCGCCAGCGCCGACACGAGCGACCAGGTGATCGATGCGAGCCCGTTGCCGAAAAACGCCACCGCCAGGAAGAAGATGACCCAGGGCGTGGAATCGGTGAAGTTCGCGCCGATCATGGACGTGGAGATCAAGAGGCCCAGGATGATGGGCAGCTTGCGCGCCATGCCGACGGTGGCGCCGCGGCGGATGAGGAAGTCGGACAGCACGCCCGAGCACAGCACACCGACGAAGGCCGCCAGGAACGGCACGGAGGCCAGGAAGCCCGACTTGATGAAGTCCATGCCGCGGTACTTCACCAGGTAGGTCGGGAACCAGGTCAGGAAGAACCACAGCGTGGACGTCAGGCAGAACTGGCCCAGGTACACGCCCCACAGCTTGCGCTGGCTCATGACCAGGCCCAGGTCATTCCAGTTGAACGGGGCCTTCTTTTCCCGGACGCGCGTGTCCAGGTCGACGACGCCGCCGCCTTGCTGGATCAGGTCGATCTCCGCCGCGTTGGCGCCTTTGAACTGGCGCGGCTCGCGGTAGATCATGAACCACAGCACGCCCCAGACGATGCCCAGGAGGCCCGTGCTGACGAACACCATGTGCCAGCCGTAATGGTGCTGCAGCCACGCCAGCACCGGGGTCAGGAACGCCAGGCCGACGAACTGGCCTGACGTGTAGAAGCCGATGGCGGTGGCGCGTTCGCGCTCTGGGAACCAGGTGGTGACGACGCGGTTGTTGATGGGGTAGGCCGGGGCTTCCAGCGCGCCCACGGCCAGGCGCAGGACGAACAGGATGACGAAGCTGCCGGCGAATCCCATGAAGAAGGTGGCCGCCGACCAGAGGATCAGCGCGGCGGCGTACAGCACGCGGGGGGACACGCGGTCCACCAGCCAGCCGCCGGGGATCTGCATGGCGGCGTAGGTCCAGCCGAAGGCCGACAGGATCAGGCCTTCATGCACGGTGTCCAGGCCGAACTCATCCTTGAGGGCGGGCGCGGCGATGGACAGGTTGCTGCGGTCCAGGTAGTTGATGACGACGGTGATGAACAGCATCACCATGATGATGTAGCGGCTGCGCGTGGGCCGCTGGCCGCTTTGCAGGGCGGCGTGGGTGGCGGTGGACAATGGCGTCTCCTCTCTGTTTTATCGGCTTACCATTCGGCGAAGCTGCCGTCGGCGTGACGCCAGATGGGGTTGCGCCAGCGGTGGCCCACTGCGGCGCGTTCCTTGACGTATTCCTCGTTCACCTCGATGCCCAGGCCCGGCCCCTGCGGGATCGCGACCATGCCGTCCTGGTAGGCGAAGACCTCGCGGTTGCTGACGTAGTCGAGCAGGTCGTTGGCGGCGTTGTAGTGAATGCCCAGGCTCTGTTCCTGGATGAAGGCGTTGTAGCAGCCGGCGTCGATCTGCAGGCAGGTGGCCAGCGCGATGGGGCCGAGCGGGCAGTGCAGCGCGAGCGCCACGTCGTAGGCTTCGGCCATCGCGGCGATCTTGCGGGTTTCGGTGATGCCGCCGGCGTGCGACGGGTCGGGCTGGATGATGTCGACGTAGCCTTCGGACAGCACGCGCTTGAAGTCCCAGCGCGAGAAGAGGCGCTCGCCCAGCGCGATGGGCGTGGACGTGAGCGGGGCCAGTTCCTTCAGGGCTTCGTAATGTTCGCTCAGGACGGGTTCTTCGATGAACATGAGCTTGAAAGGATCCAGCTCCTTCATCAGCACCTTGGCCATGGGCTTGTGGACGCGGCCGTGGAAGTCCACGCCGATGCTCACGTTCGGGCCGACGGCGTCACGCACGGCGGCGACATTCTCCAGGCACTTTTCGACCTTGTCGAACGAGTCGATGTATTGCAGCTCTTCGGTGCCGTTCATCTTGACGGCGGTGAAGCCGCGCTCGACGGCGCTCTTGGCGGCCGCGGCGGTGTCGGCGGGACGGTCGCCGCCGATCCACGAGTACACGCGGATGCGATCGCGCACGTTGCCGCCCAGCAGTTGCGAGACGGGCACGCCCAGGTGCTTGCCCTTGATGTCCCACAGGGCCTGGTCGATACCGGCCAGCGCGCTCATGTGGATGGCGCCGCCGCGGTAGAAGCCGCCGCGGTACAGGACCGTCCAGTGGTCTTCGATGTTGCGCGGATCCTTGCCGATCAGGTAGTCGGACAGTTCCTCGACGGCCGCGGCCACCGAATGGGCGCGGCCTTCGACGACGGGCTCGCCCCAGCCGACGATGCCTTCGTCCGTTTCGATCTTCAAAAAGCACCACCGGGGCGGCACGATGTAGGTGGTGAGCTTGGTGATCTTCATGCTTGTGTCTCCTGGGCAGGATAGGCGCGTTGCCAGGCCGCGATGAATGCGCGCGCGTTCTGGCCGGTTGCTTCGGCCGACAGGCCGGGTTTGTACAAGGCGGAGCCCAGGCCGAAGCCGCTGGCGCCCGCCTGGGCGTAACTGGAAAGGTTGTCGGGCGTGATGCCGCCCACGGGCACCAGCGCAATCGGCGGGCGCATCACGGCGCGCCATGCCTTGAGCACGGCCGGGCCAAGCTGTTCGGCGGGAAACATCTTCAGCACGTCGGCGCCGGCGGCCAGCGCCGCGAAGGCTTCGGTGGGGGTCGCCACGCCGGGGCAGGAGGCCATGCCCAGTTTCTTGGCTTCGCGGATCACGGCCGGATCGCTGTGGGGCATGACGATGAGTTCGCCGCCGGCCTGCTGGATGCGGGCGCAGTCCTTGGGATCGAGGACGGTGCCGGCGCCGATGAGGCAGTCGGTGGGCAGCGCGGCGCGCATGGCGCGGATGCTGTCCAGCGGATCGGGCGAATTGAGCGGCACTTCGATCAGGCGAAAGCCCGCGTCGTACAGGGCCTGGCCGACGGGTTCGGCTTCGGCGGGCGTGATGCCGCGCAGGATGGCGATCAGGCCGCAGTGGGCGAGGGCGGTTTGCAGACCGGGATGGTTCATCGGGGCTCCTAGGCTGAGATCGGGGTGGACGCGCGGACCAGGCCGGCGCTGACGGCCAGGTGCCACAGGCCGCGCTCGGTGGCGTTCTGCGCCTGGGCGGGCGTGCCCAGGCCGTAATGCTGCATGGCCAGGATGTAGCGGCGGCACAGCGCGGGATCGCCGCAGAGCACGATGCGGGGCAGTTCGCCCTGCTGGCGCAGCATCTCGGCCAGGGCCGCGATTTCGTGGCCGATCAGCAGGCCCGACAGGTAGTCGGCCTGCGATTCGGGCGCGAGTTCGCCGGTCAGGCCCAGCGCGCGCGTGCTGAAGATGGTGGACATGACCCCGGCGCGGCCCGCGGGGGCGCCGGCGACTTTCAGGCCGCGTTCGAAGGCCGCCATGTCGGGACTGGCGGCGTCCGCCATGGTGCGGCCCAGGATGGTGTGGCCGCGCAGCGCCGCGTAGACCTCGCCGGTCATGAAGGTGTCGAAGTGGGTGACGCGGCCGCGCCGCGCGTTGACCCATTTGGAGTGGGTGCCGGGCAGGCCGATGAGCACGCTGTCCGCGTCGGCGCTGGCCTGTTCGGACATCACGCCGAAGACCTGGGTCTCTTCGCCGCGCATCACGTTGGGCAGGCCGTGGCGCTGGATGAGGCCGGGCACGATGTGCAGCGGCGTGCCGCCCGGGCGGTCCACCACGGTCAGGCGCGTGCCGATGCGATCCAGGTCGACGGGCACGTCCAGGTAGGCGGCTTCCTTCCAGCCCTGGGCGCTGCCAACCATGCCGCAGGCGATCACGGGCAAGGCGGGCTCGGCCCGCAGCCAGTCGCCGCAGGCCTGTTCAAAGGCCAGTTCAAAACCGGATAACGCGGTGGTGGCGGCGCCGTCCTGCAGCGGCTGGGGCAGGCGCATGATGCCCCAGGGCAGATGGCGCGTATCGAGCGTGCGGCCCGTGGCGTCCAGGCGGTAGGCGCGCAGCGAAGAGGTGCCCCAGTCCAGCGCGATGAGCGCCGCACGGGCGGGCGATCCGGTAATCATCAGAGTCTGTCTCGTCTCTGGCCGTGCATCTGGCTGCTGTCGCGGCGCCGGATTGGCGCGCGAGGCGGGGATGCGCGGACCTTGTTGTCTGAAATCTGCCGTGCGCGTGCGCGGGCGCGCGGCGAACGGTGGCAAAAATTCTAGATCAGTGCTTGAAAAATCTCAAAATATAGAATTAAATCCCACATACAGGGAATTTGTGAGGGTCTCCGTGCCGAGTTTCAGGCCGGGTATCCTTGCCATTCCTGTCCGCCCACTTCCACCCGCATCGCTTCATGACCGTGACTCCCCAGATTCCCGAGCAGCCGTCCCTGCTGGACCCCGATGCCGCCGCGCCCGCCGGCACCCAGACGCTGATGCGCGGCCTGGCCGTGGTGCAGGCCGTGGCCGACGGCGCGCGCGACCTGAAAGAGATCTGCGCGCGTATCGGCGTGGCGCGCAGCACCACGCACCGGCTGGCCAGTTGCCTGGTGCAAGAGCGCTATCTGCGCGCCTTGCCGGGCGTGGGCTACGTGCTGGGCCCCAAGCTGATCGAGCTGGGGTTCCAGGCGCGCGAAGCCTTCCCCATGGCGACGCTGGCCCGCCCGTATCTGGACCGTCTGGCGGAACTGACGGGCGACACGATTCACCTGGCTGTGCGCGACAGCAACGAAGTCCTCTATCTGGAAAAAATCCCGGGCAAGAAGGGGCTGGAAATGCGCTCGCGGGTCGGGCACCGCATGCCGCTTGCCGCCACCGGCGTGGGCAAGGCGCTGCTGCTGGACGCGGACGAGCCGCAATGGAAGGCGCTGCATCGCGTCGGCGCGCCGGTGTCGTCGCGCGCGCCCGGCGGACAGCAGGGATGGGAGGCGTTCCGTGACCGCATGCGCGACTACGCGTCGCAAGGCTATGCGTTCGACCTGGAAGACAATGAGCCGTCGATCCGCTGCGTGGCCGCGCCGGTGCGCGATGCGACCAGCGGCATCGTGGCCGCGATCAGCGTGTCGAGCACCGTGCCCTACCTGTCTCTGGAGCGCATGCGAGAGATGGTGCCCGTGGTGCAGGGCGCGGCGGCGGCGATCTCCGCCGAGCTCGGCTGGAAGGTGGAGCGCGGCTGAGACCTGTCGCTAACGCTTGCCGTCGCGGCGTCCGGCATCGGACAGCACCTCCAGCAGGACATCCATATCGACCGGCTTTACCAGATGCGCATCGAAGCCGGCTTCCAATGAGGCCCGGCGGTCCTCTTCCTGCCCCCAGCCGCTGAGCGCGAGGATCGTCGCGTCCTTGCCCCAGTCGAGCGTCCGGATGCGGCGGCAGGCCTCATGGCCGCCCATGCCGGGCATGCCGATGTCCATCAGGATCACCTGCGGGCGTATCCGCTCGCCCACGGCGATGGCCTCTTCGCCGTCGTATGCGGCGTTCACCTCGTGGCCTTCCAGGGCGAGCACGGCGGCCAGGGACTCCACGGCATCCCGGTTGTCGTCGACCACGAGCACCCTGCGCGCGACCGTCGAGAAGTCCGCGGCCTGCGCCTGCGGCGCCGGGTGCTGAATGTCGGTGACGGGCAGCCGGACCACGAACTCGCTGCCCTGGCCCAGGCCGTCGCTGTGCGCGTGGACCGTTCCGCCATGCATTTCCACCAGGCGCTTGACGAGCATCAGCCCGATGCCCAGGCCGCCCTGGGCGCGCTCCAGCGTCCGGTCGACCTGGGTGAACATGTCGAAAATCCGGTCGAGCTGGTCGGGCGGAATGCCCGCGCCGTTGTCCCTGATGGCGATCTGGACGGCATCGTCGCCCGGTTCCACGAAGAATTCGATGTCGCCGCCGGGCGGCGTGTACTTGGCCGCGTTGGACAGCAGATTGCCGAAGACCTGCGACAGGCGCTCGGCATCGCCGCGCAAGGTGATCTGGGCGTCGGGCTGCACCAGACGGAGCCGATGGCCGTGTTGCTCCAGGGCGGGCCGGCACGTCTCGATGGCATGCTGCAGGACGGTGTCGAGCGTCAGGACGTCGAGCCGAAGCTCGAGCTTGCCGCGATTGATGCGGTTCACATCGAGCAGGTCGTCGACCAGCCGCACGAGCTGCCGGAGCTGGCGGTCCATCACCTCGCGGGCGCGCACGGTCATGGCGGGGTCGCGCTCGGCGCGCTTCAGGACTTCCAGCATGTTGCGCAACGCGGCCAGGGGGTTGCGAAGTTCGTGAGCCAGCACCGCCAGGAACTCGTCCTTGCGCCGCCGCTCGCGCGCCAGTTCGGATTCCGCCAGGTGGCGCTCCAGCAGTTCCGCGGCCTGACGCGCGAGCAGATCGATGTAGCGCAGGGCCTCGGGCGAGGGGCCGCCGGGCCAGCGATAGTGGTTGTTGAGCATGCCCAGGAGCTGGCCGCTGCGGCTCAGGAGCGGCGTGCATTGGATCGACCGGATGTCGTCTTCAAGGACGATCTCAAGTCCCTGGGTGCCCTGCAGATCCGTCAACTGTTCCACGTCGGGCACGACCAGCCGTTGCAGGTCCTGGGCGGCTTGCGCGCAGCTTGCGACCCAACCGTCCTCCGCGAAGTGCTCGACCAGGCGCGCGCTCAGGCCCTGATGCACGGCGATGCGCAGCGTGCGCTTCGCGGGATCGTAGATCTGGATGTTGCCTTTCTCGGTCCCGGAAATGTCGGCGGCGGCGGCCAGTATCTTCTTGAGCAGGGGCTCGAATTCGCCCGGGCCGACGAGTTCGGCGCTCAGCGCTTGCAGTCTGGCGAGCGCGTGCACTTCGTTCTTCAGGTCCGCGGCGGCGCGATCGCGCTCGACGACGATGCTGGTGGCCAGCGCGCCGAATTCCGCGACGCGTTGTTCCCACGGCGTGGGCGTGCGCGCCTGCGTCAGGCAGACGAAGAACCACCCCACCGGCGTGCCATCAGGCGTCAGCGCGGGGCGCGCATGGCAGGCGCGCAGGCCGTGGTCGCGGCAGATGGCGCGCCAGGGCGCGGCCCATATCGGCGATTGTTCGATGTCGGCGCAACCCACGGGGTTGTCGTGCGCCACGGGCTGGCCGCCGGCGGCAAACAAGGCTTGCTCTATCGGCAGCCCGCGCAGAGGGCATGCGAACGAGGCGGGAAGATGGGTCGAGTAGGCGTCGCCCACTTTGCTGCGGTCGGCGCCCGCCAGGAGCACGCATGCCCGCGTGCCGGGCGCGAGGCGGCCGACGGCATCGGAGAGCGCTTCCAGGCACGACCCGCTAGGCGCACCCGATGCGATGAGAAGCAGGATTTTTCGCTGCTCTTCGTCCAAGGCGGTTTGGATTGCGGATTCTGGCGGCTCGTGAGTCAAGCGGGTTTCCTCCAGGTGCGTCGCCAAGGCGGCGATCGTCCCCCGAGCCATGGCCCGGGAAATGAAAAGGCGCCCAAGGCATGAACCAGGGCGCCCCAGAGGTTGTCAATAATTGCACGAATCGAGCACGATGAATGTTGCAATTTGTCCCGACCGTGTACGGAAGGAACGGGCCGCACGGCGGCCCCGGCCGCGTGCCTAGCCCAGCGGCAGCGTCAGTACGCCCTGCGTGGCGGGGCGCATCATGACGCGGCGATACCAGGCCGACAGCGCGGGCGTGTCGGGCCGCTGGATCGGCATGCCCAGCCAGCGGTGCGCAGCCGCGACGAGCGCGATGTCGCCCATGGTGAGATGGCGGCCCGCGATGAACTCACGACCCTGCAGCGCCTGATCCAGGATCAGGGCGCGCGCATTCGCGCTTTTGACGGAGCTCTCGATCGCGGCCGCGTCGCGCTTGTCTTCGGGCGTACGGATCAGGCCCTTGAAGGCGGGCACCATGGCCGGCTGCCATTCGGTGGCCTGCCAGTCCATCCAGCGGTCGGCGTCGGCGCGCAGGCAGACGTCTTCGGGCCACAGCGACCCTTCGCCGTAGCGCGCGGCCAGGTAGCGCACGATGGCATTGGACTCCCACAGCACAAAGCCGCCGTCGTCGATGACGGGCACCAGCCGGTTGGGGTTGAGCTTGGCCGCGTAGTCGGCCGTGTCGACCACGCCGAACGGGCCGCCCGCCTGGACGAACTCGTGCGGCAGGGCCAACTCGCGCACGGTCAGCATCACTTTCTGGACGTTGACGGAAGTCAGGCGTCCCCAGATCTTCAACATAGCCAATCCTTGTAAGGGTCAGGCGGGCGGCAGGTGCCGTCGCGCAAAGCCGCTGTCGCGCGAAAAGCGCGTCCAGTCGAAAGCCGGCCCGGGGTCGGTCTTGCGGCCCGGGGCGATGTGTTCGTGTCCCCGGACGGCGGCCAGGGGATAACGCGTGCGCAGCGTCCTGGTCAGCCTGCGCAGCGCCGCGTACTGGTCGTCAGTGTAGGCCAGCGTGTCCGTGCCTTCCAGTTCAATGCCGATGGAAAAGTCGTTGCAGCGCTCGCGCCCCGCAAAACGCGACACGCCGGCATGCCAGGCGCGGCGGTCGGTGGAGACGAACTGAATGATGCGGCCGTTGCGGCGGATGAAAAAGTGCGCCGATACGCGCAGCCCGCGCAGGCGTTCCAGCCAGGGGTGCGAACGGTAATCCAGCGTGTTCAGGAACAGGCCCGCGACTTCAGGGCCGCCGAACTTGCCGGGCGGCAGGCTGATGTTGTGCAGGACCAGAAGCGAAACCTGCGCGTCCGCGGGCCGCGCGTCGCAATTCGGAGAGGGCAGAAGGGAAACGCCCGCAGCCGGCGCCAGCCAGCCATGTCGATCCAGGAGCAAAGGCATAGGGAGGGAGCATGTGAGGATTCCGACATGCATTATGCCGTGCGTGCGCGGGATGCTCCATCCGGCGGGCCTGCGGGGCATCGCCCGCGCCGGCCAGGGTCAGCGTTTGGCCGGACCCAGGCGGGCGTGGTCGGCGCTGCACCAGGTCTGGCCGTTCTGCAGCAGGGCTTCGGAACGGGGCAGGTGGATGCCGCAATGGGCGCAGCGCACCATGGATTCCAGTGGTTTGGGCTGCGGCGGCTCCTTGCGCGACGTTTTCTTCTGGCCGGGCTTGGCGTCGGCCTGGCGCTGCGCGGCCATGCGACCGGCGATGCGGGCAACGAAAAGGACCAGGACGATCAGTACGATCCAGAACAGCAACTTGCCCACGTCAGCCTCGATGCAGAATCATTTCCAGCACGAACCGGCTGCCGGTATAGGCCAGAATCAGGAAACCAAAACCCGTGAGGGTCCAGCGCAGCGCGACGCGGCCGCGCCAGCCCCAGATGTGCCGGCCCGCCAGCAGCACGCCGAAGGTCAGCCAGGACAGCAGGGTGAAGACGGTCTTGTGGTCGAACGGCAGGATCTTGCCGGTCAGTTTCAGGGAAGCCACCGAGCCCGAGCCCACGGCCAGCGTCAGCACGATAAAGCCGATCCAGATGACGCGAAAAAGCAGTTGTTCCTGCACCAGCAGCGGCGGCTGCGAATCCAGCACGCGCCCGACGATGCTGCGTTCGGCGGGGGCGTCCAGCGGGCGGTGCAGGTGGCGGTCCAGCAGGGCCATCATCATGGCGTGCAGGGCGGCGATGGTGATGAGGCCATAGGCGGCCAGGGCGATCAGCAGGTGCGCGCGCAGCCAGGGATCGTCGGCGTGGGGCACGAACTGCCCTTGCGGGAACAGGGCGGCCAGGCCGCTGGCCAGGGCGGCGGCGGGCAGCAGCAGCAATTGCAGGCCGTCGATGCGCACCAGCAGGCTTTCCAGCCAGAACACGACCATGCCCAGCCAGATGGCGGCGGACAGGGCAAGCGCCCACCCGATGAAAAGATGGCGGGATTCCAGCATCGATTGTTGCAGCCCGATTCCATGGAGGACCAGGGCTCCCAGCAGGCACAGACGGGCGATTCTGCCGGTCTGTTCGACGTCCTTGGCGCCAGCCAGGCGGATCCAGAGCGACCCCCCGAGCACTGCGTACGCCAAGGCAGCCGCTGTGTGAAATACAATGCCTAGTGACATAGAAACCGTTGTCTGGATGGGGCCTTGGGGTGCGCGTCACCCGAAAGCGCAGAATCCGCGCCTGCGGCCACCGTTCAATCAACTAGTTTAAGCGGAAACGCCTCTCATGCTCGATAACCTAACTCAACGCCTGTCGCGCGTCGTCAAGACGCTGCGAGGGGAAGCCCGCCTGACCGAGGCCAATACCCAGGAGATGCTGCGCGAAGTGCGCATGGCGCTGCTGGAAGCCGACGTGGCGCTGCCCGTCGTGCGCGAGTTCGTCGCGCGGGTGAAGGACAAGGCGCTGGGCGAAGAAGTCGCCGGCAGCCTCAGTCCCGGCCAGGCGCTGGTCGGCGTCGTCCACAAGGAGCTGACCGCGCTCATGGGCGGCGACCTGGGCGCCGATTCCAACGAACTGTCGCTGGCCGTGCAGCCGCCGGCCGTCATCCTCATGGCGGGCCTGCAGGGCGCCGGCAAGACCACCACCACCGGCAAGCTGGCGCGCTGGCTGTCCGAAGGCCAGCATACGCAGCACGGCCGCAAGACCGGCAAGAAGAAAGTCCTGGTCGTGTCCGCCGACGTGTACCGTCCGGCCGCCATCGACCAGTTGAAGAGCGTGGCGGCGCAGGTCGGCGTGGACTTCCTGCCGTCCGACCCCAGCCAGAAGCCCGAAGACATCGCGCGCGGCGCGGTGGACCATGCCCGCCGCCATCATTACGACGTGCTGATCCTGGACACGGCGGGCCGCCTGGGCATCGACGAAGCCATGATGCGCGAAATCCGCGCGCTGCATGACCTGGTCAAGCCGGTGGAAACGCTGTTCGTGGTGGACGCGATGCAGGGCCAGGACGCGGTCAACACCGCGCGCGCCTTTGCCGACGCGCTGCCCCTGACCGGCGTCGTGCTGACCAAGCTGGACGGCGACGCCCGCGGCGGCGCTGCCCTGTCGGTGCGCCACGTCACGGGCAAGCCGCTCAAGTTCGTCGGCGTGTCGGAAAAGCTGGACGGGCTGGAGCCTTTCTATCCCGACCGCATGGCGCAGCGCGTGCTGGGCATGGGCGACATCGTCTCGCTCGTGGAGCAGGCGCAAAAGAATATCGACATCGCCGAAGCGCAGAAGCTCGCGTCCAAGATCAAGTCGGGCAACAAGTTCGACCTGAACGACTTCCGCGACCAGCTTGGCCAGGTGAAGAAGCTGGGCGACATGGGTTCGCTGCTTGAAAAGCTGCCGGCGCAGTTCCAGCAGGCTGCCGGGCAGTTGCAGGGCGGCCAGGCGGAAAAGCAGCTGCGCCGCACCGAAGGCATCCTGAATTCCATGACCGCGGCCGAACGCGCCAAGCCCGAACTGATCAAGGCCTCCCGCAAGCGCCGCATCGCGGCCGGGTCCGGGGTTCCGGTGCAGGAGGTCAATCGTCTGCTGGCCCAGTTCGAACAGATGCAGGGCATGATGAAGCAGATGAAAAAGGGCGGCATGGCCAAGATGATGCGCGCCATGGGCGGCATGAAGGGGCTGGGCCGCTTCGGGATGAAGTAGTCAGGGCCCCCACGCCGCGCTCGCTTCGCTCGCTTGCTGCCCCCCGAGGGGGCTGCCCCGCCTTCGGGCGGCCGGGCGGCGGGGCGCGGCCCCCACGCCGCACTCGCTTCGCTCGCTTGCTGCCCCCCGAGGGGGCTGTGCCCCGCCTTCGGGCGGCCGGGCGGCGGGGCGCGGCCCCCACGCCGCACTTGCTTCGCTCGCTTGCTGTCCCCCGAGGGGGCTGCCCCGCCGGTGTCTGACACCTTCCCCCACTGCAAAAAAATGGCCAGACATTGCGTCTGGCCAAGCAATCGCGGCAGGCAGGGGGCGCCGCGCCGCGACACAAGCCGGAGAACGCATGGGTGTCCCCCGGATTGTCGGAATACGGGCCGCTTACGACAGCGGCGGAATGCGCAGCACCTGGCCCGGGTAGATCTTGTCGGGGCTGGTGAGCATGGGCTTGTTGGCCTCGAAGATCAGCGAGTTCTTGGCGCCCTGGCCCTTGCCGTATTGCGCCTCGGCGATCTTCCACAGGTTGTCGCCCTTTTGCACCGTGTACATCTTGGCTTCGGGCGTGGCCTGCTTGACCTTCAACTGGTTGTCCACCGCCGCGACGCCCACGGTGTTGCCCAACGCCAGCGAAATCTTCTCGGCGTCTTCGGTGCTGAGGGCTTCGCCCGCGACCGTGACCTTGTCGCCGTCCACCGAGATTTGCAGGCCATCCGCGTTCAGGCCGTGCTTATCAAGCTCTTTCTTCAACTCTTCTGCCGTCGCGGCCTTCGCCTCGCTGGCGCCGAAGAGTTTTTCTCCAACGTCCTTGATGAAATTGAGCAGACCCATAGTGTTTCCTTTATCGATGTTGCGGTGAGAAAACCTGCGCGCCGTAACGGCGCTGGCGTCGTTCAAGGCGGCGCGGCAGAAACGATTATGACTCGCTCATTTGCCCTACGACGAGGGGTTGTGGTGTAACAGGTTGCTAGCCTTTTGCCAGACTACGCAACAATGCTGGCATCTTCGTCGGACGGTGGTATCTGCGGGTGTAAGCCCTCTCGTGCGAGGGGCTGCATGCAAAAAGGCCGCTGGGTTTCAGCGGCCTATGACGGGGGGGCGCAACGTCGCGCCGACGTGCTTGCAGACAGGGGTTCAGCCGCCGCCCACCGCGACCACGATTTCGATCTGGTCGCCGTCCGACAGCGCGGTCTGCGCGTGCTGGCTCTTGGGCACGATTTCGCCGTTGCGTTCGACGGCCACGCGCTTGCCGGCGTAGCCCAGCGTTTCGAGCAATTCATTGACCGTCGTGTCCAGGGGGAACTCGCGGGCGTCTCCGTTCAGGGTGATGTGCATGACAGGGCTCCTCACTGTTTTGCGTAGGCGTCGGTGGCGGCGATCAGGCGCGCCAGCGTGCCGGGTTCGTCGAAGGCATGGCCGGCGTCGGGCACCAGGTGAAAGTGCGCTTCGGGCCAGGCGCGATGCAGGTCCCACGCGGTGCGCGCGGGCGTGCAGACGTCGTAGCGGCCCTGCACGATGGTGCCGGGGATGCCGCGCAGCTTGTGCGCGTCGCGGATGAGCTGGCCTTCTTCCATGAAGCCGGCATTGAAGAAGTAATGGTTTTCGATGCGCGCGAAGGCCAGCGCGGCGCGGTCCGCGGCATGGCTTTGCTGATGGCGCGGGCTGGGCAGCAGCGTGATGGTGCTGTCTTCCCATTTGCTCCAGGCCTTGGCGGCGCGCAGTTGTTCGGCGGGGTCGTTGCCGGTCAGACGCTTGTGGTACGCGCCGACCATGTCGCCGCGTTCGGCTTCGGGAATCGGCGCCAGGTAGTCTTCCCAGCGGTCGGGGAACAGCCACGACGCGCCTTCCTGGTAGAACCACTGGATCTCGGCGCGCCGCAGGCCGAAGATGCCGCGCAGCACCAGTTCGCTGGTGTGCATGGGATGCGTTTCCGAGTAGGCCAGCGCCAGCGTCGATCCCCAGGATCCGCCGAACACCAGCCATTGCTCGGCGCCCATCACTTCGGTGCGCAGGCGCTCGATGTCGGCGACCAGGTGCCAGGTGGTGTTGTTCTCCAGGCTGGCATGGGGCAGGGAACGGCCGCACCCCCGCTGGTCGAAGAGCAGGACGTTGTAGCGTTGCGGATCGAAGAGCTGCCGGTGCACGGGCGAGCAGCCGCTGCCCGGCCCGCCATGCAGGAAGACGGCGGGCTTGCCCTTGGGGTTGCCACACATTTCCCAATAGATCTGGTGGCCGTCTCCGGTTTCCAGCATGCCTTGGCGGTAGGGTTCGATCGGCGGATAGAGCATCAGGCGACTCGCTTGAAGATCAGGTCCCAGACGCCGTGGCCCAGTCGCAGGCCGCGTGTCTCGAATTTGGTGAGGGGGCGGTAGTCGGGGCGCGGCGCGTAGCCGTCCGCGGTGTTTTTCAAGAGCGGTTCGCCGCTCAGCACGTCCAGCATCTGCACCGCGTAGTCTTCCCAGTCGGTGGCGCAGTGGATATAGCCGCCGGGAGCGATGCGGCTGGCGAGCAGCGAGATGAACGCGGGCTGGATCAGGCGGCGCTTGTGATGGCGCTTCTTGGGCCACGGATCTGGAAAGTAGATGTGCACGCCGGCCAGCGAATCCGGGGCGATCATGTCACGCACCACTTCGACGGCGTCGTGCTGGATGATGCGCAGGTTCTGGATGCTGGAGTCTTCGATGCGGCGCAGCAGCGATCCCACGCCCGCGTTGAACACTTCCACGCCCAGGAAGTTGTCGCCGGGACGGGCCAGCGCGATCTTCTCGGTGGTTTCGCCCATGCCAAAGCCGATCTCCAGCACCGTCGGGGCCTGCCGTCCGAAGGCGGCGGCCGGATCCAGGCGGCGCGGGGCGTAGGGGATGGACCACTGGCCCATCAGGCGCTCCAGCGCGGCGAGCTGGCCTTGCGTGATGTGGCCGCGGCGGTGCACGAAGCTGCGGATGTGGGTGGCGCCAGGGCTGTTGGGCGCGTGCGCGGTGCTGGCCAGCGCGGCCTGGGTTTCCGGGGAAACGGGGGCGGGCGCGGCGTCGGAAGCGGGGGGGGCGGCAGGGCTCACGCCCGGGTCCGCGGGGGTGTTCGTGGGGCTGTTCGTGGGGTTGTTCGTATTCATAGGCGGGATTGTAGTGGCAGCCTTGCCCGCGCGGCGTCGGCCATCGGCACTAAAATAGGGACGCATTTATCCCGGATCCCTGCGGCTATAGTTCCAGTCCGGTTCCCCTTGTGCCGTAGGCCATTTTCATGAACGTTGCCCGCATCGACCTCGTCACGCTCGCTCTGTTTGTTTCCGTGGCGCGCCAGGGAAGCATCTCGGCCGGCGCGCGCCAGTCGCACCTGGCGGTGGGGGCGGCGAGCAAGCGCATCTCGGACCTGGAGGCTGCGCTGGGCTCCCCCTTGTTGTACCGGAACGCCGCCGGAGTGGAACTGACCGACGCCGGCCAGACTTGCCTGGTGCACGCGCTGCGGGTGTTGCAGGAAGTGGAGCAGATGGCGGGCGCGCTGTCGGACTTTGCGCAGGGCGTGCGCGGACAGGTGCGCATCGCCGCCAACACGTCGTCGCTGACGCAGTTCCTGCCCGAGGACCTGGCAGCCTTCATGGACGAACACCCCGCGGTGCGCATCGACCTCGAAGAGCAGAACAGCAGCGACATCGTCACCGCCGTGCTGGAGAACCGCGCGGACATCGGCGTCTTCGCCGACCGCACGCTCGCAGACGGTCTCGCGACCTTCCCGTACCGCCTGGACGAACTGGTGCTGATCGTGCCGCAGCGTCATCCGCTGGCCGCCGAGCCGCAGGTCGCCTTTGCCGACACGCTGGCGTACGACTACGTCGGCCTGCCCCCCGCGACCTCGCTGGCGACCCGACTGTCCGAGGAGAGCGAGCGGATGGGCCGGGCGATGCGCCTGCGCATCCAGGTCCGCAGCTTCGACGCCATCTGCCGCATGGTGGCGGCCACGCGTGGCGTGGGCGTCCTGCCGCGCATCGCCGCCGAACCGCATGCGCGCTCCATGCCCATCCGGCTGATTCCGCTGACCGACGAGTGGGCGCGCCGCTGGCTGCTGCTGGGGGTGCGCGACGCCGAGACCCTCACCGTGGCCGCGCGCCTCTTGCTGGCGCATCTGCGCGGCGAGGGCTGAGCCGCGGGTTTGCCCGGGGTTTCTCGTTCCGGGAATGCCCCTTTCCCCGATTGTCCATTCCGCCGGGCGGCGCTTTGCGCGCACACTGCCGTCCATCATGACGGTTGGACGCGCCTGGGAGGCGATATGGCAGGGCAGATTCTTGCGGGCATTCGGGTGCTGGAGCTGGGGCAACTCATCGCGGGGCCTTTCGCGGCCAAGACCCTGGCGGACTTCGGCGCGCAGGTCATCAAGATCGAGCCGCCGGGCCAGGGCGACCCGCTGCGCAAATGGCGCCTGCTGCACGAGGGCACCTCGGTGTGGTGGGAGGCCCAGTCGCGCAACAAGCAGTCGGTCTGCGTGGACCTGCGCCAGCAGGAAGGCCAGGACATCGTGCGCCTGCTGGCGCGCGAGGCCGACGTGCTGATCGAGAACTTCCGTCCCGGCACGCTGGAGAAATGGGGCCTGTCGTGGGAAGCCCTGCACGAACTGAATCCCCGCCTCATCATGCTGCGCATCTCGGGATACGGCCAGACCGGCCCCAAGGCGCGCGAGCCGGGCTTTGCCGCCATTGGCGAGGCCATGGCGGGCCTGCGCTACCTGAACGGCGAGCCGGGCCGCGCGCCGGTGCGCGCCGGCCTGTCGCTGGGCGACACCATCGCCGGCCTGCACGGCGCGCTGGGCGTGATGCTGGCGCTGTACCAGCGCGATGCGCGCGGCGGCGTGGGACAGGTGATCGACACCGCGCTCTACGAAAGCCTGTTCAACCTCAGCGAAAGCCTGCTGCCGGAATACTCCGTGTTCGGCGCGGTGCGCGAACCCGCGGGCGCGTCGCTGCCCGGCATCGCGCCGTCCAACGCCTATCCGTGCCAGGACGGCTACGTGCTCATCGCCGGCAACGGCGACGCCATCTACACCCGCCTGATGGCGCGCATCGGCCGCGAAGACCTGGGACAGGACCCGGCGCTCGCGCATAACGACGGTCGCGCGCGGCGCGTCGACGAGATCGACGCCGCCATCGGCGCGTGGACGCAGCAACGCCGCATCGACGACGTGCTGGCCGCGATGCTGGAAGCGGGCGTGCCCGCCGGCCGCATCTACTCGGTCGCCGACATCGCCAAGGATCCGCACTACCGCGCCCGCAACGCCATCACCTCGGTGGAATCGGCGGCGGGCGTGCAGGTCGAAATGCCCGCCGTGTTCCCCTACCTGTCGTCCAATCCGGGCGCGGTGCGAGAGCGCGCGCCCACGCTGGGCGAACACACCGACACGGTACTGGCCTCAGCCGGCCTGACCGATGAACAACGCGCCGCGTTGCGCGCCAAGGGAGTGATTGCATGAACCACGGTCCCGCCCGCATCGAGATCAACGAAGTCGGCCCGCGCGACGGGCTGCAGATCGAGAAGGCCCTGGTGTCCACCGACGACAAGGTCGCCTTCGTGGACGCCTTGTCCGACTGCGGCTTTGCCCGCATCGAGGTCACCAGCTTCACCTCGCCAAAGGCGATCCCGGCCCTGGCCGACGCGGTCGACGTCATGCGCCGCATCCGCCGCCAGCCGGGCGTGATCTACACCGCGCTGGTGCCCAACGTCCGCGGGCTGGAACGCGCGCTGGAAGCGGGCACCGACGAAATGAACCTCGTCATGTCGTGCAGCGAGACGCACAACCGCGCCAACCTGCGCATGACGCGCGACCAGTCTTTTGCCGAGCTGTCGCAGGTGCTCGCTGCCGCCGCCAAGGCCGGCGCGCCCTGCAACGTGTCCCTGTCGACCGCCTTCGGCTGTCCGTTCGACGGCGACGTGCCCGCCGACACGGTGCTGGACCTGGCCGCCCGGCTGGTCGACGCCGGCGCCGCCGGCATCACGTTGTGCGACACCACCGGCATGGCGTTTCCGACGCAGGTGGCCAGCCTGTGCGAGCAGGCGGCGGCCCGCCTGCCCGGCGTTGCGCTGACCGTGCACCTGCACAACACGCGCGGCATGGCGCTGGCCAATGCCATCGCGGCCTGGCAGACCGGCATCACGCGCTTTGACGCGGCGGCTGGCGGGCTTGGCGGCTGTCCCTACGCGCCGGGCGCGAGCGGCAACGTCAACACCGAAGAGCTGGTCCACATGTTCGCCTGCATGGGCGTGGAGACGGGCGTGTCGCTGGAACCGTTGCTGGCCATCGTGCAGGGCCTGCCTGGACTGGTGCAGCGGACCTTGTCCAACGCGCTGCTGCAGGCGGGGCCGCGGCTGGCCCTGCATGCGCCGCCGGCGTGGCTGGCCGAAAGGTTTCCGGCGGACTGATCCATGGGCGTGGCTTGAACGCTTACGTCGAAATCCGCAACCGAATCATCCGCAGCGCTTGCGGCACCCGCCGCAGCCGCTGCAATACGAAGCACCCGCAGCACCCGCAGCACCTGATCCTCACCTACCGATAACAAGACCCAGGAGACAACTCATGGCCCTTACCCGCCTGCCCCATACCCTGCGCGCCAGCGCTGCCTTCGCCCTGACCGTCGCCGCCGGCGTCGCCAGCGCGCAGGCCGATTTTCCCAACCGCCCGGTCACGCTGATCGTGTCCGCCGCGCCCGGCGGCACCACCGACATCGCCGCCCGCCTCATCGCCCAGCCCCTGGGCGCGGCGCTGGGCCAGAGCGTCGTGGTCGAGAACAAGCCCGGGGCCTCCGGCGGCATCGCCGCGCAGACCGTGGCCCGCGCCAAGCCGGACGGCTACACGCTGCTGCTGCAGTATTCGGGCTTCCAGGTCATCACCCCGCACGTCACGCCCGCCGCCGGCTGGGATCCCATCAAGGACTTCGCGCCAGTCGCCAACGTGCTGTCGGCGCCGCAAGTGGTGGTCGTGCGTCCGGACCTGCCCATCAAGTCCCTGAAGGAACTGGTCGAATACGCCAAGGCCAACCCGGGCAAGCTGAACTACGCCTCGTCCGGCAACGGCTCGCTGCAGCAGGTCGCCACGGAACTCCTGAACCAGATGGCCGGTACGCAGATCACGCACATCCCGTACAAGGGCACCGGCCCCGCGCTGAACGATCTGTTGGGCGGCGCCGTCGACATGACCATCACCACCCCGCCGCCGCTCCTGGGCCAGATCGCCGCGGGCAAGCTGCGCGCGCTGGCCGTCACCGGCAACACCCGCCTGCCGTCGCTGCCCGACGTGCCCACCGCCGCCGAAGCGGGCTACCCCGACCTGATCGTGTCGTCCTGGTTCGCGATGTACGCGCCCAAGGACACGCCCGCACCCGTGGTCGACAAGATCGCCGGCGAAATCCAGAAAATCATGAAGACCGACGAGTTCCGCAAGAAGGCGGGCGAGCAGGGCGCCGAAGCGACCTTCATGGGACCGAAGGAACTGGGCGCCTACACGCAGTCCGAGCTGGACCGCTGGGGCAAGGTGGTCAAGGCGGCGAATATCACGGCGAATTGATGGCGGCGGCTTTTCCAGGGGGCGGGCTTTTCGAGCCGCCCCGGCCGAAAAAAGCCGCGCTATAATCGCGGCTCTGCCCGGCCCACGGCCGCGGCACGACACCCGAGCGGGTGTAGTTCAATGGTAGAACGGCAGCTTCCCAAGCTTCATACGAGGGTTCGATTCCCTTCACCCGCTCCACTTCGGCTTTCTCCCCATTTCCCGCGCTTCGACCGATCTCAGGCGTGTCGAGGCCGCCTCGACAGGCAACGAAGAGGCGTCCGCCAGACCTCGGGGATCTACCTCCTAATCGATAAAGCATGACGGTCCGTTTCCCGAGCTCGTGGGAAGGAGCCGCTCGTTCGCCCCTGCGCCGGGATCGCGCAATGAAGAGTGCGAGCGTCTGTCGGATTTGATTTGGCGCTGGTGGCCCTATTGACTCATGCAGCGAACTTGGCCTTGGTTGACTGAAGGTTGACTGAACACCACTTTTGCACTCAAATATGAACCAATATTGAGAACATAAAATCATATTTGAGTATATAAATGATGCCGTCTCCCAACCAAAAACGCTCCGGTGCGCAGGTGGCCATGCCACAGCCCGTCGCGCGCGCGCTGCGCCGTCTGGGGCAGGACATCTCGGCGGCGCGGCGCATGCGCCGGCTCAGCCAGGAAGACCTGGCGCAGCGCATTGGCACCTCCCTAAGCACAGTCAGGCGCATGGAAGATGGCTATCCCGGCACCGCGCTGCACACCTTCCTGCGCGCGCTGCATGTGCTGGGCCGGCTTGATGATCTGGTCAAGGTGATGACCTTGGAAAACGACGCGCTCGGTATGGAACTGGTGCGGGAGCAGTTGCCGCAGCGGGTGCGCACCTCGTCCGGTAAGAAGCGTCCGATAGTGCGTCCAGAGACTGCGGCTGGCGAAGGCGATGCGCCCGCCGATGAACTGGAGGGCTTCTGATGGCAACGACGCGGCCTACCCGGCGCCCAGATCTCGAAATCCACCTGGGGACGAGTGGCCAGGTCGTGGGTCGCCTGCACTTGGGCAGTGGCAGACGCAGTGCGTTCAGCTACGACGAAGGGTGGTTGCGGGATGCGCGGTTTTTCACGTTGTCGCCCGAGCTGTTGCCGGTGGCCGGCGTGCAGCATCCTCGGCATGTGTTTTTCCTCGCTCTGGAGGACTCCGCGCCCGACGCTTGGGGCGAACGCGTGATTCGGCGTGCCCATGCGAAGCTGCGGCAGGAAGGCCGCGACACGCCCGCATTGGCCCCCGTGGACTTCGTAATGTGGGTGGACGACGAGGCGCGCATCGGCGCGCTGCGCCTGTTCGATCCACAGGCCGGCACGTACGTCTGCGCCGGCGGAGCCAACCGTCATGTGCCGCCGCTGGTGGAACTGGACAAGGTGCTGCGCGCGACACGTGCCCTGGAGGAAGGCACGGAGAGCGAGCGGGATCTTCGCTACCTTCTCGGGCAGGGCACGTCGCTGGGCGGCGCAAGGCCCAAGTCCACGGTGCGGGATACCGATGGCCGGCTGGCCGTGGGCAAATTCCCCAGTCAGGCGGACCGGCGCGACGTGATCCGAGGCGAAGTGCTGGCCATGCAACTGGCGGGCAAGGCCGGCATCCGCGTGGCGTCGGCCCGCGTGGAAATGATCGGCGGTACGGCCGTCGCCATCATCCGGCGTTTCGACCGCAGCGACGATGGCGGCCGCATCCCTTACGTGTCGGCCGCAACCATGCTCCAGTCCGATGGCCGCGACGCAACGCATGCTTACACCGAATTGGTGGATGTGCTTCTTCAGTCGGGCGCTGATCCGATCGTCGACATCCATGAGCTGTGGCGCCGGCTGGTCTTCAATTTCGTGATCTGCAATACCGACGACCACCTGCGCAACACCGGCTTCCTGTACGACGCGCGCCTGCGCGGCTGGCGTCTGTCGCCGGCCTTCGACCTCAATCCGATGCCGGGCGACCGACGCGAGAGCAAGACATGGCTGACTGAGGACTCAGGTGTTATCGACAGCCGTGGCATGCTGATGAGCGCCGCGCGGTATTTCAGGTTGGATGAGACCCAGGCTAAGGCGATCTGGAGCGAAGTGACCCAAGCCGTGGAGGGATGGCGCGCCGTGGCCAGGGGATTGGGGATGCGCGGTACCGACCTGGTGGACTTCGAGCCGGCCTTCATCGAACCGATCACATCCTGACGGCATCGGCAGGGAACGCCGCTACGGCCGAAAATCGTTCCGGACGGTTTCGACCAACGCTGCGCATAGCCAGCGATAGCCGATGCGTTCCTGTTCCAGCCGCAGCTGTGGCCGAAAGCGATCATCACGCAAGTCGTCGTAGAGAGCGGCTTCCTCATCGACCAGTCGGGACAAGGGCAACGTATGGCGTTTGTCGAGGGGCTCCTCACCCCATTGCAGTGCATGGGCCATCAAGGTGGGGCGGTCCATGAGGAATGAAGCGGCTAGGGGAAAATACTTGCGCAGGCTGTCCAGAATGGCAAAGCCATGGGTATCGATATCTCCCCAGTAGTACAGTGAGGCGCGATGCAGCCAGTCGGCTCGGGCAAGTGCCCTCCAGCCATAGCCGGCACCGAAAACGACGATGGCACCCGAGACGGGGGGGAACGCCAGGAAGTTCACCTCGTTTTCGGTGATGAAAACCCGCCGAGCAGGCAGGTCGAGGGTGGCGAAGCTGTCCGCATCCAGGGTGATGTCGGCCAGCCCCGTGCAGCCGGGAAGTTGGAGCAACTGGGGATCGAGCAAGCGCAGGCGGATGCGAATGGGCTTGTCGAGAAAGCCGTAGCGACGGGCAAACCCCGCCATCCCGGTCGCATCGTAATCGATGGCTTCGGCCGGCAAGGTCAGGTCCAGCCACTGGCCCAGTGTGCCGCGATGCGCTTCGATGAACTTGCTGTCCACACCCGGCGCATCGACTTGTCGCAGATAGACGCCAGGACGCGGACGGGCCTGCATCCAGGCCACCACGGCCAGCAGCCGCGGCCAGTGTTCGGCTAGTGCCAAGGTCTGCAACGGTGATCTGTGCAGCCACGGCAGCAGTGCGGGTTGCGCTTCGGCAGTCTGCTGCCAGAGCGCCTGGAATCGGCGGGCATCTCCGATTTTGTCGATCATCGCCAGTGCGTCGTCCAGCGTATCGATCCAGAGCGTGTCCGGCAGGCGCTGCCGGCCTTGTACCCGGTGCACCCACTCGCGCCATTCGATGCGCACGCGTGGCATGGCGCTCATGTCGCGCACCCAGCCCCGCACGGAATCGAAGCGGTGGCTGAGGTCGGCGGCGGAAGGCGCCTTCAGCGACAGCCGCAAGGGCCAGCCCGGCGTGTCGCCGCCGACCACGGCACGCAGCAATTCGCCGCGTTGCCACAGTCGTTCGACCTGACCACAAAGGTCGGCGGGCTGGCTCCACGTCATTCGGCACCTCCCGAAGCGGCGGCCTTCTGCGCGCGGTACGCTTCGATGCTCAGGTTGCGCAGTCGCGACTCACGGCCTCCTTCGTTGTGCACGAAGCCGACGCTGGACACATACGGCTCGATTATGTGGATCTTCTGCAGCGGCGTGATGATCAGCAGTTGCAGGCTGAGCTGGCGGAACAGTTCCAGCCCGTACTGGGCCGATTCGTCCGAGCCGCGCCCGAAAGCCTCATCGATCACGACAAAGCGGAACGAGCGCGAGCGCACCGCGCCCCATTCCAGGCCGAACTGGTAGGCCAGGCTGGCGGCCAGTACGGTGTAGGCCAGCTTCTCCTTCTGCCCTCCGGATTTGCCGCCGGAATCGGAATAGTGTTCGTGTTCGGCATCGTCTTCGCGCCAGCGTTCGCTGGCGGAAAACAGGAAGCCGTTCCGCACATCGGTCACCTTCTGCATCCAGCGCCGATCGACCTCGGTCAGCCCCTCACGCCCTCGGAAGCGGTCGATGATGGCTTTGACCTGCAGGAATTTGGCCTCGGAATACTGTTCGTCTTCCGAGCCGCTCAGCGCGCCTTCGGTGCAGGCACGCAGATCCTGCAGAAAGTCGCGGATCTCCGCGTCGGGGCTGGGCTGCGCCAGCAAACGGATGTAGCGTCCCGGGTTGTAGTCGATCACCTGCAGGGATTGGTTTATAACGTCGACCCGTTCTTTGATCGTTGCTCGCTCGCGCGCGAGCTGAGCGTTGAAGTTGGCGATCTCGTTGATGGTGTTGACGTTGAGAAGTTCCTTGAAACGCGCTTCGAAGCGCGGCAGGTCGTCGCGCTGCAAATCGTTCATCAAGCGTTCGAACTCGGGCAACGCGGCCAGGCTGATGTCTATCTCTGTGGTCTCTGCCTTGAAGGCCTCCTTGAAACCGCGCATGGCGTTGATGATGCGCTCGGTCAGGCGCGAAAGACGCTTGTCTTCGGCATCTATGCGCGACTGCAAGCCATTGCGCACGTCCTGCTCGCGGTTGTCGCAGGATTCCACCGTGAGCTGGTGTTCGCCGAGGATTTCGGCGCGCCAGCCTTCAAGACATTGCAGCAACACGTCGTCCAATGCAGCTTGTCCACGGATGTCGAGAGCCTGCGCGTGCTGCGCCTGGGCCGTTTCGTGCTTGTTGCGGGTCTCTCCGCGTTTGCCTTGCGCCTCGCCAAGCTCGCCTTCGATTTCCTTCAGGCGTTCAATGACCTGCGCCTGTTGCCTTTCCAGTTCCCGCAGGGTATCGGAGGCAGCTTTGAGGCGGTTTCGCTCTTCGGTCAGCCTGGCAATCTCGCGGGCCGGCTCCTGCCAGTCGATCTCGCTGTAGCGGGTGAATACTTCTAGCTTGGCCAAGGCCTCCAGTTGTGCCTGACATTGTCCGCGCAGCTTTTGCCTGTCTGCAATGCGCGCGCCGACGTCCCCAAGTATTTTCTCCAGCCTCTCTCGTTGGTCGCGCAAGGTGCGCAGTTTGTCGGCGTTGGTCCAGCCCAGCACATAGCGGCTGCGATCGTCGATGCGCCGGCGGTCGTCCTTTTCGTGGCGTCCGCTCGGATCCTTGATCTGTCCGGCACGGGTGATGGCGCGAGCCTCGCGGCGGAACTGCTCGGTGTTGTCGCAGCAGGCCAGGTCGAAGCGGTGGTGCAGTTCGCGTTCGAGCCACTCGTAGTGTGGCGTGTCGGGCTTGATGAGCAGCTTGCGCACCAGAGATTGGGGGTGCAAAGCGGTGGCCTGTGCAGACTTGCGCGCACGCACGTGAAAGTACACCAGTCGCGCGCCCAGGTGCTGGCGTTCCACCCAATCTGCGACGCCCTTGTAGTGTGAATCGGGTACCAGCAGGGACAGGCCAAATCCATGCAGCAGGCGTTCGGCCGCACCCTCCCAGTCACGTTCGTCCTCGCGAACCTGAATCAGTTCACCAGCAAAGGGCAAGTCTTCCTCGGCGATGGACAGGGCTGCACACAAGGCGTCGCGGATGCGTACCTGAGCCGCATCGATATTGCTCTTGCGACGCGTAAGGCTGTCGATCTCGTCGCTTAGCGCTTTGTGTTCTTCCTGACCCCGCCGTAGCGCATAGCCGTCTTCATTGATCTGTGTGTCGTGGTCCGCAATGCTTGTGCGCAGCGCTTCGGCGTGTTCTCCGATGGTGTCTCGTTGTGCCATGAAAGCAGCTTCGTCTCCCGGCGCGGCTTCGCCAATGCGCGTCAATAGCAGGGTATACGCGTCCGCTTTCTCCTGCCGTTGCTGTTTCTCGGCTTCCTGTTGCTGAATGGCGGCTGCGAGTTGTTGTAGCCGGTCACCGCCGTTCTCGCGCAGTGCGCTTTCGAGCTTCCCCTGCTCGATTCGGGCGTTGTCCCGTTGTTCTCCCAATTGCTTGATGCGGCCTTCCCAGCGCGTCGCATCCTGAGTCAGCAATTCCAGGCGCCGTTCCAACAATGTGGCCTTCAAACCGGCGAAGTAGGGGCGCAGCGCGTCGCGTCCTTCGCGCAGATCCTGGATCTCGGCGGCTATTTCTCCATGGCGACGGCCATCGTCCACCAGTGGGGTCAACAACTCGATCTGGCGCTTGGCCTTGAGCACTGACTGGTGGGCGCGGTCGAGGTCATCGAAATGGCTAAGCAGCGCCTCGATGCGACTGCCCACATTGAACGGCTCGAGCATGTGGCTGCGCACAAAATCCGTCAAGTTGCCGACCGACTTCATTGAAACCGTCTGATGGAACACTTCCAGCGCTTGCTCGTGCTCAATGCCGAAACGGCGGCGGAACCAGGCGCCGTAAGGAGGGAAGCTTTCGTTGAGTTCGCTGCCCATCGCGCGCAACTTCTTGCGCAGGCCGTTGAGGTCGCTGCCGAATCCGGAGAAGTGCTCGGTGATGGACAGTTCCCGCTCTACCGCCACGAACAAGCGCACAGGCTGGCTCTGTGGTTCGCGAAACCAGAAGACTTGCGCCAGCGTGACCGCCTGGTCGTAGCCTTCGTTGCGGAACACACCCAAGATGACGCTGTAGCTGGTGGTATCGCGTAACGCCACCGGGCGGGCGCTGCCGGTCGTTTCGTTACGCTCGCTTTTGTAGTGGCCCAACACGTAGGACCGCAGTGATCGCTCGCGCGTCTCGGCGCCCGCAGCCTTGTTGTAGGCGATGCGTTGCGCCGGCACGAGCAGCGTAGTGACGGCATCGACCAGGGTGGATTTGCCCGAGCCGATGTCGCCCGTCAGCAGGCCGTTGCGTCCATCGAGTTCATAGCGCCAGACGCGCCGGTCGAATGTGCCCCAGTTCAGGACTTCCAGCCGCTGCAGACGAAAGCCGACACGGCTGTCGTCTGCCACGAAATCAAGCTCTTGCAGTGAGGGGGTATTCATCAGTGGGCTTCCTTGTCGCGATCGGAACCTGACAATACAGAGCGGTAGCCTTCCAGGCGCGCATCGAAGTCGGCCAGCCACTGTGCATCGACGAACGCCTTGAGAATGCGCCGCACCTCGTAGCGAGGTGCCTGCTGAGCTGCGCCGGCAGCGGACTTGAGCTTGCGTAGATAGCCTAGTTCCACGACCTTCGTGATGGTCGAGTCGACCTGATCGATCAGGCGAGTTTCGTTGGTGCCGTCGGGCAGAAACACGCGCATCAATTCGGCAATCTCTTCGGCCGAAAGTACTAGCCGGGTATCGCCGCCGCTGGCGTCGGATTCGGCCATACGCTTACGCAGCAAGGCCAGCATCAGGCTGACCGGGTATGACAATGGTCGTCGCGCGATCAGGCGTGGCGGGCGGGGTGTGACTTCCGCGTGCTCCGGCTCTGGCTGGCTTTTGAGGAAGGCGTACCCCTCGGCTTCGTCCAGGATCAGATCCAGCAACAACACCGCCGCCTGTTCCCGTACCCGCGCTTGCAGGTTCTGCAGGCTGGCCCACAGGCGCTCGTCATCCTGACGGTACAAGACGCCTTTGAGTAAATGCACCATCAATTGCGAGAGCTCCGGTATAACGGGCGGGCTCGACTCGGTTCCGCCTTCGGGACCATTCTGGTGGATATCGTTCATGATTCTCTGCTATATCCTTCGCAGCTTTCATTCAACGCGTAAAAATCACGCGGGGCATTCGCGCCCGCCGTCGTACCGTCGAGCCATCCCTGTCCAGCATGGCCCATTCGATGATCTCCCGTACATCGTCATCAACAGTGGCCTTGAGGCCTTCTAGCCCGCGGTTGCCAGCATGGGCCAGTTCCAGCCAGGTCACAAGTTCGGCCAACCCCTGTTGCAGCGGCTGCGTTTCAAGCAACGCACGCAAGCTGATCTGCGACTGCTGGCGCAATGCCTGCCTTAGGGCCTGACGCAGTCGAGCCTTGTCCACGACATGCTGGCCGAACAAGCGTGTGATGTCGATGTCGTCGTCACCGTCCTCAAGGACCAGTTCCGCCAGGCGTGGCTTGGCATGAAGAGCGAACAGAGGGCGCTCCTGTGGCAAGGCAATGTCAGCGCCCATCTCGTTGAGGCACATCACGTCGCTGGCCGGGGGCATGTCGCGCAAAGAAAGTGCCTTGGTCTCGATGGCGCGCAACACTTCGAGGATGCGACGGTTCTCCTGGAAAGCCCGGTCATCCAGGTAGCGGCGCAGTTGTTGCGACAACAGGGCTATCGTGCGTTGGGTATGTTCGCCCGCTTCCAGCCAGTCGTGATGCACCCTGCGGGTGCGCGGCTCCGGCTTGAGCGCAGCCACGGCGGGCAGCCCCAGGATCTGGTCGAGCCGTACGGACAGTTCTTCCTGGCGCCGGCTGGACATCAGGAAATCCCAGAACGCACGGAAGCTGCGCCCTTGGTCCGAATCCCCGATGGCGTCGCGCTCGCCCATGACGTTGTCGAGCAAGGCCCCTTTGCTGCCATCCCACAACGCGATCTTCTCGCGAACGCTGCGGTCCAGCTGGCGAAAGTTGTGTTCCACCTGGCGGAAGTCGCTCAGCAACTCGCGCGCCAGTTGCTGGAATTGAAGGAAGCGATCCTTGATGGCCGTGTCATCCATAAGCGGCACGTCGCCGGACAGTACACGGCCAATTTCCGCATCGATCTCGTCGCGCTTGCGCCGCAGTTCCTCCAGACGCTTGGCTGGGTCGGTCTCGCTTCCAGCGCCGATCTGCTCCAGCAGTGCAAACAAAGTCAGCAAGCGCGATTCGGTGCCGACGAAAGGCCGTTCGGTCAGCGATGCCAGCCAGGAAATGGCTTTTTCCGTGGCGGGGGTGAGATCGAACTGAGCTTCATCGGTGCCCGGTTTGTAGAATTTTCGCAGCCAGCCCTTGTCGGGCGCGCACCAGTCATTCAGGTACTCGGTTGCGGCTTTTGGATACACCTCGGCACCGATCTGTTCGCGCAGGGCAAACAACTCGTCTTCCAGCATCTCGGCCAGATCCGCTTCACTCGCCACCCGCACGTTCGGTGCGACGAACATGCGATACAGGAAACTTGCTACCAACGGCGCATGTGGCGAGGCCAGCAATCGCCATGCAGGATGCCGATCGCGGTATGTAGTGAGTGTGAGGTGGTCGAGTGCCATGATGGGCTACCTATTCGGACCGTTCGTTGTGAACGAGGTCTCGATCCGAACGCGCGGACCGAGCGCGCTGGGCATGTGAGGATCTTTCCATCGCCCAAAAGGTGTTTCTTGATTTCGTTGATCTTATACATCAAACGACGAAATGAATTTTTCCTGCCTGGAGTGCGCAAGTCCTCCCGGCTATTGCTCCCTCTACGCCCTCTCATCCAAATATTTCCATCGAACGAAATCGAAAAATCATCGGCGAGCGCCGTGATTGAGATTCGCCGTGATCTCCGTCAACTGGCAGCCAGCGGCATCCACAGACGACCCGTGCTCTCTGGTAAAACGTCGTCGCAAAACAATGTGGAGAGCTTCTGTCTCCTCTCATTTGGGAAAGCCCGGGGCTGAAAGGGATTCCAGTCACCGGCTTGCCATTCATGTTGCGATTCAGTGCCATTTCCTGGCGCTATCCGCAAGGGATCATCCGTCGACTTCGCTGCTTGGGAGAGCCATCCATGCTGTGCCATTGTTCATTCTTTCCTTTTGGCGCGCCGACATGACCGAGGCGTCCATCGCGCTTCTGGAACGCCTGCGTGCCGACGGCGTCATACGTCCCGACCAGCACGCCGCTGCGCTTGAGCGGCGGGGCGTCGTGCCCACGGAGTCCTGGGCCACGCTGGGAGAGGCGCTGCTGTGGCTGGTGGACGAAGGTATCGTGTCCGATGTAGATCTGGACGACATGGGCGAGATGGCCGTGACCGAGGCCGCATTCGCCAGCAACGCCACACGCCGGCAGGCCCTGGACGAAATGTATGCGCTGAGGGAGCGCAAGCTTGAAGACCGCATACGGCAGGCGCGGCAAGCGGCCTTCAAGGACGCGTTCCCTGGACCAAGATGGGCCTGGCTGGGTGGCGGCGCCGTGGCGGTGGTGTCGGCCGCGTGGTTTGTACTGGCGCCAGCGTCGCCGCCGCAGTGCGGGGATGCCGGTGTGCAGAGAACCTTGCGGACCAGCATGTTTTCCACGAGCGTCCAGCATATGGCCAGAAGGGCTTCGGGTGGCGGGCCGACCCCCTCGGACCTGCTTCTGGCCACGTTCACGAACGTCAAGGAGGTCGGCTACATCAAGGCCGAGCGGTCACGCGGGTGTAGCGCCACACTGAAGGTCGGCGACATCGCCGCGCCGGTCGCTTACATCATCGGGCCGAACGACAAGGGCGACATGATGGTCTCCGGTGCGAATCCGCGCGTGGTGAGCGTGCGTTATGGTCAGTACGGTCCTGCCGGCAAGTCGCAGGACGTGGGCCGGCCCGCCGGCGCGACGCAATTGATCGCCGCATTCGAGCGCAGCGTAGCAGCTTTCGACGAGCGGACACAGAACGCGGCGAGCCGGGAGGCGTTCGATCGCCAGCGCAAGCGCATGGGCCAGTCCCCCGACACCGATACGCGCAGCGTACGCAATATCACGCCATTGGGCGACTGCAAGGAGCTTGGCCCGGATCGATGGTCATGCCGCCTGCAGGCCGAGTTCCGCGATCGCCTGATGTCGGCCATCGGCAAATCCGACTGGGTGGTGATAGAGGGAGACTTCGATTTCGTGCGGAAAGGAACTGCCTGGATGATGGACGATAACTTCGCGCGGCAGTACACGGATGCCATCGTTCGGGGCCGTGTCGCGCAAATGAAAGGGGATGAGGCGGCGGCCAAGCTGGAAGAGATCCAGCGTCAGCGGCCGGGCGTTGCCCAGGGCAGGGGCAGCGTCAATTAGCGGTCGGTCAGCGTCGGATGATATTGCCGGCGTACGGCGCTGCCGCTCGCATCCACACTCTCCTACTGACTCGGGTCCTCGGCCAGAAACCCCCCACTCTGATGCCGCCACAGCCGCGCATACACCCCATTCAAGGCCAGCAGTTCCGCGTGGCTGCCCTGTTCGATGATGCGCCCCTGGTCCATCACGATCAGCCGGTCCATCGCCGCGATGGTCGACAGCCGGTGCGCAATCGCAATGACCGTCTTGCCTTGCATGACCTCGTCCAGGCTTTCCTGGATGGCGGCTTCGACTTCGGAATCGAGCGCGCTGGTGGCTTCGTCCAGCAGCAGGATGGGCGCGTTCTTGAGCATGACGCGGGCGATGGCGATGCGTTGGCGCTGGCCGCCGGAAAGCTTGACGCCGCGTTCGCCGACCAGCGTGTCGTAGCCCTTGTTGCCATGGGAGTCGCTGAGCTGTTCGATGAATTCGTCGGCCTGTGCGCGGGCCGCGGCGGCGCGGACCTCCGCCGGGTCCGCGTCGGGACGGCCATAGGCGATGTTGTCGCAGATGGACCGGTGCAGCAGCGAGGTGTCCTGCGTCACCATGCCGATGGCGCTGCGCAGGCTGTCCTGGGTGACCCGGGAGATGTCCTGGCCGTCGATGCGGATCACGCCGCGGTCGACGTCGTAAAAGCGCAGCAGCAGGTTGATCAGCGTGGACTTGCCCGCGCCGGAGCGGCCGACCAGGCCAATTTTCTCGCCGGGCCGCACCGTGAGGCTCAGGCCGTCCAGGACCTGGCGTTCGTTGTTGTAGTTGAAGAAGACATTGTCGAATTCGACTTCGCCGCGGGTGACGCGCAGCGCAACCGCGTCGGGCGCGTCCTGTACTTTCGGCGGATGGGTCAGCGTGCCGATGCCGTCCTGCACGGTGCCGATGTTCTCGAAGAGCGACGTCATCTGCCACATGATCCAGTGCGACATGCCGTTGACGCGCAACGCCATGGCGGCGACGGCGGCGACGGCCCCGGTGCCGATCTCGCTGCCGTGCCACAGCCAGAGCGCGTAGCCGCCGGCCGAGGCGATCAGCGCGGTGGCCAGGATCTGGTTGAAGATCTCGAACTGGCTGACCAGGCGCATCTGCCGGTAGCCGGTTTCCTTGAAGTCCTCCATGGCCGCGCGCGCGAAGCGGGCTTCGCGGTTGGTGTGCGAGAACAGTTTGACGGTGGTGATGTTGGTGTAGGCGTCGGTGACGCGCCCGGTCATGGATGAACGCGCGTGCGCCTGGTCCTTGCCGACCTTGCCCAGGCGCGGCACGAAATACATCATGGTCAGTCCGTAGAGCGCCATCCAGGCGATGAAGGGCAGCATCAGGCGCAGATCGAATCCGCCCGCCAGCGCCACGATGGCAAAGAAGTAGACGGCGATGCCCAGCACGATTTCGCAGAAGGTGAGCAGCACTTCGCGCACGGCCAGCGCGGTCTGCATGACCTTGGTGGTGACGCGGCCCGCGAATTCGTCGGAGAAGAAGGACAGGCTCTGCCGCAGCATCATGCGGTGGAAGTCCCAGCGCAGGCGCAGCGGCAGGTTGATGGCGAGGACCTGGTGCTGGACCAGGGTGCGCAGCGCGACCACGCCGACGCTGGCGCACAGCACGAGGGCGATGCCCCACAGGACGCGCCGCTCGTGCGCCGACGCGGGCTCGCCGGCGTGCCAGGCGGTCAGCATGTCGACGACCTGGCCCAGGAAGGCGAACAGCCACGCTTCATAGATGGAGACCGCCGCGCTCAGGACCGCCAGCGCGGCGATGTAGCGGCGCGATCCGTGCGTGCAGAACCAGAGGAACGCGAAGAAGCCCTTGGGGGGCGGCGGCACGTTCTCGGAGGGGAACGGGTTGAGCTGGCTTTCAAATCTGCGGAACAAGGCAGAGACTCCAAAATCTGGGGTAGTGCGGGGCAGCTGGACGGCGCCGGGGCCGAGGGCGAGCGCCGGGGGCGCGGTGCGTCAGCGATACCGCGTCGCGTCGACAAAAGCCGAAGGGGCGGGCGTCACGAAGATTACACCCCTCGTCGGGCGGGTTGAGCCGCGCCGGCGCTATTGCCTCGGCGCCCCGCGCGCGACGTGCCGCCGGAAAATGTCCGCCATGGTGGCCGCGGCCAGCGACAGCGGGGTGCCTTGCAGGGTCATGATGCCGATGCTGGCCACCGGCATGGGCACGTCCGCGCGGATGCGCCGGGCTTCGTCGCCGTAGGGCTTGACGTTGAGCATGCCCGACGGACAGACGATGAGGGCGTCGCTGCGGGTCATCAGGTTCCACATGACGCCGAACGTGTCGCAGTCGATGACGCGTTCGGGTTCCGGCAGTCCGTGGGCGCGCAGGCCGTGCAGGAAGGCCTCGGTGTGGCTGCCGCCCGACACGTTGAGCAGCCATTCGCAGCCCCGGATGTCTTCCCAGCGCCGCGCCCGCGCCAGCGGATGGCCCTTGCGGCAGGCGATCATGAATTCCAGCGGCCGCAGTTCCTCGAAGTCGAATTCATGCCCGCCGCCGCCGTCTTTCATGCGCGAGGCCACCGCGAAATCCATCGTGCCGTTGCGCAGCGCGGGCTGCACGGCGGCCAGCAGGCCCTCCGAGACTTTGACCCGCGCGGCCGGCATGCGGGTCCTGAACTCGGTCAGCACATCCGGCAGTACGCTCAGCATGACCATGGGCGTCACGCCCACCGCCACCCGCGCCTGCGCGCCGCTAAGCAACTGGCGGATGTCCTGGCGCGCCAGCGCAAGCTGCGCCTGCGCCAGGCGCGCGCGCACCGTGAGATGTTCGCCGCATTCGGTGACCGCGATGCCCTTGGGGCTGCGCGTCAGGAGCGGGGCAGCCAGTTCGATCTCCAGCTCCTTGATGGCCTTGGTTACCGCGGCCTGGCTCAGGTGCAGGCTGCGCGCGGCGGCGCGGATGCTGCGCAGTTCGGCCACCTTCAGCCACGCCCGCAGATGATGGTCTTTCATGCGGGCTCCCGCCCTGACAACCTGGGGTGGTCACCTTAACAAAAATATAGCCTTCCGCGCAGCGGGGACGATCCCTAATCTTGAGGCGACAAGGAACCGGGCGCGATCCGCAGCCCGGTCCGACCGCCCTCAAGGAGAAAGCCATGCAAGTCTTCCCCAGCCGTATCCGCCGCGCCTTGTCGCTGCTGCTGGTCCTTTGCGCCGCGACCGGCGCGGGCGCCGCCCGGGCCGACTGGCCGGCGCGCCCGATCAAGCTCATCGTGCCGTATGCCGCGGGTTCCGGTCCCGACGTGGTGCTGCGCCCCATCGCCGACGCCCTGGGGCGCGAACTGGGTCAGCCGGTGATCGTGGACAACCGGGGCGGGGCCGGCGGCATTGTCGGCACGCAGGCGCTGGCGGCGGCGCAACCGGATGGCTACACGATCGGCTTCGGCAACATCGTCACGCTGGCGATCAACAAGAGCATGTATGCGAAGCTGCCCTATGACCCGCAGCGCAGCCTGGCGCCCGTCAGCCTGGCCATCAGCAACGCGCTGGTGCTGATCGCGCGCAATGACCTGCCGGCAGCCAATGTGCAGGAACTGGTGGCGTATGCGAAGCAGCACCCGGGCAAGGTCAGCGTGGGGTCGCTGGGGGTCGGGTCCAGCGCGCATCTGGCCGGCGAGATGCTCAAGAGCGAGACGGGCACCACCATGCTGCACGTGCCCTACAAGAGCGGCCAGCAGGCGGTGGTGGACATCGCGGGCGGACAGCTCGACGTGATGATCGACAACGTCGCGGGTGTGCTGCCGTTCATACGCGCCGGCCAGGTCAAGGTCCTGGGGGCGACCAGCCTCAAGCGCGTGCCGGTGCTGCCGGATGTGCCGACGCTGGACGAGTCGGGCCTCAAGGGCTTCGAGGTGGTGTCGTGGGGCGGCATCGTGACGCCCGCGGGCGTGCCCCAGCCGGTCATCGACAGGCTCAACGCCGCCATCGCCAGGGCGCTGCAGGACCCCGCCGTGCTCAAGCAGAACGAGACCCTGTCCGTCGACGCCACGCCCTCCACGCCCGCGCAGTTCGCCAGCCTCATCGCCGCCGAGATCCCGCGCTGGGCCGTGATGGTCAGGCAATCGGGCGCGTCGGCCGACTGAATACGCTTAGAACAGGAAGGAGACACCATGACGAACGCACTCTGGCGCTGGAACGCGCTTGACCTTGCCCGCGCCATCCGCAGCGGCGAGGTATCCAGCCGCGAAGCGGTCCAAAGCTGCCTGGACCGCGCCGGCGAGGTCAATCCGGTCTTCAATCCGCTGACCGAGCTTTACGCCGGACAGGCGCTGCGCGCCGCGGACGCGGCCGACGCCGCCGTGCGCGCCGGGCGCGGCCTGGGCATCCTGCATGGGGTGCCGGTGACGATCAAGGCCAACGCGGACCTGGCGGGCACCGCCACGACCAACGGCGTGACGGCCTACCGGGACCTTATCGCGCACGAAAACAATCCGGCCGTGGACAACTGGATCCGCGCGGGCGCGGTCGTCATCGGCCGCACGAACGTGCCCGCGTTCTCGTGGCGCTGGTTCAGCGACAACGACCTGCATGGCCGCACCCTCAATCCCTTCGATGCTGCGCGCACGCCGGGCGGATCGAGCGGCGGGGCGGCGGTGGCGGCGGCGCTGGGGATCGGCCCGCTTGCCCATGGCAGCGACCAGGGCGGCTCGATCCGGTATCCGGCCTATGCGTGCGGGGTGGCGGGACTGCGCCCCTCGCAGGGGCGGGTGCCGGGCTACAACGCCAGCCAGTTGTCGGAGCGGCCGGTGGCCTCGCAGATGGCCGCGACGCAGGGACCGCTGGCCCGCAGCGTCGCGGATCTGCGGCTGGGCCTGGCGGCGATGTCGGCCGGCGATTCGCGGGACCCGTGGTGGGTGCCGGCGCCGCTGGCGTTTGCGTCCGCGGCAGGTGAGCGGCGCGTGGCGCTCTTTACCGGCACGGCGCAATGGCGCGCCGACCCCGCGGTCGCCGACGCGCTGCAACGCGCCGCCGGCTGGCTGCAGGACGCAGGCTATATCGTCGAGGCCGCGGAACCGCCGCAGTTCGACGCCGCGGCGCGGCTGTGGCTGGACGTGTTGATGAACGAGGCCGCCGGTTCCATGCGGCGCGAGATCGAGCGCGCCGGAGACCGCGCGATCCAGAACGCCTACCAGAGCATGCTGGCGCACACGCCGCAGCGGGAAAAGGACGGCTTCATCCAGGCGATGGCGATGCGCACGACGATCCTGCGCGAATGGGGCCGCTTCTTCGACCGCTATCCCGTGCTGCTGATGCCCGTGTCCTTCGCGCTGCCGTTTCCGGTGGATCTGGACCAGCAGGGGCCGGATGCGATGGCGGATATCCTGCGGGCCCAGAGTCCGCTGGTCTCGACGGCGATCCTGGGACTGCCGGGCTTGTCGGTGCCGGTGGGGATGGCGGACGGCGTGCCCGTCGGCGTGCAGGTGGTGGCGGGGCGTTTCCGCGAAGACCTGTGCCTGGCCGTGGGAGAGGACATCGAGGCGCGGGCGGGCTGGTCGGTGCTGGACCGGCTGACCGTTTGAGCCCGGCCTGCCTGTCTCAGTCCGACGCGCCGGCTGCCTGCAAGCGCGCATGGACGGTCGCGCCCAGGGCCGCGCCATGCACCGCCAGATGGCCGCCTAGCTGGATGGCCTGCAGGATTTCCTGGCGCGACACGCCCTGCGCAAGCGCGTCGCCGATCAGCGCGCGCGTGGCGGCCATGTCGCCGTGCGTGAAGCAGGCGTGCAGGGCAATGCGCACCAGCATGCGTTCCGCCGCCGCCAGTCCGCCGGCCGGCGCGCCGCCTTCCAGGAAGTCGAGCAGGACGGCGACGTAGCCCCGGTCCTGCGCCGCCAGCCGCAACAGGCTGGGCGCCTGCGCCGGCCACAGCGCGGCGATGCGCGCCCGCATGGGGTCATGCGCGTCCAGCGCCGGTTGCGGCGCGGCCTCGTGCAGCAGGTCGGCGGCTTGCAGGACCGCGCTCAGTCCCTGCATCGTCACCAGGTGCAGCACGTCGAACACGTCGGCGTCGCTGGCGCCCGCCTCGCGCGCCATGCGCAGATGGGTCGCCAGCCCGGCTTCATACAGATGCGTCGCCGATGCGTCCAGCGCCACGTAGATGAGTTCGACCATGCGCGGCGTCAGCGGTCCGGTCCTGGCCGGATGGCCCGCGTATTCGGCATAGTGGGCGAGAAATCCCGGGTTGGCCCGCAGCATCGCGTCGGTCCACGGGCGCCAGTAGCCGCGCGCGGCGATGAAGCGCGCCTTGATGCTGTCCAGGTCGTTCAGCGGCTGCATAGCACTTGTCCGGTGAGGTATTGCGCCTGAGCGCCGGCGACAAAGCGCAGCAGCGGCGCCAACGTTGCCGGGTCCGTGCCCGGCGCGACTTCCACCGCATTGATGCGACGCGCCGCCGGCCCCCACTCGCAGGCCAGCGAGGCCACGAGCATGCGCGCCGCGGCGTGGTCGCCGGCATGGTCCCAGGAAAGGTCCTCGCCGGCGGGCAGCAGCAGGGTCAGGCTGGCCGGTCCCTCATGATCGAAGCGGCGTGCGGCCTGCAGCGCGGCCGCCAGGCGCCGGCCCGGCGCGCTGGACAGCACGGTCGCATCCAGGACTGCCGGATAGCCGTCGGGCGCGCCATCGTCCGGCACCGGCGGCCAATCGCCGCGCACGGCCAGGGACAGGGGGGTATCCAGGGAAATGCAGGCGCCGCTGCCAGCCGGCCCATAGACCTGGCTGCCGCCATACACCGACGAGCCGCCGTCCACGCACAACAGGCCGCCCGCCAGGGGCGCGGCGTGCGTGCCGGCCAGAAAGGCCAGGGCGCAGGCAATTTCGTCGGGGTCGGCCAGCCGGCCAAGCGGAATCTTGGCGACCGCGCGGGCCGTGTCCAGGCGGCCGGACGCGATCAGACCCGCCACCAGCTCCGTGCGCACATAGCCGGGACAAAGCACGGTGACGCGCAGGTCGGCGTCGGCCTGCGCCAGCGCGCGGCTCTGCGCGATCAGGCCGGCCTTGCTGGGGCTGTAGCCGCCGCGCCAGGGAATGGCGCGCAGGCCCGCGCCGGACGCCACGTTGACCACGCGCGCGCCGGGCGCGAGCCGGTCGCGCAGCGCGGCCACCATGCGGGCAGGCGCCCGCAGGTTCAGGTCCAGCAGGCGCTGCCAGTCTTCGTTCGATTGTTCGACGGTGGGGCGGTTGCTGCTGTCGGTCATCCCCGCGTTGTTGATCAGCGCGTCCAGGCGCGGCATGCCGTCGGCCAGCGCCGCGATCTGGTCGGGGTCGGTCAGGTCCGTGACACGCGCCACGTGCGCCTGCCCGGCCGGGGCAGGCAGCGCCGCGCGCAGCGCCTGCAGCGCGGACGCGTTGCGATCCACCAGGATGCAGCGATGGCCCGCGGCCGCGAGCCGCCCGGCCGTCGCCCGGCCGATGCCGCTGGCCGCGCCGGTGAGCAGGACCGTATCCATCAGAGCGTGGTGAACGTGATGCCGCCGTCGACCACCAGCGCCTGCGCCGTGATGAAGCGGGCGTCGTCGCTGGCCAGGAATGCGATGGCGTCGGCCACGTCGTCCACCGTGCCCAGGCGTCCCATCGGCGTGCTGGCGATGCGGCGCGCGTCGCGCTCGGCGTTGCGGTTGCGCTGCGTGCCTTCGGTCGGCACCGCCGACGGGCACACGGCGTTCACCCGGATGCGGCGCGCGCCCAGCTCGGCGGCGGCGGCGCGGGTGACGCCCAGCACGCCGGCCTTGATGCCGGAATACACCATCGAACTGGGGGCGGACTTGAGCGCCGCCGTGGAGGCCACGTTGACGATCGCGCCGCCGCGATCGGGGTCCATGACCTCGGCCGCCGCCTGGATGCCCCAGATGACGGCCTTGAAGCCGATGTCCAGCATGCGTTCCAGCGTGTCCGGCTGGATCTCGGCCACGCTCTGGTAGCGGACCCAGGCCGCGTTGTTGACCAGGATGTCCAGGCGCGAGGCGTGTTCGGCCGCCAGCCGCACGGCCTGGCCGATGCCCTCGCGCGTGGCGACGTTCTGCACCACGGGAAAGGCCTTGCCGCCTTCGGCGGCGATGGCCGCGACGGTGTCGTCCACCAGTTCCTGCTTGAGGTCGTTGACGCCGACCGTGGCGCCGCGCGCGGCGAGCAGGCGGGCCGTGGCCCGGCCGATGCCGGCGCCCGCGCCGGTGACGAGCGCGACGCGCCCGGCGAGATCATGTGCCATGGTGTCTTCCTATACCGATTGAATGAAGGCGCGCCCTGCGTCGCGCGACAGGCCCGCGAAGGCGGCGTCCAGCCTGCGCACGGCGCGCAGCGCCCGGTGCAGCGGCAATTCCCAGGTGAAGCCCATGCCGCCGTGCAGGTGGATGGCCTTCTCGATGACGAAGGCCGCGTTGGCGAGCGCCCCGGCCAGCGCGGGCCGCGTGTCGCGCGGCTTGCCGTACTCGTCGGCCTGCGTGGCGCGCCGGATCGCGGCGCTGGACACGTCCTGCAGCAGCCGCATGCGGGCCAGCAGATGGCGCACCGCCTGCTTGGCCGACAGCGGCCGGCCGAACTGCACCCGCGTGGCCATGTAGTCCGCCGCGGCCTGCAGCGCGCCTTCGGCCGCGCCGTTGGCGAACTCGGCCAGCAGCAGGTGGGCCTGGCGCCGCAGCGCGTCCCAGTCCGGTTCGTCCAGCCGCGCCAGCACGGGCGCGCCTGCCAGCGCGATCCAGGTTTGCGGATGCTCGGGGTCCAGCACGGCCTGCGGTTCGTGCGGCTGCGCGCTGGCATCGATGAGGGCCGCGCCCGCGCCGTCCGCCACCAGCACCCAGTCCGCGAGGCCATTGTCCACGCGGGCATGGCCGGTCTGCAGGCTGCCGTGCCAGGCGATGCCGGCCAGGCGCTCGCCGGCGGCCAGGGCCGCGGCCTGCGGGGTGCCGGCCAGCGCGCGGGCGAGCAGGATCTGTTCGGGCAGCGGCAAGGGCAGGCGCAGGCGCCCGGCGGCGTGGGCGATAGGCAGCGCGAAGGCGAGGTCCAGGCCCAGTCCGCCGTCGTCCTCGGCCGCCATCACGCCGCACAGGCCGGCCTGCGCCAGCACCTCGGCCATGGCGCGCGGATCGGCGCGGGTCAGGGCGTCGGCGATGGCCGCGTCGGCGGCCTGCGCGAATTCCTCGGGACGCAGTTCTTCATGGCTCATGTCAGGTCCTTGGGCAGATTCATGACGCGCTGCGCGATGACGTCGAGCTGCACTTCGGTGGTGCCGGCGTAGATCGTCTCGGCGCGCGAGAAGAGGTAGGCGGTGGTGAAGGCTTGCTGGGCGCGGCGCGCGAGCGGGCTGGAGTGGGGGCCGACCTGCGACAGCAGCGAGAGCGCGAGGCCGGCGAAGGCCTGGTGGCATTCCGACCAATAGAGCTTGGTCAGCGAGCCGCGCGCGCCGATCGTTTCGCCGCGCAGCATGCGCGCGACGGTAAGTTCGACCAGGCCCTTGAGGCCATCGATCTCGCAGATCAGGTCACCCACGCGGCGCTGCACGTAGCCATCTTCCAGGGCGGGCGCGAGCTGCGCATCGGACTTGCAGGCGGCGATAAGCTGGCGCAGCTCGCATTCGAAGCGCCACGGGCGGTACATGCGGTTGGTGGCGCGTTCGATGGACAGGACGCGGATGGCGGCGTTCCAGCCTTCGTCGGGGGCGCCCAGGCGTGCGCTGTCGGGCACGACCACGTCGTCGAAGAACACTTCGGCAAACGACTCCTTGCCGTCGATCGACTTGATGGGGACGACGCGGATGCCCGGCGTGTCCATCGGAACGGCGAACATCAGCAGGCCGCGATGCTTGTCGGCCACGGTGCCGGTGCGCGTCAGCAGCAGGCAGTAGTGGGCCTTGGCCGCGCCGCTGGTCCAGATCTTCTGGCCGTTGATGCGCCAGTGGCCGCCCTCCTGGACGGCCTTGGTGCGCAGCCGCGCCAGGTCCGAGCCGGCGTCGGGCTCGGAAAAGCCCTGGCACCAGAACTGGCGCATCGCCAGGATCGCGGGCAGGAACGCCTGCTTCTGGTCTTCGGTGCCCACGGCCATGATGATGGGGCCGGCCAGTTCCTTGCCGATGGAGCTGACGCTTTCGGGCATGGGCAGCGCGCCGATCTCCTTGTTCACCGCCAGGTGCTCGCGCAGCGTCAGGCCGTGGCCGCCATAGGCCTTGGGCCAGGTCATGCCGGCCAGGCCCGCCTGGTACATGGCCGCTTCCCAGGCGCTGCTTTCGGCGAGGGTGGGGGCGCGCCAGTCCAGGCTGTCGGCGCGCATGGAGTCCGGCAGGTTGGCGCGCAGCCAGGTGCGCGCATGCTGGCGGTAGATATCGGGTCCGGCGGCCGGATCGGGCACCGCGACGTGGTGTTCAACTTGCATGGCTGTCCTCAGTGGGCGGGCGCGGCGCGCGGGATCATCAGCGCGTCCAGGACGACCACGCCTTGGCCCTGCGGCCGGACCAGGATGGGATTCATGTCGATTTCGGCGACGTCGTCGCGATGCCGGGACGCGAACTCCGACAATCGCGCCACGGCGCGCGCCGCGGCGGCGACGTCGGCCTTGGCCTGGCCGCGCGAGCCGTCCAGGATGGGGAACATCCGGAGCGAGCGGATCATCTCGGCGGCTTCTTCCTCGGTCACGGGCGCGGCCTGCACGGCGACGTCCTTCAATACCTCGGCATGGATGCCGCCCATGCCGACCATGACGATGGGGCCGAAAACGGGGTCCTGCGAGACGCCGGCGATCATCTCGGTGCCGCCGCCGACCATCGGCGCGACCAGCACGCCGTCGATGCGCGCGGCGGGGGCGTGGCGGGCGACGCTGGCCAGGATCTGGGCGTGGCCGCGGCGCACGGCCTGGGCGTCGGCCAGGTTGAGCAGCACGCCGCCCGCTTCCGTCTTGTGCGCGACGTCCTCGGAGGCGATCTTCAGCACGACGGGATAGCCGATGGCCTCGGCCGCGCGGACGGCCTCGTCGGCGTCGCGGGCGATGCATTCCTGCGGCACGTCGATGCCGGCTTTGCCCAGCGCCTGCTTGGCGTGGAATTCGTTGCGGAATACGGCCGGGTCCACGGGCGCCACGGCGGGCGGCGCGAGGGGGGCGGCGGTGGCCGCGCGCAGCCGGCCCAGCCTGACCAGGCCCGCCAGCCCGGTGGCCGCCGCATCGATGCTGGAAAACACCGGAATGCCCAGCGCGTTGATCTGCGCGACGGCGTCGGCCGGGCCCTGGCTGATGACCATCAGCAGACGGTCCGGATGGCTGGCGCGCACCTGCGCCAGGGCTTCTAGGTAGATGCCGCGCAGCCGGGTGTTGTAGAGCGACAGCGACATGAAGAGCGCGAGCGAACTGGCCGAGGGATCGTCCAGCAGGGCGCTCAGCATCTTCAGGAGAATGTCGGGGCGGCTGGACATCTGCGCGGACGCGTCCACCGGATTGCCGGTGCTGGCGGTGGGCACGGCGTCGAGGATGCGCCGCTGCGTGTCGGGCGCCAGCGCGGGCAGCGCGAGGCCGGCCTCGCTCATGGCGTCGGCCATCATGATGCCGAAGCCGCCGGACGCGGCGACCAGCGTCACCGCGTCGTTGCGGGGCAGGCGACCGGGAATCAGCAGCGAGGCCGCGTGGCCGATGTCGATCAGGGCCTCGACCGAGCGCACGCGCAGCACGCCGTGGCGGCGGAACACCGCGTCGATCACCGCGTCCGAGCCGGTGAGCGCGCCGGTATGCGAGGCGGCCGCGGCCTGGCCTTTTTCGGTTGAGCCGATCTTCAGGATGATGACGGGCTTGCCCTGCTCACGCGCCAGGCGCAGGGCCTCGATCAGCTTGCCGGCGTCGCGGCAGGTTTCCATGCAGCACAGGATGATGCGCGTGTCCGGGTCCTCGGCCAGCGCGGCGATGCCGTCGGCGGCGTCCACGTCGGCCTCGTTGCCGGTCGCGATGAAGCGGCTCACGCCCATGCCGCGCCGGGCCACGCTCTGCATGGTGTGGCTGCCCACGTTGCCGGACTGGGACACGATGCCCACGTGCCCGGCGGGCGGCATGTTTTCCTCCAGGGCGATGGAGAACGAGCCGATCAGGCGGTCAGCCACGTTGACGGTGCCCAGGCAGTTCGGGCCCAGCACACGCATGCCGTGGGCGCGGGCGATGGCGACCAGCTCGGCCTGCAGCGCGGCGCCTTCAGGGCCGGCCTCGGTGAAGCCGGCCGACAGCACGATGGCCGCCTTGACGCCGCGCGCGGCGCAGTCGCGCAGCGCGGCGGGCGTGGCGGCGGCGGGCACGGCCAGGATGGCGAGCCCGGGTGCCTCGGGCGTGTCCCGCACCGAGGCGTAGGCCGGCAATCCCTGGATGACGCCGCCCTTGGGGTTGATGGGGTACACGGCGCCGCGGTAGCCGTGCTTGATCAGCATGTGCACGGGGCGGCCGCCGATCTTGGTGATGTCGTCGGAGGCGCCGATCACGGCGATGCCCGTTGCCTCAAAAAAGGGGGTAAGCCCCGCGCCGGGGCGTTGCTGGTGCGTGCCCATGCTCAGCGCCCCTTGAACTGGGGCTGGCGCTTTTCCAGAAACGCCATGCGGGCCTCGCGGGCATCCTCGGTCTTGGCGAGCGCCATGGTGAAGTCCTGTTCAAAGCGATAGGCATCGCGCTGCGGCATCAGGTCCACCATGTTGGCCGCGCGCTTGGCGTACAGCACGGCGAGCGGGGCCTTGGACGCGATTTCGTGGGCCAGCGCCAGCGCGGCGGGAAGCAACTGGTCGGGCGGCAGCACGTCTTCCAGCACGTTGCGGCGCAGCAGGTCATGCGCGGTAAGCCGTTGGCCGGTGTAGAACATGCGGCGCAGCGTCGAGCGTCCGAACAGGGTGCGCAGCATCGAGGCGCCGCCGGCCAGCCCGACATTGATCTCGGGCATGCCGAACGTGGCGTTGTCGGACGCATACATGATGTCGCAGGCGGCCATGAGGCCCAGGCCGGCGCCCAGCGCCGCGCCGTTGACGGCGGCGATGACCGGCTTGGCGCATTCGCGGATGGCGTTGCCGGTTTCGCGGGTGATGCGGTTGTGTTCCAGGAAGTCGCCCGCGACATCGGCATCGGGACGGTCCTTCAGGTCCGCGCCGGCGCAGAAGACCTTGCCGCTGCCGGTCAGGACCGCGCAGCGGATGTCGTCGCGCTCGGAGATTTCGTCGAAGATCGCCACGATGCGGCGGCGCATGTCGCGGTTCAGCGCGTTGACCGGCGCGTGGTTCAGCGTGACCAGGGCGACGCCCTCGCTGACCTCGAATTTGACGGGGGTATCGCTCATGCCCGCACCTCGTTCGACAGGGTGGGGGTGAGAGGCGCCGGGCGCCGCGGGCGTGCTGCATCGTAAGTCTCCTCGGGTCGGATTGACCGGTCTTGTCCGCTGTCCGCGCCCTGCGGCGCTGGACTTTTTTTTGATTTTAGGGAGGGGGTATGCGTCGATCTACGCCAAAAACGGTGGTTGTGTTCTGCAGGAATGGCGCATATTCCGCCGCGCCGCCAGCCGATACCATGACGCAGAAGCCTCGTCTGAAAGACCTATGGGACGAGAGGCCAGGAGACAAATCGGCAGATGCAGATCGAACGTATCGGAAGCCTGCGCGCGGCCCTGGGCGAATGCCCGGCATGGGACGCGGCGAGCGGGCGGTTGTGGATGGCGGACTGCCGCAAGGGCCTGATCCTGGCCGTGGCGCCGGACTCGGGCAGCGTGCAGAGCTGGCAGTTGCCCGCGCCGCTGGGATCCTTCGCTTTCAATGGCGAGGACGAGCTGGTGGTGGCGCTGAAGGAGTCGTTTGGGCTTTTCCGGCCGGCCGATGGCAGCCTGCGCACGCTGGCCCGTATCGAGGACAGCCACCCCAACCTGCGGTTGAACGACGGCGCGCCGTTGCCCGATGGCAGCTTCGTGGCGGGCACCATGCACATCTACCGGGAGGCCGGCGAAGCCCCGCTGGGCGGGCTGTATCGCCTGGATACCGGCGGCCGGCTCACGCGGATCGCGCAGGGGCTGGGCGTGGTCAACGGTCCGGCCCTGCATCCGGACGGCGGGCACCTGCACGTCTGCGACAGCGCCGCGCGCAAAATCTACCGCTACCGGATGGACGCGGCGGGCGGGCTGACCGCGCGCGAGGTCTTCGTCGACACGGACGCGCTGGGATCGGCGCCGGACGGCTGTTGCTTTGACCGCGACGGCGGGCTATGGACCGCGCTGGTCCACGCCGGCGCCATCGCGCGGTTCGACCGGGAGGGCAGGCTGGATGTGCGCATCGACCTGCCGGTCGCGCATCCGGCGTCGTTGTGCTTTGGCGGCGACGGCCTGGCCGACCTTTACGTCACGTCGATCAGCGACAGCGGCCGCCTGTCGGCCCACGGCCCCCTGGACGGCGCGCTGCTGCGCCTGCGTGGGACCGGCTATGCAGGCGCGCCGCGTCCGCGCTGCCTGATCCGGCCCTGAGCCGCGCGGCCCGGCGTCATTCGCCGCTGGCGCCCGCCGGCTTGCCATAGGCCGCAAAGCGCAGCTCGGCGCCCGACACGTGCGACGCCACGAAATCCAGGAACAGCCGTATCTTCACCGGAATCATGGCCGTATCCAGGATGGTGGCGTACATGCCTTCTTCGAAGGTCGTGTTGGTGACGCGGTAATCCGGGCACAGCCGCACCAGCGTGCCGCGCTCGATGTCGTGGTGCACGGTGTAGTCGTCCAGCAGCGCGATCCCTTCGCCCAGCCGCGCCAGTTCCAGCAGGGCCACGCCATTGTTGCTGACGTGCCGCGGCTTGATCAGGATTTCGTCGATGGCCTCGCCCCGCTTGAAGCGCCAGCAGTATTGGTCGCCGGGCAGCAGGTACGCCAGGCAGGCATGCTGCGCGATATCGGCCGGCTGCGTGGGCAGTTCCCGGTTCGCCAGGTACGCGGGCGACGCCACCAGATAGCGTTCGCTCTTGAACAGGATGCGCCGCTTCAGGCCGGCCTCGACGGGCGGCGAAATGCGGAAATCGATGTCGAAGTTGTTGCGCCGCAGATCGGTCTTGGCTTCCGACAGCACCAGTTCAATGTGGATCTCGGGGTAGGCTTCGCGGAACGCGGCCACCAGCTGCGGCAGCACGCCCAGGCCGAACATCATGCGCGAATGCACGCGCAGAATGCCCTTGGGCGCGGCGCGGATTTCGGTGATGTTGCGGTGCGCCTCGTTGATGTTCCAGAGGATGGTTTCCAACTGGCGGGCGTATTCCTGGCCGGCTTCGGTCAGCACGACCTGCCGCGTGGAACGCAGCAGGAGCTTCACGTTGAGCTCGCTTTCGAAGTCGGTGATCATGCGCGACACCGAGGTGGCAGAGATGCCGAACTGGCGCGCGGTTTCCGAGAAGCTCTCGGTCTTCGAGATCGACAGAAAGAGCTCCATTGCGCGCAGTCTGTCCATCATTCCTCCACTTTATGCAGCACAGAACGCCGCTTTTCTTGTATTCCAGCCCATGACTACCGGCCTCTAGAATTTCCTCAAGGATTCATGCATCAACGAGGAGACAATATGGAATTCGGCGTATTCATTCTGGCGCAGCAACGAGGTTACCACCAGTCCTCGACGCAAGTCATCAACAACTCCATCGAGCAGACGGTGGCGGCGGAGCAGGCAGGATTCGACGCGGCCTGGTACGCCGAACATCACTTCAACAACTACTCGCTGTCCCCCTCGCCCCTGATGACGGTGGCCCATGCGGCGGCCAAGACCCGTCGCATCCGGCTGGGCACGGCGGTGTGCATCCTGCCGCTCTACCATCCGGCGCGCTTCCTGGCCGAGGTCGGGTTCGTGGACACGGTGTCCAACGGACGCCTGGATCTGGGCGTGGGATCGGGCTACCAGCAATTCGAGTTCGAGCGCTTCGGCGTCCAGATCGAGGACTCGGGCGCGATCTTCAACGAGTTCCTCGACGTGATCCCCAAGGGCCTGACGCAGAAGATCTTCGAGCACGACGGCAAGTTCCTGAAGATTCCGCCCAGTTCGATCGCGGTGCGCTGCGTGCAGGACCCCATGCCGCCGCTGTGGATCACGTCGGGCAACCCGGTGACGCTGGGCCGCGGCGTGCGCGAAAACCACAACCTGTTCGTGACGGCGCTGCTCAAGGGCAACGACGCCATCGCGGAACTGCGCGGCCGGCTGGAGAAGGTGGCCGAGGACAACGGCAAGGACCTGGACCGCGACGTGAAGTTCGGCTTCCTGCGCTGCGGCTACGCCTCGGACAACAAGGCCGAGATCGATGCCTATCTGGATTGCGCGCGCTTCCAGCGCCGCATTTCCGAAAGCCTGAAGTTCCGCCGCGCGCAGAGCGACGATGGCTACATGGTCAAGGAAGTGCCGTCGGACACCGACCCGACCTTCGAGCAGCTGCGCAAGAACCTGCCGGTGGGCTCGGTCAACGAAGTCATCGACAAGATGCTGGAAGAGATCAGCATCCTGCGGCCCAAGCACATCGCGCTGCAAACGCAGCTTGGCGACTTCGACCAGAAGACGATGCTCAAGCAGATCGAGCTCTGGGGCGACAAGATCATTCCCGCGATCCGCAAGGAAATCGGCAGTACGGCAGTGCTTGCCTGAAGGAGGGCGACATGCGTATCTACTTGAGCAATGCCGGCGCCATCGCGCTGCGCGACCCGGCGGATTTCGGCCGTCTCGATGTCATGGCGGACCCGCAGCCCGCCGACCGGCTCGAGCGCGCCATCGCCCGGATCGGCCGGCGCGAGGACGAGCGGCACGTGCGCCTGTCGCCGTCGGTGCTGCGTTTTCTGTCGCAGCACGCCGGCGATCCGGACTGGGAGGCTGGCTTCTCGAAGATGGTGGATTACGCGGCGCGGCATGGGTGGGTCGATGAACGTGGCGACATCCGCGCGCACATGGTCTTCAACGAGCGCGACGAGGTGGTGTCGGTCGACGATTTCAAGGCGGCCATGCGGTCGCTGCCGGCGGGCATCAGCGCCGTCAGCACCGGGGACGGCGAGCAGATGGCGGGCATGATCGTGTCCAGCCTGACGTCGATCTCCGCCGATCCGCCCATGGTCGGATTCTTCGTGCAGCAGACCTCGTCGGCGCGCGAGCCGCTGCTGCGCAATGGCCGCTTCGTCGCCAACATCCTGGGCGAAGGCCACGGCGAAGTGATCGAAGCCTTTCTGAAACAGCCTCAGGGCCAGGCGCGCTTCGCGCAGGGCGGCTGGGTGCTGAACGAGCATGGCGCGCCCGTGCTGCCCGATGCGCTGGCCAGCATCGAATGCGACATCGTCTGCACCGAAAAGCTGGGCACGCACGATCTCATCGTGGGCAAGATCCGCAAGACCGCCTGCCGCGAGGCGCGGCCGGTCATCAACTTCAACGCGGCCACCCACTGCATCGCGCCGGCCCGGCTTCAGTAACGGGCCGCGCGGGCCGCCGCAAAAAGCCACAGCCCGCCGAACGGCGGGCTGTGGCTTTTTTTTACTGCGCGATCAATCAAGGACGATGTGGTTTTCCTGGATGACCTTGCCCCAGTACTGGCGGTCGGATTCCAGTTGCGCCTCCAGGGCCTGCGGGCCGCCGGCTTTTTCGGTCTGCCCGTTGGCGACGAGCACCTTGCGGAAGCGCTCGGATTGGACCGTCTTGATGGCGGCCGCGGCGTAGGCCTGGACGATGGCGTCCGGCGTGCCCTTGGGCGCGTGCAGCGCCGTCCAGTAGCTGGCCTTGAGCTGTGGATAACCCAGTTCGGTGACGGCGGGCACGTCCGGCAGCGCCGGGTCGCGCTGGTCGGTGGTCAGCGCCAGGATTTTCACCGCGCCGGCCTTTTGATGGTCGGCCAGCGCGATGGGCGTCATGTACGAGAGGTCGTTGCGGCCGGTGATGAGGTCGATCAGGCTGGTCGGCGTGCTCTTGTAGGGCACGGCGGTCAGCGGGATGCCCAGCGTCCTGGACAGGATCAGGCCGTACAGGTCGGTGACGCTGCCCGGTCCCAGCGATCCGTAGGTCAGCGCGCGGTTTTCCTGCTTCGCGTAGGCGACCAGGTCGGCAATGGAGTTCACGCCCATCTTGGACGGCACGGTGATGGTCAGCGGGCCGTCGAACATCATGGCCACCGACTTGAAGCTGTCAAAGCCGTAGTTCAGGCGGGGGCGCAGCAGGATGTTCAGGGACACCGGACCGGAGCCGCCCATCAGCAGCGTGCTGCCGTCGGCCGGGGCGCGCGCGACCTGGGTCGCGCCGATGATGCCGTTGGCGCCGGGTTTGTTCTCGACGATGAAGTTGATGCCCAGTTCGGCGCTCATGCCCTCGGCCAGCAGGCGCGCGAAGTTGTCGTTGGGGCCGCCCGGCGCGTAGGGCACGATCAGGGTCACGGGCTTGGCCGCGGCGCGCAGCGGCCGGGCGAGCATCATGAGTGTGCCGGCCGCGATGAAGCCGCGGCGCGTGAGCTTGAACATTGTCTCTCTCCTGGTTCCCGCCGCCATGCGTGGCCGTGCCTTGCGCGGGCCGGCTCTTATGGTTGTGCGCTGGTGGCTGGGTCGGCCGGCAGCGGGCCGCCGGCCATGGGTTGTCTCAGTAGCCGATCATAATTTTTATCGGCCTGATCGATTACCCCGTCGATATGCAGAACTGTTCTGCGCGGCGAGCATGACTGCGGCCCGCCATGGGCGGCCGTGGCGGATTATGCCGCATCGGCGCGGACGTCGCCGGCGCCGCGCGCGTGCCTGGCCGCCTCGCGGCTGATCTTCGCGCACCGGTACAGCGCGTCCTTGTCCAGCACCGTCAATCCGCCGTAGTGCGTTTGCAGGACCCCCGCCCGCGCAAGGCGGGTCAGCGCGGTGTTGCAGCGCTGGCGCGAGACGCCGCACAGGCCGGCGATCTCTTCCTGCGAGATGCGCAGACGCCCCTGCGTCCCCGAATGGACCTCGGCGTCCAGTTGCGCCGCCACGGCGCGCGCCACGGTGGTGTCCACGTCCAGCAGCACGTTGCCGGTGTAGCAGCCCATCAGCCAGTTCACCCGCTGCGCCAGGTGCGTCATCAGCGCCTTGGTGAATTCGATGTTGTGGTTCCACAGGCGCTCGCAGGTGTCGCGCGGCAGGATCACGATGCGGCTGGGCCGCAGGGCCACCACTTCGTACTCGAAGCGTTCGCGGCGGATCATGGTGGCTTCGCCGAACCAGCTTCCGGTGCTGAAGCCGGCCAGCGACAGGGTGCGGCCGTCGGTCCCTGGTGACGACCACTTCACCAGGCCTTCGACCACGCCATACCAGCCGAGCGACCGCGAGCCCGCGCGAAAGAGGTATTCGCCCGTGGCCAGCGACACCGTGCGCAGTTCCGCGCGCACCACGCCGCGCTCCAGTTCCGGCAGGCCCTTGTACCAGGGCACGACGTCGAGCATCTTGTCCACGGCGCAGCGCGCGGGCCGGCGGTTCGCGTTGGACGGGGCGTTGCCCATCAGGGCAGGGGGTGCGCGCATGTTCGTTCCCTGTCTGGAGATGGAGTGCCGCCCAGGTAAACCCTAGGATTCTTTGTCAACATGATGACTGTCCGCGGGGGCAGCCGGGCCGCAGAATGGTTGACGCCCCATGGGCCAAAAACCATAAGAGGAGACCGGTATGTTGTCAATGCCACGCCTGCTGTCCACCACCGCCATCGCCTGCGCCGCGTCCGCCGCGCTCCTGCCCATCCAGGCCGCCCAGGCGCAGATTTCCGACGACGTCATCCGCATCGGGTTCATCACCGACATGTCCGGCGTCTACTCGGGGCCGGATGGTCCCGGCGGCGCGGAAGCCATCAAGATGGCGATCGAGGAAATGGGCGGCGAGATCAACGGCAAGAAGATCGAGCTGCTGACGGCGGACCATCAGAACAAGGCCGACGTGGCCTCGGCCAAGGCCCGCGAGTGGTTCGACCAGCGCGGGCTGGACATGCTGATCGGCGGCACCAATTCCAGCACGGCGCTTGCCATGTCCAAGGTGGCCGCGGACAAGAAGAAGCCCATCATCGTGGTGGGCGCCGGGGCGCCCGCGCTCACCAACGAGCAGTGCACGCCCTATACGCTGAACTACGCCTACGACACCGTCGCGCAGGCGCGCGGCACGGGCGCGGCGGTGGTCAAGGCCGGCGGCAAAAGCTGGTACTTCCTGACGGCCGACTATGCCTTCGGCCATGCGCTGCAGGCCGACACCACCAACGTGGTGAAGTCGGGCGGCGGCACGGTGGTGGGCAGCGTCAAGCATCCGCTCGCCGCCAGCGATTTCTCGTCGTTCCTGCTGCAGGCGCAGGCCAGCAAGGCCGAGATCCTGGCGCTGGCCAACGCGGGCGCGGACGCGACGAACTCGATCAAGGCCGCCAACGAGTTCGGCATCACCAAGTCCATGAAGCTGGCGGGGATGATCATGTTCATCAACGACATCCACGCCATGGGGCTGCCCGCGGCGCAGGGCATGTACCTGACCGACAGCTGGTACTGGAACGCATCGGACGAGACGCGCGCCTGGAGCCGCACGTTCTTCGACCGGCGCCAGGCCATGCCGTCGTCGCTGCAGGCGGCGGACTACTCGGCGGCGCTGCAGTATCTGCGCGCGGTCAAGGCCACCGGCACCGACGACGCGGACCGTGTGCTGGCCCATCTGCGCGACAACAAGCTGAACGACATGTACATCAAGGACGGCGTGGTGCGGCCCGACGGCCGCGTGGTGCACGACATGTACCTGCTGCAGGTCAAGCGCCCCGAGCAGTCCAAGACGCCTTGGGATTACTTCACGGTCGTGCAGACCATCGACGGCAACCAGGCCTTCACCAAGCAGTCCGAAAGCCGCTGCGCCCTCTGGAAATCGTAGGAGACCGGGCATGTCCAAACGCAAAGTGATCGTGACCATCGCCCCGACCGGGGGCATGGCGCTGAAAAGCCAGAATCCGCACCTGCCGACGCAGCCCGCCGAGATCGCCGAGGACGTCTACCGCTGCTACAACGCGGGCGCCAGCGTCGTCGCGCTGCACGCGCGGCGGCCGGACGATCTTGCCACCTGCGACGCGGCGGTCTACCGGAAGATGAACCAGCTGATTCGTGAGCGCTGCGACATCGTGCTGAACAATTCCACGGGCGGCGGGGTGCATGGCGACATGGTCGCGGAAACCTCGCCGGGCACGTGGGAGATCCTGTGGGACGAGCGGGTCAAGGGCATGGATGCGGGCGCGGAAATGTGCACGCTGGACGCCACCACGCTGAACCTGGCTTTCGGCGACCGCGAATACCTGATGAACACGCCGCTCAGCAAGGGGCGCGAGCTGGCCGCCGGCATGAAGGCGCGCGGCATCAAGCCCGAGTGGGAGGTGTTCAGCCCCACGCACATCCTGCAGGACGTGACCACGCTCATCAACGAGGACCTGGACGAAGGGCCGCACTTCATCAACCTGGTCATGAACGTGCACCGCAACTTCCAGAACGCGATGCCGTTTTCGCCGCGGCACCTGCAGATGATGGTGGACCTGCTGCCGCGCAACAGCATCTTCTGCGTCAGCGGCATCGGACCCGCGCAGCTCGAGGCCAACATCAGCGCGTTGCTGCTGGGCGGCCATGCGCGGGTCGGGCTGGAAGACAACCTCTACTACCGGCACGGCGAGCTGGCCACCAATGTGCAGCTCACCGAGCGCATCGTGCGCATCATCCGCGAGATGGACATGGAACCCGCCACGCCCGCCGAGGCGCGCGAGATCCTGGGCCTGCCCCTGAAAAGCGGCGTCCGGCCCGAGTTCGCACGCTGACGAACAAGCCGGCAGGTGCGCCATCGGGCCGCGCCGCCGGTCACCCATCCATCGGGGAATGACATGATCGAATCGTTGAAGGGGGCCCGCGTCCTGATCACCGCGGGCGCGCAGGGCATCGGGCTTGCGATGGCGCGCAAGTTCGTGGAATCGGGCGCGGACGTGCACATCTGCGACGTGGACGCGCAGGCGCTGGAGGCGGCCCGCGCAAGCCTTCCGGCCGTGGGCGCGAGCCTGACGGATGTTTCCGACGAGGCGCAGGTACTGAAGATGTTCGACGCGCTGGCGCAGCGGTGGGGCGCGCTCGATGTCCTGGTCAATAACGCGGGCGTGTCCGGCCCGACCAGCCGTCTCGAAGACACGGACCTCGCTTCCTGGCGGAACACGCTGGAGGTCAACCTGACCGGCACGTTCCTGTGCGCCCGCAGCGCGGTGCCGCTGCTGCGGGCCGCGGGCGGCGGTTCCATCGTCAATATCTCTTCCGTTGCGGGGCGCCTGGGGTTTTCCCTGCGCACGCCCTACAGCGCCAGCAAGTTCGGGCTGGCCGGCCTGACCCAGACCTGGGCCATGGAGCTGGGGCCGTCGAACATCCGCGTCAATTCGGTGCTGCCGGGCGTCGTGGCGGGCGACCGGGTGGAGCGCATCATCGCCGCCCGTGCGGCGGCCGGCGGGGTGAGCAACGACGCCATGCGCGAGCAACTGGTGGAAAAGGTGTCGCTGCGCCGCATGACGCGCCCGGAAGACGTGGCGAACCAGGTGGCGTTTCTGTGCTCGGCCGAGGGGGCGATGATCAGCGGGCAAAGCATCTCGGTGTGCGGCAACGTGGAGTATCTGGGCTGACGCCGGGCGGGGCGGGTTGCCCCCCCGTTGCCAAATCCCGTGACCCCGGTCCATAATCTGCGCTTTGTTAATTGATAACCGTTCGCATTATTAATGATGCGAACGGGCGTCGCGTGCGGGCGGGATCGTGAGCGGATCGGAAGGGGTGTCCCAGGACTTCGAAAGCCTATACGGCAATCACCACGGCTGGCTGGTGGCCTGGGTGAACTGGCGGCTGGGCAACGCGGCCGATGCCGCCGACCTGGCGCATGACGCATTCGTGCGCCTGCTGACACGCCCGTGCAAGTTCGACAACGCCCGGCATGCCAGAACCTACCTGCGCCGGATGGCCAACGGCATGTGCATCGACCTGTGGCGCCGCCGGGACCTGGAGCAGGCCTGGCTGGACGCCCTGGCCGCGCAGCCGGAGCCCACGGTGTCGTCCGCCGAAGACCAGGCCATGGTGCTGCAGGCGCTGGGCGAGATCGACGCCATGCTGCGGGGCCTGCCGCCCCGGACTGCCCACGCCTTCGTCATGGCGGTGGCCTGCGAAATGACCGATCAGGAAGTGGCCGACGTGCTCGGCGTGTCATCGCGCATGGTCCGCAAATACGTCGCCCAGGCCATGCTTTGCTGCATGAAGCTGGAGGCCCGCCTGGCGGGCGGGCTCGCGGGCGAGCCGCAGCCGGGCGCGGCATGAGCGCCGCGCAGGGGCGCGAGCCTTCGCATCGCGTCATGGAGCAGGCCGCCGAATGGTATGCGCTGCTGCGCTCGGGCGAAGCCTCGGCCGCCGAGCGCCAGCAATGGCAGCAGTGGGTGGAGCGCAAGGCGGAACATCGCGAGGCCTGGGGTTACGTGGAGCGCATCGGCCGCCGTTTTTCGCCTTTGCAAACCAGTCCGGACCGGGATGCCGCGGTTACCGCGTTCGGCCAGGCCGCGTCGGCCGGGCGGCGCGGGCGCCGGCAACTGCTGCTGGGGCTGGCGGGCGCGCTGGGCATCGCCGGCCTGGGATGGACCGCGTGGCGGCAGACGCCGCTGCCCATCGTGGCCTCGACCTGGGGAGCGGATCAGCGCGCGGGCATTGGCGAGACCCGGCGTGTTGCCCTGGCCGACGGCACCGAGGTCTGGCTCAAGGCCCTGAGCGCCTTCGACGTCGACTATGGCGCCACGCTGCGCCGCCTGCAGCTCGTCGCGGGCGAGTTGCTGATCGCCACCGCCCCGGACCCCGCGCGTCCGTTCGTGGTCGACACCGCGCAGGGCCGGCTGCAGGCCCTGGGCACGCGCTTTACCGTGCGGGGCGAGGACGACGGCGTGGTGGTCGCCGTGCATGCGGGAGCCGTGCGGATCGACACGGCGGTCAGCCGCGCCAGCGGCATCGTGCCGGCGGGGAGCCAGGCCCGGTTCACCGCGGACACGCTGGACGCGATCCTCCCGGTGAACCCGGCGCGCGAGGCCTGGACGCGCGGCGTGCTCGTGGCCGACGACACGCCGCTGGCGGACGTCGTGGCGGAATTGCGCCGCTATCACTTCGGTCACCTGGCGGTGGCGCCGGAGGTGGCGCGCCTGCACGTCTTCGGCAGCTATCCGCTCCAGGACACCGGCCGCGCGCTGGACATGCTGGCCTCGGTGCTGCCGGTCCGGGTGCGCCGCACCCTGCCCTGGTGGATCAGCATCGAACCACGCGCCTGAAAAAAAATGCGCCGGGCGGTTCCGGGTTTGGCGGGCTCGTTCGAATAAGGACAGTAAGAGCCGCTCGCGCCCGGCAACCCGCCGGGCTGGCGCGCCGCTCTCCTTTCCCGAACCCCACGCACGAGAGCACAGGTCCCGTCATGTCCCACCGTCTTCCCCCCGTCGCCGCGGCTTTTCCCGTGACCCGCGCGCGCCCCTTGGCTTCCCGTGGCGCCCGCCTGCCGTCGTGGAGCCTGCCGCTGGCGCTGGCCCTGGCGGTTTCCACGGTCTGGGGGCCGCCCGCGCATTCGCAGGCGGCGCCGGCGGCGACCGGCGTGGCCGACCTGATCACCTTCGACATCCCGCCCGCGCCGCTGAATCAGGTGCTGACGCGGCTGGCCAACGAATCCGGCATCCTGCTGGCCGCGCAGCCGTCGCTGGTGGCCGACCGCCAGAGCAACGGCGTGCGGGGCCGCTATTCCAGCCACGACGCGTTGCAGCAGGCCCTGGCCGGCACGGGCCTGCGCGCCACCCGCGAGGCGCCGAACCAGTACCGCCTCAGTGCGCTGCCCGTCTCCGACGCGGCGACGCTGGAGGCCGTGACGGTGACCGCCTCCGGGCTGTCCAGCGGACTGCCCCCCGTCTATGCGGGCGGCCAGGTGGCGCGGGGCGGGCGCCTGGGCCTGTTGGGCAATCGCGACGACATGAGCACGCCGTTCAGCGCGACGCAGTACACCGCCAAGCTGATCGAGGACCAGCAGGCGCAGAACATCGGCGACGTCCTGGTCAACGACCCCACCGTGCGCAATACCTATTCGCGCGGGGCGGGCCGGGACGAATTCAACATCCGCGGATTCACGCTGTTCAACTACGACGTGTCGTTCAACGGCCTGTACGGCGTGTCGCCGCGCAATTCCAGTTCGCTGATCGGCGTGGAGCGGGTCGAAGTGCTGCGCGGCCCCAACGCGCTGCTGAACGGCATGGCGCCCTACGGCTCCGTGGGCGGTTCGATCAACCTGGTGCCCAAGCGCGCGGGCGCCGACCCGCTGAATCGCTTTACCGTGTCCTACATCGGCGACAGCCAGTTCGGCGCGCATGCCGACCTGTCGCGCCGCTATGGCGACAGCCAGGAATGGGGCGTGCGCCTGAACGTGGCGGGCAGCGGCGGCGACCTGCCGATGGACGGGGCTAGCGAGGACCTGGGCGCGGTGGCGCTGGGGCTGGATTACCAGGGCGAGCGCTTTCGCGTCGAAGGCGACATCAACTACCAGAACCGCACCACGGATGCGCGCAGCGGCCTGCTGTTCCCGCCGCCCTCGGGCGTGGACATCGGCCGGGCGCCGGACGCGCGCCGCAATTTCTTCCCGTCGTGGACGTACTGGAAGACCGAGGAATGGTCGGGCGCGCTGCGCGCCGAGTATGACCTGTCGCCGGACTGGACCGTCTACGGCGCGCTCGGCGCACGCAAGCACGACTTTGAAAGCATGCAGACGAGCTGGCTCATGCTGAACGAGGCGGGCGATATCGGCGCGGTGCCGTCCCGCCTGAACGAGTCGCTCACCAGCAAGACGGGCGAGGTCGGGGTGCGCGGCCGCTTCCAGACCGGCGCGCTCAAGCATGAGCCCGCGCTGAGCGCCAGCATCCTGGACATCGATTATTCGGCGGCCCGGATCCGGTCCAGCACGGTGTTCTCGAACATCTACAACCCCGCGGACCTGCCCAAGCCGAACATCGCGCGCCCGTCGGATCTGCCGCGGGCGAGCGATTCGCGGCTGGTCAGCATTGCGCTCGCCGACACGATCTCGATGGCGCAGGACCGCGTGCAATTCATTGCGGGCGTGCGGCACCAGCGCGTGGAATCCACCAACTTCGACGCGATGACGGGCCGCCAGACGTCCAACTACGACAAGTCCGCCGTCACCCCCGCGTTTGCGCTGACGGTCAAGCCCACCGAGCGCCTGTCGCTCTATGGCAATTACATCGAAGGCCTGAGCCAGGGCGGCACCGCGCCCGAGGGCGCCATCAACGCCGGCGAGGTGTTCGCCCCGGCCATCTCCAAGCAGTTCGAGCTGGGCGCCAAGTACGACTTCGGCCAATTCGAAACCACGCTCAGCGCCTTCCAGATCGAGCGCCCGAGCAGCTATCTGGACCCCGCCTCGCTGCGCTACGTGTCCAACGGCGAGCAGCGCAATCGCGGGCTGGAGTTCCTGGTGCAGGGCGAGCCGGCCCACGGGGTGCGCCTGCTGGGCGGCGTGGCCTATACCGACGCGCGGCTGATCCGCACCGCGGGCGGCGTCAACGACGGCAACCGCGCGCCCGCCGTGCCGCGCCTGCAGTTCAACGCCGCGGCCGAATGGGACACGCCTTTCGTCCCGGGCCTTACCCTGACCGCGCGGATGCTGAGCACTAGCTCGCAGATCGTCGACGTGAGCAACACGCAGGAGATCCCGGGCTGGACGCGCTTTGACGTGGGCGCCCGCTATGCCTTCAACGCCAATGGCAAGCCCGTGGTCATCCGCGCGATGGTCGAGAACGTCCTGAACAGGAACTACTGGCAGTCCGCGGCGCGCGAAGGCCTGACGGTGGGCGCGCCGCTGACGGTGCTGCTGTCGGTGACGACGGAGTTCTGAAGGCGGGTGGGCGGCTAGGCCAGCGCCCGCCGCAGCCGCAGCGACGCGACGCGGCCCAGCACGACGGGCTGGACGCCGTTGTTGAAGCTCACTTCGGACTGCGCGCCGGGCCGCTGCTCGACATGGGACACATGTTCCAGGTTGATGATGACGGACCGGGACAGGGCGCAGAACGGGGGAAAGGGCAACTGCGCGGCCAGGCGCTTGAGGGTGATGTGCATCAGCTCGTTCGCCTGGGCGGCGCTGCACAGGCGCACGTAGTCGCCCTGGGCCTGCAGCAGGGTCAGCTCCTGCACTTTGATGAGGCGCGTGCCCGTCTTGGTGCGCATCGACAGATGGCCGCTCGAACGCGGCCGCAACCGCGCCAGCGTCTGCGTCAGCCGGTCCGGAGATACGGGCTTGAGCAGGTAGTCCACGGCTTCGACGTCGAAGGCGCGCGGCGCATAGCTGTCATGCGCGGTGACGAACACGACGGATGACTGGCGCGCCTGCCCATCGAGCAGGTCGAAGCCCGTGCCGCTGGCCAGCTCGACGTCCAGGAAGATGGCGTCCGGGCTGTGCTCCTGGATCAGGCTGCGGGCCTGGTCGACGGTCGCCGCCTCGCCCGCGACGTGCACCGCGGGGGCGGCTTCGAGGAGGCGGCGCAGATAGCGGCGCGCCGGGGCTTCATCGTCGACGATCAGCACACGCAGCATGGTTTTTCTCGGGCAGCAGGTCAGGCGAGTGTATTCTTTCGATCCAATCCGTGGGGTAACGATATATAAGGCGGCACGTCCATGATTGCGACATCGATCGGCCGGGAGTTGAGCCAGGGCGAGTCCGCGCCGGGATTCTGGCGCGCGCAGACCGTGGGCTGGGTATTCCTGGCGTTCGTCGGCTACTTCATCCGCCTGGCGGCGTTCGGCAATCCCATCGCGGCATTCTGGCTGACGCTGACGCTGGAGCCGCTGGCCTTCGCGCTGACCAGCCTGGCCGCCGTGCAGCACGGACGCCTGCCGGCCAGGGTCCGCGAGCCCCTGCCGGTGCTTGCCTGCGCGGTGGTGCTGTGCGTGGCCGCCTCCGCGCTGCTGGCCACGATCGCCTACGCCATCAACCACCTGTTTCTGTCTGAAATCCGCGATATTCCCGACAACCAGTACTGGCTGGGCTTCATCTATTACATGGGCATCCTGTCCATCTGGACGCTGGTCTATTTTGGCGTGTCCGCCGAGCTCGCCGCCCGCACCGAGCGCCTGCACAAGATCAATGCGCAGGCGCGGTCATTGAAGCTGGAGCTGGAGCATCTGCAACTGCAGGTCGAGCCGCATTTCCTCTTCAACGCGCTGAACACCATCGTCGCGGAAATCGCCGAGCGGCCGTCCGTCGCCGAGGAAATGACGCGGCGCCTGGCGCAGTATCTGCGTTATTCGCTGGACCGGCGGGGGCGCGGCCTGTGCCGGCTGGAAGAGGACATCGAGGCCGCGCAGGCCTACGTGCGCATCCAGGCGCTGCGCTTCGAAAGAAAGCTGGAATGCCGATGCCAGATCGATCCGGCCACGCTGAAGATCAACATCCCGCACATGACGCTGCAGGGGCTGGCCGAGAACGCGATCAAGCACGGCATGCGCGCCGAGCACGAGCGCTTCGTGATCCACATCCGCACGCGCCTGCACGGCGGGGAACTGGTCATCGAGGTGAGCAACCCCGGCACGTTGCAGACGCCGTTCGATCCGGCGCAAGGCAAGGGCGGCCTGGCCAATCTGTGCCGGCGCCTGGCGCTGCGGTATCCGGAGCGCTACGCGTTTGCGCTGGAACCCCGCGGGGAGATGACGGTGGCGCAGATCCGGCTGCGGGGCGAGCCGGCGCCGCTGTAGCGCGGCGGGCCTGGGGGTAGCCCTGACTGGCCCGCGCCTGCGTGAAATTCAGGATGTCCGCGGGAAAACCGCTCCGATACACTGTCCGGCCATCCCTATAACGAGAACGCCATGAGACAGTTTCTACCCACCCTGGGCGCCGCCCTGGTGCTATCGCTGGCCGCGAACGCCGCCGCCGCGCAGCCGGCTCCCCCCCGCGATCCCTTCTTCTGGCTGGGGGAGATCAACAAGGCCACCACGGTGATCAACACCGACGAAGGGCTTCTGGACAAGGCCATGGCGCCCCGCCTGGCGGCCGGCGTGGCCAAGGTCATCAATGACGGCAACCAGCCCGGCGCCAAGCGCCCGGCCACGGTCATCACCTTCGAACCCCTCCTCATCAAGGCGGCGGGCGAGGACATCACCCTGCTGCACGCGGGCCGTTCCAGCCAGGACATGCACGCCACCTACCGCAGCGCGATCCTGCGCGACAAGCTGCTGGAACTGGCGGACCAGCTCAACGCCACCTCCACCACCCTGGTGGAACTGGCGGCCAAACACGCGGGCACCATCGTTCCCAACTACACGAACGGCGTGGCCGCGCAGCCCAACAGCTATGGACACTACCTGCTGGGCCAGGCAGCCGGCCTGGCGCGCGATGCGCAGCGCATCCGCGAGGCCTATGTCCGCATCGATCGCTCGCCCATGGGCACCACGGTGCTCAACGGCACGAGCTGGCCGCTGGACCGCAAGCGCATGGCCCAGTACCTAGGATTCGCGGCGCTGGTCGACAATGCCTACGACGCCTCCCAGATATCGTCCATGGACCAGCCGGTCGAGGTCGCGTCCATCGTGACCAGCATCGCGCTGCGCACCGGCAACTTCGTCGAAGACGTCATGACGCAATATGCGCAGCCGCGCCCGTGGATCCTGCTGGAGGAAGGCGGCGGCAACACCTACGTGTCCAGCGCCATGCCGCAAAAGCGCAATCCGGGCCTGCTCAACAACACGCGCAGCGACGCGTCGACGGCCGTGACGCTGGCGATGGGGCCGGTCCTGCAGACGCACAACATCACGCCCGGCATGAGCGACCCCAAGGACGTGAAGCAGAACTCGGCGATGGTCGACAGCGGCATCTCCGCGCTCAAGCGCTGGGACCGCGTCCTCAAGGCCATGGTCATCAGCCCCGACCGGGCGCTCGAAGAACTGAACAGCGACTGGACGGCGTCGCAGGAACTGGCCGACGTGCTGATGCACAAGTACAAGCTGCCGTTCCGCGCGGGGCATCACTTCGCCTCGGAAGTGGTCTCGTACGCCAAGACCAACAACATCAAGCCGCTGGACTTTCCGTATGAGCAGGCGCGCCGCATCTACGCGGACGCGATGAAGGATTCCAAGTACGGCACCGACCTGCCGATGAGCGAGGCGGAGTTCCGCTCGACCCTGGACCCGGTGGCCATCGTGAAGAACCGCGCCACCAGCGGCGGCCCCCAGCCCAAGGAAATGGAACGCATGATCAAGGAGGCGCGCGAGCAGCTCGCCGCGCAGGACAAGTGGATCAAGGAGCGCCGCGCGCACATCGACGCGTCGCTGGCGGAGCTGGACAAGCAGTTCGACGCGCTGGTGGCCAGCGCGCCGAAGCCATAGCCATAGCCATAGCTATAGCCATCGCTTGCATGCGGGACGGCGCCTAGCCAGGGGCGCCCGTTCCGCACGCCGCCAGGACGCAGCCGCGCAGCCAGCGGTGCGCGGCGTCCCCGTCCATCCTGGGATGCCACAGCATGGACACCGTGAAGGGCGCCATGGCAAAGGGCAGCGCAAAGCTGCGCATGCCTTCCCGCAGCGTGGCGGTGTGCATTTCGGGAACCGTGGCGATCAGGTCCGTGCCCCGCGCCAGCGCCAGCGCCATCGAGAATCCGCCGGCAATGGCGGCGATGTGGCGCTCGCGTCCCAACGCCTGCAGGGCTTCATCCATGGGCCCGGACTCAAGCCCGCGGCGTGACGCCAGGACGTGGCGCGCCGCCAGGTAGCGCGCCAGCGTGACGTTGCGCCCGCCCAGCGGATGGTCCGCGCGCATGACGCCGATGTACCGGTCCTGGAACAGCGCGCGCGTGCGCAGCTCCGGGCTGGCCAACCGGCCCACCACGCCGGTTTCCAGGTCGACGTCGCCTTCGCGCAGCGGTCCGCTGTCCTTGTCCGCCTTCTGCACGAAGCGCAGGCGCACGCCCGGCGCCTGCGCGGCGATCCGGGCGATCAGCGCGGCGCCGACGTTCTCCACGAAACCGTCGCTGACGCGCAGCGTGAACGTGCGGACGAGCCCGGCAAGATCCAGTTCGTGCGCCCGGCCCAGCACGGCCTGCGCGTCCCGGACCAGTCCGCCGACCTGGGCGCGCAGCGCCAGCGCGCGGGGGGTGGGAACCAGCCCGCGCCCGGCGCGCACCAGCAGCGGATCTCCCGTGGTCTCGCGCAGGCGCGCCAGCGCGCGGCTCATGGCGGACGGGCTCAGGCGCAGGCGCCGGGCCGCGCCGGCCACGCTGCCTTCCGAGAGCAGCGCGTCCAAAGTGATCAGCAGGTTCAGGTCGGGCTGGGTCATGCGGCAACCGTAGCATGCCGGCCTGGCCGGCGGAACATCCTGGCATGGCGTTTCATGCAGGTATTTGCTGCAAATGCTGCGTCTTCCGCCAGCGGTCATCGGGGCATACGCTGGGATACCGTGTTCCCTTGCTGGATGCCATCATGTCTCTTCCCGATCCTTCCACCCCGCCTTCCCGGCCCGATCCCATGCTCGTGGCCTGCCTGGCCCTGTCGATGTTGCTGTCGTCGCTGGGCACCAGCATTGCCAATGTCGGCCTGCCGGCGCTGGCGCGGGCCTTCGACGCCTCCTTTCCATCGGTGCAGTGGGTGGTGCTGGCCTATCTGCTGGCCGTCACCACCGCCGTCGCCAGCGCCGGGCGCCTGGCCGACCTGATCGGCCGGCGGCGCCTGATGCTGGCCGGGCTTGCGTGGTTCACCGCCGCCTCGGCGCTGTGCGGGGCGGCGCCCGGCCTGTGGAGCCTGGTGGCCGCGCGCGCCGCGCAAGGCGTGGGCGCGGCCGTGCTGATGACGCTGGCCATGGCCCTGGCCGGCGAGGCGGCGCCGAAGGGCCGCGCCGGCAGCGCCATGGGCCTGTTGGGCACGATGTCGGCGGCAGGCACCGCGCTGGGCCCGACGCTGGGCGGCGCGCTGATCGCCGGGCCGGGGTGGCGCGCGATCTTTCTGGTCAATCTGCCGCTGGGCCTGCTGGCGTTCTGGCTGGCCTGGCGGCATCTGCCCCAGGACCGGCCGCGCGCCACGCAGGCGCCGGTACGCTTTGACCGCCTGGGCAGTGCGCTGTTGACGGTGTCTCTGGCCGCCTATGCGCTGTCCATGACCTTGGGAAAAGGCGCTTTCGGCCCGCTCAATGCCGCCCTGCTGGCGGCGGCGGCCGCTGGCGCGTGCCTGTTCTGGCGGGTGGAATCGCGCAGCGCGCATCCGTTGCTGCGGCCGGCCATGTTCAGCGACGCCGGGCGCTCGGCAGGCCTGGCCGCCAGCGCGCTGGTTGCCACGGTGATGATGGCGACCCTGGTGGTGGGGCCGTTCTATCTGGCGGGGGCACAGGGGCTGGACGCCGCGCGCGTCGGCCTGGCGATGTCCTGCGGTCCGCTCGTGGCCGCGGTGGCGGGCGTGCCCGCGGGCCGCTGCGTGGATCGGTTCGGCGCGCGGCCCATGACGCTGGCCGCGCTGGGCGCCATGGCGGGCGCATCGGCCACGCTGCCGTTCGCGTCCGATGCGTTCGGCGTGGCGGGCTACGTCATCGCGCTTGTCGTGATCACGGCGGGGTACGCCTTGTTCCAGGCGGCCAACAACACCGCGGTGATGGCGGGCGCGGGCGGCGAGCGGGGCGCCGTGTCGGGGCTGTTGAACCTGTCGCGCAACCTGGGTTTGATCACCGGGGCGTCGGCGATGGGGGCATTGTTCGCCCTGGGCGCCGGAACGGCGGACCTGGCTGGCGCGCCGCCGCAGGCGCTGGCGGCGGGACTGCGGGCTGTCTTCCTGGCGGCGGCTGCGCTGTGCGTCCTGGCCGCGGCCGCGGTGGCGGCGGCCGGCGTGACCCGGCCGCGCGCCGTCCAGCCTTAGCGCTACTCCGCCTTCAACCCCGCCTGCACGATCAACGGCTGCCACTTCAGCCGTTCGCTGCGCGCGAACGCCGCCAGTTCGTCTGGCGTGCCGCCGCCCGGCTCATGCCCCAGGTCCAGCAATTTCTGCCGCACCTCCGGACGCGCGAGGATCTTCGCGAGATCGGCGTTCAGCCGTTTGATTGCGGCCGGCGGCGTGCCCTTGGGCGCGTACAGGCCATTCCACGCGACGACTTGAAAGCCCTCCAGCCCTTGCGCGGCCACGGTCGGCACGCCCGGAAGCAGGGCCGACTCCTTCAGCGACGTCACGGCCAGCGGGCGCAGTTTGCCGCTGGTGATGAACGAGCGCGCCGCGCTCACGGTGTCAATGCCTAGCTGCACCTGCCCGCCCAGCAGGTCTGTGGTGGCGGTGGCCGACCCCTTGTAGGGGATGCCGCGGAGGCTGTTCACGCCCTGCTGCTTGAGCAGTTCGTAGACCAGGCGCGCGGTGGTGCTGGGCATGCCGACGTTGATGCTGTCGGGCTTGGCCTTGGCCGGGTTGCGCAGGTCGGCCAGGCTGGCGTAGGGCGAGGATGGCGTGGTCAGCAGCACCATGGGAAACGAGCTGACCAGCATGACGGGCGAGAAGTCTTTCTCGGGATCGAAGTTGGTGGACGCATACATGTATTGGTTCAACACATGCGTGCCGTTGGTGCCCATCAGCAGCGTGTAGCCGTCCGGCGTGGCGCGCGCGGCCTCGGAGGCGCCGATGTTGCCGCCCGCGCCGGGACGGTTCTCGACGATGACGGGCTGGCCCAGGTCGCGGGCCAGGTACTCGGCCAGGTAGCGCGCGGCAACGTCCGTGCCCTGGCCGGCCTGGTAGGGGACGATGATCTTGACGGGTTTGGAGGGATAGCTGTCGGCCGCCGCGGCGGGCTGCGCGAACAGCAGCGGCGCCGCGAGCGCGGCGATCAGGCGTAAGGTCTTCATGGTGGTCTCCTCGATTTCTTATAGGTCTGCATCGGGTTGCGGTACGGATTGCGTCACGGACTGCGCTATGGCTTGGGCGGAGGCCAGCGCGGCAGGATGCCCAGCTCCTTCAATGCCGCGATCTGGGTATCGGCGAGGCCGGCCTCCCTGAGGACCTCGTCGGTATGCTGCGCATAGGCGGGCGGCAGGCGGTCCACGCGGGCGGGCGCGCGCGACAGCCGGACTGCGGGGCCGATGCCGTGATAGCCGTCGCGATCGACGCGCATGCCGCGATGGGCGGTGTGCGCCTGCGCGAAGGCTTCAGGCACGCTGTTGACCGGGCCGGCCGGTACGCCGATTCGCATCAGCTCGGCGCACAGCGCCTCGCGCGGGCGCGCGGCCAGCGCCGCTTCGATGGCGCCGCGCAAGGCCTCGCGATGCGTCAGCCGCGAGCGGTTGGTGGCAAAGCGGGCATCGTCGGCCAATGCCGCAAGACCCGCGTAATCGCAGAACCGGCGGAATTGGCGGTCGTTGACGATGCCCAGGAAGATCTCGCCGTCGCGGCACGCAAAGCGGTCGTACGGCGCGATGTTGGGATGCGCGCTGCCCAGCAGGCCGGGGGCGTGCTGGGTGTGCATCCAGTTGGCGGCGTGGGGCACCAGCAGGCTGAGCGCCGTGTCGAACAGCGTGACCTCGACGCGCTGGCCCAGCCCGGTGCGCGCGCGGTGATACAGCGCCAGCAGGATGCCGGATTGCGCGGTGTAGCCGGTCAGGTGGTCCACGATGGGGATGCCGACGCGGGTGGGGCCGCTGGCGGGGTCCCCGTTCACGCTCATCAGGCCGCACATGGCCTGCAGGATGGCGTCGTAGCCGGGCAGGCCGCCCAGCGGGCCGTCCTCGCCAAAGCCCGTGATGGAGCAATGGATGAGCTGCGGAAAGCGGGGCTTGAGGTCCGCCTCGTAGTCCAGCCCCCATCGGGCCATCGTGCCGGGCACGAAATTCTCGACCAGGACGTCGGCCTCTTGCAGCAAGGCCAGCAGGACCTCGCGACCCTCGGGCTGCGACAGGTCCAGCCCGATCGCGCGCTTTCCGCGATTGACCGCCATGAAGTAGGCGGCATCGCCGTCCTCGTTGACCGGCGGCCCCAGCGTGCGGGTCTCGTCCCCGCCCGGGGGCTCGACCTTGATGACGTCTGCGCCCTGGTCTGCCAGCATCTGCGTGCAGAGCGGGCCGGCCAGGACGCGCGACAGGTCGATGACGCGCAGGCCCTCCAGCGCGCCCCGGGCAGGGGCGTCGGGGCCGGGTGCAGCATGTTCCGATGAATCAGACATCGCCCACCTCGTTTGGGGAGATTGCCGCGGGTCAGGCGCGGGTAGGCAATTCGACCACACCGGAACCCAGCACGGAAAGCTCGTCGTCCTGGTTGCGCGCTTCCTGTTCGATCTCGACCAGGTGGCGGCCGTCTTCCACGTACTTGCGCACGACCTTGCCCTTGAAGAACAGCATGTCGCCCTCGGGGTTGTGGCGGCGGATCTTGCAGGTGGACTTGCGCAGGAAACCCGCGTCGCCCATCCAGTTGGTCAGATGGTGGGTCAGCCACGAGTTGCGCTCCGGACCGTAGTCGTAGGCGCCGGGCGCGCCGACTTCCAGCGCGAAGTCCTCTTCCCAGTGGACGCGCTCGGGCACGTCGGGGATGCCGAAGCGGTTGGTGATGCCCACCCCGGGGTGGGCGTCGATGAGCTGCCACGCCAGCTTGTTGGCGCGGATATACAGCCCGCCCCAGCCCTGCGCGTAGGCGATGAAGCCGGTCACCGTCATCGGGCCCTTGAACATCACGGGCAGTTCCTCGCCTTCCTTCACGTCTTCCCAGTAGCGGGGCGTGGCGCCGCGCACTTCTTCCTGGGCGTACAGCTTGTAGGCTTCCTTGATTTCCTCGGGGCTGTAGCGGCGCGGTTCGCGGGCGCGCACTTCCTTGTACTTGCTGCCCTGTTCGCGCGCGTGGTCGCGTTCGGTGCGGAAGCACCAGCTGTCGGCCTCGGCGACCTTGTCGCCGTCCTGGTTGAAGAAGTCGACGTGGTAGATCTGCTGCACGGCGCGGCCGGCAAAGCGGGTCTGGTGTTCGATCAGGTTCTTCAGGTGCGCTTCGGTCGAGATGGCGTCGTTGCGCTTGACCGTCTTGTGCCAGGTCCAGTCCGCGCCCGACCACATGGCGTGCACGCCGGGCAGCCCGCCCACGTAGCCGGACACGATGCGGCTGGTGGCAAACAGAAAGCTGGGCAGGGCGATGATGCCGCCGTGCTGCGTCTTGGCCGCGTACTCCGGGTCGGACCACAGGGGGTTGTCGTCGCCGATGCCGTGGGCGTAGTGGCGGATGTTGTCGCGCGTGGCTTCGTAGCACCACGGCTCGGCCGTGGCGCCGATCTTGACGCCGATGCGCTCGCGCAGCTCGTCCAGCCCGCGTTCGGTGATCTTGGGGAAGCTGCGTTCGGTCTTGGTCTGGGTCAGCATGATGTCTCCTGGGTGTGGTGATGGCCGGGGCTGGCGCAGCCCTAGGCGTGGGCGGCGCCGGCGGGCGTCTGGGCGGCGGTCGCAAGTTCCTGCTCCCGCAATTTCCTGCGATGGATCTTTCCGGCGGGCGTCTTGGGCAGTTCGGCCACGAACACCACCTGGCGCGGATACTCGTGCTGCGCCAGGCGGCTGCGCACGGCGTCCTGGATTTCTTGCACGAAAGCGTCGTCGCCGGGGCGGGCCGACACGACGAAGGCCTTGACTACCTGGCCGCGCAGCGGATCGGGCACGCCGATCGCGGCGGCCTCCGCCACGTCGCGGTGCTTGAGGATGGCGTCTTCGATTTCGACGGCGCTCATGGTCCAGCCGGCCGAGATGATGACGTCGTCGGCACGGCCCCCGTGCCAGAAGTAGCCGTCCTCATCCACGCGCCCCAGGTCCTTGGTGGCGACCCACGCGTCACGGCGCCACAGCTTGAGCTCTCCGGTTTCGCCGGGCGCGCAGGGCTGGCCGCTGGCGTCCTGCACTTCCACGCGCAGTCCGGGCACGGGCTTGCCCAGCGAGCCGGCCTTGACCGTGAAATCCGGCGCGCCGGGATAGTTGACCAGGCACACGCCGATTTCCGTCGTGCCGTACATGCTGCAGACCGGGCGGCCGAAGGTGGCCTCCACGAACGCGGCGGTCTCGCTGTCGATGGGCTCGCCGGTGAAGGACACCTTGTCGAGCTGGTAGCGATACCGGTCGGCCGCGCCGCAGTTGCGCATCATGCGGTAGTGCGTGGCGGCGGCGGAGATGTTGTTGAAGCGGTGCTCCTGCAGCGCCTGCAGCAGCCGCTCGGCGTTGAACTTGCCGGCGTAGGCGCCGATGGTGACGCCCAGCGCCAGCGGCGCCAGCGTGCCGTGCCACAGGCCGTGCCCCCAGGCGGGAGACGACGGGCACATGTAGCGGTCGCCGGGACGGATGCCGGTGCCGTACAGGGCGGCCAGCATCAGGGTGACCAGGGCGCGGTGCGTGTGCTTGACGGCGTCGGGCAGCTCGCGCGTCGTGCCGGACGTGTACTGGAAGATGGCCAGGTCATCGGCGCGCGTGCGGCATGCATAGTGCGAGGGGTAGCCGGCCAGCGCGCCGACGAATGCGTCGTCCGCGATGACCACGCGCATGTCGTCGCCACCCGCGGCGAGCGGCGCTTTTTCCGCGTTGGTCACCAGCATGCGCGGCTGGCAGTCCTGCACCCGCAGGCGGATGCCGTCCGGGCCGAACAGGGTAAAGAGCGGCACGGCGATGGCGCCCATCTTCATGGCGCCGAACATGGCCACGTAGAACGGCAGCGATGGCTCCAGCATCACGGCCACGCGGTCGCCGGGGCGGATGCCCTGTTCGACCAGGTAATGGGCAAAGCGCGAGGACTGCTCGGCAATCTGGCGGAAAGAGTAGGTCTCGTCGCCGCCCGCGGCGCGCACAAGGATGATCGCCGGCTCGGCCTTGCCGGCGTGCCGATCGATGCACTCGTGCGCGATGTTCATGTATTCGCGGTTGCCGTCGAAAAGCTCCCAGAGCTTGTCGGCGGAGCAGAGCGCCTGGGCGTCCGCGTAGGAGAGGGTGTCGGTCAGCTTCGTCATTTCGTCGCACCTGTGTGGGTCGGCAACCTGTTGAAGCCACTATGCGCGCCGGAAAATAAATTGTCAATGGCGTTCATTAATTGTATATAGACAATTATGAAGGTTGGGAAAACGCTGCGGGAGGCGGCGCGCACGGTATGCTTGCCGCCATGCAAACGGAGAAACCGATGAGTGAAACCAGTACCCCGGAACTTGCGTCCGCGGCCGGCCCGCGCGTGCGGCCGGTGCCGGCCGTGACGCGGTCCATCGCGATCCTTCGCCTGTTGGGCCGGGGCGGGGAGCCCATGACCTTGAAGGCGATCTCGCAGGAACTGGGCATGGTGACCAGCACCTGCCTGCACATCCTTCGCGTCCTGGTGGAAGAAGGCCTGGTGAAGGTCGATCCCGGCGCCAAGCGCTACAGCCTGGGCGTGGGCATGCTGACGCTGGCGCGCAGCGTGATCGAGAGCAATCCGTTCCCCGCGCTGGCCCAGCCCGTGCTGGACCGCATCGCCAACGCGGCCAGCGTCACCGCGATCGGGGTCGAGGTCTCGGGCAGCGACCACATGGTGGTGCTGGCGCTATCGCGGTCGAACGCGCCGTTCCGCCTGCACGTCGACGTCGGCAGCCGCTTTCCCGCGCTGATCAGCGCCACGGGGCGGCTGGTCGCCGCGTTCTCGGACTTTTCGGACAAGGAACTGGAGCGCCGCTTCAAGGCCCTGCGCTGGGACCAGGCGCCGGCGTTCTCCGCCTGGAAGGCCGACGTGGACGCGGTGCGCCGCCAGGGCTACAGCGTGGATCGCAACAACTACATCAACGGCGTCGTCGTGATCGCCGTGCCTGTCCTGGACAGCCACACGCGCATGACGCACGCGCTGGTGGCGGCGGGCCTGGCCGAACAGCTCGACGCGGCGCGCGTCGAGTCCCTGGCCCATGAATTGCAGGGCGAAGCGCACGCGCTGTCGCAACTGCTGGCGGCAAGGAACTGAACGCATGAGCGATGACGCCGCTGTTGACGCCGCCGTCCCGCCGGGATGGCGCAAGAAGACCCTGCCGGGTTTCGCGGGCCGGATCGGTCCGCTGTGGGTGTGCAAGGAAGACGACGGCTGGGCCTATGGCCTGCTGGCCACCGCCGACCACCTCAATCCCGCGGGCGTGGTGCACGGTGGCCTGCTGACCGCGCTGCTGGACCATGGGATCAGCGCGGTCGCGTGGGAAGCGCTGGGCCGGCGCGCGTGCGTGACGGTGCAGCTGGACACGCACTTTCTGGCGGCGGCACGCGCAGGCCAGTTCCTGGAGTTGCGCGCACGCGTGGTGCGGGCCACGTCCTCGCTCGTGTTCATGCAGGGCGAGATCAGCGCCGCCGGGCAGGCCATTGCCACGGCGGTCGCGGTGCTCAAACAGATGGGTCCGGCGCCGAAGGGCGCGGGAGAAGCGGCGGCGGGCGGTGCGCCCGCGCCTTAGGGCCGCGTTTTAGGGTCGCCTCTTAGGCCCGCGCCTTAGACCCACGCCTTAGGCCCGCCTCTTAGGCCGGCAGCGCGATCAGCCTGCCGGGGGTGCCCATTTCCTCTTCGCGCAATTTGAAGCGGGCGACGGCCTCGGCCAGCACGCGCGCCTGGTCGCTCAGCATGCCGGACGCGGCCGTGGACTGCTCGACCAGCGCCGCATTCTGCTGCGTGGCCTGGTCCATGTCGGCGACCGTCCGGTCGATCTGACCCAGCCCCGTGCTCTGCTCGGCCATCGCGCCGTGGATCTCGCTCACCATCCGCTGCACGCGGTGGATGCCGTCGACGATTTCGGTCATGGTCGAACCCGCCGCCTGCACGCGCTCCGTGCCGCTCTTCACGTTCTGCACCGACGCCTCGATCAGCGTCTTGATCTCCTGCGCGGACGAGGCGCTGCGCTGCGCCAGCGTGCGCACTTCGCCCGCCACCACCGCGAAGCCGCGGCCCTGCTCGCCCGCGCGCGCCGCCTCGACGGCCGCATTCAGCGCCAGAATGTTGGTCTGGAACGCGATGCCGTCGATCACGCGGATGATCTCGGTGATGCGTTGCGACGACTGCGAGATCTCGCTCATGGTGCTGACGGCATCGCGCACCACCTGCCCGCCGCGCGCCGCGACGGCGCTGGCTTCGTCGGCCAGGCGGGTGGCATGTTCCGCCGTTTCCTCGGTCTGGCGCACGCTGGACGTCAGTTGCGTCAGCGCCGACGAGGTTTCCTCCAGCGACGCGGCCGACGTTTCGGTGCGCTGCGACAGGTCGCGGTTGCCCATGTCGATCTCGCGCGTGGCGGCGCTCATCGAATGCACACCGCTGCGCACTTCGCGCATGACGTGGGTGATCTTGTCGACAAAGGCGTTGAACGACGACGAGATCTGCGCCACTTCATCGTGGCCGACCACCGCCAGGCGGTGGGTCATGTCGCCATCGCCCGAGCCGATGGTGTCCATCGCGTCGCGCACGGCGGACAGGCGCTTGAATGCGCGCGACGTGATCACGCTGGCCAGCGCCACGGCCACCAGCGTCAGGACCACCAGCGAGATCAGCGTCGCGTGCAGCACCTGCGTCTGGCCGACGGTGGCTTCGGTCTTGTCCAGCGCCACCACCAGATACCAGTCCGTGCCGGGGATGCGGCGCGCCTTCAGCAGCTTCTGCGCGCCATCCAGCGCCAGTTCGACCGGCGCGGCGCCGTCGCGGGCCATGGCGGCCACGGCGTCCGGGGTCAATCCGGCGGCGATGTCGGTCGACGGCTTGAGCGCCAGCTTGTCATTCAGGTGCGAAATCACCTGGCCGTCCGTCCCCAGCACGAAGGCGCTGCTGGACGGGGTGGGGTGGATGGCCTTGATGATGTCCTTGACCCCATCCAGCGGCACCGCGCCGCTCAGCACGCCGACCGTCTGCCCGCTGCGCACGAGCGGCGCGGTGAACGCGACGTACAGCACGCCCGTGGTGGAGTCGCCGTAGGGCTTGGTGATGGTCAGCTTGCCGGCGGCCACGGCGCTCTTGTACCAGGGCCGCGCCGTCGGATCGTAGTCGGCCGCGGTCTTCGTGGTGGAAAAGAAGGTCTTGTCCGACCAGCCGATCGTGGTGATGGGAAAGCCGTTGGTCTGGCCCATGAGCTGGGTCAGGCCCCGGGGATCGCCTTTTTCCACCACTTGCGCCGTGGCGTTGACGGCCTGCGCCTTGTCCGCCGACCAGCGCTCGATGGCGCTGGCATTGCCGGAGGCCACGGCGTCCAGGGTCGCGGCGATGGTTGTCATCATGTTGTCGCGCACGATCTGGTAGGTGATGAAGCCGGAGAGCGTAAGCGCCCCGACCACCGTAAAGCAGGTAATAAGCAAAATGCGGTTGCGCAGCGACGTGATCTTCATGCTCTTAGTCTGGTGCGCCAACCAGAAAGGTCGGCGGGTTGCGAGTCAGCCGGGAAACGCCCGGCCGCAACCCGCTAACGGCATTTGCGTGCAGCGACTTTAGGTCTGCACGAAGACGCAGTCGGGTGGTTGAGCAGGGACTTAGGCGAAATGAGCGGAATCTAAGCAGATGCGACACCGATTCAAAGGCGCTCCATCCTTGGCCCCAATTTCTACGCATGACACTGCTTCGATAAAAGCGCCCTTACCCAAAATTGACTATAGAGGAAGAGAGTTAATGAAGCCTACACTTCAAGCTAATTTGAGGCTATCTAGTGTCGAGATTTTGTGAGTTCCTCTGCAAGTTGGTAAGAGGTGGCGGAGAAAAATTATGAAAATGAGCAAGGGTGAGTTGACAGTTTGGCAAGCAATTGGGTCGGTCTTGAAAACTGAGGATCCGGTTGAATATGAAATGCTGCCGGAAATAGTGGAAATGCATAGCATCCCTGCTACGGACATAGGACGACAACCGGGGGCGTTCGATGCCGGTCAAATACAACTTGTCGCAGGAGTACTTTTCGGCATAGCGTCTTCGGTGATGCAGATGGTCCTGCCTAAACTCTTCGATGCGGCGCTGGATATCGGAAAAGACGCTCTGAAAAAGGAATTAGAGCGTCGGGCCTCCTGTCCGTCCACTCCGCCCGAACTAAAGAATAGAATTTCGGTATCTTGTCAGCAAATACGAGAAGCCATATTTCGGGCGGCTGCCGACCGAAAGCTTAGTCCTCGCACCGCTGCGGCTCTGGCCGATGCGCTGATCGCTCAATTCATTGGGGCGGAATATGTTGAATCCGCGAAGACTTAATCAGCTATTGTTGACCGATGATACTAGGTTCGGATTGTTGCTGGTGTGGGTATACATGATTCTGGAAGCTGTGCAGCAAACGTACCTTGGGGGCTACTGGCTAAGCAGATGGATCGGAAACAATACTAATGATCTATGGTGGTCAGTGATTGAAAGAGGGGCTCAAGTTGCCCTCCTGCTAGGGCTGGCAGGAGCTATTGGATGTTTTCGACTATATCGTTTGATACGACAAGTAAGACCTAGAGATCTATCGGATGCTGACCCTGCGTTTAGTGAGAACGTAACCTACATTGCACACAGCATCGTTAAACAGCGGCCGCGATTCCTTGCTACCCCCAATCTGGCAGACACGAATGCATGCTGTGTTCTGGCATGGCCACAGCAGTATGTCATTGTTGGAGGCGGCCTCAGGTTACTGTGGCGCAAAGCAGCAGCCCAAGCAGATAGCATCATTGCGCATGAGTGTGTTCATTTAGCAAAGCGCGATACGTTCTTGCTCATTGGAACTTGGTATACCTTTATTGCATATACTCTATTGCTAACCTTGAATTTGGTTCTGCATCAGGGGCTGTTTTGGGGAAAAGTTATTGCTCGCGTGCCAGCGTGGCTGGAAGCGGGGCAGGCTATTGCCGGTCTAAGTCGGAACCTGATAGTCGCTGGAGCCGTAGGAACTCCTCCGCTGATAAGTGCCCTAGTCATTGGAGTGATGCTGCGCCACATTTTGCGCTTGCGCGAGTTCATTGCCGACGAGGGCGCGGCCCAGCAAGGTTTTAGGCAAGGACTCATTCGGAACCTTGCAGTCGCGGCGGAAAACGAGAATGTTTCCTTTCGACTCTTCCGGTCGTTTCATCCTTCTGCCGCCGACCGGTTGGAACGGGTCGAAATGGGAGCCGGCTGGCTGCATGTTGATCGTCTATATTGTTTAGCCTGCGGGCTCATAAGTGCCAGGATGTTAGAAGCACTTAGCAACTTTGGCGGTAATTGGTGTTCTCGAACGGTCGGCGAAGAGTTATGGGGGGCACTGGTAAATTGTCTGTCAGCGGAACCGGGTTTGTGGGTTGCTGTGGCCTTCTTCTTTGTTGCGCTGGTGGGAGTGGGATTACTGGTGGTGCATCACGCCTACAGAACTTTGATGAGCAACCGAGCCGAAAGGCGTCGTTGGACCGATACTGTGCTGGTGGTTCTGGAAATATGGGCGTTCTCAATGCTAGGCGTTGTTCTCGGGAATTTTACCGATAGTCGCGTGGTGGGCAAGGTCGCCGAAATTATTGTTTTTGATATAGTCCCAGTTTCAAAGGTCTTCGATCGTGCGCTAGCATCTTCGATTTTTACTTCTAGCGCGTTGCTGCTGTTATTGGTTGCGACGGGAATAGTAGTTAGTATCACTGCGAAGCGGTTCAATGCAAGTCGACGCGTACGCTTTTTGGGGTTCTTAACTGCTCTCTTGGTGGCAATGACGCTATCTTCGTTTCTCGTAAATTTTTCGATACTATTGATGCATGAGTTCGGCAGGCTGTTAAATTTCGCGAACGTTGTCGGTTGGGAACGATCCACCACTTCAATAGTGCAGGGCTCGCCGACCCCGGTTGAAAGCATGATGAATTTGATCGTGCTGGCTCTGGCAATAGGAATTATGTCTTACGTCTTAAGTCGCTACCATAACTGCCGAACAAATGCGGCCAGTGACATGAACTCAAAACGGCTAATTTTGCGGGAAAGTGATGCTGTCGAAAATGCGATTTTCCAGACTTCAGTCCGCTCGGTGCCGATTTGGCGAGCGCCGTGGGTATTGCTCTTTGTGGCCGTTCTTGGAGTGGTAGGTACGACCGCATTCCTGCGGTCCGTGGACCAAATAGCGCTGGAGAGGCCAATTAAATTCAAATTCGAATACTCACATGGAGACAAGGCGGGAACCAGAACTTGGACGAGAAGTACGGCGGGAATTTGGTCCGAGTGGTATTGGGGGAAAGTCTACAGCACGTTCCGCGAAGTGGGGCGAATAAATTTGGCGGGCTGCAACGGAACGGTTGTTGAGCGTCGGGATTATCCCGCTTTTAAGGTTTTTATCCCGGATAAACGCTGCGAGAACAAGTCGTTAATGGCCAGGAACGGCGAAAGCAGTTGGGCTTTTTTGGGGTCAATGAACTTGATATGGTCGATCAGGACGTGGGATAAATAACATGCCTCCACAGAGCGATTAACGGTGGTCCGCCGTTCATAACCGGCTTTATGCCGAGGGCCCCTTAAAACCCCACCCGCGGCACATGCACCCGCCCTTCCATCAGCACCCGCGCGCTGCGGCTCATGATGGCCTTGGTGACTTTCCATTCGCCGTTCACCAACTGCGCCTGCGCGCCCACGCGCAGCGTGCCGGACGGGGGGCCGAAGCACACGTTGTCGCGTTCGCCGCCGCCCGCGGCCAGGTTGACCAGTGTGCCGGGCACGGCGGCCGCGGTGGCGATGGCGACGGAGGCCGTGCCCATCATGGCGTGGTGCAGCTTGCCCATGGACAGGGCGCGCACCAGGACGTCGATGTCGCCCGCGCCGATCCGTTTGCCGCAGGACGACACGTAGGGCTTGGGCGGCACGACGAAGGCGATCTTGGCGGTGTGCTGGCGGCTGGCGGCCTCGGCGATGTCCTTGATGAGGCCCATGCGCAGCGCGCCGTGAGCGCGGATGGTCTCGAAGCGCGCCAGCGCGGCAGCGTCGTCGTTGATGGCTTCCTGCAGTTCCGTGCCGGTGTAGCCCAGGGCGTCGGCTTCCAGATGGGCTGCAGCACGACACTCTACGGCTGGGATGGCGACACCCTGGCATGGGAAGGCGCTGATGACCAGATCGCGCACTATCTCTACGAACCCGGAATTTTCGTGCCGCTGGCCCAGGCAATCAGCCGCAAACCCATTCTCCTGCACCGGCAACCGGAGTACGCCGGCGCCTATGACATCGACCGCGATCCGCTAAGGATAACCTCGCCCGCTCCAGACCCCGTGGACGCCCTCGCTTGGTATCACTGCGATCACCTGGGCACGCCGCAGGAACTGACGGACGCGCAAGGCGAGATCGCCTGGAGCGCGCAGTACCACGCGTGGGGCGCGACCAAAGAGGCCATCACCGATGCCGCCCGCGCGGCGGGAATCCGTAATCCGATCCGATTCCAGGGGCAGTATCTGGACCCCGAAACAGGCCTGCATTACAACCGCCATCGGTACTATGCTCCGCAGATCGGGCGGTTCATATCGAAGGATCCGATCGGATTTTCGGGTGGGCTGAACATTTATCAGTATGCCCATAACCCCATCGAATGGCTGGATCCGCTCGGGCTAGCGGGTGCTAGAGGTGTACTTCGCGCGCAGAACATACCGGGAGGTTCGCAATGGGGACTCAGCTCCGGCGAGGGCGGAAGAGGCATAACAAACGCTGCCGTTAAGGCAGCTTATGACAATGTTCCGCTGACTGAGCGAAGCGAATATCACGGGGCTTGCGCCGAAGCGGACGCGTTGAGTAAAGCCGCGAATGCCGAAGGGATAGAAACACTCGACGAACTGAAAGATCTGGTTCAAGGCGGATCTTCCCAAACCTGGCGCAACGACAAGAAAGCCAAACCCATGCCTGCTTGTGGCTCTTGCGCCCATGTCCAGCGGCAACTGGGAATCAGAGACGATTGCCCAACGAGATAAGCGCTGGACGGTAGATGAGTAACAAGAGAAGGGATCCAAACATGAGCGACGCAAGTGACTGCATGAATCAATACAAGATCTTTGAAGAGGGCTTCAATATTGAATCGATGAGTTATGAGGACTTTTTCTTCGTTCTGACTGACTATATTGAGGACTGCCTGATCCATGAGCGGACATGCCTCTGTATTTCATCTCGGGTCAAAAGCATCGTTGCTTCCTACATTGACATCATCAGGGATCATCTGTCCCAAAAAACCGGTCCGGACTTGCTGGACCAATTGTGCATAGAAAACATGAAGAATAGGGAAGGCGCCAATTTTGAAGAGAGTGAGCAGGTATTGTTGAAAATAATCCAATATGCCCTATTTAGCAGAGAGAGGTCCTCGCTGACGAAGGATGGGGCAGACTTTATGCTGGGGTTTGTTTTTGCCGATATTGGTTTGCTGGGGCATGAGTATTGCCGAAGCTTTCGGCTATATCTAGAGCAACATACCCGAATGCACAAGTTCAAGGTCGACTAAGCATATGTAATGACCAGTGAGAACCTGACTCACGTCATAATCGAGGGAATTGACGATGAGCATGAAGATAAGCGGTGTCTCTGTAAACAGTGCAAACGGTAAGTCGCTTGGAGAACTAACCGCGAGTATTCCGCACTCCAAGGTGGGAACCACCACGGTTGGCGCTGTGACAGCGGCAGGTGGTGATGTTGTTCCTTCTCCAACCAGAAGTAATCCGTATCATGCGACACTTTCCTGAATCACGGGCAAGCAGGCCTAATCATTGATGACCCCTGTGGTCAAAAACCCCAGCGTGACAAGGTGAATCAGCATGGACAGTGCAGAACTAGATCGAATCGAAGCGCGCTGCCAGGCGGCAACGCCCGGCCCATGGCAGTCATATATAGAGGGTAGAGACCACGAGAGCGGTTCGAATTTTATTCGAACGGGGCCACCGGGGGCTAGGCATGAGGACATAGAGTTGTCTGGGGCGACTGTAGCCGATCAGGACTTTATCGCTCACGCAAGGCAGGATGTTCCTCGCCTATTGCAGGAGGTGCGGCGTCTTCAAAAATTGCTAGGGTCGAGCGTTCACCGGTGATGGACCCGGCCAATGGCGCGAAAACATTTGCTGGCGACGATGGACGAGGTGCGTCCTTGATATGCCCGCAGGCCGCGAAAAGGGCCTTATCCGGGACGTGAGCGCCAGATAAGCCGAGCTCTTTGAACTGTTTGGCAGAATTTTGGAGGCGCTAATGAATTTCTTCCCGAATGATCCCGTTGTCATAGAGACCTTTCTCGGAACGAAAACGACCGCCGCCTCAACACGAGATTCGGAAAATTACTGGAAACTGGTCGGGCAGCGAGGTCTGGTCGTCAAGGTAGAGTCGCAATCGGGCCTACCCCGCCATGAACGTGGAGAACGCGTATTAGTCAAATTCGATGTCGACGTTGCGAGTTTCGGAATGCGTTGTCACAACGAAATTCCCAATACGCTTTGGATTTTCATCTCCGACCTGCACCGGGCTTCCTGCTTAACGGGCGGTGTTGAAAGGTAATACTCCTGAACTTTCCGCCCAGAACTGCAGGCTGCTGCCTCGCGATTCTGATCTCCCGTCAAAACCCCTCCCGCGGCACATGCACCCGCCCTTCCATCAGCACCCGCGCGCTGCGGCTCATGATGGCCTTGGTGACTTTCCATTCGCCGTCAACCAGCTGCGCCTGCGCGCCCACGCGCAGCGTGCCTGAGGGGTGGCCGAAGCACACGTTGTCGCGTTCACCGCCGCCCGCGGCCAGGTTGACCAGCGTGCCGGGCACGGCGGCCGCGGTGGCGATGGCGACGGAGGCCGTGCCCATCATGGCGTGGTGCAGCTTGCCCATGGACAGGGCGCGCACCAGGACGTCGACGTCGCCCGTGCCGATCTGCTTGCCGCTGGACGACACGTAGGCCTTGGGCGGGGCGACGAAGGCGATCTTGGGGGTGTGCTGGCGGCTGGCGGCCTCGGCGATGTCCTTGATGAGGCCCATGCGCAGCGCGCCGTGGGCGCGGATGGTCTCGAAGCGCGCCAGCGCGGCGGCGTCGCCGTTGATGGCTTCCTGCAGTTCCGTGCCGGTGTAGCCCAGGGCATCGGCTTGCAGGAAGATCGTGGGGATGCCGGAGTTGATCATCGTGGCCTTGAAGGTGCCCACGCCCGGCACTTCCAGGTTGTCGACCAGGTTGCCGGTGGGGAACATGGAACCGCCGTCGCCTTCCTCGGCCGGGTCCATGAATTCCAGGCGCAGTTCGGCGGCCGGGAAGGTCACGCCGTCCAGTTCGAAGTCGCCCGTCTCCTGCACCGCGCCGCCGGTGATGGGCACGTGCGCGATGATGGTTTTCTGGATGTTGGCCTGCCAGATGCGCACCACGGCGGTGCCGTCCTGCGGGATGCGGGCCGGATCGACGAGGCCGTTGGTGATGGCGAAGGGGCCGACCGCGGCGGACAGGTTGCCGCAGTTGCCGCTCCAGTCCACGAAGGGCTGGTCGATGGAGACCTGGCCGAAGAGATAGTCCACGTCATGGTCGGGACGCGTGCTCTTGGCGACGATGACGGTCTTGCTGGTGCTGGAGGTGGCGGCGCCCATGCCGTCGATCTGCTTGCCGTAGGGGTCGGGGCTGCCGATCACGCGCAGCAGCAGCGCGTCGCGCGCGGCGCCGGGCACGCGCGCGGACTCGGGCAGGTCGTCCAGCTTGAAGAACACGCCTTTGCTGGTGCCGCCGCGCATGTAGGTGGCCGCGATCTTGGTTTGGGGAGCATGTGCCATGAAACAGTCCTGAGATATCGGAATAGGGGCGGCGGGCGTTGCAACGCCCGCCGGTCTGCATGACGGCCGGTCAGGCGAGCTTGCCGGCGCCGGAGGCGGAGGCGGCCTCCAGGAAATCCTGCGCAAAGCGCTGCAGCACGCCGCCGGCTTCGTAGATCGAGACTTCTTCGGCGGTGTCCAGGCGGCAGGTCACCGGGACCTGCTCGGTGCTGCCGTTGCGGCGGTGGATGACCAGCGTCAGGTCCGCGCGCGGCTTGCGTTCGCCGGTCACGTCGTAGCTTTCGGTGCCGTCCAGCGCCAGGGTCTTGCGGTTCACGCCCGGCTTGAATTCCAGCGGCAGCACGCCCATCCCGATGAGGTTGGTGCGGTGGATGCGTTCGAAGCCTTCGGCGACGATGGCCTCGACCCCGGCCAGGCGCACGCCCTTGGCGGCCCAGTCGCGCGACGAGCCCTGGCCGTAGTCGGCGCCGGCCACGATGATGAGCGGCTGCTTGCGGTTCATGTAGGTTTCAATGGCTTCCCACATGCGCATGACCTGGCCTTCGGGCTCCACGCGCGCCAGCGAGCCCTGCTTCACGCTGCCGTCGGCGTTCTTGACCATCTCGTTGAAGAGCTTGGGATTGGCGAAGGTGGCGCGCTGCGCGGTCAGGTGATCGCCGCGGTGCGTGGCGTAGGAGTTGAAGTCCTCTTCGGGCAGGCCCATCTTGTGCAGGTACTCGCCCGCGGCGCTGTCCAGCAGGATGGCGTTGGACGGCGACAGGTGGTCGGTGGTGATGTTGTCGCCCAGCACGGCCAGCGGCAGCATGCCGCGCAGCGTGCGTTCGCCGGCGAGCGCGCCTTCCCAGTAGGGCGGGCGGCGGATGTAGGTGCTTTGCGGGCGCCAGTCGTACAGCGGGCTGACGGCGGTCTGGCGGTCGTCCTTGATGCCGAACATCGGGGCATAGACCTTGCGGAACTGCTCCGGCTTGACCGCGGACTTGACCATGGCGTCGATTTCCTCGTCGCTGGGCCAGATGTCCTTCAGGCGGATTTCGCGGCCGTCGGCGGTTACGCCCAGCACGTCGCGCTCGATGTCGAAGCGGATGGTGCCGGCGATGGCGTAGGCCACGACCAGCGGCGGCGAGGCCAGGAAGGCCTGCTTGGCGTAGGGGTGGATGCGGCCGTCGAAGTTGCGGTTGCCGGACAGCACGGCGGTGGCGTAGAGATCGCGGTCGATGATTTCCTGCTGGATCTTCGGGTCCAGCGCGCCGGACATGCCGTTGCACGTGGTACAGGCGAACGCCACGACGCCAAAGCCCAGCTGCTCCAGCTCTTGCGTGAGGCCGGCTTCTTCCAGATAGAGCTGCACGGCCTTGGAGCCGGGCGCGAGCGAGCTCTTCACCCAGGGCTTGCGCGCCAGGCCGGCGCGGTTGGCGTTGCGCGCCAGCAGGCCGGCGGCGATGACGTTGCGCGGGTTGCTGGTGTTGGTGCAGCTGGTGATGGCCGCGATGATGACGGCGCCGTCGGGCATGAGGCCGGGCTGGTTTTCGACCACGCCGGCGATGCCGCGTTCGGCCAGGTCGGACACCGGCAGGCGGCGATGCGGATTGGACGGGCCGGCCAGGGTGCGCACCACGGTGGACAGGTCAAAGCGCAGCACGCGCTCGTACTGCGCGGTCGCCAGGCTGTCGGACCACAGGCCCGCTGTCTTGGCGTAGGTTTCCACCAGCGCGATCTGCGCATCTTCGCGGCCGGTCAGGCGCAGGTAGTCGATGGTCTGCTGGTCGATGGAGAACATCGCGGCCGTGGCGCCATACTCGGGCGCCATGTTTGAAATGGTGGCGCGGTCGCCCAGCGTGAGGCTGGAGGCGCCTTCGCCGTAGAACTCCAGGTAGGCGCCCACGACTTTTTCCTTGCGCAGGAATTCGGTCAGGGTCAGCACGATGTCGGTGGCGGTAATGCCGGGCTGGGCGCGGCCGGTGAGTTCGACGCCGACGATGTCGGGCAGGCGCATCCATGACGCGCGGCCCAGCATGACGTTTTCGGCTTCCAGGCCGCCCACGCCGATGGCGATGACGCCCAGCGCGTCCACGTGCGGCGTGTGGCTGTCGGTGCCCACCAGCGTGTCGGGGAAGGCCACGCCGTCCTGCGTGTAGATCACGGGCGACATCCGCTCCAGGTTGATCTGGTGCATGATGCCGTTGCCCGGCGGGACGACTTCGATGTTCTCGAAGGCCTGTTTGGTCCAGTCGATGAAATGGAAGCGGTCTTCGTTGCGGCGGTCTTCGACCGCGCGATTCTTGGCGAAGGCGTCCGGATCGTTGCCGTCGTATTCCACCGCGAGCGAGTGGTCGACGATGAGCTGCACGGGCACCACGGGGTTGACCTTGGCCGGGTCGCCGCCCTTGTCGGCGATGGCGTCGCGCAGGCCGGCCAGGTCCACCAGCGCGGTCTGGCCCAGGATGTCATGACAGACGACGCGCGCCGGAAACCACGGGAAATCCAGGTCGCGGCGGCGCTCGATGAGCTGCTTGAGCGCATCGGTGAGCAGCGCGGGATCGCAGCGGCGCACCAGGTTCTCGGCCAGGACGCGCGACGTGTAAGGCAGGCCGTCATACGCGCCGGGCGCAATGGCGTCCACGGCCGCGCGGGCGTCGAAGTAGTCCAGGCGGGTGCCGGGCAGGGTCTTGCGATACGACTTGTTCATCATGCCTCCGTGCGCTGTGGGGTGCTTTGCGCAATCTGTTGTTCGATATTGATGCGGGATGCGCGGATGTGGCGGCGCATCAGCATTTCAGCCAGCTCGCCGTCGCCGTCGGCGATGGCGTCGAGAATGCGGTGGTGTTCGGCGTAGGCCTGCCGCGGGCGGTTGGGCGTGGTCGAATACTGGATGCGGTACATCCGCGCCAGTTGGTAGAGCTCGTCGCAGAGCATGCGAAACAGCATCTGGTTGCCGCTGCCCTTGACGATGCGGTAGTGGAAATCGTAATCCCCTTCCTGCTGGTAGTAGCCCAGGCCGGCCTGGAAGGCTTCGTCGCGTTCGTGGGCTTCCAGCACGCCGCGCAGTTCCTCGATTTCAGACGGCGGCATGCGCTTGGCCGCCAGCCGGCAGGCCGTGCCTTCCAGGGATTCGCGGATTTCGTAGAGTTCGACCAGTTCCTGGATCGACAGGGACACGACCCGGGCGCCCGCGTGCGGCACGCGCACCAGCAATTTCTGGCCTTCCAGGCGGTGCAGGGCCTCGCGCAGCGGGCCGCGGCTGACGCCGTGGATGCGTGCCAGCTCGGGCTCGGAAATTTTGCTGCCCGGGGCGATCTCGCCCTTGACGATGGCGGACTGGATCTTGCGGAAGATGTGGTCCGACAGGGTTTCGCCGTCGATCGGCGCCGCCGTCGGCAGGGTGAGCACTTTGCTCATGGTGTCGACAATCCGTAGGTTTTCTTAAGAAATATCCCAGAAAAGCGCGCCAGGCACGCCAAATTGTCAACAATTTACTCCCGGCTGGGGGGCGGACGCAAGCGGGCTGGCGGCCCGCGGCGGGGCGAGGCCCAGGCCTTGGCGCCCGGGGCGCGGCGCCGCCCGGGGACGGATCAGTAGGGTTCGGAGGTGCTGCTGATCAGGCGGAACAGCCCGCTATCCGATGACACGCCCAGCTTGCGGAACGCGGCCGCCTTCTGCGAGCTGACCGTCTTGGGGCTTTTATGCAGGCGCGCCGCGATTTCCATCACGTTGATCCCCGACACGAAGGTCTTGAGGACGACGCGTTCGCTGGGGGACAGCTTGGCGCTGTCGAGCAAGGCCTGGATGCGCCGCCCGGCCCGGATGCGCTGCGCCGCGACGGGAAAGATGGGGGAAAGGCTGTCGGGCAGCAGGTGCCGGATCGCGGGGTCGATGAATTGCCCCCCGGCGTGGACGCGGCGCAGCGCGGTGAGGACGACCTCTTCCGGCGCGCACTTGCTGACAAAGCCGTGGGCGCCGAGGCGCAAGGCCAGGGCGGCAACGCCGGGGTCCTGCGAGGCGGAGAAGATGACGACGCGGGTGTCGGGATGCAGCCGTCGCAGGATGGGAATGAGCTCGGCGCCATCGTGATGGGAGTCGTCGAGGAAGTATTCCATGAGCACCACCTCGGTGTGCATGGATGACATCGCGTCGAGCAGGGCCACGCTGTCGTCGTACGTGCCGAGCACTTCGACGTCGGTGCATTTTTCGAATATTGCGGTGAGACCTTTGAGTACCAGGGGATGGCTGTCCAGGATGCCGAGCCGTATGCGGGGCGGGTGCATGTGCATAGGAATGAGGGTTCTGCCTGTCTGCAAGATTAGGTAATGCCGGCCGCCTGGTGAGCGGCCGGGAGACACCGCGGCGATAGACCGGCGCCCCTTGCGGCGGCGCGCGCATCGGGAAGTCCCGGTTCGATCGTCACTGGGATTTTTATGGCGCGGTGGGTCACTGGGAATAGGACTATTTCGAAAAGCGAAGACAAGTTGTTCGCTCAGCGGCTTTTCGCGGGCCGCACTGCGCCTGATCAAGCAGGGAAAAGCGCCGCGCCGCGAGCAATCTCTTCGGAAATAACTTTTGTCTAGTCTGATTGTTTCGTCGATTGATGGTGGATAGCCTCGGAAAAATCCTTGGGCCAACCACTTAAAAGACGAATGACAATTCTTCGACGCGTCCTGTTCGGAAAACTCAATCAACGACTGTTCCAGAGCCTGGAATCGGCCACGGCATTCTGCAAATTACGGGGAAACCCGTACGTGGAAGTGGTCCACTGGCTGCATCAGCTGTTGAATCAATCGGATGGCGATCTGCAGCGCATCCTGCGTCACGCGGGAGCCGACCCCGAAGTCATCGACCTGCATGTGCGCGAGGCGCTGGCGTCGTTGCCCGGCGGCGCGGGATCGGTCAGCGACTTCTCCTATCAGGTCGAGATCGCGGTCGAGCGGGCGTGGATCAGCGCGACCCTGCAGTTCAACGACTCCCGCATCCGGGGCGGCTGGCTGATCCATGCGCTGGCCACCGATCCCGAATTGCGCCGGGTGCTGCTGGGCATTTCGCCCGAATTCCGCAAGGTGCCGATGGACGACCTGGCGGCGCCCCTGCGCGGCTGGATCGACGGGTCGCCCGAGGCCGCGGGGCCGGAGACGGGGCAGACAGCAGGGCAACGGCCGGACGGCGCCGCGCAGGACGGCGCGCCCGGCCAGGACGATCTCTTGGCCAAGTTCTGCACCGACCTCACCGCGCGGGCCCGCGACGGCGGCCTGGACCCGGTGCTCAGCCGCGAGATCGAGATTCGCGCCATGGTCGATGTGCTGATGCGCCGGCGCCAGAACAATCCGCTGCTGACCGGCGAGGCGGGCGTGGGCAAGACCGCGGTGGTCGAGGGCCTGGCGATCGCCATCGCGCAGGGGGTCGTGCCCCCGATGCTGGCGGGCGCGCGCGTGCTGAACGTGGACATCGGCGCCATGCTGGCGGGCGCCAGCGTGAAGGGCGAGTTCGAATCGCGCCTGAAGGGCCTGCTGGACGCGGCCAAGCGCTCGGCCGCCATGACCATCCTCTTCATCGATGAAATGCACACGCTGATCGGCGCGGGCGGCCAGGCCGGGACGGGCGACGCCGCCAACCTGCTCAAGCCCATGCTGGCGCGGGGCGACCTGCGCGTGATCGGGGCCACGACGTGGGCGGAATACAAGCGCTACATCGAAAAGGATCCCGCGCTGACGCGCCGGTTCCACATGCTGCAGGTGGCGGAACCGCAGATCGAGCAGGCCGTGGCCATGGTGCGTGGCCTGGTGCCCAGCTTCGCGCGCCATCACGGCGTGCTGGTCCGCGACGACGCGGTGCGGGCGGCGGTGACCCTGTCGCAGCGTTACCTGCCCACGCGGCAGCTGCCGGACAAGGCGATCAGCCTGCTCGACACCGCCTGCGCCCGGGTGGCGCTGTCGCAGCACGCCCCGCCCAAGGTGCTGGAGCACGTCCAGCAGCGCATGCTGGCCTGCGAGTCCGAGCGCGCGTTGCTGGATGCGGAGGCAACGGTCGGCCTGCGCGACGCCGCCGAACTGGCCGAGATCGATGCGCGCATGGCGGCGCTGCGGGACGAGAAGGCGGCCATCGAGCACGACTGGCGCGAGCAGCGCGCGCAGGTCCAAGCCCTCCTGGCGCGGCGCGCCGCCGCGCTCGAGGGCAGGCCGGACGGCGCGGACCCGGAATCGGCGTCCGCGCTGGCGCAAGCCGCGCAGGCCCTGCGTGCGCAGCAGGGCGAAACGCCGCTGGTCCATCCGGAGGTCGGCGACAGCGCGGTGGCGGAGATCGTCGCCGACTGGACCGGCATTCCCGTCGGGCGCATGCTCACCGACGAGATCACGGCCGTGCGCAATCTCCAAGGCGCCCTGCGCGCGCGGGTGATCGGGCAGGAGCAGCCCATCGAGCGCATCGTGCAGCGGGTGCGCACCGCCCGCGCGGGGCTGTCCGATCCGCAAAAGCCCCAAGGCGTTTTCCTGCTGGCCGGCCCCTCGGGCGTGGGCAAGACCGAAACCGCGCTCGCGCTGGCCGAAGCGCTGTATGGCGGCGAACAGAATCTCATCTCCATCAACCTCAGCGAATACCAGGAAGCGCACACCGTGTCGGGCCTGCGCGGCGCGCCGCCCGGGTACGTTGGCTACGGCGAAGGCGGGGTGCTGACCGAAGCGGTGCGCCGCCGGCCTTATTCCGTGATCCTGCTCGATGAGGTCGAGAAGGCGCACAGCGACGTGCACGAACTGTTCTTCCAGGTGTTCGACAAGGGCTACATGGAAGACGGCGACGGACGCTACATCGACTTTCGCAACACCGTCATCCTCCTGACGACCAACGTGGCCAGCGAGCTGATCTCCACGCTCTGCGCGGACGAGGACGCGCCGCCCGCGTTCGACGGCCTGCGACAGGCGATCGAGCCGGACCTGCTGGCGCGCTTTCCGGCGGCGCTGCTGGGCCGCCTGACCGTCATCCCCTACGCGCCGTTGCGCAGCGATGCGCTGGCCAGCATCGTGCGGCTGCACCTGGACCGCGTGGTGCGCCGTATGTCCGAAACATTGAAGTCGCGGCTTTCCTACGAGCAGGACGTGGTCGATTATGTGGTGGCCGCGTGCCGGGTCGACCAGACGGGCGCCCGCGCGCTGATCGGCCATCTCGAACAGCACATCCTGCCGCGCCTGGCGTCCCTCTGGATGGATGCCATGGCCGACCGCAAAACGCTGGCGCGCGTGGACATCCTGGTCCAGGACAAGGACGCGGCGCCGGAAGCCGCTTTTTCGTTTCAACCGCATCTGGTGGACGCAAACTGAAGGGGCCGCCCAATGTCCAATCCGATCCGAGTCATCGTGGCCGACGGTCATCCCGTCTGCGTCAGGGGCGTGCAGGTCGAAGTCGCGGAGATGAGCCATGCCCGTGTCGTCGCAAGCGCCCAGAACTCGACGCAGCTCTTCAGCGTGCTGCTGAGCCAGCCGTGCGATGTGCTCGTGAGCGACTACGTCATGTCGGGCGAGAGCTTCGGCGACGGTCTGGGCATGCTGACGCTGATCCAGCAGCGGCATCCGGCGCTCAAGCTCATCGTGCTGACGTCGATCGACAGTCCGCTGGTGCTGCAGGCGGTGGAACGGCTGGGGGTGCAGGGCATTGTCAGCAAGTCCGACATGACCGAACACCTGCGCCATGCGATACAGGCCACCTGGCGCGGCGACCGGTATCGCTCGCCGCGGATACGCGGGGCGCTCGAGGCGGGGACCGGCGGCGCGGGCGCGGAACGCGCCAGCAAACTGACGCCGTGCGAAGTCGAGGTCGTGCGCCTGTTTCTCGCCGGCCTGACGGTTGGCGAAATCGCCGAGAAGTTCTCGCGCTCGAAGCAGACGGTCAGCGCGCAGAAGCGCGCCGCGATGCGCAAACTGGACGTGCATTCGGACAGCGAACTGGTCAGGTATGGCGTGCGCAACGGCCTGACCTGACAAGCGACATCCGGCTCGGGCAGCAAAGGCCGGATTTCGTCTTATTGTCGCCGCGCACGTCAATCACACCGGGCTTTTTTCCTCCGTATCGGACAGCGCTGATGTGCGAGCCCGCGGGCGCTACCTAGACTGACCGTGGTCGTGTCAGAAGATGGACCAGCGGATTCCGCCTCCGTGTTTTGAGTTCTGGCCACGCGTTCTCACTTCGATATCCAAACAGAGGAACTTAAGATGAAACTCCGCATTCTCGGCATCTCCATCGCCGCCGCGCTGGGCGCTGTCGCGTTGCCGGCAAGCGCCGCGCAAGTCGGCACGGGCAAGGTCAACTTCGAAGGCACCCTGATTCCGAACACCTGCAAGGTCGCTCCGGCTTCGGAGGACCAGACCGTCCTGCTGCCGACGGTGTCGACCCAATCGCTGATCACCGAGGGCGATACGGCGGGTTCCAGGGCGTTCGAAATCGACGTCATCGAGTGCCCCGACACCATCGACGAGGTCCAGGCGCACTTCGAGATCACCAACATGGAGCCGAAGTACCGCACGCTGAAGAACCTGGAATCCACTGGCGCCCAGAACGTCACGGTCCAGCTCCTCGAGGCGGACGGGACTCCCATTCAGGCGGGCTCGGCGGGCACTGCGTTCCCGGTCACCGGCGCCGGCGCCACGCGCGGCGCAACCCTGGTCTACGGCGGCCAGTACTTCTCGCTGGGCGGGGCCACCTCGGGTGTCGTGAAGACGTTCGCCGAGTTCACGCTGGCCTATCCGTAAGCATCGGCTGGCCTAGCTTGAACTTCCGCCGGGGCGTGCCGCCCCGGCGAATCGATATCCGCGTTTCCCGATCAAGGACTACCGTGTTCTTCGTCTACCTGCGCGCGGCGCTTGCCGCGCTTCTGGCATGCATTGCCGCAAGTGTGAATGCCGGTGTGGTCATCACCGGAACCCGCGTCGTGTATCCCGAGGGCAGCCGCGAGGTCAGCCTGCGGATGCGCAACGCCGATGAAAAGCCGCTGCTGGTCCAGTCATGGATCGATGACGGCAACATCAATTCCACCCCTGGCGCGCTGGACGTGCCGTTCCTGGTCACGCCGCCGGTCTCGCGGGTCGAGCCCGGCAAGGGGCAGACGCTGCGCATCGTGTACGTGGGCGCCGACCTGCCGCGCGACCGCGAATCCCTCTACTTCCTGAATGTGCTGGAAGTCCCGCCCAAAGCCGAGCGTAAGGAAAACGAGAACTACATGCAGCTCGCGGTGCGCACGCGGCTCAAGCTGTTCATGCGTCCGGGCGGCCTGACGGCGCTGGTCGAGGAGGCGCCTCAGGCCCTGACCTGGCAGTTGGGCGACAAAGGCGCGCTGCAGGTCAGCAATCCCACCCCGTACTACGTCACCTTCAGCCGCGTGCAGGCCAACATCGCCGGATCGCAGGTCTTCTTCGCGCAGGACATGGTCGCGCCGTTCGGCACGCTGGTCTTGAAGCGCGCGGCGGGCAAGGCAGCCGACAGGCAGCCGGTTGCCGCCAATCAGGTGCGCTTCGGGGTCATCAATGACTACGGCGCGGAAGTCCAGACGCAGGCGGAAATCAGGCCGCGTCCCTAGGTGCAAAGGAAAAAATGATGCTGCGAGGTTGCGTGAAGATGCACAAGTCATGGGCGGCCGGACTCTCGGGCACAGCCGGGAATGCGGGACGCGGCCGATGGCGGCAGGCGGCCATTACGGCGCTCATGCTGCCTTGCGCGGCCGGCGCGGCGCCGCCGGCCGAGGCGCCGCCGCGTTACGCGCAGGTCGATTTCGATCCCCGCTTCCTGTTCGGGACGTCGATGGACCTGGCAAGATTCAGCCGCGGCAACGCGGTGCTGCCGGGCCTCTACGCGACCGACGTCAGGGTCAATGGCCAGCGGGTGGGCACGTTCGACGTGCGTTTCCAGGCGGTGGACGCCGCGGGCTTCACCGAACCCTGCTTCAGCCTGATGGAGCTTGAGCAACTGGGCATCGACACCGCGCGGCTGCTGGCCGCCCGAACGGGCGAGGCGCCGGCGACGCGGGACGCCTCCCTTGGGGAGGCCGCCGGCTGCGAGCCCCTGAGCGTGGCGGTGCCCGGCTCGCGCGCCGACATGAACCTGGGCGACCTGCTGCTGGACCTGAGCGTGCCGCAGGCCTACATGCACACGCGGGTCCGCGGATGGGTCGATTCGTCGCGCTGGAACGAGGGCGCCACCGTCGGCCTGCTGGACTACAGCCTGAACGCGTACTCCAGCCGCACCAACACCATAGGCACGAATTTCAGCAATCTGTACCTGGGCCTGACGTCCGGCGTGAATCTCGGCGCGTGGCGCCTGCGCCAGCGGTCGAGCAAAAGCTGGTCCAATCGCGGCAATTCCAGCTGGGACAGCATCGAAACCTACGCACAGCGGGACATCGCGCCCTGGCGCGGACAGCTCGTGCTGGGCGACAGCAACACCAGCGGAGAACTCTTCGACACGTCCAGCCTGCGCGGCGTGCGGCTCTTCAGCGATGACCGGATGCTGCCCGATTCGCTGCGCAGCTACGCGCCCATCGTGCGCGGCATTGCCGACACCAACGCCGTCGTCACGGTGCGCCAGGGCGGACGGGTCATCCACGAACAGAACGTGCCGGCAGGGCCGTTCGAGCTGGCCGACATGCCGGCGGCCGGCTATGGCGGCGACCTCGAAGTGACCGTCCAGGAAGCCGATGGGCGCCAAAGCACGTTCAGCGTGCCGTTCTCGACCGTGCCCCTGCTGCTGCGCCAGGGCGTGCACCGCTACAGCGTCGGCGTGGGCAAGTATCGCAACGCCGAGTCCGACGGCGAACCCTGGATGGCTGAAGGCACCTACCAGTACGGCGTGACCGACGGGCTGACCGCCTACGCGGGCACGCAGGCGTCCGAGGGCTATGCCTCGCTCATGCTGGGGTCCGCCCTGAATACACCCATCGGCGCGTTCTCGCTGGACGTGACCGGGGCGCGCACGCAGGTCGGCGGCGCGTCGCACGAGGGCTTGAGCACGCGGCTGAACTATTCGAACATCCTGCAGGACACCGGCACGCGCTTCTCCATGGCCGGCTACCGCTATTCCACCTCCAACTTCTATTCCCTGCGCGATGCCATCTACACGCGCGAAGGCGGCGGCGGCAGCGAGGACGATCCGGGCTACGCCTGGCGTAATTTCCGCGTGAAGGAGCGGTTCCAGGTGAACGTGTCGCAGCCCGTGGGCGACCGGGGCAACCTGTTCGTCACCGGCAGCAGCCAGAACTACTGGCGCGAGGATTCCGGCCATGACCTGCAGTTCCAGATCGGTTACAGCGGCGGGTATCGCCAGCTCACCTATGCGGTCTACGCGCAGCGCAGCCGCAGCGGCGAGTCGGCGACGATGAGCAACCAGGTCATGCTGACGCTGTCGATTCCCCTGGGCCGCAACGCCATCGACGCCGGCCCGGGCTTCAACAGCCTGAGCACCAGCGTCAGCCGCAGCTCCCGGGGCGACCACCTGGTCCAGGCGTCGGCCAGCGGCAGCGGGGGCACGGAACTGCCCGTGTCGTTCGGCCTGACCGCCACCACCGCGCAGAACAGCGAATCGAGCGCCAGCGTCAACACCCTGGGCGGCTACGGCGCCTACCGCGCGCCGTTCGGCACCTACACGGCCAACGCGTCGATCGGCAACCGGTCCAAGCAGGTGGGGCTGGGCGCGCGCGGCGCCGTGGTCGCACACAGCGGCGGCCTGACGGCCGGGCCCTCGCTGGGCCGCGCCGGCGCGCTGGTGCAGGCCAAGGGCGCCACCGGCGCGCGGCTGATCAACGGCCAGGGCGCGGAAATCGATGCGAACGGCTACGCGCTCGTGCCGTCCCTGACACCGTACCGGGTCAACAACGTGATGCTGGATCCCACCAGCCTCGGCATGGATGTGGAGCTGGAAAGCACCTCCGAGGAGGTCGTGCCGACGCTGGATTCCATCGTGCTGGTGGAAATGCGCACGACCCAGGGCCGGCCGGTGCTGCTGCGGCTGCGCCGCGAGGACGGCGAAGCCGTGCCGCTGGGCGCCGACGTGTTCCAGGAGGCGGACGGCACCGCCCTGGGCACGGTGGGCCAAGGCGGCGCCGCGCTGGTGCGCGGGCTGGCGGAGCAGGGCGCGGTGCAGATTCGCTGGGGCCAGGCGCCGGACCAGCAGTGCCGTGCCGAATACACGCTGCCGCCGCAAGCGCCCGCCATCGCGGGGCAGGCCAAGGCGGGCATCGCCAGCATCGTGCGCGTACAGGCGGCGTGCCGCGTATCGGGGGCCGCGGTGTCCGCGGCGCCAGGCAAGAAAGGGTGATCCATGAAACTGAAAACGTTAGGAATGCGTTCCTGGCTCGCGCTGGCCGCGGCGGCGTTGACGGCCGCGCTTGGGTCGGACGCGGCGCGCGCCGCCACGGAAGACGTGCAGATCAAGTTCACGGGACGCTACGTGCCCTTGAGCTGCACCGTGCAGGCCGGCGCCGAGACCATGACGGTGACCCTGCCCACGGTGTCGGTCCAGTCCCTGTCCGCGCCCGGCAACACCGCCGGATCGACGCGGTTCGAGATACCCATCGAGTGCGTGGGCACGCCCGCCACGGTGCGCGCGTACTTCCAGTCGGGACCGACTTCGGACATGACCGGACGCCTGAACCCGCAGGCCGTGTCGCCCGGCGTCGCGGCGCAGGGTGTGCAAGTCGAGCTGCTGAACGAATCGGGCAGCGTGATCCGGGTGGGCGACCGTGACAGCGTGACGCCCATCGAGGCCGACGGCGTCAGCGGTCCGCTGCTGCTCGTCTATTACGCGCGCTATTACGGCACGGGCGGCGCCACGGCGGGCCAGGTCAGCACCTACGTGAACTACGTGCTCGATATTCCATGACGCAGGCCGTGCGTGCCGGCGCGGATCCGGACCTGTTCCTGCATACGCCGATGCTGGACGAGACCTTGCTGCACCTGGCGGTGCTGGACCGGCATGCCCGCCTTGGTCCCCTGCACGCCTGGCGCGCGCGCTGCGTCGCCCTGATGGCCGAGGTCGATGGCGCGCTGCTGGCGCGCAACGTGACGCCGGAGCAGGCGCACCGCCTTCGCCTGTCGCATGCGCTGCTGCTGGACGATGCCACGCTGGCCTCCTGTCCCGAGCCGATGCGCAAGGAATGGCAAGACGCCACGCTGTGCCGGATCGAACTGGGCGAACCCGATGCGGCGGACGTGGTGCTGGCGCACCTGGACGCCCTGGCGCGCCATCCTGACCGCGGCGGGGCCTGGCTGAACTGGTACGCGCGGCTCTTTGCCGCGGGGCTGTTGCGGCGGCGTCCGGACGCGATCCAGCGCTGCCGCCAGGTGAACGAACGGCTGCGCGAAGCATGGCCGTGGGCATGCGGCGAGGAGCAGGGAAGTGACTGACGCCATGCAGCGCAACACCGTCGCGACCGTCATCGTGGCCGGACCGAACGCCAGCCATCTGTTCGACAGGCAGGACGACGGCGCGGTGCGCGATACGGCGCGCAAGCGCTGGGGCGGAAATGCGGCATGGCTGCTCGCGGCCAGTCCCGACGACCTGCTGCGCATCCTGAAGGACGCGCCACGCGACGGCGCGCCGTGCGCGCTGCTGTTGCCGCTGGTGCCCGCGGGCGGCGACGAACTGGCGATGCGCCGGGAATGGCGCGAATGGCAGCGCGCCGTCGCCGGCTGCGCCGTGCTGGGACAGCGGCCCATTCCGGTCTACGCGGCCGTCTACGCGTGCCTCGGCCCGGCGCACGGCGACCCCATCACGCTGAGCAGCGGACTGTCCGTCGATCCGCAGGGGCAGGGCCGGGTCAGCTTGCGCCACGCGCTCAACGCGCTGCGCGAAGGCGCAATGCGGCGCCCGCCCGGGGCGGGAACCTTGCACGAACGCCTGGCCCTGTCCTTCGTGGACTGGGCGGCGGAGGCCGCGCTGCTGGCCCTGATGGAAGACATCGCGAACACGCCGCCGCTGTTCCTGGGGGGCGTATTCCTGGTGGACGCGGGCACCACGCTGCCGGACATGGCCGGGTGGATGCGGTGGCTCATCGGACGCACGGGCCTGAGCCCGTCGCTGCCCCCGCCCCGGCACGGCCCGTTGCCTCTGCCGCCGTTGGCCTTCGATGCGCAGCGCCAGGGACCCGGCTGGAATGACAGCGTCCCGCCGCCGCGCTCGCCGCGGGCCCGCGGTCTGCGCGTCGCCGCGATGTTGGGCGCGCTGGCGCTGATCCCGGCCTTGCTGGCGTGCGTGCCGTACCTGCGCGCCAAGGACGAACTGGACCGCTACGCAGAGGGCCTGCGCGCCTACGGGGGCATCGCCCCGGCGCGCATGTTCGACAAGTGCGCGGCGCTGCTGCAGTTGCGCGCCCAGCACGATCAACTGGGCAAAAAGCTCGCCGATGACGGCGTCGGATCCTGGATCTATCGCCAGGCGGGCGCACAGCGGGTCCAGGCGGCGATGTCGGAAGCGATCGCGGCCTACACGCCGCCGCAGACGGCATTGCGGCTGGACAGCATGGCGGTGTTCGAGAGCGGCAGCGCGACCTTGATCCGCGCCAGCGCCGCCCGCCTGCTGGACCCCGCATCGCAGCTGCTGCGCGCGAATCCCGATCTGCACGTGCGGATCGTCGGCCATACCGACGGGACGGGCAGCCCCGAGAGAAACCTCGCATTGTCCCTGGCCCGCGCGCAAGCCGTGCGCGACCAGCTCGTCGCCATGAGCGGCACGCCCCTGGCCCAGTTCGAGACGGCGGGGCGCGGCGCCTCGCAACCGGTCGACGACAACGCAACCGCGGCCGGCAGAGCCCGCAACCGGCGGGTGGATATCACGCTCACGCCGCTGCCCTCCGCGCATTTCGCGTGCGGCGCAATGGGGGGCGACGCCCCGCCGGCGGGGTGACGGGCATGCGTCGAAGTGGCATTCGCCAACACGGCGGGAGCGGTCCGCGCAAACAAACCTGTCGGACTAGGACAAGTCTGATTCCTTGCACAGAAAGCCTTGCATAAGCTGTGCGCATTCGTACCCCCTCAGCCTGCGTCGGAGAAAACATGGCGGTTTCCAATAGTTCACAGAAGTTCATTTCGCGCAATCGCGCACCCCGGGTCCAGATCGAATATGACGTCGAGATCTACGGATCCGAGCGCAAGGTCGAGCTGCCTTTCGTGATGGGCGTCCTGGCGGACCTGTCGGGCAAGCCGATCGAGGCATTGCCCGCCGTTGGCGAACGCAAGTTCCTCAGCATCGACATCGACAACTTCGATGAGCGCATGAAGGCGATCCAGCCGCGCGTGGCGTTTGCCGCGCCCAACACCCTGACGGGCGATGGCCAGATCATGGTCGACATCACCTTCGAAAGCATGGATGACTTCTCGCCCGCCGCCATTGCGCGCAAGGTCGAGCCGCTGTCCAAGCTGCTGGAAGCGCGCACGCAGTTGGCCAACCTGCAGACCTACATGGACGGCAAGGCGGGCGCCGAGACCCTCATCAATCAAGTCCTGAGCGATCCCGCGCTGCTGCAGACGCTGGCCAAAACGCCCAAGCCGCAAGCCAGGACCGAAGCGCCCGAAGAGGCCGAAGCCGATTAACGGCTCGCCGCAACGCATGTAAGCAACTGGGAAATCAAGAAATGGCAGTCAAGCAAAAAATCGCCGACAACGTCGCTCCCCAACCCGAAGCCGGGCATTCTGACTTCACCAACCTGTTGGCGCGCGAGTTCAAGCCCAAGACCGATCAGGCGCGCGCCGCCGTCGAGCGCGCCGTGCAGACGCTGGCCGAGCAGGCGCTGCAGAATGTCGTGCGCGTGTCCGACGATGCCTACAAGAGCATCGCGGCCATCATCGGTGAAATCGACAGGAAGCTGTCCGAGCAGATCAACCTGGTCCTGCATCATCCGGAGTTCCAGCAGCTGGAAAGCGCCTGGCGCGGACTGCATCACCTGGTCAACAACACCGAGACCGACGAAAAGCTCAAGATCCGGTTCATGGATCTGTCCAAGGAAGACCTGCGCCGCACCATGAAGCGCTACAAGGGTCTGGCGTGGGATCAAAGCCCGATCTTCAAGCAGGTGTATGAAGAAGAATACGGGCAGCTGGGCGGCGAGCCCTACGGCTGCCTGGTGGCCGACTACTACTTCGACCACACGCCGCACGACGTCGATCTGCTGGGGTCGATCGCCAAGGTGGCGGCCGCGTCGCATGCGCCGTTCATCACCGGGGCGGCGCCCTCGGTGCTGCAGATGGACTCCTGGCAAGAGCTGGCCAATCCGCGCGACCTGACCAAGATCTTCACGCAGAACCTCGAATACGCGCCGTGGAATGCGCTGCGCAATTCCGAGGACGCGCGCTACATCGGCCTGGCGATGCCGCGCTTTCTCTCGCGCCTGCCTTATGGCGCCAAGACAAACCCGGTCGACGAGTTCGACTTCGAGGAAGCCACCGACGGCGCCGATCACCGCAAGTATGTGTGGTCCAACGCGGCCTACGCGATGGCGGTGAACATCAACCGCTCGTTCAAGGAATACGGCTGGTGCACGCTGATCCGCGGCGTCGAAAGCGGCGGCGTCGTCGACAACCTGCCTTGCCATACGTTCCCCACGGACGACGGCGGCGTGGACATGAAGTGCCCCACCGAGATCGCCATTTCCGATCGCCGCGAGGCCGAGCTCTCCAAGAACGGCTTCATCCCGCTGATTCATCGCAAGAGCACCAACTACGCGGCCTTCATCGGCGCCCAGTCGTTGCAGAAGCCCGCCGAATACTACGACGCCGACGCCACCGCGAACGCCAATCTGTCGGCACGGCTTCCGTACCTGTTCGCCTGCTCGCGCTTCGCGCATTACCTGAAGTGCATCGTGCGCGACAAGATCGGCTCGTTCAAGGAACGCGACGAGATGCAGTCGTGGCTGAACGAATGGGTCATGAACTACGTCGACGCCGATCCGGCCAACAGTTCGCAGGAGACCAAGGCGCGTCGCCCGCTGGCCGCGGCGGAAGTCGTGGTCGAGGACGTGGAGGGCAACCCGGGCTACTACCAGGCCAAGTTCTTCCTTCGGCCGCACTTCCAGCTTGAAGGCCTGACCGTATCGCTGCGCCTGGTTGCCAAGCTGCCTACCGTCAAGGCGGCGGCGTAGGCGAACAAAGGTTGAGTGTGGCGGATCTTCCGCCGGAGCAGGCGGCCGGAATGCTCTTCAAAACCGTCCGGCCATTTTCGCAACAACAAATGATGTAAAGGATTTTCAATGGCACACGATATTTTCCTGAAGATCGATGGCATCGAAGGCGAGGCCGAGGACGCAACGCACAAGAATGAAATCGAAGTGCTGAGCTGGTCCTGGGGCGTGTCGCAACAGTCCAACATGCACATGGGGTCGGGCGGCGGCGCGGGCAAGGCCACGGTCGACGATCTGGCATTCGAGCACTACATCGACCGCGCCACGCCGAACCTGGTCCAGTACTGCCTGCTGGGCAAGCACATCAAGCAGGCGCAGCTGGTGGTGCGCAAGTCGGGCGGCAACCCGCTTGAATACCTGAAGCTGACCATGAACGACGTGATGGTCACGCGCGTCAACCCCGAGGGCGTGGCCACCGACGAGTCGCGTCCGCGTGAACGCGTCAGCCTGTCGTTCTCCAGCATGAAGCAGGAATACATCCTGCAAAACGCCCAGGGCGGCAGCGGCGGCGCCGTCACCGCAACCTTCGACATCAAGAAGAACGCGGCCTGAGGCCGGCGCGACGCTTGATTACGGGACGGACGGCGCTTCCTGGGCGCGCGGTTATCCGTCCTTTTTTGTACCGATCATTGCGCCTTTGCGGGTCGTCCCGCGAAGGCGCGCCGGTTCGCCGGCTTGCTGAGCTTATGAACACTACCGAGATTTTCCGCTGTTTGGCCGGTCGTGCGCGGCCATGGGGCGTGCTGGCGTCGGTGCTGCTCGCGATGTCGCTGTCGGCGTGCGCGAGCCAGGGCGATGCGCCCGAAAAGACGGTCAGCCTGGATATCCTGATCGAGGCGGACGCGCGTGTGAACGCCGATGCGCAGGGCCGCCCGGCGCCGATCCAGGTCCGCGTCTTCGAGCTGAAGTCCCGGTCGGTCTTCGAGGAAGCCGACTTCTTTTCGCTGCAGGGCAAGCCGCGCCAGGTGCTGGGCGGCGATCTGGCCGAATCCGACGACCTGGTGCTGCGGCCGGGCGACGCCAAGCGCATCCAGCGCCGCGCCGACCCCGAGACGGTGGCCATCGGCGTGGTGGCCGGCTACCGCGACCTGGGGCGCAGTGTGTGGCGCGCCACCTTCACGATGCCGCCCCGGCAAGCCCAGAGCTGGTACAGCTCGTCCAGCCAGACGGTGCGCGTGCGGATCAAGGCCGGCGCCGACACCGTCGCCGTCACGCAAGCGGACTGAGCAATGAGCCTCTACAGCAAAGTCGTCTGGAGCGAGGGCCTGTTCCTCATTCCGCAGTTGTTCCAGCAGCAGGAACGCTACCTGGAGTTCTTCGCGCACAAGCGCGCCGCGCCCGCGGGGCCGTTCTTCTGGGGCTTCTCGCGGTATGAGATCGACCATGAAGCCCTGTCGTTCGGCAAGATTGCCCTGCAAAAGGGGGCGGGCGTGTTTCCCGACGGCACGCCCTTCGACATTCCCGCCCACGAGCATCCGCCGGCGCCGCTGACGGTGCTGCCGGAGCATCTGAACCAGCGCATCTTCCTGGCCGTCCCGCTGCGCCTGCCCGACGTGGACGAAACGATGTTCCGGCCGGATCCGGGATCGATGGCGCGCTACGTGGCATTCGAAAAGGAAATGGCCGACAGCAATGTGATCGGCCAGGGCCCCAAGGAAGTCCAGCTTGCGCACCTGCAGCTGCGGCTGCTGCCCGAGAAGGAACTGACGCAGTCGTGGATCGGCGTGGCGGTGGGGCGCGTCAAGTCGATCCTGGCCGATGGCTCGGTGACTTTGCACGATGGCGACTTCATTCCGCCGGTCAGCGCCTGCGCGGCCAACCCGCTCCTCGTGCAGTGGGGACAGCAGTTGCAGGGGCTGATCAAGTTGCGCGCCGATGCGCTGGCCAGCCGGCTGTCCAGCGGGCAGGGCAGCGTGACCTCGGCCGCGGAAGTGTCGGACTACCTGTTGCTGCAGATCCTGAACCGCTACGACCCGTTGATGGATCACATCTGCCGGGTTGGCGAGACGCCGCCCGAAACCCTGTACACCACGCTGGCGATGCTGGCGGGCGACCTGGCCACCTATGTCCGGCCGCAGTCGCGGCGGCCGCAGCCCGCGCCGGGCTACGACCATGCGCAGCTGTATTCCAGCATCCAGCCGCTGGTCGCCGAAGTGCACAGCCTGCTCAATCAGGTGCTGGTGCGCAGCGCGCAGCCCATCGCGCTGGTGGAGCAGGCGCATGGCATCCGCACGGCGACGCTCATGCCGTCGGAACTGCAGGGCTACGCCAACCTGGTGCTTGCCGTCAGCGCGCAGATGGCGCCGGACCAGCTGCTGCAGCAGTTCGTGTCGCAGACCAAGATATCGCACCCGCACCGCTTGCCCGAGCTGATCCGCTCGCACCTGCCGGGCGTGGGGCTGTCGCCGCTGCCGGTCCCGCCGCGCCAGATTCCGTTTGCCGCGGGCAATGTGTATTTCGAGCTGAGCCGCTCCGGACCGCTATGGGACCAGATCGCGCGGCAAGGCGGGCTGGCCTTGCATATTGCCGGGCATTTTCCCGAACTGAAACTTGAATTGTGGGGAGTTCGAAGCCGATGAATGCGCCCGGATTTGATGTCAGGACGTTCGACCTGCTGACCGGCACGGCCGCGGGCAGGCCGGCAAGCGCGCCGCCTGAGCCGCCCAAGGCGGTGGAGATCGCGCTGGATGACGAGGGGGCGGCGGCCGACCTGGCAAGCCGGCTGGACGCGGTCAAGGCCGCGCACAATCCGCTGCTCGAGGCGGCCGGGCCGCTGCTGCGGCTGCTGGCCTCCATGCCCGACAACCTGCCCGACCAGACCGCCATCCTGGCGCTGCGTCAATTGCTGATGCGCGAGATCGGGCAGTTCCAGAACCTGTGCGACAAGGCGGGGGTGCCCTGGAAGCAGGTGGCCGTGGCGCGCTACTGCCTGTGCACGGCCCTGGACGAGGCCGCCAACCGCAGCGCCTGGGGCGCGGGCGGCGTCTGGGCGGCGCAAGGCCTGCTGATCGCCTTCGAGGGCGAAGTGGATGGCGGGGAAAAGTTCTTCCTGCTCATCGGCCGGATGGCCAGCGATCCTGACGAGTACGCCGGCACGCTGGAAGTCCTGTATCACATCCTGGGCCTGGGATTCGAAGGCCGCTACAGCGTGGTGGCCGATGGCCACCGCCATCTGGAGCAGATCCGGCAGCGCCTGGCGGCGCTGGTGGCGCGGGCGCGCGATTCGGCGACGAGCGAGCTGTCGGTGAACTGGCGCGGCGAGGGCCCGATTTCCGGCGGCGCCCGCCGCGTGTTCCCGGCCTGGCTCAGCGCGTCCCTCGCGTTTCTGGTCTGCGCCGCGGTCTTCGGCTACCTGCTCGACGAGGTCGGCACGCAGCGCGACACCCTGGCGCATCGCATTCTGCAGGTCGGACTGGACCCGTTGCCTCAGGAAAGCGTCGCGACCCCGGCAGTGGCGGCGCAGGCGCCGGCCGCCTCGCGGCTGCGCCTGGCGGAACTGCTGAAAGAAGAAATCGCGCGCGGGCTGGTGAAGCTGCGCGAGGAACCCAAGCGCACGCTCGTCACCTTCCCGGGCGACACGATGTTCGTGTCCGGGCGCAGCGACGTGTACGCCCCGATGGTCGCGGTGCTGGAGCGCGTGGCCGACGAGGTCAAGCGCGTGGACGGCAAGATCGAGGTGGTGGGCTACACGGACAACCAGCCGATCCGCACGCGCCAGTTCCCGGACAACCAGACGCTGTCGCAGAAGCGGGCCGAGTTCGTCCGCGACATCTTCCTCAAGCGCGGACTGACGCCGCAGCAGGCGGTCGCCGCCGGCCGGGGCGAGCAAAGCCCGCTGGGCGACAACGCAACACCGGAAGGCCGCGCGCAGAACCGTCGCGTCGAACTGTACGTGACCTCGTACTGATGGGCGTGCCGGCCGGCACGCAATGGATGATCAAACAATGAAACGATTGCTGGGCTTTCTGTTTTCATGGCGCTTTGGCGCCATCGTGGTCTGCGTTCTGCTTGCGGCGATGGTCTGGATGGTCGGGCCGATGGTCGACCTGGGCGGACTGCGGCCGCTGGAGGACGTCGTCGTGCGCGTGGCGCTGATCGGCCTGCTGGTCGCGGCGCTGGCGTTCTGGCTGGTGGGCTGGCCGCTGTGGATCGTGTCGATGGCGGCGCTGTGCACACTGGTCTGGTTTGGCGGACCGATGGCGGCGATCGGGGAACAGCGACCGCTGGCGGACGCCGGCGTGCGCATCGGCGTGATCGCCGTCATCGTGCTGCTGGCGGCCCTGTACGGGGCCTACCGGCTGTTGCGGCTGTTGCGGACCGACGAGGCGCTGCTGCGCCGCATCCTGGCGCCCAGGAGCGACGAGGCGCAGCGGGATGCGTCCTCGGAGGTGAAGGCCGTGCGGCTGGTCGTGTCCAAGGCGGTGGGGCAGCTCAAGCGCTTGCGCGGCGGACCGCAGGGCTGGCGCCGCCTGCTCGAAAGCAAGCGCTATCTGTACGACCTGCCCTGGTACATGATCATCGGCACGCCCGGCGCCGGCAAAACCACGGCCATCCTGAATTCGGGGCTGGACTTTCCCATGGCCGAGCAGATGGGCGTGGCCAGCCTGCCCGGCGCGGGCGGCACGGTGAACTGCGACTGGTGGTTCACCAACGACGCGGTCCTGATCGACACGGCCGGCCGATACAGCGACCAGGACGAACAGGGCAATGCCGAGGCCGCGAGCGTGAACGCCGCCGAATGGCAGGGCTTTCTGGGCGCGCTGCGCAAGCACCGCACGCGCGCCCCGATCAACGGCGTGATCCTGGCCGTGAGCGTGGCCGAGCTGCTGGAGCGGCCGGGCGACAACGGCATGCTGGCGTCGATTCTGCGCACCCGCCTGGCGGACCTGCGCCAGGCGCTGGGCATCCGCTTTCCCGTTTATGTGCTGGTGACCAAGCTGGATCTGCTGCCGGGCTTTGACGAGTACTTCCAGGCCATGACGGCGGAGGGGCGGTCGCAGGTCTGGGGATTCACCCTGGACTACGCGCGCCGCGAGTCCGATGCGCAGCCGTTCGACCTGCGCGCGCGCTTCGCCAGTGAATTCCAGTTGCTGGAACGGCGTCTGGAAGACGGCCTGAACGCACGGCTGGTCGAGGAGTACGGCGCGGCCCGGCGCAAGCGCCTGTACCCGTTTCCGCAGGAGTTCCGCAGCCTGGCGGCGGAACTTTCCGATCTGCTGTCCAAGGTGTTCCTGGATTCGCGCTATGACGATGTGCAGATCCAGCGCATGCTGCGCGGCGTCTATCTGAGCAGCGCCCAGCAGGCGGAACGGGTGGTCAATGCCGACCGGAACTCGCTGTTCGAGCGCCTGCGGCGCACGCTGGGCCGGCTGTACGGCGGCGAGGACGTCGCGCTGCTGTCGGGCGGGCGCGAGCCGGCGCTGATGGCGCATCGCAGCTACTTCCTGCGCAACCTGTTCAAGCAGGTCATGATTCCGGAGTCGCACCTGGTGCAGCCCAACCGGAAATGGATCCTGGCGCAGGGCGCGGCGCGCTGGGGCGTCCATCTCGCGTCGGCGGGCCTGATGGTGTGGCTGGTGAGCGGCATGGTGGCCAGCCGCGCGAACAACGCGCAGTATCTGGGGGCCGTCGGCCAGAAGGCCGACGGGCTGACGCAGCAGGCCAGCGACGTGCCGGCGGGCGTGCTGGATGCACAGGGCGTGCGCCTGCTGACGGACGCCGCGACGCTGGCCCAGGTCGAGGGCCTGGACCTGGACGCGCCGCCGCTGGATTACCGCTATGGCCTGTATGCCGCGCCTCCCGTCGACGCGGCCGCGCAGGCCACCTATGCGCGCATGCTGCGCAAGCATCTGTTGCCCCAGGTGGGCAAGACGCTGGAAGGCGCGTTGCGTACGCAGATCGCGCGCAAGGACGCCGACGGTCTCTATGCGACGCTGGGCCTGTACCTGTCGCTGTACGACACGCGTTATTTCGAGTCCGATGTCCTGATCGAATGGGTGCAGCGGCAGTGGGCGCGCAGCCGCCATGACAGCGAGCGCGAGAAGTCCCAGCTGGCGGTGCACCTGCACTCGCTGTTCGACACCGGCTACGAGCCGCTGCCCGAGGCCGAGCGCGACGCCGCCGTGGTCGAACAGGCCCGCGCGCTGCTGCAGGAGCGTCCCGACGCCACGCGCATGTATGACCGGGCCATGCGTGCGCTGGAGGCCGCGGCGCCGCCGCGTTTCACGCTGCACCAGGTGTTGGGCGCGAGCGATGCCGCCCTGTTCAGCGATCAGGCGGCCGACGGGGACCCGGGCGTGCCCGGGCTCTTCACCTATGCCGGGTACCGCGACGTGTTCCGCAAGCGCGTGGGGGCGTACATCGATACGGTGTGGGCGCGCGAGAGCTGGATGCTCGGGCGCGAAGGCGGCGACGGGTCCGCGCTGTCGGAGGCGCAGGACGCCCGGCGCGCCTGGCGCGACAAGGAGCGCATCGAGCGCGAGGTCTATACGCTGTTCCTGCGCGACTACGCCGCCCGCTGGGAGCGGTACATCGACCAGATCCGGCTGGTCTCCACCGCCGGCGCCGGGGACGGGCCGCTGTCGGTCGACGTGGCCACCCTGCGCGCCCTGGCCGCCGCGAATTCGCCGCTGGCGCGGTTGGGCGTGGCGCTGTCCCGTCAGACGACGCTCTCGTCCGACGTGGATGCCGAGAACCCCGCCGACTCCGCCGCGGCGCAGCTTGCCGCGGAGACGGCCCAGCGCCGCTCCTCGGCCGTGGCGCGCGCCTCGGACGCGCTGACCCGGCTGGCGGCGGACTTCGACCAGGACAAGCTGGCCGAAGAACTGGTCGACAAGCGATTCTCGGCGCTGCGCGAAGTGGTGACGGGATCGCCCAACCCCGGGCGCATCGACCCGGTCAAGCCGGGCGCGCAGATGCAGCAGATCCTGCAGCGCATCAACGAGCAGTACACGCAGATGGCGGTCGCCAGCAGCGCGCTGGCCTCGGCCAGCATGCCGCCGCCGCAGGACGCCAGTCCGGCCTTGTTCCTGACGGCCGAGACGCTGCCCGCGCCGTTCAAGCGCATCCTGGCGGGGCTGTCGCAGCGCGCGGCCAACCAGTTGGGACGCGAGACCGGACTGCTGCTGGCCGAACAGGTCAACGCCGCCGTGGGCGGGATCTGCCGCACGGCCATCTCCGGCAAGTTCCCCTTCGCCGAGTCGTCCCAGGAAGTCGATCCGGACGACTTCGTCCAGCTCTTCGGCGCGGGCGGGGTGTTCGACGCGACGTTCCAGCGGTCGCTGGCGATGCACGTGGACACCAGTTCCAGTCCCTGGCGATACAAGCCGGCCAGCCCCGGCATGCGGCCCATCCAGGGCCCCGATCTGCAGCCCTTCGAGCGCGCCGCCGAGATCCGCAAGGCGTTCTTCGACGGCAGCGGCGCCAAGGGCCTGAACTACCGCCTGACGGGCAGCATCGTGTCCGTGGATCCGGCCATCACCGAACTGCTGCTGGATGTGGACGGCGACAGCCTGCGCTACATGCATGGCCCGGTCTCGCCGTTTTCGTTCGCCTGGCCGGGGCCGCGCAGCGGCAGCTACCTGGAGTTGTCGGCCCGGCCGAGGGTCACCGCGGAGTCGTCGGGCGTGCATCTGTCGGGCCCGTGGGCGCCGCTGCGCCTGCTCGATTACGGCCGCGTCACCGCCACGGCCTCGTCCGGCAGGGCGCTGGTGGATTTCGATTTCGACGGGCGTCACGCCGTGCTGGAGATCGGCGGCGGCCGCAAGGGGAATTTCCTGACCGGGTCGCTGTTGCGCGGCTTTCGCTGTCCAGGGGGCGCGTGATGAACCTGCCGCGCCCCGCCTACTGGGGCAAGCTTCCGGCGTATGGCGATTTCCTGCGGCAAGGCGCGCCCCTGGACGTGCAGCAGGCCTGGCGGCAGTGGCTGGAAGGCCCGCTGCGTGAGGCCTGGCTGGCGTCGGGCCTGGCGCAGGCCCATGCCTTGCCGTGGAGCTTCGTGCTGCGGCCGGGATGCCTGCGGTTCTCGGGCGACCGCTATGTGGCGGGGGTGTACGCCCGATCGCAGGACAAGTTCGGCCGGGAACACCCCTTCCTGATGTGGTTCCTGCTGGCGCCGGCGAGCGTATCGGCGCTGTTGAGCACGCATGACAATCCGCTGTTCTGCCTGGCGCGCCTGCTGCATGGGCATCTGGCCGCGCCGGGCGTCGCTGCGTCGGGCGGGCCGGCCCTGGTGGATCAGATCAACCGGCTCTGGCGGCCTGGCCGCGCCGGCGTCCTGGGCGCCTTGCGGCGGCGCAAGGACGCGCCGGACTTCGCGGCCGCGCGCGGATGGGCCGATGGCTGGCCGTCCGACACCCGCGAGGATGGCCTGGCGGGCGTGCCGCACGCGCCATGGCGCAACTGGCCCGGGACCGTGTTCGAAGACCTGAGCCAGGCCTGGTACTGGCAACAGGATGTGCAAGCCGGGTATGTGAGTTTTTTATCGGTAACGGCCGCTGAACCGGCCGATCTTGCCTGAGGAAGTCAAAGATGGCCATTGCGAGTAATTCAGTTTCGAATCAAGCCCGCACGGTGGAAATCCGCGGGGCGGGCCTGCCGTCGGCGATGGGCCTTCCCATGCTGCGGCTGCAGTCGCTGGACGGCCAGGAGCGCATGGGCGAGTTGTTCAGCTACGAGGTGATCCTGCGCACGCCCAATGACACGCAGGTGCCGCTGTCGGTGTCGGCCAATCTGGACCTGACGGGCATGATCGGCAAGGAGCTGACCGTGTCGGTCCAGCTGTCCGATGGCGGCCGCCGCGAGATCTCCGGCCTGGCCGTGAAGGCCGGGTTCGTGCGCCAGGAAGGCGACCACAACCTCTACCGCGTCACGCTGCGCCCCTGGCTGTGGCTGGCCACGCTGACCACCGACTACAAGATCTTCCAGGACCAGAACGTGGTCCAGATCATCGAGCAGGTGCTGAAGGACTATCCGTATCCGGTCGAGAAGCGGCTGGACATTGAAAAGTACGCGATCCTGCCGGAAAGCGTCACCAACGAGCCGCGCAATTTCCAGGTGCAGTACGGCGAGACGGATTTCGACTTCATCCAGCGGCTGATGGAGGAGTGGGGCATCTACTGGTTCTTCGAGCACACCGAAGGAACCCACAGGCTGGTGTTGTGCGACCACGTCGGAGCCCATCGTCCGCCGGACAGTCCGGCCTATCAGCACATTCCCATGCACGCGCAGGGCGGGCACGTGGACTGCGATGTCTTTCACCAGTTCGGCGTCGATGAACGTCTGTTTCCCGGGCGGGTGGTGGTCGATGATTTCGACTTCACGCGGCCGCGCATGCTGTTGGCCACGTCCAGCCACCAGCCGCGCGAAACGAGCTGGGCCGAAGGGGAAATCTTCGAATGGCCCGGCGACTATACCGACGCCAAGCATGGCGCGCTCATCAGCCGGATCCGCATGGAGGAGCGGCGCGCGCGCGGCGTGCGCTCGCGCGGCTACGGCAACGTCCGTGGCGTCGCCGTCGGCCAGACCTTCAATCTGACCGGCCATCTGTACGAGAAGGCCAATCGGGAATACCTGGTGCTGGCCTCGAACCTGTCGTTGTCGGAGATTCCGGAAGAGACCGGCACCGGGGTGATCTACGACTGCGCCAATGAAGTGGAAGTGCAGCCGACCGGCGAAGTGTTCCGCATGCCGCGGGTGACGCCCAAGCCGGTCGTCAGCGGCCCGCAGTCGGCGCTGGTCGTGGGACCGGAAGGCAAGGAGGTCTGGACGGACGAGTTCGGCCGGGTCAAGGTGCGGTTCCTGTGGGACCGCTACGCGCGCAATGACGCGTCCGATTCCTGCTGGGTGCGCGTCAACCAGGCCTGGGCGGGGTCGAACTTCGGCGGGATGTACATCCCGCGGATCGGGCAGGAGGTCATGGTCGGCTTCATGAACGGCGACCCCGACCGTCCCATCATCCTGGGCGGCCTGTACAACAGCGTGACCCGCCCGCCCTGGGACCTGCCGGCCGAAGCCACCAAGAGCGGCATCAAGACCCGCAGCCTGGAGGGGGGCCGGGAAAACTACAACGGCATCCGCTTCGAGGACAAGCCGGGCCTGGAAGAATTCTACGTGCAGGCCGAACGCGACATGGTGCGGTTGACCAAGGGCGCCGAGATGCACACGGTGGCATTGACCTATGGCCAGGCCGTGGGCATCAACCACTCGACCGCGGTCGGCGGCATGCTCAGCAGCACCGTGGCCGGCACTGCGTCCTACAACGTCGGGCTGGCACACTCCACCCAGGTGGGCGGCCTGTGCGCGCTGAACGTGGGCGGCGCCTATGCGGTCAACGTGGGGGCGGCGGCCAACCTGAACGTGGGGGCGGGCCTGTTGATGAACGCGGGGGCCGCCGTCGCGATCACCTGCGGCAAGGCGGGGATCAACCTGCTGCACGACGGAACGATTGCGCTGATCGGCAACAAGATCTCGATCATCGGCTCGGACGAGGTGGTCGTGCAGGGCAAGCCGCTGCAGCTGAATCCGTGCGCCGATGGCGACATCGTCAGTTTCGGCCTGGGCGCCGGCGTGCCGCCGGTGTTCCTGCCGACGATCGAGCTGCCCATCGGCGGGCACGACAAGCACGTGCCGCGGCCCACGACGCCGCCGCCGCCGACACCGCCGGTGACGACACCGCCGGTGACGCCGCCGGTGACACCGCCGCCGCCGACGCCGCCGGTGACACCGCCGCCGCCGACGCCGCCGGTGACACCACCGCCGCCGACGCCGCCGGTGACACCACCGCCGCCGACGCCGCCGGTCACGCCGCCGCCGCCGACGCCGCCATTGACGCCGCCGCCGCCGACGCCGCCGGTCACGCCGCCGCCACCGACGCCGCCCGTGACGCCGCCGCCGACGACCAAGCCGCCGGGTCCCACGGAGCTCTCGGCAATGATCGACGGCTAACCCAGACGGCCCGCTCCGTCCGGCCAATGACAGGAGGACTGCATGACTTCATTTCCCGCGGTACGCGCCGGCGACCTGATCGCCCACGGCGGAAGCATCCTGACCGGATCGCCCGATGTGTTCATCAATAAACTGCCCGCGGCCTTCTGCGGGGCCTCGGCGGTCTGCTGCGGCTTGCACGTGTCGGCGCAGGCGGTCGCTTCCGGCGCGCCGACGGTCTTCATCAATGGACTGAAGGCCGCGCACAAGGCCAGTTGTTCGTCCTGCGGCTCGCCCGCCGCCACGGCGTCCCTCGACGTGTTCATCGGCGTGTGAGCGCAGCGGCATGACGGCAGTGGCGGGGGTGGCGGGGGTCCTGTTGGGCCTTACGGGACGGTTGATCGAGGGCGACGACCTTCCTCGCGCGCCGGACTGGTGGCGGCGCCGCGAAAGCGGCGTGTTCCTGCGCAAGCTGCCGGCCAGTGCCCTGGCGGGCCTGGGCCCCGGCGGGGTCGACGTGCGCAGCGGGCAGCTCCTGTGCAACGTTGCGCGGCGCCGCGACGTCGTGCCGGCGGGACCGTTGGGGCTGGGATTCGACCGCATCTATGACAGCCGGATCAAGGACGCCGGGTGCCTGGGGCCAGGCTGGCGGACGCGCTGGGACGTGACGCTGCGCGTCCAAGGCGAATCGCTCGTCTACCGGGACGAATGGGGGCGTGCGCTGACGGTGCCGCGGCCGGAACCCGGCACCCAGGTCATTCTTGCCGCGGCCTCGCTCAATCTGGCCTGCCTTGAGGACGGCCATTATGTGATCGCGGACGCGGGGCCGGCCTGCATGCGCTTTCTGCCCGCGGACGAAGCGGGCACGTGGCGGCTGGACGCCCTGGAGTTCCTCGACGGCAGGCTATTCACGATTGCGCGCGACCCGCGCGGCGGCATCCGGTCTGTCAGCAATGAGCGCGGCGCGGGACTGTGGTTCGACCTGGACGACGCGGGCAGGATACGCGCCGTGGCGCGCGGCCCCCAATCGGAACCCAGCGCGGTTTATGCGTACGGGACCGACGGACGCTTGGCGCGGGTGGAATCGTCCCGCGGCAAGCCGATAGGCCGGTACGGCTACCAGGATGGCCTGCTTGCCGACATCGCCGAGGCGGCCGGGGAGCGGTCGATCCGTTGGCTCGGATCGACCGCGGGACCGCAGGTGGCCGGGTTGCGCCTGCCGGGGGGGCGGATGTGGCTGGTGCGACGCGAGCCGCAGGCCCGGCGTGTCAGGATGCAGGCCTCGGACGGCGCCGAATTGCACTGGCATGTCGATGCGCAAGGGCGGGTCGTGGCCTACCGCGATGCCCAGGGGGCCGTCTACAAGGCGCACTACGACAAGGGCTCGCAGCTCGCGCGCGTGGACGCGCCCGACGGGGCATTCGAATTCGAGTACGACGGCTTTGGCCGCGTGGTCCGAGAGACGGCGCCCCATGGACGGGTGCGGCGCGTGGGCTACGCCTTTTCCACGTCGATTCCCCTCATGCTGTCGCGCGAGGGCGCGCGGAACTGGTTCTGGCTGCGCGATCCCCACTTGCGCCCGCAGCAGCGGCGTGCGCCGGGGGGCGTCATCACGGACTATGAATATGACCCGGAAACCGGCGCACGGCGGGTGGTGCGCCAGAACGGCGTCGCAACCCGCCATGCGCATGACGACGCGGGCCGGCTGCTGGTGCGCGAAGGCGCGGACGGCGCGCAGTTCCGGTACGCCTGGACCGATGACGGCCAACTGCGCGCACGGGGCGGGCCCGGCCATCCGCTGGAAGTGCGGGAGCGGGACGACGTCGGCAATCTCAAGGTGCGCGTCGGCGACGGCACGCGGGCGCGGCTGGCCGTGTATGACGCGGGGGGACGCCTGGTCTCGCTGGCCAATGCCGCGGGGCACACGCGCCATTGGCGCTATGACGCGCAAGGGGCGCTGGCGCAGCTTACGGACGAAGAAGGCGCCACCACGCGCCATGCCCGGGATGCGACAGGCCATGGCCTCGAGGTGCAAGGGCCGGGCGGCGGCACGCAGCGCTGGATCATGGACGTGGTGCGCCGCGCGTGGGCGCGGCGCGATGCGGACGGGGTGACCATCGAACGCCGCCTGGATGTCTCGGGCCGCGTCACGCATCAGGCGGACATCGCCGGCGCAATGCGCGCCGACACCGAGTTCGGCTACGACGCGCAGGGACGCCTGGCCCGCCGCGAGCGCGCGGGCCTGCGCTGGGCGTTCGAGCACGATGACCACGGCCGGCTGGCCGAGGTCCGCGCTGAGGGCGATGGGGGGACATCCCGCCTGGTGTTCGCCTATGACGCCCATGGCCGCGTGGTCGGGGAAACCGGCGAGCGCGGCACGCTGCAGCGGCATATCGACGACCAGGGCCATGTGGCCGCGTACCGGCTGCCTTGCGGCCTGGCCCTGTACGCGGCGCGCGACCCCGGGCAGCGGGCCGTGCAACTGAGCTATGCGCTGGAGGGAGAGACCGTGACGCTGGCCACGCTGATCTACGATGGCGCTGGCCGCGAGACGATGCGTATTGCGGGCGGCGTGCAGCGCGACATCGTCATCGACGAGACGGCGGGGACGCGGTCGGAGACGTCGGCGCGGGTGGCTGGCGGCTTCACGCGGATCGACGGTCTCGACCGGAGCGAACGGCGGGACGCGGCGGGGCGGCTGGTCGAAGAGTCGGACGCGCTGGGGCGCCGGCTCTACGACTACGACCGGCGTGGCCAATTGGTGCGCAGCCTCGGCGAGGCCGGCATGGTCTACACCACCTGGGATGCGGGCGGCAACGTCATTGCGTTGGACAGCGCGGGGTGGGCGCCGCCCAGCCCCGCGCCCGACCATCGTCCCGCCCGGGTCGGCCGGCACGCGCTGGCGTACGACCCCTGGGGGCGGGTGCTGCGACGCGACGGCCCTTTGTCCCGCGCGTCATTCGAGTGGGACGCGGCAGGCCGGCTGATCCAGGCCCGGGAGAACGGCGTGGCCGTCGCGTATGCGTACGACGCGGCCGGCCGGCTGGCCGCGCGGCGTCTCGCGCAGGCGGGCGATGCGTGGACCCATCGCTTCGTGTGGGACGGGCTGCGCCTGATGCAGGAGCGCACCCCGTTGCTGCGCGTCACCTACCTCTATGCGCCGGCGCGTCCGGGCTGCCTGTCGTACGCCCCGGTCGCCCGGCTGATCCAGCGGCGGCCCCACAAAGCGGCAGGCTGGGCCGCGCCGCAGGCGCAATACCTGTATGTGGACGCGGCGGGCCGGGTGCGCGCGGTCCTGGACGGCGACGGGGGCGTCGCCTGGCTTGGCGGCATACGGGCCTGGGGCGAACGGATTGGCCCACCCGTGGTGGACACGCCCGCGCCGCCGGGCTTTGCCGGCCATTGGATGGACCCGGACGTGTCGATCTGCTGGAATGGCCGCCGCTTTTATGACCCGCTCACCGCCCGCTACCTGAGTCCGGACCGCGACGCGCCGCCCGGGGTCAGCCCGTATCGCTACGTGGGCGCGCCCGCGATGCAGGCCAATCCCACCGGCCTGGCGGTGGGGACGCCGGGCGTTGGCGCGCGCGCGGGGATCACGATTCCGGAGCGCGCGCCGGTCCTGTGGGCCGGCGCGCTGCCGCCCGCCGCGCGCGTCCCGTAGCCGGGCGGGCCCGCCCTTACCCCACGGCGCTCGTGAATGCCTTCAAGGTTTCGCCGTGCGCATCGCGCAGCACGATGCGAAACGCGGCGGGCTTTACGCCCAGGTCGCTCATGAACGCCAGGTCGCGGTCGAACCATTCGCCATGGCAGTGCTGCCGCGCGGCCTCGATGTCGGCGTCGTCTTCGTGCAGCACGGTGCCGTCGTCGCGCAGCGCCTGGACGGTGCAGCGCGTGGCGCGTGGACAGGCGGCGACGTCGATGGACGTGTGATGGGCGACCACCCGCACGTCGTTCGAACGGCGCAGCGTGGCGCGATCCAGCGTCGCGCCGGGCCTCACGGCGCCAAGGTCGGGAGGCGCATGCGCCAGCACCTCCGGCTGCACGGCGCGGTCGCGAAAGCTGATGCCGGCGTAGACCTCGTAGTCCGCCAGCGATCTTGCCGTGCCGAACCCGTAGGCGCTGCCGCGCGGATCGTTCCTGGACAGTTCCGTATCCCCGGCCTCCGGTTCCATGCCGAACAGCACGCGGTTGCGCGCCATCGAAAGGTCATTGCGCTCGCTCCAGGTGAGGCGGACCCGTCCGTCGTCGCGCGCCGTCTTGTCGTGGTCGTCCCATATCTTGCGCCGGCCGTCGCGCACGTACTCGTGCCAGGCGAGGGTGCGGTGCGGGTGGTACAGGTCATAGCCGTGCGTGAAGGCGCGCACGGCGATGGAGATTTCCTCGCCGTGGAAAAAGTAGTCCGGGTCGTGCTGGACTTCCCGCGCGAATGCGCCATCGGCAAAGGCAAAGTGCCCGCTGTAGAAACGTGCGGGGACCGGTTCGTGCAGCGTCCGCCAGTTGGGCAGCGTGAACGAGCGGAACAGGATCGGCCCCCCCCGGCTGAACCTGTCGAAGCGCATGCCGAGCGCGGGCTCCTCTTTCTTGATGAAAGGCGTGTCGGGCGCAGGGGGGGTGTAGAACGACAGATAGGCCGTGAGCAGCGGCTTGGGGCTGCGCGGCCGCAGTTGTTCCAGCATGCCGATCACCGCGGTGTCCCAATTGGCCACGAAGCGGTGATGCGAGTCCAGTTGCAGCGTATAGGCTTCGTCGCGGTACCGCTGCTGGATCTGGTTGCGCGCCCAGCAGGCGCCCTGCGACTGTTCATGGGGCACGTCGATCAGCTCGATGCGCGCACCCCCGAATGTAAACGTATGCAGGTTGAACGGCGAACCGGGTTGCAGCTCCCACTGCAGGAACTGCTGGCTAAGGAAGATGCCCACATGTTCGTCGGGCCCGTGCTGCCAGCAGACCACGATGCGAAGGCGGTCCGGAAACGCCGCGCTGCCGATCAGGTCGCGCAGCGTGGGGATGAGTTCCGGATCCCGGTAGCTGGCGATCTGGACGAAGATGGTGGAAGTCGTCTGGCTCATGCGGGTGCGGGGGGTCAGAGGAAAGTCAGGGTGACGACCGCCTGGGCGTCGATCGTGCCGGGGACGGCCGCCGCGGCGCCGACCCGCAGCACCGAGGCTTCCAGATTGAAGGCGGTGTTGTAGCCCGGCGAGCTCTGGGTCAGCACGCTGGTGGGAATCTGCGGCTTGAGCACCGCCTGCGTGGCCACGTCGCGCAGCCGGATCGCCAGGCCGGAGGCGGTGCCGCCGTTCTTGATGAAATCGCTGACGATCGGGTCGGGCTGCGCCGCCAGCGTCGCCGACACCGTGTTGGGCGGGGTGGGACCATCGCAGGCCACGTTGATCGTCACCGGCTGGGTCGGGCCGCTGATCGCGGACACCTCGCTTGGACCGAACTGGCCAAAATCCACCAGCAACGGTTTATCGCCGGTGACCTGGCAATGCGGCAGCACGCGCAGGGTGACCGGGCTGGCCAGCACCTTGAGGGCGGTGACGCCGTCGCCGCCGCCGGCAATGCGCGCCACCTGTCCCAGATTGAGGGTCGATACGCTTGGCATGGGGCCGGTCTTGACGAGTTCGATCACGAAGGTGTTGCCGGCCGGGATGGCGGGATACTCGGTTCGGTCCGCGGTCCAATAGTTGATGTACGGAAACTGCGTCGACGTACCGCTGGCGCGCTTGTAGAAGACGCGGTAGCCGATCCCGTCCACACCCGAAGGCTGGATGTCCGCGCCGTTATCGGGGGTCAGCTCGAACCGGTTGGTGCCGACGTTGTCGTCGCAACGCAGGATGTAGGTGTGTCCCGTTGGCGCCGATTCGCCGGTCGCGATGGTGGCGTTGACAGGGAGCGTCGACTCGACGTCGATGAGACCGCTTCCGAACGTGACTACATGCTCGGCGTTGTAGTCGATCACACCGGGAACCGGATCCTCCATGCCCAGCCAATTGTCATAGTCCGCGGGAACAATCTTCCGGCATTCGGCGTGGGCGTTCTGGAACTGGAACAGCGCCGCCAGGGCGACTGCCGCGCATATGCGTTTCATGGGTCTTACTCCTGTTTCGACATCATTCGAGAGGGCACGTGGATCAATCCTGCGGGGCGTCCCATTGCTCCAGCAGCTCGGCCGGAACCATGCGATGCAGCTCGGCATAGCGCCGTCCGACCATGCGTTCGGCCTGCTTGAGCAACACGCTGACCGGGCTGCTGGGTTCGTGGAACTCAAACCACTGGCGGGCGCTGCGCAGCGTTTCAAGCATGTCCCAGCGGGTGACGGCCGCGCCGAAGAGCGCCGGGGCCGGCGCGGCCGGGTCCAAGGGCAGCGCGGCGGCGGGCGGCGCGCCGCCGGGCGCGGACGGTTCGGACGGCGCCGGGGCCGCGGCCGGCCCGGTCTGCACCGGCGGCGCGGCCGTCGGCGCGTGGAAGGGCTGCAGCAGTTGGACCAGCACGCCCAGGTCCGGCCGGGCGCCGTCCAGGTGCTGCGCGGCCCAGTCCTGGATGCGGCCGAGCGCGGCAAAGGCCTTCGACAGGGCCGTGACCACGGGGTCGCGCCGGTCGTGCAGGTCGGACACGAGCCGCGTCGCGGCCTCCGGCGAGAGCGCATCCTTGGCGCGGGTTCGGGCCAGCGCGCGTTCGATGTCGCGGACCTTCAGCGGCGTGCCCATGCTCTTGGGCAGGCCGATGTCGCGCACGTCCGCCGCCAGGCCGTCCGGGTCCGCCAGCGCGGCCAGGACGTTGGAAACGATGAGCGGATCAGGGTCGCCATCGAGCAGGGGAACAGGATTGAGCGCGCCGGGATAGCGGCGCAGCATGGCGTCGATCAGCGCAAGCGCCGCGCGCAGTCCCGCCGCGCCGGCCTGCCGCACGCGGCAGCGCGCCAGGACGATCAGCAGGCGCAGGTCCTTGCTGCGCGCCAGCAGGGCGCGGCAGTCGCGTTCGGCGTCCGCCCAGTTGATGGCGGGCGCGGCGTCGACGAAGTCGCCGTACTGCGCGTCGCCGCGTGGTGCGACGTTGGCGTGCAGGACCACGAAGTCGGGGTCGTATTCGAGGTCCGGGCCGCAGGGCAACGGGCCTTCCAGCGGTTGCAGGAGGTCGGAATCGGGGCCGAGGTCGGCGGGCGTGGCGGTGTCCATGGCGTTGCGCTCGTTCAGGGGGCCTTGGGGTCGCGGTAGTGCTCGGGCTCGAACACCATGCCGGTCACGGGCGCGTCGGTCGGCGCTTCGCCGAGCCAGGTGGAGTACCCGAGGCGATGGTCGGCCCGGGCGCGCGCGCACGGCGCCGCCCGCGGCTTGATCAGCAGTTGCAGTTCCCAGTCGAATTCGTAGCCGACAAAGGTGCGCACCCAGTCCACCAGCGTGGGCAGGTCGTCGCCGTGCGGCGTCAGGCGCAGGTATTGCTCCAGGGTCAGCGGTCCCATCACCAGGCGGAAGCGGTGCTGGCAGTCGGGAATGGAGTGCCCCAGCGTGGCCTGCCCGCCCAGGATGGCGGCGGGCGACGGCACGCCCAGGATGCCGCGGCCGCCGACGTCCAGCCCAATCCAGTTGGGCATGAATTCCTCGACCTCGACGTCCACGCCGAAATAGAAGGACAAGGCGCGCGCGAGGCCCTCGGGATTGCGGGCCTCGCGCACCAGATGCGAGGCCGCGGCGTAGCGGGCATGGGTGGCGGGGTGCAGCGCGGCGCTGTCGCGGGGATCGTCCCCGATCAGGCTGCCGATGTAGAACGTGAACCGCTCTTCGGCCGGGCGGTCCAGCGAAGCGGTCGATTGCCCCGCCGCCCACGCGCGGTAAAAGAGCGACAGGGCGCGATGATGGAACAGGTCCGCGAAGTCGGTCAGCGTGCGGTCGTGGTGGCTTTCGACGCGCGTGTACGCCTGCTCGGACATGTGCAGCGGCATCGGCCCCTGCGGCCCCCACATGCCCAGGCTGTGCAACTGCACGTGGATGCGGGCGCCGTCGTGCTCGACCGCGGCGACTTCGCTGGGGGCGAACACCAGGCTGGCGCGCTGCCCGATCCGGTGCGATTCCTCGCTGGGCAGCAGGGCGGCGCCGGGGACCGGCGCGTCGGACATCTGCGCGGCCAGCGCGCGCATCAGCCCGAGAAAGCTGGTCTTCCACGGCTGTGCCGGGTCGAACCATTCGCGCAGCGCGGGCGCCGGCGGGGCGGGGTGGGGAAGCGGTTCCATGGCTAGACCACGCTGCGCCCGCCCGGGCGGGGCGCCCATCGGGCCACGTCGCCGCGCTGGATCGAGCGCAACGAGGTTTCGGTGAACACGTTGATCGAGACGTGGCGCGCGATGTACTGCTCGAGGATCAGGCCGAACAGGTAGGGGCTGACGCCGGAGAAGCCGGTCTCGTCCACGGTGAGGTCGCAATGGATGCCCCGGCCGTAGACCATCAGCGCGTGGCGCGGCAGGCGGCGCGTCACGCGGGTGATGCGCGAGCCCACCAGGGCATCGATCTGGTTGGAAAGATCGGTCTCGCCGGCGTGCAGGAACAGGCGCAGCATGTTGCGCAGGGCCTGCCCGCCGTCGCTTTCGTTCAGGTCCGCCAGCGGGATGTAGTTGAAGCTCAGCTGGCGGATCAGCCGCCAGGCGGCTTCGCCCTGCGCGTAGGGTTCGCGCGGGATGCTGGGCGGGTGCAGCAGCGACACGCGTTCGATGGGAATCGATTCCCGCATGGAGAGGTCGTTGTGGCCGTCGACCGGGATGAGCCGGGGCAGGTCGCGGTTGGTCACCAGCGCGTCGACGGACAGGTAGCGGATGTCTGCGCCATAGGGCGCTTCGTACTGGTCCACCAGGGACAGGTACACCTCGGTGCCCACATACAGCGTGCGCGTCCCGTACTTGCGGGCGTTGTCGGACAGGACGCGGCGCTCGCGGTTGACGGAGAAGTAGCGGCCGTTGTTGCCAAGGTCGCTGTGCAGCGTGTGATAAAGCGGATTGAAGACCACCTCGCTGGCGCTCTTGGCCTGCTGGCCGACCACGCGCTGGACCGAGAACACTTCGTAGTCCAGCGGGCGGCTGCGGTCGGGCACGAGGTGGAGTTCGGTCTTGGCGCGGTCGACTTCGACGCGGTCCGTGCGCTTTTCGAAGAGATTGACGATGGGCGTGCAGAACAGCGCGAAGCGGGAGGCGTTGACGTGCGTGGACAGGGCCTGCGGCAGCCGGTCCAGGAGCAGGATGATCTCGGCTTCCTGGCCGTCGGCGGATGCCAGGCCGCGCGCCAGTTGCGTCGCATTGAAGAAGTAGAAGCGCTGGCGGAAGGCGAAGTACTCCTGGATCAGGTTGTTGCCGTGAAAGCCGTTCCAGGTGGTGGGCAGCTGGGCTTGCGCGGCGGTCAGGCCCGCATGGGTGACGGCGCCCCGCGTGATGACGTGGCCGCCGCGATCGTCGTCGGCCCCGCGCACCACCGCGGCCACGCAGCCGACGTGGATGAGTTCAAAGAGATGCGAGGTGATGCGTTCGTCGCCGGTGATGTAGAAGCACAGTTCGTCCAGGCCGCGCAACTGCGAGAACTTGACGTCGCCGGTGGTGCGCAGGCGGATGCGCAGCGCGCCCTGCAGGTTCTGGCCGGTGGCCAGGTGGCGGCGCATGTCGGGAAGGTCCGGCGGCACGATGGTCAGCGAGGCGCTGGCGATCTCGATCGGCCAGAGCACCACGTCCTGGCTGCTGCGGAATTCGCACGCGGTCTGCTCGCCGGGGGTGATGCCCGAGCGAAAGACGCTGTGCCGGGGCACGCGCACGCCGCGGCTGAAGTCGCCCTCGCGGGTGGCGGGGTGCAGCCGCGCCACGCTCATCGATGGCGTGGGCGCCACGTAATTGGGGTAGACGACTTCGAGCAGCCGCTGCGTGAAGCGCGGAAATTCCGCGTCCAGCTTGAGCTGCACGCGCGCCGCCATGAAGCAGAACGCCTCGATCATGCGTTCGACGTAGGGGTCGGCGACCTCCACGCCCTGCATGCCGAGCCGGCGGGCGACCTTCGGGTGGGCCGCGGCGAATTCGCCGGCGAGTTCGCGCAGGTAGGTCAGTTCGCTGTTGTAGTAGTCGAGCAGCCGGGGATCCATGGTCAGAACCCGCTCCGGCCGTCGACCGACGCATGCGAGGACTCGAGGTCGTACCGGGTTTGGACCAGGAACTCCAGCGGGTAGGGCGACCAGTGCATCAAGGCTTTGATTTCGAGGTGGATGACGTTGTAGGAGCCCGGCTGCGCCGGGGGCAGGACGCGCACCGACAGGGTTTCGGGGATGAGGCGAGGCTCGAAGGCCACGATGGTTTCGCGCACCAGCTTTTCGATGCTGGACGCGTTGTGCTGCGCCCGCAGGCTGCCCGATAGCGGCGGCAGGCCGTAGTTCACCGCCGAGCGGGCGGCCTGCGGGTGGCGCGCCGCGTCCAGCGCCGCGCCCAGGTTGCTGGTGTTCAGCAACAGGGCCAGGTCGCGCTGGATGAGGCGCTGCATGGCCGCCGCATCGGGCGCATACGCGTCCGGCCGTTCATGGGGCGAACGGGGATCGTGGTCGCGGAGCCGGTCGAACAGCGAGGGCAGGTAGCGGACCTTGGGAAAGGCTTCACGCGCATTCAACGGACTGCCCCTCGAAGTGCATGCTGAGCACGCTGAGCATGGCGATCTCGCCGGTATCGGTCAGCCAGGTGCGTTGGCCGGCGCCGGTGACCGTGGTGTCGCTTCGGTCGGCCCAGGTGGTGACCGTGGCGAGCTTCTGCGCGTCGGTCTGGTCGCGCAGCAGCGGATAGCGGGTCGGCATGTAGGCGCTGAGCTCGGTCTGGTCGCGCAGGGTGATCTTGCATTGGCGCCAGATCAGGTCGAGCGCGCCCTGCACCGGCGGAAAGGACAGCCGGGCGATCAGGGAGAAGGGAATCCAGCGGTAGCCGCCGGAGAACATCAGTTCGCAGTTCGGTCCGAAGCGGGTGTCGGTGTCGGTGATCCAGGCGAAACCGGCCCCGGGGTTGGCGTGTCCGGGGACTTCCGGCGCGACGTCCAGGGCCTGGCGCCGCAACACGTCCGCGCGGGCGGGATTGCCGGATTCCAGGGCGTGGATGGCCTGCGTGAGCTGCCTGGACCAGTCGGCGGGCTCATCCAGCCATCCGGGTTCCTTGTGGCCTTTCATGACTTCGTCGCGGTAGGCTTCCGCGCGCAGCAGCTCGCGCAGCATCTGGGCCATGCGCAGATGGCTGCTGTTCAGGCTGGCCCAGATCTGAAGCTGCTTGAGGGCGCGCACCCAGTCGCCCTTGAGGCAGAGCAGCTGGAACAGCACCCAGCGCAGGTCGACGTCGGCCGGCTGGCGCTGGATGTTGCCCGTGGCGTCGCCAATGGCGCACTCCAGCGTGCGGCCGCGCAGCAACTGGCGCAGCGAATCGCGGGGATCGGCAGGGGGGGCGGCGGTTTTCAACATGGTTTTCTACGGCTCATTGCGCGGATTCGGAGAGGTCTTGCTGGAAATGGCTGTCGATGGACAGGTCGTGGTGTTCGCGGCGGGCCAGCGAGGCGATCGTCCGGGACGGCGCGCTGGCGCCCGCCTGGTCCGCCAGCAGGCGCAGCACGTCCTGGGCGGGCGGTGGCGCGAACAACTGGGATTCGTCGAAGGCATTCATGTCGGCGAGGATGCTGTCGATGTCGGTGGCCTCGGGCAGCAGGCCCTCCAGCAGCATGCGCGTGGCGGGGGCGGCGGCGGGGGCCTCGAAGGGATCGGGCGGCGGGGGCAGGGTGCTGCCGGGCAGGCCGGGCGCGGGGCTGTGCAAGGCGCGCAGGCCCTGGTGCGTGCCCTGGATGGCCTGGTCGAATTCCGTGGCGAGCGATGCCAGGGGATCGCTGGCGTCCTGCGGCAGCCCATCCGGGTCGGCCCCGCGGCGGCTGTGCCGCCGGTCCTCGGGCAAAAAGGGCACGGCGTGCGTGTCCGTGTCGTTCAGGGCGCGCAGGGCGAGCAGCGCGGCCTGGTCGTCCAGGGCGTCGCCCGGCCGGCAGCCGTCCCAGGCTTCCCATTGCAGGGGCGAATCGGCCTGCACCACCGACAGCCGGGTCAGGCCGATGGTGATGTCGTCGCGGTCGGACAGGGGCCAGCGTTCGCCGGGGCGCATTTCGGCGCCGTTCACGCGGCAGGACAGCGTGGCGCAGGCGTTCTGGATCCAGGCGCGGCGGTCCTCGCCCACGCCGAATACCGAGTGCTCGGTGCCGTCGGCTTCAGCGGCCCGATGGGGGACGAGGGCGCCAGACGCCGCGCGCAGGCACAGGGGCTGCTCGTGCAGGGAGTGCACGCGCATGCCCGGGATCGGGTGGCCGGCGTGGGCGGACATCCAGATTCCCCAGGCGACGGGCGCGGGTTCGGCGGCGGCGGTTTGATTCATGGCGAGGGCGCGAGACGGGGCCTTCCTCCCGTGGGGGAGGGAAAAGTGGGCGATGACGCATGGTAGGAAGGGGCTCGCGCGCCTGCTATCGGCGCTGTCTGATATGTGCAGAAAGGCGGACGATTCCCCGGGCGGGGCGCCGCCGGATCACACGCCGCAGGCGTAGATCATGAACTGCCGGAAGGCTTCGGCCGGCTTGGCCATGGCCGCGCGCGGGTGCCACAGCAGGCCGGCCTCCATGGGCGGCACGGCGTCGGTGATGGGCACGGCCTCGATCTTGCGCCCTTCGAGCGACCAGGGGCGGTAGACCATGTCCGACAGCATCGTGATGCCAAAGCCGTGCGCGACCAGCCCGCGCAACGCTTCCATCGAGCGCGTGCGGAACGCGATGTCGGGTTGCAGGCCGTGCGTCTTCCAGTAGGAGAGGGTGGACCGCTCGCCCTCGTCCATTTCGAGCAGGATGTACGGATAGCGCGCGATGTCGGCGAGGGACGGCGCCGCGGCCTGGGTCAGCGGATGGCCGGATGCCGCCCAGAGCTGGCGGCGGGAGCGGACCAGCACCTGATGGCCGAAGCGCTCGCGCCGGTCCACGTTGGACAGCAGCGCGACGCCCAGCTCCACGTCGCCGCTGGCCACGGCGTTTTCGATCTCCGGCCGGTCCAGGTCCACCAGATCGAGCACGACGTCCGGATAGCGCCGCCGAAAGCGCGCCAGCAGATCGGGCAGGAAGTACCCCAGCACGGTATAGGACGCCGCGATCCGCACCGAGCCGCGCAGCGCATAGCGCTGGAAGCCCGGTTCGCGCAGGGCATCGTCCAGCGCGTCCAGCACGTCGCGCGCGCGCTGGTGGAAGTTGTGGCCCTCGGGCGTCAGCGTGACCCCGTGCGGGTGGCGGTCGAAGAGGCGCACGCCGAGCTGCGATTCCAGCGCCAGCACCGCATTGGTGACCGCCGACTGCGACACGTGCTCGTCGGCCGCCGCCATGGAAAACCGCCCGGTCCGGGCCGCGGCGGCGAAGTAGCGCAGTTGCCGGAGGGTGACGTCATTGGCCATGCGTTTTTCAGATACCAGTTACACGAATATATGAATATACGATGGCAATGGCCCTACCTACACTGCGGAAAACACCCGATTCCCATGCCGCGGATGGCAGGAGACAAGCCCCCCATGAACGCCCCTTTACCCCCCGGCGTGGCCGATACCCATGGCCTGTCGCTGGACGACAAATACGCGCAGCCCACCGGCCGCGTCTACCTCAGCGGCACGCAGGCGCTGGTGCGCCTGCCCCTCATGCAGAAGCAGCGCGATGTGCAGGCGGGCCTGAACACGGCGGGCTATGTCTCGGGGTACCGGGGATCGCCGCTGGGGGGGCTGGACCAGGCGCTCTGGAAGGCCAAGGGCCATCTCAAGGCCAACGACGTGGTGTTCCAGCCCGGCCTGAACGAAGACCTGGCGGCCACGGCGGTCTGGGGCTCGCAGCAGCTCAATCTGTTTCCCGGCGCGCAGCGCGACGGCGTCTTCGGCATGTGGTACGGCAAGGGGCCCGGGGTGGACCGGTCGGTCGATGTGCTCAAGCACGCCAACTCGGCGGGCTCGTCCGCGCATGGCGGGGTGCTGATGCTGGCGGGCGACGACCATGCCGCGAAGTCGTCGTCGGTGGCGCACCAGTCGGAACACGTGCTGATCGCCAGCGGCATTCCGGTGCTGTACCCGTCCAACGTGCAGGAATACCTGGACTACGGCCTGCACGGCTGGGCCATGAGCCGCCACACGGGGCTGTGGGTGGCGATGAAATGCGTGACGGATGTCGTGGAATCCAGCGCCTCGGTGGACGTGGACCCATCGCGCGTGCAAATCGTGCTGCCCCAGGACGGCGTGCCGCCGGGCGGGCTGAACATCCGCTGGCCCGATTCGCCGCTGGCGCAGGAAGCTCGGCTGCTGGACCACAAGTGGTACGCGGCGCTGGCCTACGTGCGGGCCAACCGGCTGAACCGGGTCGTGCTGGACTCGCCGCATGCGCACTTTGGCATCATGACCGCGGGCAAGGCCTATCTGGACGTGCGCCAGGCGCTCAACGACCTGGGCCTGGATGAAGCGGCCTGTGCGCAGGCCGGCATCCGCGTGCTGAAGGTGGGCTGCATCTGGCCGCTGGACGCGCAGGACGCGCGCGAATTCGCGACCGGACTGAAAGAAATCCTGGTCGTCGAGGAAAAGCGCCAGATCCTGGAATACGCGCTCAAGGAAGAGCTCTACAACTGGCGCGACGATGTGCGCCCGCGCGTGTACGGCAAGTTCGACGAACGCGAGAACGGCGGCGGCGAATGGTCCACGCCGCGCGGCGGGTGGCTGCTGCCCGCGCGCTATGAACTGTCGCCCGCGCTGATCGCCCGCGCCATCGCCGCGCGCCTGGAGAAGGCCGACCTTTCGCAGGCCCTGCGCGCCCGCATCGCGGCCCGCCTGGCCGTGATCGACGCCAAGGAGCGCGAGGCCAACCGTCCCACGCTGGTGGAAGAGCGCAAGCCCTGGTTCTGTTCCGGCTGTCCGCACAATACGTCCACCCGCGTGCCCGAGGGCTCGCGCGCGGTGGCGGGCATCGGCTGCCATTACATGGCGATGTGGATGGACCGCGACACCGACACCTTCAGCCAGATGGGCGGGGAGGGCGTGGCGTGGCTGGGCCAGAAGGACTTCACCGCCGAGCGCCACATCTTCGCCAACCTGGGCGACGGCACGTATTTCCATTCGGGCCTGCTGGCCATCCGCGCGGCGGTCGCCGCGCGCGCCCGCATCACCTACAAGATTCTTTACAACGACGCCGTCGCCATGACCGGCGGGCAACCCGTGGACGGCGTGCTGACCGTGCCCCGGATCGCCGCGCAGATGCTGGCCGAAGGCGTGGTCAAGACCGTGGTCGTGACCGACGAGCCGGACAAGTACACGGGCGCGCTGGCCTTGCCGGCCGGGGTGGACGTCCACCATCGCAAGGCGCTGGACGACGTGCAGCGCGCACTGCGCGAGATCGAGGGCGCCACGGTGCTCATCTACGACCAGACCTGCGCCACCGAGAAGCGCCGCCGCCGCAAGCGCGGCGAGTATCCCGATCCGCCCCGGCGCGCCTTCATCAACGAGGCGGTCTGCGAAGGCTGCGGCGATTGCTCGGTGCAGTCGAACTGCCTGTCCGTCGAACCGCTGGACACGCCGATGGGGACCAAGCGGCGCATCAACCAGTCGTCCTGCAACAAGGATTTCTCCTGCGTGGAGGGCTTCTGCCCCAGCTTCGTGACGGCCGAGGGCGCGGTCCCGCGCAAGCCCGGCAAGGGCGGCGGCGCACCCGCGCTGCCCGAGGCGCCCCTGCCCGAGCGCGCGGACATCGCGCCGGGCGCGGCCTACCGCGTGGTGGTCGCCGGCGTGGGCGGCACGGGCGTGGTGACGATCGGCGCGCTGCTGGGCGCGGCCGCGCACATCGAAGGCAAGGGCGTGACGGTGCTGGACATGGCGGGGCTGGCGCAGAAGGGCGGTGCGGTGCTGTCCCACGTGCAGCTCGCCAACCGGCCGCAGGACCTGCACGCCACCCGCGTGGCGCTGGGCGAGGCCGACCTGGTCATCGGCTGCGACGCCCTGGTGTCGGCGTCGCCCGAAGTGCTGTCGCGCCTGCGGCCCGAGCATGGCCGCGCCGTGGTAAACAGCAGCGCCGCGCCGACGGCCACGTTCCTGTCGCAGCCGGCCTGGCGCTTTCCCGGCGCGCAGGCGCAGGACGCGCTGACGCAGAGCACGGGCGGCAACTGCAACTTCCTGGAGGCCGGCCCGCTGGCCGAGGCGCTGCTGGGCGACAGCATCTACGCCAACCCGCTGCTGCTGGGCTATGCCTGGCAGAAGGGCGGCCTGCCGCTGTCGCTCGCCAGCTTGCGCCGCGCGATCGAGATCAACGGCGTGTCGGTGGACAAGAACCTGGCCGCGTTCGAGCTGGGCCGGCAGGCGGCGCATCGCGGCGTGCAGGCCCTGCGTCCCGCGGCGGCGGAGCGCGTGGTGAGCCTGCCGGAGTCCCTGGATGCCCTGGTCAAGCGGCTCGCGTCGCACGTGCAGGCATACCAGGACGAGGCCTATGCGCGGCGTTTCCTCGCCGCCGTGGACGCGGTGCGCGCGCGTGAATCCGCGCTCGGGGACAAGCGCGGCGACGTCACCCGCGCCGTCGCGCGCAACCTCGCCAAGCTCATGACCTACAAGGACGAATACGAGGTGGCGCGGCTGCACGCCGATCCCGCGTTCAAGGACCGGCTGCGTGCGCAGTTCGAGGGCGAACCGGGCCGCGATTACCAGGTGCGCTATTACCTGGCGCCGCCTGCGTTCGCGCGCCGCGACGCGCGGGGACGCCTGCAGAAGCGCGCGTACGGATCGTGGATGGAATGGGCGTTTCGCGCGCTGGCGCCCATGAAGCGCCTGCGCGGCACCTGGCTGGATGTGTTCGGCCGGACGGCCGAGCGGCGCATGGAGCGCCAGCTCGCGGCCGACTACTTCGCGCTGGCCGAGGAGTTCGCCCGCACGCTGGACGCCGCCAACCGCGACGCGGCGCTGGAACTGGCCAACGTGCCGGACGCGATCCGCGGGTATGGGCACGTCAAGGAGAAAAGCGTGGAAGCGGCGCGCGTGCGCCAGGCCGCCCTGTGGGAGCGGTATCGCGGGGCCGCGCCGGCGCAACGGGCGGCCTGAGCGCGCGCCGGGGGGCGTGGTGTACGATCCCCCGTCAATGCCGGGCGCTTCCCGCCGCCCGGTCCTGTCCCTCCATGGAAAGCATCCTCCGCAAACTCGACCTGACCTCGCTGCGCCTCTTCGTGGCGGTGTGCCAGGAAAACAGCATCGCGCGGGCCGCCGAGCGCGAGTTCATCGCGCCGTCCGCCGTCAGCCGGCGCATCGCCGACATGGAATCGCTGATCGGCCTGCCGCTGATCGCCCGGCACACCCGTGGCGTGACGGTGACGCCAGCCGGGCAGACCGTGCTGCGCCACGCGCGGCAGATCATCGGCGACGTCGAGGCCATGGGGGCGGAGCTGTCGCGGTTCTATGAGGGCGTGAAGGGACGGGTGCGCGTGGTGGCCAATCTGTCGGCCATCGTGCAGTTCCTGCCCGAGGACGTGGCCGCGTTCCAGCGCCTTTTTCCCGATGTGGACATCGACCTGGAAGAGCAGCACAGCCCCGACGTCCTGCGCCTGGTGCGCGAGCGCGCCGCCGATTTCGGCATCTGCAACCGGATTGCGGGCGCGGAGGGGCTGACGCTGCTGCCGTACCGCCGCGACCGGCTTGCCGTGATGCTGCCGTCCGGCCATCCCAAGGCGGCCGCGCGCCAGCTCAGCCTGGCGGACATTGCCGAGGAAACCTTCGTGGGCCTGCGCGAGAACAGCGCGCTGACGCAGCTGCTGGCCGCACGGGCCGCGGCGCTGGGCAGGACGTTGTCGGTCAAGATCCGCGTGGCGAGCCTGGACGCGCTGTGCCGCATGGCGCACGCCGGCCTGGGCATCGCCGTCATGCCGCAGCAGGTGGCCGAACTGTACCTGCAGGCGCTGGATGTGGTGGTGCGGCCGTTGTCGGACGACTGGGCGCGGCGCGAGCTCTGCATCGTGTTTCCCGGCCAGGCGCAGCTGCCGGCCACCGCGGGCACCCTCGTCAAGTTCCTGGCGCAGCAGGGCTGACCCGCGCCGCCCCGCCGCCGTCGCCATTCGCGATGGCGGGACTGCCGAGATGACACTTCGGCATTGTCCGCGGTCTTCGTATAGTCAAGGCGCGTTCATCGCCGGTACGGGGCATCCAGACCCCGCTGCGTCCTATACGGAGACACCATGACCCCCACCCGATTCCTTGCGGGCTGTGCGCTCGCCCTTGGCGCCCTGTGCGCGGCATCGACCGCGGCGGCGGCCGGCTATCCGGACCGTCCCATCCGGCTGATCGTGCCCACCTCGCCCGGCTCGACCGCCGACGTGGTGGCGCGCGTGGTGGCCGAAAACCTGGGCAAGGCGCTGGCCCAGCCCCTGATCGTCGAAAACCTCGCGGGCGCGGCCGGCATCCCCGGCACGCGCCAGCTCGTGTCGGCCAAGCCGGACGGCTACACGCTGGGCATCGTGTCGTCCAACCACGCCATCAATCCCAGCCTGTACAAAAGCCTGCCCTACGACACGGTCCGGGACATCACGACCATTTCCGTCATCGGCACCACGCCGCTGGTGGTCGTGGTGGGGGAAAACTCGCCGTACAAGACGATGGGCGACCTGCTGAAGGCCGCCCGCGAGCAACCCGGCAAGATCAACTACGGCTCCTCGGGCACGGGCAGCGTCCTGCATCTGGCGGGCGAGCTGCTCAAGTCCAAGGCGGGCGTGGACATGATGCATATCCCGTACAAGGGCGGCAATGCCCTGATCACCGATGTGATGTCGGGACAGATCCAGGTCGCCTTCCTGGCGACCCCCTCGGTGCTGGCGCAGGTGCAGGCCGGCAAGCTGCGGGCGCTGGCCGTCAGCACGCCCGGGCGCCTGGCGGTCCTGCCGGACGTGCCGACGCTGGACGAGGCCGGCGTGAAGGGCTATTCGTACGACGCCTGGATCGCGCTGATCGGGCCGGCCGGGCTGCCCGCCGACATCGTGCAAAAGCTGCAGGCCGCGACCCGCCAGACCATGCAGTCGGCCCCGGTGCTCAAGGCGCTGTCGCCGCAGGGCTTCGTGCCGCAGGGCACCAGCGCCAGCGAGGCCGCCCAGACGCTCGCTGCGGAACTCACCAAGAGCCAGGCGCTGGTCAAGGCGGCTGGCGTCACCATCGAATGACCGTATCGCCATGACTGCCGCCACCATCCTCGACGCCCCGGCCCGCCTGCTCTTTCTGTCGCAAGACCCCGCCCGCGTGACCGCGCAGCTCGGCGGCGCGGCGCTGTCGCAGGAAGCGGCCGCGCCGCTGCGCGACGACATCTCCACCGACGAGATCACGCCGGTGCCGATCCTGACGCATTTCGACGAGAAGCTGGGCCGCTATCCCTACACCGGCTTTCGCGCGGACGGCGCGCTGCCCATCGGCATCGACGCGGTCCGGCAGGCGGGCGTCAACGTGGTCGTCGCGGGCAAGCGCTACGGCAAGGGGTCCTCGCGCGAGCACAGCCCGATGGCCGAGAAGTCGGCCGGCGTGCGGCTGGTCATCGCGGAAAGCTTCGAGCGCATCTATCGCCAGAACGCCGACAACATCGGGCTCTACACCAGCACCGACATGGGCCTCGCGGCGCGCCTGCAACGCGGTGAGCGCATCACGGTCGACGAGATCGTCGCGGGCCGTGACGCGCTGGCCGCGGCCATCGTCAGGGCGGGCGGGCTGCTGGCCTTCGGACAGGCGCAGTTGCGCGACGTTGCGCCCGCGGCCGGCCGGGAAGGGCCGGCGCCGCGCACGCTGTTCGAAAAAATCGTGCTGCGCCATCTGTTGCAGACGCCCGCGACGGCGGCCGACCCGGAGCAGGGCGCGGGCGTCTTCCTCCGCGCGGACTGGCGCTTCATCCATGAGTACTACACCGGCATGGCCGCCCATATGCTGCATGCGCGGTTCGGTCGGCCCCTGCGGCTGGTGGACCCGGAACGGATCGTGGTGTTCGAGGACCACACCTCGTACGTCGACGAAAGCCCGAACCACGTGCGCGCGGGCATCGTCCCCAACGTGCGCGCCATGTGCCAGGCCCAGCGCGACTTTGCCGACGCCTATGGGCTGCGCCAGCACCGCACGCTGACCGAGGCCGAGGCGGCGCGCGACGCCGGCGCCAACGTGGCCGGCATCTCGCATGCCATGATGGCCGAGCACTACGCGCTGCCCGGGCAGGTCGTGGTGGGCACGGACTCGCACACGCCGCACAGCGGCGCGCTGGGCTGCGTGGCCTTCGGCGTGGGCACGACCGACATGGCCAATGCCTTCGTCACGGGTGCGGTGCGGCTGACGCTGCCGGCCAGCCTGCGCGTCGAACTGGACGGTGCGCCGCCGCCCGGCGTCACGGCCAAGGACATCGTGCTGCACCTGCTGGCCCTGCCGGAGATCCGCGCGGGCGCGGGCGTGGGCAAGGTGTTCGAGTTTGCGGGCGCGGCCATCGCCGGCCTGTCCATCGACGAGCGCGCCACGCTGACCAACATGACCGCCGAGCTGGGCGGGCTGACGGGCATCGTCGCGCCCGATGCCGAGACCGCGCGCTTCCTGCGCGAACGCCGCGGCGTGGACGCCGGCATCGAACCCTGGATGCGCAGCGATCCGGGCGCCGAATACGCGGCCATCCTGCGCGTGGACTGCGCGGCGCTGTCGCCGCTGGTGGCCGCGCCGGGCGATCCGGGCAACGGCGTGCCCCTGTCGACCCTCACGGCGCGGCCGCGCATCGACATCGCCTATGGCGGCTCCTGTACCGCCGGCAAGCGCGAGGACTTCGATCACTACCATCAGGTCCTGGCCTGGGCGGTGGCGCGCGGGCTGACGCTGCCCGAGGGCGTGACGCTGTTCCTGCAATACGGCACGACCGCGGTGCGGGACTACTGCGTGGCGCAGGGCTACGACAAGACCTTTGCCGCGGTCGGCGCGCGCATCCTGCAGCCGTCGTGCGGCGCCTGCGCCAACTGCGGACCCGGATCGTCCACCGACCCCTCGCAGGTGACGATCAGCGCCATCAACCGCAACTTCCCCGGCCGGTCGGGACCGGGCAGCGTCTGGCTGGCCAGCCCGCCCACAGTCATGGCCAGCGCGCTGGCGGGGGAACTGGTGTCCTTCGCGGAACTGCAGGCGCGCCACGCGGCCGATTGAATTTCGACCCCTGGCTGCCCGTCTCGCGCGGGCTCGCCGTCCGGCTACTAGGGTTCCCCCCACTTCGCCGGCGGCGAAGCCCTGCTTAATCAATCCTTAATTGGCAGCCCTTCGCGCCTGCGTCAGAGTGCGCAACAGAGAAAACGGCCGCCAGATGCCGTTTCCGGCCGAGCGCCCCGATCGCGCGCGCTGCGGCCTGCCGCAAGGCGCCCTTGCACGGGAAACACCCTGTCGACGATGTGAACCCGGGACACACCGGGAGCTTGCTGACTGGCCGCGCCGCCATGGCTGCGGCTTCCCCCTGTTGGTCCGAGGAGACAACAATGAGCAAGAGCTGGAAAGCAATGGTTGGAGCGGTGGCGGTGATGGCGGGCGGATGGGCGCAAGCCGCCGACGCGCCGCCCACCGACGTGAAGCTGATGCAGCTGTCGGTGGGCAAGATCGAGCTGGACAAGGGCTTCATGACCGCCATGGTCGACGTGGGCACCAAGATCAAGATTCCGGTGCCCGCCTACGTGATCCAGCACCCGCGCGGCCTGGTGCTGTTCGACACCGGCATGAACCAGGCCACGGCGGACGGCAATTGCGCCAACTACTGGGGACAGGGCCTGTGCGGCGCCTTCAATTCCATCCAGGGCCGCGACGAGGTCATCGACCGCCAGCTCAAGGCTGCGGGCTTTGACGTGAGCGACGTGAAGTACGTCGTCTACTCGCACTTCCACCTGGACCACGCCGGCAACATCAAGATGTTCCCCAAGGCCAAGCATGTCGTGCAGAAGGCCGAATTGCGCGCCGCCTGGTGGCCCGAAAAATTCCAGCGCGCCGCCTACGTGATGAAGGACTTCGACACCACGCGCGACTACGACTTCATCCAGGTGGAAGGGGACTTCGACCTGTTCGGCGACGGCACCATCGTGCTGCTGGACACCAAGGGCCACACGCAGGGCCACCAATCCCTGCAGGTGAAGCTGCCCAAGACCGGCACCGTGCTGCTGGCGGCGGACGCCATCTACACGGGTGAAAACGAGGCGGGCGTGATCCCCGGCATCACCTGGAACACCGCGGCGTCCATGCAGGCCATCGACCGCCTCAAGCAGATCCGCGACGCGCGCCAGGGCCAGCTCTGGTACAGCCACGACGCGGAGCAGCACGCGCAGAACGCCAAGACCAAAGTCTTCGACTGAGCGCGCCATGGAGCCCGCCGTCGCCTTGCACCAGGTCTGCAAGTCGTTCGGGCCGCGCCAGGTCCTGGATTCCCTCAGCCTGTCCGTCAGGCCGGGGGAGATCCTGGGCCTGCTGGGACCGAACGGCAGCGGCAAGACCACCACGCTGCGCCTGATGGCGGGCTTTTACACGCCCGACAGCGGGCGCATCACCATCCGCGGCCGCGCGCCCGCGCCGGGCCGCGGCAATGCCGATATCGGCTATCTGCCCGAGCGCGCGCCGCTGTATGACGCGCTGACGGTGACGCAGTACCTGGAATTCGGCGCCGGGGTCAAGGTGCAGGGCGGCGCCCGCGCGCGCCGCCTGGCCATCGAGCGCGCCATCGACGGGTTCGATCTGCAGGGCGTGGCGCGCTCGGTGATCGGGCGGTTGTCCAAGGGGCAGCGCCAGCGCGTGGGACTGGCTCAGGCCGTGCTGAACGACCCGCCGGTGCTGCTGCTGGACGAGGCCACCAATGGACTGGATCCGGTGCAGATCGTCGAGGCGCGCGCGATGATCCGGCGCTGCGCCGAAGGCCGGGCGGTGGTGTTCAGCAGCCACCTGATGCAGGAAGTGGAGGCGCTGTGTTCGCGCATCGCCATCCTGCGCGAGGGCCGGCTGGTGCAGGACCAGGCGCTGGGCGAATCGCGCACGGCGCTGCACCTGCAGCTTGCCCTGCCCACGGCCCGGCACGGCGCGTTGCACGCGGCCCTGTCTGCCTGCCCGGGCGTCAAGACCGTGGACATTTCCCTGCTGGAGGGCGGCCACAGCAAGTGGCGCATCGCCTGGGACTCCCCGGCCGCCGGCGCGGCCGCGTGCGACGCGGCGATGCGCGTGGCGCTGGCCCACGCCGAACTGCGCGCCGTGCTGCCGGCGCAGGAAGCCGTCGAGGCCCGCCTGCTGGCGGCGCTGGCGCCCAACGATCCCCCGCTACGGAGACGCGCATGAAGGGTTTCGCGGCCTTGTACCGCAAGGAATTGCGCACCGACTTCGGCTCGCCCGTCGCGCTGGCCGTCGTCGCGGTGTTCTGGGCCCTGTCGGGCTATCTGTTCAGCTTCAACCTGTTCTTCGTCAGCACCGGCCAGATGGTGACCGCGTTCCACAACATGACCATCCTGCTGATCCTGGTGATGCCGCTGGTCAGCATGCGGGCGTTTGCCGAAGAGGCGCGGCAGGGCACGCTGGAACTGCTGCTGACCCTGCCGTTGTCGGACTTCACGCTGGTTGCGGCCAAGTACGCAGCGGGGCTGACCATGCTGGCGCTGATGCTGGCGGGCACCATGTCGGCGGTGCTGCCGCTGGCCTGGTACGGCGAGCCGGACTATGGCCCCATCGTGGGCGGCTACATCGGGGTCTTCCTGTACGGCGCGCTGTTCCTGGCGATCGGCATCGCCGTGTCCAGCGCCTGCGCGAACCAGATCGTGGCCGCCAGCGCCACCTGGGGCATTCTGGTGCTGCTGTGGTTCATCGACTACCCGGCCGCGCTGGACGCGTTTCCGGCGCTGTCGCCGTTCTTCCAGGCCTTGTCGCTGTCGGCCCAGCACGTGGACTTCATCCGGGGCGTGCTGCCCGGGCCCGCGACCGTCACGCTGGCCAGCGTGGCCGTGCTGGCCCTGATGGTGGCCTCGGTCAACCTGAAGCGCTGGAGGCTGCGATGAGCCCCGCCTTGCGCCGCGCCGGCCGGCGCCTGTCGCTGTGGCTGCCCGTGCTGGCCGTGGCCGCGCTGCTGCTGGCGCTGAATCTGTGGGCCTCGCGCCATCTGGGCCGCATCGACCTGACCGCGCAGCGGGTGTACAGCCTGGCGCCGGAAAGCCTGGAGGTCGCGCGCCAGGTGCGCCAGCCCGTCGAGGTGACGTGGTTCTACGACCTGCGCAACAAAAGCATGGTCGACGCGCTGGAACTGCTGCGCCAGTACGAGCGCGAGAACCCGCTGATCCGCGTGCGCGGCGTGGACCCCGCGCTGCGTCCGGCCGAGGCGCGCGCCGCCGGCATCCAGTTCGCGGGCAGCGCCGTGCTGGCCTCGGGCGAGCGCCGCACCACGATCAACGGCGGCACCGAGACCGACTTCACCAACGCGCTCATCCGCATCAGCCAGAATGGCGCGCAGACGGTCTGCTTCACGCAGGGCCACCGCGAGGCCATGCTGGACAGCCTGACTTCGCTGGACGACCTGGAGGAACACGACCACGACGAGAACCTGGTGGCCCGCGTCGAGGTGCACGAGCAGCACGGCATGGCGATGGCGCGCAACGCCTTGCAGACGCTGGGGTTTTCCACGCGCGCCGTCGGCGCGGGCAGCCTGGCGCAGGCCCTGCCGCGCTGCGCAGTGGTGGTGGCCGCCGGACCGCGCACGGCGTTCGGCCAGGACGACGCGCAGGCGCTGCGCCGCTGGACCGCCGCGGGCGGCAAGACGCTCCTGCTGCTGGAGCCCGACACGCGGCACGGCCTGGATGACCTGCTGGCCGATTTCGGCATTGCGCTGGCGCCGGGGGCGCTCAGCGACCCCGGCAGCCATTACCGCAACGATCCCGGCAGCCCGGCCGTCAGCGACTACACGCGCCACAAGATGACGCGCGGCCTGCCGCTGAGCTTCTTTCCGGGGGCCGCGGGGCTGGAACCGGCGGGCGACGGCCTGCCGCCCGGCGTGGTGGTGACGCCGCTGGCGCAGACCTCCGCCCAGGCCCATCCGCCCGGCCAGCCGCCGTCGCGCTACACGCTGATGGCGCTGGCCACGCGTAGTGCGCAGGCCGCCCGCGAGGACGGCGCCGCGCGGCCCACGCTGCTGGTCGCGGGCGACAGCGACTTCGCGATCAACCGCCATTTCGCCACGCTGGGCAATGGCGCGCTGTTCACCAACGCCGTCACGCTGCTGGCAGGCGAAGACGCGCTCCTGTCGATCCGCCCGCGCCACTACGAAAGCCGCCGCGTCGAGCTGACCAACCGGCAGATGCGCGCGGTGTTCTGGACCAGCACGGTGGCCTTGCCCCTGCTGGCGCTGCTGACCGGGCTGCTGCTGTGGTGGAGGCGCCGGTGAGCGCCGCGCGCGCCTTCTGGCCCGCGCTGCTGGCGGCCGGCATCGCGCTGTCGGCGTGGCAATGGCACGAGGCCGCGGAATCGCCGGCGCAGCACCACGGCCACACCCATCTGCATGACGACAGCGGCAAACCCGCGCGGCTCTATGCCTGGGACGCCGGCCGCGCGGCGCAGGTGACGCTTGCCTCGGCCGCCGGCTCGGTCCAATTGACACGCGGTCCGCAGGGCTGGGCCGCCACGCCGCCCGGGCAGGCGGCGGGCTTTGACGCGGCCGGCTTCGTCGCGCTGTTTTCGCAGGTCCGCAGCGACCGCACGCTGACGCCGCAGGAAGGCGAGAGCTATGGCCTCGCGCCGCCGCAGCTGCGCATCGACGTGCGCGACGCCGCGGGCGAGCGCCTGGCCCTGCTGGACGTCGGGGCGCTTGCGCCCGATGGACTAGGCCGTTATGTACGCCTGCCGGACGAGGCGCAGATCCGGATTATCCCGGACTATCAGACGCGGGCGCCCCTGGCCGCAATGGGGGCGGCCGGGCCGCAGCCGGCGGCCACTCCACCGCTTGTTAAACCCGCCTTGCACAAAGATAAATAGCTGGCCGATAAACCCCTACCTATACTTCGCACACATACCCAGGCGGGTTTGCCCGGCGATTTGTCGGGGCGAACCGACAGCCTGAATAAAGCGCCTTCCGGCCCTTTGCGCACGCAGCACGCAGCACGCAGCAAATACACGCACCGCGCAGCGGGCACGGCAAGGTTGACAACGAGACAAGGACGCGCCGGGCGCGTCCAGGGCGCAAGCCCGCACGCCGCGCGGCGCATTCGATCATCGCCGCGCCCGTGCTCAGCGTATTGGGAGAAGACGCTTGACCTTGGATCTACTGCCTCTCGCCCTGGTGGACGGCGTGGCCTACGCCAGTCTGCTGTTCCTGGTATCAATGGGCTTAACCCTGGTGTTCGGCGTGATGGGCATCCTGAACGTCGCCCACGGCGCGTTCTACGCCTTCGGCGGCTATGCCGCGGCCAGCCTCGTCATGTTCCTGGCGCCCAAGACCGACTCTCCCTTCCTCTTGTTCGCGGCCCTGTTCCTGGCCGCCATCGCGGTGGGCCTGGCGCTGGGCAGCATCATGGAGTTCGTCCTGATCCGCCGCGCCCAGAACTACGACCCCATCCTCAAGCTCCTGCTCACCTTCGGCGCATTCCTGATGCTGGAAGACATCCAGCGCCTGCTGTGGGGCGCGCAGCCCTACAGCGCGAGCGAAGTCGTGAACCGGCTGGGCAACATCGAAATCGGCGACATCACCTACACCACCTACCAGCTCGTGGTGGTGCCGGTCACCGCGCTGCTGGCCTACGTGTGCCTGGAATACTTCCTGCGCCACACCAAGCTGGGCAAGCAGACGGTGGCCACGACACACAACCGCGAGGTCGCGACCTCGCTCGGCATCAATGCCAAGAAGATCGGCTACGTCACCTTCGTGATCGCGACCATCCTGGGGGCGCTGGGCGGCGCGCTGGCTGCGCCCACCACCTCGCTGGTGCCGGGCGCGGGCACGGACATGACGGTGCTGTCGTTCGCCGTGGTCGCCACCGCCGGGCTGGGCCAGATCACCGGCGCGCTGATTGCGGCGCTGCTCATCGGCATCATCCGCGCCATCGCCGTGTACACCGCGCCCGAACTGGAAGTGGCGATTCCCTACATCATCATGGTGCTGGTGCTGATCATCCGTCCGCATGGCCTGTTCACCGTTGCCCAAGCGAGGACGATCTGATGAAAGTCCCCGTCCTCAGCCTGCTGGCCGCGCTGTTCACGCTGTTCCTCGGCTACACCTATTCCTGGACCATCACGCCCATCGTCATCGGGCTGACCTATGCCATCGCCGCGCTGGGCGTGTCGGTCATGGCGCGCGCCGGACAGATTTCCTTCGGCCACGCCATGTTCGCCTGCATCTCGGCCTATACCGTGGCCTTCCTGGCCAAGGCCATGCCCGGCCTGGACGCGCTGGCTCTGATCCTGGCCGGCGTGGCCGCCAGCTTCGCCGCCGCCGTCGTCATCGGCCTGTTCGTGGTGCGCTACCGCGGCATCTTCTTCGGCATGCTCAACCTGGCGCTCAGCATGGTGCTGTTCGCGCTGCTGGGCAAGCTCTACACGCTGACGGGCGGCTCGGACGGCATGCGCATCGTGCGTCCGACCCTGGCCGGCATCGCCATGGAGCGCGAATCCTTCGAACGCGCGCTGCTGGTGCTGACGCTCGTCCTCTCGCTGGCGCTGGGCTGGTGGGTGCAGCGTTACTTCCGCTCAGGCAGCGGCCAGGCGCTGTCGGCCATCAAGACCAACGAAACGCGCATCGAGTACCTGGGGTTCTCCGCCTACTTCATCATGTGGAAGGGCTACCTGCTGTCGGCCGTGGTCGTGGGCTTCTCGGGCGCCATCCTGGCCCTGATGCAAGGGCTGGTCACGCCGGAAATCGGTTCGTGGCTGCGCTCCGGCGAGTTCGTCTTCATCACCATCCTGGGCGGCGCGGGCCATGCCGCTGGCGCATTCCTGGGCGCGGTGGGCTTTGAGTCCGTCAAGCTGATCTCCGCCGCGTACTTCCCCGGACTGTGGCAGTTCCTGCTGGGCCTGACGCTCATCCTGGTGATTTTCATGTTCCCCACGGGCTTTGTCGGCCAGATCACCAAGCGCATCAAGTCGCGCGAGCGCGCGCAGCGCCGCGCCCAGGCTCCCGTGCAGGTCGCGGCAAGGAACTGACGATGAAACCCCTCATTCAAACCACCGACCTGTACCTGGCCTTCGGCGGCGTGGTGGCCGCCGACAACATCAACTTTGAACTGCACGAAGGCGAACGCCTGGCCGTGATCGGGCAGAACGGCGCGGGCAAGACCACCTTCATCAACATCTGCACGGGATACCTCACGCCCTCCAAGGGCAAGGTGTACTTCGACGGCAAGGACGTCACCGCCATGGCGCCGCGCAAGATCGTGCGGCTGGGCATGGGGCGTTCGTTCCAGCTTCCGCAGCTCTTTACCGAGCACACGGTGCGCCAATGCGTGCAGATCGCCGCCGCGCGCCGCAACAAGGAACTGAGCTGGTTCCGCTCGCTGGAAAGCACCATCGACGGGCGCGAGGTGGACGCCACCCTGGACCTGGTGGGCCTGTTGCCCGACGCCGACGAGGCCTGCATCGAGCTGCCCGAGGGCAAGCGCAAGCTGCTGGACGTGGCCATGGCGCTGGCGCTGCAGCCCAAGCTGCTGATCATGGACGAGCCCACCAGCGGCGTGGCGTCCGAAGACAAGTTCGGGCTGATGGAAACCGTGATGCATGCGCTGGACGAACGCCGCGTCACGAGCTGGTTCGTCGAACATGACGTGGACATCGTGTCGCGCTACGCCACGCGCGTGGCGGCCTGGATCGCGGGCAAGGTGGCCGCGGACGGATCGCCCGACGAGGTCTTGAACAATCCGCAGATCAGAAGCGAAGTGCTGGGGGCCTGAACCATGTTGAACCTATCGGCCATCAATGTCGACCTGGCGGGCAATCGCATCCTGCGCGACGTCAGCGCCAATTTCGAAGCCTCGCGCACCATCGGCATCGTCGGGCGCAACGGCGCGGGCAAGACCACGCTGCTGCGCACCATCATGGGCCTGACGCGCATCCGCTCCGGCACCATCGCCTTCGACGGCGCCGACCTCACCGCACTGCCCGGGCACAAGCGGGCCGCCATGAAAGTGGGCTACGCGCCCGAAGACCGCGTCATCTTCCCGACCATGACGGTCGAGGAAAACCTGCATCTGCCCTGCGAGGTGCAGGGCCAGTCCAAGGCCGAGATCCAGGCGCGGATGGACACGGTGCTGAAAGTGGTGCCGCAGATCGAGCCCATGCTCAAGCGCTCGGGCTCCGCGCTGTCGGGCGGGCAGGGCAAGATGGTGGCGCTGGCGCGCGCGGTCATGGTCGGCACGCGGCTGCTGATGCTGGACGAGCCCTTCCAGGGCCTCGCGCCCAAGCTGGCGCGCGACTACACCGAGGCGCTGGGACGGCTGAAGGAGATGCAGCCCGACCTGTGCGTGGTGATCACCGAATCCAACGTCAAGTTGCTGGGCGACATTCCCGACCAGATATGGACGATCGAGCGCGGCTCGATCACGCTGAACTGATTTCCACGGAGACATTCCATGACGCAGATGATTATCGGCGGCCGCCAGGTCGACGCCCAGGACGGGCGCACGATCGAGGTCGTTTCCCCCGTAGACGGTGACGTGTTTACCACCATCCCGCGCGGCCAGCAGGCCGACGTCAACGCCGCGGTGCAGGCGGCGCGCGACGCGCTGGGGGGCGCCTGGGGCGACATGACGGCGCTGGAGCGCGGCCGGCTGCTGATGCGCCTGGGCGAAAGCGTGCTGGCGCATCACGAGGAACTGGCGCAGCTTGAATCGCGCGACACCGGCAAGCCCATGTCCACCGCGCGCGGCGACATCACCGTGCTGGCGCGTTACTTCGAGTTCTACGGCGGCGCGGCGGACAAGGTGCACGGCCAGACCATTCCGTTCCAGAAAGACTATTCGGTGCAGTTGATCCGCGAGCCGCTGGGCGTCACCGCCCACATCATCCCGTGGAACTACCCCGCGCAGATGTTCGGCCGCAGCGTGGCGCCCGCGCTGGCCATGGGCAACGCGGCCGTGGTCAAGCCGGCCGAGGACGCCTGCCTGTCCATCATCCGCGTGGCGGAACTGGCGCTGGAAGTGGGCTTTCCGCCCGGCGCGCTGAACATCGTGACGGGTCTGGGCGAAGAGGCCGGCGCGGCGCTGTCGCGGCATCCGGGCATCAATTTCATCACCTTCACCGGTTCCAACGAGGTCGGCGTGCTGGTCCAGCAGGCCGCCGCGCTCAACGCGGTCAAGTGCGTGCTGGAACTGGGCGGCAAGTCGGCGCACATCGTCTTTGACGACGCCAACTACAAGCTGGCCATTCCCGCCATCGTCAAGGGCATCGTCCACAACACCGGGCAGACCTGCACGGCGGGCAGCCGCCTGCTGGTGCAGAAAGGCATCTACGCCGACTTCATGAAGGCGCTGGGCGAGGAGTTCTCCAAGGTGCGCGCCGGCACGCCGGACATGGACCTGACCTGCGGGCCCGTCGTCAACAAGGCGCAGTACGACCGCGTCAACGGCTACATCGCCAAGGGGCTGTCCGAGGGCCTGACGGTGGCGGCCGAGGGCGGCATCGCCGACGGCGTGCCCAAGGGCGGCTTCTTCGTCAAGCCCACGCTCTTTGCCGCCACCAGCCACGACAGCGACCTGCTGACCGAGGAGATCTTCGGCCCGGTGCTGGTCGCGCTGCCGTTCGCGGACGAGGCCGAGGCCATCCGCCTGGCCAACGCCACCGATTACGGCCTGCTGGGCGCGGTCTGGACCGAGAACGGCGGCCGCCAGCAGCGCGTGGCGCGCGGCATCAAGTGCGGCCAGGTCTACATCAACGGCTTTGGCGCGGGCGGCGGCGTGGAGCTGCCCTTCGGCGGCGTGAAGAAGAGCGGCCACGGCCGCGAGAAGGGCTTCATCGCGCTGGAAGAAATGAGCACGACCAAGACCCTGATTCAGTTCTATGGCGAGTGATCGCCGCGCATCATACGGAGACAAAAAATGAGCCAGTTGCAAGGCAAGGTTGCGATCGTCACGGGCGGGGGCAATGGTTTTGGCGAGGGCATCGTCAAGCTGTACGCCAAGGAAGGCGCCAAGGTGGTCATCGCCGACATCAATAAAGAAGCCGCCGACCGCGTGGCCGCGGACATCGGCGACGCCGCGCTGGCCGTGAAGGCCGACGTGTCCAGCCGCGCCGACATCGACAACGTGGTGCGCGCCGCGCTGGACAAGTTCGGGGCCGTCGACATCGTGGTCAACAACGCCGCCATCACCCACAAGAACCAGCCGATGCTGGACGTGGACGAGGCCACCTTCGACCGCATGTTCGACATCAACGTCAAGTCCATCTATCACATGGCGCAGGCCGTCGTGCCCGTCATGCGCAAGCAGAAGCGCGGCGTGATCCTGAACATCGGCTCCACCGCCGGCATCCGTCCGCGTCCGGGCCTCAGCTGGTACAACGCGTCCAAGGGCGCGGTCAACGTGCTGTCCAAGTCCATGGCCGTCGAACTGGGCGGCGAAGGCATCCGCGTCAACGCCATCTGCCCGGTCATGGGCGTGACCGGCATGTTCGAGCTTTTCATGGGCCTGCCGGACACCCCCGAGAACCGCGCGAAATTTGTGTCGACCATTCCGCTGGGCCGCTTCTGCCAGCCGTCCGACGTGGCCGCGGCGGCGCTGTTCCTGGCGAGCGATGCGGCCGAGTTCATCACCGGCGTGGAATTCCCGGTCGATGGCGGCCGCACCGTCTAGGCAAGGGGCTGCGCATGAAAATCAAAGCGGCGCTATTGCGGAACGTGGGGGTTGAAGGCCCCTACGCGCAGACCCGGCCCCTGACCATCGCGGACATCGAACTGGACCCGCCCGGGTTCGGCGAAGTGCTCGTCAGGATCAAGGCGGCGGGGCTCTGCCATTCCGACCTGTCGGTCATCAACGGCGACCGGCCGCGCGGCGTGCCCATCGTGCTGGGCCATGAGTCGTCGGGCGAAGTCGTCGAGACCGGTCCCGGCGTCACGGACCTGAAAGCCGGCGACCACGTCGCCATGGTCTTCGTGCCAAGCTGCGGCTGCTGCAACCCCTGCATGGAAGGCCGTCCCGCCCTGTGCGAGCCCGGCGCGGCCGCCAACACCCAGGGCACCTTGCTGGGCGGCGAACGGCGCCTGCACATCGGCGACGAATACATCAACCACCACACCGGCGTGTCGTGCTTTGCGGAATACGCCGTGGTGTCGCGGCGCTCCTGCGTCAAGGTCAACGTCGAACTCAGCCACCGCGAGGCGGCGCTTTTTGGCTGCGCCGTGCTGACCGGCGCGGGCGCCGTCATCAACCGCGCGCGCATCAAGATGGGCGACACCGCCGCCATCGTCGGCCTGGGCGGCGTGGGCCTGAGCGCGCTGCTGGCCGCCGTGGCGGCGGGCGCGCGCCGCGTCGTCGCCATCGACCTCAGCGACGACAAGCTGGCGCTGGCCAGGGAGCTGGGCGCCACCCACGTCGTCAATCCCAAACAGGTCAAGACCGACGACGACCTCATGGACCTGGCGGGCGGGCGCGTGGACTTCGGCTTCGACATGGCCGGCGCGGTGCCTGCCTTTGAAACGGCCTACAAGCTGACGCGCCGCGGCGGCGCAACCGTCACCTCCGGCCTGCCCAATCCCAAGTTCAGCTTCCCGCTGTCGCTGTCGCAGATGGTGGGCGAAGAGCGCGAGATCCGGGGCAGCTACCTGGGGTCGGGCGTGCCGGCCATCGACATCAGCCGCTACATCGACCTGTACAAGGCCGGGCGGCTGCCGGTGGACCGCATGATGGGCCGATCTTTTTCGCTGGACCAGATCAACGAGGGGTTCGATCACCTCGCCACCGGCGGCAGCCTGCGCGACGCCATCGTTTTCTAAGGGCACAGACCCGACTACAACACTGGAGACAACACCATGAAGACCTCAAGACTGGCGGCCCTGCTGGGCGCCACCCTGCTGTCGGGCCTGGCCACGCTGGCGATCGCCGCCGACAAGCCCAAGGAACTGAACATCGGCATCTCGACCTTCCTGTCGGGATCGGCCTCGGTGTTCGGCGTGCCGGCGCGCGACGCGGCCGACATCCTGATCGAAGAGATCAACGCCAACGGCGGCATCGATGGCGTGAAGATCGTGCCCAGCTACATCGACGAAGGCGGCGGCGGCGAAAAGCTGCTGTCCGAGTACCGGCGCCTGGCCGAGGGCGGCACGCGCGTCATGCTGTCGGCCATTTCCAGCGGCAATTGCAACATCGTCGCGCCCGTGGCCGAGGACCTGAAGGTCCTGAACGTGATGTGGGATTGCGGCACCGAAAAGGCGCTGGAAGGCAAGAACTACAAATACGTCGTGCGCACGCAGGCCAACGCCACTACCGAAATGGTCGCGCAGGTGCTGTACCTGATGAAGGTCAAGCCCGACTTCAAGACCATCGCCATCGTCAACCAGGACTATGCCTGGGGCCGCGATTCGCGCGACATCTTCCTGGCCGCGCTCAAGAAGTTCAAGCCCGACGTCAAGGTCGTGGCCGAGATGTTCCCCAAGTTTGGCGCGGCGGACTTCTCCACGGAGATCAGCCGTCTGCAGGCCTTGCGGCCGGACGTCATCGTCTCCACCTCGTGGGGCGGCGACCTGGACAACTTCGTGCGCCAGGCCTCGCAGCGCAACCTCTTCAAGAACTCGACCTTCGTGCTGTCGCTGGCGGAGAGCTCGCTGGAGCGCCTGGGCAACGCGCTGCCCGAAGGCGTGCTGGTCGGCGCGCGCGGCGACCACTACTTCCTGCATCCGGAAACCAAGGACGATCCCAAGCACCAGGCCTTCGTGAAGAAGTTCCACGACAAGACCGGCGCCTATCCGATCTATTCCGTCTACCACATGGTGCAGGGCATCAACGGCCTGAAGGCGGGCTACGAGAAGGCCATCAAGGACAACGGCGGCAACTGGCCCACGCCCGAACAGGTGGCCGCCGCCATGCATGACGTGAGCTTCAAGGGCTACGGCCGCGAAGTGAAGATGCACCGCGCTGACGGCCAGGCGCTGGAAGCGCAGCTCTTCGGCGTGACCAAGAAGAGCGACAAGTACCCGTTCAAGGTGCTGGCCGACATCACCATCGTGCCGGCCGAGCTGGTGACGCCGGGGGTGTCGGACACGTCGATGGCCTGGATCGAAAAGAGCCTGACCCCCGACGTCCTGAAGAGCGACCAGATCAAGGTGTTCCCGAACTGATCGGGAAGGATTGAGCAAGCAGCAGTGTGTGGTGCAGGGATGGCCCCGGCGTGAATCGCCGGGGCGCTTTTTTGTGCGGCGATGACGCCTACAGCTCCAGCACGACCCGCTTGCCCCCGCACGACCGCGAGCAGCACGCCATCATCTTGTTGTTGGCCTCGCGCTCCGCGCGCGTCAGCACCACGTCGCGGTGATCGATGTCGCCTTCCAGCACGCGCACCTCGCACGATCCGCACAGGCCTTCCTCGCAATCGCTCTGCACGTCGATGTTGGCCCCGCGCAGCGCCGTCAGCAGGGTCTGGTCGGCGGGCACCGTGATGACGATGCCCGAATCCTTCAGCACCGCCTCGAAAGGCTGCTCCTTGGTCGGGTCCAGCGTGCCCAGCGTCGAGTGGAAGTGTTCCACGCGCAGCGCGTCCTCGGGCCACGCCGCGCAGCAGCCCGCCAGCGCGTCCAGCAGGCCTTGCGGGCCGCAGGCGTACACCTGCGCGCCCGGGGTGGGCTGGGCGAGCAGGGCCGCGTAGTCCGCGCGCCCGCCCTCGTCCTTGATGTGCAGGTGCAGGCGATCGCCGTGCAGCGCCGCCAGTTCGTCCACCAGCGCCATAGAACGCCGCGAACGCCCGCTGTAGTGCAGCGTGTAGTCCAGGCCCAGTTCACGCGCGCGGCGCGCCATGGCGCTGATCGGCGTGATGCCGATGCCCCCCGCGATCAGGATGAGACGGGAGGCGGATTCGTTCAGCCGGAAATGATTGCGGGGGCCGCGGATGCGCAGGCGCGCGCCCGGCACGGCATGCGCGTGCATCCAGGCCGAGCCGCCGCGGCCGTCTGCTTCCCGCAGCACCGCGATCTCGAACACGCCGGTCTCGGCGGGGTCGCCGCACAGCGAATACTGGCGCGACAGGCCGGTGTCGCCGCATTCCACGTCGATGTGCGAGCCCGGCGTCCAGCGGGGCAGGGGCTTGCCGTCGGGCGAGGCCAGACGCAGCCGCAGGATGCCCTCGGCCGCCAGCTCCGCCTGTTGCACCACCATCGGCCGGGTGATGGCGTGCGAGGACGGCTCGCCGATGCGCACGGGATGCATGCCGTCCAGCAGGGCCGGATTGGCGCGCTCCGGATTTTGCGCGGGATCCCATTCCACCCACAGGTGTTCGGGGCCGCGGAATGACGTGTTGGGCACATACGTGAAGGTCTGCTCGGACAGCTTCAGGTGCGGCAGGCGGCGCGTCAGCTCTTCCAGGAAGATCTGCATCTCCATGCGCGCCAGGTTCTTGCCCATGCACTGGTGCGATCCATAACCGAAGGTGAGCTGGTCGCTGGCGTTTTCGCGGCGGATGTCAAAGAGGTCGGCGTCGGCGAACTGGCTTTCGTCATGGTTGGCGGACGAGGTCACGATCAGCAGCTTGGCGCCGGCCGGAATGTCAACGCCCGCGATCTGCACGTCGCGCGTGGCCAGCCGCCGCCACGCGGCGACCGAACCGTTGTGGCGCAGGCATTCCTCGACCGCGTTAGGGATCAGGTCCGGGTCCTCGCAGATGTCGCGCCAGGCTTGCGGGTGCTGCAGCAGCAGCTTGATCGCATTGGCCGAGGCATTGGCCGTGGTCTCGTGCGCCGCGACGATGCCGGCCATCATCATGGAATGCAGGTACGAATCGGTCACCACGTCCGGATGGGTCTGCTGCTTGCGCAGACCGTATTGCATCCAGCCCGGGCCGGACGGGTCCTGCCGCATCTTGTCGAGGATCTTGCCCGCGAGCTGCCAGAAGTTGCCCACCGCGTGCGCCACCGCCACCTGCTCTTCGGGCTTGGGACGGCCCCAGGTGTTCACGGTGTGCGCGATGGAATACTGGCGCAGCAGGTCCATGTCCTCTTCCGGCACGCCCAGGAAATGCAGCGCCACGGTCAGCGGCACTTCCCACAGCATCTGGTCGACCAGATCGGCGCGGCCATCGTCGATGAAGCGGTCCACATATTCGCGCGTGAGGCGGCGCACCATGGGTTCATGGTGCTTCAGCTCCTCGGGCGTGAACGGGTCCATCAGCACGCGGCGGCGCGGCATGTGCGCCGGCTCGTCCTCGTTCACCAGGGTGCGGTTCATGGCGTAGCCGTACGATTCCAGCACCGCGTTGGCCTCGGGCCCGGTCGGCGTGATCTTCTCCAGCGCAATCGACGGGCTGAACGTGATGTTGTCGCGGAAGATCGCCTTGATGTCGTCGTAGCGCGTCACCACCCAATAGCCCAGTTGCGGGCTGTAGAACACCGGCTCCTGTTCGCGCGCCCAGCGCACGTACTCCGGCGGATCCTGCTGGTAGCCGTCGCCGAAGGGATCGAAGGCGGCGGCGCGCGCGCTGACCGGACAGCCGGTGGGGCTCTGCGCGGCGGCCAGCGCGGCGTGGTCGATGGGACAGCCCGTCGGGCGCGGGGAGGCGGTTGCTTGGCTCATGGCGATGTTCCGTGTGTTCGTCTTGCAGGCCCGCCGCGCGGGGCAACGCGCGGCGGGCGGGCGATGCTCAATCCAGCGTGATGCCCAGGTCGCTGATCAGTTTCTGCCAGCGGGCGCGTTCGCTCGTCAGCATGTCGGCGTATTGGGCGGGCGTGTTGCCCACCGGCTCGATGCCGAACTCCACCAGGCGCTGGCGCGTCGCGGGATCGTTGATGGTGGCGACCACTTGCTTGTTCAGCGCGTCGATCACCGGCTTGGGCGTGCCGGCCGGGACCACCACGCCCACTTGCGCGGATGCTTCCACGTTCTTCAGGCCCAGTTCCGCGAAGGTCGGCACGTCGGGCAACTGGGGCAGGCGCGTCGGGTTGGCGACGGCCAACGCCTTCACCTTGCCGCCGTTGATGAAACCGGCGCCCGCAGCCAGGTCCACCATCATGGCGGGAACCTGTCCGCCGGCCACGTCAGCCAGTGCCGGCGATGCGCCGCGGTACGGCACGTGCGTCATCGTCAGGCCCGCCTCGACCTTGAGCAATTCCATGGCCAGGTGGTGCGGGCTGCCGGCGCCGGCCGAGGCGTAATCCAGGCCTTCCTTGCGGCTTTTGGCGTCCGCCAGGAATTCCTTGGCCGAATTGACCTTCATGGCGGGGCCGACCACCAGGATCATCGGGAAGCGTCCCATCAGCGTCACGGGCGCCAGGTCTTTCGCCGGGTCGTACGACAGCTTCTTGTAGAGCGCGGGGTTGAACACCAGCGTGCCGTTGTCGGCGGACAGCATCGTGTAGCCGTCAGCCGGGGCGCGCGCCGTCTCCGACGCCGCGATGGCAGTGTTGCCGCCCGGCTTGTTCTCGATCACCACGGGCTGGCCCAGGCGGCCGGTCAGGCCCTGTCCGATGCTGCGCGCCAGGAAATCCGACCCACCGCCCGCGGCGTAAGGCACGATCCAGCGCACGGGCTTGGAGGGATAGTCGGCAGCCGGCTGCTGGGCGAACGCGCTGGCGCCGGCCAGCAGGGGCAGGGCCAGCAGGCCGGCCAGGACATGGTGTTTAACACTGCGCATGGGAAGTCTCCTTGTTGAGGAATGTCAAAACTGCATTCCTTGTTTGCGTTTGCGTAAATCATATACGCAATGCGTAATTTTTGAAGAAGGGTTAACCTTGATGCCGCCTCGCCCGGCGTTGGGTCTCAATGTCCCCCTGCGGGCGCCCGATCTGGAGCCGCACCCCCCATGAGCAAAAACCTCCCCGCCGAATCCGGCCTCGAACCCGTCCCTGATTCGTCCGCGCGCCCGCGCGAGCGCCGTCAACGGGTGCAGGCCGCCGAAACCGGCATGTCGGTGCTCAAGGGCCTGGCCCGTCTGGGCGGCCGCGCCAGCCTCACCACCCTGGCCGCCCACGTCGGCGAAAGCCCGGCCAAAGTGCACCGCTACCTGATGAGCCTCATCGCCGAAGGCCTGGTCGACCAGGAAGTCGCCACCCAGCAGTACCACCTGGGCCTCGAAGCCCTGTACGTCGGCGTGGCCGCCATGCGCCAGGCCGACCCCCTGCGCATCGGCGAACCCGCGCTCGTACGCCTGCGCGAAAGCCTGGCCGTCACCTGCTTCATCGCCGTCATGGGCAACAAGGGCCCCACCATCGTGCGTTTCGAGGAACCCGGCCTGCCAGTCACCGTGAACGTGCGCGTCGGGTCGGTGCTGTCGATGCTGTGGTCGGCGACGGGCCGCGCGTTCCTGGGGCTATTAGACGAGGCGTCCGTGCAGGCGCTGGCGCAAGCCGAGTTGGCCGACGCCCCGCCCGAGCAGCGCGCGCTATTGGATCGCGACGACCCCATCGGCGCCCTGCGCCGGGAAGTGCGGGCGTTGGGGTGCGCCACCGTCAAGGACACGAATCTGCGCGGCATCAGCGCGGTGTCGGCGCCGCTGTATGACCATATCGGGCGGGTCTGCGCGGTATTGACCGCGTTGGGTGCGACGGGCGGGTTTGACGTGTCGGCGGACGGGGCGGTGGTCGAGGCGGTGAAGCGGGAGGCGCTGGCGGCTAGTGTGGCGTTGGGGTATGTGGCGGGGTGATCGTCTGCTGAAGTCGTGCAGATTCGGATTAATCTGATGCGCGATGTCGGGATCTACGTCGACGACAAGATAGATGTCCCTCTTGTCCGTGTTGGCTGCCGTGTGGAGCTTGTCTATGCTCTTGATGAGCTAAAAAAGCAGTCTGCATCAAATGGGGTCAACCATACCAAAATGGCGACGGAAATGGCCGAGTGCGAATCGTTCAATGGCCGCTTCCGTCAGGAATGCCTGAACAGCCACTGGTTCTTGTCATTTGCCGACGCCAAGGAGAATATCGAAACTTGGCGGACCTACGGTAATCCCCCCGCAAAAGCGATGAGGTCAGAAGTAGAATTTTCTCGTTGAGGAGTTCTACCGCATGAAGAAGTCGAGATTTACGGATAGCCAGATCATTGAAGCCATCAAGCGCGTGGAGGCTGGTCTTGCCGTTCCTGAGCTGTGCCGAGAGCTGGGCATCAGCTCGGCTACGTTCTACAAGTGGCGTTCCAAGTACGGCGGCATGGACGTATCTCTGATGGCGCGCATGAAGGAGCTGGAGGCCGAGAACGCCCGGCTGCGCAAGATGTACGTCGAGGAGAAGCTTAAGGCTGAGATCGTGACGGAGGCGCTAGAAAAAAAGTGGTGAGGCCATCTCGCCGCCGCGAGATGGCCCAACGTGCAGTGCAGGATCGCGGCGTATCAATCCGGATGGCCTGCGAGGCGTTCAGGGTCAGCCAGACTTGTTATCGGTACGTCACCAAGGCGGACGCTGAGAACGAGGAGATCGCCAATTGGCTGCTACGTCTGACCGACAACCACCGCAACTGGGGCTTTGGTCTGTGCTTCCTTTATCTGCGCAATGTTCGAGGCTTCGGCTGGAACCACAAGCGTGTGTACCGGATCTATCGCGAGCTCGAACTGAACTTGCGTATCAAGCCGCGCAAACGGCTGATGCGGCAGACGCCTGAGCCACTGACCGTGCCCACCAACGTGAACCAGGTATGGTCGATGGACTTCATGCATGACCAGCTTGCCGATGGGCGCAGCATCCGCGTGTTCAACGTGATTGACGACTTCAGCCGCGAGGCGCTGGGCATTGAGGTTGACTTCTCGTTGCCGTCTGAGCGCGTGATCCGCACACTCAAGCAGATCATCGGCTGGCGGGGAAAGCCCTTGGCCATTCGGTGCGATAACGGACCCGAATACCTGAGCGCGGCAATTGTCGAGTGGGCCGGGGCATGGGGCATAAAACTCGAATATATCCAGCCGGGCAAGCCACAGCAGAATGCCTACGTCGAACGGTTCAACAGGACCGTGCGCTACGAATGGCTATCCCAATATCATTGGGACGATCTGGATCACGTGCAGCGCGCCGCCACGCAGTGGATGTGGTCCTACAATCACGAGCGCCCAAATATGGCTCTGGGCGGATTTACCCCAAAACAGCGGTTAGCCATGGCCGCGTAGCGTTCCTACTTCTGGCAATCGCTAAAGATGGGGGGATTACCGAAGGTCGTTCTGACTGTTTACCGTAACCTGAGCGATATTGATCCCGGCCTCCACATTTTTGTTGATGTGAGAGTTAATAAGGTATTTCAGCTTCCGAAACGATCCCGTTTTGAATAAACAGTACAACGATTTTCGGCAAGATTGGTGGACGTCTCGCGCTGATGATTTCAAGGGGAATTGATAATGGCTGAATACGATGAACTTGCCATGGCGGCAGAAGCCGCAGGCAACGAAATCTTCTGGCTGGGGCCAGCGTCTGGACATCAAGTTCAGCGCCTTGAAGCCCTACTTGGGTTGCAACTTTCACCGTCATATAAGCGATTCTTGGAGGTATATGGAGGCGGCGGTATTGTGTCCGCGGAAATTTCCGGGATTGAGGATGACAATGCCGAGTTGATGACAGGTGGGTCGGTACTTGGTGACACATTTACTTGTCGGGATCGTTTTGGGTTGCCTGATCATCTTGTGGTGATTTATTTTCACGACGACGAGGTTTGTTGGTGCTTGGACGCAAGTGAAGGCGACGGGGACGAATTTCCTGTTGTCAGTTACAACATATTTAGCAAGGAGGTCGATCGGGCCATTTCCGAGGATTTCTCAGCTTTCATGCGGCAGCATTTAGCCCTTTATTCGACTTGATTGCCTGGTTCGGTTGTTTTACGGCTAAGAATCCGCGATCAGTTAGCCTGGGCCTTTGGATCGAAGGCACCGAAGGCGCCAAGCGCTGGAAGAAGGTCTTCAACAATCTCAAGAGGCGAGGCGTGGGCGATATCCTGATCGCCGTGTCCGAAGGGCTGAAGGGCATGCCTGAGGCCCTGAGCGCAGTACTTCCCGCAACCACGCTGCAAACCTGCATCGTGCATCTGATTCGCAACAGCCTGGATTACGCCACCTGGAAGGACCGTAAGGCGCTTGCCGCGGCTATCTGGCCGATCTATACCGCCACAAGTGCCGAGGCGGCCCGGGTCGAGCTCAATGCCTTTTCTGAAGGCCTCTGGAGCCAGAAATTCCCGACGATCCGCGCTGCTTGGCGCAACGCCTAGGATCGCGTAATTCCTTTCTTCGCGTTTCCGCCGGAAGTGCGCGGCGCGGAACGGTGAGGCACCGGCTATATCATGCCGGTTACCAATGCGATAGAGAGCGTAAATGCGCAGCTTCGCAAGATCATCAAGACGCGCGACCACTTCCCCTCAGACGATGCAGCCATTAAGCTGCTCTGGTTGGCGCCACGAAACATCTCCGTCAAATGGGGATCGGCAACACATCATTGGACCGAGGCCATGCAACAGTTCGCCGTTCTCTATGAGCAGCGATTTACCCGGCCCCGTATCGAATCGCAGCCGGCTGGCTAGTTAATGAGGCAACGTCAGAGTAATGCCTAGAACAAAAAAACTCTCACACTCCCGTCGATGCAAAAACACCATCGATGCAAAAACACGCACCATTCCGTTCGATACAAGAGAGGGGCGGTATATCTCTAGCTATGTTGTTGATGGGTTAGAGCGCAAAAGTCAAGCGATTTCTCAAAGTCCCGGCTACGTGGGCGTAATCGAATTTCCCTGAACTAAAGCCCGAAGAGAGGCGCAAAAGGACTGAGACGCTTTGGTATACAGAACATAAGCACAAGAGTGCGACGGTAAGGGTCTGGTATGAAAATCGAGGCGATATTTAGACGGCGGGCACAGGTTGCAGAGAGTGTGATCGAATTAAATTCAGAACTCGTTGATAAGCTATCAAAAATATCTGGTTTTTTTTCTGGCAACTATTTCGATGGAATGGAGACGTTTGATCCGGGGGAAGGGGAAAGCGCTAGCACGAATCTCTCGCCGTGCTTGATGCCTGGTATGAGCGGGGGGGTAATCTTCGCATCGAGAATTCCGGGCGTGGTAAGCGACAGAGCCACATCTGACGATTCCCTTGGTTTAAAGATTGACCTGGAAAGGATAGATTTCTTGAGATTTTCGTCGGTGGTTTTTCCCGAGATTGTGCGTGCGTTTGGCTGCTATCGATCAGCTGTGATAACGGATGTGAATCTGTATTTGGATGATTATGAAGAAATAGTCGAGAACAGCAGGTCAACGACTTTGGATGTGGATGGTAGGGATGGGGTGTTTCGCTTTAATCCTGTTAATTATTTCGACGATATATTATGTGTTCGCGCGTTTGCATTGAGCGCTGCTGAAGTGGCGGCGCGGCTGAGGGGGCACTGCAAGATGGTGAAGGAGCTTGACGAGGGCGTCTTTTTCTTGGCGGCGGACAGACCCATTTTCGGAAGTGAAAGCATAGAGCTAGACAGGCGCGTGCGCGGCTTTCTGCGTCTGTAGTGTGTAGGTCGTCGACGAAGTGCGGTGGGTCGAAAATGTAGTCTGACACCTTATTTCAGGAAGTCGCCACCCAGCAGTACCACCTGGGCCTCGAAGCCCTGTACGTCGGCGTGGCCGCCATGCGCCAGGCCGACCCCCTGCGCATCGGCGAACCCGCGCTCGTACGCCTGCGCGAAAGCCTGGCCGTCACCTGCTTCATCGCGGTCATGGCCAACAAAGGCCCCACCATCGTGCGCTTCGAGGAACCCGGCCTGCCGGTCACCGTGAACGTGCGCGTCGGGTCGGTGCTGTCGATGCTGTGGTCGGCGACGGGCCGCGCGTTCCTGGGGCTATTGGACGAGGCGTCCGTGCAGGCGCTGGCGCAAGCCGAGTTGGCCGACGCCCCGCCCCAGCAGCGCGCGCTGTTGGACCGCGACGACCACATCGGCGCCCTGCGGCGCGAGGTGCGGGCATCGGGGTGCGCCACCGTCAAGGACACGAATCTGCGCGGCATCAGCGCGGTGTCCGCACCGCTGTATGACCATACCGGACGGGTATGCGCGGTATTGACCGCGTTGGGTGCGACGGGCGGGTTTGATGTGTCGGAGGATGGGGCGGTGGTCGAGGCGGTGAAGCGGGAGGCGCTGGCGGCCAGTGTGGCGTTGGGGGATGTGGCGGGGTGATCGTCCGCCGAAGTCGTGCAGATTCGGACCGATCTGATGCGCGATGTCGGGATCTACGTCAACGACAAGATAGATGTCCCTCTTGTCCGTGTTGGCTGCCGTGTGGAGCTTGTCTATGCTCTTGATGAGCTAAAAAAGCAGTCTGCATCAAATGGGGTCAACCATACCAAAATGGCGACGGAAATGGCCGTGTCGTCGCAGTCTGTCGATGCTTTATCAGCTTGAAGCAGGTCAGGGCACGGGCCGCTCGTTATGCAGCTTAGTCCTTCCTATCTTCTTAACGAGGGGGGCAAATCTCGTGGGCGCAAGACCAGCGCCACGCTAGTTTGCATCGATCGGGCAGGCCGTCGATCGACATATTTAACAGATAAGGAAGAAAGTTGTGTCCACATACGATGACCTAGCGGCGAAAAAAGGGCGAGGCACCCCATTTGATGGTTTGGTTGCGGTCGAGTTTGCAGCCGATTTAAATCCTTTCATGCTAAATCCGCCGAAAGATTATATTGATTTTTTATTGGAAATCGGTGCGGGGGAATTGGGAAACGCGAGTTATATGATTTATAGTGGGTTAATAGAATCCGTTGAGTTATATGGCGAGGACCTGGCTGGAGCGGGTGGTGTGTTTCTCTTTGGGGACGATTTTCAGGGTTACTGCACTGGATTTCGAGGTGGTGATTGGAAGGTCGTGGAGGTGGATCCTGTTAGCAAAATAATCGAAGAAATATTCCCTACCTTTCAAGATTTTATACGGAATAAAATATCTCAAATTTCTTGATGCGCAAAGTATGCGATTTTGGCAGCAGGTAATGACCAGGTTGCAGCAATCTCAGATTTGTCGCATTGGCGCCAGTCGAGGAAAAAGCGGCATCGCTTCATTTTGCGGGTAGGTGTGGAGGCGCCTCGGTTTTCATAACCGACTTCTTGTCTTCTTCCTATCTTGGCGTGCAGGTAATCCAGCCGGAACAAATTGCAGCAAGACTTGAAAGTTGCTGCCGTGAAGCCGTTGCTTGCAGAAAGTGGGGGGCATGGATCCAATCGTCGGGGGTGATGTCATCAACCCAAAAAATCCCGGTGGTGTAAAAAGCTCAGAGCAGGTCATCATGACTACTAACCCGAAAGATATCGACGAGTTCCTGTTCGGAAATGGGGCCGCTTGGAGGATTACTTCATTCGGCTAACTCCCGTCTCGGAGACGCTCAGCTACACGAATGAAGCAGGCCGGGAGTTCTACTTGCCTATAAGTGATGACGCGCTGGCAGATGCTGCGATTCGGCGACTGAAAGATCTTGGTGTTCGCATCGTCTCGATCAGAGTTTGATGTCGCCTTCCATCTTCATGCTCATCGTCAATTCCCTCGAAATTGACATTTCGCGTGAAGGCTTTGAGTGGGCACTGCCCCACAGTTGTCCAAGCCACCCTGACGAATCGATGAGCAAAGAAGAATGGCAGCACGCAAAGGAGAACGCCCCTGTGCGCGCCCAATGGGATCCAGAGCGGGGCCTGCTGCTACAACCATTGCCAAGCCGAGCCATTCAGATCGGCCTGAGTAAGCAAGCGGTCGATCTCCATGTGAAGGAATGGATACTGCAAATCACGGATCCGACGGAATTGGCACATGGCATCCACGCGCTGGTTATCGAGAAGAAGCTGGATGCGGCCAAGTCCCTCTTGCCAGTGGAGCCGTATATCCGTTGGAATTGGATCAGATCAAGCGCTATGCCAACGAGAGGCTGTCTAGCCAGTAAACCCCGCGAACGGACCGAAGAACACCTGCCCCGCCTTTACCACGTCGGTTAACTGAGCCGCAGTTGGCATTTGATCGAGGTAATCAGGCCAGACCTTGATCAGATATTCGGCGCACGACGCAAGAGGTATTTCTCTCACCTCATTCCTCAGGTCGTCGAATTTATATCCCATCTGTGTAATAGCCAATACTCCCTTCCTGACCGCTGCTTGGTAGTCAGGTGCCGCAGCGTAGCACGTGACATAGGCGCCCGTTAGCTCCTCAGGCATCTCCGTGGAATCCCCACGTAGAATTTTCATAGTGAACTCATAAAGGGTATTCATCTACGCATCCGTCAATGGCGCGGCACGGGGATCGCACCAGCCACAAGATTTCGCAGAAAAAGCGGACCGACATCAAATCGCCAGGATGAGCAATCTCTTGGAAGAAGATCACGCTTAAGCTGCTCGTACTGGTACGCGCTATGGGCTGGATCACTAGCTACCGCCCTTCCTCTGCTTGGAACAACGGCGCGTCGTTAAGGCGCGCCGCCTCTATTTACGCGTGAACAAGAATCTATCGTCCCATCCGTACTCCGCGTCCTGGTCAGCAACGTCATTGAAGAGCTTTACATACTTCGAGAACGTCGCATCGCCCAAAGCGATGCGACTGCTCTCTGAGTCTTCCCAAACGATGTGAACTGGTCGCTCAACATCTGTCGTTAGACGATCCCATAACGCAGCCGAGTTGCAGCCGTAGAAATCACCCAGTTGGAGCTGAGCCTTCAAGAAGTCGTGCAGATCGCGCTCGCTGTGGATTGCGCTTCCATTGATGACAATGATCACGGATTCATTCGGTTCGGGAGTTAGTACAGACGTTCGTAATGGTCGGGGGGCAAGAATCCCATGCCATCGTTGGAATCGAGTAAGCGCGTGCCAGGCCGATTGGCTCGACTCATTGTATTGCTGAGTCCGATATCTGCTTCGTACCACATTCGATTGGGAGCTCCAGGAAAACCAATCGCTCCCGTATCTCTCTGAACCTATCTCCACCCAATTGGCCGCCCGGAACAGCATTGTTCAGGGCTTTGCCTGGCTTCCAACCTGCTTGCATAGCCTCGGCTTTGGTCGCGAAGTGTGCGGGGAGTCGACCGGCTTCCCGAAGATTGTCGACAAGATTCGGACCCATCTGATCGACAGCAAAGGCGTGACTCGCGACAGTGTCCCTCGTCAGCAGCTTAGGGAACGGCGCCAAGTTCTCCGAGACGGTCCAGGTGCTACATTGCTTTCAAAAGAAATTGCATAAGACCCGACAACCAGACTTGGGCCTGTCTGCAACGCGATACCGGGATTCGTCGAGGGAACTGACCTGATGAGAAACTCACAGCACGACAGCGTGTGGGATGCCATCGAAGACTGCCCTGCGCAAGCAGAGAACATGAAGCTGCGTTCCGTCTTGATGATGGCGTTGAAGCACCACATCACGCAGTCAGGGATCAGCCAGGTGGAGGCCGCCCGCCTGTTCGGCGTTACTCAGCCTAGGCTATCCGAACTGATGCGGGGAAAAATCGACCTGTTTGGACTGGATGCGCTGGTGAAGATGGCGGCGGCCGCAGGTTTGCAGGTGGAAATGCGCGTGCACGGGGCCGCGTGACAATTCGTTGTCCCTGAGTTGATGGCTCTTACTCCGCGGCCGCAAAAATCCTGGACTCCGTCACCGGTATAAGGCCCCCCATCATGTCTCTATCGAGTAGGCGATCGGTGTGCAGCGGGGCGAAACGAAGGGAATGCAAGTTGCATTCTGGAGACGTTGGTCGCGGCCGAAGATCTCGATAATCTATTACGCTTGCGCCCAGCCAAAATCTTGCCGTAGCCACATTTTCACGAGTGTCGCCATGCACCAGGTTCCGCCCCAATTGATGAAATCGAGAAAGCAATCCTTCGACCTGCTACTCCCCATGCAAGCTCTACGGCTCCAATTGATCTGGAGGTTCAATGTTATTTCCTGAAAATCCAGAAAAGTGTCCAACTCTTTGGGACGCCATCGCCAAGCAGCTAAGGCAGGAAGCAATCTGCTTTGTTATCGCAGAGGGTTATGGTAATCCGCGCGCAGAAGCACAAAGGCCAACTGACGATCTGGCGCAGCAGGTAATCACCAGATTGCAGCAATCTCAGCTTTGTCGCATTAGCGCCAGTCGTGGAGCTGCGGTATCTCCTCATTTTGCTGGCATGCGTGATGGCGCCTCGGTTTTCATAACCGACTTCTTGTCTGCTCCCTTTGTTGGCATGCAGGTGATCCAGCCGGATCAATTGCAGCAAAACTTGGAAGTTGCTGTCGTGAATCTGTTGTTTGCAGAAAGTGGGGTCAGTAGAGTGGCGATACCGCTGCATATAACCCCGTGGGCCATGAGGGATGCGAAGGTTCACCCCACGGCCGGTGGGCTCATATTTACGAAAAAGGCGTAGCGGTACGTGGCGGAGGTCATGCCGCCGCTACCGGAGCGATCCGCACTTATCACCCCTTCCTCCCTTCAGAAAAAGTTGGATCTCGATCCAATCGTCGGGGGCGATGTAATCCCCCCACACAATTCCGGTGGTGTGGAAAATCTGAGCAGGCCACCAGGCCATAAGAATGAAAAAATAAAGATAAGTACCCATTGATTCGCCGCACGCTAGAAGGAATCTTTGGCTTCCAGGCTGGAATGGATGTGGATTCAGCTATGGAAGCCTTCAGGAATTATCTTAAACACCTGCCGCTTCTCGAAGGAATTCCGAGGGAACTGACGGAAGCATTCTCTGACGGAGAATTGTCCTGGCAGAAACTGCTTGATGAATGTTATGTGGGTGCCTTTGGATGTGAGAAGGAGGCCGAAGAGTTTGTTCGACGAACCCTCCTGCGTACGATTGATTAGGCCTTGGTCAATAGTTGATAGGGTGCTAGGGCCAATCAGTGAGCCTCCTCAATTGTTGTTCCATATACGGTTGGGGCTGAATCTAGCGCCGCGGCGTTCAATGGCGCGCTATATCCCGCTGAAAAGCTACGCCAGCTGCGCGATACCTTGAAAGGCGAGGGGTGTCGGTTTACGGCACAGAAGGCAATCCAAGCTTCATTGCGCGTGCGCACGGGACTAGGATGAAGCAGCTTCCAGTCAATCCGACAGTCCTTCCGGTTAAGCATGAGCTGCCGCACTACTTGGATTTCAAGAGGATGGGATTCCAAGCCTGTCGGGACATGGGGCGGGCGGCGCGCGGTTGGCGGGTGATCTGACCTTGGCCGAGCGGCCTATTAGCTTCGACTACTTGATCGGTGAAGGCTACAAGAAGACTTCGCTGAACTATGGTGAATCGTACTCAGCTCAGGTTTGGTTTAGGAATGGCAAGGTAAATACGGCATTCCCAATTTGGGGGAAATGATGAAAGTAAAAAAAGAAATGTTGGATTTGCTCAGTTTGCTTAAGGTTTTTGATGCTAATTTTGTTAGTGATGCGGACTGTGAACAGCTTCAAGGACTGGATGTGAACAGCCCTAGCGGTGTAGCCAGTGCGGTTCGAGCGCTTCTTTTACCTGAGTTCCATACGTACACAAAGAATGCGCAGGATCGACAAAAAAATCTGCTAAGCATGTTTTTAGCCGATCCATATGAGAAATTTGACGCTCTCTTTGAAGGTGTGGAGCTTGTATTTGACGATGAAATCACCGATCGGCGCGCCTTTATGGCTGCTTTATTGGCAGAAATTGAAGGCGAATAGTCGCAGGTAGAGAAAGTGCTCTGCCAGGGAAGGGCTCGAATTTCGGACGGTTAGTTAAAATAGTACAAGTGTTTTGGATTTGAGTAAGCTGCCGTTGGGTCTTAGAAACACCGTGTCCAATGTTCTAAATGATATTAGAAGGATGCGCCGAGATGGGGTATTTAAAGGCCATCCTGAATTTATGAGTTATTCTGCTGAAACTCAGAAAATAATGTCAACCGATGTTCTCGTGGGAGTCGGGGCGGAATTGGTGGATAGTTTTCCGGGCAAACAAAATATAATAATATTCCTGCAAAAAGGCGATTTGAAAAATGAATCAATTTTCCGATAGGGTTGTGTTCGATAAATTAATATAAGATGCGGATAAGATAATTCCAGATAAGGTTTTGGATATTTTGGCAGACGACGACAAGGGTCGAGCGGTCGGCGATGCTTATGACGCGTTTGGATATGAGTTAAGAGCAGGTTTGGGATTGGATGAGGAAGATGCATCTGAAAAATTGATGGCAATTGTGAGAAATTCGAGGCAAGGGTTTCTCGCTGGCTTCAATGGGGAAGGAGATGCCTATGCTATCTTGGATTATATGTGGAATAGAATCCGGAGAATCTAATATTCGCGGTTGGTGTGGGGATTGCCGCTCCGACGCTTTATTAGCCTTTCCGGTTTGGGTGTCATGCTGCGCAAGTTGATATGTCAGACTTCCATTTTCTGTCGAGTTAACGAAAATGTAGTCTGAGACCCTAATATGGTCCGGCCGGCCGAGCGTCGCGCGCACCTATAACAGCTAACGCAACACCTTGACAGTGACCGCTCCACGGTCTCGTTGCTGGATCACCCGCTACACCTACAACGCCAACAACCAAATGACTTCCGCGGTCCGCCGCGAATGCGGACGGGGTCGTTGGGGCTTGCCCGGCCATACACCTCTATTACGACGCCGTCGGCTACAACGTTGCCACGCGCGACGCCAACGGCGTCTAATACAATGCGCGCGGCAACCGCATTCGCGAGATACGCGCCGACGGCGGCGTCTTTCGCTATGAATACAACGCGCTGGGCGACAATGTGGCATGGGTCGACGCCCTGGGCAACAACACCGGCTACAGCTACGACAACATCGGCCGTCTGATCCTGACGTCGACCGCGGCGGTCGCCAATTACGCCATCGCGGGCAACGCGGTGGACCTCGTCCATACGGGTTACAAGACCGTCATCGAACGCGTGACGTATGACGAGCTGGGCAACAAGCTCAGTTCCTCCAACGGCGCGGGCGAGACCACCTGCTTCCGTTATGACCTGCGCGGCAACGTCACGGGCGTGCGCAAACCTGGAATGTCCACGCCTAAGCACCGCCTATGATGCGCGCGGCAACAAGACGTTCGAGGCGGACGGCAACGGCAACGCGTCGACCTGGGCCTATGACTACTTCGGCCGACTGGTGGCGCACACCGACATCGGCGGCGCCAAGTACTTCTACACCTACGACAACGCCCGCCAGTTGCTGAACAGACAAACACGCGTGGCCAGAACCTAAACTACAGCTACGATGCCGCGGGCCAGGTGACGAAGATCTACGACGCCGCGATCGGGCAGGTCACGGACTATGCCTATGACCATGCGGGCTACAAGGTGCGCGAGCGCACAGCGCAGGGGGGAGGCGTCTACCAGAACAACATCATGGCGTATGACGCGCTGGGGCGGTTGCGGCAGGCCTCGGACAGCTACCTGCGCCAGATCATCGATTACGACGCCAACGGCAATCGGACCCGGGTGCAGACCCAGTACACCGATTCGTCCGATACCTGGCGCAACCGCGACTACTGGTACGGCTATGCCTTGATGAACGGCAGACGACGGTCGAGGCCGTGAACGCCAATCTGGAAATCAACGCCGCGCAAGGCCACAAGCTGACCTACGACGGAGGATGCCTCGGCCTTTCCCACGTTCAGTATGTGCTTGAGCGTAGCACCTTGCTTAACGCCATCAAGCGACTCGCAGCCCAGTCAACGGCGCCGATTTCGCCGTCGAGATAGACCAGAAGGTCTGCACCAGGGAAGTCTGCTTCGGCAGGCTCTCCATCATCTTCGATAAAGTTCGCTTGCAGAATTAAGTTGGCTCCATAAAGGTCACCACGGAAATACTCTCCTCCATGGTACGCACTCTCATGCGCCGCCAATGAAAGACCGACGGAGGACTCAATTGCGCTCTTCGCTTCTTCAAGACTCGATGCAGTTGCCTCTAAAAGCAATGCTTTCTTCATCACGGGTTCCTCGGAACAAAAATACTCGGAGACCTGTCAATCGCGTCATCATTTGATTGATAGATCATGAAGTTAACGGGTCGACCGGCCTGTGTCGATAGCTGTGCGTTTGATCTACTCAGAGCAATTCTTACCTGTTGGCATTTGAGAAAATTGCTTCCAACGCGAGAAGGAAGCGAGATGGAACGTAGCGGGGCTGCAAGTTTTCCGTACACGACCCCAGCGTCGCGTGGCGGCTTGCCGCCCCGCGGCCGTTGACGTCTGCAGCGCATCAGGATTCCTAACCGAAGCCAAATTCCAAATCCCGGTGGTGTGAAAAATCAGAGCAGGTCAGGGGTATGTGGCGGGGTGATTGTCCGCTGAAGTCGTGTAGCCATGAGGCGGGTGGCGTTTGCGGACTGCCGACCGGAATTTCCCGCTGCGCTTGCGGTCTGCGCCGATAAAACAGCGTTTTCGGACAAGGCTGATCGACTGGCTGTTCGATTTTCGTGACATTCGTTGCCCTATTTCCATACGGGGCAGACGGATGACTGAAGATTCAAGCATCAATATTGTGCTCACGCCGGTGCAGTTGGCAGCCATATTGCAAGGCGATTCGATCAGCAGTGAAGCGACGGTTTCGAATCGAATGTGGGGCGGCCTGACCCTCGCGGCGGGCGTGGCGGAAATGGTGGGCGGTGCTGCGCTCTGCGTGGTGCCTGAGCCCACCGGCTTGACCAAGGCTGGTTGTGTTCTCCTAGGCGCCCACGGTTCCGATATGGCAGCGGTTGGCCTGCATGAAGCATGGACGGGGCAGCAAGCGCGATCCTTGACCGAAAGGGGCCTTACAGAGCTTGCCTCCAGATTGGGCGCAACTCCCGGCTCGGGACAGGCGCTGGGCTTGGCGGTCGAGGTTGCCGTTCCCGCAGGATTCGCGGGCGCAATAAGGGCGATTCGGGTTTCAAGCGTGATCGCCGGTCGGATATCGCTGTCCCGACATGAAGCCAGCGTCCTCGGAAGCCCCGGTGGGCACACCCTTGCACAGCATGTCGGCAAGACGAAGGAATTCCTGGAAGCGAGGCTGCGTAATGAGCCGCATCTGCCTGCCGCCTCGACCTTTCATTCCGTTGAGGGGGCGGAGCGTGCGGTGAACGCCTTAATGCGCCGTCAGGCTCAGACGGTGGCGACATGGGCAGCGTCGGCCCATAATGGCGCCAAATTGGGCCTGAGCGGCCCGGTCTTCCAAGGTGTGGGTGTCGTGCTCGCGAGAGGAGCGGCTGCGGCAGTGGATGCGACGGTAGTCAGAGTCGTTCTAAAAAAGAGCAGCCCTATAACGGCATGCCCTACTACGTGCTCAGCGCCTATCTGGCAGTCCAATGACGACAATGAAAGAACAATATCCAGAGTTGGACCAACTTTTCTGGGCCTATTTCAACGAAGATTTCGATTTATCCGGCGACACCATCGAAGAAATCGCCGCCTGCTACAGGCGCGATGTGGATGTAGATCGAATTGTCCGGGCCTGCGCTGAAATGAACCGCTTCATGGACCACCATGCCTCGAACGCGGAAGCAGAGTTCGCGAGACGGTGGGGCTCGTTCGATCCAAAGCTCTGGGGCTATACGGTAGCGTCCTTCTTTGACGAACTGAAGCGGATGTTCACTAACTGAGTGCCACACGTCGATCAGGCGCTTGAAGGTATAGCCGGCTAACTCCCCACCTTCAGCTTCCCCAATTCCTCCCTGAACTCCGGAAACTCCCTCAAAAACGCCTGATTCTTCTCAAACCGCCTCACCAGCCGATCATCGATCGTCAGATTCAGCACCGTCTCCTTATCCCAAAACCTCGGCAGCTTTTTCACCGGAATTGGCACCTTCTGCGTAAATTCCTTGTACGAGTCATGCGGCTCGCACTGTTCGTAATCGGTCGAGATCCGCTGCACCGTCCCCGCCTCCAACCCCGCCTGCCGCGCCTTTTCCTGCAGCCATGACGCAGGCAGCGTCTGCAAGCTCCCATCCTGATATCCCCCGCCCACATCGGAGTGCGCCCCGATGAACCAGCGCTGTTCGACGGGCAAATGCGCCGGGCGGGGCGGGGAGCCGGCGCGGCGGGTCCATAGGGTCGGGAAGTAGGGCTCGCGGTATTCGTTGGTGGCGATGGCGTGGTACGCGTTCAGGACGTGGTTGCTCAGTTCCGTGTCGTGGAAGTTGTAGAAGCCGGAAAACCCGGGAAAGGAGATGCCGCCGACGGGAATGCCCAGGCTGCCCACCGTGTCCCAGACGCCGACGAAGTGCAGGTCGGTGTCACGGGAGAAGCGGTCTCGGAAGGCGGCGGCTTCCAGGGACGACGGTGTGCAGTCGTCGCGGTACAGCGCGTAGGCCTCGGAGACGTTGTCTTCGGTGGGCTGGTTGAGCAGGCCGCATTTGCGCACCATGCCCGCCAGGCTGCGGGCGGAGTACGCGCCGCGGCTGAAGCCGAACAGGAAGATGCGGTCGCCGGGGGTGTGGCGCTGGCACAGCCAGCGGTAGCCTTGCCGGATGTTGGCCGAGAGGCCGGCGCCGAAGGCGCCGCCCACGAATTTGTCGATGGCGGCCCACAGGCCCTGGCCTTGGGTGCCGACGCCCTCGATGTAGAGCGTTTCCTGCGTGCTGGTCTCGGGCGCTGCCTTGTAGAGCTCGTAGACGTTGGTGCGGTCGTTGGGTTCGTTCCACGTTCCGTCGAAGAATACGGCGAGGTTTTTCATCATGATCGTCTCCCCACACACAGATAAAGTCTGGCGATACCTATGCTGCCGGCTGGGACTACACCTCTGTGAGGCAAGCTAGCACGCGGGGACTTTGCCGCAGGGCGCGGGATTTCCCTGCTGCATGGATGTACACCATCTTTTTGCCTAGCCAGCGCCGACCGAGAGGGCGATCCTGCTGGGCGGAAGCAACAGAAGCAAGGCGTGGGAGTACGCCTTTACTACAGCATCAGCAGCAATCCGAACTTCCATCGGTTGGTATCTGAAAAGGGCAGGAAAGCGGCTCGCTGCAACAACCCCGAAGCTTGGGTCCATTCCGACTTCCGGGGTCGGTTCAGCGGGGCGCTTTCCTGAACGCGCCGGAAGTGGGACGTCAGACGATCTCGAACCGCACGTCGATGTTGTCGCGGATGGCGCGCGAATAGGGGCAGAGCTGGTGCGCCGATTCGACCAGCAATTGCTTCTGGTCGGCGGTCAGGCCGGGCAGCGAGACGGCCAGGGTGACGCCCAGGGCGAAATTCTCGCCGTTGTCGACCTTGCCTAGCGACACGCTGGCGTCGATGGCGACATCGCGCGGCACGGTGACGCCGTGGGTGGCGCCGGCGCGCTTGATGGCGCCCATGAAGCAGGCGGAGTAGCCCACGCCGAAGAGCTGTTCGGGATTGGTGCCGGGCTTGCCCGATCCGGGCGTGCTGAGCGTCACGTCCAGCGCGCCGTCGCTGCTGCGTCCCGCGCCCTCGCGGCCGGCGGTGGTGTGGGTGTGCGCGGTGTAGAGGACCTGCTCAAGTTGCTTTGCCATGATGACTCCAGGGTGTCGGCGCGGCCGGGCTGCGCCAGTGGGTTGAAAGCCTGCATTGCAACAAGGCGCTGTATCGGCCATGTGTCCGGGACGCGGCGGGATGGCATCGCGACGTGTCGGAGGGGCCGCCGGATACGCTGCGATACAAACCGCGACTGCGTTGGCGGACGCGATGGCAATGGAGTATGTTGCGCGCTGGCGGCGCGAGGCCGCGCATCAATCACGGAAGAAGAACATCATGGGACGTCTTGCCATCCTGGGCGCGCTGCACGAAGAAATCGCCGACCTGCTTGCGGCCATGGATCCCGGCGCGCAGACCTGCCGCATCGCCATGCGCGATTTCCAGGTGGGGAGCCTGTGGGGCACGCCCTGCGTGATCGCGCTCAGCCGCATCGGCAAGGTGGCCGCCGCGGCCACGGCGTCGATTGTGATCCAGGAATTCGGCGTGTCGCGGGTGATCTTCACTGGGCTGGCGGGCGGCCTGCATCCGCGGGTGCGGGTGGGCGACGTGGTCGTGGCCGATGCGCTGATGCAGCACGACATGGACGCGCGGCCTTTGTTCGGCCGGCATGAAATCCCCCTGCTGGGCCGCGAGCGTTTCGATGCCGATCCGGCCCTGAGCGCGCTGCTGCTGGAAAGCGCCCGGGAATTCGCGGGCAACGGCGGCCTGCCGTCTGCGTCCGCGCCGCCCCAGGTCCACCACGGCCTGATCGCGACCGGGGACGTGTTCGTCAACGACAACGACCTGGCCCACGCGCTGCGCGAACGTCTGCCCGAGGCGCTGTGCCTGGAAATGGAGGGGGCCGCGATGGCGCAGGTCTGCCATGAGTTCGGCGTGCCGTTCGCCGTGATGCGCATCATCTCCGACAGCGCCGACCATGCAGCGAAGGCGGACTTCACGGATTTCCTGGTGAACCTGGCGCGGGTGTATTCGGCCGGCATCATGAAGCCGCTGCTGCAGTCGGGCGCGCTGCGGGGCGCGTAACGCGGTCCTGGCCGGAAACTACTGGCCGATCGCCGCGATCCTGACTTCGGCTGACAAGCCGCCGCCCTCGCGGTTGCTCAGGACCAGCGCGCCGCCCAACGCCGCCGCCAGTTGGTGCGCGATGGCCAGCCCAAGACCGGTGCCGCCGGTATCGCGGCTGCGGGAGCTTTCCAGGCGGTAAAAAGGTTGCAGCACCGCGTCCAGTTCCCCCGCCGGGATGCCCGGCCCGCGATCCAGCACGAAGATCGACAGGCGTCCGCCGTCCCGCGCCGCCACGCGCACTTCGGCTGCGCCGGCGAACTTCAGCGCGTTGTCGATCAGGTTGCCCAGGATGCGCCGCAGCGCATGCGGGCGCGTGGACAGCGCCGGCGCGGCGTCGCCCGTCAGGCTGACGTCCTTGCCGGTGTCCTGGTAGTCGCACACCAGGCTGTCCAGGAAGGCGTTCAGGTCGATGCGCGCAGGCGGCTCGGCCTTGCCATGCGCGCTGCGGGCGTAGTCGATGCCTTCGCGCACCAGGCGTTCCACCTCGTTCAGGTCCTGCGCCAGCTTGTCGCGGTCGGAGGACGGGTCCATGAATTCGGTGCGCAGCTTCATGCGCGTGATGGGCGTCTGCAGGTCGTGCGAGATCGCGCCCAGCATCTGCATGCGCTCGGCGACGTGGGCGGCGATGCGGTCCTGCATGGCGTTGAAGGCGACGGCCGCATGCGCGACCTCGGCGGGGCCGGCCTCGTCCAGCAGGGGGCTTTTCTGGTCGGGATCCAGATCCTCGGCCGCGCGGGCCAGGCGCGTCAGGGGGCGGACGACCAGGCGCACGGCCAGCCAGGCGCAGCCGGCGAGCAGCAGAAGCTGTACGCCCAGCACGCCGAACAGCCACGGCGCCGGCCGCATGCGGGACAGTTCGATGTCCAGGATCGCCGGCTGGCCGTCGGACAGCACGACGCGGGCCTGGATGTGGCGCGGATCGTCGGCCATGGCGCGCACCGTCACCGGCCGCTCCGGCCCCAGCGCGGCCTCGATCGATTGCGCGGCGGTGCGCGCCGCGTCATCGGACAGCGGCTGGTCGGCCTTGCCGTCGCCCAGCAGGTACTGGCGGTTGCTGCTGGACAGGCGCGGCAGCCACGCGGGGCGTTCGGCGGCGGGCAGCCGGTCCAGGATGTCCATGGCGATGGCGACGTCGCGCTCCAGGTCGCCGAGCATCATGTTGCGGGTGGCGCTGTAGCGCTCATAAAAGAGCGACGCGAACGACAGGCCATAGGCCAGGACCAGGCCCGCCAGGAAAATCAGGAACAGCCGGGCGACCAGCGTGCGGGGCCAGGCGAACGGGCGCGGCGCGGCGGCGTTCACTGGCTGGAATCCGAGACGTCGACGGCGGCGGAGAAGACATAGCCTTCGCTGCGCACGGTCTTGATGTACATGGGCTCGCGCGCGTCCTCGCGCAGCCGCTGGCGCAGTCGGCTGACCAGGAGGTCGATGGAGCGCCCGAAGAAATCGGCATCGCGGCCCTGCGTCAGGTTCAAAAGCTGGTCGCGGTTGAGCACGCGCTGGGGATGATCGAGGAAGACGCGCAGCAGCCGGTATTCCGCGCCGCTGAGCGACACGATGGTGCCGTCGGCGTCCAGCAGGTGGCGCGCGGTGGTGTCCAGCCGCCAGGCGCCGAAGGCGATCTCGCGGCCCGGTTCGGTCACCTGGAAATTGGGCGGCAGCATGCGCGTGCGGCGCAGGATCGCCTTGATGCGGGCCAGCAGTTCGCGCGCCACGAAGGGCTTGACCAGGTAGTCGTCCGCGCCCATTTCCAGGCCCAGGACGCGGTCCATGTCGTCGCTGCGCGCCGTCAGCATCAGGATGGGGATGCGGCGGTGCTTGCCGCTGCGCAGTTCGCGGCACAGCACCAGGCCGTCGTCGCCGGGCATCATGAGGTCCAGCACGATCAGGTCGACGGACAGGCTTTCCAGCAGGGACCGCATCTGCCGTCCATCGGCGGCCAGCGTGACCGTCAGGCCGTTCTTCCTGAGGAAGCCGCCGGCAAGCTCACGGATTTCCCGATCGTCGTCCACGATCATGACGTGGTCTATGTGATCCATCTGCGGGTGCCTTCTATTGGGTGGTGAGGGCGCGGCGGGCGCGCCCGTCCGGTTCAAGAATTCTAGGTCCTAGCGCTCGCCCGGGGGCAGGGGATCGCGGCGCGGGCGGGTGTTCGAGATGAGCTGGCACTGGAAGGGCTTGGCGGCTTCGGTGGTGAAGCCGCCAAAGAGCAGCAGCAGTACGGCAAGAAAGCGCTTCATGAGGGGCTCCGCTTATCGGGTTGAACGCTTTATAGCGCCGCCCCGGCCGGCAAGTGTGTCGTACTGTATACGCCCTGGCGGCGGATACACGCGCTTGAAAAAATGCCCCGATCCGGCACATGGCGGATACGTGCGGCGGGTGCAATGGGGTCACTTTCCAAAGGACGACCCCCATGGACCTCATCAACACTCCCATCGCTCTGCTTGCCGGCATGCTGACCATCGCGTCGCCCTGCGTGCTGCCCCTGTTGCCGGTGCTGCTGGGCACCTCGCTGGAACGCGGCGACCGGCTGCGCCCCGTGTTCGTCGTATCGGGCTTCGTGCTGGCGTTCGCCGGCCTGGGGATCGCGCTCAGTCTTATCTCCAACCTGAATGAACACGTGCACGAAGCCGTGCGCTCGACCTCCATCGTGTTGCTGGTCCTGTTCGGCCTGGCGCGGATCTGGCCCCAACCCTACGACCGCCTGATCGCCTATGTGGGCGGTCCGTTGCAGCGCCTGGCCGCCGCGGGCGGCACGGGCAGCGGCAATGCCGGCGGCTTCGTGCTGGGCCTGTCGCTGGGCGCCGTGTGGACGCCGTGCGCCGGGCCGGTGCTGGCGTCGATCCTGGTGCTGGCCGCCAAGGCGCAGGACCTCGTGCAGTCCAGCACGCTGCTGCTGGTGTTCGCCATCGGCGCGGGCGTGCCCATGCTGGTGATCGCCTATGGCGGGCAGGCCATCGCCACCCGGGTGCGCGGCCTGTCGCGCCACACGCACCGGCTGCAGCAGGGATTCGGCGTGCTGCTGGTCCTGACCGCCATCGCCATCCATTTCCAGTACGACGTCCTGGCCTATGCCTGGATCGCCAACCTGTTCGCCTGACCGACAAGGAGTCAACCATGTATGCCACATTCAAGAAGATTGCCCTGGGCGCGCTGATCGCGACGACCCTGATGCAAGGTGCCGCGCAGGCCGCGCCCCAGGCCCCGGAATTCACCGGCATCCAGACCTGGCTCAATAGCGAGCCGCTGACGATGGAATCGCTGCGCGGCAAGGTGGTGCTGGTGGATTTCTGGACCTACACCTGCATCAACTGCATCCGCACGCTGCCCTACGTTACGAGCTGGTATCAGAAGTACAAGGACCAGGGCCTGGTGGTGGTGGGCGTGCACACGCCGGAGTTTCCCTTCGAGCGGTCCACGCCCAATGTGGAAAAGGCGCTGCAGCGCTACGGCATCACCTATCCGGTGGCGCAGGACAACCGCTACGCCACGTGGACCGCCTACCGCAACCAGTATTGGCCCGCGGCGTACCTGATCGACAAGCAGGGCAGGATCGTCTACAGCCACTTTGGCGAAGGCCGCTACAAGGAAACCGAGGCGCAGATCCAGCGGTTGCTGGCGGAGCCGGGCTGAAAGCCGTCGCCGTCCCACACGGGTATCCGGCGGGCGGGCGCCACCAATCTGGTGCCCGCCCGCGCCGCATATCGCACCAGCCTGGTGCGCGACAGCCCTGCGTATTCCCCTTTCCCCACGCAAACCGGTTGGCATGAAACTTGCTTGATATCCATGCAAGTGACTTGCATACAGTGCGAGTGACTTACATAACCGGGCGCCTGCCCGGTCCGGATACTCAGACACAGGGGAAATGTCATGCTGCTACGCCGCGTATTCGCTGGAGCGATGTCTTTATTCATGGCCGGCGCCGCGCACAGCGCCGATCTGCTGGACACGATCAAGAGCAAGAAAGAGATCGTCGTCGGCACCGAAGCGCAATTCGCGCCGTTCGAGTTCGTGCAGGACGGCAAGATCGTGGGCTATGGGCCGGACCTGATGAATCTCATCCTGGCTGATGCGCCGGGCGTGAAGGTCAAGCAGTTCGACGTGCCGTTCCAGGGCATCCTGCCGGGCTTGGCGACCAAGCGTTTCGATTTCGTGGTGACGTCGGTCACCATGACCAAGGACCGCGCCGCCAAGTTCGCGTTTACGGTGCCGATTGCCGACGCCACGACGGCGCTGGTCAAGCGCAAGGACGACGCGGCGCTGACCGACCCGTCGGGCATCGCGGGCAAGGTGGTCGGTTCGCAGGCGGGGTCCGCGCAGTTGAAGGCGCTGCAGGACTATGCCAAGAAGCTCCAGGCCGACGGCAAGCCCGCCGTCACCATCCGCGAATACGTCAGTTTCGATGAGGCCTACGCCGACCTCGCGGCTGGCCGTCTGTCGGCGGTGGCGCAGTCGCTTGCCAACTTGGCGACGCTGGTGAAGACCCGTTCGGATGTGTATGCGGTGATCGACCAGCCGATCGGTCCGAAGACGTACTTCGGCTGGGTCGGTCGCAAGGACGCGGACAGCGCGTCGCTGGTGAAGTTCTTCTCCGACGGGATCGCGCGCGCGGCCAAGTCCGGCCAGTTGCAGGCGCTGCAGACCAAGTGGTTCGGCTTCACGATGGACGTGCCCACCGACTCGGTGCCGGCGCCGGAACTGTGATTCTCGTCCGTCCCGGGAGCATCGCGCGATGAATGCCGACACTTTTGCCGACCGCCTCGCGGCGTACCTGCCCGTGCTGCTGCACGGCGCCGGCATGACGCTGCTCGTGGCGGCGCTGGCCATCGTCGCGGGCTTTGCGCTGGGCGCGGCGCTGCTGGGCCTGTCGCTGCACCGCCAGGGCCGCGGGCCGCTGGCGCGCGCCGTGGCGCTGTACGTCAGCTTCTTTCGCGGCACGCCGTTGCTGGTGCAGTTGCTGATGCTGTTCTACCTGCCCAGCGCGTTCGGCGTGGATCTGCCTCCGCTGTTGGTGGCGGTGTTGGCGATGAGCCTGAATTCCGGGGCGTTCCAGTCGGAGATCCTGCGCGCGGGCCTGGCTGCGGTCCCCAAAGGGCAGATCGAAGCCGCGGCCATTTTCGGCCTGTCGCCGCAGCAGGTGTTCCGCTATGTGCAGTTGCCGCAGGTGGCGCGGGCCGTCTGGCCCGCCCTGGTGTCCGAGGCCATCGACGTGGTGAAGAACTCGTCGATCGTGTCGGTGATCGCCGTGGCCGAACTGGCGCGCGGGGGCCGGCAGATCGTGGCAGCGAATTTCCGTCCGCTCGAGGTCTACCTGACCGTGGGCGCGACCTATCTGCTGATGACCGGCGCGATCTTCGCGCTGGGCGCCTGGCTGGGCAAGCGGATGGGACAGGGGCGGCGCGCCAGCGCCGCAGTGATGAACCGCATCGCCATCAACAAGACATGATCGACCTGACTCTGCTGGGCCAGTTGCTGCCCGTCTTTGGCACTGCCGCATTGCGCACGGTGGCCCTGGTGGCCGCCGGGCTGGCGGGCGGCCTGGCGGTGGGCTTTCTGATGCACGTGCTGCGCGAAACGCGGGTGCCTGCGTTGGCGTGGATCTACTGGGCGTACACGGCCATCTGGCGCGGCGTGCCGTTCCTGATTCATCTCTTCATCGTGTACTTCGGGCTGCCGGCGGTAGGGATATCGATGGACCCCTTTGTTGCCGCGGCCGTGACGCTGTCCGTGTATGGCGGCGCGTACTTCGCCGAGATCTTCCGGGCGTGCTGGCAGACCATCCCGCGCGGGCAGATCGAGGCCGCGCGCTGCATGGGCCTGACGCGGCGCCAGGTGTTCCTGCGCATCGAGTGTCCGCAGGCCCTGCGCGCCAGCGTCCCGCTCATCGTGAACCAGACCATCCTGCTGATGAAGGAGTCGGCCCTGGCGTCGGTGATCACCTACCCGGAACTGACGATGACCGCCGGCAAGGTGGTGTCCGAACAGTTTGTGTACATCGAGCCCTATCTGCTGCTGGCGCTGAGCTATTGGGCGCTGTCGTTGCTGATCAACCGCCTGGGCCGGCTGCTGGCGCGGCGCGTGGCGCTGTGAGGAATTGCGAACCATGAATACCCCCCATCCCGTTCCCATGCTGTCGCTGCGCGGCGTGGGCAAATCGTTCGATGGCCATCCGGTGCTGGCCGGCGTGGACCTGGACGTGATGCAGGGCGAGGTCGTGACCTTGATCGGTCCTTCGGGCTCCGGCAAGACCACGCTGCTGCGCTGCATGAACTTCCTGGAAGCCTATGACCAAGGGCAAGTGCAGGTGCGTGGCGCCTTGCTGGGCTATCGCCGCGGACCGTCGGGTCAGTTGCTGCCCGAATCCGACCGCGTCGTGGCAGAGGTGCGCGCACCGCTGGCGATGGTGTTCCAGCAGTTCAATCTGTGGCCGCACATGACGGCGCTGGCCAACGTCATGGCGCCGCTGACCCTGGCCAAGGGCATACGGCCGGACCGCGCGCGCAAGGTGGCCGCCGACGCCCTGGACCGGGTGGGCATGGCCGCGAAGGCCGACTCCCTGCCGGCCAACCTTAGCGGCGGCCAGCAGCAGCGCGTCGGGATCGCCCGCGCGCTGGCGGTGGGGCCCGAGGCGATGTTGCTGGATGAGCCGACGTCGGCGCTGGACCCCGAGCTGGTGGACGAAGTGCTGGAGGTCATCAAGTCCCTGTCGCGCGAGGGCATGACGATGGTGATGGTGACCCACGAAATGAGCTTCGCGGCCGAGGTGTCCGATCGCATCGTCTTCATGGAAAAGGGGCGCGTCGTCACGATCGGCACGCCCGACCAGATCATCCGCCGGCCCGAACATCCGCGCGTCCAGGCGTTTCTGCAGCCCTGGATCCGGCGCAGCCTGGGCGACACCGCGCGGCGGGACGCCATCGCGGCGGGAGCGGCGCAATGAACGTCAACGGATTCGATGCCGCGGCCGGCGCGCTGGCGCAAGCGGTCCAGGCGCAACGCCTTGCGCAACGCCTGCGCGGATTGGCCGCGCACGGCGGCGTGCCGACCGGCGGCGTGGCGCGGCAGGCCCTGACGCATGAGGAGCTGGCGGCGCGCCGCTGGCTGGCGCAGGACTTCGCGGCCCGGCCGGGCTATCGCGTCGGCATCGACGCGGCGGCCAATGTGTATGTGCGCCGGTGCGGCGTGGACGCCGGGGCCGCGCCAGTCATGACGGGCAGCCATGTGGACACCCAGCCGCTGGGCGGCTGGCTGGACGGCGCCTTTGGCGTGGTGGCGGGCCTGGAGGTGTTCGACGCGCTGGATAGCCTGGGCGTCGCGACGCGCCGGCCGCTCGACGTCGTCATGTGGACCAACGAGGAAGGGTCGCGCTTCGCGCCGGGGCTGATGGGCGCGGTGTCGTTCACCGACCCGCAGCGGCTGGCGGACTTTCTGCCCGTCGCCGACAGCGCGGGCGTGGCGTTCGAGACCGCGCGCGACCAGGCCGTCACGGACTTCGAGACACACGCGCAGCGGCTCGGCTGGTCCTGGATGGACCGCCCGCTGGGCGCGCCCGTGCACGCCTACGTGGAAGCCCATATCGAACAGGGACCGGTCCTGGAGGCGCAGGGCCTGCAGGTCGGATGCGTGACCGCAATACAGGGCGTGCGCTGGTACCGCGTCAGCGTGCCCGGTCGCAGCGCCCATGCGGGCACGACGCCGCTTGCCAACCGCGACGATGCGCAGGCCAAGGCCATCGCCATGGCGCATGCCGTGCTGGGCCACGCCAGGGACTGCGGCGATGAACGGATGCGCGTCACGATCGGCCGCTGGGAATGCCTGCCGGGCTCCATCAACACGATTGCCGACCACGTGAGCTTCACGGTCGATGCGCGCCACCCGGATGCCCAGGCGCTGGACGCGGTGCGCACCGTGATGGACGCGGCATTGCCCGACGGCGCGCACATCGAGGTCTTGCAGGACAAGCCGACCGTGCAGTTTGCGCCGGACCTGGTGGCCCTGGCCACCGCGGGCTGCGAGGCCCTGGGCATGCGGCACCGCCAGATGCTGTCGGGCGCGTTCCACGACGCCATGCCGATGGCGGGCTTCTGCCCCACCGCGATGCTGTTCGCGCCCAGCATCGCGGGCGTCAGCCACCACCCGGCCGAAGACACGCCCATTGAGGACCTCGCCGCCTGCACCCAGGTGCTGGCCTGGTGCCTGCTCAAGCTGGCCGAACCCGCGCCCGCGTCCACATAAACACCCAAACCCGGGCCGGAATGCCGGACCTGGACATCCAATCCCGAACTTCTTCCCCCTCTCATCGAAGGACACGCACCATGGACCAAGCCATCGCCCAACCCGCCGTCGCCGACAACGGCGAACCCGTCGGCCTGAACAACACGCACCGCGAGCCGATCTCTCCGGACGGCACGCCAGAACTGGGCAAGGTCTACGAAGTGCCGGCCCGCCACGGCCGCGCCGTGCGCGTGGCCAAGGGCCAGGTCATCCGCATCATCAACACGCACGGCAGCCAGGTCTGCGACACGTGGGCGTTCAAGAGCGACGACCTGAGCGAGTTCATGTCGATGGAACATGCCCGCGCCGCGATCGACCGCATCATTCCCCAGGCCGGCGACCCGCTCTTCAGCAACCGCCGCCGCAGCATCATGACCATGACGGCCGATACCTCGCCCGGCGTGCACGACACGCTGATGGCCGCGTGCGACGCCTACCGCTACCGCAACCTGGGCGTGGAGCACTACCACGACAATTGCGCCGATAATATGCGCCTGGCGCTCAAGGCCATTGGCCTGCGGGCTCGCGAAGTGCCCCAGCCCTTGAATCTGTGGATGAACATCCCAGTCGGCAGCGATGGCGGCGTGCAGTGGCTGCCGCCGGTGTCCAAGGCGGGCGACTACGTCGATCTGCGCGCCGAGATGGATTGCGTCGTGGTACTGTCGGCCTGCCCGCAAGACATCGTGCCGATCAACGACAACCGTCCGGTCGAGGTGCATTTCTCGGTGCGCGCCCAGGCCTGACGATTCTTCCCGACGACAACGCGGTATACGCATATGGCAAAGAAAAGCAGGGAAACGGCGGCCGAGCCGCACGACGCGCACGAGGGCGAAGCGGCCCTGTCCACGCTGGGTCCCCGGCTCAGGCATGCGCGCATGGTGCATGGCCTGACGCTCAAGGCGCTGGCGCAGGCGGCCGATTGCTCGGAAAGCCTGTTGTCGCGCGTCGAGCGCGGCCAGGCCATGCCGTCGCTCGCGAACCTGCATCGCCTGGCCCGCGCGCTGGGCACGAACGTGGCGGAACTGACGGCGGCGCATGCGCCGCCGGCTTCGCCCGTGATCCGGCAGGCGGACCGGCCCATCATCGAATTCACCAGCCAGCGCGGCCGCAAGCCGGGCGTGAAGCTGGAACGGGTGATCGTCCCCATGCGCGGCCAACTGCTGCAGGCCGACATCCACCAGCTTGCGCCCCAGGCCGAAAGCCTGGAACAGATCGCGCATGCCGGCGAGGAAATGGGCTACGTCATCGAAGGCGAATTCGAGCTGCGCCTGGGAGCCGAGGTCCATCTCATGCAGGCGGGCGATTCCTTCTACTTTTCCAGCGATGTGCCGCACAGCTACCGCAATCCGGGCCGGACCGTGGCGCGCGTGTTGTGGGTGAATACGCCAGCCACGTTCTGATCCGGGGAACTTCACCACGGAAACAGCAATGAGCACCGATACCTCGATGCAGGGGCTGCCGCGCTACAGCGGCATTCCCACTTTCATGCGGGTCCCGCTGGCCCGCGGGCTGGCGGATTTCGACATCGCCCTGGCGGGCGTGCCGTTCGATGGCGGCGTGACCGCCCGGCCCGGCGCGCGATTCGGCCCGCGCGAGATCCGCAACATGTCCACCATGATGCGCGCCATCCACCACGTCACGGGCTTCAACCCCTTCGCCGCCTGCAAGGTGGCCGACGTGGGCGACGTGCCGTTCACGGATGTCTTTCACCTGGAGCGGGCCCATGACGATATCCGGCGCTTCTTCGAGCCGATCTTCGCGGCGGGCAAGAAGGCGCTGATCGCGGGCGGCGACCATTCCATCACGTTTCCCGTCTTCCAGGCGATCGCGCCGGCGCAGCCCTTGGGCATGGTGCACATCGACGCGCACACCGACACCTGGGACTACTACGTGGGATCCAAGTTCAGCCACGGATCGCCTTTCCGGCGCGCCGTCGAGGCCGGGCTGCTGGATCCCGCGCGCACCATCCAGATCGGCATCCGGGGCGCGCAGAACACGGACGAAGGCTGGCGCTATTCGCTGGAAAGCGGCATGCGCGTGGTGTTCATCGAAGAATTCGACGCGGCCGGCGTGCAGGCCATCATCGCCGAAGCCCGGCGCGTGGTGGGGGGCGGCCCGGCCTATCTGTCGGTGGACGTGGACGGGCTGGACCCGGTCTATGCCCCCGGGACCGGCACCCCGGAGGTGGGCGGCCTGTCCACCCGGGAGACCCTGGCGCTGCTGAGGGGTCTGGATGGGCTGGACTTTGTCGGGGCCGACGTCGTCGAAGTGTCGCCGCCCTATGACCCCAGCGGCAATACGGCGCTGCTGGGCGCCACGCTGATGTACGAGTGCCTGTGCCTGCTGGCGCGCGGCCGGGCGCGCTGACGCCAGGCTGAGCGCCGGCGGCCTGCGCGGCCGCCGCGCAAACCAGATATGCGATCCCGCGCATAGCCCCGGCCCGCCCGCGCGCCTACCATTCTCCAAACACAAAAACGATGTTTGGAGACAGCATGAAAATGACAAACGCGCTGACCGCGCTTGGCCTGTGCCTCGGCATGGGCCTGGTTTCCGCGGCGGCCGCCGCGGACGGCTATCCCGACCGGCCGCTGCGCATGGTCGTGCCCTTTCCGGCGGGCGGGGCTACGGACCTGATGGCCCGCGCCCTGGCGCAGGGCCTGGGGGAAAAGCTCGGCCAGTCCGTCGTGGTGGAGAACCGCGGCGGGGCAGGGGGCTCGATCGGGGCCGAGGCCGTGGCCACCGCGGCGCCCGATGGCTACACGCTGCTGTATTCGACGATGGGCGTCCTGACGATCAACCCGTCGCTCTACGCCAAGCTGCGCTATGACCCGCAAAAGAGCTTTGCGCCGGTCTCGCTGACCAACCTGACGTCCAATCTGCTGGTGGTCGATCCGGCGCTGAAGGTCGATTCCGTGGCGGCACTGGCGGAGCTTGCCCGCCAGCGGCCGGGGGAGTTGACCTTCAGCTCCTCGGGCAATGGCACGACCAGCCACCTGGCGGGCGAGATGTTCAAGTCGACCGCCAAGGTGGACATCCGTCACATTCCCTACAAGGGCACGTCCGGCGCCATCAATGACTTCATGGCCGGTCGCATTTCGATGATGATCGACACCTCGTCCAATTTCATCGAACAGGTCAAGCAGGGCAAGATCAAGGCGCTGGGCGTGACCAGCCGCAAGCGGCTGGCGGCGTTGCCGGACGTGCCGTCGATCTCGGAGACGCCGGGTTTCGAGTCGTACGAGGTGAGCCTGTGGTCGGGCGTGCTGGCGCCGGCGGGCACGCCGCGTCCGGTCATCGACCGGCTGAACGCCGACATCAAAAGCGTGATGACCTCGCCGCAGATGGTGGAGCGGATGGCCGGCTACGGCATCCAGACCACGCACAGCACGCCCGAGGAATTTTCGGAACGCATCCGCGCCGATACGCAGAAGTGGGCGCGGATCATCGATCAGTCCGGAGCCCGCGCGGACTGATCGCCAGCCCGCGCCTTAGCCACCGCTTCTACAACCGAACGGAATCCCCATGCCCACGATGATCCGATCCCTGCTGGCGGCCGCCGCCGCCCTGTCCGCCCTGTGCGCCTCCTTCCCGGCCGCCGCGGCCTATCCGAAGCACCCGATTACCCTGATCAATCCCTACGCCGCGGGCGGCCCGGCTGACGTGGTGGCGCGCAGCCTGGCGCGCGCGCTGGAAAAGCGCCTGGGCCAGCCGGTCGTGGTGGAAAACAAACCCGGCGGCGGCGCGTCCATCGGCACGGGCTTCGTGGCGCGCGCCAAGCCGGACGGCTACACGCTGCTGCTGGGCACGGCGGCGGGCCACGTGGTGACGCCGTTGATGCAGAAGACCGCGTACGACGGCGTCAACGGCTTTGCGTTCTGCTCGGTCGTGGCGGTGCAGCCCATCATGCTGGTCGTCAACCCGTCGCGCGGCATCAAGACGGTGCAGGAGCTGATCGCCCGCGCCAAGGCCGAACCCGGCAAGCTCAGCTACGGGTCGGCCGGCGTGGGCGGCGCCACGCACCTGGGCGCCGAACTCTTCCAGCAGGCCGCGCGCGTGCAGCTCAATCACATTCCCTACGCCGGGGCGTCGCCCGCGATCAACGATGCGGTGGGCGGGCAGATCGACCTGGCCATGCTGAACCTGTCCGCCAGCCTGCCGTTCATCCGGCAGGGGCGGCTGGTGCCGCTGGCCTATGCGGCGGACCAGCGTTCGGCGCTGCTGCCGGACGTGCCCACGCTGGACGAGGCCGGGGTGCATGGCGCGCAGGCCGCCACCTGGTACAGCCTGGCCGCGCCCGCCGGCACGCCGGCCGGCATCGTGCAGACGCTGAGCGACACCGTCCGGCGCGTGAACGACGATCCCGAGTACCAACGCGTCATGCAGGACCAGGCGATCGCGCTGATGGCGCTGTCGCCCCAGGAGGCCACGGCGTACGTCCAGAAAGACCGCGCCGACATGCAGCGTCTGCTCGGCACGCTGGGGCTGCTGGCCAAATGATGACGACGCCCACGCCATGAACTTCGACTTCAGCAAGCTGGCTCCGGCCGACGCGTTCAAGCTGCTTTCCAGCGTGGTCGTGCCGCGGCCCATCGCCTGGGTGGTCAGCCAGTCGGAAGCGGGCGCGCGCAATGCGGCGCCGTTCTCGTTCTTCAACGTGGTCAGCAGCGATCCGCCCATCGTCGCGCTGGGCATCGGCCCGCGCGGCGGGCAACTGAAGGACACGTCGCGCAACATCCTGCAGACGCGGCAGTTCGTGATCAACCTGGTGTCGGCGGAACTGGCCGAGCAGATGAACCACACCAGCCTGGACTACGATGCCAGCATCGACGAACTGGCGCGCGCGGGCCTGGCGATCGAGCCGTCCCTGATCGTGGCGCCGCCGCGCATCGCGCAAAGCCCGGCGGCGTTGGAGTGCGAGGTGTGGCAGGTGCTGGAAGCGGCGCCGCAGCGGGTCATCGTGCTGGCGCGTGTGGTGGCGCTGTATCTGCGCGATGATGCCTTGCTGGATGCCGGAAAATGCTATGTGGACACCCCGGCGCTGCGCCTGCTGGGCCGCATGCACGGCGCGGGCTGGTATGCGCACACCAGCGATCTATTCCAGATGCGCGCGCCGGAAGTGGCCAATGACCCGGCCATAACGCCCGCGCAGGGGCACTGAATGCCCCGCATGACCTTGAATCCCTTGGGAGCTTATCGATGAAACTGCATTGGTCGCCGCGTTCGCCCTTCGTGCGCAAGGTGATGATCGTCCTGCACGAAGCTGGCATCGCGGACCGCGTGACGCTGGTGCGCACGCCGGTCGCGATGGACAAGCCCAATCTGGACCTGCTGCCCGACAATCCGCTCATCAAGCTGCCGACGCTGGTGCTGGACGACGGCACGCCGGTGTACGACTCGCGCGTCATCTGCGCCTATCTGGACGGCCTGACCGGCTGCGGCCTGCTGCCCGCCGAACCCGCGGCGCGCCTGCTGGCCGAGCGCCGCCAGGCGCTGGGCGACGGCTTCCTGGATGCGCTGCTGCTGTTCCGCCAGGAACGCAACAAGCCCGCGGAGCGGCAGACGCCCGCGTGGCTGGACGCCTTTGCGCTGAAGACGAAGGCGGTGCTGGCCGCGCTGGAAGCCGAGGCGCCGGCGCTGCAGGCGTCGCGCTTCGACCTGGGGCTGATCGCCATCGGCTGCGCGCTGTCCTACATGGACTATCGTTTTCCGGACATCGCCTGGCGCGACGGGCATCCGGCGCTGGCCGCCTGGCACGAGCGCTTTGCCGCGCGCCCGTCGGTGGCGCGCACCCAGCCCGACGACACCCCTTGAAGAAAGGACGATGATGAGCCGCATCCCGCTGCCCGACCCCGACAGCATGACCGATGACCAGAAGCGCGTGTACGAGCAGATCATCTCGGGGCCGCGCGGCCGTCTGGTCGGCCCCTTGCGCGCCGCGCTGCACAGTCCCGAACTGGCCGAGCGCTGGCAGGCGCTGGGCGCGCTGCTGCGCTTTGGCACCAGCCTGCCGCCCCGCGTCAGCGAACTCGCCATCGTGGTCACGGCGCGCCGCTGGAACAGCCAGATCGAATGGCACATCCACGCGCAGGCCGCGCGTGCAGCCGGCATTGCGGACGCGGTGCTGGACGCGATCCAGGCACGCGCCACGCCGGTGTTCGACAACCGCGACGACGAAGTGGTCTACGAGTTCGCGCGTCAGCTCCAGGAAACCGGACAGGTCGAGCCCGCCCTGTATGCACAGGCGGTGGAGCGTTGGGCGGCGGTCGGCGTGGTGGAGCTGACTGCCGTGATCGGCTACTACACCATGGTGTCGATGACGCTGAACGCGCACGAGATCCCGATGCCGGACGACGCGCCGCCGCCGCTGGACACGCCGCGGCAGGACGGCGGACCGGCGCTCAGCCGGTTGGCGCCGCTGGGCAAGCGGGGGCAATCATGAGCGCCGCCGCCAGCGGGGACCGGAAAGCCCGCCCCTACGTGCCGGACAGCGTCGAGACGCCGCGCATGCCCGTCGCGCCGGCACATGCACTGCCCGCAGGCGCGTGCGACACGCATTGCCACGTCTTCGGTCCCTACGACCGCTTTCCCCTGCAGCATCCGTCGTCCTACGCCGCGCCGGACGCCGCGGCGCCGCGCTACCTGCGCATGCTGGACACGCTGGGCGCGGCGCGCGGCGTGCTGGTGCAGCCCGCGCCCTATGGCACGAACCCCGATGCGCTGCTGGACGCGCTGGCGCAGGGTGCAGACCGCCTGCGCGGGATCGCCGTGGCCGATCCGTCGGCCACCGATGCGCAACTGCGTGACCTGTACGAACGCGGCGTGCGCGGCCTGCGCTTTGTCGAGGCGCGCGACCCCGCGGGCAAGCTGTTTCCCGGCAGCGTGGGATTCGATCAGGTCGCCGCGCTGGCCCCGCGCATGAAGGCGCACGGCCTGCACGCGCAGCTCTGGGCGCCTTGCGACACCTATCTGCGCCACCTGCCGGCGCTGGCGGGGCTGGACCTGCCGATCGTCATCGATCACCTGGGCAGCCTGGTGCCGGCGCGCGGCGACTCGGATCCGGTGTTCCAGCTGCTGCGCGGATTGCTGGCCGAAGGACGGATCTGGATGAAGCTGACGGTGTGCCGCGTCGGCACCGCGCCGGACTACGAGAACGCGCGCTTCATCCACGATGCCTGCATCGCCGCCAATCCGGACCAGGTGCTGTGGGGTTCGGACTGGCCCTTCGTGCGGATGGGCGCCGCCGCGCCGTCGGCCGACGCGCTGGTCGACCTGGCGCACCGCTGGCTGGGGAGCGACGCGCTGCGCAGGAAGGTCTGGGTGGACAACCCGGCGAGGCTTTACGGCTTCAAGCAAACGGCTTAAGGGGAAGGCGGCCGCGCGCCGGCCCGCCGCTACGGGCTGGCGTGCCAGACGCCTTCGCCGCCGATCTCGCGCACCAGGGCCTCGATCTGCGAGGCCACTTCCATGACGGTGCGCCCCGGCCCCTTGGCGCGCGCGAACGCCATGGAAATGATGCGGCTCATCGTGGGGTCGCGTAGCGCGGCGATGCTCAGCCGCCCTTCCTGCACTTCCTGCCAGACCGCGTGCAGCGGCAGCACGGTGTACATCTTTTCGTGTTCGACGATGGACTTCATGAGCGGCAGGGAATCGGCCTCGATCAGGGGCGCGATGGTGATCTTGCGCGCCCGCGCCAGGCCGTCCAGCGCGTTGCGCAGGCCGTTGGGCGCGCCGGGCAGGATGAAGGGCAGGCCATCGAGCTGGTCGAACGTGATTTCGCCTGCCTGCGTGCGCGCATCGCCCGCCGCGCCGACGAGGTAGGAGTCGACGTAGGCCAGCGCCTGCTCGCCGGGCGGGCATTTGTCGCCATAGCGGTACAGGATGGCGATGTCCACGCGGCTGTCCGTCAGCCATTCCTCGATCTGGCCGCTGGACCCCTCCAGGATCTTGAGATGCACCTTGGGAAACTGCTGGCGCAGCCGCGAGAACAGCCGGCGGATCAGCGGATGCGCCGTCGACGGCAACAGGCCCAGCGTGACCTCGCCGGCGGGCTCGCGGGCCTCGCCGTTGAGCTCCAGTTCCAGGCGCTCGGCGTCGTGCAGCAGCGTCTGCACCAGCGGGAAGAGGCGTTCGCCCACTTCCGACAGGTTGACGCCGCGGCCGGTGCGGTTGAAGAGCCGCGCATTGCACTCGCGTTCCAGTGCATTGATGCGGCGGCTCAGCACCGACTGGTCCTGGTCCAGGTACAGCGCGGCGCGGGTGATGCTGCCCAGTTCCGCGATGGCCAGGAAAGCCCGCCATTTGTGCAGGTCGGCGGTCAGGTCCAGGCTCAGGCCCGTGGCTTTTGCGGTTGGCATGGTCGATGGCGGCAATGGGCGGTCGTGGGAATCGGCATAAGCGTACGGCAAAAGCGCGGGGGCATGGCGTTATTGCAGTCCCAGCTTGCCGCGCCGGATGACCTCGCCCCATTTTTTCGATTCCGCCTCCATCAGCGCGCGGTATGCGTCGGGCGTGGTGGCCATGGGGATGGCGCCCTGGTCGATCATTTTCTGGCGCAGGACGGGGTCCGCGAGCGACTTGGCGATCGCGTCGGCCATCTTTTCCACGATGTCTTGCGGCGTGCCGGTGGGCGCGATGATCCCGTAGTTGGACTCGACGATGATGCCGGGAAAGCCCGCCTCCTGGGTGGTGGGCACGTCGGGCAGGCCTTCGAAGCGTTGGGGGCTGGCCACCGCCAGCGCGCGCAGCTTGCCGGACTTGATGAAGCCCAGGGCGGCCGACGCGTCGCCGGGGAACATCTGCACCTCGTTGGACAGCAGCGCCGTCACCGCGGGCGCGGCGCCCTTGTAGGGCACGTGCATGATGTCGATGCCGGTCTGCTGCTTGAGCAGTTCGCCGCCCAGATGCGGAGTCGTGACGTTGCCGGCGGAGCCGTAGTTGTACTTGCCGGGCTGCTTCTTGGCGCTGGCCACAAAGTCCGCCAGCGTGGCGTCCGGCAGCGAGGGGTTGACCATGATGACCTGCGGAATGCGCGCCACCAGCGAGACATACTGGATCTTCGACACGTCGTACGGCACTTTCATGACGTGCGGCAGGCCGGTAATCGCGCCCGGCACGCCGAAGCCGAAGGTGCTGCCGTCGGGCGTGGCGCGCACGGTCGCGTCCACCCCGATGGTGCCGCTGGCGCCGGCCTTGTTCTCGATCACGATGGTCTGTCCGAGGCGCTGGCCCAGGGACGGCGCGAGCAGGCGGGCCAGGTTGTCGACTGAGCCGCCGGGCGGGTAGGGCACGATCAGGCGGATCGGCTGGCTGGGCCAGGGCTGCGCGGCGTGCGAGGCGGGCGCGGCGACGGCGCCCAGGATCATGGCCGCCACCGTCAGTGCGGTTGCTTTTTTCATGTGTCTCTCTCCGGATGCGCCGGCTCGGGCCGGCGCGTTGTCGTTGATTTTTCGCTGCTAGGCGCCTTGCAGGCCGAGGACCTGCTTGGCGTAGATGTTGCGCTGGATCTCGTTGGTGCCGCTGAAGATGGTTGCCGCCAGCGCGTTGACGTAGGGCGCCAGCGCATGGACGTTGCCGTTGCCGTAGCCCAGCCGCATCGCCGCGCCGCCGTATTCCTCGGCGATCTGGATCAGCAGCGCGCCCAGGCGCTCGTGCGTTTCGGTCGCCCAGATCTTCAGCAGCGACAGCTCGGGCGGCAGCGGACGGCCCGCCCTGGCCAGGTCCGCGAAGACGCGGTACATGGCGGTCAGGTCGGCGCTGTCCAGCCGCAGCTCGGCCAGCCGGTCCGTGAAGGCGGGATCGGCCAGCAGGCCGCGCTGGCGCGCGATGCTGAAGATCTGCTGCAGGGCATGGCTGGCGTGCTTGGGGCTGCCGCTGAACAGGCGCTCGAAGCCCAGCAGCGCCTTGGCGATATCCCATCCGGCGTTCAGCTCGCCGACCACGTTGTCGCGCGGCACGCGGACCTGGTCGAAGAACACCTCGCAGAACTCTTCGTGGCCCGATAGCGTGCGGATCGGCCGGCGGCTGACGCCCGGGCTGGCCAGGTCCACCAGCAGGAAGCTGATGCCCGCCTGTTTCTTGACGGTCTTGTCGGTGCGCACCAGCATGAACATGTGCGTCGCGTCCTGCGCCAGCGTGGACCAGGTCTTCTGGCCCGTCACCACCAGTTCGTCGCCGTCGATCACCGCCTCGCAACGCAGCGAGGCCAGGTCGGAGCCCGCGTTGGGTTCGGAGTAGCCCTGCGCCCACACCGCCTCGCCGGACAGGATGCCGGGCAGAAAGCGCGCGCGCTGCGCCTCGGTGCCGTAGCGGATCAGGATGGGGCCCAGCATGACCAGGCCCTGGTCCGGCGCGCGCGCCACGCCGTAGCGCTCGGCCTCTTCGATGAAGGCGATCTGCCGGGCCGGGGACAGCGCCATGCCGCCATGCTCGCGCGGCCAGGCCGGCGCGATCCAGCCCTGGCGCGATAGCGTGAAGTACCAGTCCTTGATCTCGTCCCAATGCAGCCGCCATGGCACGTGGCGCAGGGCGTCGGGGTAATGCGTGCGGAAGAACCGGCGCAGCATCGCGCGGAACTGCGCTTCGGGCATGGCGTTCCAGTCGGCGTCGCGCGGGAATTGCGCGTCGCTGGCGTCGTCCTCGCCGTCGTCATCGTCGGCCGGCGGGGCGGGATCGGGCGCCAGCGCGCCGTAGCGTTGGCGATGCGCCGTGGCGTTGCCCAGCCAGGCGCCCAGGTGCAGGGCGCTACGGAAATACAGGCTGACGTCGCATTCGTCGGTGTAGCCGATGGCGCCGTGAAGCTGGATGGCCAGCCGCGACGCCTCGATGCCGGCACGCGCCGCGCGGGCCTTGACCCGGCTGGCCGCGGCCTTGCGCGCCTTGGCGTCGCCGGGCGCGGCCGCGATGGCGTTCAGCGCGTCCAGCAGGCTGTTGGCGGCCAGTTCCACCTGCATCGCCGCGTCCACCAGCCGGTGCTGCAACGCCTGGAATGACGACAACGGCCGGCCGAACTGCGAGCGTGTGTTCAGGTAGGCCACCGAGTCGGCCAGCACCTGGCGCGCGATGCCCACCAGTTCCGCCGATTGCATCAGGCGGCCGTAGTCGATGGCTTCGTCCACGGCGTCCAGCACGCCTGCGCGCGCCAGCAGCGCGTCCGGCGTGAGGACGGCCGATTCGATCGCAAGGTGGCAGGCGGGCGAGCCGTCGGCGCGCTCGTGGGCATGCACCGTGACGCCCGGCGTGCCGGCCGGCAGGTAGAAGAGCGCGGAGCCCGCTTCGCCGTCGGCCGTGATGAGCCAGCCGTCCACGGCCGCGCCGGGGATGACGTGGCGCTTTTCGCCGTTCAGCACATAGGCGCCTTCGCGCGCGGTGACCGTGACGCCGAAGGCCCCGGCGGCCTCGCCGGCTTCGAGCTGGCCCTCGGTCTCCTGCCACGCCAGGCCCACGACGCGCTCGCCCCGGCAAATCGCGTCCAGGAGCCGGTCGCGCGGACCGGCGTCGCCCGCCGGCGCGATGCGGGCCAGCAGCGTCGTGGCCAGCACGCCCGCGCCGACGAGCGGCTCGGGCAGTTGCGCACGGCCGGCCTCTTCCAGCACGGCGGCCATCGCATGCCAGCCCAGGCCAAGCCCGCCCAGCGCTTCGGGCACGCTCATGCCCAGCCAGCCGACCGAGGCGATCTCCTTCCAGTATTCGCGGTCGCCCGCCGCCGCCTTGCGCTTGCGTTGGCGCTGGTCGCGGCGCAGCAGAAAGTCGCGCGCGCTGTCGCGGATTTCTTCGATGAGCTCGTGGTCGATGGCGTTCATACGATGCCCTCGGCTTGCAGGCGTCCGATCGCGTCGTCGGACAGGCCCAGTTCCGCGCGCAGGATGTCGGCGGTGTGTTCGCCCAGCATGGGGGGCGGCAGGCCGACGGCGATGGGCGTGCCGGAGAAATGGATGGGGTTCCGGATGACGGGCATGGCGCCCAGGGCGGGATGCTGGACGCTGCCCAGCACCTCGCGGTGCCGCACCTGCGGATCCTCGAATACCTGGTCCATGGTGTAGATGGGGCCGCAGGGAACATTGGCGCCGGCCAGGGCCTGGTTCCAGTCGGCCACCGTGCGCGCGCGCATCGCCGGTTCGATCAGCCGGGACAGGTCCGCCTGCGCGGCCGCCCGCTTGGGATTGGTGTCGAAGCGCGGATCCTGCGCCAGCGCGGGCAGGCCGATGACGTGGCAGAAGCTGCGGAACTGCGAGTCGTTGCCGACGGCCACCATCAGGTGCCCATCCTCGCATTCGAAGGCGCGGAACGGCGCGGTGATCTGCGAGGCCGAACCCATGCGGACGGGCAGCTTGCCGCTGGCCAGGTAATTCATGCCGATGTGCGAAATGGCCGCGATCTGCGCATCCAGCAGCGCCAGGTCGATGTGCTGGCCCACGCCCGAGATCTGGTCGCGGTGCCGCAGCGCGGCCAGGATGGCCGACACCGCGTAAAACCCCGCGGTCAGGTCGGACACCGAATAGCCGGCCTTGACCGGCCCCGCGCCGGGTTTCCCGTCCGGCACGCCCGTCACGCTCATCAGGCCGCTCATGGACTGGAAGATGGGGTCGTAGCCCGGCAGGTGGCTGTAGGGGCCGGTCTGGCCGAACCCGGTGATCGAGCAATACACCAGGCGCGGATTCAGGGCCGACAGCGCGGCGTAATCCAGCCCGTAGCGCCGCAGGTCGCCGGCCTTGAAGTTTTCGATGAGAATGTCGGCCTTTTGCGCGAGCTGGCGCACCAGTTCCTGGCCCTCTGGCCGCGAGATGTCCAGGGTCAGGGACTTCTTGCCGCGGTTCATCGCGACGAACGAGGACGTCTCGCGGCTGGGCTGCCCGTCGCGGTCCGGCATGGGATAGCCCTGGTGCCGCACGTCGTCGCCGCGGCCGGGGCGCTCCACCTTGATGACCTCGGCGCCAAAATCGGCCAGCATCTGCGCGGCCCACGGCCCGGAGAACACGCGGCTCAGGTCCAGGACCTTCACGCCTTCCAATGCACTGCTCATGGCGGCCTCTCCTTATCGGCCCTGGAACACGGGGGCGCGCTTCTCCAGGAACGCGCGCCGCGCTTCCTGCGCGTCCTCGGTCTTGCCGATGGCCGCCGTCATGTCCTGTTCGTAGCGGTAGCCGTCGCGCAGGCTCATGTCTTCGATGGCGTTGAGCGTCTGCTTGGCCAGCACCGTGGCCAGCGGACTCTTGGACGCCAGCTCGCGGGCCAGTTCCATCGCGCGGTCCATCAACGCCTCGGCGGGCACGGCGGCTTCGACGATGCCCAGCCGGTAGAGCTCGTCGCCGTCGACGCGCAGGCCGGTCAGCATCATGCGGCGCAGGCGCGAATGGCCGAAGAGCCGCATGCCGTGCCGACCGCCGCCCAGGAGCCCCACGTTGATCTCGGGCAGGCCCACGACCGCATCGGAGGCGGCCAGCAGGATGTCGCACGAGGCGACGATTGCCAGGCCGGCGCCCAGGGCCGCGCCGTTGATCGCGCCCACCACGGGCTTGGCGCATTCGCGGATCGCATGAAAACACTCGCGCGTGCGGCGCGAGTGCTGTGGCAGGTCGCCCGGCCCCTTGATGGTGGCGGCGCGGTTCTTCAGGTCGGCGCCGGCGCAGAAGGTCTTGCCCTGGCCCGACAGCACCACGGCGCGCACCTCGGGCGTCTCCGAGATCCGGTCCAGCACCCAGGACAGCTCATTCATCATCTCGGTGCTGAGCGCGTTGACGGGCGGATTGGCCAGCAGGATCGTCGCGACGCCGTCGGCAATCGATACCTGCAACGCGGTGTAGGGGCCTGCCAGGTTTTCCGGCATGTTCATGTCTCTCTCCTTGTCGTTCAGATGATCTTGCGGTCGCGATAGTCCTGGATCTGTTCGGCGGACAGGCCCAGTTCCGTCAACACGTCGGCGGTGTGCTGGCCCAGCAGCGGCGGCGCGGCATCGGCGCGCAGCGCGGCGTGGCCAAATCGCAGCGGGTTCATCACCTGCGGCACCGAGCCGGCGGCGGGATGGGGCAGGCGCCGCAGCATGGCGCGGTGCACGACCTGCGGGTCCTCGAACACTTCAGGCACGGTATTGATGGAGCCTGCTGGAACGCCGGCCTGCTTCAGGGCCGCCAGCCAGTGCGCGCGCGGCTGCGCGGCGAAGATCGCGTCCAGGATCGGGTCCAGCGAATCCTGGTTCTTCACGCGCTGGCTGTTTGTGAGGTAGCGCGGGTCCTGCGCCAGCTCGGGCGTGCCCAGCACGCCGCACAGCGTGGCGAACTGCGCGTCGTTGCCGACCACGATCACGATGTCGCCGTCGGCGCAGGCAAAGGTGCGCTGCGGCTGGATGTTCGGATGCGCGGTGCCGGTGCGGCGCGGCACCTTGTTGCCCAAGAGGAAGTTCATGGCCTGGTTGGCCAGCAGGCCGACCTGCACGTCCAGCATCGCGACGTCGATGTATTCGCCCTGGCCGGTCTGCGCGCGGCGCAGCAGCGCCGCCACGATGCCCAGCGCCGCGTAGACGCCGGTGGTCAGGTCCACGATGGGGACGCCGACCTTCTGGGGGCCGCCACCGGGCTTGTCGTCGCGTTCGCCGGTGACGCTCATCAGGCCGCCCATGGCCTGGATCAGGAAGTCGTAGGCGGGTTCGGCGGCGCGCGGGCCCGTCTGGCCAAAGCCGGTGACCGAGCAGTACACCAGCCGCGGGTTGATCCTGGACAGGGATTCGTAGTCCAGCCCCATGCGCGCCAGGGTGCCGACCTTGTAGTTTTCGAGCACCACGTCCGCGTCGCGCGCCAGTTCCTTGACCAGCGCCTGGCCTTCGGGCGTCTGCAGGTCCAGGGTGATGGAACGCTTGCCGCGGTTGGTGGCGATGAAGTAGGCGCCGTCTTTCGTGTCCCGGCCTTGCTCGTCCTTCAGGAAGGGCGGTCCCCAGGACCGGGTGTCGTCGCCCTGGCCCGGCCGCTCGACTTTGATGACGTCAGCGCCCAGGTCGGCCAGGATCTGGCTCGCCCACGGACCGGCCAGGATGCGGCTCAGGTCCAGGACTTTGAGGTTGGATAACAGCGGCTGCAAAGCCTTCTCCTTGACTGCGGTGATGTGAAGGCAGTCTAGGATTCGCCGGGCTCCAGAGGAGGAGCCCGGGGGCGCAAAGCTGTTATGCGGTTCGGGCTGCGCCCGGGGGGCGCGGGGAGGGGGCCGCGCTTACCTTCCGGTGTCCGGGTAATTGGGGCCGGCGTCGCGGAATCCGCCGCTGCTGTAGGGATTGACCGCGCCGGGATGGGGCGGTCCGCCCGGGCCGGAGGTGCATCCGGCCAGCAGCAGGGCAACGGCAAGGAGGGAAATCAGGTGATTCAGCGGGGCTTTCATGTGGGTCTCCTGCGTCTGCCCCTCAGCAGGCGCGCTTGCAGCGAATGAAGCGATTATAGGGCGGCGCATGCAGGGCAGCGCGCCCTGGGGGGGGGCGCGCAAAAGCAAACCGGGCGGCATCCCATGCAGGATGCCGCCCGGCGGGTTCCGGCGCGTGGCGCTCAGTTCTTCAGCGTGGGCGAGAACAGCGCCAGGACCTTGCTGTAGTCCCGGCCGCCGCCCGACAGCATTTCAGCCACGGACACGCCGTTGCGCGGATTCAAGGTCAGATGGATCTCGCGGTCTTCGCCGCTGGCGAAATTGGCCGCCGCCGAGCAGGCGTCGTCGTTGTCCTCGAAGCCCGCCATCGCCTGGCGCTGGATGCACTGCTTGCGGGCGTCGTCGATGAACTTGTCGAACAGCTTGGCGCGCTGCTTGTCCGGGTTGCCTTCGCCCGGGACGGCGGCGATGTTGTACCGCTTGTAGAGTTCGATGCTGCGCTTGACGTAGCCGTCGTCCTTGAGCGACAGGCTGCCCTCCGTGATGCGGACTTGCGCCAGGGGCGCCAAAGCGCGGTCGATCCGGCCCAGGCCCATGATGCCCATCATGCCCAACGCGCCAAGCGCCGCGCCGTCCTCGGCCAGGGCGGCGGCACCGTTGACGCGCTCCAGGCCCAGCATCAGCTCGGCGTCCAGCGCGTCGGGTTGCTCGAGGTTGAGGTGGATCGACGCGTTGTCGTCGTCCCGCTGGTAGTCCCAGCGCACGCGCAGGTTGGCGGGGGGCAGGTCGGATTTGCCCGCCTGGCGGATAAGGTCCGTCTGGCTAAGCACGCTGTTGCCGTTGGGCAGCGCGGCGCCTTCGATCGTCACGTCGCCGCTCTGGCGGTCGTACGAGTTGCGCAGGCCGCTTATCTTGACGGTCTCGATGCGGGCGATGGGCGACGCCGCCGAGCCGATCGTGACTTCCTTCAACTTGGCGGAGCCGAACGGCGACGCCGAAATGCTCTTCCAATGCACCATGTCGCGCTGGCCGGTCTTGTCCAGCAGCGCCAGCAGTTCATCTTCGGCCTTGCCGGACGCATAGACGCCCAGCCCCCACCAGGCGCAGGCGAGCGCCGCCACGACGCCGCCCGCGATCAGGGATTTCTTTTGTTTGATCATTGCGTTGCTCGTCCGGCTATCAGGGTTGGGTGGCTTGGTCGATCACGGCCTGGGCCTGTTCTGGCGTCCAGTCGGGCAGGCCGAGCATCATGCGCGCGCCCACCAGCGGATCGTTCAGGTCGGCGCAGCCTTCTTTCTTGCACGCGTGGGGCGCGCCCTGGCCCAGCGTCAGCAGGGTCAGGGGCAGGCCGCGGCCATCGACGCGCTTCGGGTCCAGCGTGATGTCGCCGGGGACCAGGTACCAGCCTTCCTTCAGCGACTTCTGGCCGGGCAGGCGCATTTCGTACGGCCAGTCGGCGACGGCGTCGTTGTCTTCGTGGTCGTCCACGTGGACCACCATGCGTACCGTGGCCTTGCGGCCGGCCATCAGGCCGCCGTAGCCGGCGCCGGTCAGCGGCTGGTAGCGCACGTCGCGCACCATGCGGCCCAGGATGCCCTGGGGATCGTTCTTGGCCTGCTCGACCAGGTTCTGGTACTGGCGCAGGTTGTCGCGTTCCTTATTGGCCAGGCGCATCTGGGCTTCGCGCTTTTTGCGGGCCAGGATCTCGTCGCGCTTGAACAGGTAGTTCTGCGCATACTGCAGGTTGTAGCGCCATTCGCTCTTGGGCTTGCCGGTGCGCCAGTCGGTGGCGCGGTTGGCGTTGATGGCGTAGAGCAGATGCTCGGTCTGCCCGCCGATGGCGCCTTCCTCGAAGCTGTCCGAGAACACGATTTGCGCGTTGGCGGCGTCGGGGACCGACGTGCGCTCCAGCACGCGCAAGGCGGCGTCCACGGCCACTCGGATGTCGGCGGCGTTGCGGAACGCGTCCGCGCTTTCCGTGACCACATCGATCCGGTTGTAGCGCCAGGATTGCAGCGCGTTGTTGTATGACGCGCGTTCAGCGCGCAGCAGATAGTGCGAGCGGCTTACCGGGTCGCTGTCCATGTGGAACCACAGCGTGCCGTTTTCGCCGACGTGGGCCAGGCGCGCCGCGTTTACGGGCGCCGCAAAGGGAATGCCCGACACCAGCCAGACGTCATCCGTATGCGCGATGCGGGCGCCGTCCGAGCGTTCCAGCCGCAAGCGGCCCTTGCCCGTCGCGTAGCCGTCGGGGCCGCAAGCCAGGCCGTCTGACTTCAGCGTGATGTACTGCGCGCCGTCGCCCAGTTGGAAGGTCGAGATCACCTTGCAGCCGTTCTGGTCCTGCATGACCTTGAGTTGCTGGGTTCCGGCCATCGCGGCGGCGGCCTGCGGGGGCGCCCAACCGTTGACCGCGAACGCGGCTTGCTGCGGAGCAGGGGCCGGGGCCGAAGCAGGGGCTGGAGCCGGAGCCGGGGGAACGGCAACGGGCGCCGCAGGCTGGACGTCGGCGACCGCTGCGGCCGGCACGGGTGCAGGCGACGGCTCGGGTGCGGGCGCCGGCGCGGCTGGGACCGCAGTCATCGCGGAAGCGGCTGGAGCGGCAATCGCGGGCGCCGGTGCTGCGGGCGCGGCCGCTGCGGCCGGCGTGGCGAAGATCGGGGCCGGCGCCGTTGCGGCAGCCGGCGGCGTTGCAGGGGCGGCCGGGGCCGGCGGGATGGGTGCTTGCGGCGCAGCTTGCTCGGCGGCAGGCGTGGCGGCTGTCGCGACCACGGCAGGCGTGGGAACAGCCGGCGCTGCGGCAGTTGGTGCGGCGGCAGTTGGCGATGCGGTAGCAGTTGCCGCGGCAGCCGGTGCTGCGGCAGCCGGTGCTGCGGCAGCCGGGGCAGCCGCAGCCGGGGCCACCGCAGCCGGCGCTGCGGCCATCTGCATCGTCCAGCCGGAGGCCTTGGCGCTGGTGCCTTCGGCGACGCGGGCGCCGGCACTGTTGACGCTGGTCCAGCGCAGGTCGGACGCCTGCGGGCATTGCTTGTTGAGCAGCACCCCGATCTTGGGCAGCAGCCGGCCCAGCGCTGCCGCGTCGGGCGTGCCGCCGTAGACGGCGCGCAGGTTCAGTTGCGGACCGCACCAGGCCGCGCCATTGGCGTGGTCAATGAAAATCTCGATGTTTTCCGCCTTGGAATATGCCAGGCGATACGCCTCGGCGTGCGCCGGCGCACTGCCGACGCTGGCGGCAATTGCCGCGGCCACGCAAACCTTCTTCATCCTTTAAGCCTCGCCCTGTACGCTTTGGTTTACAGTATAACATTGCGTATCATTTAGACATAAATGATACGACTGTAAGAGTCACCGGTTACAAGTAAATTCTTATTTTTAATCAAGAGGTTATTGAATGATGGCGGCGAGCGTTGGTGGCGTTTTGGCAAGGATGGCAAGCAAGCCCGGCACTAGCCGTTCGGTCGGTGCAATAGTCCTGATTTTCGGCGTGGCGGCGCTGTCGGGCTGCGTCAGCACCGGCTCCGGCAAGATGGGGCTGGATTTCGGCGAAGTCCTGGCCCAGGAACAGCAGGTGTTCATGGTCAACGGCGAGCGCGCCGCGCTGCGCCGCTACTACAACGACTCCTACGACATCAAGCTCTATGGTCAGAAGAAAGTCATGGAACTCGACGTCACCGGCAACACGATGATGGTGGCCAACGTCGCCGAGGTGCCGGGCGCCACGCTGATCACCCTGGACGTGCCGCAACCCGGTTGCAGCCACGTCTATCACGTGTACCGGGTATCGGGCACACAGTCCTCGAAGTGGGGGACCGGATATCGCAGTTGCGAAGGCCCGCTGTCCTTCAAGGTGGCCAACGGCCAATGGACCGCCCGCCAGACCGTAAAGCCCGCCGTCGGCAAACCCTACATGCTGGTCTACCAGGACGGCAATCTCTACACGCGTCCGCTTGAAGCCGCCAAGCCCCGCGTGCCGGCCAGGCCGCGCCCGAAAGCGGCGCCGAAGGCCGCGCCGCCCAAGCCCCCCGTGGCCGACGCCGTGAACCTGGACGACGTGGCGGCGCCGGCCGCTGCGGCCAACCTGGATGAGATCGACGCGCCGCCGCCCGGCAAGATCAACACCAGCGGCTTGAAGGCCGACACGTCCAGCGACGTGAAGATGAAGGACGAGAAGTAAGTTCGCCGGCGGCGAAGGCCGCCCGCACTTTCCAGGCCGGCTGCGCGAGCAGCCGGCTTTTTCATTGCCCGATGAATCCAGTGCAGCATGTCGCGGGACTAAGGCAGGAAGGCTGCCGAGTATGGCCAGGCACGCAAATCGGCGGACATGGTGGAAAACCGGCGCCAGACCATCGTGGCGGGCAGACAGCCCGGCCAGCAGGTCCGAGAGGAACGGGCTTGGCGGGAGCCTATTCGGGCCTTGAAAACAAAAGCCCCGGCTCTAGGCCGGGGTGGGTATCAGGTCTTACATGATGGGTCGTAGGCTTGCGCCCATTGGAAGCCATCACCAACCTTGTCGCCATGGTACCGCACTTGCGCCCGCCAGCGTCAACCCCGACCGCTGGCGGGCCGCCACACTGGAGGTTCCTCGACCGTATGCCCCAGACTTTGCAATATCGGCCCGTGCTGATCGACTCGCTCATCAGCAACGAGCGTATCAACAGCTACCAGAGCGTATTCCACCCGGCCAACGACGTGGAACTGATGGGCGTGTACCTCTGGAACGCGCACGTCTGCGGCGCTCTGTTCCCTCTGATTGGCGCGGTGGAAATCACGTTGCGCAACGCCATCGACCAGGCGCTTGTCGCCGATTTGGGGCGCTTCTGGTGGGCGGGCGGCAAGCTGCACTATCGTTCCTTCGCGCCCGGCGTGGATGCGCCGCATCCGGTGCAGGCCGTGCGTGACAACTTCGCCAAGGCGACCCGAAACCATACCGCCGAGCAGCGCCGCCGCCATGAACCTACCTTGACGGCATGGTTTACGGCCGGCGGCGCGGCATTACGCTCGTATGGGAATGGCACCGCGCGCCGTGGCTTGGCCGCATGCGCAGCGCAGTGCCGTCAGGCGCGCATTGCGCAAGACAGGAACAAGGGGCGCGCATCACGACCTTGATATGTCCTGGTTCCGATAGCGGACATTTTTCAAGTCTGTTCGCTTGACCGGGTCTTGGCCTTGATCCGCGGCCCGTCGCAGCGGTCCCGGTATGCCTGCACCGCGCTGGAACCCGACGGCTGAAAATACGGATGCGGATAGGCGGCTTCCCGCAGCGCGCTGTGCAGGCGCAGGCCCCAGACGCACTGCCGCTGCGCCTCGTCCCACAGCCGCGTGGCGTACTCGCGCTGGCCACTGCGCCAAAGCGCCAGGCCGTAGTCAGCCACCATTTCCTGATCGCGCGGCAGATCGCGGTAGGCGTCGCGCATCAGGCGCAGCCCTTCTTCGGTCTGGCCGCGCAGTGCCAGGATCCAGCCCAGCGTGCCCTGGTTGTAAGGACGCGTGCCGTAGCGGTCCAGCGAGCGGCGTGCCTGTTCCTCGGCTTGCGCCAGGTAGTCCGGGAAGTCCGCCAGGTAATAGGCCGTGTTGTTGGCCAGGTCGTCGCCCGTCGGCGCGCGCGCGCCGTCGCGGCGGGATTGCCGGGCCTGCAATGCGTTCGAATCGGCCAGGACCAGTTCCGGCATGCCCAGCAGCTGTTGCACGGCCAGGCGTTCGCGCAGGACATCCGTCTTGACGGGCTTGAGCCATTGGGGAAACGGCCGTTGCCGCGCCTGCATCAGCCAGTGGCGGGCCAGGTCGGGCTGGCCGGCCAACAGCAGCAGGCGGGCCAGGTCCAGCCGCTGCGTCGGGGTCTCGTTACAACGCATCTCGGCGATCCGTTCGCGCGCGCCGTCGGCGTCGTTTTGCGCAAACTTGCGGTTGATGGCGTCGAGCTCGTCAAAGCACGACCGGTCGGCGGTGACCCGTCCTTCGATGGACAGCGAGATCGATCCGGCCGGCACGTCATGGCTGAAGTACGCCGTTGCGCCCTGACGGGTGGTGTAGCCCAGGTCCACCCACTGTTCGCCCCAGCGCACGCGCATGGTCATGATGTAGGGCCAGCCGGCCAGCGGCTCGTCGTCGCCGCTGCGCAGCAGCTGGAAGAAATGGCCCCACGGCCCGTCGCCGATGCGGCGCAGCAGGGTGAAGTCGCCGGCGCGACGGGGCAACGCGGTGCGGATGCGCGCCGTGCGGCCCTGGGCATCGGTCACGCCGTGCAGGATGCCATCGGCGCGGGGCGTGTCGAGGATGGCGTCGTCCTTGCCCGTCAGGAAGACGCGGTACGGCGTGTCGGGCGCCGGGGCTACGCCATCGCGGGTCGGCAGCATCAGCGTCAGGACGTGCTCGGTGGACGGGGCTTGCTCGGCCGCGTCCGGCGTGTGCGGATCGGCCGAGGCGGCGATGGGCGCGGCCTGCGTGGCGGGCAGGAATCCCGCCAGCGCCGCGGCCAGCCAAAGCGCGGGCAAGGTGCGGGGCCCTCGGGGGCGTGGCGGCGCGGGTGGCGCGGCGTGTCGTGCGGCGTGTCGTGCGGGAACCGGTCCGGGGCGATGCTGCGGATGCTTCATGGAACTGCCGATGATGCCGGGCCGCTGCACAGTGCCGCGACGGGCGGGGTGGTTGGGGACGCGCAGGTTCCAGGCCCCGCGCGCCAGTGCGACGCGGATTGTCGCATCAGCCATGGGATCCGGGTGAATCCGCGCGGACCGCGCCGCGCCCGGTGTGGGGCCGAAGGCCCGGCCCGGCTGCGTCCAGGCTGTGGCATGCTCCCGCCACTTCCCTCCCGGTGGCCTTCGCCCAAATCCCGCATGCCCAAGCTCCTCTCGCGTGTCCTGGACCTTGTCCTGCTGTCCTTCGCCGCCGCGCTTTTCGGCGCCTGCCTGACTTCCCTGGTGTCCACCGGCACCTACGGCTGGATGGTCCCCGATGCGCCCTACGTGTACGAACCCCGCGACTTCTATGCACAGGCCGTCCTGGCGGGCCTGGCAGGCATGATGGCGCTGATGCTGGCCGAGCGTTCGGCCAGGCTGCGGCAATCGCCGCCCGGGCGCGCCGTGGCGACCTTTGCCGCCGCGCTCCTCGCCCTGTATCTGGCGCCGCCGTCGCCGCAGGTCTTCGGCAACACCTGGGCGCCCGGCGAGGCGACGCGCGAGCTGTTCCTCGCGCAACTGCACATGGTGCTGCCCATCGCGCTGGCCGTCACCGCGCTGCGGTGGGGGTTGCAGCGGGTTTTGCGCTAGGATTGTCGTCACCCAACCCCGCCTGCCCTGGAGAATCCCCGCATGTCCTCCCTAGACGCCTTCGCCATCACCAAGAAGTGGCCCGCCCGGCATCCCGACCGCATCCAGCTTTATTCGCTGCCCACGCCCAACGGAGTGAAGGCGTCGATCATGCTGGAAGAAACCGGACTGCCCTATGAGCCGCACCGGGTCGGATTCGAATCCAGGGATCAGTTCTCGCCGGAATTCCTGTCGCTCAGCCCGAACAACAAGATTCCGGCCATCCTCGACCCGAACGGGCCGGACGGCAAGCCGCTGGGCCTGTTCGAGTCCGGCGCGATCCTGGTGTATCTGGCCAGCAAGGCCGGCCAGTTCATCCCGGCCGACACGGCGGGGCGCTTCGAGACGCTGCAATGGGTGATGTTCCAGATGGGCGGCATCGGTCCGATGTTCGGCCAACTGGGGTTCTTCCACCGCTTCGCGGGCAAAGAGTACGAGGACAAGCGCCCGCGCGATCGCTACGTGGAAGAGTCCAAGCGCCTGTTGGCGGTGCTGGACCAGCGCCTGCAAGGGCGCGACTGGGTGATGGGCGACCAGTACACCATCGCCGACATCGCGATCTTCCCCTGGGTGCGCAACCTGGTGGGCTTCTACGACGCCGGCGAGCTGGTCGGCTTTCCGCAATTCAAAAACGTCGAGCGCGTGCTGGAGGCGTTTGTCGCGCGCCCGGCGGTCGCCAAGGGACTGACCATCCCGGGCTGATCCATGGAACTGCGCCAGCTCCGTTACTTCGTGCGCGTGGTCGAGGCGGGCAGCATCGGCCGGGCGGCCATGTCGATCGGCATGGTCACCTCGGCGCTCAGCCAGCAGATCAGCCGCCTCGAAGGCGAACTGTCCACCCGCCTCTTGCAGCGCAGCGCCAGCGGCGTGGTGCCCACGGACGCGGGGCTGGCCTTCTTCCGGCAGGCGCAGCTTGCCCTGCGCCACGCCGACGACGCGGTGCAGGCCGCGCAGCAGGCGCGGCTGGCCGGCCACGTCAGCGTCGGCCTGCCCTCCACGACGGCGGCGGTGCTGGGGGCGCCCTTCCTGAAAGCCATGAACGAGCGCTATCCCGACATCCGGCTGCATCTGGTCGAGGCGCTGTCGGGGCACCTGACGGACATGCTCAACGGCCGCCTGCTGGACCTGGCCATCGTGTTCCACGCCGAGTCCGCGCGCCGCTGGAGCGTGATGCCGCTGCTGGACGAGCCGCTGTTTCTCTTTGCCCGGCCCGACATGCCGGGCGTGCCGGCCATGCCGGCCGGCGGTACGACGCGGCTGGAAGCCATCGCGGACCTGCCGCTGGTGCTGCCCAGCGGCCGCCACGGGCTGCGCGCCCTGGTGAACAACGCCTTCCTGCAATTGGGGCGCACGCCCCGCGTCGTGGCCGAGGTCGATGGCCTGTCGCTGCTGATGGACGTGGTGCAGCAGGGCGCCGCCGCCACCATCCAGCCCAGCTCCGCCACCGCGCGCATCGCGCCCGGCCAGTTGCAGATGGCGCGCATCGACGATGCCCATCTGTTCCGCTCCAACCTGCTGGCCAGCCTGTCGGACGAGGAACTGTCCCCCGCGGCGCTGGCCGCCCGGCTGGTCATGGCCGACGTGTCCCGCACCCTGGCCCGCGAGGGCAAATGGGCCGTGGTGACTCTTCACGAATCGTGAACACCCGTTGACGCCTGCCTGATATCGCGGCGGCGCGCCGCTGCGTACAGTCTGCCCCTTGAACTGGGGAAGATGGCATGGTTGACGTCTTGGTGATTGGTGGGGGCAATGCGGCGCTGTGCGCGGCCCTGATGGCGCGGGAAGCCGGCGCCAGCGTCCTGCTGCTGGAAGCGGCGCCGAAGGAATGGCGGGGCGGCAATTCGCAGCACACGCGCAATCTGCGCTGCATGCACGATGCGCCGCAGGATGTGCTGGTCGACGCGTATCCCGAAGAAGAATACTGGCAGGACCTGCTCAAGGTGACGGGCGGGCTGACCAATGAACACCTGGCGCGGCTGGTCATCCGCGAATCGTCCACCTGTCGCGACTGGATGCGCCGCCACGGCGTGAACTTCCAGCCGCCGCTGTCGGGCGCGCTGCACGTGGCGCGCACCAATGCCTTCTTCATGGGCGGCGGCAAGGCGCTGGTCAATGCCTATTACCGCAGCGCCGAGGCCCTGGGCGTGCAGATCCGCTACAACGCGCCGGTCAATGCGCTGGAACTGGACAAGGGCCGCTTCGTGGCCGCGCGCATTGGCGCCGAACGCATCGAGGCCCGCGCCTGTGTGCTGGCCGCGGGCGGCTTCGAGTCCAACCGCGAATGGCTGCGCGAAGCCTGGGGCCAGAACGAGCGCGGCGAATGGCCGGCCGACAACTTCCTGATCCGCGGCACGCGCTTCAACATGGGCGTGCTGCTCAAATTCATGCTGGACGCCGGCGCCGACGGCATCGGCGACCCGTCCCAATCGCATTGCGTGGCCATCGACGCCCGCGCGCCGCTTTACGACGGCGGCATCTGCACCCGCATCGACTGCGTGTCGCTGGGCGTGGTGGTCAATCGCGATGCCGAGCGTTTCTACGACGAGGGCGAGGACTTCTGGCCAAAGCGCTACGCCATCTGGGGCCGCCTGACGGCCATGCAGCCGGGCCAGATTGCCTATTCCATCATCGACGCCAAGGCCGTCGGCCGCTTCATGCCGCCGGTGTTTCCGGGCGTGAAGGCCGACACGCTGGCCGAGCTGGCCGTCAAGCTGGGCCTGGACCCGGCCACCTTCGAGAAGACGATCGGCGACTACAACGCGGCTTGCCGCGTGGGCAAGTTCGACCACACCGCGCTGGACGACTGCCACACCGAAGGCCTGACGCCCGCCAAGACGCACTGGGCCCGTCCCATCGATACCGCGCCGTTCTACGGCTACGCCCTGCGGCCCGGCATCACCTTTACCTACCTGGGCCTGAAGGTGGACGACACCGCCGCGGTCCGTTTCAACGACACGCCCAGCGACAACCTGTTCGTCGCGGGCGAAATGATGGCCGGCAACGTGCTGGGCAAGGGCTATACGGCGGGCGTGGGCATGTCCATCGGCACGGCCTTCGGCCGCATCGCCGGCACCCGCGCCGCCGCGGCGGCGCGCAGCCAGAAACCTGCGGGAGCACAACGTGAAGCAGCTTGAAGCCCTGGCCCGCGAGGCGCAGTCCTTTTCCAGCAGCCAGTCCGGCCCGGCGCCGGCGATGGCCGAGCAGCCGGTGCATTTCCACGCCCGCGGCGCCAAGCCGCTGACGGAAACGCTGACCGACGACGAAACCGAAGTGGCGCGCGTCATGCAGATCTGCAACGCCTGCCGCTATTGCGAAGGGTTCTGCGCGGTGTTTCCCGCCATGACGCGCCGCCTGGAATTCGGCAAGGCCGACCTGAACTACCTGGCCAACCTGTGCCACAACTGCGGCGCCTGTCTGCACGCGTGCCAGTACGCACCGCCGCATGAGTTCGCCGTCAATGTGCCGCAGGCCATGGCCAAGGTGCGCATGCAGACCTATACCGACTACGCCTGGCCGGCCGCGCTGGGCACGCTGTACAAGCGCAACGGCCTGGCGCTGTCGCTCGCCACGGCCGCGGGCCTGGCGCTGTTCCTGGTCCTGGCGGTGGTGATGGCCGGCGGCCTGTTCCACGAGCCGATGGCCGGCAATTTCTACGCCGTGTTCCCGCACAACACGCTGGCGCTGATGTTCGGCGTGGTGTTCGGCTTTTCGATGCTGGCGCTGGCGGTGGGCGTGACGCGCTTCTGGCGCAACGTCAGCCCGGGGGCGGCCTCGGGCGCGGCGGTGGCCGAGGCCGCGCACGATGCGCTGCGCCTGCGCTACCTGGACGGCGGCCACGGCAAGGGGTGCAACAACGCCGATGATGCGTTCACGCTGTGGCGCAGGCGCTTTCACCACTTCACGTTCTACGGTTTCATGCTGTGCTTCGCGGCCACCTGCGTCGCCACGCTGTACCACTATCTGCTGGACCTGCAGGCCCCGTACCCGATCCTGAGCGCGCCGGTGCTGCTGGGCACCGCGGGCGGCATCGGCCTCTTGATCGGTCCGGCCGGATTGCTGTGGCTGAACTTCAAGCGCCATCCGCTGCAGGGCGACGCCGCGCAAAAGCCGATGGACCGGGGCTTCATCGTCCTGCTGTTCCTGACCAGCGCGACCGGACTGGCGCTGCTGGCCGGCCGCGACGGCGGCGCGATGGCGCTGCTGCTGGCGATCCACCTGGGCGTGGTGATGGCGCTATTCCTGACCTTGCCCTACGGCAAGTTCGCGCACGGCATCTACCGGTCGGCCGCGCTCTTGAAGTGGTCCATCGAGAAGCGTCAACCCAACAAGCTGCAGCTCGGTTCGGACTGACCGGACCGGCTTTATCGCCGATATGACGGCGCCCCAGGAAGGCGCCGCAATCGATAACAACCGAGGAGACTTCAATGTTCCGCTCACGACTGCTGGCGCGCGTTGCGCTGGCCGCCTGTATGACGCCGGCGCTGCCGGCGGCGCATGCGCAATCCTTTCCCGCCAAGCCCATCACGCTGGTCGTTCCCCATTCGGCTGGCGGCACGTCCGACATCCTGGCCCGCACGGTGGCCGCGGAAGCCGCCAAGACGCTCGGCCAGACCATCGTCATCGACAACAAGGGCGGCGCCAACGGCACCATTGCCGCCAAGCAGGTGGCATCGAGCGCGCCGGACGGCTACACGCTGCTGCTGGCGACCGCCAGCACGCACGGCATCAACCCGTCGCTGTACTCGCGCATTTCGTACGACGCCGTGAAGGACTTCACGCCGGTCACGCTGCTGGCCACCGTGCCCAACGTGCTTGTCGTCGGCCCCAACGTCAAGGCCGGCAACGTCCAGGAGCTGATCGCCTACATCCGTTCGCAGGGCGACAAGACCAACATGGGCTCGGCCGGCGCCGGCACGCCGGGGCACCTGGCCGGCGAGATGTTCAAGAGCGAGGCCAAGCTGGAATTCACCCATGTGCCTTACAAGGGCGGCAGCCCCGCGATCACGGACCTGATCGGCGGGCAGATCGACTTCATGTTCACCACCATTCCGGGCGTGCTGCCGCACGTGAAGGCGGGCACGCTGCGCGCGCTGGCCGTCACCTCGCCCGAACGCTCGTCGGCCATGCCCGACGTGCCGACCATGGCCGAGTCGGGGCTGCCGGGGTTCCAGGCGGTGTCGTGGCACGGCATCGTGGCGCCCGCCGGCACGCCGGATGCCGTGGTGGCCCAGCTCAACCAGGCCCTGAGCGGCGCGCTGGCCGCGCCCGAGGTCAAGCAGCGCCTGCTGGAAGAGGGCGCGCGCGCGTCCGGGGTGAACACCGCCGCCTACGGCAAGTTCATCCAGACGGAGATCACCGCGTGGGCGAAAGCGGTCAAGGACTCCGGCGCCACCGCGAACTGACGCGGCAATGACGCAATGACGTGACAGACGGCCCTTCGGGGCCGCTTTTCATTGCGCAGGCACGCCCGGCGCCGTCGCCGCGCCATGCTAGGATGCCGCGCATGCTGATCGCCGCCCTGTTGACCTCGCTTGCCCTGGCCTCGGGCACCGTCTCCGATTACGACCTCCCGTGCTTCTATGCGGACAAGCTGGCGGACGGGTCCCTGGAACACGTGGCGCACTGCGCCCGCGCAACGGACGGCGTCGTGGAATTCCGGCCCGCCGTGCTGGCCCGCATGGACTTCGGCGACGATGGCTTGTCGCCCGCCACCGCGAACGGCTCCTGGCACTGGGTGCGTCCCGACGGGCGCGCCGTCGCAGTGGTCACGTTCGACAACGGCGCCGATGATTTCCAGGAGGGCCTCACGCGCGGGCCGTGGGCGGGCGGCATGGCCTATTACGACAAGCAGCTCAACCGCGTGCTGGCCACGCCCTACGACTGGGGGGACCGGTTCGAGGGCGGCATTGCCGCGGTGTGCCAGGGCTGCCGCGTCGAGCGCAGCCCTGACGGGGAGCACAGCTATAGCGTGGGCGGAGAGTGGGGCGCGATCGACCGCAACGGGCGGCTGGTGCTGCCGCTGCGCCAGGATGCGTCGACCTTGCGGGCGGACATGGCGGCGGCGCGGGCGGGCGGGGGCCGCCGCACGGACCCCGCCCGCTGACCGGCGCTGCTTACGCACCGGCGGCCGCCGCCGTCAATACATGTGCTGCCCGCCGTTCATGGCGACGTTGCTGCCCGTCATGAAGCCCGCGGCGTCGCTGCAGATGAAGGCCACCAGCGCGCCGATCTCCTCGGGCTGGCCCAGCCGGCCCAGCGGGATCTGCGGCAGGATCTTTTCCTCCAGGACCTCCGCCGGCACGGCCTGCACCATGCGCGTGGCCAGGTAGCCCGGCGACACGGTGTTCACCGTCACGCCCTTTTTGGCCACTTCCAGCGCCAGCGACTTGGTGAAGCCGTGGATGCCCGCCTTGGACGCGGCGTAGTTGGTCTGCCCGAACGCGCCCTTGCTGCCGTTGACCGACGAGATGTTCACGATGCGGCCCCAGCCCCGGTCCGCCATGGGGCCGCACAGCGGCTGCGTCATGTTGAACATGGAGTCCAGGTTGCTGTGCATGACCTCGGCCCAGTCCTGCGCGGTCATCTTGCGCAGGCTGGCATCGCGCGTGATGCCGGCGTTGTTCACCAGGATGTCGATCTGGCGTCCGTCTTCCGCGAGCCGGCGGGCCAGCGCCTGGCAGGAATCGAAGTCCGCCACGTCGACCTTGTACATGGCGAAAGTGCGGCCGCGGGCGGCTTCCTCCTGGATCCACTCGCGCGTGGCGCTCTCGCTGGAATGGTAGGTGACGATGACGTCATGGCCGGCGTCGTGCAGGGCCACGGCGATGGCGCGGCCCAGGCACCCGGCCCCGCCCGTGATGAGGGCCGTGCGTTTAGCCGTCATGGCGGGCCCCCGGCTGGTTGGCGTCCTGCATGGCGGCGCAGGCGGCCTCCATCTGGTTGGACATGACCGACCACATCTGGGTCAGCGGCGATTTGTCGATGGCCGCGCTGTTGGCGTTCTTGAACCACTCGCGCATTGCCTCGCCCAGGCCCGCGGCCAGGGCGGCCTGTTCCTGCAGCATCACGTGGGTGATGGCCTGGCTGGCTTCGAGCTGGCTCTGCCAGCGCTTGCGGGTGAGTTCGCCCAGCGCGGGCGCGAGGTCCTGCCAGTTGTCGGCGGGCGTCAGGGGGGCGAAGGCGGCGAGATACTGGCTGGTGCCGTCGCCCGCGAGCCGCTGGCCCAGTTCGAGCCAGCGCTGCTGGCTGTCCTGGGCAAGCTGGGTCAGGCGCTGGCAATAGGCCACATTGGCGCCGGCGAGTCCTTGAGGCAGGGAGGCAGTTGTTTTCTTCATCATCCGTCCTTTTATAAGCGTGGTAAGGGGAAACGAATACACACGGGCCTCATGCCATCTGGCTGAGGGTCTTGCGAAAGCGCGCCAGGGATAACGCAAACAGGACTGTGCCGATCAGCGCCAGCGCCAGGAAGGGCTGCCATACGACGCTTATGCCCGCGCCGCGATAGAGAATGGCCTGGCCGAGTTCGACGAAGTGCGTCGTCGGCGCGGCCAGCATGATGTGCTGCACGAACTGGGGCATGCTCTCGCGTGGCGTGGTGCCCCCGGACAGCATCTGCAGGGGCAGCAGCACCAGTACGAGCAACATGCCGAACTGAGGCATGCTGCGTGCGAGCGTGGCCATGAAAATGCCCATCGAGGTCGTGGCGAACAGGTGCAGCGCCACGCCGGCCAAAAACAGCGCCACCGAGCCCTCGATGGGCACGTGCAGCAGGCCTCGCACCACGAACGTCAACGATAGCCCAGCGCAGGCCAGTACCACCAGTCCCATCGACCAGACCTTGGCGACCATGATCTCGGTGGGCGTCACCGGCATGACCAGCAGGTGCTCGATGGTGCCGTGCTCGCGCTCGCGGATCAGGGCCGCGCCGGTCAGGATGATGGACAGCATCGTCACGTTGTTGATGATCTCCATCAGCGCGCCGAACCAGGATTGGGTCAGGTTCGGGTTGAACCGCATGCGCACCGCCAGCTCCACCGGCAGCGCCGACGACGCGCGATAGCGCCGCGCGAACTCGTTGATCTCGTCCGTGACGATCTGCTGGATGTAGCTGCTGCCGGTAAAGGCCTGGCTCATCCGGGTGGCGTCCACGTTCAGCTGGATCTGCGCGGGCCTGCCCGCCAGCACGTCGCGCTGGAAATTGGGCGGGATGTTGAGGGAAAACGTATGGCGGCCCGCGTCCATGCCCGCATCGGCCTGCGCCGAGGTGACCATCTGCGGCGGCGTGAAGTGGGGCGGGTAGAAGGCCGAGACGATGCGGGCGGACAGTGGCGAGTGGTCCTCGTCCACCACCGCGATGGGAGCGTTGTGCAGCGTTTCCGGGACCGCCGTGGCCGCGGTATAGATCATCAGCGTGAACGACACGGCGATCAGGATCAGCATCATCGGGTCGCGCGCCAGGCTCCACAGCTCCTTGATTCCCAGGCGGTAGATGTTGGCGAGGCGCCGCATGTCAGGTCTCCTGCTTTTTCAGCAACAGCGCCGAGGCGCCCAGGATGACCGGAATGGCGATCAAGAGGGGCCAGAACGAGGCCTGCAGGTCGTGCCAGCCCAGCGCCTTGCTGAACACGCCGCGGCTGATGGTGAGCATGTGGGTGGCGGGATAGACCTGCCCGATCAGCCGGCCGCCGCCCTCCAGCGAGGTCACCGGGTTGAGCAGGCCGGCGAATTGCACCGCCGGCACCAGCGTGCCGATCATCGTGAAGAAGAGCGCCGCGATCTGGCTGCGCGTGAACGTCGAGGCCAGCAGGCCGATGGCGGTGGCCACCACGTTGTAGATCAGCGCCGCCAGCAGCAAGGTGGCGAAGCTGCCGGTGATCGGCACGCCGAACAGCGTGACGGCCAGCAGCGCCATCAGCAGGAAGTTCAACATCGCCAGCGCCACATACGGCGCCTGCTTGCCCAGCAGGAATTCCAGCCGCGTCACCGGCGTGACGTAGAGATTGATGATCGAGCCCAGCTCCTTTTCGCGCACCACCGCCAGCGCGGTCAGCATCGCCGGCATCATCAGCAGCAGCAAGGGAATCACGGCGGGCACCATGGCGGGCAGGCTGCGCACGTCCGGGTTGTAGCGGAAACGGGTCTCCACGCTGACGGCAGGCTGCGCGCGGGCGCCCAGCCGCTCGCGCGCCTGCTGCGCCAGCCAGCCCTGGTGCATGCCCAGCACGTAGCCGCGGATGGTTTCGGCGCGCTGCGGCATGGCGCCGTCGATCCACACGCCGATCTGGACGTCCTTGCCGCGCGTCACGTCGCGGGCGAAGCCCTGCGGAATTTCGATCGCCAGCGACAGCTCGCCGCTGCGCATGCGCGCGTCCAGTTCCGCATATTCGGCGATGGGGGGCCGTTCGATGAAGTAGCGCGACCCGGACAGGTTCAGGCTGTAGTTCTGGCTCAGCCCGGTCTGGTCGCGGTCCATGACCGCGTAGCGCAGGTCTTCGACGTCCAGGCTGATGCCGTAGCCCATCACGAACATCAGCAGCAGCGAGCCCATCAGCGCCAGCGTGGCGCGCACGGGGTCGCGCCGCAGCTCCAGCGACTCGCGCCACATGTAGCTGAACGCGCGATGCAGGCTGAAGCGACGACGCGGCGGTTCGGCGGGCGGGGGCGCATTTTCCGGCGGAAGCGCCGCGCCCTCGGCCTCGCCGGCGGCGGTTCCGGCGCCGGCGTCGATCAGATAGGCGATGAACGCATCTTCCAGCGTCCTGGCGCCGCGCAGCCGCGTGATCTCATCGGGCGAGGCGCTCACCAGGACCTTGCCCGCATGCATCAGCGAAATGCGGTCGCAGCGCTGCGCCTCGTTCATGAAGTGCGTGGATATGAAGATCGTGACGTGGTCCTTGCGGGCCAGCTCGATCAACAGGCGCCAGAAGCCATCGCGCGCCACCGGGTCCACGCCGGAGGTCGGTTCGTCCAGGATCAGCAGTTCGGGCTTGTGCACCATGGCCACCGCGAGCGACAGCCGCTGGCGCACGCCCATGGGCAGGTTCTGCGGCAGCGCGTCCAGCACGTCGCCCAGGCCGAAGCGTTCGACCATTTCGTGCACGCGCGCCGGGATGTCGGCCTCGGGCACGTGGAACAGCCGGGCGTGCAGCACCAGGTTCTGCCGCACCGTCAGTTCGCCATACAACGAAAAGGACTGCGACATGTAGCCCACGCGGCGGCGGGTATCGAGGTTGCGCGGATCGACCTGCTGCCCGAACAGCCAGGCCTGGCCGTCGCTGGCGGGCAGCAGTCCGGTCAGCATTTTCATGGTGGTCGACTTGCCGCAGCCGTTGGAGCCCAGGAACCCGAATATCTCGCCGCGCCGGATCCGGAAATTGACGTGGTCCACGGCGACGAAGTCGCCGAAGCGCATGGTCAGGTCGCGCGCCTCGATGGCGATCCCGGCGTGCTCGTCCAGGGCCAGCGGCACGATCTCGACCGGCTGGTGGCCGCGCCGCTTTTCCTCGGGCAGCAGCGCGATGAAGGCGGCCTCCAGCGTCTGCGCGCCGGTGCGGTCCTGGAGCGCGCCGGGCGTGCCGGTCGCCAGCACGCGGCCTTCGTCCATGGCGATCAGCCAGTCAAAGCGCTGGGCCTCGTCCATGTAGGCCGTCGCCACGATGACGCTCATGCCGCTGCGTTCGCGCCGGATCTCGCCGATGAGGTCCCAGAACTGCGCCCGCGCCAGCGGGTCGACGCCGGTGGTGGGCTCGTCCAGGATGAGCAGGTCGGGGTCGTGGATCAGCGCGCAGCACAGGCCGAGCTTCTGCTTCATTCCGCCCGACAACTTGCCCGCGGGGCGGGACAGAAAGGCGGACAGGCCGGTGCTCTGGGTCAGGCTGTCGATGCGCCGCCGCCGTTCGGCCTCGTCGTGGCCGAACAGGCGGCCGAAGAACTGCAGGTTTTCTTCCACCGACAGGGTGGGATAGAGATTCTTGCCCAGCCCTTGCGGCATATAGGCGATGCGCGGGCAGACGGCTTCGCGATGGCGGCGGCTGGCCATGTCGCCGCCCAGGACCTCGACCTTGCCCTGCTGCACCGCCCGGGCGCCCGCCACCAGCGCGAGCAGGCTGGACTTGCCCACGCCGTCCGGACCGATCAGTCCCACCATGCGCCCGGCGGGGATGTCCAGCGTGATGCCGTCCAGCGCGCGCGTCTTGCCGTAGCGCAGGCCGACATCGGTCAGCGTGACGACGGGCGGGGCGCTTGCGGCCATCAGGGCACCCGGACTTCAAGGTTGGCGGGCCAGCGGGCGTCCGGATCCAGCTTGAGCCAAGCCACGCCGGGCAGGCCGGTCTTGACCTGCGTGGGGTGCCGCCGCAGCAGCTCGGGACTGATCTGCGCCTTGACGCGGAACATCAGTTTCTGGCGCTCGCTCGCGGTTTCCACGGTCTTGGGCGTGAACTGCGCGATGCTGGCGACGAACGACACCTTGGCGGGAATGACGTACTCGGGCGCGGCGTCCAGGATGATGCGCACGTCCTGGCCCAGCGCGACGCGGCCGGCGGCCTGTTCGGGCAGGAAGAAGGTCATGTAGACGTCGGCCAGGTCGACCATGTTCAGGACTTTGCCGCCCGCGCCCAGCACTTCGCCCGGCTGGGCCACGCGGTATTGGACGCGGCCGGCGCGCGGGGCGCGCAGTTCGCCGTCGGCGATGTCGGCATCGATGCGCGCCACGGTGGCCTGCGCGGCGGCGATGGCCGATTGCGCGCCCACCTGCGCGGCCCGCGCCGCGTCGATGGCCGCGGCGGCGGCCGTGACCTGCGCGCGCGCGGCATTGACCGCCGCCTGCATGCTGCGCACGCGCGCGCGGTCATCGTCCAGTTCCTGGATCGACGAGGCGCCTTCCTTGGACAGCGTCTCGGAGCGGGCCAGCCGCCGGCGCGCCGCGTCCAGCTCGCTCTCGCGCTGCACCACCACCGCCTCGGCCGCGCGCTTGTCGCTCTCGCGCTGCGCCACCTGGGCCGCGGCGCTGGCCGCGCCGTTGACCGCCTGCTGATGCTGCGCGCGCGCCTCTTCGCGCTGCGCCTGCAGCGTGTCGATCTGCATGCGCGCCAGCGGCTGGCCCGGCGAGACGAAGTCGCCCTCGGTGACCAGCACCTCCTGCACACGGCCCGCCAGCTTGGTGGCGACGTCGATCTCGGTGGCTTCGATCCGGCCGTTGCCGCTGATGAAGGCCGCGCCCGGACCGGTGTCCGCCAGCATGCGCCAGCCGTAATAGCCGGCGGCCGCGAGGACCGCGAGGGCAATCAGGGGGATCAGTTTTCGGGTGGGTAGCGGCATCTGGGCGTGTCCTTGATCTTGTCTGCCAATCAGCGTTGGGCGGTGCCCGGGCCGGGCGTTGCAGCGGCCAGCGAGCCCCCGCCCAGCGCGGCATACAGGCCGACGCGGCTGGACAGGAGCGCGCGGCGCGTCTCGACGAGCTGTTGCTGCGCGGCCAGCAGGTCGCGCTTGGCGTCCAGCACCTCCAGGTAGGGCGAGGCGCCGTGGTCGTAGCGCAATTGCGCCAGGCGGGTGCGTTCGGCCTGGGCGGCCACGGTGGCGCGCAGCACGTCCACCTGTTCGGCCAGCCAGCGGCGCGAGGACAGGGCGTCGGACACGTCGCGGAAGGCGCTTTGGATGGTCTGCTCGTAGTTGGCCACGGCCAGGTCCCGCCGCGCCTCAGTCAGATCCAGCGACGATTGCCGGCGGCCGGCATCGAAGATGGGCAGGTTGATGCTGGGCGCGAAGTTCCAGGCGCGGCTGCCGCCCGCGAACAGTCCGTCCAGTTCGGCGCTGGCGGTGCCGAACGCGCCGGTCAGCGTGATGCTGGGCAGGAACGCGGCGCGGGCAGCGCCGATGTTGGCGTTGGCGGCCTTGAGCCGATGCTCGGCCGCAAGAATGTCGGGGCGGTTGGTCAGCAGGTCCGACGGCAGCCCGGCCGGCAGCTCGCGCATGACGGCCTCGTCATTGAGGCGCGCCGGGCCGGCGGGCAGGTCGAGCGGCGCGCCCACCAGCAGCTCCAGGGCGTGGGCCTGCGCGGCGCGCGTGCGTTCCAGCTCCGTGCCCAGCGCCTTGGCCTGCTGCCACAGCGTGTCCACTTGCGTGAGGTCCAGCTTGGAGATGGCGCCTTCTTCAAAGCGCCGGCGGAAGATGCGCAGCGACTCCGCGCGCGATGCGATGGTCTCCTGCGTGAGTTCCAGCCGCTCGTCCAGTTCGCGCAGCGTCAGGTAGCTGTCGGCGACCTGGGCGATCAGGCTCAGCGTGGCAGCCTGCGCCGCGGCCTCGGTGGACAGATAGTTCTCCAGCGCCGCATCGCTCAGGCTGCGCACGCGGCCCCAGAAGTCCAGTTCCCAGGTCGCCATGCCCAGGCCCGCCTGGTACTGGCTGGAGATCTGCGGCTGGCCCGTCAGGTTCAGGTCCGCCGGCACGCGTGCCCGCGAGCCCTGCGCCTGCACGCCAACCGAGGGGAACTGGTCCGAGCGCTGGATGCCGTACAGCGCGCGCGCTTCTTCCACCCGCAGCAACGCCGCGCGCAGGTCGCGGCTGTTGTCCAGCGCGGTGGCGATCAGGCGCTGCAGCGCGGGGTCGGTGAAGTAGCGCTGCCAGGCAATGCGGGCGGCGGGATCTTGGGGCGAGGGGGAGGGGGAGTCGGCGGGGGCCGGATGGCCAGCCTCTGGATGGCCGGCCCCCGGAACGCCGGCCGCCGGTAGGTCGGCCCCCGGTAGGCCGGCCCCCGGATGGCCGGCCCCCGGATACTCCGCCGGAACGGGGAGCGCGGGGCGCTGGTAATCGGGGGCGAGCGAGACGCAGCCGGCCGCCAGCAGCAGCGCCAGGGCGGCGGGAGCCAGGCGGGCGGTGATCTTGGCGGCGGACACGGGAGCTTTCATGCGGCGGTTCTCCGGCTCGACGGCCGGGGGCGTGGCGCGGGCGGCAGGCTGGTGGCGTGCCGCGCGGTCGGCCCCGGCGCCAGGGCATGCGCCTATTTTGCCCAGCGTGCCTCGATCGTTCATTGATCCGGGTCAAGGTAACGACTGACCGGTCGGTATGTAATCGCCTCATCTCGAACACGGAGCCACCAAGATGGACAGGCAGCGCAGTCGTCTTCCGCCGTCGGTGCGGGTCGACCAGATCGTCGACGCCGCGCTGCGGGCGTTTTCGCAGGCAGGCTATGCCGGGGCGCGCATGGACGACATCGCGCGCGGCGCAGGCCTGTCCAAGGGCGGGCTGTACGCCCATTTCACAAGCAAGGAAGCCGTCTTCGAGGCGCTGCTCGAGCGCCACCTCGCGCCTGCGCCGCTCGATGTCGACGCGATCGTCAGCGACGCGGATTCCGTGCAGGCGCTGGCCGAACGCATCGCCGATCATCTGCACGACCGCCTCGCCAATCCCGCCATGATCAGCACGCTGCGCCTCTTGCTCGCCGAAAGCGGCAGGGTGCCGCACCTGGCGGCCCGCTGGCGCCACGAAACGGCCGCCACGCATTTCGCCGATCTGGGCCGCCTGCTGGCGCTGGCGCGCGAGCGGGGGCTGTGCCGCGACAGCGTGGCGCTGCGCCAGCCGTGGCTGCTGCTGGCGCCGGTGGTGCATACCGTCGTCCTGGCCGCGCTGGCCGACCCGGACGAGCCCGTCCGCCTGCAGGACCGCCGCGAGGCGCACGTGGCCATGATGGTCGAACTGCTGGACCCGGCCGCCAGATCCCCGTGCGCCGCACGCGGTTCTTGACGCCGCGCGGCGCTTGGTGTCCCATCCGAACGGTGCGCTCGCGCCAATCGCAGCGATCCTTAAGCGGAGACCCTTTGCCGACATCGGTCTTGATGGAACGCGTATCGTCGTGGCGGTATCTGCCTGTGGCCCTGGCGCTGGTGCTGCCGGTGCTGGCCTGCGTGGCCTGGACCGGATGGCACGCCCGCAACGCCGAGCGCCAGGAAGCCGAGTCGGCCGCGCGCATCGTGCGGGTCCAGGCCCAGCACATCCTGGGACAGGCCTGGGAAATGCTCGACAGAGTGGCCGCGCTGACGGCCCTGCCATGCGAGCAGGCGCTGCCCGACCTGCGGCGCTGGGGCATGCTCAATCCCTACTTCCGGTCGCTCTTTCTGGTGCGCGGCGACCGGGTCTACTGCTCGTCGGCGGTGGGCCAGACCGATTATCCGTTGTCGGGATTTCGCAGATGGTCGGTCGACACGCCGCCGGACCAATGGCTGGTGACCGTGTCCGGCACGCCCCTCGCGCCCGAACGGCCCGCCATCCTGCTGGGGCGGCCGGGCGTCGACGGGCACAGCGGCGTGGTCGTGGTGGACGGGCGCCATCTTCAGGACCTGCTCGGTGCCGTCGCCACGCTGCGCGATTACCGGATCGAGCTGATCGTGGGCGAGGGCGCCGCGTCGATACACAGCGATTCCAAGGGGTCTGCCGCGACGCACGGCCAACTGGTGCATGGCGAGACCACGCTCTACGACGGGCGCGCCGCCGTGACCATCCGCGTCAAGGCGCCGCCCGAGGCCGTCGTCCTGGCCTGGCAGCAGCTCATGCTCACCTACCTCCCCTTCGCGGTGCTGATCGGCGTCTGCCTGGCCGTCGCCGCCCACCGGCTGCAGACCAACCGTCAGTCCATCAAGGAAAAGTTGCGGCGCGCCATCCTGGCCGACGAATTCCGGGTGCATTACCAGCCCGTGTACAGCCATGTGTCGGGCCAGTGCAGCGGCGTCGAGGCGCTGATGCGCTGGCATCGGCCCGGGCAGGGCGACGTGCGGCCTGACCTGTTCATTGCCGCGGCCGAGGCGCAAGGCATGATCGTCCCGCTGACGCGCCACCTGTTCGCGCTGATCGAGCGCGACATGGGCGGCTGGGCCACGCCGCCCGGGTTTCACGTCGGCGTCAACATCGCCGCCGAGCACTTGTCCAGTCCCGCCCTGGCGTCCGACGTCGAGCGCTTCGCGGCGGGAATCGCGGCGCGCCAGCCCGTCGTGGTGCTTGAAATCACCGAACGCAGCCTGATCGCCGACGACGGCCAGGCTCGGCGCAACATCGACGCCCTGCGCGCGCGCGGGGTGCGCGTGGCCATCGACGACTTCGGCACGGGGCACTGCTCGCTTTCCTATCTGCAACGATTTCCCGTCGACTACCTGAAGATCGACAAGGGCTTTGTGCAGGCCATCGAGCCTGACGGGCAAGAGGCGCCGGTGCTGGACGCCATCATCGCCCTGGCGCATAGGCTGGGCCTGTCCGTGCTGGCCGAAGGCGTCGAAGCCGATTATCAGTTCGACTACCTGGCGCGGCGCGACGTGACGTTCATCCAGGGCTATCTGTTCGCGCGGCCCATGCCGTCCGAGCAGTTCGTGCGCTGGTATGCCGACCACCCCTTGCCCCGCGGGGCGCGGCGCGAATCAGGTCGCCTTGGCGTCGGCTGAGGATTTGGCGAAGAACAGGTCGGTGATGGCCTGGCTGTCCATGGGCTCGCCGTTGATGGCACGCATCAGCAGTTCGGCGCCCAGCAACTGCACCGAAAACACCAGATCGGGCTGCACGCGGCGGATCTTCTCCAGATGCTTGCTGGTGTTCACCAGGGCGACGGTCTTGGCGCCGTGCGGACCGGTGGCTTCCTTGGCGGCCAGCACGATGAAGGCGTTCTCGGCATCGTCGTCGCGCAGCGCCAGCACATAACGCGCCCGCCCCACGCCCGCCACGTGCAGCACGTCGACGCTGGAGGGATCGCCCTCGATCAGGTCGGTGGACACGGGGTAGTCGTGCGCCATGCCGGTCGGCACGATGACGGTGACTTCTTCGTTGCGGTGGCGCAGACCCTGATAGACGCTGAGCGCCAGGGGCGTGGCGCCGGCGATGATGATGTGGTTCTTTCTCATGGCGGAGGAAAACCTGCCTTTGACGAGCCGTTTCAGGTTGCCGCCGATCACCGGCCCGGCGATCGCGCTGACGGACGTGGCGAACACGGTAATGCCGAGGATGATAATCGACGCGGTGAACAGGCGCGCCGTGCCGCTGTGGGGCGTGATGTCGCCATAGCCCACGGTCGACATGGATACGATCGAAAAGTAAAGCGCGGTGCCCGCGTCCAGGATGGGGGGATTGAATTCATTGCCCAGGTACAGCGTGCCGAATACCGCGTAGATCATCAGCGACAGCACGCTCACCAGCGCGAACAGCGAGCCCGCGGTCACGCTGGCGCGATCGAAGCGCCGCCAATAGACCACCAGCGCGATCACGAGAATCAGGGTGTAGAGCCCCAGGCCCGCGCGGCCGCCATCGCCCAGGATGGAGAAGGTGCCCACGCCGATCAGCAGCACCAGCGAGAACGCCCACGCGATGCGCGCTTTCAGGATCAGCCCCAGCGCAATGACCTGCAGGCCGACGCCGAGCACCAGCCGTGGAATTTCCAGCAGCCCAACCACGCGCATGATCTCGTGCCAGTTGTCCAGCGCGAGCCAGAACGAATATTCGCGCGCACGGACTTCGCGCAGCACGGGATGCATGAAGGCATATCCGTCCAGCGCCACCAGGATGGCGAGGCACCAGTTGGGCGGAAACAGCGCCAGTATCTTGCGGAAGCGATGGCGCAGGGAAGGCTTGGGCAGAGGCATCGAAGGCACGTTCTTCCTATATCAATATGGTATGGAAGACTATCAACAAAGAATTACTGGAAACGCGTCCAAGGTCCTAAACTTTCCTCATCACGCGGCTATCCGGAAGGAACGCCGCTGATATGGCAGTAACGCCCGCCAGCAGCCAGGGTGGGCGCATTGCCAGGCTTTGATCACGTTGCAGCCTGCGCAGGGACTAGAGACCCGGCGCAGGTCCACGGTCGGACCGTGCGTGAGTAGTATGAGGCACGAATGTTGGAATCGCGTGATCCAGGTAGAAGGCATCGGTGCCGGCCGATGACTCCAGGCTCACGTGTTGTTTTAGCGCGGCGTCTTACCCTTCGGGGGCAGCGCCGCGTTTTTTTCGCCTGTCGGCCTTGCGCCGGCCGGCGTCTAGACGGACGCGCTCGCGTCCGCTTCTTCGCTGCGCCAGGCCTGCTGGCCTTCCGCGCGGCCGCTGTCGCCCGTCACCCGGTAGTCCAGATCCAGCGTGATGTCGGCGGCAAACATGTAGCCCCATCCATGGACCGCGCGTATCGGCAGCGTCATCTGATTGGCCGCGGCCTTGCGGCGCAGCCGGCTGATCATCACATCCACGAAGCGGCGCCGCGTGATGCCGCTGTCGGCTTCGTCCGCCCCGTCGGCAAGGAATGCATCGCGGCTGATCTTGCGGTCGGGCGCCTTCACCAGCCGCGTCAGGAAATCGCGTTCCCCCGTCGTCAGTCCCAGCGTCCTGCCCTTCGGGCTGATGAGGGTCCAGCCCTTGTTGGCCAGCCGCCAGCCCGCCTGCTCGGGCTCTTCGGCGTGCGCGTCCGTCGCGGGATCCAGGCCGTCCAGGCCTACCGCGCGCCGCACCAGGGCCTGCAGGACCGCCGCCAGTTCCAGTCCCGTGACATCCGGCGGCAGGCACGCGTCGGCGCCGCAGAGCAGGGTGCGGATACGGCTTTCGGCGTCGGCGAATTCGGCGATGGCGACGATGCCCAGGCTGCGGTCGATGGCGCGCAGCCGCACGGCGGCGTTGTGCACATCGGGGAGGGGAGCTTCCAGGACCACCAGGGGGCTGGGCTGGCGGGAGTACCTGTCGTAGACATCCACGAGATCGTGGCAGCGGCGGACGTTGAATCCCAGGTGGGATAGGGATTCGACCAGTCTGGCATGCCTGGCGTTGTCATTGCCAAGAAAAATGACATCCAGCGTGTTGTTCATTGATGCTTCCAATGAGGCGGCGCGGCAGGGCGCTGGCGCCGGAAAAGCCGGGCGCCTGGCAGAGCCATGCCGTTGCCGGCCGTTGTGGGCGCTTTCCCTCATGGAGTCACGCCTGTGTTTCATTTAAACACGGGCGTGTTTTTTTGTGAAGATACGTTTCTATGGTTTCGGACGGTAACAGTCCTTGCGCTCGAAAGTCGGGTCATTCCATTGAAACGCCGTTTGATTCGGGCTTTGCATCAACAATTTATTATGTATTACCGATACATTATTTTCTCTTTTGTCAGCAGACTTGCCCATAAACTTGCGCGGCTTTTTTTCGCGCGCCGTTGGGGCGGCGGGCTCAGCGGTCCAGTAGCCGCGGCGGGGATGGGGATCCTTCGCAAGCGGTTGATAGATATGGACTTTGCGGGCTTCTAGGCAGAGCAAAAGGCTGGCGCGCGGGCCAGGTCTTGCACGGCCGGCGGGGGGCATGCGGCGATTTATGGATTAGCCCGGAAAATGGGGTCTAATCCATATGTTTGGCCGTGGAATTGAAATGCTTTAATCAAATAAAACCATGCAAATTAATGTCTCGGGTTGATCGATTGGACACGTTTAGCCATCGTCTGCGCAACGCAAGAATGCTTCAGGGATGGACTCAAAAAGACTTGGCGGTCGCGAGCAACCTGTCGCAAAGCGCCATCGGCAACTACGAAAGCGGGCAGCGCCTGCAGCCTTCCAGCGATGCGCTCATCAAGCTGACGCGCGCGCTGCGCGTCAGTGCCCTGTGGCTCAGCACCGGCGAAGGCCCGATGCTCGACGCGCCGACCGGCCACGTCCTGCCGGACAGCATTGCGGACGGCATCGGGGAGATTCCCGATCCGCCCGCCTGGCCCTTCGAAACCGTTTCCTACTCCGCCTACTCGCGCCTCAGCCGGCAGGAAAGGCGGCAGATCGAACTGGTGCTGGCCGCCTACATCAAGGCACGCGGCGAATAGTCCCCATCGGTTGGGCGGGGACCGGTGGCCGCCGCGCGGCGTCGGCCGCGGGAGACGTCCCCGCGCCCTTGGCGTCGGTGCGCAGCCGGCTGCGCAGGCGTTCCACGGGATCGGCAATCAGGTAGTTCAGCACGGCGGACACGCCGATGCAGCCCGTGATCGCCATCGCGGCGAACAGCATCGGCTGGTGTTCCTGGACGTCGTGCATGAGCCAACTGAACGCCATGATGACCAGCATGTGGCAGATGTAGAGCGGATAGCTCAATTCGCCGATCGCCTTGTCCAGCCGGTGCCGCGACTGGAACAGGAAGGCCAGCGGCAGCAGCGCGGCAAACAGCAGGACGGCCAGGCCATCGCGCACGGTGGGATGGATGCCGATCGAAAAATGCGCCAGGACATAGAGGAAGAGGATGCCCGTGCCCAACTCGGGCAGCCGCTTCACGCGCTGCGTCCACGCCTTCATGCGCGGCAGCACCACCTGATGCGACAGCGAGCCGATCAGGAACAGCGCCAGTTCGGTGGGGAAAAAGCGGTAGGTCCAGGGATCGGAGCGGCCCACGCCGGTCGCGATCAGCACGGCGCGCAGCGCCAGCGAGGCCGCCAGCAGCATCAGCAGCCGGCGCGGCGAGCGCAGGATGAAGGGCGCAACCAGGTAGAAGCTCATTTCCACGCCCAGCGTCCAGGCTTGCGGCACGAGCAGGCCCTTGTAGAGCGGGACATCGCTGTTGGCGAAGCTGCCTGTGAAGGCCAGCGCGGAGTCCCGGATCCCGAAGAACATCAGCCAGTCCTGGCCGAAGATGAAGAGGTTGGAGAGGAACAGGAAGACTTCGGCGCTGAAGGGCAGCGATTCGTAGAGACGGAAGAATGAGCCGCCGCTTACGATGTGAGCCGTCAGCGTCAAGGCCGCCACCGCCAGATAGATGGGAAACAGCCGCAGGAACCGGTTCGCGTAGAACTTGCCGGTGGCGCCCTGGTAATTGTCCGTCGCCGTCAGCACATACGAAATCAGGAAGCCGGAAATCACATAGAAAAGCTGCACGGCCAGCCGGCCGCCGACAAGCTGGTCGGCATAGCCGCCGCCCAGGTGGTCCAGCACTACCGACAGCGCCAGTAACGTTCTCAAGAAACCCATCGCGCATCTCCCCGGTCGATATTGTTCTCAGGCCCGATGGGCCGGACACTGCGCTTGCGGTGGTCGCTTGTTCCGCTCCTCTTTCCCTGTATTTCTGTTCGGCCGGAGACCACGACTGTCGTTGATTCTGCGCGCCGTCGCCAGCGCCCGCCATGCGGCATTCGATGCAAGACGCCCGATCATCGGAGCTAGAACCGGGGGCCTGCGGTGCATCTTTTGGATACGGCTGTAGGGCGGAGAAAAATCGCCCGCGCGGCCCAGGCCGGTTACAGTACGGCGGTACGAACCTTTTGGAGTCCCGCCCATGCCCACCCTCCTGTCCACGCCCAACAGGCTGCTCTGCCTGGGGCTGTTGACCGCGGCGCTGGCCGGTTGCGCCGGCACCACCGGCGGCGCGCGTCCCGAAGGCGCCGCGGCCGCCAGCGCAGCCAGCAGCGCGGATTCGCTGGCGCAGACAAGCTGGGAACTGGTCCGTTGGACGCAGGCCGGCGGTGCGTTGCGCGACATCCCGCACGGCGACAACGGCGAACCCATCCGGCTCACGTTCCTGGCGCAAGGCAAGCAATACCACGTCAACGGCTTTTCCGGCTGCAACCGCTATACCGGCACGTACAAGCTGGAACGCAACAAGCTCTTCATCGACGCGCCGGCCTCCACGCGCATGGCCTGCGTGCCGCCCGACCGCGCGAAGCTCGAAGCCGATTATCTGCGGGGCCTGCGCGCCATCGATACCTTCACGCTGGATAGCGGCGGGGCGCCCCGGCATCTGACGTTCAATCTGCGCGGCGGCGATGTGCTGGAATTCGAGCGCCGCCAGGATCCGCCGACGCCCTGAGCCCCGGCGCCGCACCTCGTACCGGAAGACTTGCATGCGCATTTCCGTCCTCCTGCGCCGCCTGGCGTCCTGCCTGCTGTGCGCGGGCCTCGCCGCCTGCGCTTCGCCGCCGATGCGCGCGGCCGACGGGCAGGATCCCCGTTTCCAGCCGACCTCGGCCTCCGACATCCTGGTGCAGACGCGCTGGGATCTGGCGCGCTGGTCGCGGCCGGGCGGCGCCTTGCGTCCCGTGCCGCATCCGTCGTCGACCACGCGCCCCATCACCGCGGAATTCATCCACGAACAGGGCGCGCCCCGGATGATGGGCTTTGCCGGCTGCAACGCGTACAGCGCGCCGTACACGCTTGCCAACGGACTGCTGATCGTGCGTGCCAGTCCCGTCGCCACGCGCAAGGCCTGCGCACCGCAGGCCATGGCGCTCGAACAGGACTTCCTGGCGGCGCTCACCCGCATCACGGCCTCGTCGTTCGACAACGCCAACAATCCGCAGCGCATGACGTGGAAGCTCAGCACGGGCGACACGCTGGATTTCGGGCGCCGCGCCGACCCGATCGCCGGCGGCCAGCGCGGGCCGACCAAGCTCGTCTACGTGGATGCCGAGCGCGTGCCGTGCGACACGGGCGCGGGCCGCGCCATGTGCTATCGGGTGCGGGACAGCGCCGCCCAGCCCTGGCAGCCGTGGCACGGTGAAATCACAGGCTTCGACTTCCAGCCCGGCGTGCAATATCGCCTGCGCGTGGTCGAGGTCAACGACCCGGACCCGCCTCAGGGCGCGTCGTCGCTGCGCTGGGTGCTGGACGCCGTCATTGAGCAGCACGTCATCGAGCAGCACGTCATCGAGCAGCACGTCGTCGGCCGCTGAGCGCGGGCGCAGGGCGGGGCAATCCGTCCTGCGATTATCATTACGGGCTTTGCTGCCCGTACTCACTGCTTTGCCATGACTGCCGTCGTCAATATCGCCGCCTACAAATTCGTATCCCTGGATGCCTTGCCCGAATTGCGCGCCCGCCTGCTCGCCGAGGCCGGCGCCGCCGCGCTCAAGGGAACCATCCTGCTGGCCGAAGAAGGCATCAACCTGTTCCTCGCGGGCGCGGCGGACGGCATCGACGCCTTTCTGCAGGGCCTGCGCGCCGACGCGCGCTTCGCGGACCTGGAGGTCAAGTTCAGCCACAGCAACGGCGTGCCGTTCCGAAAACTGCTCGTCAAGATCAAGCGCGAGATCATCCGCATGGATCACCCCGCCATCCGGCCCGCCGCAGGGCGTGCGCCCGGCGTCGATGCGCATACGCTGGCGCGTTGGCTGGCGCAGGGCGTGGACGACGCGGGGCGTCCGGTCGTCATGCTGGACACGCGCAACGCCTTCGAGGTGGACGAGGGCACGTTCAAGAACGCCATCGACTGGCGCATCGAGCGCTTCACGCAATTCCCCGCCGCGGTGCAGGCGAACCGCGCGCAGCTCGAAGGCAAGACGGTGGTCAGCTTCTGCACGGGCGGCATCCGCTGCGAAAAGGCGGCCATCTACATGAACGAGGCCGGCATCGACAACGTCTACCAGCTCGATGGCGGCATCCTCAAGTACTTCGAGGAAACCGGCGGTCCGGGCTACGAGGGCAAGTGCTTCGTGTTCGATGAACGGGTCTCGCTGGACCCGGCGCTGGCGCCCAGCAACGGCTGAGCGGCCGGCGACCCGGCGGCCGGCGATCCGGCGCCGCAAAGAGAAGAGCCCGCTTCACGCGGGCTCGGTCTTTTCTGGTCTGCCGTGCCGGTCAGCGCACGCGCATGCCGGGCTTGGCGCCGGGGAACGGTTCCAGCACGTAGATGCCGGCGTCGACGGCTTCGTCCGCGTGGCTGGCGGCCAGCACCATGCCTTCGGACACGCCGAACTTCATTTTGCGCGGCGCCAGGTTGGCCACCATCACGGTCAGCTTGCCGATCAGGTCTTCCGGCTGGTAGGCCGACTTGATGCCCGAGAACACGTTGCGGTGGCGGCCTTCGCCCACGTCCAGCGTCAGGCGCAGCAGCTTGGTGGAGCCCTCGACGTGTTCGCAGTTGACGATCTGCGCGATGCGCAGGTCGACGCGCGCGAAGTCGTCGATGGAGATGGTCTCGGCCAGCGGCTCGCCGCCGGGCACCACCACGGGCGCGGCGGGCGGCTCGAACAGGTCTTCCAGCATCTGCGGCTCGACGCGCTGCATCAGATGCTTGAACGGCGCAACGCGCTGCGGCAGCACCGAGGCATCGGCCCAGGTGAAGGGCGCCTGCGCGCCAAAGAGCTCCAGCGCGACGCGTTCGGCCAGCGCCGGCAGCACCGGCGCCAGCATCACCGACAGGGCCTTGAAGCCAGCCAGCGAGCGCGAGCAGATGTCCTGCAGCGCGGCCTTCTGCGCGTCATCGGCGGTGGCCAGGCCCTTGGCCAGCACCCACGGCTGCGCGGTGTCGAACGCCTGGTTGATGCGGTCGGCGTAGGCCATGATTTCGCGGATGGCGCGGTTGTATTCGCGCGCCTCGAAGGCGGCGCGGATGGATTCGGCCTGTTCGGCGTATTCGGCGGACAGCGCATCGGTGTCGCCCGAATAGCCCAGCACGCCGTCGAAGTGCTTGGTGATGAAGCTGGCGGCGCGGCTGGCGATGTTGACGTACTTGCCGACCAGGTCGCTGTTCACGCGCGCGATGAAGTCCTCGGGATTGAAGTCCACGTCCTCGACGCGCGCGTTCAGCTTGGCGGCGATGTAGTAGCGCATCCATTCGGCGTTCATGCCGAGTTCCAGATAGCGCAGCGGCGAAATGCCGGTGCCGCGGCTCTTGGACATTTTTTCGCCGCTGACCGTGATGAAGCCGTGCACATTGACCGCGTCCGGCGTCTTGCGGCCGGCGAACTTCAGCATGGCGGGCCAGAACAGGGCGTGGAAGTACACGATGTCCTTGCCGATGAAGTGCACCTGTTCGGTGTCGCCATTGGGGTCGAGTAGGGCGTCGAAGTCCATGCCCTTGACCTCGCAGTACGACTTGAGCGAGGCCAGGTAGCCGACCGGCGCGTCCAGCCACACGTAGAAGTACTTGCCCGGCGCGTCCGGGATCTCGATGCCGAAATAGGGGGCGTCGCGGGAAATGTCCCAGTCGCCCAGCTTGGCCTCGCCATCTTCGGCGCCCAGCCATTCGCGCGTCTTGGCGAGCATTTCAGGCTGCAGGTGCTTGCCGCCGTGCTTGTTCGCGCCGGTGGTCCACTGCTGCAGGAATTCCACGCAGCGCGGATCGGACAGCTTGAAGAAGAAATGGTCGGACGACTTCAGGACGGGGGTGGCGCCGGTCAGCGCCGAGTACGGATTGATCAGCTCGGTGGGCGCATAGACCGCGCCGCAGACCTCGCAGGAATCGCCGTACTGGTCCTTGGCGTGGCACTTGGGGCATTCGCCCTTGATGTAGCGGTCGGCCAGGAACATGCCCTTGACCGGATCGTAGAACTGCTCGATGGAGCGCGTTTCGATCAGGTCCTGGGCCTTCAGCGCGCGGTAGATGTCGTGCGACAGCGCGACGTTTTCGGCCGAGTCCGTGGAGTGCCAGTGATCGAAGCGGATGTGGAAACCGTTCAGGTACTGCGGACGCTCGGCGGCGTAACGCGCCACCAGCGCCTGCGGCGTGATGCCTTCCTTTTCGGCCTTCAGCATGATGGGCGCGCCGTGCGCGTCATCCGCACCCACGAAGTGCACCGTGTGGCCCGCCATTCGCATCGAACGAACCCAGATGTCGGCCTGGATGTATTCCATGATGTGGCCGATGTGGAAGGATCCGTTGGCGTAGGGCAGCGCAGTGGTGACAAAAAGGGTGCGAGACATGGTTGTCGACTGAGGTTGAGGGGAAAAGGGATTTGGCCGGCCATTTTAGGGCAAGCGCGCGCACCTGCCCGCGACGCGGCCCCGGAAAGCACACAACCCGCCTCTCGCGGCAAGGCGAATCAGGCGGGTTGAGGGGGAATGGGCCGGTGCGCGGGCTGCGGTTTGGCGCAACACGCAACGGCCTGCTTGCGCCGGATCTGGGCGCAAGGCAGTGAAAAAACGCCGTCAGCGGATTTCGCGGGCTTCGACGTCGATCACGTCGCCGCGCGGTTGCGTGGCGAACGGCGCGGTGGCGGACTGGAAGGGGCCCGGGCGGGCGCCCTGGCGCTGGCTCCAATAGGCGCGAACGCCAAAGGGCTTGCCGCGCACCTTGGCGACCACGTACAGGATCGCCACGGCGACTGCCGTGGAAAGCATGAACACCAGCGCCATCGCCATGCCGATCAAGGCCAGGGCGGCGAATAGGACGGCACGAAAGAAGCGGATAAGTGTGTTGGTCATGAATGTCGGATGCAAAACGCAGCGAAAGGTTCCCGTGTATCCGCTATCCTTTAGGGGATGGCGGCCCGCAGACGCCGCGCTGCCTACGGAACCATAGTGACATGAGTATAACGATAGAAAACATCCGCGCCGCACTGCGCGCCGCGCACGACCCGAATACCGGTTTGGATTTAGGCGTTTCTGTAAAAGATCGTGACATTCAAATGGCTGGCGGGCGCGTGGCGGTGACCCTGGAGCTGGGCTATCCCGCCGACGCCGTGCGCGAGCAGATCCGCGACATCGCCGCGCGCGCGCTGGCGCAGGCCGGCGCGCCGGACGCGCAGGTCACCGTCACCTGGAAAGTCGCCGCGCATGCCGTGCAGAAGGGCCTGAAGCCGCTGCCCAATGTGCGCAACATTATTGCGGTTGCGTCGGGCAAGGGCGGCGTGGGCAAAAGCACCACGGCCGTGAATATTGCGCTGGCCCTGGCGGCCGAGGGTGCAAAGGTCGGCCTGCTGGACGCCGACATCTACGGTCCCAGCGTGCCGACGATGCTGGGCATTTCGGGCCGTCCCGAAAGCCTGGACAACAAAAGCATGGAGCCCCTGACGGGCCACGGCCTGCAGGCCAACTCCATCGGCTTTCTGATCGACGCCGAATCGCCGGCGATCTGGCGCGGCCCGATGGTCACGCAGGCGCTGGAACAGTTGCTGCGCCAGACCAACTGGCGCGACCTGGATTACCTGATCGTCGACATGCCGCCGGGCACGGGCGACGTGGCCCTGACGCTGGCGCAGAAGGTGCCGGTCGTGGGCGCGGTCATCGTCACCACGCCGCAGGACGTCGCGCTGCTGGATGCGCGCAAGGGCCTGCGGATGTTCCAGAAGGTTGAAGTGCCGATCCTGGGCGTGGTCGAGAACATGGCCATCCACATCTGCTCGCAGTGCGGCCACGCCGAACACATCTTCGGCGAAGGCGGCGGTCAGCGCATGGCCGAGCAATACCAGACGCCGTGGCTGGGCAGCCTGCCCCTGACGCTGGCGATCCGCGAACAGACCGACGCCGGCACGCCGACGGTCGTGTCGGACGCGGGCAGCGAAGCCGCGTCGCTGTATCGCGCGATCGCAAGAAAGCTGGCCGCGGGCGTTGCGGCGCTTCCGCGCGACATGGCCGGAAAGTTCCCCTCCATCGTCGTCCAGCAACCGACCTGACACATGCGGTGGGCTGCCCGAGCCGTATTGGCAGGACTGTGCATGATGGCGGGCGAGGCGTTGGCCAAGCGCCCGGAAGTCATCGTCGACCCCGGGGGCGTGCCCCCGGCCGCGCTGCAGGCGATCACGCAGGCGGTCGATGCGATCGCGCGGCTGGCCGAAGACCAGGACGGCGGTGAAATCAACCGCCTGCGCCGGCGCGCGCGCGACGCGACGCTGGCGGCGCTGGCCACGCAAGGCTATTTTTCGCCCAAGGTTACGCTCGAAGCCGGCACCGACATCGGCGGGGAAACCTGGGACATCGCCATCGTGCCGGGCAAGCGCACGGTCGTCGAATCCGTCAGCCTGGAATTCTCCGGCCGCATTACGCGACCCGAGTACGCGCAGCGCGTGCAGACGCTGCGCGACGACTGGCGGCTGAAAAAAGGGCAGCCGTTCATCAACAGCGAATGGAACCGCGCCAAGGCCACGCTGCTCGATGACGTCACCACCCGCGATTTCCTGCTGGCGCGCATGACCTCGTCGCGCGCGGACATCGACGCGGACAACGCCGTCGCGCATCTGCACGTCGCCATCGACAGCGGGCCGCAGGTCCGCATGGGCGAACTGAACACGCAAGGCCTCAAGCGCGTCCCGGAAAAGCTGATCAACCGCTATGTCCGCTACAACGTGGGGGCGGCGTTCAACCAGGATCGGCTGGACCAGTGGCAGCAGGACCTGCAGTCCACGGCGTTCTTCCGCGGCGCGTTCGTGTCGCTGCAAGAGCCTGACCAGACCGTCCAGCCTACCGATCCCATTTCGGACCGCGCCCGCGGACCGGGAGCCGAAGACGCCGCCGCGGCCGCGCCGGCGGGCGACCCCACGGTGTCGGGCGGCCTGCCCCCGCCGCCGGCCCAGTTCGATTCGGACGGCGAGGTCACCCTGCCCGTGCAGGTGCGCGTGGTCGAAGCGCCGCCCAAGCGTTTTTCCGCGTCCATCGGCGTGGATGACGAGGCCGGCGTTCGGGTGGAATCCCTGTACCGTCAGAACGTGGTGTTCGGCCAGCCCGTCACGCTGGAAACCGGGTTCGGCGTGGATCGGCTGCGCCAGCGCGCCTTCATGGACATCCTGCTGCCCCCGAGCGAGCGCGGCTACCGCGATTCCTTCGGGATTCTGGCGGACCGTTCCGACATCCAGGGCCTGGAAGTCACCCGCTACGCGCTGGGCGCCACGCGCACCCAGGAGCGCAAGGGGGCGGGCAACAGCCGCGTCGAATACGAAACGCGCTACGGCGTGCTGCTGGCGCAGGACCACGTCAAGATCGATGGCGGCGACAGCTACACGCTGCCCACCGTGACCACCACGGCGGAATGGCTGCGGCGCGATGTGGACAACAAATACGATCCGCGCGAAGGCAACCTGATTTCGGTGGGCGGCGGCGTCGGTGTCACGCTGGACACGGGCGAGCCCTACACGCGCCTGCGGCTGCGTGGCCAGAAATGGTGGCCGATCGGCAAGCTGGACGTGCTGACGATCCGCGCCGAAGCGGGCCGCGTGTGGTCCAACGGCGATGTGCAGGTGCCCGACGACTTCGGCTTTCGGACGGGCGGCGCGCGTTCCATCCGCGGCTACCGTTACCAGAGCATCGGCGTGCATCGCGACAACGCCGTCGTGGGCGCGCCCACGCTGCTCGTGGGCAGCATCGAATACGACCACTACTTCGATGAACGCTGGGGCATGGGCGTCTTCGTGGACGCGGGTGATGCGGCCGAATCCTTCGGCGACATGTCGATGAACGTGGGCTATGGCGTCGGCGCCCGCGTGCGCACGCCCGCCGGGCCGCTGTTCCTTGACCTGGCCTACGGTCAGCGCCAGCGCGACCTGCGACTGCATTTCTCGCTGGGGATCGCATTTTGACGTTCTTGCGTAAATTCCTGCGTCAGGTGCTGGTCTGGTGGTTGCCCGGCCTGGCCATGCTGGCGGCGTTGGCGGCCGGATTCATTTTCTGGCTGGTCGCGTCGCAGAACGGCACGCGCCTGTTGCTGACCACCGCCGCGCAGCAGCTCGACGGTCAGGCGCTGGACGTGAACGGCTCCATCCTGCGCGGCGTGACCGTGGGCCGGCTGGAACTGGTGGCCGGGGGCGCGCATGTCGACATCGCCGACCTGAACCTGGTGGTGCGCTGGCGCGCGCTGGGGGATCGCCTGCTGCACGTGCGCAACCTGTCGGCCGGATCGGTCCGCGTGGCCATGACCTCGCCGCCGCAGGCGCCGCCCGCCGAAGACGGCGACGAACCCTTCACCATGCCGGAACTGCCGGTGACCATCGCCGTGGACCGGCTGGCGCTGGGCGACTTCCAGTTCATCCAGGACGGCCAGCCGCTGCCGGTGACGCTGAACGACCTGAGCGCCACCTTGGCCGCCGGCAGGCAGGGCGCCCAGTTGCGCATCGCCAGCCTGCGCGTCGGACACGAGGTGGGCGAGGCCGACGTGACCGGCCAGGCCGACCTGCAGGCCCTGGCGGACCCCTGGCCCTTTGCCGCGCGCCTGGACGTGACGGCGCGTGGCGCGGGACCCGAGTCGCCGCTGTGCCAGGCCGACCGGCTGAGCGGCGTGTTCGGCCCGGCCAAGGGGCCGGGCGATGCCGCCGCGGGCGCCAAGCCGCCATCCGGACAGAAACCCGGCCAGAAACCCGGCCCCGCCGCCGCGCCGATGGGGCCGCCCGCGCCCGCCTGCCTGGTGGTGCTGCGGGCCGACGCGGCGGGATCGCTCGACGGCATCCAGGCCAAGGTCGACGGCACGGGCTCCAACCTGATGCTCGACGTGGTCGCCGACCTGGCGCCGCGCACGGCGCTGGTGCTGCGCAGCGCCCGGGCGCGCGCGCAGTTGCCGGACAAATCGACGCTGGCCGCGCAGTTCGACCTGCAGGCCGGCGATGCGCCGGGCCGTGACCGCATCGTTGGGTCGCTCGACGCCCAGCGGCTGGATCTGGCGCCCTGGGCGGGCGACGCGCTGCCGCCCGCGCTGCTGACCGTGCGCGCCGACGTGCAGGCCGAGATCGAAAACCTGAGCGCGCTGCGCCATGCCGCCTTCAACCTGCGCTTTGAAGAGGGCAGCCGCTGGAACCGGCAGCCCCTGAGCGGGGACCTGAAGGCCCAGGTGGACGTGGCCGCGGCCCCGCCCGCCGGCACGGCCGCGCCGGGCCCGGCCGAGGCGCCGCTGGCGGGCCTGCGTATCCATGGCCTGGACGTGGACCTGCGGCTGGGCCGCAACCGGGTCCGGGCGACGGGCGAACTGGGCGCGTCGGACGGCGCGATCACCCTGGACGCCCAGGCGCCGCAACTGGATGCCTTCTGGCCCGGCCTGCCTGGCGGGGCGGACGTCAAAGCCCGCCTCGACGGCGCGATGGCGGCCCATCGCGGCGAGATCACCGCCAGTTACACCCCGCCCAACCCCCGCCCGGGCATCGTCGGGCGGTCGCGCGCGCAGGCCAGTCTCGCCTTCGCGGGCGGCTGGGGCAGGGGCCCGGCAGGCCAGCCCGACGCGGCGCTGGTGGGCTGGCGCGGCACGTTTTCCCGGCTGGCCGCCGATACGGCCGGATTCACGGTGTCGCTGGACCGGCCGGTCACGCTGTCTTTCCTTCCTTCGGCCGTGGCGCCGCAGTGGCAATGGCAGGTCGGCCAGACCGCGATAAGCCTGGCGCTGCCCGGCAAGGAGCGCCTGACCGTGGCGCACCAGGGCTCGCGCGGCGGCGGCAAGCGTTGGGAAACCGCGGGGCAGTCGGACAACCTGGTCATTACCGCCGCCATGGCGCGCCAGGTGATCGGGGCGTTCGACCCCGAAGCGGCGGCCAAGCTGGGCCGCAACGCCGGCCGCGTGAATGCGATGGTGCCCGACGGCCAGCGCCGCATCGCGCTCGACCTGCTGTGGGACCTGAAATTTGACGGCCGGCTGGCGGGCAAGGCGCGCATCGCGCGCCGTTCGGGCGATCTGCTGATTCCGGGCGATCCGCCCATCCCGCTGGGCGTGAAGGCGCTGGTGCTCGATCTGACGGCCACGCCCACCTCGGCCAACGCCAGCCGGCTGGACGCGCGGCTCGACCTGTCCACGAACAAGATGGGTTCGATCAACGGCACCGGCACGGCGGTGTTGCTGGTCGACGCCCAGGGCGGCATGGCGCTCGATTCGCGCCAGCCGCTGCGGGCGCGGCTCAACGCGGACATCGCCGACCTGGCGTGGGTGGGCCTCTTCGTGGGCGACGCCATGGAGGTCGGCGGCGCGCTCAAGGCCAACATCGACGTCCAGGGCACGCTCGCCGGCCAGTGGGGCGCCACCGGCAATATCCGGGGCGACAAGCTGCGGCTGGTGCGCATCGACGACGGCGTGCGGCTGATCGACGGCACGCTCTCCGCGCGCCTGGACGGCCAGCGGCTGATCCTGGACAGCCTGCGCTTTCCGGCGTCGTTGCGCGTCATGCCGGCCGAATGGCGCACCAAGGAATGGATCACGACCAACCCGGGGGCGAAGGGCGGCTACGCCGAGGCCAAGGGAGACTGGAACATCATGGACGGCGGCGGGGCCATCAACCTGACGCTGTTCCGCTTCCCGGCCTTGCAGCGCTCGGACCGCTACGCCATGGTGTCCGGCACCGTGGAGGTGCGCGCGGCCATGCCGCGCCTGGAAATCGTCGGCAACCTGAGCGCCGACGCGGGGTGGTTCAGCCTGGAGATACTGCAGGGCGTGCCGACGCTGGATGACGACGTGCGCGTGATCCGCGCGGGCGACGACCCCAGCAAGGTCTCGACGCCGCTGCAGACCAGCATGGACCTGAAGTTCGACATGGGGCCGCGCTTCTACATCACCGGGATGGGGCTGGATGCCGGGCTGCTCGGCTCCATCCAGATCCGGCTCAACGAGGGCAGGCTGACGGGCTGGGGACAACTGCGCACCCGCGGCGGCGGCATCGAGGCCTATGGCCAGCGGCTGCGGCTGAGCCGGGGCACGCTGACCTTCCAGGGCCGCCTGGACAATCCCATCCTGGACATCGAGGCCCTGCGCACCGGCGAATTGGTCGAGGCGGGCGTGCGGGTGGTCGGCACCGCCCAGCGGCCGCGCATCGATCTGGTCTCCTACCCCGAGGTCAGCGACGTCGAAAAACTATCGTGGCTGCTGCTGGGCCGCGGCCCGGACGAAAGCGGCGGCGACGCGGCCCTGCTCGTGTCGATCGGCACCGCGCTGCTGGGCGGCGGGCAGCCGTTCTACAAGCAGTTCGGCCTGGACGACGTGGCCGTGCGCACCGGCAACATGGGCAGTTCGGGCAGCATCCTGCCCGACCGCACGGTGGCCGGCAACGTGAACCGTGACATCAACAGCGACCTGTCCACGCAATTCCTGGTGGCCAGCAAGAACTTCGCCAACGGCATCACGCTCAGCGTCGAGCAGGCCCTGTCCGGCAGCGACACCGTCGGGCGCGCCAGCTACCGGCTGGCGCGTGGTCTGTCCCTGGATTTGAAGGGCGGGTCGGTTAACGGGATCTCGCTGGTATACCGGACGCTGTTCGGCAATTGACCGGGCGCCCCGCTTGAGGCGGGACAAGCCGGTCCCGCCCCGGTCAGGGGCGGGCCGGCGCGCTCGGGATAAAATGGCGTCCATTCAAATCCCTAGCACCACACCCACCATGAGCATCAAAAGCGACCGCTGGATCCGCCGCCAGGCCGACGCCGGCATGATCGAACCCTTCGAACCGGGCCAGGTCCGTACAGCCAATGGCGGGCGCATCGTCAGCTACGGCACCAGCAGCTACGGCTACGACGTGCGCTGCGCCGACGAATTCAAGATCTTCACCAACATCAATTCCACCATCGTCGATCCCAAGAATTTCGACGAAGGCTCGTTCGTGGACTTCAAGGGCGACGTCTGCATCATCCCGCCCAATTCGTTCGCGCTGGCGCGCACCGTGGAGTACTTCCGCATTCCGCGCAGCGTCCTGACGGTCTGCCTGGGCAAGAGCACCTACGCGCGCTGCGGCATCATCGTCAACGTCACGCCGCTGGAACCCGAATGGGAAGGGCACGTCACGCTGGAGTTCTCCAACACCACGCCGCTGCCCGCCAAGATCTACGCGGGCGAAGGCTGCGCGCAGATGCTGTTCCTGGAAAGCGACGAGGTCTGCGAAACCTCGTACCGCGACCGCGGCGGCAAATACCAGGGCCAGCGCGGCGTCACGCTGCCGCGCACCTGATGCGTCAGCCTGCGGCCGCGGGCCGCAGGTAGTCGATGTCCCACACGTCTTCGCCGGTCTGCACGAAGCCGTGGCGGCGATAGAAGCGGTTCGAGTCGCTGCCGCGCAATGCGCTCAGCGTCACGCTCTGGCCGCGCCGGTCGGCCTCCTGCAGGAGGCGCCGCAACACCTGGCCGCCCACGCCGAGTCCTTGCGCGTCGGGGTGCACGTACAGATGATCCAGGCGCAGGCCTGCGCCGTCCGGGCGCAGGCAGTAGAAGCCGATGCGTTTGCCTTCCCGCTCGATGTGCCAGGTGTATTGCGGCTGGAACGTGCTCTGCAGGCGCGCTCGCGCCCGGTCCGGGTCGAAGCGGCCCAGCCGCTCCAGGCTTTCGCGCATGGCCGCGATCCGCAGGGCCAGCAGCGCCTCGAAATCGGTTTGCGACACGGGAGTGAAGCGCAGCGGCGCCGCCGGGGAGGCGGCATCGGGCGCCAGCTCGTCGTAGCCGCGGTTCAGGAATTGCAGGATGCAAATGCCATGGCCGTAGGGGTCGGACAGGTGCGCGATGCGGCCCCAGGCATGCGTGGCGGGCGGATCCTCCAGCCGCGCGCCGGCCGCGACCGCCCTGGCCACCGCGCCGTCCACGTCATCCACCACCACGTCCAGGTGCACGGGCGTCCAGTGCCGCGCATAGTCGCGCGGCTGGCGCACGGCGCCGGCGGCCGGCGTGCCGGCGGCCTTTTCGAGCAGGTAGATGGGCGCGTCGGCGCCCAGCATCTCGGCGCCGGCCGGACCCAGGCGGCGGTTCAGCGTCAGGCCGAAGGCGTTCTCATAGAAGCCGATGGCGTGTTCGAGATCGGGCACATCGATATTGACCAGGATTCGCATGGATGCCTTCCAATGGTGGAGCCAACAACGGTGGAGCGCCAACATAGCACGGGCGCGACGCCCGCTGTTACGCGGCGGGCGCTAAAGAACCCCACGCCGCGTCCGTAAAATGAGTACATGTGTTTGCCGATTTGGCGACGTCATATCTGCAAGCGTGAGCAAGGCCCATTTGTGCGTTACCCCCATATTCCCTGGCTGCCCCTGTTGTTCTACCCCGCGTTGCCGGTGGCCGCGGCGTTCGGTCTCCTGTTCTGGCGGGAATGGCCGCCCGCGCTGAGCCTGATCCTGCCGTTCGTGCCGTGGGTGATGGCGCTGATCGGCTCGGCCATCTGCCTGATGTATCAACGCTCGCAGACCATGGCGCTGATCCTGTGCGTGCTGGCCGTCACGGCGGCCTGGCCCACGCTGGCGCGGCAGGCGCCCTGGGCGATGGGGCCATTGCTGGCCTGGTGGGCGCTCGTCTACACCAGCAACGCCTTGTGGTCCGAACGATCCAGCATGCTGCTCGACATGGCGCTGCGCATCGGCCTGATGGCCGCGGGCGTGGCGGTGATCGCGCTGGCGGGCAAGGACGGGGTGGACAGCCTTTTCAGCACCTTCGCGCTGCAGGGCATGCTGGCGCGCATGGGCGTGCCGGCCGAGGCGCTGATCGCGCTGCTGGCAAGCGGACTGACGCTGACGCTGCTGCTGTTGCGCTACGGGCGTCCGCAGCAGGCGGGACAGTGGCTGGGCTTCGTGTGCATGGCATGGGCGCTGCCGCGCGGCGCGGCCCACCCCATTGAACTGGCGCTGATGTCCGCCGCGTCGCTCACGGCCCTGTGCATCTCGCTGGCGCACGAAGGCTTTCACATGGCGTTCCGGGACGAACTCACCGGCTTGCCGGGCCGCCGCGCCCTGAACGAGCGGCTGCAGCGCATGGGCCGCGTCTACACGCTGGCGATGGCCGACGTGGACCACTTCAAGGCATTCAACGACACCCATGGTCACGACGTGGGCGACCAGGTGCTGCGCATGGTCGCCTCGCAGTTGCGGCGCGTGCCGGGGGGCGGCCGCGCCTACCGGTACGGCGGCGAGGAGTTCACGCTGGTGTTCCCGGGCAAGACCGCGGCCGAAGCGATGCCGCACCTGGAAACGGTCCGGCGCGCCATCGAGGCGTATCAGATGCGGCTGCGCGACAAACCCGCCCGGCCCAAGGCCGACCAGCTTGGCCAGCGGCGGCGCGGCGCGCGGGGCGGGCGTGGCGCCCGGCCGCTGCGCGTCACGGTCAGCATCGGCGTGGCCGAGCGCAGCGAGACCTTGCGCGCGCCCGACGCGGTCATCAAGGCGGCCGATCAGGCGCTCTACAAGGCCAAGGATGGCGGGCGCAACCAGGTGTGCGCCTACGGCGCGCGCCGCCGCTCGGGCGCCGGCTGACACCGCCGCGCTACCCGTTCGCCAGCGGCAGCGCCATCAGGGTTTCGTCGTACAGCCTGCCGTTGACGCACAGCGCCTCGCGCTCGTGGCCATACACGGTGAATCCGAGGCTGGCATACAGCGCCGCGGCCGCGGCGTTGTTGGCGGTCACGCTCAACTGCACCTGGCGTACGCCGCGCATGGTCCGCGCGTGGGCAATCGCGGCGTGCATCAGCAGCCGCCCGAGCCCGCGCCCGCGTTGGGCCGGCGCCACGTACATGCTCCAGATGTGGGCCTTGTGGCGCATCTTCAGCTTGCGCTGCCGCCCCACGCCCACCATGCCTGCCAAGGCGTCCTGCATGAACACGCCGAACATGGCGCCATCGTCGGCCGGGGTGATCCATTCGCGGATGTCCGCCAATGTCAGCGTGTGTTCCTCTTCGTAACTCGATCCGAAGGACTCGGGCGTCTCGACCAGGGCGTCCAGCCGCAATTGCCGCAAGGGCGCGGCATCGAGGGCGGTCAGGCGTCGAACGACGGGCTCGGACATGGGCGGCGCAAGTGTTGGGAATGCAAGTGTTGGGAATAGGAAACGTTCGGGCAGTATAGGCCGGTGGCCTTGCCTATAATGGTTTCAACGCCGCTTGCGGTTTTCACAAAGGAGCCACTGATGTTCGGTTTCCTCAAGACAAACCAGGTTGCGACGCGCCATGAAGTGCAGGAAGAGTTCGTGGCCCGTGTCGCGGGTGCAGCGCAGGACTTCGTGGAGGCAGCCGGTTCCACCGGCGCCGTGCTGGACTACTCACCGTCCAGCGTCCATGCGCTCGATGACGCGCTGGAGGCCGCCCATCTGGGCACGCTTCCCCTGACCCCCATGCAAACGGTCGGCGCCGCCGCCTATCTCTACGAGGTCGGCCGCCGGGCGCACGGCGGGTTGTACGAGGTCTGCGACGACGAGGATCCCGTCGTCCTGGTCTGCGGGGAACCCGGCGCGGAAGTGTGCTTCGGCGCCATCGCCAAGGTCGAGCGGCGCATCCGCTATGGGGCCGCCGAGGCGATTCCCGCCTATTTCGAACTATTCACGGACGCCCTGCAGACCGGCGAAGCCCGGACCATCCGCTAGGCCGGGACGCCGCCTGCGCGGGGCGCTGCCTGGCTGCCGGTTCCGGGCGCGCCCGGAACCCGGCCGCCGGCCCTGGGCGGGGCCGGATTTCTCCCTGGCCCGCCATCGTCGCGGCCTCCTTTTGGCGGCCGGACAACGCCTGCTTACGCCTTCTGGGGATTTCCCGTAGGGCTGTAAGAAAAACAGCCCTACAATTCCGCAATTCCCGCCACCCGGCGGGTGCTCGCGCCGTCTGTCATCGGACGGTTTTTACTAGCAGTACATTCGCGCCGCGATACGCGTCCGATTCGCCTTGCCCCAGGAGCGCCTGCATGAAATTCCGCTTCCCCATCTTCATCATCGACGAGGACTACCGTTCCGAGAACGCGTCCGGTTTGGGTATCCGTGCCTTGTCCGCCGCAATCGAGGCCGAGGGCGTCGAGGTGATCGGGGTGACCAGTTACGGCGACCTGAGCTCGTTCGCGCAGCAGCAAAGCCGCGCCAGCGCCTTCATCCTGTCGATCGACGATGAAGAGTTCGACGTGGACTCGCCCGAGGACGTGGCCAGCGCGATCAAGAACCTGCGCGCCTTCATCGGCGAGCTGCGTTTTCGCAACGCCGACATCCCCATCTACCTGTACGGCGAGACCCGCACCTCGGAACACATTCCGAACGACATCCTGCGCGAGCTGCACGGGTTCATCCACATGTTCGAGGACACGCCGGAATTCGTGGCGCGCCACATCATCCGCGAAGCGCGCAGCTACGTCGACAGCCTGCCGCCGCCGTTCTTCCGCGAGCTGGTGAAGTACGCGCAGGACGGCTCGTATTCGTGGCACTGCCCGGGCCATTCGGGCGGCGTGGCGTTCCTGAAGAGCCCGGTCGGCCGGATGTTCCACCAGTTCTTCGGCGAAAACATGTTGCGCGCCGACGTCTGCAACGCCGTGGACGAACTGGGCCAGCTGCTGGACCACACCGGCCCGGTCGCCGAATCCGAACTGAACGCCGCGCGCATCTTCCACGCGGACCATTGCTTCTTCGTGACCAACGGCACGTCGACCTCGAACAAGGTCGTGTGGCACGCCAACGTCGCCGCGGGCGACGTGGTGGTGGTGGACCGCAACTGCCACAAGTCGATCCTGCACGCCATCACGATGACGGGCGCGATCCCGGTGTTCCTGCGCCCCACGCGCAACCACCTGGGCATCATCGGGCCGATCCCCCTGGAAGAATTCCATCCCGACAACATCCGCAAGAAGATCGAGGCCAACCCCTTCGCGCGCGAAGCGGTCAACAAGAATCCGCGCATCCTGACGCTGACGCAGAGCACGTACGACGGCGTCATCTACAACGTCGAAATGATCAAAAAGCAGCTGGGCAGCTATGTCGACACGCTGCACTTCGACGAGGCCTGGCTGCCGCACGCGTCGTTCCACGAGTTCTACCAGGACATGCACGCCATCGGGCAGGACCGCCCGCGCAGCCAGGACGCCATGGTGTTTGCGACGCACTCCACGCACAAGCTGCTGGCCGGCATCTCGCAGGCCTCGCAGATCATCGTGCAGGAGTCCGAGACCCGCAAGCTGGACCGCAACGTCTTCAACGAGGCGTACCTGATGCACACGTCCACGTCGCCCCAGTACGCGATCATCGCGTCCTGCGACGTGGCCGCGGCCATGATGGAGCCGCCGGGCGGCACCGCGCTGGTCGAGGAAAGCATCCGCGAAGCCCTGGATTTCCGCCGCGCCATGCGCAAGGTGGAATCCGAATTCGGCAAGAACGACTGGTGGTTCAAGGTCTGGGGCCCGAACCGCCTGGTGTCCGAAGGCATCGGCAACCGCGACGAGTGGATCCTGGAAGCCAACGACCACTGGCACGGCTTCGGCGAGATGGCCGAAGGCTTCAACATGCTGGACCCGATCAAGGCCACGGTCATCACGCCGGGGCTGGACATGTCGGGCAGCTTCGGTGAAACCGGCATTCCCGCCGCCCTGGTCTCCAAGTACCTGACCGAGCACGGCGTGGTGGTCGAGAAGACGGGCCTGTACTCGTTCTTCATCCTGTTCACCATCGGCATCACCAAGGGCCGCTGGAACACGCTGCTGACCGCCCTGCAGCAGTTCAAGGACGACTACGACCGCAACCAGCCGCTGTGGCGCATCCTGCCGGAGTTCTGCCGCGACCATCGCCGCTACGAGCGCATGGGCCTGCGCGACCTCTGCCAGCAGATCCACGAGGCCTACCGCGAGCGCGACGTCGCCCGCCTGACGACCGAGATGTATCTCAGCGACATGGTGCCCGCCCTGAAGCCGTCGGACGCGTTTGCCCGCATGGCGCACCGCGAGGTCGAGCGCGTCGACATCGACAAGCTGGAAGGCCGCGTCACGGGCGTGCTGCTGACGCCTTACCCGCCGGGCATTCCGCTGCTGATTCCGGGCGAGCGCTTCAACCGCACCATCGTGCAATACCTGCAGTTCGCGCGCGAGTTCAACGAACGCTTCCCCGGCTTTGAAACCTACATCCACGGCCTGGCCGACGAAGTGGGACCGGACGGCGAAAAGCGTTACTACGTCGACTGCCTGATCGAAGACTGAGCGCGGGCGGACCTGGAATCTTGATGTTCGATGTCGCAGTACTCGGCGCCGGCGCCGCGGGAATGATGTGCGCCGCGGTCGCCGGCCAGCGCGGACTGCGCGTGGTGCTGGTCGACCACGCGCAGCGCCTGGCCGAGAAGATCCGCATCTCGGGCGGCGGGCGCTGCAACTTCACGAACATCGGGGCCGGGCCCGCCAACTTTCTTTCCGAGAACCCGCATTTCTGCCGGTCGGCGCTGTCGGCCTACACGCCGCAGGACTTCCTGGCGCTGGTCAAGCGCCACCGCATCGCCTGGCACGAAAAGCATCGCGGCCAGTTGTTCTGCGACGACTCCAGCGAAAACATCATAGACATGCTGCGTGCCGAATGCGGCGCGGGCAATGTGCAATGGCGCATGGGCTGTTCGGTGGCCGAGATCGCGCAGGGCGAGGCCGGCTTTGAACTGCGCACCAGCCAGGGCGTCATCCGCGCCGCCAAGCTGGTCATCGCGACCGGCGGCATGGCGATTCCCCAATTGGGCGCCACCGACTTCGGGCTGAAGATCGCCCGCCAGTTCGGCCTGAAGGTCGTGGAGCCGCGGCCCGCGCTCGTCCCGCTGACCTTCGACCCCGTCCAATGGCAGCCCCTGTCCGAGCTGTCCGGGGTGGCGCTGGAAGTGAACCTGCACACGGGGCAGGGCAAGGCGCGGGGCGAATTCCTGGAAGACCTGCTGTTTACGCATCGCGGGCTGTCCGGGCCGGCGATCCTGCAGATTTCCAGCTACTGGAAGCCGGGCGAGCCCATCGTGATCGACCTGGCGCCGGGCCGCGACCTGGCGCAGGAACTGCTGGCGTCCAAGTCCGGCAACCGCCAGCAGCTTCATACGGTGCTGGGCGGGCTGTGGCCCAAGCGCCTGGCCGACCGCTGGCTGCACCTGGCCGAACAGGCGGGCAAGCCGGGACTGGCGGCGCTGCGCCTGGCGGACGCGCCCGACAAGACGCTGCGCGCGCTGGCGCAGGACATCCATCAATGGACGCTCGTGCCCAGCGGCACGGCGGGCTACAAAAAGGCCGAAGTCATGCGGGGCGGCGTGGACACGCGCGGCCTGGACCAGAAGTCCATGCAGGCCAAGGCCGCGCCGGGCCTGTATTTCATCGGCGAGGCCGTCGACGTTACCGGCTGGCTGGGCGGCTACAACTTCCAGTGGGCCTGGGCCTCGGGCGTGGCCTGCGGCCAGGCGCTGTAGGCCGCAGGGCGCTTTTTTGGACACTCCGGCATTGTGATATTAAATAAAAATACATATCATTTATGTTTTGATATTTATCAAGCCTGTCCCCCTGGGATGGATCAGCCGGAGATTCGCATGGCCTACACCCTACCGCCCCTGCCGTACGCCTATGACGCGCTGGAACCTCACATCGACGCAATGACGATGGAGATCCACTACACCAAGCATCACCAGACCTACGTCACCGGCCTGAACACCGCCCTGGAAGGCGCCGGCATCGCCACGGACGAGCCCGTCGAAGCCCTGGTCGCCCGCATCAAGGAACTGCCGGAAGCCGTGCGCGGCGCCGTGCGCAACCATGGCGGCGGCCATGCCAACCACAGCCTGTTCTGGTCCGTCATGTCGCCGCAGGGCGGCGGCGAGCCGGATGGGGCCCTTGCGGCGGCCATCGAAGCGGAACTGGGCGGGCTGCCCGCCTTCAAGGAAGCCTTCACCAAGGCGGCGCTGACGCGCTTCGGCAGCGGCTGGGCCTGGCTGAGCGTGACGCCGGCCGGCAAGCTGGTGGTCGAGAGCAGCGCCAACCAGGACAGCCCCTTGATGGATGGAAACACGCCCATCCTGGGCCTGGATGTCTGGGAACACGCTTACTATCTGAAGTACCAGAACCGCCGGCCGGAATACATCGGCGCTTTCTACAACGTGGTGAACTGGCCCGAAGTGTCGCGCCGCTATGTGGCGGCGAAGGGCTGAGCGCCTCTCCCGCAAGGAGCGCAGCGGCATATGAATACCTTCAGCCGTCATCGTGTTCGGCCGGCGGCCACCAGCATCAGCGTCTGGACGCTGGCGGTCATGGTGTCCTGCCTGGCCCTGTACCAACTCTGGGTCTTTCTGGACGTGCGCGCGCCGCACGTGGCCGACGCCCTGCTGGGCGGCCTGGTCGCGGCCGGGGCGACCGGGCTGGGCACGCTGCCCATTCTTTTTGCCCGCACCATTCCGCAAAAGGCGCAGGACAGCATGTTCGGCTTCGGGGCCGGCGTGATGCTGGCCGCCTGCGCCTTTTCGCTGGTGGCGCCGGGCATCGCGGCGGGCGAGGATCTGGGTTATGGGCCATGGGGGGCGGGCCTGACGGTGGGCGCGGCCGTTCTGCTTGGCGCGGCGGTGCTGCTGCTCATGGACCGCATCCTGCCCCACGAGCATTTCATCAAGGGCAGGGAGGGCATGGAGGCGCACCGGCTGCGCCGAACCTGGCTGTTCGTGTTCGCGATCATGCTGCACAACCTGCCCGAAGGTCTGGCGATCGGCGTGGGCTACGCTGGCGGCGATCCCGTGCGGGGCACGGCCCTGGCGACGGGCATTGCGATCCAGGATATCCCCGAAGGACTGGTGGTGGCCGTGGCCCTGTTGGCCGCCGGCTACAAGCGCACGTTCGCCGTGGCGCTGGGCATGCTGTCGGGGCTGATCGAGCCCGTGGGCGCGGTGCTGGGCGCGGCCATCGTCGGCTGGTCGGCGCCCATGCTGCCGTGGGGCCTGGGTTTCGCGGCCGGCGCGATGCTGTTCGTGATCAGCCACGAGATCATTCCGGAATCGCACCGCAAGGGGCATGAGGTCTATGCGACCTGCGGCCTGATGCTGGGATTCGTCCTGATGATGCTGCTGGACACGGCCCTGGGATAAGGCGCAAGGGCGCCGGAAAGATGCCCGCAGATGCCCGCAGACGCCCGGCGGGCCTAGGCTGATCCGGGATTTTCGTTGTATGCTTTGCCCGCTGTCACGCATGTTGCGGGAGAGAGCGGCCGAAGGCACACAGTCCGGCCGCCGCCGAAGGCGCAATTCGCCCAGAATCGCTCAGGTAACCGATACCGCGCAGGCTTGTCCCGTCCCGCATTTGTTGCCCAACCGGCCATGCGGACGCGGCAAAACAGTACTCTGGAGAGACCTGGCACCGCCGCCCTAATCAGGGACATGGCGAGCAGCCCAGGCGCCGAAGGTGCAAACCCGCCACGCGGGGCAACTCTCAGGCAAAAGGACAGAGGGGCGGAAGATTCAGCCGTTGCGCGGGCGCCATCCGCCCGCAACCAGCGGCATTCCGTAACCCTGGCATCACTGCCGTCCCGGAGTTCCCCGCATGTCCGCACCCCTCAAACGCACCCCGTTGGCCGAAGAACACATCGCGGCCGGCGCCCGCATGGTCGATTTCGGCGGCTGGGACATGCCGCTCGCCTACGGTTCGCAGCTTGAAGAACACCACGCGGTGCGGCAGGACGCGGGCATGTTCGACGTCTCGCACATGCTGAACGTCGACGTGGCCGGGCCCGACGCCTACGCCTTCCTGCAGCGCCTGGTCGCCAACGACGTGGCCAAGCTGACGGTGCCGGGCAAGGCGCTGTATAGCTGCATGCTCAATCCGCAGGGCGGCGTCATCGACGACCTCATCATCTATTTCTTCGCCGTCGACGAATGGCGCGTGGTGGTCAACGCCGGCACCGCGGACAAGGACGTGGCCTGGATGCAGCGCGTCAAGCAGGCTGGCGCGTTCGACGTCGCCATCACGCCGCGCCGCGACCTGGCCATGGTCGCCGTGCAGGGCCCCAATGCCCGCGCCAAGGTCTGGGCCGCGCGCCCGGCCTGGAAGGCCGCCAGCGAATCCCTCACCCCCTTTGTCGCCGCCCGCGTGAGCGACGACACCCTGGTCGCCCGCACGGGCTACACCGGCGAAGACGGTTTTGAAATCGTCCTGCCCGCCGCCGACGCGGTGCAGTTCTGGCGCGACCTCGTCGCCCAGGGCGTGCGCCCGGCGGGCCTGGGCGCGCGCGACACGCTGCGCCTGGAAGCCGGCATGAATCTCTACGGCCAGGACATGGACGAACTGACCCAGCCCGGCGAAGCCGGCCTCACCTGGACCGTGTCGCTCAAGAACGCGGACCGCCGCTTCATCGGCCGCGACGCGCTGGAACAATTCGCCACGCCGGCCACCTTCATCGGCCTGAAGCTGCAGGACCGCGGCGTCATGCGCGCGCACATGGCCGTGCGCACCGCGCAAGGCATGGGCGAGCTCACCAGCGGCACCATGTCGCCCACGCTGGGCGTGTCCATCGGCTTTGCGCGCCTGCCGCAAGGCGTGGCGCCCGGCGACACGGTCGAGGTCGACATCCGCGGCAAGTGGGTGCCCGCCGTGGCGTGCAAGCTGCCTTTCGTGCGTAACGGCAAAGCCGTCGAACACTCGTAAACTCGAAGCTTCGCGCGGGCGCCCACCCGGTCTGGGCGGCGGCCGTCCGCGCGAGGCGCGCAACACCATTCATCTACCCGCATTCCCTCAGGAGTTCCCATGAGTCTGCCCACCGATCGCAAGTACACCGAATCCCATGAATGGGTCAAAGCCGAGGGCGACGTGTTCGTCGTCGGCATCACCGACACCGCCCAGGATCAACTGGGCGATCTGGTCTTCGTCGGCGACGTGAACGTCGGCGCCAAGCTGGCTGCGGGTGAAACCGCCGGCGTGGTCGAGTCGGTCAAGGCCGCCTCGGACATCTACGCGCCGGTCGCCGGCGAAATCGTCGCTTTCAACGAAGAACTGGAAAGCAACCCCAACCTGATCAACGAATCGGCCTTCACCGCCTGGATCTTCAAGATCAAGCCGGACAACGCGGCCGACGCCGACAAGCTGCTGGACGCCGCCGGCTACGAAGCCGTCGCCAACGGCTAAGCCGGCCAGCAGGCGGCGCGGGGCCGGCAGGCGCCGCGCCCCTTGCGCCAGATGCAATACCGTCCGTCCCTTCGACGACACCCGCTACCCCGAGATCTCCCCATGTCGCGCGCCCTAGACACCCATACCGACTTCATCCCCCGCCACATCGGCCCCTCCGACGCCGACCAGGCCGCCATGCTTGCCGTGATCGGCAGCGACAGCCTGGACGCCCTGATCGAAGAAGTCGTGCCCCCCAAGATCCGCAGCCAGGAGCCGCTGGCGCTGCCGCAATCGCGCAGCGAAGCCGATGTGCTGGCCGAACTGAAGCAGGTCGCGGGCCGCAACAAGGTCTACCGCAGCTACATCGGGCAGGGGTACTACGGCACGCAGACGCCCAACGTGGTGTTGCGCAACATTCTTGAAAATCCCGCCTGGTACACGGCCTACACGCCCTACCAGCCCGAGATCTCGCAGGGCCGTCTGGAAGCCCTGCTGAACTACCAGACCATGGTCGCCGACCTGACGGGCCTGGACATCTCCAACGCCTCGCTGCTGGACGAAAGCACCGCCGCCGCCGAAGCCATGACGCTCGCGCGCCGCAGCGCCAAGTCCAAGAGCCCGGTGTTCTTCATCTCGCGCCACGTGCATCCGCAGACCATCGAGGTCGTGCGCACGCGCGCCGAAGGCCTGGATATCGAGATCCGCATCGGCGACGAGGCCGAAGGCCTGCCCGAGTGCTTCGGCGTGCTGCTGCAGTACCCGCACAGCACGGGTTCCGTCTCCGACTACCGCAAGCTGGCCGAGGCCGCCCACGCGCAGGGCGCGGTGGTCGCCTGCGCGACCGACCTGCTGGCGCTGGCCCTCCTGGCCGCCCCGGGCGAATGGGGCGCGGACATCGCCATCGGTTCGGCGCAGCGCTTTGGCGTGCCGTTCGGTTTTGGCGGCCCGCACGCCGGCTTCATGGCCTGCAAAGACGCCTTCAAGCGCAACATGGCCGGCCGCCTGGTCGGCGTGTCCAAGGACGCACAGGGCAACCCGGCGCTGCGCCTGGCGCTGCAGACCCGCGAACAGCACATCCGCCGCGAGAAGGCCACCTCCAACATCTGCACGGCGCAGGTGCTGCTGGCCGTGATGGCCGGCATGTACGCCGTGTGGCACGGCCCGGCCGGCATCCGCCGCATCGCCGAGCGCGTGCAGCGCGCCACCGCCATCCTGCGCGCCGAACTGATCAAGCTGGACGTCAAGGTCGTCAACGACACGTTCTTCGACACGCTGCTGCTGGAAACGGGCGCCGCGACGCCCGCCATCCTGACCGCCGCCGATTGCGCGCACATCAACCTGCGCCGCGTCGACGGCGCGCGCCTGGCCGTCTCGCTGGACGAAACGGTCACCGTGGCCGACCTGCAGGCGCTGGTCAACGTCTTCGCCGCCGGCCTGCAGCGCGATGACGTCGAACTCGACATCGACGCGCTCGACGCCGCCGCCGCCGGCGGCATTCCCGCCTCGGTCGCCCGCGAAAGCGCGATCCTGACGCATCCCGTCTTCTCCAGCGTCCAGTCCGAAACCGACATGCTGCGCTACCTGCGCAAGCTGGCCGACAAGGACCTGGCCCTGGACCGCACGATGATCCCGCTGGGTTCGTGCACCATGAAGCTGAACGCCACGGCTGAGATGATCCCCATCACCTGGCCCGAGTTCGCGCTGATCCACCCGTTCGCGCCCGCCTCGCAGAGCCAGGGCTACGCCGAACTGATCGACCGCCTGTCCGCCGCGCTGTGCGAGATCACCGGCTACGACAACATCAGCCTGCAGCCCAACTCGGGCGCGCAGGGCGAATACGCGGGCCTGCTCGCCATTCGCGGCTATCACCAGGCCAACGGCCAGCACCAGCGCAACATCTGCCTGATCCCGTCGTCGGCCCACGGCACCAACCCGGCCTCGGCCCAGCTCGCCGGCATGGATGTGGTGGTGGTGGCGTCGGACGCCAATGGCAACGTGGACCTCGCGGACCTGCGCGCCAAGATCGAACAGGTCGGCGACAAGCTGGCCGCGCTGATGATCACGTACCCGTCCACGCACGGCGTGTTCGAGGAAGCTGTCACCGAAATCTGCGACCTGGTACACCAGGCCGGCGGCCAGGTGTACCTGGACGGCGCCAACATGAACGCCATGGTCGGCGTGGCCAAGCCCGGCAAGTTCGGCTCGGACGTGTCGCACCTGAACCTGCACAAGACCTTCTGCATTCCGCACGGCGGCGGCGGCCCCGGCGTGGGCCCCGTGGCGGTGCGCGCGCACCTGGCGCCTTACCTGCCGGGCGTCGTGAACGAGCAGGGCAAGCTGCCTGGCGAGGCCAAGGTCGGTCCGGTCTCGGCCGCGCCGTTCGGTTCGGCCGGCATCCTGCCGATCCCGTTCGTGTACATCGCCCTGATGGGCGCGGACGGCCTGCGCCGCGCCACGGAAGTCGCGATCCTGAATGCCAACTACATCGCCACCCGCCTGCGCGACCACTATCCGGTCCTGTACGCGGGCCGCAACGGCCGCGTGGCGCACGAGTGCATCCTGGACGTGCGTCCGCTCAAGGAAACCAGCGGCATCAGCGCCGAAGACATCGCCAAGCGCCTGATGGACTACGGCTTCCATGCGCCCACCATGAGCTTCCCGGTGGCCGGCACCCTGATGGTCGAACCGACCGAATCCGAAGGCGTGGCCGAACTGGACCGCTTCATCGACGCGATGATCGCGATCCGCGAAGAGATCGCCCAGGTCGAGCGCGGCGAACGCGACCGTGACGACAACGTCCTGAAGAACGCGCCCCACACCGCCCAGATGCTGCTGGCCGAAGAATGGCTGCACGACTACCCGCGCCAGCAGGCCGCCTACCCGGTGGCGACGCTGCGCGACGCCAAGTACTGGCCGCCGGTCGCGCGCGTGGACAACGCCTACGGCGATCGCAACCTGGTGTGCGCCTGCCTGCCGGTCGAGGCCTACGCCTAAGGCATTGCCAGAAGGGTCTGGCTCCGGCCGGGCGCTTTGCGCCCGGGCCAGGGCGTAAAAAAGCCCCCGTCGTTTATGACGACGGGGGCTTTTTCTTGGCTTGCTTCAGCGCGGGCTTACTTTGCCGGCGCCTTGGCCTCGGCGCCGAAGTCTTCGGCGATGCTGATGAAGGTATTGAGCAGGATCTGCAGGTTGTCCTTGCCCAGTCCGCCTTCCGCGTTCATGTCCATCTGCAGCACGGCCTGGTTCTTGTCATCCAGGTAGGCGCGGGACCAGCGGTATTCCTGGTTCCAGGCATTGATGGCCTTGAGCGTCATCGGCTTCTTGGTGCTGTAGGTGGCGGTCAACACCAGGTCCAGGCACTTTTCGGTGAAGTCGTTGCACAGGAACTCCAGGCGCAGGTCGCTGGCGCCGGTGGTGCCCGGGTTCAGGACCAGCACGGGACCGTCGGTGCCGTCGGCGCGCGTGACGGTGTAGCCCATGTCATCCAGCATGCTGGCGACGTCGTCCAGGTTGAAGTCCTGCATCATGCCCACGGCCGGGGCCGGCACGGCGGGTTCCGCGTCCGGGTCCATGCCCAGGCCGGACAGATCGTCGTCGTCGTCCATCGAGTCCATGCCGGTGGCGCCCAGGAGGCCGCTGAACAGTTCTTCGGCGGGGATCTTCTGGCCGTTCAGGTCGCCCACGCCGTCGGCAAAGGTGAACCGGCCGACGATGTTGTCGCCGTCGTTCTTGCCCACGTTGAGCATCTCGGCCATGCCGGCCATCTGGCGCATCTGCTCGTCGGCCTGGGCGGCGGCCTGGTCGGCTGCCGCGCCTTCCTTCTTGATGGCGTACTGCACCATCAGGTCCTGGATCATGGGCTTGGAAATGACCAGCGAGGCATCGATCTTCTTGATCGCCTGGACCGCGATTTCCTGCGGAGTGAGGTCCTTGACGTTGGCCGGGTTGGCCAGTTCCAGCGAGAAGGTCAGCTTGCTCTCGCCCTTGGCCGTCTTCCAGCTCAAGGGATCGATGCTGAACGACGGATTGCCCGCCAGCAGCTTGCCGGCGTTGTCCAGAATCACGTCGAACTGTTCGTCCTTCAGGCCTTCGTCGCTGACGCCCATCATGAGCTGACGCACGAGCTGATTGTAGGTGTCGGACAGTTGCTTGACGGCCGGACCGTCCAGCTTGGCCAGCTTGACCACGGCCTGGCCGCTGCCCAGCGCCACGTCGTTCACGGTCATGTCGCCGGTGTTGTAAGCGGCCTGCACGTTGATCGTCTTGTCGTCCTCGGACAGCTTGACGCCATAGGCGAAGTTGTCCAGCGAGAACTTGATGTCTTCGGTCGGGCGCAGGACGTCCAGGCGCTTGATCTTCAGGTCGGAATTGCCCATCGAAATGCCGAACTTGCCCATGCGGCTGTCGACGTCCAGGGTCAGGCCGGCCAGGGTGATCTTCACCGGATCGTGGCTCTTGGTGCCATCGACTTCCAGCTTGTCCATCAAGCCGTGCGCGGTGACGGCCTGCGAGTCGCGGTCGAAGGTGCCTTCCACCTTCATGCCGCTGAAATCGAGCGCATTGCCGTCATGCGTGACCGTGATGGGCGCAATCATGGCGGTCGACGTGGCGTTGCCGCCGTAGCCGACGATGGCGTCGCTCATCAGGGGCGAGACGCCCTTGGTCAGCTCGAACACGGGCGCGACGTTGTCGGTCTTGGCGATCTCGCTGTGGATGAAGGCCAGCTTGGGCGCGATGGCGCCGCGCGCCAGGGCGCTCTTGGGGAAGGGGCCGTGCTCGACATTGGCGTCGAACTCGATCATGCCCGGGGGCATGTCGTTCGGGCTCTTGTCGTTCTTGAGGAAGGACACGCCATAGCGCGCCTGCGTCGAAAACAGGCCGCGTTCGTATTTCAACTGATCGATGCGCAGACCGAACAACGGCGTGATCTTGGCCAGCTTTTCATTGGCTTGCGCCAGATAGCGCTGCGAGTCCGCTTCGATCCGCTTGCCGGTGTACCACGTGGCGCCAACCCAGCTTCCCGCTCCCACTATGACCACGCCCAGGGTGATCGCTACGCTCTTTTTCATCGTTCTGCTTGTATCGTTGATTATCGAGTCATATCCGGCGATGGCGGCTCATGGAGCCGCTGCCCCAACTGCGGACGCATCCGGAATACGCGTGTTCATCGGCCTGTAAGGCCCGCGGCGGAGTATACCGAGACGCGTGTCTACCCGAACGCGCGTGCCGTTACCGAAGATTTCAAAATGAAAGTCGGCGCATGCGCGCCGGCTTTTTTGTCGACAAAGCGCCTGGTTTTACAGCGGGTCGAGCGGATAGATCGGGCGGCGCACGTGCTTGAATTCAAGCTGGCCGTAGTCGGAGGTGGTGACGCCCACGCCGGTGCATTCGATGATTTCGGTGGCCATGTCCGAAAAGCCCGCGCGCCAGTGGATCCGGCTCTTCAGGACGACGTAGCGCTTTTGCAGCGGATCGATCCCCGCCGACAGCAGGCAATTGATGTCGAAGGGCTCCTGGTGGCGCGACACGACCACGATCTCCACGCGGCCGGTGTCGATCACCACGGTCAGGCCGGTGTCGTTGCGCACGCCGCGGTACATGGGGCCGCGGTTCAGGTAAACGCCGTCGAACACCAGCTTGACGCGGCCGGTGACTTCCAGCGGTTCGCTGGGTTGGCTGAGCGCCGGCATCGCCATCTTGCCGCCCAGCTTGATCGTGATGGTGCTGCCCACGCCGGCATCGGCCGCCTCGCGCGCGGCCTGCGGGTCGCAGATGGCGTAGAAGACCACGTTGTCCAGTTCCTGGCGCATCACTTCGGCCAGCACGGCCGTCGTGTCCATGGTGCCGCCCGAGCCCGTGTTGTCGTAGTGGTCCAGCAGCACGACCGGGCCTTGTTCGATGGCCTTGGCGCGCGCAATCGTGGGCGCCAGCGGTTCGGAATGGAACACCCAGTCGGCGCGGCCGTTCCAGGCGCGGTCCAGCAGTTCGTCGCGATGCTGTTCGGCGGCGGCGAGATTGCCGTCGGTACAGACCACGGCGCTCAGGCCCGCCTCGCGGATGTCCGCGTGCGGAAAGCCCACGAAGACCGAGGCGGCCAGCACGCCGCCCGCCTCCAGTTCCTTGCACCGCTCCTGCAGGGGCTTGTTGGGCGCAGCGTGCGTGCCCTGGCACATGATGTGCGGCAGCATGGGCCGGTTGGCCCAGGCCATCACCGGCTTGATCTCGCCCTTGAGGGTGCGGACGATGACATTGGCCGCGCGCACGCCCGCATCGCGGATGTCCACGTGGGGATAGGTGTGAAAGCCGCTGATGACGGTGGCGTTGCTGACGATGTTGTCGTAGAGGTTGGCGTGCATGTCCAGCGTCACGGCCACCGGCGTCTTGGGATCGATCTCGCGCAGGCGGCGCAGCAGGTCGCCTTCGGCGTCCTCCACGCCCTCGGCGACCATGGCGCCGTGCAGGTCCAGCAGGATGGCGTCGAAGCCGCCGCGCCTGACCTCGTCCAGGACCAGCTCGCACAGCCGCTCGTGCGTGGCGGCGCTGGTCGGACCGCTGGGCCAGGATTCCGCCGCCACCGGCACCACCATCTGGGCGCCTTCGCGGCGCGCGACCTCGATGTAGCCGCCCAGGCCGCTATCGGTGTTTTCATAGGCCCGGATGGCGCGCTCGCCGGCCAGGATCTCGGGACTGCCGCGAAAGAAGCGCTCGAGCGGGGTGGGCACGGGCGAAAACGTATTCGTCTCGTGCTTGATCATTGCCAAAAGCCAACGCATGGGAGGTTCCTGTGGGTTGCCGTGGAAAGTCAGTTTGCCGCGGGCGGCTGGGGCCAGGGGCGCTGCGCGGGGCGCATCCGCTCCCAGGCGCGCGCGATGCGCAGCACGCCCAGGTCGTCAAAGCGCGGGCCGGCGATCTGCAGCCCGATCGGCAGGCCCGCCTTGGTGTAGCCGCAATTGACCGAGGCGGCGGGCTGCTCGCTCATGTTGAAGGGCAGGGTGAAGCCGATGTGGTGCATCGTGGTGGCGACCTCGTTGGTGGGCGAGGGCCACTCGGCGTTGTAGGCCACGACCGGCGCGACGGGCGACAGCACGTAGTCGAACGGTGCGCAGGCCGCGACGGTGCGCGCTCGCACATTCAGCGTCTCGTAGTAGCTGCGAAAGACCGCCTCGCCGCTGTGTCCGGCGCCGCTTTCGGCCCAGGCGCGGATGAAGGGCAGGATCTTGGCGCGGCGTTCGTCGGGCAGGGCGGCCAGGTCGATGGCCGAGCGGGTGCGCCAGAAGCGGTCGACGCCGTCCAGCATGTCGGGCGTCATCCAGGGCTGCATGGGCGTGACGATGGCGCCCGCGGCTTCGAAGGCGCGCGCGGCGGCCTCGACCGCCTCGCGGGTTTCCGGATCCAGCGGCAATCCGCAACCCGCGTCCAGCAGCAGGCCGATGCGCAGGCCGCGCACGTCTTGCTCCAGGTCCAGCCAGTCGAACGCCTGGTAGGGCAGGCTCATGTGGTCGCGCGCGTCCGGTTGGGACAGCACGCCCATCATGAGGGCCGCGTCGGTGATGGTGCGCGTCATGGGACCGGCGCAACGGCCCATGAAGGGCGGGTCGATGGGGATGCGTCCCAGGCTGGGCTTGAGCGTGGCGATGCCGCACCAGGCCGCGGGCAGCCGGACCGAGCCGCCGATGTCGGTGCCGATGTGCAGCGGTCCGTAGCCAGCGGCCGCGGCCGCGCCGGCGCCCGCGCTGGAGCCGCCCGGGTTCTTGGTCAGGTCCCACGGGTTGCGCGTCAGGTCGTGGAAGCTGGACAGCCCGGACGATAGCATGCCGTAGTCGGGCATGGTGGTCTTGCCGATCAGCACGGCGCCCGCCTCGCGCATGCGCGCCGCGGGCGGGGCGTCGGCCGCGGCCGGGGTCAGGTCGGTGGCCGCGGTGCCCAGGGGCACCGGCACGCCGCGGGTGGCGATGTTTTCCTTGATGGTGGCGGGCACGCCGTCGAGCGACACGCCGCCGCAGGTCTGCGGCTCGCCCTTCATCCAGCGGGCCTCGGACGCGCGGGCCATGGCCAGCGCGCCTTCCGGATCCAGCGCGTAGGTCGCCTTCAGCCGGGGTTCCCAGCGCGCGATGTGGTCCAGCACGGAGCGGGTGACCTCCACGGGCGAGAGGGTCTTGCTGCGATACGCCTGGAGAAGTTCATGGGCGGACAGTTCATGCGGTTGCGGCATCTCGATTCCAGTGGTGCGCAAGTTTGTCAGGAGGCGGGCGACGCGGCCGGCATCAGGCCGGACGCGATGGGACGGAAGTTGCGGAAGTCCCAGTCGCGGCCGGGCGCGGCGTCGATCAGGGCCCGCGTGTATTCATGGCGGGGCTCGGTCAGCACGGTTTCGGCCGAGCCCGTTTCGACGACCTGGCCGCGCTGCATCACCATGATGGTGTCGCAGATCTGCGCGGCCACGCGCAGGTCGTGCGTGATGAACAGCACGCCCACGCCCGTGCGCTCGCGCACCTGTTCCAGCAGTTCCAGCACCTGGGCCTGGACCGACACGTCCAGCGCCGAGACGGCCTCGTCGGCCACCAGGATCTCGGGGTCCATGACCAGGGCGCGCGCGATGCAGATGCGCTGGCGCTGGCCGCCCGAGAACTGGTGCGGATAGCGGCGCATGGCGTCGGGGCTCAGGCCCACCACGCTGAGCGTCTCGCCGGCGCGCTTGAGCGCCTGGTCGCGCGGCACCCCAAAGTTCAGGAGCCCTTCGATGATGGATTCGCCGACCGTGCGGCGCGGATTCAACGAGCGGTACGGATCCTGGAACACGATCTGGATGCGCCGGCGCACCGGACGCAGCGCCGACCCGGACAGCGTGCTGAGGTCTTCGCCGCCCATCATCATGTGCCCGGCCGTGGGCTCGATGAGCCGCACGATGCAGCGCGCCACCGTCGACTTGCCCGACCCCGATTCGCCGACGATGCCCAGGATCTCGCCCTTGCGCAGCGTCAGGTTGACGTCCGTGGCGGCGATGACGCCCTGCGACGCCTTGCGGGAAAACAGCGAGCTCTTGCCGGCATACGTGCGGCCCAGGCCCTTGACGTGCAGCACGGGCGCCCCGGCGGGCGCGTCGCGGCGCGAGGGCACCAGGCTGGGCACCGAGGACACCAGGCGGCGCGTATAGGATTGCTTGGGCTCGGCCAGGATCTCATGGCGCGTCCCGCTTTCGATCAGGTCGCCGCGGTTCATGACGACGATGCGATCGGCGATCTCGGCCACCACGCCGAAATCGTGGGTGATGAACAGCACCGCGGTCTGGTGCTTGACCTGCAGCTCCTTGATCAGCGACAGGATCTGCTTCTGCGTGGTGACGTCCAGGGCCGTGGTGGGCTCGTCGGCGATCAGCAGCTTGGGCTCCAGGATGAGCGCCATCGCGATCACGATGCGCTGGCGCTGGCCGCCGGAGAGCTGGTGCGGATAGGCGTCGTAGATACGTTCGATGTCGGGCAGGTGCACCGACTGGAACATGTCCAGCACCTTGGCGCGGCGCTCGGCCGCGGACATGGCCTTGCGGTGCAGGCGCAGCACTTCGTCGACCTGCTTGCCCACCGTGTGCACCGGGTTCAGCGCGGTCATGGGCTCCTGGAAGACCATCGCCATGCGCGTGGCCCGCATTTCGCGCAGGCGCCGCTGCGTGGCGGTGGCGACGTCTTCGCCTTCGACGCGGACGGAGCCGGCGCTGATGCGCAGGATGCCCTGCGGCAGCAGGCCCATGACGGCCAGCGACGTGACGGACTTGCCCGAACCGGACTCGCCGACCACGCAGACCGTTTCGCCGGCATGCACGTCCAGGCTGAGGTTGCGCACGACGCGGTTGCCCGCGCCCGCGACTTCGACCGACAGGTTGCGGATGGCCAGGATGGCGGACGAGGTATCGCCCGCGGGGGGATTGGGGGAATAGTTCATCGGCATCAGATCCTGCGCACCATTTTCGGGTCCAGCGCGTCGCGCAAGGCGTCGCCCAGGATGTTCACGCTGAGCACGGTCAGCGACAGGAACAGTCCGGGGAACAGGATCAGGCCGGGCAGCATGCGGAAATACATGCGGCCTTCGGACATGATGTTGCCCCAGGACGCGATCTCGGGCGGGATGCCCGCGCCCAGGAAGCTCAGGATGGCCTCGGTCAGCATGGCGGACGCAAACACGTACGTGCCCTGCACGGTCAGCGGCGCCACCGTGCTGGGCACCATGTGGCGCCACAGCAGCAGCGGCAGCGGCGTGCCCAGGGCCAGCGCGGCTTCGACGTAGGGTTCGCCGCGCACGCTCAGGATCTGCCCGCGCACCAGGCGCACCACCCGCGGGATTTCCGGAATGGTGATGGCCACGAGCACGGTCGTGATGCTGGCGCCGGTGACCGACACCAGGGCGATCGCCAGCAGGATGCCGGGAATCGCCATGATGGCGTCCATGGTGCGCATGATGGGACCGTCCAGCGACCGGAACCAGCCGGCGATGACGCCGATGACCAGTCCGATGACCACGCTGACCACGGCCGCGCCCAGGCCCGCGATCAGCGAGATGCGCGCGCCGTAGGCCACGCGCGACCACACGTCGCGGCCGAAGGCGTCGGTGCCCAGCAGGTAATCGGTGAAAGGCTGCTTGAGCCGCGCGCCCGGGTTCAGGAGGGTGGGGTCCACCGTGCCCAGCAGCGGCGCGAAGAGGGCGATCAAGACGATCGCCGTCAGCACCACCAGCGCCAGCATGACGGGCCAGCTCTTGAGCCCCTGGCGGATCTGCCGCCAGGCGGTGACATGGGGAGTGCCGCCTCCGGGGAGGTCGGCGGCCGCCTGCGCGGCGGCGTCGGTTGGCGTTTGCATGCTCATGGTGTCAGTACCTGATCCGCGGGTCGAACACCGTATAGGCGCAATCGACAACAAGATTGATGAACACGTAGACGAACGCGAAGAAGAGCGTCAGGCCCTGGATGACCGGGTAGTCGCGCGCCAGCACGGCTTCCACCACCAGCCGGCCGAGGCCGGGGATGTTGAATACCGATTCCGTCACGACGACGCCGCTGATCAGCAGCGCGATGCCCACGCCCACGACCGTGGCGATGGGCACGGCGGCATTGCGCAGCGCATGCCCGAGCAGCACGCCGGTTTCGCCCAGGCCCTTGGAGCGGGCCGTGCGGATGAAATCCTCGCCCATGACCTCGATGACGCTGGTGCGCGTGATGCGGGCGATCAGCGCCACGTAGACGGTGGACAGCGCCAGCGAAGGCAGGATGAGCCGGTGCAGGAAAGGCCAGAAACCTTTTTCCAGCGGCGTATAGCCCTGCACGTTGAACCAGCCCAGCTTGATGGCGAAGATCCAGATCAGCAGATAGCCCGTGACGAACACCGGCACCGAGAATCCCAGCACCGAAAAGCCCATCACCGCGCGATCCAGGAGCTTGCCCTGGCGCCAGGCGGCCAAAACGCCCAGCGGAATGGCGACGATCAGCGTGAACACCAGCGTCAGGACTGCCAGGCTGAGGGAAGGTTCGAGACGCTGTCCGATCAGCTTGGTGACCGGCACGCCGGACATGAGCGAGGTGCCCAGGTCGCCCTGCAGGAGCCTGCCGCCCCAGATGAAGAATTGTTTGACCACCGGCTGGTCCAGGCCCATCGTCTGCCGTATCTGGACGATACGCTCGGGCGTGGCGCCGTCGCCCGCCATGATGATGGCCGGATCCCCGGGGCTGAAACGCAATATCGCAAAGACCACCACCGCGACCATCACCAGCACGGGGATGGTCGCGAGGAGCCGGCGTGAGACAAATGCCAGCATGTAATTCCCCCTGATCTCTATGAGATCTAAGAGGGCTCGCGCGCGCTACCGCAAGCCGCGCGCGGGCCCCTGCCCCTTCAAGGGGCCTTTTTGACGTTCCAGAATGCAAAGACCGGCGCGTGCACCAGGCCCGACAGCTTGGTCGAATAGACGGTGGGCACGGACATCTGGCCCAGCGGCACGTACAGGCCTTCGTCGATGCCGATGCGCTGCACTTCGTCGGCGATCTTCTTCTGTTCGGCCGGGTCGGCGGTGAGCGCCATCTTCGTGCGCAGTTCTTCGATCTGCGGGAAGTCGGGCCAGCCGAACCAGGCGTTGTCGCCGTTGGCCGCGGCCGGGGCCGAGCGCACCGGATCCATCACGTCGGTGGCGTACCAGTTGGTGTTGTGGACGTTCCAGCCGCCTTCGGCGGGCGCGGCCTTCGAGGCGCGGCGGGTGGCCACGCTCTGCCAGTCCATCGCCGCCAGGTTGACGTTGAAGCCGGCCTTGCGCAGCGCCGCGGCCATCACGACCGGTTGCGCCGACAGCGTGCCGACGTCGGTGGCGTGCATGACCAGGATGGGCGTGTTGTCGTAGCCCGCTTCCTTGAGCAGCGCCTTGGCCTTCTCGATGTTCGACGGAACGACCATTTCCTTGCCGATATCGCTTTCCAGCGGCGTGCCGCAGCCCCACAGCGAAGCGCAGGTCTTCCAGTACTTGGGATTGCCGACCAGCGCCTTCATCACGTCTTCCTGGCCGATCGCGTACATGGCGGCCTGGCGGATCTTCTTGTTGTCGAAGGGCGGGTACTTGAAGTTGAAGCGGTACATCGTGAAGTAGCCGACCGGGCTGAGCGACTCTTCCTTCAGATCCTTGTTGCCTTCGATCATCGGCAACAGGTCATACGGGAACTGCTCGACGAAGTCGATCTCGCCGCCGAGCAGCGCGTTGGCGGTGGTCAGCGCGTCGGGCATGACGTCCCACTCGACCTTGTCCACGTTGACGACCTTGCCGCCGGCCAGGCCGCTGACGGGTTCCTTGCGCGGCACGTAGTCGGTGTTCTTGACGTAGACGGTCTTCACGCCCGGCTTGAATTCGGCGATCTTGAACGGACCCGAACCGGTCATGTCGGTGATGGGCTTGCCGATGGGCTGTTCTGCGATGCGCTTGGGCATCATGAACGGCGCGGTGCCGGTGGGCTTGGACAGGGCGCGCAGCGCCAGGTCCGTGGGTTCCTTCATGACGATGCGAAAGCTCTTGTCGTCGATGACTTCGATCTTGTCGGTGAACTTGAGCAGGGTGCGGCCCATGCCGTCGCCCGCGGCCCAGCGCTTGATCGACGCGACGCAGTCCTCGGCCGTCACCGGCTGGCCGTCGTGCCACTTCTGGCCGGGGCGCAGCGTCATGGTGTAGGTCTTGCCGTCGGGCGAGACCTCCCACTTCTCAAGCATCTGCGGCTGCACCTTGTTGTCGGCATCGGTGGCCAGCAAGGTGTCGTAGATCATGTAGCCGTGCCACGTCGTGATGTAGGCGGTGGTGGCGTGCGGATCGGTCAGGCGCAGAGGCGAGTGCATCACCGTCTTGATGACGGTCTCGGCGTAGGCGCCGTGAGCCATCGCGAGAGTGACGCCGGCCAATGCGGCCGCTCGGACAAACTTGAGCATGTAATTTCCCCTTGAAGCGTAGTGAGCGGCGCGATGGGCCGCTACGTCGTTGACGCGCCGCGCAACGGCGGCGCGCGAGGGTCAGGCTGTCGCTGCGGCCCGGCCGTCGAATACCGGTCCGCAAGGCGCCATTCTGATACCGGGACGCAACCGTGTCCATGGTTGTTTTGCCGCATCCATCAGCATGGAGCCGGGGGCGGCGCAGACCAGGATCGTGTGCGCGATGGCGGTGAAATCGGCGCGAAAATGCGCCGAACTCTTGACCACCAGGATCGCCGCGCGCGTGGGTTCCACGCCCGCGAAGCGGAACATTTCCTGGTCGGCCATCTGCACCTTGTTGGAGGCGACGATGATGCGTACGCCGCCGATGCGCAGGCAGGCGCTGGCGCCCAGGTCCATGTGAAAGCCGCGATAGAACGCGCCATGCGTATCGAAGCGTCCGTCGGACGTTTTTTCGACGATGAATTCGGCGTCCAGGGGAGCGTCGTCGGGAATACCCGAATGTCCACCCAGTGCAATCCGCAGCGTGTTGCCTTCGCCGGCGCGGTGCGCGGCCAGCGCGGCGGCCGGGTCCACGATCAGGCCGATGGCGGTATCGCGCGCGTCGTGGCGGATCAGCGCGCGCAGCAGGCCGGTGGTGTCGGAACTGCCGCCCGCGCCGGGGTTGTCCTGCGCGTCGGCAATCACCACCGGCTTGTTGGCGCCGCGGGCGAGCCGCAGCGCTTCCTGCACGGCTTCGTCCGGCGTGTAGAGCCTGCCGCCGAAGTCCTGCTCCGCATTGAGCACCGCGCGCGCCATCTCGTCGGCGGCGGCGTCGGCGTCAGCCTGCGTGGCGCCGTAGGCCCAGACCGTGGGCGCGCATTCGGGAAAGTCCGCGGCCGGAAAACCGGTCGCAAAAGACACGCTTGCCGCGCCGCGCGCTTCCATGTCGCCCACCCGCTGGTACAGGCTGCGCGCCGGTTCGATATCGGTGGACTGCCAGCACAGGGAAATCAGGAAGGGCAGGCTGCGCAGGGCCACGTAGTGGCGCGGCACGCCGGCAAGGCGCTGCGCCAGCAGGCCGGCGGCGCGCTGCCCGGTCTCGGCCATGTCGATGTGGGGATAGGTGCGATAGCAGACCAGCGCGTCGGCATGGCGCACCATGGCGCGGGTCACGTTGGCGTGCAGGTCCAGGCTGGCCACGACTGGCACGTCCGGACCGACCAGTTCGCGCACGCGTTTGAGGAGCTCTCCTTCGCCGTCGTCCAGGTGCTCGGTGACCATGGCGCCGTGCAGATCCAGGTAGACGCCGTCCAGCGGCAGCGCCTGCGACAGGCCTTGCAGGATCATTGCGCTGATGCGTTCGAACGCATCGCGGGTAACGTGGCCGGAGGGACTCGCGGCGGCCCACGTCGTGGGGATCAGCGCATGCTGCCCCATGGCCTCGATGAAGCCCGCCACCGGAATGTTCGCCCCCGCCACTGCCTCGAACATTGCGGGCCCGCTGACCAGCTTCGGCCACCCCCCGCCCTTGTCCGCAAAATCCTCCCACGCCGCGCGCGACGGCGCGAACGTATTGGTCTCATGCTGAAAGCCGCCGATCCCGATGCGCATCAGGTTTCCCCTTGTCGTACAGATATTCGGATGGCGCGGCGAAACGCCGCGCCAGTGTCAGAATTTCACGGACGCTCCCGTCCATGGAATCGCGCGATAGGCTAAGCGCCCCTAACCCGTGACGGTGTCCCAAAGCGCAGTCGCGCGGATCCGGGCTCCGCCGGTCCGCTGCGACGCCCCCCTGGGGGGGAAGCGCGGCAGCGCTTCGGGGGGGGGCCTACCGGGCCACAGGCATCGTGAATTCGGCGCCCTTGGCGATGCTGTCCGGCCAGCGCTGCATCACGCTCTTGTAGCGGGAATAGAAGCGGATGCCTTCCTCGCCATACGCGTGGTGGTCGCCGAACAGCGAGCGCTTCCAGCCGCCGAACGAATGCCAGGCCATGGGCACGGGGATGGGCACGTTGATGCCTACCATGCCCACCTTGATCTGGCGGGCGAAGGCGCGCGCCACGCCGCCGTCGGAGGTGAAGCATGCGACGCCGTTGCCGAACTCATGCGCATTGATCAGCTCCACCGCGCTGGCGAAGTCCGGCACGCGCACGATGCACAGCACCGGTCCGAAGATCTCTTCGCGGTAGATGTTCATGGCGGGCTTCACGTTGTCGAACAGCGTGCCGCCCAGGAAGAAGCCCTTCTCGTTGCCGGGCACCGTCAGGTCGCGGCCATCGACCACCAGGTCGGCGCCGCTGGCGATGCCGTCCTCGATGTAGCCCATCACCTTCTTGCGGTGCTGCGCGGTCACCAGCGGGCCCATTTCGGCGTCGGCCTGCATGCCGTCCTTGACCACCAGCGCCTTGACGCGCGGCGTGAGGCGTTCGACGACCTTGTCGGCCACGTCGCCCACCGCCACGGCCACCGAGATGGCCATGCAGCGTTCGCCCGCGGAACCGTAGGCCGCGCCCATCAGCGCGTCGGTCACCTGGTCCAGGTCGGCGTCGGGCATGACCACGAGATGGTTCTTGGCGCCGCCCAGCGCCTGCACGCGCTTGCCGCGCTTGGTGCCTTCAGCGTAGATGTACTCTGCGATGGGCGTGGAACCGACGAAGGACAACGCCTCGACGTCAGGGTGCGAAATCAGCGCGTCCACGGCGAGCTTGTCGCCATGCACCACGTTGAAGACGCCGGCGGGCAGGCCCGCTTCGGCCAGCAGTTCGGCCAGGCGCACGGAGGCGGAGGGATCGCGTTCGGACGGCTTGAGGACAAAGGTGTTGCCGCAGGCGATGGCAACGGGGAACATCCAGCACGGCACCATCATCGGAAAGTTGAACGGCGTGATGCCGGCCACCACGCCCAGCGCCTGGCGCATGCTCCAGTTGTCGATGCCGCCGCCGATCTGGTCGGAATACTGGCCCTTGAGCAGTTGCGGAATGCCGCAGGCGAATTCGACGATCTCGATGCCGCGCATCACTTCGCCCTTGGCGTCCGAAAACACCTTGCCGTGTTCACGGGTGATCAGCTCGGCCAGTTCGTCCTGGTGCTTGTCCAGCAGCGCCTTGAAGTTGAAGAGGATGCGGGCGCGCTTGAGCGCCGGCGTCTCGGACCAGGCGGGGAAGGCCGCCTTGGCGGCGGCCACGGCCAGCGCCACGTCGTCGTTGGAGGCCAGGGGGATCGCCGAGCAGATCTCGCCGGTGGCCGGATTGAAGCCGTCGGCGTAGCGGCTGCTGCCGCCCTCGTAGGGTTGGCCGTTGATGAAATGGGAAATCTTCTTCATGGGTGTAAGGCTCGGTGCGGGAATTCGTCAAGAATGCGGTGGGCGGCCGCGCGGGCCGCCCGTCTGCGGAACTGGCGCCCTGGGCGGGCGCGCGGCTGGGGAATACTCAGGCAACCTCTTTCAGGATCTTGCCGATCTGCTCGAAGATCTGGCCGATCTGGGCTTCGTCGATGATGAGCGGGGGCGAGACGGCGATGATATCGCCGGTATAGCGCACCATCAGGCCGCTGTCGAAGCAGCGCTGGAAGACTTCGGCGGCGCGCGCGCCGGGGGCGCCCTCGCGCGGGGCCAGTTCAATGCCGGACACCAGGCCCAGGTTGCGCACGTCGATGACGTGCGGCGCGCCCTTCAGGCCGTGGGCCGCGTCCTGGAAAGCGCCGGACAGCTTGCGCGCGCGGCCGAACAGGTCTTCGCGGCGATAGATGTCCAGGGTGGCCAGGATGGCGGCGGCCGCCAGGGGGTGCGCCGAATAGGTATAGCCATGGAAGAACTCGATGCCGCCCGCCGGTCCGTTGACGATGGCGTCGTGGACTTCGCGCTTGACCGCGACCGCGCCGGCCGGGACGGCGGCGTTGCTCACGCCCTTGGCCATGGCGATGATGTCCGGCGTCACGCCGAAGAACTCGGAAGCCGTGGCGGCGCCCAGGCGGCCGTAGGCGGTGATGACCTCATCGAAAATCAGCAGGATGCCGTGCTTGGCGGTGATTTCGCGCAGCTTCTCGAGGTAGCCCTTGGGCGGGATCAGCACACCCGTGGAGCCGGCCATGGGCTCGACGATCACGGCGGCGATGGTCGAGGGGTCGTGCAGGGCGATGATGCGTTCCAGCTCGTCGGCCAGGTGGGCGCCCCAGGCGGGCTGGCCCTTCGAGTAGGCGTTGTGTTCCAGGTTATGGGTGTGGGGCAGGTGGTCCACGGCGGGCAGCAAGGCGCCCGAGAAGGTCTTGCGGTTGGCCGAAATGCCGCCCACCGAGATGCCGCCGAAACCCACGCCGTGATAGCCGCGCTCGCGCCCGATCAGCCGGGTGCGCTGGCCTTCGCCGCGCGCGCGGTGGTAGGCCAGGGCGATCTTCAGCGTGGTGTCCACGGATTCGGAGCCGGAGTTCGTGAAGAACACGCGGTCCAGGCCCTGCGGCATCAGGCCCGCGACGGCGGTGGCGGCCTCGAAGGCGAGCGGGTGGCCAAGCTGGAAGCCCGGCGCGTAATCCATGACGCCGGCCTGGCGGGCGATCGCCTCGACGATTTCCTCGCGGCCGTGCCCGGCGTTCACGCACCACAGGCCGGCCGTGCCGTCCAGGATCTGGCGCCCGTCGGTGGACGTGTAGTACATGCCTTTGGCCTTGGCCAGCATGCGCGGCTGGGCCTTGAACTGCTTGTTGGCCGTGAAAGGCATCCAGAGATGGGACAGGTCGGGCAACTGGGCGGGGGCGTTCATGGTGACTCCGGAAGAGGGACAACCGCGGCCGCCGCGAAACGCGCGCAGGCAGCGGGATTCGGACGATTCTGGAACGTCCCGCCGCGAATGAAAATATACAATCCGCGCATTTGGCGCTAACTGTATAGTTACGAGCACCACAACTGTACAGTTAGTCCGTGATCGACTTCCATCCCATCCGCGGTCGCGGGGCCGCGCCCACCCTCGTCGAGCAGTTGGTCGCCGCCATCCTGCGCGCCGTGGAGGCGCAGACCCTGCGTCCGGGTATGTCCCTACCCTCGGTCCGCGAGTTTGCGCGCCAGCATGGTGTCAGCACCTTCACGGTGGCCAGCGCCTACAGCCGACTGGTGTCGCAGGGCTGGCTGGCCGCCCGCCCCGGCGCGGGCTACCGGGTGGCCTCGCCGGACGCGCCGGCGCGGCGCGCCGAACCCCTGTCCTGGGAGCCGCCCCGGCTGAATGCCGGGTGGCTGCTGTCGGACATCTTCGCGGACCATTCCATCCCCATCAAGTCGGGCTGCGGCTGGCTGCCGGGCGAGTGGCTGAACGAGGAAGGGCTGCACATGGCGCTGCGCCACATGGGGCGCGTGCCGGCGATGCGCATCGCCAACTACGGCCATCCGTATGGCTACGCGCCGCTGCGCGAGACCATCGCCGCCAGCCTGAGCGCGCAGGGCATGGAGGTCGAGGTGTCGCAGGTGCTGCTGACGCAGGGCGTCACGCATGGCCTGGACACGGTGATCCGCACCTTGCTGCGGCCCGGCGACACGGTCGTCGTCGAGCAGCCTGCCTATGCCAACCTGCTGCAGTTGTTGCGCCTGGCGGGCCTGCGCGTCATCGCGGTGCCGCGCAGCATCGACGGCCTGGATTGCGACGCGCTCGAGCGCGTGGCGGCCCAGCACCGGCCGCGCGCGCTCTTCATCAATACCGCGCTGCAGAATCCCTCGGGGGCGAGCATCAGCATGCCCAATGCGTTCCGGATCCTGCAGGCGGCCGAGCGTCACGGGCTGTGGGTGGTGGAAGACGACATCTCGCGCGAACTGGCGCCGGGCGTGACGCCGATGCTGGCGGCGCTGGACGGCGCGCGCCGGGTCGTCTACCTGGGCGGCTACTCCAAGGTCATCAGCCCGTCCGTGCGGGTGGGCTATGTGGTGGCGCACCGCGACCTGGTCCGTGACATCGCGCGCACCAAGATGGCGGTCGGCCTGACCACCCCCGAGATCATGGAACGCATCGTGCACCAGGTGATCCGCGAAGGCCGGTACCGCGCGCACATCGCGCGCACCCGCGAGCGGCTGGCGCAGGCGCACACGGAAGTGGCCGAACAGATGCGCCAGCATGGCTTCGAGATCCATGGACGGCCGCAGGGCGGGCTGTTCCTGTGGGCCAAGGTGGCGGGGCAGTGGCGCGAACGCGGCGCCAACGGCCTGGCGGAGCTGGCGCTCAAGGACGGGATCTGGCTGGCGCCCGGGTCCTACTTCGAGGCCGACGAGGCCGACACGCCGTGGGTGCGCTTCAATGTGGCGTATTCGGCGGCGCCCGCGCTCTGGCGCTTCATGCGCAATGCGGGCGCGGCATAGGGCCGCCCGGCCTCGGTTTCAGGCATGCGGGCTTCCGGCTGACGGACTTCCTGCGCGCGCGCTTCAGGCCCGTTCGTAGGTGACGAAGTCGTAGCGGTAGCCGTTCTCGGCGGGCTGGGGCTCGCGCGCGGTTTCCTTCCATTGGAACGACGGCAGCAGCGGGAAGAACGCGTCGCCCTCGACCTCGGCATGGACTTCGGTCGCCAGCACGCGCCGGGCCAGCGGCAGGGCCTGCGCGTAGATCTGCGCGCCGCCGATCACAAAGGCTTCCTGGACGTCGCCACAGGCGGCCACGGCGGCCTCCAGCGTCGGCGCCAGGATGGCGCCGGCGGCGCTGAAATCGGGGTTGCGGCTGATGACGATGTTGCTGCGGCCGGGCAGGGGGCGGCCCAGCGAATCCCAGGTCTTGCGGCCCATGATGATGGGGTGGCCCAGCGTGCTGCGCTTGAAGTGCGCCAGGTCGCCCGGCAGCTTCCAGGGCAGGGCGTTGTCGCGCCCGATGGCGCGGTTGAGGGAGTAGGCGACGATCAGGGTAAGGCTGGCGGGCATGCGTGCTGGCAACATTAAGGGTTGGGCCGGAGAAACGCCGTAAGCGTAGCAAATTGCGCCGGCCCCAGCCGGTCACTGCACCGCGTGTTCCAGGAATTCGGTGGCTGGCATGGGCTTGCCCAGGAGAAATCCCTGCAACGAATCGCAACCCAGCCCGGTCAGGAATTTCTGCTGCGCCGCCGTTTCCACGCCTTCGGCGACGATGCGCAGATTGAGCTGCTGCGCCAGGGCGACGATGGCCGCGACGATGGCCGCGTCTTCATGGTCATGATCGAGCTGATTCACGAAGCCGCGGTCGATCTTCAGCTCGGTGGCCGGCAGCCGCTTCAGATACAGCAGGCTGGAGTAGCCCGTGCCGAAGTCGTCGATGGAGATCGTCACGCCCAGCTCGGACAGGCGCTTGAGCACCGTCATGCTGGCTTCGGCGTCGCGCATGGCCGTCGATTCGGTCACCTCGATCGTCAGGCATGAGGGCGGGATCGCATGCCGCGCCAGCGCCGAACGCACGGTTTCGACCAGGCTGGCATGCGAGAACTGCAGCGCCGAGATATTCACCGCGATGGTCCAGTGGCCCTGGCCGACGTCGATCCATTCCCGCATCTGGCGGCAGGCCTCGTTGATCACCCAATCGCCAATGGACAGGATCAGGCCGGTCTTCTCGGCCGTGGGGATGAACTGGTCCGGGCCCACCAGGCCGCGCGTCGGGTGGTTCCAGCGCAGCAGCGCCTCGGCGCCCATGATCGGGCCGGCAGGCGCCTCGTACTTGGGCTGGTAGTGCAGGACGAACTCGCCGCGCTCCTGCGCCAGGCGCAGGTCGTGCAAGAGCTCGATCTGCTCGTGCGCGTCCGCGTTCATGGAGGGCTCGAAGAAGCTGTAGCCGGTGCCGCCCAGCCGCTTGGCGTGGTACATGGCGGCGTCGGCATTGGTCAGCAGGGCGTGCGTGTCCTCGCCGTCGTTCGGATAGACCGCAATGCCCACGCTGGACGTCACCAGCACGTCGTGGCCGTAGACCGTGACGGGGCGGGCGATGGCGTCGATCAGGCGGTCGGCGACGTTGGCCGCGTCGGTGGGTTCGAGCACCTCGCTCAGCACGATGAATTCATCGCCGCCCAAGCGGGCGACCGTGTCCTGGGTGCGCAGGGCCTGCCGGATGCGTTGCGCCAGGTCGATGAGCAGCGCGTCGCCGGTGTGGTGTCCGTAGGCGTCATTGACCGCCTTGAAGCCGTCCAGGTCGAAGAACAGCACCGCAAAATGGCCCCGGCGGCGGCTGGCGCTTTCGATGGCCTGTTCCAGCCGGTCTTCCAGAAGAATGCGGTTGGGCAGTTTGGTCAGCGTGTCGTGCAGCGCGAGCTGCACCAGTTCCTCGTTGGCCTCGGCCAGCGACGAGGCGAGGGCGGACGTGCGCGCTTCGAGCCGGTTGTCCAGCACCGCGACGACCAGGGCGATCGCCAGCACGCTCAGCGTGACGGCGGTCACGGCGATGGCCAGCCAGCCGGCCGAGATGCCGGCGTCGGCGGCCATGCAGATGCTGCCTGCCGGAAAGCCCGCCGCCTCCATGCCCGTATAGTGCATGCCCACGATCGCCAGTCCCATGACCACCGCGGCCAGCGGGCGCGACAGCGCCACGCGCGGACCATCCTGGCGCAGCCGGTACGTGATCCACAGCGCCGCGCCCGAGGCGGCAATGGCGATGACCACGGAAAGCGCGAACCACCGCGGGTCGTAGTCGATCCCGGGCGACATGCGCATCGCGGCCATGCCGAGATAGTGCATGGCGGCGATGCCCGAGCCCATCAGCACGGCGCCCGCGGCCAGGCGCCTGGCGGGCAATTCGTCCTTGCAGACCATCCACAGCGCGAAGGCCGAGCAGCCGATGGCGATCGCCAGGGACAGCACGGTCAGGGGCAGGTCGTAGCCCATCGCGATGGGCAGGCTGAACGCGAGCATGCCCACGAAATGCATGGCCCAGATCCCGACCCCCATCGCGAACGCGCCGCCCGCCAGCCAGTACTTCGCGGCGGGCAGTCCGCTCGATGCCCTCACGCGGTTGGCCATGCCCAACGCCGTGTATGACGCCAGGACGGCGACCCCTAGGGATACGAGGACGAGCGAAGGGTTATAAGTTCCAACGAGCATTTGTGGGGTCCTGTCCTAAGCGCATACAGCCGCCGCGCGGGGCACGAATTTCAAATCAATTGGTAGTCAACAGTTGCATTCCGAACGCAAGGAGATTCCTGCTCTCGACGCTGGCTATTCTCACACTCTCTTTATAGGGATGGGGGATTGGGCGGAGCAACGCCAGCGGTCGGCGGAGTTCGGGCGAGCGGCATGGCGCGCCCATGGAGCCGGTCGAAAGCGGCGGGGCGCGCGGCATGCTGGACGCGCGTCCGTGGCTAAGGGATGGGTTATACCGAAAACGCGCTTCCAGAAGCTCACCAATCTTCACCTGCTGTGGGGCGTGCAAGGAACCGGGGGCCGGGCGGCTGCCCGGCGCGTTGTTGATGCGCCCTGAAAGGCGGGCGCCGGCGCGCGGCCGGCGCGGAAATCAAACGGCCATGGCGGCCGTGAGCGGTGCGTGATGGGTGTAGCCGGACAGGGAGAAGTCGCCCGGCTCGACCTTTTCCAGCCATTCGGGCTCGTAGAGGCCCGTCACGGCGAAATCGGGGATGCGGTCCGAGAGGACGAGGCGGGGAGACTCGTACGGCGTTCGAGTCAGTTGCTCGCGCAGCATCGGCAGATGGTTTTCGTAGATGTGCGCATCGCCGATGAAGTAGGTGAACCACCGGGGCGTGTAGCCGGTCAGGCGTCCCACCAGGTGCAGCAGCGCCGCCCCTTCGGTCAGGTTGAAGGGCGTGCCCAGGCCCACGTCATTGGAACGGATATAGAGGCAAAGCGAGATCTCGCGCGTCGTGGCGTTGGGCAGGAACTGATACAGCAGATGACAGGGAGGCAGCGCCATTTCCTCGATCTGGGCCCAGTTCCAGCCGTGGAACAGAATGCGGCGGTCGCCCGGACGCTCATGGATGGTATCCAGGCATTGCCGCAATTGGTCGACGGCCTTGTACATCAGTACCTTGGGTGCGCCGCCTTCGTCCAGGTCGGCCACCTTGGCGTAGCCGCGCGACAAGGCGTCTTCGATCTGCGCCGTGCGGCTGGCGTCCAGCACCTTGTAGGCCGGCCACTGGCGCCACTGCACGCCGTAGACGGGGCCGAGGTCATCCGGGCCTTCGCGGTAGGGGTTCGCCAGCCACTGGGCGTTTTCGTTGGCATTCTGGTCCCAGACCTTGCACCCGAGGTCGCGGAATTCCGCCGCGCTGCGGGAGGCGCGCAGGAATCCCACCATTTCACCGATGGCCGACTTGAAGGCCAGCTTCTTGGTCGTGACGGCGGGAAAGCCCTGCTGCAGGTCAAAGCGCAGCGAGGCGCCCGGCATGCTGAGGGTGCGGATGCCGGTGCGGTTTTCCTGCCACGAGCCCGTGTCTAGGATGGATTGAACGAGGTCCAGGTATTGTTTCATGGCGATCCTTGTGCCTGCCCGCCCGGCGGGTCAAGCACGCGCGCCGCCGCGATTGTGTCGCGGCGGCGCCTGTATGGAGATAAGGCAAGCCGAATTACACCACGGCCGCGCAGGGCGGCTCAGGCGGTGGCGGCGGCTTCCTGGGTGTCGACGATGTCGACCGAAAAAGTCATGGCCGCGGTCTTTTCCAGCATGGCCGAGGCCGAGCAGTATTTCTCGTGGGACAGTTGCACGGCGCGCTCGACCGCCGCCCGCGGCAGGTTGCGGCCCGTGACGGTGAAGGCGAAGTGAATGCGGGTGAAGACCTTGGGGTCGGCATCGGCGCGCTCGGCCTGCAGCTTGACGCTGCAGCCGGTGACGGCGTGGCGGCCGCGCTTGAGGATGAGCACCACGTCATAGGCGGTGCAGCCGCCCGTGCCGGCCAGCAGCATTTCCATGGGGCGGGGCGCCAGGTTGTGTCCGCCGCCGTCCACGGCGCCGTCCATCACGGCCACATGGCCGCTGCCCGTGCTGGCGGTAAAGAGCATGCCATTGGGGCCGCCCCAGTCGATCGTGCATTCCATTTGCGTGAGTCCTTGAGCTTTGAGCGCTTGAGCGCAGTCAATGGCTGATGATACCCGTTGCGTACAATCCCGGACACGAGAATCCCGCCCCGCGATAGGGGCGGAGTGCGTCTGATTTGCCTAGGAGCTGCCATGTCCACCACGTTGCCCAAACCCGGTCCCGTCTCGCTTCGGCGCCGCCACGGTCCCCTCGACGCCTTGCTGGCCGAAGCGGATCGCGCGTTGCGGGTATTGTCGGGCAGCGCCAGCGCCGGCCGGCCGTATCCGGCCACCGCGCAGGAATCGCCGCAAGCCATGTCGGCGCAGGAAAAACGCCACGCGGCCGGGCTCATGCGGGTCAATCACGTCGGCGAAGTCTGCGCCCAGGCGCTGTACCGCGGCCAGGCCTCCGTGTGCCGGGACCCCGCGCCCCGCGCGCTCCTGCTCAACGCCGCCGCCGAAGAAGTCGACCATCTGGTCTGGTGCAACGAGCGCCTGACCGAACTGGGCAGCCGTCCCAGCCTGCTGAATCCGCTCTGGTACGCCGGTTCGTTTGCGCTGGGCGTCATGGCCAGCGTGGCCGGTGTGCCGCGCAATCTGGGCTTCATGGCCGAAACCGAAAGGCAGGTCGAGGACCATCTGGACGAACATCTACGCACCTTGCCGGTGCAAGACGAGCGATCGCGCCAGATCGTCCAGAGGATGAAAGAGGACGAGGCCCAGCACCGCGCCAGCGCCGAGCAGGCGGGGGGCGTGCCGCTGCCCACGCCCGTGAAAACGGCGATGCGGGCCATGTCCAAGGTCATGACGACCACCGCTTACTGGATCTGAAACGGGCTTTCCGGAAATGTTGCAATGCGCAAATCAGGCTGCGTCTTGGTGCCTGATGCACCTATTTGGTGCGATTTCCAGGGTGGGATTACCCGTTGTTTTTTAGGGTTAGTCCGCAACGGGTAAACCCCTTCGGCAAAAACCCGGTTTTTTGGAAAGACGTTGATTGGCGCGGGTTTCCGCAGGGGGCGCGCAAAATTTGCGGCAAAAAAGCAACGCAGAAACCCTCGCTGAAAACAGCGCAAAAAAATTCTTGCAACGCACAAAAAACATGGGTACTATTCAGTCATCGGATGTTGAAACGCAGACGGCGCGGTGAAAACCCCGTCAGCGCAGTGAGCAGAAGGCCCGCTCCCAACATGCCACGGTTGTCTCCTCCACCCTCCTCCTTTGGTGGATTTAGCCCGAGATCTCACGATCTCGGGCTTTTTTTTGCCTTGGATTATTCTGTCCCTATTTGTTAGGAGCGGTAAGGCCACCGCGCCAGACCGCCGGCGCATTGCCGCGGGTCGGACTTCGCGTTTTCCCTTGGATTTTTCGCTTGCCCACGGGCGGAACGCTCTACAATCGCTTCATGAAACCAGTACTGTCGGGCGCTGGCGCGCCAGCGCCTTCCTGTCACCTGCGCGGCGGACACAACGCGCGCTTGCGCGAGTTACGTTCTGTGCCGCGGAATTGCACTTCTTTATCCCTCCCATATATGGGCGTTACACCTGCCTCCGATAATGGCGGGCCTGTCTCGATAGACCAACCAGAGGTGATCCAGTGACCTGGCTGTACATATGCGTGGTCGCGTTCATGGTGGGGGGACTCATCGTGGCGTCCGAGCGCTGGCATGGCGCTTTTACCGGCGATAGCGACCTCAACAAGCCCCAAGCCAATCATTCCCGCGCGACGCCCCGCGTCGGCGGTCTGGCGGTGCTTGCCGGTACGCTGGCCGGTCTGCTGGTCCTTGGACCCAGCAACATGACCCTTACCTGGCTGTGGCCCGCGCTCTTCGTCGCGGCGTTGCCCGTTTTCGTGGCCGGCCTGCTTGAAGACATCACCAAAGATATCGGCGCCAGCAAACGCCTGCTGGCGGCCTTCCTGTCCGCGGCCATCGCGTGGTGGCTGCTCGGCGGCGTCAGCCGTGTCGGCATGGCGCCTGTGGATTACGTGCTTTCGTTCTGGCCGGTCTCGCTGCTGTTCACCATGTTCGCGGTGGGCGGCTGTACCCATGCCCTGAACATCGTCGACGGCATGAACGGCCTGGCCGGCATGGTCGCCACCCTGATGGCGGTGTCCATCAGCCTCGTGGCGCTGCAGGTCGGCGACGTGCCGATCTTCCTGGTGGCGGCGGCGCTGGCGTCGGCGACCCTGGGCTTCCTGGTGTGGAATTTCCCGTTCGGGCGCGTGTTCCTGGGAGATGGCGGGGCTTATTTCCTGGGCTTCATGCTGGCCGAGCTGGCCGTGCTGCTGGTCGTGCGCAACCCGTCGGTGTCGCCGTTCTATGCCCTGGCGGTCCTGTTCTACCCCGTCTTCGAAACCGGATTTTCGATCTGGCGCCGGCGCTTCAAGCGCGGTGTGCCGGTGGACCAGCCGGATGCGCTGCACCTGCACCAGCTCGTGTTCCGCCGGCTGGTCCGTGTCACCTTCAGCCGCGGCCGGCGCCATGCCGTGCCCGCGCTTTGCAATGCGCTGGCGTCCCCGTACATGTGGGTCCTGGCGCTGATCGGGCTGGTGCCGGCCACGATCTGGTGGGACAACGCCTGGGCCCTGAGCGCCAGCCTGGTTGTCTTTGCCAGCGTCTACATCTGGCTGTATGCGCGCCTGGTCTCCTGGCGCCGCCCGGGTTGGCTGTTGCTGCCGTCCGTGCTGCGAACCACCGATTAGTTTGAGTGCCCCGGCGATCGCCGCCGGGGGCTCGGTATCCATCACCAGACCATCTTTAAAATGCCGTAAACGTTCTACGGTGAAGGGAGAGTTATGTTGCGAATCCAGGATGTGAAACTCGCTGTCGTCGGCCTTGGCTACGTCGGTCTGCCCCTGGCCGTGGAGTTCGGCAAGAAGCGCCCGGTCATCGGCTTTGACATCAACACGCGCCGTATCGACGCGTTGAAGGCGGGCCACGACCACACGCTGGAAGTCAGCGATGCCGAACTGGCCGAAGCCAAACAGCTGAGCTACACCGCCGATCGCGCTGAATTGGGCGAAGCCAACGTCTTCATCGTGACCGTGCCGACGCCCATCGACGAGTACAAGCAGCCGGATCTGACCCCGTTGGTCAAGGCCAGCGAGACCATCGGCGCGGTGCTCAAGCGCGGCGACATCGTGATTTACGAATCCACCGTCTATCCCGGCGCCACCGAGGAAGACTGCGTGCCGGTCCTGGAGCGCGTGTCGGGCCTGAAGTACAACGTGGACTTCTACGCCGGCTACAGCCCCGAGCGCATCAACCCGGGCGACAAGGAACACCGCGTCAGCACCATCAAGAAGGTCACCTCCGGTTCCACGCCGGAAGTTGCCGAGCTGGTGGACCAGCTCTACAAGGAAATCATCACCGCCGGCACGCACAAGGCGCCGACCATCCGCGTGGCCGAGGCCGCCAAGGTGATCGAAAACACCCAGCGCGACGTGAACATCGCGCTGATCAACGAGCTGGCGCTGATCTTCAACAAGATGGACATCGACACCGAAGCCGTCCTGCAGGCGGCCGGCACCAAGTGGAACTTCCTGCCGTTCCGCCCGGGCCTGGTGGGCGGCCACTGCATCGGCGTGGACCCGTACTACCTGACGCACAAGGCGCAGTCCATCGGCTACCACCCCGAAATCATCCTGGCGGGCCGCCGCCTGAACGATTCGATGGGCGGCTACGTGGTGTCGCAGCTGGTCAAGTGCATGACCAAGCGCCGCATCCACGTGCAGGGCGCGCGCGTGCTCGTGATGGGCCTGGCCTTCAAGGAAAACTGCCCCGACCTGCGCAACACGCGCATCGTGGACATCGTGCGCGAGCTGGGCGACTACAACGTCGAAGTGGACGTCTACGACCCGTGGGTCGATGCCGACGAAGCCATGCACGAGTACGGCCTGACCCCGGTGGCCAAGCCCGAGGAAGGCAAGTACGACGCCGTGATCCTGGCGGTGGCGCACAACCAGTTCAAGGACATGGGCGCGGCGGGCATCCGCAAGCTCGGCAAGGCCGACCACATCCTGTACGACCTGAAGTACGTGCTGTCGCCCGCCGACTCCGACCTGCGTCTGTAAAGGATCCAGCGATGACCACACGATTCGAGACTGTCACCCAGGAACTGACCGCCGCGCCGCGCAAGTGGCTGGTGACCGGCTGCGCCGGCTTCATCGGTTCGAACCTGCTGGAGACCCTGCTCAAGCTGGGCCAGACCGTCACCGGCCTGGACAACTTCGCCACCGGCCACCAGCGCAACCTGGACGAGGTGCGCGCGTCCGTCTCTCCGGAACAATGGGCGCGCTTCACCTTCATCGAAGGCGATATCCGCGACCTGGACGCGTGCCGCCGCGCCGCCGACGGCGTGGACTTCGTGCTGCACCAGGCCGCGCTGGGGTCGGTGCCGCGTTCGCTCAATGACCCCATCACCACCAACGAAGTCAACATCAGCGGCTTCCTGAACATGCTGGTGGCGGCGCGCGACGCCAAGGTCAAGTCGTTCGTCTATGCGGCGTCCAGCTCCACCTACGGCGACCACCCGGCGCTGCCCAAGGTCGAAGAAAACATCGGCAAGCCGCTGTCGCCCTATGCGGTGACCAAGTACGTCAACGAACTGTACGCCGACGTCTTCGCGCGCTCTTACGGTTTCGAGACGGTGGGCCTGCGCTATTTCAACGTGTTCGGCAAGCGCCAGGACCCGGACGGCGCCTATGCCGCCGTGATCCCGAAGTGGACCGCCGCGATGATCCAGGGCAAGGACGTCACCATCAATGGCGACGGCGAGACCAGCCGCGATTTCTGCTTTGTGGAAAACGCGGTGCAGGCCAACATCCTGGGCGCGATGGCCGCGCCCGAAGCCCGCAACCAGGTCTACAACGTGGCGGTCAGCGGCCGCAGCACCCTGAACCAGCTCTTCAACTTCCTGGTGCAGGCGCTGGGCAACCAGGGCGTGGACTACGGCAAGCAGCCGGTCTACGGCGACTTCCGCGCGGGCGACGTGCGTCACTCCCAGGCCGACATCGGCAAGGCCAGCCGCCTGCTGGGCTACGCGCCCACGCACACGGTGCTGCAAGGCCTGGAAGTCGCCATGCCCTGGTACACGCAATTCCTGCGTTGATTTGAAAGCACTCGTCCGAAAACTCGGCAACATCCACCCGGACCATCAGCGCATCTTCAAAGGCGCGTTCCGGGTGGCGGTGTTTCTGTTGCTGGGCAAGGCCGCCGGCGCCATCAAGGAGATGGCGGTGGCGTACCGCTACGGCGTCAGCGATGCCGTGGACGCCTACCAATTCACGATGACCATGGCCACCTGGCTGCCGGTCACGATCGTGGGCGTGCTATCGGTGGTGCTGATTCCGGTGCTGGTTCGTTTGCACCGCGCCGGCGGGGCCGAGAAAGCCCTTTTCCTGCGCGAATTGCAGGGCTGGGTCGCCGCCGCCGGCGTCGCGCTGGCGCTGCTGACGTGGTTTGCCTGGCCCTATGTGGTGGACCGGCTGGGGCAGGGCCTGTCGGCGCAGGTGCGCGACATGACGGGCGACCTGCTTGTGGCCTTTGCGCCCGTGGCGGCATTGCTGCTGGTCGCCGGCATCAGCGCCGCGCGGCTGCGCGCACAGGAGCGGCACGTCAACACGCTGCTGGACAGCGTGCCGGCCGTGACGACGCTCGCCTGGGTCATGCTGGCCGCCAGCGCGGACGGCGTCGGGCCGCTGTTGTGGGGCACGCTGGTCGGTTATGCCATCCAGACCGTCTGGCTGGCCTGGCTGGCGGCGCGCGCGGATGGCGGATTCTGGGGCGCGCCGCGCCTGTCGCTGTCATCCCCGCACTGGCCCGAGCTGATGGGCGCGGCCGGCGTGATGCTGATCGGCCAGGTTGCCATGAGCTTCGTGGGCCCGCTGGACCAGTACGCCGCCGCCAACCTGGGCGCCAACGCCAACGCGACACTGGGCTACGCCAGCCGGCTGCTTTCGCTGCTGCTGGGCATCGGCGCGGTCTCCGTGGGGCGCGCCGCGCTGCCGGTGCTGGCCGACGTGCAGGCGCGCGGCGACACGGCGCGCGCACGCAGCATGGCCCTCAAGTGGTCGCTCCTGATGCTGATCGCGGGCGCCGCCGCGGTGGCGCTGGGCTGGGTCCTGGCGCCGTGGGGCGTGTCGGTGTTGTTCCAGCGGGGCGCGTTCACCGCCGAAAACACCGCCGCCGTCGCGCACGTGCTGCGCTGGGGGTTGCTGCAGCTTCCGTTCTATTTTGGCGTGCTGATCCTGGTGCAACTGCTGGCCAGCCAGAACCGCTACCGCATCATGGCCGCGATCGCCGTCGGCAATTTCGCGCTGAAGGCCGTGCTGAACACCGTGCTTGCGCCCCGCATGGGCGCGGCCGGCATCATGCTGGCGACCAGCCTCATGTATGTGCTGTCCTTCGCGTGCTACCTGGCGGTGGCGATGCGCAAGGCCGAACCCAAGGAGGCCGATTGAATGTCCGTAGCCGACTCCGCCCGTCCGGCGCGCGTGTTGCTGTTCATCCATTCCCTGCATGGCGGGGGCGCTGAGCGCGTCGCCGCCGACCTGAGCGCCCATTGGGCGGCCGAGGGCAGCGAGGTCATGGTGGTCACGCAGGCCGGCGCCGAAGGCGACGTCTACGCACTGCACCCCAAGGTGCGGCGCGAGGTCCTGCATACCGCGGGCGAGGGCGGCGGGCTGCGCGGCATCCTGAGCAACCTGCAGCGGGTGCGCGCGCTGCGGCGCGTGGTCAAGGCCTTCCGGCCGGACATCGTGCTGGGCATGATGACCACCGCGTCGGTGCTGTCCGTCCTGGCCTGCGCCGGACTGGGCTGCCGCGTCATCGCCACCGAGCATACCCATCCGCCGTCCCAGACCCTGTCGGGCTTCTGGCAGCGGCTGCGCCGCCTGACCTATCCGCGCGCCGCGCGCGTGGTCGCGCTGACCCGGGGCACCGCGGACTGGCTGGAACAGCACGTGCCCGGCTCCCGGCTGGCGGTCATCCCCAATCCCGTCCACTTCCCGCTCCCGCGCGCCGAGCCCATCCTGCCGCCGGCCGCGCAGGAAGGCCGCAAACGGCTGCTGGCGGTCGGGCGCCTGCATGGCGACAAGGGATTCGACCTGTTGATCCAGGCCTTCGCGCGGCTGGCGCCATCGCATCCTGCGTGGGATCTGGTTATCCTGGGCGAGGGCGGCGAGCGCCAGGCGCTGGAGGCGCAGGTGACCGAGGCGGGGCTGCAGTCGCGCGTGTCGATGCCGGGGCGCGCCGGCAACGTCGGCGACTGGTACGACAGCGCCGATCTTTACGTGCTGACCTCGCGCTTCGAGGGGCTGTCCAACACCTTGCTGGAGTCCATGGCGAGCGGGCTCGCGGCGGTGTCGTTCGATTGCGATACCGGGCCTCGCGAGATCGTGCGCGACGGCATCGACGGCGTGCTGGTGCGGCCCAACGGCGACGTGGCCGCGCTGTGCAAGGCGCTGGACGCCGTCATGCGCGATGACAATGGCCGCGCGCGCATGGCGCGGGCGGCAACGGACGTGCGCGACCGCTTCTCGGCCGCGCGCGTGCTGCGGAAATGGCAGGAACTTTTTGACGGCGTGCGGGCGACGGGCCGCTAGGGCCCCGCGCGCGCCGTTGCTACGGTGACCACGAGAATCTCATCATGTGTGGAATAGTCGGAATTTGGGGCCCGGTGGGGAACAAGGAACAGGTGCTGGCGGAAAGCTGCCGGCGCATCCGCCATCGCGGGCCCGACAGCAACGGGTTCTGGGAAGACGCCGACGCCGACCTGGCGCTGGCGCACGTGCGCCTGGCGATCCTGGACCTGACCGAAGCGGGCCACCAGCCCATGACGTCCGCCTGCGGCCGCTATGTGATGGTGTTCAACGGCGAGATCTACAACCACCTGGACATCCGCAAGCAGCTCGAACAGTCGGGGGCGGCGCCTGCGTGGCGCGGGCATTCGGACACCGAAACCCTGCTCGCGGGCTTTACCGCGCTGGGCATCGAGGCCACGCTGCAGGCCGCGGTCGGCATGTTCGCCATCGCGCTGTGGGACAAGGCCTCGCGCAAGCTTGTGCTGGCGCGCGACCGCATGGGCGAGAAGCCGCTTTACTACGGCTATTCCGGCGCGGCGCTGGTGTTTGCCTCGGAACTGAAGGGGCTGATGCCCATTCCGGGCTTTGGCCGCAACCTGAACCGCAACGCGCTGGCCTCGTTCATGCGGCACAACTACATCCCGGCGCCGCAGTCCATCTACGAGGGCATCGCCAAGCTGCCGCCCGGCACGTGGGTCGAGTTCACGGCCGACGACGCCCGCAGCCGGCGCATGCCGGAACCGCGTGTGTACTGGTCGGCGCGCGCGGCCGCCGATGCGGCCGCGCAGTCCCGGCCGTCGTTCGAGTCCGATGCGCAGGCCACGGACGCGCTGGAAAAGGTGCTGTCCAAGGCCGTGGGCGGCCAGATGCTGTCCGACGTGAGCCTGGGCGCCTTCCTGTCCGGGGGCATCGATTCGTCGACCATCGTGGCGCTGATGCAGGCGCAAAGTTCGCAGCCGGTGCGCACCTTCGCCATCGGCTTCCATGAAAAGGGCTACGACGAGGCGCAGCACGCGAAGGCCGTGGCCACGCACCTGGGCACCGACCACACCGAACTCTACGTCACCGCGGACGACGCGCTGGCCGTCGTCCCCCTGCTAGCCGACATGTATGACGAGCCCTTTGCCGATTCGTCGCAGATCCCGACGTCGCTGGTGACGCGCATGGCGCGCCAGCACGTCACCGTGGCCCTGTCCGGCGATGGCGGCGACGAGCTCTTTGGCGGCTATTCGCGTTATTTCCGCGTGGACAACTGGTGGCGTCAGTTCGAGCGCGTGCCCGGGCTGCTGCGCAAGCCCGCGGGCGCGATGCTCAGCGCCTCCACCCATCTGCCGGGCCGGGGCGCCTGGCGCGGCAAGGTGGGCAAGCTGGGCGAGCTGCTGCGCGCCGATACGCGCGGCGAGTTCTATCGCCTCTTCGTGTCGTACTGGTCGGACCCGGCCCGCGTGGTGAAGGGCGGCGTCGAGCCCGTGTCGGAATTCGAGCGCGCCATGCAGGGATCGACCTTCTTCGAGTCGATGATGAAGCTGGACACGGTCACCTACCTGCCCGACGACATCCTGGTCAAGGTGGACCGCGCGGCCATGGCGGTCAGCCTGGAAACCCGCGTGCCGCTGATTGACCACCGCGTCTATGAATTCGCCTGGAGCCTGCCGCACCAGTACAAGGTGCGTGGCAGCACGGGCAAGTGGCTGCTGCGCCAGGTGCTGCACCGCCATGTGCCGCAGGCCCTGGTCGACCGCCCCAAGCGCGGCTTTGCCGTGCCCCTGGCCGCGTGGCTGCGCGGCCCCCTGCGCGAATGGGCCGATGCGCTGCTCGACCCGGCGCGCCTGCGCCAGGAAGGGTGGTTCGAACCCGAGCCCATCCTGCGCAAGTGGCGCGAGCACACTTCCGGCCATCGCAACTGGGACAGCCATCTGTGGGGCGTGCTGATGATGCAGGCCTGGCTGGACCGCTACCGGGCGGGCATGGATCAAGGGGGACCGATTGAGGACCGTTGACGAATGAAAATACTGATGCTGGTCAGCTCCATGCATGCCGGCGGCGCGGAAAGAGTCGCGGCGACCCTGGTCAACGCATGGTCCGAGCGCGGAGACACCGTCATCCTGACGCCGACCTATTCGTCCAAGGGCACCTGCTTCTACCCCCTGTCCGACAAGGTGAAGCTCGCGTGGCTGGCCGATCTGGCCGGCACCCGCGCGTCGGGCGCGATGGCCGCGGTCAAGCGCCTGCTGGCGCTGCGCAGGCACATCCGCGACACGCGGCCCGACGTGGTGGTGTCCTTCCTGACCAACGTCAACGTGGCCGCCATCCTGGCCACGCGCGGCCTGAACGTGCCGCTCATCGTCTGCGAGCGCACCAATCCGGTCGCGGACACCACGACGGGCTCCGTGTGGCGCAAGCTGCGCCGCGCGCTCTACCCCCGTGCCGACATGGTGACCGTCCAGGCCGAAGGCACCGCCGGTCCGTTCGCGCGGCAAGTGCCCGGCATCCGGCGCCTGGCCGTCATTCCCAATCCGCTGCCCGCGCCGCTGCTGGATGCGCCGCTGGTGCAGCAGCACGAGGGCGGCGCGCCGCGCACGCTGGTGGCCATGGGACGCCTGGTGCCCGACAAGCAGTTCAGCCTGCTGATCGACATCTTTGCCCAGCTTGCGCCGGAGTTCCCCGACTGGAACCTGCGCATCTGGGGCGAGGGACCCGAGCGCGACGCGCTGGAGCAGCAGGTGGCGCGCCTGCGCCTGCAGTCGCGCATCAGCCTGTCCGGGCGCACCGAGGCGCCTTGGGAAGAACTGGCCCGCGGGCAGGCCTTCGTGCTGAGTTCGCTGGTCGAAGGCTTTCCCAATGTCCTCCTGGAAGCCATGTCGCTGGGCCTGCCGTGCGCGGCCTTCGACTGCCCCAGCGGTCCGCGCGAGATGACGCGCGACGGCCAGGACGCCTTGCTGGTGCCCGCCGGCGACCGCGTCGCGATGACCGATGCCCTGCATCGCCTGATGAGCGATGCGTCCCTGCGTCAGCAGCTAGGCACGCGCGCTGCGGCAGCCGTGCGCCAGCGCTACGCGCTGTCCAGCGTGCTGGGCGAGTGGGATGAATTGTTCGAAGCGGTGCGGGAGGGACGATGAGCACCCAGCCGCTGCGCATTCTGCATGTCATCACCGGGCTGGGGCAGGGCGGCGCCGAATCCGTGCTGTTCCGCCTGGCGACCTGGCCGGACGCGGGCGTGGCGCACACGGTCGTGTCGCTGACCGATGAAGGCATCTATGGCGAACGGCTGCGCGCGGCCGGCGTGGCGGTGCACGCCCTGGGCATGAAGCGCGGCCGCGTGAGCCTGGGCGGCTTCCTCGCCCTGCGCCGCCTGATCGCCCGGATGCGCCCGCATGCCGTGCAGACCTGGATGTACCACGCCGACCTGATCGGCGGCCTGGCGGCACGCATGGCGGGCGTGCGGGCCATCGCCTGGGGCATCCGCAACTCCGGCGAACACCTCGAACGCAGCAGCCGGTCCGCGCGGCTGGTGCTGCGCGCCTGCGCATTGCTGTCCGGCAGCGTGCCGCGCGCCATCGTGTGCGCGGCGCAGAACGCGGCGCAGCGCCACGCTGAAAAGGGCTACCGGCGCGACCGGCTGGTCGTGATTTCCAACGGTTATGACCTGTCGCGCTATGCGCCCGATCCGCAGGCGCGCGCGCGGGTGCGCGCCGCGTGGGGGCTGTCCGAGGATGTGCCCGTGATCGGCTGCGTGGCCCGTTGGGATCCGCTCAAGGACCATGCCAATCTGCTGCGCGCCGTGGCCGCGCTGGTGCGCGACGGACGCGACGCCGGCCTGCGCTGCGTGCTGATCGGCCGGGACATGACCGAAGACAACCCGCCGCTGGGCGCCTTGCTCGACAAGCTGGACCTGCGCGACCGCGTGGTGCTCAACGGCCCCAGCGACGACGTGCCCGCCGTGATGAACGGGCTGGACCTGCACGTGCTGTCCAGTTGCGCCGAGGGCTTTCCGAACGTGGTGGCCGAGGCCATGGCCTGCGGCGTGTATTGCGTGGTGACGGACGTGGGCGACGCCGCCTACATCGTGGGCGACACCGGCGTGGTGGTGCCGCCCGAGCAGCCCGAGGCCCTGGCGCGCGGCATCGAGTCCGCGCTGTGCGACGTGGCCGCCCGCGGCCGCGAGCGCGCCGGCGAGGCGGGACGCGCGCGCGTCCTGGAACACTTCGACCTTGCGCGCATGGTGCAAAGTTACATCGCCGTCTGGCGCCGCATTTCTGGAGTCCAGGCATGAGCGCCCGCCGCTGTCTGCTGTTTGTCGTCAACAACCCGGCGTTCTTCATGTCGCACCGCGTGCCGGTCGCGCTGGCCGCGCAGAAGGCGGGCTACGACGTGCACGTCGCCACGATGGACGGGCCGGCCGTGGCCGACATCCAGGCGCTGGGCATGACCCACCACGCCATTCCCATGACCCGCAGCGGCAAGCACCCACTGCAGGAGCTGGGGACGCTGCTGGCGCTGATCCGCCTGTTCCGCCGGCTGCGCCCCGATGTCGTGCACCTGGTCACCATCAAGCCGGTGCTGTACGGCGGAATCGCCGCGCGCCTGACGCGCGTGCCGGGCATGGTGGCGGCGATTTCGGGGCTGGGCTTTGTCTTCCTGTCCCATTCGCTGAAGATGCGGATGGTGCGCGCCGTGGTGGCGCGGCTGTACCGGATCGCCCTGGGCCATCCCAACAGCCGCGTGATCTTCCAGAACGCCAACGACCGCGACCTGCTCAAGTCGCTGGGCGCGGTGCGCGACGACCAGGTGGTCATCATCCGCGGCGCGGGCGTGGACCTGGAGGCGTACACCCCCTCGCCGGAGCCCCCGGCGCCGCCCGTCGTCGTCACCATGGTGGCGCGCCTCTTGCGCGACAAGGGCGTGCAGGAGTTCGTGCAGGCGGCCCGGCTGCTGCGCGAGCGCGGCGTGCCGGTGACGATGCAACTGGTGGGCGGCCTGGATGCCGGCAATCCCACGTCGGCCACGCAGGCCGACGTCGACGCCTGGCAGCGCGAAGGCTGCGTGCAGGCGCTGGGCGAACGTGCCGACGTGGCGGCGCTGTATGCGGCCGCGCACATCGCGGTGCTGCCGTCTTACCGGGAAGGCCTGCCGAAGTCGCTGATCGAAGCCGCGGCCTGCGGGCGGGCGGTCGTGACGACCGACGTGCCGGGCTGCCGGGACGCCATCGAGCCCGGCGTGACCGGCCTGCTGGTGCCGGTGCGCGACGCCAAGGCCCTGGCCGATGCCATCGCCCGGCTGGCCGGGGATGCGGACTTGCGCCAGTCGATGGGCGCGGCGGGCAGGGCGCTGGCGGAACGCGAATTCGACATCGACCAGGTCGCGCGCACGCACGTCGCGCTGTACGACGCCCTTAGCGCCTGATCGCGTCGATCCAGAAGCGCGTGGACGGGTCCTGCTGGCTGGGCTGGGGCGCGTCCAGCTCGCGCATGATGTTCTTGGCCAGCGCCTTGCCGAACTCCACGCCCCACTGATCGAAGGGGTTGATGCCCCAGATCACGCCCTGCGTGAAGACCTTGTGTTCGTACAGGGCAAGCAGCGCGCCCAGCGTATAGGCCTCCAGGCGCGGCAGCACGATCAGCGATGACGGCCGCCCGCCCGGATGCACGCGGTGCTGCGCCAGCAGGCGCGCGCGCGCCGGATCGCTTTCCGTGGCGGACGTCTCGGCCAGGGCTTCCTCGAAGGACTTGCCGCGCAGCAACGCCGAGCGCTGGGCCAGGCAATTGGCCACCAGCAGCTCATGATGCCGGGCATAGGCGTGGTCCGGCTTTTCGCACAGGATGAAATCGACGGGCGCGCCCGTGGCGTCCTGGTGCAGCCACTGGAAAAACGTGTGCTGGCAGTCCGTGCCCGACATGCCCCATACGGCTGGGCCGGTCGGCACGCCGGCGGGGCTGCCGTCGGCGGTGGCGACCTTGCCCAGCGATTCCATTTCAAGCTGCTGGGCCCACGGCACGATGTGGTACAGGCGCGAATCGTAGGGCGTGATGACGAGCGAGTCGTAGCCCAGCACGCTGCGGTTGGCGACCCCGGCCAGCGCCATCTGCACGGGCGCGTTCTCGGCCAGGGGCGCGTGGCGGAAATGCTCGTCCATGGCCGCCGCGCCCGCCAGGAGCTGGTCGTAGGTGTCGTTGCCCAGCGCCAGGGCAATGGGCAGGCCGATCGCCGACCACAGCGAATAGCGCCCGCCCACCCAATCCCAGATCTGGAAGATGTGGTCGGGCAGGATGCCCAGGTTCAGCGCCGCCTCGACGTTGCTGGTGATCGCCACGACCTGCTTGATGGGATCGGCCACGCCGGCCTGGCGCAGCCAGTTCATCGCAACCTCGGCATTGGCCAAGGGTTCGGTCGTGGTGAACGATTTGGACGCCACGATGACCAGCGTGTTGTGCGGGTCCAGGCGGCTCATCGCGTCGGCGACGGAATGCGAGTCGACGTTGGAGGCGAACCGCACTTCGCGGCGCGCGCCTTCGTGGCGCAAGGCGCGGGTGACCAGGCGCGGGCCCCAGTCGCTGCCGCCGATGCCCAGGTGCAGCACGCTGCTGTAGCGTCCGGCCGCATCGGCCGTGCGTACGAACTCGCGCATGCGTTCGCGCTCGGCCAGCACCGCCTTGGCCACCATCGCGGGCGGCTCGGCCGCGCGCAGGGCGGTATGCCAGGCGGCGCGCCCTTCGGTCCAGTTGGCCGGTCCGCCATCGAACAGCCGCGCGCGCTGGGCCTCGAAGTCCTGCTGCGCCAGCAGGGCCGTCGACGCGGCCAGCAGCTCGGGCGATTGCGCCTGGGCGCTCAGGTCCAGGCGCAGCCCGGGGGCATTGATCAGGCGCAGGGTCTGGCCATCCCGGGATGCCGTGCGTGTCGCGGCGATGAACTGCTGCCACGCGGGGCTGTTGGATAACGACATGGGGCGGATCAGAACGGCAGCGAGGCGTTGGGCGCGAGCTTGCCGAGTTCGCGTCGGAAGTCCGCCTGGATGCGGGCCAACGCCTCCTCGCTCTGCGCTTCGAACCGCAGCACGACGACCGGCGTGGTGTTCGACGGACGCGCCAGGCCGAAGCCGTCGGCGTACTCGGCGCGCACGCCGTCGATCGTGATCACGCGCTTGGCGTCGGGGAACTGGCCCTGCTCCTGCAGCGCCTTGACCAGCGTGAAGGGCTGGCCTTCTTCCATTTCGAGCTTGAGTTCCGGCGTGGAAACGTCCTGCGGCAGGTCTTCCAGCGGGGCGCAGGGATCGGCAAAGCGCGACACGATCTCCAGCAGGCGCGCGCCGGTATACAGGCCGTCGTCAAAGCCGTACCAGCGTTCCTTGAAGAAAATGTGCCCGCTCATCTCGCCGGCCAGCGGCGCGCCGGTTTCGGCCAGCTTGGCCTTGACCAGCGAGTGGCCCGTCTTCCACATCAGGGGGGCGCCGCCGGCGGCTTCGACGGACAGGCCCACATGGCGGCTGCACTTCACGTCGTAAATGATGGTGGCGCCGGGATTGCGTTCCAGCACGTCGCGGGCGAACAGCACCAGTTGCCGGTCGGGCCAGATGATCTGGCCCGACTTGGTGACCACGCCCAGGCGGTCGCCATCGCCGTCAAAGGCCAGGCCCAGTTCGCAGTCGGTTTCGGCGACGTGCTTGATCAGGTCCTGCAGGTTCTTGGGTTCGGCGGGATCGGGATGATGGTTGGGGAAGTTGCCGTCCACGTCGCAGAACAGCTCGTCGACCTCGCAGCCCAGCGCGCGAAAGAGCTGCGGGGCGACCGCGCCGGCCACGCCGTTGCCGCAGTCGATGGCGATCTTCATGGGACGCGCAAGCTTGACGCCGGAGGCGACGCGCGCGATGTAGGTCTGCACCAGGTCGAGCTGGCGGCGCGTGCCGGCGGCGGCCGCCGGGGCGGGCGCGTCGCCGTTCATGGCCTGGGCCAGTTGCTGGACGTCGTCGCCATACAGCGCGCGTCCGCCCATCATCATCTTGAAGCCGTTGTACTTCGGCGGATTGTGGCTGCCCGTGATGGCCACGCCCGAGCCGGTCTGCATGATGTTCGCGGCAAAGTAGACGAGCGGGGTGGGGACCATGCCGACGTCCAGCGTGTCCACGCCGCCTTCGAGCATGCCTTCCTGCAGCGCGAGCGACAGCATTTCGCTGCTGAGCCGGCCGTCGCGCCCGACCACCAGCGTCTGGACGCCTTCCGCGCGGGCGCGGGCGGCGAGCGCCACGCCCAGCGAACGGGCGAAGGGGGCGTCGATCAGGTCCGGCACGGTGCCGCGGATGTCATAGGCCTTGAAAACGGAGGCCGGAAATTGTGTATTGTTGCCCACGACGATTCCTTGTTAGGGGGACAGCGCGGCGACGGCCGGGTAGTGGTAAACCCGTACCTCCAATCCGCTATGACTAGGGGTCAAAGCTGGATTATCCCCCATCGGCGCAGGGGCCTTCATCCTTCGGGCGGAGTAGGGCGTTTTCCCGGTGGCGACTTGCCCCGCGATGGTGCGCCGCCTGGGGCGGCGCGGCCTGATTGCGGTGCATGCGCCAGCCGTCCGGCAGGCCGTCCGCAGGGGCGCGCGGGGTGGCCAGGGATGGCACAAAAGTTGCTCGTCATCCGAAGGTGATACGCTTGCCATGCAAGCAGAAAGACCAGGAGGGGCCATGGGCGCCAAAGTATCCACAGTCATGTCATCGGGCGGCGCCACCAGCAGGCGGGGACCACCCACGGACTTTGCCGGGCCAGCGGCCGGCCGGGAACGCCGGCTCGATATCCACGTGTTTGCGGCGGCCACCGGCGAACTGGCCACCGGCCGCGCCTGGGAACGCAGCGTCTGGCGCGATGCCCGGGTCCTGATCGCGGAATGCCCGGCGCCGCACCTGGCCGCCTCGATCGAAAGCGCGCTGCGCACCGTGGCCGCCAGCGTGGCCCGGGACCGCGGCTGGCAGGCTGCCGGCACGGTGTCGTTTTCACTGGACGACCGCAGCGGCGTGTTCCGCGTCATCGACGCCCATGCGCAGGCCCGCACGCCGGCCATGCCGATCGCCGAACACGATCCCATCGCCGCGCACGTACTGGAAGTGCGCATCGACGGCTGCGGCGATCGCCGCCTGCCCAGCACCCATCTCATGATCTGCGGAGCCACGCGCGGCGAAGTGCTGCGCCGCGCTTATCGCGCCCTGTCCGAACTGCCCGGTCCCGCGGGCGTGGACCGCGCCTTCCTGATGGAGCGCATCGCGTCCCGGGCGTTCTGCTCGGGCATGACGGGCACGCGGCTGGACCAGGCGGTCGGCTGACAGGCGGGGCTTCAGGGCGGGCCGCCCAGCCCCTACAATAGTCCGCACATCCGATGAACAGCGCCCGGCCCTCGCGGCCAGGCCTACCTCTTGTGCGGCATCCATGACACTGCTGAGCGATCTACAGGCCCTCCTGGGCGATTCCCACGTCCTGACGGGCGACGACGCCGAGTCCTATGTGCTGGATTGGCGCCGGCGCTATCGCGGCGCGGCGCTGGCGGTGATCCGCCCCGGGTCGACCGCGGAAGTGGCCGCGGCGATCAAGCTGTGCGCGCAGCACGGCGTGCCCGTGGTGCCGCAGGGGGGCAATACCGGCCTGTGCGGGGGCGCTACGCCGGACGACTCCGGCAGCGCCGTCGTCCTGTCCACCACTCGGCTCACCGCCGTGCGCGCGCTGGACACCGACAACGACACCATCACCGTGGAGGCCGGCTGCATCCTGCAGGCCGTGCAGGATGCAGCGGCGGCCGCGAACCGGCTGTTTCCCCTGAGCCTGGCCGCCGAAGGCAGCTGCACCATCGGCGGCAATCTGGCGACCAATGCCGGCGGCACGCAGGTGCTGCGCTATGGCAACGCGCGCGACCTCACGCTGGGCCTAGAGGTCGTGACCGCGGAAGGCGAGATCTGGGACGGCCTGCGCGGCCTGCGCAAGGACAACACCGGCTACGACCTGCGCGACCTCTACATCGGCAGCGAAGGCACCCTGGGCATCATCACCGCCGCCACGCTCAAGCTGTATCCGCGTCCGGTGGCGTCCTGCACCGCGCTGCTGACGCTGGACAGCATCGACAACGCCGTCGAGGTCCTGTCGCGCGCCCGCTCCGGGTTCGGCGCCTCGCTGACCGGCTTTGAACTCATGAGCGGCGCCTGCCTGCAAGGCGTGGTGCGGCTGTTCCCGCAGCAGCGCCTGCCATTCGACGGCGAATCGGCTGCCTCGCCGTGGTTCGCCCTGCTGGAACTGTCCGACAGCGAAAGCGAAAGCCACGCGCGCGAGCGCTTCGAGAGCGTGCTGGGCGAGGCCATCGAGGCCGGCCTGGTGAACGACGCCGCCATCGCCGCCAATGTGTCGCAAAGCAAGGCGCTGTGGCACCTGCGCGAAAGCATTCCGCTGGCTGAAGCCGAACTCGGCAAGTCGGTCAAGCACGACGTGTCGATCCCCATCTCTTCCATCGCGGGCTTCGTGCACAAGACCAATGCCCTGTTGCAGGCGCGCTTTCCGGGCGTGCGCCACGTGATCTTCGGCCATCTGGGCGACGGCAACCTGCATTACAACGTGGCCAATGCGCCGGGGCAGTCCGAAGCCGAGCTGCTGGCGCTGCAAAGCGAAATCTACGGCGTGGTGCACGACAGCGTGCACGCGCACCAGGGGTCCATCAGCGCCGAGCACGGCGTCGGGCAGCTCAAGCGCGACGAACTGCCGCGCTACAAGCAGCCGGTCGAACTTGCGCTGATGCGGCGGATCAAGCGCGCGCTGGATCCGCAGGGGCTGATGAACCCCGGCAAGGTGCTGCAGGCCTGACACGTCCAGGACGCAAACCATGGCAGCCAGTCCCGCAGCGGGTGCGCATTACCGGGTGCTGATCGTCGAGGACGACCCCACCATCGCCGGCAATCTATACAGCTTCCTGGAGGCGCGCGGCTTTCTCCCCGACGTGGCCTATAGCGGGCCGGCCGCCTTGCAGCGGCTGCAGGAGCAGCGGTTCGATGCCGTGCTGCTGGACATCGGCCTGCCCGGCATGGACGGCAACGCCGTGCTGCATGACATGCGCACGCAAAGGCGGCTGGATGTGCCGGTGCTCATGCTGACCGCGCGCGACAGCCTGGAAGACAAGCTGGCGGGTTTCTCGCACGGGGCGGACGACTACCTCACCAAGCCGTTCGCGCTGCTCGAGGTGGAAGCCCGGCTGCTGGCCCTGATCCAGCGCGCCCAGGGCGCCACGGTGGACGCCGTGCGCGCCTTCGGCCCCTTGCAGTTCGACACGCGCAGCCGCGCGGTATCGGTCAATGACGTTCCCGTCCACCTGACCCGCAAGGCCTGTCTCATCATCGAAGTCCTGCTGCGCGATCCGGGCCGCGTCGTGCGGCGCGAAGAGCTGGAATCGGCGTTGTGGGGCAACGAGCCGCCCTCGTCCGACGCGCTGCGCAGCCAGGTCCACCTGCTGCGGCGCGCGCTGGCCGACGCGGGCTTTGACGGCATCGAGACCGTGCACGGCACCGGCTGGCGCCTCACGCTGCCCGGCGTGCCCTCATGAGCCGCGCCGCCGCCGGCACGTTGACCCAGCGCGTCGTGTGGGCGCTGACGGGAACGGTCGCGCTGTTCGTCACGGCGCTTGCCCTGCTGGCCTACCTGACGTTCGACCAGATGGAAGACGATCTGGTCAACGACATCCTCAACACGGAAATGGACCGCCTGGTCCAGCATGCCCGCAGCAGCGACGAATTCCTGCCGCGCCATGGCGCCCGCGAGCTGGGCGGTTCCATGCGCGCCTGGCTCAGCGCCGACGGCCAGCCGCCCGCCGGCATGCCGCCCGAATTGCTCTCGCTGGAAAACGGGCTGCATCTGATCGAACCGGGCGCCTACACCTGGCATGTGATGGTGGCCGAGACCGGCCGCGGCACGGTGTATCTGTTGTATGACGCGACCGACAATGAAGAGCGGGTGCGCGATTTCGGCCTCATCGTGCTGGGTGTGGGCGCGCTCTGCGTGGTGCTGGCGTACGCCCTGTCGCGGCGGGTGGCGGCGGTGGCGGTCGGTCCGCTGCTGGAACTGACGGACCGGCTGTCGACCTGGGCCCCCGGCTCGCCCGACCTGGCCGTCACCCGCGACGACGAGACCGGGCGGCTCATCGAAGCCTTCAACCGCGTGCAGAACCAGGTGGACCGGTCCATCGCCCGCGAACGCGAATTCGCCGGCAATCTCAGCCATGAGGTGCGCACGCCGCTCGCGGCGATCCGCTCCGACAGCGAACTCATGCTCCTGACGCAGACGCTGACGCCGGACCAGCAGCAACGGCTCACGCGGGTGGTCGACAACGTCGACGACGTCATCGTCAGCCTGGAAAGCGCGCGCGCGATGGCTCGCGACCAGTTGCGCGAGCCCGAGCCCGTGGACCTCGCCGAGTGCATGGACGACGCCTGGGGCGGCTATGCCGCGCAGGCGAAGCTGGCGAACCTGGGTTTCGACAACCGTATCCCTGCCGGCCACGTGCTGACGCTGGACCGCTACGCCTTGCTGACCGTCCTGCGCAACCTGGTGCGCAACGCCATCGAGCACGCCGCGCCGGCCACGTTGACGGCGGCGTTGGACGCGCAGGGCGGGCTGGCGCTGCGCGACGACGGCAAGGGCATCGCCGCCGCCGACCTGCCGTTCCTGTTCCGCCGTTATTTCAGCGGCCGCCTGCGCGATTCGGCGATGGATGGCGGCGCCGAGACGACGCGCGGGCTGGGCCTGGCGATTGCCAAGCGGGTCTGCGACATGCAGGGCTGGGCGCTGTCCGTCGAATCCTCGCAGGCGCACGGCCCGGCGCGCGGGACGCGGTTCCTGCTGCGCTTTGACAACGCCCCTGAGGCCGGTCCCCAGACGCGGATTTGACGAATTTTCGACTGCCGGGCCCGTACAGTGCGCTGCCCGAACCGTCTGGAAATTTCCGTCCATGCCGTCCCCCTCGCTGCCAGCGCCGCGCGCGCCAACCCCAGCCTGCTATCTGCTCACGCACGTCGTGGGCGTGCCGCTGATCCTCGCCTGTCTTGCGTGGTGGACCCAGGATTCCGGGCTGGACATGCGCATCGCGCGGGCCTTGTTCGACCCGGCGCTCGACGACTTTCCGCTGCACGCCAGCCGCTGGCTCGAACTCCTGGGCCATCGCATCGTGCTGGCCCTGCCGATCGGCGTGGGCCTGGCCGCGGCGGGCGCCGCCGTGGCCAGCTTTCGCATCCCGGCCTGGCGGCGCTGGCGCGGCGTGGCGCTGGCGGTGGCGGCCACGTGCCTGACGGGACAGCTCCTGATCAACCAGCTCAAGCATCACACGATGCTGCCGCGTCCCTACGACCTGGAAACGCTGGGCGGCTACACCCCCTATCCGGTGCACTGGTGGACGTGGGCGCGTGCCCGCGCGGGGGGCGCCCTGCCCAGCGGCCATGCCGGCGCGGGGTACGCGCTGCTCAGCCTGTATTTCGCGGGCTGGGCGCTGGGACGGCCCGCGTGGCGCTGGGCCGGCCTGGCGGTCGGCGTGGCGGGCGGTGTGGGCTTTTCGGCCGTGCGCATCCTGCAGGGCGCGCATTTCCTCAGCCAGACGATCTGGTCCGCCGCGCTGATGTGGCTGCTGGCGGCGGTCTTTTTCTATCCGTTGATCGCGGGCCGGACCGCCGGCGGCCCGCCCCGCGCGCCGGGCGTCAGTTGAGCAGCACGCCCGGCAGCCACAGCGAAAACGCCGGCACGTAGGTCACCAGCGCCAGCGCGGCCAGCAGCGCGCCGTAGAACGGCCAGATGGTGCGCATGACCGTGCCCACGGAGACCCCGCCGATGGCGCATCCCACGAACTGCGTGGTGCCCACGGGCGGCGTGTTCAGCCCCAGCGCGCAGTTCAGCAGCAGGACCATGCCGAACTGCACCGGCCCCATGCCGTACTGCATGCAGATCGGCAGGAAGATCGGCGTGCAGATCAGGATGGTGGCGGCCATGTCCAGGAACGTGCCCAGCACGAACAGGATGATGTTGACCATCAGGAAGATCGCCCAGGGTTCCGTCGAGATGGACGCCATGAGCTGACCGGTCTTTTCGGCCACGCCATAGAAGCTGATCAGGTAGCCGAACGTGGCGGAAATGCCGATCAGCAGCAGCACCACGCCCGTGGTCTTGACCGCCTTGCTGGCCGCGCGCACGAATTGGTCCCAGGTCAGCGAGCGGTAGACGAAGATCGTCAGCGCCAGCGCATACAGCACCGCCACCGCCGCCGATTCCGTCGCGGTGAAGACGCCGCTCAGGATGCCCGCGATGATCAGCACCACCACGAACAGCCCAGGCGCCGCGGCCACCAGCGAGCGGAACACGATGTGCCAGCCCGGGAAGCTGCCGGCCGGATACCCCCGCTTGCGCGCCACGAAGTACGCCGCCGCCAGGTTGCAGGCGGTCAGGATCAGGGCAGGCACCACGCCGGCCGCGATCAGCGCCGCGATGGACACCTTGCCGCCCGCGGCCAGCGTATAGATGATGATGTTGTGGCTGGTCGGCATCAGCGCACCCACCAGCGCCGCGTGCGTGGTGACGTTCACCGCGTAGTCGGCGTGGTAGCCCTCGCGCTTCATCATCGGGATCATCACCGAGCCCATCGCCGACACGTCCGCCACGGGCGATCCCGACACGCCGCCGAACAGCGTGCAGGCCACCACGTTGGACATCCCCAGGCCGCCGCGCACGTGGCCCACCAGCGATTTGGCGAACGCGACGATGCGGTCCGCGATGCCGCCGTACAGCATCAGCTCGCCCGTGAAGATGAAGAAGGGGATGGCCAGGAACGAGAAGGCGTTCATGCCCGAGGTCATCTGCTGGAAGGCCACCGCCAGCGGCAGGTCCTCGTACATGATAGCCGTGAGCGACGACAGCCCGATGGCGAAGGCCACCGGCACCCCGATCACCAGGAACCCCATGAAGGTGAAGGAAAGCAGTGTCAGCGCCATGCCGGTACCACCTTCTGGTTGCGCAGGATCGCGATGATGTGCTCGATGGAAAAGAGCGCGATCAAGGTGCCCGACAGGGTTGCAGGAATGTACTTCCACGCGTTGGAGATCCCCAGGTTGGGAATCTTGTAGGCCGCGACGGATTCGGCCAGCACGCCGCAATTCCAGGCCATCAGCACGCCGAACAGCAGCACGAGCAGATGGATGAAGATGCGCAGCCGCCGCTGCCCGCCGGCCGGCAGGGCGTCGAGCAGGGACTCGAAGCCGATGTGGCCGGCGTCGCGCACGCCGACCGCGGCGCCCAGCATGGTGACGTACAGCACCAGCAGGAGGGCCAGGCTTTCCGCCCAGGTCGGCGTGTTGTTCAGGACGTGCCGCCCGACGATCTGCAGCGTGACGGCGATGATCAGGCAGACCAGTCCGAACACGCTGGTCCACATGCAGGCCCGCGCCAGCCGGGCGCAGCCGCGCGAGTAGGCATCCAGCGGGGCAGCCAGGGCTTGCGCCCGGCCCCCCGCGGCGACATCTGGTTCATTCGTGGGTGTGGCCAACATGATGTCCTCACTGCACGGCCTGGATCTTCGCGACCAGGTCTTTCATTTCAGGGGTGGTGACGAAGCGGTCGTACACCGGCTTCATCGCGCCCTGGAACGAGGGCTTGTCGACCGCCGAGATCTGCGACCCGGCCTTCTCGACCACGGCGCGCGACTTCTGTTCGCGCTCGTCCCACAGCTTGCGCATGAAAGGCACCGATTCACGCGCGGCCTCGCGCAGGATCTTCTGGTCATCGGGCGGCAGCTTGTCCCACTGGCGCTTGGAGAAGATCAGGATCTCGGGCGTCATGGTGTGCTCGGTCAGCGAATAGAACTTGGCCACCTCGTAGTGATGCGCGCTTTCGTAGCTGGGGAAATTGTTCTCGGCCGCGTCCACCAGTCCGGTCTTGAGCGAGGTGTAGACCTCGCCCATGGGCATCGGCGTGGCGTTGCCGCCCATGGCTTCGACCATCGCGACGGACAGGTCCGACTGCTGCACGCGGATCTTCAGCCCCTTCGCGTCGGCCAGCGTCTTGACGGGCTTCTTCGTCGTGTACATGGAGCGCGAACCGCTGTCGTACCAGGCCAGCCCCACGAACCCGGCGGCTTCGCACGAGCGCAGGATCTGGTCGCCGATCTCGCTGTCCAGCACCTTGTGCAGGTGTTCCTTGGAGCGAAAGAGGAACGGCAGCGACGGCACGCGGGTGGTCTGGCAGATGTTGTGCATGGCCGCGCTCGACACGCGGGTCATCGCCAGCGCGCCCAGCTTCACCTGTTCGATGGAATCGTCCTCGTTGCCGAGCGCGCCGCCCGAAAACACCTTGATGGTGATGCGGCCGTTGGTCCGTTGCTTGACCAGCTCGCCGAAGTGGCGCACGGCCTGCACAGTGGGGTAATCGTCGGGATGGATGTCCGCGGAGCGCAGCTCGGCGGCGTGGGTGGCGGGAACCAGCGTCAGCAAGGCGGCCGCGGCCAGGACGGCGCGGCTCAGGTGAGGGTGCAGCATGTCTACCTCCGGATGGGGTACGGCGTTTCGTTGAGGGCCGCAAAGGGCCCCGAAGCTCTTTGATATGCACAGACCTGCTCGGGGTGGCGCGCGACACGGCGCCGATCGGGTGCTAACCGGCGCTGGCGGGTTCCTCCAGGCCCTGCACGCCGGGGTGCAGGGCGAATACCGCGCCGTCCGGCGAGCCGGGGGCGGCGTTCGCGGGACGGATGGATGTGACGAATAGCGTGTCCAGGCCGGCGCCGCCGAAGGCGCACATCGCGACCTTGGCGGCGGGCACGTCCAGGGTGCGGTCCAGGCGGCCGTCGGGGGTGTAGCGGTACACCTTGCCGGCATCGTTGCCGCAGATCCAGTAGCAGCCGTCCGTGTCCACGGCCGCGCCGTCGGGGCGGCCGGCCGGCAGGGCGGGAATGAAGACGCGGCGATGGCGCGGTTCGCCCGTTGCGGTGTCGTAGTCGAAGGCCCAGACCGTCGCGCGCGACGGGTGTGAATCGGACAGGTACATGGTCCGGCCATCGGGGCTGAAGGCCAGGCCGTTGGGCACGATCAGGCCGTCCAGCAGCACGGACACCCCCCGGTCGTCCAGGCGGTACAGCGCGCCCGCGGGGTCGGCCACGCTCATGTCCATCACCATGGTGCCGGCAAGAAACCGGCCCTGCCGGTCGCAGCGGCCGTCATTGAAACGCATATTGGGCGCGGCGTGGGCCACGGCGGCGAGGTGGCGCGGGATGCATGGCTCGTCCTCGCACAGCGCGCCGCAGGCATAAAGGCCGTCTTCCATCGCCAGCAGCCAGCCGTCGCCGCGCATCGCGATGCTGCCGGCCATCTGCGGCAGCGCCCACTGCGCGAAGGCGCCGGTCGCGGGTGTCCAGCGCCAGAGCGCCTTGCCGGGAATGTCGGTCCAGTAATAGGCCTGGTCGGCGCGGCGCCAGACGGGGCTTTCTCCCACGCCGCACAATACCGTTCCTATACGTTCTGCGGTCATGGGCATGGACGGTGTTCAGGCGTTGGGGAAAGGGAAGGGGCCGGCCTTGACGAAGGCGCCGCCCTGGTAGCGCGCCGCGGGATCGTCCGCGGCCAGCGGCGGCTGCGCTTCGACCTGCGCGCGGAACCGCTCGGACGAGTCTTTGGGCGCAAAGCCCAGCACGGCCGCGCCGCGGTTGTCCCACCAGCTATCCCGGTTGGCCGAGGCCCCATACACGATCAGGTGGCCGACGTCGGGGGTGAAGAGCGACCGCACGACCAGGTCCGTCAGGTCGTCGTGGCTGAGCCAGGTGACCAGCATGCGCCGGTCCTTGGGTTCGGGAAACGACGAGCCGATGCGCAGGCACACGGTCTGGATGCCGTAGCGGTCGAAGTAGAAGCGGGAAAGGTTTTCGCCATAGGCCTTGCTCAGGCCGTAGTAGCCATCGGGGCGCAGCGGCACGTCGGCGTCCAGCGTCTTTCCCTGCTCATAGAAGCCGATGACGTGGTTGGAGCTGGCGAACACGACGCGCTGCACGCCGTGCAGGCGGGCCGCCTCGTAGATGTTGTAGACGCCCTGGATGTTGGCGGGAAGGATTTCCTCGAAGGGGCGCTCCACCGACACGCCGCCCAGATGGACAATGGCGTCCACGCCGTGCACCAGGGCGGACACCGCGGACGCGTCGGCCAGGTTGCAGGGGACGACCTCTTCGCCCGCCTGCGCGGGGGCCATGGGCGCCACGTCGGAGACGCGCAGGATGTCCGCATGGGCTTTCAATCGGGGACGCAGTACCAGGCCCAGGTTGCCGGCGGCGCCGGTCAACAACAAACGAGGACACCGGGGGGATGCAGGCATGTTGTTGACAGCTCGGCTCATGACGCAACGCTCGGGTTATGGCGCGGTGGAGTGGACTTGTCTGGTACGTTATCGTACAACTGTCGCAAAGTATAATGAACGCCATTTTTCAGCGTCAAGCGCTGCGCAACCGCTTTCGGATAATCCCTGATGAACGCTCCTGTCGATACCTCTGTTTTGCCGCAGCGTCGTCCCCGCAACCTGGCGCAAGGCCTGGTGGAGAGCATTTCCGAACGCATCCGAAGCGGCGAAATCCGCCCGGGGGACAAGCTGCCCACCGAGTCCGAAATCATGCGTCAGTTCGGCGTAAGCCGCACCGTCGTGCGCGAGGCGCTGTCCCGCCTGCAGGCATCGGGGCTGGTCGAAACGCATCACGGCGTGGGCACCTACGCGCTGGAGCCCAGCGGCGGCGGCGACTTCCGCGTGGACCCCGCGGACATCGCCACCGTGCGCGATGTCCTCGTGCTGCTGGAGCTGCGCATCTGCCTGGAAAGCGAGGCCGCGGGCCTGGCGGCCATCCGGCGCAGCGACACGCAATTGCAGGACATGCGGCGCGCGCTCGATGCCTTCAAGCAGGCGCTGGATAGCGGCGGCGATACCATCACGCCCGATTTCCAGTTCCATCTGCTGGTGGCCCAGTCCACCGACAACCGGTATTTCGCGGACCTCATGTCGCATCTGGGGTCGGCCATCATCCCTCGCACCCGCATCAACTCCGCCAAGTTCGCGCACGAAGACCGCGCCGCCTATCTGGCGCGCGTGAATCTCGAACACGAAGACATCTACAGCGCCATCACGCGGCAGGATCCCGAGGCGGCGCGCGCGGCGATGCGCACGCACCTGAGCAACAGCCGCGAGCGCCTGCGCCGGGCGCAGTAGCCGCGCGGGCACACTGGCATCTCGAACCACGCATATGTGATGTCGTACAACGTTTGAACCGGCCGCCGCGCCGGTGATCCGCCGAAACCGCGTTACTCTTGGCGCGGTTCATTTTCTGGTCATCGAGGCGGCATGGTTTTGCGCGGCATACACGGTTCACACGGTACACACGGCAGGTCTTTTTCTTTATTGGGTCAGGCATCGCGCCCGGCGCGGAGGGCGTCGCCATGCGCCATCTGACCGTACGCTTCATCCTCGCGATCCTGGCGCTGCTGACGCTGTCGCGGCTGGGACTGGCCTTCTGGATGTGGGACCGCGTCGAGGCCGCCGGCGGCCTCGGGCCGCTCATGCTCGGCGGACTGCGCATCGACGTGTGCCTGCTGTCCATGGTGATTGCGCTGCCGGCGGTGTTTTCGCCGTGGTTCGGGCACCGGCCGCTGGCCGCGCGCATCACCGCGTGGTGGTTCCGCGTCTGGTGGATGCTGTATGTGCTGCTGGAAGTCTCGACGCCGCAGTTCATCGCCGAATACGACACGCGGCCCAATCGCCTCTACTTCATCTATCTGCTCAACCCCAAGGAAGTCGGCTCGATGCTGTGGCAGGGCTACAAGGGCGTGCTGCTGGCGTCCTTCGTGGTGCTGGTTGTCGCGGCGTGGCTTGCGGTCAAGCTCTTCCCGACCCGCTCGCGCGATGCCTTCATGGGGTGGTGGAAGCGTCCGGTCGCGTCGTTCGTGATCCTGGCGCTGGTGTTTTTGGGCGCGCGCGGCACGCTGGAGCATCGGCCCATCAATCCCGCCAAGGTGGCCTTCAGTTCGGACGCCATGGTGAACGCGCTGGCGCTCAATTCCCTGTACAGCGTGTTCGACGCGGCCTATCGCATGCGCGACGAACGCTCGTCGGCCGCGATGTACCCGAAGATGCCGGTCGACGAGATGAACGCCATCGTGCGCGAAAAAGCCGGCATCACCGGCGCGCCGTTGGATCCGGCCCTGCCCAGCCTGCACGAGCAGAAGGCGACCGTGCGGCGCGACAAGCCGCTGAACGTGGTCATCATCCTGCAGGAGAGCCTGGGCGCGCAGTACGTGGGCAGCCTGGGCGGCCGCGACCTCACGCCGAACATCGACAGGCTGGGCAAGGAGGGCTGGATGTTCCACCGCGCCTACGCCACGGGCACGCGGTCGGTGCGCGGCATCGAGGCGGTGACGGCGGGCTTTCTGCCCAGCGTGGCCGATGCGGTGGTCAAGCTGCCGCGCTCGCAGACCGGGTTCTTCACGCTGGCGCAGTTGCTCGGCAAGCACGGGTACCACTCGCGCTTCGTGTACGGCGGCGAGTCGCACTTCGACAATATGCGGGCGTTCTTCCTGGGCAACGGCTTCGATGAGATCGTGGACCGTCCCAAGTTCGTGGACCCGGTCTTCGAGGGATCGTGGGGCGCGTCGGATGAAGACATGTTCAACCAGGTGGACCGCCTCCTGCGCGCCGATGGCGACAAGCCGGTGTTCACGCTGGCGTTCTCGGTGACCAACCACTCCCCGTGGGAATACCCACCCGGACGCATCCAGCCCGTGGGCGACCCGGCCACGGTGGACAACACGGTGCGCTACGCGGACTGGGCCCTGGGCCAGTTCTTCGACAAGGCGCGCAAGGCGCCGTACTGGGACAACACGGTCTTTCTCGTCATCGCGGACCACGATTCGCGCGTGTACGGGTCCATCCCGGTGCCGGTGCGGCATTTCCAGATCCCCGCGCTGATCCTGGGCGCGGGCATTGAACCGCGGCAGGACCAGCGCCTGGTCAGCCAGATCGACATGGCGCCCACGCTGTTGTCGCTGATCGGCCTGGACAACGTGAACCCGATGTTGGGCGTGGACCTGACGCAACGCGACCCGAACCGCGCGATCATGCAGTACGCGGACAATTTCGGGTATCTGCAGGGCGATCAGCTGCTGGTGCTGGAGCCCGCCAAGGCGCCGCGCCAGTTCCGCTACGAGGCGGCGCCGGTGGGGCGCGATGAAACCTACGCGCCGGTCGAGCCCGCGGATCCCGCATTGACGCAAGAGGCGCTGGCGCATGCGCTGTGGGCAAGCTGGGTGTACCGCGAGGAAAAGTACCGCCTGCCGTGACCTTGACTTTGACTTTGGCCGTGACCTTGGCCATGACCCCGCCGCCATGTGCCGCGTCCGGCGCAGCCAGCCGCCTTGATCCTGCTCAAGCCGGATTTCGCGGGGCGATAGCACACTGGCGGCCATGACAACGCCGAACCCGTCCTCCGGAGCTTCCCGCGCCGCTCCGGCGACTCTGACTCAGGCCCAGGGCAGCGCGCCGCGCGCACGCCGCCCCATGGCGATTCCGGTGCCGCGCGGCCGGCTTGCATGGATCACGGGCGTCTTCAGCGCGGTCTGGCTGGCCGCGAACACGCTGTTCTGGTGCCTGCTGCTGTTTCCCATGTCGCTCCTGAAGCTGGCGCTGCCTTTCGCGGCGGTGCGGCGGCGCGTCGATCCGGTGCTCAACGGCATCGCCACGGCATGGGTGTCCTGCAATACCGGCTGGTTCGTGCGCATCCAGCCCCAGGGCTGGGATATCCAGGGCAACAAGGACCTGCGCTATGCCGACTGGTATCTGGTCAATTGCAACCACCAGTCGTGGGTCGACATCTTCGTCCTGCAATACGCGCTGAACCGGCGCATCCCGCTGCTCAAGTTCTTTCTCAAGCAACAGCTCATCTACGTGCCCGTGATCGGGCTGGCGTGGTGGGCGCTGGACTTTCCCTTCATGAAGCGGCACGGCAAAGCCGCGTTGCGCAAGAATCCGGATCTGGGACGGCAGGACCAGGAGGCCGCGCGCCGCGCCTGCGCCAAGTTTTCGCTGGTGCCGACCAGCGTGATGGTGTTTGCCGAAGGCACCCGCTTTTCCGAAGCCAAGCGCGATGCGCAGGGCTCGCCTTACCGTCATCTGCTCAAGCCCAAGGCGGGCGGGCTGGCGGTGTCGCTGAACGCCATGGGCGCGCGCTTTCGGTCGATGATCGACGTCACCATCGCCTATCCGGACGGCGCGCCCAGCTTCTGGGATTTTGCCTGCGGGCGCGCGGGCCAGGTGGTGGTGCGCATGCGGCAGTTGCCGGTGCCGCCGGCCTTCTGCGAAGCCGACTACACCCGCGACAAGGCTTTTCGCACCATGTTCCACCAATGGCTGGGCCAGCAGTGGCAGGCCAAGGACGACGAGATCGAAGCGCTCATCGCGCGCGCCGGAAACCCGCCGGCCAACTAACTGACCTGGCGGATTTCCGGGCGGCGGGGCGTCAGACGCGCGCCGGCAGCACGACGCCGGAACACTCGCCGAAGCCGATGCGCGGATAGCCCGCCTTCACGCATTCGGCGCGGATGATGATCTGGTCGCCGTCCTGCAGGAACGTGCGCTTTTCGCCCCAGGGCAGGTCGAACGGGGACTTGCCGCCATTGCTCAGCTCCAGCAGCGAACCGGCTTCCGAGGGGCGCGGGCCCGACAGCGTGCCGGTGCCCAGCATGTCGCCCGGCTGCAGGTTGCAGCCGTTGACGGTGTGGTGCGTGATGAGCTGCGCGATGTTCCAGTACGCATCGCGGAAATTGCTGCTCGACAGCTTCGCCGGCGGCGTGCCCGCGGCGCGGGACTGCTCGGTGGTCATCAGCACTTCCATCTGCACGTCGTACGCGCCCTTGGCCCGGTTGGCGTCGGAGGCGAGGTAGGGCATGGGCTGCGGCTCGCCCGCGCCGCGATTCCATTGCGTGCGGAAGGGCTCCAGCGCCTCCATCGTGACGATCCACGGCGAGATCGTGGACGCGAAGTTCTTCGACAGGAAGGGACCGAGCGGCTGGTATTCCCAGGCCTGGATGTCGCGCGCCGACCAGTCGTTCAGGATGCACAGCCCGAACACGTGCGCGTCTGCGTCGGCCAGGTCGATGCGTTCGCCCTGGGCGTTGCCCGTGCCGACGAAGATGCCCAGCTCCAGCTCATAGTCCAGGCGGGCGCAGGGGCCGAACTGGGGTGCTTCGCCTTCATTGGCGGGACGCGTCTGGCCGACGGGGCGCGGGAACTTCTGGTCGACGCCGATGCTGGAGGCGCGGCCGTGATAGCCGATCGGGACCCACTTGTAGTTGGGCAGCAGGGGGTTGTCGGGACGGAACTGCTTGCCCACGGCGGTGGCGTGGTGCACCGAAATGTAGAAGTCGGTGTAGTCGCCGATGCGGGCGGGCGTGGTGTATTCGGCGTCGGCCTGCGCGACCAGCAGCGGCTCGACCGTGGCGCGCAGCGCAGCCCCTTCGCGCAGCGCGCGCGACAGGGCCAGGCGCAAGGCGCTCCAGTGCGGCTGGCCCAGGGCCATCAGCGCATTCAGGCTGTCGGTGGCGCACGCGGCCAGGGCTTCGGCGGCCAGGCCCTCGAACGGCTTCTGGGCAGCCAGGGCGGCCAGGTCCAGGATCTGGTCGCCGATGGCCACGCCAGGGCGGAAGGATTCCTGCGTGCCCTTGCGGCGGAACGAGGCGTAGGGCAGGTTCTGGACGGGGAAATCCGATGCGTCCGCATTGGCGCTGGCAAGCCAGCTCTTCAAGGACGGGTCGTGGGTTTCGTTGATCGCGGTGGTCATGGCTGCGTGTCTCTTTCAGTGTGTTTATGAGGGGCTGGCCCGGCGCGCGGGCCGATCTGGCGCCGGATGAATCAAACGCCAAGCGGCGATGCGCTTGCGCGCATCGCCGCCGGCGGGGAAGGCGGACGCGGGCGCGTCACGCCTTCTTGGGATCGAAATGTTTTGCGATGCCCTGCCAGCACCGGTAATAGTCGCCCTGCAATTCTACCGATGACAGCGCCTGTTCCGTCGGGCGGATGACGCGGCGGGTCTCGAACATGAACGCCATCGTGTCGCGGATGTAGTGCGCCTTGCTGGTGTCCGCATGGGAAGCCTTTTCGAAGGTCTCCGCGTCCGGGCCGTGCCCGCTCATGCAGTTGTGCAGGCTGGCGCCGCCCGGTGCGAATCCGTCGGCCTTGGCGTCGTACACGCCCTGGATCAGGCCCATGAATTCGCTGGCGATGTTGCGGTGGAACCAGGGCGGACGGAACGTGTTCTCCATGGCCAGGATGCGCGGCGGGAAGATCGCGAAGTCCATGTTGGCCGTCCCCGGCGTGTCGGACGGCGCGGTCAGGACCGTGAAGATCGAGGGATCGGGATGGTCGAAGCTGATCGACCCCACGGTATTGAAGTTGCGCAGGTCGTACTTGTAGGGGGCATGCGTGCCGTGCCATGCCACCACGTTCAGCGGCGAATGGTCGATCGAGGCGCGCCAGAAGCCGCCCGTGAACTTGGCGATCAGCTCGAAATCGCCTTCCACATCTTCGTACCAGGCCACCGGCGACTTGAAATCGCGCGCGTTGGCCAGGCAGTTCGAGCCGATCGGACCCAGTTCGGGCAGGCGCAGGGCCGCGCCGAAGTTCTCAAGCATGTAGCCGCGCGCGACGCCATCCAGCAGTTCCACGCGGAAGCGCACGCCGCGGGGGATGACGGCGATTTCCAGCGGTTCCAGGTCGATGAGGCCCAGTTCGGTGGCCAGGCGCAGGCGCCCCTGCTGCGGGACCAGCAGCAGCTCGCCGTCGGCGTTATAGAAGTAGCGGCCCTGCATCGAGCGATTGGCGGCGTACAGGTGGATGCCCACGCCGCCCTGTTCGTCGGGCCCGCCGTTGCCGCCCCAGGTCTTCACGCCTTCCAGGAAGTCGGTGGGGGCGTCGGGGATCGGCATCGGGCTCCAGCGCAGCTGGTTCGGCGTGACCGGGCCGTGGCCGAAGGTGCTCAGCCAACCCGTCGCGCCATCGAAGGCTTCAAACGGCTTGTGCTGGGCACCCGGGCGGATCCGGTAGAGCCAGGAGCGGCGGTTCTCGGCGCGCGGGGCGGTAAAGGCGGTGCCGGACAGCTGTTCGGCATACAGGCCATACGGGCATTGCTGCGGCGAATTGCGGCCCACGGGCAGGGCGCCGGGCAGGGCCTCGGTCGCGCATTCGTTGCCGAAGCCGGTCTGATATTGCAGTTCCATGGAATCCTCCTGGGCGGCGTGCGCGGTGCTTGGCCGCGCGGCCTGGCGTGGTTGGCGGGACGGGCGTGTCCCAGGCCGATATGCCATTTTCGGAAAAAATCCCTCTTGCGGCTACGGGAATGCAAAAATAGCGACTATAAATTTTGTGAATAGTGGGGGGCGCCTGTGGCCGAGTTGCGTGATGTGGACCTGAACCTGTTGCTGCTGTTCCAGCACTTGCTGGAAGACCGCAACCTGTCGGCCGTGGCCCGGCGCATGGACCTGTCGCAGCCCGCCGTCAGCAATGCGCTGCGCCGCCTGCGGGCGGCGTTCGGGGACGAACTCTTCGTGCGCACCGGCCAGGGCATGCTGCCGACACCGCGCGCCCAGCGCCTGGCCGGGCCGGTCAGCGAGGCGCTGGGGATGCTGTCGCAGGCGCTGCGGGACCAGGACGTGTTCGACGCGGCCACCAGCAGCCGGCGCTTTCGCGTCGCCATGACGGATGTCGGCGAGATCCACTTCATGCCCCGCCTGATGGAAGTCTGCGTGCAAAGGGCGCCGCAGGTGCGCATCGACTCGGTGCGGGTGTTGGGGCCGGACCTGCCGCGCGAGATGGAGTCGGGCCGCGTCGACCTGGCGATCGGCGCGTTCGACGACATGGGGGCGGGCACGCTGCAGCGGATGCTGTTCAGGCAGGGCTATGCCACGCTGTTCCGCCAGGCCCATCCCACCGCGCACGCCGGCATGGGCATCAAGGCGTTCCGGGCGGAACGCCATCTGATCGTGTCGCGCGCCGCGCCCTATGGGCAGGTCAACCAGTCGATGGATCGGGCCGGCGTGGAACTGGCCGACCATTTCAGCGTGCCGCATTTTTCGGCGGTGCCCTACATCGTCAGCGCGACGGACCTGCTGGCTACCGTGCCGGAAAAGCTGGCGGCCAGCGCCGCCGCCCCGTTCGGCCTGCGCTTCATGACGCCGCCGCTGAAGGTGCCCGCGCTGCAGACGAATATGTACTGGCAGCGCAGGGTGGACCGCGATGGCGGCAACCAATGGCTGCGCGCCCTGATCGTCAACACCTTCGCGGTCGGGTCCTGAACGCGGCGCGCGGCCGCGGCCTGGGCGCGTCAGGCAGCCTGCGTCACGGAAGCGCGCGCATGACGCAGGGCTTCCTTCAGCAGGGCCAGGTCGCCCAGGTGGTTCGCCAGCAACAGGATCAGCGCGGCGTTCAGCTCCTGGCTCTGTTCGTTCGACAGGTCGCGGTGGGCGTCGATCAGCGCTTCGTAGAAGTCGTCCGGCGCGCCCAGGTTGGTTTCGGTGATAAGCATGGGGAAGGCCTCCGGATTCACGCGCGGCCCGTCGCGCGGTGGACGGCGGCGGCAACGGCTTCGGGGTTGAAGGCGCGCCAGCGCGCGGCAATGTGCTGGTCGGGACGGATCAGGTAGGCGGTGCCGCCCTGCGCGTCGTAGCGTTTGGCAAGCAGGCCTTCGTCGTCCCGGACCACGGCCAGGTCCGCGGGCGCTTCGGACACGTCGGTCTGCGCGCCGGCCACCAGCACCGCCTTGATCGGGACGGGCGCCATGCGCAGGGCCTGCAGCGCCTGCAGCGTGGCGCGGTCCGGCAGCGCGTCCAGGCAGAACAGCGCCAGCACGAACCCGCCATCCAGCTGCGACAGCCACCAGCCCGGCTCGCCCCGGGCCTGCACCGGCGCATCCAGGGCCACCGCGCCGGGCACCATGCGGCCGGTGAAGGCATCGGCGTCCGGCGTGTTCAGCGGGGACGACGCATACGTGGCCGGCAGCGACAGGCGGCCGCTGTTGACGAGCGATCGCGCGAAAGCGTGGTCCTTGGCCAGGTTGAGCACCGCGTTGCGGAAGCTGCGGCTGATGTCGCTCTTGGGCGTGATGAAATCGGTGGCGCGTGAGGAGTTGAGGATGTTCTCGTCGGCCGCGAACTCGCGTTCGGCGCCGTAGCTGTCGATCAGCGTGTCGGGCGCCAGGCCCGCCAGCACGAGCTTGAGCTTCCAGGCCAGGTTCTCGGCGTCCTGCACGCCGCTGTTGGCGCCACGCGCGCCGAACGGCGACACGCGGTGCGCGGCATCGCCCGCGAACACGATGCGGCCGTGCCGGAACTTGTCCATGCGCTCGCACGCAAAGGTGTACACGCTGACCCATTCCAGCTCGAACTGCGCGTCCGGGCCCAGCAGCGCGCGGATCCGCGGCAGCACGTTCTCGGGCTTGACGGCCTCGACGGGGTCGGCGTTCCAGCCCAGCTGGAAGTCGATGCGCCATACGTTGTCCGGCTGGCGGTGCAGCAGCACGGACTGGTTCGGGTGAAAGGGCGGGTCGAACCAGAACCAGCGTTCGGAAGGAAAATCGGCCGTCATCTTGACGTCGGCGATCAGGAAGCGGTCGCGGAAGATGCGGCCATGGCTTTCCTGGCCGATCAGCTTGCGCACCGGCGAACGCGCGCCGTCGCAGGCGATCAGCCAGTCGGCATGCAGGGTGTAGGGGCCTTCGGGCGTTTCGACGGTCAGCGTTACGCCATCGTCGCCCTGCACGACGCCGGCGACTTTGTTCTTCCAACGCAGGTCGATGTCGGGTTGCTGGCGGACCTGCTCGTACAGATAGCCTTCCGCGTAATACTGCTGCAGGTTGATGAACGCCGGGCGCCGGTGGCCGGGCTCGGGCAGCAGGTCGAAGCGCCAGACCTCCTGTTCGCGGAAGAACACCTTGCCGACGTTCCACGACACGCCCTTGTCGATCATGCGCTGGCCCACGCCCAGACGGTCCCAGATTTCGAGGGTGCGCTTGGAAAAGCAGATGGCGCGCGAGCCGGTGGACAGGCGGCAGTCGTCGTCCAGCACCACCACATGCACGCCCTGGCGCGCCAGGTCCAGCGCGGTGGTCAGGCCGACCGGGCCGGCGCCCACCACCACGACCCGATGGCGCGCCAGTTCGCTGGCGGTCTGGTCCGCGTGTTTCTCATAGGCGAACTCCATCGCCTGAAAATCGATGTCTCCCACGGTTGTCTCCTGTGTGGGTCATTTTTTTATTTATGCGGACACGCTGCGCCGCGCTGGGCGCGCGTGTCCGGTTCTTGCAGGCAGGGCGGGGCGCCCCGGGGATCAGCCTTCGAGCTGGGCCCACATCTCCAGGTCGCGCTTGTCGGTCCAGATGCGCGGATCGGTGTAGCCGGTGGCCTCGTCATAGGCGCGCGACACGTCGAACGGCATGCAGTGGTCGAAGATCACCCAGTCGCTGTAGCGCGGCTTCATGAAGTCGTAGACCTCGCGGTAGATCGTCTTCAGATCCTTGCCTTCGGCCACGCCGCGGTTCACGGCGCCGTACAGGTCGGTCAGGAAGGCGCGCGTGCCGGCCAGGCCCTGGCGCACTTCGGTGGCGTTCTTCAGCGCCGGGCCGCGGCCGGGCACCATTTTTTCGGCTTCAAAGCCCGACAGCGCGTCCAGCGTGGTGGGCCAGTCGCGGAAGTAGGCGTCGCCGCAGTAGGGCGTGGACTGGTATTCCACCAGGTCGCCGGCGAACAGGATCTTCTGCTCGGGCAGCCAGGCGATGGTGTCGCCCTTGGTGTGCCCGCGGCCGACCTGCAGCAGCTTGACTTCCAGGTTGCCCAGGTTGACCGTCATTTCGCCCTTGAACGTCATGGTCGGCCAGACCAGGCCCGGCGGAATCGACTCGGCGTTGCGGAACAGACGCGGAAAGCGGCCGATCTCGCTGGCCTTGTCCTGCTCGCCGCGTTCGGCGATGAGGTCGTAGGTGTCGCGGCTGGCCAGGATTTCCTGGGCGTTGTAGGCCGACGCGCCGAACACGCGCACGGCGTGGTAGTGCGACAGCAGGATGTACTTGATGGGCTTGTCGGTGACTTCGCGGATGCGGCGGATCACGTCCTGCGCCATGACGGGGGTCGCCTGGGTGTCGATCACCATGACGGCCTCGTCGCCGATGATCACGCCCGTGTTGGGATCGCCTTCGGCCGTGTAGGCGTAGGCGTTGTCGGACAGCTTTTCGAACGAGACGACCTTGTCGTCCAGGTCCGCGTGCGAGGCGAATTGCTTGCTCATGGAGGCTCCTTCCACTGTTATAGGAATAGGGGTGTGGAAGGAAATATAGTCCCGCGTTAGTTTTCGTGCAATACGTTTGCTATAAACGAATCCTCAATGCGGCACGGGGATTTCCCGGGGGCGCCGGGGGCAGGAGCGGCTCAGTTGCGCTGGCATTTCGGGCAGTAATAGGTGGCCCGCTGCCCCTGGACGAAGCGGCGGATCGGGGTGGCGCAGATCCGGCATGGCAGGCCCTCGCGCTCATAGACGGCCGCGTGGATCTCGAAGTACGCGCCCGGCTCGCCGCTCGCGCCCACGTAGTCGCGCAGGGTGCTGCCGCCGGAGGTCAATGCGTCGGCCAGCGTGGCGCGCACCATGTCGGCCAGCCGCTCGCAGCGGGCGAGCGACAGCCGGTTCGCCGGGGTCTTGGGGTTGATGCGCGCCCGGAACAGGCTTTCCGACGCGTAGATATTGCCCACGCCCACGACCGCCATGCCGGCCAGCAGCACCTGCTTGACCGCCGCGGAGTGGTTCCTGAAGTGCCGGTGCAGCCAGCTCCCGTCAAAACGCGGGTCGAAGGGCTCGATGCCCAGCTTGGCGAGCAGCGGGTGCGCGTCGATGGGGCCGTCGGCGTCGGCATGCCAAAGCACCGCGCCGAAGCGCCGCGGATCGTGCAGGCGCAGCACCGCGCCATCGAAGATCCATTCGACGTGGTCGTGCTTGCGCAGGAATTCGCCCGGCGACACGCTGCGCAGCGATCCCGACATGCCCAGATGCACGATCTGGGTGCCATGCTCGAAGCGCAGCAGCAGATATTTGCCGCGTCGCGCGCATTCCAGCACGGTGCGTCCGCCGATCAGGGACGGCAGGTCGGGCGGAATGGGCCAACGCATGCGGGGTTCGTGAACGACCAGTCGCGTGAGCGTCCGGCCGGTGATGACGGCGTCGATTCCTCGGCGCGTGGTTTCGACTTCAGGCAGTTCCGGCATGAGCCAGTGTAAGATCATCAATTGCGTGTACGAAGATTGTGCCATCAACCGGACGGGCCGCGTGAAGTCGTCTTTTAAACAAATGAATATCGGGATCGCCGCGCTGGGGCTTGCGCTGGCAGCAATCATGGCCCCGCCGGCCCAGGCCGCCGACGGCCGGACGCGCGATGCGACCGGGCCCCGGATGGCTCCCCAAAGCCGCCAACCTGAAACCGAAGTCATCCGCCTGCGGCCGGGGCAATTGCCCTACGTGACGCTGACCGGCGATATCTTCTACCGCGTACTGGCTTCCGAAATCGCCGCCCAGCGGGGCATGTACGGCACCGCGGCCACCACCATGGTCGGCCTGGCCCGGGACACCGGCGACCCGCGCCTCGCCCGGCGCGGCCTGGAATTCCAGCTTGCCGGCGGCAATCTTCCCGGCGCCCTGGAAGCGGCCCGCGTGTGGGCCCGCCTGGCGCCCAACGACGTCGAAGCCAGCTCCACCGAGCTGGCGCTGGCCGCGGCCAATGGCCAGACCAAGGGCCTGTCCCAGGCGCTGCGCAAGCGTATCGACTCGTCGAGCGACAAGCCGGCCGCCATCGGCCAGGCGCTCGCGGTGCTGAGCCGGCTGAACGACCGCCGCCTCGCCCTGCGCATCCTCGACGAATCCCTCAGCGACAACGTGCGCAAGCTGCCCGCGGCCCACCTGGCCTTGGCGGACGTGGCTTCCGCCGCCGGCGACTACGAGCGCGCGGCGCAGGAATCGCGCGCCGCCCTGGCCGCGGACCCCAGGTCCGAGGGCGCCGCCCAGCGTGTGCTGGAATACGGCTCCAGGGTGGACCCCAAGCGCGCCCAGGCCGAAGCCCGCGCCTTCATCAACCGCAATCCGGGCGCGCGCAAGGTACGCCTGATGCTGGCCGGCCAACTGGCCGACAGCGGCGACTACGACGGCGCACTGGCTGAACTCCAGGCCATGTCGCGCCGTTCGCCCGAAGACTTCGATCTGCTCTTCATGCAGGCCCAGCTGGCCTACAAGTCCGGACAGCTCTCGCAGGCCAAGACCCTGCTGCGGCAATACCTCGAGGTGCAGAACCAGCGCCAGCGCGCCACCGTGCCGGGCGCCACCGACGCCGGCGCGGCCGCCGCCGATGCGCATGTGCTGTTGGCGCGCATCGCCGAAGACCAGGGCCTCTACGAAGAAGCCATCGCCGAACTCGGCCGCATCGACGATCCCACGCTGCGTTATTCCGTGCGCATGCGCCAGGCCGTCCTGCGCGCCAAGAGCGGCCGCGTGGATGACGCGCTGGCCATGATCAACTCGGCCGGTCCTCAGGACGAAGAAGAACGCGCGCTGGGGGCGCTGACCAAGGCGCAGATCCTGCGCGACGCGGATCGGATCGGGCAGGCCGTCGCGGCCCTGGAAGCCGCCGACCAGGCGCTGCCGGACACGGTCGAGATCAAATATGAACTGGCGATGCTGTACGAGCGCCAGAACCGGCTGGCCGACCTGGAGCGCATGTTGCGCCAGGTCATCGCGCTGGATCCGGACCACGCGCATGCGTACAACGCATTGGGCTACACCCTGGCCGACCACAACCAGCGCCTGCCCGAGGCCCTGGACCTGATCACGCAGGCCCTGGAGCTTTCGCCCAACGATCCGTTCATCCTGGACAGCATGGGCTGGGTCAAGTTCCGCATGGGCGACACCACCGCCGCTGCCGACTACCTGCGCCGCGCCTACAGCGTACGCCCCGAAGCCGACATCGCCGCGCATCTGGCCGAGGTGCTCTGGAGCCAGGGCAAGCGCGACCAGGCCACTGAACTGCTGCGCGCGGCGCTGCAGAAGGACCCGAGGAACAAAACCGTCCTGGATGTCGCCAAGCGCCTGGGGGTCAACCCGTGACGGTCGTGTTCCGGGGGCTGCGCGACGCGATGGCCAGCCTGCGTTGGGCCCTGCTGGCGCTGCTGGCTTTCCTGCTTGCCGCCTGCACGTCGCTGCCCAAGCCCATCGAAGGCGGAGGCGCCGATGCGTTTTCGCGCATCGGCCGATTCGCCATCACCGTCAACGACGAAGACGGCAAGCAGAACGCCGTCCAGGGCGGCTTTTCCTGGTTCGACGACGGACGACGCTACGTCCTGGACCTGACCAATCCGCTGGGCTCCACGGAGGCGCGGGTCGAAGGCCGGCCCGGCGCCGCCAGCCTGACCAAGGCCGACGGCACCCGGCTGGTCGCCGACAATCCCGATGCGCTCGCCGAAGACGCATTCGGCAGCAGCATGCCGGTGTCGGGCCTGCGCGACTGGCTGCGCGGCAGGCTGCCGGCCGATCCGCAAGCCACGGAGGTGAAACGCGACGACCAGGGTCGTCCCGTCGCCTTCGCGCAGGGCGGCTGGCGCGCCACGCTCTCGCGCTACGACGCGCTGGGGCCGCAGATGCTGGTGCTGGAACGCCAGGAGCCGGGGCGCCGCATCCTGGTGCGGCTGGTGGTGAACCAGTCCTGATCTGGGCGCCGGCTGGCGGTGTTTTTTTTGGGGGGGCTGGGATTCGGGTTAACCCTTATCACATCGCCCATTTTCCAATCAAGCGAATAAGCGCCGCAAAATCGGCCATGTTACCGCTTGAAATATATTGCCCTGACTGAATAATTCTCCCCTGTGCCGGGGCGCGGTTCGCGCCCTGCGCAGCGTGGGGGCGACACTCGTCTGCCGCCACCCTTATGGAGAATGGCCAATGTTCAGAAACACGCGCATCGCGACGGTGCTATTGGGGATCATCGCGGTATTTTTCACTTTCCAGCTCCTGGTGGGCGGCATGGGCTTTCTCGCCCTGCGGCAAACCAACCAGGACGTCGGACAGCTTTATCGCCTGTCGGCGCAGCAGGTCAACGCGGTGAACTCCGCGTCGCTGTCCCTCGTGGCGGCCCGCACCGACCTCAGCCGTTTCGCCACGCGCGTCGCGCAGGGCAATGCCAGCGATACGACGTCGCTGCAGGCCGCGCGCCAGCGCATCGTGTCCGCCGATCGCGCCTTCCAGGGCTTTTCCAGCGGCCTGTCGGCCGAGGAAAAAGCCGAGTCGGCCAAGCTGATCGATGCCTACACCAAGTTCAGCGCCAACCTCCAAAGCGTCGGCAGGGTGCTGGAAGCGGGCGACATGGATGCCTATTTCAAGCAAGGCACGCAATCGGTCCAGGAGCGCCTGGTGAGCGAGCGCGACGCCTTCATCCAGCGCGCCGAGAGCACCGGACAGGCGGTGATGGATGAAATCTCCATGTTCCACAAGCTGTTCAGTTCGCTGCTGGCCGGCATCCTCGCGCTGGGCCTGGCGATGGCCGTGGGCGCGCAAGTGATGATCCGCCGCATGATCGTGCGTCCGCTGCTGGAAGCCGGCGAGGTCTTTCGCCGTATCGCCGAAGGCGACCTGACGCGCCGCATCGCCGACCATGGCAAGAACGAAATCGGCGCGCTGCTCGGCGCGCTCAAGAGCATGCAGGACAGCCTGGTGCGAACCGTATCCGCCGTGCGCCATGGTGTCGACGAGATCAACGTTGGCGCCCGCGAAATCTCCTCCGGCAACACCGACCTCTCCAGCCGCACCGAAGAGCAGGCCGCATCGCTCGAGGAAACCGCGGCCAGCATGGAAGAACTGGCCACCACCGTGAAGCAGAACGCCGACACCGCGCGCGAAGCCAATCGCATGGTCGCCGCGTCCGAAGCGGTGGCGCAGCGCGGCGGGCAAGCCGTATCCAGCGTGGTTGAAACCATGCGCGCCATTTCCGGCAGCTCGTCGCGCATTGCCGATATCGTCGGCGTGATCGACGGCATCGCGTTCCAGACCAACATCCTGGCGCTCAATGCGGCCGTCGAAGCCGCCCGCGCCGGCGAGCAGGGCAAGGGCTTTGCCGTCGTCGCCAGCGAAGTGCGCACGCTGGCCCAGCGCAGCGCCGCCGCCGCCAAGGAAATCAAGCAGCTCATCGAGGACTCCGCGCAGAAGGTCGGCGTGGGTTCCGAGCAGGTCGAAAACGCGGGCGCCACGATGCGCGAAATCGTCGAATCCGTCCAGCGCGTGACCAGCCTGATGGCCGAGATCTCGGCCGCTTCCGAAGAGCAGGCCACTGGCATCGATCAGGTCAATCGCGCGGTCTCGCAAATGGACAGCGTGACGCAGCAGAACGCAGCCCTGGTCGAAGAAGCCGCCGCCGCGGCCGGCGCGCTGGAAGAGCAGGCCCGCCAATTGGCCGGCGCCGTCGCGGTATTCAAACTGCCGGCCGGACAGGTCATCGACGCGCCCGCCGCCAGGCTGAGCGGCCGCGTCACGCCGCAGCTCGCGTAACCGCAACGCGCCGTGCTCGCACGGCCAGGCATGGCCCCGCAGGGCCATGCCCCAGCCGGCGCGCCGTCTTTCGCGGCGCGCCGGCCCGTCTGGCTAGAATGACGGATTGTCCCGCAACGGTTGTCTTTCCGTGACTCTCTACGACGTTCCCGCTCCCGCCAAGCTGAATCTCTTTCTGCATGTCGTGGGCCGCCGCGCCGACGGCTATCACCTGCTGCAGACGGTGTTCCGCTTCATCGACTTGTGCGACACGCTGCACTTCGACCTGCGAGCCGATGGCGTCATCAGCCGCGCGACGGATCTGCCGGGCGTACCCGAAGACCAGGACCTCACCGTGCGCGCCGCGCGCGCGCTGCAAAAGGCCACGGGCACGCGCCAGGGCGCGCAGATCAGCCTTGAAAAACGCATCCCGCAAGGCGGCGGCCTGGGCGGCGGATCCAGCGATGCGGCATCGGTCCTGATTGCGTTGAACAAACTGTGGAACACGGGACTGTCGCGCCAGGAACTGATGGCGCTGGCGCTGCCGCTGGGCGCGGACGTGCCCGTCTTTGTCTTTGGCCAATCGGCCTTCGCGCAAGGCATTGGTGAAGATCTCACGGCCGTGACGCTGCCTGACCGTGCCTATCTGGTCGCTCAACCCGATGCCAGCGTGCCCACTGTTGGAATTTTTTCGGCACCCGATTTGACAAGGGATTCTTCTTACATCACAATAGCGGACTTTCTTGCTTCGCAAACATTTTTGCCCAGCGGAACCTTCGGGAATTCGCTTTACGGAAGAAATGATTTGGAGCCGGTGGTCTACCGTATTTACCCTGAAGTGCTTGGGGCATCGCGGTGGCTTGCAGAGCGGGGTTTCCCTGTTCGCATGTCGGGATCGGGGGCGTGTTTATTCGCCGAATTTTCCGAAACATCGCAGGCCGTTTTGGCAGAACAAGAAATTACCGCTATAATGCGCGGCGCTGATAAAACATTCAGCCAAACGCATCCACGGTTTCGGTTAGTGCAGGCATGTACTGGGTTAGCTGAACATCCGTTGCGGAATTGGATTGCAAGATAGTTGGGGAGTCGCCAAGCTGGTTAAGGCACCGGATTTTGATTCCGGCATGCGAAGGTTCGAATCCTTCCTCCCCAGCCAACCGAATACATAAAAAAGCTGTTGAACACGCCTGTAAGACACTGGCCCGGGTTCAGCAGCTTTTTTATTTTCCGGATTCTGGCGCAAGTTGTGCATCACAGGTTTGCATCACAAGTTGTTTTGCATCACGGCGCGTCATTAAGCCTCACCTCGTTAGTGTCTTAAAACGACCATCGCATCATCCATCATGGCAAACGATAGCTTCATGATTTTCACGGGCACCGCCAACACTCGGCTGGCCGTGGACGTAGTCAACCACCTCGATATGTCCCTGGGAAAGATGACCGTCGGTCGCTTCTCGGACGGCGAGGTGATGGTCGAGATCAACGAGAACGTGCGTGGCAAGGACGTCTTCGTCCTGCAACCCACCTGTGCCCCCACCAACGACAACCTCATGGAAATCATGGTGATGGTCGATGCCCTGCGCCGCGCGTCGGCCGGCCGCATCACCGCCGCGATTCCCTATTTCGGCTATGCCCGCCAGGACCGCCGCCCGCGTTCGGCGCGCGTGGCCATCTCGGCCAAGGTCGTGGCCAACATGCTGCAGGTCGCTGGTGTTGACCGCGTCCTGACCATGGACCTGCACGCCGACCAGATCCAGGGTTTCTTCGACATCCCCGTGGACAACATCTACGCCGGTCCGATCCTGCTGGGCGACATCTGGCGCCGCAATTTCTCGAACCTGGTCGTCGTGTCCCCGGACATCGGCGGCGTGGTCCGCGCCCGTGCGCTGGCCAAGCAACTCGAAGCCGACCTGGCCATCATCGACAAGCGCCGTCCGCGCGCCAACGTGTCGGAAGTGATGAACATCATCGGTGAAGTCGACGGCCGCACCTGCATCATCATGGACGACATGGTCGACACCGCCGGCACGCTGTGCAAGGCGGCCCAGGCCCTGAAGGACCGCGGCGCCGGCGCCGTCTACGCCTATTGCACGCACCCCGTGCTGTCGGGCGGCGCCATCGACCGCATCGAAGCGTCGGAACTCGACGAACTCGTCGTCACCGACACCATTCCGCTCTCCGAGCAAGGCCAGGCCAGCGGCAAGATCCGCCAGCTGTCGTGCGCCGCGCTGCTGGGCGAGACCATTCTGCGTATTTCCAACGCCGAATCGGTCAGCTCGCTGTTCGTCGATTGACGCGCTAGCGTCGATCGGCCCACAGCCCGACATTCCCGTTTTTTGCACCCTGCTGGTCGCGGCAGGGCGCAATCAAACACGGCGCGCCTTTTGCGCGCCGTGCACATAACCGGTGAAGCCTCTTCACCTTATTGTTTTCGGAGTTATCCATGAAATTTACTGCCACTGCGCGTAGCGTCCAGGGTTCGAGTGCGAGCCGCCGCCTGCGCCGCGCGGGCCGCGTTCCCGCCATTGTCTATGGTGGTACGGCTGCCCCCCTGAACATCGAACTCGACCACAACGAGATCTACCACGCGCTGCGTAAGGAAGAATTCCACGCATCGATCCTGCAAATGCAGCTCGAAGGCGCCAAGGATGAGCAAGTTCTGCTGCGTTCGGTTCAATGGCACGCCTACAAGCCGCAAGTCCTGCACGTGGACTTCCAGCGCGTCGACGCCAACCAGGCCCTGCGCACCAAGGTGCCGCTGCACTTCGTGAACGCTGAAATCTCGCCGGCCGTGAAGCTGAGCGGCGCGATCATCAGCCACGTGACGACCGAACTGGAAATCACCTGCCTGCCGTCGGCGCTGCCCCAGTTCATCGAAGTCAACCTGGCTGACGTGCTGGCCGGCGGCTCGATCCACCTGGCCGACATCAAGCTGCCCATGGGCGTGACGTACGTCCCCCACGGCGGTGAAGACAACCCCCTGCTGGCCGCCGCGGTCACCAAGGGTGGCGCTGCCGCTGCCGACGAAGCCGAAGAAGCTGCTCCGGCCGCCTAAGTTCAGCAGGAAAGCCCTGGCGGCTTTCCCGCGGCTTACGCCCGAAACCCTGCGTGTGCATTTGCATGCGCAGGGTTTTTTGGTTTAAACACCCCCATCATGTCTACTCCCATACGCCTCATCGTGGGACTGGGTAACCCCGGTCCCGACTACGAAACCACCCGGCACAACGCCGGCTTCTGGCTGGCCGACCACCTGGCGGACGACCTGCGCACGTCTTTTGCGCTGGAGAAGTCCTTTTTCGGCATGGTGGCCAAGGCGCGGCTGGGCGCCGACAACGTCCTGCTGCTCAAGCCCAACACCTACATGAACCGTTCCGGCCAGGCGGTCGGCGCGCTGGCGCGCTTCTACAAGCTGACGCCCGAAGAAGTGCTGGTGCTGCACGACGAACTGGACCTCATGCCCGGCCAGGTCAAGCTCAAGCAGGGCGGCGGTCACGCCGGCCACAATGGCCTGAAGGACATCCAGGCCGCGCTCGGCAGCCCCAACTTCTGGCGCCTGCGCATCGGCATCGGCCATCCGCGCACGCTGGGCCTCGCGCAGCAGGTCGCCGACTTCGTCCTGCATCCGCCGCGCCGCGACGAGCAAAAGGAAATCGAAGCCGTCATCGACCGCTGCCGCGCCGTCGTGCCCGCCATGCTGGCGGGCGACTTCGCGCTGGCCACCCGCCAACTGCACAGCGGCAACGAGTCCTGATGAAACCCGGCCCGTCCACCCGGAAGATGCGCTTTCGCAACGAGATCGCGGACTTCTGGCGCTTCATCCGTCACCCGCATCCGGTGTCGCGCCTGCCGGTCCGCGCCGGCGGCAGCGGGCTGGTTGCCGACTGGTGGCCGGCCATCGGACCGGGACGTCTTCTGGCCTGGGCCGCCGTGTTGTGGGCCATCAACCTCTTCGCCCTGGGCCCGGTCGCCGTTGCCGCCGCCGGGCTGGGCGGCGTCACGCATCGGCTCGATCCCCACAACATACCCTGGCTCACCGCCGTGCTGTGGGCGCCGCTGGTCGAGGAAATGCTCTTTCGCTATGGCCTGCGCCGACCGCGCCAGGCGCTGTGGCTAATCCCCGCGCTGGTGCCCGTCGTGCTGTGGGGCCCCAGGCTCTGGACAGGCCTGCTGCTGGCCGCGTTCATCCTGCTTGCGTGCTGGGGGCTGCGCCAGCGTCCCGAGCCGCTCAAGGGCTGGGACACGAACTGGCGCAGGTACTACCTGCAGCACTTCGGCGTGGTGTTTCACCTGGTCGCGCTGACCTTTGCCGCCGTCCACCTCACCAACTTCGTCTACAACAAGACGCCGTATTGGCTGCTGCCGCTTCTGGTGCTGCCGCAATGGCTGACCGGGCTGGTGCTGGGCTGGATCCGCGTGCGCCGCGGCATCGGGGCCGCGATCCTGCTGCATTCCGTTTTCAACGCGGGACCGATCCTGATGATCTGGCTGGTCATGCGCTACGCGCCGACGGCGGCGGGGTAGAGGCGGCTGCCGCCAAGCTTCACAGGCGGGGCGCGACGTGGCGATGCCCGCTGCCGGCGCGGCGCGTGGCGGGCCGATTTCTTGGGGCCGCATCACGCCCCGCCCCGGGGCGCTCCCAACCCCCTGCCGGGGTAAACTACGCCGTTAACGCTCAATACCGTACTTACACAGGATTCCCATGGCTCTGCAATGCGGCATCGTCGGCCTGCCCAACGTTGGCAAATCGACACTCTTCAACGCTCTGACCCGCGCCGGCATCGCCGCCGAGAACTACCCGTTCTGCACCATCGAACCCAACGTCGGCGTGGTCGAAGTGCCGGATCCGCGCCTGCAGAAGCTGGCTGAAATCGTCAAGCCCGAACGCATCCTGTCGGCCACCGTCGAATTCGTCGACATCGCGGGCCTGGTCGCCGGCGCAAGCAAGGGCGAAGGCCTGGGCAACCAGTTCCTCTCGCACATCCGCGAAACCGACGCCATCGTCAACGTCGTGCGCTGCTTCGAAGATCCCAACGTGATCCACGTCGCCGGCAAGGTCGATCCCATCGCCGACATCGAAGTCATCGAAACCGAACTCGCCCTGGCCGACCTGCAGACCGCCGAAAAGGCCCTGCAACGCCACCAGAAAACCGCGCGTTCCGGCGACAAGGAAGCGCAGCGCATCGTCGCCGTGCTGGAAAAGTGCATTGCCCAGCTCAACGAAGCCAAGCCGATCCGCGCGCTGGACCTGAGCACCGAAGAAAAAGCCGACATCGCCCAGCTCTGCTTCATCACCGCCAAGCGCGCGATGTACGTGGGCAACGTCGCCGACGACGGCTTCACCAACAACCCGCTGCTCGACCGCCTGACCGAATTCGCCGCTGCCCGCAACGCGCCGGTCGTGGCCATCTGCGCCGCCATCGAATCCGAAATCGTCGACCTCGACGACGCCGACCGCGAAGCCTTCCTGAAGGACATGGGCATGGAAGAGCCGGGCCTGAACCGCCTGATCCGCGCCGCCTTCAAGCTGCTGGGCCTGCAAACCTACTTCACCGCGGGCGTGAAGGAAGTGCGCGCGTGGACCGTGCCCATCGGCGCCACCGCCCCCCAGGCCGCCGGCGTCATCCACACCGACTTCGAACGCGGCTTCATCCGCGCGCAGACCATCGCCTACGAAGACTTCATCACGTACAAGGGCGAGCAGGGCGCGAAGGAAGCGGGGAAGATGCGTGCGGAAGGGAAGGAATACATCGTGCAGGATGGGGATGTGATGAACTTCCTGTTCAACGTCTGACGCATTCCCCGGGCGCCGATGCGCCCGCCCCCGATCGATAGATCCCCAAAGGCTCCTGGCATCCAGGAGCCTTTCTTTCATCCGCGCCGCTTGCACATCAGAATCTCCAGCTCCCGCCCATCTGTTTCACAAGCGTAAATAAGAACCTTCTTATATACGCAGCACAATCTGGCATGCACGATCTGGACCCAAGTTCTTGGACGTCCATTGCTGTCAGAGGCGAACATCGCGTAAGCCCGCGCGCCGCAGTGGATGCTCATCCCCCACGCGGCCCGGACGCAGACGCTGACGCACAGGGCCGCCGTTGCAGGAGCGCCGCGTGCCCGCCCAGTCCGATCTGCGCTTTTCCTTCACCGCTGGCGTCGTCGCGTTCGACGTCATCGAATTCCGCCTTTGCGAAGCGTTGTCCGAGGTCTTTACGCTAGCCGTGGACCTCAGTTGCGCGGACCCCGCCGTCGATTTCAGCCAGGTCCTGGACCAACCGGCGCTGCTGACCATCTGGCAGGGCGAGCAGCCCGTACGCTATGTGCATGGCCTGGTGACGTCACTCCAGCAGGGCAATACCGGCTTTCGGCGCACGCGCTATCACGCCACTGTCGAACCGCGCCTGGCTCGCCTGCGACTGTCTTCCGACTGGCGGATTTTCCAGGCCCTGAATGTGCCCGAGATCGCCACGATGATCCTCGATCAGCACGGCGTCACGCAATCCTACGAGCAGCAGGCCACGAATCTCCATCTGCCGCGCGAGTACTGCGTGCAGGCTGGCGATACCGACTACGACTTCGTCGAGCGCATCATGCGCGAGGAAGGCTTCTTCTATGGCTTTCGCCATACCGCGGCGGGGCACCATCTGGTTCACAGCGATCGTCTGTGGGTATTCGGCAGGGAGCCGGGGCCACCCGTGGAGTACAACCCCATGGCCGGTGGCGACAGGCCGGGCCCGGCGTTGCGCAGCTTCCTGTACACCGAAAGCGTGCGCACCGCGCGCCAGACCCAGCGCGACTATGACTTCAAGAATCCGCGGTACGACCACGAAACGTTGCGCGATGGCGAGGGTCTGGCGCACCAGGCGCGAGGATACGAGCGCTACGATTACCCGGGCCGCTACAAAAGCGTGGCGGGCGTGGCCTTCACCCGGGACCGCCTGCGGGGCCATCGCGGCGACGCGCGCATCGCGGTTGTCGAAGGCGACGATGCCCGGCTGACACCCGGCGTCTCCTTCGATCTCATCGGCCATCCCCGCCCGGAAATGAACCGCGGCTGGCGCCCGGTGCGCATCGAGCACCACGGCACGCAATACACCAGTCAGGGCGAGGAAAGCGCCGACGCCGAGCAGGGGTCGCACTATCACTGCACGGCCACGCTGGTGCCCGACGATGTCGAATGGCGCGCCGAACCCTTGCCCAAGCCGCGCATCGATGGCCCGCAGCAGGCCACGGTGGTCGGGCCGCCCGGCGAGGAAATCTATTGCGACCCCTACGGCCGTGTGAAAGTGCAGTTCCGCTGGGACCGGGAGGGCAAGCACGACGAGCACAGTTCCTGCTGGATACGCGTGTCGCAGAACGTGGCGGGCGCGCTCTGGGGGCACATGGCGATCCCTCGCATCGGCCAGGAGGTGATCGTCAGCAACTTTGATGGCGATCCGGACCAGCCGGTCATCACCGGCCGGAACTACAACGCCCATCAGCTTCCGCCCTACGAACTGCCCGCGCACAAGACCCGCATGACCATCAAGAGCCAGACGCACAAGGGCGATGGTTTCAACGAGATGCGGTTCGAGGACGAGGCCGGACGGGAGGAGATCTACGTCCACGCCCAGAAGGACCAGAACATCCACGTCAAGCACGACGAGAGCACGTTCGTCGGGCACGACCGCAGCGAGCGCGTGGAGAACGATGAGGCCATCGTCATCGGCCATGACCGCAACGAGAACGTGGGCAACGACGAGCAGGTTGCCATCGCGCGGGACCGGCGTCACGACATCGGCCGTGACGGCTTTCTGGCCGTTGGGCGCGATTACACGATCTCCATCGTCAAGGACCGCATCGAGGAAGTGGGCAACCACCGCCGCGATAAGACCACGGCCAATCACTGGACGGAGGTCGGCGGGCACCTGGAGCAGCGCGTCGAAGGACATGCGCATCTGCAGGCCGCGCAGGAGATCCTGCACCGAACCAAGGTGTACCGGATTCAGGTGGAGGACGAGGTCGTGCTGGAGGGGCCGGGCGGCTCGTTGCGCATCAACCGGTCCGGCATCACGCTCAATGGCGTGGCAATACATCTCAAGGGTCCCATGAGCGTGCAGGCCACTGGAGCGGGAACGGCTATCTCATTGACTGGCGAGCCGGACGAGGGTGAACCCATCTGCGTCAGTTGCTGGTTGAAAGCGGCCCGTGAACGCAAGGCGTTGATGAGGATGGACGCATGATTCCCCATGACCTGATCCGCGCCCTGAACCAAGAGATCCACGAGGGCGACCGTTCACAACCGCGCCATCTGTCGGCGCTGATCGACATGGCGCTCGTGCCCGAAGACCAGCGGCAAGCCATTGCCGCGTATTTCGCCGCGAACGTGCACCCGTTGCTGCGCGATCCTGAACTGGCTGCGCTGCAGCCGCTGGGTGCGATGCTTGTCAGCGCGGCGGGAAGCGGGCCGGGGCAATACGACGCGGTCCTGTCGAGAGTGGGGACGCGATGTGAGTCATTCGTGCAGGCATGGATAGCCAGTGTCTTGCCAGCGGAGCAACTGGCGCTGCACTTGAGCGAGGCGACCTACGCCTTGGGAGCCTCGCAAGAGCGCTATCTTTTGCGCTACTACGATCCGCTGGTCACGCCTGTTCTTTATTTGCATGCCGACCGCGCATGGGTGTCCTGGTTCTTTGGGCCGGTGCTGTCCTGGTGGTTCGCGGACGCGACGCAGCAAACCTCACGATGGCGTCGAATCCGCGGTGGCGGACGAGGCGTCGGCGCGATTGCGCCGCAAGCGCTGCACTTGAACGATGCCTTGTGGCGGGCGCTGGAATCGGACCCGCTGCCTCACCGCTTGTTGCACACGCTTGAAGCGCAGGCGCCGCACGTGTTCGAGAGCCACTGTGGCGGGATACGGCTGGCGCAGGTCGAGGCGCAACTGAACGATGCCCGCCAAGCCGGGCTCACGCGGCACGAAGACCTGACGACTTATGTGCTGGTGGGCATGACCCTTTCCTGGAGCCAGAAGACGGCAGACGCCCGTTGGCAAGCGGCGCTGGATCGTGCCGTCGCCGGCGGCGAGCCGCTGCATGAATCGCTTGCCCGGCTTTCGACACTCCAAGACCGGGGGGCGCGGTCATGAAGCCGATGTCCCTCGACCAACTGCTATCACAGGCGCTCGATATCGCGCGCAGCACCCGCCGGGACGAACCCGCGAGCCCCTGCGTCGATTGCAAATCCGAAGTCGCCCTCCTGCCGCTGCGCTATGCCGTGGTGACCAGCGATGACCCGCAAGCCCTTGCCGCCCTGACGCCGGATCTTGCCGCCAACCTTGGCCGGGGACTGCCCCCGCTGGAAGCGGCGGGTGTGCGATACGCGGTGCGCGCCATGCGTCAGGGCTATCTGTACGCGTTCATCAAGCGCTTTGGAAAGTGGACGTGCGAGAGCGCATGGCGCGCCACGGGGACGGGGGTGTTCTCGCCGATCTGGCCCTACGCGCCGACTCTGCCCTATGCGCCGGACCAGAGCCGTCTGCTCGGGCTTGGCGCCTGGACCCTCCTGTTCAAGGCGCCCGAAGCCATCGAAGAGGCGCGTCTGCTGTTCACGCCTGATCCCTTGACCGCACGCATGCTGGACAAGCTGCGCGACACCGACGCGCTGCGCAACAAGCTCCAGACCTTCGACATCCGCGAGATCGCCAAGAGCTGTTCGTTCGCCGCGGATGTGCTGGATACCGCAACGCCCGCCAGCAGCGTCGCCGAGGACATCGCCGCAGCCAACAAGCACCTGGCGCCGGTGCTTGCCAACCAGCTTTACGCCGATCCGGATTACCACCACGCGCCGCAACTGATCGCGTCGGACCTGAAGGAAACGACGACGCGCGCCCGCGGCGCCGCGATCGTATTGCACGATCCCATCGGCATTACCCAGCAGCTCAATGCCTGGCGCAACGAGGCCGTGGAGAAGTTGCGGGACCACCTGAACAAAGGGGCGGCGAACAAGGGCATCAGCAACGAGCGCAAGATCCTGGTGGCGCAGGCGTTCGAGGACGTCAGGCGCCAGTTCGAAGAAAAGTCTGCTGCCCTGGAGGCGCAGCACTACATCGAGATCGAGCGCGACAAGGTGTTCAATCCCGAGATGGCCCAGGCGCGCAACTGGATTCTCAATGATGACGAGCAAAGGCGCTGGGACGAGGCGGCCGCGCAGCACGTGCGCGCCTATGAAGCGACGATACGGGCGCGCGTCCAGGCCAAGCTCGACAGCGGCGAATACCGCAATCGTTTCGAAAGCAAATACGTCACGCCACCGGATCCGCAAGCCGCCCTGCAGGTGGGCGCCATGAAGGCGGCGCTGGCGGATTTTGAAGCGCGGTGCCAGGCCGCCCAGACGGAAGCCGAACGGCGTGCGCGGCCCTATGAGGCATGGCTGCAAAGCACGCAATTGCTGGACGGGTTGGAGGTCTATGACGATGCAGACCTGGCAAACGGCTGGCAGTTTGCGGGCCAGACCGGGCTGTGCGTGTTTGGCGCGGAAGGGTGCGAGAGCAGCGCCGACCTCATCCAGCAGTGGTGGCAGGGCCGCCCGCAAGACCGCAATAACCTGGCCCTGCGCAGTTTCGGGTTGAACCAGAAGACCATCCTGGCCGAGATGCAGCGCACGCTGGAAGCGGCCCGGTCGCAACCGCTTCCCGTCGATGCCGAAGCCATCTACCAGTACACGAAGACGGGCCTGGAAAAGGCAAAGACGCTGGCGGAGCTTTTTGACAAGGCCAACGGCGTATTTGAAGAGCTGGAGAGAGCCGGCCGAGCGGGATTGTCCGGCGGCATCCTGGCCTGGTACAGCAGCCTGGGCCGCCAGACGCTGCGCCACGCGGCGAAAGGCAAGGAGTGGTTCGTCCACGGCGCCACCCGCGCCTGGCTTGCCGCCAGCATCGGCAAGGGCGCGGTCAACCTTCGCCTTGAGGAATTGCAGGCCGTCGGCCGCAGCGCCGATCGGGCGACCATGCGTGGCCAGATCAATAGGAACGTCCAACTCGCCTTTGCGACAGAACTGGTGGACGCGCGTTCGAGCGAGTTCTACAAGGTGCGCGCCACCGGTTGGCTGCTGTTGCTGGAGGCGGGGCTGCTCAGTTTGAGGATGCGCAGCCTGCCCAGGGACGACAGGGGACTCGCTGAACTGACTGCTGCCTTCCTGGCTGTGGGGGCGGCTGGGATCGAGATGTTGGCATGCGGCACGGAATTGGTGCTGAGGCACTTTAACGCCAGTAGTACGACGGGGGTGGGCGCGACGGTGTTTTTGGGGCGCTTGAGGTTGTGGGGCGGGGCACTGTCCACCATCGGAGGCACCGTGATCGCCTTTTACGACTGGAGCGATGGTGACAAGGCTGAGACGCAAGGACAGTACGTGCTATCACGCGCGTACCGGCTTCGCGCAATGGTAGCCATGACGATGGCGGTCAGTCAGCTAAGTTTGGCGATTGCCGCAGCCAGTCCCATGCTCAAGATATTGGCCGAACGCGCCCCGAACACCAAATTCTCCCTTTTGTATGGCATTTTCGCTCGAATGTCCGCGCTTTTGGCCCGACAGGCGGTGGTTCTTTTCTTGAGGCGGGTATTGCTGCGTGGGACGTTAGTCACCCTCGCCGTTAGCGTGGCAATTGCAATTTTTGATGATGATGCCCTTGAAAAATGGTGTAAGCGCACGCTATATCGCGGTTCGAAGTTCAAGGACGAAAAAGCGTTCGAAGATGTGGCGAACGAGCTGGCTGCGTTGTATGGCGCGCTTTCGGAGATTGTCTGATGTACGTTGCCGAATGGATCATGTGGTTCAGTTGCCTCAAATCAGATAACTGGATTCGGAAAAACCTGGAGGAACACAGCAGTCCATCGATGCCGGTCGTCCAACCCGCATATGAAGATAGCATCGTGGAAGATCGCGAACGCCAAGCGGCAAAGCGGTTTGAGTACGCCAGATCCAGGGGGCCTGTCTATGCATGCAACGACACTTATCTGGAAATGCGATGTGGCGGCATGGAGGACAAGCGGGGCTTGATTACGCTCTGTTCATCGATTTTTTTGTATTTTCTAGTCGGGATGTGGATTGATTTTGACGCACCTGTCTTGTGGTCTGTGGTGGCCGAGCCAGACGGGTATAAAGCTTGGGGTATCGGCATCGTTGTGTTCTCCTTGGTAACAACGGCGGGGACTGTCGTCCTGCTCTGGCTTTATTGCAAATACGCTCTTCGTATAACTCGGCTTGAAGCGCTTACCTCCCGCCATCAACTCATCCGCTTCAACCGAATCACGCGCCAGGTCTATCTCCATCGGCCGTCAAGTTGCGGCGGCATCCTCGTCTTGCCCTGGGAGGGCGTTCAGACCGACGAAGTGGCAGGACTGAGCCTGGTGATGGGCTGGTATCCCGGTGACAGCACAGACTTGCCCTTTCCCACATTGGTCTTCATTGGCAGGCAAAGCAGTCGTCTATCGGACCTGCAATCCGAATGGGAATTCATCCGGCGCTACATGGACGAGGGCGGTGTCCAGGCGGTCGAGAAGCCGCGCATCAGCTCGCAACTGCCTCTGCCTTGGCCAGCATTTACCGCGCAGTTCGACGCCCTGTGGCCATTCTTGCGCAACAGCGGCCCTGTCGTGTGGCTGGGTTGCCTGCTGATTTCGCCGGCCTTCGTCATCCTCGGTCTGTCGCATTGGGCGTCGCTGCTGCTGTGCTGGCGTCCCCGTTGGCCGCGCATCATCCGCGAGGCCGGCCAGGCCGGCAAGCCGGTGCCGGCCTTTACGACCGTGGAAGACTACCCGCCAGACGTGCGGGCGCAATTGCTGGCGAATGCGCACCGCTGGGCGTTGCGGCCAGGGCGTGCGCCGGACAACCGCCGGCGAGGGCGCGAGGACGCTCGCTGATGGGCGGCGCGATTCCTAACCGCCCCGTTCCCCCGCCGCCCTGACAAAATTTTCCTCCAGGACGCTCAACACGCGGTTCAGGGTATCGATATCCGCCCCGGACAAGCCCTTGAGCGACTCCTCGAAAAACTGAGCCCGCTTGGGCAACGCCTCATTCACCACCGCCTGTCCGGCCGCCGTCAACGTGGCGTTCGTCAGCCGGTTGTCCTGCGCATCCACCGCCCGGGATATCCAGCCGAGCTTCTGCATTGCCTGCAGTTGACGCGTCAGTGACGCCGGATCCAGCCGGCAACGCTCGGCCAGGTGTTTCTGCGAGCACTGCCCGTTTTCATGCAGCGCCAGCAGGATGCGCCAGCGCGGCAGCGCGTGGCCGACCTTGCTGCTGAAGGCGCTTTGCATGACGCGGTACGTCTGGCCCATGTGCTGGATGACTTGCAGGCCTTGTTGTTGTTTGGGCAAAAGTTACTCTCCGACGCCGGCGGGCTCCGGCTTGGATGGCCGGACCAGTTTCACCAGGGGCACGCGCCGCACGCACCAGAGTGCGAAAACGGCGACGGCGAGGGCGATGAGTTGCCCTTCGTGGATGGCGCCCACCAGCGCGACGCGCGCGATTTCGATGAGCGACGTGCCATCCTGGCCTTGATGCGCCAATTGTGCCAGGAACTCGGTCTGCGCCGCCGGGTTGACCAGCATCTGCGGGTCGTTCAGCTTGGGCAGCCATTGCGCGGAGGCGCCGCGCAGGGTGGATTCGACGCCGCTGAAGTAGCTGTGGCTGACCATGGTGCCGACGACGGCCGTGCCCAGCATGCCGCCGATCATGCGCAGGGACTGCAGCAGCGCGGTGGCGATGCCCAGGTGGCTGCGGCCGGCGGTCTGCTGGGCGAAGACGGTGAGGTTGGGCATGATGAAGCCCATGCCCAGGCCGGCCATCAGCATGTAGGCGGCAATCAGCGTGTGCGACGTGTAGCTGTGGGTGGTGACGATGCCCAGGCAGGAGAACGCCATCAGGAGAAAGCCGGCGTAGAGCATGCGGTTCGGATTGCGGATCCGGGTGATGATGCGGCCGTTGACGATGCTGCCTACGGTGATGAAGACGACCATGGGGGTGATGAGCAGGCCGGCTTCCTGGGGCGACAGTCCAAAGCCGCCCTGCAGGAGCAGGGGCGCGTAGAAGAGCAGGGAGTACATCGTCACCCCCACCAGCAGGGCCAGGATGAACAGCATGGCCAGGCCGCGGTTGCGGAACATGTCCAGGGGCAACAGGGGGTGCGGGCAGCGGCGCTCCCACCAGATCAGGATGGCGAAGGCGGCGATGCTGCCGGCGCCCAGGAGCAGGAGCGGGGGCGTGAAGCCGTCCTTGGGCAAAAGTTCAACCAAAAGCTGCAGGGCGCCCAGCGCCAGGGCGATCAACAGCGCGCCCTGCCAGTCCAGCCGGACCTTGCCGGGGGCTTGACTGCGCAGGTGGGGCAGGTAGCGCGCGACGAACCAGAGGCCGAGGATGCCGATGGGCAGGTTGACGTAGAAGACGGACCGCCAGCCATAGTGCTCCGTCAGCGCGCCGCCCAGCGAAGGCCCGACGGCATTGGCGATGCCGAAGGCGGAACTGAGCATCACCTGCCAGCGCAGCCGCACATGGGGGTCGGGAAAGAGGTCGGGAATACAGGCGAAGGCGGTGCCGACGAGCATGCCGCCGCCGATGCCTTGCAGCGCCCGCGCCAGCACCAGTTCGAGCATGGTGTCGGCTGCGCCGCACAGGACGGAGGCCAGGGTGAACAGCACGATGGCCGCCACGACGAAGGGTTTGCGTCCGTAGTAATCGCCCAGCCTGCCGAAGATGGGCACGGTGATGACCGAGGTCAGCAGGTAAGACGTGGCTACCCATGCATACAGTTCGAAGCCCCGGAGTTCCGCCACAATGGTCGGCAACGCGGTGCCCACGACGGTCTGGTCGATGGCGACCAGCATCATCACGAAACACATGCCCAGCATGGCCAGCAAGGATTGCCGGAAAGGGAGCACCTGGCCGGGCGAGTGTGGAGCAGTGGGGGCGGGGGCGGGCATTGTTGGACGTATCAATAATTGATAGATCAACCATTCTAGCCCTACAATCCGCCGGTCAGGAAGCCGTCAGCTTGGCCGATCCCGCGGCGCGGCCTGATTTGTTACGATAGCGGTTATCTGCACGCTGGGTTACCGGCGTCTTCAGCAGCCTTCCTCGGTAGCACCTCCCCTTTTGTCGCCAATGCCGCAGGCACGGCGGGACGAGGACACGCCCTACAAGGCAAGCCCTGACAGGCAGACAGTTCACCAAGCCAGGCGGTTTTCCGCCGGCAACGCACCTTCCCCGCGCCTTGCGCGGTGGGCGGCATCAAGGATATCCAGTCGAGGTACCGACGGGGCAGCAATGAAAACGTGGTTCAAGCGCATTTTGATAGGCCTGGTAGTGTTGGTTGTCGTGGCCGTCGTTGGCCTGGCCATCTTCTTGCTGACATTCGACCCCAACGCGTACAAGTACAAGCTGGAAGAGCTTGTCCAGGAACGCTACCAACGCACACTCACGATCGACGGCGAAATCGAGCTGTCGCTATTCCCGCGGATCGGGCTGTCGGTGCAGGGCGTATCGCTGTCCGAGCCCAACAGCACCGAAACCTTCGCCTCCATCGAAAGCACCCGCCTCGCCGTTGCGGTGTGGCCGCTGCTGTCCAACAGCTTCGTGGTGGACCATGTGGCCATTAGCGGGCTGAAGGCCCGCGTGGTGCGTGACAAGCAGGGGCAGTTCAACTTCAGCAACCTGGTGGGCGGCGCGCAGTCGGTCACCGACGCGCCCAGCAATCCGGCCGAAGCGCTGGTGGGGGCGGCCCAGACTGCCGCGCAGGCGATCACCAGCGGCACCATGCCGCCGTCGCGCAACAATATGCAGATCGACATCGCCGGCCTGGATCTGAAGGACGGCGAGGTCCAGATGCAGGACGCCATGACGGGCATGGCGGTCGCCGTGACCCGCATCAACGCCAACACCGGCCGTGTCACCTTCAATCAGCCTTTCGACGTGCGGATGTCGGCGCGTGTCGAAGGCGGCTATCCGCGCGTGGACGCCAATCTGACCGGTCAGGCGCTGCTGACGCTGGATCCCTCCGCCAAGCGCTACGCCGCACAGAAGCTGGATCTGCGCATGGACGGCAAGCTGCCGGGCGCCGAGGCCAAGAGCCTGGTGATGCGCGGCAACCTGGCATTCAATGGCCAGAAGTCGGCGCTGGACGTGGCTGGCCTGGAGCTTCTCTTCCAGGGCGATGTGACCGAGCCCTCCGTGCGCGCGACCAACGTGGAAGCCAGCGTGGCGATCCCCAAGCTGGCGATCGACCCGCACAAGAGCCAGCTCCAGATCGAAAAGCTGGCTGTGCGCGCCAAGGGCGGCGTGGCCGATGGCCCCTTCGAACTGGCGGTCGACGCGCCGGCGCTCAATATCTCTCCCGCCTCGGCCACCGGCGAGGCGCTGACCGGCCGTCTGCGCATCAGTGGCCTGGACGCCAGCCTCGGCATGAACGGCATCAGCGGCAATGCGGGCGAACTGGACATCAAGGAAGCCAAGCTGGACAGCACGTCCAAGACGGGCGAACGGGTGGTGAAGCTGAATTTTGCCTCGCCGCTCACCCTGAATCTCCTGCAACGCAGCGGCGCCATGTCGGCGCTGCGCGGCGACGTGAACATCACGGACCCTGGCCTGCCCAAGGGCAGCCTGCAGATTCCCGTCATCGGCAGCCTCACGCTGGATCTGCTGAAGGACCAGGCCACCAGCAAGATCAACGCCGTGCTGGAAGGCGGCAAGTTCGATCTCAGCGCCGACATCACCAAGCTCTCCGCCGATTCGCCGCAGATGAAGTTCGCGCTGGCCGTGGATACGCTGGACCTGGACAAGCTGGTGCCGCCGGTGCCGGTCACGCCACCCAAGCCGCCCGCTGACGGCAAGAAAGACGAATCCAAGCCTGCCGCGCAGCCCGCGCCGGCTGCGCCCGCCGACGATACGATCAACCTGTCGGCACTGATCGGTCCCAGCGTCAACGGCACCTTGAAGGTCGGCAAGCTGGTCGTGCGCGGCCTGAAGGCCGATGAGGTGTCGGCCGCCGTGAAGCTGGACAAGGGCAAGCTGGAAATATCCAACATCGCGGCGGGCCTCTATGGTGGCAAGCTGGGCGGCGCGTTGTCGGTGGATGCGGCGCAAGGCAATCAGGTCGCCACGAAGATGTCGCTGGCCGGCATCGCGATCGAGCCCCTGCTCATGGACCTGGCGCGCAAGAACGTGCTGAGCGGAACGGGCAGCCTGGCGCTGGACCTGAAGACTGCCGGCGCCAATGCCTACGCCATGAAAAGCGCCCTGGCCGGCACCCTGCAGTTGCGCCTGCGTGACGGGGCGGTCAAGGGCATCGACCTCACGCAGACGCTGCGCGACCTGAAGGCCCGGTTCTCGCCCGACGCGCAGAACGAAACGGTGCCCGCCGACACCAGCAAGCAGACGGCGTTCTCGGAACTGGAAGCCGACCTGGCGATTGCCAAGGGTGTCGCCACGGTGAAACGCCTGAGCTTCGTGTCGCCGCTCTTGCGTGTGACGCAGGGCGATCCGGCCAGCATCGACTTCGTGAAAAGCGAACTGGATGTGGTGGCGCGCGCGCGCGTCATCAACCCGGCCGCCGATCCGGAAGGCAAGGAATTGATCGACCTGAAGGACGTGACCATCCCCGTCCACTTCAAGGGGCCGTTCGACAATCCCTCGTACACGCTGCTCTGGAAGGACGCCATCGGCGGCATCCTGAAGCGCAGCCTGGAGAACAAGCTCAAGGAAGCGGTCTCCGGCAAGGGCAAGAACGGCGCCGCCGTGGACAAGGCATTGAAAGGACTGTTGGGCAAATGAGCGCTGACCAATTCCAGCCTGTCGCCGAATGCGGCGTGACGACGCAATCGCAGGCCGCCGCCTATCACCGGCAGTGGCTGGTCGCCAACGATTCGGGGCAGTGGCTGAACCGCGAGCTGTGCCCCAGGCTGGCCGAGGTGTCGGTGGAACTGCGCCTGGGCTACCTGGTGCTCAAGGCGCCCGGCATGCTGCGCATGGATATCCCGCTGGACGTCATCGAAGACGACGACAGCGTGCGCTACAGCATGATGGTGGGAGAGCAGGCCATCGACGTGATCGATGAAGGCGAACTGGCCGCGGCGTGGATCTCGAACTTCGCGCAGGTGCCCTGCCGCATCATGAAGGTGCATCCCGACACGCCCGTGGCCGCCTGGCCCACCTGAGCGGGCGAGGGCGCCGCCCGGGCCCCGTCAGGTCCGGGTGCGCTTGTATTCGAAAGCGGTGTGGGCCAGCAGGCCCGCAGCCAGGCCCCAGAAGGCCGAACCGATCCCCCAGAAACTGAATCCCGAAGCCGTCGCCAGCAGCGTGATGAGCGCCGCTTCGCGCCGCTGCGGATTGGCCATGGCCGCCGCCATGCCGCCCATGATGGTGCCCAGGAGCGCCAGTCCCGCCAGTGCGGCCAGCAGGGCGGCCGGCAGCGCCTGGAAAAAGACCGCCACGGCGCCTGCGACAATGCTGAGCGCGACGTAGCCGATGCCGTAGGTGGCAGCCGCGATGTAGCGCTTGCCGGGATCGGGATGCGCTTCGGGGCCTGTGCAGATGGCCGCGCTGATCGCGCCCATGGTGACGCTGTGCGCGCCGAAAGGCGCGGCGACCAGGCCCAGCAGGCCGGTGGCGGCAACCAGGCGCGACGCCGGCGGCCGATAGCCGGCGGCTTGCAGAATGGCCAGGCCGGGCAGGTTCTGCGAGGCCATGGCCACGACAAAGAGCGGGATGCCCAGGCTGACCGCCGCCTGCGCGCTGAAGGCGGGCGTGGTCCAGACGAATTCGGTCAGGCGCCAGTCGAGCAGGTTCACCTGCATCAGGCCCATTGCCGCGGCCATGGCCACGGCTACCGCCATCACCACCAGCACCGCGTAGCGCGGCGCCCAGCGGCGGCACAGCAGGTAGGCGGCGCACATGGCCAGCACCAGGGCGGGCTGCCTGGAGATGTTGCTGAAGATCCCCATGCCGAAATTGAGCAGCACGCCGGCCAGCATCGCGGCGGCGACTTCGCCGGGGATGCGGCGCAGGATGGGGTCGATCCAGCCGAAAAGGCCGCAGGCCAGCGTCAGGCCGGCCGCCAGGACAAAGGCGCCCACGGCTTCATCGAACGGCACGCCGGCCAGCGCGGTGACGAGCAGGGCGGCGCCAGGCGTGGACCACGCCATGACCACCGGCAACCCGGTGCGCAGGCTGTAGAACGCGCCGCCCAGGCCCAGCACCAGGCTCAACGAGCCGATCCAGGACCCGATGCGCGCGGCGTCAAGCCCGGCGGCATGGCCCGCCTGCACCATCAGCACGGCGGTGCCGCCAAAGCTGACCAATACGGCGACCAGCCCCGCGGCGACCGCGGACGCGGAGAGGTCGCGGCGGGCATGGTGTGTGGGAGGGGAAAGGTTGAGGCTGGGCGGCGCCGCGTCACTCATGCGGCACCGGTCAGGCGTCGGTACTTGGCCATGAGCTGCTCCTGGCCTTCATGCCACTGCGGATGCAGTTCGATGCATTCCACGGGACAGACCACCTTGCATTGGGGTTCATCGTGATGGCCGACGCACTCCGTGCACCGGTCGGGGTCGATGACGTAATAGTCCTCGCCCATGGAGATCGCTTCGTTCGGGCACTGGGGCTCGCAAACGTCGCAATTGATGCATTCTTCGGTGATGGTGAGGGCCATGATGGGCAGCGGAGCAAGGCAAGGGGCGCTGTCATTGTAGCGCCGGGCGGCCGCGGCCCGGAAAGCGCGAAAAGGGCGCTTGCGCGCCCGTTCGGGGATGCTGCCGGCGGGTGTCAGCCCGGCCAGGACTGTTCGCGGCGTTCCTTGGCCTTTTCCTGGAGCCAGCGCTCCACGGACGGAAAGACGAACTTGCTGACGTCCCCGCCCAGCTGGGCGATCTCGCGCACGATGGTGCCCGAGATGAACTGGTATTGGTCCGACGGCGTCATGAAGAGCGTTTCGACGTCGGGCAGCAGATGGCGGTTCATGCCGGCCATCTGGAATTCGTATTCGAAGTCGGACACCGCGCGCAGGCCGCGCACGATGACGCGGCCGCCCTGGTCGCGCACGAAGTCTTTCAGCAGGCCGCCAAAGCTCTGCACTTCCACGTTGGGGTAGTGCCCCAGCACTTCGCGCGCGATCTCCACGCGCTCGTCGATGCTGAAGAAGGGCTTCTTGTTGCGGCTAATGGCGATCCCCACCACGACTTTGTCGAAAAGCGTGGCTGCACGGCGGACCAGGTCTTCGTGGCCCCTGGTCAGCGGGTCGAAAGTGCCGGGATAAACAGCGATGATCATGCGAGCTCCGTACCGTTATTTGTGGTGTACACCATCCTCCGAAGCCCGGATTATTGATCTATTTCCGCAATGCAGCAAATTCCAGAAGATGGAAGTGGACCGCGCCGGCCTTGTCCTGCCGCACAATCTGGAATCCCTCGGGCGCTTCGATGGCGGATTCCGCCTCGACATAGACTAGCCCATGATCGGTCAGGATGCCCGGCAAAATGGGCCACAGGCGCGGCAGCCAGCCCTGTCCAAAGGGAGGATCCAGCAGGATGAGGTCGAACCGCGACGCATCCATCCGTTCGGCGACCTGCATCGCATCCCCGACATGGATGCGTATCATGTCGGCTTTGAGCTTGTCGCGCAGTGTCCGCAGCGCGGACGCGGCGGTCTTGTCCCGCTCGACCATCTGCACATGCGCCACGCCGCGCGAGGCCGCCTCGAAGCCCAGGGCGCCGCTGCCGGCGAACAGATCCAGTACCTGCTTGTCGGCGAATTCGCCGCCCCACAGGTGAGTAAGCCAGTTAAATAGCGTTTCGCGCACCCGGTCGGGCGTGGGACGCAGCGTCTCCACGTCGGGAACGACGATGGGGGTGCGCCGGTATTGGCCCCCGACGATACGAATATACTTGTTACCCATGTTTAGCCGCTTCTTCAAGAAAAAATCCCCTCCGCCCGCCACGCCGGCTCAGCCCGCGCCGCCGCCGGAGGTCGTCGACGCCAGCGTCGCGCCCGCAGAGCCCGCCGTAGCCCCGGCCAGCCCGGCGCCGGCCGTCCCTGCGCCTGCGGGCCGCCAGGAATCTGCCGCGCCGGTTTCGGCTCCGGTTTCTGCACCGGTTACGCCTTCCGTTTCGGTTCCCGCGCCCGCCGCGACGCCGGGCTCGGTTCCGGGTTCAGCGCCTGCGCCGGTGCCCGCCCCAACTGCGGCGCCGGCTTCGGTTTCCGCTCCTGCCGCAACGCCTGCACCTGCTGCAACACCTGCACCTGCGCCGGCATTCGCACCCGCCGCGCCGTCCTCGTCCGTTTCCGCTCCGGCCCCGGCTCCGGTCGCGCCACCCGCGCCTGTCGTGTCAGCCGCGCCGGTTGTCGAGCCCGTCCGCGCGCCGCAGCCCGCGTTCATGCCCGCTCCGACGCCGCCGTCCGCGCCGGTGGCTGCGCCCGTGCCGGCCGCGCCGCCCGCCGCGGAACCCGCGCCCGCCGAGGCGCCCAAGAAAGCGTCCTGGCTGTCGCGCCTGAAGCAGGGCCTGTCCCGCACCGGGCAGAGCATCGGCGGCATTTTCGTCGGCGTGAAAGTCGACGAGAACCTGTTCGAGGAACTCGAATCGGCCCTCATTATGGCCGATGCGGGCCTGGAGGCGACCGAGAAGCTGCTGACCGCGCTGCGGGCGCGCGTCAAGAAAGAGCGCATCGAGGACCCGGCCAAGGTCAAGGCGGCCCTGCGCCAGCTCCTGGCCGACCATCTGCGGCCGCTCGAACGCGCCTTCGACCTGAAGCGCACGCAGCCGCTGGTGGTGATGATCGCCGGCGTCAATGGCGCGGGCAAGACCACGTCGATCGGCAAGCTGGCGCACACTTTCCAGCGCCAGGGCGCCAGCGTGCTGCTGGCTGCCGGCGACACCTTCCGCGCCGCGGCGCGCGAACAGCTCGTGGAATGGGGCAGCCGCAACAACGTCAGCGTGATTTCGCAGGATGGCGGCGACCCGGCCGCGGTGGCGTTCGACTCGGTCAACGCCGGCCGCGCGCGCGGCATGGGCGTGGTGATGGTGGATACCGCCGGCCGCCTGCCCACGCAGCTTCACCTGATGGAAGAACTGAAGAAAATCCGTCGCGTGATCGGCAAGGCCGACGCGACCGCGCCGCATGAGGTGCTGCTGGTGGTGGACGGCAACACCGGCCAGAACGCGCTGGCGCAGATCCGCGCTTTCGATGCGGCCATCAATCTGACCGGCCTGGTCGTGACCAAGCTGGATGGCACCGCCAAGGGCGGCACGCTGGCCGCCGTGGCCGCGGGCAGCCAGGGCGTGCGTCCGGTTCCGGTGTACTGGATTGGCGTGGGCGAAAGCCTGGAAGACCTTCAGCCCTTCGTCGCGGACGAGTTCGCGGCGGCGCTGCTGGCCGACTGACACGTCCAGTCGATGCGCCTGCCTACGCAGGCAGTGCGGGACGGTGCGCAAGCGCCGTCCCGTTGTCGTTTGGCGTGCCCGGAATGGCGCCTTGCGCTACTTCCAGAAAGGCTTGCTTTGCGCGAGGTCGTCAAAGGCCATCTGCGCCTCGATGACCAGTTCGTCCAGGCGCGCGCTGATCCAGCCCAGCGCGAACCAGGCCTGCGGGTGCGTGGCCGTACATGACTGGTAGTAGTCCTTGGCCATCGCCAGATCGTTGATTTCGCCCAGCACGTCCTGCACGCGCGACAGCAGCTTGCGATAGCCGCGCAGCTTGGCGGCCGGCAGCAGCGATTCCGCGAACGACAAGCCATAGCGCAGGCGCTTGCCGCGCTTGCGCAGTTCGTGGCGCGTGGGGATGTCGAGCGACGCGAAGTGCGTGCCCTGGTCGGCCACCTTGCCGTGCCAGCGATGCAGGCGGCGCGCGAGCAGCTTGTGCAGGCGCTGCGGTTGGGGTTCCGGCGTCAGCATCGGAATGATGGTGGGCTTGATGGTCGGGCCGGCCACGCCGCCCTCCAGCCGGATGGCGGGCTCGGGCGCGGCGTCGGTGGGCGTGCCGTTGGCGATGGTCTGGCTGTCCGCGTCCGGCTGCACGGGCGGCACGTCCAGCGTCCATTCCAGCAGTTCCAGCAGCCACGCCTGGAATGCCTGACCGCCCGCGATGGTCTGTGCGTCCTCTTCCGGCGGCGCGGCTTCCATGGGGATGACCGGCATGCCGGCGCGCATCAGCGCGGGCGCGACGGTTTCGTTCAGCACGTCCTGGTCGCGATTGGCGCCGAAGGCCGCAAAGTGCGTGCGCACACCCTGCAGCAGGGAATCGGGGATGGGCGCGATCCAGCCGTCGAACAGCTTCCAGGCCGACCGCAGCCTGCGCACGCCCACGCGCAGCTGGTGCACGTGTTCCGAGTTGCCGGCGCGATACACGCCTTCGGTGTCGACCTCGGCCAGCACGGCGGCATTGCGGCAGATCTGGTCCAGGCATTCGGCGGCGATGGCGCCCATGGCCTGCGGCGGGGTCATGTCGTCGCGCAGTTTCACGGACGCGGCGCCGCGCGGCGCCCAGAATTGGGCGATGGCCTGCGCGCGCCGCGTTTCGAGGTCGTCGCCAGGCGTGGCGTCCACCTCGGCCAGGCGCTGCGCAAGCTGGGCCAGCGCGTCGCCGCGTTCGGATTTGCTGCGCGGATCCAGGATCAGGGCGTGGCGCTGCTGCCAGCCTCGCGCCGCGGAGAAAATGGCGGCGGGGCGGCCCGATACCAGTTCGAATTCCAGTTCGGAGATCGGCAATTCGAGCGCGCCCGCGCGCAGGATGCCGGTGTCGTAGGCCAGTTCGACGGTGCCGTAGCGCGTGCGCACCTTGCGCAGCAGGCGCTGCACGTCGGTTTCGTAGCGCAGGCCCAGTTCGCCCTTGATGGCGGAAAGCGCGGCCTCGACTTCGGTGCCGGCGTAGACCGACAGGTCGAGCACGGGGCCCGGACGCGGATGGTTCATTTCGATGCGCGAGATGGCGTCGGCGCCGGGCATCTTCAAGGTTTGGACCCAGTCGGGCCCCTCCTGGCGCAGCCGGATCGCGATGCGCGCCCGCGCAAGCTCGCGCTCGGGCGTGTCGAAATACATGGCATGCAAGCGGATGCGCGTGGCTTCGCGCTGCTTGACTTCACGCAGCACGGCCTGGCGTGAAGCCGTGGGCACGTGCAGTTTCAATTCCTGTTCCGACATGGCAGCGGGGTGTCCAACGGCAAAAGCCGAGATCTTAATCAACGCACAGGTGCGATTTGATGACCGTTCATAATTTGTTCACATTGAGCATAGACGTGTTTGCGGCGCAATAACAAGACGGCCACCGCGGCGGCCGCCAGCCGGAAGGCCCCAAGAAAAACGCCGCCCCAGGGGGCGGCGAAGGAGCGCTGTCAGGGGAAACCGAGCAGCGTACGGCAACCGGTGCGCGCTACAGGATGCGTTTGCGCGCCTGCGTGATGATGATCTCGGCCAGCACCACCACCACGAAGATGGCAGCCAGCACCAGCGCGACGCGATCCCACTGGAACAGGTTCAGGGCGGTGTCCAGCGCCATGCCGATGCCGCCCGCGCCGACCAGTCCCAGCACCGCCGATTCGCGCACGTTGATGTCCCAGCGCAGCAGCACGATGGACCAGAACGCCGGGCGGATCTGCGGCCAATAGGCATACCAGATCACCGAGGCCTTGCTGGCGCCGGTGGCCGTGACGGCTTCGATGGGGCCGCGCTGCGCTTCCTCGATGGCTTCGCCGACCAGTTTGCCGACAAAGCCGATGGAGCGGAACGCGATGGCCAGCGTGCCGGCCAGCGCGCCGGGGCCGAAGATGGCGATGAACAGCAGCGCCCAGACCAGCGAGTTGACCGAGCGGCTGGACACCAGGATCAGCCGGGCCAGCATGTTGATGGTCTTGCTGGGCGTGAGGTTGTTGGCCGCCAGCAGGCCCACCGGCACGGCCATGAACACCGAGAGGATCGTGCCCAGCGTGGCGATGTGCAGCGTTTCGACCAGGGCGTTGTGGACGCCGTCCGGGTAGTAAGCCCAGTCGATCGGCCACATGCGCCGGAAGAGGTCGGCCATCTGTTCGGGCGCGTCGTACAGGAACTCCGGGATGATCTCCACGCCGCGGATCGCCTGCACGATGGCCGCCACCACCAGCAGGTACAGCGCAAAGCGCAGCAGGCGCTGGCCCATGCTGTAGCGCTGCCAGACGCGCGGCTGGCCGGCGGGGTTCAGGGGAGAAACGTGGGCGTTCATTCGTCCACCTCCGCCTTGCGTGCCGCCGTCGGCTTGCTGCTGCCCATGCCGCGCGCGCCGGCGAAGCGGCTCTGCAGGATGCGGTCAAAGCCCAGATTGTCCAGGAACACGGCCCGCACGAAGCCGGCCAGGATCTCGCCCAGCATGATGATGGCGATCAGGGTCAGCAGGATGGCGCTGACGAAGTCGTAGTCGAAGCGCTGGAAGGCCGAGAACAGGGTGCCGCCCACGCCGCCCGCGCCCACGATCCCCACCATCGTGGAGTTGCGCAGGTTGGAGTCGAACTGGTAGGTGGCAAAGCCGATGAAGCGGGCGAACACCTGCGGCAGCACGCCGAACACGATCACGTTGGCGAACGATGCGCCGGTCGCGCGGACGGCCTCGACCTGCTTGAGCGAAATTTCTTCGATGGCCTCGGTGAAGAGCTTGCCGATGAAGCCGATGGATGCGACGGTCAGCGCCAGGATGCCGGCCAGCGCGCCGAAGCCGACGGCCTTGACGAACAGGATGGCGACGATGACCGGGTGCAGGGCGCGGCACAGCGCGACCAGCGACCGCGCGGGCCAGGAGATCCACGCGGGCATCATGTTGCGCGCGCCCAGCAGCCCGACGGGCAGGGCCAGGAAGATGCCCAGCATCGAGGCCAGGACAGCGATCTCCAGGCTTTCCGCGATGCCCTTCCACAAGGTGTCGGGCTTTTCGAAATTGGGCGGGAACATGCGCGCCAGGAACGTCGACGCGTGGCCCATGCCGGATTCGAAGCGCGTCCAGCTGAAGTCGAGCTGTGCGCCGGCATAGAGGGTGTAGATCACCAGCAGCAGCACGCCCATCTTGGCGCGCCCCGACATGGCGAAGGGGCGCAGGCCGCCCCGGGGTTGCGTCATTCCAGCCAAGACTCGCCTCCGTAGATGGTCTTGAGCATGGACGCGTCCAGGCCCTGGCCGTCGCCGTCATAGACCACGTGGCCACCCGACATGCCGACGATGCGCGTGGCGTATCGGCGCGCCAGTTCGACGTCGTGGATGTTGACGATGACGGGGATGCCCGTGGCGCTGCCCTGCGCGGACAGCAGTTCCATGATCTCGACGGAGGTCTTGGGATCGAGCGAGGACGTGGGCTCGTCGGCCAGCAGCAACTGCGGGCGCTGCATCAGCGCGCGGGCGATGCCCACGCGCTGGCGCTGGCCGCCCGACAGCGCATCGGCGCGCTGGTCGGCAAACCCGGCCAGGCCGACGGTGTCCAGCAGCTTGTAGGCATGCTCGATGTCCTCGGGCTCGAAGCGCCGCATCCAGGCCTTCATGGCCGAGGTGTAGCCCAGCCTGCCGGTCAGCAGGTTTTCCATGACGGTCAGGCGTTCGACCAGGTTGTATTCCTGGAACACCATGCCGATGCGGCGGCGGGCACGGCGCAGCGACGCGCCGCGCACGCGCGCCAGGTCCACGGCGCCATCGTCGGATTGCAGCACGATCTCGCCCTTGGTGGGCTCGATCAGCCGATTGATGCAGCGCAGGAGCGTGCTCTTGCCGGTGCCCGAAGGCCCGATGATGGCGGTGAGCCCCTGACCGGCGATCTGCAGGTCGATGCCGTTCAGGACCGGCCGGCCGGCCCGGTATTCCTTGACCAGGCCGGAAATGCGTAGCGACGTCGTCATGCTGGATTACTTCTTGCTCTTTGCGGATTCGCGGTCGTAGGCGGCGCGGTTGAAGCTTTCGCCACCGGATTCAGCCACCTGGCGGACGATGGCCCAGTCCTTCTGGTAGGTCACCGGATAGAAGCGGTCGGCGCCGTCGAAGGCCTTGGACATTTCCGCGGGGAAGCGGTAGTCGTAGAAGCACTTGAGCATCTGGTCGCGGAACTTCGGCTCCAGGTCATGCGCATAGGCGAACGACGAGGTCGGGAACTTCTCGCTGGTGTAGATGATGCGGAAATCGGCTTCCTTGACCTGGCCGCGCTCGACCATGCGCTTGAAGACGTCCGATGCCACGGCAGCGGCGTCGTAGTCGCCGGAGTTCACGCCCATGACGGACTGGTCGTGCTTGCCGGAGAAGATGATCTTGTAGTCCTTGTCGGGCGTCAGGCCTTCCTTGGGGAAGAGCGCCACGGGCGCCATGTGGCCGGAGTTCGAAGACGGCGCGGTGTGCGCGAGCTTCTTGCCCTTCAGGTCGGTCAGCTTCTGGTAGGGGCTGTCCTTCTTGACGATCACGATCAGGTTGTAGCCCTGGAAGCCGTCGGCGTAGCCCTTGACGGCGAACGGCACGGCGCCCGCGATGTTCACGGCAAAGGCCGTGGGGCCCGTCGAAAAACCGCCCACGTGCAGGCGGCCCGAGCGCATGGCTTCGATTTCAGCCGCGTTGCTCTGCACCTGGTAGAACACCACGCGCTTGCCCGTGCATTCGGACAGGTGCTTGGTGAAGGGTTTGAAGATGTCTTCGTACACGGCCGGGTCTTCCACCGGCGTGTAGGTGAACACCAGCGTGGAAGGCGTCTTGAGCTTGGACGCATCGGTGGGCGTGTCGGCCACCAGGTCCTTGTTCGCGTCGCAGTACATCTGGTCCAGGTCGCCGCGGTTGGAGCAGGTGTCGGCGGCCTGGGCGGCGGACGCTCCAAAAGCGAATGCGGCCAGAGCGGCCGCCTGCATAAGACGCAAGGCTTGCATCGTGTGTCTCCTCGTGTAGGTATGAATTGAATATTTGCTGAATTCAAACACACAACCGGGGACGGCACACTCGGGAAAGTCCCTGCCTTTTTTTTCGTCTTTTGTTCGTTTTGTTCGCTTTGTGTTCGTTTTTGCGCGAAGCGCGTTCAGCCGCGGAAGCCGAGTTTGCGGGAGATTTCCTGGGCGCAGGCCAGCAGGGGACGCGCGATCGCGCCGTCCCACGACACGTCGAACAGCCCCGTCGGTCCCAGGCTGGTCAGCGCCAGGACGATGCTGCCGGTGTTGTCAAAGACCGGCACGGACAGCGCGTCCACGCCGGGCAGCGGGTTGCCCAGCGCGCGCGCCATGCCGTGCACGCGGATGTCGGCCAATTGGGCCTCTATGTTGGCGCGCGAGGCCTTGCGCGGGGGCGGCATGCTGGCGATCACGGCGGTGTCGCCTTCCTCGCGCGCGATGTAGTGTTCGCTGACCTTGGGCGGCAGCCAGGCCGCGAAAACCAGTCCCGTCGCGGTATGCAGCATGGACATCACCGTGCCCTTGCGCATGTTCACGTGGACCGGGTAGCTGGCTTCGGTCATGTGGATCATGGTGGGGCCGTGCGAGCCCAGCACCGCGATGCCCAGGGTGTGGCCGATCTCGGACTGCAGCTTGGCGATCTCGGGCATGGCCACGCGCACCGGGTCCAGGCGCTGCAGACTGACCAGGCCCATCTGCAGGGCGAACGGGCCCAGCTCGTATTGGCCGGTGGTGGCGTCCTGCTGCACCAGTCCCACGCGGATGAAACTGACCAGGTAGGGGTGCGCCTTGGCGGACGTCATGCCCGCGCCGGCCGCCAGGTCGCGCAGGGTCAGCGGCTTGCCGGCATCGACCAGGGCGGCCAGCAGGGGCGCGCCCACCTCGATGGACTGGATGCTGCGGCGGCCGTCGTTGGCGGGCGCCGCTGTCTTGGAAGTTGCCACGGTGTGCTGACCTCAGGCCGGCTGGACTTGGGAAGGCTGGCGCGCGGCGAGCAGCCGGTCGGCCATTTCGACGAAGCCCCCGCCGCCATGGAACGCGGCCACGAAAGCGGGGCGGTGTGTCAGGCGGTGCAACTGCGCCTGGATGTTGGCCACGCCGACCGAGATCGGGAAGTAGGCAAACATCGGCTCGTCGTTGGGCGAGTCCCCGATGAAAAGCGTGCTGTCCAGGGCGCCGGCCACGTCCATGCCGAATTCGCGCTGGAACATCGTGCGGGTCATGGTCAGCTTGTCGTAGTCGCCGAACCAGCCGTTGACGTGGATCGAGCTGACCTTGGCCTGCGCGCCGGCGTCCTGGAAGATCTGGACGATGCGGCTGATCGCCGCGTCGGGCAGGGCGGGCACGTCCTCGCAGAAGTCGATGGCCAGGTCGGCCACGCGGTAGTCCTGGTCGCTGGCCACCGCGCTGCCCGGCACCTCGGCCAGGACGCGGTCGCGGATCGCGTCCAGCCGCTTGCGGCTTGCCTGGCGCGAGGCCGCGTCGGTCCAGTAATGGGTGGTCATGCGGCGCGCCTTGCGGTCATAGGCGTAGTAGAACGCGCCGTTCTCGCCGACCACCGCGCGCACGGGCCACATGCGGGCGATGTGATCGCACCAGCCCGCCGGGCGGCCGGTGATCGGCACGACCTGGATGCCGGCCTGTTCCAGGCGTTCCAGCGCGGCGTAGGCGTCGGCCGGCAGGCGGCCTTCGGTGGTCAGCGTATCGTCGATGTCGGTCAGGACGACGCGGACGGCTGCCGCGATGTTCAAAGGCATGGCCGCTAGGGCTTGCATGAGGTTTTTCCTTCGTTTTTCTGGGGGATCTCCGGGCGAAAGTTTAACCGGATGCCCCCGCCCGAACGGGCCGGCCAGCCTTCGATAGGGATTCCGCGCGCGGGGGCGGTAAAATCCGGACTTTCCCGCCTGGTTTACGTGTCACGCCATGTCCGTCCAGTTGTCCCCCCTGCCCGGCTCCGAGCCGGAATCCTTCGGTATCGCTTCGGTTGCCGAGATCATCGCCGAGCTTCGCGCCGGCCGCATCGTCATCCTGGTTGACGAAGAAGACCGTGAAAACGAGGGCGACCTCGTCATGGCCGCCGAATTCGTCACCCCCGAAGCCATCAACTTCATGGTCACCCATGGCCGCGGCCTGGTGTGCCTGACCCTGACCGAAGAACGCTGCCGCCAGCTTGAGCTGCCCATGATGGCCGCCCGCAACGGCACGCGCTACGGCACCAATTTCACGCAGTCCATCGAGGCCGCCGAAGGCGTCGAGACCGGCATTTCGGCCGCCGACCGCGCCCGCACCATCCAGGTGGCCGTGGCGCGCGACGCCAAGCCGTCCGACCTGGTCCAGCCCGGCCACATCTTCCCGGTGCGCGCCGTGCCCGGCGGCGTGCTGGTGCGCGCCGGCCACACCGAGGCCGGCTGCGACCTGACCGCCATGGCCGGCCTGACGCCCGCCGCGGTCATCTGCGAAATCCTCAAGCCCGATGGCACCATGGCCCGCCTGCCGGACCTGGTGGAATTCGCCCGCCAGCACGGCCTGAAGATCGGCACCATCGCCGACCTGATCCAATACCGCAGCGAGCACGAATCCATCGTCAAGCGCGTGGGCAAACGCACCATGCAGACGGCCTGGGGCACCTTCGAGGCCGTGGCCTATGAAGACGCCGCCACGGGCTCCGCCCATTTGGCGCTGGTGCATGGTAATGTGACTCCCGACGCCGAGACGCTGGTCCGGGTGCACGAACCCGCGTCCGTGCTGGACGTGCTGGACACCGGCGCAAGCCCGCACAGCTGGGGCGTGGCCCAGGCGCTCAAGGCCATCGCCAGCGCCCCGGCCGGCGTGCTGGTGCTGATGAACTGCCAGTCGTCCACCGAACACCTGTTTGGCCAGATTGCAGGCTGGAACGACCCGAAGGCCCAGTCCAATGCCGCCAACGCCGATCGATTCGGCCTGCGCACCTACGGGATCGGCGCCCAGATTCTGCGCGACCTGAACGTGGGCCAGATGCGGCTCCTGGCCCGGCCGCGCAAGATGCCCAGCATGGCGGGCTTTTCGCTCACCATTACGGGTTACGATTGCGACCCGCAGAACACTCCCGCAACACACTGAAGGCCGACACATGAACCCTTACATCCTCACCCCCGACCTGAACGGCGAAGGGCTGCACATCGGCATCGTACGCGCCCGCTTCAACGAAGAAATCGGCCAGGCCGAACTCGAAGCGTGCCTGAAGGAACTGGCCGAACTCGGCGTGGACGAGCGCGACGTGATGGTCGCCACCGTGCCCGGCGCGCTGGAACTGGGCGTGGCCCTGTCGCACATGGCCGAAACGTTCGAGTTCGACGCCCTGATCGCGCTGGGCGCAGTCATCCGCGGCGAAACCTATCACTTTGAAGTGGTCAGCAATGAAATGGCCACGGCAATCACCCGTATCTCCCTCGAAACCGGTATCCCCGTCGCGAACGGCGTGCTGACCGTCGACACCGACGAGCAGGCGCAGGCCCGTGCCGCGGGCAAGGGCCGCGACTGCGCCCAGGTGGCCGTTGAAATGGCCAACCTGGTGGCGGCGCTGGAACCCGAGGAAGAAGACGAAGACGAAGACGACGAGGACGAAGATTTTGACGACGAAGAAGACGACGAGCAGCGCTGATAGCGCGGCGCAGGCCCGCGCCAACGCGCGCAGCGCGCGGCGCCGTGCACGCGAATTCGCGCTGCAGGGCGTGTACGCGTGGCTGCTGCGCGGCGGCGAAGGCACGCAGGACGCCGGCGAGATCGACGCCCACCTGCGCGACACCGAGGATTTTTCCGAGGCCGACGCGCAGTGGTTCAAGACCTTGCTGCATGGCGTGCTGCGCGAAGCGCCCACGCTGCGCGAGCGCTTCACGCCCTACGTCGACCGCCCGCTGGCCGAGTTGTCGCCCGTTGAGCACGGCATCCTGCTGATCGGCAGCTTCGAACTGATCCATCACGTCGAAGTGCCGTACAAGGTCGCCATCAACGAGGCCGTCGAACTGGCCAAATCGTTCGGCGGCACCGACGGCTTCAAGTTCGTCAACGGCGTGCTCGACAAGCTGGCTGCCGACGTGCGCGCGCACGAAGTCCAGGCCGCCGCGCAGCAACGGCGCTAGCTAGACCCACCCCCGAAGCGCTGCGCGCTTCCCCCTGGGCGGGCCCCCCTCAAGGGGGCGCCGCTGCGGACCGGCGGAGCCGGATCCGCGCGGCCCCGCTACGGGGCGCGCGGAGCGCCCCGGTCGATGCGACGCCGACCCATTGATAGCCGATTGTGGAGGCGCGGTGGCGTCCGAATTTGATCTGATTGCGCGCTACTTCACCCGCTCGGCGCCGGCCGGCCTGTTGGGCGTGGGCGATGACTGCGCCCTGTTTCCTGTTCCGCCCGGCGAGCAGGTGGCCACCAGCACGGATCTGCTGCTGGAAGGCCGGCATTTCTTTCCCGACGTCGATCCCAAAGCCCTGGGGCACAAGTCCCTGGCGGTCAACCTGTCCGACCTGGCGGCCATGGGCGCGCGTCCCATCGGCTGCGTGCTGGGGCTGGCCTTGCCGCGCCTGGACGAGCCCTGGCTGGCGGCCTTTGCGGAAGGCTTTCATGCGCTGGCCGCCGCGCACGGCTGCCCGCTCATTGGCGGCGACACCACGCGCAGCGCGCATGACCTGGCGATCAGCGTGACGGTGTTCGGCGCGGTGCCGCCCGGACAGGCGCTGCGCCGCGACGGCGCGCAAGCCGGCGATGATGTGTGGGTGTCCGGCGAACTGGGCGCGGCGGACGTGGCCTACCGGCTGCTGGACGGACAGTACCCCGCCGATCCCGCGCTGCTGGCCGCGACGCGCGACGCGCTGGAATGGCCGCAACCGCAAGTGGCGCTGGGCCTGGCGCTGCGCGGCGTCGCCCATGCGGCGATCGACCTGTCCGACGGCCTGCTGCAGGACCTGGGCCATATCCTGGCCGCCAGCCGTGTGGGCGCCTGCCTGCGGTTCGCGGACCTGCCCGTGGCGCCCGCCCTGGCGCGCCTGGACGCGGCGCCGCTGCGCCGCGCGGTGCTGGGCGGGGGCGACGTCTACCAGCTCTGTTTCACCGCGCCCGCGTCCGGGCGTGACGCCGTGTTGGCGGCGGCCAGCGCGGCCGGCGCGCGCGTGACCCGCGTGGGCCAGATCCTGCCGCAGGCGGGCTTGTCGGTCCTCGATCCTCAAGGCCGCCCGCTGGCGGACCTGCCCGCGGGCTTCGATCACTTTCCCGCGGCCTGACCCGCGGCCTCCTGGCTTTTGCCGAACCAGCACTCCATGACTTCCACCGACAAGCATTCTCCCTCCATGCGCGATCGCAGCCGCGCCGCGTACCCCGCGTTGTCCTGGATATGCCGGGATCCGGGCCGCCTGATCGCCTTCGGGTTCGGCAGCGGGCTGATCCGGCCCGCCTCGGGCACCTGGGGCACGCTGCTTGCGTGGGCGATCTGGGTGGCGGCCGCGCCCGCGGCGTCGGACCTGGCCATCGGCGTGTTCCTGGCCGTGGCCTTTCTGTACGGTTGCTGGGCGTGCCATCGCGTGGGCCGAGAACTCCAGCAGTCGGATCATGTCGGAATGGTGTGGGACGAGATGGTGGCGTTCTGGCTGGTGCTGTGGCTGACGCCGACCGGCTGGATGGCGCAGACCCTGGCGTTCGTGCTGTTCCGCACGTTCGACATCGTCAAGCCGCCGCCCATCAAGTTCTTCGACGCCCATATCAAGGGCGGCTTTGGTGTCATGTGGGACGATATCGTGGCGGCCGGCTATGCCTTGCTGGTGATGGCGCTGGTGGCCCGCACAGGAGTCTTGGGATGAACGATCAGCAGGAAGGCGCGCGGACACACATGGCGGCCGCGCAGTTGTCGGAAGCAACCATCCTCGGCCTGTCCGAGCGGCTGGGCGACGTGCTGCGACGGCAGGGGTGGATGCTGGGCACCGCGGAGTCGTGCACGGGGGGCCTGCTGGCGGGCGCCATCACCGCGGTGGCGGGCTCCAGCGACTGGTTTGAGCGCGGCTTCGTCACCTACAGCAACGACGCCAAGGTGACCGAGCTGGAAGTTTCGCCCGAAACCCTGCAGCACTTCGGCGCGGTCAGCGAACCCGTGGCGCTTGAAATGGCGAATGGCGTGCTGTTGGCGGTGCCGAATGCGCACGTGGCCGTGTCGACCACCGGCATCGCCGGCCCGGGGGGCGCGACGCCGGGCAAGCCCGTGGGCATGGTGTGCTTCGGTTTTGCCATGCGGGTCGGCGACGGCATCAGCAGCCGCGCGGTAACGCATGTGTTTTCCGGCGACCGGGCGCAGGTGCGCCGGGCCTCGGTGGAATTCGCGCTGCGCGCGGTGCTGGAATTCGTGGGCGCGCCGATCAACCGGCGCTAGGGGGGTTATAGGCCCCCTAGCCGCGCTCACTGCGTTCTCTTGCTGCCCCGCGACGTCCGATCAGCGCACCGCGTTGATCGCGTCGCGCAGGCCCTTGGCGGCCACGGCGGCGGCTTCGCGCCAGTCATCGCCGCCGCTGGCGTAGATGATGGCGCGCGAGGAGTTGATCATCATGCCGCTGCGCGCCGCGTTGGCGCCCGCGTTCACCGTGGCGGTGATATCGCCGCCCTGGGCGCCGATGCCCGGCACCAGCAGGGGCACGGCGTCGCCGATGCGCTGGCGCACGGAGGCCAGTTCGTTCGGGAAGGTCGCGCCCACCACCAGGCCGCATTGGCCGTTGGCGTTCCATTTGTCGGCCACCAGCCCCGCGACGTGCAGGTACAGCGGCTCGCCGTTATCCATTTTCAGGAATTGCAGGTCCGAGCCGCCCGGGTTGGAGGTGCGGCACAGGACGATCACGCCGCGGTCCCGCCACGCCAGGTAGGGCTCCACCGAGTCCAGGCCCATGTAGGGGCTGACGGTCAGGGCGTGCGCCTGGTAGCGCTCGTAGGCTTCGCGCGCGTAGTTTTCAGCGGTGGAACCGATGTCGCCGCGCTTGGCGTCCAGCACGATGGGCAGGTCGGGATGGTTGTCGCGGATGTGCTGGCACAGCGCTTCGAGCTGGTCTTCGGCGCGGTGCGCGGCGAAGTACGCGATCTGCGGCTTGAAGCTGCATGCATACGGCGCGGTGGCGTCGACGATGTCGCGGCAGAACTGGAAGATGGCGTCGGGCTTGTCCTGCAGTTCGCGCGGGAAGCGCTGCGGGTCGGGATCCAGCCCGACTTGCAGGAGCGAGTTGCTGGTGGTCCAGGCGTGTTCGAGTTTTTGCAGGAAATTCATGGGGGAGTTCAGTGCAGTTTGACCCGCGGGCGCGTGCGCCGCATGAGCAGGCGAGCCAGGGCAAGGGAGACGGTACGCGAGGCGCCCAGCACCGACCTGTGATGCATCAGGTGCAGGCTCATGTACATCAAGCGCGCCAGTGTACCGCTTACGAACAGTCCCCGTCCGGCGAGCTTGCCCATCAGGCTGCCCACCCCTGCATCCTGCCCCAGCGACACCAGCGACCCGTGATCCTGATAGACATAGGGCGCGGTGGGCTCGGCGTGGTTGCGCAGCCGGGCGGTGAGCTTCTTGGTCAGATAGTCGGCCTGCTGGTGCGCGGCCTGGGCGCGGGCGGGCACCGTGCGCCCGTCGCGCCAGGGCGCCGCGCAGCAGTCGCCCAGCGCCAGGATGTGCGGATCGGGCGTTTCGAGCCGCTCGTTGACCTCGAGCTGCCCCAGCTTGTTCAGCGGCAGGCCCAGGTCGGCCAGCAGGGCGGGGCCCTTGATCCCGGCGGCCCACATGCACAACTGGGCCGGGAATTCGCGCCCGTCGGCGGTGCGCACGGAGTTGTCCGTCACCTCGGACACGCGGCAGGAGGTTTCCACGCGGATGCCCAGCTCGGTTAGCCGCTTGGTTGCCGCGACCGAGATCTTCTCGGGTAGCGCGGACAGGATGCGCGGCGCGCCCTCGACCAGCGTGATGGCCAGATCCCGGTCGGCGCGGAAGTTCGGCAGGCCGTAGGCGCTGACGACGTGGCTGGCTTCGGTCAGTTCGACGGCCAGTTCGACGCCCGTGGCGCCGCCGCCCACGATCACCAGATCCAGCCGCGCGGACGGATTGCGCACCTTGGCCTGGTCCACCAGCGCCATGGCCTTGAGCATGGTCAGGCGGAACTGCTCGGCATTTTCCGTGGTGTCCAGCGTGACCGCGTGTTCGGCCGCGCCGGGCGTGTTGAAGAAGTTGGACGTGCTGCCCAGCGCCAGCACCAGCGTGTCGTAGGGCAACTCGCGGCGCGGCAGCACTTCCTGGCCCTGGGCGTCGTTGACGGCGTCCAGCGTGATGAGCCGGCGTTCGCGGTCGACGCCTTCCAGGCGGCCCTGGGCAAACGAGAAGCCGTCCATGTGGGCCAGCATCAGGTAGGAAAGGCCTTCCTGGTGGATGTCCAGCGTGCCCGCGGCCGCTTCATGCAGCGAGGGCTTCCAGATATGGAAGGGCCGGCTGTCGACCAGGGTGATGTGTTGACGGCCGTGGATACGGCCCAGTTTGGCGGCCAGTTCCAGGCCGCCCGCGCCGCCGCCGACGATGACGACGCGCTTGGAGGGGGCTGACGTCGATTGAGGCATCATGGGTCCCAGTATAAATAGGCTCGCATCCTCATCATGGTGCGAACCGTGTCAATGCATGACGAAACGGCTGATGGCCACTCCCACCCAGACCGTTCCCGCGAATATCAACAGCAGCATCACCGCCGCGCTGCCCAGGTCCTTGGCCCGTCCCAACAGGGGATGGCGTTCGACGGACAGCGCATCGGCCAGCGCCTCGATGGCGGAATTGAGCAGTTCCGCCGCCAGCACCATGACCACCACGCCCACCAGGAAAAACACCTCGACCGTGGTGCGGCCCAGGAAAAAGGCCGCCGGGATCATCAGCACGGCCAGCGCGAGTTCCTGGCGAAAGGCCGCCTCGTATTGGACGGCCGCCTTCAGGCCTTGCCATGAATAGCGCAGCGCATTCAGGATGCGGCGCGCGCCGCCGGTGCTTTTGAAGGGCGAGTGTTGCGGGTCGTGGGTCATGGAATCGGAAGAAGGCCGGGTGTGGCGGCTTTTTAACAGATAAGGGTTGCCCGCGTGGCACGGCGCGCGCCTATGGGCAAACCCTAATTGTGACCCAACGGCAGCAGGCGCAGGATTCTGGTCAATTGGTAAGGCCACTTTACCTTTCGCTCCTGTCATCGTCCTGTCAACGACTTGTCTTGCATGCCGATTCAGACCATTGAACCTCGCCGCCTGTATCGCCAGATCGCCGATCAGCTCCGCCTGCTGATCGAGGCGGGCGAGTTTCCCGTCGGCGCGCGCCTGCCGCCCGAGCGCGACCTCGCGCTGAAGCTGGGCGTCTCGCGCCCCTCGGTGCGCGAGGCGCTGATCGCGCTGGAAGTCGAAGGCTGGGTCGAAGTCCGCATGGGTTCCGGCGTGTATGTGCACAGCCTGGCCGGCGCGCCGCGCGCCAGCCTGACCGCCGAAAGCCCGCTCGAGACCATCCGCGCGCGCCGCACCATCGAAGGCGAACTGGCCGCCCAGGCCGCGCTGAATCCAGTGCCCGCGCTGGTGGAAGGCCTGCGCGACGCGGTCGACGCCATGGAAGACGAGGCCCGGTCGGGCAGCGTGCCCATCCGCGGCGACAGGCTGTTCCATCTGCGCGTGGCCGAAATGGCCAGCAACGCCGTGCTGGTGCGCGTCGTGGGCGAGCTGTTCGACGAACGCCATAACCCGCTCTCCGTGAAGCTGGGCGATTACTTCGAAAATTCCGATAGCTGGGCCGTCGCCATCACCGAGCACCGGCGCGTCATCGACGCGATCGCGGCTGGGGACGAACAGGGCGCGCGCGCCGCCATGCATCAACATCTCTCCTGCTCGTACGACCGCCTGATGGCCAGTTGGCCCGGCGCGGCCGATGCGTTGCGCGCTGAATAGCAACATGCCGCCGGCGCCCTGGAGGCGCGGGCGGCGGATCGCAGTCGCAGTACGTAGGTGCAGCTCCAGTAAGTGAAGGTGAACTCCATATGTAAAACATGACGCAGGCCGTTGAGCCCGCCACCTCAAAGAGAGGAGACAACATGAAGTCAGGCAACGCTATCAAAGTGCTATTTGCCGCCGTCGCGCTTGCCGTGAGCGGCACCGCGCTGGCCCAGACCACGCTGAAATGGGCGCACGTGTACGAGACGTCCGAACCCTTCCACACGTCATCGGTGTGGGCGGCCCAGGAAATCGAAAAGCGCACCAACGGCCGCTATCACATCGATGTCTATCCCGCCTCGCAGCTGGGCAAGGAAAACGACATCAACCAGGGGCTGACCCTGGGCACGGTGGACATGATCATTTCCGGGTCCAGCTTCGCCGCCAAGACCTTCCCGCGCATCGGCGTCACCTACTACCCCTACACCTTCCGCAGTCCCGAGCACCTGATCGCCTACACCAAGAGCGACATCTACAAGGAGCTGACCCGCGGCTACGACGAAAAGAGCGGCAACCACATCGTCGCGACCACGTACTACGGCACGCGCCAGACGACGTCCAATCGCCCGTTCACCAAGTGCAGCGAAATGAAGGGCCTGAAGATCCGCGTCCCGGACGTCGCGGCCTACCTGGCCATGCCGCGCGCCTGTGGCGCCAACACGGCGCCCATCGCCTTCGCCGAGGTCTACCTGGCCCTGCAGAACGGCACGGTGGAAGCGCAGGAAAATCCGCTCACCACCATCGAGGCCAAGAAGTTCTACGAGGTGCAGAAGAACATCATCCTCACGGGCCACATCGTCGATCACCTGAACACGGTGATCTCCGGCAAGCTCTGGAAGAGCCTGTCGGACGAGGACAAGAAGATCTTCACCGAGGTCGCGCAGCAGGCCGCGGAAAAGGCGTCGGCGGAAGTGGCCGCCAACGAAAAGAAGATGGTCGACGTGTTCAAGAAGCGCGGTCTGACGGTGGCCGAGGTCAACGTCCAGGAGTTTCGCGACACCGTGCTGGAGAAGGTGCCGTTCAAGCAGTACGGCTACGAAAAGTCGGACTGGGAAAAGATCCAGGCGGTGAAGTAGCGCGCGGGCGGGCCGGCGTCCCGGCCCGCCTTTCCGTACCCGATCCCGGACGAGGGGAACGCCATGCATTCCAACGCGAAGGCCGCGCCGATGGCGGCCGTCAGCCACACGCCGGACCGGCCGCCCGGCCCGCATCACGTCGCCTCCGTGGATGAAATCGTCCACAGCTTCGAAGAGGCCGACCATCACGAGGTCAGCCTGGCCGGCTACCAGCCCGAAGACTGGATCTGCCTGGCCATCTTCTGGGCCATGGCGCTGCTGGTCTTCCTGCAGTTCTTCTCCCGCTACGTGTTGAACGATTCATACGCCTGGACCGAAGAGCTGGCGGTGTATTGCCTGATCGGCGTGGTGTTCCTGGGCTCGGCCATGTGCGTGCGCGCGTGCCGGCACATCCAGGTGGACTTCCTGTACCGCTACCTGCCAAAACCCGTGGGCCGCGTGCTGTCGACGCTGATCGATATCCTGCGCACGGCCTTTTTCGGCTATGCCGTATGGCTGACGTACCGCTACATCGTGCTGGTGGGCGACGAGCCCATGACCACGCTGTTCTGGAACAAGGCCTACGTGTACTGGGTGGCGCTGGCGGGCTTTGCCATGATGTTCCTGCGGTCGCTGCAGGTATCCCTGCAGAACTGGCGCCAGGGCTATTCGATCCTGGAAAACCCCGCGGCCTACGAGTCGCTGGACTGAACCGCGAGCCGGCGTCCACCACGAATCCGCAGTGTCTTTCCGGGAGCGATACATGGGCACACTGATAGGAAGCTTTCTGCTGTTGATGATCATGGGACTGCCGGTGGCGGTGTCCATGGCGGGCGCGTCCCTGCTGTACATCCTGATCTCCGGCAGCGTGCCGGACGTCGTCGTCGCGCAGCGCATGATCGCGGGCGTCGAGTCCTTCCCGCTCCTGGCCGTGCCCTTCTTCATCCTGGCGGGCAATCTGATGAACATCGCCGGCATCACCGGCCGCATCTACAACTTCGCGGTGGCGCTGGTGGGGTGGATGCGCGGCGGGCTGGGGCAGGTCAATATCGTCGGTTCGGTCGTGTTTGCCGGCATGTCGGGCACCGCCATCGCCGACGCCGCGGGCCTGGGCACCATCGAGATCAAGGCCATGAAGGACCACGGCTACCAGACCGAATTCGCGGTCGGCGTCACCGCCGCGTCGGCCACGCTGGGCCCCATCATTCCGCCCTCGTTGCCCTTCGTCATCTACGGCATGATGGCCAATGTGTCGATCGGCTCCCTGTTCCTGGCGGGCCTGATTCCCGGCCTCGTGCTGACCCTCATGATGATGTTTACCGTGGCCTATTACGCGCGCCGCAACAACTGGGGCGGCGACGTCGCCTTCAACTGGAAGCGGCTGGGCGGCGCGGCGCTGGAAGTGCTGATCGTGCTGGCGTTTCCGCTGTCGATCTGGCTGATGACGCTGCAGGGCGTGTCGCCCAACATTGCCGCCGCAATCGCGTTCGCGGTCCTGCTGATCCTGGACTGGAAGTTCAATTTTTCCGCCGTCATGGCGCTGATGGCGCCGGTGATCCTGATCGGCGGCATGACGCTGGGCTGGTTCACGCCCACGGAGGCGGCGGTCGCCGCCGTGATCTGGGCGCTGTTCCTGGGGCTGGTCCGGTATCGATCCATGACCTTGCGCACGTTGGCCAAGGCGTCGTTCGACACCATCGAGACCACCGCGTCCGTCCTCTTCATCGTGACGGCGGCGTCGGTGTTCGCATGGCTGCTCACCACCACGCAGGCGGCGCAGGCGTTGACGGACGCCATCCTGAGCGTGACGCAGAACAAGTGGGTGTTCCTGCTGATGGCCAACGTGCTGATCCTGATCGTCGGCTGCTTCATCGACACCATCGCCGCCATCACCATCCTCGTGCCCATCCTGCTGCCGATCGTGCTGAAACTGGGCATCGACCCGATCCACTTCGGCCTCATCATGACGCTGAACCTGATGATCGGCCTGCTGCATCCGCCGATGGGGATGGTGCTGTTCGTGCTGGCGCGCGTCTCCAAGCTGTCCGTCGAGCGCACCACGATGGCCATCCTGCCATGGCTGGTGCCGCTTTTCCTGGCGCTGATCGCCATTACCTACATCCCGCAAATCACCCTGTGGCTGCCCACGGCGATGGGCATGGCCGGCAAATAAGGAACCCATCACATGTCAGGAAGACTGCAAGGCAAGACCGCCCTCGTCACCGCCGCCGGGCAGGGCATCGGGCGCGCCGTGGCGCTGGCCTATGCGCGCGAAGGCGCCGACGTGCTGGCCGTGGACCTGAACGGCGCCGCCCTCGAAACGCTGTCCGGCTGTCGCACGCGGGTGCTGGACGTGACCGACGCCCACGCCGTGCGGGCGCTGGCGCAGGACGCGGGCGCCGTCGACGTGCTGTTCAACGGCGCGGGCTTCGTGCATGCCGGCACCATCCTGGACTGCGACGAAGACGCGTGGGACTTCTCGTTCAACCTGAACGTGCGGTCCATGTACCTGCTCATCCGCGCCTGCCTGCCGGCCATGCTGGCGCGCGGCGCGGGGTCCATCGTCAACATGGCGTCGGTGGCCGGCAGCATCAAGGGCGCGCCCAACCGCTGCGCCTATGGCGCCACCAAGGCCGCCGTCATCGGCCTGACCAAGTCGGTCGCCGCCGACTACGTGGCGCAGGGTATCCGCTGCAACGCGATCTGCCCCGGCACCGTGGAATCTCCGTCCCTGCGCCAGCGCATCGACGCCCAGGCGCAGGCCAGCGGGCAACCTGTCGCCGCGGTGGAAGCGGCGTTCACCGCGCGCCAGCCGATGGGCCGCATCGGCCGCGCCGAAGAGATCGCCGCGCTGGCGGTGTATCTTGCCAGCGACGAATCCGCCTTCACCACCGGCACCGCGCAGGTGATCGACGGCGGCTGGTCCAATTGAATTCCTCTTTTCCAGCAACAAGGAACCGCTATGAAATTGATGCGCTATGGCGCCAAGGGCGCTGAAAAGCCTGCCCTGATCGATGCCCAGGGCCAGGTCCGCGACCTGTCTTCCGTCATCCCCGACATCACCGCGCAGACGCTCGCGCCGGCCACGCTGGCCAAGCTGCGCGCGCTGGATCCGGCGTCGCTGCCGCAGGTGGCGCAGCCGGGCCGCGTGGCGCCGCCCTGGAGCGGCATGGGCAAATTCATCTGCATCGGCCTGAACTACGCGGATCATGCCGCCGAGTCGGGCCTGCCGGTGCCGGCCGAACCCGTCGTCTTCATGAAGACGACCTCGGCCGTGGTCGGATGCAACGATGCGGTCGTGCTGCCGCAGGATTCCGTGAAGACCGACTGGGAAGTCGAGCTGGGCGTGGTGATCGGCGAAAAAGCCCGCTACGTCAGCGAGGCGGACGCCATGAAGCACGTGGCCGGCTACTGCGTGGTGAACGACGTGTCAGAGCGCGAATACCAGATCGAGCGCGGCGGCACCTGGGACAAGGGCAAGGGCTGCGACACGTTCGGCCCCGTGGGCCCCTGGCTGGTCACGGCCGACGAGATCGCCGATCCGCAAGACCTGGAGATGTGGCTGGAGGTGAACGGCAAGCGCTACCAGAACGGCAGCACCCGCACCATGGTGTTCGGCGTCGCGCAGCTGGTGTCGTACGTCAGCCGCTTCATGACGCTGTATCCCGGGGACCTCATCAGCACTGGCACGCCGCCCGGCGTGGGCATGGGCCAGAAGCCCGCGCCCGTCTACCTGAAGGCGGGCGACGAAATGAAGCTGGGCATCGCCGGCCTGGGCGAACAGCGCCAGCGCGTGCATGCCTGGGATCCCGCCCTGATCGACGGCTGATCGGCGGCTGATTGGCGGATTGCCCCCGCCCTTTGCTTTCCGGAGTTTTCATGTCGCAGACCGATACCGCAGTCATACGCATCCACCCGGCGGACAACGTGGTGATCGCACGGCGCCAGCTCGTCAGCGGCACGCGGCTGGAAGGCGAGGGCGTGACGGTCGTGGGGCTGGTGCCCCCCGGCCACAAAGTGGCGGTGCGCGCCATCGCGGCCGGCGAGCCGGTGCGCCGCTACAACCAGATCATCGGCGTGGCGCGGCAGGACATCGCGCCCGGCCAGCACGTCCACACGCAGAACCTGGAGTTCTCGGACTTCGAGCGCGATTACGCCGTCGGGCAGGACGCGCGTCCCACGGACTACGTGACCGCGCCGGCCCTGTTCGACGGCATCGTGCGCGCCGACGGCCGGGTCGCCACCCGCAACTACATCGGCATCCTGACCAGCGTGAACTGCTCGGCCACGGTGGCCCGCGCCATCGCCGACCACTTCCGGCGCGACATCCGGCCCGAGGCGCTGGCCTCCTGTCCGAATGTCGACGGCGTGGTGGCGCTGACGCACGGCGCCGGCTGCGCCACCGGCAGCGACGGCGAGCCGCTGCGCGTGCTGCGGCGCACGCTGGGCGGCTACGCGCGCCATCCCAACTTCGGCGGGCTGATGGTCGTGGGGCTGGGCTGCGAGACCAACCAGATCGGCGGCCTGATGGAGCAGGAGCACCTGCGCGAAAGCGGCATGCTGCACACCTTCAACATCCAGGACACCGGCGGCACGCGCAAGACGGTGGCGCGCGGCATCGAACTGGTGGAGCGCATGCTGGACCAGGCCAACCGCGTCGAGCGCCAGGCCGTGCCCGCCAGCCACCTGACGGTGGGCCTGCAGTGCGGCGGATCGGACGGCTACTCCGGCATCAGCGCCAATCCGGCGCTGGGCGCCGCGGTCGACCTGCTGGTGCGGCATGGCGGGACGGCCATCCTGTCCGAGACGCCCGAAATCTACGGCGGCGAACACCTGCTGACGCGCCGGGCCGAGACGCCCGCCGTGGCGGACAAGCTGCTGGCGCGCGTGCGCTGGTGGGAAGACTACTGCGCCCGCAACGACGCCGAGATGGACAACAATCCGTCGGCCGGCAACAAGGCGGGCGGCCTGACCACCATCCTGGAAAAATCGCTGGGCGCCATCGCCAAGAGCGGCACCACCAACCTGACCGACGTCTACGAATACGCCGAGCCGGTGCATACGCGCGGACTGGTCTTCATGGACACGCCCGGCTACGACCCGGTATCGGCCACCGGGCAGGTGGCGGGGGGCGCGAACCTGATCTGCTTCACCACCGGACGCGGGTCCGCCTACGGCTGCGCGCCCGCGCCTTCGCTCAAGCTGTCCACCAACACGGCGTTGTGGCAGCGCCAGTCCGACGATATCGACATCAACTGCGGCGAGGTGGTCGACGGCGCGCAAAGCGTGGCGCAGATGGGCGAGCGCATTTTCCAGCTCATGCTGCAGACGGCCTCCGGCCGCCGCACGCGCAGCGAAGGACACGGCTACGGCCAGAACGAGTTCGTGCCATGGCAACTGGGCGCGGTGATGTAGCGGGACGGGACGGGCCGTGCTATACCCTGGCCTTGCCCCACTTCTCGCCCCGCTCATCCATGCTTGAACGTTTGAATACGGAGTCGTTGCCGCGTCTGCCCGCAGACGTCGAAAAGCCTGCCTACGACCGGAGCCGGCTCACGCCCGGCATCGTGCATCTGGGGCTGGGCGCCTTTCACCGGGCGCACCAGGCGGTCGTGACGGACCAGGCCATGCAGGCAACCGGTGATCTGAGCTGGGGCATCCTGGGCGTATCCTTGCGCCATCCCGGCACCCGCGATGCGCTGACGCCCCAGGACGGCCTGTATACGCTGGCCGTGCGCGACGCCGGACCGGACGGCCAGCACCACGAACAGTTGCGTGTCGTGGGCTCGGTCCTGCGCGTGATGGTGGCCGACGAGGACCCCAACGCGGTCCTGGAACGGATCGCCTACCCGCAGACCCGCATCGTCAGCCTGACCGTGACGGAAAAGGGCTACAGCCACGAACCCGCCACCGGCCACCTGCGCTGGGACGATCCCGATATCCTGCACGACCTGCAAGATCCCATCCGCCCGCGCAGCACGATCGGCATCCTGGTGTATGGCCTGGCGCTGCGCCGCGAACGCGACCTGCCGCCGATCACGCTGCTGTCCTGCGACAACCTGCGCGGCAATGGCGACACGCTGCGCAGCCTGGTGCTGGGGTTCGCGCTTCGGGTGGACGTCACCCTGGCCGACTGGATCGACCGGCACTGCACCTTTCCGAATTCCATGGTGGACCGCATCGTGCCGGCCACCGAAGACCAGGACCGCCAGCGGATCGCCGGGCGGCTTGGCGTGGAGGACGCCTGGCCGGTGCTGGGCGAGCCCTACCTGAACTGGGTGATCGAAGACAAGTTCGCCGCCGGCCGCCCCGCCTGGGACGCGCAGGGCGGCGCGACCTTCGTGCGCAACGCGGCCCCCTATGAACGCCTGAAGCTGCGCATGGTGAGCGGGCCGCATTCGGCGTTGGCCTACCTGGGCACGGCGCTGGGCCTGCAGACCACGGCCGACGCCATCAATACGCCCGCCCTGCGCGGCTACCTCGACGCGATGATGCGCGAGGAGATTGCCCCGACCTTGCGCGGCATCCCCGAAGCGGGGCTGGTGGAATACCGCCTGCGGTTCCTCCAGCGGATCTCCAACCCGGCGCTGCCCCATCCGCTGCGGCAGATCGCGATCGATGGATCGCAGAAGCTGCCCCAGCGGCTGCTGGACACGATCCGCGACCGCCTGCGCGCCGGCCAGGGCATCGACCGCCTGTGCCTGGCGGTGGCGGCGTGGCTGAATTACCTGGGCGGCCAGGACGAGCAGGGCGGCGCGTATGCCATCCACGACCCGCTCGCGGCGCAGCTTGCCCGGCTGCTGTCGCGCGCCGAGGTCGCCGCGCAGACGGCCAAGCCCTCGCAGGCAGCACAGCGGCGCGCCACGGTGCTGGCGCGCTTCAAGCCGGTGTTCGGCGACCTGGGCGATTCCGCCGAGTTCGTCGCCCGCCTCACCGTCCAACTGGAAGCGCTGCGCGAGCATGGCGCGCTCCATGCCGCGCAGGCGGTCACCTAGGAGCAGGACATGGACGCCGACAGCCGCGTGACCGCCGCCGATTGGGAACGCTGGGCCGAGGCGTGCCTGCTGGCCCAGGACTACCCCGCGGACGACGCGCGCTGCCTGGCGCAAAGCCTGGCGCAGACCAGCCTGTGGGGCATCGATTCGCACGGCATCGCGCGGCTGCCGCACTACCTGAACCGCGTCGCGCACGGCTCCATCCTGTCCCGGCCTGACATCCGGGTCGAGCGCACGGGGCCGGGCACTGCCCAGGTGCATGGCGGGCGGGGGCAGGGCATCGTGGTGGCCCACCGGGCCAATGCGCTGGCGATCGAACTGGCCCGCGATGCCGGCGTGGCGGCGGTTGGCGTCAGCGATTCCTCGCACTGCGGCGCGATCGGCCTGTATAGCCGCGCCGCTGCCCGGCAGGGCATGATCGGCATCGCGTTCACGCATTCGGACGCGATTGCCGCGCCATTTGGCGGCCACGAACCGTTCTTCGGCACGAACCCGATTTCGCTGGCCTTCCCGCGCGCGCAGGCGGAACCGCTGTGCCTGGACATGGCCACCACCCCGATTCCCTGGAACCGCGTCATGAATGCCCGCCGCGACGGCGTGGCCCTGCCGCCGGGCGTCGCGCTGGACGCGCAGGGCCAGGACTGCACCGACCCCCAGGCGGCGCGGGCATTGCGTCCGCTGGGCGGCGAAGAATACGGCTACAAGGGCTACGGCCTGGCGATGATGGTGGAACTGCTGTGCGGACCGCTCAACGGGAATCCGTTCGGCCCGCATATCTCGCCCATGTATGAAGCGCTGGACCGCCCGCGCGAGCTGGGCGCGTTCTTCATCGTCATCGACCCGGCGCGATTCGCGGGCGGCGCGGCCTTGGCCGGCGTCGTGGCGGCGATGGCGATGGAGCTGTCACAGGCGCCGGGCGGGCCGCGCCTGCCGGGCGATCCCGAAGCCGCCGCGCAGGCCGAGCGTCGGCAGCAGGGACTGCCGGTGCCGCCGGGCCTGTGGGCCCAGATGCAGGACTGGAGCGGCCGGCTGGGCGTGGCGCTGCCGGCGCGCCAGCCCTAGGCGTCATCGTCCGCGGATCGCAGATCCGCCTACACCCCCAGGTACCGCAGCAGGCGGGCTTCGTCGTCCAGGAATTCCTTCGACGTGCCCGTCCACGCGACGCGCCCTTTTTCAACGATGACGTGGCGGTCGGCGGTGGCCAGAAGCGGCTCCAGATTCTTGTCGATGCACAGCACCGCCAGCCCCGTCTGTTTCAGCGTATCCAGCGCCGCCCAGATCTCTTCGCGCACCACGGGCGCCAGGCCCTCGGTGGCTTCGTCCAGGATCAGGAGGCGCGGATTGGTCAGCAGCGCGCGGCCGATCGCCAGCATCTGCTGCTCGCCGCCGGACAGGTGGCTGCCCAGGTGCCGGGCGCGTTCGGACAGGCGGGGAAAGAGCGCGTAGACCCGTTCCAGCGTCCACGGGTGCGTCGCGCCTTGGCGGTTGTGCGCCGTGGCGACCAGGTTTTCGCGCACGGACAGGTTGGGAAAGACATGGCGGCCCTCGGGGACAAGGCCGATCCCGCGCTGCGCCACCTTGTAGGCGGGCAGCCGGCTGATGTCGTCGCCGTCGAACGAGATCGCGCCGTGCGAGGCGGGGTTCAATCCCATCACCGCCTTGACGGTGGTGGACTTGCCCATGCCGTTGCGTCCCAGCAGGGTGACGAACTCGCCCGGCCCGATGTCCAGGTCGATGCCGAAGAGGGCCTGGCTGGCGCCATAGTGCGCGGTGACGCCGCGCAGCGAGAGCAGGGTGTTCATGCGCGGGCCTCCCGGGCGCGGCCGCGCTCGCTGCCCAGATAGCACTCGCGCACCTGCGGGTCGTCGCGGATCTGGTCCACGGTGCCGCAGGTGAGCGCGCGTCCATAGACGAGCACGGTGATGCGGTCCGACAGGGCGAACACCGCCTGCATGTCGTGCTCTACCAGCAGGATGGTGTAGCGGCCGCGCAGTTGCCGCAGCAGGCGGGTCATGGCGTCGGATTCGTGCTGGCTCATGCCCGCCATGGGCTCGTCCAGCAACAGCAGCGACGGCTCGCACGCCAGCACCATGGCCAGTTCAAGCTGGCGCAGCTCGCCGTGCGCCAGTTCGCTGGCGGGCGTGCGCTCGCGGGCCGACAGGCCGGCCAGCGCCAGCGCCTCGCGCGCGGGTTCGATCAGCGCCGGCGTCGACAGCACGGGGCGCCAGAACCGGAAGCTGTGGCCGCGGCGCGCCTGCACCGCCATCGCCACGTTCTCCAATGCCGTGAAGGGCTTGAAGACAGAGGTGATCTGATAGGACCGCGCCAGCCCGTGGCGCACGCGCTTTTCAACCGGCATGCGCGTGACGTCCTTGCCGTCCAGCAGCACGCGTCCGGCGTCGGGCCGCAGTTCGCCGCTGAGCTGCCCGATGAGCGTGGTCTTGCCCGCGCCGTTGGGACCGATGACGGCATGCAGTTCCCCGCTGGCGACCTCCAGCGACAGCTTGTCGGTGACCGTCAGTCCGCCGTAGCGCTTTTCCAGGTTCTCGATGCGCAAGGCGCTCATTGCGGCTCTCCGGTGGGATGGCGGGCGGCTCTGCGCGCGTAGCGCCAGGGCGCGGCGGACAGGCTGCCGTACAGGCCGCGCCGCGAGGCCAGCACCACGCCGACGATCAGCAGGCCCATGACGAGCATCCAGTGCTCGGTCAGGAGCTTCAAGCCTTCCTCCAGCAACAGGAATGCCAGCGCGCCCGCCACGGGGCCGAACAGCGTGCCGATGCCGCCCAGCGCCACCATCACGATGAGTTCGCCCGACGTGGTCCAGGCCAGGTACGAGGGCGAGACGTACATGGTCAGGTTCGCCAGCAGCACGCCCGCCACGCCGCAGATCACCGCGGAAATCACGTAGGCGGCAAGCCGGTATCGCAGCGTCGGAAAGCCCAGCGCGCGCATGCGGCGCTCGTTGGCCTGGCAGCCGCGCAAGGCCATGCCGAAGGGCGCGTGGATCAGCCGGTGCATCAGCCACAGCGCCCCGATCAGCACCGCGAAGGCCGTCCAATACAGGGCAAGCGGCGTGTCCAGCCGGAACAGGCCGAAATCGCTGCCGGCAAAGAGCGACATGCCGTCGTCGCCGCCAAAGCCTTCCAGGCCCGTGGCCAGGAAATAGAACATCTGCGCGAAGGCAAGCGTGATCATGATGAACGCGATGCCCGTCGTGCGCATGACCACGTAGCCGCTCACGAGTCCGACGACCGCGCAGGCCCCGATGGCGGCGGCCAGGTGCAGCCAGCCGCTTTCGATGCCGTAGTGCGACAGCACGCCGACCGAGTACGCGCCCAGGCCCAGGTACAGCGCGTGGCCGAAGCTCACCATGCCGCCGTAGCCCAGCAGCAGATTGAGCGCCAGCGCGGCGATGCCGTAGACCAGGACGCGGCCGAACAGCGCCAGCAGGAAGGGTTCGCCCTGCCAGTGCGCGTACGCGGGCACCAGCGCGAACAGGATCAGCAGCGCGGCGGCGACCAGCGCGCGGGGAGAGAAGTTCAACATGCCGTCTGCGTCCTTATCCATGCCTGACGGGAAACAGCCCCTGCGGCCGCATCGCCAGCACGAGGGCCATGACGATATAGATCAGCATCGAGGCGATGGCCGGCCCCGCGGCGTTGGCGGCCGCGGGCGGCAGGGCGGCGCGCAGCAGCGTGGGCAGCAGCGCGCGTCCCAGCGTGTCGATCAGCCCCACCATCAACGCGGCGAGGAAGGCGCCGCGCACCGACCCGATGCCGCCGATCACGATGACCACCAGCGTCAGGATGAGGATGGGCTCGCCCATGCCCGTCTGCGCCGACAGGATGGGACCGGCCATCAGCCCGGCCAGTCCGGCAAGCACCGCGCCCAGCACGAACAGCAGGGTGTTCAGGCGGGCGATGTTCACGCCCAGCGCGCCGACCATCATGCGATCGGTCGATCCGGCGCGGATCAGCATGCCCAGCCGCGTGCGATGGATCAGCACGTAGCAGCCCGCCGCGACCGCGAGGCCGACCACGATGATGAGGAACCGGTAGAGCGGATACGTGACGCCCAGGATGTCGATGGTGCCGGACAGCCAGGACGGCAGTCCCATGCTGACCGGCGCCGGACCCCAGATGATGCGGGTGAGTTCGTTGAAGAACAGGATGAAGCCGAAGGTCGCCAGCACCTGGTCCAGGTGTTCGCGCGGATACAGGCGCGCCAGCGCGATCCGGTCCAGCAGCAGGCCCAGCGCGGCCATGCCGGCGACGACCGCGGCGGCGGCGAGCAGGAACGAACCGGTGTGCCGGAACACGGTGGCCGCGATGAAGGCGCCCATCATGTACAGCGACCCGTGCGCCAGGTTGATGAAATTCATGATGCCGAACACCAGCGTCAGGCCGGCGGCCAGCAGGAACAGCAGGATGCCGAGCTGCAGGCCGTTCAAGGCCTGCACCAGCAGCAGCGTCGTGGACATGGCTACACCCCCTTGCCGGCGGCCGTCAGGGCCGCCCGCTTCACTTCATGGCGCACTGGGCGGCGTACTGGTCGGATACCTTGGACAGGTCGGGGAAGATGGGGCCCTTGTTCACGAAGGCCACCTTGCCGTCCGCGTTTTCTGCCACATCCGCCCGGAAGAAGCCGGCCACCGGAAAGTGGTTGGGCTGATAGCGGAACTCGCCGCGCACGGAGGGGAAGTCGGCGGCCTCCAGCGCCTTGCGCAAGGCTTCCTTGTCGTCGACCTTGCCGCCCGTCTTCTTGAGCGCCGACCCGATCAGCTGGGCCGCGTCAAAGGATTGCGCCGCGTAGCTGGACGGTTCGCGGCCGTACTTCTGGCGGAACGCCGCGGCAAACGCCTTGTTGGCGGCGTTGTCCAGGTCAGGCGAGTACGGAACGTTGGTGACCGCGCCCAGCGCGTCCTTTTGCAGGGCGGGCAGGGTGGCGCCGTCGATGGTGTCCACCGACAGGAGCGGGATTTTGCCGAAGAGGCCCGCCTGGCGGTATTGCTTGATGAAGTTCACGCCCATGCCGCCCGGAAAGAACACGTAGGCGGCATCGGGCCTGGCGTCGGCCAGCGCGGCCAGCTCCACCGAGTAGTCGGGCTGGTTGACCTGGGTGAACACTTCGTTGGCCACGTCGCCCTTGAAGAAGCGCTTGAAGCCCGCCATGGCGTCCTTGCCGGCCTGGTAGTTGGGCGCCAGCAGGTAGACCTTCTTGAACCCCATCTGGTTGGCCATCTCGCCGCTGCCTTCGTGACGTTGGGTATTGTTCCAGGAGGTCGAGAAGAAGTAGGGCGAACAGTCCTTGCCGGCCAGGTTGGTCGGGCCCGCGTTGGAGCCCACCAGGAACACGCCGGCGCTGGTGACCGGCCGCACCACGGCCAACATCACGTTCGAATACACGACGCCGGTGATGATGGGCACCTTGTCGCTTTGCACCAGCTTGCGCGCGGCCTGCACGCCGATCTCGGGCTTGAACTGGTCGTCTTCCTTGATGACCTGCACGGGCACCCCGCCGAGCTTGCCGCCGCCCTGGTCGACGGCCAGCATGAAGCCGTCGAGCTGGTCCTGGCCCAGCACGGAGCCCGGACCGGTCAGCGTCGTCAGCAGGCCGATTTTGACGTCGGCCTGCGCGGCTGCGCCGATCGACAGTCCCAAGGCCGCGGCGGCGGCCAGCGTGTGGATGCGTTTCATGGTGATTCCCCTTGCTATGCCGTGTGTCACGGTCGTGGATGTGATGGGGCGCTATTGCGCCTGCAAGCCAAAGAACGTCATCGTGTTGCGGAACAGGATCTTCTGTTGCACGCCGGGCAGCAGATCGGCGTGCGCGACGAGCTTGCCGACCTCCTGTTCGCCCAACGGGTATGGGTAGTCCGAGCCCAGCAGCACGCGGTCCTCGCCCATGACGTCGATGAGCAGGCGCAGCGAGCGCGGGTCGAACACGGCGCTGTCGGTGTAGAAGCGGTCGGTGTAGGAAGAGGGCAGCTGCGGGCAGTCTTCGCGCACGATGTCGCGATGCCGCCAGGCATTGTCGACGCGGCCGAGCAGGTACGCGAAGCTGCCGCCGCCGTGCGCAAAGCACAGCTTGAGGCTGCGCGGAATGCGCTCGAACGCGCCGGACAGGATGAGGGATAGGATGCCGAGCTGCGTTTCGGCGGGCATGGCGACGAGCCACGGCAGCATCCATTTCTTCATGCGGCCGTCGGTCATCATGTCCCACGGATGCACCAGCACGGGGATGCCGTCGTTGGCGCAGTGGATGAGGAACTGCACGAGGGTTTCGTCGTCCAGGTCGCGCGGGCCGACGTGGTTGCCGATCTGCACGCCGAGGTGGCCGGCGGCGCGCGACCGGGATGCTTCGCGGCAGGCCAGGTCCAGGTCCTGCAGGGGGACCTGGGCAAGCGCCTTCAGACGGGCCGGCGCGTGGGCGCAGTGTTCGAGCGCCAGGTCGTTCATGCGCGCGGCCCAGTCGGCCGCGGCCTGCGCGGGATAGGTGTAGCCGAACATGATGGGCGTGGCGCACAGGATCTGCACGTCGACGCCGTGCCGGTCCATCTGCGCCAGACGCAGCGCGGGGTCCCATAGCGTGGCGTCGACCGGGCGAAAGGGGCGCTCGCCCGCCATGATCTGACCGGTGGAGCCGTTGGCGTCGGGACGCAGCCAAGGCGCGTTGACGGGGTCCAGCGCGGCCGCTTCCTGCCGGGTGATCGGCGGGAAGAAGTGCGCATGCATGTCGATTTTCTGGATCATGTCGGGATGAGGACTAGGCAGGGGTGGCCTGTGCGGAAGGGGCGTGGCCCTTGCCGGGATGGATGTCGCCGCAGGCGGGGCAGGTGCGTTTTTTGGGGCTGTCGTAGAAGGCCTGGAAGAGCGGGGGCAGGTCGGTGACGATGCTCTTGAGCTGGACTTCGACGCGATGCACGAGGTGGCCGCAGTGCGGGCAGTACCACTCGAAGCCATCGAGAAGGCCCGGCGGGCGCTGGCGTTCGATGACGAGACAGGCGCTGTCGGCTTCGGGACGTTGCGGCGAGTGGCGCACGTGCGGGGGGAGCAGGAAGATGTCGCCTTCCTTGAGGTCGACGCGTTCGGGCTTGCCGTCGATCCAGAGCGACAGCCAGGCGTTGCCGCGGACCTGATAGAAGAATTCCTCCAGCGGGTCGTCGTGGTAGTCGGTGCGATGGTTAGGACCGCCGACGACGGTGACGATGAAGTCGCTGTCCTGCCAGATCTGCTGGTTGCCGACGGGGGGCTTGAGCAGATGGGCGTGGTCGTGGATCCAGCGCTGGAAATTCAACGGCGGGCCGTAGGCGGGCATGAGGGTCTCTCCGTGGGTCTTTTGACTTGCGGGTGATGGTGAAGTCTAGGCGGGGGGATGGTGGGCTGCACAATAGAAATTGTGCGGTTGGATATGCGGGTTATCTATCGCGGGGTTTCCCGGGGGGATTGCTGGTTCTTAAGGTGCCCGGTTTCTCGGGGGGATTGCTGGGTTCTTAAGACGCCCGGCGCGGCGGCGGCCTGGGGCGCGCGGGGCTACGATTGCGGTCCGGAGCCTTCGCTCCGGACTGCCCCGTCGTCAACCTCGTCCGCCTTCGGCTCCCTACGGTTTCCCTCGGGCGCATCTACACGCCCCGCGCACCCCAGGCCGCCGCCACGCCGGGCTCGGGTGATTGCAGCTTGTCGGTCGCTGGGGCGAGCCGGGTTCTTTAGGTTCTTTGCTGCGGCGGCGTGGATTTGGAGCGGCTTGTGGGGCCCGCGCCACGGCGGCCGCGCGGGCGGCCTGGTGGGGCTTACGCGGTGTCTTGCGTCGGGGGGATGACGCTTCGCGTGGATTCTGCTTGTCTGCCTTTTCTGGTTTCGCGGTCAGTCACGGGGCGCGGGAGCGCTCGGCGGCGCCTCGCGTTGCGCCGTGATTTGCTTCAGATAATCCACCAGCCGCTGGCATGCGGGCGTGAGCGGGCGGTCGGCGCGGATGGAGTAGCCGACGTCGCCGAAGGCGCCGAAGACGTCGGTGGGCAGGCGTGCCAGGATGCCCATCGACAGGAATTGCGCGGCGGCGTCGTAAGGGATGAGGGCGAGGGCGTCGCTGTGCATGAGTACGCCGATATTGGTCAGCAAAGACAGCGATTCGACGTGGCGGGCGGGCAGGCGCAGGCCGGCGTCGAAGAACGTGCGTTCTATCGACGCGCGCAGCGGGGATGTGGGGGCGGGAAGGATCCAGATGTAGTCCATCAGGTCCGCGAGGTCGACGCGGGGGGCGGCCGCCATCGGGTGGCGCGCGCCGACGACGAGGCACAGGTCTTCGTGGTAGAGCTTGTGGTGGTCGACGGCGACGCCGGAGATGGAGGCCATGTCGGCGCCGGGCAGGCGGCCGACGACGATGTCGACGTCGCCAGTGGCGAGCGCCGGGAGCAGTTGCGCGGAGGGGCCTTCGCGCACGGTGACCTGGATGCCGGGATGCTCCGTCATGAGGCGGGCGATGGCTTCGGGCAGGAGCTTGGCGGAGGCCGCGATGAGGGTGCCGACGACGACGTGTCCGCTGGCGCCGCCCAGCACCGCGTCGATGTCGTCGGCCATGTAGCGGACTTCGGCCATCATGGCGTGGACGCGCCGGCCCAGCACGAGGGCGAGCTCGGTGGGCGTGACGCCGCGGTTGGAGCGTTCGAACAGCGTCGAGCCGAAGAAGGCTTCGAGGTCGTGGATGGCCTTGGTGACGGTGGGCTGGGTCAGGTGCAGTTCGCTGGCGGCGCGCGAGAGCGACCGGCGCGCCAGCACGCGTTCGAAGATCTGCAACTGGTGCAGCTTCAGTTTGTGGCTCAGCGCGTTGGGCGTAATGCGGAAGTTCGACATCCGTGCAGCCGCCCTGGCGCGTGGCCGCGGACGATCGTCCTGTTTCCTGGGTGAATCTGACATGCCGCCGCCCGTTCCGCGTTGCCCGGTGCGCTTGCGGCTGCTAGCGCACGGGTGGCTTGTAGGCGACCGCCTTGATTTCGATCAGCAATTGAGGGTGCGGCAACTGGTGCACCGCAACCGTGGTGCGCGCCGGGCCGTCGGCGTCGAAGAACTCGCCGTAGACCTGATTGTATCCACCGAAGTCGTTCATGTTGACCAGGAAAGTACTGATCTCGACGACGTCCGCGAGCGTGGCGCCTGCGGTGGCGAGGATGTCGCGGATGTTCTCGATCACGGCGCGGGTCTGCACACGGATGTCGAGCGTGGCGGTGCCCATGGCGTCGACGTGGGCGCCGGCGATGCGGTTGTCGGGCAGGCGCGAGCTGGTTCCAGAGACGAACAGGAAGTCGCCGGCGCGCTTGATGTGGGGATACTTGCCGCGGGGCGTGGCCTTGCCGGGTACGACGGTGGCGCTGGCGCTGGCGCTGGCGTTGGCGTTGGGCGGATTCATCGTGCGTTCCTTTGGGTGGGAGGGTCAGAGCTTGATGCAGACGTTGGTGGGCTCGGTGTAGAAGTGCAAGGAGTGGCGGCCGCCTTCGCGGCCGATGCCCGAGAGGCCGCTGCCGCCGAACGGCGTGCGCAGGTCGCGCAGGAACCAGCAGTTCACCCAGGCAAGGCCAACCTGCATGGCCTGCGCCACACGGTGCCCGCGCGCGAGGTTCTGGGTCCAGACAGCGGCCGCCAGGCCGTAGCGCGTGTCGTTGGCAAGGCGTATGGCCTCTTCCTCGGAGTCGAAGGGCGCGATGTGGCACACGGGGCCGAACACCTCTTCCTTGATGCAGCGGGCGCTTTCCGGCAGCCCGGTCCAGATCGTGGGCTGCACATAGGCGCCTTCGTCGCGCGCATCGCCGAACACGGGCACGCCGCCGCCGGCGACGACCGTGGCGCCTTCTTCACGCGCCAGCGCGAAGTACGAGAGAACCTTGTCGCGATGTTCGCGCGACACCAGCGGTCCCATTTCGGTGTCGGGGTCCAGCGGCCAGCCGATGCGCATGTCGCGCGCCCGCGCGGACACGGCCGCGACGAAGCGGTCGTAGAGGGGGCGCTCGACGTAGACGCGCTCCGTGCACAGGCAGACCTGGCCGCAGTTGGCGAAGACCGATCGGGTGACGCCGTCCACGGCGGCGTCGAAGTCGGCGTCCGCGAAGACGATCGCCGCGTTCTTGCCGCCCAGTTCGAAGGACACGGGCTTCACGCCGGGCGCCACGGCGCGCATGATGGCCGCGCCGGTGGCGGACTCGCCGGTGAAGGTGATGCCGTCGATGTCGGGGTGGGTGGTGATGAATTCGCCGGCCGAGTCGGGGCCGAAGCCGTGCGTGAGGTTGAGGACCCCCGCCGGCAGGCCGGCGTCGTGGGCGACTTCCGCCAGCAGTGTCGCGGTGGACGGCGTCACTTCGGACGGCTTCATGATGACGGTGTTGCCGAAGGCCAGCGCGGGCGCCACTTTCCAGGTCAGCAGCAGCAGGGGCAGGTTCCAGGGGGATATGACGCCCACCACGCCCAGGGGCTTGCGGTAGGCATAGTTCAGCGCCTGCCGGCCATCGGGCGTGTCGGTCATGTAGCTTTCCATGTCCAGGGTGCGCGCCAGCTCCGCGAAGGTGCGGAAATTGGCCGCGCCGCGCGGGATGTCGATCTTGCCGGCCCAGCCGACCGGTTTGCCGGTATCGCCGATCTCGGCCTGCAGGAAATCGTCGAAGCGGCGCTCGATGCCGTCCGCCAATGCCAGCAGATAGTCGGTGCGCGCCGCCACCGGCAGCGCCGCCCACGCGGGCAGCGCGCGCCGGGCGGCGGCCACGGCGCGCTCGACCTGGTCACGGCTGGCCTCGTGGACCTGCGCAATGCGCTGTCCGTCCACCGGACTGGTTTTGTCGAAGGTGGACCGGCCGTCTTCGAAGCGGCCATCCAGGTAGTTGCGCAATTGGCGTATCGGCATCGGCGTGTTCTCCGGGTGGATGCAGATAAATACGTATACGTACTATATTGACGGATAGTAGGCAGCCCGCCGCGCCGAGTCAATGCGCTTTTTCGAGCACGGCTGCGCCTACAATCGCCAGGCCAATTCCATGGACGTCCGATGACCGCCGCTTCCCGTTCCGCCCGCCCGGCCTCTGCCCGGGCTTTGCAGGAGTTCGACCTGACGCAGGTGGCCTCGCACCTGCTGCGCCGCGCCCACTTCCGGGCCGAAGCGCTGTTCGCGCAGGCATTTCCGGACGAGGACCTGACGCCGCGCCAGAAGGCCCTGCTGGTCACCGTCTACCAGAATCCTGGCGCCACGCAGAACCGTATCGCCGAGCTGATCGCGCTGGACCGCAATTCGTTCGCCGAAATGATCGCGCGCATGACGAAGAAGGGCTACGTGCGCCGCACGCGTTCGGCGGAAGATGGCCGCGCCTATGCGCTGGAAATCACCCCGCAGGGCGAGGCGCTGCTGGCGCGCATCCTGCCGCGCGATGCCGAGGTCGAGGCGCAGGTGCTCGCGCCGATTCCCGAGGAATTGCGGCCCGTCTTCCTGCGGTGCCTGCGCCTGATGGCGGGGCTGGAGACCCCGGAGAGCCCGGAGACCCCGGAGACGCGCTGAGGCCGCTCCCCTCGGGCTGCGTCAGGGGTCGGTCTTGGGGGCGGCGTGCGCCGGCTCGGCGGGGGAAGGCGTCGGTGCCGGCGTTTGTGCGGGCGGTGGCGTCTGCGCGGTCGAGGGCGTCTGCGGGACGGGCGGCTCTTCCCGTTGAACCTTGCCGAATCGCAGCGCGTACTGCCGGGTGAAGACCGCGCCGAAAAAGAAGATCTGCGCGGAATACCAGATCCACAGCAGCAGTGCGATCAGCGAGCCGGCCGCGCCATACGCCGACACGGCGGCGCCGCGCCCCAGGTACAGGCCAATGCCCCACTTGCCCAGCAGAAACAGGGCGGCCGTGACAATCGCGCCCGGAATGACGTCCTGCCACGATATCTTCGCGCTGGGCAGCAGTTTGAACACCACCGCGAACAACGCCGCCACAACCGAAAAAGAAAACAGGTTGGAGGTCCACTCCGCGACAACGGCGAAGGTGGAATTGGCCCACAGTTCGCCGTAGATGCCGCGCGCGGCGGCCAGCGCGGCATTCACGGTCAGCGACACCAGCAGGAAGAGCGCCAGGACCAGCACCAAGCCGAATGACAAGAGGCGGCTGCGCACCATTCCGTGCAGGCCGCCTTTCTGGTTGGCGGTCACGTCCCACAATTCGTCCAGGCTTGCCTTCAGTTCGGCAAAGGCCGTGGTCGCGCTGAAGATCAGCACGCAGATCGAGACAAGCGCCGCGATCCAGCCGCTGCCCGACTCGTGGGCGCTGGCCAGCACAGTCTGGATCATCTCGGCGCCCCGGTCGCCGATCAGGTCGCGAAGCTGCGCGAACAATTCCGAGCGCACCGCCTCCTCGCCAAAGAACGCACCGGCCACCGCGATCACCAGCAGCAGCATCGGCGCCAGCGAAAACACCATGTACAGCGCCAGGGCGGCGCCCTTGCTGGACGCGCGATGGCTGGACCACTGCCGCGCGGAGTCCATCAGCAGTCCGCCGATCTGGGAAGGTCGCAGGACACGCAGCAGGTTCTTGGGCAGGCGCATGGGAAAAGGACTCGGAATCGGAGCCTTCATTGTAGGGACGCATGCAGGCCCCAGATACCGGCAGATTGTTGGCAAACGTTTGCCAGCGCCGGGATTTCGCCGCCCTTGAAACAACACGCAAAGAAATCCAGGGCGAAAAAAACCCCCGGGGCGAAGGACCGGGGGTTTCGGATACTGCATTCCCCGGCCGAAGCCGGGGAGGCCTTGCACGGGAAGCGGGACTTAGAAGTCCATGCCGCCCATGCCGCCCATGCCGCCGGGCATGGCCGGGGCAGCGGGCTTGTCTTCAGCCAGTTCAACCACGGCGGCTTCGGCCGTCAGCAGCAGGCTGGCGACGGAGGCAGCGTTCTGCAGGGCGGTGCGGGTCACCTTGGTGGGATCCAGCACGCCTTGCTCGACCAGGTCGGTGTACTCGCCGGTCGCGGCGTTGTAGCCGTAGTTGCCCTTGCCGTTCAGCACGTTGCTGACCACGACGCTGGCTTCTTCGCCGGCGTTCGTGACGATGGTGCGCAGGGGCTCTTCCACAGCGCGCAGGATCAGCTTGATGCCGGCGTTCTGGTCAGGCGTGTCGCCCTTCAGGTCAGCGATGGCTTGCTTGGCGCGCAGCAGTGCAACGCCGCCGCCAGCCACAACGCCTTCTTCCACTGCAGCGCGGGTGGCGTGCAGGGCGTCTTCGACGCGAGCCTTCTTTTCCTTCATTTCGACTTCGGTGGCAGCGCCAACGCGAATCACGGCAACGCCGCCGGCCAGCTTGGCCACGCGTTCTTGCAGCTTTTCACGGTCGTAGTCGGACGTGGCTTCTTCGATCTGCACGCGCACTTGCTTGACGCGGGCTTCAATGGACTTGCTGTCGCCAGCGCCGTCGATGATCGTGGTGTTTTCCTTGCCCACTTCGATGCGCTTGGCTTGGCCCAGCTCAGCCAGCGTGGCCTTTTCCAGCGACATGCCGGTTTCTTCGGAGATCACCGTGCCGCCCGTCAGGATGGCGATGTCTTCCAGCATGGCCTTGCGGCGGTCGCCGAAGCCAGGCGCCTTGACGGCGGTGGTCTTCAGGATGCCACGGATGTTGTTCACAACCAGGGTGGCCAGGGCTTCGCCTTCGACGTCTTCCGCGATGATCAGCAGGGGACGGCTCGACTTGGCAACTTGTTCCAGCACCGGCAGCAGGTCACGGATGTTGCTGATCTTCTTGTCGAAAATCAGGACAAACGGATCTTCCAGGACGGCGACTTGCTTGTCCGGGTTGTTGATGAAGTAGGGCGACAGGTAGCCGCGGTCGAATTGCATGCCTTCGACGACGTCCAGCTCGTTTTCCAGCGACTTGCCGTCTTCGACGGTGATGACGCCTTCCTTGCCGACCTTGTCCATCGCGTCAGCGATGATCTGGCCGATGGAGGAATCGCTGTTGGCCGAGATGGAACCGACCTGGGCGATTTCCTTGCTGGTCGTGACCGGCTTGGATTGCTTTTGCAGTTCGGCGACGGCGGCGGCGACAGCCTTGTCGATGCCGCGCTTCAGGTCGATCGGGTTGAAACCGGCGGCAACGTACTTCAGGCCTTCCTGAACGATGGCCTGGGCCAGCACGGTGGCGGTCGTGGTGCCGTCACCGGCGTTGTCGGAGGTCTTGGAAGCGACGTCCTTGACGAGCTGGGCGCCGATGTTCTCGAACTTGTCCTTCAGTTCGATTTCCTTGGCGACGGACACGCCGTCCTTGGTCACGGTCGGGGCGCCGAACGAGCGCTCCAGCACGACGTTGCGACCCTTGGGGCCCAGGGTGGTCTTGACAGCGTTGGCGAGGACATTCACGCCACGGACGATGCGCACGCGGGCGTCATCACCGAACAATACTTGCTTGGCAGCCATTTCTTAGCTTCCTTCGAAAATTCGTTTGAGGCGGGGTTTACTGGACCACGGCGAGGATTTCGTCCTCGCGGATGACGAGCAGTTCTTCGCCATCAACCTTCACGGACTGGCCGGCGTACTTGCCGAACAGAACCTTGTCACCAGCCTTCAGGTCAACCGGCAGGATCTTGCCGTCTTCGGTCTTCTTGCCGGGGCCGACGGCCACGACTTCACCCTGGTCGGGCTTTTCAGCGGCGCTGTCCGGGATCACGATGCCCGAGGCAGTCTTGCGCTCGTTTTCGAGGCGTTTGACGATCACGCGATCGCCCAGGGGACGCAAGGCCATGAGGAACTCCTGTTAACTAAAAAGTAAGTGAATGATCGGTTAGCCCCGGGAGGGCTGTTAGCACTCACCGGTGTCGAGTGCTAATTATAGGGATGATGTTCTGAGGTTCAAGGGGGGGGCGGGGCGCTGTTACATCTTTGGGGCCGGGGTCGACGTTCAATCAACTTGAGAACTGGTTCACTAAGGTTGGCGTGTAACTTCAGATGACATCAAGGCTTTGCCTTCAGTGAACTTCGATAGCGCGGTCGTCGAATCCCCTCCCGACGTTGCCGGCGTAGCGCAAGTCGCCGCTGGAATGCCGCTTGCCGCCAGCCAGTCCGCCAGCGCCTTTGCAGCCTTGCCAAGAATCGGCTTCTGGTCCTGAGACCGAACGGCGCCAGTCTGGTTGGTCTTGGAAAGCGCCACCGTATATAGAGATAGCCATCGCCTGTGCGTCGGGTGTTTTCCACCGCGGCACGCACCGTCTTCCGCCGGCGCCCGCCGCCACGGCGCGGGGTGTGGGCTTGGCACCGGGTGCGGTGCTACGATTTCCGCACGTGTGTCAACTTCCGGCGCTGGGGGCAAACCGTAGCGATAAGTGCCCGGCGGCGTTCCTTCAAGGAGCATTCCATGGCCGCAACCGTCGCAGATTATCTTGTTAAAGTGCTTGCCGAAGTTGGGGTCCGCCGTATCTGGGGCGTGACGGGCGACAGTCTCAATGGACTGAACGACAGCCTTCGACGGATGGACCAGATCGCGTGGATGCACACCCGCCACGAAGAGACCGCGGCTTTTGCCGCCGGCGCCGAGGCCGCGATTACGGGCACGCTGGCGGTATGCGCAGGCAGTTGCGGTCCCGGCAATCTGCACCTGATCAACGGCCTGTTCGACTGCCAACGCAGCCGCGTCCCGGTGCTGGCCATTGCCGCCCACATCCCGTCGTCGGAAATCGGGCTGGGGTACTTCCAGGAAACCCATCCCCAGGACTTGTTCAAGGAATGCTCGGAATTCGTCGAACTCGTCTCCAATCCTGCGCAACTTCCTGGGGTGCTGGCCCGCGCCATCAACACGGCGATCGGCAAACAGGGGGTGGCGGTCCTGGTGATACCCGGCGACGTGGCGCTCGCCGCCGCGCCTTCGGACGTGCCGGCGTCGTGGCCTTTGCCACCGGCGCGCCCGCACATCCGCCCGGACGCAACGGCGGTGCAGGAACTGGTCCAATTGTTGAACGGGGCACGGAAGGTGTCGATACTGGCCGGCAGCGGCTGCGCCGGCAGCCACGACGCGGTCGTCGCGCTGGCCCAGCGCCTCAAGGCGCCCGTCGTCCATGCGCTGCGCGGCAAAGAGCACGTCGAGTGGAACAACCCCTACGATGTCGGCATGACAGGCTTCATCGGCTTTTCGTCCGGCTACCATGCGATGGAAAACGCCGACCTCCTGCTGATGCTGGGCACAGACTTTCCCTACCGCCCGTTCTATCCCAAAGACGCAAAGATCGTGCAGGTCGACCGCGATCCAAGCGCGCTCGGCCGGCGTGCACCGCTGACGTTGGGCATTGCCGCCGACGTGGACGAGACCATCGCCGCGCTGCTGGCGCAGCTTGACGAGCGCCAAGACAGCGCCTTCCTCGACGCCGCGCTCCGGCATTACCGGAATTCCCGCAAAGAACTCGACAACCTTGCCGCACCGGCGCCCGCTGGCCGCCCTCTGCATCCCCAGTATCTGGCCCGCCGCATCAACGAACTGGCCGATGACGACGCCATCTTCGCCGTGGACGTCGGCTCGCCAACCGTGTGGGCGGCCCGATACCTCACCATGAATGGCAAGCGCCGACTGCTGGGTTCCTTTAACCACGGCTCGATGGCCAACGCGATGCTCCAGGCGCTTGGCGCGCAGGCAGCGGCGCCTGGCCGGCAGGTAATTTCCATGTCCGGCGACGGCGGATTCACGATGATGATGGGAGACTTCCTGTCCCTGTCCCAGTTGCAGCTTCCCGTAAAGATCGTCGTCTTCAACAACGGCGCTCTCGGCTTTGTTTCCATGGAAATGAAAGCCGCGGGGTTTCTGGATACGGGAACCGACCTGTCAAATCCCGATTTCGCCGCCATGGCCGAAGCGGTCGGCGTACGAGGCATCCGAGTCGAATCGTCCGAATTCCTTGATGCCGCGCTGCAGGAGGCGCTTGCTCACCCCGGCCCGGTGCTGGTCGACGTGCTGACCTCGGCGCAAGAGCTGATCGTCCCCCCCAAGATCAAGCTCGAACAGGCCAAGGGGTTTGGCTTGTACATGCTGAAGGCCATCATGAACGGCAGGGGCGACGAGGTGATTGAGTTGGCCAGGACGAATCTGGGGCGTTGAGGGGCGTCTTTATGCTGGAATTTTGTGAAGACCGGGCGGCGGATATAGGGCCGCCGGCGGCCAAGTTCAATGAACTTTCCCGATAGTGTCCACCACTTTTAGGTGGACACCATGTCGAAGACAGAATTAGCACCGGTGCCTAAGCGCGGGTCTTATCCGAAGGCGCTGAAGGCAAAGATCGTCGCCCAGTGCAGCCAGCCCGGAACATCCATTGCTGGTGTGGCGCTGTCGCACGGCGTGAACGCAAAAATGGCCCGTGAGTGAGGCCGGCGCGTGCGTGGCATGGTTACGCGAGTGGCTGCGGTGATCCGTGTCGCCGCACCATCCCCAGCCGCTCCGCGATCAGTGGCGGTACGACAGCGTTAACAGGGTGATGCGTCCGTCGCCCAGCGCGACGGCGTTGCGTACGCCGCCTGCGTAATAGGATTTGTCGAACAGGTTGTTCATGGTTAGCGCTGCGCGCCAGCGGCGCGCGCTATATGCAACGCCTGCGTCGGCGACGACATAGCCGGGGAGGTCGTAGCCGTAGGTATAACGGCTTCCTTCACCGCGAAGCCCGCCGGTCAGTTCCCAGCCGGCCAGGTCGCCTTGCATCCGATAGCGCGCAGTAACGTTGAAACTATGACGCGGAACGCTGTTGAGGCGGGTATTGTTGGTGGACGGCTGCTGGCCGCCATCGTCAACGACGACGGCCGATAGATACGCGTATCCCCCCATCAGGCTCAGGCCGTCGGTCAGGTCCGTCGCCCATCCCAATTCCGCGCCGCGCGTACGTTGCTTGCCGACCGCAATGCTGTAGCCGTCGTTCAGCGGATCCGATTGGAGAACGTTGCGGCGCTCCAGGTCGAACGCCGCCACGGTGATGCTGGTGGCGCCGTCGTTAAGGTCGAACTTCACGCCGGCTTCCCATTGCCTGCCGCTTTCCGGTTTGAATGTGCTGCCGTCTACGCTGGTGCCGCTGTTGGGATAGAACGACGTGGCGTAGCTGATATAAGGCCGCACGCCGGGCAGGATCTCGTACATCAATGCGCCTGAACCAGTGATGGCGTTATCGCTGCTGTCTTCGCGCGCCTGCGTGCGATGTTCCGTCGAGTAAGTGGTGGCGCTGTCATGGCGCAGGCCGAAGACCGCGTTCCATCGCTCTCCCAGCGCGATCTGGTCGCGGGCATATAGGCCAATCGAGCGCACGGTGGTGCTGCTGTCGGTGCGCGGATTGGCAGGGCAGTTGATGGCGCTGCCGTACACGGGTTGGTAGACGTCCAGGTCCCCCACCGAGCAGTTATACGACAGGCTGTTCTCGCGCGTGCGCAGGTAGTCCAGGCCAACCGTGATGTCATGGCGGCCAAAGCCGGTTTCAAATCCGCGCTGCGCGTTGGTATCCACCGTGATCGTGTCGCCGTCCCAGTGCTGGTCGGTGGCGGTACGCCGCAGCGTCCGATTGTCCGCGCGCAAGAGGCCATTGGCGACCAACTGGCCATTGAGCGTAAACGACTGCCAGCGCGCATTCTGGTTGACCGTCCAGCCATTGTCGAACCGATGCGTCAGCGCATAGCCCACGCGGCTTTGGTAGCCGCGATAGGGGTCCTGCCCCGGCTCGCCGGTAAAGCGGTCTCGGGGGATCTGGCCATTAGGGTTCGACTGGACCGACCCGACGATCGGCAATCCCTGCTGGCGGATGTAGCGGCGTTCCTGGTAGCTGGTGAGAATGGTGAAATCCGTTCGCGCGCCCAGATCCAAAGACAGTGAAGGGGCGATGAACCGATTCTTGAACCACACGTGGTCTGTTTCGTCGTCCGAATTCATGGCCAGGGCATTGATGCGAAATGCCGCCTTGCCGTTGTCCGACAGCGGCGTCCCCATGTCCAGCGTCGCCTGCCGGAAATCGTGGCTGCCCACGGTGGTGGCCACGTCCGCAAAACTCTCGGCACGCGGGCGCTTGCTGACCATGTTGACCAGGCCGCCGGGCAGGACCTGCCCATAAAGCAGCGAGGCGGGGCCCTTCAACACCTCTACCTGTTCCACGCCGAACAGTTGTTCGGCGACGCGGTTGCTTGCCGCTGTACGCAGCCCATCCAGGAACAACGAATCCGAAGCGACCTGGCCGCGGATGATGAGGTCGTCCCAGCCGCGACGGCCAAACTGATTGCTGACTACGCCGGGCACGTTATGTAGAGCGTCGGCCAGGGTCTGCGCCTGTTGCGCGTCCAGGACCGCCCGGGGCACCACGGTGATCGACTGCGGTGTCTTGGCAAGGGGAACCGACGACTTGGTGACCGTGGGCGGCGCGATAGGGTTGAACAGGCCCTCTTGGCCTGCGTCGTCGTCGCCGGTTACGCGCACGGCGGGCAGTTCCACGGCGGCATCGGAGTTCTGGGCAACGGCGGCAAAGGGGGCGGCCAGCGTCAAGGCGGCAGCGAATGCCGGATAGGGATGCAAGGGCATGAAGGGACGGCAGGGGAGGAGATGCGGTGGCGAGGAATGCGCGACAGCGCGTTTCCTGAAAGCACAGCGATATTTGAGAATGAGAATAACAACGATTAATTATAAGCACTACAATGCACGGTGAGCTAGGCAATGCGCTCAAAAGCTTTTGCCTTGCGATGTCTTTACATACTTTCATGCGTCATGCCGCCCGCGCCGACCTCCCTTGATTCTTCTGCCGCCACGCTTGCCGTGGCCAAACCGCGTACTTCCGCTCGCAAGCTTTGGTTCGCGCTGCACAGCTGGATCGGCATGAAGCTGTGCATTCTGCTCAGCTTTATCTTCTGTACGGGAACGCTGGCGGTGATGGCGGCCGAGATTGATTGGCTGATTGAACCTGCCATGCGGGTCACGCCTCAGGAAAGGCAGGCCAGTTGGGGGGAAATGTTGGCGGCTGCCGAGCGGGCGCACCCAGGTCTGCGTTTGCGCAGTCTGTCCGCGCCGCATGGCGAGCGCTTTGCGGCCGAGGCCCTGATGCGTCAGGACAATGGCGAACTGCTGCGGGTGTGGGTGAATCCGCATACCGCGCAAGTGACCGGGCAATCCTCGTGGTGGAGCGCGCAGCGATGGTTGCGGGACACGCATCGCAACCTCATGCTGCCCCCCAGATTCGGGGTGCCGCTGGTCGCCCTGATGTCCATCCCGCTCCTGTTGATGCTGGCCAGCAGCCTCTTCATCTACAAGCGCTGGTGGCGCGGCTTTCTGACATGGCCGCGCAAGGGAAAGCCGCGATTGACCTGGGGGGATGTGCATCGGCTTGCAGGCGTCTGGAGTCTCGGTTTCATGCTGCTTATCGGCATGACTGCGTTCTGGTATCTGGTGGAGTCGCTGGGGGCGAAGGCGCCGCTTCCTCCCGCGATCGTGCAGCTCAAGGGCAATGCCAAGCACGCGCCGTTGGCGGCCGAAGACGTCGACAGGGCAATCTCCGCGGCACAGGCGGCGTGGCCCGATCTGAAGATCTCCAGCGTACGGCCGACCCCCAACGGGAAAGCCCTGTTGTTGGAAGGGCAGGCGAATGGATTGCTGTTGCGTGAGCGCGCCAACGTCATCGGTGTCGAGCTCGCTTCAGGCGAGATCCTGGGGCGCAACGACGGGCGGGACATGAGTGTGCACCAGCGCATCGGTGAGCTCGCAGACCCGATCCATTTCGGCACGTTCGGCGGGTGGCCTGTGCGCGTGCTGTGGTTCATTTTTGGACTACTGTTGACGACGCTATCCCTGACAGGGGCGTATCTTTATGGCATCCGCGTTGCCGAGGCCACGCGGGCGGCACTCAAGCGGCGCGGTGCGCCGGCCGGCGCAACGCATTCCCGTGCCCAGTCCGCCTGGTCCGTCGCGTGGCGCAGCATGGGATGGTGGCGGTGGCTGGGCGGCGGCGTCCTGAGCGTATGGGGGATGCTCGTGATCAACCAGGTGTTGAAGTGACGTGACGATACGATTCATGGAAACCGTTGATGACTGCGGCACTAGAGGCGCTGTTTGGCGATAGGCCGGGAATTAAACCGCGCTACTCGTGAAGGCTTGGTTGCACTGAACCGCCTTGGGGAATTGCGAAGGCTCACGCGCCAGCTAGGCCTTGGGAGCGACCACTGCTGCTAATCCGCTTGGCGGCAGACCCTGCAATAAGGACGGGAGGCTCAAATCAGAGTCATCCCGTTTTTTTGTTCGGACGAGCGCCGTCTCGATCAGCCGCGCCTGTCGCCGGAAAGCTAGGGTTATCCGGGATTCTTTATGCTTAAACTTTTGTGAAGAATGAGCGGCAGTTGCAGGACCGCCGCCACAATGAGGCATCAAGGCGGTTCACCGTGGTGCGGCACGTGACGCACCACTTGAGGGATCGCGGGGTTCCCCCCCCCACTAAGGAGAGTCGCATGCTGCTGCGTAGACGTTGTCTGGCCTTGATGATGCTGGCGCTGACTGGCTGGGCGACGGCCAGCCATGCGCAAACGCCGTCTGAGGCCTGGCCCGTCAAGCCCGTGCGCCTGGTCGTGGGGCTGGCACCCGGCGGGCTGGTCGACGTGCTCGCGCGCACCGTGCAGCCGCACTTGGCCGAGGCCTTGAAGCAGACCGTTATCGTGGAGAACCGGGGCGGTGCGGGCGGCAACGTGGCGGGAGCCGAGGTGGTGCGTAACGGTAGAGACAACCATACCTTCCTGCTCAATCCATCGACGACCGAATCGGTCAACCCCCTGATGTTCGCCAGCATGCCGTTCGATCCGCAGCGTGACCTGCGGCCGGTCGCCTTGCTGGCCAACAGCCAATTGTTCCTGTTTGTCCGGTCCTCGCTGGGCGTCAATACGCTCGAAGAGTTCGTGGAGTACGCGCGCAAGCGGCCCGATCCGCTGAATTACGGTTCGGCCGGCAACGGCACGACGCCGCATCTGGCCGGCGAGCTGCTCAAGCAGGCGACTGGCATGCAGGCCACCCATGCGCCGTATCGCGGCGTGGCGCCGGCGATACAAGACCTGGCAGCGGGCCAGATCGACTTCGCGTTTGGGCCCGCCACGGTCTTTCCCATGGTGCAAGCGGGCAAACTCAAGGTACTGGCGGTGGCGAGCCGGAAACGCGCCGCCGTCGCGCCCGACATACGGACCTTTTCCGAGGCGGGCATCGACGGCGTTTTCGCGGACAGCCTGTTCGGCGTGTATGCGGCCGCTGGCACCCGCGATGATGTGGTCGATCACATGAACGCCGAAATCAACAAGGTGCTTGCGCGGCCAGAGATCCAGGCGCGCTTTCTGGATGCGGGTGCCGAGGCGATCCCGCTGAGCGTGACCGACTATGCCGCGCGCGTGCAGGACGAAAAGAAGTTGTTCGCCCCGTTGATGAAATCGTTGGGGTTGAAGGAACAGTAGATAGCACAACGCTACAAAAGCCGCCGTCTCCTTGCCGTTATCCGGCGCGCGCAGGCTTTAAGCCCAAGCGGCTACATCACCTTTACCGCCCGGCCGATGAACTGGATCGGGCCGGTCGGTTTGCCGGTGGGCGAGCCCGTTGGCGGTTCCAGCGTCAATTCAAACAACTGGTTCGCCTCCAGCGGGGGCAGCTTGTCCAGCGCGATGCGGACCGGCTCGCCGGGTTTGATCAGGCCGAGCGACACCGGGCCGTCCCAGCCGTCGGCCTTGGTCCAGAATTCCAGCGCGCGATCGGCCGGCACCTGCATGGCGGCGATCGGCACCAGTTGCACCTCGCGTTGACCCGCGCTGGCCTGCACCACCCAGCCTGGCGTCTGCGACTGTGGCGCGACCAGCACTACCATGTACTGCACGGGCCCCGGGGCTGGCGCGGGCCGCAGCGCCAGGGTGCCAGCCAGCGCCAGTGCGGCGGCCAGGCCGCTGGCGGCCGCGCCTCGCCAGAAGAACAGGCTGTCCCACCAGCCCGGACGCGCCGGCCGGCGGGTTTGCCGGGCAGCGTTCTGGCGATCCAGCGTCCTGGCGATGCGCGGCCACAGGAGGGGCGACGGCTCGATCGGCACGGCCAGATCGGTCAGCGGCAGCAGGCGCGCTTCCCAGCGGTCCACGGCGGCGCGCAGCGCGGCATCGTGCGGCAGACGGGCGTTGACCTCGTGACGGCGCGCGCCGGACAAGGTGCCAAGCACGTATTCACCGGCCAGTTCGTCCAGGTTGTCGGGGGGGACTGTCGGGGCGCTCATGCCAGGCATTCCTTCAGCGCTTTCAGGCTGCGTTTGATCCAGGCTTTCACGGAGCCGAGGGGGGCGCCCAGGCGCTGTGCGATTTCGCTGTGCGACAGGCCGTCGACGTAGGCATGCAGCACGCAGTTGCGGCGCACGGGTTCCAGTTGTTCGAGGCAGGGGCCCAGGCGGCCGGCGCTGTCACGCCATTCGAAGGCGTCGCGCGTGTCGTGCCAGGCGTCGATCGCGTTGCGCGCATCCAGCGCGGCGGCGGTCTCGTCGTCGACGGCGGTTTCGTGGCGGCCGTCCCGCACGGCGTTCAACGCCAGATTGCGTGCGACGCTGTAGAGCCAGCCGCGCGCCGAGCCGCGCGCGGCATCGAAGCTGCCAGCCCGATTCCAGACATTGACGAAGGTGTCGTGCACGATATCTTCCGCTTGGGTGCGGTCACGAACGATGCGCTGGGCAACGCCCAGCAGCCGTGGGCCTTCCTGTCGGTACAGGGCTTCCAGCGCCGAGCGGTGCCCCGCGGCGCACTGCTCGAGGGCGGCTTTGTAGTCGAAATCCGGTACAGGTCGGTTCGGCATGCGCGCGGGGCAAGGGGTGAAGGATACGGGCCGGGCGGGCAAGCCCCGGGCGGCGGCAAATCCAGGCACATGTTAGCGGACTCCCGCCGCCGTGGCCCGGCCGGGTGTCAGTTCGCCTTCCAGAAAATGTAGTCGGCCTGGTACGACACCTGGCTGCGCTGGCCGGCCTGGGTGCAAGGCGTCTGGGGCGCGACGCCGCCCTTGAGCGCCGTGCGCTGGATGTAAGCGACGCCCGTCAGCGCGCCGGCGCCCATGGCGGGATTGGCTTTGACCAGTTGATAGGGCAGGTTGCCCCCGCCGGCCGGCGCCACGGCGACCTGTGTGCCGGTCAGCTTGGAGCCGTCCGAGGCCTCCCAGGTGGCGGGCGGGCCGTAGTAGGTGCCCACCTGCTTGCCCTGGCGGTCCTTGAGCACCGCCTTCGGACCGGCGAAAACCCATTCCATCTGGTCCTTGGCGCCGGCCTTCGCGCGGCATTCATAGGTGATGTCTCCCGTGCCTACGGTTTCCCAGGCCACTTTGTGGCCGGCGGGCACCTGGACAGCAGCGGGCAGCGCGTCTTGCGAGGCGGCCATGGCCGGGGCTTGCAGCAGGCCGCAAGCGGCGAGCAGGGCGGCGGTGAAAAGGCCGGTGGCGGGGGCGGGGCGAGTCGTCATGAGCGGTCTCCTGCGGAATAGGAATCTTCCGATACGGCGCACGGAATGCGCGCCGTTGCAGGTACTACACGCGGGGGCCGCTTTTGGATGCAGGGCGACAGAATTATTTTTGGCGCGAGGGAAGGGCTTGGCCTTGTTGGCGCAAGAGGGAGCCATCTTGCCCAGGGGGGCTCATGGCTCCCGGCGATTCAAGCCACGGCGGTCGACGCGGCAGCCCCCCATGCAATGGGTGTCCGCACCCGCGTGGCTTCCGACAGGCTGCTCACCGCATCCAGGCGCGCAATCTGATCGGCGGAGAGGTCCACCGTCAGCGCACCCAGATTGTCCTGCAACTGCTCGTTCGAGCGTGGACCGAGGATCGGAATGGAGCCGTGCGTGCCCGCCCACGCAATGGCGACCTGGCTTGGCGTAACGCCCAGGTCGTTGGCGATGGCAATGACGGTGTCAAGCACCGCCGTGCGCTGAGGCGAGTTTTCTGGTTGGAACACGTTGCCTCCGAAGGCTTCCGCGCGACCCTTTGCGCCCTCGCGGTATTTGCCCGTCAACACGCCGCCGCCCAGCGGCGACCATGTCACGACGCCCAGGCCTAATGCGTTGGCGGCAGGGAACAGATCGGCCTCGGCTTCCCGGCGCACCAGACTGTGCTCGAACTGCGCGGCGGCAATGGGAACGGTGCGGGTCAGTTCGGCCAGCGTCGCGGCACGGGCGAGGCGCCACGCCGGAAAATTCGACATTCCGGCATACAGGATCTTGCCCGCCCGAGCCAGATCTTCGAAGCCGCGCACGATCTCTTCGGTGGGCGTCACGTGATCCGGCCAGTGCACCCAATAGATGTCGATGCGGTCTGTTTTCAGCCGCTTGAGACTTGCCTCAAGCGACGCAACCATCGCTTTGCGGCTGTTTCCTGTCACAAGACGATTCGCGTTGGGTGCCGCGCCGCGTGTGAACTTCGTCGTCAACACGAAATCCTCGCGTCGCCCTTGAAGCAGGTTTCCGAGCAGTTCCTCGGACTGGCCGAACTGGTAGACATCCGCCGTGTCGATGAAGTTGCCGCCGGCATCGCTGTAGCTGTTGAAGATGGCTTCGGCCGTATCCGGATCGGCGCCATGCCCCCAGCCGGTCCCGAAGTTGCCTGTGCCCAACGCGACTTGCGAAACCTGAAGGCCTGTCTTGCCAAATGTGGTGTATTTCATGTCTGTTTCGATAGAAATGATGATTCAGGGATTGTTCGACGGCGTCGTCCTGCGCAGTACGACAAGGTTGCTCACCGAGGTCTGTACGACTTCGCCGTCTTGGTTGAATGTGCTCGTCCGTACTTTGACCAGTCCTTGCGCCGGCCTGGATTTCGATGGTCTGACCTCGAGCACTTCGCTTTCCACGCGGAGTTCGTCGCCGGGACGCACGGGCCGCGGCCAGCGCAATTCGTCGATGCCAGCCCCGACGATGCCGCCCGCGGGCTTGAACTCACTGTTCACCAGCAGGCGCATGGTCACGGCGGCGGTGTGCCAGCCGCTGGCGGCCAGGCCGCGAAAGATCGACGCCGCCGCGTCGGTCTGATCGAGATGAAAGGGTTGGGGATCGAACTCGGACGCGAAGCGCTTGATACCGCTTTCGTCGATGCGGATACGCGTGGTTCCAGGGTATCGCTGGCCGGGCTCCAGATCTTCCAGGTACAGGAATGTCATGGCTGATCGCTCCTGCTAGAGCGCTTCGAGCGCCAAAGCAATGCCCTGGCCGCCACCGATGCACAAGGTCACCACGCCGCGCCTGACCCCATCGCGGCGCATCGAATGCATGAGCCGCGTGGTGAGTACCGCGCCCGTGGCGCCGATGGCGTGTCCGTGGGCGATTGCGCCGCCTTCGACGTTGACGATCTCCTCCGGCAAGCTCAGTTCGCGCAGGCACGCCAAGGTGATCGCTGCAAAGGCCTCGTTGATCTCGATGCGGTCGATGTCTGTGTGTGTCCAGCCCGCGCGGGCCAGTGCAAGCTTGACCGCCGGGATCGGCCCCAGCCCAAACAACCCGGGTTCCACGGCGGCCACGCCGAATGAAGCCAACCTGGCCCAGGGCTGTAGCCCTTGAGCTTCGGCGTAACCGCGCTCGGCGACGATCAGCGCCGCGGCACCGCTGTTGAGCCCCGGGGCGTTGCCTGCCGTGATCGTGCCCTCTTTGCGAAATGCCGGCTTCAGCCTGGCCAACGTGTCCACCGTGGTATCGGGACGATTGGTTTCGTCACGCTCGAACCGAATCGTGCCCTTGCGGCTGGCAAGCTCGATGGCGGCGATCTCGTCGTCGAACTTGCCTGCGGCTTGCGCGGCGCTGAAGCGCTGCTGTGAACGCGCGGCCCAGCGATCTTGATCCTCCCGAGTGATCTCATGTTGGCTGACCAGGTCTTCCGTATGCCAACCGGAATGCTGGCCGCTGAAGGCGTCGTTCAGTCCGTCGCGCAACATGCTGTCAAGCATGAGCGCATCGCCCATGCGGACCCCCCAGCGCCCGCCTGGAACCAGATGGGGAGCCTGATCCATGTTCTCCATGCCGCCGGCGATCACCGCGTTGGCATAGCCCGCCGCGATCTCGAGTGCGGCACTGGCGATGGCTTGCGCCCCGGAACCGCAGACGCGATTCACTGTCAATGCGGGCACCGTGACGGGCAGGCCACCGCCAATCGCAGCCTGCCTGGCAGGGTTCATCTTTACCCCGGCCTGGATGACGTTGCCCAGCACGACGGCATCGATCTTGTCGGCGGCCAAGCCCGAGCGGCGCAAGGTTTCGCGCACCACCGCCGCACCCAGTTCGGGCGCAGGGGTTTCCTTCAGCGTGCCGCCGTAGGCGCCGATGGGTGTGCGAACCGGTGCGCACAAGACGATTTCAGGTTTGCTCATGGGAACTCCTTTCGGGACGAGCAGGAACTTCGAGAATCAGGCAGGTCGGGTTGCCTCGCGTCGGGCAAGGTGGCGAACCGGCCGCCATGCAAAGCACCGGGTATTGCGGCGCTCCATTCACCATATGTTTGTAGCTGCAATAGTTGCAGGTACAATATATAGTATGAATAACGCCATCAAGCCGCAAGGCTGTACCAACTTGAAGCTGCGCCAGCTTGATCGCGTGGTGACGCGGCATTACGACCAGTATGTCGCCAGGGCAGGGCTGAAGAACACGCAGTACGCCTTGCTGTCGCACGTGATCAGGCTAGGCCCTATCCGGCCGGGGGATCTGGCGCGTCATATGCAGATGGATGCTTCGACGCTCACGCGCAATTTGCAGCCCCTGGCCGCCCAGGGCTGGCTGGTGATTGGAGCGGGCCCTGATTCGCGCAGCCGTCTGGTTGAAGCGACCGAGGCGGGCATCGCCAAACGCGCGGAGGGGCAGCGCGCTTGGCGGCTGGCGCAAACAGCGCTCAATGAACGTCTTGGCGAGGAGCGCGTTGTCGAGTTGCACCGGTTGCTCGACGCTTGCATGGCCTGCCTGGCTGACGAGGCGGGGGAAGACAGCCCATGAGGCGCGGGCAGTCCGGGATGTGTCTTCTTGTGGAGGGAAGTGTCCCGGCAGGACATGGGCCGCACATGAAAACAGCGCCCGCATGGGGCGCTGCTTCAGGTTGCGGCCAGGCAAACCGGCCGCGGATGTTGGCGCCGATCAGCAGCGGCCGATGTTCAGGTCGGAGATCAGGTTGTTGAAATTCTGGCGCAGGTCGTTGGCGTCGTCTACGATCGTGGGGCGCATCATCTTGAACGCGCCCGTGCGCGCCGCATCTTCCTTGTAGCGGCCATTGTTGGTGTGCTCCAGGATCTTGCGGCCGGCGGCCAGAAAGCCGTTGACGTCCATCATCATGCTGCTGCAGCCCTTGGGATCGGCTTCGCGCGTCTTCTTGTCAAAGCCCAGCGCCATTTCATTCATCTTGTCCAACTGCTGCTTGAACGCTTCCTGGTCGGCACCCAGGCCCTTGCCGTCAAAGACGCCCGACGCCTTGTCCATCGTGGCCTTGCCGTAATAGACCATGCCGGCGCGGTAGTAGGCGACCGTGTCCTTCTTGGCCTTTTCGAAGGCCTCCTTGGTGTTGGCCGTGTCCTTGATGGAGATGCCGCGGTAGAAGCCGTTCTCCGCCTTGACGACTTCCGTCAGCGCCGCGACGTAGGCCGGGCTTTTCTCGCGCGCCAGCGTGCCGTTGTCCGACAGGAAGGTCTTGGCGGCCGAATAGTTCTGCAGTTCGTTGCTCAGCGGGGCCAGCTTGCCCAGCGCATCCGAGAATTCCTTGGCCGGTGCGTCGATCTCGGGGATGGGCGTCGTCATCGCCAGCGCGCGGTCGAGTTTCTCCTTGGTGCGCAGGATGGTCGTGTCATTGCTGATGACGAAATCCTTGAGCGGCTTGTTGCTCTTGAGCGCCGGGATGGCATAGGTCTCGTAGCGGTCCAGCGCCTGTTCGAAGGTCGTGGAGATGCTGTTGGCGGTGTCCACGTACAGGTTGTACTTGATGATCTCGGCTTGAGCGGTGGTCGGCTCGGGCGCCTTCGCTTCCTTATTGGCGCTATCGTCGCCGCACGCGGCGAGCGCCAGCGTGACGGCCAGAACGGCGGACATGCGCAAGGGGCGCGGCATATACATCTTTGTTTCCTGTTGCGGGTGTTATGAAGGGGACGGATGATATTCCCTTCATTTCCTTAACACGCTACAAAATACTTCGCCGCTGTCACAAGATTTTTCAGGGCGTCCAGCTTTGCCGCCGGATGCGGGTTCGTCCACGCAATCGGGCCGCTTTGCGCCGCTTGGCCGGCTCCGGATGCGCTAGGTTTCAGGCCGAAAGTCCTGGTGCAACGCAACGATTTCTGTGCTGCCCGTCATGACGGCGGGATATCTTGAGCGCACGAGCGGGTCGTGCCCCGGCACAATGTGCTCCGGGGATTCGGCAAACTTCAGCAGGGCCTCATAGCCCGCCAGCATGTCAGCCACGTTCAGCACAATTGGGAATGGCGCATCCAACCCCATGTTGTCGTAGTAGTGGCTGGCGTCGGATGCCAGCACGATCCAGCCGCGTGTGGTGTGCACGCGCACGGCTTGCAGCCCTTGCGTATGACCCCCGATGTGCAGCAGTTGCAGACCCGGAGCGACTTCATCGTGCCCTTGGTAGAACGAGACCCGCTTGTCGTACACCCCCCGCACCACGTCGATCACGTCTTCCACGGCGTAGGCGTGGCGCAGCATGTCGAAGCGCATATTGCAGCCGCAGGCGTATTGCAATTCGCTCTCCTGCAGGTGCAGTCGCGCATGAGGCAATTTCCGGATGTTGCCGGCGTGGTCGTAATGCAGGTGAGTCACGATGACATCGCGGACGTCCTCAGGCTTGATGCCCACTGTCTCCAGTGCGTCGATCGGACACCTCAGGAACTCGCGCCCGCGCGCGTCGGCGGCCGCTTTGTTGAACCCCGTGTCGACGAGCCAGACGCGCTGGCCGTCCCTGATTATCCAGACGAAGTAATCCATCGGCATCGGACCGTCATGCGGGTCAGGAGGGGTGATGAAATTCTGCGTGCGCTGCCTTGCGACGGTGGCGTAGCGCAATGCGTAGACTTCGTAGGTAGGCAGCGTCATGCGATTCCCCGGGCGGCGCGGATCAGGTCCAGTTCTGGTTTCAGGTAGTGCATCAGGCGCTGCGGATTTTCAACCATTGGGAAATGGCCGAGGTCAGGCATGGCCGTGAAGCGCGCGCCGGGTATCAGCGCGGCGACGCGACGCGAGTCCTCGGGGCTTGCCGAGTAATCGTAGGCTCCCGTCAGCAGGGATACGCCGAATGCGCTGGCATCGAGACCGTCAAGATGCTCGGTCGCGTCGAAATCCTCGCTGTAGAACCAGAGATCATCCGCATAGGTGCCGAACCCCCCTTGCGCGTATATCCAGGCGGCCTCGCGGCGGGCATCCAACGGCGAAGCGGGACCCATCAGCCCACGTACATAAGCGGGATTGTGCGCAGCCTGGTTGACCTGCGGGTGGCACAGCAGTGGGGTGCGCCGGCCCGCCGCCCTGCAGGGAGCTTCAAGCGCCACCACGCCTGCCACTTCCGCGGGGCTGGATGCGGCGATGACCAGCGCCATCGCTGCGCCCATCGAGCAGCCAAGCAGAACCGCAGGCGCACCCACGATCTGGTGGATGACAGCAAGGCAAGTGTTCAGGTAGGCGTCGCGTGTCAGCCCGGTCGCGGTCCAGGCCTGGCCAGGAAGCGGCATGCTGCGGCCGTGGGCTGGCATGTCGAAGGCAATCATGCGCCACTGGCTCCGTAACTCGGCGTCGGCCATCAATGCGTGGAACTGGCGGGAATCGGCACCGGCGGTGTGCAGCATCAAAAGCGCCGGGCCTTCGGCCAAACCGCTCGTTTCGTAGTACAGAGACGTTTGGGCATGCCCGATATCGAGCGTGACGTAATGGCCGGAAATAGGGCTGCGGTCAAGCAAAACTGGTGAAACATCCACCTGCCCCCGCAGGATTTCAAACAGCCTTTCCAAGGCATGCAGGGCCTGCGCGACAGCCAACGCGTCCCCCTTCACGTGCAGGCCCTGAGCATGACGGTTCGCAGCGGTGAAGGAGTGATAGCCGGCGGGAGGAGTGGGGTCCAGTAGTTTGCGCCAGGTTTCGGGAGGCGCCGAGATGACGATGCACTGCGAAGGCGTGGCAGGCTGGCCGGCCCAGGCGCTGACCTTGTCGCCGGGATCGGTCCCGGCGTGGAGCCAAATGGCGCAGGGCAGGCCTTTGGCTGCGAGTTTGAACTCGCTATCCTGATGCGCCAGCGTCACGCCGGCTTTCAGTTCCTGAACGATCGTCTTCACTTGGGGCGGTCTCCTCTTGTTGGCGCCTCAGCACTTCGAGTGCGGTGCGTTGCGCATTGACGATATGGCTCTGAGCCGCCGCTTGGGCGCCCAGGGGGTCGCGAGCCAGGATGCGCTCGAAGATGTGATCGATTTCCGCCATGCTTTCGGGTAGCCGGTCGGGGCGCGCGAACGACGTCGCACGCAGCAAGTTGATGCGCGACAGCAGGCCCGGAAGCATGTCTTTCACCAGGTCGTTTTCGCAACCGGAAAGCAGGACGTCGTAGAAATCGCGTTTGGCCGCGAGCAGCGCGGACTTATTGCTGCCTTTGGCCTGGCGGTTCAGGGCTTGGACGGCCTTGCGAAGGCGTTCCACGTCGGCATCGCTGGCAAGACGGGCGAACTCATGCGCGGCGAAACCTTCCAGCAGCGCCCGCAAGGCGTAGAGGTCGCGAGCCGCCTTCTCGGTGATACGGACGACCGTCGGGCCGCGGTGCGGCTCGATGGAAATCAGCCGTTCGGCTTCCAGCGTTCGCAGCGCCTCGCGCAGCGTGCTCCGGCTGATATTCAATTGCTCACAGAGTTCCACTTCACGCAGGCGCTCGCCGCCCTTGATGCGCCCGTCCATGATGGATGTGCGCAGGAATTCCTCGACGCGGGTGCGCAAGGTGGAAGGTTTCTCGAAAACGGCGCCGGAGGGGCTGGGCATGGCTGTCTCTCGCTTAACTTGGCGGCAGGCTCCAGCAGCAGTCCAGGCTTGTGGCCCGGACCGTGCGAGCCGCCGGTTCAACGTAAAGACGCAATATATCCCGCCAGCGGGCCATGGTCACAGTCCCAGGTAGGCGGCACGCACCCGGCTGTCTTCCAGCAGCCCGCTGCTGGGGCCGGACAGCACCATCACGCCTGACTGCAGCACATAGGCGTGATCGGCCACCGACAGCGCGAGGCGGGTGTTCTGCTCCACCAGCAGGATCGTCAGGCCGCTTCGATGGATATCGATCATGGCCCGGTGCATTTCCTCGACCACCTTGGGCGCCAGCCCGTGGCTCGGTTCGTCCAGCAACAGCAGACGGGGGTTGAGCATCAGCGCGCGGCCGAATGCCACCATCTGCTGTTCTCCCCCCGACAGGGTGCCCGCCAGTTGCCGGCGGCGTTCCTGCAGCCGGGGAAAGAGGGCGTAGACCTGGTCGCAGCCGCGTTTGAGCCCAGCGGCATCCTTGCGACGGGAATATCCGCCCAGGTACAGGTTTTCCTCGACGGTCATTTCGGGAAAGACGTGTCGGCCCTCTGGCACGTGCGCAATGCCCAGCTCCGGGATCCTGTGTGGGGGCAGGCGTAGGATGTCCTGGCCGTCGAACACAATGCGGCCGCTGACCTTGCCGAGCAAACCGGATATGCAGCGCAGCAGCGTGCTTTTTCCGGCGGTGTTGGCGCCGACCACCGCGATGAAACCGCCTTCGGGCACCTCCAATGACACGTCATGCAGGACGGGACTGCGGTCGTAAGAGGCTGTCAGACCGTGGATCTGCAACAAGCTCATGCCGCCACCTCCGCCTGTTCCATCGATTTGCCCAGGTAAACCTCGATCACCTTGGGGTTGGCCGCGATCTCGACAGGGCTTCCTTCTGCGATCTTCTGGCCGAACGACAGCACCAGGATCCGGTTGCAGAGCCGCATGATGGCGCGCATGTGGTGTTCGACCACGATGAAGGTAATGCCCGACTCATCGCGCAGGGTGCGGATCAAATCCAGCAAGGCGTCCATTTCGGACTCGTTCAGCGCCGCCATGACTTCGTCCAGCAGGAAGACCTTGGGGTCGGTGCATAGCGCGCGCGCCAGTTCGACCCGTGCCTGCTCGGGGAAGGACAGTTCGCCCGCCGGTTTGGCGGCGATGGCGGACAGTCCCACGCGGTCCAGGCTGTCGCGGGCCAGTTTCCGCGCGCGCGGCACGTCATGACGCAGCAGGCCCCCGACCAGCACGTTGTCCAGCACAGTCATCTCGGGAAAGAGCGCCACGTTCTGGAAGGTCTTCGTCATGCCCAACGCGGCAATCTGGTGGGGCCGCAGGCCGCTGACATCCCGGCCTTCGAGTTCGATGCGTCCGCCCTGGCTGCGGTACAGGCCGACCAGTAGGTTGAACAGGGTTGTCTTGCCGGCGCCATTGGGACCGATCAAGCCCAGGATGTCGCCCTTGGCGACACGGAACGACACGTCGTCGACGGCCTTCAGACCGCCGAAGCGCCGCTGAATGTTCGATACTTTCAGGATGTCAGGCATGCTGGCCCCGCGTCAGATTGCGCAGTCGCGCCCACAGTGCGGATAGACCGCGCGGCTCGATCAGGATGATGGCGATCAGGATCAGGCCGAACGCCAGCTGCGACACGCCTGCCGTCTGGCCCGACAGCCAGTCGTTGAACACCTCCTCCAGCGGAATGATGACCAGCGCGCCGATGAGCGGCCCGGCAACCGTACCCACGCCGCCGATGATGCAGATCAGCGCCACACGCACCGAAATGCCCACCAGCGAGAACACGGTATCCGGGTCAAAGAAGTAGATGAACTGCGCATAGAGCGTGCCGCAAGCGCCCATCAATGCGGCGGATATGACCGCCGCAAGGATGCGCGTCCGGGCCGTGTTCACGCCGATGACTTCCGCCGCCTGCGGATTGGCTTTTACGGCGCGCAGCCGGTAACCCAGCCGCGATCGGCTGATCAACGCGAACACAATCGATGTAATCAACGCGGCGCCAAGCATCAGGTAGTAATAGGGGATGCTGGACTTGAATTGCATCTGCGCGAAACCTTCCGCGAACGGGATGGACAGCCCCACCGGTCCGCCCGTGACCGATGCCCAGGTATTGGCGATGGCGCGCAGCACTTCGCCGAATGCCAGCGTCGCCAGCGCGAAGTAATGCCCGCGCAGCCGCATGGTGGGCAGGCTGAGCAGGCCGCCCGCCACGGCGGCTACGGCCATGGCGGCCACGATGCCCAGCCAAGGCGATATGCCATAACGCATCAACAAGAGCGTGGACGTGTACGCGCCCAGCCCAAAGAAGGCGGCGTGCCCGAGCGAGATCTGGTTGGCCAAGCCGCCTACGATGTTCCACGACTGCCCCATCGCCGCAAACAGCAGAACCAGCGTCAGAACCCGGATGCCGTAGCCTTGGTCCTCCATCATCCAGGGCGCTGCCATGGCGATCGTCACCAGCACCGCCCAAGGCAGGAATTGTCGAATCGACGTCATGATGTAGCCCTTTTCAAGAGACCTTCCGGGCGCACCGCCAGGACCAGAATGAAGATGGCGAACAGGACGAGGTTCTGAAGCTGCATCGGCAGAACCAGCGAGGACAAGGATTGGATGACGCCGACCGCCACGCCTCCCACCACCGCGCCCATTACGCTGCCCAGTCCTCCCAGGACCACCGCCGTAAACATCAACACGCTGAACTGGGCGCCGACGGTCGTTGATGCGGTGAGATAGGGCAGGATGATGCCGCCGCCCAATGCCGTCAGGCCCACGCCCAGCCCGAAAGCCAACTGGTGCACGCGATGGGTGGAGATTCCCGAAAGGCGGGCCGCCATCGGGTCTTGCGCCGTTGCGCGCACCGCCATGCCCCACCAGGTCTTCTTCAGCACCCACCACAGCGTCAGGCCGGCCACTGCCGCCACGACAAAGGCCAGCAGATAAGGCGCGCTGAGCAGGAGGGGGCCGATCGCCAGCGCCGTCATCTGATAGGACGTCTGCACGGAACGGAATTCCGATCCGAACAGGATCAGCGCCAGGTTTTCCATCACGATGAGCAGCCCGACCGTCAGGAATATCTGCGCGACCGCGGGCGCCTTCAACACGCGGTCGATCAGGAATTTCTGTGTCAGCACCCCGAGCAGGAAGGCCACGGCGAAGGACAGCAGGGAGCCCAGCAGCGGGTCCAGGCCCAACAGCTTCCAGGCGAAGTACGCCACGAACATGCCCACCATCAGGAACTCGGCCTGGGCGAAATTGACAATGGAGACCACCCCGAATACGAGCGTCAGGCCGATTGAAATGACTGCGTAAACGCCGCCCAGCAGAATGCCGTCCACCAGCGCCTGCAAAAATTGCATGACTGTCCTCCTTGCGTCCTTCGTCCTGTGCGCTGCGGGTCAGCTGGCGGTGATGACGCGGCCCTTGGCGAGCGCCTGCGGCCACACCGAGACCAGTTCGTTGTTCTGCCACTGGACCATGATGGGTTGGGCCAAGGTGTTAAGGCCATTGGCGTCGAAATGCACGCCGCCACCGGACATCACGCCAGACCAGCCCTGGTCATACTTCTGCGCGCGCAGTGCCTTGGATACCGCGTCGGGTTTGTCCGACGCCGCCACCTCCAGCGCCTGGGCGAGCACGCCCGCGCACACGGCATGCTCCAGGGCTTCGTGCGGCATGAATGTCCCAAAGCGCTTGCGGTAGCGCTCGGTATATGCCGGCGCCTGGTCGTAGTTGGCGGGTGCGATGGACAGCACGGCCTGGGCATATTGGCCCAGCGCCTTGGCGAAGTCAGGAATCACGTAGCCCGCCGCCCCGCCGACGATAGGGACCGTCAGCCGTTGCTGGCGCATCACGCGAATGATCAGCAGGCTGTCATTCAAGTAAGAGATAGGAAATACGATCTGCGCGTCGGAGCCACGCAATTTGCTGATCAGCGGCGTCACATCGGTGATGCCCAGCGGGTAGGCCTCATCGAGCACGATCTGGGCGCCTGCCGCCTTGGCCGCGTTGCGCACGCCGACGGCCTGCGACGTGCCGTAGGCCGTGTCCTCGTACAGCAGCGCAATTTTCTTGATGTCGGACGCGCCGGCCACGACGGATGCGGCGTAGTCGTACTGCGCCTTGCCCAGCACCGATCCCTTCGATACCACTTGGAAGATGTGCTTGAAACCACGTTCGGTCAGCACGTCGGAGAACGACATGGTCAGCAAGGGTATGCCGCGGCGTTCGGTGACTTCGGAGACGGCCAGCGTCAGCGATGATGCATAGGCGCCAATGATGGCCACGCAACGGTTCTGCGTGATCAGCCGCTGCGCGACCGTGGCGGCGGTGGTGGGCTGCGACGTCGCGTCCGCAACGATCAGCTTGAGCTTGGCGCCGCCCAGCGACTTGATGCCGCCCGCGGCATTGATCTCATCCGCTGCCAGTTCCAGGCCTTGGCGTGAATTGATGCCGAACTGCGCATTGGCGCCGGACAGGGGCAGGATCACGCCGACGTTGATCTCTGTGGGTGCGGCCAGGACGCGTCCGGGCAGGGATGTCGCCAGGGCAGCCGCACCCAGACCAGCCACAAATTCCCGGCGCCCGTGGCGCACGGCGTACTTGGGGAGTTCTTTCATGTTTTGTCTCCTGTTTTTTGTGGGTATTGGCGCGCGGCAGCCAGCCCGGCGCTTCGCCGCATTATTCGTTTCATTTTTTGATCAGTCAAGAAGATTGTCCGACAATCCGACTGTTGACGGATAGAGAATTATTGTCAGACAATCCGATCATCGACAAGCGGCAGGCGTTTGCAGATCAGGCGCCGCCATCACCACGAGGAACGTATGGCAGACATCAAATCCGAAACCCAAGCCCTGTTCGATCAAGGCCTGAACCTTCGCCGCGAAGTATTGGGAACCGAGTACGTGGACGGCTCCCTGGCGCGCGCCAATGACTTCATGATGGCGTTTCAGCACATCACGACGGAATGGTGCTGGGGCTACACCTGGGGGCGCGCCGGGCTGGAGAAGAAGACGCGCAGCATGCTGAACCTGGCCATGCTGACGGCGCTCAACCGCCCGGCCGAAATCAAGTTGCACGTCAAGGGTGCGCTGAACAATGGCGTGACGGTGGAAGAGATCAAGGAGATCCTGCTGCAAGCGACCGTCTACTGCGGCATTCCCGCCGGCCTGGACGCGTTCAAGGTGGCCAACCAGGTGCTGGAAGAAGAGGGCGCGTTCAAGGAGCAGCAAGCATGAACACGCAGCGAGAACGCGTGGGCCTGGTCGGCATCGGCAGCATGGGATGGCCGATGGCGGCCCGCCTGGTGCAAGCCGGCTATGCCGTGACCGTGTTTGATGCCGTGCCGGGTCAGGCTGAGAAGTTCGCCCAGGAGGTGGGCGGACAGGCGGCCGCGACCTGCGCAGCGCTGGCCGCGCAGAGCGACATCATTTTCACCATGCTGCCCACCAGCGCCATTGTCGAACAGGTGTTAAGCGGGCCGGACGGCGTGCTCGCGGGTTTGCGCGCCGGCAGTGTCGTGGTGGAAATGAGTTCGGGCGTGCCTGCCCACACGCAGCGGCTGGCGACCGCCGTGGCTGCCGCAGGCGGCCAGATGGTGGACGCGCCCGTATCCGGCGGAGTGCCGCGGGCGCGCACCGGAGAACTGGCCATCATGTTCGGCGGCCCCGCCGCGACCCTGGAGCGCGTGCGTCCGGCGCTGTCCGCGATGGGCTCGTCCATCACGGCGGTCGGAGACGTCGGCAGCGCCCACGCCATGAAGGCGCTCAACAATCTGGTGTCGGCGGGCGGCTTTCTCATTGGCGTTGAAGCCATGTTGATTGGCCAGCAGTTTGGCCTGGATCCGAACGTGATCGTGGACGTGCTGAATGCGTCCACCGGCATGAACAACTCCACCCAAAAGAAGTTCAAGCAGTTCGTGTTGTCGCGCCAGTTCAATTCAGGCTTCGGCCTTGACCTGATGGTCAAAGATCTGGGGATTGCCCTGGGAATCGCTACCGATACGGGAACGCCGACGCCGTTCGCATCGTTGTGCCGCGAGCTCTGGGCGGCGGCGGGAAAGTCCCTGGGGCCGGGACAGGACCATACCGCCGTGGCACGCCTGTCGGAACAGTTGGCGGGCGTTGAGCTGGCTAACAAGCAGGACTAGGCCGACTCACTAGGATAGCGGCGCGGCGGTGACCGCGCCGTCCCTTCAACCTGCAACACCAAGACCGCCAAGACAAGGCGGAGGACCGGCTGTCGCCGGCAAAAACAGCGAGGAGCAAACATGAAGAAGATTATTCTGGCGGCCTTGAGTGCCGGCATGATCGGACATGGCGCCGATGCCGCCGCGCAAAGCTATCCGACACGCGCCATTTCGATGGTGGTGCCGTACGCCGCGGGCGGGTCGACTGACGGCCTGGCCCGGATCGTGGCACAGGCCATGGGGGAGAACCTTGGGCAGACCGTCGTGGTCGAGAACCTGGGCGGCGGCGGCACCATGATCGGCAACCAGCGCGTGGCGCGGGCCGAGCCTGATGGCTATACGATCACGTTCGGCAACATGGGCTCCTTGGCCATCGCGCCGTCGCTGTACCCCAAGAGCAAGTTCGACCCGCGCCGCGATCTGACGGCGATCGGCTTGGTGGCGACCGTGCCGATGGTGCTGTCGGTGAGTAAAAAAAGTGGAATCACCACGCTATCCGACTTTGTCGCGCGCCTGCAGAAACACGGCGCCGATGTGAACTTCGGGAATGCGGGCAACGGATCGACCAGCCATATTTCGGCCGCCTATTTCATGCATGTCACCAAAACCCAAGGCATGCAGATCCCCTACCGTGGTGCGGGGCCGGCTATTGCCGACCTGATGGCCGGCACCGTGGACGCGGTGATTGACCAGACGGTCACGATGATTCCGCTTCATGAAGGCCAGCGCGTCACCGCGCTGGCAGTGGCTTCGGCCTCCCGTTTGCCTCAGATTCCCGATGTGCCGACGTTTGCAGAGGCGGGCGTGCCCCAATTCAATATGAGTGTGTGGAACGGCATCGCGGCCCCCGCCGGCACGCCGCCAGCCGTCATCGCGCGGCTGGAACAAGCGCTGGCCTCTGCGCTGAAGAGTCCGGGCGTGCGAGCGTCATTGGACAAGCTGGCGGCGCAGGCGCCCGACGAAAAAGACCAGGGCGGGGCCGCCTTTCAGGCGCTCATTGCCCGCGATGTCCCGCGCTTCGCCGGCCTGATCAAAGAGGCGAACATCACGGTCAACTGAGGCGAGCCCACTGTCGGGGGCGCCCCGGGGCTATGCTGCGGCGATTACGTCTTTCAGTGTGCCCCGGACCGGCGGATGGGTGGCTATGACGTTCGACGCTGGATAGGGAAGAGGTCGTCTACCGCGCGGCGACAAGATTTTTAAACCCCTCATTGCGCCAGGAACCGCTGCGCCAGCCGCACGAAATACGCCGCACCCAAGGGAATTGCGTCGTCATTGAAGTCGTACGACGGATTGTGCAGGCGACAAGGCCCCGGGCCATGTCCGGCATCGCGGTGCACGCCGGCGCCGTTGCCCAGCAACACATAGCAGCCAGGCCTTTCGGCCAGCATGAACGAGAAGTCCTCGGACCCCATCAGCCGTGCTAGATCGTCCGATACCCGGTCCGGGCCAGCGACCTCGCGCATCACCTCGACCGCGAAGCGGGTCTGCTCTATGTCGTTCACCAGAGACGGGTAGCAGCGCTCGAATTTCAGCGTTGCCGTGCAGCCGAAGGTGGCTGCCGCGCCGTCGGCGATTTCACCGATGCGCCGCTCGATCATGTCCAGTGTGTCGTCGCGATGCGTGCGAACGGATCCGCCCAGCCACGCCTCTTGCGGGATGACGTTGACCGCGTCGCCACCGTGAATCTGCGTGACGGACAGCACCGCGGGCTCATCCGGCGCGCGGTTGCGCGATATGACGGTTTGCAGGGCGGTCAGGATGTGGCCCGCGCAGACCAGCGGATCCGCGCTCAGCTCGGGCTGCGAGGCATGGGCGCCTTTACCGGCGATGTCGATGCGAAAGCGGTTGCTCGATCCCATGAAGGGACCGGCGCGCACGCCCATGCTGCCGACCGGCAGGTCGGGCCAGTTATGCAGCGCGAAAACGGCATCGCAGGGAAAGCGCTGGAACAGCCCGTCTTCAATCATGGCGCGCGCGCCCGCCTGGCCGCCTTCCTCGGCGGGCTGGAAGATGCAATGGATGGTGCCGTCGAACTGGGCATGATGCGCCAGATACCAGGCGGTGGCGAGCAGGATCGCAGTATGTCCGTCGTGGCCACAGGCATGCATGCGGTTGTCGCGCTGCGACCGATGCGCAAAGTGATTGGCCTCGGGCATCGCCAATGCATCCATGTCGGCGCGCAGGCCGATGCGGCGGGATCCTGAGCCGCGTGTCAGGGTTCCGACAACGCCGGTGCCGCCTATGCCGGTCAATACCTCCCAGCCCCAGGCCGCCAGTTCGCGGGCGACCATCGAAGCGGTGCGATGTTCCTCAAAGCCGATTTCGGGGTTGGCGTGCAGATCGCGACGGATGGCCCGAAAGGCCGGGTTTGCGGCGATGGTGTCGAGAATGTCGTGGACCGGGGGCATGGGTATCCTCAAGGTTGGATGGTGAGATTCAAGGCGCGCAGGACGGAAAGATCATCGCGTATGCGGGTATCGAAGCTGGCCTTGCTGTAGGACGTTGCCGACTCCATGCCCATCGCCTGCACACGCTCGCGCACGGCAGGCGTTTGCATGACGGCGGCCAGCGCATCGCGCACGCGTTGCAGGCGCTCGGGCGGTACGCCCTTGGGCGCCAGCACGCCCACCCAGCCGGTCATTTCCATGCCTTGCACGGCGCCACTTTCATTGATGGTGGGCAGGTCAGGGTAGGCCGACAGCCGTTGGCCGCTGATCACGCCCAGGGATTTGATGCGACCCTGCTGCAAATGCGGCAAGGCGGTGGGCGGCGCCATGACCGCCATGTCGATCTGGCCGCCCAACAGGTCGTTGACCAGGGGCGCAGCGCCCTTGTAGGGCACGTGCAGCATCTTTGTGGCGGTGCGCCGCTGCAGATCTTCAATGACGACATGCTGGAACGTGCCTTGCCCCGGACTGCCGTAGCTCAGGCTTTCCGGGTCGGCGCGCAGCGCCTGCACGACCTCGTCGATGTTCGATTGCGGCAAGTCCTTGCGGGCGACCAGGATCACCGGCGATGTGAAGACCAGCGAGACGGGTTCGAAATCGTCGGTGCCATAGCGCAGGTGGCTGTTGACCAGCGGCTGCAAGACCACGTCGTTGATGCTGCCGGCCAGCAGCGTCGTGCCGTCAGGCTTGGCTTGCGCGACGCGCCCCGCGCCAATCGAGCCGCTGGCTCCGCCCACGTTTTCGATCACGACCGTCTGGCCCAGCCGTTCACTCAATTGCGGAGAAATCGCCCGCATCACCGCGTCGATGGATCCTCCGGCCGGGAACGGAATGATGAACGTGACGGGCTTGTCGGGCCACGTTGTTGTCTCGGCGGCGGCCGCCGTTGCATTCAGGACCAGCGCAGCGCAGAGGGCGGCGCCTACGCGCGCGCCCCGTAAGAAATGCGACATCGGAAAACCCCTTGAAGTATTGGTATGAGATTGGTATTGCGCCTTGAATAGCTATACTTGAAAAGTGAAATATCACAAGTAGCTATGCCAGTTCGGAATAGGTAGATTCATGCTCAGCCCATCAACCAGCGACCGCTCGTCCGCGGCAACCCTCTTCAATCGTCTGGTTGCGCGCACGCGATTGCGTCATCTGCAATTGATCGTGCTGGTGGCCGAGCTGGGCAGCGTGCAGCATGCGGCGGCGCAGATCGGCCTGAGCCAATCCGCCGCGACGAAAATGGTGCTGGAGGTCGAGCGCGCGCTGGAGACGCGCCTGTTCGAGCGGCATGCGCGCGGCATGCGGCCTACCTTTGCCTGTCGCGACCTGCTGCCCCTGCTGCGTAGTGTGATGAACAATCTGACGGGATGTGCGGAGTCGCTGGCGGCGGCGGGGGCCGGTTTTGAAGGGACGGTAAGAGTGGGCGCGATTACGGCGGGCATTACCGGCGTCATCAACCCCGCGTTGCCGGCGCTTTTTTCTGCCCAGCCCCAAGTGCGGCTGGAGCTGTTTGAAGACGCGCTGCCCGTGCTGCTTGGACGCTATGCGGACGGCGAACTGGATATGCTGGTGGCGCGCGAGCCGGCTCAACTGGCGCCCGATTCGCGGTTTCAGGCCTTGCTGGCCGATGTCTGCGTCGTAGCCTCTGGCCCCAGTCATCCTCTGGCGAAGCGCCGACACCTGCGACCGGCCGATCTGCTGGATTTCCCGTGGGCCAGTCCGCCGCCGGACAGCCAGACGCATAAAGCCTTCGAAGCCTTGTTCGCCGAATGCGGCGCGCTGCCCGCGCTGCAGCCCCTGAGCACGCGCTCGTTGGCGGCCATGGTGCATTACCTGAGGGCCAGCAACGCGCTAATGATGGGACCGCTCAGTTTCGTGCGTGAGGCGCTGGAGGCAGGCGCGCTGCGCCGGTTGGACTGCGCAGTAGCCAGTACCCTCCCGCCGTTGGGGCTGGTCAGCCGGCATGAGCCCCGCAACCGCAGCGTTGCGGCTTTCCACGCGCAACTGGTCACGATGGGCGTGGCCGATTAGACAGGGATGGGATTGGCCGTGGGCAGCAATCGTGGCTGAACGGACAAACGGCAACCAGGCGGGTGCACCCCGCCTGGTTGCCGTCGGTCCTATCGCCTAAAGATCGGGTCAACCAAATCGGGTCAACCCCAAATCAGGCCAACCCCAACTCAGCCCGCCGCGTCCAGCCGGACCTGCACGCTGTCCGCGTTGTAGATCGGCGTTGCCTTGAAGCCCTTGACAGTGATGCCATCGAACTTGCCGTGCACCTTGGTGGCTCGCAACACCGTGATCGTCGAGCCGGCCGTGGCCGTGTAGCCCGGACGGAACGCGATGTTCAGCTGGCCGGCCAGCGCGGCATCGGAACTGACCGCCATTTGGCCCGCTTCATCGTCGCCAACATGGGCTTCAAGCGTGCCTGCGGACGTCTGGGTATAACTTCCCTGAACCTGGACGGCCTCTTTTGCGTTCAGTACCAGCACACCTGCGCTGATGTAGACCGCGCCGGTACCCAATGCCTTGTCCGAATCGGCGCGCAGGGATCCGGAAGCGATCACGGTGCCGCCCGAATAGGTGTTTGCGCCCGCCATGGCCAACGTGCCGGTGCCGCTCTTGGTCAGTTTGCCCGCACCGCTGATGTCGTTGCGCCAGACGTCCAAGGCATTGAAGCCACCGAGGCTGGCGTTCATGGTGACATCCACATCGCCATTGAATGCGCCGTAGCCGTCGGCGGCCGCAAACAGGTTCATGCGGCCAAAGCCTTCCGCGTCATCAAGAATGGGATAGCCGGAAGGCAGTGCGGTGGTTTTCAGGACAACCCGTCGTTGGTCGTTGTTCAGGTACGGCAGGCGGGTTTCCAATATCACTTCGGCGCCCTTGGGCACCACGGCCGGTTTGCCCGTGTCGCCGATCTGCGTGAAGCTGAACGTCAGGCGGCGGCGGTATTCGGCCTTGTTGGCGTCATGATCGGCAAACCGGTCTTCGCTGAGGTCTTTGGAATGCGCGAAGGCCAGGAACGCTTCGGGCGTGCTGGCGCCCACTGCGGCCATCAGGGTCTGGCGGGCCTGCGCGTACGCAACGGCACGCGTGCCTTCGCTGGCGGCGAAGATGTTGCCCGTCGCCGAGGCCTGGCCCAGGATGCGGCCGCTCATGACATCCAGCGGCGAGTGCATGCCGGCGATGATCCGGCTTTCACCCAATTCAACGCCGCGGGCCACGAGTTCCTGGAAGCGCTCGGGCACCAGATAGGCCATGGCAATGGCATTGCGCACGGATTCGGCGGTGTGGCCGCTGGGGTAGCCGCCGTCGGTGGCGGGGGAAGAACTCTTGGCGGGTTCCAGTTCCGGGACGACCTGCACGCTGGCGCTCCACCGCCACGGGCGCGCATATTTGTAGAAGCGTTTGCTGGGCTCGGTGGAGGCATTGTCGCCCATGCTCTGCACGAACGCGATGGCGTCGCCGAAGGCCGGGTTGGCGGCGCCCGACACGCCCGTGTTGTTGCCGGTGTCGTCGTACTTCACCGTGGCGGCGTCGGGCGCGACGTCGTTGATGCTGGTGGTTTGCTGAGCCGCCGTGCGCCAGGCTGCGGTCAATGGACCCAGGCCATCGGTGACGCTGTAGTTCTTGCCGCGGCGGTCGTCCAGATAGGCGGCCTTGGCCTGCTCGGCGGTCCGGCTGGCGGTTGTGCGCACGACGAAGTCGATGTTTTCTTCATGCACGGCCTGGTTCTTGACCCGACCGTCAGTCGCGTCACCGGGAATGCCGGTCCAGTCAGAGGCAATGATGCCGGGGAAGCCATCGGCGCCCGCGGCGGTCACGCCCGCATCGACCAGACGCGTGCGGGGCTCCCAGATATCCAGGAAGCCGCCCAGCACGCGAACGCCAGCGTTCGAGTCCAGCGTCGCATAGCGCGGATCGCCGCGTTGATTGGTGGCCGCAAAATCGACGAAGGCGGGCGCATCCGGCAGCGGCGCGGTGTCGACCTTGCCCAGACCCGCGGGCGGGGCGGGAATGACATACGCGGCTTCCCCGCCGTTGCCTGCGTTGCTGTCGTCGTCTCCGTCGTCGTCACCGCCGCAAGCCGACAATGCAAGCACGACCGCCAAGGTAGTAACGCGCAAAGAGTAGAAGGGAAGTGCGTGCAGCAGGAATCTTGCGTGGTGCATGAATGGTGACCGTTTCGGTTGAAGGAGGCGGCATGGTAGGAAACGATTGTTTACTGCTGATGACATGCCTTGGCCGCTGCATGTCTGACGCTGCGCAGAAGGTCATGTGCCGTTCCAATGGCAGGGCGGCTGGCTCGTCTGCCGGGGTTGCTCCCGGCGGCGCGTCAGCATGCCCGCTTTCGATTTCGCGTACGCTCTGGGGCTGGCAATTTCTGGACGACACGAAATGTGGCGCACGTTCTTCAAGCTGTCGTTGGCGGTGGGGTGGGGGCTTTGGCTGGCCGCCATGGCGTGGTTCGCGCTGGGCATGCTGCGGTACATACCGTCCGCCGACGCGACGCTGACGCCGATCACCCTTGCGCCCGGGCAGACCGCGCAGGCCGAGGTTTACCGCATCCGCGAAGCGCCGCTGTGGATGGAGGCGCGCTTTGGCGGCCCGATGGGCCGGGAGCGGCCCGAACTGGGGGAGTATTCGACCCGGGCGGGCGCGGGGGACGCGTCGCCGCGCTTCACCAACCCGGGAGAGCCGGTGCGGATCCGGGTGCGCGACGGCAAGGGGTTGGACGTGGTCCTTGTCGCGGCCCCGCGCAGCGCTGCCAGCGCCACCCATTTCTACCGCAAGCTCTGGCCTGAAATCCATGCCGATGGCGCGGCGCGTGAGAGCGCGCCGCCGTTCCCCGCACTGGCGAAGGGAACCTCGCATCTCACCTTCACGGTGCTAGAGGCCGGGCCCGCGCTGCTGGGCGAAAAGATCGAACTGGAAATCAGCGCGCCCATCGGCCTGAAGCGTACCGCGGCCGGCTGGGACGACGTGTCGGCCTTTATCTTCTGGCCTTTCTACGCCGCGATCCTGGGCGTGTGGGCCCTGGTGTGGGCGGGACTCACGTGGTGGTATCGCCGCCGGGCGGGCGCCCGGAAGCGCCCGCCCGGCCTTGCCGGCTGAACTGCCTCAATACTGATAGCGCAGCGTCAGCATCACGCTGCGCGGTTGGCCGTAGTAGTTCTGCCGCGACGCGCCGCCGAGCTTTTCGTAGTACTTGCGGTCGAACAGGTTGTCGACCGTCAGCGTGCCCTCGAGATGGCGGTTGTAGCGATAGCCGATCTGGGCCGAGACGAGCGCATAGCTGCCCTGGTCCCAACGCACGTTGCCGCTGCGCAGATAGTTGCCGCTGTTCCAGCGCACGCCGGTGCCCACGCTGAAACCCTGCAGCGCCGGCTGGGTGAAGCGGTAGCGGGTCCAGAGGTTGATGGCGTGGCGCGGGGTGATCGTGCTGTACGACAGGCCTTCCGTGCCTTCGTTCGCTTCGAGGTATTTGGTCTGGGTGTAGGCATAGCCCGCCACGATGTCCCAGTTCGGCAGCAGCGCGCCGCTGACCTCGGTCTCGAAGCCCTGGCTGCGCACCTTGCCCGCCGCCACCGAATACATCGGGTTGTCCAGGTCGCTCATCGCGCGGTTGCGGTCCACGATCTGGAACAGCGCGGCGTGCGCGTTGAGCGCACCGTCCATGAATGCGCCCTTCAGGCCGGTTTCGATCTGGCGTCCCACGCGCGGCGACAGCGTGTTGCCTTGCGCGTCGATTTCGGTCTGCGGCTGGAAGATGCTGGTGTAGCTGGCATAGGCGGACACCTGCGGCGTGAACTCGTAGACCAGCCCGGCATAGGGCGAGGGGCGGGCGGAGATGCGCGTCGTCGTCTGGCTGAAGTCGCCGAAGTACTGGTTGGCGTTGCGTGCGTCGTTCTTCCACCACGACAGGCGGGCGCCCGCGATGACCTTCAGATTGTCGGTCGCCTGGATGTTGGCACGCGTGTAGAGGCCGAACTCGCTCGTGCGCCCGTCATTGCCGTTGACCTGCTCCATCTCGGGCTGGGGCATGTTGATGACCGGCTCGTACACATTGGTCGGGAAGATGCTGCCGCCGCCGTAGTTGAATTGTTTGTGCGTGTAGCTGTAGTCGGCGCCGACCAGCAGGCTGTGCTCGCGGCCGAATGCCTGGAAGGGCTGGTTCACGTGGGCGTCCGCGCCGGTGGTCTGCCAGTGATTGCGGTACGACCAGGCGATGAGGTTGGTGTCGCCGGTGACCGGGTCGACGGCTTTATTGGGCCAGGTGGTCACGCGCGTCGGCGTATCGGTGTCGCGGTGGAACACGCTTGCCTTCACCGAGCCGCCGCCTTCGAACCGGTGCTCCAGGTCGGCGAAGACCTCGGTGGTCTCCTCTTTGATGTGGTTCCATTCCGCGCTGAGATTGGTGCTGCGGCGCACGTCGAGCAGCGACCCATCGGCATAGGCCGGCAGGCCGAACGCCGGCGTAATGTTGGAGCGTTGCTGCGTGATGCCGGCGGCCAGTGTGGTGTTGGGGGTGAGGTCGGCCTCGATGATGCCGTAGAGCGTGGGGCGTTCCGAACTTACGCGGTCCACGAACGAGCCGCGGTCTTCGTAGGCGGCGATGAAGCGGCCCCGGAGCTTGCCTTCGCTGTCGAACGGCGTGCTCAGGTCGGCCACCGCGCGGTAGTAGTCCCACGATCCCACGCTGGCCTGCGCGCCAAAGGCGAATTCCTGCAGCGGGCGCTTGCGCACAAGGTTCACGCTGCCGCCCGGCTCGCCGGTGCCTTGATAAAGACCCGAGGGGCCGCGCAGCACTTCGATGCGGTCGTAGATGGCAAGGTCAAAGCCCGCCGACAGGTTGCCCGCGCCGGCCGGCGCGCGCATGCCGTCCACCTGGATCGAGTCGAGCGTATAGCCGCGGGAAATGAACCCGGACATGTTGCCGTCGCTTGAGAGCGTCTCGACGGTGATGCCGGTGACATTGCGCATGGCGTCCGACAGGCTGTTGAGGTTCTGGTCGTCGAGCTGCTGGCGCGTGACGACGGATACCGACTGCGGAATCTCCTTGAGCGTCTGCGTGCCCTTGCCGATCGTGACCGCGCGGGTGGCGTACGAGCCCGTTCCTTCGCTGGTGGCGCGTTCGGCGGTGCCGGTCACGGTCACGGGTTCCAATTGCGCGATGCCGCTTTGCGGGGCGGCCTGCAGGGCATAGGTGCCTGCCGCGGTGGGGACGGCGCGGTAGCCGGTGCCCGCCAGCAGGCGGTCAAAGCCCTGCTGCACGCTCATCTCGCCCGAGAGGCCCGGGCTCTGGCGGCCAGCCAGCCAGGCGGGGTCGTAGACGATCTGCACGCCCGCCGCGGCCGCGTATCGCGCCAGCACGGCATCGAGCGGACCCGCTGCGATTGCGACGGTGCGCGCCTGCGCGGCCGTTGCCGCGCCGGGCTGCGCCGCGGACTGGGCGCCCGCCGTCGCGCTTGCCATGGCCGTGCACCAGACCGCCGACCAGATCAATGCCTTGCGGGATCCGCTGCCCCGCGCTGCGCGTACACGTGCCATCACTCTTTCATCCTTTCATCGTCAAGCAAGAAGCGCCCGCATCCCCTTGATGCGGTCTTACTTCCTACTCCGCACGACGGCGGAAAAGTGATCACCTGGACGCAAAATATTTTTCACGCGGCCGCTCATGCGTCGGCCGGTCCGACCGAGACCCAGTACCGGGTAAGGCGCTGCACGGCGATCGGCAGGCGTTCCGCCAGGGCGCGCAGGGCCGCATCGGTATCGCGCAGCGACAGCGCGCCCGACACCCGCAGGTCGGCGACCTCGGGATCGCAGCGCAGAAACCCCGGGCGATGACGCGCCAGCTCCGCCACCACATCGGCAAGGCGCTGGTCGCGCACGACCAGCATGCCTTGCTCCCAGAGCGCCGCGCTGTCGTCCACCGGCGCCAGCGCGCCGGCCCGGGCGAGCGTGAAGCTGCCCCGCTGGCCCGCGTCGATGCGCAAGGGCGCGGCGTGCGCCGGGCGCGCCAGCACCGCGTGCTCGAACACCATGATCTCGGTGCGGTCGTCGACCAGGCGCACCGAGAAGCGCGTGCCCAACGCCTGCACCTCGCCCTGCGGGGTCTGCACCACAAACGGCCGATACGCGGGCTGCTGTTCCTGTCCGGTGGTCACCAGCACCTCGCCCGAGACCAACACCAGGCGGCGCTCGGCGGTTCCGTAACGCACATCGACGGCGCTGCCGCTGTTCAGGACCAGCCGCGTGCCGTCGTCGAGCATGCGTGTCAGTTGTTCGCCCGCGGCGGTGCGCAGATCGGCCCGCCAGGCGGGCGCCTCGCGCCAGGCGATCCAGCCGGCCGGCGCGACGACGCCCAGCCCCAGCGCCGCGCGCAGGACGGCGCGCCGGCCCTGGCGCTTGCGGGTGGCGCGCAGCACGCGATGTCCGATCGGCGCGGGCAGACCGTCGAACGCGCCCAGCACCTGTTCGGCGCGTGCCCAGGCCTGCGCATGGGCCTCGCCCTGCGAGAGCCAACGCTCGAACGCCCGCCGGGTGACCGCATCGGCGGGTTCGTAGCGCAGCCGGATCACCCAGTCGGCCGCTTCCTCGAGCAGTGCGTCGCCCGGCGCGGTCATTCTGCGGCCGTCATGCAGGCCATCAGGGCCTTGCGCAGATGGCGGCGCACCGTAATCACGGGTTTGCCGGTCCGCTCGGAAAGCTCCTGCAGCGTCAGCCCATCGAGCTGGGCGAGCAGGAACAGGTCGCGCGTGGCAGCGGGCAGGCGCTGCAGCATGGCGTCGACCGCCACCAGCGTCTGCACGATCATGAGGCCGGTTTCCGGAGACGGCACCTGCGGCTCGGGCAGGTGTGCGATGGCGTCCAGATACGCCTGCTGCACCGCCCGGCGCCGCCAATGGTCGACCAGCAGGCCCTTGGCGATATGCGTGATCAGCGCGCGCGGTTCCTCCCGCAGCACGGGCGGCCGGCGCGCCGCCATCAGCCGCACGAACGTGTCCTGCGCCAGATCGGCCGCGTCGCCGCTGTCGCCCAGCTTGCGATGGAGCCAGCCTTGCAGCCAGCCATGGTGGTGGCGATACAGCTGCTCGACCGCGGGGAGGGAAAGGGAGTCGGAAGATTGCAAGATGCCCTGCAGTCTACCCAATGCGAATAAGAAATACTATTAATTAGAGTAGGGCGGGTGGGGTGACGCGGCGTGCGCGCAACAATCCACGGGCCTAGAACGCGATTCGGATCCCCGCCATCGCGCTCAGTGCGTAGCTGCCGGCGAAATCGGCATCGGCGGCCACTTCGCCATAGAAGTCGTAGCGTTCGTCGTGGCGATGGTTCATGCCGATGCTGATTCCGCCCCAGGTGCGTCGCAGCCGGCTGTCCACCGGCACATCGGCCACGTGCATCCGGCTGCCGTCCAGGAATTCGTGCTTGAGGTTGACGATGCCGTAGTAGCTTGCCTGCTGCGACCGGCCGCGCCCGTCCCGCCAGGATCGCTTGTAGTCCAGCGCCAGGCCGAGACGCCCCGCCAGGCTGTTGTTCTTGTCGCTGTCGATGCGGGCACCGAACGTGTCGTCAAAGCTGCCGAAGTGCGCCGTCACGTAGCTCAACTGGGCCTGGGGGACCAGCGCGAAGCCCTCGTCCAGGGAAAACGCCTTGCCGGCTTCGACACTGAGCACGTAACTGTGCGCCGCCTGGCCGTCTTTCAGCTTACCTGCGAGGTTGGAGCGCAGGTCGCTGTCGAACAGGTTCGCCTGCGCCTGCGCGTCGACGTACGCGCCATCTTTACCGTACCAGGTCAGGGTCGTCGCCACGCCGTAGGACGTCGTGGCGATGCTCCCGTTGCCGAAGGTCGAGGAGGCGCGCGTGTTGGCCGAGCCGTAGTGCATCGTCAGTCCGGCCACCAGGCGCGATGCGTCCTGGTCCGCAAAAAGGTTGCGATCGATGCCGAACTGGGCTTTCCAGCCGTCCATGTTCTGGCGCCCCAGCGTGGTGGAGACGGAAGGCTTGAACTGGCCGCCCGTGCCCTCCAGCCGCATCCAGGCGCCGTCGCGTTTCGAGTCGGCGGGATCATAGTGGCGATTGCCGACGCGCTGGCGCAAGGTGGCTGGCTGGCTCAACAACAGCAGCGTATTGGCATAGGCCTCATATACCGGGACGCCGGGCTGATACAGCAGGGGCTCCTCTGCGCCAGGCGTGCCGCCCGCGCCGGGCGGAACCGAAGGGACGACCGGCGCTTCGGCGCCCGGAACGGGAGGGACGCCGCCCGGCTCTGGCGCGGTGACGTCCTTGAGCGAGGAGCGCAGATACCAGCCGCCGTCCGAGGGTTCCTGCTGCAAGACGTAGCCGTAGGCGCCAGCGACGATGGCTGGCTGGCCGCCGATGACGTAATCGGGATTGGCCAATTGGAACTGGCCTGCCGACAATCCGTTCACCTGCACGACCTGGATGCCGCGCTGGGTCGCCGCGCCCGAGCCCGCGGCATTGGTCACATTGACCGGTGTCGCGCCGGCCGTGCCGCCCGTGATCACCAGCCTGTCGGTCGGCGAGTTGTCGTCGCCCAGCATGGTCCTGATGTCCAGGCTGCCGCCGTCGGCGACGTAGTCGCCGGCTATCGTCAGCGTGCCGAAGCCCGTGCGCGGCCCCGGCGCGATCGTGCCGCGATTGACGGTGGAGCCGACCCGGCCGGTACCCGTCAGCCGCGCCCCGGACGCGACTTGCACCGGTCCCCCCAGCGCGCCATCGACTTGCAGCGTCCCGGCCTGAACCTGCGCGGTTCCCGAGAATGCGGAACTGTCGGCCACGAGTGTCAGGATGCCCGCGCCCAGCTTATTGAAGCTGGATGTGCCGGAGAAGGCCGAATTGACGCCCACGTCATGCGTGTCGGTGTCGAACCAGGCGCCTTCGGCGCCCACGGCCTGGGTGGAGAAGCCCACCAGAAAATCCGCGGTGCTGCGCGTGGCGCGCAGGATGCCGCCATCGAGATACAGATTGGCGGCGCCGTCGCCCTTGATGACGGACCCGGTTTCCAGAATGCCGCGGCCGGTGGCATCGCCCTGCAGGTTCAGCGTGCCGGTGGCGGTGCTGTCGATGGCAATCCACGTGTGGCTGCCGGCGCGCACGAGGCCGCCCTTGCCGATGGTCAGCGTGCCGGCGCCGCCGACGCCCACCGAGACGCGATCGGTCGCGCCGAGCGACGCGATGTCGGCGGTGGTGCTGGATACGGTCACCGTGCCGATGCCGCCCGCCCCGTATCCGATGTAGAGGGTCGACGCGGCGCCCGGGCCGCTGGATCCGGCGGTGCTGACCGTTGCGCCGTCGCGCACGCTCAGATCGCCCGTCCCGTCGAAACCGACATAGATGTTGTTGGCGGGATCCCACACAGTCCCAGGTCCCGTCACCGAGACGCGGCCGTCGCCGCCGATATCCCAGCCGATGATTGCCTGACCGCTATGCACGGCCGCCCCGTTCGCGACGACCAGCGTGCCGCGGCCGGACAACCCCACCGTGAATGCGCTGGGCGTGGAAAGCGTCCAGGCTGACCCCGCGCCGGTCACGGTGACGGTTCCCTCGCTGCCGTTGTCGGTGCCGATGTTGGCGAAGCTGCCGGAGGCCACGCCTCCGTCCTGGATCAGCATGCTGCCGATGCTGCCCCATTGCGCGCCGATGTACACCCCGCCGGAGGACGTCCACGTGGAGGCGTTTCCGCTGCCGTCCGTGCCCGACACGGTTATCGTGCCGACCCCGCCCGCCAGATTGCCGATGTACGCCCAGTCGTTCACGACCGTGCCGCCGTTTTCGATGGTCAAGGCGCCCGCGGACGAATCGCCCACGACGAGGTCCCCGCCGATCACCCAATCGGGCGTTTGTACTAAGGACGGCACAATTTCGCCGGTCCCCCAGACGGCTTGCGCACGCGCGGGCGTCATGCAGTTCAGGGTGCAGAGCAGTCCGGCAAGCGTCCGAACATAGGGTAGGGAACCGGAGCGTCCTTTTGCCATGTCGTGTCCATCTTGGAGTGACGGCGATCATCGCCTTTCCAGGCGTCTACGACATTTCGCGGCGGTTTCTTAAGCTTGAGCGGTCCCAGCGAACCCCTGCGGGCGCTGGCGTGCCCGCGCAGATGCAGCGTGCGAGGCGGCGCGCCCTACTGGCGGGGGTACGAACCAAGCAGCCGGAATTCGGGGTGCGCCTTCAATACCGTCGCCAGCGGTTCCTGCCTGGCGTGGCCCGCCACGTCGATCAGGTACCGATGCGTATCCAGGGTCTTTTTGCTGGGACGTTCATAGATCGTGAGCACCTGCACGTTGGCTTGGACGAGCGCGCGCAACGCGTCGTTCAGGCCGTCGTCCGCGGTGGAGAGCACCAGCGAGGTCTTGTCATGCCCGCTCGGCGCCGGGATGTTTCTCCCCAGCACCCACCAGCGCGTCACATTGTGCGGTCCTTCCTCGATCCCATCGACCAGCGCGTCCAGCGCATACACGGCGGCGCCCACTTTCGGCCCGAAGGAGGCCTTGTCCAGGGTGGCGCTTTCGGCGACAGTCTTGGCCGCCGCGCCGCCGCTTGCGGACTCGGTGCGCCGCACGGCGGGCATTTCACGGTCGAGCCAGGGTTTGACCTCTTCGAAGGCGACCGGATGGGCAAACACTTCCTGGATGTCTTTCAGCTTCGTGCCGGGCCGCGCCAACAGGCTGTAGCCCAGCATCTTGGGGTATTCGCCGACGACGGTCGCGTTGGGCAGATCCAGGACCGCGTCCAGGTACGGCGTGACGCCGACGACCGAGGTCGTCACGGGAACGCACGCCTGTGTCAGCGTGCCCGATGCGTAGCCGGAAAACAGTTCGTCGCGGGTCAGCGCGACCAGATCGGCGGGCCCGAACAGGTCCAGGCACGCTTGATGGGTCCAGGAGCCTGCCGGCCCCAGGTAACCAATGGAACCAGCAACACTGGGGGTCATCGTCATCATCCCGATCATGAAACCGGCTGCCGCCGTGAGAAGTTTTCTTGCCATGTCGTCACCTTCGATGTGTGCGGCGCGGGCGGCCGCGACACGTCATGGACCGCCAAGACGCTATGAGACTACAGGCGGGTTGAATCTGTATACCGCTGTTTTGCTGCGTTTGGGGCGTTGACCCGGGGGCGTTGACTCGGCGGCGTTGACCCGGGGGCGTCGATCGCCGGGCAAGGCGGCATGACACCGGGGCGAGGCCGCGATAGGATGTCCGCTTCCTAGCATCGGGAGGCATCATGGATTGTTCGGTCGAAGGGAAAGTTGCGTTTGCGCAGGGCCATGCCTATCACTTCGCCACGGTGGACGCGGCGCTCGCGTTCCATGCGTGCGTGACAGGCGGCGGCGCGGTGGAGCAGTGCGCGGCTCAACACGGCTGCACCCGCCGCGTCGAGCTGGAGGATGTGGAGGCGCAGGAAGAGGCGGAACGCCGCGAGGACGACAGGCCTGGCGCCACGCCATAAGCCTGAGCACGCCGTCAGCGCGCCGGGGCGTCGCGACGGCGGCGTCCAGGCGCGGCGTCGCTGGCGCCGGACGCGTTGCACCGCCCGGCACCGCCTTGCGCGTCACGCCGGCCTGTCTTCCCGGATCACCACCGCATCCAGGGCCACCACGCCCTGGCCCTCGGGCAGCGCCAGCAAGGGGTTGATCTCCACCGAGCGGAAGTCCGCCCTGTGTGCATGGGCGAACCGTGACAGGGCGGCCAGCGCGTCGGCCAGCGCGTCGATGTCGCATGCCGGCGCGCCGCGCGCGCCTTGCAGCAGCGCGTAGCCCTTGATCTCGCGGATCATCGCCAGCGCGTCGTCGCGGCCGAAGGGGGCCAGGCGGAAGCTCACGTCCTTGAGGACTTCGACGAAGACGCCGCCCAGCCCGAACATCACGACCGGTCCGAATACCGGGTCGCCATGCACGCCCGCGATGCATTCCACGCCTTTGGGCGCCATGGGGGCGACCAGCACGCCGTCGATGCGGGCGTCGGGCCGGTGCTGGCGCACGTTTGCCATGATGTCGGCGTAGGCGCGCCGCACGGCGTCCTCGCCGCGGAGGTTGAGCTTGACGCCGCCCACGTCGCTCTTGTGCGTGATGTCGGGCGATACCACCTTGAGCACCACGGGCATGTCGTTGCCGGCGACGGCGCGCACGGCCGCGTCGGAGTCGCTTGCCAGGGTGCAGGGGGAGGCGGGCAAGCCGGCCTGTCGCAGAAGCGCCATGGCCTGGACTTCGTTATAGGCGTCCTGCAGGGGCGGTGCGTCGGCGGGCGCGGAGGCGGGTGTGGGTGCGGACGCGGGCGCTTCGTCGATCCCGTCGCGGCCGGCCTGGGCGGCCAGGCCGGCCACCGCGCCGATCGTGCGAACGGCGGCGCTGGGGTCGGGGAACACCAGGCAGCCAAGCTGTTCCAGTTCGCGCCGCCGCGCGGGCGGAAACAGCGCGCTGATGGCCAGCGGCACGTCCGGATGGCGCGCCTGCATCTGCCGGGCGAAGGCTTCGAAGGTGGGCCACAGGGCTTCCGACGAGCCGGCGGCCGCCAGAAACATGGCCAGGGCGTCGTAGCGGCCGTCCGCCAGCATGTCGTCGGCGGTGGCCAGCAGCAATCCCGGTTCGGACACGGCCTGGCCGGTGACGTCGACGGGATTGCGGCCGCTGGCGAAGGGCACGCGCTGCAGCAGCCGGGCCTGCGCGTCGGCGGCGGGTTCGGGCAGCGCCAGCCCGGTGTCGGCGGCTTCGTCGGCCATCAGCGCGCCCACGCCGCCGGAGATGGTGAAGATCCCCAGCCGGCGGCCTTGCGGCGGGCGTTTCCAGGTGTCCAGCGCATAGCCCAGGTTGAAGAACTCCTCGATGGTGCGCGCGCGCAGGGCGCCGTACTGGCGGAACAGCGCGTCGTACACGGCGTCGTCGCCGGCCAGGGCTGCCGTGTGCGAGGCGGCGGCCTGCGCGCCGGCCTGGGTGCGGCCAATCTTGGTGATGACGACGGGCTTGCCGGCGGCGCGGGCCGCGGCCAGGGCGCGGCGCAGCTTGGCGCCGTCGCGGCAGCCTTCCATGTAGGCCATGATGACGCGGGTGTCGGCGTCGCGGGTCAGCCATTCGATGCAGTCGGCCACGTCGATGTCGGCCTCGTTGCCGGTGCTGATCCAGTGCGACAGGCCCAGGCCGCGCTCGCGCGCCATGCTGTACGCGTAGGCGCCGAACGCGCCGCTCTGCGACACCATGCCGATGCCCCCGGCGGCGACGATGCCGTTGGCGGGCGCGGGCGAGAACGTCGCGTAGACGTTGCGCCGCACGTTCATGAAGCCCAGGCAATTCGGCCCCAGCAGCCGGATGCCGCGTTCGCGCGCGATGGCGCAGAGCCGGTCCTGTTCGGCCGCCCCTTGCGCGCCCGTCTCGGAAAAGCCGGAGGTGAACACCACGGCCGCGCCCACCTGGCCGGGCCGGGCGCGTTCGAGCGCCTGCGCGGCATGGGCGGCGGGCACGGCCAGGATGGCCAGGTCCACGTCCGCGTCGAGCGTGTCCAGGCCGGGCACGGCCGGCAGGCCGGCGATGGTGTCCGCGCGTGGATTCACGGGGATGATGCGGCCGCCGTAGCCGTGCTGCAGCAGCAGGCTGATGGGCATGGCGCCGATCTTGCCCGGCGTGGCCGAGGCGCCGACGATGGCGATGCCTTGCGGATCGAAGAGGCGGGAGAGCGAGGAGTCGGGAGCGTGGGTCATGGGTATCGGAAATCAGGAGTAGCGCACGACGCCGCGGCCGGTGCTGCCGCGTTCGAGCAGGGCGGTCAGCGCCTGCGGCAGTTCACGGGGGGCGATGACGCGCGCGATCAGGTCCAGATGCGCGGGGCGGTATTCGGCGGCAAGCTTGTTCCACACCTGGCGCCGCAGCGGCATGGGGCTGTTGGCGTTGATGCCCAGCAGCTTGACGCCGCGCAGGATGAAGGGAATGACAGAAGTGGGCAGGTCCGCGCCGCCCGCGTTGCCGAAGGCGGCGGCCACGCCATCGGGCTTCAGGCTGGCGAGCGCGTGGGCCAGCAGCGGGCCGCCCACGGAGTCGATCACGCCGGCCCAGCGCGCGCTCATGAGCGGCTTGATCGGGGCCGACGGATCGGGCGGGGCGATCACCTCCTGCGCGCCCAAGGATCGCAGATAGTCCGCCGCGTCCGGTTTGCCGGACATGGCGCAGACGCGGTAGCCGCGCTGGCTCAGGATGTCGATGGCGACGCCGGCGACGCCGCCGGTGGCGCCGGTGACCAGCACTTCGCCGTGGTCCGGCGTCAGTCCGCAGTGTTCCATCCAGTGCAGCGACAGCGCGGCGGTGTAGCCGGCCGCGCCCAGCACGGCGGCGTCGCGCAGCCCGATGCCGGCGGGCAGGGGCAGCACCCAGTCATGGCGCACCCGCGCATATTCGGCGTAGCCGCCGTCGCACTCCACGCCGATGCCAAAGCCGTGCACCACGACCTCCTGGCCGGGCGCGAGCGCCGGGTCGGCCGAATGCACCACGGTGCCCGACAGGTCGATGCCGCCGATGCGGGGATACTCGCGGATGATGCCGCCGCGTCCGGCCTGGGCCAGCGCGTCCTTGTAGTTCAGCCCCGCATAGGCCACCTTGATGAGCGTGTCCCCCGCGGAAAGCTGGTCCACGGTCAGGGTGTCGTAGCGGCCTTGCGGCGGTTCGCCCGGCGCGCCCGCGTGCAGGCGGTAGGCCTGGAATTCAGGGTGTTCCATCGTTGTCTCTCCTGAGGCTCAGGCTTGCGCCAGGAGCCGGCGCGCCAGGGTGGCGCGGTGCAGTTCGTTGGCGCCGTCGTAGATGCGGAAAGGGCGCATCTCCTGCCAGATCATGGACACGGGCGTGTCCTCGGACAGGCCCGACGCGCCCATCATCTGCACGGCGCGGTCGGCCACGCGGTTCACGGCTTCGGACACGAAGACCTTGGTCATGGCGCTGTGCTGCTTCACCGGCAGGCCCTCGTCCATGCGGCCGGCGCAGTCCAGCGTCATGAGGCGGCTGGCGTGCAGGTCGATGTGGGAATCCGCGACCATGGCCTGGATCTGCTGCAGGTCCGCCAGGCGCGCGCCAAACGATTCACGGCCCAGCACATAGGCCTGCGCGGTTTCCAGCGCGCGCCGCGCGCGGCCGATGTAGCGCATGCAATGGGACAGCCGCGCCGGCTCCAGCCGCAACTGCGCATGGGCCAGGCCACGGCCGGGCTCGCCCAGCACGGCCTCGTCGCCGACTTCGCAGTCCTGCAGCAGGATCTCGGCGTGGCCGCCGATCTGGTAGCCCGTGACCATGCCGATGTCGCGCACCACCTGGTAGCCCGGCGTGTCGGCCGGCACCAGGAACAGCGTGGCGCCGTCGTCGGTGCGCGCCAGCACCAGCGCGAAATCCGCGCCCACGCCGCCGCTGATGAACTGCTTGTGGCCGTTGAGCACCCAGCGCGCGCCGCGCCGCTGCGCGCGGGTGCGCAGCATGGACGGGTCGGACCCGGCGCCGGGGGCGGGTTCGGTCATGGCGAAGCAGGCCCGCTGCTCGCCGCGCACCAGCGGCGCAAGAAAGCGTTCCTGCTGGGCGGCGTTGCCCAGGCGCAGCAGCGTCAGCATGTTGGGCTGGTCGGGCGCGGCGCAGTTCAACGCGGCCGGACCCAGGAAGCCGCGGCCGGCCTCTTCCAGCACCTGGGCCAGGTCGCGCCAGCCCAGGCCCAGTCCGCCCCATTCCTTGGGCAACTGGGGCGCGTACAGGCCTGCCTCGCGCGCCTGGACGCGCAGCCGGGCGACGCAGCGGTCCAGCGCGGCCACGTCGCGGGCGATGGCGGGGGATTCCGCCGGTATCGCCACGTCGTCGACGAACTGGCGCACGCGCGCGCACAGCGTGTGAAGGTTGGGTTGCATGGCGCTCTCCCTGCGCGGGCCTATTGGACGCGGGTGCCGGTGGACTTCACCAGCTTGCCCCACCAGGCGGTTTCGTCCGCAATCTGCTTGGCGAACTCGGCGGGCGTGCTGGCCAGCGGTTCGGCGCCCAGTTCCTGGAAGCGGGCGCGCAGCTGCGGGTCCTGCAGCGCCTTCACCACGGCGGCGTGCAGGCGCTCGATCACCGCCGGGTCGGTGCCCGCGGGCGCCATCAGGCCTTTCCAGGCCATCACCACAAAGCCCTTCTGGCCGGCTTCGTCGAAGGTGGGGATGTCGGGCGCGGCGGTGGCGCGCTGGTCGCTGGGCACGGCCAGCGCGCGCAGGCCGCCCGCCTTGACCTGCGGCAGCAGGGCCGGCATGTTGTCGATCATGAAATCGATGTGGCCGGCCACCAGGTCGGTGATGGCGGGGCCGCTGCCCTTGTAGGGCACGTGCTCGGCCTGGATGCCGGTCCGCTGTTTGAGCAGTTCACCCGCCAATTGGGCGGGCGATCCGTTGCCCGGCGAGCCGAACGACAGCTTGCCGGGGTTGGCGCGCGCGTATTGCAGGAATTCCTCCAGCGTCTTCACCGGCATGGATTTGGTCACCACCATCAGGTTGTGCTCGCGTTCCAGGCAGGTGATGGGCGCCAGGTCCTTGGCCGGATCGAACGGCATGTTGGCGTACAGGCTGGGGTTGATGACGGTGGGGCCGGCCGCCGCCAGCAGCAGCGTGTAGCCGTCGGGCGCGGCGCGCGCCACGTAGTCGCCGCCGATGTTGCCGCCCGCGCCGGGCTTGTTCTCGACGATGACCGGCTGGCCCAGGATGGGATGCAGGGCCTCGGCCAGCAGGCGGCCCAGGATGTCGGTCGAGCCGCCCGGGGCGAACGGCACGATCAGCCTCACGGGCTTGTCGGGGTAGGCCGCGGCGGCCTGGGGCGGCAGCGCCGCGCAGGTAAGGGCCGCGGCGATGGCGCCGATCCATTTCGGCAGGTGCTTGTGCAGCATGATGGAAGTCTCCTTTGGTAGGGCGGGCCGGCGGCTTCTTGCGGCCGCGGTCCCTGTGCAGGCCTTAGCGGCCGGGCGTGTAACCCGCCTGGGTCAGCGTGTGGCGGGCGATGGTCAGTTGATGGATCTGGCTGGTGCCTTCGTACAGCCGGAACAGGCGCACGTCGCGGTAGAAGCGCTCGATGCCGTAATCGGCGATGTAGCCATAGCCGCCATGCATCTGCACGCAGCGGTCGGCCACGCGGCCGCACATCTCCGACGCGAAGTACTTGCAGATCGAGGCGTTCAGCGTCACGTCCACGCCGGCGTCGCGTTCCCGGGCGGTCTGCAGCACCAGCGCGCGCGCGGCCTGGATCTCGGTCTGGCAATCGGCCAGCATGGCCTGGATGAGCTGGAAATCCATCAGCGGCTTGCCGAATTGCTGGCGCTCGGCTACGAAGCGCAGCGTGTCGTCCAGCATGCGGATGGCCGGGCCGATGCACAGCGCGGCCAGATGGATGCGCTGCTTGTTCAGCACCTTCATCGCGGTCTTGAAGCCCATGCCTTCCTGGCCGCCGATGATGTTGGCGGCCGGCACGCGGCAATCCTGGAAGTGCACGGCGGACACGGGCGAGCCGGCCTGGCCCATCTTGTCGTAGGGCTGGCCGGTGGACAGGCCTGGCGTGCCGCGTTCCACGATGAAGGCGGTGATGCCCTTGGCGCCGGGCGCCTGCGGGTCGGTGCGGGCCATGACGGTGAACAGGCCCGCCAGCGGCGCATTGGTGATGAAGCACTTTTCGCCGTTCAGCACGTAGTGGTCGCCGTCGCGCACGGCGGTGGTCCGCAGCGCCGTGGCATCGGAGCCCGCTTGCGGCTCGGTCAGGGCGAAGCAGCCGGTGAGTTCGCCGGATGCCAGCCGCGGCAGGTAGCGGGCTTTCTGCGCTTCGGTGCCGTCGGCCACCAGTGCCTCGGAGCCGATGCCGGTGTTGGTGCCGACGCGGGCGCGGAACGCCACCGAGCATTGGGACAGTTCCATGGCGGCCAGGATCAGTTCTTCGGTGGTCATGCCCGCGCCGCCGTATTGCTCGGGGATGGAGTATCCGAACAGGCCCTGCGCGGCCATGCCGGCCACCAGGTCCTGCGGCACTTCGTCCAGGCGGGCGACCTCCGCCTCGCGCGGCGCCAGTTGTTCGCGCACGTAGCGGCGCAGCGATTCGAGGAATTGGGGGAAGCCGTCAGGGTCCCTGATCATGGTTGTCTCCGTTTTATCGTGGGCGCCGATGCGTGTCGCGCCGTGTTGAATCCAGGCTAGCAAAACGCCGCCGGATGCGAGACAACTGTTTCGATATCTTGAACGTCCCTGAATTTGGTCCGGCCGCCGCTGCACTATGATCCGCAGGAACGGCGGCGCATTCCGCGCAGGCCGGAATCAGGACCGCGACCATGACCACCCGCCCGGGCGAACGCCATGCCGACCCCGCCTTCGCCACCACGCTGGCGCATGGCCTGTCGGTGCTGCAGGCGTTCCGGCATGGCGAACCGGCGCTCAGCAACCGCGAACTGGCGGACCGCACGGGCCTGTCCAAAGCGACGATTTCGCGCCTGACCACCACGCTGATGCAACGGGGCCTCTTGCGCTATGACGCAGGTTTGCGACGCTATCGGCTGGGAACCGCGGTGCTGTCGCTGAGCTATCCGCTGTTGGCCAGCATCAAAATCCGCCAATTGGCGCGCCCGTTGATGAAGCGGCTGGCGGACGCGGCGGGCGGCTCGGCTTCGCTGGGCATGCATCACGGCCTGCACATGGTGTACGTGGAAACCTGCCGTGGGCATGACGCGGTGTCGTTTCGCCCGGATATCGGGGCCTTGCTGCCGCTGCTGCCCTCGGCGATGGGGCGCGCGTGGCTGGCGCAGGCGCCGGCAGACGAGGCCGAGCCCGTGCTGGCCGCGCTGCGGCGGCAGGACCCGGCCATCTGGCGGCGCCATGCGCCGGATCTGGAGCAGGCGCGGCGCGACTACGCCGAGCACGGATATTGCGTGGGGCAGGGCGATTGGCATTCGGACGTGCATGCGGTCGCGGTGCCGATGCGGACACGGGTCGATGGCCAGGCGCTGGTGTTCAATTGCGGGGTGCCTGTGACGCGGCTGCGGCCGGGCGACCTGCGCGGCCGCATCGCGCCCCGCCTGCTGACGCTGGTGGCGCGCGTGGAAAAAATGGGGGAGCGCCAGCATGAAGGGTGACCAGGACCGCGAGTTCACCAGCACGCTGGCGCACGGCATTGATATCCTGGCGTGCTTTCGTGCCGACCGGCCGGTGCTGGCCAACAAGGATTTCGCGCAGCAGACCGGCCTGTCGCGCAGCGCCGTGGCGCGCCTGACGCACACGCTGGTGGAATTGGGCTTTCTACAGCGCGAAGGCGAGCCGGCGCGTTACCGGCTGGGGGCGTCGGTGCTGGCGTTGAGCTATCCCTTGCTTGCCAGCATGCAGATCCGGCAACTGGCGCGGCCCTTGATGAAGCAGCTTGCCGACCATGCGCGCGGCGCCGTGTCGCTGGTGGTGCGCGACCGCCTGCAGATGGTGTACGTGGAAACCGCCCGCTCCAATGAGGCCCTGCAGACGCGGCCCGACATCGGCGCTTCGCTGCCGCTGCTGTCCAGCGCCGCCGGCAAGGCATGGCTGGCGCGGGCGCCGGACGATGAGCGGGCCGCCGTGCTGAACCAGTTGCGGGTGGCCGACCCCCGGCATTACGAGGCCCACTTTCCCAATCTGGCGGCTGCGCGCCGCGACCTGGAACGCAAGGGTTATTGCGGCAACAACCTGGAGTGGCGTCCGGACGCCTACGGGTTTGCCGCGCCGTTGGGGCGGCCCTATCAGTCCCTGTTGTACGTGTTCAATTGCGGCGTGCCAACGCAGGACGGGCCTTATCGAGAGCGCGCCGCCGACATCGGACCTCGTCTGGTCGCGCTTGCGCGCGAGACGGAAAGGCTGCTGGGCGTGGGCTGACGCGGCCCCGTTGCGCGCCGAAAGCTCAAGCCTGCGCGCGGCGCGGCAGCCAGCGCCAGAACACGCCGGCCGCCACCAGGCCCAGGGTGCCGACGCCGAACGACGCGCCGCCCAGCGACAGCAGCGCGGTCAGCACCGACAACGCCACCGGCCCGCCGCTCGCTCCGAGATCGGACATGAAGCGCCAGATGCCGAGGAACTGCGTGCGCGCGCCCGGCGGGGCGGCGTCGGCGCCCAGCGTCATGACGATGCCCGATCCGATCCCGTTGCCGAAACCCAGCAGTACCGAAACCAGGATGAAGCTCGTGACGCCTGCGGTCAGCGGGATCGCCATCAGGCTCAATCCCATCAGCAGCGTGCACGGCAGCGCCACCCACAGGCGGCCGCGCTGGTCCATCACCTTGCCCGCCGGATAGAACACCGACATGTCGACCGCGGCGACCAGCCCGTAGACCAGCGAAGTGGTAGTGGCGTCCAGGCCCAGATGGTCGGCCCACAGCGGGATCACCACCTGGCGCGATGCGCGCAGCGCGCTGATCAGCATCACGCCCACGCCCAGCGTGGCGTACACGCTGCGGTGGTCGCGCGCGACCTCGCCGATGCGGGCGCGCGGCGCGCCCACGGACTTGCCGTGCACAGGCTCGATGTCGGGCGCCTTGATGGCGATGAAACCCGCGCCGAGCATGGCGCAGACGGCAATCCAATAAGCGCCGTCGAGCCCGATGAAATGGATCAGCGCCGCGCCCGCGAAGGGGCCGATGAAGGTCCCGATCCGCGTCGTGCCGCCAAGCGTGGACAGGGCGCGCGCCCGGTACGCTATCGGTACGACCTCGATCATGTAGCTCTGGCGGGCCAGCTGGAACACCGACTGCGCGCACCCCTGCATCAGCATGGCCAGGGCCAGCACCCAGAGATTGGGCACGCCGATCACGAGCAACAGGCCAGCTACGCTCAACAGCGCCGCGCCGGCCATGGCGTGCTTTTCGCCAAAGCGCTCGGTGATCAGCGCGGAGGGAATGTTGGAGAGCAGCGAGCCGATTCCGATGAGGGCGGCGATCAGCCCGGCAGCCGCCACCGACGCCCCTTGGTCACGCGCGGTGAGCGCGATCACGGGCAGGATGGCGCCATTGCTGATGCCATAGAGCAGCGACGGGCCGAACGCCGGCACGGCGATCTGCTTCAGATTGAACGAATCGGGTTGCGGCATGGGGGGAAGCAAGCAGGTTCGGCCGCCCGCCGGTCGCCGCCAGCGAAGGGGCGCGGGGCCGGCACGGGGCCAGGGCGTGGGATCCCGTGAGTGTAGCGAACGTCTTGCGCTTGCGGCTGTCTGCTGGCTGAACCTGGAGGGGGCAGCCGCGATTCGCGATCACGATGCCGCGGGCGAATGCCCGCCGCATCATGGTTGCGGCAATTGCGCCTGCAGCAGCGTGCCCGAGGCGGATTCGGTCATCAAGACGGCGCTTGCGTCGGGCGTGACCGCGATGTTGGTGACCGTCTGGCCGCCGGGGCTGCGCAGGAAATGCGTAATGTTCCCGCGCGCGTCCAGCAGGAAGGCGCCGCCCAGGCTGGCATGCGCAACCAGCAGGCCGCTTCGCGGAGCAAGCGCCAGTCCGTCCGGGCCGCTGCTGCCAAAGAAGGTCTGGAAGGCGCCCATTTTGCTGAGGGACCCGTCGCCGAGCAAAGGCGCGCGCCACACCTGGTTGGCGCGTGTCACCGCCACGTAAAGAACGCCGGCCTGCTCGTCCAGGGCGATGCCATTGGGGCTGGGGGCGTTGGCGACCAGCAGGTCAAGGCGGCCGTTGGCGCAATCGTAGCGGTAGACGCGGCCGCTGGGATCGTGCAGTCCGGTCTGCCCCTGGTCGGTGAAGTACAGGCGGCCGGCCTTGTCGAACACGAGATCGTTCACGCCCTTGAACGACTCGCTGTTGCGGTGGCCAAGCACCGTATCGATCCTGCCGCTGTCCGGTTCGCACCGCAGGATGCCCAGACGGTAGTCCGCGATCCAGAGGCTGCCGTCGGTGTGCCGCGCCAGGCCGTTGGGCCAGCCGCCGGTCTGCGCGACCACGTGCCAGTCGCCGCCGCCGTCCAGGCAGAGGATGCGGCCGTGCGGTATGTCGGTCACGTATATCCGACCTTGCGCGTCGAATACGGGGCCTTCCAGGAAGCTGTCGACGACGTGGCCGGGCTTGTTCGCCGCTGCCCAGGCGCTCGCCCTGGGCAGGCGCAGCGTGTCCGGCAGGCGCGAAAGCTCGGTGGCCTCGATGATGGCGGGCGGAGTGAAGCTCATGTTCCACATGGCGTCACTCGGGCTTGATGTTCACGCGCTTGCCCACGTCGGCCCAGAGCGTGACTTGCTGGTTGACGTACTCGCCGAACTGCGCGGCGGTCATGTCGCGATGGCGCGCGCCCTGTGCGTTCATCTGATTGCGCATGGCGGGGTCGTTCATGACCTGGCCCACCAGCCGGTTCATTTCCTGCACGATGGCATCGGGCGTGCCTTTCGGCGCAGCCAGCCCGAACCAGTTCAGCACCTGGTAGGACGGCAGGCCGGCCTGCGCGAATGTGGGCACCTCTGGCAGGGCGTCCAGGCGGCTTTCGCCGCTGACAGCCAGCGCGCGCACGCGTCCGCCCTGCACGGGGGGAATGGCGGTGGGCGCGGCCGTGATCAGCACGTCGATCTGCCCAGCCATGACGTCCGCCAATGCCGCGCCCGCGCCGCGGTAGGGGATATGGGTGAGTGCGACCTTGGCTTCGTTCTTGAAAACCTCGGCGGCCAGGTGGGTGGAACTGGCCTGTCCGCCCGAGCCAAAGTTGAGCTTGCCCGGGTTGGCCTGGGCGTGGCGGATCAGCGCATCCAGGGTCTTGAAGGGCGACGTCGCCGGCACGATCAGCACCAGCGGCGTTTCGATGATCTCCGCCACGTGCACCAGGTCGCTGCGGTGATCCCAGGGCAGCTTGGCGAACAGCAACGGCAGCATGGTGTAGGTCGTGTCGGTCACCAGGAAGGTGCTGCCGTCGGCCGGCGAACGCGCCACATCCAGGGTGCCGATCGTGCCGGATGCGCCCGTCTTGTTGTCGACGATGAATGTCTTGCCGGTCAGTTCGGACAGCCGCTGCGCGACCTGGCGTCCCGCGTAGTCGGTCGTTCCGCCGGGGGAATAGGGCACCACCAGTCTGACCGGCTTTGTTGGCCAGTCGGCTGCGGTGGCGCACAGGGGCGCCGCGGCGCTGGCCGCCAGGGCCAGGCGGGCGAGCAGTTGGAGGGCGCGGCCGCCGCGCCGGTTTTGCTTTGCGTGCATGAGTATGTCTCCGTTGTCGTTGTCGTTGTCGTTGTCGTTGTCGTGGTTCCGGCAGCGCATCAGGTGGCCGTCTGGATGCCGGCCTCGCGAATCAGCCGCGCCCATTTCTGCTGTTCTTCCTGGATATAGCGCACGGCCGCATCGGGCGCGCCGCCGAGCGTCGTGCTGCCTTCGGCCGTGAACATCGCCACGGTGGCCGGGTCCGCCAGCACCTTGACCAGCGCGGCATTGATGCTGTCGATGACGGCGGGGGGCGTGCCCGCGGGCGCGACCACCGCCTTCCAGTCCACGGCGGCAAAGCCGTCATAGCCGGACTCGGCCACTGTGGGCACGTCGGGCAGGATCGGCAGCCGCGCCGGCGCGGTGACGGCCAGCGGGCGCAGCAGTTTGCCCTTGAGCATTTCCTGGGCGGCCTGGGGCGTGGCGAACATGTAGTCGGTGTTGCCGCCGAGCAGATCGTTCAGGGCAGGCGCCGCCCCGCGATACGGCACATTGAGCACCTTGAAACCGGCCTGGTAGGCAAGCAGTTCGCCTGCCATATGGCCCACGGTTCCCGAGCCCGCCAGGGCCTGCTTGAGCTCGCCGGGCGCAGCCTTGGCATCGCGCACCAGGTCGGCCAGCGTCTTCCACCGCGCATCCGCCTTGACGACCAGCATGACCGGCAGCGAGGCCACCAGGACCACGGGCGAAAAATCCTTGGCGGGGTCGAACGGCACGTTCGGCATCAGCGCGGGGTTGATGGCCAGGTTCGCGGTCTGGCCCAGGGCCAGCGTCAGGCCGTCCGGCTTGGACTTGGCGACCAGATCCAGGCCGATATTGCCGCTGGCGCCGGGGCGGTTTTCGACCACGACCGACCAGCCTGCCACCGAAGTGGTCTTGGCGGCGATGGCGCGCGCGACCGTGTCGGTGCCGCCACCGGGCGTGTAGGGAACGATGAGCCGCACCGGGCGACCATTGGGATAGGCATTGGCGGCGCGCAGGGGCAAGGCCGCCGCGCACAGCGCGGCGCCGACGAATGCGCGGCGGGTGAGGGTGAACATGGGTCAGTCTCCTTGGGCTATGTGTTGGGCTTTCAGGGCCTCTATCTCTTGTTCGCTGTAGCCGACGCCCATCAGCAGCGCGTCGGTGTGTTGGCCGGCCGCGGGCGGCTGGAGCCGGATGCCGGGCTGCTCTCCATCGAGCGTGAAGGGCGCCAGCGGTACTTTGGACGTGCGCCCGTCGCCCAGCGAGATCGGCGCCAGGCCGCCGGTGCTCGCCAGATGGGGATCGTCGAACAGGTCTTCAGGCTTCGTGATGGGGGCATAGGGCAGCCCCTCGCGTTCGAACACTTCGGCCAGCGATGCGGCGCTGTATTCGGCCATGCGGCTGCGCAGGATCGGCATGAGCCAGTCGCGCGCCTGCACGCGGTCATTGTTGGTTTGCAGGCGCGGATCGCCGTGCAGATCCGACAGGCCCAGGGCGTCGCAATAGATCGTCCACTGCTTGTCGCTCACTACGGCCAGGAAGATCTGCTCTCCGTTCTTCACGGTAAAGACGTCGTAGACCGCCCACGCGGAAATGCGGCTGGGCATGGGGGCAGGGGCGCGGCCCGTCATTGCGTACTGCATCATGTGCTGGCCGACCAGGAAGACGTTGTTCTCGAAGAGCGACGCCTGCACCTCGCCGCCCGTGCCGGTGCTTTCGCGCCGGGCCAGCGCGGCCATCGCGCCGATGGCGCCGAACATGCCGCCCATGATGTCGTTGACGCTGGAGCCAGCGCGCAGGGGATCGCCGGCGCGTCCCGTCATGTAGGCCAGGCCGCCCATCATCTGCACCACTTCGTCCAGGGCGGTGCGCTGTTCGTAGGGGCCGGGCAGGAAGCCTTTGTGGCTGACGTAGATGAGGCGGGGATGCTCCTGCCGCAGCGAGGCGTAGTCCAGGCCCAGCTTGGCCATGACGCCAGGCTTGAAGTTTTCGCTGACGATGTCGGCCGACGCGATCAGGCGCCTGGCCGCCTCGCGGCCTTCGGCGTGCTTGAGGTCCAGGACGATGCTCTTCTTGTTCCGGTTGAACATGGGGAAGAAGCCTGCGCCGGAACCGAGCAGCCGCCGCGTGCTGTCGCCGCCAGGGGGTTCCACCTTGATCACTTCGGCGCCCAGGTCGCCCAGGATCATGCCGCAGGTCGGCCCCATCACCATGTGGGTGAATTCGATGACGCGCACGCCCTCGTAGGGCAGGCGGGTGGGTGTGTGGCTGGTCATGGATGTCCTGGTTCAGTGCGCGGGCGCGAAATTCCGGGGCAGGCCCGCGTCCGGCGTCATGCCGTAGAGCGGTTCGCCGGGCAGGCCGGCCGCCAGCGGCGCTCGCGCGGCAAACAGGGCCTTCAGGTCGATGCCGGTGTCGATGGCCATGGCCTCGAACATGAAGACGAGGTCTTCGGTGACCACGTTGCCCGAAGCGCCGGGCGCGTAAGGGCATCCGCCCAGCCCGCCCAGCGAACTGTCGAAAGTGCGCACGCCTTCGTCGTAAGCCGCCAGGCAATTGGCCAGTCCCAGTCCTCGCGTGTTGTGCAGATGGGCCGCGCCGGCGTGCTCGCCCAATTCCTCGCGCAGGCGGCGAAAGCGCTGGCGCACCTGGGCGGGGTTGGCGTAACCCACCGTATCGGACAGGCCGGACTCATCGGCGCCGGCGGCGATGCATTGCACCGCCAGGCGGATCACGTCGTCCTCGGCAACGTCACCCTGCAGCGTGCAGCCGAAGGCGGTCGAAATGCCCGCCTCCAGTTTGACGCTCGGCGCCATCTCGTCGCGCAGCCGGGCGATGGCGCGGACTTCCTCGACCATCTCTTCCGGCGTCTTGCGCACGTTCGCGAGCGAATGGGCGCGGCTGGCGGACACGGGCATGGTCAGCTTGTGCACGCCCGCGTTCAATGCGGCCTGGGCGCCGCGCAGGTTGGGCACCAGGGCCATGACAGTCAGGCCGGGATGGGTCAAGGCATGGCGCACGACGTCGGCGGCGTCCGCCATCTGCGGCAACAGTCTGGGCGGCACGAACGAGGCCACTTCGATTTCGCGCACGCCCGCGGCCACCAGCGCGTCGATCCAGCGGCACTTCGCCTCGGTCGGCATCGTGGCCTTGACCGACTGCAGACCGTCGCGCGGACCCACTTCACTGATGAGAACGAAAGGGCGGGGTGGCATGGGCGTGTCTCCGTATGATATGTTCTATCTTATAGAATGAAGTTCTATAAGTTGAAATGATGCAGCAGGCGCAAAGCGGTTGTCAAGCGCCGCCTACAATGCAACGTTCTAATAGATGGAATGCAGGAGCCGCCATGCCGCGTAAAGCCGCGACGGAATCATTGGCCGACCGCGATGCCGCAGAGGGCGGCGTGGCCGCGGTGGATCGGGCGTTGAGCCTGATGTCGGTGTTTGGCGAGGGGGACGCCTCGCTTTCCCTGATTGAGCTTGCCGAGCGCACCCAGTTGTACAAAAGCACGGTGCTGCGGCTGCTGGCGTCATTGATGCATGCTGGCTGGGTGCAGCGGCTCGAGGACGGCCGCTTTGCGCTGGGCCCCGAGATCGCGCGCCTGCACGGGCTATACGCCGCGTCTTTCTCTCTGGAGCGCATCGTGATGCCGGTGCTGCGCGACCTGGTTGCGGCAACCGGCGAAAGCGCCGCCTATCACGTGCGCCAGGGCGATGCGCGGCTATGCCTGTACCGCGTGGATTCTCCGCACCCGGTGCGCGACCACATCCGCGCCGGCGACCTGCTGCCACTGGACCGGGGAACGGGGGGGCGGGTGCTGACCGCGTTCGACCCGGTGCTGGGTGTCGCCCCGGGGGGCGACCAGGCCTTGTACGCCCGTATCCGCGCCGATGGCTACATCGTCGCCGTCGGGGATCGCCTGGCGGAAGTGGCGGGCATTTCCGCGCCGGTATTCCTGGCGGATGGGAGCGTCGCCGCTGCGGTGACGCTGACCGCGCCGGTGCATCGGCATCGGCATGCGCACCTTGAGGCGGTCTTGCAGGCGGCGAGACGCCTAAGCGGTAAAGTGGGGTGATGCGCCCGGCAGCGTGAAGCCAGTTTGTCCGCCTTCATGCTGAAAGGGATGCCCACGACCCGCTGCGCATAGGGCTGCAGGCGGCGATGTTCACGGCGCCAACGCGGCGCGTCTGCCGGATAGCCGTGGTGTGAATGATTGCGATGTCTTGAGAGTCTTGGGTCTATGCCAATGCAAACAAGGAGAATGTCATGTACGCCAGGCTTATTTCCGCGATGGTCTTGTCGGTCGCATTTTCGGCGTCCGCGCTTGCACAGTTTTCAGGGCCCAGCAAATCCGGGTCCCATACCACGGTGACGCAAGCCGCCGGCAATCTGCGTGTGGGCACGTATGTCACGTTGACCGGAAACGTTATCGAACACTTGCGCGAGGAGTACTTCACCTTTCGCGATAAAAGCGGCAGCATGCGCGTCGAGATTCCGGACCGGGTCTTCCGGGGCCAGCGCGTGGAACCCAGCACCACCGTTCGTATTACCGGCGAGATCGACGTGGGTCGCGCCGGCCGCTACGTCTACGTCAACGCGCTGGAGGTGGTTTCACCCTAGGGCGCGCAGTTTCTGGCTGATGCGTCAGCGCGGCGGTATTGCGCACTAGCCCGCATCGCCGTGATACCCGTATTTGATGCCACCCAGCACGCGCGTACGCACGGCCTCGTTGAAGGGGTAGGTGTAGGCCTGCCCCACCACGACCACATGGGCTACGTTGGCCAGCACGCGCCGCCGCAGCGCCTGGCCGATGGACTCGTCTTGGCTGCCGCCTTCCACGCGCGACATCTGCTGGAAGAGTTCGCTTCGCGTCACGCCGTTCTGCATGAAGGAGAACGCCGTCCAGACGCAGGCCAGCGTCAACACCAGCGCCAGGCCCGCCGCGCGCGTGGCGGTGCGCCCCGGCTGCTGGCCCGCCGGCGTGCGCAGCCAGACGACGAGCTTGGCGATCAGGTAGAGCAGCTTGGCGAAGTGGCCCACCGCGCCCAATAGCGAACACAGCAGCGCGACCGGCGGCACGATCGCCGCGCGCGCGGCGTCCTCCCCCAGCTTGTCGTGCAGTCCGCCGCGCCCGAAGTCCGCGCTGCTGGCGGAAAAGCGCGGCAGGGCTTCGTCCACGGCCCGGTCCAGCATGCCTTCGTAAAGCCGCTTGAAGCCGGCCACATCCGTGTAGTTGGGCGCAACGTTCATCGTGGCTGGCACCATCAAGGCCTGGCGCAGCAGCTTCTGGACGCCGGGGCGCGCGACGAAGTCTTCGTACGCCAGGCCGGGCGGGATGGCGTCGCCCTCGACATGCACCGTACGGCTGCGCATGGTCCTCCAGTACTGCTGCGCCACCGCCTCATTGAAGGTGGCGCGGTCATGCGGTTGCCAGTCGCCGGGCACGGGAATGCGCTTGCGCACGTCCTGCACCACGCGGCCCTTGTAGCGCGCCGGCACGTTGTCGGGCGTCCAGCCGCGGCGCGACAGGCTGCGGCGGTAGTCGCCCCAGGCGCGATCCTGTTCGCGCGCCAGGCCAATGTCCGACGCCACCGGCACACCCGCATACTTCTTCCAACGCTCGGCCACGGAACCCATCACGCTGGTGTAGACCTGGTGATAGCCGCGTATGCCAGGGGCTGTCATGCGGACTTCGCGGCCATCGAAGGTAAACGTCTTCATCTGGCGCTGCAGATCGGTGCGGATGACCTGCCGCTTCTTCGGTTCGACTTTTTCGTCCAGGTTGTCGATGTTGGACAGCAGCACCTGGAACACGGCCAGGAACGCCTTGCCCTCGGGGCGCGCGTAGACGTCGTCGTCGTCCACCAGCCCGTCCAGTTGCAGGTCGCCCTGCACCAGCGACCGTTGCAGCAAGCCGGCGTTGGTGGCGATGCGGCGGAACTCGCCATCGCGTGTATCGACGAGCACGTTCACCAGCAGCTTGATGGCGCTGAAGACAAGGAGCGCCGTCACGACACAAGCGACGGCGATCTTCAGGGTGGAGGGGCGGCCGCCCGTGGCGAGCCGACGGGTCCACATCAGCTGCAGCACCACCAGCGCGGCGGCGATGCCGGACAGGGTTCGGCCGAAGAACTCCAGTTCTTCGATATCGTGCGGCGTGGCGCGGCTGCCCACCACATCGAGCAGGCGGGCATTGAAGCCGAGTTCGAAAGCGAGGTAGATGACCGTCAGCACGATCAGGAAAAGGATCTGGCGAATCTGGGCTTGCCGCACGGTCAATCCCTCAGGTCCAGACGCGTCGAGGTGATTTCCTCGTCGGGCAGGTCCAGCTTGGCCGGCGCGCGCGATGCCGCGCCCGTGCGTGGCGAGCTGCCGGCCGCCGCAGTGGGCGCGCCGCTCGCGGGTGCGCGCTGCGGTGGCGGCGCAACAGCGCGACCACCGGATGCACTGCCGCCGGACGCCCGGGTCTGCACCGTATCGGGCGAGGCGCTGCGGCCCGACCTGCCGGAGCGAGCGGCCGGCGCCGGGGGCGGCGGGTAGACCCCATACAGGCGCAACGACTCCTGATACCCGGGCGGGTACAGCGATTCATCGGCGAACGGCTTGGCGCGCGGATTCATGCCCGCGACCGTCTTCACATCGCCCCGGCGCATCCGGCCGTCTTGCGTGTAGATGAACCGTTCGATCCTGGCGCCCTTGGGAAAGTCCAGGGTCATGGCGCTGCGGTCGTCCTGGACCAGCACCGCCGGCCGGTCCCGGCAATTGCCCAGGTCCCACGACAGCACGTCGGAGCCTTCGATGGCCAGCACCGTATAGCGGTAGTCGCAGTTGCGGCGCTGCGTTTCGATGACGACCACGGTGCGCGGCCCCACGTTTTCTGTGCGTGCGATCCGTGCGGACTCCACGTTGTTCAAGGGCACCACCCGCTGGTTGCCCGATAGCTTCACCGAGAAGTTCTTGCCCTCGCGGCGCAGCGTGCCGGTCCCCCCGTCCTGCAAGGGAAACTGACTGATCTCGGTGCCAAACAGGGCGGCGGTATCCACGCCATAGACGAAGTTGCCGCGGGAATTGGTATTGACCGCGCAGGCAGACAGCCCGGCAAGGAGCAGCAAACTGGTGATAAGGCGAAGGATTGACGAACAGGATACAGGCAGGCGCATTGACATCATGGGGAAGGCGGGAAACCCGGCGCGGCGAGGCGCCGTTTCCGTCAAAGCCCTGCAATGTATCGCAAAGTTACAAGGCAGGACCAGGGTTGTTTCAATTGCGCAGGGCCCGGTCGGCCGTATCGGGCCGCCGGACAGCCGCGCTTAGCTGGCGGGCTGCTTCAGTTCCATCGCCTGCTTGATCAGTTCGCGCGCGCCGTGGCGCACGGCGGACACGCAGCGTTCGACGGTGGCGCGGAGCAGGGCGGCATCCGGCAGGGTGTTGGGCCCGGCCACAAAGCTTTCCACCGAGGCCGACAAACGCCCGGCCCGTTCCGCGCTGTCTTGCGACAGCGTCAGCTTGATCGCCTTGCAGCGGTTGTTGACGGTGTTGATCACCTCCAGCAGTTGTTCGCGGGTCAAACCCAGTTCGTCGGCCTGCACGAAGCTTGGGTAGACCAAACGCAGGAATTCCGGATCCGAATCGCTGAGGCTGAAGTACATGATGCCCAGGTCGGGATACTTGAAGACCACATCGCCTTCATCGTCAAAGCGGGCGACCAGGCCCAGTTCTTCTTGCACCACGGTTTGGTACAGGGCGGCCAGCGGGGTGGGGGTGGACATGATTGAACGCTCCGTTCTTGGTCAGTGGGACTTTTCAGTCAGTGGGGCATGCCGGGCTTTGTCGGCAAGCGGGGCGGAAAAGCCGCGCCCTTGACCATTGCTACGCGCCACCTCGGGAAAAGTTCGAAAAAAAGTCGCGCCGAAGCATAAACCCATCCGGAAAAAAACAATCGCCTGAAAAACGCCCGAAAAAAAACGAACCTTTTCGGCCGCCATGCGTAGCCATGAATACCGGCATCCCGCCACAACCAGACAAGGAAAGACCATGCAAGGCAAAGCACAGGACGTATTGACGCAGGCCAGGACCCATGCGGCGCGGTGGGCGGGCATCGCGGCCCGGCGCGTCCATCGTGGCGACGCCGTGGGCGCGCTGCTGTTCCTTTTGGCCACTACGGTGTTTGCCGTGGTCTCGCTAAGCATGATGGGGTCGAATGCAAGCCTGAGCTTCTACGACCTGTTGCGTTTGCAGAACGGCGGCAGCATGCAAGGCGCGATGGCGGGCCGAGGTTCGGGCGCGGGCGTTTATGCACTGCTGTGGCTGCTGGCCGTGGCGGGCCCTTTGCTGCCCTCGCTGCTGACCCATCGCGCGGCGCGCCTGGGCTACTTTGCACCCCTCGCGCTGTGGGCCATTGCGCTGGCCGGCGTGGTGTCGCAGGTCCGCGAGCTCATGAACGCCACGCGCCAGTTTGCGGGCTTCATGAGCAATTCGCGGTCCAGTCGCAGCCTGGCGGGAGACATGGCGTCCAATCTGTGGGACAGCCTGTCGTTCGGCTTTGGCTTCTATCTGTCCTTGGCCATCGCCGTCGCATTCACTGTCCGCGGCATCGCCGTGCTGCGCCGCCGCGCTTGATTTTCCGCCCCTGCACGGCTAATGTGCCGCAGCCCGCGTTTTGCCGGGTTGCGGCTGTTGCCGCCGGTGGGCTGACGTTCCGCGTCCAGTTCGACTTCCAGAATCTGAACCATGAACTCGCTCGATTCCAAGCGCTACGTCATTGAAAACGTTGACGCGTTGCTGCGCATCATGCATGCCGATCCCCACTACGCGCTGGCGTTTCGCAACAAGGCCGAGCAGCACATCACGCTGAAATTGCGCAGGAAATTCTTCAACGCGTCGCCCGATGGCGTGGTCGATGCGTTCAACAATGCGCTCATGAAGTTCTTGCACACGCGCACGTTCAAGGATGAGGGGTTCAAGCAGGGTCAGCCCGAGGGCGGATGGACGGCGCATGAACTGGCCGTCGGCACGCTGGGCGGCTACTTGTATCGCGGGTCGCTGCACGAGCTGATCCAGATGCATCGCCGCACGCGGCACGAAGTGCAATGGACCTATCCCGAGGACGGCGGCGAGCACGATGACGCGGCGCTCGACGACATCCGGAACGTGGGCGACCCCTCCCGCTTTGCCGATCCCGCGCACGCCTACGAGCATCTATCTATCGTCAAGCGCATGCGCGAATGCCTCAATAAGCTCAGCGACACCCTGCGCGCCACGATGTTCCTGTACCTGGACGACATGCCGATGGAACAGATCGCCAGGCAGCAGGACCTGCACGTGCCTACCGTGAAAAGCCGCCTGCACGCCGCGCGCAAGCTGGTGACGGAATGCACGCGCAAAGGAATGGACTGATCATGCCTGAAGACCGAGTGCTGTCCTATCTGTCGGGCGAGCTTGATGCCCCGGCCCGCCGCGCCTTCGAAGCTGAACTCGCGCGCGACCCCGCGCTGCGGGCCGAGCTCGATACGTGGCGCGATCTGGCCCAGGCGCGTCAGTTGGCCCACAACGAGATCGGCCAGGCCGAGCGCGATGCCGCCTTTCTGCGCGCGCTGGCGCAACGCCCGCGGGCGGTGCGCGCGCCGATGTCCCGCGCGCGCCGGCTGTGGCAATGGCTATGGCCGACGCCCGCCAGCCCCTTGATGCCGCTGGGTTGGGCGCTGGCGATCATGCTGTCCGTCATGGTGGTCCAGCAAGCGCCGACGGATGCGCCGGGCATCGCCGCGCCGGACGGCGTGCTGACGCGTGGCGGCGCGTCCTGCCCTCGGCTGGCGGTGGATCTGCCCGACACGCTGACGGCCCGGCAACTGCGCAACACCTTGTCCCAGTACGCCGTGTCCATCGTCGACGGTCCCGATGCGGACGGCCAATACGTCCTGGCCGCGGCGCGCGAGTCATCGCTGCGCGACGCCGCCGCGGCGCTGGGTGCCTTGTCCGCCACGGCCTCGCCCGCGGGCGCTTGTCCCAAACCCTGAGGCCTCGCATGAAGTCCTTGAATAATCCTGCGGGCGCCGGCGTGGCGCATGCACCAACGTGTCCACCCATGCGGCGGCGATTGTTGACGGCGCTGATCGGCGCGAGCCTGTGGGCGGCGCACCCGACGGCTTTGCGCGCGGCGGGAGCAAATGCAAGGGGACTCAACACAAGAAACATGGCCGATCCGGATCCGGCGCCCACCGAGGCGCTTACCTCCACGGCCCCTGCGCCGACGCCCGAGGACGATGCGCCTGTGGCGGCAACCACTGCGTCGCCCGCCAGGCGCCGTTATGCGCTGGTGATCGGCAACGCGCGCTACGCCATCCCGGCCAACGCGCTCGTCAACCCGGTCAACGATGCCCGGCTGATCGCCGATTCGCTGCGCCAGCGCAGCATCGACGTGACCTTGCTCACGGACCTGACCACCGCGCAGATGGAAACCGCCGTCGATGACTTCGCGGCGCGTGCCACGGGCGGGGATCTGGCCTTGGTGTATTTCGCCGGACACGCCGTCGCCGTGGATGACGTGAACTATCTGTTTGGCGTGGATCTGCCCTTGCCGCTGGGCGAAGTACGCATCCGCACGGCGCAGCAGAGCTCGCTGAGCCTCAGGCGCGTGTCGCAGGCGTTGCGGCGCGCGAACGTCCGTGCCCGCCTGATGGTGCTTGACGCCTGCCGCACCAACCTGACCCGGGGTGCGGCCTCCGCCGGCCTCGTCCACGCCGTGCCCGCGGGCGGAGAGCTGATCGCCTTCTCGACGCAGCCCGGCGCTACCGCGGAAGACGGCTTTGGCAACGATGGGCCGCGTCACAGCCCCTATGCGTATTACTTCGCGCAGGGGCTGCGCGCGCTACCCGGCTCCGCGCCGGTGGAGAGCTTCTTCAAGCAACTGACCGCCGACGTGCAGGTGGCCACCGCCTACCGCCAGATTCCCCACTACGCCAGCAGCCTGGTCGGCACCGTTACCTTCACGACGCTGGCTGACGGCACAACGCCCGCGACGCCCGGAGGAAAGCCGGGCCAGGCGGGACGCGGCCCGTCGCCCACGCTGGGCCGCGATCTGATCAAGGCGCGCATGAGCGCATGGGAATACGAAATCGAGCGGGGCGCGCAATATGTGGACGAACCGCGATTGGCGTCGCTGCAGGCGCGCGCCAAGGCGGGCGATGTGGTCGCCATGACCACCCTGGGCTTGATCGCCGAGAACGGCGAGTATGTAGAGAAGAACTACCCGGTCGCCGCCCGCTGGTATCGGCGCGCCGCCGATCAAGGGTTCGCGCCCGCGCAGACCTATCTGGGCGAGCTGACCGGCATGGGCCGGGGCGTGCCCAGGAACTATGCCGAGGCCGAACGCCTGTTCCGCGACGCGGCCGAGGCGGGCCACCGGCGGGCCGCGCTGGACCTGCTGGACGTGCGTGCGCGCATGGGAGAACCCATAGACCCGCAGGAGTGGGCCAGGGTGCTGCAGGACGCCGCGCTCAATCCTGTCGGCCTGCCCCTGCCGGGCATGGCGCCCGTGCAGGGCCTGCCCGACATGCCTTGGATGCGCGCGCTGGGCGTGCGGCCTCCCGGCCAGCGCTGAGTCTGCCGTTCAACACCCAACGAACACCGGCTTGCGTTTTTCAGCGAAGGCGGTCGCTGGAGCGCATCGTGATGCCGGTGCTCGACGCGGCGTTAATGGCCGCGGCGCGCGGTGCGGACTGAGCACGCCGCGCGCCGCGTCAACCTTCATTGCTTAAAAGCTTTCCCAATCGTCGTTCGGCTGCGCGGGCTTGCGATCGCCCGGAACCCGCAGCGGGGCGGTCGTGGCGGGCGCGGGCTTGGGGTGCGCGCGGCGGGCCTGGGCGGGCTTTTCGGCGGCGGCGGCCCGGGTGGGTGCCGGCTTGGCCAGGGCGCGCAGCGGCTTTGCGGGCTGCGGGGGCACGGGCTGCGAGTTCCCGGTCTGCGGGTGCACGGGCTGGGCCTCGCGAGGGGTCGCGATACTTGGGCGCGGTTGCGGCTGTGCCTGTACCTGCGGCTGTGCCTGCGCCACGGGGCGGAAGGCGCCGTCGTCGGCCAGGCGGAACACGCTGACCAATTGCACCAGCGTCGCGGCCTGCCCGTTCAGGCTGTGGGCCGCGGCGGCCGACTCTTCCACCAGCGCGGCGTTTTGCTGGGTGGTCTGGTCGAGCTGGTTGATGGCATCGCCGACTTGCGAGATGCCTTGTCCCTGCTCGTGGGCAGCGGCGCCGATCTCGGCGATCAGGTCGGCAACGCGGCGCACCTGCGTCACGATGTCGTTCATGGTGTTTCCGGCCTCGCCGACCAGGGTGGAGCCGGCTTCGACGTTGCCCACGCTGTCGCTGATCAGTTGCTTGATTTCCTTGGCGGCGCCCGCGCTGCGCTGGGCGAGCGCGCGCACTTCGCTGGCCACGACGGCAAAGCCCCGGCCCTGTTCGCCCGCGCGGGCCGCCTCCACCGCCGCGTTCAGGGCGAGGATGTTGGTCTGGAAGGCGATCGAGTCGATGACGGCGATGATGTCGACGATCTTGCGCGAGCTGGCGGAGATGGCGTCCATGGTGCTGACCACGTTGCCGACGACCTCGCCGCCGCGTGCGGCGGCCGCGCTGGCGGACCCGGCCAGGCTTGCGGCCATCTGCACGGATTCAAGGTTCTGCTTGACCGCGGCATTCATCTCTTCCATCGACGCCGCGGTTTCTTCGACGTTGGCGGCCTGTTCTTCCGTGCGCTGGCTGAGGTCGCTGTTGCCCGAGGTGATCTGGGTGGCGCCCGTGGCGATCGACTCGCTGGACTGGCGCACCTGGCTTACCAGGCGCGCCAGGTTGGCGCGCATGGCTTCCATGTTGGCCAGCACGCTGGTCTGGTCGCCATCGCGGCGCTGCACGCGCACGGCCAGGTTGCCCTTGGCGACTTCCTGGGCGATCTGGGCGGCGTAGGCCGGCTCGCCGCCGAGGCGGCGCATGACGGACCGCACCAGAAGAAGGCCAAGGACGCCGCCGATCAAGGCGCACAGCACGATCAGTGCCGTCAGCGTCCAGAACGTGCGTTCGACCGATGCCGCGGCGTCTTCGGTGTCCAGCCGGGCCAGTTCTTCCTGGCGCTTGGCGGCTTCCATCAGGAGGTTGCGCACGGCCACATGCAGTTCGGCCGAGTCCTTGTGCAGCACGGCCATCGCGGTCGGGTCGTTGCGGTCGGCCAGGCCTTTCACGTTGTCCACGGCCGACTTGTAGCGGGTCCAGGTGTCGGCCAGCTTGCCGCCCAGGGCGCGCAGCGTGGGATCCTGCTCCTGCTGCAGGCGGTCGCGCGCTTGCAGCACGGACTTTTCGGAATCTTCGTTCAGGCGAAGTTCGTTCTGGCGGCCTTTCGGATCGGTATTCCAGATGTAGACGTACATGCGCCGGAAGTGCGTGGCGCCCTGCCGGGCGGCGTCGACCACGACACGCAGCGGCATGACGGTTTCCGTGTACATGGCGCGCTGCTTCTGGCTGATGCTCCAGAGCTGCTGCATGGCGATGGCGCCCACCACGACCAGCGTGGCGGTGAAGAAGAGCACCAGCGCGATCAGGCTGCCCCGGAGAGAGAGATTTCTGAGTTTGGACATGATGGTCACGCGACGAGGCCGCGGAATGCGTCCTCCACGCGTGAACTACAGCACATCATGTTGCGGTGCAATACGGCGAACTGCGGGATAAAAAGCCTGGTCGGCGCGCCCGGCCGGTCCGGCGTTCCACTATTCGGGATTCGCCGGATGGCGGGGGCGCCTCCCGGGCCTCAACGCCCAGCGAACACCGGCTTGCGCTTTTCAGCGAAGGCGGTCGCGGCGTTGCGATAGTCCTCGCTTTGATTGGCCTGGTCGGACAGCGCCTGGATGCGCGCCGCGTCTTCGACCAGCGTGCCGGCCGAGATCGCGTTGAGCTGGAGCTTGCTGCCGGCAATCGAAAGCGGTGCGTTGTCCATCATGTCCGCCCCGAAGGCCAGCGCGCCGGCTACCGGATCGTCGTGGAGGGCGTCGATGAAGCCCGCCTGATGCGCCGCGGCGGCGTCCACGAACTCCCCGGTGTAGAGCCAGCGGCGGGTCCGGCTCACGCCGATGAGCTGGGACAGGCGCTGGAGCTGGACGGTGGGGTAGACCAGGCCCAGGCGCGCCACCGGCACGCTGACCCGCGCGCTGCCGTCGCCCACGCGGAAGTCGCAGCACAGCGCCAGGCTTGCGCCGCCGCCCACGCACACGCCGCGCATCGCCGCGATCACCGGCACCGGCGCGGCCTGCACGGCCGCAAAGCATTCCTGGATCACCGCGCGATAGGCGTCGGCGCGCGCCGGGTCGGACAGCGCCTCGCGAAACGCGAGGATGTCGTCGCCCGCGCAGAAGTGGCCCTGGGCGCCGGTCAGCACCGCCAGCCGCAATCCGCGGTCTTGCGCAAACCCGCGAAAGATGTCGCGCAGGTCGCGCCAGGCTGCCAGGTCGCAGGCATTGCGCCGGTGCGGCCGATCGATCGTGACGACGGCCACGCGGCCGGCGTCACGGCTTTCCAGACGAATTTCAGATGCCAATGCAGTCTCCTGTGCCGGGCTCGCGGCGTATCAATTCAGCGTGATGTGCGTGGCATCGACCACGCTGTTCCATTTCTCGACCTCGGCCCGCAGCGCCGCGTCGGCGCGGGCGGTGTCGGTGTAGACCGGCACCACCCCTTGCAGCCGCAGTTTCTCGGCCAGCGCCGGCCCTTCGTTCAGCCGCTTGAGCGCGCCATTGAGCGCCTGCACGACGGGCTCGGGCGTGTTGCGCGACACGAGAATGGCGTAGACCGACGACGCGGTGAAGTCCGGCAGCCCTTGTTCGATCAGGGTCGGCGTGTCGGGCAGCGAGGCCAGCCGGTTGCGCGAGGCCACGCCCACCGGCACGATGCGGCCGCCGGGCAGGTTGGCCAGCGCCGTGGGGGCCGTGGCGAACATCATCTGCACCTGGCCGGCCAGCAGGTCGACCATGGCGGGCGCGGCGCCGCGATACGGGACGTGCAGCAGCTCGAGTTTTTCGCGCAGGCGGAACATCTCGGCGACGGCATGCTCCAACGTGCCCGGCCCCGAGGAACCGTAGGCGAACTCGCCCGGCGCCGACCGCGCCTTGCTGACCAGTTCGGGCAGGGTCTTCACGCCCATGCCCTGGTTTGCCACCAGCACGACGGGAAGCTCGCCCACCACGCCCACCGAGCGGAAATCCTTGAGCAGATCGAAGCCCACGACGTCCTTGCCCATCAGCCGGCTGTTCAGCACATACGACGTGGTGGGCGCCATCAGCAGCGTGTAGCCGTCGGCCTTGGCGCGCCGCACCTGCTGCGCGCCGATGTTGCCGCTGGCGCCTGCCTTGTTCTCGACCACGACGGTCTGGCCGAGCTGCTCGCCCATCGCCGTGGCGAGGATGCGGCCGACGACGTCGACCGCGCCGCCAGGCGCGAACGGCACGATCAGCGTGATCGGGCGTTCGGGATACTCGGCTTGCGCCGGCGCTGCCGTCAGGCCCAGCCCCATGCCCAGGCCCAAACTGATTGCGCCCGCCGCGAACCTGGCGGCCCAGCGCGGCTTCCGATTGAAAATGGTGTTCATAGACTTCCCCTTGATGCGGCGCGTTGTCGTCCGCGGATTCTGATGTGTCCGTTGAACTGCAGTGGTGGTACGTTACTTGCCGACCCGGTAGCCCGAGGTCTGCAGATCCCACACGCCGGCGGTCTGGCGCGACAGTTCCTTTTTCTGGATCCGCTGCGTCGGCGTCTTTGGAAATTCGTCGATGAACGCCACGAAGCGCGGGATCTGGTAGTACGGCAGGCGCGGCTCGCTCCAGCGGATGAGGTCGAGCGGCGCCAGCGCGCGGCCCTCGCGCAAGCGCACGAACAGCTTGAGCTCGTCCTCGCCCAGGTCGCTGGGCACGCCCACCAGGGCGGTCTCTTCGATGTCGGGATGCTCTGCAATCACGCGCTCGACCTCCCAGGCCGAGATATTGATGCCGCGCCGGCGCAGCATGTCCTTCTTGCGGCCGGCGTAGTAGAGAAAGCCCTGTTCATCCTGGCGTGCGAGGTCGCCGGTGCAGAACCACTCGCCGCGCCGGGCCTCGCGCTCGGCGTCGGGGTTGCGGAAGTAGCCTAGGAACCCCAGGCCGGGCACGCGTGCGCGCACGGTGATTTCGCCGCTTTCGCCGACGGGCACGGGTTCGCCGTCGTCGCCGGTGAGCCGCACGTCGTAGTAATCGAGCGGCTTGCCCACGGAGCCCGCGGGCCCGGCCGGGTTGACGGTGACGAAGGTGATCAGCTCGGACAGGCCGTAACCCTCGCGCATCTCCACGCCGAAACGTTGCGAGAACGCCTGCCACAGCTCCGGCGGGCAGCCGCCGCCCCAGGCGATGCGCACGCCGTGGTCGCGGTCGTCCGGACGCGGGGGCTGCTTGAGCAGCATCGGAATCACGGTGCCCAGATAGTGGATATGCGTCACGCCGTAGCGGCGGGCGTCGTCCCAGAAGCGCGATGCGCTGAAACGTTCGACCATCGCGAGGCGGGTTCCGCCCAGCAGCGCCGAGATGATCACCGCGACGCCGGCGCCATGGTGCAGGGATTCCCACAACAGGAACACGTTGCCGGGCGCGGCGCCGGTCAGCCGCAGGATCGCGAGCGGGCCGGCGCGCAGGGTGCGGTCGGATTTCAACACGCCCTTGGGCGCGCCCGTCGTGCCCGAGCTGGGCGTGAGCGCTAGGATGTCGTCAGGCCCGGGCGAGACCGGCAACGGGTCGGCCGGCGTGTCGAGATAGCGCTCGAATGCGCGGCCCGCATCGCCGTCAGGGCCTTGTCCGCCGCGCCACAGCACCACATCCAGCCGGTGCAGCTCGGGCGCCAGCGCGTCGGCGTGTTCCGCATCGGCGATGAGGGCGCGCGGCGCCAGGTGCTCGAACAGATGCGTGAGCGACGCGCCCTTCAGGTGCACGTTCACCGGCACCCGCACCAGGCCCAGCGCGGCCAGCGCGAAGATGGCGACGATATGGTCGGGGTGGCTGGGCAGCATCAGCGCCACGCGGTCGCCGGGGCGCAGGCCCTCGCGCCACAGCAGGTTGGCCAGGCGCAGCACGCGCTGGTGCAGCATGGCCAGCGTGAGGGGCTCGTCATTGAAGAGGCAATACACCTCGTCCGGCGCCTCGGCGGCGCGGCGCGCGATGAGCTGCGCGAGCGTTTCGTCGGAGACCGGCGGGATATCGATATGGGTGTCTGAGGTCATGATGCCGAAAGCGGTCGAAGAATCCAAAGGCGCGGCCACGTCAGCGGGCGGCGGGGCGGCGCTGTTCGCGCTCGGCAAAGAAGGCCTGCATCATGCGGGCGGGTTCTCCGCTCTCGTACGATTCGTGGTGCAGCCGCGCGGCGGCCTGCATGGCGTCGCGAAAGCCGGCCTCGGTCATTTCCTGGAAGCGCTGCTTGTCCAGGCGCAACGCCACGGGCGGCTTGGCCGCCAGTTGGGCGGCGATCTCCAGCGCGCGCGTACGCACCTCGTCGGCCGCGACCAGGTGGTGAATCAGGCCCAGTTGGTGGCATTCGCGCGCATCCATCATGCGGCCGGTCAGCGTGAGCTCGATGGTGCGCGACAGGCCCAGCATCTCGCGCATGATCCACGGACCGGTGACGCTGGCGATGCCGGCGTTGATTTCGGGCTGCCCCATTTTCACGCCGTCGTGCGCCACCCGGATGTCGCCGAGCAGCGCCACCTGGAAGGCCGAGCCCGCGGCGGTGCCATTGAGCGCCATGACCAGCGGCTTCGGGAAGCTGCGCAGCAGGTGGTAATAGGTCTCCCATTCGCCGATCCACGTTTCGGCGCGGGCGCCGTCGAAATCGCGCGCCTCGTTCAGGTCCTGTCCTGCGCAGAAGGCGCGGTCGCCGGCGCCGGTCATCACCAGCGCGCCCACGTCCGGATCCGTCGCGGCCTCGCGCAGCACCTGCATGATCTCGGCGCGCATTGCCGTATGCCAGGCATTGAGGCAATCGGGCCGATTCAACGTCAGCACGGTCACGTTGCCAACGCGTTCCAACTTGATGAAGTCCATGGTGTTCGTCCTTTACGAAAGCATCTGCCGCCGCCGGCAGCTGTAATTGCATAGTAATTTATAAAATTACTATTTAATTTTTATGGATCATACGCCGGATTTTTGGACGAACAAGCGAGGGCTTTCCCGTAGGGAATGCGCAAGCCATGGCAATTAAATTGCCATGCAATTTTCTTAAAAGAGGGGGGGATTACGCCGCGATGAGGTCGCGCGCGGTCTGGATGACGAGGGGAAGCAGGCGGGTGCGCACGGCGTGCGCGTCGTGGCGGGCGGCCAGCGTGGAAAGATTGATGGCGGCGATGGTCTGGCCGCGGCCGTCGACGACCGGCACTGAAATCGACACGCTGCCTTGGCCCAGGTTCTTCTCGGTCATCGAATGGCCCTGCGCCCGGGCCTTGGTGAAGAAGCTCAGGATCTCGTCGTCGTCGCGATCGCCGAACCGGGCGCGTACGCTGGCAGGCATGGCGGCGATCCGCGCGCGCAGCGTGGCGTCGGGAAGATGGGCCAGCAGCACCTGCCCCGACGAGGCCGGCATGGCCGCGAAGCGGCTGCCCACCGGCAGGTTCACCGACACCGGGTGCACGCTGGGGATGTTGCCCAGGACGATGATGTCGTCGCCGTCGAGCTCCACCCACGAGATCGACTCGCCGGTTTCGCGCGCCAGCTCGACCAGGTTCGGCCAGGCATGTTGCAGGGGCGCATTTCCGCCCAGCGTGGTGCCGGCCAGACCGACCAGCTTGGCCGACAGGCGATAGGTCTTTGCGCCCGCCAGCCGCTGCAGGTAGCCCAGCCGGTGCAAGGTGTAGACGAAGCGTTGGGTCGCGCTGCGGCCCAGTCCGGTACGGTCGTTGAGTTCCAGAATCGACAGCGCCTGGTTGTCGCGATCAAAGCTTTCGAGCACGCGCATCGCCTTTTCCACCGACGCCACGAACAGGCGTTCGTCCACCCCGTCCTCACGGGCGATGGGGGAGGCGGGTGCGGCAGCGGAGGTACTTGGGGCGGTGGACACGGTTGGACAGGAAGCGCTCTGGGGCCAGTGAGCGCACAGTGTACCGTCCTGCCCGGGCGCGGCGGCGCGCCCGGGCCGCCCGCGTCGGGGTCAACGCGGCGGACCGCCCCGGTTGATCTGCTGCTGCAGCATCTGTTCCATCATCATTTGCTGCATGCCCATGTACTGATCCCGCATGTACTGGCGTTCCCTGACCTGTTCGGGATTCAGATTCGAATAATTTCCCCGCATGGCGTTCCACCCCATCATGGGTCCGCCGCGATGTTGACGCCCGCCGCCGCCCGCCATGGCGCAGCAACCCATTGCGCCGCTGCCCCACATCTGGTTCATCATGCCCATGTTCTTCTGCATCAACTCCTGGTGTTCGCGCAGGAGCTTCTGGCGTTCGGCGGGGTCGGTGGATTTCTGGATCTGGCCCATCGTGGCCTGCATCTTTTCCAGGTTCTCCCGGATCTGCGCCGCCTGCTTGTCAAACTGCTCGACACTCTCTTGCGGCTGCGCCGCCGCGGGCGAGGCAGCCGATGGCTCGGTGGGCGGGGCGGCTGGCGCCAAAACGGGAACCATCGCGGCGGCGAGTGCAAGTCCGGCCAATCTGCGCATCTTCATGGTCATTCTCCCCATGGTTGATATTCCTGGACTCCTCCGCGCACTGAGCGGACGAGTAGGGCAAGCGTAGATCTGCCAGGATGGCCGACGTTGACGATCGTCAACGAATCGTCGGCGCCGGCTTGAAACGGGCTATCGCGTCATGGCGCGGCGTCATGCCGGTCGGCGGGCGCGGTGTCGTTCGCTGCCGACGGCGGGCTGATTGACGCCAGCAGGCTCTCGCGGCAAGCCGCCAGGATCTCGTCGGCCAGAGGCGAGTCGTCCGGGCAGGCGCGCGACAGGACGATGGCGCCGACCAGGTGCGCCATCCGGTCAAGAATCCGGGCGCGCGCCTGGCGCGCCTGCGCCGGGTCCGACGCGGCGCTTTCCGGGACCAGCGCGGTCAACAGCCCCTCGATGCCGGCGGCGAACGTGTCGCGGACGGCGGGCGGCTGGCGCGCCGCATCGCCGCCCAACGCCGCCATCGTGCACCCGGTGGCGCGGCCGTCGCGGTGCTCGCGGGACAGGTACGACTCCACGAATGCCGCCAGGTCCGCGTCTTTGCTCAACGCCACCGTCTGCGCGATGCCGCAGGCGGCCGCTTCGGCCATCAGGTCGGATTTGGAGCGGAATTGCTTGTAGAAGCCGCCGTGGGTGAAACCGGCGGCGGCCATCAGATCGGCGACGCCGACGCCGTCGTAGCCGCGTTCCCGAAACAGCCTGGATGCCGTTTCGACGACGTGCTGGCGGTTCGCCTGTGCCTGTGCCCGGGTGATCTTCATGGTGTGACCACGCTGAATAGCTGTCGAAGAAGGCTTGCATCATACATTGATGATGGTCATCATCAAAACCGTTGACAGTTTAGATGATGATCGTCATCATTGAGTCCGATTTCATTCCTGAAGGGTTGCACATGAGCCACCACACGCTGTTCGATTCCTATGTCCTGGGCGGGCTGACGCTTGCGAATCGCATCGTCATGGCGCCGCTGACCCGCAATCGCGCCGGCGCCGGGCTGGTGCCCGGCGAGCTGGCCGCGACCTACTATGCGCAGCGGGCATCGGCCGGCCTCATCATCACCGAGGCGACGCAGGTGTCGGCCCAGGCGCAGGGCTACCAGGACACCCCGGGCCTGTACACCCCCGAGCAGATCGCCGGCTGGCGCAAGGTCACCGACGCGGTGCATGCCAAGGGGGGACACATCTTCGTCCAGCTCTGGCACGTCGGCCGCGTCTCGCATGTCGATCTGCAGCCGGGCGGCGCCGCGCCGGTCGCGCCGTCCGCGATTCGCGCGGAGACGAAAACCTTCGTCAACAATGCGTTTGCCGAGGTGTCGCAGCCGCGCGCCCTCGAACTCGATGAACTGCCGGGCATCGTCAACGACTTCCGCCAGGCCGCGGCCAACGCCATGGCGGCGGGCTTCGATGGCGTGGAGGTCCACGGCGCGAACGGCTATCTGCTGGAGCAGTTCATCAAGGATGGGGCCAACCGGCGCACCGACGCCTACGGCGGCACCATCGAGAACCGCGCGCGCCTGCTGCTGGAGGTCGTCGCCGCGGTGGCGCAGGAAATTGGCGCCGATCGCACCGGCGTGCGGATTTCGCCCGTGTCGCCGGCCAACGGCATCTCCTGCTCGGATCCCCAGGCGCAATACGACTACATCGTCGAACAGCTCAGCGGGCTGGGCATCGTTTACCTGCACGTGGTCGAGGGCGCGACGGGCGGCCCGCGCGATGTCGCGCCGTTCGACTATGACGCGCTGCGGCAGCGGTTCGGGCAAGCCTATCTGGCCAACAACGGCTATGACCTGGAACTGGCAACCCAATCGCTGAACGCGGGCCGTGCGGATCTGTTCGCGTTCGGCCGTCCCTTCATCAGCAATCCCGATCTGGTCGAACGCCTGAAGGCGGGGGCGCCGCTGGCCCGCCCGGACGTGGCCACGCTCTATGGGGGTGGCGCCGCGGGATACACCGACTACCCGACCCTGGCCGCCTGAAGCGGCGCCGGCCGCTTTTCGCACCCGGACCCCTCTGCAAAGGAATACACCCATGACTTCGCTTCCCGCCGTTCTCATCACCGGCGCCTCTTCCGGCATCGGCGCCACTTATGCCGAGCGCTTCGCCCGCCGCGGCCACGATCTCGTCCTGGTTGCGCGCGACCTGGCGCGCATGCAGGCCCTGGCCGCGCGGCTGCAGCAAGATGCAGGCGTAAAGGTCGACGTCTTGCAGGCGGACCTGACCCAGGCGGCAGACCTGGCCCGCGTCGAAGCCAGGCTGCGCGATGACGACCAGATAGGCATCCTGATCAACAACGCCGGCATGGCGCAGTCGGGCAGCTTCGTGCACCAGAGCGCCGACGCCATCGACCAGCTGATCGCCCTGAACGCGACGGCGCCCACCCGGCTGGCGGCGGCCGTCGCGCCGCGCTTTGTCCGGGCAGGGGGCGGCGCCATCGTCAATATCGGCTCGGTGGTGGGCTTTGCCCCCGAGTTCGGCATGTCGATCTACGGCGCCTCCAAGGCCTTTGTGCTGTTCCTGTCGCAGGGTTTGAACGTCGAACTGGCGCCCAGCGGCGTTTATGTGCAGGCGGTGCTGCCTGCCGCGACGCGCACGGAGATCTGGGAACGCGCCGGTATCGACATCGATACCCTCGCCGAGTCGATGGAGGTGGGCGAATTGGTCGATGCCGCGCTGGCGGGCTTTGATCGCCGCGAACTCGTCACCATCCCGCCGCTGCATGTGGCCGGGCGCTGGGACTCGCTGGAAAGCGCGCGCCTGGGCCTGATGTCCGACATCCGGCAGGCGCACGCCGCCGAACGCTATCGGCCGCGCGCCTGAACCGGGCGGCGTCCGCCCACCTGCCCGCTGTTTTCGGGAATCTGCACACAAGATGAAAGCGCTTACCTTCCAACGCTATGGCAAGGCCCCCGGGATCGGCTTTGCCGAGGTGGCTCGCCCCGTCCTGAAGCCGGACGAACTGCTGGTGGAGGTTCACGCCGCGGGCGTGAATCCCATCGACAACATGATTCCGGCGGGGACGTTCCGGCCCGTGTTGAAGTTCGACCTGCCCGCCACGCTGGGCAGCGACGTCGCCGGGGTCGTGATCGAGGTCGGCAGCGCCGTGACGCGCTTCAAGCCCGGTGATGCCGTCTTTGCCAGTGTTTTCGACCTGGGCAAAGGCACATTCGCGGAGCTGGCGGCGGTGCCCGAGCACGCCGCCGCGCACAAGCCCGACAACCTGGATTTCGTGCAGGCCGCGGCGGTTCCGATGGTCGCGCTGACGTGCTGGCAGGCCCTGAAAGAACGCGCCGGGCTCCAGGCTGGCCAGAAAGTGTTCGTTCCCGCCGGGTCCGGCGGGATCGGTTCCTTCGCCATCCAGTTGGCCAGGCATTTCGGCGCCACGGTGGGCACGACCACCAGCACGGCCAACGTCCAGTGGGTAGCCGACCTGGGCGCGGATGAGGTCGTCGACTACAAGACGCAGGCGTTTGAACAGGTGCTGCGCGGCTATGACGTCGTCCTGGGCACGCTCAGGGGGGATGCGATCGAGCGGTCGATGGACATTCTCAAGCCGGGAGGCAAAGTGGTGTCGCTGATCGGCCCCCTGGACCCTGCCTTCGCGCGCGCCCGCCGGCTGAATCCCGTTCTGAGGTGGGTCCTTGGGCTCATGAGCCGCAGGATCCGGCGGCTGGCCAGGCAGCGGGACGTGTCGTATTCCTTTCTCTTCGTGCGCCCCGACGGCGCGCAGCTTGCTGAAATCGGCGCGCTGCTTTCGACCGGGCGCATCCGGCCCGTGATAGACCGCGTGTTCCCGTTTGACGAAGCGAAGGAAGCGCTTGGCTATCTGGCGCAGGGACGCGCCAAGGGCAAGGTTGTCCTGCGGATCCGCTGACGGGCGCAGCTCAAGCAAAACCTGAAAAGTATTGAAAAACCGCGCCATGCCCCCGGGACTGCGCGGTTTATTTATGCCTTTCAGGTATCAATTTGGATTTTCAAAGTATTGGACGGCAAAAGTCGGGCAGTCTTATAACTGCCTTCTGACTCTCTGACTTCCATTGCCCGCCATGCCCGCCGCCTTCATCGAACGCATCGAAACCTCTCTCGTCGACCTGCCGACCATCCGCCCGCACAAGCTGTCGGTGGCCACGATGTATGGCCAGACGCTGATGCTGGTGAAGGTTTACTGCAGCGACGGCGTGGTGGGGATCGGTGAAGGCACCACCATTGCCGGCATGGCGTATGGCCCGGAAAGCCCCGAGGCGATGAAGCTGTCCATCGACGCGTATTTCGCGCCCGCCATGATCGGCCAGGACGCCACCCGCATCCAGGCGCTGATGGCGCACCTGGGCAAACTGGTCAAGGTGAACCATTTCGCCAAGAGCGCGCTGGAAACCGCCTTGCTGGACGCGCACGGCAAGCGGCTGGGCGTGCCGGTGAGCGAACTGCTGGGCGGACGCCAGCGGGACCGCCTGCCGGTGGCCTGGACGCTGGCGTCGGGCGACACCGCGCGCGACATCGACGAGGCCGAAAAGATGCTGGACGCGCGCCGGCATCGCATTTTCAAGCTGAAGATCGGGGCCAGGGATCCGCGCGTCGATATCGCCCACGTTGCTGCCATCAAGGCGGCGCTGGGCGATCGCGGCGCGGTCCGGGTGGATGTGAACATGGCGTGGAGCGAGACGCAGGCGGCCTGGGCCATTCCGGCGTTGGCGCAGGCGGGCTGCGAACTGGTCGAGCAACCGGTGGCCAGCGCCGCGGCGCTGGCGCGGCTGATGCGCCGGTTCCCGGTGGCCCTGATGGCCGACGAGTTGCTGCAAGGCCCCGACACCGCCTTCGAGATCGCGCGCCACCATGGCGCCGACGTGTTCGCCATCAAGATCGAGCAGAACGGCGGCCTGTTTGCGGCCCAGCGCGTGGCGGCGATCGCCGACGCGGCGGGCATCGAACTGTACGGCGGCACGATGCTCGAAGGCGCGGTCAGCACGATTGCGTCGGCGCACCTGTTTGCCAGCCTGCCCAGGCTGCAATGGGGCACGGAGCTGTTCGGCCCCTTGCTGATCACCGAAGAAATCCTCACGCAGCCGCTGGACTACAGCGACTTTGAACTGACGGTGCCGGCCGGACCGGGGCTGGGGATCGAGCTGGATGAAGGCAAGCTCAAGCGCTTTACGCGGGATGGGCTGGTGAAGGCGACGGACAGGAAGCATTGACCAGGCACGGACGCGCGGCCCGGTCGCAAGAACGGATAACCCACTGGAGACAGACATGAGCCTCGACGTATTCAACACCAAGGAAGTGCAGGACTTGCTGAAGGCCGCCACCAATCTGGATGGCGGCGGGGGCAATCCGCGCGTCAAGCAGATCCTGAATCGCCTGCTGAGCGATCTGTTCAAGGCCATCGACGACCTGGACATCACGCCCGACGAGGTCTGGGCTGGGGTGAACTACCTGAACCAGCTCGGCCGCGATAGCGAGGCCGCGTTGCTGGCCGCCGGCCTGGGCCTGGAGAAGTACCTCGACGTCCGGATGGATCGCGAGGACGAGCTGGCCGGCCTGGATGGCGGCACGCCGCGCACCATCGAAGGTCCGCTCTACGTGGCCGGCGCGCCGGTGCGCGACGGTGTCTCGCGCATCGATCTGGATCCGGATCCCGACGCCGGCCCGCTCGTGATCCGCGGCGTCGTGCGCGACACCCGCGGCGCGCCGCTGGCCAACGCGATGGTCGAATGCTGGCATGCCAATTCCAAGGGCTTTTATTCGCACTTCGACCCGACCGGCGCGCAGTCCGAGTTCAACCTGCGCGGCGCGGTCCGGACCGACGCCGACGGCAGGTATGAGTTCCGTACGCTGATGCCCGTGGGCTACGGCTGTCCGCCGCAGGGCGCCACCCAGCAACTGCTGGACGCGCTGGGCCGGCACGGCAACCGACCGGCGCATGTGCACTTCTTCGTCAGCGCCGACGGGCATCGCAAGCTGACGACGCAATTCAACATCGAGGGCGATCCCCTCATTTGGGACGACTTCGCCTATGCCACCCGCGAAGCCCTGATCCCGCCCGTGGTCGACAAGACCGGCGGCGCCGGGCTGGGCCTGAAGGCGGATGCCTATAAAGAGATCGAATTCAACTTCGTGCTCACCGGGCTGCTGCAAGGCAAGGACAACCAGGTCGTCAACCGCCTGCGCGCCAGCGCCCAGGCCTGAACCCGGCGGCGGCCGTACGCGCGACGCGTCAGGCCGTCAGGCCGGGCACGCCTGGATGCTTTGCGCCGAGCCCGCCGCGTGGCCGAGCGGGCCGGCGTACGTCTGCGCGCGCAAGGACCGCTGCGACTCCGCGAGCAGGCGGCGAACCGCTTCCAGCACCTCGGGCGGTTGCGCCGGCTTGCGCATGAGCGTCGCGCGGCCTTCGCAGGCCGCCATGAGCTCGTACTCGGGGCGGCCGCTCAGCACCAGCACCGGGGTTTCGTGCAGGTAGGCGTTCTCGCGCATGGCGGTCAGGAGCGCGCCGCCGTCCATGCCCGGCATGGAAAAGTCGGTGATGACCAGGTCGGGACGCAGGGCGATCATCTGCTGCAGCGCGGTCAGGCCGTCGGTATGCGTCGTGACGTCATAGCCTTCGCTGCTCAGGAACTCGCTCATCAGGGCGACCAACGTGGGTTGGTCGTCGACCAAAAGGATTTTTGTCATGATTATTCAGTGCCACGGCGGCGGCGATTCGGTTGTCGGCCCACCGGCTGTCGCCAGGATCATGCAGGGATGCCTGTGGGCGTTGCGCCGGCCATGCAAGCGGCAGCCACGCGAATAGGCGGTCGGGAGACCGTGAAGGCGGAATCCTAGGGCATGCGGGCGCCGCGTTGGTGTTGTAGTTGTATCCGGACGCAACCGGTGCGTGCCGCTACCTGTATAGTTCACCAGTTAGCAGGATGGTTGAGCGGCTCTCCGTCCCTATAATTCTTCCTGCTCTCGCATCGCGCAAATCGCGCGCTTTCCCCCTGAATCGGTAAATCGACCTCATGCTGAAATCGCCGCAGCCCGCCAGCCGCCTTGCCTTTCCCCGCACCCTGATGGCCGGGTTCGTGCTGGCCGCGGTAGCCACCTTGGTTATCGCCTTCGTCAACGTGCGCTCCGCGGACACGCGCACGCGCGCGGTCCAGGCGATGGACCGCGCCACCGAGTCGCTGCGCCAGCTCAGCCTGTTCAATTCGGCCCTGAAAGACGCCGAGATCGGGCAGCGGGGTTACCTCCTGACCGGCGATGCGAACTACCTGGAACCCTACGTGCGCTCGGTGCCGCTGATCGAGCAGCGCCTGGAGACGGTCAAGGAAGTCGCGCAGCAGGACACCGCGCAGCGCCGGATCGTCAATGACATCGCGGGCATCACGCGGCAGAAGTTGAGCGAACTGCACAATACGATCGAGATGCGCCGGGCCGGCGACGTGGAAGGCGCGATGGCCGTGGTGCGGACCGACTCGGGCAAGGAAGCGATGGACCGGCTGCGCGAGCTGGTTGCCGATCTGTACGCGATCCAGATGAACCAGATCCAGCAGGAGCGGGATTCCTGGAATTCGGCCGCGACGACGTCGACGTATTACTCGTGGGGCGGCGCGGTGCTGCTGCTGTTCCTGATCGCCGGCTCGGCCGCCATGACCATCCGCGAGTACCGCGCCAAGGCGCGACAGGCCTGGGTGACGACGGGCCTGTCGGGCCTGAGCCTGCAGCTTCGGGGCGACCACCGCCTGGACGAGATCGGCAAGCGGGCCCTGGCCTACATGGCCGATTACCTGAATGCGAGCGTCGGCGCGGGCTATGTCGTCAACGGCGGCGAGCTGGAGCTATTTGGCGGTTTTGCGCTGCCGCCCGAGCGGCTCGCGCAGAAGATCCCGCCGGCGCAGGGCCTGGCGGGCCAGGCGGTCGCGTCGCGCAAGCTGCTGCATGTGCGCAACGTGCCGACCGGCCATCTGGAGGTCTCGTCGGCGACGGGCCGCTCCACGCCGGTCGAGCTGGTGGTGGCGCCCGCGATGCAATATGACCGCGTGTATGCCGTGATCGAACTGGGCTTCAATCATCCGGTGAGCGAAAGCGAGCGCAACCTGCTGGAAGGCGCGTCGGAAATGCTGGCGTCGGCGATCCGGGCCGGGATGGACCGGACGCGGCTGGAATCGCTGCTGGCGGAAACGCAGCGCCAGTCGGAAGAACTGCAGACGCAGCAGGAAGAGTTGCGCGTCAGCAATGAAGAACTGGAGCAGCAGAGCCGCATCCTGCAGGAATCGCAGGCGCGCATGGAGCTGCAGCAGACCGAACTCGAACAGACCAACGTCAACCTGGAATCCCAGGCCGAGCAGCTGCTGCGGGTGCAGAGCGCGCTCACGGACAAGGCCCGCCTGCTCGCGCAGGCCAGCCAGTACAAGAGCGAATTCCTGGCCAACATGAGCCACGAGCTGCGCACGCCGCTCAATTCCACGCTGATCCTGGCCAAGCTGCTTTCCGACAACAAGCCGGGCAATCTGACGGCCGAGCAGGTGAAGTACGCGCAGACCATCCTGGCCGCGGGGCGGGATCTGCTGGCGCTCATCAACGACATCCTGGATCTGGCCAAGATCGAAGCCGGCCAGGCGACCGTGGAACTCGAGGAAGTGCCCATCGCGCCGGCGCTCCAGCGGCTGCTGGAACCGCTGCGGCCGCTGGCGCACGACAAGGGGCTGGCGCTGGAGCTGGACATCGCGCGCGACGTGCCGGACACGCTGCACACCGATCCGCAGCGTCTGGGGCAGGTGCTCAAGAATCTGCTGTCGAACGCCATCAAGTTCACTGAACAGGGCTTCGTCGCGCTGCGCGTGACGCGGGCGCCGGGAAGAATGCTGTCGTTCGCGGTGCAGGACACCGGCATCGGCGTGGCCGAAGACCAGCACGAACTGATATTCGAAGCCTTCCGGCAGGCCGACGGCAGCACCCATCGCAAGCACGGCGGAACGGGACTGGGGCTGTCTATCTCGCGCGATCTGAGCAAGCTCCTGGGCGGCACGCTGACGCTGGTCAGCGCGCCGGGGCAGGGCAGCGTGTTCACGTTGCTGTTGCCGATGGACCAGCCGGCCGCCTCGTCTTCCCCGGCGCCGCGTGCCCGCGCCGAGGCGTCCGCCGCGCTTGCGCGGCCTGCTTTTGCCACGCCGGCGGATGCGGCCGATGCCGCGCTCTCGGTGCCGCTGTTGGCGCCGGCGGCGCCGGCGGCTCCTGCCGTGGCTGCCGACCCCGAACCCGTCGAGACCGCTGGCCGCACCATCCTCGTCATCGAGGACGATGAGCGTTTTTCCAGCATCCTGGCCGATCTGGCCAAGGAGATGGGCTTTGGCTGCCTGACCGCGCACACCGCGACCGACGGCCTGGCGCTGGCGGCCCAGCGGCGGCCCGACGCCATCGTGCTGGACGTCAACCTGCCGGACTTCTCCGGCCTGGGCGTTCTGGACCAGCTCAAGCGCAATCCGGTCACCCGCCATATCCCGGTGCATATCGTGTCGGTGGCCGATTATGCGCAGGAGGCCCTGGTCCGCGGCGCGGTCGGGTATGCGCTCAAGCCGGTCAAGCGCGAGGAACTGGTCCACGCGCTGCAGCGCCTGGAGGCCAAGTTCACGCAGAACGTGCGGCGCGTGCTGGTCGTCGAGGACGACGACCGGCAGCGCGACAGCGTGCGCGAGCTGCTGGCCCGCGACGACGTGCAGATCGTGTTGGCGGCCAATGCCGGCGACGCGCTGGCGTTGCTGCGCGAGACCACCTACGACTGCGTGGTGATGGACCTGAACCTGCCCGACATGAGCGGCTATGAGCTCTTGCGCGAAATGGCCGAACAGGAAGCCGTGTCGTTCCCGCCCGTGATCGTCTACACCGGCCGGGCGCTGTCGCGCGACGAGGAGCAGCAGCTTCGCCGCTTCTCCAAGTCGATCATCATCAAGGACGCCCGCTCGCCCGAACGCCTGCTGGACGAGGTGACGCTTTTCCTGCATCAGGTCGAGGCCGAACTGCCGCCGCAACAGCGCCAGATGCTGGAGCTTGCGCGCAGCCGCGACACCGCGCTGGAGGGCCGCACGGTGCTGGTGGTGGAAGACGACGTGCGCAACGTGTTCGCGCTGTCGAGCATCCTGGAGCCCACCGGCCTGCACGTGGAAATCGCGCGCAATGGGCGCGAGGCGCTGGAAGCCCTGGGCCGCGCCGGCGTGAATGGGCACCGCTCGGTCGACCTGGTGCTGATGGACATCATGATGCCCGAGATGGACGGCTATACGGCCATGCGCGAGATCCGCGCGCGGCCCGAATGGCGCCGGCTGCCCATCATTGCCCTGACCGCCAAGGCCATGAAGGACGACCAGGAAAAATGCCTGGCCGCGGGCGCGAACGATTACATCGCCAAGCCGCTGGACGTGGAGCGCCTGCTGTCCCTGGTGCGCGTCTGGATGCGCAAGTAAGCCGCGCCGCCCGGACCCAGCGATCGCCACCATGCCCACACAGAACAAGGCGCACATCGAAGACATCGAGCAGCGGCTGCTGCTCGATGCGATCTATCACCGCTTCCACTACGACTTCCGCGAATATGCGCAGGCATCGCTGAAGCGGCGCCTGCGCGCCGCGCTGACGGAGTTCGGCTGCAAGACGCTGTCCCAGCTGCAGGACCGGGTGCTGCACGACCCGTCGGTGTTCACGGGACTGCTGCAGTACCTGACGGTGCAGGTCAGCGACATGTTCCGCGATCCCAGCTACTTTCTTGCGCTGCGCAATGAGGTGGTGCCCATCCTGCGCACCTATCCGTCGATCAAGGTGTGGGTGGCCGGCTGCAGCACGGGCGAAGAGGTCTATTCGCTTGCCATCCTGCTGCTCGAGGAAGGGCTGCTGGACCGCACGCTGATCTACGCCACCGACATCAACCCGCATGCGCTGCGCGCGGCCGAGCAGGGCGTCTTCGACCTGGACCGCGCCGCGGCCTTCACGGCCAACCATGCGCAGGCCGGCGGGCGCAGTTCGCTGTCCGACTACTACACGGCGCGGTATGGCCGCGTGGTGTTCGACAAGAAGCTGCGCGAGCACATGGTGTTCTCCGATCACAGCCTGTCCACGGACAGCGTGTTCGCCGAAGTGCACCTGGTGTCGTGCCGCAACGTGCTGATCTACTTCGAGCGCGACCTGCAGAACCGGGCGCTCGGACTATTCCACGAGGCGTTGGTGCATCGGGGATTCCTGGGCCTGGGCTCGCGGGAATCGGTGCGTTTTTCGGCGCAGGCCGACGGCTTTGATGACTTCGTGCTGGCAGACCGCATCTACCGAAAAAAGGCCGACCTGTGAACGGGGGCGCGCCTGACCCTCGCGCCGGCCCGCAAGACGAGGTCCAATGGGACGCCATCGTGATCGGCGGCTCGTCGGGCGCGATCGACGCCTTGAACGCCCTGCTGCCGGCGCTTCCCGCCGGCCTGCGGGCCGGGGTCATCGTGCTGCTGCACCTGCCGTGCAACCGCCGCAGCCGGCTGGTCGAGATCTTCGGCTACCGCTGCGCCCTGCCCGTGCAGGAGGCCGAGGACCAGCAACCCATCCTGCCCGGGCATGTGTATTTCGGCCCGCCCGGCTATCACCTGCTGGTGGACCGTGGTCCGCGCCTGGCGCTGTCCATCGATCCGCCGGTGCTTTTTTCGCGGCCGTCCATCGACGTGCTGTTCCAGTCCGCCGCCGATGGCTATGGCGATCGGCTGCTGGGCGTGCTTCTTTCTGGGGCGAACGAGGATGGCGCCGAAGGCCTGGCCGCCATTCATGCGGCAGGCGGCCGCGCGCTGGTGCAGGCGCCGGACACGGCGGCCATGCGCACCATGCCCGATGCCGCCCTGGCGCGGGTCCCGACGGCGCAGTCCCTGACGCCCGAGGAGATCGCCGCCGTTTTCGCGCAGTTGCCCACTGAGCCTCTGCCCTGAAACCCACCTGCAATGACACTATGAACCCGACATCAGCCCAATCCCCCGATGACCGCATCAAGTGCCTGCTGGTCGACGACGTTCCGGAGAACCTGATCGCGCTCGAGGCGTTGCTGGCAAGCGACCGTGTCGAGGTCTTGAAGGCGCAGTCCGGCCCGCAGGCGCTGGAGCTGCTCTTGCGCCACGGCGACGTCGCGCTGGCGCTGCTGGACGTGCAGATGCCCGACATGAACGGCTTTGAACTGGCCGAACTGATCCGCGGCAGCGAACGCACCCGCCACATTCCGCTGATCTTCATCACCGCGGGGTCGCGTGAACAAAACTGGCAGTTCCGCGGCTACGAGAGCGGCGCGGTGGACTTCCTGTACAAGCCCATCGACCCGTACATGCTGCGGACCAAGGCGAACGTGTTCTTCGAACTGTACGAGCGCAAGCGCGCGCTGGCGCAGCAGTTGGAAGAACGCACCGAGGCGCTGCGCGTGAACGAGATGTTCATGGCGGTGTTGAGCCACGATCTGCGCACGCCGCTGCAGGCCATCATCATGGGCGCCACCGTGCTGCAGCGCCAGGGCGCCGACGAGCGCATCGTCAGCGTCGCGCGGCGCATGCTGCAGAGCAGTGAGCGCATGTCGTGCCTGATCGAAGACCTGCTCGACGTGACGCGCATCCGGCAGGCGGGCGGGCTGGCGCTGGCGCCCGCGGCGATCAGCATGGGAACGCTGGTCGAGCGCACGCTGGACGAGGTGCGCACGGGCTTTCCGGACCGTCAGATCGAATCGAGCGCGCGGGGCGACGCAACGGGCACCTGGGACGGCCAACGCATCTCGCAAGTGATCGCCAATCTGGTGGGCAACGCCTTGCACCACGGCAGCAAGACCGCCCCGGTGCAGGTCGAGATCGACGGCGAGCAGGCGGACGAGGTGGCCGTCACCGTCATCAACGGCGGCGCGATCGCGCCCGAGCTGCTGCCGCATCTCTTCAATCCTTTCCGCAGCGGCGCGCGCCGGCCGGGCGGCCATCACGGCCTGGGCCTGGGACTGTTCATTGCGCAGCAGATCGTGGTGAGCCACGGCGGCCGCATCAGCGCGGAGTCGCGCGACGACACGACGCGGTTCCGCGTGGTGTTGCCGCGGCATGCGGCCTGCGCCGGCGCGACGGTGATCGGCGGCCGGGCGGCCGGCCCCGCCTCGCCGACCTAACGCGAAGCGCCGGGGCCGTCGTGGCGCGCCCCGGCCAGGTCGGCGGGCGTGTCCACATCGGCACGGATCCCGGGATCGTCGACGGCCAGCTCGGTCGCCCCGTGGCGGGCCAACACGCCTCTCGCGCCCACATCCCCCGTCAGCGCCGCCAGCGACGGCCAGATCGATCGGTGAAATGCCACGGGATGGCCGCGCAGGCCGTTCCATGCCGGCACCACGACCGGGTGGTCCAGCGCCTGCCGTGCAATGCGCAGGCACGTCTCGGGGCGGATCCACGGCATGTCGCCCAGCGCCACGAGGCAGGACGCGATGCCGGGCGCGCAGGTCCGCAGCGCGTGGCGGGCGGCGATGGCCAGGCTGTCGCCCATGCCGTCCGCGTCCGGCCCGGTCGTCACGACTTCGCAGCCCGCTTCGGCCAGCAGCCGCGCCACCCGTTCGTTGTCGGCGCGGGTGACCGCCACGACGCGCGCCGCGGCCGCTTGCAGCGATGCCGCAGCGGCCACGACGACCGGCGTGCCGTCGGGCAGCGCGGCCACGAGCTTGTCCTGTCCCGCCGCCGCATCCGCGTAGCGCCGGCCATGCCCGGCGGCCAGCAGGATGCCCACCATCTGCGTGCGCACGGCGCTGTCTGGATTGGTTGCGAGATCGAACATTTTCTTGTCAGGGTTGCGTGGTTTCAGATCTGATCGAGATCTTAGCCAGAAACCGCGCCAGGGGCGGGAACAGTATTTGCTGGGCAACCCCAGGGTCGCCCGCTGCGACCGCCCGGCCGTCATAGGAGTGAGCCTTGGAAAACCCCCACGATATGAAGATCTCCCGGCGCAACCTCCTGAAGGCGGGCGCGGCCTCCGCGACGGCGATGGGCACGGCGCCGTTGTCCGCGGCCCGCGCCGCCGGCGCGGGGCAGCGCGAAGCCGCCACCGTCACCTTGCACGTGAACGGCAAGGCGCACGAAATGGCCCTGGACCTGCGCACGACCCTGCTGGACGCGTTGCGCGAGCACCTGCGCCTGACCGGCACCAAGAAGGGCTGCGATCATGGCCAGTGCGGCGCCTGTACGGTGCTGCTGGAGGGCCGGCGGGTCAACGCGTGCCTGACGCTGGCCGTCATGCACGATGGCCAGCAGATCACCACGATAGAAGGCCTGGGAACGCCGGGCGCGCTGCACCCGCTGCAGGCCGCGTTCGTCAGGCATGACGGCTACCAGTGCGGCTACTGTACGCCGGGGCAGATCTGTTCCGCAGTCGGCATGCTGGACGAGGCCGCGCGCGGCATGCCCAGCCATGCCACCGCGTCGTTGTCCGAACGCCCGCTGCTGACGCCGGAAGAGATCCGCGAACGCATGAGCGGCAATATCTGCCGCTGCGGCGCGTACGCCAACATTCTCGATGCCATCGAAGAGGTTGCGGAGGGCAAGGCATGAGACCGTTCACCTATGAACGTCCCCGGACCGCCGCCGAAGCGGCCGCCAGCGCCGCGCGCGAGCCGCGGGCGCGCTTCATCGCGGGGGGCACGAATCTGCTGGACCTGATGAAGATCGAGGTGGAAACGCCTGCCCATCTGGTCGATGTCAACGGCCTGGGGCTGGACCGCATCGAGCCGGCTGAAGACGGCGGCCTGCGCATCGGCGCGCTGGTGCGCAATGCCGATCTGGCCGCCGATGAGACCGTGCGCCGCGACTATGAAGTCCTGGCGCGCGCGCTGCTTGCCGGCGCGTCGGCCCAGATCCGCAATCGCGCCACCACCGCCGGCAACCTGCTTCAGCGCACGCGGTGCCCGTACTTCTATGACACCAATCAGCCTTGCAACAAGCGCGCGCCCGGCAGCGGCTGTTCGGCCATCGGCGGGGTGTCGCGGCAGCTCGCGGTGATCGGTTCCAGCGACGCCTGCATCGCCACCCATCCCAGCGACATGGCGGTGGCGATGCGCCTGCTGGACGCACAGATCGAGACGGTGCGCCCGGACGCCACGCGGCGCGTCATCCCGATTGCGGACTTCTACCGGCTGCCGGGCGATACGCCGCACATCGAGACCCAACTGGCGGCCGGTGAGATGATCACCGCGGTGACGCTGCCCAAGCCCGTGGGCGGCAGGCACTTCTATCGCAAAGTGCGCGACCGCGCGTCCTTTGCCTTTGCGCTGGTGTCGGTGGGCGTGGTGCTGCAGGACGACGGCAGCGGCCGCGTGGCGCTGGGCGGCGTGGCGCCGCAACCATGGCGCAGCGTGGAGGCCGAGCGGCACCTGCCGTCCGGCGCCGCGCGCGTGACCGAGGCGCTGCTGGCCGGCGCCAGGCCCACGCCCGACAACGGCTTCAAACTGACCCTGGCCCAGCGTGCGCTCGGTGCGGTGTTGACGGAAGCGAGGACCTGACCCAATGAAATTCGATACCCCCGCCGCGGAAAACCCCATCGACCGGCTCAAGGTCGTCGGTCAGCCCGTCGACCGCATCGACGGCCCGTTGAAGACCAGCGGCCAGGCCGCCTACGCCTATGAACATCACGACATCGCGCCAGACGCGGCCGTGGGCTACGTGGTGGGCGCAGCCATCGCCAAAGGCGTCATCACCGCGATGGACGTCGATGCGGCGCGCAGGGCGCCCGGCGTCCTGGCCGTCGTCACCGCGCAGAACGCCGGCAAGCTGGGCAAAGGCAAGATGAACACGGCCACGCTGCTGGGCGGCCCGGACGTGCAGCACTACCACCAGGCCATCGCGGTAGTGGTCGCGAACACGTTCGAACAGGCGCGCGCGGCCGCCAGGCTGATCCGCGTGCAATATGCCCGGCGCGACGGGGACTACGACCTGGCGGCGCTAAGGCGCGAGGGCGGGAAGTCCGGCAAGCACCTTCCGAAGACGGACGTGGGCGACTTCGACGCCGCGTTCGCGGTGGCCCCGGTCAGGATCGATCACACCTACACCACGCCGGACCAGTCGCACGCCATGATGGAGCCGCACGCGTCGCTGGCGGTCTGGAAGGGCGACAAGCTGACCCTGTGGACCTCCAACCAGATGATCGCGTGGGGCCGCTCCGACGTCGCCCGGACGCTGGGCATTCCCAAGGAAAACGTCCGCCTGATTTCCCCCTATATCGGCGGCGGCTTCGGCGGCAAGCTCTTCGTGCGCGCCGACGCGCTGCTGGCCGCCCTGGGCGCGCGTGCGGCGGGCCGGCCGGTCAAGGTGGCGTTGCCGCGCCCGCTGATCTTCAACAACACGACGCACCGGCCCGCCACCATCCAGCGCATCCGGTTGGGCGCCGGGCGCGACGGCCGGCTTACGGCCATTTCGCATGAAAGCTGGTCCGGCGACCTGCCGGACGGTCAGCCCGAAGAGGCCGTGCAACAGACCAAACTGCTGTACGCGGGCGCCCATCAGCGGACGGCGCTCAACCTGATGACGCTGGACCTGCCCGAAGGCAACGCCATGCGCGCGCCCGGCGAGGCGCCCGGCATGATGGCGCTGGAGATCGCCATCGACGAGATGGCGCATGCGCTGGACATGGATCCCGTGCAGTTCCGCATCCTGAACGACACGCAGGTCGATCCCACCGATCCGTCGCGGCCCTTCTCGGGCCGGCGTTTCGTCGACTGCCTGCAGACCGGCGCGCGTCATTTCGGCTGGGACCGGCGGGACGCCGCGCCGGGCACGCGCCGGGAAGGGCGCTGGCTCATCGGCCTGGGCGTGGCCAGCGCGTTCCGCAACAATCTGGTGACCAAGTCCGCTGCCCGCGTGCGGCTGGATGCGGCGGGGCGCGTCATCGTCGAGACCGACATGACCGACATCGGCACGGGCAGCTATACCGTCATTGCGCAGACGGCCGCCGAGATGCTGGGCGTGCCGCTTTCCCGCGTGGTGGTGCGGCTGGGCGATTCGGACTATCCCGTGTCCGCGGGATCGGGCGGGCAATGGGGCGCCAACAGTTCGACCGCGGGCGTGTACGCGGCCTGCGTGAAGCTGCGCGCCAGCGTGCTGGAACGCCTGGGTTTCAACGGGGAGGGCGCGGTGTTCGCCGATGGCGCGGTCACCGACGCGGGCGGGCGCAGCGCGCCGCTGACCCGCGCGGTGTCGGGCGGCGAACTGATCGCGGAGGATGCGATCGAGTTCGGCGATCTGGACAAGCAATTCCAGCAATCCACTTTCGGCGCGCATTTCGTGGAAGTGGCCGTGGACGCCGCGACGGGAGAGACCCGTGTGCGGCGCATGCTGGCGGTCTGCGCCGCCGGGCGCATCCTCAATCCCAAGACGGCCCGCAGCCAGGTCATCGGCGCCATGACCATGGGCGTGGGGGCGGCGTTGATGGAGGAACTGGCCATCGACCACCGGCTGGGCTATTTCGTCAATCACGACCTGGCGGGCTACGAAGTGCCCGTGCACGCGGACATTCCGCGGCAAGAGGTCATCTTCCTGGACGAAGTCGATCCGGTGTCCTCGCCCATGAAGGCCAAGGGCGTCGGCGAACTGGGCCTGTGCGGCGTGGCGGCGGCGATCGCCAACGCCGTGTACAACGCCACGGGCGTGCGCGTGCGGGACTATCCGGTGACATTGGACAAGTTGCTGGCAGGGCTGCCCGCGCAGGCGTGACCGGCGCGAGCAGCCCGAGGCCCCGCCAGGGGTTCACGACGTCGGCGGCGCATCCGCGAGCCGGCACGCGATGGCGCGCAACTCAGTGCCGTCTGGCAGCGCGTATCGGCTTTCCCCCAGCCACGAGACGGGTCTTCCGTCCTGCACGCAGCAGTAAAAGAAGGCCTGCTCCCCGTCATCGCAGGGCAGCGCCTTGCTGCGCCGCTCGATGATGTAGGTCGTCCCATCCGACCCGACCGCGACCAGTTCGGTCGCCCGCTTCTTGTAGTGCGTCTGCATGGCATCGCTCCCTCTTGAACCGGGTTATCAGGGGATAAAACTACCTCGCATTCGGGAGGAAGACCATTCGGCACCAAATTAATGTGGCGGCATTGCCGCACGGCGCGTTCGGCGTCGTGCCGGATTGCGACCATAGGCGGAGGGTCGTAATCATTCCGGCGGATTGAGCGCGCCAGGAACTGCGCATAGATTGAGCAAGCTCATCCTTTCCCCAGTCCTGTCATGCGAGGGGGCCGCGCGCCCCTGCCGCCCCTCGTTGCCGCCGCTTGCCCTTTGCCCACCTACCCTGACCCACGGAGCGTGCCACCCACCTCAACATCGATTGCGCCGTAGCTTGGAAAGAATATCGCCGTGCATGTCGGAAGTCCCCTCAGTGAACTTCGCCGAAACCATCCATTGGAGCGACAACAATGAAGCTGACACGCCGCAAGATGAACGCAGGGGGACTTGCCCTGCTGACCGCAGGATCCCTGGGGCCGGCTTTCCGCGCCTCGGCCGCCGCCTCGGAAGGGCTGGTGGCGAATATTCCAGAGGCCGATGACCGGTTTGCCGTGGCCACCGACGCCTACATCTATGCCTACCCGCTGGTGACGATGGAGATGACCCGCCGGGTCATCACGAACGTCACGGAGCCCAAGGGCACCCGCGCGCCGATGGGCCAGCTCATCAAGCTGCGCGAATACCCCAACGCCAAGTTCCGCGACGTGACGGCGCCGAACGCCGACACGCTGTACACCACCGCCTTTTTCGATGTGGGCGACGAGCCCTGGGTGGTGAGCCTGCCGGACCTGAACGGGCGCTATGCCCTGTTTCCGCTGCTGGACGGATGGACGACCGTGTTCGACGTTCCTGGCAAGCGCACGACGGGCACCGGCGCGCAGACCTTCGTGGTGACGGGCCCGGGCTGGGAGGGAACGGTGCCGCAAGGCATGAAGCAGTACAAGTCGCCGACCAGCATCGTGTGGCTGCTGGGCCGCATCTATTGCACGGGCACGCCGGAGGACTACGCCGAAGTGCACAAGCTGCAGGACCAGGTGAAGATCGCGCCGCTGAGCGGCTGGGGCAAGGACTGGAAAGCGCCGCAGGGCAAGGTCGATCCGGCGATCGACATGAAGATGCCGGTGCGCGATCAGGTCAACAACATGTCCGCGGCCGATTATTTCGCCCTGTTTGCGCAATTGCTCAAGCGCAATCCGCCGACCGTGGCCGACGCGCCGATGGTGGAGAAGCTGGCAATGATCGGCATCGTGCCGGGCCAGGACTTCGACCCGTCCAAGCTGCCGGCCGATTTCGCCAAACGCGTGCCGCAAACCGCCTTCGCGCGGATCATGGCGCACTTCCGGTCCGACGACGGGGATATCCAGCATATCGATGGCTGGGGCTTCACGACCAAGACGGGGATTTACGGCACCAACTATCTGCAACGCGCGTTGGTCACGGCCATCGGGCTGGGCGCGAACCGGCCGCAGGACGCCGTGTATCCGACATCCTTGAAGTCGACCAACGGCGCGTTCCAGCGCGAGTACAACGGGTCCGAGAGGTACGTGCTGACCTTCCGGAAAGGGCTACTGCCGCCCGTGTCGGGATTCTGGTCGCTGACGATGTACGACCAGAACTACTTTTTCGTCGACAACCCGCTGAACCGCTACTCCATCAGCGAACGCCAGGCGCTCAAGCGCAAGCCGGACGGGTCGACCGAGCTGCTGATCCAGCATGAATCGCCAGGGCCGGAGCTCGAGTCGAACTGGCTGCCGGCGCCCAAGGGCAGGTTCATCCTGATGATGCGGCTTTACTGGCCCAATGAAAGCGATCCGTCGATCATCAACGGCTCGTGGACCGTGCCGGCGGTGCGTCGCGTGAGCTGACGCGGCCAGGGCGCCCGGGGCCCGTTCGCAGGGCGGAGCGAGCCCCGGTTGTCTCGTCAGGCCTACGGGCTGGAGGGATTTCGCGATGAACAAGCACATCACGCTCTGCCTGGCATGCGCCATGCTCCATGCCGGGTCTGCCGCCGCGGCCGACGCCGCGCCGCAGCCAGCGCCGGTTATGGATTCCACGGTCTCGAACGAATGGAAATTCTCGGTCTCGCCGTACTTCTGGGCGGCGGGGCTGTCGGGCAAGGTCTCGCATCGGCGGCTTCCCGTGATCGATATCGACGCGAGCTTCGACAAAATCTTCGACAACCTGGATTTCGCGGCCATGCTGATGGGCGACGCGCGCAAGGACCGCTACAGCATTTTCGGCGATCTGATCTACGTGAAGCTCGGCGCGCAAGGGGACACGCCGCGCGGCATCCTGGCCAGCAGCGCGGATGTGAAGAGTGAGTCCTTCACGGGCCTGATCGGCATGGGCTATTCCGTGCTCGACAAGTCGGCCCACGACCTGGATGTCGTCGCGGGACTGCGGGTGTGGTCGGTGGACACCGACATCACCTTCAAGGGCGCGCTCGCGAACGGCAGGAAGGACAGCGACAGCGCCACCTGGGTGGACCTGCTGGTGGGCGTGCGCGGCAATTACGCCTTCAGCCCCAAGGCCTACCTGACCGGCTGGGGCATGGTGGGCGCGGGCGGCGCGCAGGCGGACTGGGACGTGGGCGTCGGCATCGGCTACAACTTCAGCAAGATGATCTCGGGCACGATCGGCTACCGCGCGATGGGCGTGGACTACGACCGCAACGGCTTCAAATACGACGCGGTGCTGCAGGGGCCGATCGCGGGCTTGACGATCCGGTTCTGAACCGCTTGCGGGGCGGCGCCCGGCCTTGCGCTCAGCGCAGGTCGGCGACGTTCACTGTCGTCGCGCCGCAGGCCTGCACGAGTTCGGGGTCATGGCTGGCGAACAGCACGACGCGATCCCGCGCCCAGGTCTTGAACACGTCGGCCAGCACCCCGCGCGCCTGCGCGTCCAGCCCATTGCTGGGGCCGTCGGCCACCACCACGGCCGGATCGCCCAGCGCGGCGGCCGTCAGGTACACCTTGCGGCGCGTGCCCGTGGACATCTGCTCGAAGCGCTTGTCCAGATGCGGTTCCAACCCCAGCCGGCGGGCCAGATCGAGTATCGCGTCGTCCAACGGCGCGTTCTTGGCCAGGGCGGCCTGTTCCAGCAGGCCGCGCCCAGTCTGTCCGGGAAACTGCATGCAGTTGTCCGGCACATAGGCCAGGCGGGCCCGCGCCAATTGCGGCGCGTCGCGCAGCGAATGGCCGCCGATGAGCACGTCTCCGCCGTCTGGCGCAATGGCGCCCGCGATGATGCCCAGCAGGCTGGATTTGCCGGTGCTGTCTTCTTCGCACAGCGCCACGCAGCCGGGCGCAAAGGCGTGCTTCAAGCCCTCAAACACGATATGGTCGCCGTAGCGCTTGCTGAGATTGTCGATGCGTAGCATGCGGCAAGTGTACGCAGGAACGCAGCGAGCGGCCAGCGTCCCGCGGTCCCGTCCGGCAGGCCGAATCGCGCTACGCTCATGAATCGTGGCGCGTCCGGCGCCGGTTGAACAATGAACGGCCTCGACGCCCAAGCTGGAGCTTGCATGACCCCGTCCATTCCCGATTTTCCCCATGCCCTCGTGACGCGCGACGCGCGCGGTGTCTATACCCTGCAGATCCACGACGCCAAAAGCCTGAACATCCTGGCCTCCGCCGTCACGCTCGGCCTGACCGACGCGGTGCGCTGGATCGCCGCGCAGGAAGATGCGCGCGCGGTGGTCATCCGGGGGGCGGGGGAGCGGGCCTTCGTGGGCGGGGCCGACATCCACGAGATGGCCGGCCTGGACCCGCAGGGCGCCCGCGCCTTCATCTCCCGCCTGCGCGACCTGTGCGATGCGGTGTGGCGCATCCCGGTTCCCACCATCGCGCGGCTGCAGGGATTTTGCCTGGGAGCCGGCATGGAATTGGCGGCGGCCTGCGACATCCGGCTGGGCTCGCCGGACGCCGTGTTCGGCATGCCCGAGGTGCGCGTGGGCATTCCGTCGGTGATCCATGCGGTGCTGTTGCCCGGGCTCATCGGCCAGGGGCCGACGAACTGGCTGCTGCTGACCGGCGAGACGGTCGATGCGGCGCAGGCGCGGGACTGGGGCTTTCTGGAATTCGTGGCCAAGGAGGGCGAGCTGGACTCGCTGGTCGAACGCACCGCCTCGTCCATCGCGGCGAGCGGCCCGCTCGCGGTCCGCTCGCAGAAGGCCTTGCTGCGCCATTGGACGGAATCCACCATCCAGGACGGGCTGGACCGCAGCGTGGACGCCTTCGGCGAGGCATTCATGACCGACGAGCCGCGCCGGTACATGGCGCCGTTCCTGACGCGCAAGCAGCGCGGCGTGGGGGCGTAGGGGGGGCTTAGGGGCGCGCAGGGGGGCGGGACTGGCGGCGAGCAGGCTCGCCGCGGCCCGCGGGCTGGCTTATTGCACGCTGGTCGGGTTTGCGATCCGCGAGGTCTGGGCCGGCATGCGCTCGACGGTGAGCGCGTCGGCTTCGCCCGCCGATGGGCGCACGACGACGGCCGTGTTGGCGCTGGCCGCGCCCAGGTTGGGCAGGTCGGCGGGGCGGGCAGCCACGCTCGCGAACGGACCGCCGCCGCTGGCCGGGACGCCATCCAGCGTCAGGTTCGCGGTCCAGGCGCCGCTGCGGCGCGAGAGCACCTGGTAGCGCTGCGGCTTGCCGGCGGCGCGCGCGACGAGGTACAGCGTGCCGTCGATCAGGCTGATCGCGGGGGGCGACGCGGCGGCGGCGTCCAGCTTCTCGAGCTTGCCGCGGTCCAGCAACCAGAGCTGTCCGCCCGCGCGCTCCAGCAGGGCGAGCACCACATTGCCCTGCTTGTCGGCGGTGATGGCGGGGCGGCCGATGTAGGGCACGCCCATGTCCGTCGGGGCGCTCCAGTCCATGTCCAGATCGGTGGTGTCGCCGGCTTCCACCAATCGCGTCAGGTGATTGTCGGCGCGCTGGCGGAAGTAGAGTTCGACCCGGTTTTCGTGGTTGCGGATGGCGGCCAGCCCACCGGCCGCCTCCGGGGCCGCGACGCGGCGCCAGCCTTGCCATTCAGGTCGCCGGCCCTTGTCGGCCGGGAGCTGGCGGGTGTAGAAAAGCGCGCCCTTGGCGGCCATGGCGAAAACGACATAGCGGCCATCGGCGCCGCGCGCGGCGGCCGGCGAACCGGTGGCGCCTTCGAGCGCCGGCAGGGCCTGCCAGGGGCTCCAGCTGCCGTCGATGCCCGAGGGCGCGATCCAGTGCAGCAGGCCGTCGTAGCCCAGCGCCACCGCGGCGGCCTCGCCGCGCGGCGCCACGGCCGGGATCTGCGTGACGCGCAGCCCGCTCAGCGCCTGCCAGCCTTGCCAGGTGCCGTCATGGCGCTGCTTGTTGGCCCACACGCCGCCCAGCGGATCGCGCGCCATCAGGCCGGCCGTGCCGTCGGCATGGGCGAATGAAACCACCGGGCCGGCGGTGCGGCCGCCCAGGCTGTGCCAACGCTGCTCGCCCGAATCCCAGCGGTTGATGGCGGCGTTGGTTTCGCCCGCGGCGAAGATGACCAGGCCGCCGCGCCCGTCCGGGTAAAGCTGCGGCGCGACGTCGTGGCGCGACACGTAGTAGGCGCGCTGCACCCAGGCGGCCGCGGGGCCTGCGGGTTCCTTGCATCCCGTGGGACCGGCGCAGTAGTGGTAGTCGTTCCAGGCGTAGTGCTGGAAGATCACCGACTTGTTTGCGATCTCGGCGTCGGCCAGGTTGGTGGCGCGCTCCTGGCTGGGGTAATCGATGTAGCCGGTTTCGGCGTAATTGCCGGGCGCGCGCAGCATCGCCTCGCGCGCCAGCCGGGCGCTGGCGATGTGGTCCGGATGGCCATGGCCGGCGCAGCGCCAGCACAGTTGGGTATAGGGGACGCTGATCGTGTCGTCCAGATGGCGCACGGTGGTGGGGCCATATTGGCGGATCATTTCCGCCAGGGTGTCGACGAGTTGTTCGCGGGTGTAGGTCTCGGCGTGGGGGCCCAGCGTGTCAACGGGTTGGCCCGGTTCGGATTCGGTGCGGCTCAGCGGCGTCAGGCTGCCCCAGCCATTGCCCAGCCAGGGGTCTTTCAGGCGCATGTGCCAAAGCTGTACGCGCGGGTTGCCCTGCAGCGTGAACCGCGCGATCTGGCGACTGGCGACGATGCCGGTGTCTTCGATCCACGCGTCCGGCTCGCGCGCCATGTAGGCATAGGCGGCGCGCACGCCGCGCTCGCGGCCCAGCATATAGCCTTCGCCTTCGCCGGCGTCGCTGGCGGTCAGGTAGACGACACGCACGCAACCGCCCGCCTCGATGTTGGCGGCGACGTCGGGATTCATGAAGAGCAGGTCGTCATCCAGGTGCGCGACGAAGGCGAGATCCTTGATGCCGTGGCACTGGGCCAGGGTGGGCGGCGCGGCCAATGCCTGGGTGGAAACGAGGGCTGCGGCCAGGCAGCAGAGCGCCAGGCACAGGGGGCGCAGCAAGGCAGTCAAAGCGGGCATAAAAAAAGCGCTGCAGCAAGAGAGGTGCAGCGCGTCTTGAGGGTGGTAAAGAGTGCGCAAAGTATAGCTGTGGCGCCGGCGCCGCCTGCAATAGGCGGTTGCCCCGGTGTGGTGTGGGGCAGACGCTTTTTCCCGGAATAAACGGGGACGTGAAGCCAGGGACGTGAAGCCGGGGACGCGAAGCCCGCCAGCGCGGCGCGAATCGGGGACGCGTGGTCGACGTCCCGCACGGTAAACGGGGACGCCGGCAAAGACGTCCCGGTCCTCGTCAACTTGCCGATTCTGCATAGGCTGCCAGCTTGCCCGCGCGCGCGGCGCGCACCCGGCGTTCCAGGACCACGGCCCACAGCCACAGGGGCATGCTGGCGATGGCGAGCAGGCTGCCGACCCAGCCGGTCGACGTCCAGCCGAACCCCGCCGCGATGGCCAGGCCGCCCAAAAAGGGCCCGAGCGCATTGGCGGTGTTGAAGGCGGAATGGTTGAGCGCGGCGGCCAGCCCCTGGGCGTCGCCCGCCACGTCCATCAGCCGGGTTTGCAACACCGTGCCCAGCGCGCCGCCCACGCCGACCAGGAACACGTTCAGGGTGATCAGCCAGACGTTGTGCGCCATCAGCGGAAAGAGGGCCAGCACCACGGCCGACCACAGCAGCAGCAGGCCGGCGGTGCGCATGACGGCGCGGTCGGCAAAGACCGGCACGACCATATTGCCCACCGTCAGGCCCACGCCGAACGCGCTGAGGACCAGCGGCACGGTGGCCGGCGTGACCTGCGTGACGGCCGCCAGCGTGTCGGCCAGATAGGTGTAGACCGAGAACAGGCCGCCGAAACCGACGGCGCCGATCGCCAGCGTGATCCAGACCTGGCCGCGCCCCAGCGCGCTCAGCTCGCGCAGCGGGCTGGCGTGCGGGTCGGCCGGGGTGTCGGGCGCGTAGCGGTGGACGCTGATCATGGTGAGCAGCGCCAGCAGCGACACCAGCCCGAAGCTCCAGCGCCAGCCGATGACCTGGCCCAGCCAGTTGGCCAGGGGGACGCCCACGATGGTGGCGACGGTCAGGCCGAGGAACACGCGGCCCACGGCCACGGTGCGGCGGCTGGCCGGCACCATCGAACTGGCCACCAGCGACGCGATCCCGAAGTAGGCGCCATGCGGCAGGCCGCTCAGAAAGCGAAAGAACAGCATCCAGTGGTAATCAGGCGCGATCGCGCTCAGGCCGTTGCCGATGGCGAACAGGCCCATCAAGGCGATCAGCAGGCGGCGGCGCGGCATGCGGGCGCCCAGCACGGCCAGGATGGGGGCGCCCACCACCACGCCCAGCGCGTAGGCGCTGATTACGTGCCCGGCGGTGGGCGCGTCGATGCCGAGCGACTGCGAGAAATAGGGCAGCAGGCTCATCGTGGCGAATTCGGTGGTGCCGATGGCGAAGCTGCCGATGGCAAGCGCAAGCAGCACCAGGCCGGGCCGGTGCTGGGAGGAGAAGGAGTGGGGCATGGAGACGACGAAGCGGGGATTGCGGAATGCTGCGATGCAACAGCCGCATTGTAGGGGGCGGAACCTGTCATTTGCATGTCGGCCCGGGATGACGCTTCGGCACGGGCGTGGGCGGGGCCCAATGCGTGGGCCGCGGGCCGTGCGGCGCTTGCTCGTTTACGAATCCTGACAATTGGAGCACCGCAATTTAAGAAACCTTCGATGTTTCGTGCGCGGTCCCGTCTCTACAGTCGTGTTTTCAAAAAAACCCTTATTCAACAATAGGTTGTGGGGCAATTCCTACCCGGTGGCCCTGGCAACGACTGTGCTGCGTGTACGACGCGCGGCGGATACCTGCTTACAAATGAACCACATCTTTATGCTCGTCTGGAATGCCGCCTCCAACACGTGGGTGGCCGTGTCCGAAACCGCTCGTTCGCGCAGCAAGCCCGGTCGGGCGCGCCGTGCCGCAACGTCGGCAGTCTTGGTGTTGAGCGGCTTGGGAGCCATGAGCCACGCGCCGTCTGCCCTCGCGGCCGGAACGGGACTCCAGCTCTGCGATCCCACGACCAGTACGGGGTCTACCATAGGCTCGTCAGGCGTGCCGGGCGGGTTGGGTTGTACGGTCACAGGCATGACCTTCTCGTTGAACAATGCTGGCGCTGACAACGGCGGCGGCGGCTTTTCGGCTTCGACTGCGCGTATCACCGGCTATAACACTGGCGTGTTGGAGTTGAAGGGCACCAGCGGTATTTCGATGCTGAACGACGTCCACATGAACGGCAACAAGATCACGCAGGTCGGCGCCGCCTCGTTGGATCCAACCAGCCAGGACGCCGTCAATGGCTCGCAGCTGCACGCGACGAACCTGGACGTCGCGGCCCAGGCGTCGGCGATCATCGACGTGGATAGCCGAGTGACGTCCAACACGGCGTCCCTCACCAGCCTCGATGGCCGCGTGACCTCAACCACGTCGTCCATCACGTCGCTGGACAGCCGCGTGACGCAGAACTCGGGCGACATCACCAACCTGACGCAGGCGCTGAACAACGGCGAGTCGGGCCTGGTGCTGCAGGACGCCGTGTCGAAGAACATCACGGTCGCCAAGGACCTGGACGGCTCGCTGGTGGACTTTGCCGGCACGGCCGGCGCGCGCAAGCTGACGGGCGTCGCCGCCGGGACGCTGGACGCGGCCAGCGTGGATGCGGTCAACGGCGCGCAGCTTTATTCCACCAACCAGAGCGTCCTGGCCAACACGTCGGCCATCACCGGCCTGGATACGCGCGTAACCACCAACACCACCTCCATCACCAGCCTCGATGGCCGCGTGACGTCGAACACGTCGTCCATCACTTCGCTGGACACCCGCGTGACCCAGTCCGCGGGCGACATCACCAACCTGACGCAGGCGCTGAACAACGGCGAGTCGGGCCTGGTGCGCCAGAACCCCGTGTCCAAGAACATCGAGGTCGCGGACGAGCTGTTCGGCACCGTGGTGGATCTGTCGGGCAAGGAAGGCGCGCGCAGGCTGACCGGCGTGACCGCCGGCACGGTGCATGCGACCAGCCTGGATGCCGTCAATGGCGCGCAGTTGTACACGACGAACCAGAACGTCGCCGCCAACGCGTCGGCGATCACCGGCCTGGATACCCGCGTGACCCAGTCCGCAGACGACATCACCAACCTGACGCAGGCGCTGAACAACGGCGAATCTGGCCTGGTGCGCCAGGATGCCGTGTCCAAGACCATCACCGTGGCCAAGGACCTGGACGGTTCGCTGGTGGACATGACCGGCACGGCCGGCGCGCGCAAGCTGACGGGCGTCGCCGCCGGGACGCTGGACGCGGCCAGCGTGGATGCGGTCAACGGCTCGCAGTTGTACTCGACGAACCAGAACGTTGCCGCCAACACGTCGGCTATCACGGGCCTGGATACTCGCGTAACCACCAACACCACCTCCATCACCAGCCTCGATGGCCGCGTGACGTCGAACACGTCGTCCATCACTTCGCTGGACAGCCGCGTGACGCAGAACTCGGGCGACATCACCAACCTGACGCAGGCGCTGAACACGGGCGAATCGGGCCTGGTGCGCCAGGATGCCGTGTCCAAGACCATCACGGTTGCCAAGGATCTGGACGGCTCGCTGGTGGACTTTGCCGGCACGGCCGGCGCGCGCAAGCTGACGGGCGTCGCCGCCGGTACGCTGGACGCGGCCAGCCTGGATGCGGTCAATGGTTCGCAGCTCTACGCCACCAACCAGAACGTGCTGGCCAACACCACGGCGCTGAACACGCTGGATGGGCTGGTCGCGCAGAACACGACGAACCTGAACAACCTGACGGCTAGCATCAGCGGCGGCGAACTGGGCCTGGTCAAGCAGGACGCGACGACGCGCGCCCTGACGGTCGGCAAGGATCAGGACGGCAATCTGGTCGACATCACCGGCACGGCCGGCGCGCGCCAGTTGAACGGCGTGGCGGATGGCGTGGTCGCGGCGGGCAGCCTGCATGCGGTAAACGGCGGACAGCTCTACCGCGTGAGCGACTCGGTCGCCAGCGCGATGGGCGGCGGCGCCTTCGTCAATGCGGACGGTTCGATTGCCGCGCCGTCGTACAGCGTGGGCGGGACGGTGTACCGCTCGGTTGGCGCTGCCGTGACGGGCCTGGACAGCCGGGTGACCCAGATGCAGACGACGGTCAACAACATGGCGGCGCAAGTGAGCAGCGGCGCGATGGGCCTGGTCAAGGAAGAGTCCGGCAATGGCGAGATTTCCATCGCCGCAGACAAGGGCGGCACCGTGATCGACATGGGTGGCACGGACGGCGCTCGCAAGATCACGGGCGTGGCCAACGGCGTCATCTCGGCCGATAGCACGGACGCCGTGAACGGCAGCCAGATCTACGCCCTGACGGAGAAGGTGGGTGAAATGAGTGCCGCCGGTGCTTACGTCAAGGCGGACGGCGCCGGCGACGGCAGCGATGCGGCGGTGGCGGGCGCAGGCACCAAGGCCGTGGCGATCGGTTCCAACGCCTCGGCGTCGGCGGCCAACAGCGTGGCGCTGGGCGCCGGTTCAGTGGCCGACCGCGCGAACTCGGTGTCCGTGGGCGCCAAGGGCGCCGAGCGCCAGGTGACCCGCGTGGCGGCCGGCACGCAAAAGACCGACGCCGTGAACGTGGGCCAACTGGATCCGGTGGTGGCCAGCCTGGGCGGCGGCGCGCGCATCGATGCCGCCACTGGCGCGGTGACCGGCCCGTCGTATCAGGTGGACGGCCAGACCTACAACACGGTGGGCGACGCGCTGGGTTCGCTGGACAGCGGCGTGCAGCAAAACCGCCAGGGCCTGAACCGCCTGGACAGCCGCCTGGACCAGACCAACAAGGCGCTGGACAACGTGGCGCGCAATGCCTATTCCGGCATTGCCGCCACCACCGCGCTGACCATGATTCCCGACGTGGACCCGGGCAAGCGCTTTGCGCTGGGCATGGGCGCCTCCACCTATCGCGGTTATCAGGCCGTGGCGCTGGGCGCGTCGGCGCGCGTGAATGACCGCATCAAGCTGAAGGCGGGCGTGGGCATCGCCTCGGGCGGCGCCACCGCCGGCATCGGCGCCTCGATGCAGTGGTAAGCGCTAGCGCCAGATAGGACAGGCGCCCGCGAAAGCCGAACGCCCTTGCCGTCCCATTCTTTGCGATGGGCGGCAAGGGCGTTTGCAGTTGGGAAAGGCAGAAAGGGGCATTCGAATTTTTACGAAAATCGACATGCGAGTCCGCCATTTAAGAAACCTTTGATGTGTCTTATCAGGTTCCGTCCCTACAGTCTCGACTGCCAAAACCCTTTCCAACCCCAGATTGCGGGGCATGCCTTACCGGGTAGCCCTGGCAACGACTGTGCTGCGTGTACGACGCGCGGCGGATACCTGCTTACAAATGAACCACATCTTTATGCTCGTCTGGAATGCCGCCTCCAACACGTGGGTGGCCGTGTCCGAAACCGCTCGTTCGCGCAGCAAGCCCGGTCGGGCGCGCCGTGCCGCGACTGCGGCAGTTTTGGTGTTGAGTGTCTTGGGGGCCATGAGCCACGCGCCGTCTGCCCTGGCTGCCGGATCAGGACTCCAGCTCTGCGATTCGACGACAAATACGGGGTCTTCCATAGGCTCGTCAGGCGCACCGACCGCGTTGAGTTGTACGACGGCGGGCATGTCCTTCTCGTTGAACAATGCTGGCAATGACACCGGCGGCGCGGGCTTCTCGGCTTCGACTGCGCGCATCTCCGGGTACACCAATGGGACGCTGGAGTTGAAGGGCACTGGCGGCATTTCGATGCTGAACAACATCGAGATGAACGGCAACAAGATCACGCAGGTCGGTGCGGGCGGCGTCACCGCGATCAGCCAGGATGCCATCAACGGCTCGCAGCTGTACACGACGAACCAGAATGTCTTGGCCAACACCTCGGCGATCACCGGCCTGGATACGCGCGTGACGTCCAACACCACTTCCATTACCAGCCTCGATGGCCGCGTGACCTCAACCACGTCGTCCATCACGTCGCTGGACAGCCGCGTGACGCAGAACTCGGGCGACATCACCAACCTGACGCAGGCGCTGAACAACGGCGAGTCGGGCCTGGTGCTGCAGGACGCCGTGTCGAAGAACATCACGGTCGCCAAGGACCTGGACGGCTCGCTGGTGGACTTTGCCGGCACGGCCGGCGCGCGCAAGCTGACGGGCGTCGCCGCCGGGACGCTGGACGCGGCCAGCGTGGATGCGGTCAACGGCGCGCAGCTTTATTCCACCAACCAGAGCGTCCTGGCCAACACGTCGGCCATCACCGGCCTGGATACGCGCGTAACCACCAACACCACCTCCATCACCAGCCTCGATGGCCGCGTGACGTCGAACACGTCGTCCATCACTTCGCTGGACACCCGCGTGACCCAGTCCGCGGGCGACATCACCAACCTGACGCAGGCGCTGAACAACGGCGAGTCGGGCCTGGTGCGCCAGAACCCCGTGTCCAAGAACATCGAGGTCGCGGACGAGCTGTTCGGCACCGTGGTGGATCTGTCGGGCAAGGAAGGCGCGCGCAGGCTGACCGGCGTGACCGCCGGCACGGTGCATGCGACCAGCCTGGATGCCGTCAATGGCGCGCAGTTGTACACGACGAACCAGAACGTCGCCGCCAACGCGTCGGCGATCACCGGCCTGGATACCCGCGTGACCCAGTCCGCAGACGACATCACCAACCTGACGCAGGCGCTGAACAACGGCGAATCTGGCCTGGTGCGCCAGGATGCCGTGTCCAAGACCATCACCGTGGCCAAGGACCTGGACGGCTCGCTGGTAGACATGACCGGCACGGCCGGTGCGCGCAAGCTGACGGGCGTCGCCGCGGGCACGCTGGACGCGGCCAGCGTGGATGCGGTCAACGGCGGGCAGTTGTACTCGACGAACCAGAACGTTGCCGCCAACACGTCGGCTATCACGGGCCTGGATACTCGCGTAACCACCAACACCACCTCCATCACCAGCCTCGATGGCCGCGTGACGTCAAATACCTCGTCGATCACGGCGCTGGATACTCGCGTGACCCAATCGGCGGGTGACATCTCCAACCTGACCCAGGCGCTGAACAACGGCGAATCCGGCCTGGTGCGTCAGGATGCGGTTTCCAAGACTGTTACGGTTGCCAAGGATCTGGACGGCTCGCTGGTCGACGTGACCGGCACGGCCGGCGCACGCAAGCTGACGGGCGTCGCCGCCGGCACGCTGGACGCCACCAGCCTGGATGCGGTCAATGGCTCCCAGCTCTATGCCACCAACCAGAACGTGCTGGCCAACACCACGGCGCTGAACACGCTGGATGGGCTGGTCGCGCAGAACACGACGAACCTGAACAACCTGACGGCCAGCATCAGCGGCGGCGAACTGGGCCTGGTCAAGCAGGACGCGACGACGCGCGCGCTGACGGTCGGCAAGGATCAGGACGGCAATCTGGTCGACATCACCGGCACGGCCGGTGCGCGCCAGTTGAACGGCGTGGCCGACGGCGTGGTCGCGGCGGGCAGCCTGCATGCCGTCAATGGCGGACAGCTCTACCGCGTGAGCGATTCGGTCGCCAGCGCGCTGGGTGGCGGCGCCTTCGTCAATGCCGATGGGTCGATCGCTGCGCCGTCGTACAGCGTGGGCGGCACGGTGTACCGCTCGGTTGGCGCTGCCGTGACGGGCCTGGACAACCGGGTGACCCAGATGCAGACGACGGTGGACAGCGTCACGGCGCAGATCACCAGCGGCCAGATGGGGATGGTCAAGGAAGATGCTACGAGCGGAACCATTTCCGTCGCTTCCGACAAGGGCGGCACCACGATCGACATGGCGGGCACGGATGGCGCTCGCAAGATCACGGGCGTGGCCAACGGCGTCATCTCGGCGGACAGCACGGACGCCGTGAACGGCAGCCAGATCTACGCCCTGACGGAGAAGGTGGGTGAAATGAGTGCCGCCGGTGCTTACGTCAAGGCGGACGGCGCCAGCGACGGCAGCGATGCGGCGGTGGCGGGCGCGGGCACCAAGGCCGTGGCGATCGGTTCCAACGCCTCGGCGTCGGCGGCCAACAGCGTGGCGCTGGGCGCCGGTTCAGTGGCCGACCGCGCGAACTCGGTGTCCGTGGGCGCCAAGGGCGCCGAGCGCCAGGTGACCCGCGTGGCGGCCGGCACGCAGAAGACTGACGCCGTGAACGTGGGCCAACTGGATCCGGTGGTGGCCAGCCTGGGCGGCGGCGCGCGCATCGATGCTTCCACTGGCGCGGTGACCGGCCCGTCGTATCAGGTGGACGGCCAGACCTACAACACGGTGGGCGATGCGCTGGGTTCGCTGGACAGCGGCGTGCAGCAAAACCGCGAAGGCCTGAACCGGCTGGACAGCCGCCTGGACCAGACGAACCAGGCGGTGGACAACGTGGCGCGCAATGCGTATTCCGGCATCGCTGCCACCACCGCGCTGACCATGATTCCCGATGTGGACCCGGGCAAGCGGTTTGCGCTGGGCATGGGCGCCTCCACCTATCGCGGCTATCAGGCCGTGGCGCTGGGCGCGTCGGCGCGCGTGAATGACCGCATCAAGCTGAAGGCGGGCGTGGGCATCGCCTCGGGCGGCGCCACCGCCGGCATCGGCGCTTCGATGCAGTGGTAGGGCGCTAGCGCCAGACAGATCGGCGCGTCAGATCGGCGCCTCGATGCAGTGGCAAAGCGCTAGCGCCAGACAGGACAGGCGCCCGCGACAGCCGAACGCCCTTGCCGTCCCATCCTTTGCGATGGGCGGCAAGGGCGTTTGCTTTTGGGCAGTCCGCCGCGCCGCCGCGCCCACCGCCCGATCACACCGTCACGACATTCAGCCCGCCGTTCGCCAGGCTTTCCGGGTTGGCGCCCGACACGAACAGGCGGAAGTCGTTGTGCGCGAAGTTGCCGATGATCTTGGCCTGCGTGGCGATGACCGCGCCGGCGTCGCCGTTGGTGAGCAGGTTGTTGCCCGTGACGGCTGCGTCGAATGCCGGGAAGTGGCTGTAGGCTTCCAGCGCATTGTCCGCCGCGCGCAGGCAGCGCCACGCGGCGAACTCGCCGCCGGTCTGGATGATGGTCAGCATGGCGCGGGCCGCTTCGGCGCCCAGCCGCATGCTGGACAGTTGATTGCTCTGCAGCGTCAGCGTGCCTTCGCCTTGCGGCACCATCTTGCCGGTGCGGATGCCGCCGCCCAGCAGTTTGAGCTGGTCTACCGTCAGCTCGGGAAAGTCGCCCGATTCCGCGAAGAGCGCGATGCCGCCGCGCAGCCGGTTGTCGCGCAGCGTGGTGTCGGCGTCGTTGTCCGCGAGCGCTAGCGCGCAGGACAGCGGATCGGCCAGCAGGGCGGCCGCCAGCGCGGCGATGGCGGGGCGCAAGCGGCTGGCCGCCGGCGCTTCCCGGCTGAGGTGGGTGGCCAGGACCGTCAGCGCGGACTGGATGCGCGGGTTCATCGTCAGGGCATTGCCGGCGGTGCTGGCGCGCAGCAGGGCGGCTATCTCGGTGGTCATGGCCTTGCGCGCGTCGATGGGCTGGCGCGCCAGCGCCAGGGCCGCGCGGTCGTCGTCATCGTCCAGCACCGACTCCGGCGCCAGCGCCGCCTTCAATGCCGCCAGCGTGGGGGCGCGGGTGAACAGGAAGTCGTGGCGTTCGGCGGTGCCGCGGCCCGCGGCGACGAGGCGGCAGGTGTCGATGTGCACGCGGCGGCTGCCTTGGACGCGCACCAGGCTTGCGCCCGGGCCCGCCGGACCGACGCAGTCGACGCGCGAGAGCCGCAGCTCGGCGCACCCACTGAAGGCGATGGCGCTGGGCTGGCCGCGCCGGGCGATGGCCAGGTCGGCGAGGGCGACGCTGGTAAAGCCGTCCAGGCCGAACGCGCGCTCGTCCAGCATCAGGCGGCTGGCCGGCCCGCAGCCGTGCACAAGGAGGCGCACGCGCGGCCCCTTGATGATGAGATCTTCCTCCAACTTGTGTTCGCCCGGCGTGAGGCACAGGCAGATGTCGAGCCGGTCCTGTCCGATCAGCGTGCGCAGCGCGCGGTCCAGCGTGGGGAAGTCGCCCGCCGGGCCGACGGTCAGGCAGCACCCGCCGCCATGTGTGCGCCGGCACAGCGCGTCCAGCGCGGCCTGCACGGTGTAGGCCTCCTCGGCCAGGAGGTCCGCGCAGCCGGCCGGGTCGTAGGCGACTTCGGCGGCGAGGGCGAGCGACGCGGTGTAGCGCAGGGGCAGATAGCGGTCGGGTGCGGGCTGGCCGGCGAGCAGGAGCTGGGCCGTGGCGCGCTGCACGGGGCGCGCGGGGTCGCAGGCCAGCGACCAGGAGATGGCCGCGACGCCATCCGGGCCGGTCGGCACGTCCTGTGTCGCGGTGCCGTTGGGCAGGCGGCCCGCGTCCACGCTGAAGCGCACCACCGCGCCGGCGACGGGGCGGCTGCCATTTGCCACGCCTGCGCGCAGGTCGGACGGCAGCGCCACCACGTCGGGCGTCATGGCGGGATTGGGCTTGACGCTCTGGCCGTCGCCGCCCGCGTAGTACAGCTGCGTGAGTTCGGTCAACGCGGGAAACAGCGGCCGGCAGTCGCTGACCGCCGTCCAGGCGCCGCCCTGCCAGCGCAGCAGGGCCAGCCGCGCGTAGGCGCGCAGGATGCCCGCGGGGGGGCTGAAGGCGGGTTTGCCGTCCGGCGCCTGCGGCCATTCGATGGACGCCGTGGCCGTGCGGGCGGGAATCAGCCAATAGTCGCCGACGCGCAGGCGGCCCGGGGAAAACTTGAGCTCGATGCCGTCCTGGTCCAATTCGACCCAACCGGCGTTCGGACTGCCGATGGGCGCGGGCGTGATCTCGGCCACGCCGTCCCAGCGGCGCACGCGCGGATTGGCCGGAAAGCGCGCCGCGTCCAGCGCATGGCCGATCACGCTGGCCGGGTCGATCGTCACCGTGTTGCCGTCGGTGCGCACGACCTGCGCCAGCGGACCGGGCTGCCCCAGCAATTCATGCGTGTCGTCCAGGAACTCGACCCAGCAGCCCGCGGCGATGGCAAGCACGTCGTCGCGGCCGATGCTGGCCACCTCGAACTCGTTGGCCACGGGATCGTCCAGCCAGCGCACGACGCGCGACAGAATGCTGCCGTTCTCGCGCGACCACTTGTAGCGCGCCTTGCCCGCGCCCGCGCCGTCCTGGTGGATCTCGATGCGATACAGATGGTTTTCCAGCAGGCGGTAGCCCGCGTCGGGCGGCAGTTGGCAGGGGGTCTTGGGCGGCACACTGGCCTCGGCGCGCGCGGCCATGCGTGCGTCGGGCGCGGCCGTCAGCGCATCCCACGTGGGCAGCGCCGACAGGCAGGTGAGGGCGGCGTCGGGGGCGCCGACTTGCATCAGCTTGACCTGCCAGATCGTCTTTTCGCGGGTTGCGGTGTCGGGGCCGCCGAGCGCGACCTCGCGCATGCTGGTGTCGCCGGGCGGCAGGTCGAGCGTGCAGAGGTGGCGCTGCCAGGTTTCCAGGTAGGCCAGATACATGCCCTCGGGCGGCGGGGCGGTTTGCCCGCCCGCGCCGAAGACCACGACGCCATCGATGTCGGCGGGCGTGAGTCCTGGCGGCGGCAGCGGCAAGGCGGAGGCGCCGGCCGGCAGCACGGGCGACGCGGTCGGCGGCAGGTCGGGCTGCTTGGCGACGGTGGCGGCTTGCGGGTTCTCGCAGAGCAGGCCGTCGACATACAGGCGGCCGGCCGACAGCGACAGGTCCTTGCCCGCGGGCGCCAACGCGAAGCCCGGCGCTTCCAGCGGCACGCCCACGGCGCCGACGGTGTCCGCGGTTTCGGTTTCGATGCGGCGGTTCAGGATGTCCTGCTGCTCGTTCCAGTCCGCGTCCATCTGCACGCGGCCCTGCTGCATGCGCACGGCCCGGTAGCGGCGGACGGCGTCGAAAGTGAGGCGGCTGAGATCGGCTTTCATGGTGTTGTTCCCGAAGACAGGGGGCTCAGTTCACGGGGATCAATCCCGCTTCGAGTCCGAAGCGCAGATACTCGTCCAGCGCCTGCCGCAGGTTGGCTTCGCGTTGGGCTTGCAGCAGGAAGTTCCAGGCGCCCATCTCGGCGCCGTTGTCCGCGCCGGCGCGGATCTCGGCCGCGCAACTGCGCGCCAGCTGGCCATAGGCGGGCGAGCCGAAGCGCGTGGAGGTGAAGGACGGTGCGACGCGCGCCGCCGCGCGCCTGGCGGCCGCGGCGCCCAGGTCCTGCATGACGAGGTCCGGCTGGCAGCGGTAGCGGCGCGGCGTGACCGACGGCAGGGGAACGTGGCAGTAGCGCACGCAGCCTTCCTGGCGGCGGTTGATGGAGACCGGCGCGCCGAACAGGGTGTTGGAGGCGTCGAGCCGGCCGGCGGCCACGCGCCCGAACAGCGTGCTGGCCAGGATGCGCAGGGCGCTGTCGTCCACGTCCACTGCGGCCGCGGCGCTGCCTTGCGCGTCGATCAGGCAGGCGTCGATTTGCACCGAGGCGAGCGGCGTGGCGCTGCGCACCGGGCCGCAGAGACAGCGGGTCAGGGCGAGATCCAGTTCGGGCGCGGCGCCCGTGTGACGCAGGCCGCCCCGCGCCGGCACCAGCGTGCAGTGGCGCAGCGCGACCGACCGCAACGCGCCGTCCAGCCGCAGGCGGCCGTCCAGCAACAGGCCGTCGAGCAGCAGGCGGGTGCTGGCGTTGCCGCGCAGCCGCCAGTCGCCCCGGAATACCGGCCGGCGCAGCGGGGCGGCTTCGATCGTCAGGAACGTGTCGGGCAGGACCAGGTCGGGCGCGATGGCTTCGGTGCTGTCGTGGTCGATCACGATGCGCGTGCGCTGGCCCGCCTGCACGGCGGTCAGCGCCGCGGCCAGCGTGGGCGTCGCGGCCGAGGGCACGCGCAGCTGGATGTCGAAGGGCTCGGCGGGCGGCGCGTCCGGCAGGTCTTCGGCAGAAGCGCTCCGGTCGTACGGTCCGGCGCCGATGTCGCCGGGAAAGCCGTACGCATAACGCACTTGCACCGATTGCGCGGAAGCGCCCGGCGGCAGCGCGAGACGGCCGCGGCGCGGGTCCAGGCCCACCAGCACGCCGCCCGCGTCGGGAAAGCTGCGGTCGGGGCGGCCGGGCTTGCGGGCCCGGACCAGCAAGGCCGCATCGGGCCGGCGCCATTCCTCGGGCACGACGCCGGGGATGGGCGCGAGGTCGCAAATCACCAGGTGTTCGGCGGGCACGGGCTGGCCGTCCAGCCAGACCTGCACGACCGGGCCGGGGCCGCCATCGGCGAACCAGCCTTGCGGCGGGGCGTCGCCGTCGGTCAGCGCCTGGCGGCGCGCCTCCAGCTCGGCATGCAGGTCGCGCCAGGACAGGGGTTCGGGCACGTTGATCGGCTCGGCCAGATGATCGATGTCGGTCTCGGTGCGCGGACGGTTGAAAAGCGCCGCATCCCCGCCCAGCGGATCGAACGTGTAGAAGCCGTCGAGCGTCGTGGCGCGGGCGGCGTCGCCCCGCTGCACGGTGTACGACTGCAGCCGCCACAGGAACAGGGCGACGTTGGGCAGGTTGTAGCGCCCGGCGGGCAGCGCGCGCACGTCCGCGGTGTGCAGCTCGGCGCCGAACGGGCCATCGACGCGCTCCATCGCGCGCGACTGGCGCAGGTCCGGCGTGCGCAGCGCGTGCGGTCGCGGGTGGTTGACGTGCTGCGTGGTGGCGACCCGTTCAAAGCACTCCGAGACGCGGCTGCGCCAGCCGGTGGCGTCGGCGGCAAGCTCCTCCAGCACGAGGGCCGTGCCCTTGCGGCGGCGCAGCCGCAGCGTGTTGGCCACCAGCGCGCGGGGCGAGAACGCGGCGCCGACCGGATACAGCGCGCGCACGCCCAGCAGGTCGCCCAGGTAAGGCACCACCCAGTCGTCGCAGGTCTCGATGAACCAGTTGTCGTAGAGCCGGTCCACGTCCGCGTCGAGCAGCGCGCCCTGGCGCGCCAGCACGTCCAGCAGCGCGCGCAGCGGCCCGCCGGCGGCCGCGTCCCGTTCGCGGTAGAAGGCCGGCAGCAGGGCCATCAGGGCATCGGCATCGAGTCGGGTGTTCATGTGCGCTCCGTCAGCAGGATGCCGGCCGGATCCGGGCGCAGCAGATCCGCGGGCCGCAGGCTGCCCTGTTGCCAGCGCGCCGTGCGGGCGGGAAGGGTGGCGTCGGGGCCGGCGCTGCGCCGCGCCGCGCTCCCGTCCAGGCCCTCGGCGAGCACCAGCGCGTCCAGGTCGACCCACTGCACGCCGTCCACGCCCTGCAACACGGCCAGCACTTCCCCGCCATGCACCGGCTGGCCGAAGGCGCGCGCGGCAAAGCCGAACGCCTGCAGCACGCGGTCGCGGGCCGCGGCCAGCACCCGCGGCGCCTCGTGCCGGGGATCGATGCCCAGCCCCGCCCGCACCCCGAAATCCAGGTAGCGGCAAGGCGCGACCCGCAAGGGCTGGTAGGGCGGACGCGCCGCGTCGATGGCCGCGAGCAGGTTGCGGTAGAGCGCCTCGGCCGGGTCCAGCGCCGTGCCGTCCTCGCCGGCGACGGTCAGGTGCACGAGCCGCGTTTCGCCGTCCCACAGCCACATCGCCTGCGCCTTGCCGATGCCGGTGAACGCGGCGGCAAAATCCTCGAAGTCGCGCAGCGAGACGATGCGGTCCAGCGTGCGCACGCGCAGCGGCGCATTGCGGCGCGCGGCGTCGCCGGCCTCGGGATCGACGCCGCCGGTCGCGGCCTGCGGGTTGGTCACCGCCTTCACGCCGGGCGCGCGCGTGAGCAGCACGCTGAGCTGGCCGGGCGCGACGTTGCCTTCGCGGCCCAGGCCGACGCGGTAGCGCGCCTCTACGTTGCCCGACCCGGACGGCAGGCGCGCGCCGTGCAGGCCGTCGCCAAACTGCACCGTCGCGCCGCCGCTGTCGTCCAGCCGCAGGAGATAGGCGCGGTCGCCGGGCGCCAACGCCGTGATGCGCGGCGCTTCGTTCCACAGCAGGCCGTCCACGCGGACCTCCAGGCTGCTCGCCGCGCCGCTGGCGGTGGGCGCGGGCACGAAGGTCAGGGGTGCCTGTTGCAGCGTGAAGCGCTGGAACGCCCGGTTGCCGGCGCCGCTGCCCAGCACCTCGGGCTGGATGCGCATCTGCCGGCTGTCGCCGTGGCTGGCAGGCGCGACGTTGGCGTTGATGCGCACCGTGGCGGGCAGATAGGCGTGCGCCAGGTCGGCGTCCAGCAGCAGCGCCGTTCGGCCGCCCGCGCTGTCGTTGCGCTGGATGCGCACGATGTCGCTGGCCTCGGCCAGCGTGACGGCGGCACGCGCGCCGTCCTCGAATTCCAGTTCCGCGCTGGCGCGGTCGCGCGCCACGCGCACGCCGGCCAGCGGATCGCCGCGCAGCAGCCGCTCGCGGGGCGCGGCGTTGGCCGCGTCGGCCTCGTCCAGGACCAGGCCCGACACCGCCAGCACGCGGCCCTCGGGCAGGTCGGGCTCATAAGCCGCCAGCGTGAGCGCATGACCTTGCGTCAGTCCGGAGGCGGGCCGCTGGCCCCAGTCCAGCGGTTCGGATTCGCCATAGGCGGTGGTCTCGCGCAGGGCGTCGTTGAACTGCTCCCGCACGCGCTCGCCGCGCAGGGTGAGCCGGGTGGTGGGGCCGGCCAGCGCGAAGCCGGTGCGCGCGTCGGGCGTCGCGTCGGCGATGCGGTAGAGCTCTTCGTAATTGGGCATGGACAGCACGGCCCAGCCGCCCGCGACCCATTTCGGATGGCTGGCGTCCAGGTGGACGCCATGCACGTCGGCGGGGTAGAGGCTGGCCGCCGGGATGGTCTGGCGCGCAAGGCCCGGCCCGGACCAGGCCAGCGCGATCGTGGCGTCGCCGCCCGCCTCGTAGTAGTCGAGGCGGATGTCGTGCTTGCGTCCGGCGGTCAGGCGCGCGCTGGCGGCGTATTCAGTGGGCGACTGCTCGCGCCACTGGTCGATGAGCAGATCGCCATCCAGCCAGAGCCGCACGCCGTCGTCGGCCGTGACGTGGAAGGTGTAGCTGCCGCTGGCGGGCGCGCGCACCCAGCCGGTCCAGCGCACGCAGAAATGGTCGGCGGGCACGCCGTCGCCGGGCCCGCCCGCCGCCCAATGGAAATCGACCTGCGCATCGGTGCGGGTCATGATCCGTTCGCTGAACGTGCGGCCCCGGTAGTACTCGCCATACAGGCCGGCGCCGGGACCGCTGCCGCCCGGCGGGTCGGACACGTCGGCCAGGGTGAAGCCCGGCCACTGCGGGAACTGGCTGAACGACGGCTTGGCGTCGTCGGCCATGCCCAGGTAGGCCGCGCGCAGCGTGGCGGGCATCGCGCGCCAATCGGGCGCGTTGTAGCCGAACAGCCGGGCCTGCGCGCGCAGCGCGTGGCAGCGGGCGTTGCGCCGCGCGGGCTGTACGTGCGGCTGCGCGCTGCCCAGGCCCCGTTCCAGCGAGATCAGCGTGTAGGCCGGCGCGCCGTCTTCGCCCGGTCCGGGCACGAACTCGCGCACCTGCGTCACGCGCCGGAAATCCCAGTTCTCGTTGCCCGGGTCGCGCGCCCGCTCGTCGCCCACGATCAGCACCGCGTCGCCGGGCTTCAGGCGCGTGGCGGCGCCCGCCAGGCACAGCGTGCGCGCGCCGAAGCGGGGCGGCGTGGGTTCCAGCCACGCCAGTTCCAGCGCGTTCCAGGCCGCGCGGGCTTCCACGGCCGCCAGGGTTTCGAAGGTCTGGGCCCGTTCGTCCTGCGCGGGCACGCTTTGCGTGCGTGTCCAGGGCTCGACGCGCGCGCGCGGCGGCGCGCCGGGCGCGGTCTCCAGCGTGAACGCCAGCCAGGTCGTGGCGGCCACGCCGGGCCGCAGTTCGTAGCCGATGGCGCGCGCCAGCGACTGCACCGACCGGCGCTCGGTCGCGGTGCGCAGATAGCCTTCGTTGCCGATGCGTTCCTGGTAGAACGCCAGCACGTCCAGGACGGCGGCCCAGGCGTCGAACAGGGCCATCACGGGATCGTCGCGGTCGCGCGTGGTCAGCGCCGCCAGATCCGGCGCGCGCGCCAGATCCGCGGTCAGGCTGGCCAGGAATCGCCCGTGGGTGCCGACGCGCAGCCGCAGCGCGGGCTGGCCAGGCGGATTGGCCAGCGTGTCCGGCGTGAGGGCGGGCTGGCCGGCGCAGCAGCCACAGTCGGCGGGTGCGGTCATGATCCGCCCTCCACGAGGAAGTCGATGCGGCCGTTTTCAGGGAAATTCGGATCGCCGTCGGCGCGCAGCACTTCGAGCGGCGCGGCCAGGATGCGGCCGGTGTCCAGCTCGCCGGCGGGCTCGCGGCCCCAGCGCTGGAAGCGCTCCGCGCGCGCGGAGGCCACGCCCGGCACGGCCATGACGGCGTGCATCACCGCCGACAGCGCCAGCGGCGTGCCGAAGGTGTGGCGGTCCGGATGAAAGAAGCCCGGCCTGCCCGCGCGGTCCAGCCCGGACGTGAAGACATCGCGCAGCGCCGCCTTGACGTCCGAGGCGAAGTGGCCGGGCGCGGCGCACACGCGCAGCAGGATGTCGAGCGGCACGTGGACGGGATCGGAGAACTCCAGGTCTTGCCCAGCCAGGCGAAAGCGTTCCATGAACGCCCGCATGGTCGCCCGGAAAGGCGCATCCACGGCCGCGCCGCCGCGCCGGTCCACGGTCAGGAAGACGGTGTGCCAGCTACCCGTCCAGCGCAGCCGGGCCGCCGCGCGCTGGACCTGCGGATGGCGCTCGGCAAGCCGCGCATAGTCGTCGGCGGTGACCGCCCGCTCCTGCACGCGGAAGGCCTCGGGCGCGTTGAGCCGGATCGCGTCGGCGGGCTCCGGCGCCGCCCCGCCCTGCGCGGGCAGGGGATTGCGCACCCGCGCGACGCCCAGCATCAGGCCGGGGTCGTCGGTGACGAGTGCCCCGATGGCGTCCGCGCCCACGTTGCCGCCGGGGCCGCCGCCCAGCCGGTAACGCGCCAGCAGGCGCTCGCCGGGCACGGGCGCGGCGCCGTAACGGTTGTCGCCAAAGCGCAGCCACGCGGCGCCGTCGGTTTCCGTTTCGACGACGAACTCGCGCGCATCGCGGGCGCTGGACAACAGGCTGCGTTGCGGCGACCAGGGCTGGCTGGCCGGGGCGGGCACGTCGCCGGGCTGATTGGCGTCATCCGCCTGCAGCGTCATGCCGCTGGGCAGAGCGCGGCGCGGGTCCTGCGCCAGCGCCGCGCCGGCGGGCAGCGCGGCGGACACGGCGAGGTCATGCCGGTAGGGCTCGGCGCAGGCCAGGCCCGTGTCGGGCAGGCGGGGGCGGTAGGGCCGCGCGGCGAATGCGTCGCGCGCCGTCGCGGCGTCCGGCTGCAAGGGCGTCCAGTCGCGCCGCATGCCGTGGTCGGCCAGCACGACATTGCCGCGGGCCACGGACACCGCGCGCTTGACCAGCGCGCCGCCCTCGTCGAACTCCTGGCTGACGCACAAGGGGAAGGGCAGCGCGTCGTCGGGGTGCCACGCGACCCGCAGCAGGTCGGTGCCGGTCAGGTCGTCGCGGCCTGCACGCGTCTCGGTCAGGCGCACGGCATGCCGGTGCGCGCGGTCCGCGTCGGCCGTGCGCCCGGTCAGCGGGTCCAGGACTTCCTCGAACACCAGCACGTCGCCGCGCGCCAGCGCCAGCGGCGGGTCGTTCACCAGCGCGGCCTGCGTCTCACCCCGGGGCAGGCAGTACGCGGGATCGGCGAAGTCATGCAGCAGGATGCGGCCGTGGGCGGCGTGCAGCGTCAGGTCGTGCAGCGTCTCGAAGACCTCCACGCCGGCCGCCGGCAGCCCGTCCAGCGCATCGCGGCGGCGCACGGGCGCGCTCAGCGCGGCCTCGGGGGTACTGGTCAGCAGCGGCGTGCCGGCGGGCACGGCCTTGCCGTCGCCCTGCGCGTTGGCCTCGATGGCGACGAAGACGCGCGCGTTGCAGCCGTCGTGCAGGGGATAGTCCAGGAGCCGCGCGTGGCGGCGCAGCGAGGTCCGGCGGCGCGCGGTGTCCAGGTACGCCTCGGTGGCGACGGCATCCTGCGCATAGGAAAGATGATCGGCCGCGTAGGCCAGGGTTTCCACGAGCGCCACGGTGAAATCCGCGGGGCTGCGCTCGGTGAAGTCCGGCATGCTCTGCGACAGACGGTCCAGCATCAGCCGCCGGAAACTGTCGTAGTCCTTGGCCAGGTAGTCCAGCAGCGGTTCGGGGGGCACGGCCGGATCGCAGGCATGGGTATCGGCGCAGTCGAACTCCGACGGACAGCCCGCCTTGAAGTTGATCTCGATGGTGGACAGGCACAGGTCGAACCCCGGCGCGGGCGCGTCCGGATCGGCCGGGTTGACCAGCGCCAGCGTGTACCACGAGAAGTCGCCCGCCTTGTCCACGGTCAGCCGGATCTCGTTGCCCGACAGCACCGGGTCCGCCGCCAGCGCGATGCCGCGGATGCGCGCGCCGCCCTCGATGCGCACGTGGGCGCGGCCGATGCCCGCCACCGGATGCACGCACACCACGCGCAGCGTGCGCTGGTCGGTCGCGTCGATCTCGACAAAGGCGATGCCGTTGTCGCCAGGCGGCTGCTGGGCGCGCAGCAACTGTAGCCGGCGCGGATGGGCGCTGCGGAATTGGCGGTTCATGGCAGATCCCGCGTAAAGCGCGCCAGCCGACGCTGCTGGCCCTGGCGCAGGACGTATTGCACGTCCACCTGCAGGGTGGCGTGGCGGTGCGAGACGTCCACGGACTCCACGGCGATGCGTTCGCCCAGCCACTGTTGCAGCGCGCCCTGCACGCTCATCTGCACCGCGGCGGCCAGCGTGTCGCTGTTGGGGGCGAACACCAGTTGCAGCAGGCCGCAGCCGAAGTCCGGCCGGTTGACGCGCTCGCCGGGCACGGTGAACAGCACCTGCTCGATCATGTCGCGCACGTGCGTGGCGTCGTCCGCGACGCGGCTGCGGCCGCGTGCGTCGGGTTCGAATGGAAAGCGCAGGATGGCCATGGCGCGGCGCCTCACATGCCCACGACGCGCGCCTGCGCCTGCAGGGCCAGCATGGGCGTGCCGGTGGGCATGCAGATCGACGACCCGGCCTGCAGCGCGGCGGGCAGCCCGCCGATCAGCACGCGCGTGGCGCCGCTCAGCCACATGCCGGTGACGCAGGGCCCATTGCCCGAGGGCGGCGGCGGGAACGCGCAGCCGGCGATCGAATACGACGACAGGATGACCACGGCGGGCTGGCCCGAGAGCAGCACGCGCGGGTTCGGCGACAGGGGAATGGCCTGGCCGCCGTGCGAGCACTGCACGGTGGCGCCAAGATGCAGCAAGGGTCCGGGCATGGCTGGGTCTCCTCAGGTCACAGTCAGGGCGCCCTGGTTGATGTTGACGGCCGGCCCCGCCAGCATCACCGTCGCGCCCTGTCCGTTGGACAAGGTGATGCCGACGTCGCTGATCGAGATCATCGCGCCGGTCTTGGTCTTGAGCAGAATGCCGCCCGTGGGGCCGGGCAGGTCGGAAATCATCAGGGTGTTCTGTCCGCCCGTCTGCAGCACGATGCTGGGCGACACCGGCAGGCCCGCCAGCGCCAGCGCGGGCACTTCGGCCGCCGAGCCCCAGAAGCCGCCGACCCAGATGGGGTAGTCGGGCTTGCCCTGCTCGAACTCGACCCACACGCCCGCGCCGACCTGCGGCAGCACGAATACGCCGCTCTGCTGGCCCGCGAACGGCACGCAGGGCATGGCCCAGCTTGACACGCCCAGGCCCAGCACGTCGGGCACCTGCACCTGGATGCGGCCCATCTGCATGGGATCGATGTTGCCGATCACCACGCCGCGGAATTTGCCGTAGTGGCGAAGGGGTTCTGTCATGGGGGCACCAGGGGCAGGGTCGAGATCAGGCCGTTGCGGGCCAGCGAGAACTGCTGCGTGAATTCGCCCGCCTTCAGCGTGCTGTCCACGCGCTTGACGTAGTACAGGCCATCGAAGGCGAGTCCCGCGCCGCGCACGCCCACCAACTGGCGCGACTTGAGCACATGGCCGTAGCGCAGCACGTTGAGCGAGCCGTCGGCGGTCACCGCGTCGGCGGTGGTGCCGGCGGCCATGGCCAGCCCCTTGCCCAGCGCGGCCGCGGGCGACAGCTTGGCGGTGTCCTTCAGCAGCGTCAGGCCCTTGGCCAGCGGCGGCAGCAGGCCCAATGGCGGGCTGGTCAGGCTGACATCGGGCACGGGCAGCGGGATCGGAAACTTGGTCAGCGGGTTCTGGATGAAGATGACGGGCAGCGCGGCGTCCGACTGGTTCACCGAAAACGACAGCGACTCCACATTGGTGTGCACGTCCATGCCCAGGCTGAGCGCGGGCTGCACCGGCCCCAGCCGGATCTCCGGCCCCCAGTACGCCACGTTGGCCCCGGGCAGCGGGCCGGGTTCGACGTAGAACACGTGGCCGACCTCCGCGGCGAGCTGGCGTACGTAAGCGAGGTCCGTGCCTTCGTGCAGGGGAATGCGGTCGACGGGGATCGGCACGTCGGTGAAAGGCGACGGCACGATCAGCGGCAGCATCCCGTACAGCGCGTAGCGGCCGACGATGGCCGCGACGCGCGCGGGCGGCGGCATGGCCGGGTAAGGCAGGCCGCTCATGTCCTGCTTGTCCATCGCCACCGTCAGGTCCTCGCCGGTGACGGTCAGGCGCGATTGGCCGGGCGCGTTGCCGTCCGTGATCTCCTGGCGCGTGACCAGCCCGTCCATCAGCACGATAGGCAGCCCGTTCAGCGTGGCGATCAGGATGACGCGCAGCCACGGCACCTGGCCGCCGGCGATCACCAGCAGCGTGTGCAGCGGCGAGCGGTTGCTGACCGTGAAGGTGAGCTGAAAGCCGCCGGGGCCGTCCGCCGACGAGGACACCTCGGCGCTTTCCAGGCTGTCCATCAGCGGGCGGGGAGCGGGAACCGGCAGCCCGGGACCCACCAGCAGCGTCAGGTGCACGCCGTTAAGCATCGCCGCCTCCGAAGGACGCGCCCAGCGAGGCGGGCAGCGTCACGCGCAGGCTGCGTCCGGGCGCTTCCAGCGCGGCCGGGCGCGGCGCGTCGTTGCCGTCGGCCAGGCGCCAGAATTGCAGCGGGTCGCCCAGCGCAGCGGCGGCCAGGCGGTCCAGGCGGTCGCCTGGCGCCACGGCCAGTTCGCCGACCGGGGTGAGCGTGGACGGATCGGGCAGGAAGCGGCGGCGCAGGAAGACCCGCGGCTGGCCGTCGGGGCCGGGCATCTCGGCCGTGGCCACCCCGTGATAGCGGCTGTTGGCGGGAAAGCGCTGCACGCTCATGGCAGGGACTCCAGGCCGACCGAACCCAGATCGCCCAGGCCGGCCATCGCGGCCAGCCGTTCCTTGCGCTGCTGGTACACCAGGTACAGATGGCCGCCCTTGTCGCCAAAGCCCAGGTCGCCCACATGCAGCACGCGCAGGCCCAGCGACACCTTGGCGCGGATGGGATTGAGCCGCGCGTCGAAGGCCTCCTCGGTGATCGAGAAATCCGTCACGCGCACGGGCACGACGCGCTCGCGGCTCCAGACGAACAGGCACAGCGGCGCGACGGTGGGGGCGATCTCCAGCGTGCCCAGGTTGGCGATCTGGTTGTTGCGGATGAGCGCCGCGCTGTCCGGGTAGACGATGGTCTCCAGCGCGGCGAGCTGGGCGTGGATGCCGGTGTCGCGGGCCTGGGGATGGTCGTCGGGGAATTCGAGCTGGTCGGTGGCGTCCATCTCGGCGTCCAGCCGGATCGTCTCGGCGGGCGGGCCCTTGAGCCGCAGCGGCTCGCCCGCCGCGCCGCCGTCGTCCACGCTCTGGGGCTGCAGCGAGCGGGTCAGCGTCTCGGGGTTGTACTGCAGCGATATGACGCGCTGCACGGCCCCGCTGGCCGGATCGATCAGGATGATGCCGCCGCGCAGGAGGCGGGGCGCAAGCGGCCCGCTCATGGATAGGCCTGCGGTTCGGCGGCGTTGCGCACCGCGGTGATGCGCTGCGCGCCCACCAGCGATTCGGGCCAGTGGCGCGCGGCGCTGAAAAGTTCGGGGCGGTAGTCGAATTCCAGGACATAGCGCGACGCCGGCATCCGTGCCACGCAGTCCAGTTCCACCGCGCGCAGCTTGCCGGGCGGCTCGTCGACCAGGGTGACGTCGGCGTAGCGCGTCTGGCACAGGTCCAGCACCTCGCCTACGGTCTTGCCTATCCAGTCTTCCATGTCGGCTCCTAAATCAGGCTCATGCTCTTGGGGACGGCGCTGGCCGCATCCGGCCGGCAGGCGCGGTAGAAGCAGATGCCGCAGCCGTCGATGGAGGCCCGCACCGCGGACTCGACCTTGGCCTGGAACGTGCCGGTGGCCGCGGCGAACGCGTCGTTCCAGCGCGTCTTGAAGTCCACGTTGCGCTTGCGGCAGTCGTACACGGCCTCGTAGTCCTGGATGTTCAGCGCATAGTTGCAACTGCCGGCGCCCACGTACTTCACCCAGCCCTGATTGCCGGCCATGAAGTTGGCCACGTCGCCGCCCGAGAACGCCACGCCCAGCCTGGACTTTTCGGACTTGCTGTAGGGATGGGTGTGAAAGGTGCCCAGGGTGTAGTCGCCCTTCTGCTCGGCCGGCAGCGTGATGCTGCCGCCGCCGCCCGAGCCGGTGCGGATGACGCGCTTGCCGTCCTTGTCGGACACGATGCGTCCGCCATGTTCGGTCACCGTGTCGCCGCCGTGTCCGGACTTGGACCAGGCGTCGTTGATGGCGTCGAACACGTCGTTCGGCATGGTGTGCGTCGCCGGGCATTTGCGCGCCTCGGCTTCGGCCACGCGCAGGTCGCCCATGCCGGCGCGCTGCACGGTCTGCGCCAGGCCGGGCGCGGGCAGGGGCTGGCCGAGGCGGTGCGCGGCGCGGTCGGCCTCGGCCTCCTGCGGCGAGTGCGCCGGGCCCAGTTCCAGCGGCAACCCCGGCTGGTAGCGCGCCTGCTGCTGGACCACGTGCGCCAGTTCGTGCGCGAGCAGGGCGCGTCCCGCCGGGGTGCCCGGCGCATAGCGGCCGGCGCCGAAGGCCACATGCGGCCCGACTGTGTAGGCCTGCGCCTGCAGCGCGCGCGCCGACGCCGCGGCCTGCGAATCCGCGTGGATGCGCACGCGGCTGAAATCATGGCCGTAGCGTTGTTCGAATTCCGCCCGGTCGGCCGCCGCCATCGGCGCGCCGGGGCTGCGCAGCACGTCCTCCACCTGGCCGGGGACCGTCGCGCTGTCCCGCGCCGCGCCGCCCGTGCGCCGCGAGACCGCGCACGACGACTTGCCGCCGCAGCCGCAGGCGCAGCGGCGCTGCACCAGGCGCGAGCGCGGCGGCGCGGTGTCGGGCCGTGGCGAAAACAAGGAGGCCGACGTTCTCATGGCCGCGTTCAATGCTTGAGGTGGAAGGTGTCGGCGATGGCGCGGCCGGCCTGCGCGCCGGTTTGCGCCGGCTGCGCGCCTTGCGCCACGGTCTGCAGCCGCTGCACATCGGCGCCGGCCGCGGCACCCTCGACCACGGCGCCACCTTGTTGCGCGGCGCGCCGGACCAGTTCGTGCACCAGCGCGGCCACGAAGGCGTTGCGCTGGGCGGCGTCGTGGCTCGGCAGGCTGAGGGCGCGGATATGCAAATGGATTGCGGGTTTCATGGCCATCCTCTCGTTTCGGCGTCGGCCAGGGGCCGTTCGCGTTTGGCGGCTTCGGCGTGCGCGGCTTGCAGCACGTGAGCCATGGTGACTTCGGTGCCGGCGTCGGCGGCCAGGAAGGCCGCGTTCAGCGCGACGTTGCGGATGCTGCCGCCCGTCAGGTTCAGGCGCGCCAGTTGGCGCGGGTCCAGGCCGCGGGTCGGCGTGGCGGCCGGGAACACGCCGCGCCAGATGCGGGCGCGCAGTTCCTGGTCGGGAAACGGAAACTGCACGACGAAGCGCAGCCGCCGCAGGAAGGCGTTGTCCAGATTGGATTTCAGATTGGTGGTCAGCACGGCCAGGCCGCGATACGACTCCATGCGCTGCAGCAGGTAGCTGATCTCGATGTTGGCGTAGCGGTCATGGCTGTCCTTGACTTCCGAGCGCTTGCCGAACAGCGCGTCGGCTTCGTCGAACAGCAGGATCGCGCCGCCGTCTTCCGCGGCCTCGAACAGGCGGCGCAGGTTCTTCTCGGTTTCGCCGATGTACTTGCTGACCACCGCCGACAGGTCGATGCGGTACAGGTCCAGCCCGGTCTCGCGCGCCAGGGCCTCGGCGGCCAGGGTCTTGCCCGTGCCGCTCTCGCCCGTAAACAGGGTGGCCAGGCCCAGCCCGCGGGACTGCGCGGCCGCGAAGCCCCAATCCTGGTGGACGCGGTGGCGCTGGCGCAGATGCGCCGCGATCTGGCGCAGGACCGCCATCTGCGGATCGGGCAGCACCAGATCGTCCCAGCCGGCCGCGGGCGTCAGGCGCTGGGCCAGGCCGTCGAGGCGGCGGCGGCTGGCCTGCGCGCTGGCCTGCCAGAGCGCGGCGTGCGGATCGACGCCGGGCTCGCGCAGCGCGGGCGCGAGTGCGGCGGCGGTGAGCTGCAGGGTGCGCGCGTCCAGACCGAACTGGCTGGCGGCCTGGTCCAGGGCCTCGCCGGCGTGCGCGGCCGCCTCGGGTCCCAGCGCCTGGCGCCACAGAATGCGCCGGTCGGCCTCCTGCGGCCGGGACACCGCATGGTGGCGCGACGCCGCGCGCAGTGTGACCGGTTCGCGCACGCCCAGCAGGCACAGGCCGCCCGCCTGTTCGACCAGATGCCGCGCCGCGGGTGTGAGGCCCTCCGAGGCGTCGACGTACAGTCCGGCGCCCAGCAGCACCGCCTCGCGCTGCCAGCGCGTCAGCAGCGCGTCGCGGTCGGCGGCGTCGGCCGGGATGTCTTCGGCCCGCAGCGTCAGGCAGGCGAGCCCGGCGGCGCGCGCGGCGCGGGCGGCCACGTCTTCCTGCGCGCCGGGGTCGTCGCCTTCGAGCACAAAGACGGGCAGGGGGGCGTCATGGGCGGCGGCGATCTGCCCGGCGATCTGCTGCGTCGCCGCCTCGTGCGCGGGCGCCGCAAAGGGCAGCGGCATCGCGGGGCGCAGCAGCGGACGCAGATGCGCGTCGGGTTCGTTCAGGCCGGCCAGAAAGTGCAGCACGCGTTCGTCGATGCGCAGGCGCGCCGTGCTCAGGTCCGCCGCATCGTCCACATCCAGCAGCCGCCAGCGGCGCAGCGGCCGTTGCGGCGACAGGGCGCTCCAGTGCGCGCCGTCGAGCGCGGCCAGGGCCAGCGCAAAACTGGCGTGGCGCAGGCCGCCGCCGCGGCCCTGCGCCTGGGCGCAGCAGTCGGCCAGGGCCGCGTCCATTTCGACGCCGGCGCACAGCAAGAGGAGGTCGCGCTCGAATGCCGACAGGCCGAAGGCCGTGGTCAATTGGTCGATGGCCGCGTCGCCATCCAGCGCGGCGCGGGCCTGCACGCGCTGTTGCGCGCCGTGACGCGCCGGGCGGCTGCCGGGCTTGCTCAGCCTTGCGCGCAGCCGCGCGAATTCGGCGGCCAGCAATTGCTGGTTGGCGTCGGTCCAGTCCAGGGGCGCGCGCGCATTCATGGCAGCTCGATCTGGCGGTTCAGGTAACGCACGGGGACCGCTTCGCGGTCCACCAGCGGGCTCTCGATGCCGTCCACGCGCAGGCGCACGAGCAGCCGCGTGCCCGCGGGCGGCGCGTCGCGCCATTCGAAGACCAGTTGGCTCGCGGGCGCGGCCGCGGGTTCGGCGGGCAGGACGCGGTCGTCCAGCAGCAGGCTGGCCGATTGGCCCGGCAGCAACGGCGGCGCGATGCCCAGTTCGATGCGCACCGTGCCCGCGTTGCGCGTCACGGAGGCGGGCGGCAGCACGGGTTCGGGCGCCAGCACCAGCGCAAGCTGGTTGCTGTCGCGCCGCAGGCCGGTGTCGGCCGCCTGCACCGAGGCATGCAGGCGGTACACGCCGACGGGAAGGTCCGCGGGCATGGTCAGGCGCAGCCACGCGTCCGTGCCGGCGTCGACCGGCACGCTGCGCTCGGCCTGCAGCGTGGCGTGGCGCAGGGACACGACGCGCGCCAGGCCGTCCAGGTGGTGCCCGAGCAGCGTCACGGTGCCGCCCGGCACCGCCACCGGCTGCTTGCCCGACGGCTGCACGGACAGCAGGGTGGGCAGCGGCGGCGTCAGGCCGGGGAACACGGTCACGCCACGGTCGCGCGGGGTGCCGGGGATGGCTTCGCCGCGCGTCAGCACGGGCAGCGCGCCGCGCGCCGGACGCCGCGATTCGATCAGCACGACCGACACCTGGAAGGCGGCGGTCGGCCGATAGTGCGCCTGCAGCGCGGCCCACAGGCGCGACATCTCTTCGGCGCCGAGCGCCGACGGCGTGATCTTCAGGAGTTCGATCTGGCCGGCCAGGTCGGCGCCGCGCAGGCTCTGGTAGACCGTGGGCAGGATGGCGCCGTCGACCACATCCGGGTCCAGCGCGCGGCGCACGGCCTCGCGCGGCAGCACGGGCGATTCGTGCAGCAGCTGCAGCGCGTAGCCCAGCAGCACTTCGGCCTGCAGTTCGGCGCGGCCGTAGGCGGTGAGCAGGTAGTGCAGGTCCAGCGCCAGCGGCGGATGGGCGATGCGTTCGCCCGCCGCATCGCGCGACGGCAGCGCGGCATTGCGCCACGCGGCGTTGGGGGTGACCTGGTGCAGGAAGAGGTTGAGCTGCGGGTCTTCCTGGTTGTCCAGCGACACCGCGTCGGGCGCCACCGCCGACACCTTGACGCCCGCGCCCAGCGCGTCGGTCACGGCGTGGTCGATCATGCCCGAGTCGAGCAGGTCCTTGAGAACGGCGGTGACCGCCGCGATCGCCAGCGCGTTGCTCATGGCAGCCCCGTTCGCCGGGCGGCGAGGTAGGCGCGCAGGGAAAGCGCCGCGGATCGCGCGGGCGGCGCGGCGCGCGGGACCGGGGCGGGCGGGGCGACCTCCAGGCGGTCGATGGTGATGTGCACGTCGGGCGCAGGGGCGTGTGGCGGCGCGTGGCGCGAGGCCGGCGCGTGCCGCGTGGCGAGGGCGGCGAGGGTGCGCGCGTCGATGGCGCCTTGCTGCGCGGCGGTGTCGTCTTGGACTGCCTGGGGGGCGGGGGCGGCGGATTCGCCGGGTTTGTCCGAGGCGTCCGGTTCGCCTGGTTCGCGCTCGGCGCGGCCTGCGCGCGAGGGCGCCATCCCCGGTGCCCGCGCCGGTGCCCGCGCCTCCCACGGCATCGCGGCGCCCAGTCCGGCCCGCGCGTCGTCTTCCGTCCGTAACCCAGACAGGCCCGAAATGCCGCGAGGCGGCGAGTCCGCGCGGTGCGCAGGCGGCAAGCCGTCGCTGCCGTTCCACCGTGCCAAAAGCGGCGGCGGCATGTCCGCGTCGGCGCTTGCGGGCGGCATGGACCGGCTGCGGGGCGCATCGATACCCGCGATCCCGGCGGGTTGATCCGGCGCCGCCGTCGCGGCCGGCGCTGCGAGCCCCGGTTCCGCCGCCGGCCCGCGCAGGAAGGCCGCTTGCGCTGGCCTGCCGGCCGCGCCGTCGCTTGCGCTGACGTCCCAGGCCGGCGCGAACGCGGCGGTCTCGCCGCGTGCCGCCGCCTGCTCCGGCATGCCGGGGGCCGAGGCCTCGCCAGGCACGGCGCCATGCAGCGCCGCCGACTGCGGCGTAGGCGCGCCGCGCAGCCGGGGCGCGAGGCCCAGGCTGCGGCTGGCAAGCTGGCGCAGGAATCCGGTCATGGCATTGCTTCCCGGTCCACCAGTTCCAGATAGGCGGCGCGCCGCGCCGGGCCCAGCGCCAGCACCTGCGGCTCGGTCCAGCCGTAGGCGCGCGCCAGGCGGTGCACGTCCCGCAGCAGGCCGCGCGCGCACAGGCTGATGTCGTCCCACACGCAGGCATCGGCGTCCAGCGCCACCGTCCAGGCCCGCGCGCAATCGGCGCAGCGCAACGACAGTTCGATATTGGCCGCCGGATCCAGCGCTTCCATGCGCGCCTCGATGTCGTCCAGCGCCGCGCCCCGCGGCAGCGCGGCGTCGTCCGGCGCGTGCAGCCGGCAGGCCCGCAACAGCGCGGCGAGGGCCGCGCCGCTGTCGGCCGCCATGGCGGCGCGCGCCTGGTCGCGGCTGCTGGGCAGGCGCCAGGCGGCGCCGTGCGCATCGAACATGGGCTCGGCCGACGCGCGCTCGGGCGGCGCGGGCAGCGCGTCCACCAGCGCCGCCAGGTCCACGTCGAACGCCATCGCAGCCCCGCAATCGGGGCAATCGGCGCAGGCCGCCAGGCGCGGTCCGAAGGTCGCGCCGCGCAGGCGCAGCAGCGACAGCGTGCGCCATCCCACCGGCCGGGACGCGATGTCCACCCCCGGCATCGCCACGGCCAGCGCGCGCAGGCCGCGGTCTATCGGATGGCAGTCACGGCCCGCCTCCCACAGCGCAAGAATTTGCGTATCGATCAGGGCGTGCATGGCTGCGCTCCATCAGGCCGGCTCGACAAAACTCGGTTCGGACGGTTCGGCGACTTCGTAGTCGCGTTCCCATCCTTCGTTTTCCAGCTTGATGGTCTGGATCGCGACGGCGTTGGCGTTCGCGTCCAGGTCGGGAATGGCCTGGTATTCGGATACCCAGCAGCGGAACACTTTGTAGGCCAGCACGAGCTGACCGGCCTCGTTGTAGACCTCGATGATGATGTCCTTGCGGAAGTCCTTCAGCGATGCCTCGCTGCCCAGCCCCGATCCGAAGTTCCACACCTTGTTGGTCCACTGCTCGAATTCGCGGTCGTGCGTGACGCCGCGCTCCAGCGTGACGGCCTCGTACTTGTTGCGCCCCGGCGATTTGCGGGCGCTGGAGGGGTCGCCCCCTTCGCGGTGCTCGACCACTTCGGTGCTGCGCTTGAGCGCCGACACCTTGCTGACGCCGGCCACATAGCGGCCATCCCACTTCACCCGGAATTTGAAGTTCTTGTACGGGTCGAAGCGCTGCGGATTGACGGTGAACTGCGCCATGGCGATCTCCTGGAAACCGTGGTCGGCGCCTGCCGCGCGGCCGCAAGCGGCGCGCCGGCGGGCGCCGGGCTCAAGCCTGTATCTGGCCGGCCAGTTGCTGGATGCTGATGACGACGAACTCGGCGGGCTTGAGCGGCGCGAACCCCACGAGGATGTTGACCACGCCGCGATTGATGTCGTCCTGCGTGGTGGTTTCCCGGTCGCACTTGACCAGATAGGCCTCGCGCGGAGAACTGCCCTGGAAGGCGCCCTGCCGGAACAGGGTGTTCATGAATGCGCCGATGTTCAGGCGTATCTGCGCCCAGAGCGGCTCGTCGTTGGGCTCGAACACCACCCATTGCGTGCCGCGGTAGAGCGATTCCTCCAGATAGAGGGCCAGGCGGCGCACCGGCACGTACTTGTATTCCGACGTGAGCTGGTCCGCGCCGCGCAGCGTGCGCGCGCCCCAGCAGACCGCGCCGTACACGGGGAACGTGCGCAGGCAGTTGACGCCCAGCGGGTTCAGGCTGCCGTTCTCGCCGTCGGTCAGCGTGGCGGCCAGCGACACGACGCCGGCCAGGTTGGCATCGGTGCCGGCGGGCGCCTTCCAGACGCCGCGGTTGCCGTCCGTGCGCGCATACAGGCCCGCGATCGTGCCGCAGGGCGGCGCGAGGCGGGGCTTGCCGTTCTTGAGCGGATCGGACACGTGCGTCCACGGGTAGTACACGGCCGCATGATCCGACTTGGGCAGCGCCGTGCCGGTGGCGACCGCCACCATCGAGGCCGGGTCGACGGCCGTGGGCGGCGCATCCACGATCATGAACGCGCGCCGCTCTTCGCAGTACGAGGCGGCGTCGGCCAGGACGCCGGCATGCGTGATGGCGGGCAGGCAGAGCAGATTGAAGATGTCGGCGTCTTCCAGCGCGTACAGGCCCTGGCGCAGCGCGCGATTGCCGATGAACGCGGCATAGACGTCGTCCGGTCCATAGGGCGTTTCCGTGCCGCCTTCGAGCAGCGCGTCCACCGGCGGCGGCGATGCCACCGCGCCAGTCAGCAGGTGCAGGGACGCCGCCAGGTCGTTGGCCGGGGCGGCGGCGACGGCGATGGTGGAGCCCAGCCCGCGCGAACCGCTGGCCAGCACCAGCGTGCTGCCCTGCACGCGGGCGGTGAAGTCGCGGAATGCCGGCGTGCCCGGCCGCAGCGCGCGCACGGCCGCCTGCAGGCGCGCCGCCACGTCTTCCAGCTTGGCGGCCAGCGAGCCGCCCGCGGCGGCGGTGTCGCCCAGGCTCACCAGTTCCGGGCCCAGGCCGTCCAGCGTGATGCGCAGGCTGGTGTGCGTGGCGTCGGGCAGCGCATCCAGGTCGGTCGCGCCGAAGGTGTCGCTGGTGAGCGTGGCCGCATCGGGCGTGGGCGCGGGCCGGATGATGGCGGCGCCGTCGGTTTCGATGCCGCCCGCCAGCGAACCCAGCATCAGCACGCCGGCCGCGTTGTTGCGGGCGCCGGGCAGCACGCGCACGCTGGCGTTTTCACCGCCCGCGCCCGAGGTCAGCACGATGGTGTTGACGCTGCGCGCGGCCGTGAAGTTCGCCAGCGCCGGCCGGCCCTGCGCCTGCGCCCGCACCTTGGCCTGAATCGCGGCGCACAGCGATGTCAGCCGCTGCGTGGCCGTGCCGCCGGAAATGTCGCCGGGCAGCGCGATGCTCACGCCCACCGGTTCCAGACCGTTCACCGCCACGCGAAAGTCGGTGTGTGTCGCGTCCAGCAGCGTCTGCACGTCGCCCAGCGTGCCGCTGACGCTGGTGCCCGCCGGCAGCGCGTCCAGCGCGCCCTGCGACAGCAGGCGCTCCAGGCGCACAAGCTGCGAGACGCCCTGCACCAGATCCAGCAGGTAGCGCGGATCCTTGGCGTTGAGCGAGACATTGGCGTAGCTTTCCGCCCGGCCGTCGCCGGCGCGGATGAACTGGATGTTGAAGGTGCTGGAAGGCACGGCGGTGGCGTAGTCCACGCGGACCTGGATGCCGTTGCCCGAGACGCCCGGATCCAGCGCCCGGACCGCCAGCACGTCCACGGCCGTCGCGCTGCGTAAGGTGCGCTGCGCGGGCGATGCCTCTTTGACGACCCGCACGATCCAGGCATCCGTGCCGCCGTTCACGAAGAACTGCCGCACGGCGTAGCCCAGCTCCGAGTCGTCGGCCAGGCCGCCGAAGGCGCGCTCGTAGTCGGAAAAGCTGAAGATCCGGACCGCCTTGTTGACGGGACCGCGCGGGGCCGCGCCCAGGAACGCGGCAACCGACGTCGCGACCCCCGCGATCGTGCGCACGCCGCTGGGAATTTCCTGGATGTAAACCCCGGGATGGGACAGGGTAAGGGCCATGAGCTGCTCCTTCACACGACTTCTTGGACGAAGTGTTCTTGCCGTAGGAGAGTCTTAGAGAGCCGCCAGTGCGCCGCAGGACATGGGCCGGGGCATGGCGATTCGATTCGCGCGAGGCTGCGCGGTGTGGCGGGCGTTGCGCCGCTCTAGTTGGATTGCAGCGGAAAGGCAATCGGGCAAAAGCAGCAAGCCCTGGTGAGAACGAGTTATAGAAGGTCTGTATGAACCCGGCAATAGCTTTTTCACGGCGTTAACCATCTGTTTCTTATTCAGCCCGGATTCAGCCTGGGTCTTCCGGCAATTGAAGCGCGCGCGCCGCTGGCGTATAACCCGTAGCGGCGCCGCTGCGGAATCTTCCGGGCAGCGGGTCGCCCCGGCCGGCCTGGCAGGCGGCCCCAGTCCCAAGGAGCGTGCGATGAATAGCGTGTCCCGATTGCTGCGTTTGCATGCCTGGTTTTCCCGCTTGCCTGCCGCGCCTGACAAGGCGGGCCGCCGCCCGCGCATCGCGCGCGCCGTGCTCGGGCTGGCCGCCGGCGCCTCGTTTGTCTTCGGCGCTGCGGCGCAGCCGCAGGATGCCGGCCCGTCCCAGGCCGCCGCGGCCCAGCCCGCGCCTGCCGCCAGCCAGCCCGATGCCTCGGCCGTGCGCGCGCTGCAATGGCCGCGCAGCTTCTCCGCGCAGGACGGCACCCGCGTCGAGCTCTACCAGCCCCAGATCGACACCTGGACGGCGGATCGCATCACCGGCCGCATGGCGGTCGCGGTGGGCGCGGCCAAGGGCAGCCCGACCTACGGCGTGGCGGACTTCTCCGCGCGCGCGGACGTCAACAAGCCGGCCGGCCTGGTGCATCTGTCCGACATCCGCATCGAGCGCGTCCAGGTGCCCACCGCGCCGCAAGAGGCCGCGCGGCTGCGCAGCGCACTCGAAGCGCGCATTCCCGCCCAGGGCATGGTGACGCCGCTGGACGCGCTGCAACTGAGCTATGCGCTGTCGCAGAACAACCCGGCGGCCAAGACCGTGCCGGTGGACAACACGCCGCCGCGCATCATCTATCGCACGGTGCCGGCCATCCTGGTGCTGGTGGACGGCCCGCCCGCGTGGGCGGAGGTGGCCGGGGCGCAAGGGTGGCGCCGCGTCATCAACACGCGCGCGCTGATCCTGCGCGATAGCGCCGGGCGCCTGTACCTGCAGGCCGCGGGCCACTGGTACGAATCCGGCGATCTCAACGGGCCGTGGCGCACGGTCGCGCAGCCGGCGCCCGCGCTGCTCACGGCCGCCGACGCCGCCCGCCGCAGCGCCGCGCCCGATCCCCTGATGCCGCACGACGGCCGTGCGCCGCACCGCGCGCCCGACATCGAAGTGTCCACCGTCCCGGCCGAACTGCTGATCACGATCGGCCAGGCCGAACTGCGGCCGGTGCCGGGCACGTCGCTGTTGTCCGTCACCAACGCCGATCACGCGGTGTTCATGAACCCGGGCGACAACCGCTATTACCTGCTGGTGTCCGGCCGCTGGTTCCGCGGCCCGCGGCTCGAAGGGCCGTGGTCCTACGTGCCGGGCAAGGATCTGCCGCGCGATTTCGCGCGCATTCCGCCCCGCGATCCGCAGGGCGGGGTGCTGGTGTCGGTGCCGGGCACGCCGCAGGCCCGCGAGGCCGTCATCGCGTCCACGATTCCGCAGACCGCGACCGTGTCGCGCAGCGCGGCCACGCTGCAGGTCCGGTATGCGGGCGGCGCGCCCGTCATGCGCCCCATCGCGGGCACGCCGCTGTCTTACGCGGCCAATTCGCAGGTGCCGGTCATCCAGGCGGAAGGCCGCTACTACGCGCTGTCGCACGCCGTGTGGTTCGTGTCGGATTCGCCCACCGGCCCATGGCGCGTGGCCGACCACGTGCCGGCGGCCATCTACGCCATTCCCGCCAGCTCGCCGCTGCACTACGTGACCTACGTGCAGGTGTACGGCTCGACGCCGCAGAGCGTGGTGTTCGGCTATACGCCCGGCTACATGGGCGTGGTGGTCGCGCCCGATGGCACCGTTGTCTACGGCACCGGCTACCCCTATCCGCCCGTGATCGTGCAGGATGCCTGGGTGGGCTATCCGCCCAGCTACGGCTACAACGCGGCCTTCGATTCCGCGGCGGGCTTTGCCTTCGGCTTTGCCGCCGCCGAGGCCTGGGGCGGCGCGGCGCCGTACTGGGGGCCGTATTCTGGCGCGCCCTATTGGGGCGGCGTCGACGTCAACAAGGTCGACGTCTACGGCGCATGGGGCGGGTCCGGCACGGTCACGCACGCGGCCGGATGGAACGGCTGGACGGGCAACGAATGGCAGGGCACGCACGCCGAGGGCTACAACCCGCAGACCGGCGCGGCCTTCGAAGGCACGCGCGGCGCGGCCTATAACGAGTACACGGGCAACGCCGCGGCGGGAAGGCGAGGCGCCTACACCGATCCGGTGACCGGCGCATCGGGCGCGGGCCGCGCCGGCGCGGTCGAGAACGACGACGGCCAATGGGCTGCGGGCCGCCAGAATGTGCGCACCAACCCGGACACCGGCCGCACCACGTACTCCGCCGCCGCGGCGACGGGCACGGCGGGGCAGGGCGCCGACAGCGTCGACCGGCGCGGCGCGACCTACGACCGCAACACCGGCAGCGGCATGGCCTGGAACAACGGCAACGTCTACGCGGACCACAACGGCAACGTCTACGAGCACAACGACAACGGCTGGCAGCAGCACACGTCCTCGGGCTGGCAGCCGGTCCAGCCGAACACGCAGGCCAACGCCAACTACCTGAATTCCCAGCGCCAGGCGCGCGACTATTCGACGCAGCGCACGGGCGGGATGGACGGCGGCGGCTGGCAGGGGCGCATGGGCGAGTCGGAAGGCGGTTGGCAGGGCCGAAGCATGGATGGCGGCTGGCAGGGCCGAAGCATGGACGGCAGGTGGCAAGGCCGAGGCATGGAAGGCCGCAGTTTCGGCGGGTTCGGCGGCGGGTTCCGGGGCGGCTTCCGGCGCTGAACCGGCGGGCTCAGCCCGTCCTCACCCACTGCCCCGACGCGGGGTCGACGCCCACGCGCGCCCCGTCGGCCCGCAGCTGTTCTTCATCCAATCGCGAGGCCGCTGCGGGGTCCACGTCGAATTCAATGCCCAGCGCCCGCGCGACGCGGGCATCCTCGATGGGCAGCTCCCAGCTCAGGAACAGCAGCGTGCGGTCCGGACCCGACACAAAATCCGCTTCGTCAAAGCCGGTTGCGTCGCGCGGAATGACCGCGTGCGGCTGGCAGGTGTCGAAGATCATGGCCGCGCCCGGCGTGAGCGCAATGCGGTCGCCGGTGCCGGGAAAGTGCACGTCCAGTCCCTTGTCTTCGCAGAGGAACAGATTGCAGAACGCGGCGCCGCCGTACTGTTCGCCGTCGTGGTGATAGCGCGCGCCGCGGCAGGCCATGAGGGCCATGTCGCTGTCGGCCAGGACCTCGCCCAGTCCGAGCGTGCGCGTCCAGTCGCGCATGGCTTCTTCGCACAGGCTCAGTTCCGGCCAGCGCGCGCGGGTGCGCGGCAGGGGCATCTGTTCGACGTCGCCGGGTTCCAGGCAGAGGCGGGTGCGGATCTCGCGCTCCCAGTCGGCGCGTACGCGGGCCGGGGGCGCCGGCACGGCGAGGTTCCCCGCAAGCAGCCGGCCGCTCACGCTGCGGCTGCGCAGGGCGTCCTCGCGCCAGAAGAACGCGGTCAGGCGGTCATGCGCCGGGTGATTCAGGGGCAATGCGTTCATGGGCAATGCGTTCATGGGCAATGCTGGCAACGCCTATCCTCCGCGCCCTTCGTAGGCGGCTTCGTCGCCGTCCTCGTCTTCCATCGCCGCCTGCGCGCGTTCCAGCAGATAGCGCTTCAGGCCCTCGATGCCATCGGGCGTCCAGCCGTTCGCGCCGGTCACCGCCACCCAGGCGTTCACGTAGTGCTGGGGCGCATAGACGTGGCCATAGCCCATGGGCGTATTGGTGCCCACGGCCATGTCCAGCGCGAGCTGCAGCATGGTGACCACGGGATACCAGCGCAGCTCGGGCGACACGTCCGGGCCCATCGGCGCATTCATCCACGCGGGCGGACGGTAGAGGTCGCGGTAGTCGAAGAACGTGACCGGATCGCTGGCGTACTGCAGGTAGACGACGCGCATCGGACCCCAGGGCGCGTCGTCGGGCACGGGCGATCCGTGCTGGTTCATGAAGCGCACGAAGGCGCCATCTCGCAGCTCGGGCAGCCAGGCCGGCGATCCGGGATTGCGGGCATCGGTGATGGTGCGCCAGACGCGGCTTTCGAACGGCGGACCGCTCCACAGCGCGCCCTGTATCGGGTCGCCGATCATCTCGAAGAGCTCGGCCGAGCCGGCGGAATTCATCGCGCCCAGGCTCAGGCCATGCAGGTACAGGCGGGGCCGGCGGTCCTTGGGCAGGGCGGTCCAGTAGTCATAGACCGCCACGAAGAGCGCGCGCGCCGCCTCGGCGCCGTACTCGGGCTGCGCCAGCAGGGACAGCGGGCTGGACAGGTACGAATACTGCATGGCGACGCTGGCCACGTCGCCGTTCAGCAGGTATTCCAGCGAGTCCACCGCCGCGGGGTCGACCCAGCCCGTGCCGGTGGGCGTGATCACGACGAGCGTCGAACGGTCGAAGGCGCCCACGCGCTTCATTTCGTCCAGCGCGAGGCGCGCGCGCGCCTGCGGCGTGGCCGCGCCGCGCAGGCCGACATACACGCGGATGGGCTCAAGCGCCTCGCGTCCCGATTGCGTGGTGATCTCGCTGGCGGTCGGTCCCGAGGCGATATATTCGCGGCCCGCGCGGCCCAGTTCGTTCCAGCGGATCAGCGACGCGGGGCCGCCGGTCTTGAGCGCGGCGGTCGGTTGCGGCCGCTCGGGTTCGAGCAGCGCGTCGAATTCCCGGAACGACGCGTCCAGCACGTGCAGCGCGCCGCGGAAGAACACGTCGGTCGCCAGCAGCCAGAAGATCAGGATCGCGATCGCGGCGCCCGTGACGTTGGCCACGCGCCGCGGCACGACGCGCCGCACCTGCCGGGCCAGAAAGCGCGCGATCAGCTTGAACAGCCGCGCCAGCGCAAGCAGCACCGCGAAGGTCAGCACGGCGATCGCGCTGACCTTGATGGGATGGGCGCTGGTCACCGGCTCCATCTGCATCAGCGCGCGGATGGTGTTCTGCCATTCGGCGGCGCGGCCCAGGAACAGGATCGCCACCGACAGGCACAGCAGGCCGATGACGGTGTTGACGATCCGCGCCGCGCGCCCCTTGGGCTCGGGCAGTTCCATGTAGGCCCACAGCCAGTGCCACAGCACGCCCAGTCCGTATCCCGCCGCCAGGCAGGTGCCGGCCAGCACGCCCTGGGTGACGTGGGTGCGGGGAATCAGGGTGGGGGTCAGCGCCGCGGCGAAGAACAGCGTGCCGAGCATGAGCCCGACGCCGGACAGGGACTCCAGATGGGACCGGAAGAATGAAGGCAGGTGTCGAGGCAAGGCTTGCTGCACGGTAGGCGTCCTCATCCGGGTAGAAGTGGCGTTGATTCTCGCACGTTGCCGCGGGATGTCCGCGGGCCTGTCAGTCGCGGTCAGTCGCGGTCGGGCGCGCCCAGCGGAAAGAGCGGCCGGTAGGGCCGGGCTTCGTCGACCACGCGGGCGAACGACGGACGCGCCAGCAGCCGCGCGCGATAGGCCCGCAGATGCGGATAGGCGTGCGCGATGGGATACGTCCAGTCGGCATAGAACAGCGACGGGGCGGCGGCGCAGTCGGCCAGCGTGAAGTCCTCGCCCGCGGCCCAGGTGCGCGTGGCCAGTTGCGCGTCGATCCAGGCGTACGCCAGCTCCAGCCTTTCCGCCGCCTGCGCCATCCCTTCCTCGCGCCGGGCAGGGTCGCCGGAGAGCGCGCCGTTTACCGCGTGCTGCATCCAGAACATGACGTGCAGATCGAAATAGCGGTCCAGGAAGCGCACGTCCAGCGCGGCCATCGGGTCGTCGGGGATGAGCCGCACCGGGCCGGGATGGGCGAGCTGCAGGTATTCGATGATGATGCTGGATTCGACGATGTTGCGATCGCCATCGACCAGCAGCGGGAACTTGCGCAGCGGCCAGCGTTCCAGCCAGTCCCGGGCATGGCGGGGTGTTTCCGGCCCGAGGCTGCGGAATTCGAAGGGCGTGCCGTTTTCGTACAGCGCGATGAGCGCCTTCTGCGTGTACGAGGAAAAGGGATGACCGTAAAGTGCAGGCAGCATTCTCGGGTTCTCCAGAGCAGTGGCTCACAGGTTAATGGGTCTGGGCCTGTTTCACCAGACGGACGCCGCCCGGCGCGCCGCCGTGCGGCGGCGCGGCGAAAGGAATACAGTGCATGGCGGAGCCCCTGGCACGAGCCGCGGGTAAACAGCCAAACAGCCAAACAGCAACAAGACGGAGACGGGATGGATACGGTAGGCAAGCAAGGCGCCAGCGTGCGCGAACAGGTCGGCGAAACGGAATGGCAGGTCCGCAAGGACCTGGCGGCGTTGTACCGGCTGGTGGCGCTGTTCGGCTGGGACGACCTCATCTTCACGCACATCACGGCCAAGGTTCCGGGCACGGAGCACTTCCTGATCAACCCCTACGGCATGATGTTCGACGAAATCACGGCGTCCAGCCTGGTCAAGATCGACCTGGACGGCAACAAGGTGATGGCGTCCGAATACGACATCAACCCGGCGGGCTTCACCATCCATAGCTGTATCCACGCGGCCCGCAAGGATGCGATGTGCGTACTGCATACGCACTCGATCAACGGCGTGGCGGTGTCGGCGCAGAAGGCGGGGCTGCTGCCGCTGTCGCAGTTTGCGTTCATCGCGCTGCGCTCGCTCAGCTATCACGACTACGAAGGGCTGGCGCTCAATCCCGACGAGCAGCCGCGCCTGGTGCGCGACCTGGGCGCCAACAACTACCTGATCCTGCGCAACCACGGCCTGCTGACCGTGGGCCAGAGCATGGCCGAGGCCTTCCAGGCGATGCACCGCCTGGAGGCGGCCTGCATGGTGCAGGTCCGGGCGCAGGCGGGCGGCGAACTGACCTACATCCCGCCCGAGGTGCTGGCCCGCGCGGCGGTGGAATCGCCGGCCGATCGGGCGCACAAGGCCCAGCTCGCGTGGCCGGGTCTGTTGCGCCGCCTGGACCGCCGCAATCCGGGCTACGCCGACTAGACGGCGCGAAGCCGCGCGGCGGCTTACTTCCCGGGTTCGGGCATGGCCTCCAGGAATTCGGCGCAGTCGGGCAGTGGCGTGGCGGGCTGGTAAACGGATGCGTCGGCCTGCCAGGCGTAGGTCACGGTGTAGCTGCACGCGCTGTCCACCTGAGGCGCCAGTTGCTCCCGGGTCAGCGCGGGCCGCGCGCTCGAGTCCGCAAAGCGGCTGGCGCCGGCCGGCGAGCGCGTCGCGTGCGTCGTCACCTGCAAATCCGGATAGTCGCGGCCCGGCAAGGCTTTCACGGCGGTCGTGAAACGGTAGACGTCGCTGCATTGGCCGGCGCGCTTCTGCTCGTCGGCTGCGTTGAAGCACGCGCGGATGGAGGCGTCGGCCGTGTAGGGCAGGACCAGCACCAGGTTCGCGCCGGTCGGCTCGCCCAGCGTGACGTCGTACACATACAGGTCGCGGCGCGTGAAGCTGCCGCCGGAGAACGGTGTCTCGGGCTCGAAGTCCGGTTCTTGCGGTCCGATCACCCCCACCAGCGCGCGCTCCTCGTCCAGCCGGATCAGTTGCGGCCAGACGGAAAAGTGCTTGAAATCCGGGACCTCTGGCGAGTCCCAGAAGAGGCGTTCGGCGCGCAGCGTGCGGCTGGTCGCGAAGGGGCCGTTTTCCCCGAACTTGCCGTCCGTCTTGATGCCTACGCACCAGTCCGTCTGGGCATTGCAGTACAGCTTGTTGTCCGCGTTGAGCGTCAGCGGCTCGACGTCGGGCTGCGCCGCCGCGGCCACGGGCAGGACGGCGGAGATCACCAGGGCAAACAGTTTCGACACGATTCTTCCTTCTTGGGGTGAGCAGCGCCCGGCAGCGGATGGCGGACGGCGCGACGCCGCACGGGCGCGCCACATTTTGTAGGGAGTTGCACGGCTGCGCCGGGGCGGTTGGTGTCAAAACATGAACAAACGTATCGGCGTTAGCCCGAATTTTCGTGGGCGCGGCGCCGGTCCTATGCTGGAGACCCTTCAAGGAAACGGATAGCGGCATGATGAAAGCGGACAAGACTGGCGATAACCGGGATGCGCAGGCCGGCGCGTCCGAGCTGATCGACGCGCGCATCGCCGAACTGGACGACTGGCGCGGCCGGACGCTGGCCCACGTGCGGGCGCTCATCCGGCAGGCCGATCCCGACGTGGCCGAGGAGTGGAAGTGGCGCGGCGTCCCCGTGTGGTCGCATGCCGGCATCGTATGCACGGGCGAAACCTACAAGACGGCCGTGAAGCTGACCTTCGCCAAGGGCGCAGCGCTGGAGGACCCCGCCGGGCTCTTCAACGCCAGCCTGGACGGCAACACGCGCCGCGCCATCGATCTGCACGAGGGTGACCGCCTGGACGAACCGGCGTTCCTGGCGCTTTTCCGCGCGGCCGTGGCGCTGAACACCGCATCGAAGGTCAAGCGGGCCGGACCCGGCGGCTAACTGGCGGCGGGCACGTCCGACTCGACCAGCCGGGCAAGCTGCAGCAGCGATTCCTGCCAGCCCAGATAGCACATCTCTGTCGGAATGACGTCGGGGATGCCTTCCTGCACGATGATCAGTTCGGTGCCGCAGGAAACCTCGCGCAGCGTGATCGTGGTCGTCATCTCGCCCGGCAGGTTGGGATCGTTGAAGCGGTCCGTGTAGCGGATCTTCTGGAATTCGACCAGTTCCAGGTATTCGCCGCCGAACGGCTCCTCATGGCCGGTGGCGAAATTGCGAAAGAACATCTTGTGGCGGCCGCCCGTGCGGGCGTCCAGTTCCTGCACCGTGCAGGTGTACCCATAGGGGGGAAGCCACTTCGCGATGGCGTCGGGCTCGAGAAAGGCCCGGTAGACGCGGTCGGGCGTGGTGCGCAGGATGCGCAGGTGTCGTACGGTTCCGGTGGTCATGGTGTGTCTGCCTCGAATGGTGGGGGATACATGACGACGACGAACCGCAACCCCCCGGATCGACACGATTTTTCTTGGGGATTTCCCTAGGTCATGGCGCCGCGCCGGGGCTGGCGCGCAACAACGCGACGTAGGTCGACAGCGTCTCGGCGTGCCGTTGCTCCGCGCGCAGGCCCACGTGTCCATCGGCCCGGACCACCAGCAGCACCATGTCGCCCACGCCCAGCAAGGCCGCCGCGGCGGGCTCCAGATAGGCGTCCACCCCGGCGACGCCGGGGTTCGCGGCGATGGCGACGATGCCTTCGATGATATGCCCGTCCGTCAGCGGCTCGATGACGTCGATCTGGTCCGGCAGCCGCCATCGCCCGATCGGATGAGCGGGCGCGGACGTCATGCTTTTGCGCCATTCTGAAGCAGGCGGGGGCGCGTACGCCGCGCGGATGACCCCTTTGCGGCCGGGCGCCGGCGGGTCCATTACTATCTGGACATGAGCCAGCGCAAGACAACGCCCAAGCCGCGCCCCGACGCCTGCATCCGCGTGCGCGGCGCGCGCGAACACAATCTGAAGAACGTGGACGTAAGCATCCCGCGCGACGCGCTGGTGGTGTTTGCCGGCGTGTCCGGGTCAGGGAAATCGTCCCTGGCGTTTGGCACGCTGTATGCCGAAGCGCAGCGCCGCTACCTGGAATCGCTGTCGCCGTATGCCCGGCGCCTGATCGACCAGGTGGGCGTGCCCGACGTGGACGCCATCGACGGCCTGCCGCCCGCCGTGGCATTGCAGCAGCAGCGCGGCACGCCCAACGTGCGGTCCACGGTGGGCAGCGTGACCACGTTGTCCAGCATGTTGCGCATGCTGTATTCGCGCGCCGGGACGTACCCTGCGCGCCAGCCGATGCTGTACGCGGAAGATTTCTCGCCCAACACGCCGCAGGGGGCGTGCCCGCATTGCCACGGGCTGGGCTACGTGTACGACGTGACCGAGGCGTCCATGGTGCCGGACCCCTCGCTGTCGATCCGCGAACGCGCCATCGCATCGTGGCCGCCGGCCTGGCACGGCCAGAACCTGCGCGACATCCTGGTCACGCTGGGCTACGACGTGGACAAGCCGTGGCGCGACCTGCCCAAGAAGGATCGCGACTGGATCCTGTACACGGACGAGCAGCCGACCGTCCCGGTCTACGCGGGCTTTACGCCCGCCGAAACCCGCGCGGCGCTGCGCCGCAAGACCGAGCCCAGCTACATGGGCACGTACACCGGCGCGCGCCGCTACGTCATGCACACGTTCGCGACCACCCAGAGCGCCATGATGAAAAAGCGCGTGGCCCGCTTCATGACCGGCTCGCCGTGTCCGGAATGCGGCGGCCGGCGCCTCAAGCGCGAGGCCTTGTCGGTGACGTTTGCGGGGCTGGACATCGGCACCCTGTCGCAACTGCCGCTCAGCCGCATCGCCGAGGTTCTCGCGCCGGCCGCCGCAGGCCGGTTCGACGAAGCGGGGGCGCCGGGCGTGACGCGCAGCAAGGCGGCGGGCGTGCGTGCCAACGCCGGGCGCGTGGCGGCGGGCGGCCTGTCGCATGCGGGCAGCAGCGACGTGCGGCGCACGCCGGACTCTTCCCCGGAAAAGCGCATCGCCGCGCAGCGCATCGCGCACGACCTGATCGAGCGCATCGGCACGCTGCAGGCGCTGGGCCTGGGCTATCTGGCGATGGACCGGTCCACGCCGACGCTCTCGCCCGGTGAACTGCAGCGGTTGCGGCTGGCCACGCAGATCCGTTCCAATCTTTTCGGCGTGGTGTACGTGCTGGACGAACCGTCGGCCGGGCTGCATCCCGCGGACGCCCAGGCGCTGCACCGCGCGCTGGACCAGCTCAAGGCCGGCGGCAATACGCTCTTTGTCGTCGAGCACGACCTGGACACGCTGCGCCGCGCCGATTGGCTGGTCGACGTGGGACCGGGCGCGGGCCAGCATGGCGGGCAGGTGCTGTACAGCGGCCCGCCCGAGGGCCTGCGCAAGGTGAAGGAATCGGTCACGGCGAAGTACCTTTTCGATGCGCGCCCGGCCAGCCGCCGCGCGCCGCGCGAGCCTGCCGGCTGGCTGGAGCTGCGCGGCATCCACCGCAACAACCTGCATGGCATCGATGCGCGTTTTCCGCTCGGGGCATTCACGGCGGTGACGGGCGTGTCCGGGTCGGGAAAATCCAGCCTGGTCAGCCAGGCGCTGGTGGAACTGGTGGGCGAGCACCTGGGCCAGGAACTGCCCGCCGAGGAGTCCGAGGGCGACCTGCCGCAGCCCGGCAACCTGCCGCGCACGACAGGGCGCCTCCACGCGGGTGCGCAGGCCATCAAGCGGCTGGTCAATGTGGACCAGAAGCCCATCGGCCGTACGCCGCGGTCCAATCTGGCCACCTACACCGGCCTTTTCGACCACGTGCGCAAGCTGTTCGCCGGCACCAAAGCCGCCCGATCGCGGCGCTACGGCGCCGGCCGCTTTTCCTTCAACGTCGCCCAGGGCCGCTGCGAGACGTGCGAAGGCGAAGGCTTTGTCCACGTTGAACTGCTGTTCATGCCCAGCGTGTACGCGCCTTGCCCCGCCTGCCACGGCACCCGCTACAACGCCAAGACGCTGGAAATCGAATGGAACGGCCGCAACATCGCGCAGGTGCTGGACATGACCGTGGACGAAGCGCGTGCGTGCTTCCAGGACGAGCCCGCGGTGGCGCGTCCCCTGGCGCTGCTGCACGACATCGGCCTGGGGTATCTGCGCCTGGGCCAGCCCGCCACCGAGCTGTCCGGCGGCGAGGCCCAGCGCATCAAGCTGGCCACGGAGCTGCAGCGCAGCCAGCGCGGCAACACGCTGTATGTGCTGGACGAGCCCACCACGGGCCTGCACGCGGCGGATGTGGACAAGCTGATGGCGCAACTGCACGGCCTGGTCGACGCCGGCAACACCGTGGTCGTGGTGGAACACGACCTGCGCGTGATCGCGGGCAGCGACTGGATGCTGGACGTGGGGCCCGGCGCCGGGGAAGAGGGCGGCACCATCGTGGCGGCGGGCACGCCGCAAGCGGTCAGCCAGGGCAAGGCCGGCGTCACCGCGCCGTTCCTGCGGCGTCTGTTCGAATGAAGCCTCTGTTCGGATAAGGCTACTGTTCGGAAAAGGCCCCGGGGCCGCTGTCCGGGCGCCCGCGTTACTGCTGCATCTCGTGGGCCAGGGTGGCCTGCATGCGCTGCATGCTTTCCTGCCCGACCTCGATCAGGCCGCCGCTGGGCTGGTCGATGTCCAGGATGAACGTCAGCACCAGCGCGATCAGCGCGGCGAACATGCCCGTCGATATGGGCCGGCGCCGCCCGTGCAGGCCGGTGCCATAGGCGATGTAGGCCATGGACCCCGCCGCCACGATGAAGAGCAGGTAATACACCGGCTCCGGCACGTGGTTCTCCAGCGCGACGCGGCGCTTCTCGTTGATCTGCGCCATCTCGTTGACGGCCTGGATGAACATGATGGTGGAGATCGAGGGCGGGTTCTCCGCCCGGGCCGCGACCGCCGCCCGGATCTGGCGCTCGATGCGCCGGGCAGTGGCATTGGCCGCGTTGAAACGGGGCGAATCCTGGTCCGCCAGGTGGTAGTCCAGCGAGGCCGTGGTGTACTCATGCAGCATGTTCGCCACCACGGGCCGGTGCTCGACGGGAATGAGCTGCGAGCGCCAGTAGGCGTTGCCGATGGCGTTGGCCTCTTCCAGCACCAGGTTCTTGCGCGTTTCGAAGCGCGTCACCGACATGGCGAAGGTAAAGCCCAGCAGCAGGGCCAAGAGGCCAAGCAGCGCGGTCTGCAGCGCCGAAATGTGCGTCTTGGCGGCCTCGTCGGCCGGCTTGCGCAACCGGCGGCCCAGCCGGTAAGCGAGCTCGATGACAGCCAGGAAAATGATGAGCACGACGAAAAAGAGATAGATCTCGTCAATTTCCCTCAGCATGCCTGTTCCCCCCGGAATGAATTTGCGCATCAGCGTATGCCGATTGCGCGGCGCCGGCAAGGACGGGGTAAGGGCGGGGCAAGGGCGGGGCAAGGTCGGGGGCGCCCGCCGCGGCCGTGTCAGCGAAACGCCAACATCTTGGAGTAAGGTGTCGCTTCCCTACCCAAAGACCCCGCACGGAGCAGAACTTGAAATACCGCAAACTCGGCCGTACCGACCTGGATGTCAGCCTGATCGGGCTGGGCACCATGACCTGGGGCGAGCAGAACACCGAAGCGCAGGCGCACGAGCAACTGGACTACGCGCTGGAGCGCGGCGTCAACCTGGTCGACGTGGCCGAAATGTACCCGGTGCCGCCCAAGCCCGAAACCCAGGGCCTGACCGAAACCTACATCGGCACGTGGCTGGCCAAGACTGGCCGCCGCCAGGACATCGTGCTGGCCAGCAAGGTGGCCGGCCCCGTGCGCGATCCCAAGCGTCCCGGCCACATCCGCGACGGCAAGACCTTCCTGGACCGCAAGAACCTGACTGAGGCGCTGGACGCCAGCCTCAAGCGCCTGCAGACCGATTACCTGGACCTGTACCAGCTCCACTGGCCCGACCGCACGACGGCGACGTTCGGCCAGCTCAACTACCCGTGGGTCGAGGACGAGCACACCGTGCCCATCGAAGAGACCCTGTCCGTGCTGCAGGACTTCGTGCGTGCGGGCAAGGTGCGCCACGTCGGCGTGTCGAACGAGACGCCGTGGGGCGTCAGCCAGTTCCTGCGCCACGCCGAAAACCAGAACCTGCCCCGCATCGTCTCGATCCAGAACGCCTACAACCTGCTGAACCGCGTGTTCGAAATCGGCCTGTCGGAGTTCACGCACCATGAAGGCGTGGGCCTCCTGGCCTACTCGCCGCTGGCGATGGGCATGCTCTGCGGCAAGTATCTGGACGGCGCCAAGCCGGCAGGCGCGCGCCTGACCGTCTATTCGCGCTTTACCCGCTACAGCAACCCCCAGGCCGAGGCCGCCACGCGCGAATACGTCGACCTGGCGCGCGCCCACGGCGTGTCGCCCACGCACCTGGCCCTGGCCTGGATCAACCAGCGCCCCTTCGTCACCAGCAACCTGATCGGCGCGACGTCGCTGGAGCAGCTCAAGGAAAACATCGACAGCGTGGACGTCACCCTGTCCACCGAGGTGCTGGACGCGATCGAGCAGATCCACAAGCGGCACCCGAACCCGGCGCCTTGAGGCGGGCGGGCGGCCGGCAGGCCGCCCGTTATCCGGTTCAAGGTTGCCTCGCAGACCGGCCGATACGCCCGGGACAGACGCGTCGGATTCAGTCAGCCACGGGTGCGAAATCGGTATCGATGGAAATCCACCCGGCTCCCCTGGTACACGAAACTCGCTTGAATCGGAACATCTTGTGATAACTCCACGCGTTACCCAACGCGCAGGTGTCTCCGGGCTGAAGAACAAAAATCACCGGAGCACCGTCATCATTTTCCGAATAGACCTCGACGGGGGCCATGACTCGCCATTGGCCCTTGGGCTCGTCTGAACAGCCATACAGGGCCACCAACAAGGCAAACGCCGGGATCAGGGTTTTCATCTTTGTTTCGGATAGATGTTGCGTCGTTGCAGGCGTGATGATCTGGACACGATGATCAATATCTCTTTCGGACTGACCGCCGTCCGACGCGAAGCGTCCCACTGATACCTCGGATCATGCGCCAACACGCCGACTTTTTCGAGTACGTCAGCCACGTTCGTTGAACAACTGTTGCCGACCAGGTCGTAAGGAGTCTTTAGGGCCACGCGCCGTCGCAACTCGCTCGCGATCACTGCCACTTCTTTGGCAGACATCTCAAGGACCAAGCCCACCGTTTCGCGGAAGCTGTTGCGCTCCAGATAGGTCGCGCGCGGCATCACGTAGTAATCCGCGTGACCGCGAGAGTACACAGTACCTCCCACGTCAATCGCCACGTGCCCCCACTGCGAGCCCATACTGACAAATCGACCATCGCTCACGAGTATTTCGACGGTGTTCCGTGCGCCAGCGAACGTGTTTGCCCCGAAAGATATCCCAGCCGTCCGCTTAATCTGGTCAAGTGCGCGGAGCGCCGGCGACACCGGTTCAAGGCGGCCGCTTTCATCTTCGCCCAACCTGCGTTGAAGGTGCTTGATCGTCTCGACGACATCGAACGATATCTGGCCTGTTTCCGAAATCTCACGTCCGCGGATGTACCGGCGTTTATAGAGGCGAAGTGCCCTCTGCACCACGCGGACGTCCGAAGCGCGGTTGAACCCTCCTTGCCCCACAGACGCCGTAATCCGGATCATTGCCCCACTCCTCCAGGTGACAAGGCTCAACGACATGGCGAAGATTTCCTGACCGCGTTTATGGCCGACTGAACACTGGCAATCTATAGGGCGCGAGTTGCGGCGGGAATCAGCGCCGTCCGATCGGCCGGCGCTGATTCCCGGCGGAGCGGAGGCGCGCCGACAGGGAACCCCTGTGTTGCAGCCGGCGCGGCCCAAGTTGTTGATCGCAAAGCGATTTAGTGCTGTTTCAGGGATCCAAAGCCCCAATCGCCGCAAGCTATAAGGTGCTAATGGTGTTGCGAATCAGTCGCATTAATGACAGAGTGCGGACTTTTGTCCTTCCGCTCTGGAGATTCGACCTTGGTTCGTCCGACTGTCATCCGGGAGTGCCGTGCCCGCAAGCAAGCACATTCCGCCGCCACGCCCTCTGTTCTCGCCCTGGCCCTGGGCCTGGCATGCGCGTCTGGCGCGCATGCCCAGTCCGCTGCCGCGAATGCGGCATCCGCCTCGCAAGGCGTCGCGCAACTGCCCGCCGTCACCGTCAACGCCAGCGCCATCGACGACACGCTCGAGCATCTATCCGCCCCGGTGAACACGGGCGCCCTCGGCAGCCGCAGCCAGCTCGAAACCCCGTTCTCGACCACGGTGGTGACCGCGGCCGACATGCAGGCCCGGCAGGTGACCAAGCTGGGCGACGTGTTCGCGCTGGACGCCTCGGTCAGCGACAACAGCGCCGCCTTCGGCGCGTGGGCCAGCTACCTGAGCGTGCGCGGGCTGCCGCTGGACTGGCAGAACTCCTTCCGCATCGACGGCAAGCCCTTCCTGAGCTATGTCACCGTCCTGCCCTATGAGCACTTCGAGCAGATCGACCTGCTCAAGGGCGCTTCCGGCTTCATGTATGGCTTCGGTTCGCCGGGCGGACTGGTGAACTACGTGACCAAGCGGCCCACGGACGAACCCGTTCGCAGCGTCGAGCTGGGCTACATCTCCAATGGGCTGTTGCGCCAGCACGTGGACCTGGGCGGGCGCGTGGGCGAGAGCGGGACCTTCGGCTACCGGCTGAACGCGACGCACGAGGAAGGCAATACCTTCAACAACGGCTCGCTGTATCGTGATTCCGTGTCGCTGGCGCTCGATGCGCGCCTGACCGACAAGCTGACCTGGGACTTCCAGACCCTGTACCAGGACCGCAAGGCGATCGGTCAGGAGCCGACGATCTACGCCGGCGCGATGACGGGCAGCGAGTTGCCCTCTCCGGTGCGCAATGACGGCAAGCTGGTGGGCGAAGGCCCATACGCCGACAACGAATTCCGCTTCTACTCGACGGGCTTGAAGTACCAGCTTGCACCGGACTGGAGCGTGCGCACCGATTACACCTACAACACCACGCGCACGCGCCGCAATGAATCGGTGCTGTTCCTGCAGGACCAGTCGGGCGACTACGACGACTATCGCTCGGACTACGGCGAAGGTTATGCGTTCAATCAGTGGCAGGCGATGCTCGAAGGCAAGTTCGCCACCGGCCCGATCAGGCATCATGTGGTGGCCGGCGCATCGTGGCAGAAGCAGAAGAACGACTACAGCGCCGACGGCGTCTACCAGCTTCAGGGCACGGGCAATCTGCGCCGGCAGAATACCAACACGTATTACAGCGAAGGCAGCCTGGACCTGTACCGCGCGGCCGAAATCACACAGAAGGCCGTGTTCGCCAGCGACACGATCGACCTGACGGGCGGATGGTCCATCCTGGGCGGCCTGCGCTACACCGATTACGAGCAGGTCGGCTTCGATCCGGCCGGCGTGCAGACCTCCAGCTACGACAAGAACGGCGTGCTGACCCCCACCGTGGCGCTGATGTTCAACATCACGCCGCAGACGATGGCGTACGCCAGCTACATCGAATCGCTGGAGCCGGGGTCGTCCGTCGGGAATATCTATACGAACTTCGGTGAACTGCTGGACCCGCTCAAGAGCAAGCAATACGAACTGGGCATCAAGACCAACCAGGAGGACTGGGCGGCCACCGCGGCATTGTTCCGCATCGAAAAGAAGGCGGAATACGCCAACGCCGCCAATGAGCTCGTGCAAGACGGCAAGTCTGTCTTCCAGGGCCTGGAACTGGGGGCGTCCACGCGTATTGCCACCCACTGGAACGTGGGCGGCAGCGTCATGTTCCTGGATTCGGAATACAAGCAGGGCAGCGCCTTCACCGGCAACCGCGTCGCCGGCGCACCGAAGTTCGTCGCCGCCGCGCAGGTGGCCTATTCGGTGCCGCAACTGCCGGGCCTGACGCTACGCGCCGACGTCAAGTACACCAGCAGCACCATGCTCGGCGCATCGAACGCGGTCGAGGTGCCGGACTTCGCCATCGTCAACATCGGCGCCACGTACGACACGCGCATCCATGGCTACGAAACCACGTTCCGCGCGGGAATCAACAACGTCGCGAACAAGCGCTACTGGCTGTACCAGTCGTCCGACTACATCAAGGCGGGCGATCCCCGCACGTATGGGTTGAGCGCCAGCTTGAAGTTCTAGCCGGCGGGCGTTGCGTGTAGGCGGCAGGCGCCCGCGATTCGCGCTCGGGGGCGCAGCGCATCCAACTGGGGGTGCGCTGCGGCTCTTAAGGGCGTAGGGCGAGGTGACCTGGCATCAAAGTCCATGAAGATTCGGACGAGTCTGATCGACGAACCGCCCTTGCCGCGTAATAGTCGTCGCTCTATCAAGGGATGGGGTGACCGATGGACGACGAATCGGGCCTTCGCATAGTTCTCACGCCTGTGCAATTGGCGGCGATGCTGCAAGGCGAGTCGATCAGTGCTGAATCGACACTTTCGAATCGCATGTGGGGGGGACTCACACTGGCGGCTGGCGTGGCTGAAATGTTGGGCGGTGCCGCGCTTTGCGTAGTACCCGAACCCACCGGCGTTTCAAAAGCAGGCTGCGTGCTGCTGGGTGCCCACGGCTCCGATACGGCTGCGACGGGACTGCGTGAAGTTTGGACCGGGCAACGAACCCGATCGCTGACTGAGAGAGGCCTGACTGAACTCGCCAGCCAACTTGGCGCGTCAGCCGGGTCCGGTCAGGCGTTGGGCTTTTCCGTAGAGATTGCGGTGCCCGCCGGATTCGCGGGAGCAATCAGAGCGGCGCGCGCGACAAGCGTTATTGCGGGGCGTGTTTCTTTATCTCGGCATGAGGCCTCCGTCCTCGGGGGAGTTGGGGGGCATACGCTCGACAAGCATGTCGGAAAGACGAGGGCGTATCTTGAGGCGAGGCTGCGAGCCGAGCCTCATTTGCCGTCCGCCTCCACCTTTCACTCCATTGCGGCGGCGGAAAATGCCGTGAATGGGCTGATGCGTCTGGAAGCGGAGCGCGTGGCGACGTGGGCGGCTTCGGCGGCCGAGGGCGTCAGAATACGATTGAGAGGGCCCGTTGTCGGTGACGCCGGATATGTATTGGTGCGCGGGGCTAGCGAGTGGGTTAGGGGAAGAATGGTCCGCGTCGTGCTGAAGAAGGAGCGCTACAACGGCATGTCCTACTATGTGCTGACCGCGATGTTGGAGGCGTGATGGATATCGATCCCGATTCCGAGTTGGAACAATTCTTAGGCGCGTACTTCCATGAAGACTACGATCTGTTCGGCGACACGATTGAGGAAATTGCGCTTTGTTATAAGCGCGTGACAAGCCCGGATCGAATCAAGCAGGTCTGCGTGGAGATGGATGCGTTTGTCGCGAAGTATGGCGCAGAGGCGGAGGTCGTTTTTGCCCGGCATTGGGGTTCCTTCGACCCAAAGCTATGGGGTCACAGCGTGGCCTCGTTCTTTGATGAACTCAAGCGGGTCCTGAACCGATAGATCGGACGTGGAGCGGCGCTTGGCTCCCCCCTGGCCGACTCACCTGCGCGCCAACATGCGTCAATCGGCGGCCGGCAAGCCCGACACATCCCACAACCGATCCGGCGCGTAGTCCGCCTGTTCGCCTTTCTTGGCATACCCCAGCGGATTGGCGATGACCCGGCAGCCGTCCTTCACATAGTCCTGGGCGCAGTGCAGATGGCCGTGTATCCACACGTCGGCCAGCGGCAGCAACGCGTCGAGCGCGTTGCAGAATCCCGCCGTGCCCGGCGTGACGCCATAGCGCGGGTCGGCGCTGGCCAGCGTGGGGGCGAAGTGCGTGACCGCCACCGTTTTGCCCGCGAACGGCGTGCGCAGCGCGGCGTCCAGCCACTGCTGGCAGGCCAGGCTTTGCTCGCGCATCTGCTCGGCCATGAAGGGGGCGCCGTTGCGGCGCATTTCCGCCTTTTCCAGATAGAAGTCCGCCGCCCGGAAGGCCTTGGCGCGCTTCTTCAGGACTTCGCCGAGCGGATCGTGCGGGGCCGCCAGCGCATCGAAGTCCGCCCACAGCGTCGTGCCCACGAAACGCACGCCGTCGATCACGCGGGTTTCGCGTTCCAGCCACTGGATGTCCAGCGCCTCGCACAGCTCGCGCAGGCGCGCGTGCGTCTCGTCGAAATCCACGTTGTCGTATTCGTGGTTGCCCGGCACGTACAGCACCGGCGTGGGCCAGCCGTGACGCGGGGAATACGCGCCCAGCCCGAAATCGTCCCGCTCCAGGCGCGAGCCCTGGCGGTACGAGCCGATGTCGCCCGCCAGCACGAGCAGATCGGCGCCGGGCAAGGGTTGCGCCACGAACGTGGGATCGGTTTCAAGATGCAAGTCGGATAGCAGTTGGATCTTCATGGGCACTATCTTAGGCGACACGCCGGGCCGCGCTGCGACGCGCGGGCATCCATGCGACACTTTCCCCGACGATCCCATCACGCATCAACCCCAGGAGGACCTCCCATGCGTTTCGTGTTTGCCGCCGCCGCGCTCGTGCTGACGGCTGGGGCGCAGGCCCAAGTGATCAAGTGCGACCAGGCGTCCACGCAGACCGACCTGAGCCTGTGCGCCGACCAGGCCTACCGCAAATCCGACGCCGACTTGAACGCCGCCTACCGGGACGTGATGGCGCGCCTTGTGGACAACAAGGACGCCACCACGCGCTTACAGGCGGCGCAGAAGGCGTGGCTCTTCTTTCGCGACGCCGAGTGCGCGTTCTCCTCCTCAGGCGTCACCGGCGGCAGCGCCTATCCGATGGTGCTGAGCATGTGCCTGGACAAGCTGACGCAGGCCCGCACGAAGGAACTGCGCGCCTACCTGAAGTGCGAGGAAGGCGACATGAGCTGCCCCGTGCCCGCCGGGAAATGACGGCTGTGGACCACCCGGGCGGCGCCGCGCAGGAAGTTGCCGGCCTGATCCTCGATGGCAACGGCGTGCCGCGCTGCTTCTGGCAGCCTTCCATGCCCGACTATCACGACCATGAGTGGGGCCGGCCCGTGGCCGACGATCGCCGCCTGTACGAAAAGATCTGCCTGGAAGGCTTTCAGGCGGGCATGGCGTGGATCACCATCCTGCGCAAGCGCGAGGCGTTTCGCGAGGCCTTCGACGACTTCGATGTCGAACGCGTCGCGCGCTACACCGAGCGCGACGTGGAGCGCCTGATGGGCAACGCGGGCATCGTGCGTAACCGTGCCAAGATCGTGTCGGCCATCAACAATGCCCGGCGCGCGCGCGAACTGGCCGACGAAACCGGCTCGCTGGCCGGCTGGCTGTGGGCGCACGAGCCGCCGGCGCAGGAACGCCCGGCGGCGGTGGACCGGCGCCACTGGGACAACCATCCCACGTCCGACGCGTCGGTGCGGCTCTCGCGCGCATTGAAGCGGCGGGGCTGGACCTTCGTGGGGCCGACGACGATGCATGCCTTCATGCAGGCGGTGGGCATGGTGAACGAGCACATGAGCGGCTGCGTCTGCCATGCGGAGATCGAGGCGGCGCGCGCGCGCTTTGCGCGTCCCCGCTGACGGCGCGGCACGTGCTGCTTGTTTTGGTTGCGACTCGCAAGTATATTGGTTGCGAACCGCAACTTTAGGGGCGCGCCATGGACCTTATCGACTTTCCGTCCCAGTCTCGGGATAAAACCATCCAGGACCTGCGGGAGTTTTCCCGCAAGCTGGTGCGCGAGCTGGGCTTTATGCGCGCCTCGCTCGCGGGCAGCGATCTGGCGCCCTCGGCGGTGCACGCCATCATCGAGATCGGCCTGCACCCGGGCATCCAGGCGCGCGACCTGGCCGCGATCCTGCGGCTGGACAAGTCCAACACCAGCCGGCAGGTGGCCAAGCTGGAATCGGCCGGCCTGCTGGTGCGAGAGACCGCCGCCGACGACGCGCGTTCCTCCCGGCTCACCCTGACCGAGGCGGGCCACGCGCTGCGCGCGCGGATCGACCAGTTCGCCACCGATCAGGTGTCGCACGCGCTGCGCCGCATGGCGCCGGCCGACCAGGAATCGCTGATCCGCTTCCTGTCCCTGTATGCCGACGCGCTGTCCAGCGAGAACCCCAACGATGCCCCGCCCGCGGCCATCGTGCCCGCCAGCCAGATCCATGAGGGCTATCTGCCGGGATGCATCGGCGATATCGCCAGCCTGCATGCCCGCTATTACGCGCAAGCCTCGGGCTTCGGCGTGTACTTCGAGCGCAAGGTCGCGACCGAACTGGCCGAATTCGCGGAAGGCCTGCCCGCCCCGGGCAAGAACATGTGGCTGTACGTGGACAATGGCCGGACGCTGGCTTCGATCGTCATCGATGGCGATCTGGCTGCGCGGCAGGCGCATTTGCGCTGGTTCATCGTCGACGAATCGCTGCGCGGCATGGGCGTGGGCCGGGCCCTGCTGGCGCGGGCCATGGCCTACGTGGACGAGCGGTACGACGAAACCTACCTGTGGACGTTCAAGGGGCTGGACGCCGCCCGCCATCTGTACGAAGCGGCAGGCTTCACGCTGACCCAGGCGTCCGAAGGGCGCCAATGGGGCAGCGTGGTGGTGGAGCAGCGCTTCAGCCGGCTCAGACCACGCTGATGCGCAGTTCGGCCAGCAGGGCCGCCGCCTGGGTCTTGGAGATGGTGGCGCCCGCCAGCCGCGCGGCCGCCGTGAGGTCCAGCCCGCCCAGGTCGGCTTCGCGCAGGTCGGCGCCCTCGAAGTGGACATTTTTCAGGGTGGCATTGCGCAGGCTGCCGCCGTGAAAGACCGCTTCGCGAAAGTCGCTTCCCGACAAGTCTGCATCCGAGAAATCAAGCTGAAGCAGATTGCACTTGCGAAACGACACGCCGCGCAGCAAGGCGCCCACCAGCAGGCATTCTTCGAGCGACCAGCCCAGGCATGCGATGCCGTCGAAATCCGATCCGGTCAGCTTGCACGCACGGAACCGCGCGCTGGCCAGCCGCGCGCGGCGCCAATTGGCGTTGTTGAGGTCGCAGTTCTGGAAGGTGGCCTCGCTGGCGTCCGCCGAGGCGAAGCTGGCCGACCCGCCGCGGCAGCGCAGCCACTGGGTATCTGTCAGGTCGGCGCCCTGGAAAGAGGCGCCCGCGATCGCGCAGCCGCTGAACTGAAAGCCGCGCAGGTCCAGGCGGGAAAAGTCCGCCTCCTGGAAGTCGCAATCCACGAACGACCGCGGACTGCCCGCGGCGGCCTCGACGACCTCCAGCATCACCTTGCGGTCGACGTCCTGGCCTTCGATGGGCGGAAAGACAGGTTGCGTCATGCGGGTCAGGCGGATGCGCCGGACTGCAGACGTCCCAGGATGAAGCCGTCCACCGCGCTGGTGCGGCCGCGCCACAGGGTCGGCTGTCCGGCGACGGGCGTGCCGTCGGCCGTGAAGAACAGGGCGTCGGCCAGATGGATGTAGTTGGGCAGCGGATCGACCGGCTGCGGCAGGCGGAACACGTCGCCCAGCTCGGCCAGCGAGGCGTGCACGGTCTGACGCGTGTCCGCGTCCAGCGATTGCAGCGAGCCCGAGAAACTGGCGGCAAAGCTGTCGAAATATTCGGCGCCCGACACGATCGATCCGGACACCAGCATGCCGCCCATCTGCAAGGTCACGCCGATGCTTTCGATCTGGCTGCCGTTGTTCACCAGGTTGACCAGGAATTGCAGGAAGGCGTCCGCGCCCGGGGCGGCGGCGGCCGGCTGGCCGGGGAGGGAGTCGATGCTCATGAAAACGGTCTCGGGAAGATTTGCAAGAGGCACAAGATACTCGAACGGCGTGAGAAATGGTCGGCCCGCAATAGGCGGAGCAACGGGCTGATCGGGCGGCTGACCGGCTCTTCCGGCGGCACGCGCGCGGGGTAAGGTGGCAGCCTGAACGCCAGTCCCGCGACAGGCGGCCGCCGCGCCCCGCGGCGACTATCCATCGGAGCATCCATGAGCAGTGTGAATTTCCTGGGTATCAATGCCGGTTCGGGCCAGCCTGCGTCCGCCTCCCGTGCCGCCGCCGCTGGCGACGGCTTTCGCGCGGCGTTCGCGGACGCGACCGAACGCACCCGTTCCGCCATGGGCGGCGGCGTGTCGGGCGCTTCGCAGGCCGCGCCCTCGCAGGCCGAACAGGAATTCATGGACTACGCCGCCATGTCGATCGAAGACAAGATGTTCTACGCGGCGCTGGCCAGCCTGGGCATTTCCAAGGCGGAGTACGACGCCATGTCGGCCGCCGAACGCTTGGAAGTCGCCAAGAAGGTCTCGCTGGCGATGCAGCAACTGGCCAAGGCCGAGAACGCGCAGGAAGTCCTCTGACGCCCTGAACGCGCCCGCCGCGCCACCAGGCTGCAGGCGGCAGGCGCGTTCGCACGGGCCTTCACATCACCAGCCCCAGCACGTGCCCGCCGCGGGCTTGCCGCAGGTGCGGTAATTCACCGCGAACCACAGCTTGCCGGCCCCGCGCGGCGTGCCGTCGGACGTCTTGACATCGTTGCGCGGCAGTTCTTCCAGCGTGTCGCGCGCATCCTTGGTTGGCGAGCCGCTGTCGGCGTCCGGCTCCAGCGCGATGCGGCCCAGGCTGGCCGCGTCGCGGTCTTGGAACACGATATCGGTGGAATTGAGCGCAGCCATCCTGAGCGACGCATCGCGCACGGCGGCGGCATAGCTGTCGTTGGCCCCGGTGGGCTGGAGACTTTTGTTGAGCGTGCTCACGGCCAGGATCTCCGCGGGCGTGGCGGGCGCCTGCATCTTGTACTGCGCCAGATCCGGCAACTGCCCGGCGGCGACCTGGCGGCGCAGCCAGTCGCCCCACAGGAACTCGGCGAATTCGGGCAGGTTGCCGTTGCTGTAGGCGATATCGCGGGTGAAGTACACCAGCGAGCGGTAGCGGTCCTCCTGCATGCCGCCCGGCTCCTGCGCGCTGGGCAGCCCAAGGCGCGTGGGCAACTGGTCCACGGTGATGGGCTGGTTCTGGCCGTCGCGCAGCCAGGCGCGGCGTTCATCGACCATGCGCTGCCAGAAGGCGGCGGCGGTCGCCAGATCGCTGTAGTTGGCGTCGACCTTCACCCACACGGGCAGCGTCGCGCCGCCGTCGAAGATCTCGCGCAGGGACGAAAAGGTGTGGTGGCCGTCGGTCAGGTAGAGATTGCCGTCCCAGCCCACCACCACCGTCTTCAAGTTGGCGGCGTGGGTGCCCGGCGCATCCAGGCAGGTAAACGTGTCGGGCTGGTCCAGCCGCGCGGCGCGGGCCTCGGCGATGCTCTGGAATTCCTGCGCGCGCTCGGTGCCGCCCATGTCTTCGCAGTAATCGTCGAACTTCTTGCCGACCGTGCGGTTCAGGTAATCCAACTGCAGCGCCGGATCGGCCGCCCAGGTGGCGCGCTCGAAGTCGCCTTGCCAGCGCCCCAGCTTGTAGAAGATCTGGTCGTAGCCGATCGCGGCCTGGGTGGGGCGCAATTCCTCGATGCGCACGCGAATGACGTCGCCCGGCCTGGCCTGCAGGTAGGCGGTGTTGCGCGGCGGGGTCTCGGGACCGGGCGCCGGCGTTTCCGGCTGAGGCGCCGGGGTTTCGGCGACGGGGGGCAGCGCCTGGTCGTCATCGTCGCCGTCGCCGCCGCCATTGCAGGCAGCCAGGGCCAGCGGCAGCAGGGCCAGGGCAAAGGCGCGCATCAGGCGCGAAGGACGGAACAGGGGCGCAAGTTCGGACGGAAGACGAGATGGCATGGCGGTGCTTGGGGGCTGCGATCAGTGAGGGAGGCCGATCATGCCGGACGCTTGTTTCCTGCGCATTGCACGTCACCGCAATGCTTGCCGAGCTTAGGCCGCTTTGGGGGGCGGCGGCAAGGGGAGGGCCGCGCGCCCAGGCACCGGAAGGCCTGGGCGAAAAAGCCGGCCCGCGCGGGCCGGCTATACATCCGCTTAGAACTGGTGGCGGATGCCCACGCCCGCGGCGGTGCTCTTCAGGCCGTCGATGAACGCGTAGTCCGTGCCGTACGAGCCGTAGGCGTACAGGTTGGTGCGCTTGGACAGGTCGTAGGTGTAGCCCACGCTGTAGACGTTCATGTTGGCGTCGCCGCCCGTCAGCTTGTCATTGGACGGCGCCACGTGCTGCCACGAGGTGAACAGGCTGCCGGAAGCGCCCACGGGCAGGGTCGCGCCCAGCATGTAGGAGTTCGCCTTGAATCCGTCCACGAAGCGGTTGGTGCCGAACTCGTCGCTGAAGGGCGTACCGGCGGGCAGGTCCTGGCCCACGAACCAGCCGTCGGTGGTGCGGCCGTAGGCCGCGGCCAGCTTGACCACTTCCAGGTCGTACGACACGCCCACGGCGTATTGGCGCGGCGTGGCGCGGTTGTCGATGGTGCTGCGGTTGGCGCCGTTCAACTGGTCGTAGGTCAGCGCCACGTTCAGCGGGCCTTGCACGTAGCGCAGGCCTGTGGTGATGCCGCGCGTGTTGTCGGCGGTGCGGAAACCGGTCTGGTCGGCCGTGGTGTCGTCCGCATTGAACGAGTAGCCGATGCCGAATTCAAAGCCGTTCACCGACGGCGTGCGGTACATGACCATGTTGTCCCAGCGCATGGTGTTGGCCGCGCTGAAACCCAGGCCCATGTTCGATTGGGTGTAGCTGGTGTAGAAGGGGTCGATGTCGGCCAGGTAGTTCGAGCCGATCGTGGCCTGGCGGCCAAATTCCAGCGAGCCCCACGCGTCGTTGGCCAGCCCGATGGTGGCCTGGCGGCCGAACAGGCGGCCCGACTGGGCGCGCTGGCCGTTGGCGGAGTCAAACCCGCTTTCCAGCTTGAAGACGGCGCGCAGGCCGTCCCCCAGATCTTCGGATCCGCGCAGGCCCCAGCGGGAGCCGGCCTGGATGCCGTTGATCATGCCGACCTTCGAGCCGTTGTAGCCATCGCCCTTGATCTTGTTGTAACCGAGGCCGGTGTCGATGACACCATAGAGAGTGACTGACGGTTCTGCCTGGACAACGCCTGCAAAGGAAGCCAGCATTGCCGCGGCGAGCAGCGTCTTTTTCATCCGGAAAACTCCTGTGATACGGGTGTGGAAAATGCAAAAGGAACACGGCGCGCAGTGTCAACCTGGCGGTGTTCCTCGGGCCATAGTGTAGAACAATGCGTTATTTGCCGTTATCAGGCGGCAATTTATGGATAATTTCAGGCAATTTTCAGGGACATATTCCGCCGGCACACGGCCCGGCGGCTCGCGCCGATTTGACCGTCCGGCGTCATAGTGGCATCTTGCCCAGAAGCTCACTCCTGGAACCCGACCGTTGGACTTTCCTCAGCCGCTCGTCACCGTCGACGCCGTCCTGCTCACCTTGCGCGATTCCGGCCTGGAAGTCGCGCTGCACCGGCGCGACCGCGAGCCGTACCGCGACGCCATGGCCCTGCCGGGCGGGGTGGTGCACGCCGACGAGGACGCGTCCACCGAAGACAGCATCCGGCGCGTGCTGCGCGACAAGACCGGATTCGAGCCGCGCTATCTGGAACAGCTGCAGGTGTTTTCCGGCCCCGACCGCGATCCGCGGCAATGGTCGCTGTCGGTGGCCTATGTGGCCCTGGTGCCCGCCGCCGAACTGGCCGCGGCCACGGCGAAATTCCGCTTTGTCAGCGTGGACGCCTTGCCGCCCCTGGCGTTCGACCACGCCGAGATCGTGGGGGCGGCCGTCGCCCGCCTGCGCAGCAAGTCCACGTATTCGACGCTGCCATTTTTCCTGCTGCCCGAGCGCTTCACGCTCACGCAGCTGCAGCACACCTACGAAGCCATCCTGCGGACCCGCCTGGAAAAGTCCAACTTCCGCCGCAAGATGGAAGCCTGGGGGGCGCTGGAGGCCACCGACGAACACGTCGGGGGCGCGCAGCGGCCGGCCCGGCTGTACCGGCTGAAGGACTTCACCTTCTTTGACCGCAGCGTTGGCTGATCCTGTTCTCTACATAGTTGCATAAAGACAATAAGTAGGCCTATACTGGCGTCACTTAGTTTTGAAATGCCACTAAGGGACGATCATGTTCAGCATCACTGCGGTAATCGAAGGACAGGGCCAGACCGGTACGCCGGCCGCGTTCAAATTTCCGGGCGGCGAAATGCAGGTCACCGTGCCCGCCGCACTGCGCGCGCAGGCAGACGCCGCGCGCGAATTCCGCATCCATGCCCTGTTGAAGTCGGCCGACGACGTCATGCAGCTCCTGTTGCTGACCGACGCGCTGCGCCGCCTGAACCCCGCGGCGCCCGTGCACCTGGACATGCCCTACGTGCCCTACGCCCGCCAGGACCGCGTGTGCAACCCGGGTGAAGCCCTGGGCGCCGCGGTGTTCTGCAAGCTGATCAACGACCAGCAGTACGCCACCGTCACCATCGTGGAGCCGCACAGCGACGTCACGCCGGCGCTGCTGCAGCGGGTGCGCGTCGTCGACGCCGCCGCCTTCCTGAAAAAGGCGCTGGCCGCGCCGGCCTTTGCCCAGGGCGTCACGCTGATGGCGCCGGACGCCGGCGCCCGCAAGCGCGTGCAGGCGCTTGCCAAGGCGCTGGGCGTGGCCGACGTGCGCTACGCGGAAAAGGTCCGCGATCCGCTGACCGGCCGCATCACTGAAACCCGCGTGCCCGACGATATCCCGGCCCAGCCGGTGCTGGTGGTCGATGACATCTGCGACGGCGGCCGCACCTTCCTGGAACTGGCCGCCGCCCTGCGCGACCGGACCGGCCAGCCGCTCTACCTGTACGTCACGCACGGCATTTTCAGCAAGGGCCTGGCGGAACTGAAATCCCGCTATGCCGAAATCTTCACCGCGTATGACTGGACGGCCACCGAAGGCGCCGCGTCCAGCCCCGCCGCCGTGCGGGTCAACTGAAACAAGAAGGAAATCGCCATGAATGCTCCCGACACCCCGGCCCGCGGCCTGAAGAACGGCCTGAATCCCTTTCTGCAGGCCGACTTCTACAAGACCGGCCACCCCTTCCAGTACCCCAAGGGCACCAACAAGATCCTGGCCAACTTCACGCCGCGCTCCGCGCGCCTGGCGCCGGTGCTGCCCGAACTGTTCGACGACAAGATCGTCTGGTTCGGCCTGCAGGGCTTCATCAAGGAAATCCTGATCGGCCTGTTCGACCGCGAATTCTTCGCCAAGCCCGCCAGCACCGCCGTGCGCCAGTACCAGCGGCGCGTGGACAACGCGCTGGGCAAGGGCGCGGTCACGGTGGACCACCTGCAGGCCTTGCATGAGCTGGGCTACCTGCCGCTGGAAATCCGCTCAGTGCCCGAGGGCGCGCGCGTCGACATCCGCGTGCCGCCGGTCACCTTCATCAACACCCGGCCGGAATTCGCGTGGCTGGTGACCTATATCGAGACCCTGTTCAGCTGCGAATCCTGGAAGCCGTCGACGGTGGCCACCATCGCCTTCGAATACCGCAAGCTGCTGACGTATTTCGCGCGGCTGACCGGCAGCCCGATGGCGTTCGTGGATTGGCAGGGCCACGACTTCTCGATGCGCGGCATGGCGGGCCTGTACGATGCGCGCAAGTGCGGCGCGGGCCACCTGCTGTCGTTCACCGGCACCGACACCATCCCGGCCATCGACTACCTGGAAGACGTCTACAACGCGGACTCCGACCGCGAACTCATCGGCGGTTCCGTGCCCGCAACCGAACACTCCGTGATGTGCCTGGGCAGCAAGGAGGGGGAAATCGAAACCATCCGCCGCCTCGTCACGCAGGTCTATCCGGCCGGCATCGTGTCGGTGGTGTCGGACACCTGGGACTTCTGGCAGGTCGTGACCGACTTCGCCGCGGCCCTCAAGTCCGAGATCCTGGCCCGCCAGCCGGATGCGCTGGGCAACGCCAAGGTCGTGTTCCGTCCGGACTCCGGCGATCCCGTGAAGATCCTGACGGGCTATTTCTGCACGGACGTGGCCAGCGTGGAAGACAGCGCCGCCTTGCGGCAGGCGCGGGCCGGCGGTTACGAGGCGGTGCGCGACACGGCCACGGGCACGCACTGGCTGCTGGCCGACGACGCGAGCGCGCAGCAGACCTTGCGCCCGGCGGAGGTGAAGGGCGCGGTGCAATGCCTGTGGGATACGTTCGGCGGCGAGGAAACCGACAAGGGCTATAAGCTCCTGAACCCGCGCGTCGGCCTGATCTACGGCGATTCGATCACGCTGACCCGGGCGCGCGACATCCTGGTCCGCCTGGAACGCAAGGGATTCGCCTCGGGCAACGTGGTGCTGGGCATCGGCTCTTACACCTACCAGTACCTGACGCGCGACACGTTCGGCTGGGCGCTGAAGGCGACCTATGCCGAGGTCGACGGCGAGCCGCAGGAACTGGTGAAGGACCCGGTCACGGATTCCGGCGTGAAGAAGTCGGCCAAGGGGCTGCTGCGCGTCGACGAGACGGCCGACGGCTACGTGCTGCGCGACCAGCAGACGCCCGACCAGGCGGCAGGCGGGGCGCTGGCGCCGGTGTTTCGCGACGGCGCGTTGCTGGTCGAGCAGAGCCTGGCCCAGATCCGCGAACGGCTGCACGGCTCGTGGGTGTGCCCGGAGCCGGGCAGCATCGCGTGGCCGCAACGGTGATCCGCCGCCGGCCCAGGTAATGCTCAAAGAAGCAAAAAAAACGACGCCTCGATGAACGGGCGCCGTTTTTTTGCCTGGAATCGCGGGTCAGGGCCTGCGCGCGCGCCGCTCCTCGCGCACGAAGACCACCACCCCGACGATCACCATCAATGCCAGCGCATACCAGGTGATGGCATAGACCAGATGGTTGTTCGGAAAGCTGATCACCGTCAGGCCGCCCACCGGCGCCCGGGCCGGGTCCTTGCCAGGACTGGAAGCCGCGTCCGCGTCGATGAAGTAGGGCGCCACGTCGGTCAGGCCGCGGGCCGCGGCAATGGCCGGAAGATCGCGCGAATACCAGAGATTCGCGTCGGGGTCGTTGTTGCGCAGGAAGCCGCTGCCCGGCTCGCCCATGCGCAGGAACCCCGTGACCTGGGCCTGCGCGGGCGGCTGCGCGGTCTGGGCCTGGCTCTTACGCCAGGCCGGCAGCACGAAGCCGCGGTTGACCAGCACCGTGCTGCCGTCCGCCAACTGCAGCGGCGTCATGACCCAGTAGCCGCTGCCCAGTTCGGTCGCGGCCTGCACCAGCGTCTGCTGGTCGAAATTGAACGTGCCGGACGCGGACACGGGGCGGTACTCGGCGTTGTCGCGCGTGAGCTGGGCCCATTCGCTTTTGCCGGGCGCGGGCGTGGCCGGCGCATGGGCCCGCTCATCCACCTGCGCGATCAGCGCGCGCTTCCAGGCCAGCCGGTGCACCTGCCAGGTGCCCAGGGCGCACAGCCCGGCGAAGACGGCGGCAGCCAGCAACCCCAGGATGACCAGGGTTGCCTTGCTGCGCGGATTACGGGAGGTGTCGCGTGAAGAAATGTCTTTGACTGCTGCCATCAGGGCATCTTGCGCATGTCATGCGTGGACATGGGCATCATGTTGGAGTTCAAGTGATACATGATCCAGATGGATCCGCTGAGCGTAATGACGACCAGCACCAAAGTGAATATTAACGCCAACATGTTCCAGCCGCTTTCGGACTTGGTGTCCATGTGCAGGAAGTAGACGATGTGGACCACGATCTGCACGACGGCAAAGGCCAGGATCACCAGGCCCGTGACGCGCGAGCTGTCGATGACGCGGTCCATGACCAGCCAGAAGGGAATCGCGGTCAGGATGGCCGCCAGCACGAAGCCGGTCAGGTAGCTCTTGAGGGTGCCGTGGGCGGCGCCGTCGTCGTCGTGGTGGTCGTCGTGTCCGCCATGGCCGTGATGGCCGCCGTGGCCGGTGTCGGCCAGGTTATCCATGTGCGACGTCATGGCAGCACTCCCATCAGATACACGAAGGTGAACACGCCCACCCAGATCAGGTCCAGGAAGTGCCAGAACATCGACAGGCACATCAGGCGGCGGCGGTTTTCGGGGATCAGGCCGTGCATGCGCACCTGCAGCATCATCGTCACCAGCCAGACGATGCCGAAGGTGACGTGCAGCCCGTGGGTGCCGACCAGCGTGAAGAAGGCCGACAGGAAGGCGCTGCGCTGCGGGCCGGCGCCCTGATGGATCAGGTGCCAGAACTCGTACAGTTCCAGCGACAGGAAGCCCAGGCCCAGGATGCCGGTCACCGCCAGCCACCCCTGCGTCGCGCCGATGCGGTTGCGCCGCATCTCCAGCATGGCAAAGCCATACGTGATGGACGACAGCAGCAGCAGCGTGGTGTTCACCGCCACCAGCGGCAGGTCGAACAGGTCTGCGCCGGAAGGGCCCGCGGCGAAGCTGCGGCCCAGCACGCCGTAGACCGCGAACAGGCAGGCGAAGATGAGGCAGTCGCTCATCAGGTAGATCCAGAACCCGAGCAGCGTGCCGTTCTTGGGATGATGTTCGCCGGGAACGTAAAAGACGGGTTCCTGGGCGGCCGGCGCCGCGCCGCCGGGCAGGGTGTGGGCGAGGGTATCAGACATGTTGCGCTAGCAGCCTCGTGCGGGCGTCTTCCGTGGCGACGACCTGTTCGGCCGGCACGTAGTAGTCGCGCTTGTAGTTGAAGGTATGGATGATCGACACCAGGATCAGCGCCGCGAAGGACAGCACGACGAGCGGCCACATGTGCCAGATCAGCGCAAAGCCCATGACCACGCTGATCCCCGCCAGCACGATGCCCGCCCAGGTGTTCTTCGGCATGTGGATCGGGATGAAGCCCTGCTGCGGGCGCTGGTAGCCGTGCTGCTTCATCTGCCACCACGCGTCCAGGTCATGCACCCGCGGCGTGAACGCGAAGTTGTACACGGGCGGGGGCGACGACGTGGACCATTCCAGCGTGCGGCCGTCCCAGGGATCGCCCGTGGTGTCGCGCAGTTCCTCGCGGCGGCGGTAGCTGACCACGAGCTGGATGATGAAGCTGGCAATGCCGCAGGCGATCAGCAGCGCGCCGAAGGCCGCGATCTGGAACCAGATCTGCAGCGACATGTCCTCGAAGTGATTCACGCGCCGCGTCACGCCCATCAGGCCCAGCACATACAGCGGCATGAAGGCGACGTAAAAGCCCACCAGCCAGAACCAGAACGAGCACTTGCCCCAGAACGGATCGAGCTTGTAGCCGAAGGCCTTGGGAAACCAGTACGTGATGCCGGCCATCAGGCCGAACAGCACGCCGCCGATGATCACGTTGTGGAAGTGTGCGATGAGGAACAGGCTGTTGTGCAGCGCGAAGTCGGCGGGCGGCACCGCCAGCAGCACGCCCGTCATGCCGCCGATCACGAAGGTCACCATGAAGCCGATCGTCCACAGCATCGGGACTTCGAAGCGGATGCGCCCGCGGTACATGGTGAACAGCCAGTTGAAGATCTTGGCGCCCGTCGGGATCGAAATGATCATCGTCGTGATCCCGAAGAACGAGTTCACGCTGGCCCCCGATCCCATGGTGAAGAAGTGGTGCAGCCAGACCAGGTAGGACAGCACGGTGATGACGACCGTGGCGTACACCATGGACGCGTAGCCGAACAGCCGCTTGCGGCAGTAGGTGGACACCACTTCGGAAAAGATGCCGAACGCGGGCAGGATCAGGATGTAGACCTCGGGGTGGCCCCAGATCCAGATCAGGTTCACGTACATCATGGCGTTGCCGCCGAAGTCCGCCGTGAAGAAGTTGGTGCCGACGTAGCGGTCCATGGTCAGCAGCGCCAGCACCGCCGTCAGCACGGGGAAGGCGGCCACGATCAGCACGTTGGTGCACAGCGCGGTCCAGGTGAAGATCGGCATGCGCATCATCGTCATGCCCGGCGCGCGCATCTTCACGATGGTGACCAGCAGGTTCACGCCCGACAGCAGCGTCCCCACGCCCGCGATCTGCAGGGCCCAGATGTAGTAATCGACCCCGACGTCCGGACTGTGCAGGATTCCCGATAAGGGGGGGTACGCCAGCCAGCCCGTGCGCGCGAATTCGCCCACGAACAGCGACATCATCACCAGGATCACCCCGCCCGCGGTCATCCAGAAGCTGAAGTTGTTCAGGAACGGAAACGCGACGTCGCGCGCGCCGATCTGCAGCGGGACGATGTAGTTCATCAGCCCCGTGACCAGCGGCATCGCCACGAAGAAGATCATGATCACGCCATGCGCCGTGAAGATCTGGTCGTAGTGATGCGGCGGCAGGTAGCCCATGGAATCGCCGAAGGCCACCGCCTGCTGGCCCCGCATCATGATGGCATCGGCAAAGCCGCGTAGCAGCATCACGATGCCCAGGATCACATACATGATGCCGATCTTCTTGTGGTCGATGCTGGTGAACCACTCGCGCCACAGATAGCCCCACTTCTTGTAGTAGGTCACGGAGCCCAGCACCACGATGCCGCCCGCCGCCACCATGAAGAACGTGCCCAGCAGGATGGGATCGTGGAAGGGAATGGCGTCCCAGGTCAGTCGCCCGAAGATCAGCTTGGTGAGGTCAGGTTGATCAGGCATCTCGATTCCAGCAAAAAGACCGCGTTGACATGGACCACGTGCCGCGCCGCAAAACCTGCCGTGCTACAGCACCAATCCCTCGGTGGCCGTGCACATGGCGCCCACGTACTTGCGCGGCGGCGTTTCCGTCAGCCCCAGGCGCTCGCGCATCCGGGGATCCATCGTGGTGACGTTGTGCGCGCCGGGGATGCCGGCGCCGCCTTGCGCGTCGATGGCCATGGCGTCGCGCATGCACATGCGGTTGGGTTCGACGCAGCGGTTCACGATGGCGTCGAACAGGCCCGGGGCGACCGTGGCGTAATGCTGGACGGGATTGCGCTCGCTGGGTTGCTCGAGCTTCAGGTAGGCCTCGCGGCTGAGCGCGGCCGACGACGTGCGCGCCTGCGCGACCCAGTCGTCGAAGCCTTTCTGGTCCATGCCATGGAACCGGAAGCGCATGCCGGAAAAGCCCGAGCCGCTGAAGTTGGCCGACAGGCCTTCGTATTCGCCGGGATGGTTGATGACGGCGTGCAGGGTGGTCTGCATGCCCGGCATCGCGTAGATCTGGCCGGCCAGCGCGGGCACGAAGAACGAGTTCATCACCGAGGACGAGGTGATCTTGAACTGGATGGGACGGTCGACCGGCGCGGCCATTTCATTCACGGCCGCAATGCCCTGCTCGGGATACAGAAAGAGCCACTTCCAGTCCAGCGCGACGACTTCGACGACCAGGGGCTTGGTGCCCGCCGGCACCTCGCGGCCTTCGGACAGGCGCGCCAGCGGACGGTAGGGATCGAGCTGGTGCGTGCTGACCCACGTCAGCGCGCCCAGGGCAATGATGATCAGGAGCGGCGCGGCCCAGATCAGCAGCTCCAGCATGGTGGAGTGGTTCCAGTCGGGGTCGTAGGCGGCGTCCTTGTTGCTGGCGCGATAGCGCCATGCGAACAGCAGCGTCAGGATGATCACCGGCACGATGATGATGAGCATCAAGCCGGTGGAAATGATGATCAGATTGCGTTGTTGCACGGCCACGTCGCCGGATGGCGAGAGCAGGACCGCATTGCACCCGGCAAGCAGCGGCAGGGCGGCAATCAGGATAAATCCGCGGAGCCTTGGGAAGCACGACATGGCCATACCCCGAAACGTAACCGTGGGAAGTAAACGAAACACTACGCTGGAAGCCGCGAAAAATCTAGGGTAAAAAGAGCAAAAGTATGCACGGGAACGCGTACGGGGCAGTCCTGGGCCAAGGGCCTTGCGGCTTGCCGTGTGATGGGCGTAACGTGCTGCTGGTGTGTTGCAAGATCGTAGACAAGGCGAGTTCAACCTTCGCGTGTTCAACCTTCTTTTGCGAGCGAACCCATGTCGACCACCACGCAGTATCCTGGTCAGCCTGCTCCCTCTCCCGGTCCCTCGCCCGGGCCTGGGGCGATCAGCGGCGGAACCAGCCACGCAAAGGTGGCTCCCGGAGAGATCGCCGTCGGCGTGGTTGTCGGACGCGCCTCCGAATACTTCGATTTTTTCGTCTTCGGCATCGCGTGCGTGCTGGTATTTCCGAAGGTGTTCTTCCCCTTCGAAGCGCCGCTGGAAGGCACGCTGTGGGCCTTCGTCATCTTCTCCTTTGCGTTCATCATGCGGCCCATCGGCACGGCCCTGTCCATGGCGATCCAGCGTCGCTTCGGGCGCGCCACCAAGCTGACGGTCGCGCTGTTCGTGCTGGGAACCGCGACCGTGGGCATGGCCTTCCTGCCCGGCTACAACTCCATCGGCGTGCACGCCATCACCTTGCTGGCGGTGTTCCGTTGCCTGCAGGGGCTGGCCTTCGGCGGGTCCTGGGACGGCTTGCCGTCGCTGCTTGCGCTGAACGCGCCGCCCAATCGCCGGGGGTGGTACGCGATGATGGGGCAGCTGGGCGCGCCCGTCGGCTTCATGGTGGCCAGCGCGCTCTTTCTCTATCTGCACCTGACGCTGACGCAGGCGGACTTCCTGGACTGGGGCTGGCGGTATCCCTTCTTCGTCGCCTTCGCGATCAACGTGGTGGCGCTGTTCGCGCGGCTGCGGCTGGTGGTCACCCAGGAATACACGCAACTGCTTGAAGAAGGCGAGCTCGAGCCCATCAGCATGCGCGAGATCGTCAGCCAGCAGGGCTACAACCTCTTCATCGGCGCCTTCGCCGCGCTGGCGAGCTACGCGCTGTTCCACCTCGTCACTGTTTTTCCGCTGTCGTGGATCGCTGTCAGCGGCACGCAACAGATTTCCGATGTGTTGGTCGTGCAGATCATCGGCGCGGTGATCGGCATCCTGGGCACGATCGCGTCGGGCTGGCTGGCCGACCGCATCGGGCGGCGCACCACGCTCGGGCTGCTTGCCATGCTGATCGGCGTGTTCGCGGTCGTCGCGCCCTGGCTGCTGGGCGGCGGACCCAAAGCGCAGGATGCGTTCATCCTGATCGGCTTCGCATTGTTGGGCCTGTCTTACGGGCAGGCGTCTGGCACGGTTACCGCGAACTTCACGCGCCGCTTCCGCTATACCGGCGCGGCGCTCACGTCCGACATGGCGTGGCTGGTCGGCGCGGCATTCGCGCCGCTGGTGGCCCTGGGTCTGTCGGCGCGCTTCGGGCTGGTGGCCGTCAGCGTCTATCTGTTGTCGGGCGTGGCGTGCACGCTGCTGGCGCTGCGCGTCAACAAGGTGCTGGAAACGCGCGACTGACCGACACGCCAGCCGCGCGCAAGGGGGGCATCACCCCAGATACCCCTCCAGCACGTTCGCCACGTTGATGCCCACGTCGGCAACCGCATAGCCGCCTTCCATCGTGAACACCGCCGGCAGGCCCAGGCCCGCCAGCATGCGTCCGACCTGCAGATAGTCGGCGCTTTTCAGCTTGAACTTGGAAATCGGATCGCCTTCGTAGGTATCCACGCCCAGCGCGATGACCAGCGCATCGGGCTTGAATGCGCGCACCGCGTCCAGGCCTTGCCGCAGGGCGGCCGTCCATGCCGCGAAGTCGCTGCCGGCAGGCAAGGGCAGGTTCAGGTTGCAGTGAAGGCCCGCGCCTTCGCCGCGCTCGTCGGCATAGCCCAGGTAGAACGGATATTCCGTGGTCGGGTTGCCATGGACCGATACGGTGAGCACATCGCCGCGCGCATTGAAAATGCTCTGCGTGCCGTTGCCGTGGTGATAATCCACATCGACGACGGCAACGCGCTGCGCGCCCGCGTCGCGCAGCGCCTGGGCCGCCAGCGCCGCGTTGTTCAGAAAGCAGTACCCGCCGAAGAAATCCGGCCCGGCGTGATGGCCGGGCGGCCGGGTCAGCGCCATGGCCGCGCGCAGGCCCTGGCCGGCGGACACGGCGCGGGCGGCGTCGATGGCGCACGCGGCGCCCGCCGTGGCGGCTTCCCATGTCCCGGCCGTCAGGGGACAGCCGCTATCGAACGAGAACAGGCCGACACGGGCGGCGAAGTTCGTGGGCTCGACGTCGTGGCGAAAGCTGCGCACAGGCCAGATCGACGGCAGCACGTCCAGGTCCGCATTGGCCGGGTCCAGCGCGATCCATTCGTTCCAGGCGCTTGCCAGGAAGTCGACATAGCGCGGCGTATGCACCCGCTTGATGAGATCCATGTCGGGGCCGGACGGCACGCGCAATTGGCCGATGCCGCGCTGGCGCAGCGCGTCCAGCACGAATTCCAGCCGGGCAGGCGTTTCGTGGCAGGGCACCAGTTTGCCGCGGAACATCTCGTGGCGGCCGCTGTGTTTGTCGTGGACGGGGTTGTGGAAGATCAGCACGATGAAAGGTCCTGGAGTGATCGGGCCTGGCAAGCGGACGCGCCGCCGCTACAGGGGCCGGAAAATATACAGCGCCACGGCGGGCACCTCACGGAAAATCGAATACAGGTCGCGCACTTCGAAAAATGCGGGATAGCCGCCGCCGACCTCGGCCACGCCGTGACGCTTGAGCGCCAGCATCGTGCGCGGCACATGGAAGTACTGCGTCACGGCAAGCGCGCGGGTGTAGCCGTGTTCGCGCATGTAGGCGCTGGCGTGCCGGGCGGTGGCCCAGGTGTCGACGCCGGCGCTGTCGACGATGATGCGATCGGCGGGCACGCCGCGCGCCAGCAGGTAGTCGCGCATGGCGGCGGCCTCGTCCGTTCCGGCCGGATCCACGCCGCCACTGACAAACAGCATGCGGCATTGCGATGCGGCGTAGCAGTCATAGGCGCGGTCCAGCCGCGCGGCCAGGCGCGGCGAGGGCTGGCCGTCGGCCTGCACGGTGTTGCCGAGCACGACGGCCACGTCGGCGTTGCGCGCGCCCGCCACAAGGCCGGTTGCGGCCAGCGCCGCCGCGGCCAGCAGCACGCACGCTGCCAAGGCCATCAGGGCGCGCGCCGCGAATCTCGGAGTCTTGAATGTCATGGGTGTGCCGATGAGGGGCAAGGGCAGGAGCTTACGGCAAAAGGCAGGGCGGGTTCATTTGCCGTAATGAGAATCATGATTGATAATGCCGGCCTCTTCGCCCGCGATCCGCTTGCTCCTCTGCCATGTCCCGCCCACCGCCGTCCGAAAAAGGCTGGCTCGCGCATTATCGCGGGCTGATCGGGACGTGGACGCGGCGCAGCGCAAGCCGGCACGACGCCGAAGACGCCGCGCATGACGTCGTGGCCAACATGTTGCGCAATGGCGAATCGGCCGTGCTGGATCCGAAGGCGTATTTGTACGGCGCCAGTCAGAACCGCCTGAACGGCGAGTTCCGCCGCCAGTCCCGGCGCGAGGTGCTCAGCCTGGACGCGTTGACGGACGCCGAGCATCCCACGCAGGGCGATCCCGAGTCCTCGATCCGGGCGGCGCAGCTGGCCGATGCGCTAAAGTCGGCGCTGGCCGAACTGCCGCTGAAATGCCAGCAGGTGTTCCTCTGGAACAAGCTCGAGGGCTACACGCAGGCCGAAATCGCCCAGAAACTCGGGTTGACGCAAAGCATGGTCGAGAAATACATGAAGCGCGCGCTCACCCATATCCATGACCGGTTGCAAGATCATGCCCCGCACTGATTCCCGCGTGGACGCATCCCGCACGCCCGCGTCGCCGCGCGACCAGGCGGCGCACTGGTTCGCGCGCGAGCGGCTGGGGCAGCTTGACGACGCGCAGCGGCGGGCGTTTGACGCGTGGCTGGCGGCGGATCCGGAGCACCAGCGCCAGTACCGCGCGATGCAGGCGGTGTGGCGCGTCGCGGACCGCCTGCCGGAAGACGAGATGCGCGAGATCCTGGCTCAGTCCGATGACGCGCCCACGCGGCCGAGCCGGCGCAGGTTCGCCGTTGGGCTGTCGGCCGCCTGTGCCCTGACGCTGGCCGCCGGTGTGATCGCCCCGCGGCTGTGGTCCCCGGCGGCCGGCTTCACACAATCGCTGGCGACCGCGCGGGGCGAGCGCAAGCGCGTCGCGTTGCCCGATGGCTCGTTGGTGGAACTGAATACGGACACGCAGATCCAGGTCGCGCTCTATGCGGACCGGCGCGAAATCGACCTGCTGACGGGCGAGGCCTTGTTCACGGTCAGTCCCGATGCGGCGCGGCCCTTCACGGTCAACGCGGGCGCGGCGCAGGTGCGGGTGACCGGCACGCGCTTCAATGTCCGCCGCGAGGGGGACGCCGTGGCGCTGGCGGTGGACGAGGGCAGCGTGGCGTTTTCCGCGGGATCATGGTGGAACAGGACCACGCGCCACTTGACGGCGGGCTTTGCCGCCCGCTACGCGCCCGGCGCGCCGTTGGCCGCGCCGCACCAGGAAAACGTGGCGGCGATCACGGCCTGGCAGCGAGGCCGGCTGGTGTTTCGCGACACCCCGCTGTCGCAGGTCGTGGCAGAGCTGAACCGCTATCTGCGCACCCCGCTGCGGATCGACGACCGCAAGCTTGCGCAACTGCGCGTGGCCGGCACGTTGCCGATCGACGAGCCCGAGTCGGTCCTGGACGTGCTGCCCCACATTGCGCCCGTGATCGTGCTGTATCCCGCCGGGGGCGGCGCGGTGTTGGCGCCTCGCTAACGGCCGTCGCCGCGCGGGGGCGCCGACGCCATGACGGCGCAAGCACGGTCGAGCCGTCGCGGAATCATTTTGTTTCAAATATTCTATCGAGAATCATTCCGGTTTTTTCCGACCCCCGGCGTCTATCCGGTGAAAGGGGCCGTGCTCGCAAGCCGATAACGACCCCGGAAGCAACCTTTGGCCAAGGGTGTCGGGCGCTCAATGCGCGGGCAGTTGTACTGGAATTTTTCTTCTGATGATGGACAAGCAAGTTACGCCGCACGCTGCGGCGCGCAAGGCCGCGAAGCGCGGTGCGCAGGGCGTCTGCGGCGCCCTGGCGATTTCCCTGGCGCTGGCGTGGGGCGCCATGCCCAACGAGGCCGTGGCGCAGACGGCGCCCGTGCAGATCAGCATTGCCGCGCAGCCGCTGGGCGACGCGCTGATCCAGTTGGGCGAGCAAGCGTCGCTGGTGATCTTCTATCTGCCCGAGACCGTGCGCGGCCGCACCGCGCCGGCGGTGTCGGGACGCTTGACGCCCGACGACGCGCTGCGCCGGCTGCTGGCCGGCAGCGGTGTCGCGTTTCAGCGTGACGGACGCAATGTCTCGCTGACCGCCTCCGGCGCCTCCGCCCAGTTGGAGCCCGTGACGGTGCATGGCGTCGCGGTGGGCACGGCGGACAGCTTCGTCGCGCTTTCCAGCCAGAGCGGCAAGCTGGATGTGCCGCTGATCGAGACGCCCCGTTCGGTGTCGATCGTGACGCAGGAGCAGCTCAAGGTCCAGGCGCCGCGCAGCCTGGAAAGCGCGCTGGCCTACACGCCCGGCGTGCAGACCGAGGTGTCGGGGTCGAGCGATACGCGGATGACGGGCGCCGTAATCCGCGGGTTCAGCGACGGCAGCGCCTATTTCAAGGACGGTCTGAAGCAGCCGTCGACGGGCACGTATGCGTCGTGGAACGACAACATCGAAGAGCTCGACAGCATCGAGGTGCTGAAGGGGCCCGCTTCGGTGCTGTTCGGCCAGGGGCGGCCGGGCGGCGTCATCAACGTGATTTCCAAGCGGCCCTCGGCGGATCACGTCAACAGCGTGGGCGCCAGCTACGGCACGTACAACCGTCGCCAGCTTACGGCGGACCTGGGCGGCGCGTTCGACGCCGACCAGAAGGTGCTGTATCGCCTGAACGTGCTGGGTCGCGACAGCGACGGCCGCACGGACGGCTCGCGCGACGACCGGATTTCCGTGGCGCCGTCGATCCTGTGGAACATCACGAACCAGACCCGGCTGACCGTGCTGGGCACGTATTCCAAGGAGCGCGCCACGCCCAAGAGCTGGTGGCCCAATCTTTACACCTATCCGGAGATCGGCGACCTGCCGTTGAGCCGCACCGCCGGCGATCCGGATTTCGACCGTTTCGACCGCGACACGAAGTCCATCGGCTACGCCTTCGAGCACGACACGGACAGCGGCTGGCGCCTGCGCCAGAACCTGCGCTATTCCGAGATCGACATCGACTACCGGCACATCTACGCGATGGACCTGCTGGAAGACAGGCGCACCGTCACGCGCGCCAGCCTGGCCCAGCGCACGAACGGCAAGACGCTCGCCGTGGACAGCCGCGCCTCGCGCGACTTCCAATGGGGCGAGCTGCAGCATACCTTCGCGGTGGGCGTGGACTACCTGCGCTACAAGGAAAACGATGCGCTGGGCTTCGGGTGGGACGTGCCGAACCTGGACATCTACGCGCCCGTCTATGGCCAGCAGATCGACTATCCCGAAATGGATCCGTCGCGAACCGATCTGAAGCAGACGGGCATCTACACGCTGAACCAGCTCAAGTGGAACCGATGGGTCGGCAACGTGAGCCTGCGGCGCGACTTCGTGCGCACCGACCTGAGCAGCACCTCGCAGCCGCGGATCAACGACGCCGCCACCACGGGCAGCGTCGGCGTGCTCTATCTCTTTGACAACGGTGTGGCGCCCTATGTCAGCTATTCGACGGCGTTCGATCCAATCACGGGCCAGCAATTCGACGGCACGGCGTTCAAGCCGCGCGAGGGCAAACAGTACGAAATCGGTTTGAAGTACCAGCCGCCGGGCACCGATGCGCTCCTGACCGCGGCCGTATTCGATATCCGCCAGACCAACGTGACGACGCAGGATCCGGACCATCCGCGCTTCAGTGTGCAGACCGGCGAGGTGCGGTCCACCGGCATCGAGCTGGAGGCGAAGTTCCCGCTGTCGCGCGAACTCAGCGTGATGGCCGGCTACACCTACATCGACCCGCGCACGACCAAGAGCAACCGGCTGCAGGACGTGGGCCGCCAGCTCACCCAGACCGCGCGCCAGACGGCAAGCCTGTGGCTGGATTATCGGCCGCGGCAGGTGCCGGGCCTGATGCTGGGCGGTGGCCTGCGCTATCGCGGCAAGGCGCCGCTGAACACCGCGGCGGACGGCAGCACGCCCTACAACCCGGCGTTCACGCTGGCGGACGTGGCCATCGCCTACGAGACGCCGCGCTACCGCATCGCCCTGAACGTCAACAACGTGTTCGACAAGCGCTACTACACCTACACGTTCCGCGGCATGGAGCGCGAAGCGATGTTGAGCCTGAACTACTACTGGTAACGGGACGGGGACGGGGACGGGGGCGGAGACGGTCCTGGCCCGCGCGCTTGCGGGTAAGCGAGCAGTGCGTGCCTGCGCGCGCTCGTTCATCCTGGTTAGAATCCAGAGATAGGCACCCTCCCGCGCCGTCGCGTCTGGCGCACCGTCCCCATGAACCTGCCGTTTCCCATCCGCCAAGAATGCCCCCCCGGCGCCTGTGTGTGCGACCGGGACCGGCTGCTGGCCAATCCGGCGTCCGACCTGCGTGTCCTGCGGCTGACGCGGGAGGAAGAAAAGCGCCTGGTGGCCCGGTTGGAAAACATCACCAGCCTGGACGACCTGCGCGCGATGCAGGGGCGCATCCACGCCCAGCTGGGCATCGTGATCCACATCACGCCCAGCGAGAACGAGGTGCGGACCTCGCGCGGCATTGCGATCCAGCTCGAAGACCTGCCCGGGCTATGCCGCAAGACGCGGGCGTCCTTGCCCGCCGCCATCCGCCGCGGTTTCGACAACCGGCCGGAAATCGTCTATGCGCTGCTGAACGAGCGCGACCTGCTGAGCGGCACCTGATCAGCGTCAGGGCTGGCGGGCGCCCGGGCAGGCCGTGAGCGGGACCACGTCAGCCGGCGTGCGCCCGGCATCGGGTCGCGTGAGGTCCCGCTTCTTGTCGGGGCGGGCCGGATAGATCAGGAGCACCGCGCTGCCGGCTTCGAGCCTGCGGGGCTGCGCCGCGCCGTAGGCCACGGTCCAGCCGCGCAAGGCCAGCGGCGCCAGCGTGTACTGCAGGGCCGACCCGGGCGCCACGTGGGCGACCTTGCCCGCGTACAGCTCATACTGGGGCGTATCCACCCCGTTGATCATTTGATAGGTGGCGACGCTGACCAGCGCCGCCGATTCCCCATGGCGCGCCAGGTCCGCCGTCTTGTACCTGCCGGGCGGCAGGTCCTTCAAGCTGACGGTGACGTGCTTGCCGCCCTGGCCGCCGGAATTCAGGAGTACGCCGAGCACATCAGCGTGCGATAGCGTCTTGTCGCCGGTGTTGAGCACCCGCACGCTGTATTGCCCCGACGTGCCGGTCACCGTGCACACGTCGACGCCCTGGATGGGCTTGGTTTGCGCCGCCGCCGCCGCCGCGGCGCCCGAGAGCAGCGCCGCGAGCGGCAGGGTCAGGAAACGGGGGGATCGAGAGGGCACGGCACGCTCCTGGTGAGGGCAGCGTGCCGGGCGGCGCGATGCCTGCCCCTTTTTTACACCACTTGGCGGCCCGGGGCCGCGTCGCGTTCACGCTTGCCGGCCAGCCAGTGCAGGATCAGCGCCACCACCAGCAGGCCCGCCATGATGAAGCCCCAGCAGATCCAGCCCAGCACCGTGATCAGCGTGCCCAGGCTGCCGGCAAAGGGCAGCACCTGGTTCAGGCCCTGCGCGGCCCAGACCAGACCAGCCTGCAGCGAGGCCAGCCATGCCGGGTCGACCCATGCCGCCGCCCAGGCGGGGGGAATCCATTGCGACGTATCGATGGCGGTGCCGGGAACCTGGGCCGTCGCGATGCTGGCCAGCACCCAGTCGGTCAGCTGCAGCGTCAACGCCACCAGTCCGGTCCAGAGCGCCGCAAGGGCGGCGAAAGCGATCCAGATGATTTTTTTCATTGATGTGGTACTCCGAAAACTCAAAAAGAACGGCCACGGTACCGCCGATTCTATTTCTGAAAAACCAGAGCAGATGTGACAAACATTAAGGTAAAACCGAAGCTTTGGCCTGTGCGAGGATCTGCCTTACCAGCGGGTGGTGCTGGCCCCGGCGGTTGCGGATGGCGTGGATTTCCTCGTGCACGTCGTCGCAGCGCGCCAGCGGCCTCAGGCCCCGCAGCAGCGCGACGTCATCGCCGCCAAGGCGGCTGAGCGGAAAGACGCCCAGGCCGCGGGCCGCGAACACCGACATCAGCGCGCTGTCCTCGAATTCGCCGACCACGTTCGGCAGGACGCCCTGATCGCTGAACCAGCGATCCAGCGTCTGGCGCAGCACCGAATGGCCCGTCGGCAGCAGAACCGGCAGGCGTTCCAGGCAGCGGGGAAAGTCCAGCGTATCCGATTTGCGCACCAGCTTGGCGGGACCGTACCAATCGACGGGCGACGACACGAGGCGATCGCTGGTCAGGCGCAGGTTGGGGTTGGCGGGCGCGCCCTGGCCGGCCAGCACCAGGTCCAGGTGATGCTGCGCCAGCTCGCCCAGCAATTCCTCGACTTCGCCTTCGTGGCACGTCAGGTGCAGGTCGGGCGTGTGCAGCACCGGACCCAGCAACGCATGCGCGGCCAGCTTGGAGATGCCGTCCGACAGCCCCACCGACAGGCGCACGACGGGCTTGGTGGCGGCCGCGCGCACCGCCTGCGGCAGGACCTGCCCGATCTGGAATATCTCTTCGGCTCGGGCGAATGCGGCTTGGCCCGCGTCGGTGAGGGCCACGCCCCGGCCGGCCGGCTTGAGCAGCTGATGGCCCAGGTTTTTTTCCAGCTCGCGCACCTGGGCGCTGATGGTCTGGATGGCCATGTCCAGGCGCTCGGCGGCTCGGGAAAACCCGCCCTCCTTGGCGACCATCCAGAAGTAATACAGGTGACGGTAGTTCAGCATGGGTGTCCCTTAACTTCGGTTTTTCCGAACCTTAACTCACTTTCAGGCTGATTTCTCCATCCGGACAGGATCAGGATCATGGGGGCCTTCAAACCTAGCGGGGCAATCATGGACACTTTGATCACCTTCTTCAACGCCGATTTTCTCGGTACGCCGGCATGGAGCTGGCTGCTGTTCATCGGTATCGTCATCAGCCTGCTGGCCTTCGACCTGGGCGTGCTGCACAAGGAAGATCGCGAGATCGGCGTGCGTGAAAGCCTGCTGCTGTCCGCGGGCTACATCACCGCGGCCGTGCTGTTCGGCGGCTGGGTGTGGTGGAACATGGGGCCGGAGAGCGGCATGGCCTATTACACGGGCTTCATGATCGAGAAGTCGCTGTCCATGGACAACGTCTTCGTGATCGCGCTGATCTTCAGCTTCTTTGCCATTCCGCGCCAGTACCAGCACCGGGTGCTGTTCTGGGGCATCATCGGCGTGATCGTGCTGCGCGCCACGATGATCGGCCTGGGCGCCGCGCTGGTGAGCAATTTCGGCTGGCTGCTGTATCTGTTCGGCGCGTTCCTGGTGTTCACGGGCATCAAGATGTGGATGATCGCGGACCAGACGCCGGACATCGCCACCAACCCGATCCTGAAGTTCCTGAAGCGCCACATGCGCGTCACGGACGGCCTGCGCGGCAATGCCTTCATGGTGACCGAAACCGATCCGGCCACGTCCAAGAAGGTGCGCTACGCGACGCCGCTGCTGCTGGCGCTGGTGCTGATCGAGTTCGTCGACCTGGTGTTCGCGGTGGATTCGGTGCCGGCCATCTTCGCCATCACCACGGATCCGTTCATCGTCTACACCAGCAACATCTTCGCGATCCTGGGCCTGCGTGCGCTGTACTTTGCGCTGGCGGCGATGATCCATCGCTTCCATTACCTGAAGTACGCGCTGGCCCTGGTTCTGGTGTTCATCGGCACGAAGATCTTCCTGGTGGGCTTCATCGGCAAGGTGCCTCCCGCGATTTCGCTGGGCGTGACCTTCAGCCTGATCCTGGGTGGCGTGCTGTTCTCTCTGTGGAAAACCCGTTCGGATGAATTGAAGCCCCAGTAACGCAGGCATTTCGCCCATCGAACCCGCCCGCCGGCACCTGCCGGCGGGCGGGTTTTTTCTTTCCGATATCCATATTCTTTGGATATGGCAGGCGACCGAATTTGAGATTTGTAATATGAAAGGCCCAGGCGTACAGTCGGCGGTACCGCCTACCCACGCAAGGAACGATCATGACGAGCTGGTCCGCCACGCAATACTCCGCCTTTGAAAACGAACGCACCCGGCCGGTGCGGGACCTGGTGGCGGCGCTGCCGAACCGGGTCGTCAAACGGGCCGTGGACCTGGGATGCGGACCGGGCAATTCCACCGAGGTGCTGGCCAGCCGCTATCCGGACGCGGACATCTCGGGCATGGACAGTTCGGAAGACATGATCGCGGCGGCGCGCAAGCGCCTGCCGGCCCTGTCCTTCGAATTGGCCGACATTGCCGCCTGGAATCCGCCGCAGCCCTACGATGTGATTCTGGCCAACGCCTCGCTGCAGTGGGTGCCCGACCATGACACGCTGTATCCGGCGCTGGTGGCCAAGCTGTCGCCCGGCGGCAGCCTGGCGGTGCAGACGCCGGACAATCTGGAAGAGCCCGCGCATCGACTCGCCAGGCAGGTGGCTGGCGAGGCGCCCTGGGCGGCCAAGACCGGCGGCGTGAAGCATCCGCCGCGCCATGGCGCCGCCTGGTATTACGAACTGCTCAAGCCGCATTGCGCCACGCTGGATGTGTGGCGCACGACCTATCACCATCCGCTCGCCGGCGCGGCCGCGGTGGTGGAATGGTTCAAAGGCACGGCGTTGCGGCCCTATCTGGACAAGCTGGATGCGACGGAGCAGGCGAGCTTCCTGGCGCGCTACCAGTCGCTGATCGAGGCAGCCTATCCCGCGTTGGCCGACGGCACGGTGCTGCTGCCGTTTCCGCGGCTGTTCCTCGTCGCGGGCGCAAAGCAGGGGTGACGCGGGCGACGCGCTTGCCCCATTGCGCCACGGTGCGGCGGCCGGTGGGATCCGCATTCAAAGCGCCGGCGATGTCGCGCGGGCGGTCGGGAATGGGCCGGTGCAGGTGTTCGGTATTATCTCGACATTCTGCAAAGCGCCCGATGCGTAAGCTGGCGAGGGTGGAACGCGGCTCGCGCGCGTTCCTTGCACACTTCCCGGATTGAATCCATGCCGCACGCTGCTCCCCCGACCCTGACCACGCGCCCAGCGCTCCTGATCCTGGGCATCCTGTGCATCGCCATGGCGCTGCGCGCGCCATTCACGGGCGTGCCGCCGCTCATGGGATTGATACGCGGCGAACTGGGCCTGTCATCGGCCGCGGCGGGGATGCTGATCACCTTGCCCCTGCTGGCTTTTGCGGTGGTGTCGCTGTTTGCCGCGGGACTGGCGCGCCGCTTCGGGCTGGAACGCACCCTGTTCGCGGCGATGCTGCTGGTGGCCGCCGGGATCGGGGTCCGCACGATGGGCGGCGTGGGCGGGCTGTATGCGGGCACGGCCATCATCGGGGCCGGCATTGCCCTGGGCAACGTGCTGCTGCCCAGCCTGCTCAAGCGGGATTTTCCCCAGCGGCTGGCAGGGTTGACCTCTGCCTATGTGCTGACGATGGGGCTCGCGGCGGGACTGGCCTCGGCCATCGCCATTCCGCTGGCCAATCTGCCGATGGGGGGCTGGCGGTTTTCGACGCTGTGCATGCTGGCGCTGCCGCTGATCAGCCTGCTGTTGTGGCTGCCGCAGCTTGCCGGCCATACGCGGCCGGTCGCGGCGACCGCGCACGCGCCGCACGGCGCGCACCTGTGGCGTTCGCCCCTCGCGTGGCAGGTCACGATGTATCTGGGCATCAATTCCTTTGTGTTCTATGTGGCGGTGAGCTGGCTGCCGGCCATCCTGCACGATGCGGGCTTTACGGCCGAGCGCGCGGGCTCGCTGCATGGTTTCCTGCAGCTTGCGTCCGCCGCGCCGGCGCTCTTCCTGGCGCCCGTGCTGCGCCGGTTGAAGGACCAGCGGGCGGCGGCATTCTGCGCGGCGGGCGCGTCCTGCGTGGCGTTCGCGGGCCTTATCGCGGCGCCTGCGTGGGGCGCGGTGTGGATCGCGCTCCTGGGCCTGGGCACCGGCGCGGGCATCATCCTGGGCCTGGCGTTCGTGGGGCTGCGCGCCAGCCACGCGCAACAGGCCGCGGCCCTGTCGGGCATGGCGCAGTGCGTCGGCTATCTGTTCGCCGCGACCGGGCCGGCGCTGGTGGGGGGCGTGCACGACAAATTCGGCGGGTGGGGGTTTGCGCTGGGCGTGTGCGCCGCGTTGTGCGCGGTCATGGCCGTGGCCGGACTGTATGCCGGGCGCGCTATCCAGATTGGTCGGGCTGGTGCTTCCACAGCCGCACCAGCGCCTCTGGCGCATCCGCCTCGGGCACGTCAAAGCTGATCCGCCCCGTTTGGGCGTCCTGGAATTCCACCTCGACGTGGAAATAGCGCTGGTCGCCGCCTGCGTCCGCGCAGCCAGGCATGGCCTTGGGCGCCGCAAGGCGCAGCGCGTCGCAGACCGCCTGGCGCACGCCCGGCGGGCAGGTGCCCATATCGATGCGGCGCGGCTGCGCCAGGGCAGGAACAAAGGCCACGCCACCCTCGCGCGTCAGGCGCACGAGCTGGGCCAGGTCGAGTGACGGCAGTTCGATCATGACAGCACTCCCACGGCCTTCCAGGCCGTTTCGATGGCGCGGCGCACCGCCGCATCGTGCTTTTCGCCCGCGACCTCCAGCGTCAGGCCGGCGAAGTCTTTGAACCCGGCATCGTGGCGCAGGCGCTTGTCGCACAGGGTGTCGTACCAGACGCGGCCCGCGCCGTTCCAGGCATTGCCGTCCAACGCCGTGGCCGCGAGATAAAAGGCGCGGTTCGGAATGCCGGAGTTGATGTGCACGCCGCCGTTGTCGCGCGGCGTATCGACGTAGTCGCGCATGTGCGCGGGCTGCGGGTCCTTGCCCAGCACGGGGTCGTCGTAGGCGGTGCCCGGTTCTGCCATGGAGCGCAGCGCGCGCGCCTGCACCTTTTCCGTGAAGAGGCCTTCGCCTACCAGCCAGTCTGCCTGCCGCGCGGTCTGGTCCAGCGAATATTGCTTGACCAGCGCCCCGAACACATCGCACAGCGATTCATTGAGCGCGCCGGACTGGCCCTGGTAGAGCAGCGCCGCCTCGCTGTCGATCACGCCGTGCGTGAGCTCATGGCCGATGATGTCGACCGCGACGGTAAAGCGATTGAAGATTTCGCCGTCCCCATCGCCAAACACCATCTGCGCGCCATTCCAGAAGGCGTTTTCGTAGTCTTCGCCGTAGTGCACCGTGCCGATCAGCGGCAAGCCGTGCGCGTCGATCGAGTGGCGCTTGTAGATGTTCCAGAATAGTTTGTAGGTCGCGCCCAGGTGGGCATAGGCCTCGTCCACCGCGGGGTCGCCGCTGGGCCGCGCGCCTTCGGCCCGCGCCAGCTTGCCGGGCAGCGTGGTGCTGTTGGCGGCGTCGTGGATGGCGCGGTCGGGCGAGCCCGCAGGCGCCGCGTGGCGCGTGGGCCCGAGGGTCGCGCGGGGCGGTTGTTCCGCCATCTCGCGCAGGCTGCGCTGTTGCTGATCGATGATCAACGTCTTGACGGCGGGCATGCTGACGCGCGCATCGGTGTGCTGCGCGAGGCGGTCCAGCATGTACGGCGGGACCACTCCGATCAGGGGAGCGGACTCGGAAGGACGTGGCATGGTCGGTCTCCGACAGGGGCGCCGGCAGCAGCGCCGGCGCGGGTCACGGTTAACGTAGCAGATGGGGTGGCCCCGCGCGGTAACAGGATGCGGCGCGATGCGAGCCGGCAACGCGCGCGCCTCGACAGCGCGGCGCGGATCCGGTAGTTTTGCGCGCTTTCCTTGCTGCCGGACTTTTGCATGCCGTCATCCGACTATCGCATCACCTCCCTCACGCTGACCGACACCCACGTGCTGCTCACGCTGGCCAATGGCCGCGAGCTGCAGGAGCCGATCCGGCGCCACATCCGCCTGCATGAGGCCGCGCCGGCCGCGCGCGAGCAATGGCAGCTCGTTGATGGCGGCCATGGCGTCGTGTGGCCGGCCTTGCTGGCGCCGTCGCCGCAAGGCATGCTCAACGTCCACGATCTGCTGTGGGACCAGCGCTATGAGCAGGCGATGGCGGCCCTTCATGCAGCGGACTGGAAGCTTGATCGACTGTCGGGCACGGACCAGGAACTGGTGGCGCTGTGGCGCATGGAAGCGGACATCAACAACGGCGGCTTCATGCAGTTCCTCTGCAACTGGGGAGACGAAACCTGCCAGTTGGCCCTGCAGGCGCTCAGCAAGATCGGCGCGGTGCACATGCTGGATGTGCTGTCCCGCATGCGAGGGCTGATCGACCGCTTCGCGGCCGCGCCGGAAGTGATCCAGCTCGATGACATCTACGGCGCGATGACGGACGCGGAACAGGCGCAGCTCGAGGCGCTGGACCATGCATTCTGGGAGTATCCGGATCCGTTGGCGCGACTTGGATTGCGCTGGTACGGCGGCTGAACGCGCGCATTTCCGGGCGCGTGGAAACGTTCGGAAACGTATCGCCACATTAGGTCGGAACGTCGTGGCGGCAGCGTTCCCGCTGCAAGCTAGAATCCCGTCCTTCTTTCCCGGGGGGGACGCTCGATGCGGTATTTCCTGATCTTGGTGGGGGCGGCGGTGATCGCTTATCTGCTGGCGCGCGGCATCGCAGCGGTGCTCTCGGACCGTAAACGAACAAGAAACGACAGGGATTGGAAGTGAAAGTGAAGCCGACAGACATCCAGATGGTCAAGACGATCGGCGCGGTCAAGCCGCGCAACCTGAAATTCGCCGTTGGCACCGCGATTCTCTTCATGCTGATCGTGTTCATCGCGATGGGCTCGTGGTTCCAGGTGGACCAGGGCGAGCGCGGCGTGGTGCTGCGCAACGGCAAGCTGGTGCGCGTGGCCGAGCCGGGCCTGGATTTCAAGACGCCTTTTATCGACAACGTGATGACGGTGTCCGTGCGCGACCACACCTTCGTGTTCGAAAAGCTCGAGGCCTACAGCTACGACCAGCAGCCCGCGACGCTGCGCGTGTCCGTCACGTATCGCGTGCCGCCCGAGGATGTGGCCGAGCTCTACGCCGAATACGGCACCATCGCCACTTTGCAGATGCGGGTGCTGGAACGCAAGACGCCGGACGCGGTGAAGAACGTGTTTGGCCAGTACACGGCCGTGCGCGCCATCCAGGAACGCCAGAAGCTCGGCCTGGATGTCAACGCCGCGGTCCTCAAGACGATGGAGGGCGCGCCGGTGCAGGTGGTGGGGGTGCAGATCGAGGAAGTGGGTTTCTCGCAGGCCTACGAGCATTCGATCGAACAGCGCATGCTGGCTCAGGTGCAGATCGAGACGACCCGCCAGCAAAAGGAAACGGCGATGATCAATGCCGAGATCCAGGTGGTCAAGGCCAAGGCCGAAGCCGACGCCCAGCGTCAGCGGTTCACGGCGGAGGCCGACGGCATCCGCATGCGCGGCGAGGCCGAAGCGGCGTCGATCCGCGCCAAGGCCGAGGCGCTGGCCGCCAACACCAACCTGGTAAGCCTGAATGCCGTTGAAAAGTGGGACGGCGTTTTGCCGTCCACCCAGGTGCCGGGCGCGGCGCTGCCCTTCATCGGCATCAAATAGCCGCGGCGTTGGAAAGCTGCGCCGGCAGGGCGGGGGCTTCCTGCCGCCGGCGCGCGAAATCCACGAGATGGTCTCCCGAGACCGCCTTGCTGTAGTACCAGCCCTGCACGATGATTTCTGCGCTGGACGCCAGCGCGGATAACTGGGCTTCCGTTTCCACGCCTTCGACGATGATCTGCAGGTTCAGCGCCTCGCAGAAGCGCAGCAGGCCGCTCATCACCAGCGCGCCGCGGTCATGGCCCTGCGCCAGCACGAAGCTGCGGTCGATCTTGACCGCGTCGATCTGGAACTGATGCAGGTAGCTCAGCGCCGAATAGCCCGTGCCGAAGTCGTCGATATACACGCGCGCGCCGATGCCGTGCAGCCGGTCAAAGGCGGTGTGCAACGCGCCTGCGTCCTCGACCAGCGCGTCTTCCGTGAGTTCCACCGAGACCTGGCCCTGCGCCTGCTCCAGCACCTTGATCAGCCGGTCCAGGGAGGCGGGCGACGTCAGCGTTGCGCCGGTGACGTTGATGGTCATGGGCAGCGTGAAGCCTTGCGCGCGCCACGCCAGGCATTGCCGCACCGCCTGCCGCGCCACCCACAGGTCCACGTCCCGCATCAGGTCGGCCTGCGCCAGCCAGCGCAGGAATTCCAGCGGCGCCTGCTGCGTGCCTTCGGGACCGGTGGCGCGCAGCAGCGCCTCGCAGCCGGTGCACAGGCCCGTGCGCAGCGACACCTGCGGCTGGAATTCCAGGTAGAAGTCGTATTCGCTGATGGCGCGGATGCGCGAGACCTCGGCGCGGCGCCGCGCTCGGTTGGCGTAGGTGGACGCCACGGGATCATGGGCATAGAGCAGCGATTCTTCCTGCAATTGCGGAAACGTGGTGTCCAGCGACTTGAAGTACACCGTGGAATCGGCCGTGCGCTGACGCTCCAGCGCGATCAGGCAGGGCGCATAGATGCACGCGCCCAGCGCCACCAGCGCCAACTGCAATGCGATCCCGACCAGGTGCTCGCCAGCGCCCAGATAGGCGTTGAACAGCACCGGCGAGGTCAACGGCAGCGTGACCGTCGCGGGCGCCAGCCAGCCAAGCTGCACCACCGCCAGGGCAATGGTCACGTTGACCACGGGCGTGAGCACGAAGGGCAGGAGCAGCCGCGGATTCAGGATGAGGGGCAGGCCGAACAGCAGGATTTCGTTGACGTTCAGCAGCGACACCGGAATGCTCGCCAGGGCCAGCACGCGCAGCGACTCGCTACGCGAGAACAACAGGATGGCCACCACCAGCGACAGCGTTGCGCCCGATCCGCCAATGAAGGCAAACGCGCCCAGCAGCGTGCCGTTCAGCGCATACACGCTTTCGTAGCCCGCCGCGGCGGTAGTGGCGTTGAGCCGGGTCGCCTGGTCCAGGACGTCCATGATGGGCGCCATGGCATGGGCCCCATGGATGCCGAAGAACCACAGCAGCGAGTTCAGCGCGGCGACCAGGGCGCCGGAGGCGAACGGGCTGTCCAGCGACGCGAGGCTGAGCGGGATGTCCACCTGGGCGATGGCGGGAATGCGCAGGGCGGCGGACAGCACCGCCATCACCACGCCCGCCGTCAGCAGGCCCGGAACGATCATGTTCAGCGAGTCGCGGACGTTCTCGCCGACCAGGCCGTCCGGCGCCAGTTGCGTCCAGCGCCGGCGGTGCAGGCGGGCCATCAGGGGCACGGCCGCGATCGGCGCCAGGATCGCGATGAACAGCGTGAGCGTGGCCGCCGCCCGGGGATACGGTGCCAGCACGTTTTCGGCGATGACGACAAAGCACAGGCACAGCAGCGCCGTGGGCAGATGCGGGAGGCGGTGGCGGATCGACAGCATGTAGCCGATGGACGTGCCGGCCAGCAGCGGCATGATGCCCGACAGCTTGCGGTGCAGGCTGGCCAGCAGATCGGCCAGGGCGTCGGGCAGCCCGAGCAGCCGGGCGCAGACCGACAGCACCAGGAACAGCGCGGACACCAGCAGGCACGGCATGACCCACAGCAGGCCTTCGCGGATCGCGCGCAGGGCATTGGCGCTTGCCAGGGCGGCCAGCCGATCTCTTGGGTAGTGCGGAAAGATCGTTTTCGGCATGGCCGTCGTTTGCCCGAGGGGCCCGGTCGCTCCACGTCCGCCGGGGGGTGTAAAAATCCGTTGCCGCATCCTAGCGCCTGTATTCGTGCTTTAGCAATCCGAAACCTACGGTAGCCTAGGGATTCCCCTCTGCCGGGAATCAAAAATTCAGTCTTTTTGACAGGGGACAAGCGGGTCCGGACGCTATACGATCAAACGTGTCCCCGTTCCGCGCGGCCGGTCCGTCGTGACCCGTCCCGCGCGAATGGCGGACCCTAGCGCATAAGCTTCACCAGGAGGAGACCTGGATGTCTCAGTTGGATTGGACGCCCGGCGACACCGCGCCGGAACGTCAGGGGTATTACGAGACGCGGCTGGATACCGGCGGCACCGCGATTTCGCTCTACAGCGTGCTGGGTTGGATGCCATTGAAGACGCCGGGGAATCTGGTCAGTTGGCGCGCGCTGCCGCCCGCCGTCGAACGCGAAGAGGCCGAACGGCATCTGCAGGAAATACGCGCCGCGCAGAGCCACGTTCCCATGGATTACTGACGCGGCCGGGCGGGCAAGCGGCCCCCGGCGCGTCCCTGCGCCCAGCCGTGCGGTCGCCGCGCCTGCACCGCGCCAGACGGCCGCGCCTTGCACAGACAAAATCCGCACCTATAATTGCGAATCGTTTTCATTTGTCTTGCCCGTTGGCGGCGACGCCGGGCCGCATCGCCATGCCATCCTCTTCCTTCGCCTCTCGCGCAGAGGTGCAATCCGTTTACCAGGCCCATCACCAGTGGCTGCGCGGCGTGCTGCAGCGCAAGCTCGGCAACGCCTGCGACGCGGCGGACCTGGCACATGACACCTTCGAACGCCTGATCCGCGCCAATGTGCGCGAGCCGCTGCTTGAACCCCGCGCCTATCTGCGCACGATCGCCACGCGCCTGCTGATCGGCCGGGCGCGGCGCGCGGCGCTGGAGGCCGCGTATGCCGAGACGCTGGCGCTGCAGCCGCCGGCGGTCGAGCCTTCCGTCGAAGCCCGGGCCCTGATCATCGAGGCGCTGACGCAGATCTGCGAACTGCTGGACACCCTGCCGATGACCAGCCGGCGCATCTTCCTGATGGCCCAGATCGACGGCCTGTCGTACGCCGAGATCGGCGAGCGCCTGGGCCTCACGCCCAACGCCGTGCAGAAATCCCTGGCGCGCGCGCTGGTGCATTGCTATGCGGCCGTCTACGGCTGAACGCCCGCGCCATGAGTAACCTCCCGTTGTTGCGGCCGCACGCGCCCGAAGCCGGCGCGATCGATCCAAAAGTGGTCCGGCAGGCCGCCGACTGGTGGGTGCGGCTGCGCGAAGACGCCAGCGCCGCCGAGCGGGATCGCTTCGAACACTGGCGGCGGGCCGATCCCGCCCATGAACTGGCCTGGCAGCGATTCTCCGCGCTGACGCGCGATGTGGCAGCGGGCGTGGCGCAGGCCGGACCGTCGGTGGCCTCGCGCACCTTGTTGCAGGCGCCGCTGATCCGGTCGCGACGCACGGCGATCCGCGCGATGGTCGCGGCGGTCGGCGTGGGCCTGGGGGCCTGGGCGGTGGGCGAGCGCGATGCCGTGCGCCGCTTGTCGGCCGACCTGCGCACCGGCACGGGCGAACGCCGGTCGCTGACGCTGCCTGACGGAACCCGGGTCGAGCTGAACGCCGGCAGCGCGCTGGACCTGCGCTATACGGCGGAGCGGCGCGAACTGGTGCTGCTGCAGGGCGAGATCGGGATCGTCACCGCCCGCGACACGCTGGGGCGGCCCTTCACTTTGCGCACCCGCGGCGGGGTGCTCACGCCGGTGGGCACCCACTTTCTGGTGCGCGACCTGGAGGCCGGCCGCATGCGGGTCGCGGTGCTGGAAGGCGCGGTGGATGTGCGCGGCTTGCCGCCCGGCGATGCGCCGCGGCGCGTGCAGGCCGGCGAGCAGGCGGAGTTCTCCGCGAACGGGGCTTTCCAGTCGGGCCCCTTGGCGCCCGGCGCGTCCGCCTGGCTGCAGGGCATGCTGATCGCCGACGAAATGCCGTTGTCGGACTTCCTGGACGAACTGGGCCGGTACAGACCGGGCCTGCTGAATTGCACCGCCGAGGCGGCGGGCCTGCGCGTGGTGGGCGCGTTCCCGTTGTCCGACACGGACCGGGTCCTGGCCATGCTGCAGGAGATCCTGCCGGTTCGGGTGCGCCGCTATACCCGCTACTGGGTGACGGTAGGCCTGGCATGACCCGTGCCGCCGGCCTTTTTGTAACAGCAACGGCGGATATCCCGATCTCGCGCTTCATGTAGACAAAGCGGCCCGGTCACGCGGCTGCTGCGACCTTTCATGAGCCTGGGAATCCTTCGATGTCATCTCTTTCCATCCGCGCCGCCCGAGCCGCGGTGTCCGTCCGCCTACATCTGAGCCACGCGGCATTCGCCCTTGCCGCGCCCGTCGCCGTCGCGTCGGCGTGGCCCGCAGCGGCGATGGCGCAGACGCCCGGCGCCATTGCCTTCAGCGTCCCGGCCGGCCCGCTCAGCGCGGCGCTGGGGACGTTCGGCGCGCAGGCCGGCGTGATGGTGGCGTCGGACCCGGGCCTGACGGCCGGCGTGACGACGCGGGGCGTGTCGGGAGTCCATGGCGTCGACGCCGCGCTCGAACGCCTGCTGCTGGGCACGGGCCTGCAGGCCGTGGCGCGGGTCGAGGGCGGCTACCGCCTGCGGCAGGCGCCGGCGGCCGGCCCGACCGCGATGCTGGCGCCCGTCACGGTGACGGGCGACGCCACCACGACGGAGGGCACCGGTTCGTATACCTCGCCGGCCGTGACCATCGGCAAGACGGCGCAGGCGCTCAAGGACATTCCGCAGTCCATCACCGTGCTGACGCGCCAGCGCATGGACGACCAGGACATGACCAGCCTGCCGGACGCCGTCAACAACACGGTGGGCATGGTGGGCGTGCAGGGCGTGGGGGCGGGCGTGGCGATCAATGCGCGCGGCTTTCCGGTGGATCTGCTGCAGTATGACGGCGTGCCCTTGCTGCGCAACAGCTACAGCCTGGGCAACTGGGAGCAGGATTCCCTGGTGTTCTACGACCGCGTGGAAATCCTGAGAGGCGCGGCCGGCCTGCTGCAGGGCGCCGGCAGTCCGGGCGGCGCGATCAACCTGGTGCGCAAGCGAGGCGGCGCCGAACCGTCCGTGGTGGTCACGGGCAAGGCGGGGTCCTGGGACCACTACGGCCTGACGCTGGACGCGGGCGGCCCCTTGAACGCGTCGGGCACGCTGCGCGGCCGCATGGTGCTGGACGAGGACCGGAGCCATTCCTACATCGACTATGTCTGGGACAGGACGCGCAACCTGTACGCCGCGCTGGACTATGACATCACAGCCGACACGACGGTGGGCCTGGGCGTCAGCAACCGGTACAGCCGCTCGCGTCCCATGTTCGTGGGCTATCCGCGCTTTGCCGATGGCGGCAGCATCGATCTGCCGCGCTCCACATTCACGGGCTCGACCTGGAATCGCGCCACGAACGACCAGACCATCTTCAACGCGGATGTGACGCATCGCTTCAACGACGCGTGGCGCCTCCGGCTGGCCGGGGTGGCGATGGAGGAAGACAACACCACCGTGCACCAGCGCGTCGCCGGCGCCGTGGAGCGCGACGGCAGCGGCCTGAGCTACGGCAATTTCGGCGTGGATTTCAAGAGCGAGCAGCGCGCCCTGGACATGTCGCTGGCCGGCGACTTCACGGCCTGGGGCATGGCGCAGGAAGTGGTGGTGGGGGCCAACTACTCCAAGCTCACCACGAACGACCGCTTCACGCGCGCCTGGCAGGGCGGCGGCAACATCTACGACATCGATCACCACCGCCCCTGGCAGGACATCGACAGCATCGCGGCCGCCAGCGGCTACGATTCGCGCAGCGCCTACGACATCCGCCAAAAAGGCATCTACGGCACCTGGCGCGTCAAGCCCACGGAGTCGCTCTCGCTGATCGGCGGCGGGCGCGTGGGCTGGTTCGACTACCGCTACAGCGGCGACGGCAGCACGACCACGTCGTCGACGTCGGGCCGCTTCATTCCCTACGCCGGCATCGTGTATGCGCTGAACGACAACTGGTCCGTCTACACGAGCTACACCACGGTCTTCGAACCGCAGACCGAGCGCACCGTGTCGGGCAGCCTGCTCGAGCCGATCGAAGGCAAGAACTACGAAGCCGGCATCAAGGGCGAACTGGCCGGCGGCCGGGTCAACACCCTGCTTGCCGTGTTCCGCTACGACCACAAGAACCGCGCCGTCAACGACTACGACGCTGGGTTTGCCTGCAACGGCTGGTATTGCTCGCGCGCGGCGGGCGAGGTGCGCAGCCAGGGCGTGGAGGCCGAGATCTCCGGCGAGGTCGTCCGGGGGCTCGAACTGTACGCCGGCTATACCTACAACACCACCAAGTTCCTGTCGGACCCCGACAACCAGGGCAAGGTCTTCAATACCTGGACGCCCAAGCACATGCTGCGCCTGTGGGCCAACTACAGGCTGCCGGGCGCGTGGAACCGCCTGAGCGTGGGCGCGGGCGTCAACGCGCAGACGCAGACGATCAGCTCCGACCGTGAGTTCAAGTTGGCGGGATTCACGATCTGGAACGCGCGCCTGGGCTATCAGGCGACGCCGGAATTGAGCTTCGGGCTGAACGTGAACAACGTGTTCGACAAGAAGTATTACGTGCCTTCCTACAACACCCTGGGGGGCAACAACTATTACGGCGAGCCGCGCAATGTGATGCTGACGGTGCGCTACGCGCCGAAGCTGTAAGGCTGTAGCCGGGGCTCGTGTATAACATCCGGGACGGCGCCGCCAATGCGCCGTGCGAGGAGATGATCTTGCGCGAGTTCGTGGCGACGTTCCTGGACGCGGGTGTGCTGGTGCTGGCGGTGCTGGCGTTCCTGCTGCCGGTCCTGTCCGTGCTGGCGCTGTGGCTGCGGGCGCGGCCTGAAAAATATCCGCGCCTGAACACGCCCGGCTGGCGGCGCGCCGGGGTCGCGGTGCTATGGCTGCCGTTCCTTGTCATGGCGGTATATGGCGGCGTCGCGTGGTGGGCGGCGCGGGTCTATGACCGCTATTACTTCTTTGGCCTCTTGATCTGTTTTGCCTGCCTGCTGTGCGCGATGCTGCTGTCGATGGGGGCCTTGTTCTGGATCTGGTCGGCGCGGCGCAGGCTGCCGGATTGACGGGTCAGCACATCAGCGCATCAGCGCGTGCACCTCGCGCATCAGGTCGTCCAGGGTGTAGGGCTTGAGCAGCAGGGGGGCGCCTGACACGGGCGCATTGGCGCCTTCGGCGCTTTCGCCATAGCCCGTGATGAACAGCACTTTCATGCCGGGCCGCAGCGCCTGGCCCATTTCGGCGACCCGGCGTCCGTTCATGCCGCCCGGCAGCGCCAGATCGCAGACCAGCAGATCGATCCGTGCGTTGGCGTTCAGGTGCTTGAGGGCGCTGGCCCCGTCTGTCACTTCGAGCACGGTATAGCCCATTTCTTTCAGGACTTCGGCCGTGACTTCGCGCACCGCGGCGTCGTCTTCGGCCAGCAGCACCGTTTCGCCCTGGGAGACCCGGGGCGGCTCGGCCGTTGCCGCCGGCAAGGCCGCCGGGGGCTCCATCGCCGCCCCGCCATGGCGCGGAAAATACAGGTCGATGTCCGTGCCCTGTCCCGGCTGCGAACGCACGTGCACATGCCCGCCCGATTGCCGGACGAAGTCGTGCACCAGCGACAGCCCCAGCCCGGTGCCCCGTTCAGCCGGCTTGGTGGTGTAGAAGGGCTCGAACATGCGCTGCACGATCTCGGGCGTCATGCCGCAGCCCGCGTCGGACACGCGCAGCAGGACGTAATCGCCGGCCTCGATCCGGAACTCGCGCGTGGCGCCGGTGGGCAGGGCGACTTTGCGCGTCTCGATGCGCAAGGCGCCGCTGGAGGACATGGCGTCGCGGGCATTCAGGCACAGGTTCAGCAGCGCGTTCTCGAGCTGGTGCGAGTCGATCCAGACGGGCCACAGCCCGCGGTCGCACTCCAGTTCCAGCGTGACCGCCGCGCCGGCGCTGCGCCGGATCAGATCCTCCATGTCGCCGATGACCTGGTTGATGTCCACGGCCCGGCGCTCGAGCGGATGGTGGCGGGAAAAGGTCAGCAGGCGGCGCGTGAGGACGCCGGCCTTCGTGGCGCTGCTTTTCGCCACCGCGATGTGGCGCTCCAGCTCGTTGAGCCGGCCCTGCGCGACGCGCTGGCTCAGCAGTTCCAGGCTGCCCGAAATGCCGGTCAGCAGATTGTTGAAGTCATGCGCCACCCCGCCCGCAAGCTGTCCCACCGCTTCCATCTTCTGGCTCTGGCGCAGCGCCTCTTCGGTCAGGCGCAGCGCGTCGGCCTGCGCCTTCTCGGCGCCGATGCGGGCAGTGGTCTCGATGACCGTGTCGATCATCCCGACCACCTTGCCGTCTTCGTCGCGCACCGGGCTATAGCAGAACGTGAAACTTGCCATCTCCGCGCGGCCGTAGCGCTGGATTTCCAGCGCGTAGTCTTCGATGAAGGTGGGCTCGCCCGCGAAGGCGCGTTCCGCGATGGGGCCGATCAGCGGCCAGGCTTCGTGCCAGACCTCGTTGAACGGGCGGCCCAACGCGTCCGGCTTGGCGCCCAGGATGGGCACGAAGGCATCGTTGTAGAGGGAGATCAGCTCGGGGCCCCAGACCAGGCAGGCCGGGAACCGGGATGACAGCACCATGCCCGCGGCGATGCGCAGGGAGGCGGGCCAGGTGGAGAGGGGACCCAGCGGCGTGGCCGCCCAGTCATGGACGCCGACCCGTACGCCCATTTCTCCACCGCTGGCAAGAAAACGAGGCATGGACGGGTCGTTCTGCATGGCGCTCATCTACGTGGCTGGAAGTGATCGATTCTATCCCACCGCCCCCCGGGACGTGGGCACGCCAGCGCCGCTCGGCAGGCTCGTATAAAATAAAAATAATTCCTATTTGCATATGGTCCGAGGTGCGCCTTGCCTGCGCCGCAATCTTCCTGCGCCGATAACGTCACGAAGCTTTATCGAGAACACCACGGCTGGCTGGCGACGTGGTTGCGCGGAAAGCTGGGCAGTTCTTTCGATGCCGCCGATCTGGCGCACGACACGTTCGTGCGGCTGATGGCCGGACGGCGCAGGCAGGAGGCGGGCGCCGAGCCGCGCGCGCTGCTGACCCACATCGCCAAGGGCCTGGTGGCGGATCACTGGCGCCGCCGCGCGGTGGAAGACGCGTATCTCGCCGCGGTGGCGCAATTGCCCGCGGCCGAGGCGCCGTCGCCGGAGGCGCGCGCACTCATCCTGGAAACGCTGCACGCCATCGATGCCGCCCTGCGTTCGCTGTCAGCCCGCACGCGCGAGGCTTTCCTGATGTCGCAGTTTGATGGCATGGGTTATGAGGAGATCGCGCGGACGCAGCGCGTATCGCTGTCCACCGTGAAGCGCCACATGCAGGCCGCGTTCGCCGCCTGCCTGATCGCCTACCAGGCGGACGCGCCGTGAACGCGGCCATCGACCCCGCCATCCTGCAGGAAGCGGCCGGCTGGCTGGTGCGCTTGCAATCCGAGACCCTGTCGGTGGCGGACCGCGCGGCCTTCGACCGCTGGCGCGCGCGCAGCGCCGCGCACGAAGCCGCCTGGCAGCGCGTCGAGGCGATGCTGCGCGGCTTCGGCCAGGTGCCGCCGCGCCTGGGCGGGCAGGCGTTGCGCCAGGCCGACCGCGCCGCACGCCGGCAGGCCTTGCGCGCGTTGGCTGGGTTGCTGGTGCTGGGACCCGCGGCGTGGATGGGCGCGCGCGAACTGCCCTGGCGCGAATGGCGCGCGGACCTGCGCACGGCGACGGGCGAGCAGCGCCGCGTGGCGCTGGCCGATGGGACCGAGCTGGTGCTGAACACCGGCAGCGCCGTCGATGTCGACTACAGCCCCACGCAGCGTGTCCTCTGGCTGCGCGGCGGCGAAATCCTGCTGACGACAGGGCGCGATCCTGCGCCGGTCCACCGCCCCTTCGTCGTGCAGACCGCGCAGGGCAGCCTGCGCGCGCTGGGCACGCGCTTCCTGGTCCGGGAAGAAGGCGGCCGTGTCCGCGTCGCGGTGTTCGACGGCGCGGTGCAGGTCCAGCCCGCCCGGACGGATTCGGGCCTGGTGCTGGCGGCGGGCGAGCAGACCGTCTTCACCGCGCGCGAGGCCGCGGCGCCGGTTGCCGCCGACGGCGCGGCGGCGTCGTGGGTGGACGGCATGCTGGCCGCGCGCAATTGGCGGCTGGCGGATCTGGTGGATGAACTGGCCCGCTATCGGCGGGGCGTGCTGCGGTGCGATCCCGCGGTGGCGGGGCTGCGGGTGTCGGGCGCCTTCCCGCTGAATGACATCGACGCCAGCCTGCGCCTGCTGGAAAAGACGCTGCCGGTCAGGGTGAGCCGGATGACGCCGTTGTGGACGACGGTGGGGCCGCGCGCCGCGGTTACAAATTAATCGCCGATGGCCTGACACTTTTTTCCGCTTCGTCCGGTGTACCGGGTGAACCGTCGCGACACGCGCGCCACCCCGACACCCACGAAGGATCGTTTCATGGTTATCCGAATCTCCCGATCGCCGCGCCCGCCCCGCGTCCGCGCCGTCCTGTCGCCCGCCGCGGCCCTGGCCCGCGCCGCCGGCCTGGGACTGGCGCTGCTGGCCGTTGCGGGCGCGCCGGCGCTGGCGCAGGCGGCCGAGCCCGCCGCTGCCGCCGCGCGCAAGTCGTATGCCATCGCGGCGGGCCCGCTGGGCGACGTCCTGGCGCAGTTCGCGGCCGCGGCGGGTGTGCCGCTGTCGTTCGACCCCGCAATGGTCGCGGGCCTGCACAGCGACGGCCTGCAGGGCGCCTACTCCGTGCGCGAGGGCTTTGCCCGCCTGCTGGCCGGCTCTGGCGTTGCCCTGTCGGAACAGGGCGGCGGGGCGTATGCATTGCGCAAACTGCCGGCCGCCGCGGGCGAGGCCACCCTGCTGCCCGCGGTCACCGTGGATGGCGCGGGCGTGGGACCGTCCACGTTGCCGGTCGAATTCGCCGGCGGACAGGTCGCCCGCGGCGCCCGGCTCGGCCTGCTGGGCAACCGCGATGTGATGGACACGCCGTTCAACGTCACCAGCTATACGTCCGACCTGCTGGCGAATCGCCAGGCCGTGACCCTGGCCGACGCGCTGACTGTCGAGCCGTCCGTGCGCTTTACCGGCCAGATCGGCGGCGTGACCGACTCGTTCTACATCCGCGGCTTTCCCATCGGCGAGGGCAACCTGGGCGAGATCGCGTTCGACGGCGTCTATGGCGTGGCGCCCAACTACCACGTCTTCACCGACTACATCGAGCGCGTGGAAGTGCTGAAGGGGCCGGCGGCGCTGCTGTACGGCATGTCCCCCAACAGCGGCGTGGGCGGCGTGATCAATATGGTGCCCAAGCGGTCGCTGCCCGACGACCTGACCCGCGTGTCGGCCGACTACATGGCTGATTCGCAATTCGGCGCCCGCGTGGACCTGAGCCGCCGCTTCGGCGACGCCGGCGAATGGGGCGTGCGGGTCAACGGCATGCACCGGCAGGGCGATACGCCGCTGGACAACATGAACTCGCGCACGAGCATCGGCGCGCTGTCGCTGGATTACCAGGGCGAGCGGCTGCGCGCCTCGCTGGACCTGCTGACCCAGCATGAAAAGATCGACACCCCGACGCGGCCGTTCCTGGTCGCGCCCGGCATCGCCGTGCCGCGCGCGCCCGATGGCCGCCGCAACGCCACCCAGCCCTGGGGCTGGTGGAAATCGGACGGCGAGTCGGCGCTGCTGCGCGTGGAGTACGACATCAGCGACCGCCTGACGGTGTTTGCCGACGCGGGCGGCTCGGACACCTTCGTCTCGCGCCTGTCGGACCAGACGCCCACCATCGTGAACGAAGCCGGCGACACGGTGGTGACGCCGAACAACTTCCGCTTCCAGGTCAACCGCAGCACCTACAACGCCGGCCTGCGCGCGCAGCTGGACACCGGGCCGGTGCGCCACGCGGTGACCGTCATGGGCAGCCTGTACAGCGATCGCAACCTGCAGGCCAGCGTGAACGGCACGCCGCTGACGTCCAACATCTACGATCCGATTACGCGTCCGGCGCAGCACATCCCCGCGCCGGCCAACGTGCCCAAGGTGTCGTCGTCCGACCTGTCCGGGCTGGCGCTGGCCGACACGCTGAGCATCCTGGACGATCGGGCGCAGCTTACGCTGGGCGTGCGCCACCAGCGCATCGAATCGCGCAACTTCAATGGCGCGACCGGCGTGCGCACCGTCAGCTACGACGAGAGCGCGACCACGCCGCTGGCCGGGCTGGTCATCAAGCCGTGGCGCAATGTCTCGTTCTACGCCAATTACATCGAAGGCCTGAGCAAGGGCGACGTGGCGCCAGCGACCGCCACCAATGCGGGCGAGGTCTTCAAGCCGTACAAGGCCAGGCAGAAGGAAGTGGGCGTCAAGGTGGAACTGGACAGCGCCATGGTGACGCTGAGCGCGTTCGAGATCACCAAGCCCAGCGGCCAGCTCACCAACGGCGTGTACGCCGCGGACAGCGAGCAGCGCAACCGCGGGCTGGAGCTGAACGTGTCCGGCGAGCCGCTGCGCGGCCTGCGCCTGCTGGGCGGCGTGACTTTCCTGGACGGCGAGCTCACGCGCACCAACAGCGCCGCCACGCGCGGCAATCGGCCGGTGGGCGTGCCGACCGTCGCGGTCAACCTGGGCGCCGAGTGGGATACGCCGTGGGTGGCTGGGCTGACGCTGACCGGGGGCATGATCTACACCGGCCGCGAATACATCAACCAGGCCAACACGCAGTCCGTACCGTCATGGACCACGTTCGACCTGGGCGCGCGCTACGCCGTCAAGGTCCAGGGCAAGGACGTGACGCTGCGCGCCAACGTGGTCAACGTGTTCAACCGCGCCTATTGGTCGGGGGTGGCGTCGTACGGCACGATTTCCCAGGGCGTGCCGCGCACGGTGATGCTGTCGGCGTCGATGGATTTCTGAGGGCGGGCAAACGCGCTACGGCGACGGCGCGTCGTGCAGCATCAGGTCCAGGCCGACGCGCTCGCCGCTGCGCACGCGGCTGATGGCCTGGCGCGCCGTCACGCGGTAGACGCCCTGCGCGCCCCGCACCGGCCGGTGCGATACCGCGATCACCGCCGCGTCGCCCAGGCCCAGGGGCAGCACCATCGGGCGCGACTGCATGCGCGGGCGCTGCTCGGTCATGACGGTTTCGCCGCCCGTGTAGTCCACGCCGGGCTCGGACAGCAGGACGATGAGCCGCAGCGGAAAAACATCGGTTCCGTCGGCATGCTGCAGCAGCGGCTGGTAGCCGCCGGCGGCCAGGCGCCGGAGGGCGGTCAGGCCGCGCGATTGACCGGCCCGTCGGTTCTGGCGCGCGTAGGCGGCCAGGTCGTCGGGATACGCAACGTCCTGGCCCAGCGATTGCGCCCAGGCGCGCGCCACGGGCAGCAGCCGGGTGTAGAGATCGGCGCGCAGCCGGGCAATCGGCGCCGGGAGGGGATCGGCAAGCGGCCCGTCCAACGCCTGCAGCCGCGCCAGCGCGCGCGCGTCGTCCGGCGCGTACAGCGCGGGCAGGATCGCCCAGCCCTGCGCATCCAGGTCCCGCGCGATGCGGGGCCAATCGTATTGGCCGAGCGGCCGGTGAGGGGGCGTGGTCATGGTCATGGGGGGGGGCAGGGCGGCAGCCGCCGCCGTCGATACGAACGTACAGCGTAGCCAGGATGCGGCGCGGAGACACTCCGCGGCTTGCTGTCCGGCGGCCGGGCCGCCGTGCAGTATGCTTACCCGCTTCATGGATACTCCCCCGGCTGCCTGCAATGACTGATTTTCCCTTTGACGCCGTGCTGTTCGACTGCGACGGCGTCCTGGTCGATTCCGAACCCATCACCAGCCGCGTGCTGACCGAGATGCTCAATGAACTGGGCTGGGGCATCACGCATGCGCAGACGATGGAGATTTTCACCGGGAAGGCGGTCAAGGACGAGTTGCCGCTGATCGAGGCGCGCACCGGCGCCCGGATCTCGCCCGCATGGTTCGACCAGTTCCGCCAGCGCCGCAACGACGCCCTGGACCGCGATCTGCTCGAGATTCCCGGCGCGCCCGGCGCGGTGCGCGCGCTGCACGAGGCGCTGGACGGCCGCATCGCCGTGGCCTCGGGGGCGGACCGGCGCAAGGTCGAACTGCAACTGGCCAAGGTGGGCATTGCGGACTGCTTCGAGGGCCGGGTCTTCAGCGGTCACGAAATGCCGCGCAGCAAGCCGTTCCCGGACGTGTACCTGGCCGCCGCGCAGGCGCTGGGCGTGGACCCGGCGCGCTGCGCCATCGTCGAAGACACGGTGACGGGCGCGACGGCGGGCGTGGCCGCGGGCGCCACCGTGTTCGGCTACAGCCCCGGCGACCTCGGCCACAGCGGCGCGCAGGCGCTGCGCAGCGTGGGCGTGTCGCATGTCTTTACCGACATGCGGCAGTTGCCGGCGCTGCTGGCGGGCTGGCAGGCGGCGGCTGCCTGACGCCAGCCGGCCGGCGCGGGCCTCAGCGCCCGTGCGGGGCGTATTGCTCGCCGCCGTCCAGGTCGATCACGGTGCCGCTCAGATAGCCCGCGCGGGGCGAGGCCCCGAACACGATCATGTCGGCCACCTCGGCCGGCTCCATCAGCCGCCCGAAAGGCAGGTCCGACAGCGTGTCCTGCCAGCGCGATTCATCGCCCCAGCGCGCCTGCGCGCGCTGCCGCGCCAAGGTCAGCACGCGGTCGGTGCGCGTGCGCGACGGGTTGACGCCGAACACCCGCACGCCGTGGCGCGGCGACTCCCCGCCCAGCGCCCGCGTGAACGCGATGAGCGAGGCGTTGGCCGCCGCGCCGCAGATATAGTCGGCGCGCGGGGCCGAGCCCGCCATGCCGATGATGTTGGCGATGACGCCCGACCCCGCCTCGCGCATCCGGGGGTAGTAATGGCGCGCCAGGCCGATGTAACCGTGCACCTTCAGTTCCCACCCCGCGCGCCAGCGTTCGTCCTGCACCTGGTCCAGCGCCCCGCCCGGCACCGCGCCCGCATTGTTCACCAGGATGTCGACGGGGCCGGCTTCTTTGCACAGGCGTTCCGCCGCGCCGGGCTGGGCCAGGTCCAGCGTGACCGCATCGGCCTGCCGGCCCGTCTGCTCGCGGATCGCCGCGGTGGCGCCATGCAAGGCGGCATCGTCGCGCGCGACCAGTATCGGCTCGGCGCCTTCCCGCGCGAAGGCGATCGCGCAGGCCAGGCCGATGCCCTTGGAAGCGCCCGTGATGAGCACGCGTTTACCCGCCAGCTGCAAGTCCATGTGGAACTCCTGTCGATGCGCGCCGGCCGGCGCGGCCATGCAGGAGTTGTAAACCGGATGAGCGGTGCCGTGTCGGCCCGAGATGCGACAGAATCAGACACGCGGGACGTCCGCCGCGATCGCCGCGCCGCCTGCTATGCTCGGTGCTTCACGGCTCCAAGGAATCGTCGATGGCGGAAATCTGGCTGGAAATCTGGACCACGGTGCGTAGCGAATTCGCCGACATCCCCGACGTGGGCGAGGCGACGCGCATCGTGCTCCGTTTGGGCATGGCCGTCCTGCTGGGCGGTCTGCTGGGTTACGAGCGCGAACTCAAAGGCAAGGCCGCCGGCTTGCGCACGCATATGCTGGTGGCGCTGGGCGCGGCGATCTTCGTGCTGGTGCCGCTGCAGGGCGGCATGGACGTCGGCGACCTGAGCCGCGTGCTGCAGGGCGTCATCGCCGGCATCGGCTTTCTGGGCGCGGGCGCCATCATCAAGCTGGGGCAAGAGCGTGAAATCCACGGTCTCACCACCTCGGCCAGCATCTGGATGACGGCCGCCATCGGCGTGGCCGCGGGCATGGGGCGCGAGGCCACCGCCTTGGTCAGCACCCTGATTGCCCTGTTCGTGCTGGCCGTGCTGCGCCGCGTCGAGGCGCGCATTTCCGCCGGGCAGGATAAGAGCGTGATCTCGACGGGCGGCAAGTAGCCCGTTCAACTGCCGCCCGATACCTCGATGAACGAGCCGCTGGTATAGCCGGCCTCGTCCGAGAACAGCCACATGACTGCGCCGGCCACCTCCTGGACGGTGCCGCCGCGGCGCAGGGGAATCACGCTTTTGAGCCGGTCGACGCGGCCGGGTTCGCCGCCGCTGGCGTGCATCTCGGTGTAGATCGTGCCGGGGCGCACGCCGTTCACGCGGATGCCTTCGGGCGCGACTTCCTTGGACAGGCCGATGGTCAGCGTGTCCATCGCGCCCTTGGACGCCGCGTAGTCCACGTATTCATTCGGGGAGCCCAGGCGCGCCGCGGCCGAGGACACATTGACGATGGCGCCGCCCTGGCCGCCATGGCGCGGCGACATCCGCCGCACCGCTTCGCGCGCGCACAGGAAGGCGCCGACGACGTTGGTGGACAGCACCCGGTGCAGGCGGGCGGCGTCCATTTCCTCGACGCGCATCTGCTTTTCCAGGATGCCGGCGTTGTTGACCAGCGCATCGATCCTGCCCAGGCGCTCATCCAGCGTGCGGAACATGCGCATCACCTGATCTTCCTGCGCGACGTCGCCCTGGATGGCGATGGCCGTGCCGCCGCCGCGCTGGATCTCGTCCACGACGGCCTGGGCGGCATCGGCATTCGCGTGATAGTTGACGCCCACCGCGTAGCCGCGGCGGGCGGCCAGCTTGGCGACGGCGGCGCCGATGCCGCGGCTGCCGCCTGTGACCAGCATGACTTTGGACATGGTTTTCTCCTGTTCTGGCCTTGCGTGTTATGGCCTTGCGCATCGGGGGCGAACGTACTGGGCCTCAAATACCCCAGTCTCAAATACCCGGACCTCATGGATGCGGGCCTTATTTATCCGGGTCCCACCTTAGCAAAGGCCGACGTTCAGATCCATACGTCGTTGGGCGCGCTGCGCGGCCCGCCCTGGTCGCCGGTGTTGACCACGCCGCGCGGCTCGATCAGCATGACCTGGACTTCCTCGGGCGCACAGGGCTTGTGCTCCACGCCCTTGGGAATCACGGTCATTTCGCCGGGGCCCAGGTCGATCTCGCCGTCACGCAGCGCGATGCGCAGCCGGCCCTGGATGACGATGAAGGTCTCGTCCGTGTCGGCATGCGCGTGCCAGACGAACTCGCCTTGCAGCTTGACGAGCTTGAACTGGTAGTCGTTCATCTCGGCGATGACCTTGGGCATCCAGTGTTCCTGGATCAGCGCCAGCTTGGCGGCAAGATTGATGGGGTGCGGGGAAGGCATGGGGGCGTCGCCGTGGGGTGGGAAAGCCCTCACGATACGCCCGCGACGGGGGGCCGTCTTGTACGATCGAGCAGGTTTTGGCGGCGCCGCGCGTCAGGCCCGCAGCATCCGCCGCCAGCGGTCGGGCGCCATGCCATACGCCTGCACATGGCGGCGCGTGAGGTGGCTTTGATCGGTGAATCCGGCGTCCGCCGCGGCCTGCGCCAGCGGGCTGCCCGCCGCGATGAGGCGGCGCGCAAGGTCCAGGCGGCGCAGCATCACGTAGCGGTAGGGGCTGGTGCCGAACAGCGCGCGGAAATCGCGCGACAGGCGCCAGCGGTCGGCGCCCGCCGCGCGCGCCAGGTCGTCCAAGGTGATCGCCTGGCCCAGCGAGGCGTGCACGTACTGCCGTGCGCGCTCGGCCGCGGCATGGTCGGGCAGGCGCCGGCCCGTCTTGCGGCCTGCGGCCGCGCACAGCGCGTGGGCCAGTTCGAAGAGGGCGTCGTCCTCCTGCAGCGGATCGATAGCCTGGCCCGTGGCCTGCAGCAGGGCGTCGCTGGCCGCGTACAGCCGGGGATCGTCGCTGATGCCGTCGCGGATGAAAGGCAGCGGCCGGCCGCCCAGGATCTGCTGGATGAGGGCCGGCTCCACGTAGATCATGCGGTAGTGAAAGCCGGCCTCGGTTCCGGCCTGGCCGTCGTGGGCCTCGTCCGGATGCAGCACGAGGGTGCCGCCCGGCAGGCTGTGCCGCAGCCCGCGCCGGTAGTGAAAGCTCTGCACACCCGCCAGCGTGCGCCCGATGGCGTAGGTGTCGTGGCGGTGCATGTCGTAGCCATGGCCGCCGAAATAGGCCTCGATGCGCTCCAGGCGGCTGGAAGGCGCGGCGCGCCGGATCCAGTCCTGGCGTGACGGTTGGCGCGCCATGTCCGGACCCCGGCGCTAGGCCGGCTGCTTCAACTGGACCAGCACGAACTCGTTGCCGTACAGGTCGATGAAGTGGGCGTAGGCCGCGGTTTCCTCTTGCACGGGGTCGCGGGTGAAGCGCACCCCCTTGGCCGCGAACTGGGCATGGTCGCGCAGCACATCGTCGGTGTAGAACACCCCAACCGGCTGGCCGCCGGTCTGGTCGCCCACGCGGTCGCGCTGCGCCTGCGTCTGGGCCTGCAGCAGCCACACGCCGACCGCGGGCTGATCGTGCAGGCGCAGGTGCACATAGCGCTGCTGGCCGACAGGCATGTCGACAAAAACCTCCATGCCGAGCTTGTCCCGGTAGAAGGCGATGGCGGTGTCGTAGTCGTTCACAAGCAGGACGAGACGGCCCAGCGTATGCATGTCAGGTTTCTCTTCAAATGGATCGTGCGGCCATGCTAACCCACCGGGCAGCCTTTTATCGTCAATCGGCCGGGTCGGCCTCGCGCACCAGGCGCATCCCGACCAGCGGATAGCGCGTTTCCTGTGTATTCCAGTTGCGGTACGAGGCGCGGGTGTACAGCGCCCAGGTGTGCCAGGAGCCGCCGCGGCGCACGCGCACGTTGCCGGTGGCCGGGCCTTGCGGGTCGTCGGTCGGCGAGTTGGCGTAGTAGTCCTCGCCGTACCAGTCCGAGACCCATTCCCAGGCGTTGCCGTGCATGTCGTACAGGCCGAACGCGTTGGGGGCGTAGCGGGCGACCGGCGCGGTGAATGTGTTGCCGTCGCGGCGGGACGAGGCGTAGACCTGCCATGTCGGCCACAGGGGGGCGGCGTCCGCGTCGAAGCCATTGCCCACGTCGGGCATCCCGGCCGGGTCGTCGCCGTTCTGGTAGCGCGTGCGGGCGCCGGCGCGGCAGGCATATTCCCATTCGGCCTCGGTGGGCAGCCGGTAGACGCGGCCTTCGGTTCGGGTCAGCCACTGCGCCAGCGCCATGGCGTCGTTCCAGCTGATGTTCACCACGGGGTGATCGTCGTCCTGCGCAAAGCCGGGATTGCGCCAGGAGTACCGGCGGTCTCGGCCTTCGAAGGCGTCGCCGGAGGCGGAGGTTTCGGGGTCGTAGGCGGCGTTATAGCCATAGCCGCCCGTGCCGTCGGCTTCAGACTCCGGGACGTAGCCGGAGGCTTCGATGAAACGCCTGAACTGGCCCACGGTGACTTCGGTGCGCGCCAGATAAAACGGCCGGGTAATGCGCACGGTGTGCACCGGCGCTTCGTCCGAGAGCTGGGCGTAGCGGTCGGGCGGATAGTGGGGATAAGCGGCGGCAAGCGCCTGGGGCGTCTCGTCGCTGCCCATCTGGAACGTGCCGGCCGGCACGGGCACGAATGTCATGCCCAGGGAGTTTTCGACGACGGCAGGCGGCGCGGCCGCGAGAGCAGGCGCGCGGATCAGGGCGAAAAGCAGGGCGCAAAGCAGGGCGCGGGCAGTGCGGGTACGCATGGGGCTCCGAGGGGCGGGGCGAGGGGAGCGCCATAGTAGGGCCGGCGCGTTCCCGCCGCCAGACGCGGCGAACCCGTATTGCGTGGCGGACCGCGGGATCGCGGGGCCGGTGCGCGGCGCCGGCTAGCCCGCCTTGCGCAGGGTGAAATTGATGCGCCGGCTGCCCAGGCGCGGATGCGGCAGGTCTTTCAAGGGCATGACGCCATGAAAGCGCAGCCGGTCCACCCCGCCCCAGACGACGACGTCGCCGTGAAAGAGCGGCACCCGGGCGGCCCTGTCCCCGCGCTCGTCGCCACCGAACAGGAACAGGGCCGGCATGCCCAGCGAAACGGACACGATGGGCGCGCCGTAATCGCGTTCGTTGCGGTCCTGGTGCAGCGACAGGCGCGATCCGGGCTCGTAGCGGTTGACCAGGCACGCATCCGGCGAGAAACCGGGAAAGCCGGCCTCCCGCGCCGCGTCCTGCGCCAGTTGCCTGAAGGCGTCCGGCATCGCGGGCCAAGGTTGGCCGGTCTGCGGGTCGATGCGGCTGTAGCGATACCCGCGGGCGTCCGTGGTCCACCCCAGTTCGCCGCAGTTGGTCAGCGCCACCGACATCGTGTAGCCGCCCGGCGTCACCATCTGCCGGAAAGGCGCCTGCGCGGTCACGGCATCCACGCCGGCCAGCAGCGCCTCCACCGCCGGCAGCGCATAGCCGCGCAGCACCACCGACTGCGGGCCGAGCGCCACGCGCCCGTGCTGGGCGGGATCGTCGCCGCCAAAAAGATCCAGGGTCGGGGTCATGTCACACCGCGTCGTGGAAGATGAGGCCCAGCGTGTGGCGCCGCCCCGAGCGCAGTTCGCTGACGCCATGGCGCATGGCCACTCGGCGCCAGCCGCGCGCGCCGGGCACCGGGCGCTGGTTCACGGTAAAGACCAGGGCATCGCCCTGTTGCAGGGGCAGGACGTCGGCGCGCTGCTCGCGGCTGCCGGTTTCGGTCATGACGAATTCGCCGCCGGTGAAATCCACGCCAGGCCGGGACAGCAGCACGGCCACCTGCAAGGGAAAAACGTGTTCGCCGTACAGGTCCTGGTGCAGGCAGTTGTAGTCGCCCGGTCCGTATTGCAGGATCAGCGGCGTCGGCCGGCGCTGGCCGGCCGCGTGGCAGCGCGCCAGAAATGACGCATGGTCGGCGGGGTATTGCACATCGATCCCCATCTGCCGGTTCCAGCGGTTGGCGATCGGCGCCAGGTGCGGATACAGCCCGCCGCGCAACTGCCGGGGCAGGTCGGGCAAGGGGTAGCGGAAGTACTTGTACTCGCCCCGGCCGAAGCCGTGGCGCGCCATCACGGTCCGGCTGCGGTAGCGTTCGTCCGCGCCGTAGGCGTCGGACAGGCTGGCGCATTGGGCGGGCGTCAACAGGGCGGGCAGGATGGCGTGGCCGTGCGCATCCAGGTCGGCGGCGGCGCGGCTCCAGTCCCACTGCGCGAGCAGGGCGTCGGCGGGCGTCTTGGTCATGGCGGGCGGAAAATGTCTGAAATCCGTGTCCAGTCTACGCCTTGCGCGCGGGCGGGCCACTCCGCTTGTTGCCAGTCTTACAGCAAAGGCTCCAGCGGCAGCCGCGACGCGATCCACACCGTCAGGCGCTGCCAGAGCGTGGCGCCCGGCTCGCGGTCGTGGCGCACGGTCTGGCCGTCGCGCGTGTCCAGCCAGTAGAGCTTGCCCATCTCGTCGATCCGCACGCGGTAGGCGGTGCGGGCAAGCTCGTCGTCGAACGTGTCCTCGATGTGCCGCGCCAGCGTCGGGCTGTTGATGACAAAGCCCAGTTCGGTGTTCAGGCGCGCCGAGCGGGGGTCGAAGTTGAACGAGCCGACGAACACGCGCTCGCCGTCCACGGCAAAGGTCTTGGCGTGCAGGCTGGAGCCCGAACTGCCGAAAGGCCCCAATCCCCTGTTGCGCTCGACGGGTTGGGCCATCCGCTTCATTTCGTAGAGCTCGACGCCGGCGGCCAGCAGGTCCTTGCGGCGCTTGGCGTAGCCCGAGTGCACGACCGCGACATCGGTCGCTTCCAGCGCATTGGTCAGCACCCGCACCTTGACGCCATTGCGCGCCATGTTGGCGAACGCGCGCGTGCCCGCCGCCGTGGGCACGAAATAGGGCGACACCAGCACCAGCGCCTTGGCCGGCACGCCCAGGATGTCCTGCAGCTGGTGCGGCAGCATCGCTTCGCGCGGCGCGGTGCCCAGCGTCTTGCGCGGGTCGTCGCTGACCATGCGCGTCTGCGTCCACTCCATGGGAAGTTCGCCGCGCAGCAACTGGCGTATGAACGGCAGCTCGCGCATGGCCTGCGCATACGCGGCGGCTTCGGGCGATCGTTCGACCGTGGCCGCGTCGGCCTCCAGCTCGTCCAGCTCGTTGGAAGCGGCCTTCTTGAGCAGGCCAGACACCGGATACGCGGAATCGCTGCTCCAATACCGATCGAAGTCCGCCGACACGTCGCCGACCGCCGCGCCGATGGCCAGCACGTCCAGGTCCGTGAACAGCACGCCATGGGTGGCGCCGAAATACTCGTCGCCGATGTTGCGCCCGCCGACGATCGTGGCCTGGTTGTCCGCGGTGAACGACTTGTTGTGCATCCGGCGGTTCAGGCGGGAAAAATCCGTCAGGTAGCCCAGCGGCTTGGGCCAGCGCACCGCGAAAGGGTTGTAGAGCCGCACGTCGATGTTCGGATGGCCGTCCAGCGCGGACAGCGTCTGGTCCAGCCCGGACGTGCCGTTGTCGTCCAGCAGCAGGCGCACCCGCACGCCGCGGTCGGCCGCGTCGTGCAGGGCCTCCAGCAGCATGGTGCCCGTCATGTCGTCGTGCCAGATGTAGTACTGCACATCCAGGCTGCGTTCGGCCGCGCGCGCCAGCATCATGCGCGCGGCGAAGGCGTCGTGGGGGTGGGCCAGGGCATGGATGCCGGATTTGCCGGGATGCGCGGCCACGAGCGGGGCGATCGCCTGGCCCAGCGGCGTGGCCTGGGCTTCTTCAGCGGTGAGCGCGTGCGACACGCTGCGCTCGTGCAGCGAGGGGAGGGAACCGGTAGTCAACGCGCAAAGAAAGGTCATGTAGGGGAGTCAGGCCGTTGGCATGACCGCTATTGTGCCGAATCCGGCGCGGTTCTTTCCTAGTGTCCCGGTTGCCGGGCGGGATCCGCATTGGGGAATACACGCAGTCGACCGAATTTCATATCTGGGATAAATTCCCGATTATGGAAAAATCAACGACCGCCGCCGACGCCGGGCTGGATCATCGTCTTGCCGCCCGCCTCAAAATGCTGCGCCAGGACCGGGGGTGGTCCCTGGACGATCTGGCCGGCCGCGCCGGCATCAGCCGCGCGACGCTCTCGCGGCTCGAAAATGCCGAGGTCAGTCCGACCGCCAGCGTGCTCGGCAAACTGTGCGCCGCCTATGGTCTGACCATGTCGCGCCTGATGCTGATGGTCGAGGACGACTTCGTCGCCCGGGTGCCCGAACAGGCGCAGGCGGTGTGGGTGGACGACTCCGTCGGCTTCCGGCGCCGGTCGGTGTCGCCGCCGTCGCAGCGGCTCGCGGGCGAGGTGCTGGCCTGCGAACTGGCCGCGAACGCCCGCATCGCCTATGAACAATCGCCGCGCCCGGGGCTGGAACACCATCTGCTGATGCTGGATGGCGAACTGTCCATCACCGTGGATGGCCAGGCGCATCGGCTGCTTCCGGGCGACTGCCTGCGCTATCAGCTGTTCGGCGCCAGCGCCTTCGCGACCCCGCCGCACAGCGGCGCCCGTTATCTGCTTTTCATCGTCTGAGCCCCGCCATGACCTCTGCCTGCCTTGAAGTGATGCCGCTGCCGGCCGACGCCGCCGCGGCCGCCGTGCCCGAGCTCGCCACCCTGCTGCACGCCTGCGTGCACGCGGGCGCCAGCGTCAGTTTCGTCTTGCCCTACACCCTTGAGGACGCGGCGTCGTTCTGGCGCGGCAAGGTGCTGCCGGGCGTGCGGAGCGGCGCGCTCACCCTGTGGGCGGCGCGCGTGGACGGACGGATCGCGGGTTCCGTGCAGCTCGATACCGACACGCCGCCCAACCAGCCGCACCGCGCCGAGGTGCGCAAGCTGCTGGTGCATCCGGACTGGCGCCGGCAGGGCATTGCGCGCCGGCTGATGCGCGAGGTCGAGGCCATGGCGGTCCGGCTGAACCGCAGCCTGCTCACCCTGGACACGCGCACGGGCGACGCGGCCGAGCCGCTGTATGCGGCGCTGGGCTATCAGACGGTGGGGGTGATTCCGGGCTTTGCGCGCGATCCGGTCGACCCGGCCAAGGTGGACGGCACGACGATCATGTACAAGCAGCTCTGAACGGCGTGCCCGGCGAGGCGATCAGGCCAGCGGCTTGATGCCCACGCTGTAGGGCGGCGCGTTGCCGCGGGCCGCGGCCTTGATCTTGAGCATGGAGCCGCCGGGCGTGAATTCGAACTCCTGGTAGGGCACCTCGAACCACTGGTGAAAACTCGTGCGCGAGAATTCCGGCACCCATACCTTGGCCCGCTTGGCGTCGCAGTGGAACTCCACCAGCGTGCAGTCGATGCCCAGCGGACGGGTGTTGCCGATACGGTAGCTGGCGCGCAGTTCGGCGCGCGCGGTCTTGCCGGGCTGCCAGGGCAGGCCGATGGATTCCATGAAGTGTTCGATCGCCTCAATGCCGCGATACATAGCTGACTCCGAAAGCTGCGGGGCAAAAGGCGCCGCAATGATCCGCCGCGCGTGGCGGCGGCAAACAGACGGATTATCCGCCATATCGGGCGGGCCTGCCGGCCGCGCCGGATGTCCGCGTCCGGACGGCCCCGCGCGCATCGCCGTAGAAATAGGCAGGTTTCACGCAAGATCGAGCCTGTACGGGCCTATCCCCGGTTCTTACTATCCTGTCCAGGGCCGTGCTGGCCATCGGCTCTGCGGAGCGCGCCAGCCTCGGACCGGGGGGGGCAGGCATCTCGCCGGCCGCCGCGAGCAAGGGAAGGGAATCACATGAACACGGAAAAAATCTGGCTGGTGACGGATGCGTCGGCGGGGTTGGGCCTGGTGCTCGTCAAAATGCTGCTGGACCAGGGCCACAAGGTGGCGGCCACGTCGGGCGACGGCGATGCATTGCTGGAGGCGGTGGGCGCCAAGCTGGAAGGCCGCTTTCTGCCCCTGACGGTCAACCTGGCCGACGAACGCGCCGTGCGCCGCGCCGTGGACGCGACCATTGCCGCGTTCGGCGGCATCGACGTGGTGGTGAACGGGGCGGGGCAGGGGCCGCAAGGGACGCTGGACAGCCTGTCGGATGCGCAACTGCGCGGCGCCTTCGATACCCATGTGTTCGGCGTGCTGAACGTCATCCGCGCCGTGATGCCGCGCCTGCGCGCGCAGCGCGGCGGGCATGTGTTCAACATCTCGTCGATCCTGGGCTTTGACGGGCGCTGCGCGCAGTGGGGCGCCTACAGCGCCGCCAAGTTCGCGGTCAGCGGCCTGACCGAAACCCTGGCCGCCGAGGCCGCGCCGCTGGGCATCCGCGTGTCGCTCGTCTATCCGGGCGCGATGCGCGCCGGCGATCCCGGCGGTTCGCCCGAACTGTCCGCGCGCGGGCCGCGCGCGCCGGACCAGGGCGGCGATCCGGTCAAGGCGGCGCAGGCGCTGATCCATGCCGCGCAGGCCCAGTACGCGCCCCTGCACCTGTTCCTGGGCCGCGACGCATTCGACCAGGCGCGCGGCAAGATCCAGGCGGTGCAGCAGGAACTGGCGCGCTGGCGCGAGATGTCGGTGTCGATCGGCTTCGTGGATGAACGGCGGCTGGCCGCCTAGGCCCCGATGACCGCCAGGCCGCGCGCGGCCTGATAGGCGCCCAGCAGCGCCAGGCTGACCATGAAGCACAGTTTGAACGTGCGCGCCGACAGCCGGTGACGCAGCCGCTGGCCCAGGGCCATGCCGGCCAGCGCGGGCAGCAGCATCAGGAGCGAGGCGCCCGCGGCGCCGGCGGTGTATCCGCCATTCAGTCCCAACCCCGCGGCCAGCGCCACGGTCGAGACCGTGAAGGAAATCCCCATGGCCTGGATGAGCTGATCCTTGTCCAGATCCAGCGCCTGCAGATACGGCACGGCGGGGATGACGAACACGCCCGTGGCGGCAGTGATCACGCCGGTGAGCGCGCCGGCGGCCGCGCCCAGCAACTGGGCGCGGCGGGGCGGCATATCTGGCGGCAGTTGGGGCGGCGCGCCGAACAGGCCCCAGGCGGCATAGGCCGCCAGCGCCAGTCCGAGACACACGCCGGCCCACTGGCCGGAGGGTGGGCCCAGCCACAGCGCGCCGGCGAGCGTCCCGGCGCAGACGCCCGCCTGCATGCCCGCGATGCGGCGCAGGACCGCGCCCAGCGTGGCCCAGGGCCGCGCCTGCCAGAGATTGGTGATCAGCGACGGCACGATCAGCAGCGCTGCCGCCTGCGCCGGGGCCATCACCAGCGCCAGCAATGCCATGGAAATGGTGGGCAGGCCCAGGCCCACGACGCCCTTGACCACGCCGGCCAGCACGAACACGGCAACGATGGCGCCCAGCAGCGCCGGATCGAGGAGGTTCATGCGGCCTCGCAGGGGGCGGGCGGCGCGTGCCGCCGGGCAGCAAAGATGTCACGGTCCGATCCGCGTTTCGCTTCGGCCAGGCCTGAGGCAGGGTTCGCCATCGCGGCCAACGCCGACGGCGGCCGGCGCGTGGCGAAAAGGTGCAGGATTGCGATATGCACGGCATTTCCTAATCGGGGTGGGTACGGGTCGCATTCTGTCGTGCGTGATGCACACGTGCCTATCGGGATCTTGCGTACCCAGGCTATGGCAGCGCCTGAGGCTGGCGTGCTACGCTTTTTTCATGCGATTCGACCTGACCGATCTTCGTCTCTTTCTCAACGTGCACGAAAGCGGCTCCATCACGGGCGGCGCGCGCCGTTCGCACATGACGCTGGCGTCGGCCAGCGAGCGCATCCGGGGCATGGAAGACGCGCTGGGCGTGGCGCTGCTGGTGCGCGAGCCGCGCGGCGTCGACGCCACGCCGGCCGGACGTACCCTGGTCCACCACGCCCGGCTGGTGCTGGGCCAGATCGACCGCATGCGCGGCGAGCTGGACCATTACGGCCTCGGCCTGGCGGGGCACGTGCGCGTGCTGTGCAACACCACGGCGCTCAGCGAATACCTGCCGCCGGTGCTGGGCGCGTTTCTCAAAGACCATCCGCGCATCTCCGTCGACCTGGAAGAGCGGCTCAGCCACGAGATCGCCGATGCGCTGCGCGCCGGCGCGTGCGACATCGGGGTGCTGGCGGACTCGGCCGACCTGCATGGCCTGCGCACGCGCATCTTCCGCCACGATCCGCTGACACTGATCGTGCCGCGGGGCCATCCGCTCGCGGCGCGGCCGCAGGTGCAGCTGGACGACGTGGCCGGGCATGAATTCGTGGGACTGGTGCAGGGCAGCGCGCTCGAGGAACACATCGCGCACCACGCGCGCCGCAGCGGCAAGCCCTTGTCCTACCGCGTGCGGCTGCGCGGTTTCGAGGCCGTCTGCAGGATGGTGGGGCAGGGCGTGGGTGTCGCCATCGTGCCGCGCGCGGCCGCCGTGCGATATGGCCGCGCGGCCGGGGTGGCCCGGGTGGCGCTGGCCGACGCGTGGGCCGACCGCGACCTGGTGCTGTGCGTGCGCGACGACCTGCCCGCCTATGCGGCCGACCTCGTGGCGTACGCCTTGCGTGACGCGCCGGTGGCGCCTATCGCGCGAACAGCCGGCGTCCCGGCAGATGCCCGCGGTCGAACCAGGAGCCCGACGCGACGGCCGCCAGGATGATCAGCCCATACAGGCACATCGCCACGGCCGAGAACACGAAAAACACTGTCAGCGAGCCGGTCAGGTGCAGCGCGATGCCGCCCGCGCCGATGCCGACGAGCAGGCGCAGGAATCCCGCGGTGAGCGGCCATTTCAGGCGCCCCGCGCCCTGCGACGCGAAATACAGCGAAAAGCCCAGCGCAAAAAAGCCATACACCGGACCGACGATGCGCAGGTAGTCCGCGCCGGCCTGCAGCATGTGGTCCTGCGCGCCGAACAGGCGCAGCCACGCTTCGGGAAAGAACGCCGCCGCCAGCCCGATGGCTTCGGCCAGCACGAAGGCCATCGCGCCGCCGGTCAGGGCGATGCGCATGGCGCGCTCCGGTTGGCCCGCGCCGATGTTGGACCCCACCATCGCCACCATCGGGGCGCCCAGGCCGAAGGCAATCGGCATCAGCAGATATTCCAGGCGCACCGCGACCCCGTAGCCCGCCAGGGCGGCCTCGCCCGAATAGGCGCCCACCAGCGCGGCGGTCAGGGCCACCAGCGCGTTGGTCAGCAGCGGGTTGATGGTGGCCAGCGCGCCCACGCTCAGGATGCTGCGCATGAGTCCCGCGTGCAGCTTGCTGGATACCAGCCGGGCCGCATTGCGGCCGCTGGCGCAGTACGCGCCCAGGATGAGCGTGCCCACGGCGTAGTAGATCACCAGCGCCCAGCCGCCGCCCGCCACGCCCAGGGCCGGGAAGGGCCCCCATCCGAAAATCAGGCAGGGCGAGAGCGGCACCAGCAGCAGCGCGCCGCCGCAGATCACCGCGCCGGGCACCAGCATGTTGCCCGTGCCGCGGATGGCGCTGGCGAACGCGTTCATCAGCCACATCAGGACGATGCCGCCGAAGATGACGTTGGAATAGGCCAGCGCCGCGTCGAGCGCCGCGCCCTCGGCGCCCAGCGCCCGGTACAGCGCCGGCCCGAACGCCAGCAGCAGCACGCAGAAGACGATGCCCAGCAGCGCATTGAGGACGACGGCGTGCAGCACGAGCTGGTCCGCTTCAAGCTGCCGGCCTCCGCCCAGGGCCCGCGCGACGGCGGCGGAGATTCCGCCGCCCATCGCGCCCTGCGACATGTTCTGCATCAGCATCAGCACCGGCACCACCAGCGCCACGCCCGCCAGCACGGGCGTGCCCAGCCGCGCCAGGAACCAGGTCTCGATCAGGCCGGTGGAGGACTGCGCGAGCATCATCAGGATATTGGGCCAGGCCAGCCGCGCGAGCGTGGGCGCGATGGGGGCGTGAAGCATGGCCTGCAAGCGCGCATTGGCGGGGCGGGGCGGGGCAGTCGCTGGCATGGACGGGGCAGGCCTGTGAAAAAGGTCGATAAAATTTACGTGCATATGCCAATATCTGTCAATCACGCACTGGAAATCACGCACTGGACGCGGGACCGCCCCGGCAGTAGCGTTATGTCCTCACCCGCAGACTTACCCATGCCGCCTGCCATGTCCGATGCCCCGCCTCTTGGCGCCGCCGTCCCCACGGATCCGCTCATCTGCAACGGCGCCGCGTTGCGCAAGGCGACGCGCCGCGTGTCGCAGCTCTACGACTCGGTGCTGGCGCCGTGCGGACTGAAAGTCTCGCAGCATTCCATCCTGGTCCATATCGCGCGCGCCGGGTCGCCCTCCATGACGGACCTGGCGCGGGCCATGGTGCTGGACCGGTCCGCGCTGGCCCACAACCTCAAGCCCCTGCAGCGCGACGGCTATGTGCGCATGATGCGCGACCCGCTCGACGGCCGCAGCCGCCGGGTCGAACTCACCGAGACGGGCCGCGCGAAGCTGGCGGAGTCCCGCCGCCTCTGGAAGGACGCGCAACAGCGCTTCGAGGCGGCCTACGGCGCGGAGCGCGCGGCGGCCCTGCGGCGGTCGCTGGCGGACATCTTTTCCGACGAATTCGCGCTGGCCTTCAGCCGCGGGTAGACGCCGTGCGCTTTCGGGCCGGGGACGGGGCTGGCCCTGCCCGCGCCCGCCCCAGCGCCAGCGCCGCGCCCAGCACGCAGGCCATGCCGGCGAGCTGGCTGGCGGACAGCGCTTCGCCCAGCAGCCCCGCGGCCAGCAGCACCGCCGATACCGGCGCCAGGGCCGTGAACATTGCCGCTTCCGCCCCGTCCACCCGCGCAGCGCCCGCGTACCAGAGCAGGAATCCGCCCACGGTGGGCACCAGCGCGTAGTAGCCGACGGCAAGCAGCGCGGCGGGCGTCAGGGACACGGTCCAGGGCGCTTCGACCAGGCAGACCAGGGCCGAAAACGCCAGTCCGAAGCCCGTCATCAGGGTCGACAACGCCAGCGGCGCGACCGGCGTGCGCAGTCGCTTGTTCAGGAGGATGAAGAGGCCTTCGCAGGCCACCGCGCCCAGGATCAGCGCGTTGCCCGTCAGCGACCCCGCGCTCCCCGCGTCGTGGGCGTTGCGCGACATCAGCCACACGCCGAACGCGGCGATGCCGATGGCGGCCAGCGCCGGCTTGCCGGGCCGTTCGCGCAGCACCAGCATGGCGATCGCGGCAGTCACCAGCGGCAATGTGCCCAGGATGATGCCGCCGTCCACCGCCGAGGTGCGCTGGAGCCCGGCGATGAGCAGCGTCGTGTAGCCGACGCTCCCGGCGACGGCCTGTACCGCCAGCAGCAGCCAGTCGTGCCGGCCCAGCCGGGGGAAGCGCGCGCCGGTGGCGGCCATCAGCAGGGCGAAGCAGGGCAGCGCGATCGCAAAGCGCAACGCGGTGGCGGTGAAGGGCGGGAGCCGGCGCCGATGATCTTGCTGACGGTGACCGTGCTGCCCACCAGCACCATGGCTGCCGCCAGGTAGACGTGGCCGCGCCTTCGTTCGCTGATGCCCATGGTGTGCGTCCTTGTGGAAAAGGCGCAGCGTAGGGCGCCGGAACACATCCGGTCTTGAACGAAATTGCGGGAAGGCGCGCCGTCAGGCGCCGCGGGCGGCCAGTGCGTATCCGCGCGGCGACACGCCGTAGGCGCGCACGAACAGGCGTGTCATGTGGCTCTGGTCGGCAAAGCCGCCGGCCGCGGCCGCATCGGCCAGCGCCATGCCCTGCCGGATCAGCCGGCGCGCCAGCAGCAGGCGGCGCTGCATCTGGTAGGCGTGCGGCGTCAGCCCGGTTGCGCGCCGAAAGGCGCGCAACACCTGGTAGCGGCCAAGGCCGCTGGCGGCGGCCAGGTCGGCCAGCGACAGCGCGGCGGCCGGATCGTCGTCGACCAGGGCCAGCGCATGGCGAAGCGAGGCCGGCACGCCGCGCGAGGGCGGGACCGCGGCAGGCGCGCCGCGCGCACCGCCCGCCTGCGCCAGCACGCGCAGCAGCAGCGCCTCGCACGCCAGCGGCGCCGCGCCCGACGTGACGAGCGCATACAGCGCCAGGACGTCGCGGGCAAGACCGGGTTGCTTTCGGGCAGGGTGCTCGAATTCATAGGCCGCGGCGGCCTGGGCGATCACCCCCGGATCCAGATACAGCATCTGCCAGGCGCGCACGCCGCCGCCGATCGGCGCGCCGTCGTGCACCTCGCCAGGGTTGACGGTGATGACGTAGCCCGGCCCCGCCTCGACCTGGCCGCGCCCGCTGTGCGACACCTGCGCGCCCTCGCGCATCACCCCAATGCCGAACTGCTCGTGCGTATGGCGCGCGAACGCGTGGCGGCTGCACGCGTCCACGGCCTGCACGCCGGGGAGGGCGCTGCGCTGCATGAGAAAGCGGCCTGCGGACATGGGGAAGGGGAGGCGAAGGGCGTCGGCCCAGTATCGCGCGCCGGGCAGGCGGGGAGCAAGCGCGCTGGCGCTATTGCAGGCCGGTCCAGCGCGCCACCGATGGCTCGGCCGCCGCCCACTTCCATTGGCCGTCCTGCCGCCGGCAGATCGTGCTGGCGTAGGCGGGGGCGGCGCCCTCCAGTTCCACCGTGAACAGCACTTCACGGCAATGCGCCAGCGGCGTCTCGATGTCGCGCACGGCCTGGATGCTGCCGCGCTCGTTGCCCACCGCCAGCGTGCGCTGGATCTGCCATTGCCGCACCTCGCCGACAGGCAGCGCGCCCACCGCGTTGGCCATGACGTTCTGCTGATCGTCTTTCCATTCGCGCAAGACGTACTTCACCGTGGCGTCCACGGCCGCCTGCACCGACACCCCGATCGCAAAGCCCGCGACCGGATTGGCCGTGGCCGCGCCGCTCAGCGTGCCGACCACCGCGCCGGTGGCGGGGCCGATGGACGAGCTCTGGCAGCCGCCCAGGCCCAGGCTGGCGGCCAGCGCCAGCATGCCCAGCGCGCGCCTCACTGGAGCGAACCCCAGCGCGCCGTGGCGGGTTCGGCGCTGGCCCAGCGCCAGTGCTCGCCGTCTCGGCACACGGTAGTGACGTAGAACTCGCGCAGCGGATCGGCGTCCGGCTTGTCCGCCGGCGTGTCCACCGAGAACACCACTTCCTTGCATTCGAGATTGGCGCCGCCGATGAGGCGGCTGACGGTGACCTGGCCGCGCGCGTCCTCTTCGATGGGCAGCGCGTGCTTGACGTTCCAGTTTGCCACCTTGCCGACCGCCAGCGGACCGGCCGCCCTGGCGATGGCGTCCTGTTCCTCGCCGCGCGTCTGGCGCTGCGCATAGGCCAGCGCGGCCTTGGCGCCGGCCTGCACCCCCAGGCCGATGCCGGTGGCGACAGTGGCGTTGTCCGTGACCTTGTTGGCGATGGCGGTGCCGGCGATGCCGGCCGCGGCGCCGGTGCCTTCGCCGAGCAGCGAGCCGCAGCCCGACAGCGCAGCCAGCGCGGCGAGGCCCAGCAGGGTCAGCGCGCGGCGGCTCGCGATGGTTGTAGAGATGGTGAACAAGCGGCGAGCCCTCCTGCGTGAAACCTGGCGGCCGCAAGTATAGGAGCGCTCATCGCCTTGCGGCGGGGACCTTTACATTTATTGGCATTTTTTGTGTGCGGCGCGCGCGCCACCGTCGCAGCACCCACTTTTCGCCCTCGACGATGCAGAACAGCACGCCCGCGGCCACCAGGGTCAGCGTCCAGTACTCGGGCGGCAGCGGCACCGTGCCGAACACGCGGTTCATTCCGGGCAGGTAGATCAAGGCGCATTGCAGCAGCCCCAGCAGGATCGTGACCAGCCACAGCGCCTTGTTGCGGAACATGCTGGGCGTGAGCGGAAAGCGGTCCTGCAGGCGGCAGTTGAACAGGTAGGTCCATTGCGCCGTCACCAGCGTCTGCAGAATGACGGTGCGGATGAAGTCCGCGTCGCGTCCCGCGGCGATCAGGCTTTTCTCGATGACGAACGCCGACGCCATGAACAGCAGGCCCACGAAGGCGATGCGCCAGATGGCGAAGGCGTCGAGGATGGATTTCGCCGGATCGCGTGGCGGCCGGTGCATCATGCCGGGCTCGGCGGGTTCGAACGCCAGGCCGAACGACAACGTGATGGACGTGGCCATGTTCATCCACAGGATCTGCAATGGCGTCAGCGGCGCCTGCGCGCCGGCTAGAAGCGCGGCGATGACGAGCAGGCCCTGCGCCAGGTTGGTCGGCAGGATGAAGAGGATCGTCTTTTTCAGGTTGTCGTAGACGCGGCGTCCCTCGCGCACCGCATAGGCAATGGAGGCGAAGTTGTCGTCCGCCAGCACCATGTCCGCGGCTTCCTTGGTGACTTCGGTGCCCTTGATGCCCATGGCCACGCCCACGTCGGCCTGCTTGAGCGCGGGGGCGTCGTTGACGCCGTCGCCTGTCATGCCGACCACCTCGCCCATGCCCTGCAGCGCGCGCACGAGGCGCAGCTTGTGCTCGGGACTGGTGCGGGCAAAGATGTCATGGTCGCGCACCCGCGCGGCCAGTTCCTCGTCGTTCATCTGTTCGAGCTGCGCGCCCGTGACGGCCTCGCGCACGTGCGTCATGCCCAGCATCGCGCCGATGGCGAGCGCGGTTTCGGGATGGTCGCCGGTGATCATCTTCACGCGGATCCCCGCCTGGTTGCACAGGGCGATGGCCGCGATGGCCTCGGGGCGGGGCGGGTCCATGATGCCGGCCACGCCGAGCAGGATGAGCCCGTCCTGGAAGTCGGCGTGGCTCAGCGCGGTGGCGCCCGCCGCGCCGGGCTTGTAAGCCGCGGCCAGCGTGCGCAGGCCCTGCTGCGCAAAGGCCGCCAGGCCGCGTTCCCAGTAGTCCAGGCGCAGCGGCTGCGGTCCATGCTCGCCCTGCTCGTGCGCGCACAGCCTGAACAGCACGTCGGGCGCGCCGGTGACGTAGATCAGGTTGTGCCCGTGGTCGTCGCAGCGGCGCGCCATGTACTTGTAGCCGGAGTCGAACGGCACCTTGCCATGCTTGGCCACGCCGTCCAGGCCCTGGCCCGCCTTGGCCGCCAGCACCATCATCGCGCCCTCGGTGGGGCCGCCCACGATGCGCCACTGACCGTCGGCGTCCTCGTGCAACTGGCTGTCGTTGCAGATCGCCGCGGCGCGCACGAAGCGGGTCAGCGCGTCTTCGTGCCGCCAGTCCACCGGCAGCCCGTCGGATGCGCGCGTGATCTCGCCGATGGGCTGGTAGTTGTCGCCCGCCACGTGGTAGACGCCCTGCGCCAGCAGCACATTCTTGGCGGTCATCTCGTTCATGGTCAGGGTGCCAGTCTTGTCCGAGCAGATCACCGTCATCGCGCCCAGCGTTTCCACGGTCGGCAGCTTGCGGATGATGGCGCGGTTGCGCGCCATGCGCTGCACGCCCAGCGACAGGATGATGGAGATGATGGCGGGCAGGCCTTCGGGCACGGAGGCGACCGCGATGCTGATCAGGGACAGCAGCAGGTCGGGCAGCGGCATGCCGAGCAGGTAGCGTCCCACGACGAACAGCACCGCCACCATCACCAGCACCACGTGGAAAATGCGCTTGCCCAGCAGCGCCATCTGCCGCAGCAGCGGCGTCTGCAGCGCATGCACGTCGGTCATCATGCGATTGATGTGGCCGATCTCGGTGTCGCTGCCGGTCGCGATGACGATGCCGCGCGCGTTGCCCGCGCTGACGTGCGTGCCCGAGAACCCGATATTCAGGCGGTCGCCCAGCGCCGCGTCGCCTGGCAGGGGCGCGTCGTGCTTTTCGACGACGGTGGATTCGCCGGTCAGCATCGATTCCTCGACGTGCAGGTTGTGCGCGTCGAACAGCCGCACGTCGGCGGGAATCTTGTCGCCCGGTCGCAGGATGACGATGTCTCCCGGCACCAGGTCGCGCGCGTCGATGTCCTCCTTCTGGCCATCGCGCACCACGCGTGCCCGGTTCGACATCATGTTGCGGATGCCGTCCAGCGACCGCTCGGCCCGGCTCTCCTGCACATAGCCGATGATGGCGTTGATCACCGCCACGGCCAGGATGACGGTGGTGTCCAGCCAGTGGCCCATCAACGAGGTCACCACCGCGGCAGCCAGCAGGATGTAGATCAGCACGTCATTGAAATGGCCCAGAAAGCGCAGCCAGGCGCTGCGGCGGGCGGGGGGAGGCAGGGCGTTCAGGCCATGGGTTTCCTGCCTGCGCCGGATCTGGTCCTGGGACAGGCCAGCGGCGCTGGTCACCTGGATGGCCAGCGTCTCGTGGACGGAGAGCTGGTGCCAGGGTCGAGGAGCTTGCGGAGCCTGCGTTCTCGCCTGCGTCATTGCCTTCGGCCTCCCGGAGGACCGGCGCCGCGTCCGGGCCGGGAGTCGGCGGCCGCACGGGTCAGTCCGGCTTTCATGATACGACGGCCCGAGTCGCGCCGACGATCAAGAGGGCGGACGAGCGCCCCGGGTGTAGACCTCGCGCAGGGCGGCGGCGAACAGCGCCTCCACGTTGCGCCGCAGGCCGTCCGACCGCGTGAAGATCGAAATCGGCGGCAGCGTCCAATCGAACGAGTACGGGACGATGGCCGCGCCCGCGATGCGCACCAGTTCGTCGGCGATGTCGGCCGGCAGAATGCTCACGGCGCGGTCGCTTGCCACGATCATTTCGCCGATCAGCTTGGACGAGTCGCTCTGGACCGACGGGGGCGGGGGCGCCAGCCCGGCGCGCAGGAAGATGTTGGCCACCTGCTCGCGGATCGGGCTGCCCGGCGTGCCCAGGATCCAGTCCAGGTCGGCCAGCCGGTTCCATTCCAGCCGCGACCGGCCCAGCCGGGCGGCCAGCCGGCGGCTGGCGATCAGGCGCGGCTGCTGGTGATACAGCACCTCGAAGCCAATGTGGGTCAGGTCCACCGACGGCGTGGCCCATCCCACCACCACGTCCAGCGTGTGGTCGCGCAGTTGGCGCAGCAGCGCCGGGCCCTGCCCCTCGTGGATGGTGGCGGTGATCTGCCGGCCTTGGGGCAGCGTGCGGCCGATGGCCGCCGACAGCATCTGGCCCGAGACAAACGGGATCACGCCGATGTGCAGGTGGGCGGCGTGCCCGGCCGCCACGGTTTCCATGTCCTGCACCAGGTGCCCCAGGTCGTGGACCAGCCCCCGGGCCCGCGCCAGCACCACGGCGCCCATCGGCGTGGGCGTCATGCCGCGCACGGAGCGGTCGAACAAGGGCACGTCGAACATGCTTTCCAGCTCGGCCAGGGCGTTGGTCACGGCCGGCTGGCTGGTCGCCATGTGCTCGGCCACCCGGGTCAGCGACCCATGCTGCTCGATCTGCAGGAGCAGGATCAGGTGGCGCATCTTCAGGCGCGAGGTCAATTTCCGGGTGACGGCATCCGGATCAAAGGCTGTCATAGACAAGGCATAAGGTAATGCTAATGGATCAATATTAAATCCGAATGATCACCTTATGCCTTGGGGCCTAGAATTTTTCAACTTCAAGACAGCGAGGCTACAGCCCCATGAACACGCAATCAGACCGCCAGGCGGCATTGGACTATCACGAGTACCCCACCCCGGGGAAGATTTCCGTCGTGGCGTCCAAGCCGCTCGTCAACCAGCGCGACCTGGCGCTGGCGTACTCGCCCGGCGTGGCGGCGGCCTGCGAGGAAATCGTGGCCGACCCGGCCAACGTGTTCCGCTACACCGCGCGCGGCAACCTGGTGGGTGTCATCACCAACGGCACGGCGGTGCTGGGCCTGGGCAACATCGGCGCGCTGGCCTCCAAGCCGGTGATGGAAGGCAAGGCGGTGCTGTTCAAGAAGTTCGCCGGCCTGGATGTTTTCGACATCGAAATCAACGAAACCGACCCGGACAAGCTGGTCGAGATCATCGCCGGCCTGGAAGCCACCTTCGGCGGCATCAACCTGGAAGACATCAAGGCGCCCGAGTGCTTCACGGTGGAGCGCAAGCTGCGCGAGCGCATGAACATTCCGGTGTTCCACGACGACCAGCACGGCACGGCGATCTGCGTGTCGGCCGCCTTCATCAACGGCCTGAAGGTCGTGGGCAAGGACATCAAGACGGTCAAGGTGGTCACGTCGGGCGCGGGCGCCGCGGCGCTGGCCTGCCTGGACCTGATGGTGGACCTGGGCCTGCCGCTGGAAAACATCTGGGTCACCGACATCGAGGGCGTGGTCTACGAAGGCCGCACCACGCTGATGGACCCGGACAAGGCGCGCTTTGCGCAAAAGACCGACGCGCGCAAGCTGGCCGAGGTGATCCAGGACGCCGACGTGTTCCTGGGCCTGTCGGCTGGCGGCGTGCTCAAGCCGGAAATGGTGGCCGCGATGGGTTCGCGTCCGCTGATCCTGGCGCTGGCCAACCCCACGCCGGAAATCCTGCCGGAAGTGGCGCACGGCGTGCGCGACGACGTGGTCATGGCCACGGGCCGGTCGGACTACCCGAACCAGGTCAACAACGTGCTGTGTTTTCCGTACATCTTCCGCGGCGCGCTGGACGTGGGCGCCACGACCATCACGCGCGAGATGGAAATGGCGGCGGTGTACGCCATTGCCGAACTGGCCGAAGAAGAACAGAACGAAGTCGTTGCCGCCGCCTACGGCACCTACGACATCTCGTTCGGTCCCGAATACCTGATCCCCAAGCCCTTCGACCCGCGCCTCATCGTGCGCATCGCGCCGGCCGTGGCCAAGGCCGCGATGGAAGGCGGCGTGGCGACGCGCCCGCTGGCCGACCTGGAAGCCTACGAAGAGCAGCTCCAGCAGTTCGTGTACCACTCGGGCGCGTTCATGAAGCCCTTGTTCTCGGCCGCCAAACGCATCGTGCGCGGCGGTGGCAAGGCGCGCATCGTCTTCACCGAAGGCGAAGACGAACGCGTGCTGCGCGCCGTGCAGGTGATCGTCGACGAGGGCCTGGCCCGTCCCATCCTGGTGGGCCGTCCCGCCGTGCTGCTCTCGCGCATCGAAAAATTCGGCCTGCGCCTGCGGCTGGGCGAAGACGTCGAAGTCACCAACCCCGAATACGACGAGCGCTTCCACCAGTACTGGACCACCTACTGGGAACTGATGAGCCGCCGCGGCATCACCAAGGAAATGGCGCGCGTCGAAATGCGCCGCCGCCTGACGCTGATCGGCGCGATGATGGTGCACCTGGGCGACGCCGACGGCATGGTCTGCGGCACGGTGGGCGCGTACCACGACCACCTGCGCTTCGTGGACGAAGTCATCGGCCGCCGTCCGGGCCACAACGTGTACGCCGCCATGAACATCCTTCTGCTCGACGAGCGCACGGTGGTGCTGGTGGACACGCACATCAACGACGATCCCACCGCCGAGCAGATCGCCGAATTCACCATCATGGCGGCCCAGGAAATGGCGCGCATGAACCTTGCCCCGAAGGTGGCGCTGCTGTCGCGCTCGAACTTCGGCTCCGGCAGCTCGGCCTCGGGCGAGAAAATGCGCCGCGCCCTGGAACTGGTCCGCGAAGCCGCGCCGGAACTGGAAATCGACGGCGAAATGCACGGCGACTGCGCACTGGACGAGGCCCTGCGCATGCGCATCCTGCCTTCGTCCACGCTCAAGGGCGAAGCCAACCTGCTGGTGTGCCCCAACGTGGACGCCGGCAACATCGCCTACAACCTGCTCAAGACGGCAGCGGGCGGCAACGTGGCCGTGGGCCCGTTCCTGCTGGGCGCCAACGCACCCGTCCACATCCTGACCAACAGCTCCACCGTGCGCCGCATCATCAACATGACGGCCATGGCTGTGCTGGACGCCAACCGGGTGGAAGCGGGCTGAATGCCCGTCCCGGCGCCGCGCGGCCTGCGCGGTATGTTCCGGTAAAGAAGAAAGCGAGCTGCCTCCGTTAGCGCGGGGCAGCTCGCTTTTTGTCTGGTGCGCCCGCTTCCTCAATGGCCCGAGGGAATTTGGGCTCATAGCAGAGCAGCAATGACAGCCAGTGGCCGGTCGCGTGGATCAGAATGGCCGGGAGTATCAGGATGTTGAGCAGCACGAATACCCACAACGCGCTGTGGCGCAGAAACTGGGTGTCCAGGCGCCAGGCGACCTTGAATGAGAGCCAGGGCCAGGGGAATTTGTTGATGAGTTTCTTGGGTGCCGGAGCGGCCTCGGGCCCTTCTTCCATGTAGCGGCGGATGTATTCCCAGAAGGCCAGCAGTTCGCTGGCGTTGCGGGTGGGCTTGCCGACGAAGGCGAGCTCGATGTTGTCGGTGGGATTGCCCTCAAGATCCACGCCGTCGCCCCTATCCCAGGCCAACAGGATAAAGCCGCCTGTACCGTCCAGTTCAGTCATGTTCTTATCGATGACGGGCTGCGCCTTTTCCCATTTCAATATCCGAATGCCGCCCAGATCATCGGGGCGTAACAGATAGACTTTGCGGGTGACTCTGTTGAATCGCACGATCAGGCGACGGGCGGTAAAACTTTCTAAGCGCAGATATGGGAATGCGTACTTGAAGTATATGTAGATTGCCCCTACGCAGAGCAATGGCATAAATATCAGGAAGAAGTAGTCGGATGACAAGACCGGTTGGCCGTCGGGACCTTGGCCGGTAATAACTCTTCTGGCAGAAATGTTTCCTAGTTCGGCTAACGCATAGAAGAGGAAAATCCCAATCCAACCCAAGAAAATTGTTATCACCCCTCGCTTTTCATCATTGAAAGTTCTGACATCAATGAAGGCATCGTTGTGGGCATAAATCGATTCATTGTGGTAGACAGATTCTGAAACTGACTCGCCAATACCGTAGGGGGCATTCAGTTCAGGCTGCCCCGGTTTGCGCGCGCGTTTCTCGACGTCTTCTCGGCACTCCTCGTAGGACATCTGTTGTTTCGACAACTGGAACGCCCATTCAATCAAGTACATCAGAGTTCGCTCCCGACTGCGCGTTGCGTGATTTCAACTTCCTTCCTTTCGGAATCAATTACCCCGGTGCTGCGATCCTTGAGGTAGCCTTCGCGCATCCAAACCACTTAGCGGTGCGAAGGGAAAGCGGCAGAATCTGTGGTGGCCTCCTCAATGACCCGTGGGAACTTGGGCTCATAGCAAAGCAGCAGGGACAGCCAGTGGCCAATGGCGTGGATCAGAATCGCCGGCAGCATCAGGATATTGAGCAGCACGAACACCCACAATGCGCTATGACGCAGGAACTGCGCATCCAGGCGCCACGCGGCCTTGAGCGACAGCCAGGGCCAGGGAAATTTATCGATGAGTTTCTTGGGCGCGGGAGCGGCGTCGGGCCCTTCTTCCATGTAGCGGCGGATGTATTCCCAGAAGGCCAGCAATTCGCTGGCGTTGCGGGTGGGCTTGCCGACGAAGGTCAATTCCATGTCGTCGACCGGCTTACCATCCAGGTCCACACCGTCTCCCTTATCCCACCCAAGTATCAGAAACCCGCCGGTGCCTTCCAGTTCCGACATGTTCTTGTCCAAGACGATCTGGGTCTTATCCCAGTCGAGGATCTGAATCCCCCCTAGATGCTTGGGACGGAGCAGATAGACCTTACGCGTAACGCGGTTGAATCGAACGATAAGACGGCGCGCGGTGAAAGCCTCCAAACGCAAATAACGAAAACAGTATTTGAAGTAGAAATAGCTTGCCGCAACAGGAATCAAGGCGGCCAGTCCCAGCATTGCAAAGTCATACGCTCCGACTGCTTCCCCGTTTCTTGCGTGCCCCTTTGTCGAAAAATCATAGGCAATCATGAGCAAGCCAACGAACATATAAATCAGTATGACGCCGATTCCGCCGCCAAATATTGTTATCAAACCCCGCTTTTCATCATGGGGCGTGCGCAGATCAATATATCGGTCAGTGTATTTATAAATTGATTCGTTGTCGTAGGTATAGTTGGATACCGACTCGCCAACATTGACAGGAGCATTGAGTTCGGATTGTCCGGGCATAAGCCGTTGTTTTCTCGAGGCTTCGAGGCTTTCTTCATGGGACATCTGACGCTTCGACCATTGGAATCCCCATTCGTACAGATACATCAGAGTGTGATCCCAATGGCGCGTTGCATGATCTCCACTTCATCTTCCTCGGTGTCGGTTATGCCATTACTTCGGTCTTTGCGAAAGCTGCAGTGATCTAGATAGCGTTCTAGCGCGTCGGGCATGAAAAATATCTCGATAACCGTCAACGCGAGAATGACAATATTCAAACCGAAGAAGACCCGTAGCATCAGGGTGAGGCGAAGTGCCAATGCTGACGATACTTGCACTGAACGCGATAGCGCTCGCCCAAAAAATGAACTGATGCCGTGTTTCTTGGTTAGGTATTCAAGATACGGGCCAGCGGACGCAAGAGCTGTTGAAACAGAAAGACTAGCCGCGCCTAGTTGAACCGAGCTTCGGATTAAATAGAAGAATCCAAGAGAGTATTTTTTCACTGCAAATCCGGCAAAGCCGTCTTGAACGTCATACCAAGCCCCCACCCCCGCAGCCCCACCCGCCAATATCCCTCCCGTGAGCCTCAACCCACTCCTGAACACCTTCGCTCCCTGCTGAACTGCTGCATTGCTGCTACGTTCCGCAAGCCCCACCGCCGCCGCGCCCATCTCCAGGCCTGCTGCTGTCAGCCCCACCATCGCCGCAGCGATTTCCGCGTATTCCCGGCTTCGCTTGTCGACCGCATTGAGGCGATTGGTCAGGTTCCACAGCTCCAACACCACCAGCAATCCCCCCACCCGCACTTCGGCCATGGGCCCCGTTGGGCCAGCACGCAGCGCATCGTCGAAGCTGCTCGCAGCGGAGCGATCCATGCGCCTCACGGTGCCCTGGCCCAACGCCTTGCCGCCCCGCGTTTCCAAACGGAAATGCTGGGCATAGCGCCCCAGGCGCGCGTGCAGGACGTTGGCCAACAACCAATTGGACGGTTTGTCGACAGCGGTGGCGAGCTTGCTCCGGAATAGCGTATTGCCCAGCGTATTGACCACCAGGGCCGATCCGACGAGGTAGCTGGCGGGCGGCCCCGCAGTCGCGCTTTGCGCCAATCCATCGACCAATGCATGGGCCTTGTCGAAGATGTCGGCCAGCTTCTTGATCCGGTCCTGGAGCGCTAGCGCATCGAGCTGCGCTAGCATGCCGCGCTCGGCGAACAGCCGATCGATCTCGTCCTCGGCGGATTCCTGGTTCTGCGCAAGCGACCGCCAGAACAGGTTTTCCCGGGAAATTCCCGCCTCGCGCCAGCGCTCGAGCAGCGCCTCGCCAACGGCGGTCGCGTTCATGCCGACGATGGCCTTGCCCATCTGGTCCTCGAACAGCAATCCCTGCTCGGTATCGTTGCGGTCGAATGCGTCGAGCGCGTTGAGGAATTGCTCGCTCTGCAGCCACTGCAGATGGTCCGCGGCCCGGGCGTCCTTCGCCTTGTCCGTCTCATCGACCATGCGGTGATATTCCGCCAGGAACGCCTGGCGCATGGCTTCGTCGATGTACGGTGCGTACTTATCCCAGCTTTCCCGGCGCCGCTGGCCGGCGATGCGTTCTTGCACCTCTCGCTGATGTTGGGGATTGCGATAGTTCGTATAGTTGCCCGCCGATTGAACAACGGCATGGCGATTGCTCATTTCGTATTCGCGGTCGGTATAGCGCACGCCTGTGTTCTGCGTTTCCTTGTAATAGTCGCGCTCCGCCGCGTCTGCCAACGTCTTCTTGATGTTTTCGATGGCGAAGGCGATGGTGAACTTGCGATGGTTGGTCAGTTTCTCGCCATCTTCGGCCTTCATGAAGGCTTCCAGGGGCTCGGTGCTTGCGTTGCGCCAGGCATTGAGCTCTTGGGTGATGCCGAGCGCATCGTCGACGACAATCGCCGCGCCACGGTATTCCTTGCGGCTGCCGGCGGGGAACATTTCGGCGCGGGCGGCCAGGTAGGGCGGGGGAAAGAAAGGGAATGCCTGCGTCTTGAGCAGATCCCGAAGTTCGGGCCGGTTGTTTGCGGCAAAGTCCGCTACGGCGTCAAGCTGGCGGGGAGTCAGCACGTTGCCCATTTCGGGCGGTTCGGCCGAGGCGAGTTTGGCCACGTCAATCGAGGCCAGCGTGTCGCGGTACAACGCCAGGATGCGATAGCTGCGCAGCACCCCCTGGGTCACGGGCGCGGGACTATAGAGCAGGCGCAAGTCGTCGATATCATCCAGATCGTTGACCTTGAACATCCAGGTCAGTCCGTGGATGCCGCTGCTATCCACGCCGAGCGGCGCGGGCGCTGCCCAAGGACTGTCCGCGTCGATGTAATTGAGCGTGCCGATTTCCGTGATGCGGTACTGACTGTGCCAGGCATACACGCCGACGCTTTTGCGTTTGATCAGCACATACAGAAAGCCGGCGCGCAGGGTGCGTAGCGCATAGCCCGATTCCTGGAGATCGCAGGCCTGATGGGGTTTGCGCAGATGCTTGGGCAGCGGCGGCAGCAGGCTGCGCTGGGCGGCGGTGCCGCCGACGGCCCCGAACCGCAGGGGCAAGACAGAAAAAGTGCGCGTGCAGGTCACTTCGGCGCCCGGCTGAAGCAGGGCATCGAGCATCGAACGGTTGTCCGCGCATCGATCGAAAGTGTCTTTCCAGCCGTACATATCGACTCTTCCTTTACAGGTTTGGGAACGCGCGCGATTTCAGCGCTTGAGCGAGGGGGAGACCGTCGTTGCACGCTTCCGTCAGCGCTGCCTGCCATGCGTCCATGCCGCGCAGCGTCGGTCCGTGCAGGGCAAGCAGGGTGACGTAGTCGGCCAGGTCGCCCGGACGCCGCAATCCTTCTGCGCGGGCCTCGCGCAAAAGCTTGCCGACCAGGCCAAGCCGTGTTCCATGGCAGTTCTCCGCGAATCCGGAAGCGGCAAGCGGTTCACGGAGCTGTTCCGCGAGGCTATAACTGAGCGGGTCGCCGGCCAACGCGTCCCAACACGCCTGGTCAAGCTGAATGAGCGGAATGCCGGCAAGCTGGGGCTGGTCGTAACCCGCGTAATGCCGCCAGGCTTTGCGCTCGGGATGCGGTTCGATGACCCACCAGGATTGGATTGGCGCAAGCAACTGGCCGATACCCGGCAGGTCGCGCCGCGCATGAAGGATGGGAAACGCCAGCTCGGTATGAAAGCGCAGCATGTAAGCGTGGCCGTCGGGGGCTTGGGCGGTCGTCGCTTGAGCAAGATGCCCGGCAAGCGCCGAGGGCGGCAAGGCGCTGATCAGCCAGCCGCAGAGCGCATCGCTGGTCGCATCGGTCAAGGCGCGATGAAAGTCGTATTGCCCCTGGAGGTCGGAACCCGGCGCGGCTGCAACCAGCCACGGACCCACGTCGCGAAGATTGGAAAAGCGCGGTTGATTCAGCAGCGGCCACGCGTTCGGCGCATGTCTGTCCAAAAAGGGCTGGCGCGCCGGCGCTGGCATCCGCGCCATCTCCACGATGGCGGTCAGGCGATGGGACGACGACTTGCGCAACGCATCGATCAGCTCTTGTGCAAACGCAGTGATCATGCGTGCGCTCCTTCCAGTCGGATGAGACTACGGCCTTCGGCTATCGCCTTGAGCAGGCAGCCCAGGCAGACGGGTTCGCCCAAGTCCGGGACGCCGCTGTGGGAAATGGAATTGGCGTTGCCTTGCGCAGCGGTCGCCAGCGGGCCCTTCATCTGTATGGCGATGCCATCGAGCGTGATGCCTGTCCCGTCGATGCGCAGCGTTCCGCCCGGCGCCCTGATGGTCAGACTGTTTGCGGCGAGAATTTCGTAGTCCTGGGTGCGATGCGTGATGCGCTGGCCGACCTGAATGTCGGCATGGCCCTGAACCTTCTGTTGAAGGTGCCCGCCGATCTCCACATGATGGTTGGCGGTGGTCCGGTCCTGGCGGTTGTTGCCCACGGCCTCGATACGGTCTTTGGCGATGGTGATGCCATGGTTGCGTCCGATGCTGAGGAGGTCGTCGCGGCCGATGTCCTGCCGGCGGTCCTGCCCGACAATGACCTGTTCGTCATTGCCTATCGTCTTCGCTCGGTCATGTCCGATGACGACGCGTTCATCGCGTTCGACCTGTTCGCTGCGGTCATTGCCGATGAAGGTGGATTCGTTGTGGTTGACGTGGATGTTCTGGTCCTTCTGCGCGTGGACGTAGATTTCTTCCCGATCCCGTTCATCCTCGAAGCGCAGCTCGTTGTAGCCATCGCCCTTGTGCGACTTGCTCTTGATCGTCATCCGCGTCTTGTGCAGCGGCAATTCGTAGGGCGGCAGGTTGATCGCGCGATTAGTGCGTCCGGTGATGATGGGCTGATCGCAGTCGCCATCCAGGAAATCGACGATCACTTCCTGGCCGATGCGCGGGATGGCCATGTGGCCCCAGGCCGCGCCCGCCCAGTTCTGCGAGACGCGGATCCAGCAGGAGCTGTGCTCGTCGTTCCTGCCCAATCGGTCCCAGGGGAACTGGACCTTCACGCGACCGTATGCGTCGCAGTAGATTTCTTCGTTGGCAGGTCCCACGACCGAGGCGATCTGCGGGCCGTCGATGCGGGGTTTAAGGGCTGGTTCCGGCTTCCAGTCCACCTTGTCCGGCACGATGTCGGCGGTGTAGCGGTATTGGGTGCCTTGCGCGGTGTCGGCGCCTTCTTCCTGCTGGCTGGTGTGCTGGATGCCGTGGTGCTGCATGCGCACGGGGCGCCAGCCGTGGTTCCAGTCTTCGCGCGGGTGGCCGGTCAGGTCGAACGCCACGCCGGGAATGAGCCTTGCGTCGTCGCCTTCGACGCGGGCCATGCGGGCGTCGCGCCGCAGGCCGAGGAGGCGGCTGTGGGTGAAGGGTTTGCCGGCTTCGTCGCGTTTGTAGCGGCCGGGGTAGTCGTAGCGTTCGTAGCGGGCGTCCTGGTGGTCCAGTTCGCGCGCTAACGCTGAATGCTCCTGGTCGTACTGCGGATGGGTGTAGGTGTAGTCGCGTTGCGTCTGGCGCGCGGTGCGCACGTGTTCGGCATACGTGAAGCGGCGCAGTGCCGGTTCGGGCTGATCGCCGCCGGGTGTTGGGTTGTAGGTGACCGGGCCGCCATCGATCGCGCCATGGACGTAGATGCGATCACCGTGGATCAGGCGGTGGCCCTTGTCGGTGTGAGCAAAACGGTAGAAGAAGCCCTCTTCGGCCGCGAGCCGGTCGAGGAACCGCAGGTCCGTGTCGCCCGCCTGCACGCAATACTCGCGCGGCAGGTGTTCGTGGGTGGTGACCTGTTCATAGTCCGTGATGCCGTGGGACTTGATGACCTGATCCAGGATTTCCGGCACCGATTGCTGCTGGAAGATGCGCCAGTCGGAGCACAGCGACGCGCGCGCCAGCGCCGGTTCCACCACGGCGCGGTAGCGGGTGCGCCGGAAACCGGTGTCGCCCTGTTCAAAGCTGGTGACGATGCCGTGTACGTGGCGCACAGGCACATCACCGCGCCAGATCGTGAACAACGCGGGTTGGTCCAGCAGCGCGCCAAAGTCCACGGCCGCATCGAAGCTGGACAACGCCACGCGCAAAAGAAAGGTCTCGGACAGCGCTTCATCCAGCGTGAACTCGATGACGTCGAATTCCACGCCGGCGGCGGACGGAGAAAACGTGAATCGCAGATCGGATAAACGGGTCATCTCGGTATCCTGCGCAGCCGCAACGTTGCGAGCAATCCTTGCGGCTGCCGATGGTCAAGAAGAAGACGGAATCACCGCTGGCGGCGACTCCGGGGACCGGATTGAGCAATGAGGCAGGAGGAGCCGGCGCGCGACGAATCGGGCCGGCTCATCTGGCTCATCCCGCTCAGCTCTCCAGCGGCTTGCGCCAGTCGTCCGAGGCTTCCGTGCCCGCGATCGCGTGGGTCCAGGTGATCTTGCGATACGCCATGGCCACCTTGATCAGTTGCGTGTAGTCGGCGTTGCCCGGGTCCTGCGCGTGCGGCAGGACGCTGGTGATGTCCACGATCGTGGCGTCTTCCAGTTCGGTGGTGAAGAAGTGTTCCTGCTTGCCGTCGATGGAGGTGCGGTACCACTTCACTTCGACCTTGGGCAGCATTTCGCCGGCGGCCAGGGCCTGGTACATGAGCGGCGTGGCCTTGTTCAGCGCGCTGGTGAAGATGAACGGCTTGTGCACGCGCTGGCCCGAAGGCTGGCCGCTTTGCGGGTCGGTGGGGGTGTTGACGCGGTGCTCGATTTCCTGGACCAGGATCTGGTCTTCGTGGCCTTCCACGTAGACGTTGCCGACGGAGTCGGCGGTGAAGGCGCCCTGGGTGATGTTGCCCTGGGTTTTGCCGGTGATGCTGATGTAGGCGGGAGTAGGCATTGACGGATTCCTTGTCGTCGTGAGGCCCGGTGGGGCCGAAGCATCCCGAAGGTGGGATGTGGCGACATATGCGAAATCCGTGCCAGGTGGGTCAGCGCGGGAGAAACATTTGAAGAATCAATGGGCTACGAGGAATTTGGCGGGATGCCATAAGACAGGCCGCAGGGGCAGCGTCACGCAAACCCGGGGTTTGACCGAGAAATCGGGCCAAATTTGACTCGCTTCGGACTAAGTCTTTGATAACTAAGCACTCTGAGCGGGCCATTTTTGGCCCGGTCGGGTCAAATCTGGCCCGGTCCGCCGCTTCGGGCCAGGTTTGCGAGGTGGCGGCAGGCCGGTGGCAGGTGATCCTGGACGTGGCCGCAGGAATCGTCATCAGCGCGGAACGCGCGCCGAGCCTCATGGCGGCGGCGCGCAGTGTCTTGCGGGGAAGGTGTCAGTTGGCGCTGGCTTTCCAGGTGCCGTCGGGCTGCTTGCAGAACCAGAACTGCCACGTTTCCGTGGTGGTCGTCCGCGCAAAATTGCCGACCAGGAAGCGGCAGACGCGGTCGTTTCCGGTTTTGGTGGTCTGTTTGGGCGTCAACTGCACGGTGATCGGCGCCGCCCGCTTGCGCTGGGTGGTGCTGGTCCATTCGGTGCTTTGGCCGTCCGCCGAGCTGTTCAGCGCCTGCGCCACGGCTTCGTGGAAGGAAGCGCGGTCGGCCTTGGATATCTGCGTGATGAGGGCGTCGTTGAGCATGACGGGCGGGGCGGCAAATGCCGCCGACGCCATGCCGCCGGACAGAAGCAACGCGACAAGAACGCGGGGATATTTCAAGATGGGGCTCCCTGTTGTGAACAGCCAATGTGGCGGTAAGCAAGTCTGCGCCGTGAATCTGAGCCGATAGTACGACAAAAGAAGGCCGCCCAACCGGGCGGCCCAAGGGTCAACAAGGGGAGGGTAAATCTGCGTGCGGCTCAGTTGCCGTGATAGACGCCGGCGAACGGCATGTCATTGGGTTCGACGTTCGACACCTGGCCGGCGGCCTTTGCGGCGGCCAGTTCGGCCTTGACCTCGGCGCGGGTCTTGCCGGTGTGCGGCGTGCCATAAACCCCCTGGAAAGGCACGTCGTTCGGCTCGACGCTGGTGTCCACGCCCGCGGCCTGGGCGGCGGCCTTCGCGGCGGCCAATTCGGCTTGCACCTGGGCGCGGGTGGGGCCTTCGTACGGGGTCCCGTAGACGCCCTGGAAGGGCACGTTGTTGGGCTCGACGTTGGACGAGGCCTGGGCGCCGGCGCTCAGCGCGGCCAGGGAGAACATCAAAGCGGTAGCAAGGGTCTTCATGGTAAACCTCCGATTTCTAGAGCCTGGGAGCGAATCCGGCGGCCTTTCCGTCGTGGTTCGTTGCTGTGTCCCGATGCCTGCATCTTGCGCCGATTTGACGTAGGTATTAACCCGGGTATGCGTAAAAGAAATTTCCATAAATGGAAAAATGGTGGCACGAGGCCACTTAATTCACCACTTATGGAAATCTCCCCCATCGCGCGGTCACCGATTTTCCCGTCCGCGGCCAAGCATGCGACGATCTGGCATCGTGGCGGCACAGACTGCGTGAAAGGGATGGGTGCCGTGCAGTGCAAGGCGGGACTGATTTGCGCCCAGCGTTCGACAGCCCTCGCTACGTCAAGCCGTGCGGCGCCGGCCCCTGCGGCAGGGGCGGGCACGAAGTACGCTGAGGACGCGCGGCGCCGATGGCAGGCGCGTGGCGGGCGGCGGGCACCCTGGCGGCGGCACGGCGACGCTATCGCGCCACCCGGTATGCCGCTCAGCTCAGTAGTGCGGCGGCAGTTCGTCGCGCAGGCTGCGGAAGGGGGCGGCGCCCTCGGGCGCCTGCTGGCGCAGGTCGGCGACCTCGCGCATGAGCCGTTCGATCTGCTGTTGCTGGCGGACGACGATCTGGTTCAACTGTTCCAGCAGATCGTCCGCGAAGCTCGCCTTGACCTCCAGGTCCAGCAGCCGGCGTTCGATGTCTTGCGAATTTTCCATGGCGGGTATTAGAACCTATTCCCGCTCCAGCACAGGAGAGAAGTTTGGCGCAGCGGCAATGGCGGGACGGTGGACCTTGGCGGTGGACGGCCAGCACGATCCTGGCGCTGGCGCCGGCCGCACCCGCTTTCGCGCAAGCGCAATCGCAGGCGCAGACGCTCACCCCGGTCGTCGTCACCGGCACGCGGCTGGGCACGGCCGTACTGGACACGCCGGCCTCGGTGGACATTGTCCAAGGCCGCGCCATGCGCTGGCAGCAGCCGGGCATCAACCTGTCGGAAGGCTTGGCGGGCGTGCCGGGCCTGCAGATCCAGAATCGCCAGAACTACGCGCAGGACCTGCAGATCTCCAGCCGCGGCTTCGGCGCGCGATCCACCTTCGGCGTGCGCGGCGTGCGCCTGTATGTGGACGGCATTCCCGCGACGATGCCGGACGGACAGGGCCAGACGTCCAACATCGACATTGGCTCCATCGACCGTGTCGAGGTCTTGCGCGGGCCGTTTTCGGCGCTGTATGGCAATTCGTCAGGCGGCGTCATCCAGGTCTTCACGCAGGACGGCGCCGATCCGCCCGAACTCACGGCCAGCGGCTGGGGCGGCAGCTACGGCACGTGGCGCTATGGCGCCCTGGCGAGCGGCGTTGCGGGCACGGGCGCCGGTCAACTGGATTACGTCCTGGACCTTTCGCGCTTCACCACCGAGGGCTACCGCGACCACAGCGCCGCCCGCAAGAACCTGGGCAACGCAAAGCTGGGGCTGCAGCTCAACGACGACAGCCGCCTGACCCTCATCGTCAACAGCGTCGACCTGACGGCGCAGGATCCGCTTGGCCTGACCTACCAGCAATTCCAGGACGACCCGCGCAGCGCGCCCATCGCCGAGCAGTACAACACGCGCAAGACCGTCAAGCAGACGCAGGGCGGCCTGATCTTCGACCACCAGGTGGATGGCCGCAACGCGCTGCGCGTGATGCTTTATTACGGCCAGCGCGACACGGCGCAATACCAGTCGATCCCGCCCGCCGTGCAGCGCCCGCCCACGCAGGCCGGCGGTGTCATCGACCTGAAACGCCAGTACGGCGGGGCGGACGTGCGCTGGACCTCCGAACTGGACCTGGCCGGCCGTCCGCTGACCCTGATCGGCGGCTTCTCCTACGACGCGATGCGCGAAGACCGCAAGGGCTATCAGAACTTCATCGGCTCGGGGCCTGGCCAGCAACTGGGCGTGCGAGGCATGCTGCGCCGTGACGAGACCAATCGCGTCTACAACGCCGATCCCTACGCCCAGGCCTCCTGGAACTTTGCCGAGCGCTGGACGCTGGATGCCGGCCTGCGCTACAGCACGGTCCGCTTCGACTCCGACGACCACTACATCGCCGCCGGCAACGCCGACGACAGCGGCAGCGCGCGTTACCGCAAGGCGCTGCCCGTCGCCGCGCTGCGCTACGCCGTCAACGACGACGTCAGCGTCTACACATCGTATGGCCGCGGCTTCGAAACGCCCACCCTGAACGAGATCTCCTACCGGCCCGGCGGCGACCCGGGGCTGAACTTCGGCCTGATGCCCGCCGTGAGCACCAACCTGGAGGCCGGCATCAAGGCGCGCACGGCGGGCGGCCTGCTGACGGCCGCGGTGTTCCACACCCGCACCGACGACGAGATCGTGTCCGCCGGCAGCTTCGGCGGACGCACCAGCTACCAGAACGCCGGCCGCACCCGCCGCGACGGCTTGGAACTGAGCTGGTCCGGCGAGTTCGGACGGCATTGGCGCACGCAGATCGCCTATACCCTGCTCAACGCGCGCTACGCCGATGACAGCGGCGGCGACATCCGCGCCGGCAACAAGATCCCCGGTATCGCCCGCCAGGCCGCCTACGCGTCGCTCGCCTGGGCTCCACCCGAGGGCTGGCAGGCCTCGGTCGAAGGCCGTTACCTGAGCAAGATCTACGTCAACGACGCCAACGACGCGGACGCGCCCGGCTACTTCGTGGCGGCGGCCAGCGTCGGCTACGCCAAGCGCATCGGCCCGTGGACGCTCAACGCCTATGCCCGCGTCGACAACCTTTTCGACCGCGACTATGCCGGCTCCGTCATCGTCAATGAAGCCAACGGCCGCTATTACGAACCGGCGCCGGGGCGCAATGCGGGGGTGGGGGTGGGGGCGACGTATCGGTTCTGACGCGGGGGAGCGCGTTGCGCGGCGGTTTGACGCGTCATCGGCGCTGCACGCTCAATCCACCAGCCAACCCGCTTCTCCTTCGATCAACACGCCACCGTGGCTGGTGGTATCACCCTGCCGCGCCACGGCCCGGCCTTCCAGCGTGGCCGTCGACGACCCGGTGACGATCACCGCGCCGCAACTGATCTGGTCGCCGACGCGCGCAATGGGGCGGCCGTTGACGTGGGCATGTTCGGCGCCGGTGATCACGGTGCCGGGGCCGTGGGTGGGACAGGTGTGACGATGGCCGACCAGGACGACGGGTTGCATGGGGGAGGCTCCTGTAGGGATGGGGGGAAAGGAAACGCGGGGGCATAGGAAAGGGTGGGGCTGTTTGCCTTGTGGTTCAGCCGAGCACATTCCCATGGATATCGACGAGGTCAAAACCTCGGCCGTTGAAGCGGTAAAAGATGTCCGGGTGCGCTTGAACTGGCGTCGTGTCATAGCCGCTGAGATCCGCGCCCGGGGAACAGAGCTGCTCGACCTCGGCGGGCCATTGGAGATTCGCCGCGCGTCGCAGCAGGTAGCGGTCGATCAACGGGCCACCGGCCAGGTAGTAGGCGGGAAGGACGACCAGTTTCGCGAGTAGAAAGTTGATCAGGCCGTCGTCCTTGAAGGTGACGGATCTTGTGAATCCGCTGGGTGGGTTGGCGGTGCGCTGGGGATCGGGTTGAATGGCGGAGAGACCTTCGGCCATGTAGCGGCGCAGGAATTCCAGGCGGGTAAGGTTGTCCACGAGGGCCGATTCATCGCCCAAGTCGAAGGCGCCGGGAGCCATCGCCAAGTCCGTCGGGCTTGTTCGGAATATCAGTTTGAGTGAGAGCTGCCCTTCTCCTGAGGGGCTGAACTTGGTGAAGGGATGGACCTCCCGCCAAAGCGACGTCATTGCTTCGCCAGGCCGCTGATAAATATGAACGAGTTGCGCTTGCCGATTGAACCGAACGCAAATGGGTTCAAGCTTGAACAATCCATAGGCAAGAAAGAACATGAGGATTGAGAACAAGGTCAGCATCCAGTTGAGGGATACTATTTCTCGCCAATCCCTGTTCGTTAGCATGTCGCACGTAATCGCGATGACTGAGAAGATCGCTGTCGCAAGAAACGCGCCGCAAGTCAAATAAAGTGCGAAGGCCATCTTTCCGACAAAAGCCCGGCTTTCCATATAGCGATCGTTGAACAGCGTTGCGTCGGACAAATCGTCTCCAAAGCTAACCTGACTTGGCCACATCGCCACGCGAATATCAGGAAGGTGCTGCCAGTTGGGGGCCCGCTTGAGATTGTCAAGCATCGCTTCAAAGGTGAGGACGGGTTCCGGCGAAGGTGTCAATTGATCATCTCCAGTATCAGATCCGGTTGCGTAAAGCCGTTAGGCCAGTAGCGCACCGCGGTATTGCCCGTCAGGTTGTGTGCGTCCAATCGCAGGTAGCCGTTTCCGCTCTTGACCTCCACCTTGGCTGGATCATCAATGACGCTTTCTGTCATTAGTCCGAACACCACATGCTGCGAAACTGTGTACGCGCTGACTTGTGGCCTCCACCCCGGCAACAGGACCACGACTTCGCGCTGTGGGCGCGACGGTCCAAATCGTGGCGCTATTCCGTCGAGCACAATGTTGCCGAATCGATAGCTGGCGTCGATCTTGGGCGTCAGGAAAAGCTGGTAGTAGGCTTTCTGCTCCGTCGCGCCATCAAAGGTGGAATCAAGTCCCAGACATCCCTGCTTGATCCAGTCGGTTACTTTGGCCCTTTCGACACGGGACTGATTCCATGTGTAGGCCAGTTGTAGCGCCGTAATGATCAAGGCTACCGGTGCGTCGGCAAACCATATCGCCGCCCGTCCCATCGTGCTGAGCAGTACCGCTCTTCCAGTAGCTTGTATGGCGACAGTGGCTCCCCCTTGCGTTAGTCTTTCTGCCCATATCTTTGCGAAGACGTGAGCAACACCTACGCCTCCGGACGCGATCTGAATCGCTACACCAATGGCGGCGACCGTGCGCTGCTGCTGTCCTTGTTGACGCAGCGCTATGGAGTCCTTTAATGCCGTAGCCAACGCTGCGGCCGCGGTCAAACTGATAGCCCACCGATCTGCCTTGTTGGCCAACGTCTTCAGCACCTCAGCTTCTGATTTCTTGCCTCGCAACATAGCCATATCCCGCTGCCGATTCAGCACGGCTGCCGTCAACGCTTTTCCAGCGCCCCCCATGCCTAATAGATTTCCCGTGACATTCAGAGAATTGACCAGGGCCGACTGATCGGCCGCCGTGAACTGATTCAGCGCAGTAGCGGTGTTCGTAATTGAGGCAAGCACGCTAAGCCCGCCCAGTCCCAATTTCGTTCCGTGCCACATAGACAGTTTTGGCGTCAGGCCGGGCGTAAGTTCTCCGACGCGGGAAAGCCCTGCTTCATCCAGGACAGTCGCAAGGCGAATCACAGTGATGTGATCTTTCGCGCCTCGAGCGAGTGCGCTTAGTCGGAACTTGACAGTCCCTTGAAGCTTCGCCTCTTGCCGAAGCAATTCGGGCACGTCGCGCGTGGCGATTTCTCCGGGAATGGCCAATCGCCCTTCGGCGGCCTCGAACAACGCGGCATACCGACTGCTCCATAGGGATTGCGCCGCCATCGGCTGCTGCCCTTTCATCAACCCCAGCATGGTCAAGGCAGAGAGCTGCCTGGATGCCGCGTCGGGCTGTAACTCCTGGACAAGGACATTGAGATCCTTCAGCGCTTGGCTGGCCAGGTGGTCGGTCGTAGTCTCAAGGATCTGTCGCGTTGCTGCCCAGGCGCTGATCTTGGGATGCCCCATCAGAGCATAGGCCAACAGCGTGCCGTCACGCGGTCCGCTCGGCGTCAGTTGTTGTGCGAGCGCCTGTGTGCCTGATGCGCAGCACGTCAACCCGTACTGCGTACGCACCACCGCTGCGCGTCCGGCCTTGAAGTTGGTGGGGTCCTTCCAGTCGTAAAGACTGATTATCGTCGCCGACAACGCGCCGGGTCCGGTGTAGATGAGTCCCCACGGTTCGAGGTCCGCGGACGCAATGTCGAGTTGTTGCTGGAAGTGCGCCACGGTCGATCCATCGTTCTCAAGGAACGCCGACCGCGCCTTTTGGTCAACGGATTCCGTGAATAACTCCCGCTTGGCTGCGAGACCTCTTTTGTAGGCGTAGTCACGCGCTTCGTTGGCTGCGCCGCCGGTTGCTCCGGGCGGCAGCGCGGTGCCGATCGCGTCGTTCGAGAATGTTTGAAGCTCCGTCTCTCTGGCTAGATTATTGCCAAGCGCTTCAATCGCGTCGCTGACCCAGCGCAGACGCGCGGCGTGTTCGTTGTAGTTGTTCCATTGCCGCAGTACGGCGTCGATGCGGTGATTCAGTTCGCTGGCCAGGCCTACCGGATCGTGCAACACCACCGCCAGCCGTGCGCTTCCGACCCCTTGGGCCATGGCCATGTCGGCAGCGGAGGGCATAAGCGCTCCGTTGGGATACTCGGACCACTGAACTATGTTGCCGTCGAGACCGATGGCTTGCTGTTCCGCGATGTCCTCGATGCGCAGCGTATGCTTGACGCCGGGGGCCTCTTTAGGGCTCGAGTCGGCGAAGAACGCGTCGAGCCACGGCGTCAGGTTGATCGACGTTCCCAGCGTGGTAAGCGTGTCTTTGTCGTTGCCTTGGATGGCTGCAAGCTTGTTCGGACTGAGTAATGTGTCGGCAAACCAGATCACGACTGTCTTCGGGGCGTGGTCATAGGCAGGAATGTAGGGAAAGGGAAGAGACTCCCCCACCAAGCCCGTGGCGCGAAACTCCCCGTCGAATTGAAGTCGCTGAAAGCGGGACGGCCTACGCTGCCCGTTGTTGCTCCCTCCGTCCGGACTGCGATAGACGAAGCACAGTATCTGTTCCCGATTGTCCGGATCGTAGATGTATAGATAGCCGTCGTCGTCGCGCAGGCCGCGCAGCACGTACTGACTGTTTTTCAGGATGGGAAAGCGACGTTCCAGGTTGGCGTGACTGTATGCGTATCCCGCTTTCGCGGCGGGCATGACGGCGTATCTGAGCGGAAAGAAGGGAATGACCTTGCTGCAATTGTGGGCCGATTGCGCGGCCCCGCTCGCGGTACAGGCGCTAAGTTCCCGAGGCGTCTTGGTGATGGCGGTCATCACGCGGCTCCTTTCATGAAGGCGTGGGCCTGCTGCACGCGGCGCCAGGCGGGGACGGTCGATTGGCTCATGATGCGTGCCAAGGGGCTATGGTCGGCGAACAGCTGCTCGTGGTATCGGAAATAGACCTCAAGAAAACCGTACATGTCTTCATCGTTCTCGAATCCGCGCGTGGCGGCGTCGAGGGAATGCCGACGTACGTAGGTCAACATGGTGTGCTCGTCAACACGTTCAAGGGCAGGGATGTTGCCTGCCAACAAGCGGCGCGCGAAGCGGGTGTCTCGATACGCAATCTGTTGCGAATGCAGCGCCTGAAGCCGTTCGGCGGTCAGCGCCAACGGGGCGTCTGCCGCGTGCCCATGGCCAGGCGAGCTGTGAAAGGCGCGATACCAGTCTCCCTTGCCTTCGTTCCACTCGCACCAGTACCAGCGATCGACTGGCCCGAGCAGCGCGTCGATGGCATCACCGTCCAGACCCTGTATCACACCGCGTGATGCGCGGGGATCATGAATCCGGAGCAGTGACTGCGTGCCATCGGGCAACCGGGCATGACGCAGGCAGCGAAGATGAACCAATACAACATCAAAGGATTGGTCCGACATCAGCAGTCCGCCCAGGTGCCTGGAGGGCCAGGCCTGCATGAAGGCTTGCAACAGAGGCGTATCTGCACGGGCTTGCACCAGGAGCGGTCCGTCGCGATGGTGGGCTGCATATTCGGTCTCGCTGTAGATCCACGCATGCCAGATGCGGTGATCCAGCGTGTTGAGCATGACTTCCAGGCCGGGTGCCAGGCCGCCGTCCAATAGCAGGAAGAGACGAGGCTGTCGTTGGACGTCCGTCACGAGGGCGTCCGGTGTCGTGCGCTGGAATGTCATCAGATCGCTCCGGAACGACCGCAGGGGCAATGTTGCAGGGGGCATGTGCCGTCGCTGCGCATTGCGCAGAGGGTATTGAGGGCGCGCCCCTGCTCCGCAATCCCTTTCATGCTCAATTGATTGCCGGCGCCGCGGCCCTGGCTGATGGGGCCTTTAATGTGGATGGCGATGCCCTCTAGCGTGATGCCTGACGCGTCGATCGTGATCGTGCCGCCGGGGCCGCGGAGTACTGTGCTGTAGCTGGTCTGGAGCTCGTAGCGGGCAGTTCTTCTATCGATGCTTTTCCCCGCCGAAAGCCGATGGTGCCCTTGCACGCTCAGCTCGGCATTTCCGCCGACATCCCTCAGGTGATTGGCCGTCGTCTTGTCGATCCGATGGTTCCCCACCTCTTCGATCCGATCCTTGGCCGTGCGGATGACGTGATTGCGGCCGATGTCCAGAAAGTCGTCCTGTGTGACGCTGTGCCGCCTGTCATTGCCGATGGTGACGTGCTCGTCATTGCCCACCGTTTCCTTGCGGTCGTGGCCGATGGCGATGGTCTCGTCGTGCTGGACCTGTTCGCTGCGGTCATTGCCGATGAAGGTGGATTCGTTGTGGTTGACGTGGATGTTCTGGTCCTTCTGCGCGTGGACGTAGATTTCTTCCCGATCCCGTTCATCCTCGAAGCGCAGCTCGTTGTAGCCATCGCCCTTGTGCGACTTGCTCTTGATCGTCATCCGCGTCTTGTGCAGCGGCAATTCGTAGGGCGGCAGGTTGATCGCGCGATTAGTGCGTCCGGTGATGATGGGCTGATCGCAGTCGCCATCCAGGAAATCGACGATCACTTCCTGGCCGATGCGCGGGATGGCCATGTGGCCCCAGGCCGCGCCCGCCCAGTTCTGCGAGACGCGGATCCAGCAGGAGCTGTGCTCGTCGTTCCTGCCCAATCGGTCCCAGGGGAACTGGACCTTCACGCGACCGTATGCGTCGCAGTAGATTTCTTCGTTGGCAGGTCCCACGACCGAGGCGATCTGCGGGCCGTCGATGCGGGGTTTAAGGGCTGGTTCCGGCTTCCAGTCCACCTTGTCCGGCACGATGTCGGCGGTGTAGCGGTATTGGGTGCCTTGTGCGGCGTCTGCGCCGTCTTCCTGTTGGCTGGTGTGCTGGATGCCGTGGTGTTGCATCCGCACCGGGCGCCAGCCGTGGTTCCAGTCTTCGCGCGGGTGGCCGGTCAGGTCGAACGCCACGCCGGGCACGAGGCGCGCGTCGTCGCCTTCGACATGGGCCATGCGGGCGTCTCGGCGCAGACCGAGTAGGCGGCTGTGGGTGAAGGGCTTGCCGGCTTCGTCGCGCTTGTAGCGGCCGGGGTAGTCGTAGCGTTCGTAGCGGGAATCCTGGTGATCCAGTTCGCGCGCTAAAGCTGAATGCTCTTGGTCGTATTGCGGGTGGGTGTAGGTGTAGTCGCGTTGCGTCTGGCGCGCGGTGCGCACGTGTTCGGCATAGGTGAAGCGGCGCAGGGCCGGTTCAGGTTGATCGCCGCCGGGCGTGGGGTTGTAGATGACCGGGCCGCCATCGATCGCGCCATGGACGTAGATGCGATCACCGTGGATCAGTCGGTGACCCTTGTCGGTGTGTTCGAAGCGGTAGAAGAATCCTTCCTCTGCCGCGAGCCGGTCTAGGAACCGCAGGTCCGTGTCGCCGGCTTGGACACAGTATTCGCGCGGCAGGTGTTCGTGGGTCGTGACCTGTTCATAGTCCGTGATGCCGTGGGACTTGATGATCTGGCCAAGGATCTCCGGCACCGATTGCTGCTGGAAGATGCGCCAGTCGGAGCACAGCCCCGCGCGTGCCAGCGCGGGTTCCACCACGGCGCGGTAGCGGGTGCGGCGAAAGCCCGTGTCGCCTTGTTCAAAGCCCGTGACGATGCCGTGAACGTGGCGCACAGGCGCATCCCCGCGCCAGATCGTGAAGAGCGCGGGCTGGTCCAGCAGCACGCCAAAGTCCACGGCCGCATCGAAGCTGGACAACGCCACGCGCAGCACAAAGGTCTCGGACAAGGCTTCGTCCAGCGTGAACTCGATGACGTCGAAGTCCACACCGGCGGCCGCCGGCGAGAACGTGAATCGCAGATCGGATAAACGGGTCATCTCGGTATCCTGCGCAGCCGCAACGTTGCGAGCAATCGTTGCGGCTGCCGATGGTCAAGAAGAAGACGGAATCACCGCTGGCGGCGACTCCGGGGACCGGATTGAGCAATGAGGCAGGAGGAGCCGGCGCGCGACGAATCGGGCCGGCTCATCTGGCTCATCCCGCTCAGCTCTCCAGCGGCTTGCGCCAGTCGTCCGAGGCTTCCGTGCCCGCGATCGCGTGGGTCCAGGTGATCTTGCGATACGCCATGGCCACCTTGATCAACTGCGTGTAATCGGCGTTGCCCGGATCCTGCGCATGCGGCAGGACGCTGGTGATGTCCACGATCGTGGCGTCTTCCAGTTCGGTGGTGAAGAAGTGCTCCTGCTTGCCGTCGATGGACGTGCGGTACCACTTCACTTCGACCTTGGGCAGCATTTCACCGGCGGCCAGGGCCTGGTACATGAGCGGCGTGGCCTTGTTCAGCGCGCTGGCGAAGATGAACGGCTTGTGCACGCGCTGGCCCGAAGGCTGGCCGCTTTGCGGATCGGTCGGGGTGTTGACGCGGTGCTCGATCTCCTGGACCAGGATCTGGTCTTCGTGGCCTTCCACGTAGACGTTGCCGACGGAGTCGGCGGTGAAGGCGCCCTGGGTGATGTTGCCCTGGCTTTTGCCCGTGATGCTGATGTAGGCGGGAGTAGGCATTGACGGATTCCTTGTCGTCGTGAGGCCCGGTGGGGCCGAAGCATCCCGAAGGGGGGATGCAGCGACATATGCGAAATCCGTGCCAGGTGGGTCAGCGCGGGAGAAACCCGTGAAGAATCAACGGGCTACGAGGAATTTGGTGGAATGCCCATAAGGCAGGCCGCAGGGGCAACACCACGCAAACCCGGGTTTTGACCGAGAAATCGGGTCAAATTTGGCTCGCTGCGTCATAAGCCCTTGATTACCAAGCACTCTGAGCGGGCCATTTTTGGCCCGGGCGGGTCAAATCTGGCCCGGTCCGTGGAAAGTCACGTCAACGGCGCCTGACCGGAAAACCAAGCCGGCCTGGCCGAGCCCCTATGCCGCCACGGGATAGCAGAACGTCTCATCCTCGCAGCCGCCACAGCCGGGCGCTGCCGTCGGCGGCAGGCCCGCATGTTCGCAGGCGGCGTACGCGAGGAATTTCTTCCAGCGCAGGTTGTCGACGTTGCGGCTCACCAGCCCGGGATAGTGCCGCGCAAGCAGCGCGGTGACGTCTTCGCGTCCGGACAGGCCCAGGTCGCGCCACAAGTGGTCGGGACGCAGGCAGGCGAGCGCGAGGATGCTGCTGACCCATTGCGTGGTGTCCGGGCCCGGCGCGCGGTAGGCGTCGAACAGGACGCGCATCAACAGCGTGAAGCCCGGTTGCGGATCGCTTGCCCCGACGCGGTCGTACTCGGGCAATTGGTCGCGAAGCGCGGACAGCGCGGTGTCGTGGCCGGACAAGGCGCCCGGGAACAGGTGGTCGATCAGGTCGTGCAGTTCGGCGGGCGCCAGGCCGCTGCGCGCCAGGTTCCGTTGAGCGAGGCTGGTGCCGATGACCGCGGCAAAGAAACCGGCATCCGGATGAACGGGCGGCGCGTGACGCAGCAGGGCGCGCGACAGCCGCTGGGCCCGGTCAGCAAGGCTGGGGGCGGGGTGGGAGGTCGGCACGGGCATGGCGTCCATGGTGGTCTGCAGCGATAACGGTTAATTAATCTGTTAATGAAACGGTGTAGGGGCGAATATATAACGAAAGATCGGCGAGTTCGTGCCATCCGCCATGGAAACCGGGTCGGGACATACCCGAGGGTGTCGGGCCGGACGGGTATCATCGGCGTCCCTGCTTTCTTGCCGACTGGCCTTACGCATGCCGCGCCCATTCCCTCACGCAGTTACCCGTCTGTTCAGCGCCGTCGCGCTGGCGCTGGCCGGCATGGCGGCGTCGCCGCCGCCGGCCTTGGCTTATGACATCGGGGCGGTCATCGAGTCCGTCCGGCTTTCGCGGTATCCGCTGCGCGAACCGGAGCGCCGCGCGTGGGGCACGGAGAACGTCAAGGACGCGGTGCTCGTCGGCCAGATGGAGAACCGTCTGTACCTGTATCGGTATCTGCGTGAGGGCGGCAAGGATTTCCGGCTGGACTTCCGGTCGCAGCCGCTGGTGATTGATCCGGAAGCGTGGCAGGCGTCGCGAGAGGAAAATGTGGAGGTCCGGACGCCGCGCGGCGGGGAAGGCTTTTACTGGGTCGGCTATGCCGACAACGGCGCTGGCGCCGGAAAGGCCAGGGGGTTCCTGGTGGACGGCGAGGGCGAGGCCGCCTCGGTGACGGCGGACACGCAACTGGCGGTTGTCACGAGCGGCCGGCCCTGGGACGAGGCGCGCCGTGCGCAGGCCCTGGTGAGTTTGCGGGCGGCCCTGACCGACTATCCGCTGCGGCTCAACCCTTTTCCCGCGCAGGTGCGGTTCGAGCATCGGGCGACGGTGGACGCGACGGCCACGTTCCGCACCCTGCACCAGGTGGCGCGCGCCATTCCGCGGGCGAAGACGGCGGAGTTCAATCGCGCGCTGGCGGACCTGCGCCGTTTCGTGATGACGCAGGATTACCGCGAGATCGATCCCGGCGGCAAAGACGGGGAGATGTTGACGGCCTTGAACGACTACGGCTTCTGGCTGGCCGAATCGGGCGATACGGCGCAGGCCGAGCGCATCCTGACCGACGTGCTGCGGCGCGATCCGTCGCGCACGGCGGCCTATCTGAACCGCGCCGACGCCCGCTGGGCGCAGCGCGAAAAATCCCGCGACCAGCGCGCGTATTACGAGGCGCTGGCGCGCGAAGACTACCGGCTGTATTGCTCGCGCCGCCTTGCCGCGAATCAGGCGATTCCCGGCGCCATCGCGACCCGCATCGGCGCGGCGCTGGGCGCGAACGCCCTGGACCCGGCCGCCTGCCGGCCGCGGCTGGCGATTTTCAAGGCGATCCAGGCGGACGACCTGGAGGCAGTGCGCGCCGAGCTGGCAGCGGGGCAGGACCCCGACGGGGTGAATGAAAATGGCACCTCCGCGCTGGCGGCCGCCGTGGCGCGCAAGCAGATCGAGATCGTGCAGGCCTTGCTGGACGCGGGCGCCCGGGCCGATGGCCCGAACAACGGCTACCCGCTGCTGGCCGGCGCGTTGCCGCAGGCCAATGACACGCGTCCGGCGGCGCAGCGCTACGCGCTGGCCGACCTGCTGATCGCGGCGGGCGCGCCGGTGGATGCCGTGGACGCGGGCGGCACGTCGCTGCTGATGCGCCGTCTTTCCTACTACGGCGATGACAAAGACAACCTGGTCTACCTGCTGGAAAAGGGCGCCAATCCGAATCTGCGTGACAAGAACGGGCGGTCGCTGCTGCATGCGGCGCTGCAGAGCCCGAAGAAATTCTGGTTTGCCGAAAAGCTGCTGGCCAAGGGCGCGGACATCAATGCCGCCTATATCCGCATGTATTACGGCAGCAGTCCCATGTGGGAAACGCCGCTGCTGGAGGCGTTGCGCGAATCGCTGAGCGGCGAGCTGACGCCGACGGCGACGTACGCGATTCCCGAGCGCGTGGCGTTTGCGCTTGCCCATGGCGCGGATCCGGCGGTGGGCGGCTACGGCAAGAGCAAGGAAGCGCCCGACCGCAACGGCTTGAACGAGGCGCTGACGCTGGCGGCCCGCTATCTGCAGCCCGGGCTGGTGGACCAGTTGGCGCAGGCGGCGCGCGCGCCGCACGCGCCGCTCTCGCCGGAGCCGCTGTCCAGTTTGCTGGCGGTGTGGAACCAGGTGGAACAACGGGCGGCGGCCCGCAGCAACGGTCCGGCCTGGGACGGCCAGCGCGCCCGGCTGCGCGCGACCGCCGAACGCCTGGTCGCCGCCGGCGTGCCGCTGACGGCGGCCGGGGACGCGACGGGGTGGCAGCGCGGCCGCATCGCGCCCCTGAGCCTGCCGTGGCTGCCCGACGATCTGTACGAGGCGTGGCTGAAGGCCGGCGCGGACGCTACGGACCGCAGCGATCCGGACAACCGTATCGAAGGGGTGTCGGCCTCCGGCGTGCTGCCGCTGGTCACGATGCTGGACCAGGGCAGGGAAGCCAAGGTGCGCCTGCTGCTCGAGCACGGCGGCGCGCCGCGCACGCCCGCGCGATGCGGCCAGGCCGTGGCCGATGTCCTGGCCTGGCAGTTGGGCAACAACGGACCGGTGAGCCCGCTGGGCGGGCGCGCGGTCCGGCAGGTGCTGGATGCGGCCGCCGGCGCCGCGGGTTGCGACCTGAACCAGGCCTCGCGGGTGCCGGCTTTCGAGGGCGTGACGGCGGCCGAACTGGCGCGGCGCGCCAATGTAAGCCTGCCCGCCGCCGGTTCCACGCGCTAGGCCGGTCCAAAAAAAACAGGCGCCCGAAGGCGCCTGTTTACCTGCCAGGACGGCGGGCCGTCCTTACATGGCGTGACCCATGTTGACGTTCATGTTGTACAGCACCCAGGCCGATCCACCGACGATGATGGCGATGATCATTACGGTGAAGACAAACGTGGCCAGGTTGTCACGGGCCGATTTCGAGGCGCCCATGTGCAGGAAGTACACCAGCTGAACCAGCAGCTGGAGCACGCACAGCGCCACCACGCCGATGATCGTGACGGTATGGGACAGCGCGCCGTGCATCACCAGGCCGAACGAGCCGAAGGTGAGCAGCAGCGAGAGCACGAAACCGGTGATGTAGGACTTCAGGCTGCCGTGGTCGGCGGCGTGATCGTCGTGGCCGTGTGCGGCCGCAGCGGAGTGCGACATCAGAGGGCTCCCAGAAGGTAGACAAAGGTGAAGACGCAGATCCAGACGATGTCCAGGAAGTGCCAGAACAGGCTCAGGCACGCCAGACGACGCTTGTTGATCGAGTCCAGGCCATGGCGGCGGATCATGTCGATCATGACGATGATCCAGATCAGGCCAAAGGTGACGTGCAGGCCGTGCGTACCGATCAGCGTGAAGAACGCGGACAGGTAGGCGCTGCGGCCAGGTCCTGCGCCGATGCTGATCAGGTGATGGAATTCATAGATTTCCATCGCGATGAAGCCCGCGCCGAACAGGAACGTCACCATGAGCCAGCCCATGGCGCGGCTCTTGTTGTCGGCGTGCACGTTCAGGTTGGCCATGCCGAAGGTGAAGCTGGACACCAGCAGCAACAGCGTTTCGACCAGGACGAAGTTCAGGTCGAACAGTTCCTTGCCGGACGGGCCGCCCGCGGTGGCGTTGGACAACACCGCGAACGTGGCGAACAGCACCGAGAAGATCAGCAGGTCGCTCATCAGATAGACCCAGAAACCGAAAACGGTCTTGGATCCATCGTCGTGATGCGCGTGATCGTCGTGACCCGCGTGGGGGTGAGTGGCTACGGCTTGAATCATGGCTCAGGCGGCCTTCTGCATTTTTTCAAAGTGGGCGTTTTCGATGCGTTCGACTTCCGCGGCCGGGACCCAGTAGTCGACGTCGCGGTCATAGGCGCGAGCGATGAACGAACCGACCATGCCGACGAAACCGACGATAGCCATCCACCAGATGTGCCAGATCAGCGCAAAGCACATGACCAGGCCAAAGGCGCCGATCCAGACGCCGGCGGCGGTGTTCTTCGGCATGTGGATGTCTTCGTACTTGGCCGGGCGCTTGTACGCCTTGCCGCTCTGCTTGTCTTCCCAGAACTGGTCCAGTTCATCGACGTGAGGAACGTGGGCAAAGTTGTAGAAAGGCGCGGGCGACGAGATCGACCATTCCAGGGTGCGGGCATCCCAGGGATCGCCGGTGACGTCCTGGTTCTGCTTGCGCTGGCGCACGGAGACGAACACTTGCTGCAGCAGGAACCAGATGCCCAGCATGATCAGCGCGGCGCCAGCCAGCGCGACCAGCAGGTAGGGCTGCCATTCGGGGTTGTCGTAGTGGTTCAGGCGACGCGTCATGCCCTTGAAGCCCAGGATGTACAGGGGCATGAAGGCCAGGAAGAAGCCGACGAACCAGCAGTAGAACGAGTAGCGGCCCAGACGCTCGTTCAGCGTGAAGCCGAACGCCTTCGGGAACCAGTAGATCATGCCGGCGATGCAGCCGAACACCACGCCACCGATGATGGTGTTGTGGAAGTGCGCGATCAGGAACAGGCTGTTGTGCAGCACGAACGACACGCCCGGGATGGCCAGCATCACGCCGGTCATGCCGCCGATGACGAACACGATCATGAAGCCCAGCGTCCACAGCACCGGCGTCGTGATGCGCAGGCGGCCGCGGTAGATGGTGAACAGCCAGTTGAAAATCTTGGCCCCGGTCGGGATCGAGATGATCATTGTCGCGATGCCGAAGAACGCGTTGACGTTGGCCCCCGCACCCATGGTGAAGAAGTGGTGCAGCCAGACCAGGAACGACATCACGCCGATGGACGCGGTGGCGTAGACCATGGACTTGTAGCCGAACAGGGTCTTGCGGGCGAACGTGGCAACGATTTCCGAATACACGCCGAAGGCCGGCAGCACCAGGATGTAGACCTCGGGGTGGCCCCAGATCCAGATCAGGTTCACGTACATCATGACGTTGCCGCCACCGTCGTTCGTGAAGAAGTGCGTGCCCAGGTAGCGGTCCATCGTCAGCAGCGCCAGGGTCGCGGCCAGCACGGGGAAGGCGGCGACGATCAGGACGTTGGTGACCAGCGAGGTCCAGGTGAAGATCGGCATCTTCATCAGGGTCATGCCCGGCGCGCGCATGCGCAGGATGGTGACGATGAAGTTGATGCCGCTAAGCGTGGTGCCCAGCCCGGAGATCTGCAGCGCCCAGAGGTAGTAATCCACCCCCACGCTTGGACTGTAGTCCAGCCCCGACAACGGCGGATACGCGAGCCAGCCGGTCGCGGCGAATTCGCCTACGAACAGCGAGATCATGATCAGCACGACGCCAGCGCCGAACAGCCAGAAGCTCAACGAGTTCAGGAACGGGTACGCCACGTCGCGGGCGCCGATCTGCAGCGGCACGACGATGTTCATGAGCCCGGTGATGAAGGGCATCGCCATGAAGAAAATCATGATGACGCCGTGGGCGGTGAAGATCTGGTCGTAGTGGTGCGGAGGCAGGAAGCCCGGCGAGTCGCCCGATGCGACGGCCAGCTGGGTACGCATCATGATGGCGTCGGCAAAGCCGCGCAGCAGCATGATCAGCGCGACGATGATGTACATCACGCCGATGCGCTTGTGGTCGACAGTGGTGAGCCACTCCGTCCAGAGATACTTCCACTTCTTGAAGTAGGTGAGGGCGCCGAAGACCGCTAGGCCTCCCAGGCACACGGCGGCCAGCGTAACCATGACGATAGGTTCATGGTACGGAATGGCCTCGAGGGTGAGTTTCCCGAGCATTGTTAGTTGATTCCTGCGATCAGATTATTCGACGTGGAGGTGCACGTGGCGGAGTCCACGCCGGCCATCTTGGTCATCGTGCTGCCCAGGATGAAATCGAACATGGCGGGCGGCGCCGACGAGTACTTCACGACCGGATTGTGTTCGCTGCGCTTGGTCAGTTCCGCGTAGACCTCGGGGGTCAGGGCGGAGGGAGCCGACTTGGCTTCCTTGATCCAGTTGTCGAACCCTTCCTGCGACATGGCGTGGGCCTTGAAGCGCATGCCCGAGAAGCCGCCGCCGCTGTAGTTGGCCGAAATGCCGGCGTAGGTGCCGATTTCGCGCGCGTTCAGGTGCAGCTTGGTCTCCATGCCGGCCATCGAGTAGATCTGGCTGCCGAGCTGGGGAATGAAGAAGGAGTTCATCACCGAGGCCGACGTGATCCGGAAGTTGACCGGAACGTCCACGGGGAACGCGATCTCGTTGACCGTGGCGATGTCGTACTCGGGGTAGATGAAGAGCCACTTCCAATCGAGCGAGACCACCTCGATGGTCACCGGCTTGTGTTCGGACACGAGCGGCTTGTAGGGATCCAACGCGTGCGTGGAGCGCCAGGTGATCACGGCGAGAATCGCCACGATGATACAAGGGATGGTCCAGACCACGATTTCGATCGCCGTGGAGTGGGCCCACGTGGGCTGGTAGTCAGCTTTGGTATTGGAGGCGCGGTATTTCCAGGCAAAAGCCACGATCATGACGATGACTGGAATGACAACGATGAGCATGAGCCCGGTCGCGGTCAGCAGCAACGTCTTTTCCTGGATGCCGATATCTCCCTTGGGGGAGAGGATTTCCATGTTGCAGCCGCCAAGCAGCATGACCGCGCCGACGCCAAATATGCGCGTAAGGGTCGCAAGGAGGGGGTGTTTCACGTACAGCCTTGGATGGAAGGTGGAAAATGCTGCAGGGCAGCAGACTGGAATGCTGCTAGGCAGCAACCTCCATCCTATCGGTTTGATTTCGGTCAAGCCTGCGACGAATGGTCGCATTGCCTGGGAGGAATCCGGCCCAATGGCAGCGGATTCAGGGTTTTCCTAGGGGAGCGGAAGCCCCGAGGGGAGGGGGAGGGGTGCGACGATATGTCGCACCTGCACACGGGGGTGTTGTAAAGATGTGTCGCCCCGCACAAATCAATCCACGAGCACTTCGCGTTCCGGCCCCGGTTTCTTGGCCAGCTTGCGCTGGAGCGAGCGACGGTGCATGCCCAGGAGGCGCGCCGCGGCCGACACATTGCCGCCGGTCTCGTGCAAGGCCTGGTGGATGTGCTCCCATTCTAGGCGGTGCAACGGCGTCATGGTCGTTTCGATCGTAACCGTTTCTGGCTTCACCAGGCCCAGCGTGCGCAGGATCATGGGCGCCGTGGCCGGCTTGGGCAGGTAGTCGTCCGCGCCGCGCTTGATGGCCTCGACGGCGGTGGCCACGCTGGCGTAGCCGGTGACCAGCAGGATGCGCATGTCCTCGCGCAGGGCGCGCAAGGGGCGGATCAGGGTCAGGCCGGAGTCTTCGCCCAGGCGCAGGTCGACCAGGGCGAAGGCGGGGCGGATTTCTTCGGCCACGCGCAGCGCCTCGGCGATGCCGGTGGCGGTGCGGGTTTCCAGGCCGCGGCGCGACAGGCTGCGCTGCAGGGTGCGCACGTAGAGTTCGTCGTCGTCGATCAGCAGGCCAAGGTCGTTTGCATTCATCACATTCAGGTCCCGGGGTTGCCCAGGGGCAGGTAAAAGCGGATGCGGGTGCCGCCGCCTTCGGCCGCGGTCATGGTCATTTCGCCGCCCATCTGTTCGACGGTGGCATGCGACAGCGCCAGGCCCACGCCCAGGCCGCCCGGCTTGCCGCTGTTGAACAGGCTGGTCGCGGGCAGCAGGGTATGGTCGGGGTCGAAGCCCCGTCCGTAATCCCGGACTTCCCCGCGCAGGGCGCCATAGCCGTATTCCAGGTGCAGGTCCACGCGGGGCGCCTCGGCCGCCTCGCCCGCGTCCGCCGCGTTGTTCAACAACGCCTGCAGCAGGTGGGCGATGGCCGGATCGACGCGCAGGCTGGTGGGCAAGGTGCCCGAGCGCTGCAAGTCGATGGTCGGGCGGATCAGGCGCCATTGCCCCACCACGCGAACCAGGTCCACGGCGGTTGGGACCGCCAGATTGCGGATGCGTTCCCGGCACAGGGCCAGGAGCTGGCTCAGGGTGGCGACGTCGGCGCGCAGGTCCTCGTCGTCCTGGACCTCGGCGGCGATCTCGTCGGTCAGGAGCGTCATGGTGGCGAGCGGGGTGTTCAGTTCGTGCGCCATCGCGGCCGCGTGGGTCGCCAGGGCGACGATGCCCTCATTGCGGGTGAAGCGTTCGCGCAGGCGGGCCAGTTCGCGCTCGCGGGCGCGCATGTCGGCGGCCAGGCGCGTCGAGAACACCAGTACCACCACGACCGAAATCAGGAAATTGGCGCCCAGGCCCCACAGCAGCAGATTGTGGGGATCGACGTCGCCGCGCAGGGGCTGGCCGAAAACGGCGGCCGCGGCGTAGCCCAGCACGCCGGCCAGCGCCGCGGCAAGGGCCCAGTTGCGGGGCAGCGCCAGCGCGGCCAGCGCCGTCAGGATCAGGAACATCGTCCCGAACGGATTGCTGATGCCGCCGCTCCAGCCCACCATCCAGGCCAGCACCGCCATGTCGACGAACAGGTGGCCAAAGGCGGTGGCGTGGGACAGGTCGCGCGGATGCCGCAGGCGCAGGCTGGCGTAGACGTTAAAGCCGATCAAGAGGCCCACGCCCAGCCACAGCGGCTCCAGCGGCAGGTCCAGCCCGAGCACGCTGCTGGCCAGCAGAATGGTGGCGGCCTGGCCCGCGATGGCAAGCCAGCGCAGGCTGCAGAGGGTACGCAGGAAGGAAAAGGCGGAACTACCGGGCATATCCAGATACAGAGGCGCCGGCCAGCCAGCCGGCAGTTACGGGCGCCCGGCTGCGCGGAACGCTGGCATCCTGAGCGCGGCGGCAGTGGCCGGCTGCTGCCCGGACCTCATGGCGCGGGCGGCGGATGTGCAGGCATTGTATGGTGAATCGGGGCGGCACGCTGTCCGGGCGGCATTGGATGCGTCCCTGATATGTGCGCCCCGTATCCGGGCCGGCGCGCGACGCGCGCCCGCTCCGAAGAGGCTTCAATGGTGGTGACCGGCCGCCGGTGCGGCGGCGGCGTTCAGCGGCCGCGCCACCGCGTCCACCGGCACGCGCCGCTGCTGGCGCGCCGCGTCTTCCACGATGAGCGTCAGCGAGACGTGGTCCCCCGGCGAGATCGGACGGGCCAGGTCGATGAGCATGACGTGATAACCGCCCGGCTTGAGGTCCACCGCCTGGCCGGCCGGCAGGTCGATGCCGGCCACCTGGCGCATTTTCATGACGTTGTCCTGCATCGCCATTTCGTGCACCTCCACGTGCTTGGCCGCCTGCGACTCCACACCGACGAGCCGGCCCGCCTGGGCGGAGGTCAGGCGCATGAACACGCCGGTCGCGTGCTGGTTGGGGACGGTGGCGCGCACCCAGGGGTCCTGCACGGCCAGTCCGGCGTCCTGCGCCAGGGCCGGGAGCGTGAATCCCGCCAGCGCCAGGGCGAAGACGGCGGCCAGGGGTTTGATCGAGATCTTGGTCATGGTGGTTTCCTTTGGGTGAGTCAAAGCACGGTGCGCAGGTCTTGCGCGCATTCCTGCGCCGTCTGCTGATGGCGCAGCGCGACGCGCAGCTTGCCCTGGGCGTCGATGAGGTAGGTCAGCGCGGTGTGGTCCATGGTGTAGGAGGAGCCCGTCGCGACCTTCTGGTAGAAGACCTTGAAGGACTGGGCGGCGGCCCGGGTCTGCTCCGCCGTGCCGCGCAGGCCGATGAAGCCGGGATCGAACGCCTGCGTGTACGCCCGCAGGATCTCGGCCGTGTCGCGCTCGGGGTCCACGGTAATGAAGAGGACGCGGAGCTTGTCGGCGTCGGCGCCCAGCAGCGACTTGATCTCGACCGCGCGGGTCAGCGCCGTCGGGCAGATGTCCGGGCATTGCGTGAAGCCGAAGAACAGCATGACGGGATGGCCGCGGTAGTCGGCCAGGGTGCGCGTCTGGCCGGCGGTGTCCTGCAACTGGAAGTCGCCGGCCGGCATGCTGGAAAGGTCCATGCCGTGCAGGGGGGGCGTGTCGGGGCCGCAGCCGGCGAGCGGCAGCAGCGCCAGGGTCGACAGCAGCAGGCGTCGCCGCGGATCGGGCGCGGCGGCGCGTGGCGCGCCGGCTGGCGCGCGCGAAAAAAGGGAATGCATGTAAAGCCTCGGGATTGACGGGTCGGCCGCGCGGTGGAGCCGCGCGGCAAGTGCCGCCCGCAGTCCCTTGCCACTACTAAATATAAGTAAGGCGGCAAGGCACGCGGACGGACCAGGACGGAGTCAGGCCCGTGGTGGAGGCGCGCGGGAGCCGAGCGGCGGCCCTTGGGCCGGCTGCGCGGGCAGGAAGGGGGGAGCGGGCGGGGGCGGAGGATGTCCGGCGGCCGTCAGCAGCAGCGGCGTCATGGGCGGCGCGGTGGCGGGCGTGACGTGCGCGAGCAGGCCGAAGGGACACTGCGCGCCGGTGTCCGCGGCGCCGTGGCCCGCCTTGTCATTGCCATCGGTGGGCAGCGCCACGTTCAACACCGACAAGTCGCCCGCCGCCGAGCAGAACGTGACCTCCAGGCGGCCATCGTGCAGCGCGCGCGTGTCCGGCATGTAGCCGGCGGGGACCAGGGCCCGCAGCGCCAGGGCCAGGAGCGCCAGCCATAGCACGCCCTCCGCGCGCAGGGCGCGCAGCGTGCACAGGAGGCGGGTCGTGGATGGCATGCAGGCATTCTATGCCAAGCGGTCCCGATTTCTTGGTACCCTTGAACGCACTTCGTTCCGACACGCGACCCCGTGCCCCAGGTTTCAGAGCTTTCCTTGTCCGTTTCGACCTTGCCCGTTTCGACCTTGTCCTTTGCCGTCCAGTCCCCCGGAAGGGACCGTGCGGGATCCATCGCCCGATGGTGGCGGGGCGCGCTGATGGCGGGGCTGCTGGTGCTGCTGGCCGCCTGCGGCACCACCAAGGTCCAGCCCGGCTACTACCGCGTCGAGTCGGGCGACACCCTCTATCAGATTGCGCGCAAGGAAGGGGCCAGCGTGCGCGACCTGGTGCGTTGGAACAACCTGTCGAACGCCAATTCGATCGAAGTCGGCCAGGTGCTGCGGGTCGAGCCGCCCGCCGGGCAGGCGCGCACCTCGCCGCCCCGCAAGGCCAGCAGCAAGCCCAAGCCCGCGCCGCGCGCCACCGCCTCGTCCGGCAAGCGGCGCACCGCGCCGCCGGGCGCGATTTCGCTGGTCTGGCCCGCGCAGGGCAAGGTCACGCGCGGCTACGACGGATCCCACTCGAACGGCATCGTCATCACCAATGCCGCCGGCACCCCGGTCGTGTCCGCGGCGCAGGGCACGGTGGCCTATTCCGGCAGCGGTCTGCGCGGCTACGGCCATCTGGTGATCGTCAAGCACAACGCCAGCTTCCTCAGCATCTACGCGCACAACAGCAAGCTGCTGGTCAAGGAAGGGCAGCGCGTGTCCCAGGGGCAGAAGATTGCTGAAATGGGCAACAGCGACAGCAAGCAGGTGGGGCTGTATTTCGAATTGCGCTACGACGGCCAGGCCGTCGATCCGGCGGGATCGCTGCCGCCGAAGTAGCGGGCGGTGGACGCGCGCGCGCGCCGGCGCCGTGTCTGACACCTTGTGCGGCGTTTCAGCGGATGTCGGGGACCGAAGCCAAAGACGACCGCTAGAGCGCGGCTTCCTGCGTCAGCGTCGACACGAACGCCGCGGTGCGCGAATCGGCGGGTCGCGTGAACACGGTGCGGGAATCCCCGGCTTCGACCACCACGCCATCCAGCAGGAATACCACTTCGCGCGACACGCTGGCGGCCAGCCGAAGGTCATGCGTGGCCATCAGCATGGTCATGCCTTCCGCGGCCAACTGGCGCAGCACGTCCACCACTTCGGCGGCCAGTCCGGGGTCCAGCGCCGAGGTCGGCTCGTCGCAAAGCAGCACGCGCGGCGCGGGCGCCAGCGCGCGGGCGATGGCCACGCGCTGCTGCTGGCCGCCCGACAGGTTGGCCGGCCAGGCGTCCGCCTTTTCCAGCATGCCCACTTTGCGCAGCAGTTCCTCGGCCCGCGCGCGGGCGCGGTCCGCGGGCCATTTCTGCACCGTCACCAGGCCCTCCATGACGTTGGCCACGACGGTCTGGTGCGGAAAGAGCTGGAAATTCTGGAACACCATGCCCGTCTGCTTGCGCACGGCCTGGACCTGCTCGCGCGCGAGCTTGCGTCCGGGTTCGAAATCGACCGTCTCCGGTCCGATCTCAAGGCGGCCGCGGTCGGGGACTTCCAGCAGGTTCACGCAGCGCAGCAGCGTGCTCTTGCCGCTGCCCGACGGGCCGATCAGCGCGGTGACGCTGCCTTCGTCGATCTGCACATCCACCTGCTTGAGCACGGGATTGCCGCCGAAGGACTTTTCGATTTTTTCAAGGCGGATCATCGGGTCTTCTCGCTGAACATGGCGTGCTGGCCGAAGCGCCGCTCCAGCCGCACCTGCGCCGCCGACAGCACGGAACTGAACGCCAGGTAGATCAGCGCGGCCTCGGTATAGAGGATCAGCGGCTCATAGGTGACGGCGGCGATGCGCTGCGCGGCCTGGAAGATCTCGGGCACCGTCAGCACGGCGGCCAGCGAGGTGTCCTTGACCAGCGCGATGAAGGAATTGGACAGCGGCGGCACGGCCACGCGGGCCGCCTGCGGCAGGATGGTGCGGCGCAGGGCCTGGCCGCGCGTCATGCTGAGCGAATAGGCCGCTTCCCATTGGCCCTTGGTGATGGATTCGATGGCGCCGCGGATCACTTCGGAGTTGTAGGCGCCCACGTTCAGCGTGAAGCCGATCAGCGCGGCGGGCAGCGGGTCCAGCACGATGCCCACGCTGGGCAGGCCGTAGAAGATGACGAAAAGCTGCACCAGCAGCGGCGTGCCGCGGATGAGCCAGACGTAGAAGCGCACCACCGCCACCAGCGGCGCGGGGCCGAACAGGCGGATGAGCGCCACCACGAAGGCGAGCGCCAGGCCCAGCGCAAAGGACATCAGCGTGAGCGGCACCGTGAACACCAGCCCCGCATGCAGCAGCGGCCAGAACGAATCCGCCATGAGCTGCACCCAGGCCGGCACTGTCCATTCGCCTATTTTTGCCAGCAGCCAGTCGGGCAGGAGGGCGTGCAGCCAGGTGGGCAGCGTCATGGGCGCTCCTATTGCTTATAGCGGCTAATAGCGGCTTATAGCGGCTTATTGGGCGGACAGGTCCGTGCCGAAGTATTTGACCGAGATGGTCTTGTACGTGCCGTCGGCCTTCATGTCGGCCAGCGCCTTGTCGATGGCCGCCTTGAGTTCCGGATTGCCTTTGCGGATCAGCACGCCGGAATTGCTGAATTCCGCCGTTTTGTCCGTGGCCGCGATCTTCACGCGGGCGTTGGGCTTCTGCTTCTTGAAGTCCAGGAAGGACAGGTTGTCGTTGACCGTGGCTTCGACGCGGCCGGAGGTCAGCAGGTCGATGGCCTCGTTAAAGCCCTGCACGGCGACCACTTCCGCGCCGTGGCTCTGCGCCAGCTTGCCGAAGTTGCTGGTCAGCGTATTGGCGGACTTCTTGCCCTTCAGGTCCGCGAAGGACTTGATGCTGGTGTTGTCGTCGCGCACGATCAGCACGGCGGCGGACGAGATGTAGGGATCAGAAAAATCGTACTTGGCGCGGCGCGCCTCGGTGATGCCCACCTGGTTGATGACCGCGTCGTAGCGCTTGGCGTCCAGTCCCGCGATAAGACCGTCCCACTTGCCTTCCACGAACTGCGCCTTCACGCCCAGGCGTTCGGCGATGGCGCGGCCGATGTCCACGTCAAAGCCGGTCAACTGGCCGGAGGCATCGTGGTAGGTGAAGGGCGCGTAGGTGCCCTCGGTGCCGATCTTGAACACGCCCGCGGATTTGATCTGGTCCAGCCCGGACTGGGCGTGGGCGGCGGACAGCGCGGCGGCCTGCACGAGGCCGGCGACGAGAAGCGTACGGAAGAGTTTCATGGCAATGCTCCACGGAGGTTCACTGTGGAGAGCATGTGGGCCTGCAATGCCCTCCGGCGTAGCCGCACTCTAACAACCGGCCTATTTTTCCACAAAGCATATGGAATAGTAAAAATATAGCTGCAGGTCATATGGCGGCGCTTGTCCCGCTTCTGTCACACAGGCCCGCCATGATGGCGGGCACCGGCATGGAGCCGGGGCGGGGGGCGCACATGCAGCATGGCGAACGACTCAATGGCGTGACCCATTTGACCGGGCTGGCGCTGGCGGTGCTGGCGTCCGGCGCATTGCTCACGCGCGCGGCCGAATTGCGGGTGGATACGCGCCAGATCATCGGCTGCGCCGTATTCGCGGCGTCGATGATCGCGGTCTACGCGTCGTCGGCCCTGTTTCACTGTTCGCAGGGCCGGCGCAAGGCGATGTGGGCCAAGGCGGACCACTGCGCGATCTATCTGCTGATCGCCGGCACCTATACGCCGTTGGCGTTCGGTCCGGTGGACCACGGCTGGGGCGCGGCGATGGGCGTGGCGATCTGGCTGCTGGCCTTCGTGGGCATCAGCCGCGAACTCTGGTGGGCGCGCGGCGCCCCGCCGGCCTTGCCGCTGTACCTGGCGATGGGCTGGCTGGGCGTGGCGTTCGCCGCGCCGATCGCGGGCGCGCTATCCACGGCGGGACTGGCCTGGCTGCTGGCGGGCGCGGCCATCTACACCACGGGCACGCTGTTCTACGCGAACGACAAGCGTTGGCGCCACGCGCACGGCATCTGGCATCTTTTCGTCATGGCCGGCACGGCCTGCCACTTCGTGACGGTGTTCGGCTTCCTGGAACACGCGCCGGCCTAGCGGCGCGGCGGCTACTGCCGCCAGGCGGACAAGGGCAGCATGCCTTCGCGGCTTTTCACTTTGCGCATGACGATGTGCGAGCACAGGTCGCGCACGCCGGCCAGTTTGCTGAGCTTGTCCTCCACGAAGGTCGAGAACGCGGCCAGATTGCGCGTGCGCACGGTCAGGATGTAGTTGGAAGCGCCGGTGACGATGCTGGCCTCGGTGATTTCGTCGTGCAGCGCGATGCCGGCCAGGAATTCTTCGTGCCAGCCCACGCGCGACTGGTCCAGCGACACATGGACGATGGCCTCCAGTTCAAAGCCCAGTTTTTCGGCGTCCAGCACCGCGCGATAGCCCCGGATGAGGCCCGCTTCTTCCAGCGCGCGCACGCGGCGCAGGCAGGCCGACGGCGACAGCGCCACCTGCTCGGCCAGGTCCTGGTTGCTGAGGTGGCCGTCTTCCTGCAGGCGGGCAAGAATGCGCCGGTCTACGGCGTCGATCTGCATGGCGCAATCCAATTCTGAAAATGGCGAATGGATGCAATTTAATGCGGAAAACCCGGGTAAGTCACGACCGATTTTGCAATTTATCGGCACGTGCGCGCTGATAGTATTTAACGCGAAACCGCTAGAAGGAACGGAACATGAACACTCGCGAAGCCTGCGTGAACGCCGACCGCCAGGATCCCCTGGCCCCCTTGAAAGACCAGTTCGAGCTGCCGCCCGGCGTGCTCTACCTGGACGGCAACTCCCTGGGCGTGCTGCCCAAGACCGCCGCGGCCCGCGCCGCGCAGGTCATCGGCCAGGAATGGGGCTCGGGCCTCATCCGCAGTTGGAACACCGCCGGCTGGTTCGACCTGCCCGCGCGCCTGGGCGACAAGCTGGGCGGCCTGCTGGGCGCGCGCGAGGGTGAACTGGTCGTCACCGACACCACGTCGCTGAACATCTTCAAGGCGCTGGCCGCCGCGCTGCGCATCCAGCAGGCAAAGCACCCGGCGCGCCGCGTCATCCTGTCCGAGCGCGACAATTTCCCCACCGACCTCTACATGATCCAGGGCATGATCGACCTGCTGCAGCAGGGCTACGAAATGCGCCTGATCGACGACGATCTTCCGCTGGACCAGGCGCTGGACGATTCCGTCGCCGTCATGCTGCTGTCCCACGTCAATTACCGAAGCGGCCAGATGCACGATATGGCCGCCGTCACCGCGCAGGCGCATGAGCGCGGCGCGCTGACCATCTGGGACCTGGCCCACGCCGCCGGCGCCGTGCCCGTGGACCTGAACGGCGCCAACGCGGACTTCGCGGTCGGCTGCACGTACAAATACCTGAACGGCGGCCCGGGGTCGCCGGCCTTCATCTGGGTCGCGCCGCGCCACACGCAGGATTTCTGGCAGCCGCTGTCGGGCTGGTGGGGGCACAGCCGCCCGTTCGACATGGCGGTGGCGTATGAGCCCGCGGGCGGCATCCGCCGCTACCTGTGCGGCACCCAGCCCATCGTGTCCCTGTCGCTGGTCGAGTGCGGCCTGGATGTGGCGCACGCGGCCGGCATGGATCAGGTGCGCAAGAAATCGCTGGCGCTGGGCGACCTGTTCATCGACCTGGTCGAATCGCGCTGCGCCGGCCACCCGCTGACGCTCGTGACGCCGCGCACGCACGCCGACCGCGGCAGCCACGTGAGCTTTCGCCATCCCAACGGCTTCGAGGTGATGCAGGCCCTGATCGCGCGCGGCGTGATCGGCGACTACCGCGAGCCCGAAGTGTTGCGCTTCGGTCTCACGCCCCTGTACATCGGTTATGCCGACGTCTGGGACGCGGTCGACATCCTGAAGGACGTGCTGGACACGCGCGCCTGGGACAAGCCCGAGTTCAAGCAGCGCTCCGCCGTGACCTGATCCCAGACGTTGCACCTGGCCGCGCCGGCCTTCCAAGCCGCCATCCCCAATAAAACAGCGCAGTAAAGGAGGAGACAATGCAACAACAGAAAGGATTCGGGCGGATCGCCGAACGCGAGCAGGGGCTCAAGCGCCGCCTGACGTCCGGGCAGATGAGCATGATCGCCATCGGCGGGGCCATCGGCACGGGGCTGTTCCTGGGCAGCAAGTTCGCCATCGGCTTTGCCGGCCCCAGCGTGCTGATCAGCTATGCCATCGGCGGGTTCATCACCCTGCTGCTGATGGCCTGCCTGGCGGAAATGACGGTCGCGCATTCCACGTCGGGCTCCTTCGGCGCCTACGCGGAACACTACATCGGCCCGCTGACCGGCTTTCTGGTGCGCTATGCGTACTGGTCCTGCGTGGTCCTGGCCGTGGGCACCGAAGTGACGGCGGTGGCCGAGTACATGAGCTTCTGGTTTCCCGGCGTGCCCGGCTGGCAATGGGTGTGCCTGTTTTCGGCGGCGCTCATCGTCATCAATGCAATGAGCGTCAAGGCGTTCGGCACCATCGAATACTGGTTCTCGACCATCAAGATCAGCGCCATCGTCGGCTTCATCATCCTGGGCGCCTATGTGGTGTGGGGCAGCCCGCAATACGGCGCCGCGCTGTACACCTCGCATGGCGGCTTCTTTCCGAACGGCGTGTGGGGGATGTGGATCGCCGTGGTGATTTCGATCTTCAGTTATCTCAGCGTCGAGATGATCGCCGTGGCGGCGGGCGAAGCCGAGGATCCCGAACGCGCCGTCAAGCAGGCGTTTCGCGCCACCATCATCCGGCTGGTCGTCTTTTATCTGCTGACGCTGGCGCTGATCCTGGCCATCGTGCCGTGGGACGAAGCCGGCAAGGGCGGTAGCCCGTTCGTGAAGGTGATGCAGGCGCTGGAGATTCCAGGCGCGGCCGGCGTTATCAACTTCATCGTGCTGGTGGCGGCCCTGTCGGCCATGAACAGCCAGCTCTACATCACCACCCGCATGATGTTCAGCCTGTCGCGCGCGGGCCATGCGCCGTCGGCGCTGGGCCGGCTGACGCGCAGCGGCACTCCGCTGAACGCGCTGCTGCTGTCAACCAGCGGCATCGCCATCGCCACGGTGCTGAACGTGCTGTATCCCGAGACGGCCTTCACGCTGATGATGGCCATTTCGATGTTCGGCGCGCTGTTCACGTGGATGATGATCTTCGTCACGCACTACTTCTTTCGCCGCCGCTGGGTGCGCGAAGGCGGCGAGCGGCTGTCGTTCCGCATGCCGGGCTTTCCCGTGCTGACGCTGCTGGGCGCGGGGGCGATGCTGGCGATCCTGGTCACCACCTGGTTCACCAGCGTGTTCAAGATGACGCTGGTGTTCGGCGTGCCGTTCCTGCTGTTGCTGGCCGCGCTGTATTACCTGCTGTTCAGGAAACGCGCGCAGGCGGTGGCGCTGAACGCAAGCCGCCAGCAGGCCTGACGCGCGGCGGCGCGGCCTGCGCCCGCCTAGCTAGACGGCGGCAACCGCGCGCTCGGACCGGGCCGCGACCGGCGGGGACGCGGGGGCAAAGACGCGCAGCCGGTGGCCGTCGGGATCCAGCGCGACGAACGTGCGCCCGAAGTCCATGTCGGTCGGGGCCTGCAGGATCGGCAGTCCGCGCAGGCTCCAGTCCACATGGCGCTGGTCGACGGCGCCGGCATCGGACACGGAGAAGGCCAGTTCGGACGCCCCGCCGCGCCCGGCCGCCGCGGGCGCGGCGGCGTAGCGCGACCACAGGCCCAGCATCAGCCCGGAGTCCAGCGCGAACAGCGCGAACGTCGGCGATGCATCGACGGGCGGCCGCTGGAGCAGCGCGCTGTAGAAAGCGGCGCTGGCCTGCGGATTTTCCACATACAGGATGACGAAATTGGTGTCTGACATGATGCGCTCCGGGTGATTGACGCGCTCATGATAGGCAGGGGTGCTGTCAGTTTTTGGCAGTAGCGTACGTCAGTCTTTGCGCGCCTCGTGCTCCAGCGCGCGCCATTCCTTGAGCAGCATGTGCCGGCGTTTGGGGTACCGGTCCGCAATGGCCAGCGTGGCGATGCGGTCGGTGCGGAAATGCCGGAAGTCGCCGCGCAATTCGCACCACGCCATCACCAGGCGCACGCTGTCGAAGAACCCCAGCGCAAATGGCCAGATCACCCGGCTGGAATCGGATCCCTTGTCGTCGCGGTACGTGATGTCCAGCTTCTGCTCGGCGCGGATCGCCTGGCGGATCAGCGCCACGTCAACCCGGTCCGTCACCGCGACGGCGCTGGGAGCGACCAGCAGCGGAATGGCGTCCAGCTCGTCGCGCAGCTCCTGCGGCAGCACCGCGCCGATCTTGGCCAGCGCATTGCGGGCCGCCAGGCCCAGGCGCTCGTCCGAGCGGCGGGCCACCCAGCGCGTGCCCAGCACCAGCGCCTCGATCTCTTCGGTGCTGAACATCAGCGGCGGCAGCATGAAGCCGGGCCGCAGCACGTAGCCCACGCCGGGTTCTCCCTCGATCTCGGCGCCCTGGCATTGCAGCGTGGCGATGTCGCGATACAGGGTGCGCAGGCTGATGCCCATCTCGGCCGCAAGCCGGCGGCCGCTGACGGGCAGGCGGTGGCGGCGCAGGGTCTGCAGGAGCTCCAGGAGGCGTTCGGTGCGGGACATGGGGCGGGCGGAAGAGGGACGCCGCAATACTGCCATGAATTGGCAGCAGGCGGTGGTCAACAGATCCGGAACGGCCGGATGCAATGCCGCGGGCATTCCCCAAGGCCGACGCTGGCCGCCCTGCCGCGCCAGGCCGCGCGGGTTCCGCCCGCTACACCAGGAAAACGACGGCGACGATGGCGATCCCGAGCAGCAGGTTCACGCCCACCCAGCGCCGCACGCCGGCCATGGCCCGGCCGCCCGCGGGCCAGTCGGACGCCGCCACGGCCGCGGCCAGGCGCTTGTACAGCGCGAACCGGATGTGGCCGTAGATGGCCATCATGACGATGCCGCCCGAGGCCATCAGCGTCCAGCTCCTGGGCATGAAGAAGGCGCCGCCCGTCTGCGCCGCCTGGCTGGCGGCCAGGCCGATCATTCCGGCGCCGGTCAGCAGAATCAGGGCGATGGCCGCCATCACGGCGTCCAGGAAAGGCCCCAGCACCGAGGACATGAGTGTCAGCCGAACGGGGGGCTCCAGCTTCGCGGCCGCCGGCCGCAGGAAACAGTGGGCGAAGAACATGCCGCCCACCCAGAGGATCACGGCGATGACGTGGACGAACTGCAGGACGGCGTAGAGCATGAGGTCAGCCTGTGGAAAGCGGCGCCGCGGGAGGCGGGCACCGTACGGATGATATCTCCGCAAGGCCGGCGCGCGGACTTGACCGGGATCAGGGTTTTGCATTTAGAATGAGATTGATTTCTATTTGTAGTTGTGATTTTTAGCGTTGTAAGTCAGGGAGCCATCCGTGCCGAATTCCGTGCTCGCCTCGGGCGATGCCGTCAATCTCCTGTATCGCGCCCATCACGGGTGGCTGCATGGGTGGCTGCGCGCCAAGCTGGGCAATAGCTTCGATGCCGCCGATCTTGCGCAGGATACGTTCGTGCGCGTGCTGCGCCACCGCCACGAGCTGGATGCGCTGCGCGAGCCGCGCGCCTACCTGACCACGATCGCCAAGCGCCTGCTCTTGAACCACCATCGGCGCCGCTCGGTGGAGCAGGCCTATCTCGAAGCCCTGGCCTTGATGCCCGAGGCGCTGGTTCCCTGCGCGGAGCAGCGCCTCATCATCCTGGAGACGCTGCAGGAAATCGAAGAGATGCTGGCGGGCCTGTCGCTGCCCGCCCGCCAGGCGTTCCTGATGGCGCAACTGGAAGGCCTGAGCCACGGCGAGATCGCCGCCAGGCTCAACGTGTCGCTGCGCACCGTGCACCGCTACATCACCAAGGGATACGAGCAATGCATCATGGCGGTGATGTGAGCGCCCAGGCCGACGCGGCCGGCGAGCTGCCGGCCGTCGAGCGCAACGTCGCGCGCGAAGCCGCGCGCTGGCTCTTGCGGCTGAGCTCGGGACGGGCCACGGACGCGGACGTCCACGCCTGCGACCAGTGGCGCGCCAGCAAGGCCGAACACGAATACGCCTGGCAGCGGGCGCAGCGGGTGAATGCGCGCTTCGGGCTGATTCCGTCGGCGCTGGGCATGGCCACGCTGGATCGTCCGGATCTCAAGCGCCGCCGCGCCGCCTTGAAGACGCTGGTGGCCCTGGTGGTGGCGGGACCGGCGGGCTGGGCGGCCTGGCGCGCCGATCCCCTGGACTGGAGCGCCGACTACCGGAGCGTGGTGGGCGAACGGCGCGACGTCAAGCTGGCCGACGGGTCCACCCTGCACTTGAACACGTCCAGCGCCGTCGACGTGCTGTTCGACGACGCGACGCGGCTGTTGCGGCTGCGCGGCGGAGAGATCGCCGTCCATGCCGTCGCGGACCCGGCCAGCCACCCGCGGCCATTTATCGTGCGCACGCGGCTCGGGGACATCGAGGCGCAGGCGTCGCGATTCTGTGTGCGCCAGGAGGGCGGGCGCTGCCAGCTCAGCGTGCAGGAAGGCCGCGTGCGCGTCAGCAGCCCCGCGCAGCCGGGCCGCTTTGTCAGCGTTTCGGCTGGCGAGCAGAGCAGCCTGTCGGCCGCCGGCGCCGCGGCGGCGACGCCGGCCGATCCGCATGCCAGCGATTGGCTGCGCGGCGTGCTGTACGCCAGCGCGCTGCGGCTGGATGCGTTTGCGGCGGAACTGGGCCGCTACCGGCAGGGCATCCTGCGCTGCGATCCCGAGATCGCGCACCTGCGCATTTCGGGCGCATTCCAGTTGCACGACACCGACGCGGTGCTGGCGGCCCTGCCGGCGACCCTGCCCGTGCAGGTGCGCTACCGCACGCCGTACTGGGTGACGATTGTTGCGCGCGAGGCGGCGGCGTGACGGGGGCGCGGGGGACGGGCTTTTTTGGCCGCGCGCAAAAAAACTTTTGAAAATGCTGTCCGGTTCTGAATTCCCGAGGGTCATGGTCTGTATAGGCACACGGATGCCGATACCTGTTGGATCGAAAGGACGACCATGGCTTACTTCCCCGCCGGCCGCGCAAGCGGCTCCCGACCAGCCCGAGGCGCGCAATGCCGGCTGACCCGTCTTACCGCCGCGGTGCATGCCGCGCTGGCCCTGGCCGCGGCATCCGCCGCGATGCTGCCGATGGCGGCGGCGCAGGCGCAGGGAACGGCGGCCGCGCAGGCGGGAGCGCGCGGCTACAGCATCCCGGCGGGGGCGCTGGCCGACGCATTGCCGCGCTTTGCGGACAGCGCGGGCGTGACGGTGCTGTTCGACGCGGCGCTGGTGGGACAACGCCGCACCGCGGGGCTGCAGGGAGAATATTCCGTGCATGAAGGCTTCTCGCGTCTTCTGGCGGGCAGCGGCCTGGGCGTGCAGGAGCGCAGCGCGGGCGTGTTCGTGCTGCAGGCCCTGCCTCAGGGCGCCGTGACGCAGCTTGCGCCGGTCCGGATCGACGGGGAGGCCGCGGTCATCACGCCGGCCTGGACCACCACCACTGACCGCCGCCGCCTGGACGACCTGCAGATCCGGAGCTGGACCGACCTGAGCCGGCGCGCCGAACCCGGCGTGAGCTTCAATCGCCAGACCAACAGCATCAACATCCGCGGCCTGGACCAGGACCGGGTGCTGACCCGCGTCGACGGCATCCGTCTGCCCTGGCTGGACGACGGCGCGCGCGGCGTGAAGGGCGGGCTGGAAGCCGTGGATTTCAACAGTCTGTCGCGCCTGGACATCGTGCGCGGCGCGGACGCCACCGGCGGCGGCTCGGGCGCGATTTCCGGCATCGCCGACCTGCACACCCTGAATCCCTCGGATCTGCTGGGCGAGGGCAAGCGCTTCGGCGCGCTGGCCAAGACCGACTATGACTCCGCCGACAGCAGTTGGGGCGCCAACGCCGCGCTGGCCGGCCAGATCCACAGCAACACGTTCTGGCTGGTGCAGGCCGGCGTGCGCAACGGGCACGAACTGGACAACCGCGGCGAGGTCGGCGGCTATGGTCCCAACCGCAGCAAGCCCAGCCCCGAGGACTACGACCAGCGCAGCTTCCTGATGAAGCTGCAGCAGCGCGTGGACGGCGCCCATCTTTTCGGCCTGACGGGCGAATACTTCAAGCGCGACGCCGACATCGACAGCAAATGGGAGCAGGGCCCTGGCACCAGCTACCTGATCGGCGAAAACAGCACCCGCAAGGAAACCGAGCGCGAGCGCGTGTCGTTCGACTACACGTACACCGCGCCGGATTCGGGCGGCTTCATCGACACGGCCAACGCCGTGGTCTATTGGCAGCGCGTGCGCCTGGACAACTCGCAGAACGGCATTCGCGGCGTCGACGCGCGTGCCCGCATCATTCCGGGCGACCCGTTCCGCTACGGCTTTCCGAATGGTCCGTATGGCCGCAGCAATTCGATCCAGCAGACCTTGTTCGGCGCCAGCACCGAATTCACCAAGCGCATCGCGGGCGATTCGGTGGCGCAGCTATGGTCTTTCGGCGGCGAGTGGTACGGCAACAAGACCGAGCAGAATTCCAGCGGCTACGACAACTGCCCCGCGATCCGTCCCGGCACGCCCGCGCCATTCGGCCCGCGCGCCTGCGACATGCTGCACACCAACCAGGCCGACGTGCCGCAATCCAAGGGCAACCAGTGGGCGCTGTGGGTGCAGGACGAGTTCAGCTTTGCCGACGGACGCTACACGCTTGCGCCGGCTGTGCGCTACGACCATTACGAGCAACGGCCGCAGTCTAGCGCCAGCTACGAAAGCAATCCGAACGCGGGCGCGCTGCCGCCGACCAACAGCGGCAGCCGCTTTTCGCCCAAGCTGCTGGCCACGTGGCGGGCGGCCGATCAGCTCAGCCTTTATGCGCAATATGCCTATGGCTTCAAGGCCCCCAGCGCCACGCAGCTCTACACCAACTATGGCGGCCCCGGCACGTACCTGCGCGTGGGCAATCCGTACCTGAAGCCCGAAACCAGCAAGGGCTGGGAGCTGGGCGCCAAGATCGGTTCCGACGACCTGGGCGGTGCGGTATCGTTGTTTGATAATCGTTATCAGAACTTCATCGATGGCGATGTGCCGCTCAATCCCGATTCGCCGCAGTGGCAGCCGGGGTGGGCGGGGCAGTATCCGCTGGGCGTGACCGGCAACGTCAACCGCGCCAAGGTCCGCATCTACGGCGCCGAGGCGAGCGCGCACTGGAAGTTCGCGCCGGGCTGGCGCACCTGGGGCTCGCTGGCGTGGGCGGTGGGCAAGGACGAGGGCACGGGGCAGTACCTGAATTCCGTGGCGCCGCTCAAGGCGGTGCTCGGCGTGGGTTATGGCCGCGACGTGTGGGGCTTGGATGCGATGCTCACCACGGCAATGCAGCGCAACAAGGTCGAATACCCGGAGGCCTCGGCCGATGCGCCCAACCCCGATTTCAAGGCGCCGGGCTATGGCGTGGTCGACCTGATGGGGTACTGGCGTCCGGCCGCGGTGAAGGGCTTGCAGGTGCAGGCGGGGGTGTTCAACCTCTTCGACAAGAAGTACTGGGAGGCCATCAACGTGCCGACCGCGGGCGCCACCGCGATTCCGCGCGCGGTCGACTGGTACACGGAACCGGGGCGCAGCGTGCGCGTTTCGCTGACGTATCAATATTGAGTTCGGTCCGCCGCCGTTTGGCGCTGACCGGACCGGCGGCGGCTTTCAGCAATGGTTTGCACTGGCCGGAGGGCCTACGATGACGAATACCGATTTCACGATCCGCGCTGAAGCATTGCGCGCCCGCAACGAGGCGCTGGCCGCCTCCCAACCCGGGCTGCGCGCCCGCAACCTGGCCCAGGCGCTGGGCGTATCCGAAGCCGAGTGGGTGGCCGCGGGCTGTGGCGGCGTGAAGGCCACCGCGCTGCACGGCACGCCGCAGGAGATCTTCCGCGAACTGGGCACGCTGGGCGAGGTCATGGCGCTGACGCGCAACGACTGGTGTGTGCACGAACGCCACGGCAGGTACGAGGACATCCAGGCCGAAGGTCCGGTGGGCCTGGTGCTGGGACCGGACATCGACCTGCGCGTGTTCTTCACCGCGTGGAAGTCGGCCTGGGCGGTCGAGCAGGACGGGCGCCGCAGCCTGCAGTTCTTCGACGGCGCGGGCGTCGCGGTGCACAAGGTGTACCGCACCGACGCCACCGATGCGGCCGCGTATGACGCGCTGGTCGCGCGGTTCGCGGGCGAATCGCAATGGCCCGTGGCGCAGCCCTACGCGCCGTCCGCCGATGCCGGGCAGGTCGAGGACGCGCAGGCCTGGCGCGAAGCCTGGCTGGGCATGAAGGACACGCACGAATTCTTCCCGCTGCTGCGCAAGTTCAAGGTGTCGCGCCTGGCGGCCCTGGCGGCGGCCGGCGAAGACCTGGCGCAGCCGGTGCCCGCCGACGCCGTGGAACGCATGCTGCAATCGGCGTCGGAATCGGGCCTGCGCATCATGTGCTTCGTGGGCAACCGCGGCATGATCCAGATCCACTCCGGCCCCGTGCAGTCGCTGCGCCGCACCGGTCCGTGGTTCAACGTGCTGGACCCGACATTCAACCTGCACCTGGATACGACGGCCATCGCCTCGGCGTGGGTGGTCAACAAGCCTACGGCGGACGGCTGGGTGACCTCGCTGGAGGTGTACGCCGCCACCGGCGACCTGATCGTGCAGTTCTTTGGCGAACGCAAGCCGGGCAAGCCGGAACTGGCGCCATGGCGCGAACTGATGGTCGGCCTGTGCAGCGCCCCGCTGGCCGCTTGAGCACATAAGGAAATGGCAATGAAAAAATGGTTGGCAGGGTTGGCGTGGATGCTGGCGGCAAGCGCGCAGGCGGTGCCGCCCGAGCGGGTCGTGACGCTGGGCGGCAGCGTGACCGAGATCGTGTATCGGCTGGGGCAGGGCGGCAAGCTGGTGGGAGACGATCTGTCCAGCCTGTACCCGGAGGCCGCGACCAAGCTGCCGCGCGTCGGCTATTACCGCGCGGTGCCGGTCGAGGGCGTGCTGGCGCTCCAGCCCGACCTGGTGCTGGCATCCGAGCAGGCGGGGCCGCCCGACGCCCTCAAACGCCTGGGCGAGGTCGGCGTGCGCATCGTCACCGTGCCGGATTCACCGTCGGTGGAGTCGCTGAAGGCGCGCATCCGCAACATTGCCGACGCGCTCGACGCGGCGCCGGCGGGCGAAGCCCTGGTGGCCGAGATCACCCGCGACCTCCAGGCGGTCGAGGCGACGCCCGGCACCGGCGCGCGCGCGATCCTGCTGCTCAACCGCACCGGCACGCTGCAGGGCGCGGGCGGCGGCACGGCCGCCAACGAGGTCATGACGATGGCGGGACTGGTCAACGTGCTGAAGGACCAGCATGGCTACAAGCCGGTGTCCGCCGAGGCGGTCAGCGCGCTGGCGCCCGAAGTGATCGTCGTGACCCGCACGTCGCTGGACGCGTCGGGCGGCCTGGACAAGCTGCTGGCGCAGCCGGGCATCGCGTCCACGCCCGCCGCCGCGCGCAAGCGCGTCATCGTCATGGACGACCTGCTGCTACTGGGCATGGGCCCGCGTCTGCCGTTGGCGCTGACCGAACTCAAGCGGGAGGCGGCCGGTGTCATGGGGCGCTAGCGCCAGGCGCGCGCCCGCGCCGCTGGCGCTGGCGGCGCTGGCAGCGGGCCTGCTGCTGGTGGCGCTGGCCGCGAGCAGCAGCGGCGCCGTGCAGATTCCCTTGCGCGACATCCCCGCGCTGCTGTGGGGCCAGCCGGCGGCCGGGGACGCGCTCTGGCGCAACGTGCTGATCGATATCCGGCTGCCCCGCGTGCTGTTCGCCATGGTGGCGGGCGCCGCGCTGGCCATATCGGGCGCGGCGATGCAGGCCCTGTTCCGCAATCCCTTGGCCGAGCCCGGCCTGATCGGGATTTCGGCGGGGGGCTCGCTGGGCGCGGTGGCCGCCATCGTGCTGACCTCGGGCGGATTCTGGGTGCTGGCGCCGGCCGCCTTCGCGGGCAGCCTGCTCGCCACCTTTTGCGCCTATGCGCTGGGCCGCCGCGTGCCCGGCGTGGCCGGCCTGCTGCTGGCGGGCATCGCCATCAACGCGGTGGCCGGGGCCATGATCGGCCTGTTCACCTTCGTGGCCAACGATGCCCAGCTGCGCGACCTGACGTTCTGGACCATGGGCAGCCTGGCCGGCGCGAAGTGGTCGCTGCTGGCGTTCCTGGGGCCCTGGGTGTTGCTGATGTCCGGGTGGCTGATGCGCCAGTGGCGCGTGATGAACGCCCTGCTGCTGGGCGAGCGCGAAGCGCAGCACCTGGGCTATGCGCTCAAGCGCGTGCGCGCGCAACTGGTGCTGGCCTGCGCGCTGATCGTGGGACCGCTGGTGGCCGCGACGGGCGGCATCGGCTTCGTGGGCCTGGTGGTGCCGCATCTGGTGCGCATGACGCTGGGCGCCAACCACCGCTGGCTGCTGCCCGCCTGCGTGCTGGGCGGCGCGCTGGCGCTGACGCTGGCCGACTGGCTGGCGCGGGTGGCGGTGGTGCCGGCCGAACTGCCGATCGGGCTGGTGACGAGCCTGGTGGGCGGTCCCTTTTTCTTGTGGCTGCTGGCGCGCGGCCGGAGGCATGGATGATGCTCGCGGCCGAGAACCTCATACTGACGCGCGGCGGCAACCGCATCCTGGACCAGGTGTCGCTCGCGGTGCGGCCCGGCGAAGTGGTGGGCCTGCTGGGCGCCAACGGCGCGGGCAAGTCGACGCTGCTGGGCGCGATGTCGGCCGAACTGGCGCCCGAGTCCGGCACGGTGCGGCTGGGCGACGCCGATGTGCAGGGCCTGGGCCACCGGCAACAGGCCCGGCGGCGCGCCGTGCTGCCCCAGAAGCCCGGCCTCGCCTTTGACCTGGACGTGCGCGAGGTGGTGGCGATGGGCGCCTATCCCTTTCCGGAGCTGTCGCCCGCGCAGGTGGAGGCGCTGGTCGAGCAGGCGCTGGGCTGGGCCGACGTGACCCACCTGAACGCGCGGCGCTATCCCGAACTTTCCGGCGGCGAACAGCAGCGCGTGCAGTTCGCCCGCGTCCTGGTGCAGTGCAAGGCGGCGCGCGTGGACGGCGAGCCGCGTTATTTGCTGCTGGACGAGCCCACCGCCAGCCTGGACCCCAGGCACCAGGGCGACCTGCTGCGCGTGGCGGCGGGCCTGGCCCATGCCGGCGATACGGGGGTACTGGTGATCCTGCATGACATGAACCTCGCGGCGCGCTGGTGCGACCGCCTGCTGCTGCTCTGCGGCGGCCGCGAAATCGCGGCGGGCGCGCCGGCGCAGGTGCTGACGCCGAAGAACCTGCACCTGGCCTACGGCATCGACGCCCACGTCATGTCCCATCCCCTGCAGCCGGACCGGCTGCTCGTGGTGACGGCCTGAGGGGCTGACGGCACGTCGGCGTGACGCGGCGCGCGGGGCCGGTAAAATGGCGGGCATTGCATTGCGCCATTCATTTCCTACAGGATCCCGTGTCATGCCTACTTTTGACGTCGTCTCCGAAGTCGACAAACACGAATTGACCAACGCGGTCGACCAGGCCAACCGCGAATTGTCCACGCGCTTCGACTTCAAGGGCACCGAAGCCAAGTTCGAACTCGACGGCTACGTCGTGACCCAGGTCGCCTCCAGCGCATTCCAGCTCAAGCAGATGCTGGACATCCTGCGCGGCCGCCTGTCGGCGCGCGGCATCGACGTGCGCTGCCTGGACGTCGCCGACCCGCTCGAAAACCTGGGCGGCGCCCGCCAGAAGGTCACCATCAAGCAGGGCATCGAACAGCCCGTCGCCAAGAAGCTCATCGCCGCCATCAAGAACGCCAAGCTCAAGGTGGAATCGCAGATCAACGGCGACAAGCTGCGCATCTCGGGCAAGAAGCGCGACGATCTGCAGACCGCGATCGCGCTGCTGAAAAAGGCCGACGTCGACCTGCCGCTGCAGTTCGAGAATTTCCGCGACTGACGGCACGGGCCCGCACCGATGGGGCATTCCGGCGAACTGCTCCTGGTCGTGGAGCTTGCGCGCGCCGGCGGCATGTCGGCGGCCGCGCGTGAGCTCGACGTCACGCCTGCCGCCGTCAGCAAACGGCTGGCGCAGATCGAGGCGCGGCTGGGCGTGCGCCTTTTCAACCGCAGCACGCGGCGCCTCAGCCTGACCGCCGAAGGCGAGGTCTACCTGGAAAACGCCCGGCGCATCCTGGGCGAAATCGACGACCTGGACGAGCTCATCGCCAGCCGCCAGGCCAGCCCGCGCGGCCTGCTCAAGGTCAATGCGCCGCTGGGTTTCGGCCGCAGCTACATCGCGCCGGCCATCGCGGAATTCGCGCAGCAGTATCCCGAGGTCTCGCTGCAATTGCAGTTGACCGACCGGCCTGCGGATTTCGTGCGGGAGGCGTTCGACGTCGCGGTGCGCTTTGGCGATCTGCCCGACACCAGCCTCATCGCGCGCAAGATCGCGCCCAACCGCCGCCTGGTCTGCGCCTCTCCCGGCTACCTGAAAATGCACGGCGTGCCCGCCACGCCGCATGACCTTGCGCGTCATCAATGCATCGTGCTGCGCCAGAACGAGGCCGCCTACGGCCTGTGGCGATTCACCAAGGGCCGGCGCAGCGAGACCGTGAAGGTGCGCGGCAATCTGAGCAGCAACGACGGCGAGGTCACGCTGACGTGGGGGCTGGCCGGCCTGGGCATCCTGCAGCGCGCCGAATGGGACCTTGCGCGCTACCTGCGCAGCGGCCGGCTGGTGCAGGTGCTGCAGGACTATGCGCTGCCGCAGGCCGACATCTATGCCGTCTTTCCCGAACGCCACCACCTGTCCGCCAAGGTGCGCGCCTTTGTGGATTTCCTGGTGGGCTACTTCCGGGAAGGATCGGAAGGCCGCTGGTAGCGCAGGCGACGGGGGGAGCTGGCGCGCTCAGGCCGGGGACGGTCGCGGCGCCGCGCTCACGCCGTCCACAGATGCTGCGCCGCGTAGGCGCGCCACGGCCGCCAGGCCTCGGACCGCGCCAGCAGTTGGGCCGGCGTATAGGTCCGCGATTCCAGCCGTTCCAGCGCGCGTATCAGCCCGATGTCCGCATGCGGGAACGCATCCGGTTCCCGCAACTGGCGCAACGCGATGTACTGCGCCGTCCATTCCCCGACCCCGCGGATCATGCGCAGCCGCCGCACGGCCTCGTCCAGCCCGCCGGCCGCGTCGAACAGCTGCGGGTCCGCGACCGCCGCGGCCGCCACCGCCGACAGCGTGGCCGCGCGGCTGCGCGGCATGCCCAGCGACGCCAGCTCCGCGGCGGCCACTGTTTCCGGCAAGGGAAACACGTGCGTCAGCGCGCCGGCCGGCCGGGCCAGCGGGACACCGTGCGCCGCCACCAGCTTGCCGGCCAGCCGGATGGCGGCGGCCACCGTGATCTGTTGTCCCAGCACCGCGCGCATGGCCAGTTCAAAGCCGTCCCACGCGCCCGGCACGCGCAGCCCCGGCCGCGCCTGCATCAGCGCGGTCATGACCGGGTCGGCGGAAAACTGGGCGGCAATGGCGGCCGGATCGCTCGCCAGGTCGAAGACGCGGCGCAGGCGCGCGATGATGGCCGGCAGGGATTGCAGCCGGGGAAAGCGCACCGTCGCCTGCAGCGCGTGGCCCTTGCCGGGCCTGACCGTCACGGTGCCCTGCGCGCCGTCCAGGCAGAGGGTGCGCGCGTAGGTGTCGTCCTCGACGGTTTCGATGCCGGGGATGGCGCGCACGCGCAGGAACGCCAGCATGGCGTCCCAGTCGTACGGCGGCCGATAACGCAGCAGCAGCTTGATCTCGCCGTCCGGCCCCGCCGGCGCCTCGGGCTTGCCCGAACGCCGCAGCGCGCCCGGCGGCCGCCCGAAGAGGTCGAGGAAGATTTCATTGAAGCGCCGGATGCTGCCAAACCCCGCCGCGAAGGCGATCTCGGCCATGGGCAGCTGCGTTTCATGGATGAGCTGCTTGGCCAGCAGCACGCGGCGCGTCTGCGCGACCGTCACGGGCGACGCGCCCAGATGCTGGCGGAACTGCCGCCGCAACTGACGCTCGCCCACGCCCAGGCGCCCCGCCAGGGCATCCACGCCGGCCTCGTCCAGCGCGCCCAGCTCGATCAGTTGCAGCGCGCGCGCCACGCTGTCCGGCAACTCGTGGCCGGGGCCCACTTCGGGCGCGGTTTCAGGCCGGCAGCGCAGGCACGGGTGGTAGCCGGCCTCCTGCGCGGCGGCCGCGGTGGAAAAGAACGTGACGTTCCTGGACAGGGGCGTGCGCGCCGGGCACACCGGCCGGCAATAGATGCGCGTGGTCTTGACGGCCGTGAAGAAGCGGCCGTCGTAACGGGCGTCGCGCACCTGGATGGCGCGGTAGCAGGCGTCGTGGTCCAGGTTCAGGAGCGGGTTGGGGTTCAGGTCCATGCGGCGATGCTAACGCCGGCAGGCAGGCGGGATCTAGCGGTTTCCGGACAGGGTTGTGCGAGTCACACTGAGGTCCGGAATCCGCCAGCCCGCGTCGCTTGGGCAGGTCTATAGTTGGCGGCATTTCCACACGCTCGGAGCGCATCATGCCGGTACAGACCTTTTTGCTGGAACGCGTGTCCACGCCCCTGGGACGAATGTTCGTGCTGACCGACGCGCAAGCCAGCCTGCGCGCCGTGGACTGGGAAGACTACGAGACCCGCATGCACACCTTGCTGCGCCGCCAGTACGGCAAGGGCGCGGTGGAATTGCGCGACGCCGCGCAGCCCTCGCACGCCAGCCGCGCGCTCCAGGCGTATTTCGACGGCGACGTCGGCGCCATCGCGCGGTTGCCCGTCGCGTTTGGCGGAACCCCGTTCCAGCGGCAGGTCTGGCAGGCGCTGCGCGCCATCGACGGGGGCCGCACCGTCAGCTACGGCGCGCTGGCCGAGCGGATCGCGCGGCCCACGGCCGTGCGCGCCGTCGGCCTGGCCAACGGCGCCAATCCCGTGGGCATCGTCATTCCGTGCCACCGCGTGATCGGCGCCAATGCCGCGCTGACCGGCTACGGCGGCGGCCTGCATCGCAAGCGCTGGCTGCTCGCGCACGAAGCCGACTGGCTGGGCGCGCAGCCCGCCGGCGCGGCCCCGGCCGCACTTTCAACTCCAGGTTGAAAATGTTGTGAATTGGCGCGCGGGCGCCGCGCGTCCCGGCCGGTACAGTGCCAGCAGACTTTCATCCACACGGAGCGCTGGCGCCCATGAAGACCTATCGCATCGCAACCATCCCCGGCGACGGCATCGGCAAGGAAGTGATTCCGGCCGGCCGGCGCGTCATGCAGGAACTGGCCGACCAGGGCGGTCCGCGCTTTGACTTCCAGGACTTCGACTGGGGCGGCGACTACTACCGCAAGCACGGCGTCATGATGCCGGCCGATGGCCTGGATGCGCTGCGCGACAAGGACGCGATCCTGTTCGGCTCGGCCGGCGATCCGGACATCCCCGACCACGTCACGCTGTGGGGGCTGCGCCTGAAGATCTGCCAGGGCTTTGACCAGTACGCCAACGTGCGTCCCACGCGCATCCTGCCCGGCATCGACGCGCCCCTCAAGCGCTGCACGCCCGAACAACTGGACTGGGTGATCGTGCGCGAAAACTCCGAAGGCGAATACGCCGGCGTGGGCGGACGCGTGCACCAGGGGCATCCCATCGAGGCCGCCACCGACGTGTCCATCATGACGCGCGCCGGCGTCGAGCGCATCCTGCGCTTCGCCTTCACGCTGGCGCAATCGCGGCCCCGCAAGCTGCTGACCGTCATTACCAAGTCCAACGCCCAGCGCCACGCCATGGTGATGTGGGACGAGATCGCCCTGCAGATCAGCCGCGAGTTTCCCGACGTGGCCTGGGACAAGGAACTGGTGGACGCCGCCACCGCGCGCATGGTCAACCGGCCCGCGTCGCTGGACACCATCGTCGCCACCAACCTGCACGCCGACATCCTGAGCGACCTGGCCGCGGCGCTGGCCGGCAGCCTGGGCATCGCGCCCACCGGCAATATCGATCCCGAGCGCCGCTACCCCTCGATGTTCGAGCCCATCCATGGCTCGGCGTTCGACATCATGGGCAAGGGCCTGGCCAATCCCATCGGCACGTTCTGGTCGGTGGTCATGCTGCTGGAGCACCTGGGCGAAAACGAGGCCGCCGCCCGGCTGATGCAGGCCATCGAAAGCGTCACCGCCGATCCCGCGCTGCACACCGGCGACCTGGGCGGCCGCGCGACGACCGAGCAGGTAACCGCGGCGGTCTGCGCGAAGTTGGCCGCCTCGGCGCGGGCCAAGGCGGCGTAAGCGGTGTCCTGTTCCGGTGTCTGACACCGTATCGAACCAGGCCCCAAGAACATCAGATTCAAGGCCTGCGCCTGGCAACAAATAAAAGACGAAGTCCATTCGTATCCAGGAGACAAACCATGCATAAGAAAGCGATGACGGCGCGCGCCCTGGCGTTCGCCTGCCTGATGGGCCTTTCCCTTGCGGGCGGCGCGCAGGCGCAGTCCTATCCGGCCAGGCCCGTGAACCTGGTCGTGCCATTCCCGGCCGGCGGCACCACGGACGTCCTGGCGCGCGCGCTGGGGCAGGAACTGGCTAAAAGCCTGGGCCAGCCGGTGGTGGTGGAAAACAAGCCGGGCGCGGGCGCGACGCTGGGCGCGGACTACGTGGCCAAGGCGGCGCCGGACGGCTACACGCTGCTGATGGGCGCGGTGCATCACACGATCGCCACCAGCGTCTACAAAAGCCTGCAGTACGACTTCCAGAAGGACTTCGCGCCGGTGACCACGGTGGCGCTGGTGCCGAACGTGCTGGTCGTCAATCCCAAGCTGCAAGCCAGGGATGTGGCGTCGCTGCTTAAGCTGGCCAAGGCCGCGCCCGGCAAGCTGACGTACGGGTCCAATGGCATGGGCACCGGCCAGCATCTGATCGGCGCGCAGTTCGAACGCGCGGGCCAGGTGCAGCTGCTGCATGTGCCCTACAAGGGCAGCGGGCCGCTCACGACCGACCTGCTGGGCGGGCAGATCGACATGTCGTTCGACACGATCACGCCGGTGCTCCCTCACATCCAGAGCGGCAAGCTGCGCGCGCTGGCCGTGACCACCAACCAGCGCTCGGCCGCGCTGCCGGACGTGCCGACCATGGAAGAGGCGGGCCTGAAGCCCTTCAACATGGGCACCTGGTTCGGCGTGCTGGCGCCGGCGGCCGTGCCCAAGGACGTGGTGGACCGGCTGAATGCGGAAATGGTGAAAATCATCCGTTCGCCCGACTTCACGCGGCGCATGGCGGAGATCGGCGCGGTTCCCATCGGCGACTCGGCCGCCGAGATGAAGGCGCGCATCGGCGCCGACACCTCCAATTACGCGAAACTGGTCAAGGAGGCCAACGTGGCGGTCAACTGACCGGTCTACGCCGCAGGTCCTAGGCCCGTATCCACCCGCGCGCAATCGGCAGGGCCAGCGCCTTGCGGTACAGGCCCTGCGCCGCCGCCGTCAGCGGCGCGCCCGCGCGGCGCCAGAGAGGAATCGTGATCGCGGCCGCCACGGGCGCCAGCAGCAGTCCGCCCGCGATGTCCAGCGGGAAGTGCACGCCCAGGTAAACGCGCGACGTCCCGACCAGCGCGGCCCCCGCCAGCGCCAGCCACCCCCATGCGGCCCGTTGCCGGTCCAGGATCAGCGCGAACGCGAAGGTGGCGATGATGATGGTGTGGTTGCTGGGAAACGAGGCGGTGGGCCTGTGCGGGAAGAAGGCATGCCCCAGGCCGACGGCAAAGGGGCGCGGGTGCGGCCACAGCACCCCGCACAGGTAGCTGGCGCCCAGCGCCACGGCGATGCTGGCCAGCGCCTTGAGCATCAGTCCGCGCTGCGCCTCATTGCCCCACAGCCACGCGGCGGCCATGACGCCCGGCAGCAGCAGGATCAGCGCATTGGCCGCCAGCAGGGCGGCATGGATCCGCCACGCGGACGCGGCCGGATCGGCGTTGATCAGAAGAAACAGGGACTGGTTGAGGCTTTCCAGGAATTCCATGACACGTCATCGCGGCGTAATGAATCAGTGGCCGCGATGGTATCTGGCGTACCCGTCAGTTTCCTTGCAATGCGGGCGCGCATCGCCCGCTTTTACTTCTGGATGCGATTGCCTTGCGCGTCGATGACCGGCTCGCCGCTTTCCTTGGAAAAGGCGCCTTTCTGCGGGGCCGGCAGGATGTCCAGCACCAGCTCGCACGGACGGCACAGGCGCGCGCCCAGCGGGGTGGACACGAAAGGGCGGTTCAGCAGGATGGGATGCTTGGCGATGGCATCCAGCAGGGCGTCGTCAGACAGCGAGGTGTCGTCCAGGCCCAGTTCCGCATAGGGCGTGCCTTTCTCGCGCAGCGCCTCGCGCACGCTGATGCCGGCGCGCTTGAACAGCGCCGTCAGCGTGTCGCGCGAGGGCGGCGTTTCCAGGTACAGCACGACCTGCGGCTCGATGCCGGCGTTGCGGATCAGGCCCAGCGTGTTGCGCGACGTGCCGCACTTGGGGTTGTGATAGATGATGACGTCGGACATGAATGCTCCTGTTTTCGGACGATGCGTGATGCAGGACTGGGAGCATAGTCCATCCGCCGCGCCGGGATCGGCTTCATACCGACAGGTGCCGCCGCACGTCCTCGCCGTCGATCGCATCGCGCCCGCCGCGCGCCACCACTTCGCCGCGCGACAGCACCACGAACTGGTCGGCCAGCTCGCGCGCGAAATCGAAGTACTGTTCGCACAGCAGGATCGCGATGTCGCCACGCTCGCGCAGCATGTGGATGACGCGCGCGATGTCCTTGATGATGGACGGCTGGATGCCTTCCGTGGGTTCGTCCAGGATGATGAGCTTGGGCTCGGCCACCAGCGCCCGGGCAATCGCAAGTTGTTGCTGCTGCCCGCCCGACAGGTCGCCGCCGCGGCGCGACAGCATGCTTTTCAGGACGGGAAACAGCTCGAAGACTTCTTCCTTGATGCGCCGCGCGCGGGCCGCGGGCTTGGTCGCCATTCCCATCAGGATGTTTTCTTCCACCGTCAGCCGCGCGAAGATGTCGCGGCCCTGCGGCACGTAGGCCATGCCGCGCGCGGCGCGCTGGTGCGGCGCCAGGCGCGTGATGTCCGCGCCGTCGAATGTGATGCCGCCGCGCGCCACGGGCAGCACGCCCATCACGCACTTGAGCAGGGTGGTCTTGCCCACGCCGTTGCGGCCCAGCAGCGCCAGGCACTCGCCCTGGCGCACGGACAGCGACACGCCGCGCAGGGTGTGGCTGCCGCCGTAGTATTGGTCGATCGTGCTTACGTCCAGCATTTCAGCGCCCCAGATAGACTTCGATCACGCGCGGATCGGCCTGCACGCGGCTCATCGGCCCTTCAGCCAGCACCGACCCTTCGTGCAGCACGGTGACCTTGCCGTCGCCCGCGATCTGGTTCACGAAGTCCATGTCGTGCTCCACCACCATCAGGGAATGGCGGCCGCGCAATTCATTCAGCAGTTCGCCGGTGCGCTCGGTCTCGGCGTCGGTCATGCCGGCCACGGGTTCGTCCAGCAGCAGCAACTGCGGCTCCTGCATCAGCAGCATGCCGATCTCCAGCCATTGCTTCTGGCCGTGCGACAGCAGCCCGGCGGGCCGCCAGACCTCGGCCCGCAGCCGGATCAGGTCCAGCGTCTCGCCGATGCGGTCGGCCTGTTCGCTGGACAGGCGCGAGAACAGCGTGGGACGCACGCGCTTGTCGGTCTTCATCGCCAGTTCCAGGTTCTCGAACACCGTGTGCTGCTCGAACACGGTCGGGCGCTGGAACTTGCGGCCGATGCCCGCGTGGGCGATCTGCGCCTCGTTCAGCGTGGTCAGGTCGATGCTCTGGCCGAAGTACGCCGTGCCCGCCGTGGGCCGCGTCTTGCCGGTGATCACGTCCATCATCGTGGTCTTGCCCGCGCCGTTGGGGCCGATGATGCAGCGCAGTTCGCCCACGCCGATGTCCAGCGTCAGGTCGTTCAGGGCCTTGAAGCCGTCGAAGCTGACCGTGATGCCTTCCAGGTACAGGATGGCGCCGTGGCTGGTGTCCAGGCCCGGGGGGCTGACGCGGCCGTAGCCGGCCTCGCCGCTCGGGCCGCCGTCCAGCATGGCGGATTCGGTGTGCGTGCTGGTCATGCCTTCTTCTCCTGGAAGCGGGCCGCGATGCGGCGGGCCAGACCGACGATGCCGGTGGGCAGGAACAGGGTCACCAGCACGAAGATGAGGCCCAGCGCATACAGCCAGTATTCCGGCAGCACGCTGGTGAACCAGGTCTTCAGGCCGTTCACCGCGCCCGCGCCGATGATGGGTCCGATCAGGGTGCCGCGCCCGCCCGTGGCCACCCAGATCACCATCTCGATGGAGTTCTCGGTCGACATTTCGCCGGGATTGATGATGCCGACCTGCGGCACGTACAGCGCGCCCGCGATGCCGCACAGCACGGCCGACAGCGTCCACACGAACAGCTTGAAGCCCAGCGGGTCGTAGCCGATGAAGCGCAGCCGGCTTTCGGCGTCGCGCACGGCCGTCAGCACGCGGCCCAGCTTGCTCTGCGTGACCATGCGGGCCAGGATCAGGGCGCCGGCCAGGGCCGCCAGCGTGACCCAGTAGAGCGTGGCGCGCGTGCCCGGCGCGGTGATGTCAAAGCCCAGGATGCGCTTGAAATCGGTAAAGCCGTTGTTGCCGCCAAAGCCCGTGTCGTTGCGAAAGAACAGCAGCATGGCGGCGAAGGTCAGCGCCTGCGTGATGATCGAGAAGTACACGCCCTTGATGCGCGAGCGGAAGGCGAAGTAGCCGAACACGAAGGCCAGCACGCCCGGCACCAGCACCACCAGCAGCATGGCGTACCAGAAGTGATCCGTGAACGACCAGTACCAGGGGTAGCTCTTCCAGTCCAGGAACACCATGAAGTCGGGCAGGTCGCTCTGGTAGACGCCGTCGCGGCCGATGGCGCGCATCAGGTACATGCCGTGGGCGTAGCCGCCCAGCGCGAAGAAAAGGCCATGGCCCAGGGACAGGATGCCGGCATAGCCCCACACCAGGTCCAGCGCCAGCGCCGCCATGGCGTAGCACATGAACTTGCCCAGCAGGGCCACGGCATAGGCGGAGACATGCAGGGCGTGGCCCGGCGGGAACACCAGGTTCAGCAGCGGCAGCAGCGCCAGCAGGGCGACGCCCGCGGCCAGGGCTGCCCACACGCGGCCCGAGAATAGCGGACGACGGGCCAGCAGGTTCAGGTCGGTCAGCGCGGTCTGTTTCATTCGACGCTCCGGCCGCGCGGGGCGAACAGGCCTTGCGGCCGCTTTTGGACGAACAGCACGATGAGCACCAGGATGGTGATCTTGGCCATGACGGCTCCCGCGTAAGGCTCCAGGATTTTGTTGACGCCGCCCAGGCCCAGCGCGGCGATGACGGTGCCGGCAAGCTGGCCCACGCCGCCCAGCACCACCACCATGAAGGAATCGACGATGTAGCCTCGGCCCAGGTCCGGACCCACGTTGCCAAGCTGGGACAGCGCCACGCCGGCAAGCCCCGCGATGCCGGACCCCAGCCCGAAGGCCAGCATGTCGACGCGGCCGGTGGGCACGCCCACGCAATCGGCCATGCGCCGGTTCTGCGTGATGGCGCGCACGAAGAGGCCCAGCCGCGTGTGGTTCAGCAGCGCCCACACCAGGAACACCACGAAGAAGGCAAAGCCGATGATGACGAGCCGGTTATAGGTGAGCACCAGTCCGCCCAGCACGTTGATGCCGCCGGACATCCAGCTGGGATTGCCGACCTCCACGTTCTGCGCGCCGAACAGCGAGCGCACGCCCTGCATCAGCATCAGGCTGATGCCCCAGGTCGCCAGCAGCGTTTCCAGCGGGCGGCCATAAAGCCACCGGATCACGGTGCGTTCCAGCGCCATGCCGACCAGCGCCGTCACCACGAAGGCGAGCGGCAAGGCGGCCACCACGTACCAGTCCAGCCAGCCCGGCAGCCAGGCGCGGAACAGCGTCTGCACCACATACGTCACATAGGCGCCGATCATCAGCAGTTCGCCGTGCGCCATGTTGATGACGCCCATCAGGCCGAACGTGATGGCCAGGCCCAGCGCGGCCAGCAGCAGCACGCTGCCCAGGCTCACGCCATAAAAGAGATTGCCGGCCCATTCGATCGTGGCCAGGTGCCGGTCGATCTGCTTGAGCGCGTTGGCGGCGGCTTCGCGCACGCCGGGGTCGGGCTCGGCGTAGGCGCCGTCGCGTTGTTGCGTCAAGGCGGCCAGGGTGGGGCGGAAGGCGGCGTTCTTCGTCTCGCCCAGCACTTCGACCGCGTGGCGGCGTTTTGCGGCGTCTTCGCTCTTGAGTTCCAGATTGGCCTGCGCGATCAGCAGGGCGCTGCGCACGGCCTCGTTCTTCTCGGCGGCGAGCGCCTTTTCCAGCATGGGCAGCCGGGCGGGGTCGCCCGTCTGCTGCAGGCGCCGGGCCGCTTCCAGGCGTTCGTCGGCATTGTCGGAGAAGAGCCGCGTGCCCGCCAGCGCGGCCTGGATGGCGCGGCGCAGGCGGTTGTTGATGGAGATGGAGCCCGCGTCCGCCGGCAGGTCGACGGACGCGCCGGTGGACGGATCGGTGGCGCGCGCGCCGCCCGTTCCGATCAGCACCCGGCCGTCGGCGGTGGCGTAGAGCTGGTCATTGCCCAGCGCCTGCAGCACCGCGGCTGCGCCCGGATCGGGCAGTTGGCCCAGCGCGGCAATCGCTTGCAGCCTGGCGTCCGTGTCGTCGCCGGCCAGCGGCGCGAGCAGGGCCTGGTCCACGCCGGCGGCGGCCGCCGGCGCGGCCAGCGCCGGCAAGGCCAGCAGCCATGCAAGAAGGAAACGACGCAAGAAGTGTGCGATTGGCGCGATGCGCATGGCTGCCCTTTCCTTGGGGTGTGGTGAAACTACAGGCCTTGCTTGCCTTCGTTGCCCGGGATGTACGGGCTCCACGGTTGGGCGCGGATCGGGCCCTTGCTCTTCCACACCACGCTGAACTGGCCGTCCGCCTTGATTTCGCCGATGTAGACCGGCTTGTGCAGGTGGTGGTTGGTCTTGTCCATCTCGATGGTGTAGCCGTCGGGCGCGTTGAACTTCTGTCCGCCCATGGCCGCGATCACCTTGTCCACGTCAGTGGTCTTGGCCTGTTCGACGGCCTGCTTCCACATGTGGATGCCGATGTAGGTGGCTTCCATCGGGTCGTTCGTCACGACCGTGTTGGCGTTGGGCAGGTTCTTGGCCTTGGCGTAGGCCTTCCACTTGGCGATGAAGGCGTCGTTGACGGGGTTCTTGACCGACTGGAAGTAGTTCCACGCGGCCAGGTGGCCCACCAGCGGCTTGGTGTCCACGCCGCGCAGCTCTTCTTCGCCGACCGAGAACGCCACGACCGGGACGTCGGTGGCCTTCAGCCCGGCGTTGCCCAGTTCCTTGTAGAAGGGCACGTTGGAGTCACCGTTGATCGTGGAGATGACGGCCGTCTTGCCACCCGTGGCGAACTTCTTGATGTTGGCCACGATGGTCTGGTAGTCGGAATGGCCGAACGGCGTGTAGACCTCTTCGATGTCGCTGTCCTTCACGCCCTTGGAATGCAGGAAGGCGCGCAGGATCTTGTTGGTGGTGCGGGGGTAGACGTAGTCGGTGCCCAGCAGCACGAAGCGCTTGGCGCCGCCGCCGTCTTCGCTCATCAGGTATTCCACGGCCGGAATCGCCTGCTGGTTGGGCGCGGCGCCCGTGTAGAACACGTTCTTCTCCAGCTCTTCGCCTTCGTATTGCACCGGGTAGAAGAGCAGGCCGTTCAGTTCCTTGAAGACCGGCAGCACCGATTTGCGCGACACCGAGGTCCAGCAGCCGAAGACCACGGCCACCTTGTCCTGCGACAGGAGCTGGCGGGACTTCTCGGCGAACAGCGGCCAGTTCGACGCGGGGTCCACGACCACGGCTTCGAGCTTCTTGCCCATCACACCGCCGTTGGCGTTGATCTCGTCGATGGTCATCAGGGCCACGTCCTTGAGCGACGTTTCCGAGATGGCCATGGTGCCGGAGAGGGAATGCAGGATGCCGACCTTGATGGTGTCTTCGGCGGCGTGTACCTGCGGCATCCACCCGGACATGGCCAACAGGCTCACGGCGGTCAGTTGCTTAAGGGCTAGTCTGCGTTTCATGGTGACTCCTGGATGGAATGGGCCGGTCTGGCCGGCGAGAACGTTCTGAACAACACCCGACAACGTAGGACTCAAAAGCAAAAGGCGTGCCAAGTGATGGCGCAGGCCGCGGCCGCTGTATGAGGAGGGGGTGTTTACGCGAAGGCGGGAGGCGTCGGCCGCGCGGCGCCGGCGCGATCAAAACGGTGCGGCGTGCACAAGACAGGTGCGCGATCCGCCCGATCTCGGTGCGGTGCGCACGGCGCGCGGCGGCGGCCGGACCGCAATCTGCGCAGGGGGCATCGGCGTTCCAGAGGGAAGGCCAAGGTTGCCGCCAACATGGCACGCAGATTGCTTGGGAATCCGTACTTGTATACAAGAAAGGATTCCAGCATGAATGCCGCAGCAACGCAGAAGAGCCCCGCCGGTTGGACGATCGCGCAGTGGCAGTCCGCCTACCGCGACGGGGCGCAACCCGAGGCGCTGTTGGCGGGCTATGCCGCCGTGGGCGACGCGTCGGATAACGCCGGCGACAACGCCTGGATACGGCGCGTGGACCGCGCGCAACTCGACGAACAGCTGGACGGCCTGCGCCTGCTGCTGGCCGCGGCGGGCGGCGACCTCTCGCGTTTGCCGCTGTATGGCGTGCCCTTCGCCATCAAGGACAACATCGACGCCGCGGGCTGGCCCACGACCGCGGCCTGCCCCGAGTTCGCCTATACGGCGCGGGAAGACGCCACCGTCGTGCGCCGCCTGCGCGCGGCCGGCGCCATTCTCATCGGCAAGACCAACCTGGATCAGTTCGCGACCGGCCTGGTGGGCACGCGCTCGCCGCATGGCGCCGTGGCCAACACCTTCAATCCCGAATATGTCAGCGGCGGTTCCAGTTCGGGATCCGCCTCGGTGGTGGCGCGCGGCATCGCGGCGTTTTCGCTGGGCACCGACACTGCGGGATCGGGCCGCGTGCCGGCGGGTTTCAACAACATCGTGGGCCTGAAGCCCACCAAGGGCTGGCTCAGCACGGCGGGCGTGGTGCCCGCCTGCCGCACGCTGGACTGCGTGTCGATCTTCGCGCTGACGGTGGACGACGCCGAGAAGGTCGCCGCGGTGGCGGGCGGCTATGACGACGCCGACCCGTATTCACGCCGCATGCCGGCCGGCGCGTCGCTGCCGTGGCCCAAGACGCCGCGGCTGGCGGTGCCCGCATCGCTGGAGTTCTTTGGCGACGCGCAGGCCGCCGCCGTGTTCGAGGATGCGGTGCGGGCGCTGCGCGCGGACGGCGCGCAGGTCGAGCCCATCGACTTCGGGCCTTTCAACGAACTGGCCGCGCTGCTGTACCAGGGGCCCTGGGTGGCCGAGCGCTTTGCCGCCGTGCAGGAATTGTGGAAGGAAAATCCCGACGCCATCAATCCGGTCGTGCGCGGCATCGTCGAGCAGGCCGCCAACTACAGCGCGCTGGACGCGTTCGAGGCCGAATACCGGCGCGCCGAGCTGACGCGCCAGATCCATCGCGCGCTGGAGGGCTTTGACGCGCTGGTCGTGCCGACCTCGCCTTCCATCTACACCATCGCGCAACTGGAGGCAGACCCCGTCACGCTCAATTCCCGCCTGGGCGTCTATACCAATTTCGCCAACCTGGCCGACCTGTCCGCGCTGGCGGTGCCGGCCGGCATGCGGGCCGACGGCCTGCCCTCGGGCATCACGCTGATCGGCCTGGCCTGGCAGGACCGCGCGCTGGCGCAGTTCGGCCGCCAGTGGCAGGCCCGTCGCGGCCTGCCGCTGGGCGCCACGGGCGAGCCCTTGCCGTCCATCGCCGCGGACACCGCGCCGTCCGCCGATACCGTGCGCGTCGCGGTCGTGGGCGCGCACCTGACCGGCATGCCGCTGAACCATCAACTGACGTCGCGCCATGCGGTGTTCGTGGAGAAGACCGCGACGGCGGGCGACTACCGCCTCTTCGCGCTGGCCAACACCACGCCGCCCAAGCCCGGGCTGGTGAAGATGCAAAGCGGCGCCGCCATCGAGGTCGAGCTGTGGGACGTGCCCGTGACGGCGTTCGGCGCCTTCGTGGCCGAGATTCCCGCGCCGCTGGGCATCGGCACGCTGGAGCTGGCCGACGGCCGGCTCGTCAAGGGCTTCATCTGCGAGCCGCGCGGCCTGGACGGCGCGCGCGACATCACCGACTTCGGCGGCTGGCGCGCCTACCTGGCCAGCCTCGGCGCCGCCACCCGATAACCCCGCCCTATACCTGGGAGTCGCACCGTGTTCGATACCGTTCTGATTGCAAACCGCGGCGAAATCGCCGTCCGCGCCATCCGCACCCTCAAGCGCCTGGGCATCCGCAGCGTCGCCGTCTATTCCGACCCGGACCGCAACGCCGCGCATGTGCGCGAGGCCGACGTGGCCGTCGCGCTGGGCGGCGAGAAAGCGGCAGACAGTTACCTGCGCATGGATCTGCTGCTGGCCGCCGCGCGCGAGCATGGCGCGCAGGCGATCTATCCGGGCTATGGCTTTCTTTCCGAGAGCGCCGATTTCGCCGAAGCCTGCGAGGCCGCGGGCATCGCCTTCGTCGGTCCCACTCCGCTGCAGATCCGCGAGTTCGGCCTGAAGCACCGTTCGCGCGAGCTGGCGGCCGAGGCCGGCGTGCCGATGACGCCCGGCACCGGGCTGCTCGCCAGCCTGGGCGAGGCGTTGTCGCAGGCCGAGCGCATCGGCTATCCGGTGATGCTCAAGAGCACGGCGGGCGGCGGCGGCATCGGCCTGTCGCGCTGCGAGAACGAGGCCGAACTCACGGTGGCGTTCGACAGCGTGCAACGCATGGGCGAACACTTCTTCCGCGATGGCGGCGCCTTCATCGAACGCTATGTGGACAATGCGCGGCACGTCGAGGTGCAGATCTTCGGCGACGGCGCGGGCCGCGTGCTGGCGCTGGGCGAACGCGATTGCTCGGTGCAGCGCCGCAACCAGAAGGTCATCGAGGAAACGCCGGCGCCGGCCTTGCCGGCCGCCACGCGCGCCGCGCTCCTGGACGCCGCCGTCAAGCTCGGCGAATCCGTGAAATACCGCTCCGCCGGCACGGTGGAGTTCATCTACGACCCCGCGCGCGACAGCTTTTATTTCCTGGAGGTCAACACGCGCCTGCAGGTCGAACATCCGGTCACCGAGGCCGTCACCGGCCTGGACCTGGTGGAATGCATGCTGCGTGTCGCGGCGGGCGAACCGCTGGACTACAAGGCCATGTCGCGCGCCCCGCAGGGCGCATCCATCGAGGTGCGCCTGTACGCCGAGGATCCGCTGCGCCAGTTCCAGCCTTCGCCCGGGGTGTTGACCGAAGTGTCCTTCCCGGATGGCGTGCGCGTCGACGGCTGGGTCGAGACCGGCACGGACGTGCCCGCCTTCTATGATCCGATGCTGGCCAAGCTGATCGTGCACGCGGACACGCGCGAGGCCGCGCTGGACAAGCTGGCCGATGCGCTCGCCCGGACGCGGCTGCACGGCATCGCGACCAACCTGGACTACCTGCGCCAGATCGTCGCCGACGAACGGTTCCGCGCCGGCAAGCTGTCCACCCGCTTTCTGGAAAGCTTCGCGTATCGGCCCGCGGCCATCGAGGTGCTGGAAGCGGGCACCTACACCAGCGTGCAGGACTATCCCGGCCGTGCCGGCTACTGGGACATCGGCGTGCCGCCGTCCGGTCCCATGGACGACTACGCATTTCGCATCGCCAACCGCATCGTGGGCAACGCGCCAGACGCGGCCGGCCTGGAAACCACGCTGGTCGGGCCGACGCTGCGCTTTCACGGCGACGCGGTCGTGGCGCTGACCGGGGCGTCCTGCGCCGCCACGCTGGACGGCGAGCCCGTGCCCATGTGGCAACCCATCTCCGTGCGCTCGGGCCAAGTGCTGGCCACCGGCCGCGCGCTGTCCGGCTGCCGCAGCTATCTGGCGGTGCGCAACGGCCTGGACGTGCCGCTCTACCTGGGCAGCCGTTCCACGTTTGCGCTGGGCCAGTTCGGCGGCCATGCCGGCCGCACGCTGCGCGTGGGCGACATGCTGCCCGTGATGCGGCATGAACTGGCCGGCGCGACGGCGGCGGCGCCCCAGGCGCAGCCCCAGGCCGCGCCCGCCGCGCTGATTCCGGAGTACGGCAACACCTGGGAAATCGGCGTGCTGTACGGCCCGCATGGCGCGCCGGACTTCTTCCAGCCCGAAGCCATCGACGCCTTCTTCGCCGCGGACTGGGAGGTGCACTACAACTCCAACCGCCTGGGCGTGCGCCTGATCGGCCCCAAGCCCACCTGGGCGCGCGAGAACGGCGGCGAGGCGGGGCTGCATCCGTCCAACATCCATGATTGCGAATACGCGGTCGGCAGCATCAATTTCACCGGGGACAGCCCCGTCATCCTGACGCGCGATGGCCCCAGCCTGGGCGGCTTCGTGTGCCCCGTCACCATCGCCCGCGCCGAGTTGTGGAAGGTCGGGCAGGTCAAGCCCGGCGACCGCATCCGGTTCGTGCGTATCGACTACCCGCAGGCGGTGGCGCTGGAAGCCGCGCAGGGCCGCAGCATCGCCGACCTGGCGCCGGCGGCGCCCGCGGCGACCGCGCCCGCGCCGGTGCCCGCCACCGTCTCCGAGACCATCGTCGCCGCGCTGCCGGCCGAAGGCGCGCGCCCGTCCGTGTCGTACCGGCAGGCGGGCGACGGCTACCTGCTGCTGGAATACGGCGACAACGTGCTGGACCTGGCGCTGCGCATGCGCATCCACCTGCTGATGGAGGCGCTGAACGCCGACCCGGTCGCGGGCGTGCTGGAGCTGTCGCCGGGCGTGCGCTCGCTGCAGATCCGCTACGACAGCCGCGTCATCCTGCAAGGCGCGCTGATCGCGAAGTTGCTGGAGATCGAGGCGGGGCTGGCCGACGTCGCCACGCTGAAGGTGCCGACGCGCGTCGTGTACCTGCCCATGGCGTTCGAGGATTCCGCCACGCTGGGCGCCGTGCAGCGTTACCAGGAGACCGTGCGCGCCAGCGCGCCCTGGCTGCCGAACAACGTGGACTTCATCCAGCGCATCAACGGCCTGGACGACCGCGACGAGGTGCGCCGCATCGTGTTTGACGCGAGCTACCTGATCATGGGCCTGGGCGACGTCTACCTGGGCGCGCCGTGCGCGGTGCCGATCGATCCGCGCCATCGCCTGCTGACGTCCAAGTACAACCCGGCGCGCACCTTCACGGCCGAAGGCACGGTGGGCATCGGCGGCGTGTACATGTGCATCTACGGCATGGACTCGCCGGGCGGTTACCAGCTCGTGGGCCGCACGCTGCCCATCTGGAACAAATTCCTGAAGAACCCGGTGTTCCAGGACGGCAAGCCCTGGCTGCTGCGCTTTTTCGATCAGGTGCGTTTCTATCCCGTCACGGAAGCCGAACTCGACGTCCTGCGCGAGGATTTCCGCGAAGGCCGCGCCACGGTCCGCATCGAAGAGGAGATGTTCGACTTCGCGGCGCACCAGCGTTTCCTGGCCGAACAGGCCGACAGCATCGCCGACTTCCAGGCCCGCCAGAAGACGGCCTTCGATGCCGAGGTGGCGCTCTGGAAGACGGAAGACGTGGCGGCCGAACCGCCTGCCGCCGAACCCGAGGCCGAGACCGTCCTGCGCGACGGCGAGCGCCTGGTCAGCGCCGACATGTGCGGCAACATCTGGAAGATCCCGGTCCAGGTGGGGCAGACCGTCTCGGCCGGCGACACGCTGGTGGTGGTCGAAGCCATGAAGATGGAGCTGTCCGTCATCTCGCCCGTGTCGGGCACGGTGTCGGCCATCCGCTGCGTCCCCGGCAAGCCCGTGAACGCGGGCGATCCGCTCATCGTCATCACTGAAGACGCCACGTGCGTCGTCGCCGGATGATGCGCCTGGAAGCCGTCCAGGCCGGTCCGGCCATCCGCCAGGCGCCGGCGCTGGCCGGCTCGCTGGCCGATCAGGTCTACCAGCGCATCAAGGACGACCTGTTCGCCTTTCGCATGCTGCCCGGCGAACGCTTCACCGAGGCCGACCTGGTGGCGCGCCTGGGCGTGAGCCGCACCCCCGTGCGGCTCGGCCTGGCGCGCCTGGAACGCGAGGGCTTCGTGCTGGCCCGTCCGCGCAGCGGCTGGCAGGTCCGTCCGTTCGACTTCGAACGCTTCGAGGCGCTGTACGACGTGCGCGTGGTGCTGGAACTGGCGGCCGTGGACAAGCTGTGCGCGCGCGAACACATGGACACGACCGGGATCCTGGGCGCGCTGACCGACGTGTGGCTGGTGCCGCCGCCGCAGCGCATCCTGGACGGGCGGCTGGTGGCGCAGCTGGATGAGGCGTTTCATTGCTCGCTGGTGGCCGCCGCGGGCAATCCCGAGATGGCGCTGATCCACCGCGACGTCACGGAAAAGATCCGCATCGTGCGGCGGCTGGACTTCACCAAGGATTTCCGCGTCGACGCCACCTACGACGAGCACGCGGCCATCCTGCGCGCGGTGCTGGCGCGCCGCGCCGACGAGGCGGGGCGCATGCTGCGGTCCCATATCGACATGAGCAAGGCCGAGGTCCGCAAGATCACGCTGCACATGCTGCACGAGGCGCGCGCCAGCGCGGGGTGAGGGCCGGGCGAAGGCAGGATGCAGGTCGGATGCAGGCCGGATGCGCCCCGCCGGCCGCGGACCGGGGACGCGGGGCGATGGGGCCCTAGCCCTGGCCCTCGCCCTGAAGCTGCCGATAGACCTCTTGCGACACGCGCTGCAGCTCATCGCGGCTGACGGCGCCGGACAGGGCATAGCCGAGCCCGCCTTCGACCCAATAGAACACCCGCACCGGGCCTTCCTGCGTGAATTGGAAGGCGTTCTGGCCGCCGGCCGCTTCGCGCGTGATGTACAGGGTCAGGCGCTGGCCGTCGGCCGCGCCGTACATGAATTGCGCCACCGGCCCCGCCCCGCCGGGCAGCAGGCGTCCGCCGATCAGCGCATACCCCGCCTGCGACAGCGACGGCGCGCGCATCGGCTCGCCCATGCGCTTGGTCAGCCAGGTCACCAGCCCCTTCTCGTTGTCGGCGCCGACTTCGACGGGGCGGCCCATGTCGGGCGCATAGACCGCGTGGGCGATGGCGGCGCGCTGCGCGTAGCCGGCCGCGGCGCGGTCCGCGCCGGCAGCGGCCAGCACGGTTTGCAGATGGCGCGCGTCCACCGCGCCGCGCGCGACCCACGCCGCGCTGGCGCTGACCACGGCAACCGCCACGCTGGCCGCCAGCGCGCGCCAGGGCCAAACGCGAGCGGGCGGCTTGAGCGGCAGGCGCAACGGCAGGGGCTCGTCCAGCACCGGGTCCAGCATGGCGCGCAGCGCGCGCCGCTGCGCCTGCCAGTCGTCCACGCGGGTCTGGTCCTGCGGATGCGCGGCCAGGAAGGCGGCCACCTCCGCATGGCGCGCGGCCGGCAGTTGGCCGTCGGCGTAGCCATGCAGATCGGCTTCGGTGATCGGCGTGCCCGCGGTGGGAACCGGTTGGAGGCGTTTGTCGTTCATGGCATTTCACGCGGGGTGGGTACGGGCCGCAGGCGCCTGCCGGCGTCGCGGCCCTGCATCAGCGCGCCGAGCTTCTCGCGAGCCCGCGAGAGGCGCGACATGACGGTGCCGATCGGCACCGACAGGATCTGGGCGGTCTCCTGGTAGGTCAGGTCTTCCACGGCGATCAGCAGCAGGATCTCGCGCTGTTCGGCGGGCAGGGCCTGCAGGCAGCGGTCCAGGTCCCGCACTTCGAGCTGGTCAGCCTGCGTGGCGCGCACCGGCGCGTCGGGCAGGTCGCCCGGGACCGTCACGTCGGTGCGCCGGCCGGCGGCGCGCACGCCGTCGATGAAATGGTTGTGCATGATGCCGAACATCCACGCGCGCAGCTCGCCGCGCCGCTGCCATCGGGAGTAGCGGCTCCAGGCGCGCTCCAGCGTGTCCTGGACCAGGTCGTCGGCCCGGTCGGGATCGCCCGTCAGCCCGCGCGCGTAGCGGCGCAGGCTGGGGATGCAGGCGAGGATGCGGGCTTCGTCTTCGGCGCGCATGGCGTGGCCGGGCGACCGTCCGGATCAGGGCTTGACGACGTGCCAGATGTCCCTGACGTTGTCGCCGGTCCTGTCGCCCGGCTTGGCGTCCTTGGCGAACAGATAGAGCGGCTTGCCCTTGTAGGCCCACTGCTTGCTGCCGTCGTCGCGGGTGATGATCGTCAGGTCGCCCATCGGCTTGGCGTCGGCGGCGGCCATGGCGGGCGGCCAGGCCTTCGCGCACTGGTCGACGCAGACGCTCTTGCCCGCGGAGTCCTTGTCGAAGGTGTACAGCGTCATGCCGGCGCTATTGACCAGGATGCCGTCCTGGGTCTTGACGGCCTGGGCGTGGGCGCCGGCCGAGAACAGGGCGGCGCAGGCGAGTGCCAGGGCCGCGGCGGTGTGTTTGCGCATGGTGTGCCTCGTAGGTGGGTAAGGTTGGGGACTGCCCTCTACGGACGCTTGCGGGCGCCGCCTTATTCCAGCGGCGCCAAAAAAAACCGCAGAGGGGTCAGGCGCCCGGCCGGACTGCGCCGGGTTCATACCGCATTTCATGCTCCAGCTCGGTCTCCTCGACGGGGGTGAAGCCCAGCGCTTCGTACAGCCGCCGGGCGGGATTGCCTTTCAGCACGCTCAACGTGACGGGCGCGCCTTCCGCGTCCGCCCGATCCAGTACCCCGGCCAGCAGCCGGCGGCCCAGCCCCTGGCCCTGGAAAGCGGGATCGATCTGGATCTGCACGATGCGCCAGCCCACGGCGTCGCGGTAATGCTTGAACAGCCCGGCCGGCCGGCCGCCCAGCCAGACGATCTGCGCGTCGTCGAAGCGGTACTGGATCCGCGCCAGGTGCTGCGCGTCGTCCAACGGCGCCCCGGCGCGCCGCAGATGCTCGGTCATGGTGGACTTGCGCAGGGACAACAGGAACGGCAGGTCTTCTTCGGTGGCGGACTGCAGCGCCAGATCGGGGGACAGGTTCATGGTGGGTTGGCGGAAGGAGGGAAGACGTCTGGCCAGGATGCTGGCGGAGCCGATCCATGAGGTTATAGAACGGATGCGTGGCCCAGCACCAGGGGCTTCCAAGTGTATTTTTCGAAGAAATCTTAGATCGGAAGCGCAGGCTTTCCTTCGATACTGGTGGCCCACTCGCGCCATGGACCATGACGCAGCGCATTTTCCCTACGGACGTCGGGGTCATTGCCGCTTCATGGTTTGCCCAGGGAATCGATATGCCTCGTTTATCCGACATGCGATTTACATTCTCGCCGGCCGCCGCCGGCGTGGACTTCGAGGTGATCGAATTCACGCTCGACGAAGCCCTGTCCGAAACCTTTCTCTTGCGCGTGGAGCTGTCCAGCTTCGACGCGGCCGTGGACTTCGGCGTGCTGCTCGATCATCCTGCGTTATTCACCATCTGGCGCGGCGTGACGCCCGTGCGTTACGTACACGGCATCGTCACGAGCTTCGAACAGGGCGACACGGGTTTCCGGCGCACCCGCTACCGGGCCGTCGTCGAACCTGCATTGGCGCGAACATCGCTGTGTTCCGACTGGCGCATCTTCCAGCAGCAATCCGTGCCCGAGATCCTGGAACTTGTCCTCAAGTCCCACGGCATCACCGATTACGAACAAGCCGCCACCAACGAACACCTGCCCCGCGAATACTGCGTGCAAGCCGGCGACACGGACCTGCAATTCCTGGCCCGGCTCGCGGCCGAGGAAGGTTTTTTCTACCGTTTCGCGCATTCCGATCAAGGTCACCGTCTGATCCATGGCGACCGCATCTATGTGCATGGCGAGATCGAAGGCGGCCCGGTTGTCTACAACCCGACGCCCGGCGGCGACCAGCCCGAACCGGCGCTGCGCCGCTTCAGGTATACCGAACATGTGCGCACCGCGCGCCAGACCCAGCGCGACTACACCTACACGCACCCGCAGTACGACCAGGAGCATTCCACCGTCGCGCGGGAACTGGACCACCAGGCCTCCCGCTACGAACGCTACGACTACCCCGGCCGCTACAAGCGCGATGAGGCCGGCAAACCGTTCACCCAAGCCCGCCTCCTGGGCCTGCGCCGCGATGCCCGCATGGCCACCGTTGAAGGCGACGACGCGCGTCTCGTGCCAGGCGTGGCCTTCGACCTGACCGGCCATCCGCGCGAAGACTGGAACCACGGCTGGCGGCCGGTGCGGATGCAACACTACGGCACGCAGCACACCAGCCAACAGGAAGAAGGCGCCGACGCCGCGCAGGGCACGCAATATAGCTACACCGCGGACATCGTGCCGGACCATGCGGACTGGAAGCCCGAGCCGGCCCGCAAGCCCCGCATCGACGGGCCGCAGATTGCATCCGTGGTCGGCCCGGCCAATGAAGAGATCTACTGCGACGCCTACGGCCGCGTGAAGGTCCAGTTCCCCTGGGACCGATTGGGCCGGAACGACGAACACAGTTCCTGCTGGATCCGCGTTTCGCAGAACTGGGCGGGCGCCGCGTGGGGCCACATGGCCGTCCCGCGCATCGGCCAGGAAGTCATCGTCGATTTTCTGGACGGGGATTGCGACCAGCCCATCATCACCGGCCGCACCTATCGCGCGATCAACTTGCCGCCTTACGAATTGCCGCGGCACAACATCCTGAACACCGTCAAAACCAAGGAGCACAAGGGCGACCGGGCCAATGAACTGCGCCTGGACGACACGTCCGGGCAAATCAGCGCTGCGCTGATGAGCGACCATGGCGCTACTCAATTGCATCTTGGATATCTGACCCATCCGCGCCCTAAGGGCGGGCAGCCCCGCGGTGAAGGATTCGAACTGCGCACCGATGAACACGGGGCCGTGCGGGCGGCCAAGGGGCTGCTGTTGACTACGGACGGACAGCCCCGCGCGCAGGGAGGCCAGCTTTCCCGCGCCGAGTTGATTCAATGCCTGGAAAGCGCGCTGAATCTGGCAAGAAGCCTGGGGGACTATGCCGAGACCCACTTGAGCCTGCCCCATGACGCGCAACCTCAGCAACGGCTGTCGGAAGCCGTACGCGATCTTGGGAATGGGACAAACGACGAAAGGGAAGGGGGCAATGGCGGGCAGCCACTGATCGCGATGAGCAGCCCCGCGGGCATCGCCGCTGCCACGCAACGCTCGATCACGCTGGCGGCTGGCGAATCACTGGATGCCGTAGCGGAGCAGAGCCAGCAGTTCTCCGCTGGAAAATCCATTCTCATGAATGCCGGTGACGGCCTAGGGCTTTTCGCCCGGGACGGAGACGTCCGGCACCTTGCTCATCAGGGCGAAATGGTGCTGCAGGCGCACCAGAAGTCCGTGCGTATCGAGGCGGACCAGAGCGTCGACATGTCGGCGAGCAAGCAGGGCATCACGATCTCGGCGCAGAAAAACATCACCATGTTGTGCGGCGGGGCCTATATCAAGATGGCGGACGGCAACATCGAAATGGGCATGCCCGGCGCGTTCATGGTGAAAGCAGGTTCGCACGCATTTTCGGGTCCCGCGCAACAGTCCCCTCGGTTTCCCGATTTCCCGGTCGGCACGATAAGTCCGAACGGACGCACGATGCGTTTCACGCTGGGGGCGCTGCCCAGCCATCTGGCGGACTACGGCGGCGAACCCTACACGTTGTATGCGGACGGGGTGCCGTTCAGCCAGGGGCTACTGGATGAAGGGGGCAGTGCACGATGGGAACACCAGGAAGGCGTAAGCCGATACCAGGTGGAACTGGCCACGGGCCAGGTTTTCGAGATCGACGCGCAAGACGAGTTTTCCTCGGACCCCGAGGTGCGCAGGCTCCAGGAGCTCTCCAACCTGGGCTATCGAGGCCACTTCCACGAGGGTGATGCGGCCGGCTTTGATGGGCACTATGGAGATGCCTTCCGCGCATTGCAGGCGCGTTTCGACAAGGATGCTTCCGATGTCTGAGGACACGTTCACCGTTTCGCTCTACAACAAGCGCGATGTGCGCGCCACCTTTCCGTGGTTCGTCCCCGAGGCGAAGTATCCCCCCCGCCCGGCGAACCTGATTCTGCCCCTCATCAACGGCGAGCGCGCGTTTAAGGCGGTTCAAGAAGCGATCAGCGGCGCCAAGAAGTCCGTGGACATTGTCAGTTGGGGGTTCGATCCCAGCATGCGCCTCGTTCCTGGCGGCGAGCGGCTAGGGGACTTGTTGCGTCGCAAGGCGGAAGGCACGCATGGCCCGGACTGGCAGCTCCCCGTCGAGATCCGAATCCTCATCTGGAAGAATGTCCTTAACTTCAAGGAAAACAACTTGCCCGGAGACGGGGTAATGGGCAGCGGCGGGGGCACGGGGATGGGGTCCGGCGTGGGCGGGCTGGCTTCGGCCGGCGGCGAGCCAGACGCTGATCGGAATGGGTTCAACAACTACGGCGGCTCAACCAACAGCGCTGCGGTAAAGCGGGGCGACGACGAGGCCAGGAAATTCAACCGCGAATGGTTCCGATATCAATCACTCAATATCGAGTTTCGCACCCGCGACTACGGCGTGCTGGACCGAAGCAAGATCTCTCTCATGCAAGTGATTCAGCGCGGCCTCGGGACGCCGGCCCAGCGCAACGCGCTTGCGCTTGCGGCCTCTCATCACCAGAAGACGATACTGGTGGACTATGAAATCCCGGAACATGCCGTGGGCTTTGTCATGGGCCACAACCTGCTGCGCAACTATTGGGATACCGACGCACACGAATACCAGTCCGCGGCGCGGCAGGGTTTCATGCCATGGCAGGACCTGTCCAGCCAGGTGTATGGGCCGGTACTCTATGACCTGAACGAAAATTTCATGACGGCCTGGGACAAGGCGCAAGGCCTGGGGTCGAAATTCTTCTGGACGGGCGCGCGCACCGCTCGCCGCAGCGAAGATTACGTCGAGCCCGCTCAAAAGCGGGGCAAGGGCGCTTTGGCGCAGATCTGCCGCACGCAATCGCAGGAATCGGAGAGGTCGATCCTGGCCTCCTACAAATTGGCCATCGGCAACGCCAGGAAATACCTGTACTTCGAGAACCAGTATTTCCGGTACCGCGACCTGGCGATGTTGTTACGCGAGACGCGGCGCAAACTGAAAAGCGCAGGCTGGCAGAAGGACCTGTACGTCTTCGTGGTGACCAACGTTCCGGACGACCACGGCAGGGGATACACCCACGCCATGCTCCTGGCATTAGGGCAAGGGCATCGCATGCCCGCCTATCACCGGCAAACCGACGACCGCGGCCCCGATGCGGAACTGCGCAAGACCGATCTGCAGGGCGTCAATATCATCATGGCGAGCCTGTGCACCACCGGCACCGCGTATTGGGGCGGTAACGAAGAGGTCCCGAAGCAGATGCACCGTTATGCGCCCATCTACGTGCATTCGAAACTTCTGCTTGTCGATGACGTGTTCTTTACGCTGGGATCGGCGAACGTCAATACGCGCAGTATGGAATCGGATTCCGAACTCAACATCGCATGCCCGTCTCCTGAGTTGACCCAGCATTGGCGCAAGCGTCTTTGGAAGATGCATGGGAGGTATGAGCCGGGGGATGACATTGCTGATGAGTTCAGATCTTGGGAGAAAGCTATTGGTGATAACACCTCAAACATGAAAGACGGAAAACCTCTCGCTTCATCCTTGATTGATTTTCATGATAGTGGAGAAAAATCATCGTTTTCGCTCGACTAGCTCGATACGCACCAGGCTTAGCTCCACTCTTCATATTCTTGGCTGCCGGCGGATGCAGCCCCGATACCGGAAACGGCGCGATGGACATCAGTAAACTCGATTGGAAGTCCTTGGAATTCTCGTGCGCGACGGAGCAGAATCCCGCCGTCGACCCAGAGGCGGACGGTTGGTTCAATCAGGCGAGAGCGCTGCAAAAAGGCGGCGGGCAAGAGTCTGAAAAAGAGGTCGTTCGCCTATACACGCAAGCAGCCGAAAAGGGCCATTACAAGGCCTATCTGAACCTGTCGATTTTGTACATTGAAGGGGATGGCGTGCCCAGCGACACCAGCAAGGCGGTGGACTTGGTGGAAAAGGCGCTAAAGCTCAATGCCCCGCATGCGTATTACCAGATGGGAGTGATGCTGCAACAGGGGATAGGAGTAAGGGAAGATCGCGGGGCCTCACTGGTGTATTTCAGAAAAGCCGCGGACCTGGGCAACAAGTATGGTCAATGGGCTATTGGCGACGACCTCCTGACCGCATTTGCGCAGCAAGCTGAGCCAGGCAGAAGTCGAGGCCGGGCAATCGGCTTGCAGATGCTGGAGTGCGCGCTTGGACAGGGCTTTGCAGAAGCCGGTCATAGGTTGGGTATGGATTACTTGCTCACGCAAGAAGATGTCTACGGCGCTTTGCCCTATTTCGAAAAGGCCGGGGCTTTAGGGCATGTGCAAAGTTTGTATAGGTTGTATTCGATGTTCAAGAATGGCGAGAATGGCCTTAAAAAGGATCCTCAGCGCGCCGCTTGCTACGATGCCTTGTGGAGGGCGAGGGAGGATGATCCGACCATTCGCTTTCCCGACCTCGCCACCCGCTGCCCCCTGCCGTCCGCGCCCGCAAAGAATAGCGAAAGCGGCGAGCCCGCACCCCGTGCCGGACTCTGGCGCGCGGTGGACGATCCCAACCTGATGTTTCGCGCCTCGCTGGGCGAGTCCTTGCCCAGTGTGGGCGGTGCCGCGCTGCGTTGGGAGTGGACGCCGCCGTTGGCAGGCAAGCAGGTACGGTCGGGTCAGCCTTGTCCCTGGCCGGGTTTATGGGCTTGCGAGGACTTTCCAACCGGCGAAAGGCAGTTCGCGCATGGCCAGTCCATGCCGGAGGTTGAAGGGCGTGCCGTGACGTGGAGGCTGAGCAGGGCCGGTTAGCGGTGCGGGCAGGTTCCTCGGTGTCCTGCAGCGAAATGCCTGAAGCCGGGCCGCAGCGTTGCACGAGGTTATCGACGCGCTACCCAACAGATCCTACGGGCAACGGCGTCAACATTCCCAACGGCTCAGGACCGAAATGCCGCAAATTCGGGAACACCGTCCGCAGGTCGTCCCGGCTGGCGCCGAACCACGCGCCCAGTTCGGCGCCCAACTGATCGACCGCCGTGGTGGGCAGCAGGCGGCCATTGTCGACGAAGCCTGGCCCATTCAAAGCGATCTCCGGATGGGCGCCGTAGCAGCGGCCGCCGTTGACCGCGCCGCCCAGCACGAAATGGTGCGAGCCCCAGCCGTGATCCGAGCCGTTGCCGTTGGAGCCCAGCGTGCGGCCGAACTCGGAGGCCGTGAAGGTGGTGACCTGGTCCGCCACGCCCATTGCCGACAGCGCCTGCTGGAATGCCGCCAGCGCCTGACCCAGCTCCTTCAGCAAGGCGGGGTGGGCGTCGTTCAGGCCGGTGTGGTTGTCATAGCCGTTCTGCGACACGAAAAACACCTGGCGGCGCGCGCCCAGGGCCTCGCGGGCGCCGATGATGCGCGCGACGATCCGCAACTGCTGCGCGAGCGGCGAGGAAAAGTCGCCGGGGACCGCCACGTCGGCCAGGGCCGCGCGCAGGCGCTTGTCGGCGGAGATGGACTGGGCGGCGATGCGCGACATTTCGCGCTCCATCAGGTGCTCGCGCGGCTCGGTGATCAGCGCGCGCAGCAGGGCGGTGCAGGCGCTGGAGCCGTACATGTCGCGCTGCAGCAGGTCGATCTGCGTGGACCCGTTGATGCCGACCCGGTAGCCCGCCACCTTGCGGCCCGCCAGCAGCACGGTGCTGCCGCCGGCCGTGATGCCGGTGAAGGTGCGCTGCGCATTCGCGTCCGCGAACAGGTCCGTCAGCCGGCCGGCCCAGCCCGACGAGGCGCCCTCGGGGGCCAGCGCCTGCCAGACGGATTGCTGGTCGTTGTGCGAGAACAGCTTGGGCGGCAGGGGCACGCGCGCGCCGATGTATTCGGCCTTGGTGGTGGGCACGATCAGCGGGCCCACGTTCAGCAGCGCGGCCATCTCGCCGCGCTCGTACAGCGGGGCCAGCGGGCGAGCGCCGGCGCCAGGGCGAACTGCATGCCGCCCTGCGTATCCGCCTTGCCGCGCAGCGCCGTGGCGCGCAGCGCGTCGCGGGGCAGGGCGATGTCGCCGCGCGCCGCGGCATAGGCGCGGTAGGACGACGGATCGTAGGGAACCAGCGTGTTGTAGGGATCGTTGCCGCCGTACAGGAAGACGCACACGAGCGCCTTGTACGACGGCGGGGCGGATTGCGCCGCCGCCGCGCCGATGGCGGCAAGATTGAGCGCCAGCGGGGCGGCGGCCCCGGTCGCGCCCAGCGCGCAGGCGCGCAGCAGGAAGTCGCGGCGGTCGATACCGCGGCGGTCGATACCGCGGCGGTCGACACCGGGGCGGCCCACACCGGGGCGGTCCCTGCCGCGGCCATCGGAATCGGGGCGGTCTGTCATTTCTGCACCAGATATTCAGGGGTGGCGGCCACCAGCATGATGGCGGCGCGGACCCGGTCGCGCGGGCGGTCCGGCGGCAGCGTGGCGACCGCCTGGGCGATGGCGGCTGCCGTGCGCGGGCTGAAGGCGTCCCCTGCCAGCAGCAGCACCACGCGCGCCACCAGCGCCTCCGGGTTCCCGGCCAGCGCGATCTCCGGCGCGTAGTCGGCCTGCAGGTCTTCCCAGCCGCGGTCCGCGTAGATCGCCAGGAAGTTCAGGTAGCCGGCGATGCTGGTCTCGTCCGTGATCTGCAGTTCCGGCGCGACCAGGTGGCGCCGGGCCAGTTCGGTCACCGGCGGCACGTAGCGCGGCCGGAAGAAGTTGAACACCGTCGCCGACCGCATCGGGCTCTGTGCCAGCCGGATGGTGTTGTCGGTGGTGTCCGGCATGGCCCATTCGCCATTGGTGGATGTCGCCCCGAAGGCGCGCGCCCAGCCCGAAAAGCGCAGGATGGGCTCGCGCACCTTGCCCCAGTAGGGCGAGCCCAGGTCCGGCTGGCGCGCCTCGGGATCCAGCAGGATGGCGCGCACCACCGCCTTCAGGTTGCCGCGCCGGCCCCGGCCGTCGTCGTTGAACACGGCCGACACGCGGCCGACGTAGGCGGGACTGGGATTGCTGGTCACCATGCGCTGGATGAGCTGCATGCCGATGAATGGCCCCACGTTCGGGTGGGCGCTGATGACTTCCATGGCGCGCTTGAGCGACAGGTGGCCGTCGGTGCCGGGCGGGATGACGGCGCCCAGGAAGCGCTTTTCCGACAGGGAGTGCAGGGCGTTGTTCAGCGCCATGGGACGGCGGTGGAACTCCACGTCCGTTTCCGGGCCGTTGATGTCCCAGCCGGTGAAGACCTTGGCCAGGCCTTGCACGTCGGCGTTGGTGTAGGTTTCCACGGGCGCGCCGTTGACCCGTTTCACCGTGCCGTCCTGTTCCAGTTCCAGCAGGCCGATGCTGAAAAGCTGCATGACCTCGCGCGCGTAGTTCTCGTCGGGATGGCGGCCGGTCTTGGGGTCTTCCTTGCGGTTGCCGCGATACGTCAGCATGCAGCCCATCGAGAGATTGCGCGTCACGGCGGTCAGCAGGTCCTGGTAGTTGCCCAGCGCGTGCTCGGCCAGCAGGTCCATGAAGCCCGCCGCGCCGAAAAGCGGCCACGATGCGGTGATGGATGACACGCCGACGACGAAGATCTCCGACAGCGAAAACGCGACCCGCGTGCGCACCTGGTCGGGCGCGCTGATGAATTTGCGCCACAACGTGGATTCCAGCGGCGCGTTGATGCCGTTGCCCTTGAAAGCCTCGGTGTTCTTCTGCTGCAACAGCAGCCAGTCGAAATGCGTCTGCGACGGCGGCATCGCCAGCTGCGCGTCCAGCCAGGCGGCGTACCCGTCACGCACGACGGCCTGGATATCGGCCGGCGTGGGGCCGAACGTGGCCTGCGCCAGAAAGCGCGAGGCCTGGCCCGGGGTGGGGGATGCGGATTGCGGCGCAGCCGCTGACGGCAGAGCGGACATGCGCCAGGCACCTCGTCGAATGCGAACACCTACGGTACTAAAGGCCGGGGGCGGGCTTCAATACCGTCATTCGGACGAGGGACTACGCCAAATGCATGATCCTCATGGTGCTGGCGCTGGCGCTGGCGCCGTCGCGCCGCGGCGTCCTACACGGATCGCGTGATGCCGCCGTCGATGCGGATGTTCTGCCCGGTGATGTAGGTAGACGCGTCCGACGCGAGGAAGGCGATCAGGTCCGCGACCTCCTGCGCCGTGCCGTAGCGGCCCATCGGAATGCGCACGCGGCGGTCGTCCTTTTCCGGCAGGCTGTCGATAAAGCCCGGCAGCACGTTGTTCATGCGCACGTTGTGCTGCGCATATTCGTCGGAAAACACCTTGGTGAAGGCGGCCAGCCCGGCGCGGAACACGCCGGACGTCGGAAACAGGGCTTCCGGCTCGAAGGTGGCGTAGGTGGAGATGTTGACGATGGCGCCGGACTGCTGCTGCTTCATCACCGGCGCGACCAGGCGCGTGATGCGCACCACGTTCAACAGGTAGAACTCCATGCCCAGGTGCCAGTCGTCGTCGCTGATCTCCAGCAGCGGGCCCTTGGGACCGTGGCCCGCGCTGTTGACCACCGCATCCACGCGGCCCCACTTCTGCAGCGCGGCGTCCACCAGGCGGGACAGGTCCTCGGGCGAGCGGTTCGAACCCGTGACGCCCAGACCGCCCAGTTCCTGCGCCAGGGCTGCGCCCTTGCCTGACGACGACAGAATCGCAATGCGGTAACCGTCGGCCGCCAGCTTGCGGGCCGCCGCCGCGCCCATGCCGCTGCCGGCCGCCGTGAGAATCGCCACTTTTTCCGTGCTCATGCTCGCTCCAGTCTGGAATTCGGGAGCGGCCATTGTAGGGGCGGCGCCTAGGGCGCGGGCGCTACCCGCCAGACCACGTTGCCCACGTCGTCCGCCACCAGCAGGCCGCCCCGTTTGTCGATGGCCACGCCGACCGGCCGGCCTTGCGCCTGCCCCGCGTCGTCCAGGAATCCGGTCAGCACGTCGCGCGCGGGTCCGCTGGGCCGGTTCTGGTCGAAGGGCACGAAGATCACCTTGTAGCCGCTGCGCGGATCGCGGTTCCAGGAACCGTGCTGGCCCACGAACATGCCGTGGACAAAGGGTTCCGGCAGCGCGGCGCCGCCCGACCAGGCCAGCCCCAGCGACGCGGTGTGCGGACCCAGCGCATAGTCGGGCACGATGGCCCGCGCCACCAGATCCGGCCGCGGGGGCTGCACCCGGGTGTCGACGTGCTGGCCGAAATAGCTGTACGGCCAGCCATAGAAGCCCCCGTCGCGCACCGAGGTCATGTAGTCGGGCACGAGGTCGCTGCCGAGTTCGTCGCGCTCGTTGACGGCGGTCCAAAGCGTCTTGCCGTCCGGCGCCCAGGCCATGCCCACCGGATTGCGCAAGCCCGTGGCGTAGAGGCGCTTTTGCCCGCTGGCGACGTCCAGTTCCCAGATCGCGGCGCGGCCCTCCTCGATGTCCAGGCCGTTTTCGCCCACGTTGCTGTTGGAGCCGACGGACACATACAGCCGGGCGCCGTCCGGACTGGCGATCAGGTTCTTGGTCCAGTGGTGGTTCAGGCCCGCGGGCAGGTCGGTGACCCGCACGCCCGGCGCCGTGATCCGGGTCTGGCCCGGCTCGAAGGGATAGCGCACGACCGCATCGGCATTGGCCACGTAGAGATGGCCGTCGACGAACGCCATCCCAAACGGCGAGTTCAGCCCTTCCAGCAGCGCCGTGCGGGTCTCGGCCACCCCATCGTGGTCGGCATCGCGCAGCAGGGTGATGCGGTTGGCGCTGACGGTCTTTGCGCCGGCGCGCTTCATCACCAGGCCGGCGGCCCATTGCTTGATGCCGCCGGGCGCGTCCTCGGGCTTGGGCGGCGCGTTGGTCTCGGCCACCAGGACGTCGCCGTTGGGCAGCACGTACAGCCAGCGCGGGTGGTCCAGTCCGCTGGCAAAGGCCGTCACGGCCAGGCCCTGGGCGGGTATCGGCTGCGCGCCCGGCGCCCAGCCCACGGCCTTGGCCGTGTTCACCGTGGGAATGAGGGTGGGGTTGGGGGCAGGCAGTTGGGGGTTCGGTCCCATGCCGGCTTCGACGGGCAGTTTGGCGACCTCGCCGCAGCCGCCGAGCATCGACAGCGCCAGGCCGGCCGCCAGCACGAGTCGCAGGGGGTGCATGGGTTTTGGCCTACTTCACCAGCGTGACCGGCACCTGCGCCAGCTGCACCACCTGGTTGGCGACCGAGCCGATCAGGATGTTGAGCAACTTGCCGTTGCCGCGCGTGCCCATGACGATGCGCGCGCAGCCATGGTCCTGCGCATAGCCCGCGATTTCGGTGGGCGCGTGCCCGAAGACGACGTGGCTCACGTAGTCCACGCCCGCCGCATTGAGCAGCTTGCGCGCCGATTCGGTGGCCTCCTGGCCCTCGCGGGCGTAGAAGTCGTTGATCATCTCTTGCGTGATCAGCCGCGACACGCCGGCCCGCCCGCGCGGCGGCGTCTGGATGTTCAGGAGGTGGATGCGCGCGGACTGGGCGCCTTGGGCAAGGCGGCGGGCGTACACGACGGCGCGGTCGGCGTTCTCGGAGCCGTCGACGGGAACCAGGATGTTCAGCATGGGTGCTCCTTTGCCTTACTTGACCAGCGTGATGGGCAGGTCGGTCAGGGACAGGACGCCCGTGGCGACCGAGCCCATGAAAAGCGCCGACACCGAGCCCAGGCCGCGCGTGCCCATGAAGATTTCGTTGGCGCCGGTTTCATCCGCCACGCGGGCGATGGTCTCGGCGGGAGAGCCGGCCAGGATGTGGGTCTCGAACGGCACCCCCGACTGCGTCAGCAGGTCGCGGGCGGCCTGCAGCGCGGCCTCGCCTTCTTCCTGGTGGTAGGCGTCGATCTCTTCCTGCGACAGTCCGCTGCCGAAGGCCCCGGCCTGCAGGGGAAGCTGCACGGCCAGCAGGTCGACCCGTTCGACCGGATCGTAGCGGCGGGCGTCGAGCAGCGCCTTGACCGCATTCAGCGCGGGTTCCGAGCCGTCGACGGGGATCAGGATGCGTTTCATGGGCATTTCCTTGTGCGGGCCGTGGGGCGGTCTTGCCAATGTATCTCACATTCGCCCCGCCGGCGCCGCCCGGAAGATGCGCCAGATCAAGCTGCGGGCGTTCCCCGCCAGCGCTCGGGCACGGCCTGCGCGACCAGGTCTTGGCCCAGCAGCCCGCTTGCCAGCCGGGACAGCGCGGCAGCCTCCCCCGTGGTCTGCAGCGCCAGGGTGCCGGGGCCTTGCCCGCGCAACAGGCCGCGTTCCTGCAACTGGTGGCGCAGCCAGCGCGCCACCGGGGCGCCCGTCTCGAGCAGCGGGACGCCCGGCCCGGCCGCCTCCTGGATCAGATCGCGCAGGAAAGGAAAGTGCGTGCAGCCCAGCACCAGCACGTCCGCGCCGGCCTCGCGCAGTTCGGCCACCGGGGCGTGCACCGCGGCCTGGGCCTCGGGTCCGGATAGGACCCCCCGTTCCACCAGCCGCACCCATTGCGGGCAGGGCCGCAGCAGGATGCGCACTTCGGGCGCCTCGCGTTGCGCCAGCGCGGCAAACTTGGGGCTGGCGAGCGTGCCGGTCGTGGCGAAGACGCCCACTACGCCCGTGTGCGTCAGGTGCGCCGCGGGCTTGATGGCCGGTTCGACGCCGATGATGAGCAGCCCGGGATGGCGCTGGCGCAGCAGCGAGATCGCGGCGGCCGTGGCCGTGTTGCAGGCCACCACCATCGCGCGCGCCTGGCGGGACACAAAGTAGTCGGCAATCGCGCAGGCGCGGCGCTCGACGAATTCCTGGGATTTTTCCCCGTACGGCACGTGGGCGGCGTCGGCCACGTACAGCAGCGGCTCATGGGGCAGCGCGTCGCGGATCGCGCGCAGCACGCTCAGGCCGCCGGCGCCGGAGTCGTACACGCCGATGGGGGATTCGGAAAGCATGGATAAGGCGGGTGCTAAATGCGGTGGCGGCAAGTGTAGCGCCGGGGCAGGGCGGGCCGGCGCCGGGCCTCGTTCCAGGTGCCGTGCCGCCCCGGCGCCGGCAGCGCGCCTCAGAGGCCTTCGCCCGCCTGCGGCTCGTCACGTTGCCGCCGCGCCTGGTCGATCAGCTTGCGGGCGGCGCCGGACAGGGGTTCGTCCCGCCAGATCAGGTTCAGCGGCGCGCGCAGCGCGGCGGGATGCGTGACGCTGACGTACACCACGCCCTCGATGTTCACGCGGCGCAGCGACGCCGGCACCAGCGACACGCCCAGCCCCGCGGCCACCAGGCTCAGCGTCGACAGCATGCGGGGCGCCTCCTGCGTCACGCGTGGGCTGAAGCCTTCGGCGCTGCATGCGGTAATGATCGCGTCGTACAGGCCCGGGCCGCTGTGGCGGCGATACAGGATGAGCGACTCGTCCGCCAGCTCCGACAGGGCGATGTGCGTGCGCGTACGCCCCTTCACCGCGGGATGGTCCGCCGGAAAGGCCGCCAGCATGGCCTCTTCAAGCACGGTTTCCATCTGCACGCCGCGGTCCGCGCCGTGCGCGCCCCGGATGAACGCCACATCGATGCGCCCCTCGGCCACGGCCTCGCGCAGTTCGCCCGTGCTGCTTTCTTCGAGCACCAGGCGCACTTGCGGCGCGCTCTCCCGGAAACGCCGGATCACCGCGGGCACGAACGGGTGGAACGCGGCCGATCCCGTGAATCCCACCGTCAGCCGCCCGGCCTCGCCCTGCGACACGCGGCGCACGCCGTCCACGGCCTGGTCCACCATCGCGATGATGTTGCGCGCATCGTCCAGCAGCGCGCGCCCGCTTTCGGTCAGTTCCATGCCGCGCGGCAGCCGATGGAACAGCGTGACGCCCAGCTCCGCTTCCAGCACGCGGATCTGTTGGCTGAGGGGCGGCTGGCGGATGCCCAGCCGGGCCGCGGCCTTGGTCAGGTGGGCTTCTTCGGCGACGGCCAGGAAATAGCGCAAAAGCCGCAGGTCTACGGATGCCATATTTTGTCGATATGAATATTGAGTCGTCCATATATTAGACATTATCTTGAACGAAGCGTAGGCTGCGATCCTGATATCCACCCCTGGCGCGCCGCCGCGCCCGCCCCGATTGCCGGCTCCGCACCGGCCAGACTTCACATGAATGCAGCACCCACCCCCCCCGCCGGCCGGGTTACCGCCGCCTCCCACTTGCGGCCAGTTGTTCCAAGGATTCCTGATGCTCGGCCTGACCGCCTTCGGCGGCGCCTTGCCCCTGGCGCGCCGCATGGTGGTCGAAAAACACCGCTGGCTGAGCGGCGCCGAATTCACCGAGCTGCTGGGCCTGTGCCAGTTCCTGCCGGGCGGCAACATCATCAATCTGTCCGTGGCCCTGGGCATGAAATTCCGCGGCCCGCGCGGCGCCTTCGCCGCCCTGATGGGGCTGATCCTGGCGCCATCGCTCATCGTCGTCATGCTCGGCATGGTGTACGACCGCTTCCAGGACGACCCCCACATCCAGCATCTTTTTGCCGGCCTGGCCGCCGCGGCCGCGGGGCTGCTGATCTCGATGGCGGTCAAGATCGGCATGCCCGTCGTCAAGCGCCGCGACTGGCTCGCGGGCGTCGTCGCCACGGCCTGTTTCATCGCCATCGCCGTGCTGCGCGTGCCGCTGCTGCCGACCATGGCGGTGCTGACGCCGCTCAGCATCCTGATGGTCTGGAGGCAACGCCGATGATCCACACCCTGATCGCCCTCGTCCTGATTTTCTCGGAGCTGTCCGTGCTGGCCTTCGGCGGCGGCAACACCATCCTGCCCGAGATGCAGCGCCAGGTTGTCGACGTGCACGGCTGGATGACGGCGGCGGACTTCTCGGCGCTTTTCGCGCTGGGCCAGGCCGCGCCGGGTCCCAACCTGATGGTCGTCACCCTGGTCGGCTGGCACGTCGCCGGCTGGGCCGGCATGCTGGCCACCACCATCGCCAAGTTCGGCCCGTCGTCCCTCATCACCATCTTCGCGCTGGGGCTGTGGGAACGCTTCAAGGACCGGCCGTGGCGCGGCGTCATCCAGGCGGGCATCTTCCCCATGACCGTGGGCCTGGTCGCGGCCAGCGCGGCGCTCATCACCGAGGCCTCGGTGCATTCCTGGCTGCTCGGCGCCATCGCCGCCACGGTGGCGCTGCTGGGCAGCGTCACGCGCATCCATCCCCTGTGGCTGCTGTTCGGGGGCGCGCTGGCCGGTTTGCTCGGTATCGGTTAGCGTAAGGGCCTGCGCGGCGCGCCGGGCGCGAAACCAGCCCGGGGCCGCGCCGCGGACAGGAGCCCGCCATGCAGCCGCCCAAGGATGACAGGGTCCGGGATCACGAAGCCCGGAACCACACGGCCCGGCATCACAACGCCCGGCAAGCCAGGACCCCCGACGCCGACACCCGCGACGCGTCGCTCCCCGACCGCCTGCCGTTCCTGCACGCGCACCGCAGGCTGATGCTGTGCGCCGGCCTGCTGCTGGCGGTGACGGCCGTGCTGGACGCCGCCGGCCTGCCGCCCAGCCTGTCCATCCTGCTCGGCTTTGACGCGGGGGCGCTGGTCTTCCTGGTGCTCACCGCGCGCGTCTTCGCCCGCACCAGTCCGGCGCAGATGCGACTGCATGCGCGCCAGCACGATGTGGGGCGCTCGGGCGTGCTCTGGAGCAGCGTGGCCCTGTCCTGCATGGTCCTGGTCGCCCTGTGGGTCGAACTGCGCGCGCAGGGCAGCGGCGGCGCCGTCGTGGACATGCTGGCCGCCGCGGTCACCATCGTGCTGTCGTGGCTCTACATGAACATGATCTATGCCTTGCACTATGCGCACGGCTACTACGGGCACGACAGCGCCATGCACAAGGGCCTGGATTTTCCGGGCACGCAGGACCCGGACTACTGGGACTTCGCCTATTTCTCGGTGGTGCTGGGCATGACCTTCCAGGTCTCCGACGTGCAGATCGTCAACCGGCGCGTGCGGCGGCTGGCCATGACGCATGGCGTCATCGCGTTCTTCTTCAATGTGTTCATCATTGCGATCAGCGTGAACGTGGCGGCGGGCAGGGCATAGCGGCGCGCCCCGGCGCGATCGCCAGACCGCGAAGCTGTCATTCCGTTGAACGCGGATGCGACGAATACGCTTTGTCGCTGACGCTGGAAACGTTGTGCTCTAACATGCGTCATCCCGACGGCGGCGCAAGGCACGGGCGCCGCGTCGACCCCGATCGATCCCCACGGTTGCACGGCTGCCTTGCTATTTCGCTTACCCGCTACGCGTCCCCTCGACTGGCTGAACTTCTTCGCGGCCGATGTGCGGGATGGACTTGGGCCGTATCTGGCCATCTACCTGCTTGCCGTCCACCATTGGCGGCCCGACAGCATCGGGCTGGTCATGACGATCTCCGGGCTGGCGGCGCTGGCGGCGCAGACGCCGGCGGGCGCGCTGGTGGACCGCGCGTCCAACAAGCGCGCGCTGCTCATCGCCGCGGCGGTGCTGGTGACGCTGGCCTGCATGGCCGTGCTGGCCAGCCCGGACCTGGCCTGGGTCACGATGACGCAGGCCGTGGCGGGGGCGGCGTCGTCCGTGTTCGCGCCGGCCATCGCAGGCATCACCCTGGGGCTGACCGCCGCGCATGCCTTCACGAAGCGCATCGCGCGCAATGAATCGTTCAACCACGCCGGCAACGGCGTTGCGGCCTTGCTGGCCGGCGGCCTGGCCTATGTGTGGGGGCCGGTGGCCGTGTTCTACCTGATGGCCGCCATGGCATTGGCCAGCGTGGCCGCCGCGCTGCGCATTCCCGCGCATATCGATCCGGCCCAGGCCCGCGGCCTGGGCCACGGCGGCGCGGCGCAGGCGCACCCCGTGCCGCTGCGTCAGTTGCTGTCCAACCGGCCGCTGTTGCTGCTGGCCCTGAGCTGCGCGCTGTTCCATCTGGCCAATGCGGCCATGCTGCCCCTCGTGGGGCAAAAGCTCGCCCTGGCCAATCCGGCGCTGGCCACCCCGCTCACCGCCGCCTGCATCGTGGCGGCCCAGTTCGTCATGATTCCGGCCGCGATGGCCGTGGGACGCCACGCGGACCGGCTGGGACGCAAGCCGCTGCTGCTGTTCGGCTTTCTCATCCTGCCCTTGCGCGGCGTGCTCTACACGTTCTCGGACGACACCGCATGGCTGGTGGGCGTGCAGTTGCTGGATGGCGTCGGCGCCGGCATCTTCGGCGCCGTGCTGCCCCTGATGGTGCTGGACCTGACGCAAGGCACCGGCCGCTTCAACGCCAGCCTGGGCGCCGTCACCACGGTGTTCGGCATCGGCGCGGCGCTGAGCAACGGGTTGGCCGGCCTGATCGTGCAGCATGCGGGTTACAGTGCAGCGTTTCTTGCGCTGGCCGGCATTGCGGCGCTGGCCTGCCTGGCCTTGCTGTGGTTGCCCGAGACGCGCGCGCCCGGCGCGGCGCCCGCCGCGTCGGCCTCTTCTTCCCTACCTTGATTCCCTGTTGAAAGCATGTCGTTATCCCATGCCGTGATCTGGCTGATTGCCGCGGCGACCACCATGGCCATCCTGTTTCGCCCCTGGCGGCTGCCCGAATACGTGTGGGCCTGCGTGGGCGCCATCGCCTTGGTGACACTGGGCCTGGTGCCCGCCGGTCAGGCCGGCGCCGCCATCCTCGAGGGCACCGATGTCTATCTGTTCCTGATCGGCATGATGCTGGTGGCGGAGGTTGCCCGCCAGGAAGGCCTGTTCGACTGGCTGGCGGTCGCGGCCGCCAACCATGCCGCCGGGTCGGCGCGGCGGCTTTTCGATCTGGTGTTCCTGGTGGGCACCGTGGTCACCGTGCTGCTGTCCAACGACGCCACCGCCGTGGTGCTGACGCCCGCCGTCTATGCGGTGACGCGCGTGGTCGGCGCGCCGCCCTTGCCCTACCTGTACGTCTGCGCCTTCATCGCCAACGCGGCCAGCTTCGTGCTGCCGATTTCAAACCCGGCCAACCTGGTCGTGTTCGGCGACCGCATGCCCGCGCTGGCGCCGTGGCTGGCGCACTTCGCCCTGCCGTCCGCGCTGGCCATCGGTTCCACCTACGTCACGTTGCGCCTGGTGTTCCGCCATGACCTGCGGCAGCCCTTGAAGCCGTCGCCGGCCTTGCCGCCCATGACATTGCCGCTGCGAATGGCCGCGCTGGGCGTGGCCGTCACTGCGGGCACGCTGCTCGTCACGTCGGCCCTGGGGCACCGGCTGGGCTTGCCCACGCTGGTGGCCGGCTGCGTGTCGGCGGCGCTGGTGCTGGCGGTCACGCGATCCAGCCCGCTGCGCCTAGTGAAGGGCGTCGCGTGGGGCGTCTTGCCGCTGGTGGCCGGATTGTTCGTGCTGGTCCAGGGCATGGCCGCCAGCGGCGTGCTGCAGGACCTGGCGGACGCGATGCGCGGCCTGTCGGCGGACGCGGCGCTGTGGGCAGGCGGCGTGGGCGCCGCGCTCGCGGGCAACGTCATCAACAATCTGCCGGCCGGCCTGATGGCGGGCTCGTTGGCGCGCATGGCGGACCTGTCCGGCTCCGCCACCGCCGCGCTGCTGATCGGGATCGACCTGGGTCCCAACCTGTCCGTGAGCGGCTCGCTCGCCACCTTGCTGTGGCTGCTGGCGGTGCGCCGGGAAGGCATGCACATCAGCGCGCTCAGCTTTCTTCGGCTGGGTCTGGTGGTCATGCCGCCCGCGCTGGTGCTGGCGCTGGGGGCGCTCCACGTCTTCAGTTGAGGGCGCGACGGGGGGCGTCGCGCTGCGCACTCAAGCCGCGCCCAATCTCCACAGCGACGTGACTTCCTTGGAGCGCGCCGCGAACAAGGGATCGTCCGCATCCCTTGCCTTGCCGTGCATCGGCCGCGTGTCCAGCTTTTCGATCACGCGCAGGCCCGCCGCTTCGATCATCTCCAGCACCTGCGCCCGCGTGCGCAGGCCCAGGTGCTCGGCCAGGTCCGACAGGATCAGCCAGCCCTCGCCATTGGGTGTCAGATGGTCCTTCAATCCGTTCAGGCACCCGCGCAGCATGCGGCTGTCCGGGTCGTACACCGCGTGTTCCAGCGGCGAGCTGGGCCGCGCGGGCAGCCAGGGCGGGTTGCAGACGATCAGCGACACCCGGCCTTCGGGGAACAGGTCGGTCTGTTCGACGTCGACCTGTCCGGCCAGGCCCAGCCGTTCCAGGTTTTCGCGCGCGCAGGCGATGGCGCGCGGATCCATGTCGGTGGCGATGACGCGCTTGCCGCCGCGCCGGGCGATCACCGCGGCGAGCACGCCGGTGCCGGTGCCGATGTCAAAGGCGACGCTGCCGCGTGGCATCGGCGTGTTGGCGACCAGTTCCACGTATTCGCCGCGCACCGGCGAAAACACGCCGTAGTGCGGGTGGATGCGGTTGTTCAGGGCGGGAATTTCGACGCCTTTTCTGCGCCATTCGTAGGCGCCGATCTGGCCGAGCAGTTCGCGCAGCGAGGCGACGTAGGGCTCGGCGGCCGGGCCGTGCGCGGCTTCGCAGGCCAGGTGGGCGTCGGGGGCGCGGCGCAGCGGGATGACGTGGCCGGCCTCGAAGGGGATGAGCAGCATGCCCAGGATGCGGGCGCGTTGCGACTGCGTCTGCCGATGCTGGTTGAAGGCGTCCAGCATGGTGTCGACCGGCTTGCGCGGGCGCTTGTCGACGCGCCGGGTCATGGCCTGCAGGAGCTGGCGCGCGTTCTGGAAGTCGCCGCGCCACAGCAGGCCGACTCCTTCGCACGCCTGGCGGTAGGCCACGTCCGCGGTGATCGTGTCGTCGGCGACGACGACGCGCTTGGGCGGCGTGGCGCCGGTTTCCGAGCGCCAGCGGGCGGAGCGGGCAACGCCGTTTTCTTCCCAGTGCAGTTCGGGGGCGGTCAAGTTTTCGCTCCGGCGGGGAAAAGGGGGGAGGGCAGGATCATGGGGAAAGGCACATAAAAGAAAAGGGCGCGGGCTGCCAATGTAGCAGCTTCGCGCCCCAGGGGCGGCGTCGCGCGCGGGTCAGTGGAACAGGACGACGGCCTTTTGCAGGGTGATCCAGATGCCCCAGGCCAGCGGGATGCCGACGCAGGCCCACGCAAAGGCGATCAGCGCGGGCGGCGTGCGGAAACTGGACTTGCCCACGCCATGGGTTTCGGCCGCGACCGCGCGTTCGTGCGCCAGGGCCTTTTCGCGGGCCAGTTCCTCGTCGGTCATGAAGTACTTGGCGTTGACCGGCCGGATCGCCAGATTGCACAGGAAGCCGACGACCAGCATGCCCGCCAGGATGTACATGGTGATGTCGTACACCTGGGCGCGCGGCACGCCGATGGAAAGCTGGTATTCCCGGATGTAGTTGACGAGGACCGGGCCGAAGATGCCCGCCGCGGACCAGGCGGTCAGCAGCCGGCCGTGGATGGCCCCGACCATCTGGGTGCCAAAGAGGTCGGCCAGGTACGCAGGCACGGTGGCGAAGCCGCCGCCATACATCGACAGGATGACGCAGAAGGCGGCGACGAACAGAGCGAGGGCGCCCATGTGCGCGGTCCAGGGGATGGCGGCGTACAGGACGAAGCCCAGCACGAAGAACACGAAGTACGTCATCTTGCGCCCCAGCTTGTCAGACAGGCTGGCCCAGAAGAAGCGGCCGCCGATGTTGAACAGGCTGAGCAGGCCGGTAAAGCCGGCCGCGATGGCGGCGATGGCCGCAAGCTGGTCTTTGTCGAGCTGCGCGAAGCCCAGCTCCGGCTTGTCGATCAGGCCGCCGCCGAACACTTCCTGCAGCAGCGGCGAGGCCATGCCCAGGATGCCGATGCCGGCCGTGACGTTCAGGCACAGCGCCCACCAGACCAGCCAGAACTGCGGCACGCCCCACACGCGCTTCACGTGCACGTGGCGCTGCGTGATCATGACGTTGTTGACCTGCTTGGCGGGCGGCGTCCAGCCCGCGGGCTTCCAGCCGGTGGGCGGCACGCGGTAGCCCAGCGCGCCGGACATCATGAAGATGAAGTACACCAGCGCCATGGTCAGGAAGGTCTGCCACACGCCCGGCGAGGTCGGCGTCGCGAAGTGGCGCATCAGCAGGTCGGCCAGCGGCGCGCCGATCATGGCGCCGCCGCCAAAACCCATGATGGCCATGCCGGTCGCCATGCCGCGGCGGTCCGGAAACCACTTGATCAGCGTGCTGACCGGCGAGATGTAGCCCAGCCCCAATCCGATGCCGCCGATGACGCCGGACCCCAGCCACAGCATCCACATCTGGTGCAGGTAGATGCCGATGGCCGAAATGACCAGGCCGCCGCACCAGCACAGCGCCGACACGACGCCCGCCTTGCGCGGACCGGCGCGTTCCAGCCAGCCGCCCCACAGCGCGGCCGAGCAGCCCAGCAGCACGAAAAAGAGGGTGTACATCCACCCCATGGTGGAAATCTTCCAGTCGCAGCTCGTGGTGAAGAGCTCGGCCACGAGACTCATGTCGGGCGGGCACGCCAGCGGCTTGTACCCGCCCACCACCTTGGACAACGGCAGCCAGAACACCGAAAAGCCGTAGGCCATGCCGATGCACAGGTGGATGGCCAGTGCGGCCGGCGGTACCAGCCAGCGCGAGAAGCCCGGCCCGGCGATGGTGCGTTCTTTGTCGAAAAAGCCCGGCCGTGAGCCGGGCAGGTCCAGGGTGGCACTACTTTCCATGATGTCTCCTCAAGGGTGCGGCTTTATAGCGTGCGTAGGCCGGAAAACCCGGTCCCGCCGCCTCTTTTATGGATCTGTTGCTGTCCTGCGACTTCGGAGCGGCCGTCATGTCACGGCCCGGACGCGCTAGGTGACGCGCGCCTGCGGCGTGAGGCGCGTTCGATGCTGCGTGACCGCCTGCAGCACCAGCGGATGCAACCGCTCTTCGCCGGCATCGCCATCGGGGCTGCGCGCCAGGAAGTCCAGCAGTTCGGTGCGCATGCGCGGCTCCCAGAACTTCTGGATGTGATTGGCGACGCCTTCCAGCGCCTCGGCCCGGTCCGGCATGGCGTCGAAGAATTGGCCGATGCGGTTGGCCATGCGGATCAGATTGAGGATTTCCATTGCTGTCGTGCGTCCGGTTCAGGTAAGGATGCGTTCGGGGTGGGCGTAGATGGCGGCGTCGTCGTCGCGCAGAAAGCCCAGCAGCGTCACGTTGGCGTCGGTGGCCAGGCGGATGGCGAGCGCGGTCGGGGCCGACACGGACGCCAGCACGGCGACGCCGGCGGCGGCCGTCTTCTGCACCATCTCGAAACTGGCGCGGCTGGACACCACGACGATGCCGTCGGCGGCGTTCACGGCCTGGCGGGCCAGCGCGCCGACCAGCTTGTCCAGCGCGTTGTGGCGGCCCACGTCCTCGCGGACCAGGGCCACGGCGCCATCGCCGCCGGCCCATCCGGCGGCGTGCGTGGCGCCGGTGATGTCGTGCAGCGTCTGGCGCGCGCGCATGTCGCGCATGGCGGCCAGCACGGCCCCGATGCGGACCGGCGCGCCGTTGGTGACCGGCGCCACCGGGCGCAGCACTTCCGGCAGCGTCTCCACGCCGCACAGGCCGCAGCCGGTGCGGCCCGCCATCGCGCGGCGCCGCGTCTTCAGGCGCATTTCGCAGGCCGAGGAAATCTCCAGCTGCACGACGATGCCGCCGCATTGCGGCAGCACGTCGATGCCGCGCACGTCGCTTACGCTGTCGATGATGCCCTCCGACAGCGAGAACCCCACGGCAAAGTCCTCCAGGTCCGCCGGCGTGGCCAGCATGGTCGCGTGGCTGATGCCGTTGAACTCCAGCGCCACCGGGGTTTCCTCGGCGACGTGATCGGTTTCGGCGTCGGGGGCGATGACGCCCGCGCGCACGCGGACGACCTGGGTCGGCGTGCAGTCGGGGCGGGCGTGGGTTGGCGTAGGCATGGGATCCCTGGCGTGCTGGCGGTCGGTTACTTCCCGGTCAGCGCCGCCTCGGTCTCGCGCGAGCGTTCGCGCAGCAGCTTTTGCTGGATATCCGCAAATCGCGACCACTGGCGCTGCCATTCCGAGGGCTGGGACACGCGCGTGACCTGCACGGCCGTGACCTTGTACTCGGGGCAGTTGGTCGCCCAGTCGGAACTGTCGGTGGTGACGACGTTGGCGCCGGACTCGGGAAAGTGGAACGTGGTGTATACCACGCCCGGCTGCACCCGGTCGGTCAGCGTGGCGCGCAGCACGGTCTCGCCGCTGCGGCTCTGGATGCCTACCCAATCGCCCTCGGCCACGCCGCGGTCCTCGGCGTCCTGCGGGTGGATTTCCAGCACGTCCTCGCTATGCCACATGACGTTGGGCGTGCGACGCGTCTGCGCGCCCACGTTGTATTGCGACAGGATGCGACCCGTGGTCAGCAGCAGCGGGAAGCGGCGCGTGCTGCGTTCGTCGGTGGGCACGTACTTGGTGATCATGAACCTGCCCTTGCCGCGCACGAACTGGTCGATGTGCATGATGGGCGTGCCGTCCGGCGCATCGTCGTTGCAGGGCCACTGCAGGCTGCCCAGCTTGTCCAGCTTGTCGTACGTGACTCCGGCGAACGTGGGCGTGAGCCGCGCGATCTCTTCCATGATCTCGCGCGGGTGCCTGTAGGTCATGGGGTAGCCCAGCGCGTTGGACAGCGCCACGGTGACTTCCCAATCGGACTTGCCGTTCTTGGGCTCCATGACCTTGCGCACGCGCGAGATGCGGCGCTCGGCGTTGGTGAACGTGCCGTCCTTTTCCAGGAACGACGAGCCCGGCAGGAACACGTGGGCGTACTTGGCGGTCTCGTTCAGGAACAGGTCCTGCACCACGATGCATTCCATCGCGGCCAGGGACGCGGCCACGTGCTGCGTGTTGGGATCGGACTGCACGATGTCCTCGCCCTGGCAGTACAGGCCCTTGAAGGTCCCGCCCAGCGCGGCCTCGAACATGTTGGGGATGCGCAGGCCGGGCTCGGGTTGCAGCGTGACGCCCCAGTCCTTTTCGAACTGCGCGCGCACGGTGTTGTCCGAGATGTGGCGATAGCCGGGCAGCTCGTGCGGAAACGAGCCCATGTCGCATGAACCCTGCACGTTGTTCTGGCCGCGCAGCGGGTTCACGCCCACGCCTTCACGGCCGATGTTGCCGGTGGCCATGGCCAGGTTGGCGATCGCCATGACGGTGGTCGAGCCCTGGCTGTGCTCGGTGACGCCCAGGCCGTAATAGATGGAGCCGTTGCCGCCCGTGGCAAAGAGCCGCGCCGCGCCGCGCACCGCCTGCGCCGGCACGCCGGTGATTTCTTCCATGGCCTCCGGCGAGTTCTCGGGCAGCGAGACGAAGTCGCGCCATTCCCTGAATGCCTTATCCTCGCAGCGTTCGGCCACGAAGTCTTCGGCGATCAGGCCCTCGGTGGCGATGACGTGGGCCAGCGAGGACAGCAGCGCGGTATTGGTGCCGGGCCGCACCTGCAGGTGATAGTCGGCCTTGATGTGCGGCGAGCTGACCAGTTCGATGCGGCGCGGGTCGATGACGATCAGCCGCGCGCCTTCGCGCAGGCGGCGTTTCAGGCGCGAGGCGAACACCGGGTGGCCGCTGCTGGGATTGGCGCCCATCACGATGACCACGTCCGTGTGCATCACGGAGTCGAAGGTCTGCGTGCCGGCCGATTCGCCCAGCGTCTGCTTCAGGCCATAGCCGGTGGGCGAATGGCACACGCGCGCGCAGGTGTCGACGTTGTTGGTGCCAAAGGCCGCGCGCACCAGCTTCTGCACCAGCCAGGTCTCTTCGTTGGTGCAGCGCGAGGACGTGATGCCGCCCACCGCGTCGCGCCCGTACTGGTTCTGGATGCGGCGGAATTCGGACGCGGCGTAGTCGATCGCCTGTTCCCAGGACACTTCCTTCCAGGAATCGGTGATGTGCTTGCGGATCATGGGCTTGAGCACGCGCTCCTTGTGCGTGGCGTAGCCCCAGGCGAAGCGCCCCTTCACGCAGGAATGGCCGCGGTTGGCCTGGCCGTCCTTCCAGGGCACCATGCGCACCACTTCCTGGCCCTTCATTTCGGCCTTGAAGCCGCAGCCCACGCCGCAGTAGGCGCAGGTGGTCACGACCGAGTGTTCGGCCTGGCCCATCATGATGACGGTCTTTTCCTGCAGCGTGGCGGTGGGACAGGCCTGCACGCAGGCGCCGCAGGACACGCATTCGCTGTCCAGGAACGGCTGGTCCTGTCCCGGCGACACGCGGGACGCGAAGCCCTTGCCGGAGATCGTCAGCGCGAAGGTGCCCTGGGTTTCCTCGCAGGCGCGCACGCAGCGGTTGCAGACGATGCACTTGGAGGCGTCGTAGGTGAAGTAGGGGTTGGACTCGTCCTTCTCCGCCTTGAGATGGTTGGCGCCGTCGTAGCCGTAGCGCACGTTGCGCAGGCCCACCACGCCGGCCATGTCCTGCAGCTCGCAGTCGCCGTTGGCGGGGCAGGTCAGGCAGTCCAGCGGGTGGTCCGAGATGTACAGCTCCATGACGCCGCGGCGCAGGTCATGCAGCTTGGGCGTTTCGGTGTAGACCACCATGCCGTTTTCGGCGGGCGTGGTACAGGACGCGGGATAGCCGCGGCGGCCTTCGATCTGCACCAGGCACAGCCGGCACGAGCCGAACGGCTCCAGGCTGTCGGTGGCGCAGAGCTTCGGGATATTGATGCCCGCGTCCGCGGCGGCGCGCATCAGCGACGTGCCTTCGGGCACAGTGACTTCCTGGCCGTCGATGGTCAGGGTGACGGTGTTGTCGGACACGCGCGCCGGCGTGCCCATGTCGCGATCGCGCTTGATGACGGTTTCTAGCATGGCGGTCTCGGGTTCAGGCCGCGTGGGCGGCAGAATGGGAGGACTCGATGCCGAAGTCCTGCGGAAAATGGTTCAGCGCGGACAGCACCGGGTAGGGCGCCATGCCCCCCAGCGCGCACAGCGAACCGCCCAGCATCGTGTCGCACAGATCGCGCAGCAGGTGCACCTGCTGTTCGCGCTGCTCGCGGCTCTGGCCGCCGGCGGCGATCTTGTCGATGGTCTCCACGCCGCGCGTCGAGCCGATGCGGCAGGGCGTGCACTTGCCACAGGATTCGATGGCGCAGAACTCCATGGCGTAGCGCGCCATGCGCGCCATGTCCACGGTGTCGTCGAAGGCCACGAGGCCCCCGTGGCCGATCATGGCCGAGATCTGGACGTAGGCTTCGTAGTCCAGCGGCACGTCCCATTGCGATTCGGGCAGGTAAGCGCCCAGCGGGCCGCCGACCTGGACGGCGCGCAGCGGCCTGCCGGATGCGCTGCCCCCGCCAAAGCCGTACAGCAGGTCGCGCAGGCTCAGGCCAAAGGCCTTTTCCACCAGCCCGCCATGCTTGAGATTGCCCGCAAGCTGGAACGGCAGCGTGCCGTGCGAGCGGCCCACGCCGTAGTCGCGGTAATACGCCGCGCCCTTGGCCAGGATGATGGGCACGGTGGCCAGCGAGATCACGTTGTTGATGACGGTGGGCTTGCCGAACAGCCCGGAAATGGCCGGGAGCGGCGGCTTGGCGCGGACCACGCCGCGCTTGCCTTCCAGGCTTTCCAGCAAGGAGGTCTCTTCGCCGCAGATGTAGGCGCCGGCGCCCTTGCGCACTTCCAGGTCGAAGCGGCGGCCGCTGCCGTGCACGTCGTCGCCCAGCCAGCCGACGCTGCGCGCCCGCGCGATGGCGGCTTCCAGCGTGGCGATGGCGTGCGGGTATTCCGAGCGCACGTAGATGTAGCCGTAGGTCGCGCCCACCGCCAGGCCCGCGATGGTCATGCCTTCGATCAGGACGTACGGATCGCCTTCCATCAACAGGCGGTCGGCGAAGGTGCCGGAGTCGCCTTCGTCGGCGTTGCAGACGATGTACTTGGTGTCGCCGGGCGTGCCCGCGACGGTCTTCCATTTGATGCCGGTGGGAAAGGCCGCGCCGCCGCGGCCGCGCAGGCCGGATTCGACCATTTCGTCGACGATCTGGGCGGGGGGCATGGACAGCGCCCGCTTCAGGCCCTGCAGTCCGCCATGCGCGGCGTAGTCCTGCAGGGACAGCGGATCGATCACGCCGACGCGGGCGAAGGTCAGGCGTTCCTGCTGCTTGAGATAGGGGATTTGTTCGGTCGGGCCCAGGTGCAGCGGATGCTCGCCGCCGGTGTGGAAACCCGCGTCGAACAGCGACGCCACGTCTTCGGGCTGGACGGGACCATAGGCGATCCGGCCCTCGGGGGTGGCCACCTCGACCAGCGGCTCCAGCCACAGCAGGCCGCGCGAGCCGTTGCGCACCACCTGCACGGCCAGGCCGCGCTGGTCGGCGATGCGCTCTATGTCGCGCGCCACGGCGTCCGCGTCCATGGCCAGCGCCGCCGCGTCGCGCGGCACGTAGATGACGAGGGGGGCGCTCATGGCGTGTCCTCCAGCGTGCGGGCCAGCAGGCGGTCCAGCTTGGCTTCGGTGACGCGGGCGTGGGGCTGGCCGTCGATCATGACCGCCGGCGACTGGGCGCACAGGCCCAGGCAATAAACCGGCTCCAGGGTGAAGTTTCCGTCCCGGGTGCTGCCGTGGAAGTCGCATCCCAGCGCGGCGCGCGCATGGGCGGCCAGGCGTTCGCCGCCCATGGACTGGCAGGCCTCGGCGCGGCAGACCTCGAGCGTATGGCGCGCGGCCGGCTCGGTGCGGAAATGGGGGTAGAACGTGATGACGCCGTGGACTTCGGCGCGGGAGAGGTTCAGGGCCTCGGCGATGGTCTGCACCGCCTCGGCCGGAATACAGCCCAGCTCGTGCTGGACCGCATGCAGCACCGGCAGCAGCGGGCCGGGCTGGTCTTTGAGCCGGGCAAGGATGCGGGCCGTGGCCGCGATGGCCGGGGTGGGGGACGCCTGGGCGGCGTCCAGGGCGAGCTTGCCGCCCCGGGCTCCACCGCTGGATGCCAGATCGGATTTTGCCTCGCGCAGGTGCACGTCGGTCTCCTCCTGTGTTGTGTGACCCCATCAAGGGGGCGTATTGCGGGGCGGGATCGGACGCTGATTAATATGCTTTAAAAAACATATAAAACGCCCGTCTGCCTCATTATTTGTGTACTCTAACGGCGTACTTGAACGCCTTCAATAAGAAATAAATGACATATAAGTTCCGAATCGGCCTAAGGCCGCAATGGACGCTGGGCGGAGACGACGAGGCGGGGCCCGTGCCCTTGCAGGACATGCTCGCCCTGCTGGCGGCCATCGACGCCACCGGCAACATCTCGGGCGCCTGCCGCGCCTGCGGGCTGTCGTACCGGCACGCCTGGGGCGTGCTGCGCCGCTTCGAATCCATCTTCGGCACGCAACTGCTCATCACCAACCGCCGCCAGGGCACGCAGTTGTCGCCCTTTGCGCAGCGCCTGCTGTGGGCCAACCGCCGCATCGAGGCGCGGCTGATGCCCACGCTGGACAGCATGGCCTCGGAACTGCAAGAAGAACTGGAACGCCTGCTGCCCGAAAGCGGCCCGCACCTGCGCCTGCACGCCAGCCACGGCTTTGCGGTGGAATCCCTGATGCAGCACATGAGCGGGCGCACGCCGGGGCTGGAACTGCGCTATCGCACCGCGATCGAGGCGCTGGCCTCGCTGGAACGCCACGAATGCGACCTGGCCGGATTCCAGGTGCCGCTGGGCGATTTCGAGGCGCCCATCATGGAGCGCTACGCGCAGTGGCTGCACGCCGACGACTACATGCTGATCCACCTGGCCGTGCGCAATACGGGGCTATTCGTCACGGCGGGCAATCCCAAGCAGATCCGCGGCATGGCGGACCTGGCGCGCACGGACGTGCGTTTCGTGAACCGCCAGATCGGCTCCAGCACGCGCTATCTGGTGGGGCTGATGCTGCAGCGCGCAGGCGTGTCGATCGGCGAGGTGCAGGGTTACGAAACCAACGAGTTCACCCACATGGCGATTGCCGCGCACATCGCCAGCGGCATGGCGGACACGGGCGTGGGCGTGGAGACGGCGGCCTGCCGCTTCGGCCTGGACTTCATTCCGCTGGTGCGCGAGCGCTATTTTTTCGCCATCCGCAAGGCGTCGCTGGACACGCCCGCCATGCGCGACCTGCTGTCCATCATGCGCAGCCCGGATTATGTCGGTTACGTAGGCCAGCTCGTGGGCTACGATGCCCGCGACACGGGGCGGCTGCAGACGCTGGAAGAAGCCTTTCCGCGGGAGCGCGCGCCGCGATCCGCCGGGATATGATGTGGCCATGAGCAAAGTGATCTTCCTTGCCGATCATCGCGGCAGTCCGCCGGCCCCTCTGGCGCCGGGTGAACTGCCGCCGCACGGGCAGCCCGCGCTGGACCAGCGCGCGCGTCCGCTGCGCGATCTGCGCATTTCCGTCACCGACCGCTGCAACTTCCGCTGCACGTATTGCATGCCGCGCGAGGTCTTCGACAGCAGCTACAGCTTCATGCCGCATTCGGCCCTGCTGTCGTTCGAAGAAATCAGCCGGCTGGCCGGCATCTTCACGCAGCTCGGCGTCGAGAAGATCCGTCTCACGGGCGGCGAGCCCTTGCTGCGCAAGCACATCGAAAATCTGGTCGGCATGCTGGCCGACCTGCGCACGCCACACGGCCGTCCCCTGGACCTGACCCTCACCACCAACGGCAGCGTGCTGGCGCGCAAGGCCGCCGCACTGAAGGCCGCCGGGCTGACGCGTGTGACGGTCAGCCTGGACGCGCTGGATGCGTCGATGTTCCAGGACATGAGCGACAGCGGCTTCACGCCCGATGACGTGCTGCGCGGCATCGACGCCGCCGCCGACGCGGGCCTGGCGCCCGTGAAGGTCAACATGGTGGTGCGCAAGGGACTGAACGACGGGCAGATCCTGCCCATGGCCGAACGCTTTCGCCACAGCGGCCACATCCTGCGTTTCATCGAGTACATGGACGTGGGCAACAGCAACGGCTGGAACCTGAAAGAAGTGGTGCCCAGCCGTGACGTGCTGGACCGCATCGGCGCGGTGTATCCGCTGGAACCCGTGGAATCGACGGAGATGGGCCGCGTGGCCGAGCGCTGGCGCTACGTCGATGGCGGCGGCGAGATCGGCGTCATCTCCAGCGTCACGCATGCCTTCTGCGGCGGCTGTACGCGGGCGCGCCTGTCGCCCGAGGGCAAGCTCTACCTGTGCCTGTTCGCGCACGACGGCCACGACCTGCGCGCCCCGCTGCGCGACGGCGCGTCGGACCTGGAGCTGGCGCGCATCCTGGCGGGCATCTGGTCGGCGCGCGGCGACCGCTATTCCGAACTGCGCGGCCAGAACATGGCGGACCCCGCGCGCAAGATCGAGATGAGCTACATCGGTGGCTGAACTGGATCGCGGCGAGGTCGCGGGGCTGGTCCTCGCGGGCGGGCAGGGCTCGCGCATGAATGGCCAGGACAAGGGACTGGTCGTGCTGCACGGCGAACCCATGGTCGCGCACGTCGCGCGGCGTCTCGCGCCGCAAGTGGGCCGCCTCATCATCAGCGCAAATCGCCATGCGGACCGCTACGGGCGCTACGGCGAGGTCGTGGCCGACGGCGATCCCGGGCTGGGCGCCTGGCAAGGGCCGCTGATGGGAATCGCGGCGGCGTTGCAGGTCGTATGCCGGCAGCGTGCATCCGAGCCGGGAGGGGCTGCGTCGAACCTTGCTGCGTCGAACCCTGCTGCGTCGAACCTCGCCACGCCGCAATGGCTGGTGGTCGCGCCCTGCGACACGCCGTTCCTGCCCGCCGACATGGCAAGCCGCCTGATCGGCGCGGCGCTCGCGGCGCAGTCGCCCATGGCCTATGCCGTGGCGCACGGCCAGCGGCATTCGGCCTGCATGGCGCTGCGCACGTCGCTGCGCCCGGGACTGCTGGCCTACCTGCAAGGCGGCGATCGCAAGGTGGGGTTGTGGCAGGCCAGGACGGGCGCGGTCCAGGCGTTGTTCGACGACGCGCCGCCCCATGCCTTCATGAACGTCAACACGCCAGAAGACCTGGCGCAGGCCGAACGCTACGCCAGCCAGTGACGCAGGTCGTAGTACGCCACCCGGTCCCCGTCCCGCACCGGCACGTCCGCCGGCAGGCGCGCCAGCCCGGTGGCCCACGGCAGTGAGCTGATCACGCCCGACCCCTGGTGGCCGTAGGGCGCGAGTTCGCTGCCGCCATCGTCCGCGACGCGGCACTGCACGCGCAGGAATTCCTCGCGGCTATCCTGGCGCGGTTGCGCGGTGCGCAGCGGCAACTGGCTGACGGGCGGGAAGATCGCTTCGCGGCCCTGCATGCGGCGCATCAGCGGCGTCACCAGCGTGGCGAACACGGCATAGGCCGACACCGGATTGCCGGGCAGGCTGACCACGGGCTTGCCGTCGATCTGCGCCAGCGCCACCGGCTTGCCGGGCTTCATGCGCACCTTCCACAGCGACAGCTCGCCGCCCAGCGCGGCAAGCGCCGGCTTGACGAGATCGCGCTCGCCCACCGACACGCCGCCCACGCTCAGGACCAGGTCGCAATCGGCCAGCAGCGTCTTGAAGGCCTGCAGCAGATCGGCCTCGGTATCGCGGGCGTGCAGCACGTGGACGGGCTCGGCGCTCATGCCGCGCACCATCGCGGCCAGCATCGGGCCGTTCGAGTTGTAGATCTGTTCGGTGGCGCGCGGCTGGCCCGGCTGGACCAGTTCGTCGCCGGTGGTCAGGATGCCGACGCGAAGCTGGCCGTAGACGGGCACGGCCGCCATGCCTTGCGAGGCCAGCAGCGCGACGTGCGCGGCCTGCAGCAGCGTGCCCGCTGGCAGCAGCGCGGCGCCTGCCATGGTGTCCTCGCCGCGGCGGCGGATGTGCTGGCCCGGCCGGGGTTCGCGCGAGATCTGCACCTGGTTGTCGGCTTCGACGGCGTCCTCCTGCATGACCACCACGTCCGCGCCCGCGGGAATCACGCTGCCCGTGAAGAGGCGGATCGCGTGGCCGGGCTTCAGGGGTTCAGGCACGTCGCCCGCGTAGCAGCGCTGCTGGATCGGCAGGCGGGCTTGCGGGGTCCAGTCGGCCAGGCGCAGGGCATAGCCGTCCATCGCGCTGTTGTCGGCCGGCGGGATGTCCACGGTGGCGTCCAGGTGGCTGGCCAGCACCCGGCCGCAGGCCTGCGCCAGTTCGACGTGTTCGGTGCGTGGGAGGGGGCCGGCGGCATTGGCCAGCAGGGTCTGGGCTTGATCGAAATCCAGCATGGGTCAGGCTTCTTCTACGCGTTTTTTGAACTGCGAGGCGAAATTGCAGGGGCCGTGGCGGCTGTCGAGCTGCTCGCGCAGGATCTGCGCCCAGGCGGTCTCGCAGGCGTTGTTCGACCCGGGCAGGCAGAAGATCAGGGTGTTGTTGGCCGAGCCCGCGAACGCGCGCGACTGGATCGTGGAGCTGCCGATCTCCGTGTAGGAGATCTGGCGGAAGAGTTCGCCAAAGCCGGGAATCTCGCGGTCCAGCAGCGGCATGATGGCCTGCGGCGTGTAGTCGCGATGCGAGAAGCCGGTGCCGCCGGTGGTCAGGATGACCTGCACCTCGGGATCGGCGATCCAGTCGCTGATGACGCGGCGGATCTGGTAGATGTCGTCGCGCACGATGTCGCGCCGCACGCACTGGTGGCCGGCCTGCGCCAGGCTGTGCGCCAGCAGATTGCCCGAGGTGTCGTCGCCCGCGCTGCGGGTGTCGCTGACCGTCAGTACGCCGCAGCCCAGCGGGACCGGGGTGGCTTCGTTCATGGATTCTCCTTTTTGTCGGCGGTGTCTTCATCCCAGGAATCGGTGCGGTCCTGGTCGGATTGACGCTGTTCCACCCAGAAGCTGCTGCCGCCCGCCAGGGTTTCACGCTTCCAGAAGGGCGCGCGCGTCTTGAGCGCGTCGATGATGTATTCGCAGCCGCGGAAGGCGTCGCCGCGATGGGCGCTGGCCGCCGCCACGAACACGATCTGCGCGTTGCGATGCAGCGCGCCCACCCGGTGCACGATGACGGTGCCGGCCAGGTTCCAGCGCGCGCGGGCCGTGGCGGCGATGTCCTCGAGCTCGCGTTCGCACATGCCCGGGTAGTGTTCAAGAAACAGCGTGTCGGTGGGCGTGTCCGGCGCGTAATCGCGCACGTAGCCCACGAAGGTCACGATGCCGCCGACGCCGGGGCCGGCGGATTCCCGCAGTCCCGCGGTCAGCGCGGCGGCGTCGAAGTCGGCTTCCTGCACGCGGATCATGGCGTCAGCCTCCGGTGACCGGTTCGAACACGGCGACCTCGTCGCCCGCGCGGATGGGCGCGGTCGGCTTGGCGTGGGTCTGGTTGATGGCCAGTTTCAGCCGCGCGGCCGGTTCAAGCTGGGGATAGCGTTCCCCCAGCGCGGCGAGCAACTGCGCGCCGGTGGATTCGCCCTGCACGGGCCACGCTTCGGCGCGCTTGCCGACCAGTTCGGCCACGCGCGCGAAGTACAGAAGGTTAATCGTTGCGCCATTCACCGCTTTTGCCTCCCGCCTTGTACTTAAGGCGAACTTGTTCGATCACGATGCCCTTGTCGGCGGCCTTGCACATGTCGTAGATGGTCAGGGCCGCCACGCTGCACGCCATCATGGCTTCCATTTCGACGCCGGTCTTGTAGCTGGTGCGGCACGTGGCCAGGATGTCGATGCGATGCTCGGCGTCGTCCAGCGAGAACTCCACGCCGACGAAGGCCAGCGGCAGGCTGTGGCACAGCGGGATCATGTCGGCGCAGCGCTTGGCGGCCAGGATGGCGGCCACGCGCGCGGTATTGAGCACTTCACCCTTGCCCTGGCCCGGCTGGGTCAAGAGGCCATAGGCCACGGCGTTCATGCGGATGCTGGCGGCGGCGACGGCCACCCGCTCGGTGTCCGTCTTGGCGATGACGTCGACCATGCGGACCTGGCCGGCTTCGTCCAGGTGGCTCAGGGTGGGGGTGGACGTGGACATGGAATCGGGACCAAGAATTGTTAATGAATGAAAAGAGCGGGGCCCGGCAGGCCGGGCGGGACCGCTGTTACGCCTATGATAGACGAGCAGTAGAGGGGGCGCGATAATCGCGCCTGTAGTCAGCGGAAGGACGAAAATCGCCTTCAATATGGTTCAGGAGACTTTCGATGCCCGTGCGGATGCCCAAGCTACGGTTCACCCGACGCGCCGGCAAGATTCTCCTGGGTATTGTGGCGTTCGTGCTGATACTGTTTGGCGTTGCCGCCTGGCAGGTGCCGAAGGTCCTGCATGGCGTCCTGACCGACGATGTCTCGAAGATGATCGGACGCGACGTTTCCGTTGGCAAGATCACCTTCAATCCCTTCACGCTGACCATCCGCGCGCAGGACCTGGCCGTGGCCCAGCCCGGCGCGCAGACGCCGCTCCTGACCCTGGCCGAACTGGACGCCAGCGCGTCGTGGACATCGCTGTTCTGGTTCGCGCCGGTGGTCGATCGTCTGACGCTGCGCCAGCCTAACATCGCCATCGTCCGCGAAGACGTCCTGCGGTTCAATTTCTCTGACATAGAACAACGCGTGGCCGAATTGACGGCCGCCAAGCCCGACGAGCCGCCCAAGCCGGACGAAGGTCTGCCGCGCTTTTCGCTCAACAACATGGTGATCGAGGACGGCACCGTCACGCTGGACGACAAGGTCACCGGGCGCAAGCAGGTCGTGGACGAGTTCACCATCGGCGTGCCGTTCATCTCCACCTTCGGCTACGCCACCGACATCGACGTGCAGCCGCGCCTGCATCTGCGCATCAACGGCAGTCCCTTCGACCTGACCGGCGTGGCGCGTCCGTTCGACGTGGTGCCCTCGTCCACGCTGCGCGTGGCCTTCGATGGCCTGCAACTGGAAAAGTGGGCCGACGTCTGGCCCATGCCGCTGCCGTTCAAGGTGCAAAGCGCGCTGCTGGACTCGAACCTGCAGGTCGTCTTCGAGCAGCCCAAGGACGCGCCGCCCAAGATCCGCATCGTCGGCGACGTGGGCTTGCGCCGCCTGGACCTGCGCGACCCGGCCGGCGGCGACCTGGCGGCCTGGAGCGCGTTGACCGTCAGCCGGCTGGAACTGGAGCCGATCGCCCGCCAGGTGTATATCGGCGAAATCGGCCTGTGGGCGCCGCAGGTCCACGTGCGGCGCCAGGCCAATGCCAACCTCAACTGGCAGGACGTCGTCGCCGGGCTGAAGGCGCTGGGCGGCGTGGAACCGGCCGCCACGCCGCTGCGGGACGAAATGCGCAAGGCAAGCGGGCTCAAGCCCAGGGCCGCTGGCGAGCCGCCGGCGCCCGCCTCCGTCGCTGCGCCGCCCGCGGACCCGTCCGCAGTCCCCCCCGCAGTCCCCCCCGCAGTCCCCCCCGCAGCCCCCGCCGCAGCCCCCGCCGCAGCCCCCGCTGCAGATCCCCCCGCGCCCGCCGAATGGAAGGTCACGCTCGACGCCTTCAACCTGCATGAAGGCGAGGTCTACGTCGCCGACGCGATCAGCAAGCTGGACTACGTGATGACCGGCCTGGCCGCCACCGTCGAAGGCGTGGAGCTGCCGCAGCAGCCGGACCGGCCCATCAATCTGTGGCTGACCATGGACAACAGCGCCGACGGCGGCTGGCTGCGCGCCAAGGGGCCGCTGGTGATCAAGCCGCTGTCGCTCGACATGGACGTGCGGCTGGGCAATGTGGCGCTGGCGCCGCTGGCGCCGGCCGTGCGCAGCGCGGCCCCGGTCACGCTGCTCGATGGCCGGCTGGCCGCCACCGCGCAGGTCCACGTGCGCGAGAAGGGCGGCGCGGTCGATGCGTCCGCCACGGCCGTGCAGGCCGACCTCACGCAATTCAAGGCCCGCGACGAATCGCTCCGGCCCGCGCTGGACGTTGCCCTGCAAAGCCTGCGCGTCACGGCCGACCGCCTCGCGCCGGGGCCGGGCGCCAGCAATTTCACGCTGGCCGCGGCCGGCATCCAGGGCAACGGCAAGCTGGACCTCAAGGGCGTGCTGACCCCGCAGCCGCTCACGCTCAAGACGTCCGTGGCCCTCTCGGGGCTGAACGTCGCCTCGTTCGCGCCGTATTTCGCCTCCAGCCTGAACGCCACCGTCCGCGCCGTCACGCTGGGCGCCCAAGGCAACGCCGAATTCGCCGCCGCCTCGGGCGCGGCGCCGATGAAGGCTGCCTGGAAGGGTGCCGTCGACGTCACCGACCTGGACCTCCAAGACCGCGTGAACCAGGACGACTTCCTGAACTGGAAACGCCTGGGCCTGACCGGCATGGACATCGCCGTGGCGGGCGACCGGATCGTCGCCCGGCTGGGCGACATCGCCCTGGAAGACTTCTATGGCCGCATCCTGCTCAACGCCCAAGGCCGGCTGAATGTCATGGACCTGGTGGCCGCGCCCGGCCAGGCCGGCGGCTCCATCACGCAGGACACGCAGACGCCCGGCCGCAGCGCCGAACCGCCGCCCGCATCCGCTGCGCCCGCCGCCTCCGCCAAGGGCAGCGGCGCCGCATCCATGCCCGACATCTCGGTCAACAGTGTCACGCTGACCCGCGGCCGCATGACCTTCACCGACCGCTTCGTCAAGCCCAATTACGTGGCCGAGCTGTCCAGCATCGAGGGCGGCATCTCCGCCGTGTCCTCCACCAATCCCCAGCCCGCCAAGGTCAAGGTCACGGGACGGGTGTACACGACCGCGCCGCTGTCCATCAGCGGGGTGGTGCAGCCGTTCGCCAAATATCTGTCGCTGGACCTGAAGGCGTCGGCCAAGGGCGTCGACCTGCCGCGGTTCAACACGTATTCGGCCAAGTACGTGGGTTATCCCATCAAGCGCGGCAAGCTGTCGGTCGACCTGGAATACAAAATCAAGAACCGCGCCCTGCAGGCCACCAACCATGTGGTGCTCAACCAGCTCACGTTCGGCGACAAGACCAACAGTCCCGACGCCACCAAGCTGCCGGTGCTGCTGGCCGTCGCGCTGCTCAAGGACTCGCGCGGCAACATCGACATCAACCTGCCGATCTCCGGCTCGCTGGACGACCCCGAATTCTCCGTCGGCGGAATCGTGGTGCGCGTGCTGATGAACCTGGTGGTCAAGGCGGTGACTTCGCCCTTCAGCCTGCTCGCCTCGGCGTTCGGCAGCGGCGAAGAGCTGTCTTACGTCGAATTCGCGCCCGGCAGCGCCGTCCTCACCGACGACTCGCTGCAGCGCATCGACACGCTCATCAAGGCGCTGACCGACCGGCCGGCGCTGAAGATGGACATCAGCGGCCGCGCGGACCCCAAGACCGACAGCGAAGGCCTGCGGCAGGCCTGGGTCGACGCCCGGATCCGCGGCGCCAAGGCCGCCGACGTCGCGCCGCGCGGCAAGAAGCCCAATCCGGCGGGCGTCGAGGTGTCGGGCGCCGAACGCCCCAAATACCTCGAAGCGGTCTACGATGACACCGACCTCAAGGACAAACCGCGCAATTTCATCGGCATGGCCAAATCCGTTCCGGCCGCGCAGATGGAGGCCATGCTGCGCGCCGCGGCCCCGGTCGGCGAGGAACAACTGCGCCAACTGGCCGATGCCCGTGCGCAGGCGGTTTATGAGAAGTTGCAAGCCCAGGAAGGACTCGCGGATCGCGTGTTCATCGTTGCGCCGCAGCTGGACGCCGATGGCATCAAGGACGAGGGGCAACCCTCGCGCGTGGACTTCTCCCTGAAGTGAACTCGGCAGGCCCAGGCGGGGCGCGAGGCGCGTCCCTGCCGCGCCCGCTTTTTCCAGGAGATGCTCGATGAAAGACCAGGACGCGCAGTTCGACAGCCTGCTCCCGCCCTTGCGGCTGGACCGGCGAGGCTTCATTGCCACCACCGTGGCGGCGGGGTTCTCGCTGGCGGCAGGACCGGCGGCGGCGCAGACCGCCATCGCCACGGACGCCAAGGGCCTCGTGGCCGGCAAGATCGACATTCCGGCGCCGGACGGCAAGATCCCCGCCTACCGCGCCGCGCCCGAGGGCAAGAAGGACCTGCCCACGCTCATCGTCGTGCAGGAAATCTTTGGCGTGCATGAGTACATCCAGGACGTCTGCCGCCGCCTGGCCCACCGGGGCTATCTCGCCATCGCGCCGGAACTGTATGCGCGCCAGGGCGACCCGTCCAAATACACCGAGATCCCCAAGCTGCAGGCGGAAGTGGTCAGCAAGGTCCCGGACAAGCAGGTCATCGCGGACCTGGACGCCACCGCCGCCTGGGCCGCCGCCAACGGCGGCAACCCCGACAGGCTGGGCATCCTGGGCTTCTGCTGGGGCGGCCGCCAGGTCTGGCTGTACGCCGCCCACAACCCCAGGCTCAAGGCCGGCGCCGCCTGGTACGGCCAATTGGCGGGCGAACCCACCGAGCTCAAGCCCAAGTCCGCGCTGGCCATCGTCAATGACCTCAAGGCCCCGGTCCTGGGCGCCTATGGCGGCAAGGATGCCGGCATCTCGCAGGCCGACGTGGATCGCATGCGCGTGGAACTGGCCAAGGGCTCCGCGGCCGCGAAGGCGTCGCGCATCGACATCTACCCCGACGCGCCGCACGCGTTCCACGCGGACTATCGCCCGTCCTATCGGAAGGCCGAGGCGGAACAGGCCTGGGTCCGGATGCTGGATTGGTTCAAGCAGCACGGGCTGTAAGCCCTAGGGGGGGCGTGCCGGGGCAGGGGCGTCTGGCGTTTGGCGGCGCGGCGCCGGGCGCGTGGCGCGGACCTACCGCGCCTTCTCTCCCGGCAGCCCGTCGCCAACCTCCGCAAAACCCCGCTTCATGCCCTCGTATGTCATGACCCGCTCGCTCTGGAAGCCGCCCAGCACGCCCCGGCACCCGTCGACACCGGAACGCTTCATGTCGTCCATCATCGTCTTGCCTTCGGCCTGGCCCTTCTTGAACAGGGCGTCATAGTTGCCGGCCGCAAACTGGTACTCGTCGGCATAACGCATCAGGTTTTTGCGCGCCGTGTCCTGGTGTTGCGCCAGGTCGGGTTCGGACGCCCCGCACGCGCGCGCCGCGCCATTGGAGGCGCCCGCCGCGATGACGAAGGAATCGTATTGGGCCTGTTCGGCGGCGTCCGGAGCCGCCCAGGCCGGGGCGGCGGCGGCCAGCATCCATGCCAGCCCGGTCAGGATCTTGCGCATCGAAAGTCTCCCGGTGAGGCCCGGCGCGGCACACGGCCTTTCGCGGCGGCGGCGGGCAATGTCTCTCTACCACGCGATTATGGCAAGCGGGCGTTTCCGGCTCGTGTGGGTGCGGTGTGGAGTCGTTTCAGACTGTTCATCTTCTTTTCCCCCGCCGCCAAAGGCAGCAGGCCGGCCGCGCACGAACTATGATGGGGGCTGTGAGGCGCTCTTGCCTCAATGCATTGCCCCCTTTTACCTTGGAGATCTACATGACGATCAAAGTCGGCGACCGCGTGCCCGATGGCACGCTGACCGAATTCATCGAGACCGAAACCGCCGGTTGCTCGCTCGGCCCCAACGCGTTCCAGGTCGCCGACCTGACCCGCGGCAAGACCATCGCGCTCTTTGCCGTGCCCGGCGCCTTCACGCCCACCTGCTCGGCCAAGCACCTGCCGGGCTACGTCGAACAGGCCGACGCCCTCAAGGCCAAGGGCATCGATGAGATCTGGTGCGTGTCCGTCAACGACGCGTTCGTCATGGGCGCGTGGGGACGCGAACAGAAGACCGAAGGCAAGGTCCGCATGCTGGCCGACGGCTCCGCGCTGTGGACCAAGGAACTCGGCCTCGAACTGGACCTCGTCCAGCGCGGCATGGGCGTGCGCTCGCAGCGCTACTCCGCCCTGATCGTCGACGGCGTCGTGAAGCAGCTCAACGTGGAAGCGCCTGGCAAGTTCGAAGTCAGCGACGCGGCCACGATGCTCTCGCAAGCCTGATCCCCGCAGTTCCCCGTTTTACCGCGTGACGCGCGGGCCGCCCCGGCGGCCCGCCGCGCCAGCGCCAGCAGCGGTTGTCGACGCCATGCTCTCCACGATTTCCTCGTTTTCGTCGCTCTATTTCGCGACCTTGCTGATGCTCATCGGCACGGGTCTCTTCAACACCTACATGGGCCTGAGGCTGACCGCGCAGTCCGTCAGCGAAGTGTGGATCGGCGTCCTGATCGCCGGCTACTACCTCGGCCTCGTGTGCGGCGCACGCCTCGGGCACAAGCTCATCATCCGCGTCGGCCACATCCGTGCGTTCGTCGCGTGCGCGGCCATCGCCACCAGCATGATCCTGGCGCAGACGCTGGTCGACTCCATGCCGATGTGGCTGGTGTTTCGCATCATCTCCGGCATCGTCATGGTGACCGAGTTCATGGTCATCGAAAGCTGGCTCAACGAACAGACCGAAAACCACCAGCGCGGGCGTGTGTTCTCCGTCTACATGGTCGTGTCCGGGCTGGGCACGGTGCTAGGACAGTTGGCGCTCACGGCCTACGCCACGCTGGATCTGCGTCCGCTGACCCTGGTGGCCATGTGCCTGGTGCTGTGCCTGGTGCCGCTGGCTGTCACGGCCCGGTCGCACCCGCCCACGCCGCTGCCCGCACCGCTGGATATACGGTTCTTCATGCGGCGCGTGCCGCTGTCCATGACGGTGCTCTTCGTGGCGGGCAACCTGTCAGGCGCTTTTTATGGGCTGGCCGCCGTCTATGGCGCCAAGCACGGGCTGTCCACGTCGCAGGCCGCCGTTTTCGTCGCGGCCGCCGTCACGGCGGGGCTGCTGTCGCAGTGGCCCATGGGCTGGCTGTCCGACCGCATCAACCGCGCGGGCCTCATCCGCTTCAATGCCTTGCTGCTGGTCCTGCTGCCCACCGTCATGTGGGGCTGGATCGCGCTGCCGTTCTGGGCGCTGGTCGCCATGTCCTGCGTCTTCGGCATCCTGCAGTTCACGCTCTATCCGCTGGGCGCGGCGTTTGCCAACGACCACGTCGAGTCCGAGCGGCGCGTCAGCCTGTCGGCGGTGCTGCTCATGACCTATGGCGTGGGGGCCTGTGTAGGCCCGATGATCGCGGGCGTGATGATGTCGTGGGGCGGTCCCAGCATGTACTACGTGTTCATCTCGGCCTGCGCCGTGATCCTGGTATGGCAGGTGCGTCCCACGCGCGTCACCGGCGCGCACCAGGTCCAGGAGGCGCCGACGCATTTCGTGCCTATGCCCGATACGCTCCAGAGCTCGCCGGCAGCCGCGGTGCTGGATCCGCGGGTGGATCCGGAGAACGACATCGCCATGGAAATGGTGCAGCCCGATCCCTCCGCGGCGCCCGCGCCGCCCGAACCCGTGGGCGACCCGTCGCCGGCCGACGCGCAGGGCGCCGAGGCGGCGCCGGACCCCGTGGCCGACGTCGAAACCGAGGCCGAACCCGAGCGGCAGGTCCGCACGGGCACCTGATCCGCCCTCACTCGGGCATTGCCAGCCGCATCATTGCCACGGGGCCGTCACCAGCGCTTCACCAGGGCGTCATCAGCAGGATGGCGGACAGCGCCAGCGCGATGCCCAGCCCATTCACGCGCGTCAGCGGTTCGCGAAACGCCAGGGCGCCCACCAGGGTGCCCAGCGTGATCACCCCCATGTTCATCGACGCGAAAACCAGCGCCGGATGGTCGGGCAAGGACTGGTGGGCCCGCACGTAGGTCAGGATATTGCCGAAATTGGCCAGCCCCAGCGCCACGCCGGCGGCCAGATGGCGTCCCTGCCAGCGCACGCGGCGCCACAGCAGATAGGCCAGCATCAGCGCGCCCGCCATCAGGAACGACACCAGCAGCCCGCCCGAGAACGCGGTGCCGGCGCGCGCAAGCTGCTTGAACAGGATGTCGATCACCCCATAGCCCGCCCACACCACCAGTGGCCACAGCCACATCGCGCGCCGGTCTTGCGCCGCGGTGGACTCGGACAGGCGGATGCGCGGCGGCTGGCGCAGCAGGCAGAACAGGGCGGTGAAGGCCAGCAGGATCGCCGCCAGCTTGCGTCCAGTGACCGGCTCGCCGAAAAACAGGAAGGCCGCGAGGAGCGGAATGAAGAGCGACAGGCGCTGCGCGGCGTCGCTGCGCACGATGCCGGCGTGCCGCAGCGCCGCCGCCATCGCCAGGAACACGCTGGGCAGCAGCACGCCCAGCGCCGCCAGCACCATCCAGGGCGTCTGGGGCGCCAGCAGGCGGGCGGGATCGGGACGCAGCACCAGCCAGCAGAGCAGGGCGGCCACGGCGTAGTTCATGGCGATGGCCTGGCGCACGTCCACCTGCCAGCGCCGCGCCAGCTTGAGCATCACCGCCACGGTGACACTGCACGCGACGCTGGCCGCCAAATACATCAGGCCCGGCGTCAACGGCATGATTCGATCTCCCCGTGGCCATGGCCGTGGCCGGCCGCATCGACCCGCATGCCCAGACGCTCCAGCAGGCGCTGGTCGGCCTCGATCTGCGGGTTCGCCGTGGTCAGCAGCGCGTCGCCGTAGAACATGGAGTTGGCGCCGGCCATGAAGCACAGCGCCTGCAGCGCGTCGTCCATGGCCTCGCGCCCGGCCGACAGCCGCACGGCGGCGCGCGGCATGGCGATGCGCGCCACGGCGATCGTGCGGACGAACTCGAACGGGTCCAGCGCCTGCACGCCCGACAGCGGCGTGCCTTCGACCTGCACCAGGTTGTTGATCGGCACGGACTCGGGGTAGGGCTCCATGCTGGCCAGCTGTGCGATCAGGCCCGCGCGCTCGCGGCGCGATTCGCCCATGCCCACGATGCCGCCGCAGCACACGCTGATGCCGGCGTCGCGCACGCGGTCCAGCGTGTCCAGCCGATCCTGGTAGGTGCGCGTCGAAATGATCTTTCCGTAGAACTCGGGCGAGGTGTCCAGGTTGTGGTTGTAGTAGTCCAGCCCGGCCTGCTTGAGCTGTTCGGCCTGGCCGTCGCGCAGCATGCCCAGCGTCACGCAGGTCTCCAGGCCCAGCGCCTTGACCGCGGTGACCATCTCGGCCACGGCGTCCAGGTGATGCGGCTTGGGACTGCGCCAGGCGGCGCCCATGCAAAAGCGCTGCGCGCCGCTGGCCTGCGCCGCGCGCGCCGCGGCCACCACGTCCGCCAGCGGCATGAGCTTGTCGGCGTCCACGCCGGTGTCGTAGTGCGACGATTGCGGGCAGTAGGCGCAGTCCTCCGGACAGCCGCCGGTCTTGATCGACAGCAGGCTGGAGAGCTGGATGACGTTGGGGTCGAAATGGGCGCGGTGCGTCTGCTGCGCCCGATGCAGCAGGTCCATGAACGGCAGCGCGTAGAGCGCCAGGATGTCGTCGGCGGTCCATGCCGGGGCAGTCTGGCGCTTGGGCGCCGTCGGGAAGGGGATATACGCGGTCTGCAAGGTCTGGCTCCTTCGTTCGTGCTCGATTCGCGCCCGCTGGCGGGGCCAGGGGCTGGATCGGCGGATCGTAAGAAGCTGCGGCCGTTTTGCGCAATGCGCTCAACAAGGCCGTTTTTGCTGGTGACTTGACGTAGAGATAGGAAAAAATGGCCGCTTTTGAAGGTCGGCTCAATCGAACGCGGCGTCATCTTCGGCGAGTGCGAGTCGCCGAAAATGTGGTGTCAATTTGTAAATTCCAGGCAGCCCGCTCAAGACTTGGCGGGCTTGTCCCGGTTGCGCGTGCTCTCGTGTCCGGTGATACCCCGGTCGCGGGCCCACACGATGGCGGCGCTGCGACGATGCACGCCGATCTTGCTGTAGATCGTCGCTACGTGGTTGCGCACGGTGTTGCGCGACAGCTTGAGCGCCTTGGCGATGCCGTCATCGTCGTGCCCCTGGCACAGCAGGCCCAGGACCTCGCGTTCGCGCGACGTCAGTTGGGCCAGCTCGGCCACGTCGCGCGTAGCGGGGGCGGGCTGGCGCAGTTGCGCCAGTTTTTCGATGATGCCGCGGCTGAACCACGAGGTGTCCTGCATGACCGCCTCGATCGCCGTCAGCAGTTCGGTCTCGGACCGCTTGCGGTCGGTGATGTCCTGCATCACGATCAGCACGCGCCGCAGCCCGCCGATCATGACGGGCTCGGCGGACACCAGGCAGTCCAGTTCGCCGCCGTCCTGGGCGATCATCGCCGCTTCGCGGTTGCGGACGCTTTCACCGCGCTTCAGGCCGGCCACCATGCCTTCATAGGGCCGCAGCCCCAGGTCGGTGAGGTCCTGTTCGTTGTTGTCCTCCAGCGCCACCCCCGTCACGGCCGTGAAGGCGTCGTTGACGTTCAGCACGTTGAGCGTGTCGCCGTCGCACACCGCCATAGGCACGGGCGCCAGCCGGAAGGCCTTCGAGAAACGCTCTTCGCTTTCGCGCAGCGCCTCTTCGGTCCGCTTGCGGCCCTCCAGGTCGATGAAGGTGAACAGCATGCAGGGCTCGTCGTGCATGTCGATCGGCTGCCCCGCCACCACGACGAATCTGCTCGAGCCGTCCGGCAGCTTCAGCACGCCCTCGCGCTGGGGAATGGTGCGGCCTTCGTTCAGGCGCGCGACGGCGGACTCTTTGTCCTCGCCGCCATCCAGCACGTCCAGTTCATAGGCCGACTTGCCCAGCACGGCGTCGCGCGCGTAGCCCGTCATCTCGAGAAAGCCCTGGTTGACCTTCACGTAGCGCAGGTCGGACAGCCGGCAGATCAGTGCGGGCGCCGGATTGGCCGAAAAGGTGCGTTCGAATCGCACCTCGGCGTTGATCTGCGCCGTCTGGTCATGCAGGATCAGCACCCGGTACGGGAAGGGCCCGCCGTCGTCCAGGTTCAGGCCGCGGGCGAGCAGGTTGCGCAGGAACTCTTCATCGTCCTTGCGGCCCAGGTCCAGCAGCAAGTCGTCGAACTCTTCGCCGGCCGCCAGCCGGTCCAGGGGATACTGGCGTGCCGGCACGCGGTGGTGGTTGCGGTACGTCAGCGTGTATCGCTTTCGAAAGCCGGCGGGCGTGCCGCCCAGGTCGTCGATGTCTTCGACGCCATGCAGCGCAAGTGCGCTGGCGTTGGCCCAGGCGATCGACCCGTCGGCCTCAAGCAGAATGATGCCCTCGTTCAAGCCCGCAATGATGCTTTGCAGGTGTTGGCGATGTGCTTGGGGTGCGGCGTCATTGGGGGTCACGTAGGCCTCTTTTCTTTGTCTGGCGTATACGCGCAAGCATGAAGCCGCGTGGCGACGCTGTCCAGAGGTCAAAACGGACGAGTCTCGCGGAAGGGGTACAACGGGAGGGGATTGGACCGCGCGAACGGCGGCGCGAAGGTCAGGCACAAAACAAAAAAGCTCCGGAATCCGGAGCTTTCTGGGTGTGCCGTGAACGGCGATCTGCAGGCGCAAAGTGCTTGGCGGAGCGGACGGGGCTCGAACCCGCGACCCCCGGCGTGACAGGCCGGTATTCTAACCAACTGAACTACCGCTCCGCAGCGGCCTAAACAGACGTCATCAAACAGACGACTTGAACAACTACGCTGCGGTGTCAAGGCAGCTTTTACTACATGCCAACCAAAGCTGGCGTCCCCTAGGGGATTCGAACCCCTGTACTCACCGTGAAAGGGTGATGTCCTAGGCCTCTAGACGAAGGGGACCTGGAACCAACAACTTTACTACTGTACTGCGTTACTACCGAACTGCGTACTGGTGGAGGTAAGCGGGATCGAACCGCTGACCTCTTGCATGCCATGCAAGCGCTCTCCCAGCTGAGCTATACCCCCAGCATGTGCTGCTGTCCCAAACTTCAGACAACAAGGTCTCACACTTATAAAACAAAAAAGCCCCGAAAACGGAGCTCTTGAAAGACCCTGAGCGAGAGAGCTTTTGGCGGAGCGGACGGGGCTCGAACCCGCGACCCCCGGCGTGACAGGCCGGTATTCTAACCAACTGAACTACCGCTCCGCAGCGGCTTAACTCAACTACATTGTCACTTCAACTGCATCACTGCTACTACTACACGACTAGCGTGCCAGAAAACTGGCGTCCCCTAGGGGATTCGAACCCCTGTACTCACCGTGAAAGGGTGATGTCCTAGGCCTCTAGACGAAGGGGACTGCGGACTTTCTGTACTGCGTTCTTCGCGTTGGGCTGGTGGAGGTAAGCGGGATCGAACCGCTGACCTCTTGCATGCCATGCAAGCGCTCTCCCAGCTGAGCTATACCCCCGTTTCTCTAATCAATCCGTTCAACGATTTTGGCGAAAAATGCGCTGTTTCCAGAGCGTTTCTTGCTGTTTCGTTGCCGGTTTTGTTTAGTGCCGTTGGCGAAGAAACGAGATTATGCACGAACTAAATTTGGTGTGCAAGTCGCTTCACGGCAAAAAGCAAAAAAGTTGTGAAAAAAGAGGGTTCGATGGGCATTTTGGAGCCGTTTTACGAGCGCGGCGGGCGCCGATTGCAGCGGCGCATTGGTGCAGAAATCAACAAAATCAAAGGCTTGTGCGAGTGCTATCGTGAGTGGAAAAATTTTGTTGGCCTGCCGGTTTTTTTTGCACGCGGGATGGCCGCCGCGCATCGGCAGGGAAACCCCATGAGCATCTTTCCATGAGCGCCTCTTCATGAGCAGCACCTCCTTTCCAACCGTGCCCCTGGGCCGCACGGGCATGGCGATCACGCGTATCGGCCTGGGCGCCTGGGCCATGGGCGGCAACGGCTGGGCGGTGGGGTGGGGCGCGCAGGACGATAGCGAATCCATCGAGGCGATCCGGCACGCGGTCGACCGGGGCATCAACTGGATCGATACGGCGGCCGTGTATGGGTTGGGCCACGCCGAGGACATCGTGCGCCAGGCGCTGGCGCAGATGCCGCGGGGTGATCGGCCCTATGTCTTCACCAAGTGCGGTCTGACCTGGTCGCCGGAGCAACCGCTGGCGCCGCCGCGGCGTACCGGCGCGCCGTCCAGCATCCGCCGCGAGCTTGAAGGGTCGCTGCGGCGGCTGGGCGTCGAGCGTATCGACCTCTACCAGATGCATTGGCCGGCGGGTGACGGCACGCCGCTGGAGGCGTATTGGCAGGAGTTGCTGGACCTGAAGCAGGCCGGGAAGGTGAGGGCGATCGGGCTGTCGAACCACAACCTGGCGCAATTGCGGGCTGCCGAATACCTGGGGCACGTGGACACGCTGCAGCCGCCGTTTTCCGCCATCCAGCGGACCGCCGCCAGCGATCTGATTCCCTGGTGCGCGGCGAACGGCACCGGCGTGATCGTCTACAGCCCGATGCATTCCGGCCTGTTGACCGGCACGTTCAGCGTACAGCGCGCGCGGGCCTTGCCGCCGGACGACTGGCGGGCGCGCCACCCGGATTTCCGGTCGCCGGACCTGGAGCGCAATCTGGCGCTGGCCGACGCCTTCAAGCCCATTGCCGAGCGGCATGGCGCGACGGTGGCCGCCGCCGCGGCGGCGTGGACGCTGGCGTGGCCGGGCGTGACGGGCGCCATTCTGGGCGCGCGCAGCGCTTCGCAGGTGGACGGGTTGATTGGCGCGGCGGAACTGGAACTGGATGCCGACGATATGCAGGCCATCGCGGACGCCATCGAACTGACCGGGGCGGGCAGCGGACCGCTGCGGCCGCCCGACGAAACAGGTTCGCTGCCCGCGAACCTGTTTGCGTGAGCGCGATCAGCCGCGGCGCGGGCGGCGGGCGCTGCCCACCGCGGCGATGAGCGCCAGGCCGATCAAGGCCAGCGCGGTCTTGTCGCCGAAACGCGCATAGGGCGTGAGCCCCGTCATGCCCTGCACGGACACGGGCAGCACGCCCGCCTGGTGCGTGGCAAGCTGCGCGGCGACGCGGCCCTTGGCGTCGATCGCGGCGGTGACGCCCGTGTTGGTGGCGGTCAGCATGGGACGCGCGGTTTCCATGGTGCGCAGGCGCCCGATCTGCAGATGCTGGCGCAGGGCCCAGCTATCGCCGAACCAGCCCAGGTTGCTGACGTTGACCAGGATGGTCGCGCCGGGCTCGCCATTGGGACCGGGCTGCAGCGCGGGCAGCAGGTCGGGGCCGAAGAGGTCTTCGTAGCAGATGTTGAACGCGATATGCTGGCCACCCACGGCAAAGGGCGTCTGTCGCTCGCGGCCGCGGTCGAAGTCGCCCAGCGGGATGTTCAGCATGTCGACGAACCAGTGAAAGCCCGGCGGCACGTATTCGCCCCACGGCACCAGGTGGCGCTTGTCGTAGCGCATGGCGGTGTTGCCGGCCACGAGCTGTTCGATGGGCGTCGCGCCATCGAAGCCGATGACGCTGTTGGTGTAGCGTTCGCGGCCGTCGACGCGGTCGTGCAGCGGCACGCCCATGGCGATGACCGTGTTGCGCTGCCGGGCCAGGTCGCGCCAGACTTCCCAGACGCGCGGGTCGAGTTGGTCCTGGAAGATGGGCAGCACGGTTTCCGGCAGGATCACCAACTGGGGCGCGGGCACGCCGGGCGCGGGCGGCATGGCCGTCAGCTCCAGGTGCCGTCGCACGCTCTGCTCCAGCAGCGCGGGATCGAATTTCTGGGACTGCCCGATGTTGCCCTGGACCAGCCGCACGTTGAGCGGGTCGCCGACGGGCGCCGACCAGTCGATGCGGGACAGGGGCCAGCCCGCCGCCGCCAGCGCGACCGCGACGCCGGCGGCCAGCGCGTGGCGCGGCCCCATGGCGGCCTTGCGGGCGGGCTGCCACAGGCTGGCGATGGCCGCCGCGACGAACGCGGCCAGGAACGCCATGCCGTGCACGCCGAGCAGCGGCGCCCAGCCCGCGATGGGGCTGTCGACCTGCGCGTAGCCGATGTTCAGCCACGGGAATCCGGTCAGGAGCACCGCGCGCAGCCATTCGAACGCGGCCCACATGGCCGCCCAGGCGAGCGTGGCGGACAGGATGCGGGAGGGCGCCGAGTCGGCGGCCAGCGGGGCGTAGCGGCGCGCCAGCGCATTGGCCGTGGCGGGAAAGAGCGCGAGAAACGCGGACAGCGCCAGCACCGCGGCCACCGCCAGCGGGGCGGCCAGGTCGCCGTAGCGGTGCAGGCTGATGAAGATCCAGTACAGGCCCAGCGCGTAGCTGGCAAAGCTGAATAGCCAGCCGCGCAGCCAGGCCTGCCTGGCCGAGGGCGCGTACAGCGTGACCCGGGCCAGGATGGCCAGCGCCACGACCTGGGTGAACGCCAGCGCCCAGCCGGGCAGCGGGCCGGGGGCAAAGGTGAGGGCGTGGACGGCGCCCGCCAGCACGAGGCCGGCGGCGCCGCGCAGGAGTCGGCCGCGCGGGGGTTGGGTCATGCGTCGGGGGCGGATGCTGCGGATTGGGGGGCGGCGATGCGCTTGACGCGCAGCCAGATGGCCCGGCGGGCGTCGCCGCGGGCCACTTCGAGGCGCAGGCCGTCGACATCGGCATGGTCGCCGCGGCGCGGGATGCGGCCGAGCTGTCCGCCCATCCAGCCGCCGACGCTGTCGTATTCGTCGTCAGGCAGTTGGCAGCCGAACACGTCATTGAAGTGCGAGATGTCGGTGGCCGCGAGCACGCGCCACTGGTTGTCGCCTTCCGGGAAGATGGAGTCTTCCTCGGTTTCGTCGAATTCGTCTTCGATGTCGCCGACGATCTGCTCCAGCACGTCTTCCATCGTGACCAGGCCGGAAATGCCGCCGTGCTCGTCGATGACGATGGCCTGGTGGTTGCGGCTGGCGCGGAACTCGTGCAGCAGCACGTTCAGGCGCTTGGATTCGGGGATGAAGACGGCGGGACGTACCAGCGTGCGCAATTCGATGTTGGGTTCCAGCATGCAGCGCAGCAGGTCCTTGGCGAGCAGGATGCCGATGATGTTGTCGCGGTCGCCTTCGTACACGGGGAACCGCGAATGCGCGGTCTCGATCACCGTGGCCACCAGGTAGGGGATGGGCTGCGTGACATCGAGCAGGTCCATGCGCGAGCGCGGAACCATGATGTCGCCGACGGTGCCCTCGGACACGGCCAGCGCGCCCTTGATCATCTTGTACGACTCCGCGTCGAGCAGGTCGCGTTCGTGCGCGGCTTCCAGAATGGCCTTGATGCCTTCGCGGTCCTCGGGCTCTCGGCGCACGAGGGAAAGCAGGCGGTCTAGGAGGGATTTGGTGGCGGGTTTGGCAGAGCGACCGGGCGTCGCTTCAGGAGCAGGGTAAGGGTCAGACATCGTCCGGGAGGACAAGTTGTGGAGGAGCCAGCATAACCGAAACTGGCCTGCAATTTGTAACGCCACCGCCGAAAATGGGTGCAATGGACGCGATCTGCGCCTTGCTGCACGCCATTTTCCGGTAATTTCTCAGGGTTGACCCGAGGGCCCGGCGTCAGGCCGCCAGGTAGGGGTCGGCGATGCCCATCTGCGCCAGGATCGCGGTTTCCAGGGCTTCCATGCGCTTGGCGTCGTGCGCCTTGATGTGGTCGTAGCCCAGCGAATGCAGGACCCCGTGCAGGGTCAGGTGGGCGGCGTGGTCCAGGAGCGCCTTGCGCTGTTCGCGCGCCTCGCGCACCAGCACGGGCACGCACATGACAATGTCGCCACGGGCCACGCCCAGCGGGTCCACGCCGTACTCGAACGTGAGCACATTGGTGGCGTAGTCGCGGCCGCGGAAGTCGCGGTTCAGGCGCCGGCCTTCGGCCGCGCCGACCAGCCGCAGGCTGAGCTCGGCGGCCTTGAAATCGATCAGGCCGTCCTCGAAGGCGCCGGCCAGCGCGCGTTCGGCCCAGCGCCGCAGGCGCCAGCGGGGCAGGCGGGCTTCCTCGACCCCATACTGGACGGACAGGGACAGCTCAGGCTTCATCTTCGGCGGCGCGGTCGTAGGCGTCGACGATGCGAGCGACCAGCGGGTGGCGCACGACATCGCGGCTGGTGAAACGGGTGGTGGCGATGCCCTGGACGTCATGCAGCACCTTCACCGCGTGCGCCAGGCCGCTGTCCTGCCCACGCGGCAGGTCGACCTGCGACGGGTCGCCGGTGATGACCGCCTTGCTGCCGAAGCCGATCCGGGTCAGGAACATCTTCATCTGCTCGGGCGTGGTGTTCTGCGCCTCGTCCAGGATGACGAAGGCGTGGTTCAGCGTGCGGCCGCGCATGTAGGCCAGCGGGGCGATCTCGATGGTCTGCTTTTCGAAGAGGCGCTGGACCTTTTCGAAGCCCATCAGGTCGTACAGCGCGTCATAGAGCGGACGCAGGTACGGATCGACCTTCTGCGCCAGGTCGCCCGGCAGAAAGCCCAGGCGCTCGCCGGCCTCGACGGCGGGGCGGGTCAGCACCAGGCGTTGCACCGTGTCGCGCTCCATCGCGTCGATGGCGCAGGCCACGGCCAGCCAGGTCTTGCCCGTGCCGGCGGGGCCGACGCCGAACGTGATGTCGTGCTTGAGGATGTTGTTCAGGTAGTCGCGCTGGCGCGGGGTGCGCGGGCGCAGGTCGCTGCGCTTGGTGCGCAGCGCGATGCCGTCGCTTTCGTCGTCCAGGGCGGGCAGGGCGTCCAGTTCCTGGGCCTGTTCTTCCTTGAGCTTTTCTTCCTGGCGGCCCACGCCGATCTCGACGAGCCCCAACTGGATGTCGTCGATGGACAGCGAGCGGTGCACGGCCTGTTCGTGAAAGCGGCGCAGGATGCGGCCGGCCAGTTCGGCCAGTTCGCCTTCGATCGTGACGCGGCTGCCGCGGCGCGACAGCTTGACGTTCATGCCATCGGCAAGTTGCCGCAGGTTTTCGTCCAGCGGGCCGCAGAGATTGGCCAGGTGGGTGTTGTCGCCGTCCAGGGTGACGATGACGGGCATGCTGCGACGCGCGCGGGAACGGGGTGTGGTCATTCAGCCTCTTGCGAAGTGCGGTCGATGTCGGCCACGCGGGCGCGCAGCGAATTCGTGTGCGCCTCGGTGATGATGACGTCGACCATTTGTCCGATGAGCCGCGCGGGGGCGGGGAAGTTCACGATGCGGTTGTTCTCGGTGCGGCCCATGAGTTCGTTCGGGTCGCGGCGCGAGGGGCCTTCCACCAGCAGGCGCTGGCGCGTGCCGACCATGTTGCGGGCGATGGCGGCGGCTTGCTCGTTGATGAGGGCCTGCAGGCGCTGCAGGCGGCGCAGCTTGACGTCCTGCGGGGTGTCGTCGGCGAGGTCGGCGGCGGGCGTGCCCGGACGCCGCGAGTAGACGAACGAGAACGAGGTGTCGAAGCCGACGTCCTGGATCAGTTTCATCGTCTTTTCGAAGTCTTCCTCGGTTTCGCCGGGAAAGCCCACGATGAAGTCCGACGACAGCGTCAGGTTGGGGCGCGCGGCGCGCAGGCGGCGCACGACGGACTTGAATTCGAGCGTGGTGTAGCCGCGCTTCATGGCGGCCAGCACGCGGTCGCTGCCGGCCTGCACGGGCAAATGCAGGAAGGACACCAGCTTGGGCAGGCGGGCATAGGCATCCACCATGCGCTGGGTCATTTCCTTGGGATGCGACGTGGTGTAGCGGATGCGCTCGATGCCGGGGATCTCGTGCACGTATTCGAGCAGCATCGCGAAGTCGGCGATCTCGTCGCTGTCGGTCATGCGGCCGCGGTAGGCGTTCACGTTCTGGCCGAGCAGCGTCACTTCCTTGACGCCCTGGTCGGCCAGGTCCGCCACTTCGATGAGCACGTCGTCGAACGGGCGCGAGACTTCCTCGCCGCGCGTGTAGGGCACGACACAGAAGCTGCAGTACTTGCTGCAGCCTTCCATGATGGAGACGAACGCCGTGGCGCCCTCGACGCGCGGGGGCGGCATGTTGTCGAATTTTTCGATCTCGGGGAAGCTGATGTCCACCTGCGAGCGCCCTTCGTCGCGGCGGCGCTTGATCAGGTCGGGCAGGCGGTGCAGCGTCTGCGGTCCGAACACCACGTCGACGTAGGGCGCGCGCTTGACGATGGCTTCGCCTTCCTGGCTGGCGACGCATCCGCCCACGCCGATCACGAGATTGGGGTTGGTCTTCTTCAGGTGCTGCACGCGGCCCAGGTCCGAGAACACCTTTTCCTGCGCCTTTTCGCGCACCGAACAGGTGTTGAACAGGATGACGTCCGCCTCTTCGGGGTTGTCGGTGAGCTCGAGCCCGCCCTGGTCCTCGCGCAGCACGTCGGCCATCTTGTCCGAGTCGTACTCGTTCATCTGGCAACCGAAGGTGCGGATGTACAGCTTGCGAGGGGAGCCGGCGCCGGAAGTGGCCGAAGGCAGGGCGGGGGAGCCGCCGTCGCGGGGGTTGCCTGGGACATTGCCCGCGCGCTTGAGGGAGGTTTCTTGCATGGTGGTCGCCGTGACGGGTGTAGATCCCGGGGGCTGGAAGGATGGGAAAGCGCGAATTTTAACCCTTGGCCGGAAATTGTTTCTTGGCCCGGTGCGCATTGGCCGTTACGATAGCGGTCCGCGCCCCGCCCAGCGCCGGTAAAATTTCTTTTTCTCCCGAGCGGCACCGATGAATTCCAATCGCTTCACGCCTCCGGTAGCCGCTCCGTCCCTCGATGGCGGGTCCGGTTCCGCTGTCCAGGATAAATTCCGCAATCCCTATCCGGCGTCCGTCTGGGCGCTGCTGGGCGCCGCGCTGGCGCTTGCGGCCACCGCGTGCGCGCTGTGGATCGACCTGCCGCTGGCGGTCTGGATTCAAAAATCGGTGTCGGAAGGCGTCGACCAGTCGTTCGAATGGGTGGGCGAACTGGGCGAGAGCGGCCATTACATCGTCATGGCGCTCGCGTTCTATGTGGTGGGCCTGGTGGGATTGGCGCGCGGCTGGCGCAATCCGCTGCGCGTGAGCTATGCCGCCATGGCGCGCGGCAGCCTGCTGATGCTGTCCACGATGGCGGTCGGCGGGCTGGTCGTGCTGCTGCTCAAGCGGACCGTGGCGCGCGCGCGCCCAGAGCTGTTCTTCGAAAAAGGCATCTACGGGCTGGGCGAGACCTTCTCGCGCGCCCAGCAGTTCAATTCCTTTCCGTCCAGCCACACCTATGCGGCGTTTTCCGTGGCCGTGGTGCTGGGCATCCTGGCGCCGCGCTGGCGCTGGGTCTTCCTGCTGCTGGCGTCGCTGGTGGCGATCAGCCGGGTGGTCAACCTGGACCACTATCTGTCGGACGTGATGACCGCGGCCGGAATCGCCGTGCTGGTCGGGCATGTCCTGGCGCCGCGCGTACTGGGCAGCGCGTACCAATGGCCGCTGCGCGCGCCGTGGCGCTGGTGGAAAAAGGGCTGAGCCCGCGCCCGGGCATCGGACAAGGCCGCGTCATCGCGGCCTTTTTTTCGTCCCGCCGGCTGGCTCCGTCGTGACCGGGCCGGCCGGCTCAGGCGAAGCCGACGACGACGCGCCGGTTGGTCCGGCTCTTTTTCTCGATCTTGGTGACGACCACCGCGCCGATCTCGCCGGTGTTGGCCACATGTGTGCCCCCGCAGGGCTGGCGGTCCACGCCCGGCACCTCGACGATGCGGATCACGGCCGTGCCGGCGGGCGGCGCGGCGCCCACCGTGCGCACCAGGTCTGGTTGCGCCGCCAGTTCTTCCGGGGTGATGCCGTTGATGGCGACGTCCGCGCGCGTGTTGATCAGGGCATTCAGGCGCTCGGTCAGGTCGGCCTTGTCGAGCGTGGACTCGGGCAGGTCGAAGTCGATGCGGGCGGAATCGGGCGAAATGCTGCAACCGGTGACGGGCGCGGGCACGAGCGCGCCCAAAAGGTGTAGACAGGTATGCAGGCGCATCAGGCGGTGGCGGCGCGGCCAGTCGATGGCAACGAGGACGCGTTCGCCCACCTGCGGGGCCGCGTCGCCCTGGATGACGTGCAGGATGCGCTGGCGGTCGTCGGCGTAGACCGTGTCCGTCAGCGGCAGCACGCGCCCGTCGGCGAGGGTGAGGGTTCCGCTGTCCCCCGCCTGGCCGCCGCTGCGGGCATAGCAGACGGTTTCGTCCAGCTCCACGCCGTCAGGGTGGACCGCGATCACCGTGGCTTCGCAATGGTCCAGGTAGGGTTCGTCGTCGAAGCGCTTGCGGGTGGCGGGCATGGGGGGCTCCGGGTAAGAGGGTTAGAGGGTCAGTGGGTCAGAGGCGCGGATGGCGTCACGTCAGCACTTTGATGCCGGACGGTGTCTCGATGTGCGCACTGAGCCGCGGCGGGCCATCGGCCTGCTCGATGTCGATCAGGCTGTCCGCGCCCATCCAGGCAAGACCCTGGCGCAGCAGCGAGGCGCGGGGATGGCAGCCGATGAGTCTGTGCAGGCGCAGCGGCTGGCGCGGCAGCGTCGCGCCGGGCGGCTGGTCGACGTCCCATTGGATGAGCGTGGGCAGCAGGCCTTCGCCGGCTTCGTAACCCGCTTCGCGCCAGGCCGGCAGGCTGCCGTCGTCCGGCACCGTCAGGCGCCAGCGCAGGTCGCCGCGCGTCATGGGGATGACCGGCGGCAGGCGGTCCGGGTGTTCGGCCTGCATGAGCGTCAGGTCCATGGGCGACTCCACGCGGGCAGCCCAGTGGGCCAGGAACGGCCCTTGTTCGAGACGCGCGCGCACGTCGCCCTGGTCCAGCCCGAACCAGCGGGGGCGCGACGGCGCGGGCGCGTCGGGGTCGATCGCGATGACCTCCAGATAGATGCCGTCCGCCATGCCCAGCACCCGGTTATGGGTGCCCATGCGCGGATGCGCGCCGCCGCCCTGCGGCGCGATGCCCAGAATGCCGGCGACATAGTCGGAGCCGCTGGCAAGGTCCGCGGCGGCGATGACGAGGTGGTCGATGGTGAGTTTCATAAGGGGCATGGTAACGAATAGGCGCGCGCCTGTATCCGTACAGCGCCGGGGGAATCCGTCGGTACAGTGCTGGGGTCAGGCTGCGACGGAGATACCGGCGGCGTCGGACCGCCGCGCCTTGCGTACCCGGATTTCAACGTGCTGGTCCAGGGAAACCAGCGCCTGCATGACCCGTTCCAGGGAAACGTTCTGCAGCTTGTACCGCCGTAGCTGGGACACCTTGGGCTGCGTCATGCCCGTGAGCGCGGCGACTTCCCGCTGGTTCAGGCCGCGTTCGTCGATCAAGTCGTTGAACCTGATGGCCAATTGGACCTTGGCGGTCAGCTCGGCTGCGTCTTCGAAGCCGAGCTCATAAAGCACGTTGCGTGTGCCGGGATTGGACGTGCGTGTCATGGGAAGCTCCGGGTCTGGTGTTGGCGAGCCATTGCCCGCTTCAGCCGACTGGAAATGAGATCGAGGTCATTTTGCGGGGTGCTGATGCCCGATTTGGACTTCTTTTGAAAAGCGTGAAGAACATGGATGGCGTCGTCGATCTTCATTGCGTAGGCGGTTCGATAAGCGTTGCCACGTTCATTGTCGACAAGTTCGTAGACGCCGGCCCCCAGTCCTTTCATGGCCTTTGCGGCATCGGGCCAACGGCCGCATTGGAGGGTGTACAGCGCCATCCCCATGCGTTTTTGCACGGGTAGCGGGAATGTCTTGAAGTCCTTCCTGGAAGAGCCCTCCCAGTAAAGCAACTTGGATTGGTCCGTCCGCATGAATATACCTGTTCAGATATATAAATCAACCGCCTTGGCGGGGGATCGGACAAGCTAACCGGCGAGAGCGAGGCAGACTATTCGTGCGAACCGCAGGCGCCGCGCGCCAAAAAGAAAAAACCCGTCACGCGTGACGGGTCTTACATGTCAAGGCCAGGGAATCAGGCGACTTCGCCTTCCTCGCCTTCCTTCTTGACCGGCTTGATCAGGTCTTCGCGCTTGACGCCCATCCACATGGCCAGCGCGGCGGCGACGAATACCGACGAGTAGATGCCGAACCAGATGCCGATGGTCAGGGCCATGGCGAAGTAGTGCAGGGTGGGGCCGCCGAAGAACAGCATGGCCAGCACCATCATCTGGGTCGAACCGTGGGTGATGATGGTCCGCGAGATGGTCTGGGTGATGGCGCTGTTGATGACTTCGTGCACGTCCGCTTTGCGGTACTTGCGGAAGTTTTCGCGGATCCGGTCCATGATGACCACGGATTCGTTCACGGAGTAACCCAGCACGGCCAGCACGCCAGCCAGCACCGCGAGCGAGAACTCCCACTGGAAGAATGCGAAGAAGCCCAGGATGATGACCACGTCGTGCAGGTTGGCGACGACGCCGGCCAGCGCGAACTTCCATTCGAAGCGAAAGCCCAGGTAGATCACGATACCGATGACGACCACGAGCAGGGCCATCAGGCCGTTATGCAGCAGTTCCTGGCCGATCTGCGGACCCACGAATTCGACGCGGCGCAGTTCGACGCCCGAATCGGCGGCCTTGAGCGCGGCCATGACGGTTTCGCTCTGGGTGGCGGACGTCTGGCCTTCCTGCAGGGGCAGGCGGATCATGACGTCGTGCGAGGTGCCGAAATTCTGGACCTGGAAGTCGGTGTAGCCCAGCTTGGACACCACGCCGCGCACGTTTTCAAGCTGCGCCGTCTGGGCGTAGTTGACCTCCATGACCGTGCCGCCGGTGAATTCGATCGACAGGTGAAAGCCGCGCGTGACGATGAAGAACACCGCCAGGAGGAAGGTAACGAGACTGATGATGTTCAGCACCAGGGCGTGGCGCATGAACGGGATGGTGCGGTGAATCCGGAAAAATTCCATTTTTCGCCTTCGGTTCTTTGCTGTGGCGGACGGCTTGGGCCGTCCGCCCTATTTTCAGTTTGCCTTCGGCTTCCAGACTTCGCCGATGGAGATCGAGGTGAGCTTCTTCTTGCGGCCGTAGTACAGGTTGGCCAGCGCGCGCACGCCCACGACCGACGAGAACATCGAGGTCAGGATGCCCAGGCAGTGAACCACCGCGAAGCCCCGGATCGGGCCCGAACCGAAGGCCAGCAGCGCCAGGCCCACGATCAGCGTGGTGAGGTTCGAGTCAAGAATGGTGCCCCAGGCGCGCTCGAAGCCCTGATGGATCGCTTGCTGCGGTGAGGCGCCCGCCCGCAGTTCTTCCCGTATGCGCTCGTTGATCAGCACGTTCGAGTCGATGGCCATGCCCAGTGTCAGCGCAATGGCCGCGATGCCGGGCAGCGTCAGCGTGGCCTGCAGCATGGACAGCAGGGCCAGCAGCAGCAGGACGTTGAAGGTCAGGCCGATCGTGGAGAACACCCCGAACAGGTGGTAGTACACGATGATGAAGACGGCAATGGCCAGGAAGCCGTACAGGGTCGAGTAAAAGCCCTTCGAGATGTTGTCCGCGCCCAGGCTCGGGCCGATGGTGCGTTCCTCGATGATGGACATCGGCGCGGCCAGCGCGCCCGCGCGCAGCAGCAGGGCGGTGTCGGCGGCTTCCTCGGAACTCATGCTGCCCGAAATCTGCACCTGGCCGCCGGCGATTTCGCCGCGGATCACAGGCGCCGTGACCACTTCGCCCTTGCCGTTTTCGAACAGCAGGATGGCCATGCGCTTGTTGATGTTGTCGCGGGTGACGTCGCGGAAGATGCGTGCGCCCTTGGAGTCCAGCGTCAGGTGGACGGCGGCCTGCTGGGTCTGCGAATCGCGGCCCGGCTGGGCGTCCTGCAGGTTTTCGCCGGTCAGGATGACCTGGCGGCGGACCAGGATGGGACGGCCGTCGCGGTCGTTGTAGCGTTCGAGGCCGAACGGGACGCTGCCGCCCAGCAGCGCGGCCTGCGCGGCGGGGGAGTCGTCGACCATGCGGATTTCGAGCGTGGCGGTGCGGCCCAGCAGTTCCTTGGCCTTGGCCACGTCCTGCACGCCGGGCAACTGCACCACGATGCGGTCCGAGCCCTGCTGCTGGATGACCGGTTCGGCCACGCCCAGCTCGTTGATGCGGTTGTGCAGCGTGTTGATGTTCTGCTTGAGCGCGGAGTCCTGCACGCGGGTGACGGCGGCCGGGTTCAGGGCGGCCAGCAGCACCTGCTTGCCGCCTTCTTCGCGTTCGGTGAATTCCAGGTCCGGCAGGCGCGAACGCAGCGCGGCGATGGCGCGGTCGCGGTCGTCGGTGTTGGCGAAGGCGGCGGCGACGCTCATGCCCGAGCGTTCGACGCCCGTCACGTTGATCTTCTGGTCGCGCAGCACGGAGCGCACGTCGCCGGCCAGCGAGTCATAGCGGGCGGTCAGCGCGCCTTGCATGTCGACCTGCAGCAGGAAGTGCACGCCGCCGCGCAGGTCCAGGCCCAGGTACATGGGCTTGGGCGCGAACCAGCCCAGCGCGCGCATCCAGGGCGGCGAGGCGGGCAGCAGGTTCAGCGCCACGGTGTAGTGCGGGTCGCCGGGAACGGTATTGAGCGATTTCTCGAGCAGGTCGCGGGCCTGCAGCTGCACGTCGGTCGACGGGAAGCGGGCGCGCACGGTGCCGAGCGTGCCGTTCATTTCGAAATAGGCGCCTTCGTTGGGGATCTTGGCGTCGGCCAGGATCTGCTCCACGCGGGCCAGCACGGTCGGGTCGACCTTGATCGTGGCCTTGGCGCTGGACACCTGGACGGCGGGGGACTCGCCGTAGAAATTGGGAAGCGTGTACAGCAGGCCAATGAGGACCGCGACCAGGACCGTAATGTACTTCCAGAGGGGATAGCGGTTCATTGCCGGCTACTTCATGTGAAAGAGATGAAAGGGCCGCCCGCGCGATCGGTCGCTGCGGGCGGCGGTAGGCGGAGGGCGTCGTCTAGGACAAGAGCCCCGATGGGGCTCTTTGTGGGACGCTTACAGGGCCTTGATGGTTCCCTTGGGCAGAACGGTCGACACCGACGACTTCTGCATGATGACTTCGACGGGCTTGTCGGCCAGTTCAGAGACTTCGACGGTGACGTAGCTGTCGTTGACCTTGGTGACCTTGCCGAGCATGCCGCCGGCGGTGACGACTTCGTCGCCCTTGGCCAGGGCGGCGAGCAGGTTGCGGTGTTCCTTCTGGCGCTTCATCTGCGGACGGATCATCAGGAAGTAGAGGATCACGAACATCAGGACGATGGGCAGCATGCCCATCAGCGCATTGCCTTCGGGGGCGGCGGCCTGGGCCACGACGAGGCTGGCGGTATCGATAACGGACATTGAATTCTCCTGCGTTTGAGTCTGTTTGGGTTTATCGCTATGTTTTTGATGCGCCCATCCCCGCGCGAGCCATGGATAGGGCAAGCCGACTATTGTATATAGGTTATAGCCAGCCTTTAACTGGGACGCCATCCCTTGCATCAGGCGGCTCCCGCTTACCTGGGGGCCTGCCGGTCAAATGGGGGCGAAACACGCCGGGAAAAGTCCCCGGCGGCGGTTTTTTACCCGGGCTACTCCACCCCGCGGGCGCGGTCCGCGGCAAACTGGGCGCGCCAGGCGTCGAAACGGCCTTCGGCGATGGCCTCGCGCATTTCCTTCATGATAGTCAGGTAGAAGTGCAGGTTGTGCAGCGTGTTCAGGCGCGCGCCGGTGATCTCGTTGGCGCGCTGCAGGTGGTGCAGGTAGGCGCGCGAGAAATTGCCGCAGGTGTGGCAACTGCAGCTCGGGTCCAGCGGCCGGGTGTCGTCGCGGTATTTGGCGTTGCGGATCTTGACGTCGCCAAAGCGCGTGAACAGCCAGCCATTGCGGGCGTTGCGGGTGGGCATGACGCAGTCGAACATGTCCACGCCGCGGCTCACGCCCTCGACCAGGTCTTCGGGGGTGCCCACGCCCATCAGGTAGCGCGGGGCCTGGGCGGGCAGCTTGGGCGTCACGTGCGCCAGTATGCGCATCATGTCTTCCTTGGGCTCGCCCACCGACAGGCCGCCGATGGCATAGCCGTGAAAGCCAATTTCTTGCAGCCCGGCCAGGGATTCGTCGCGCAGCGATTCGTACATGCCGCCCTGCACGATGCCAAAGAGCGCATTCGGGTTGCCCAGGCGGTCGAATTCCTCGCGCGAGCGCCGCGCCCAGCGCAGCGACATGCGCATGGAGCGCGCGGCTTCCTCGACGGTGGCGGGACGGCCGTCGATTTCATAGGGCGTGCATTCGTCGAACACCATCACGATGTCGGAATTGAGCGAGCGCTGGATGCGCATGGACTCTTCCGGCGTGAGGAACAGGCGCGCGCCGTCGATCGGGGAGGCGAATTTCACGCCTTCTTCGGTGATCTTGCGCATGCCCTGCAGGCTGAACACCTGGAATCCGCCCGAGTCGGTCAGGATGGGCTTGTCCCAGTTCATGAAGCCATGCAGGCCGCCATGCTTTTCCATGATCTCGGTGCCGGGGCGCAGCCACAGGTGGAACGTGTTGCCCAGCACGATCTGCGAGCCGATTTCCTTGAGCTCGTGCGGCATCATCGCCTTGACGCTGCCATAGGTGCCGACCGGCATGAAGATGGGGGTCTCGACCACGCCGTGGTTGAGCGTGATGCGGCCGCGGCGGGCGCCGCCATCGGTGGCGAGCAGTTCGAAGTTCAGTCCGGTCATGGGGCAGGGGTTTCGATGAACATGGCGTCGCCGTAGCTGAAGAAGCGGTAGCGCGCGGCGACGGCGTGGGCGTAGGCGCGGCGGATGGGCTCGACGCCGGCCAGCGCCGACACCAGCATCAGCAGGGTCGACTGGGGCAGGTGGAAGTTGGTGACCAGGGCGTCGACGACGCGGTACTGGTAGCCCGGGGTGATGAACAGGCGCGTGTCGCCCTGGGCGGGGGCCAGCGGAACGCCGGGCGCCGTGCGGCCCTCGGTCTGCGCGGCGGCCGATTCCAGCGCGCGCACGCTGGTGGTGCCGACGGCGATGACGCGGCCGCCCCGCGCGCGGGCCGCGGCGATCGCGTCCACGGCGGCCTGTGGCACCGTGAACCACTCGGCGTGCATGACGTGGTCGGCCAGGTTGTCCACGCGCACCGGCTGGAAGGTGCCGGCGCCCACGTGCAGGGTGACGAAGGCGCGCGCCACGCCCAGATCGGCCAGGCGGTCCAGCGTGGGCTGGTCGAAATGCAGGCCGGCCGTGGGGGCGGCCACCGCGCCGGGTTCGCGGGCGTAGACGGTCTGGTAGCGGTCGTCGTCGCCGGCGTCGGCGGCGTGCGTGATGTAGGGCGGCAGGGGCGTGGCGCCGTGGGCATCCAGCAGGTCCAGCACGGGGCCGGGGAAGCGGATGTCGAAGAGTTCGCCCTCGCGGCCCAGCACCGTGGCCTCGAAGGCGTCGGCCAGGCGCAGGACCATGCCGGCGCCGGGCGACTTGCTGGCGCGCACGTGGGCCAGGACGCGGTCGGGTTCGGTGATGCGCTCGACCAGCACCTCGATCTTGCCGCCGGTGATCTTGTGGCCCGCCAGGCGCGCCTTGATGACGCGCGTGTCGTTGAACACCAGCAGGTCGTGCGGGCGCAGCAGCGCCGTCAGGTCCGCGAACTGGCGGTCGTGAAGGCGGCTGGCGGCATCCAGGTGCAGCAGGCGGCTGCCCGTGCGCTCGGCGGCGGGCGTCTGCGCAATGAGCTCGGGGGGCAGCTCGTAATCGAAATCGGAAACGGTGAAAGACTGGGTCACGCGGGTATCGGGATCAGTGGAATCGGGCCCTGCACAGGACGAGCCGGGCCGCAAGGCGGGCTCGGGGCAACCGCGTATTGTAAAGGGACGGTTAATAGGGGCGGAACAAAGGCTGCGCACGGGGGGCGTGAACGGCCGCCCGCCCGGGCCGGGCGGCCGCATGACGATGCCCGCCAGGCGCGTTGGGCCGTCGTGTGCCGCCCGCAACCCGTCCAGGTTTTGTATGCTCTCGGTTTTGCAGGACGAGCAACCGGGTGGGCGTGGCATGACGGGACAAATGATCAAGCGTGTGGGCGGACTGAAGCGATGGCTGGCGGGCGGTGTCCTGGCCCTGGCCACGGGCGCCGTCTTTGCGCAGGTTCCCGGGCTGCCGCCCGACGTGGTCAAGGCGTGGAAGGCGTCCAAGCTGCCCGAGAGCGCCCTGTCGCTGGTGGTGCAGGAAGTCGGCGGTCCCCGCCTGGTGGCGCTCAACGCCAAGGAAGCCCGCAACCCCGCGTCGGTGATGAAACTGGTCACGACCTGGGCGGCGCTGTCCGAACTGGGCCCCAATTACGTCTGGCGCACGGAATTCATGACGGCGCCGGGCGTGCGGCCCGATGCCAAGGGCGCGCTGAACGGACCGCTGTACCTGCGGGCCGGCGGCGATCCGCAATTCCTGCTGCAGGACCTGTGGGCGCTGTTGCGCGAGCTGCGGCTGCGCGGCGTCAAGCAGATCAATGACCTGGTGATCGACCGCAGCATATTCGGGCAGGTGTCGATCGACCCCGGCGCGTTCGACGGCGCGCCCGACCGGGCCTACAACGCCAGCCCGGACGCGCTGATGGTGGGTTTTGGCGCCTTGCGCCTGTTGTTCACGCCGGATCCGGTGGCCAACAAATGGGTGCCGCTGATCGACCCGCCGCTGCCCGGCCTGAAGATCGAAGGCCATGTGGAATGGAGCGACATCCGCTGCCCCGGCCCGCCGGTGGTCACCACCGATCCCGTCATCACGCAGCAGGGCGTCACCATCCGGGTGAATGGCAAGGTGGCGGGCTCGTGCGGCGAATTCAGCCTGTATCGCCTGGCGCTGTCCCAGCCCGATTACGCGACCGAAGTCTTCCGCATGCTCTGGAAGGAGCTGGGCGGCACGTTCAAGGGACAGGTCCGTTCCGGCATGACGCCGCCGGACGCGGTGGTGCTGGCCTCGCACGATTCGCCCACGCTGGCCGAGGCGATCCGCCAGATCAACAAGCGCAGCAACAATGTGATGGCGCGCACGCTGCTGCTGACGCTGGGCGCGGAACGCGGCCGGCGCCCGGCAACCGTCGGCAGCAGCGAGGTGGTCGCCAAGGATCTGCTGGCCAAGCAGGGGCTGGACATGCCCGAGCTGGTCATCGACAACGGCGCGGGCCTGTCGCGCGACGCCCGCGTGTCGGCCGACAGCCTGGCGTCGATGCTGACCGTGGCCTGGAATTCCCCGGTGATGCCGGAGTACATCTCTTCGTTCGCCATCGCCGGGGTGGACGGCACCGTGCGCCGCCGTCTGAAGGGCAACGGCACGCTTGGCATGGCCCACCTGAAGACCGGTTCGCTGCGCGACGTGCGCTCGATCGCGGGATACGTGCTGGGCGCGAGCGGCAAGCGCTATGTGGTCGTCAGCATCGTCAACCACGAGCAGGCGGGCGCCGTCCGCGCCTTCGACGACGCCCTGATTTCCTGGCTCGCCGAACAATGAATGTGGGCCCCCACGCCGCGCACACTTCGTGCGCTTGCTGCCCCCCAAGGGGGCTGCCCCGCCTTGGGGCGGCCCGGCGGCGGGGCGGCTATTCTTGCGCGGCGTTCGTGCGGGGAAGGCCCTAAAACGATTACGATCCTTCCGTGTGACCCGCCACGGGTCGGCGCAGGCGCGCCGTGCCGATCCGGGTCCGCCTGAGGCCAAAAGATTCTGACCAACAAATACTCTGGAGAGTTACGCACATGCCCGTGCACGAAATCCGCCATCCGTTGATCCGCCACAAGCTCGGGATCATGCGACGCGTCGACCTCAGCACCAAGAGCTTTCGTGAACTGTCGCAGGAAGTGGGCGCGCTGCTGACCTATGAAGCGTCCAAGGACCTGCCCCTGGCGCCCGCCACCGTCGAGGGCTGGTGCGGCCCGGTCGAGGTCGAGAAGATCGCCGGCAAGAAAGTCACCGTGGTGCCCATCCTGCGCGCCGGCATCGGCATGCTGGACGGCGTGCTGAGCCTGATTCCGGGCGCCAAGGTCAGCGTCGTGGGCGTGGCCCGCAACGAAGAGACGCTGGAGGCCCACACCTATCTGGAACGCCTGGTGGGCGAGCTGGACCAGCGCCTGGCGCTGATCGTCGATCCGATGCTGGCGACCGGCGGGTCGATGGTCGCCGCGATCGACCTGCTCAAGCGCGCCGGCTGCAAGGAAATCCGCGCGCTGGTGCTGGTGGCGGCGCCCGTGGGCATTGACGCCGTGCTGGCCAAGCACCCGGATGTGCACATCTACACGGCGTCCATCGACGATGGCCTGAACGAGCACGGCTACATCATGCCGGGCCTGGGCGACGCCGGCGACCGCATCTTCGGCACCAAGCAGAAGGCCGAGTAGGAACTCCCGGCCCGGTCCTGGCGCGCCGGGACCGGCCGCAAGTCCTGGCGGCGGGCCTATGCCGCCAGTTCCGGCACCCCGAGGTGCCGGCCAAACCAATGCAGGCGCGGCGCCAGTCCCGCGACTTCGCCCACGATCAGCAGGGCGGGGGAGCGCACCCCATGTTCCAGGGCCAGTTGCGGAAGTTGCTCGAGCGGGCCGGACACCACGCGCTGTTCCGGCCGGCTGCCGTTCTCGATCAGCGCGAACGGCGTGCGCGGCGAGCGGCCATGGCGCAGCAGGCGCTGCGTCAGCAGGTCGAGCTGTCCCACTCCCATGTAGAACGCCAGCGTCTGCTTTTCGCGCGCAAGCGCGGGCCAGTCCAGGTTGTCTTCGTCTTCGCGGCAGTGCGCGGTGATGAGGCGCACGGATTGGGCGTGTTCGCGATGCGTGAGCGGAATGCCGGCAAAGGCGGCACAGGCCAGCGCCGCCGTGATGCCGGGCACCACTTCATAGCGCACGCCGTGCGCCCGCAGAAATTCCAGTTCCTCGCCGCCCCGGCCAAAGATGAACGCGTCGCCGCCTTTCAGCCGCACCACGCGGCGGCCGGCGCGCGCGTATTCCACCAGCAGCGCATGGATGCGGGCCTGGGTGGCGTGATGGTTTTCGCCGGGCAGCTTGCCCACGGACACGCGTTCGGCGTCGCGCCGGGCGAGCGACATGACGTCGTCGCTGACCAGGCGGTCGTAGAGGATCACGTCGGCCTCGTTCAGGGCGCGCAGGGCCTTGAGCGTCAGCAGGCCGGGGTCGCCGGGGCCGGCGCCCACCAGCACCACGCTGCCTTCGGCGGGGGCAATCGGGGCCGCCAGGGCGTCAGCCAGCGCGGCCTCGGCCTGCGCCGGCTGCTGCTGGCGCAGAAAGCCGGCCACCGGGCCGTCCAGCAGCCAGTCGTAGAAGCGCCGGCGCGCGCCCAGGTCGGGGTGGCTGGCGCGGATGCGCTTGCGATACGTGGCGGCGAGTCCGGCCAGTTGGCCCAGTGTGTGGTCAAAGAGCGATTCGATGCGTTCGCGGATGCGGCGCGCCAGCACCGGGGCCACCCCCGACGAGGAGATGGCCACGATGACGGGCGACCGGTCGACGATGGACGGCACCTGGAAGGACGACAGCTCGGGGTCGTCCACCACGTTGCAGAACAGGCGGCGCGCCTGGGCGGCTGTGGAGACCGCGCTGTTGACGTCGCGGTCGTCGGTGGCGGCGACCACCAGCCACACGTCCTCCAGCCAGGCGGGGTCGAACAGCCCGGGCAGGCGCCGGACGCGGCCCTCGGCGGCCAGCGACGCGAGTGCGGGGGTCAGTTCGGGGGCGCCGAGGACCACGTCGGCGCCGGCTTCCAGCAGGGCGAGCGTCTTGCGTTCGGCGACCGCGCCGCCGCCGACAACCAGTACCAGCCGGTCTTTCAGATCGGCAAAAATCGGGAAAAGCTTCATGAATGCCAGCCTCGGGCGTACCCGGCTCAATGTGGGTCGATCATAGGGACGGGCTTTCATCCCCACAACTTTTGATTTCTTTATTTGATATAGCCATAACTTATTTGGCCGGCAGTCAGGCGTTGCCGAGCCATTGGCTCATCTCCACGACCTCGCGGGCGACTTCGCCCAGGCGCTTCTGGCTTTGCATGGCGCGTTCGCGCAGGAGCCGGTGGGCTTCGTCCTCGGAAATGGCGCGGGTCTTCATCAGGATACCCTTGGCCTTTTCCACCCACTGGCGGTCGGCGAGCCGGAGCTGGGCCTCGCGCAGTTCCTCGCGACGGGATTTCTCCATCGCAAAGCGCTCGATCGCCACCGTCAGCAGCGGTTCGATGCGGGCGGCCGGCACATCGCCGACCACATAGGCCGCGACGCCGGCGCGCAGGGCGTCGCGTATGGTCTCGCGGTTGCCGTTGTCGGTGAACATCACGACCGGGCGGTCGCTGTGCGAGCTGGCCACACAGATGTTCTCCAGCGTGTCGCGGCCGGGGGCGTCGCTGTCGATCAGCACCACGTCGGCGGCCGACTGGGCGATGCTGGCGGCCAGGTCCGCGCCCGGCGCCACTTCGGCGACGACGTGCACGCCCGCCGCGGCAAGGGTTTGCCGCAGGGACGCCGCGCGTCCCTCGCCATCGTTCAGCAGCATGACCTTCAACATGAGACACCCCCCTGGTGTCCTGGTTCATGCAAGTTCCATGCCATCGCCGTCGCGCGCGGCGTGCGACGGGCGCGCACGGCCACGGGGCGCGCGCCGCACAGCAATGGTGCGCTGCGGCATCGGATCGCGCACCAACTTGGCTCCGCCCCTGATTGACGCAGGCTCCGGCCAGGACGCCCGCGGTACGGCCAGAGCAAGCGCCCGCGCGGGCTGCAGCGCCGTCAAGGCCAGATTTGCAAAAACTGGCACGGCGATTGCTTGAGTGAAATCGGGGCGGCCAACGGCGGTCGCCCGACGCAAAGCGCCGCGTAACGCGGCCAGGGACAACGACGTTCCGCAGCGCCATCGGATGGAAATCCGTGGCGCGCGGGACGTTTTTTTTTGCCGCTACCTTCCAGGAGCCTTGCATGACGCCTTTGACCCGCAGCCCCTCGCCCGACGCCGCCCGCGCCGACATGACCGCCAACGCCGGACGCCGCAAATGGCTGGGCGGCACGGCGCGCGCGGTCGCCGGCGCCGGCCTGCTTTCCCTGGTCGACCCGCTGGTGCGCGCCGGCGCCTGGGCCGCCGGCACCGACGCCCCGGAAAAGACCGAGGTGAAGATCGGTTTCATCCCGCTGACCGACTGCGCCTCGGTCGTGATGGCGTCGGTGCTGGGCCTCGACAAGAAGTACGGCGTGAAGATCACGCCTTCCAAGGAAGCGTCGTGGGCCGCCGTGCGCGACAAGCTCATGAATGGCGAACTGGACATGGCGCACGTGCTGTACGGCCTGGTCTACGGCGTGCACATGGGCATCGGCGGCCCGAAGAAGGACATGGCCGTCCTGATGAGCCTGAACCAGAACGGCCAGGGGATCACGCTCTCGAAGAAGCTGCTGGATTCGGGTGCGCGCGACGGCGAGTCGCTCGCCAAGCTGATGGCCGCCGAAAAGCGCGAGTACACCTTCGCGCAGACGTTCCCCACCGGCACGCACGCCATGTGGCTGTACTACTGGCTGGCGGCGTACGGCATCAACCCGATGAAGGACGCCAAGGTCATCACCGTGCCGCCGCCGCAGATGGTGGCCAACATGCGCGTGGGCAACATGGACGGCTACTGCGTGGGCGAGCCCTGGGGCGCGCGCGCCATCATGGACAAGATCGGCTTCACCACGGTCACGTCGCAAGGCATCTGGACGGACCACCCCGAGAAGGTGCTGGGCACCAGCGCCGATTTCGTGAACCGCAATCCGAATACGGCGCGCGCGGTCACCGCCGCGATCCTGGAGGCCGGCAAGTGGATCGACGCGTCGCCGGAAAACCGCCGCAAGACCGCCGAGACCATCGCTGCCAAGTCCTACGTGAACACGGACGCCAGCGGCATCGTGGACCGCATGCTGGGCCAGTATGAAGACGGGCTGGGAAAGAAATGGACGGACCAGCACGCCATGCGCTTTTACGCCGATGGCGCCGCCAACTTCCCGTACCTGAGCGACGGCATGTGGTTCCTGACGCAGCACAAGCGCTGGGGCCTGCTGAAGGACCATCCGGACTACCTGGCCATCGCCACGCAGATCAATCGCATCGAGCTCTACAAGCAGGCTGCGCAGGCCGCGGGCGTGTCGCTGCCCGCAAGCGAAACGCGCACGTCCAAGCTGATCGACGGCGTGGTCTGGGACGGCAGCAATCCCGCGGCCTATGCCGACGGTTTCAAGGTCAAGGCCTGAGGGCCTGTCAACAAGGGGACTCTCCATGTCTACCGTAACGATTACGCGCCGCGGCGACGACTTCGCCGCCTTGTGGCGGGAACGCCTGGAATCCGCGCTGAAGGCGGTCGTGGGGCCGGTCGCCGGCTTTGCCCTCTTCGTGCTGGTCTGGCAGGTGGTGGCCATGCGCATCACGGAAATCCCGACGCCCGGCGTCACCTGGCACGCGGCGGTCGAGCTGTTTGCGGACCCGTTCTATGACAACGGTCCGAACGACAAGGGCATCGGCTGGAACCTGCTGGCCTCGCTGGAGCGCGTGGCGGCCGGGTTCGGCCTGGCGGCGGTGGTGGGCATCCCCGTGGGCTTCGCGATCGGCCGCTACGCGGCCGTGCGTTCCATGTTCTCGCCCATCGTCAGCCTGCTGCGTCCGGTGTCGCCGCTGGCCTGGCTGCCGCTGGGGCTGCTGCTCTTCAAGGCGGCCAATCCCGCCGCGATCTGGGCGATCTTCATCTGTTCGATCTGGCCGATGATCATCAATACCGCGGTCGGCGTGTCGCGCGTGCCGCAGGATTACCTGAACGTGGCGCGCGTGCTGAACCTGTCCGAATGGAAGGTCACGACCAAGGTGCTGCTGCCCGCCGTGCTGCCCTACATGCTGACCGGCGTGCGGCTGTCCATCGGCACCGCGTGGCTGGTGATCGTGGCCGCCGAGATGCTTACGGGCGGCACCGGCATCGGCTTCTGGCTGTGGGACGAGTGGAACAACCTGAAGGTCGAGCACATCGTCATCGCCATTTTCGTGATCGGCATCGTGGGGCTGTTGCTGGAGACCCTGCTGGTCGCGCTGGCCCGCCGTTTCACCTATACCGAGGAATAGCGCCATGAAGAAATTCGTACGCATCGAACAAGTGGGACAGACCTTCGACACCCGCAAGGGCCCCTTCGTCGCGCTGCGCGACATCGACCTGACGGTCGAGCAGGGCGAGTTCATCACGCTGATCGGCCATTCCGGTTGCGGCAAGTCCACCTTGCTCAACCTGATCGCCGGCCTGACCCGCCCGACCCGCGGCGTGCTGCTGTGCGCCGAACGCGAGATCACCGGACCGGGGCCGGATCGCGCCGTCGTGTTCCAGAACCATTCGCTGCTGCCGTGGCTGACGTGTTTTCAGAACGTGCACCTGGCGGTCGAGCGTGTCTTCGGCGCCACCGAGAAGCGCGCGCAATTGGCTGAGCGCACCCGCGCCGCGCTGGACCTGGTGGGTCTCTTGCCCGCGCAGAACAAGCTGCCGCGCGAGATTTCCGGCGGCATGAAGCAGCGCGTGGGCATCGCGCGCGCGCTGGCGATCGAGCCGGGCGTGCTGCTGATGGATGAACCCTTTGGCGCGCTCGACGCGCTGACCCGTTCGCACCTGCAGGACGAGCTGCTCAAGATCGTGGGCAAGACGCGCACGACCACGATCATGGTCACCCACGACGTGGATGAGGCCGTGCTGCTGTCGGACCGCATCGTGATGTTGACCAACGGACCGGCCGCCACCATTGGCGAGATCCTGCCGGTGCCGCTGGCGCGGCCGCGCGACCGCGTGCGGCTGGCCAACGATCCGACGTACCTGGCGTGCCGCGCGGGGGTGGTGGACTTCCTGCATCGCAGGTACGGCAATCCGGAGCGCGCGCAGCCCGCTGCGCAGGCCCCTGCCACCCTTGCCGTCGTGCCCCCGCTGGAGGAGGCCGGCGCGACGCGCGCCGCCGCCTAGGAGCCCGGCCATGCACGAAAGGCAGAAGCTGGTCGTGGTCGGCAACGGTATGGCCGGCATCCGCACGGTGGAGGAATTGCTGAAACTGGCGCCGGACCTGTACGACATCACGGTGTTCGGCGCCGAGCCCCACACCAACTACAACCGCATTCTGCTGTCGCCAGTGCTGACCGGCGAGCGCACGTTGCAGGACATCGTGCTGAACGACGAGGATTGGTATGCCGGCCACGGCATCCGCTTGCTGCGGGGCCGCAAGGTGACCGGCATCGACCGCGCGCGGCGCGCGGTGCTGGCCGACGACGGCACGCGCACGCCGTATGACCGGCTGCTGCTGGCGACCGGGTCCACGCCGTACCGGCTTCCCGTGCCGGGCCATGATCTGGAAGGGGTGGTCGCCTTTCGCGATATCGGCGACGTGAATCTCATGATCGACGCCGCCTCGCGCTACCGCCATGCGGTGGTGATCGGCGGCGGCCTGCTGGGGCTGGAGGCCGCCAATGGCCTGGCCGCGCGCGGCATGCAGGTGTCGGTGGTGCATCTGGGCGCGGCACTGCTGGACCGGCAACTGGACGGCGAGGCCGCCGCGCTGCTGCGTGCGAGCCTGGAGGCGCGGGGCCTGACTTTCCTGCTGCAGCGCCAGACGGCGGCCATCCTGGGCGGGGCGGACGGACGCGTGCGGGCGGTGCGCTTCGCGGATGGCGAAGAGGTCCCCGCGGACCTGGTGGTGATGGCGGCGGGCGTGCGCCCGAACACCGAGCTGGCGCAACGCTGCGGACTGCACGTGGACCGCGGCGTGGTGGTCAGCGACACCCTGCAGACCTTCGATCCGCGCATCTACGCGGTGGGCGAATGCGTCAGCCACCGCGGCACGGCCTACGGCCTGGTCGCGCCGCTGTTCGAGCAGGCCAAGGTGGCGGCCAATCATCTGGCGCGGCACGGCATCGGCCGCTACGTGGGTAGCGTCACGTCGACCAAGCTGAAGGTCACCGGCATCGACCTGTTTTCGGCCGGGGACTTCGCGGGCGGCGCGCAGACCGAAACCATCACGCTGGCCGACATGCCGGGCGGCGTCTACAAGAAACTGGTGATCCGCGACGACCGGCTGGTGGGCGCCTGCCTGTACGGCGATACGGCGGACAGCGCCTGGTACGTGCGGCTGATCCGCGAAGGGGCGGGTCTGGGCGCCCTGCGCGACCGGCTCATGCTCGGTGAAAGCGCGGCGGGGGAGTAAACGATGGACATGCCGATGGCGCGCCGGATTGACATCATCAGCGAGGACACGCGTGAGGTCGCGTCCATCTGCTGTTATTGCGGCACAGGCTGCGGGGTGCGCGTGCAGGTGCGTGGCGACGCGGTCGTGGGCGTGCGCGGCGACGCGTCGCATCCGGCCAACCGGGGCCGCCTGTGCAGCAAGGGCCTGGCCCTGGCCGATACCGTCCGACGCGATGGCGCCCGCGTGCTGTCGGCGCGTGCGCGCGAGGCGCGCGGGCAGCCCATGCAGGACATCGCCCTGGCGTACGCGCTGGACCTGGCCGCGGACAGGTTGGCCGGCGCCATCGCCCGGCATGGGCCGGATTCGGTCGGCTTTTATCTGTCGGGCCAGTTGCTGACAGAGGACTACGCCGTCTTCAACAAGCTGGCGCGCGCGCTGGCGGGCACGAACAACATCGACACCAATTCGCGGCTGTGCATGTCCAGCGCGGTGTCGGGCTACAAGCGCACCCTGGGCGCGGACGCGCCGCCGGCCTGCTACGAAGACCTGGAGCTGGCGGACACGGTGCTGATCGCCGGGTCCAACATGGCCTATGCGCACCCGGTGCTGTTCCGGCGGCTGGAAGCCGCGCGGGCCAGCCGGCCCGGCATGAAAGTGATCGCGGTCGATCCGCGGCGCACGGATACCGCCGCCTTTGCCGATCTGCACCTGCCGCTGACGCCGGGGTCCGACGTCGCGCTCTTTAACGCCATGCTCAACGTGATGCTGCGCGAAGGCCTGGTCGACGAGGACTACATCCGGCGCCACACAGAGGGCTTTGACACGCTGCGGGCGCGCGTGCAGGCGGTCACGCCTGAGGCGGCGCAGCGCCTGTGCGGGGTGCCCGCGCGGGACATCGTCCAGGCGGCGCGCTGGTTCGGGGAAGCGGGCGCGGCGCTGTCGCTCTACACCATGGGTCTGAACCAGTCGGTGGCGGGCACCGACAAGAATGCCGCGCTGATCCACCTGCATCTGGCGACCGGGCAGATCGGGCGTCCCGGCGCGGGACCGTTTTCGCTGACCGGACAGCCCAACGCCATGGGCGGCCGCGAGGCCGGCGGCATGGCGACGCTGCTGCCGGGCCATCGCGATCCCGCTTCGGCCGCCGACCGCGCCGAGGTGGCGCGCCTGTGGGGCGTGGACAGCCTGCCCGACGCGCCGGGCGCGACGGCGATGGACATGTTCGACGCGGTGCTGGAAGGGCGCATCAAGGTGCTCTGGATCGCGGCGACCAATCCGGCCCAGTCGCTGCCGGACCAGGCGCGCGTGCGGGCGGCGCTGGAACGCGCCGAGTTCGTGATCGTGCAGGAGGCCTACGCCGGCACCGAGACGCTGGCCTACGCCGACCTGATCCTGCCCGCGGCGACCTGGCCCGAGAAGTCCGGCACGGTCACCAATTCCGAGCGCCGCATCAGCCGGGTCCGCGCCGCGATCGCGCCGCCCGGCGATGCGCAGCCCGACTGGCGGCTGGCGCAGGCGGTGGCCCGCCGCCTTGCCGCACGCATGGCGCCGGCCAAGGCGGACCTGTTCGCCTACCGTGACGAGGGCGAAGTCTTTGCCGAACATGCCCGCATGACGGCCGGCCGGGACCTGGACTACAGCGCACTGGACTACGGCACCCTGGCGCAGCGCGGACCGCAGCAATGGCCGTACCGGCACGGGCAGGGCACGGCGCGCCTGTACGCCGACGGCATCTTTCCCACGCCCAGCGGCCGCGCCCGTTTCTGCGACGTGTCCTGGCGGCCGACCGCCGAAACGACCTCCGAGGAATTCCCGCTGCAGTTGACCACCGGCCGGCTGCGCGACCACTGGCACACGATGGCGCGCACCTCGCTGGCCCGGGCGCTGACGCAGCATGTCGAGGAACCGTGGGTGTCGCTGCATCCCGATGACATGCGCCGCCTGGACCTGGCGCCCGGCGCGCTGGCCCGGCTGCACTCGCGGCGCGGCAGCCTGGTGCTGCCGGCGCAGCCGGACGACGCGGTGCGTCCCGGCCAGGCTTTCGTGCCGATGCACTGGGGCAGCGCCTTCATGGCCGGACTGGGCGTGAATGCGCTGACCAACCCCGCGACCGATCCGCTGTCGCGGCAGCCCGAACTGAAGTTCAGCGCGGTGCGCGCCGAACCCGCCGGCCTGCCCTGGCAGGCCGCCGCCTGGCGGCAGGGCGATGGCGCGGCGCTGCGCGCGGACCTCGCGCCGTGGCTGCGCCGCTTCGACTACGCCGTCGTACTGCCGACCGGGGCCGGCGGCGTCCGGTTGCGGGTCGCGAGCCGCGCGGCGCCGGATCCCGCGCTGCTGCACGAATTGGCCGAGGCGCTGGACCTGCGGCGCCCGGACGTGGCGTACGACGATCCCGCGCGCGGCACGCTGCGCCGGGTCTCGGCCGGGCAGGACGGGCTGCGCGCCTTTTTGCTGACGGGCGATCTGCGCGCGCAGGACGCGCTGCTGGCATGGGCGGGGGGCGGCGAGGCCCCCGCGAGCATCGCGGCGCTCCTGATGGGCCGCGTGGCCGGTCCGGCGCGATCGCGCACCGTCTGCGTCTGCATCGGCGTGAGCGAAGCGGCCATCCTGGGCGGCATCGCGCGCGGCTGCGATCTGGCGGCGCTGAAGGAGACGCTGGGCTGCGGGACCGGTTGCGGCTCCTGCGTGCCGGAGATACAGTCACTGATGGCGCGCCGCCCGGCGGCGCAGGCGCTCGCGTAGCGGGCAGCGGTCGCGCGCTCGGTCGCAATCCCGTGCTGAAGCCGCGCCGCGCCCGACACGTTCGGACATACGCCGCGCGCGGCAACCGGTGTAGTATCAAGCCAGCTGTCAGCCAAGGCGCGGACGGCGTTTTCGGATTTCTGGAGTGGCTTGTGACGACGATGCGAAAAGCGGCATCCCTGGTTATTCTGGCGGGCGCGATGGGCGCGGCCGCCACGGCGCAGGCTGGCGTGTGCGACGCGCAGTTCATGCATGATGGCGGCGCGGTGCAGCTCACCGGGTCGGGCAATCTGGCGCTGGGCGCCGACCTGACATTCGCCGAGGTTACAAAAAGCAATGGCGACAACTGCCGCGCGCGCGTGCAGGGCGTCGCCCGATTCAGCTACGCGGGCCTGCCGCCCGGCAAATCCAAGCTCGATTACCTGATGACGGTCAAGGGCGGCCAGGCAACGTTCCTGCGCTACGCGAGCGCCGGCGAAGCGCCCAAGCCGTCCGAGGGCCAGTTCGACCTGCGGATGCTCGGCCTCTTTGCCTATGACGGCAAGCTCAACGCCGGCCAGAAGCTGCCGGGCTCGTCGTTCCGCCTCAAGATTGGCAAGGAAGCGCCCGTGGGCGGACAGCCCAGCACCACCGTGCGCATCGGCGAAAAGAAGGTGGGGCCCAAGACTTCGCTCGACACCGCTTTGGGCCAGCAGTCCTGCCACCCGATCACCTACACGCGCAACTCGGATCCCACCATGGCCACGTTCCAGGGCCTGACGATTCCCATCCCCGGCATGAACACCACTGTCACCGACTGGTATTGCCCGGCCGTGAATCTGGTGATGAAACAGGACATCGACCAGGGCGGCGTGAAGTCCGCGGTTGAGATTACGCAGATCAAGTAGCACCCGGTAGCATGCGGGCGATATCGCCCGCGTGGTGGCTGGTATCATCGATTCGTCATGGACACACAACAGGAGCTCAAGAAAATGGCAACGAGAAAATCCGAAGACGTCGCAAAAGAAAAACTCATCGACAGTGTCAAGACCAGCCTGAATGACGCCGAAAGCCTGCTGCGCGAAGCGGCCAGCAGCACGGGCGACAAGGCCAACGAACTGCGCGACCGCGCCCTGACGTCGCTGCGGCGCACGCGCGAGGCGCTGTACGAAGCGCAGGACGCCGTCCTCGAACGCGGGCGCAAGGCGGCCCGCGCGACGGACGACTACGTGCACGACAATCCCTGGCAAGCCATCGGGGTGGCAGGCGTGACCGGCCTGCTGCTCGGCTTGCTGATCAGCCGCCGCTGACAGGGCAGAACGTCCGGGCGGCAGGCGCGGCGACATGCCGGCGCCTGCCGCCCGGCGTTCTTTCAGCCATGGGTCTACGAAAAACTGTTTTCGGTGTTGCCTCCAGCCTGGTCGGGCTGATGCGCACGCGGCTGGAGCTGCTGGCTCTGGAAGCCGCGGACGAAAAGGCGCGCCTGCTCAAGCTGCTGGGCCTGGCGTTTGCGGCCTTGCTATTCCTGACGCTGGCGGTGCTGGTGGCCACCATCACCATCGCCGTGGCGTTCTGGCCCACGGAAGACCGCTACCTGGCGCTGGGTCTGCTGGCGGCCTTCTACGGCGTGGCCGGCGTGGTGCTGTTGCTCGTGGTGCGCCACGGGCTCGTGTACGGACCGGCGCCGTTTTCGGCCACGCTCGAAGAGCTGGGTCGCGATGCGGAATTGCTGGACCGGGTGCGCGAGGCGCATGCCGACGACGAGCCGGCGGTCCGCCGGCGCGAGGAGCCCTGAGCCATGCACAAGAGATCTCCCTCCGTCGACCGCGCCGTGCGCATCGAACTGCTGCGCGCCCGCGCCGCGATCGAGCGCGAATCATTGGCGCAGAGCATCGTCTCGGCCGGGCGCAAGCTCGAGCCCGGCGCGCTCATCCGCGGCATGCTGCCCGGCCTTGCGTCGGGCGGCGCCTCGCGCTGGGCCTTGCAGGCGATCACCCTGGCGCGGCGCTATCCCATCATCAGTTCGTCCCTGTCCGCCATGTTCATGCGCGGGGGCAAGCGCGGCAAGCTCCTGAAGCTGGCCGGCGGCGCCTTCGTGGGCTGGCAACTGTTCAAGGCCTGGCGCGGCATGCGGCAGGATGACGACAGGGAGCGCGGCTGACGCCAGTCCGCACGCAGCAAAAAAACCCCGCCGCTTGAATCCCGCCCCGCCAGCCTGACATCCGTCGGGCATCCGGGGGCGTTCAGCGGCGGGGTTATTCATTTCGGCGGCGGGCTGCGTAGCGGCCTGCTCGGCGGATTGCGGGCGGCTACAGCCCCAGCTGCCCCCACATGTCGTCCACGCGCTTTTTGACGTCGGCATCCATCGTGATGGGCGTGCCCCATTCGCGGCTGGTCTCGCCCGGCCACTTGTTGGTGGCGTCCAGGCCCATCTTGCCGCCCAGGCCGGACACCGGTGAGGCAAAGTCCAGGTAGTCGATCGGCGTGTTCTCGACCAGCAGCGTGTCGCGCACCGGGTCCATGCGGGTGGTCATGGCCCAGACCACTTCCTTCCAGTCGCGCGGATTGATGTCCTCGTCCACGACCACGATGAACTTGGTGTACATGAACTGGCGCAGGATGCTCCACAAGCCGAACATGACGCGCTTGGCGTGGCCGGCGTACTGCTTGCGGATCGACACCACGGCCAGGCGGTAGCTGCAGCCTTCGGGCGGCAGGTAGAAATCCACGATTTCCGGAAGCTGGCGGCGCAGCAGCGGCACGAAGACTTCGTTCAGCGCGACGCCCAGCACGGCCGGCTCGTCGGGCGGCTTGCCCGTGTAGGTCGAGTGATAGATGGGGTTGCGCCGCATCGTGATCCGCTCGACGGTGAAGACCGGGAACCAGTCCTGCTCGTTGTAGTACCCGGTGTGGTCGCCGTAGGGACCTTCCAGCGCCATCTCGTAGCCGCTGTCCGGCGGCGGATTGACGCCGTCGGGGACCACGGGCTTGATGGCGCGCGGATCCGAGGACGGCAGCAGGTGACCCTCCAGCACGATCTCGGCCCAGGCCGGCACCGACAGATTGCTGCCCAGCGCCTGCGCGACCTCGGTGCGCGAGCCGCGCAGGAGACCGGCGAACTGGTATTCGGACAGGCTGTCGGGCACGGGCGTGACCGCGCCCAGGGTGGTGGCCGGATCGGCGCCCAGGGCGACCGCGATCGGAAATGGCGTGCCGGGGTTCGCGATGGCATGGTCGCGGAAGTCCAGCGCGCCGCCGCGGTGCGACAGCCAGCGCATGATCAGTTTGTTCGGCCCCAGCAACTGCTGGCGGTAGATGCCCAGGTTCTGCCGCTTGGCGTTGGGTCCGCGCGTGATGACCAGGCCCCACGTCAGAAGCGGCGCAACGTCGCCCGGCCAGCAGGTCTGGATCGGCAGGCGGGTCAGGTCCACGTCTTTGCCTTCCCAGACGATCTCCTGGCAGGCGGGGCTTTTGACGTTCTTGGGGCTCATGTCCCACAGCGCGGATTTCAGCATCGACACCTTGGCCAGCGCATCGCGCAGGCCCTTGGGCGCTTCGGGTTCGCGCAGGGAGGCCAGCAGCTCGCCGATGTCGCGCAGGGCGCTGACGTTGTCGGCGCCCATGCCCCGCGCCACGCGGGCCGGGGTGCCGAACAGGTTGGCCAGCACCGGCATCTGCGCGGGCTGGCCATTGTGGCGGGCGTTTTCGAACAGCAGGGCGGGCCCTTTGGCGCGCAGCACGCGGTCGGAAATTTCGGTCATTTCCAGTTGCGTGGAGACCGGGGCGCCAATGCGTTTGAGCTCGCCCATCCGTTCGAGTTGGGCGATGAAGTCTCTAAGGTCGCGGTATTTCACTACAGATCCCTGCTATTTGGTTACATTTCAGGTTCAAAGAGAGGTTAACATTGACTCCCTCTTTTTTACGCAGGAGGTTCCATGCCCGATGCGTCAGTGGCCAGCCTGTTCAGGCACTTGGCCCAAGGAGTGCACCAATATCTTGCCGAGTCCCTGCGCATTTGCTCTGTTTACCTGGGCATTGCGGTCATTGTGACGGTAAGCATGGGATTCGCCCTGCCTGGTTTGCGCGACCAGGCATTGCAAGTGCACAAAGCCTTGTTGACCGCCCTCGCGCCTTCGTCCATGCAGGCCAGCTCCGATTCCGAAGCCGGCTCCGAACTGGGTGCCGACACGTCGTCGGCCATTGCCATGGCCGTTCCCGCCGCACCCGCCAGCAACGCCACCGGCATGCTGGGGCCGGCCCGTATCGCGCCGCCCGCGCCCAAGACGCCCGCCTCGGCGGCCACGGGGCCACAGGCGGAAGCATTGCGCAACTATATCTCGCGCAAGTACAAGGTCGCCTATGACGCGACCGGTCCGCTCCTGAACACCGTGTACAAGGTCAGCCGCGAAAAGCAGCTTGATCCCTTGCTGGTGCTGGCCGTGATCGCCATCGAGTCGCGCTACAACCCGCTGGCGGAAAGCCACGTCGGCGCGCAGGGCCTGATGCAGGTCATGACCAGTGTCCACCAGGACAAGTTCGACGCGGTCGGCAAGAATCCGCTGGACCCCGCGGCCAACATCCGCGTGGGCGCCACCATCCTGCGCGACTGCATCAACCGGCGCGGTTCCGTGGACGGCGGCCTGGCTTGTTACGTGGGTTCCACCGGGCCGGACGACAACGGCTACGGCGCCAAGGTGCAGGCGGAACGCCGCCGCCTGGCGCTGGCGTCCGGCATCGCCATCGCGCGCGACTGAGTCTTCGCCCGGGCTCGTGCCCCGCTCCATGGCCGGTTCCATGCCCCCGGCTCTACAAAGAAGCGCGCCCTCGCGGGCGCGCTTTGGCTTTGGGGGTCAGCGTTGCAGCAGCACGCCCATCCGGGCCACCGCCTCTTCCAGGCGGTCCAGCCCGGTGGCATACGAGAACCGCATGGTGTGCGCCGCATGCGCCGGGCCGAAGTCCAGGCCCGGGACGGCGGCCACGCCCGCTTCCAGCAGCAGCCGCTGCGAGAACGCGGCGCTGTCCATGCCCAGGCTGCTGATGTCGGCATAGATATAGAAGGCCCCGTCCGGCTTGACCGGCACGTCGATGCCCAGGCGCTCGAACTCCGGCAGCAGGTAGTCGCGGCGCTGCTTGAAGGCTTCGCGGCGGTGTTCGAAGATCTTCAGCGCGGCGGGGGTGAAGCAGGCCAGCGCGGCGTGCTGGGCCAGGGTGGGGGCGCAGATGGCCAGGCTGGAGGCGATCTTTTCCACCGCCGCGACCATGCCCTCGGGCACGATCATCCAGCCCAGGCGCCAGCCCGTCATGTGGAAATACTTGGAGAAGCTGTTGATCACGATGACGTCGTCGTCCAGCGTCAGCGCAGACCGCGGCTGGCCGTCATAGGACAGGCCGAGGTAGATTTCGTCGACGATGGCAAAGCCGTCGCGCTCGCGCACCTGCGCCAGCAGTTGGGCCAGTTCGCCGTGGGCGATGGAGGTGCCGGTGGGGTTGCTGGGCGAGGCCACCATCACGCCTTGCGTGGCGGGCGTCCAATGCCGGGCCACGTCGGCGGCGGACAACTGGAAGCGCTTTTCCGCCGTACTGGGAATCAGGCGCGGCCTGCCGCCCGCGGCCAGCACGAAATTGCTGTTGGCGGGGTAGGAGGGGTCGGGCATCAGCACCTCGCCGCCCGGGTTCACCAGGGCCGCGCAGGCCAGCGTCAGGGCGCCGGAGGCGCCTGCCGTGACGATCACGCGGCGCGGGTCGATCGAGGCGCCGAACTGCTCCTGGTAGAAGCGGGCGATGGCCTCGCGCAGCGGGGCGATCCCCGCGCCCGGGCTGTAGCCGCTGAGCCCGGCGCGGGCGGCGCGGTCCAGCGCTTCCACGACCTGGGGGGGCGCGGTAAAGTCCGGTTCGCCGATGCCCAGGCTGATAATGTCCTTGCCAGCCGCCTGCAGCGCCTGCGCCTGCTTGAACAGTTCCATTACCTGGAACGTCAGGAAATCATGGGTGCGGTCGGCGAGGCGGGGCATTGGAATCTCGAAAGCGTCATCTAGCAAAAAAGGAATTGTAGTCATGCAGCCATCCCGGCGCGCCTTTCTCCTTGGCCGTCGCCCGGTCCAGACGCCCTGGGCGGCCTTCCTGCAACGCCTGGCGCTGGTGTGCCAGGGCCAGGTCCGCGACCTGGGCGAGGGCGGGCCGGACGGCGCGTGCGCCATCCTCACGCCCGCCCGCGACGCCGACGCCGCGCAAGCGCGCAAGCTGTGCGCCGAATACCGCGTGGTCATGGAACTGGAGGGCGCGGCCGGGCCGTTCGCGCCCTCGGCCCGGCCGCGCCTGCGGGTGGACCCCGCCTTGTTGACCGGCTTGACCCGGCTCGATGGCCCCGCGCCGCGCTGGCGCGCGCAGCCGGGCGTGACGCTGGCCGAGTTGGCCCGCGCCGGCCTGCGGCAATTCGCCGGACTGCCGGGCGACATGACGCTAGCCCAATGGGTGGCGGCGCCGGCGCCCTGGCCGGCGGGACGCTGCGCGGCCTCGGGCCTGCTGGGGGCGGACGTGCTGCTGGCCGATGGCGTCGAAGAGACGCTGGGGGCGTTCGGCGAATCGGACGTCCAGCCGCTGCGCTCGGCCACGGTTCAGCGCCTGGTGCCCGCCTTGTTCCAGCTTGCGTCCGGCGGCGACGCCTTCGCGACCCACGACGGCTATCACTGGCTGGGCCGCTACCGCCTGGACGCGCTCAAGCCCGAGGCGCCGGCCACCGTCAACCTGGCGCAGCTGCTGCTGGGCCACGGCGGCACGCTGGCCTGGCTGAATGGCGCGTTGCTGGCCGATGTGCCGGCCTGGAACGGCGCCGATGCCGACGGCGGCGCGTCGGCCCGATCCGCGCCCGACGCTCCTGGCCTGGCGACCGTCCGCCTGGACGGACGCGTCAAGAGCCTGTTCGATCCCGACGGCTGCTTCCCTGAAATCCTGTGGCCTGAAGTCTGAAAATCATTCAGCTTTCTGTAAAATTTCGGCGCTCGATCTCAAGAAAGAGAAAGGCGTGCCGTATCGCGTGGCGCGTCATGGGAATAGAATTCCTCCTCTTTCCGTGTCACACACTCTAGCCAGTAGCCGCCCTATGGATGCCAACCTTCGCAAAGCCGCCCTTGAATATCACGAGCACGGGCGCCCCGGCAAAATCTCTGTCACGCCCACCAAGCAGTTGACGAACCAGCGCGACCTGGCGCTGGCGTACTCGCCCGGCGTGGCGGCGGCCTGCGAGGAAATCGTGGCCGATCCGGCCAATGTGTTCCGCTACACCGCGCGCGGCAACCTGGTGGGCGTCATCACCAACGGCACGGCGGTGCTTGGCCTGGGCAACATCGGCGCGCTGGCCTCCAAGCCGGTGATGGAAGGCAAGGCCGTGCTGTTCAAGAAGTTCGCCGGCCTGGATGTCTTTGACATCGAAATCAACGAAACCGACCCGGATAAGCTGGTCGAGATCATCGCCGGCCTGGAAGCCACTTTCGGCGGCATCAACCTGGAAGACATCAAGGCGCCCGAGTGCTTCACGGTGGAGCGCAAGCTGCGCGAGCGCATGAACATTCCGGTGTTCCACGACGACCAGCACGGCACGGCGATCTGCGTGTCGGCCGCCTTCATCAACGGCCTGAAGGTCGTGGGCAAGGACATCAAGACGGTCAAGGTGGTCACGTCGGGCGCGGGCGCCGCGGCGCTGGCCTGCCTGGACCTGATGGTGGACCTGGGCCTGCCGCTGGAAAACATCTGGGTCACCGACATCGAAGGCGTGGTCTACGAAGGCCGCACCACGCTGATGGACCCGGACAAGGCGCGCTTCGCGCAAAAGACCGACGCACGCAAGCTGGCCGAGGTGATCCAGGACGCCGACGTGTTCCTGGGCCTGTCGGCCGGCGGCGTGCTCAAGCCGGAAATGGTGGCCGCGATGGGTTCGCGTCCGCTGATCCTGGCGCTGGCCAACCCCACGCCGGAAATCCTGCCGGAAGTGGCGCACGGCGTGCGCGACGACGTGGTCATGGCCACGGGCCGGTCGGACTACCCGAACCAGGTCAACAACGTGCTGTGCTTTCCGTACATCTTCCGCGGCGCGCTGGACGTGGGCGCCACGACCATCACCCGCGAAATGGAAAAGGCGGCGGTGTACGCCATTGCCGAACTGGCCGAGGAAGAACAGAACGAAGTCGTGGCCGCGGCCTACGGCACGTTCGACATCTCGTTCGGTCCCGAATACCTGATCCCCAAGCCTTTCGACCCGCGCCTGATCGTGCGCATTGCGCCGGCCGTGGCCAAGGCCGCGATGGAAGGCGGCGTGGCGACGCGCCCGCTGGCCGACCTGGAAGCCTACGAAGAGCAGCTCCAGCAGTTCGTGTACCACTCGGGCGCGTTCATGAAGCCGCTGTTCTCGGCGGCCAAACGCATCGTGCGCGAGGGCGGCCCCGCCCGCATCGTGTTCGCGGAAGGCGAAGACGAGCGCGTGCTGCGCGCCGTGCAGGTAGTGGTCGACGAGGGCCTGGCCCGCCCCATCCTGGTGGGCCGCCCGTCGGTGCTGCTGACCCGCATCGAAAAGCTGGGCCTGCGCCTGCGTCTGGGCGAAGACGTCGAGGTCACCAACCCGGAATACGACGAACGCTTCCACCAGTACTGGACCACCTATTGGGAGCGCATGTGCCGCCGCGGCATCACCAAGGAAATGGCGCGCGTGGAAATGCGCCGCCGCATGACGCTGATCGGCGCGATGATGGTGCACCTGGGCGATGCCGACGGCATGGTCTGCGGGTCCGTCGGCGCCTACCACGACCATCTGCGTTTCGTGGATGAAGTCATCGGCCGCCGCCCGGGCCACAATGTGTACGCCGCCATGAACATCCTGCTGCTCAACGAGCGCACGGTGGTGCTGGTGGACACGCATGTGAACGACGAGCCCTCGGCCGAACAGATCGCCGAGTTCACCGTGGCCGCCGCGCGCGAAATGCGCCGGCTGTACCTGGCGCCCAAGGCAGCGCTGCTGTCGCGGTCGAACTTCGGCTCGGGCAGTTCGGCGTCGGGCGCCAAGATGCGCCGTGCGCTGGAACTGGTGCGCCAGATGGATCCCGAGCTTGAGATCGACGGCGAAATGCACGGCGACTGCGCGCTGGACGAGGCCCTGCGCATGCGCATCCTGCCTTCGTCCACGCTCAAGGGCGAGGCCAATCTGCTGGTGTGCCCGAACGTGGATTCCGGCAACATCGCCTACAACCTGCTCAAGACGGCGGCGGGCGGCAACGTGGCCGTGGGCCCGTTCCTGCTCGGCTGCAACGCGCCGGTGCATATCCTGACCTCCAGTTCCACCGTGCGCCGCATCGTCAACATGACCGCGATGACGGTGGTCGATGTCAATACACCGCGTTGAAGTGACGCCGGCCGGCAGGGCGTGCCCGCGCACGCCCACCGGCCTGGTGCTGATGGGCGGCGGCGCGCGCGCCGCCTACCAGGTCGGCGTGCTCAGCGCCATCATGGAGCTGCTGGACCCGGACTGGCATTCCCATTTTCAGAACCCGTTTGACATCATCTGCGGCACATCCGCCGGCGCCATCAACGCCGCGGCGCTGGCCTGCCGCGCCGACCGGCCCCACCTGGGCGTGCGCCGCATCCGCCGCCTGTGGTCGTCGCTGAACACCGACATGATCTACCGGGCCGACGCGCCCGGCCTGATCCGCACGGGCGTGCGCTGGCTGGGCCTGCTGTCGCTGGGCTGGATGTACTCCGGCCTGACGCGCAAGCGCCCGCACTCCCTGCTGGACAATGCCCCCATGCAGGCGCTGCTGGAGCGGGTGCTGGACTTTCGCAACCTGCAGTCCAACCTGGAAGGCGGCGCGCTGTCCGCGCTGGCCATCACGGCCTCGGGCTACACCAGCGGCGAGCACCTGACCTTCTACCAGGCGCACACCCGGATCGAGCCCTGGCACCGCTATCTGCGGCTGGCGATACCCACGCCCATCAATATCGACCACCTGATGGCGTCGTCGGCCATTCCCTTTGTCTTTCCCGCCCGCCAGGTGCACGTGCACGGCAAGGGCGAATGGTGCGGCGACGGCTCGATGCGCCAGCTCGCGCCGATCAGCCCGGCCATTCACCTGGGCGCGCACCGGGTGCTGGTGATCGGCACGGGCTACCGCGACGACACCCACCCCGAGGCGCGCGCCGATTCGCCGCCGTATCCGTCGCTGGCCCAGGTGGGCGGGCACGCGCTGTCCAGCATCTTCCTGGACAGCCTGTCGGCGGACGTCGAGCGCCTGGAGCGCATCAACTACCTGATGGAGCACGCCGGCCCCAATGGCGCGCCGCCCGCCGTGCGCCGCGTCGAGGTGCTGACCCTCACGCCCAGCCAGTCGCTGGACCTGATGGCGCTCGAGCATTTGCAGGACATGCCCGCCCAGGCGCGTGCGCTTTTCCGCGTACTCGGTGTATCGTCCGATCCAGGCCGTCCGGGGGGAGGGGCGCTGATGTCCTATCTCCTCTTCGAAGCGAGCTACACCAAGCGATTGATTGAACTGGGTTATGCCGATACGATGCAGCGTAACGACGAAGTGATCGCCTTTTTCAGGGAGGCACAGGCATGACGCGCAATGGCCAATCTACTTTGCAGCGGCAGCTCATGCGCGGCGGAGCGCTGGCTCACGACGGGCTGGACAAGAAGGCCGTGGTGGACGCCGCGCACGAACTTGGCCTGTCCTTGTTTGTCGCCAATTGCGACCCCTGCCGCAGCCGCTCGGCGGTATTGCGCGCCATCGTCAAGGCCGTGGATTTCCCCGAGTACTTCGGCGGCAACCTGGATGCCCTGTACGACTGCCTATGCGACACGGTGCTGGACCACAAGTCTGGCGTGGTGCTGTGGCTGTACCGGCTGCATTCCGGCGATCCGGCGCTGGAAGAAGACGCGGTCCGCATCGAAACCGTCTGTTCCGACGTCGCGGATTTCGCGCACGAAAACGGCCGTGTCTTTGCCTACGTGATCGAACACGCGGGCAAGCATCCCGATCCTGAGCCCGGCGTGGCCGCGGCCCCGTACGGCGAAAACGACTGATCCGGCCGGGCCGGACTACCAGCCCTGCAGCGCGCTGATCGCCGAAATCAGCGCCAGTCCGGCCGTCTCGGTGCGCAGCACGCGCGGACCGAAGCGCACGGCCTGCACGCCCGCCTGGCGGGCCGCGTCCAATTCCTTGTCCGACCATCCGCCTTCCGGGCCGATCAGCAGGGTCAGGGCCTGCGTGCCCGATGCCCCCGATGCCCCCGATGCCCCCGATCCGCCTTGCAGCAGGCCGGCCAGGTCCTGGTCGGCCTCGGGGTGGCAGAGCAGCCGCAATCCGTCGGCGGGCTGGGCCAGCCAGTCGGCCAGCGCCTGCGGCGCATCCACGGCCATAAGGCGGTTGCGGCCGCATTGCTCGGCGGCCGACTGCGCGATGCGCTGCCAGTGCGCCACGCGCTTTTCCAGCCGGGCGCCGGACAATTGCAGCACGCTGCGCTGCGCGGCGATGGGGCAGACGCGCGCCGCGCCCAGTTCCACCGCCTTTTCCACCACCCAGTCCATCTTGTCGCCGGAGGGCAGGCCCTGCGCCAGCGTGATGCGTCCGCCCAGTTCGGCCTCGCGGGGATTGAACTCGCCAAGCTGGGCATAGCCCGCCTTGCCGTCGATTTCCAGCACCGCGGGAAATTCGCCGCCCAGGCCGTTGAACAGCGTGATGGCCTCGCCGGCGCGCAGGCGCAGCACGCGCACGGCATGATGGGCTAGGGCGTCGGGAAGGGCGATGCGGGCGCCGGCGGCCAGGGGAACGTCGCAATAGAAACGGGGGGCGGGCATGGGGGCAGGTAGCGGGAAACGGGGCGTTCTGACGAGTACGCGTAGCCTACCACCGCTCGCCCCTTTCCCTTGGAAACCCCCGATTACATAGGGCATCCGGGCGATGGCGTCCGGGAAATCCCCTGATGCTAAAATCTCCTGCTTCGCAACCTACTCAACTGGCCCTATTTCCAACGTAGGCGCGCCAGTTTCAAAGAGCCTTCCGAATGAGCAATCCGACCGCCCCTAAACTTGCCTTGGCGGATGCCATCCGCGCCCTCGCGATGGATGCCGTGCAACAAGCGAACTCCGGGCATCCGGGTGCTCCCATGGGCATGGCGGAAATCGCCCAAGCCTTGTGGGCCGGCAACCTGCGCCACAATCCCAAGGATCCCGCCTGGGCCAACCGCGACCGCTTCGTGCTGTCCAACGGCCATGGTTCGATGCTGATCTACGCCCTGCTGCACCTGACGGGCTACGACCTGCCCATCGAAGAACTCAAGAATTTCCGCCAGCTCCATTCCAAGACGCCGGGCCACCCCGAAGTGGGCATCACCCCGGGCGTGGAAACCACCACCGGCCCGCTGGGCCAGGGCCTGGGCAATGCCGTGGGCATGGCGCTGGCCGAAGCGCTGCTGGCTGCTGAATTCAACAAGCCGGGCCACACCCTGGTCGATCACCACACCTACGCCTTCACGGGCGACGGCTGCCTGATGGAAGGCATCTCGCACGAAGTGTGCTCGCTGGCCGGCACGCTCAAGCTGGGCAAGCTGGTCGTGCTGTACGACGACAACGGCATCTCCATCGACGGCCACGTCGAGCACTGGTTCGCCGACGACACCGCCAAGCGCTTCGAAGGCTACGGCTGGAACGTCATCCGCGGCGTGGACGGCCATGACGTCGCCGCCGTGGACGCCGCCATCAAGGCCGCGCGCTCGCAATCGGAAAAGCCCACGCTCATCGTCTGCCGCACCGTGATCGGCAAGGGCTCGCCCAACATGGCCGGCACGCACAACGTGCACGGCGCCCCGCTGGGCAAGGACGAAATCGCCGCCACGCGCGCCGCGCTGGGCTGGTCGTCGGAACCCTTCCAGATCCCGCAGGACATCTACGACGGCTGGGACGGCCGCAAGCAGGGCGAGCAAGCCCAGGCCGAATGGCAGTCGCGCTTTGACGCCTACGCCGCCGAATTCCCCGCCGAAGCCGCTGAATTCGCCCGCCGCATGAAGGGCGAAATGCCCGCCGGCTACGCCGACCAGTTCAAGGCCTTCCTGGCCGCCACCCTCGAAAAGGGCGAAACCGTCGCCACCCGCAAGGCCTCGCAATTCGCGATCGCCGCGCTGGCGCCGCTGCTGCCGGAAATGCTGGGCGGCTCGGCCGACCTGACCGGCTCCAACTTCACCGACTGGAAGGGCGTCGCCGCCGTCCGCGCCGGCGAACAAGGCATCCAGTTCGGCCGCCACATCAACTACGGCGTGCGCGAATTCGGCATGGCCGCCATCATGAACGGCATCGCGCTGCACGGCGGCTACCTGCCGTTCGGCGGCACGTTCCTGACGTTCTCCGACTACTCGCGCAACGCCATCCGCATGGCCGCGCTGATGAAGCAGCGCGTCGTCCACGTGTTCACGCACGACTCGATCGGCCTGGGCGAAGACGGCCCGACCCACCAGTCCATCGAACACGCGGCCAGCCTGCGCCTGATTCCCAACCTGTCGCTGTGGCGCCCCTGCGATACCGCCGAGACCGCCGTGGCCTGGAACGCCGCCGTGACGCGTCCGGCCAGCATCGGCATGGATGTGCATGACGGCGGCCCGACGGCCCTCCTGCTGTCGCGCCAGAACCTGCCCTTCGTGCAGCGCGACGCGGCCACCGTGGACGCCATCGCCCGCGGCGGCTACGTGCTGCGCGACGCCGACGGCGCCCGCGCCGTCATCATCGCCACCGGCTCGGAAGTCGCCATCGCGCTGGACGCGCAGGCCCAGCTTGCCAAGGAAGGCATCGCCGTGCGCGTGGTCTCCATGCCCAGCACCGACGTCTTCGACAAGCAGGACGCCGCCTGGAAGCAGTCCGTGCTGCCCAAGGGCCTGCCGCGCGTGGCCGTCGAAGCCGGCGTGACCGCCTTCTGGCACAAGTACGTGGGGCTGGAAGGCGCCGTGGTCGGCATCGACCGCTACGGCGAATCCGCGCCCGCTGGCGCCCTGTTCAAGTTCTTCGGGCTGACCGCCGACAAGGTGGCCGAGACCGTCAAGCAAGTTTTGTAAAAAAGGAGCTTAGTCATGACCATTCGCGTCGCCATCAACGGTTACGGTCGCATCGGCCGCAACATCCTGCGTGCCCACTATGAAGGTGGCAAGAAGCACGATATCGAAATCGTCGCCATCAACGACCTGGGCGATCCCAAGACGAACGCGCACCTGACGCGCTACGACACCGCCCACGGCAAGTTCCCGGGCACCGTCGAAGTCGACGGCGATTTCATGGTCGTCAACGGCGACAAGATCCGCGTCCTGGCCAACCGCAACCCGGCCGAACTGCCCTGGGGCGACCTGAAGGTCGACGTCGTGCTGGAATGCACGGGCTTTTTCACCACCAAGGAAAAGGCCGGCGCGCACATCAAGGGCGGCGCCAAGAAGGTCATCATCTCGGCCCCCGGCGGCAAGGACGTCGACGCCACCATCGTCTACGGCGTGAACCACGGCGTGCTGAAGGCGACGGACACCGTCATCTCCAACGCCTCGTGCACCACCAACTGCCTGGCCCCGCTGGTCAAGCCGCTGAACGACAAGCTGGGCCTGGAAAACGGCCTGATGACCACCGTTCACGCCTACACCAACGACCAGGTCCTGACCGACGTCTACCACGAAGACCTGCGCCGCGCGCGTTCGGCCACGATGAGCATGATCCCCACCAAGACCGGCGCTGCCGCCGCCGTGGGCCTGGTGCTGCCGGAACTGAACGGCAAGCTGGACGGCTACGCCATCCGCGTCCCGACCATCAACGTGTCGATCGTCGACCTGTCCTTCGTGGCCAGCCGCGACACGACCGTCGAAGAAGTGAACAGCATCCTGAAGGCCGCCTCCGAAGGCGAACTGAAGGGCATCCTGGACTACAACACCGAACCCCTGGTCTCGGTGGACTACAACCACAACCCGGCCTCCAGCACCGTTGACGCGTCGCTGACCAAGGTCTCGGGCCGCCTGGTCAAGGTCTCGTCCTGGTACGACAACGAGTGGGGCTTCTCGAACCGCATGCTCGACACCACCGTCGCGCTGATGTCAGCCAAGTAAGCACGCCGCCAGTCCATAAGGGGACGGATTTGTTTTCCGCCATTGCGGAAAATGGGTTCGTCCCCTTTGTTCGCCTACCGAAGGAATCCAAATATGTCCAAGGTCAAAACTTTGTCCGCGTTGGCTAAGGCCGGCGCCCTGTCCGGCAAGCGTGTGTTCATCCGCGCCGACTTGAACGTCCCGTTCGATGACGCCGGCCGCATCAGCGAAGACACCCGCATCCGCGCCTCCGTGCCCGGCATCCGCCTGGCGCTGGATGCCGGCGCCGCCGTGATGGTCACCTCCCACCTGGGCCGCCCCAAGGAAGGCGTGCTGACCGAGGCCGATTCGCTCGGCAAGGTCGGCCAGCGCCTGTCCGAACTGCTGGGCATGCCCGTGCAGTTGGTGCGCGACTGGGTCGACGGCGTGCAGGTCGACCACGGCCAGGTCGTGCTGCTGGAGAACTGCCGGGTTAACGTCGGCGAAAAGAAAGACGACGAGGCGCTGGCCAAGAAGATGGCCGCGCTGTGCGACGTCTACGTCAACGACGCCTTCGGCACCGCGCACCGCGCCGAAGCCACCACCCACGGCATCGCGCGCTTCGCGCCCGTGGCCTGCGCCGGCCCGCTGCTGGAAGCCGAACTGGAAGCCCTGGGCCGTGCGCTGCATGAGCCCAAGCGTCCGCTGGTCGCCATCGTGGGCGGCTCCAAGGTGTCGACCAAGCTGTCCATCCTGCAATCGCTGGCCGACAAGGTCGACCAGTTGGTCGTGGGCGGCGGCATCGCCAACACCTTCATGCTGGCCGCCGGCCTGGCCATCGGCAAGTCGCTGGCCGAGCCCGACCAGGTCGACCAGGCCCGCGCCGTCATCGACATCATGAAAAAGCGCGGCGCGGCCGTGCCGATCCCGGTGGACGTGGTGTGCGCCAAGTCCTTCGGCGCCGACGCCGAGGCCACCGTCAAGGCGGCCACCGACGTGGCCGACGACGACATGATCCTGGACATCGGCCCGCAGACCGCGGCGCAACTGGCCGACATCCTCAAGCAGGCCGGCACCATCGTCTGGAACGGCCCCGTGGGCGTGTTCGAGTTCGACCAGTTCGCCCATGGCACGGAAGTGGTGGCGCGCGCCATCGCGGACTCCGAAGGCTTTTCGATCGCGGGCGGCGGCGACACGCTGGCCGCCATCGCCAAGTACAAGATCGGCGAGCAGGTTGGCTACATCTCGACCGGCGGCGGCGCGTTCCTGGAATTCCTGGAAGGCAAGACCCTGCCGGCCGTGGCCGTGCTGGAAGCCCGCGCCGCGGGCTGATCTGCCCGGGGAAGGTGTCTGACACCCCGGCATGCCGGCGTGATGCCCGGGCCCGCGCAAGCGGTGTCAGACACCGGAACGGGTGTCAGACACCCTTGCAATGCCATTGTCTTGATTTCCCGCGCACGCCGTGCGATCGGGTTGGTGTAGGCTAGGCGGTCGACCCGCGCCTTGCGGGAGTCCCTTCTTCCGGTCGTCCCGCAGCACCATGAACTTCCGTTTTATTCCCGGCCTGGCCAACTTCCAGGGCATTTCCCGTGAGTCGGCGCGTCGCGACGTCGCCGCGGGCCTGAGCGTGGCCGCCGTGGCGCTGCCCGTCGGCCTGGCCTATTCCGCCATGATGGGCGTGCCGCCCGTCGCCGGCCTGTGGGCCGCCATCGCGGGCATGCTCGCCTACGCCTTCTTCGGGTCGTCGCGCACCCTCATCGTGGGCCCCGACACCGCCACCTGCACCCTGATCGCCGCCACCCTGACCGGCATGGCGCTGACCACGCCCGAAGACCGGCTGCTGGGCGCCACCGCCATTGCGCTGACCGTGGGCGTGGGCTGCCTGATCGCGCGCGTCCTGCGCCTGGGCGTGCTCGCCAACCTGCTGTCGCGGCCCGTGCTCATTGGCTACATGGCGGGCGTGGCGATCACGCTGGCCACGTCGCAGCTCAGCGGCCTGACCGGCGTGGGACTGCGCAACAGCGGCCTGATCAATCCCTTCATGGAGCTGTCGCAGCGGCTCGCCGAAATCCGCTGGCCCACGCTGGTGCTCGGCGTGGCGTCGTGCGTATTCCTGGTGGCCGTCAAACGCTGGCGCCCCGCGTGGCCTGCCCCCATCCTGCTGGTGGTCGCGACTTGCCTGCTGTCGTGGCTATTCAATTTTCCGGCGCTGGGCATTGCCGTAGTGGGCGACGTGCCGGCCGGGCTGCCGGCGCTCAGCCTGCCGGTGCGTCTGGACAACGTGGACGGGGTCCTGCTCGGGGCCGCGGGCGTGCTGGTCGTCAGCTTTTCCAGCGGCATCGTGACGGCCCGCAGCTTTGCGGCCCGCACGGGTGAACACGTGGACCCGAACCGCGAACTGGTGGGCTTCGGGGCGGCCAACGTCGCGGCCGGCCTGTTCCAGGGCTACGTCGTGACGGGCGCCGATTCGCGCACGGCGGTGGGACTGGTGGCCGGCGGTTCGTCGCCGCTGGTCAGCATCAGCGCCGCCGCCGCGCTGGCGGTCGTGGTGGGCCTGCTGAGCGCGCCGCTGTACTGGCTGCCGCAGTTCGCGCTGTCGGCCATTCTGCTGCTGGCCGCGGCCAGCCTGTTCGACTGGCAGGCCTTCAAGCGGCTGGCCCGGATTTCCCGGATCGAATTGGCCTTCGGCGTGCTGGCGGCGGTGGGCGTGGTGGGGTTCGGCGTGCTGCAGGGCGTGGCCGTCTCGGTGGGAGCGACGCTGCTGTACGCCATGTACGTGTCCGGCAATCCCCGCGATGCGCTGCTGGGCCGCCTGCCTGGTGAAACCGTGCTGGGCAAGCTGCACCTGAACCCCGAGGCCCAGCCCGTGCCCGGCGTGGTGATCTGGCTGTTCGAGTCCTCGGTGTGGTTCTTCAACGCCGACGCCTTCCGCCGGCGGGCGCGCGAGGTCATCGAGCAGGCGGGCGACGTACGCTGGTTCGTGCTGGATGCCGAAGCCATGACCCAGGCCGACGCCGACGCGGTCGAGGCGCTGTACGAACTCAAGCGCGTGCTGGACGAGCGCGGCATCACGCTGGTGGTGGCGGGCGGGCATGGCAAGTTCCGCGAGGCGCTGCAGCGCTCGGGCCTGGTCAACAAGATCGGCCAGAACAAGATCTTCGGCAGTCCCGAGCAGGCGGTCGAGGCCATCGAGCGCTGGCGCCAGGATGCGCCCGACACGCTGGCCTGAGCGGCGGGCCAGGACAGGCCGGGCGGTCAGTCAATGATGTGATAGCCGCCGTCGATATACAGCGTCTGTCCCGTCATCAAACGCGCCGCATCGGTGGCCAGCCACGCGGTGGCTTCGCCCACGTCGTCGATCGACACCAGGCTGCGCGCGGGCGCCTTGGCCTGGGCGCGGTCCAGCATGGTGTCGAACTCCGCGATGCCAGAGGCGGCGCGCGTCTTGAGCGGTCCCGGCGAAATCGCATGCACCCGGATGCCTTGCGGCCCCAGCTCCGCCGCGAGATAGCGGGTGGCCGATTCCAGCGCAGCTTTCACCGGCCCCATCATGTTGTAGTGCTCCACGACCATCTGCGAGCCGTAATAGCTCATGCAGAAGAGCGTGCCGCCGCGGGCCATCAGCGGTTCGGCCAGGTGGGCCATGCGGATGAACGACCAGCACGACACGTCCATCGCCTGCAGAAAGCCCGCGCGCGAACAATCCGTGACGCGGCCGTGCAGGTCGTCGCGCGGCGCGTAGGCCACGGAATGCAGCACGAAATCCAGCGCGCCCCAGTCGGCCGTGATGCGATCGAACACGGCTTCCAGCTCGCCGTCGTTCAGCAGGTTCATCGGCATCAGCAAGGGGGCGCCCACCTGCTGCGCCAGCGGGGCCACGTGGGGCAGCGCCTTGTCGTTCAGGTAGGTCACGGCCAGTTCCGCGCCCATCGCGCGAAACGCCTTGGCGCAGCCCCACGCGATGGAATCGGCATTGGCGATGCCCGTCACCAGGCCGCGCTTGCCCGCGAGCGGCAGGTGCGCGCTCATTGCTGCCTCACGAGGGCAAGGGTGTGTTGCGCGATGATCAGCTCTTCGTTCGTGCGCACCACGTACACGCCGATGCGGCTGTCGTCGCTGGAAATGCGCGGTCCGTGCCGGGCATTGCGTTCCGGGTCCAGCTTGATGCCCAGCCAGCCCCAGTGCTGGCTGATCGCCTGGCGGATCTCGGCGGAGTTTTCGCCGACGCCCGCCGTGAAGACGATGCCGTCGATGCCGTTCATGGCGCAGCCCAGGCCGATCATGCCTTCGGCCACGCGCCAGGCGAAGTATTCGAGCGCCCGCTTGGCCGATGGCGCATCGCTGGCCAGCAGCTCGCGCATGTCGTTGCTGATGCCGGACAGGCCCTTCAGGCCGCAGTCGTAATACAGCATGTGCTCGATCTCATCGTGGCTCATGCCTTGTTCCATCATCCAGAGCACCACGCCGGGGTCCAGGCGCCCCGGCCGGGTGCCCATGGGCAGGCCCTCCAGCGCCGTGAAGCCCATGGTGCTGTCCACGCTCTTGCCCTGGTGCATGGCGCAGGCCGACACGCCGGAGCCCAGGTGGGCGACGATGATCTTGCCCATGGCGATGTCCGGCAGCGCCTGCTTCAGGCGCTGCGCGATGTACTCGTACGACAGGCCATGAAAGCCGTAGCGGCGCACGCCTTCCAGGTAGAGGCGCTCGGGCAGCGCGTAGCGGTCGGCGACGTCGGAGTGGCTGCGATGGAACGCCGTGTCGAAGCAGGCGACCTGCGGAATCCACGGCCGGCGCTCGCGGATGACGCGGATCGGCGCCAGGTTGTTGGGCTGGTGCAGCGGCGCGAGCGGCGTGAAGGCGGCCAGCCTGGTCAGGATGTCGTCATCGACCAGCACGGGCTCGGACAGGTCGGGCCCGCCGTGGACCACGCGATGCCCCACGGCCAGGGGCGCGCCGCCCAGATGGCCGCTCAGCCAGGTGCCCACGACTTCCTGCGCGTTGGGCACGTCGGGGGCATGGCTGGGCGCGATGTCGCGTTCCACCAGCGCCTGCCCCGACGCGTCGCGCACCCGCAGACGGGGATGCGTGGTGCCGATGCCCTCCAGCTGGCCGCCCAGCCTGGGCGCGAGCGCGTGCTTGTCGTCGATGTCGTACAGGTAGAACTTGATGCTGGAACTGCCGGCGTTGATGACGAGGATGGTGTCGCTCATGGCGGTGTGCTTCCACGTTGAGACAAGTCGCTCGGAGCCCGCGCGAGCGGGCAGGGGGCCTGCTGTCAGGCCAGGGGCTTGGCCTGCTCCTGGGCAAGGTGGTGGGCGTAGATCGCCGCCACCGCGCACGAGGCCAGGCGCGAACGCGGGCTGTCGGCGCGGCTGGTCAGGATGATGGGCACGCGCGCGCCCAGCACGATGCCGGCGGCTTCGGCGTTCGCCAGGAAAGTCAGGTTCTTGGCCAGCATGTTGCCGGCCTCCAGGTCGGGCACCACCAGCACCTGCGCCACCCCGGCCACGGGCGACCGGATGCCCTTGATGCGCGCCGCGTCCGGGCTGATGGCGTTGTCCAGCGCCAGCGGGCCGTCCAGCACGCCGCCCGAGATCTGGCCGCGGTCGGCCATCTTGCACAGCGCGGCGGCTTCGATGGTGCTGGGGATGCTGGGGGTGACCTGTTCCACCGCCGACAGGATCGCCACCCGCGGCTCGCCCAGCCCCAATCCCCGATGCAGGTCGATCACGTTGCGGATGATGTCAGCCTTGGTTTCCAGGTCGGGAAAGATGTTGATGGCCGCGTCGGTGATGAAGAGCGGTTCCGGGTAGGTCGGCACTTCCATGATGAACACATGGCTGATGCGCCGGCCGCTGCGCAGGCCGGTGGTGCGCGCCACCACCTCGTGCATCAGTTCGTCCGTGTGCAGGCTGCCCTTCATCAGCAGCGCGGCCTCGCCGCTGCGCACCAGCGCCACCGCGGCTTCGGCGGCCGCGTGGCTGTGCGGCACATCGACGATGCGCGCATCGCCCAGGTTCAGCTTGAACTGCGCGGCGGTGTCGCGGATCTTGCCTTCGGGGCCGACCAGGATGGGCTTGAGCAGGCCCAGGTCGCGCGCCTCCAGCGCCGCCGACAGCGAGGGTTCGTCGCAGGGATGGGCGATGGCGCAGGGCGTCGCCTCCAGCGTCTGGGCGCGCGCGATGAGTTTGTCGTAGTGCGTGGAGGTGGGCAGGCTCATGATGTCTTGGCCTTGGAAGGTTGGCGGGAAGCCGCCTTGCCGCCGGCACGCCGCGCCGGTGCGCTGGCGGACGCTTCGGCGGACGTCTTGGCCGCGCTGCCGGGCCGGCTTCTGGCCGCGGTCTTGCCCGCGGGGTTGTCGGCGCCCTTGGCCGGCGAGGCCCCGTTAGCCGCCTTGCGGGCCGCGGCGGGGTGTTGCCTGGCCGTCTTGTCCGGCACCTGCGCGGCGGCCTGGACCAGTTCGTCGACCGCGCTGCCGTTCGCGGGCTCGGCCGCATCCTGCGCGCCGTTGCCCGCATCGGCCGCCTTGGCGGCGCGCCGGCGGGCCGCCGGCTGGGGCTGTTCGCGCCGCTGCGCGCGCCGCTCGGCCGCTTCGAAGATGCGCTCCATGTCGTTCAGGCTTTCACGCGCCGCGTCGCTGAGCGGTTCGGCGGCTTCCAGCACGCTCTTCATGGCGTCCAGGCCGGCGCGGATTTCAGCCGCCGTCGATCCTTCCAGCAGGTGCGGCATGGCCTGGATCGCGGCGGTCGAATCCAGCGTCATCATCAGGGCCTGTTCGCGGATGACGTCCTTGAACTGTTCAAGGGTCAGCGCGTTGTCGGCTTCGGCGCGCATCTTGCGGATCAGGGCGAAGCTGCGCTCGTCCAGGCCGCCTTCGGCGCCCGAGACATACAGCAGCATCCGGATCGCGGCCACGCGCAGGCCGCCTTCCTGCAGCATCGAACGCAGTTCCGCGGCGCGCTCTTCCATGAAGCGGCGATGCTCGGGCGACACCCCGGGATGCTTGCGCGGCGGACCGGACTTGGCGCCCAGGCCGGCCAGATCCTGCACCACCGGCGACCCGTAGATGCCCATGAAGGCGCGTTCGTCGGCCGAGTCGCGCATTTCCTGCCAGATGTTCAGGCCGGTCTCGACCATGTTCGAGAACATCTCCTGCGCGACCAGGAAGGGATTGGAGGGCGAGGCCTGCTGCCGGCTTTCGCGCACCTGTTCGGCCACCTTGGCGACCGGCGCGATCAGCGGGTTGCGGTCGGAGATCAGTTCGTAGGGCAGGCGCAGCGGATGCATGCGCTGCATCCATTCGGCCGATTGGGGCGTCACCATGGCACGCACCCACGGCTGCACGAAGCTGCGGTACATGCCGAGATTGATGTCGGAAATGCGGGCCACGGCGGCAAAGCGCTGGTCGTCTTCTTCGTTGCGGTCGACGATGGCGCGCACGTCGTCCAGCTTGCGCTGTTCAAAAGACAGGACATAGTTGCCGAAGGCGAGGTCCGCGTTGGGCGTATCCGGCGTCTTGTCGACGATTTCGGCTTCGTAGATGCCCGGCGGAAGCACATCGATCATGTCGATGTTGGAGGTGAATTCCTGGTGTTCCTTGCGGGCCACGCTGCCCGACACGAAGATGCCCAGGTGGCCGATGCTTTCATGGACGGCGTACACGATGGTCTGGCCGTGCGCGAGGATTTCGGCCTCGTTCTGATACAGATCGGGTATCCAGCCCAGCGCCTGGGGCGGCGGGGTGATGTTGTCGCCCTTGGAGCAGAACACCACGATGGGCGAGCGGATGTTGCGCAGGTCGATGCGGATGCCGTCGGAGGTGACCAGGCCGGCGGTGGCCAGGCGATTGCCCACGAACAGGTTGTCGACGATGTATTGGATCTCGGGCCCGTTCAGGAAGACGTGGCCGCCCCACCACTTCTCGAAGCTCAGGTAGCGGCTGGCCTCGGTGTCGACCTTGGAGTACAGGTTGTACTGCTTGGACCACAAGGTGTTGGCCGGATTCAGGTTCTCGAAATTCTGCACCAGCCAGGCGCCGTCGAACTTGCCGTTGCCCAGGTCGCTGGTCAGCGCGGTGAGCCAGCTTCCGCCCAGCAGGCCGCCGGCATAGCGCATGGGGTTCATGCCGCGCCAGCCCGCCCAGTACGACAAGGGGGCGCCGGCCACGATGATGGGGCCGAAGAGCTCGGGATGCACGGCGGCGGTCATCATGATCTGCCAGCCCGCCTGGCAATTGGCCACGACGACCGGCTTGCCTTCCGCGTCGGGGTGCAGGGCGATGATTTCTTCCAGGAAGCGGGCCTCGGCCATCATCACGTCTTCGACGGTCTGCGTGGGCATGGGCTGGGGGAGGAACGTCGCGAAGTAGCAGGGGTGTCCCGCCCGCACGGCGACGCCGATTTCGCTTTCGGGTTTGAACCCGCCGATGCCCGGCCCGTGGCCGGCCCGCGGGTCCACCACCAGGAAGGGGCGCTTTATCGGGTCCACTTCCACGCCCTCCGGGGGCGTGATGCGCAAGAGGCCGTAGTTGACGGGGCGCGGAAGCTCGCGGCCGTCGAGCACCAGTTCAAAGTCCATGCTGAGCACATTGGGCGCGCGCTTGGCCATGTGATCGTGGTACTGATTGCCGCGCTGGCGCATCACGTCAGCGTAAAGCACGCCGCGCTGCCAGGCGTCCACCGCATATTCGTACGCGGCCGTCCAGGGGTTGAAGGACGGGACGGGCGTGTGATCGGTGCCGGATTCGGCCATGGCGATCTCCTGTAGATTGCTCCCGGCGGCAAAGCGCCGCCCGGCGGGCCGGTCCCTATTGGAACCGGCGGCGTTGACCTCCCCATTACACCGCAACGGATGGTGCGGTGCAACATCCGATCGCATGCGCGGCGTCAAAACGGGATGGATCGGCCCGCTTCCGGTTGAGCCGCTTCAATCTGGTCAGCGGGCGGCGGCGTTGTGCTCCAGCCATTTCTGCACGCCCGGCCGCTGCCACTGGGCGTCGACGTAGGCGCGCAGGGTGTCTGGCAGGTCGTCCTGCTCCAGACGCTTGAGCATGGCCGCAAGGTCCGTGTCGGCAATACACCACTCGTCGAACAGCGTGGTCTGGTGGACGCCCACCAGATGGCTGGCCACCAGGATCAGCTTGGCCGCGGCGGCATGGCCGGCGTCGGACAGGGGCTGGCCGGCTTCTCCGTAGAACACGGTTTCGGTGGGGCGTTCCTGGCGCAGGGCCGTGAGGTCGCTGCGCAGCCAGGCCTGGAGCTGGCGGGCGCGGGCGCGCTCGCGCAGGCCGGCCGGAAACAGGGCGGCGTGCTCGGGCGCGGGAAAGGCTTCGTCCAGGTATTCGGCGATGGCGCTCGATTCGGTCAGGTTGAAATCCGCGTGCGTCATGGCCGGCACCCGCGAGGTGAGCGCGCGGCACTGGAACGGCTGCATGCGCTGCTCGCCGGCGTCCAGATCGATGGGACGCACTTCGAATGGCAGGCGCTTTTCGGTCAGCGCCACATAGACCGACATGGCGAAGGGGCTGAGGAACAGGGAGTCGACGTATAGCGTAATCGGGGCGCCCAAGGCTTGTCTCCGGGTCAGGCGGGTAACGTATGGTCAGGCTGCGCGGGGCGCCTGCGTTTGCAAAGCGTAACGCAACGGCAGCCCGGACGTGTCGCGCCGGCGCGTCAGTCCACGATGAAAAGCCTGGCGCCGGTGGCGGTGGATGAGCGGTGCGGTTCGGCCTGGTCGGCCACCTGGTAGCTCATGCCCGGCGTCAGCACGAACTGGCGGCCGTCTTCCAGCTCGGTGTGCAGTTCGCCTTCGAGGCAGAACAGGATGTGGCCCTTGGTGCACCAGTGGTCGGCCAGGTAGCCGGCCGTGTACTCCACCATGCGTACGCGAAGATCGCCAAAATGGCGGGTCCGCCAGTACGCCATCCCGGTGTCGCCGGCGTGTTCGGTGCGTTCCACTTCGGACCAGTCGGTGGTGCCGAAGGGGATGTTGCTCATCTTCATCGTGATTCCTGCGGTGTGGGTGCTGGCCCCGGTCATCCGGGGCGAAAACACATACTACGCCATTCAGGCGGCCAGCTTTTTCTGCCAGAACATGGCGCGCCCGGTGGTCTCGTCCAGCGCATAGCCCTCAAAGCCCTGCTTGCGGTACAGGCCCTGGGCGACGGCGTTGCCTTCCAGCACTTCCAGCGTGATCTTGCAGCAGCCCATCTGGCGCGCACGGTCCTCCAGCGCGGCCAGCAGTTGCTTGCCCACGCCGCGGCCCTGGAACGTCGGCGCCACCGCCAGATCGTGCAGGTTGAGCAGCGGACGGCACGCAAAGGTGGAGAATCCCTCGAGGTAGATCGCCACGCCGGCGGCCTGGCCATCGATGCGGGCCAGCAGGGCGTGGGCGGTGGGGCGGCGGGCCAGTTCCGCGATCAGGTTGGCCTGCGCATGGGCGGGCAGGGGCGTGTTGCCGCCCATGGGTCCGCTGGCGTATTCGTTCAGCATGGCCAACACCTGGCGGCCGTGTTCCGGGTCGTTGAAGTCGACGTCGATGATGTCCAGCACGTTCGGTTTCCTTCGCGCGGGCGCGCGGGGCCCGCGATGGATGATGTCGGGAAGCGGCGCGACCAGGTCGGACGCGCGCCAAACCGACCATTATGCGCCGTTTCCAACCTGGCAAATTGCATTGAAAAATCGGTCCATAGCCCCTATCTTTTGGCTATTCAAGGCCGGATCTGGCTGTGCCGGACGCGGCCTCAACCCTCTACGTGAGCTGGAACATGGAGTTCAAGGACTACTACAGCATTCTCGGGGTGGAACAGGGCGCGTCCGACGACGACATCCGCAAGGCCTACCGCAAGCTGGCCCGCAAATATCACCCCGACGTCAGCAAGGAAAGCGATGCCGAGTCGCGCATGCGCGACGTCAACGAGGCCTATGACGTGCTGCGCGACGCCGAAAAGCGCCAGGCCTATGACAACCTGGCGGCGGGCGTATCGCCCGATGGGGGCTTCCAGCCGCCGCCGGGCTGGGACGAAGGCTTCGAATTCCACCGCGGCGCGGCGCCCGGCGACGAAGCGCAATTCAGCGAATTCTTCTCGTCGCTGTTCGGCGGCCGCGGCGGGCGGCGCGGGGCGCGCCAGCAGGAGTTCCGCGCGCGCGGCGAAGACCACCACGCCGCCATCGAAGTCGACCTGGAAGACGCGTTCAAGGGCGCGACGCGCGACATCAGCCTGCGCTCCATGCAGATGGACGCCCAGGGCCGGCCGCAGATGCAGAGCCGCACGCTCAGCGTCAGGATCCCGGCTGGCGTGCGCGAAGGCCAGTACATCCGGCTGGTCGGACAAGGCATGCCCGGTTATGGCGGCGCCGAAAACGGCGACCTGTACCTGGAAGTGCGCTTCAAGCCGCACCCGCGCTATCGCGCCGATGGCCGCGATCTCTACATGACGCTGCCGGTCGCGCCCTGGGAAGCCGCGCTGGGCGCGCATGTCCAGGCGCCCACGCCCGCGGGCACGGTCGAGGTGTCGGTGCCGCCGGGGTCCGGCAACGGCCGCAAGCTCCGGCTGCGGGGGCGCGGCATCCCGGGCGATCCGCCCGGCGATCTGTACCTGGTCCTGGACCTGGTCCTGCCGCCGGCCGACAGCGACGCTGCCAAGGCCGCCTACCGCAAGCTGCAGCAGGACCTGCCCTTCAACCCGCGCCGCAACCTGGGGGTCTGACCATGAAGAAGATCGTGATCGCCAGCGCCACCGTCGTGGGCAAGTCGCAACCGCTCAGCGCGGATGACCTTGCCCGCGCCTGCGGGGCGGAAGTGGAATGGGTGGCCCGGCTGGTGGAAGTGGGCATCGTCACCGCCAGCGGGGGCGGCCCGTCGGAATGGCGCTTCTACAGCGTGGACCTGCAGCGCGCCTTGCACGCGCGGCGGCTGGAACGCGACTTTGGCGCGGGGCTGGATGCCGTGGCCCTCATCCTGGACCTGAGCCAGGAGGTGCGCCGCCTCAGGGCGCAATTGCGGGCGCTGGGGGGCCTGCCCTGAGGGCACGCGGTCAACGCCCGGCATGGCGGGCTACGGGATATTGCCGGCCTTGGCGGCGTAGCGATCGGCAGGGCAAAATGGTCCGATCCCCCCAAGGAGTCCGACCATGCTTACGCTCTATCACGCGCCGCGATCGCGGTCGTTCCGGATACTGTGGCTGCTCGAGGAACTGGGCGTGCCTTACGACACCGAAATGGTGTCGATCCGCGGGCACGACAGCACGGGGCACATGCCGGCCGATTACATCGACATCCATCCGCATCGCAAGGTGCCCGCGCTGGTGCATGACGGCGTGCCCGTATTCGAGACGCCGGCCATCGCGCTGTACCTGACGGACCTGCACCCCGAGGCGGGCCTCGGGCCGCTCATTGGGGACCGGCAGCGCGGCCCCTACCTGACCTGGCTGGCCTATTCCACGGGCGTGTTCGAGCCGGCCATGGTCGAGCGGGCCTACAAGACGCCGCACCAGGCGGCGCTGGGTTGGGGGTCGGCGGATGAGGTCGAGCAGGTGCTGGCCCGGGTGCTGCAGGCGCGGCCGTTCTTCCTGGGCGAGAAGTTCTCCGCGGTGGATATCGTGCTGGGCGGCTCGCTGCATTACATGATGCAGATGAAGGTCGTGCCCGAGACGCCTGTCTTCACCGCCTATGTCGAGCGGCTGGGTGACCGCCCGGCCATGCACCGCGCGTTGCAGCGCGACGGCGACATCGAAGAGTCCTGACGTCCGGCGCGCCCCGTCAGCGCGGGCCCGCGATGCGCGCCTGCAGGTGGTCCCGCCATTGTTCAGGACGGCCCAGGAAGCGGCTGGGTTCCAGCAGGGTGTAGACGCCGCCCTGCTCCAGCGCCAACGTGGGAAAGCCCGTGCCGCCCACCTGGGCCAGCAGCCGGCGGCTGGCGGCGATGTGCGCGGCCGTCTCGGTGCCCTGCGCGGCCGCATACGCCGCGTCGAAGGCCTCGGCGTCCAGGCCGATGTCCGTTGCCAGCATCCTGAGGACCGCCGGGTCGGCGATGCGCCGGCCTTCCACATAGTGCGCGTGCTGCATCCGGCGCAGCAGGTCCAGGCCGCGGCCCGCCATTGTCTGCGCGGCCAGGATGGCCGTGGTGGGCGGTTCGGAATCGAACACCGCCCCGCCGTCACGCAGCAGGCCGTCGAAATAGCCCGGGCCGAACGGCTGGCCCGTCAGCCCGGCGATGCGCTCGTCGTGCGGCATGACATAGCGGCGCAGGGCCTCGGTGACCGGCTGGCGGTTGGCGCCGGTCATCATGCCGCCGCCGTGGGGCTCGATGGACAGGCCCGCAATGCCGCGGGCGGCCTCCACCAGCGGCGCGGCGCCATAGCACCAGCCGCAGAGCGGATCAAAAACGTAATGCAGAGTGGGAAGAGAGGTCGTCATGGCGCCATGGTAGACGGCGCCCGGCGCGGGCGCATAGGCCGGCGCGATACCCAGAGTGTTGCAGCGGCCGTGCAGATTGCCTGCACGGCCGGGCGATCAGCCTGCGATCTGCACGCCGATCCAGAACAGGCCGGCGGCCAGCAGCATCGACGCGGGCAGGGTCAGCACCCAGGCCAGCAGGATGTTGCGCACGGTGTTGCCCTGAAGGCCGGTTTTATTGGCGATCATGGTGCCCGCCACGCCCGAGGACAGCACGTGCGTGGTCGATACCGGCAAGCTGAAGACGTTGGCCAGTCCGATGGCGCCCACGGCGGTCAATTGCGCCGACATGCCCTGCGCGTAGGTCATGCCCTGCTTGCCGATCTTTTCGCCCACGGTCAGGACGACGCGGCGCCAGCCCACCATGGTGCCCGCGCCCAGCGCCAGCGCCACGGCCACGATCACCCAGAACGGCGCGTATTCCGTGGTGGCGGTCAGGTCCGCGCGCAGGCGCTGCAGGTCGGCGGCTTCGCGCGCGGGCAGGCCCTCCAGGCGAGCCACCTTCTTGGCCGTATCGTCCAGGCACAGCAGGTAGCGGCGCACGTCGATGCGCTTCTGGGCCGACAGGTCGGCGTAGTTGGCCACGCCGTGCAGGTCGTTCTGCAGCGCCATGATGGTCGGCACCGTCAGGGTCGGATCGCAGTGGAAATTGGCGGGCAGGTCTTCCTGGATGTCGACGCGGCGCAGCGCCAGGTAATCGCCCAGCAGCGCTTCATTGCGCTGATAGAACACCAGCAGGTGGTTGGCGGCGTCGCGGGTGCGTTCGATCTGGTAGGTGGTGCTGTGGGTGTCCAGCACGAAGTTGGCCGGCACGATCCCGATCAGCACCAGCATGATCAGGCCGATACCCTTCTGGCCGTCGTTGGAGCCGTGCACGAAGCTCACGCCCATGGCCGACAGCACCAGCACCAGGCGGTTCCAGAACGGCGGATGCTTCTTGTTGTCGATGGCGCGGCGCTGCTCGGGCGTCTTGTGCATCTTGGACAGGGGCAGCCAGCGCTTGAGCGCCAGCAGGAGCACCCCCGCCACCATGAAGCCGGCGATGGGCGAGGCCACCAGCGACAGGCCGATGTCGATGGCCTTGCCCCAGTTCACCCCGTCCCCCAGCGGCAGATCGGTAATGAGCGCGTTTGCCAGGCCCACGCCCAGGATCGATCCGATCAAGGTGTGCGAGCTGGACGCCGGGATACCGAAATACCAGGTGCCGAGATTCCAGGCGATGGCGGCGGCCAGCATGGCGAACACCATGGCCAGGCCGCGGCCGGTATCCACGTTGATCAGCAATTCGACGGGGAGCAGATGGACGATGGCGTAGGCGACGCCCACGCCGCCCAGCAGCACGCCCAGGAAGTTGAATATTCCGGACAGGACCACCGCAAGGTGCGGCGGCATGGCCTTGGTATAGATGACGGTTGCGACGGCGTTTGCCGTGTCGTGAAAGCCGTTGATGAATTCGAAGGCCAGGACGAAGGTCAGGGCCAGCACGAGGCTGAGGCCGACCCAAAGGTCTAGGCCATGGAAGAGGTCGAACATGGGGAAGGGGGCGAGGTTCCGGCGAGAGGCCCCGATTATTGCAGATTTGTGACCTGTCCCTGAATGACCAGGCCCCAATTCAGAACTTCGAATACTGGAATTCGATCTCCATGGGCTTACCCAGATTGGCGGCGGTGTCCGCCTGGATCACCATCACGGCCAGCAGGCCCAGATACAGCAGGCAGAGCCAGAGCGTTCTTTTCATGGGCGGAATTCCTCGGCGATCCTTTGGTTGACGCGCAGCCAGCCCAGCTCGCCCAGGTGCTGGACGTCGCGCAGCGTGCCCACCTCGAAGGGGGCGCCGTACATGTCCATGCAGCGCATGGCGTAGCGCTGGCACAGGTCGGCCACCTGTCGCTGGATGGGCTGGAAGCGGTCCAGATCCTTGAACACCATCGGGTGCAGCGGCTGCATCACGAAAAGCGCGTCGACCCCGCGCCCGTGCAGCAGCGCCATCAGGGCGGCGAGCTCGCGGAGTTCGTCGCGGCCGGTCAGCGGCTGGGGCTGGTAGGCGGTCTTGCCGCCCTCGGGGATGCTGCGCAGGTACTTGTTGAAGAACTCGTCGCGCACCGCATAGCGGTTGTCCTGCATGAGCGCCTGTTCGGCCGCCTGCGCCTCGCTGGCCAGCGCGTCCCAGTCCACCACGCGGGCGGCGGCGGGCGGACCCTCGCGCTCCGGTTCGGGGGCGGGCGCGGCGTGGGCCGGCGTCCACAGGCTTGCAAGCCGTTGGCGGAAAACATACGCCTGCTCGGCCGCCATGGACCAAAAGACCCCGGCGTCGGCCTTCGCATCCAGCCATCGCAGGACTTCGGCCCGGCCTTCCGGCTGGCGCATCAGGCGCGGCAGCAGCGGGTTGGCGTGTTCCTTGAACTCGTCCGGTCCCAGCCCGCCGTCGCCGTCGAACCAGCCGGGCGACAGCATCACGACCACGCGCGACGCTGGCGACAGGTCATCGGCCAGCGCGGCCAGCACGAACTGCATGCCCAGGGACTGAAAACCCGAATGGCCGTAGGCCAGCACGGGCATTTGCAGTTCGTCGGCCAGGTAGCGGTACGGCACGAAGCGCAGATCGTTGCTGGTGAGTTCGGATGACCCCAGGATCACGAGACGGTCGCCCGTGCGCAGCGCCTGGCTCAGGCGCGACAGGTTGCGCGTCTGCTCGTCCAGCGTGTTGCCCAGATTGGGGATATAGATGCCTGGCGCGGCGACGGGCACCGCCTCTGTCTTCAGGGCCAGCAGGTGCACGGCCGCCCAGCCGGCGGCCGCGGCGACGGACAGGGCCAGCGCCACGGCGAGCGCATGCTGCGCGAGAGTGCGTTTGAACATGGGAAATCCGATAATGCGCCGCGCCTCGAACGGGGCGGGATTGTTAGCGGATGTTATCCAGCGTCCCCGGCCCGAACAAGCGCGGGAAACCCTCGGCGGCGCGCCGATTCCCCTTTTTGCCACACCCGGCAGGGGGGAAGGGCGGACGTGCCCGGTCAAGGAATGCGATAGCATCGATGTCGCGCGCCCGCCCGGTGCCCGGCAGGGCATCCAGGCAGGTATCCCAGGATCGCCCGCGCCCTCCGCCGCCGCGGCGTTTCATCGCCTGAACCTCATTCTTTCGCCATGACCGACATTGCCCGTATCGTCCGCAGCCATCCCGATGAACTGATCGTCGGCCTGGTGTCCATTTCCGACCGCGCCTCCACCGGCGCCTACCAGGATCAGGGACTGCCCGCGCTGCGCGAGTGGCTGGGCGGCGCGCTGGTCTCGCCCTGGCAGGCGGTGGACCGGCTGATTCCCGACGAGCCCGCGCGCATCTCCGACACCCTGATCGAACTGGTCGACCGCTGCGGCTGCGACCTCGTCCTGACCACCGGCGGCACCGGCCCGGCCCGGCGCGACGTCACGCCCGAAGCGACCCTGGCCGTCGGCACCAAGGAAATGCCGGGCTTTGGCGAGCAGATGCGCCAGATCAGCCTGCGCTTCGTGCCCACGGCCATCCTGTCGCGTCAGGTGGCCGTCATCCGCGAAACGGACGGCCATGCCGCCCTGATCGTGAACCTTCCCGGCCAGCCCAAGTCCATCCGCGAGACCCTCGAAGGGCTGAAAGGGGAGGACGGCGCCGTGCTGGTGCCAGGCATCTTCGCCGCCATTCCCTATTGCATCGACCTCATCGGCGGTCCCTACGCCGAGACCCGTCCCGAGGTCATCGCGGCCTTCCGCCCGAAGTCCGCCCGCCGCCCTGAAAAGGCGTGAACCCCAGCGTGAACCCCGGCCTGAACCCCGCGCTGGCGGCCGGTCCCCGCCCGGGGGCGGCAAGGGCCGTGCGGTATAGTTGGCCGCCCCGATCAACCCCTATTGACCAAGAGTTCCCATCGTCATGAAGGTTCGTACCATTCTGTCCCTCGCCGCCCTGGCCGCCCTGTCGGCCTGCGCCAACGTCAAGGACGTGCGCGACCGCGATCCCGTCTTCTACGGCTCCACCCAGCGCACTCCCGAGGATTACACGCAATGCGTGGCGCAAGCCTGGAAAGGCCTGGGCGTGGACTTCGAGCAGAAGCCGGTGCGCAACGGCTACGAGCTCATCCTGCACGGCAGCCTGGGCGTCGAAGCCGTCCTGACGACCACGCACTGGAAGGGCAAGACCGAGGCGCGTCTGTCCACGCGCATCGCGCGCCGCGACCAGTCCATCATCGAACCGGCCAACCTGTGCCGTTGAGCGCCATCATCCACCGGCGCGACCTCCTGCGCACCGGCCTGGCGGCGGCAGCCCTGTGCCTGGGGTGGCCCGCACGGGGGCAGGCGGCCGCGGGCTACATCAGCCGCAAGCTGGACGCGCGCGTGCCCGGCGGCGTGGCGGTGCTGGGCCTGGGAGACGCCGAAAGCGCGCCAGAGGTCACGTATCTGGACCGGCGCGTGCTGGTGGTGCGGGAAGAAGGCAAACAGTGGATCGCCGTGGTCGGCATCCCGCTTAGCGTGAAGCCGGGCCAGGAGCATATCCAGGTCAAGGATGCCGCCGGCCAGCGCAAGGTGGCCTTCACGGTGGGCGCCAAGGAATACGTGGCGCAGCACATCACCCTGAAGAACCGCCGCCAGGTCGACCCGAATCCCGACGACCTGAAGCGCATCGAGCGCGAACTGGCCGAGCAGCTTGCCGCCTACGCCCGCTATCGCGCGGGCGTCACGCCGAGCAACCTGCTGCTGGACCGTCCGGTCGACGGCGGGCGGCTGTCCAGCCCCTTCGGCCTGCGCCGCTTTTTCAACGGCCAGGAGCGCAACCCGCATTCAGGGCTGGATTTCGCCGTGCCCGCGGGCACGCCGATCAAGGCGCCGGCGGCCGGTGTGGTCGTGCTGGTGGGGGATTATTTCTTCAACGGCAAGACCGTGTTCCTGGACCATGGCCAGGGCTTGGTCAGCATGTTCTGCCACATGTCGGCCATCAGCGTGAAGGTGGGCGACGAGGTGCCGCGCGGCGGGGTGGTGGGCAAGGTGGGCGCGACCGGGCGGGCGACCGGCCCGCATCTGCACTGGAATGTCAGCCTGAACGATGCGCGCATCGATCCGGCGATCTTCATCGGCGCGTTCAAGCCCTGACGGGCAGGCTGGATAAAGGCCGGACGGGTCGGACAGGATGGGCGCGTCAGGCCTGGTTGGCCTTGTTGGCCTGTTGGGCCTGCATCGCAATGCGGTTCAGCACGTACTGGTGCATGCGCTCGGCATACTCCATCTGCTGCTGCACGTTGCGCTGTTCGGCTTCCTGGTCATCCAGGCAATTGTCGTACTTGGTCTTGGCGTCGGCGTAGGTCAGGCCGGTATTGCGCAGGCTGTTGATGAATGCCTCGCGCGACTGGCGCAGCAGGCGCAGGCCTTCCTCGCCCTTCGCGAAACGTCTGCGCGCCAGGGCAAGCTGGTCTGCGGCGGCTTGCAATTCTTCTTTCAGGTCCATCGTGCTTCGTGCGTATCCGACCCGGCGTTGCGCCAGGCGGGGAGCGCCATTCTTTCATGAACGCGCGTTCCACGCATTACGGCAATTCGCGAGCCGGGCTTAATGACTCGCGGAAAAGAGAGCCGGGCGCCGGCGTGAAGCCGGCCCGGGCAGCCGGATCAGCGGCGGTACTGCTGGGGACGGTGCGGCGCGGGAGCGCGTTCGTCCTTGTGGCGGAAGTTGATGCGGCCCTTGGTCAGGTCATACGGCGACATTTCCAGGGTGACGCGGTCGCCCGCCAGGATGCGGATGCGGTGTTTGCGGATGCGGCCCGACGCGTAGGCGCCGACTTCGATGCCGTTGTCCAGTTTGACGCGGTAGCGGCTATCGGGCAGCACTTCGTCAACGATGCCATCCAATTCGATGAGTTCTTCTTTAGCCATGCTCTACTCCTTGATCAAAACGCGCAGCCATGCCTGCGGCATGACCCGCCGCCCAAGGCGGCAAGCGCGTCGGACTCGGATAAACCGGTCCAGCGGTTTGAACGTAAAAAACGTCCGGGCAAGCGTGGGTATGGCCACGGCATCCGGGTGGATGTCTGAAATGGCGGATACTCGCGCCCCGAGGTAAGTGCGCGCGATGCGCGCGTAGGTCGCGGCGTTGGTGCTGCGGGCACCTTTGCCGGAAGAAGCGGGGTTGCAGCGTCTGCGGCAATGCTTGGCGCCACGCGGATTGCGGCGGCGCGTTGGGCTGTGACGGGGGTCGCCCAAAGGAAAAACCGGATGCAGTCTGCGGCGCTGACGCTCATTCAATAGCGCCCTTTTGTGGGCGCTACAGGTTGGCACGCAGAATGACCGAAGTCCGGTTTTTGCGGAAAAATCACGGACTTATGTTACTGCAAAGCTGGCCATTTAGCCAGTTTTTATGCTTGGTTCGGCCATGATAGTTGTGCTTGAACGACTCTAGCGGTGCGGTATGCGGCGCTGGTAGTCGGCCTCCCAGGCCGCGTTGGCGGACCAGAAGGGGCCGGGCTCGCGTCCGGCCAGCCGGGCGGCGAGCACGTTCAGATGGGTATGCCAGCCGCCAGCGACGTCGACCATATCGTCGCGGCTGGCCAGCTTGCGATGGGTCAGCACCAGCAGCGCGCCGTCGTCCTCCTGCGAGACCTCGAAAATCACTTCGGACGGCGATCCGGCCGATCCGCCCCAGGTGTAGCCCAGCAGGTGAGGCGGTTCGCAGCGCGTGATCAGGCCCTGGGTCGTGAGCCCTTCTTCAAAGGGCTTGTAGGCCTCGGGCGTCGGTTCGCGCACGGAAGACAGGTCTGCATGCAGGAACCGCAGGGTCACGCCCCCGCCCTCGGTCAGTTCCATGTCCCCGGAAGCCAGCCACCGGCCGCGTTTGTCGGATTCCGTCAGCCAGGCCCACACCTCCTGCACGCTGGCGGGCAGCCGTCGCGTGAAACGCAATGTGGTCGGATCCAGTACGACGCCATAGTCGTTCATGTCGATCTCCTGTGAAGTCCGCCGCCCAACGCAGGTGTTATCTGCCGTGCGAAAAGGGCAGGGGCGGGATTTGCGGGTCGTGGTCCGGCGCGCTTTCCATGGCGCCCTCGTGCTGGGGCAGCGCGTCGGTGATGTCGTACCACGGCGCTTTGCTCGACACGTGATAGTGCGCTTCGGGTTTGACGCCCGGGTCGTCGTCCAGGGCCCCCAGCGGCAGCCCGTAGATATCCGGGGTCTGGTCGAACCGGCTGAGCAAGGGCGAGCCGCAGGCCTCGCAGAAGCCGCGGTAGCAACCGGGCGACGAGGCGTACCAGGTGATGTGGTTCTCGCCCCGCGTCCAGGCGAAGTCCTTGGCCTGCACCGTCGCGCGGCTGCGGAAGGCCGCGCCGTGCGACTTGCGGCACATGATGCAATGGCAGTTGAGTGCGTGGGTGAGCGGGCCGGTGATCTCGTAGGCAACGCGGCCGCACAGGCAGGAACCTTTGATCATGATGGGCGTCGGGTAAGTGGGCAATAAGTCCAATATACCCGCGCGCCGCCTCAATCGGGCCGCTGCAGCCCCTGGAATGCCGGCAATGCCAGCAGCCCCGCCAGCCGGGCAGTGTGGATATCGGCATCCGACACGGCCGGCCGCGGCATCAGGAAGTTGACGGTGCCCAGGCACCGGCCGGAATCCACCACCGGCACGTTGATCACCGACTGCAACCCCAATTTCCGGATCGCGTCGTGATCGTCGAAGAATTCGCGGATCGCGTCCTCGCCCTGCCCGACGAAGACCTGCTGCTCCAGCAGGACGTGCCGGCCCCATGCCGTGCCGGTCTTGTCCTTGCTGCCCCCGGGCGGATAGGCGTGCGGGTTCGAGCTGTACAGGCGGACCACGCGCATGGCCTGGGCATCGTAGCGGTTGACGGTGCACAGGGTGTGCGCGAGGCGCAGGCGGATGTAGTCGTCGATGGCCTGCAAGGCGGCCTCGGGTTCGCCAGCCGCGTAGGCGCGCGAGATGGCCTCTACGCCGGCCAGCTCCGCGCTGGGGGAGATATCGGTCATTCCGCCGTGATTCCCAGTTCTTTGATCAGCTTGCCGTACTTGTCCGCATCGCGCGCCAGGATCTGGCCAAACTGATCCGGCGTGGTTTCGGTCAGCAGCACGCCCATGTCCCCCATTTTCTTGACCACCTCGGGCCGCTTCAGGATCAGATTGATCTCGCGGTTCAGACGGGCGGTCAATTCAGGCGGCATGCCGGCCGGGCCGAACGCGCCATACCAGACCGACAGTTCATAGCCGGGGAGGGTTTCGGCCACGGTGGGTACGTTGGGCAGCAGCGGCGAGCGCTTGTCTTCGGTGACGGCCAGCAGCTTGAGCTTGTCGGACTGCACGTGCGGCAGCGTCTGCGTCCCCGCGCTGAACAACACCTGCGTGCGGCCAGCCACCGTGTCCAGCACCGCGGGCGCGCCGCCGCGGTAGGGGATGTGCATCATCTTCACCCCAGCGGCCTTTTCAAACAGCACCGCGCTCAGGTGATTGGTCGAGCCCTGGCCCGCCGAGGCGTAGGCCACCGTGTCGGGATTGGCCTTCACGTAGGCGATGAATTCCTTCACGTTCGAGGCCGGTACCGACGGGTGCACCACCATGGTGTTGGTGACGAGGGCCAGCTCGGCGATGGGCGTGAAATCCTTCACGCCGTCGAACGGCATGTTGGGGTAGAGCGCCTGGTTCATCGTGTGCGTGCTCATCGACCCGACCAGCAGCGTGTAGCCGTCCGGCTTGGCGCGCGCGACGAACGCCGTGCCGATGTTGCCGGACGCGCCCGAGCGGTTTTCCACGATGACCGGCTGGCCCAGCGATTGGGTCAGGCCTTCCGACAGGACGCGCGCCAGGATGTCGGTGGAGCCGCCCGCGGCCCACGGCACGACCAGCGTGATCGGCTTTTCGGGCCAGGCGGCGTGGGAGATCGCGGGCGCGGCCATGGCCAGTCCCAGCGCGAACGTGCGCAGCAGTCGTTTGAATTGCAGTTTCATGGTGCGGTTACCCCTTGCGTAGTGTCCGGCTTCTCAGAGCCGGTCGGATGGAAATCGATTCAGCGGCCGACGGCATATCCCTGCATCCCGCGCGGATTGGCGGCCGCGCGCAGCAGCAGCCCGCCGCCCTCGGCCGGCTCGCGGGTGCAGGCGCTGATGCGGCCTTCGGACCAGTCCGGTCCGACCTTGACGTCGTGACCGGCGGCGCGCAGCGCGTCCAGCGTGGCGGCGGGCATGCGCGACTCCACGGTCAGGCGGTTCAGCGTCTGCGAGCGCGGCCAGAACGACCCCGGGAAGTGATCGATGTGCCAGGACGGCGCGTCGATCGCCTCCTGCAGGTTCATGCCCATGGCGTGACGCAGGAAGAACGCGACGGTCCATTGGTCCTGCTGGTCGCCGCCCGGCGTGCCGAAGGCCATGTAGGGCAGCCCGTCGCGCAGCGCCAGGCCGGGCGACAGCGTCGTGCAGGGCCGCTTGCCGGGCTGCAGGCGTCCGGGGACGTCCTCGTCCAGCCAGGTCATCTGCAGCCGGGTCGTGAGCGAAAAGCCCAGCGCGGGCACCACCGGACTGGACGACAGCCAGCCGCCCGAAGGCGTGGCCGCCACCATGTTGCCGTCGCGGTCGATGACGTCGATCTGGCAGGTATCGCCCACGAACAGCTCGCGCGCAGCCCATTCGGTCACGGGCGGCAACGCGGCGAAGGTCGGTTCGCCCACGCCATAGCGGGTATCGGAGGCGGCCAGGGTGCGGATCGCGGCGTCCAGGTCGGGCAGGCGCGGCGTCAGGCCGCCCGGGCTGCCGGGCTGCAGCGCGGCCGAGGCGCGCTCTCCTATGCTGGCGGCGCGCGCCCGCGCATACGTGTCGCTGAGCAGGGCCTCGATCGGCACCTGCACGAAATCCGGGTCGCCGTACCACGCGGTGCGGTCCGCGAAGGCCAGCTTGGCCGCCTCGGCCACGCGATGCACGAACTGCGGGGACAGCGGATCCAGCCCGCCGACGTCCAGGTGGCGCAGCAGCGCGAGCTGTTGCAGGTGCACAGGGCCTTGCGACCACACGCCGCATTTGGCCACGGTGTAGCGGCCATACTGGGTGGTCAGCGGTTCGTCGTAGGTGGCGCGCCAATCGGCAAGATCGGACTTGCGCAGCAGGCCGCGATTGCGCTGCCCGGTCGTGTCCAGCACGGCCTGGTTTGTGTAGTAGTCGTCGATCGCATCGGCGACGAAGCCGCGATACCAGACGTCCAGCGCCGCATCGATGCGGCCGCGCCGGTCGGTGCTGGCGGCGTGCGCTTCGTCCAGGATGCGGGTATAGGTGGCGGCGATGGCCGGCGTGCGGAACAACGCGTCCGGCGCGGGCACGCGCCCGCCCGGCAGCCAGACCTGGCCCGAACTCGTCCACTCGTCGCGGAACAGCGCCTGCACCGCAAGAATGGCCTGCGATATGCGCGGCACCAGCGGAAAGCCGTTGCGCGCGTAGTCGATGGCCGGCCGCAGCACGTCGGCCAGCTCCCACGTGCCATAGTCGCGCAGCAGGGTCAGCCAGGCGCCGAACGCGCCCGGCACGGTGGCGGGCAGCAGGCCGATCCCGGGCACCAGATCCAGTCCCAGCCCGCGGAAGTAATCGGGCGTCGCCAGCGCGGGCGCCGGGCCCTGTCCGCACAGCGCGCGCATGCGCTGTTCGCGCTCGTTCCAGAACAGGATGGGCACTTCGCCGCCGGGGCCGTTCAGGTGCGGTTCCACGATCTGCAGCACAAAGCCGCCGGCCACGGCGGCATCATAGGCATTGCCGCCGCGCTCCAGCACGCTCATGGCCACTTGCGACGCCAGCCAGTGCGTGGACGAGACCACGCCGTAGGTGCCGCGAATTTCGGGTCGGGTGGTAAATGAGGGAGTCATCGGGCGTATCCGGACGGCGGGGAGATGCCTGCAGTATAGGATCCTGAAATAACTGGTTTTATCTTTATTGGCATAATCCGATAACTGAATGGTTATTCGGAGCATGCCATGACCTGGGACGCAGTCCGGCTCGTCAACCGCCTGAAGCCCCGGCATCTGACGCTGCTGGTCAACATCGACCGCCACCGATCGCTGACGCGCGTGGCGGCCGCAACCGGCATCAGCCAGCCGGCGGTGACCAAGGCGCTCGCCGAGCTGGAGGACATCTTTGGCGCGCCCCTGTTCCAGCGCACCGGCAGCGGCCTGCAGCCCACTTTGCTCGGGAACCTGGCGCTGGTGCGGGCAAGGCACCTGCTCAGCGACCTGGACCTGTGGGCGCGCGAGGTCGAGGCGCTGCATGCCGGCCATTCCGCCCACCTGCAGGTGGGCGTGGTGCCCTACGTGTCCAGCGCCTTGCTGACCGCCGCCATCAGCAGCCTGCATCAGCGTCATGGCGTGACCCTGAGCCTGCACCGCGCCACCACGGATCACCTGGTGCCGATGCTGCGCCACCATGAGCTGGACTGCATCATCAGCCGGGCCACGTCCACCGTGACGCACGAGGATCTGATCCATCGCGTGCTGTATCGCCAGCGCCCGCGCCTGATCGCGCATGGCCGCCTGGCCCAGCGGCTGGCCCGGCGCCAGCCGGACTGGGCCGCCGTCGCCGCCATGGACTGGGTGCTGCCCGCGGCCAATACGCCCACGCGGCAACTGATCGTGGAGCATTTCATCCGCGCGGAGCTGCAACCGCCGTCGCCGGTGCTGGAAGCCTATTCGACGGACGTGATCGAAGGGATCCTCACCATGAACGACACGCTGATTTCGGTGGTGCCCGAAGACATCGCGCGCGAGCTGTGCCAGCGCGGCAGGCTGGGCATGGTGCCCTGGGATTTCGGCTGGGAGCTGCCGCCGATCAACCTGATCCGGCGCAGGCGGGACCAGGCCCTGGCGGCGGAGGAGCGGTTTTCGGAGATTCTGCTGGGTCTTTGCGGCGACGCGGCCGCGCCCTGGCGCCAGGGCGAGGCGGGCGCACCGTGAGGCAGCGCCCGCCTGGCGCGACCTGCGCATGTCCTAGGCGCAAAAACGTCGCGTGCCCCCAAAGACGCGGGAGCCTGCATCTGGTTAAATGGCTGAAAGGCTAGACGGCCTAGGGCGAGCCATGGCCTTTTCCGGCTCGCCATGACAAATCACGGAGCCCCAGATGGCACGATTCAATTTCACCCAGGACCTCGAAGAACCCGATCTGTGGGCGGCGGAAAACGTCCCCGCAGGAGAGGGCCGGCCGCCCATCCACGTCATGATCCAGACCGATGGCGAGGAGCCCGGCGGCGACGCCTCCAAGGTGGTCAAGGCCATCATCGACGACCTGGACGAACAGATCCTGGCCGCTGCCGAGTTCCTGCTCGACAACTATTCGTATGAGCACTACAAGAAGCTGGGCATCGAAGACGACCAGCTCCTGGCCGAGGAAACCGCCGAGGCCATGGCGGAAAAGGCCGTGCTGCGCGCCCTGTGGCTGTTCGATGAAGACGGCGACGGCTATGAACTCTGGTTCACGCTGCCCTGGGATCCGGTGCACACCTACGACGTGGAGTTCGAGGACGGTTCGCCCGTGTCGTGCTCGGTCAACGACTAGCGGCCGCGACGTCGGCAAGGCGTCAGGGCGTCAGCTCGTACTTTGTCGACATCGCCTGCCCCAGCGATTCGTCATACCGGTAGCGCACGTTCAGCGGCTTGCCTCGCTGGATCCTGCGGGCCGGCACGTTCTCCAGCGCCACATCGACATCCTTGCCCACGAACTGCGAGCAGTCGGTGTCGGCGCGCTCCCCGTCCGGGATCTCGGCGGCTTTCACTTTCAGCTTGAACAACACCTGGACCAGTTCCGAGCCATCGGTGCGGAATTGCCGGAAGGTGGTGGGCAGGGTGGCGACGGTGCCGTGCAGGTCGCAGGAGACGAGTGTCCATGCGTGCGCGGCAGGCATGGCGGCAAAGACGCCGCCGGCAAGCGCGGCGGCGGCCGCCGCGGTGCGAAAGGGCGGTAGGTTCATGGCGTGCGGGCCGGGCGTGGCGCCCATGCGCGCCGCGCCGGTACTTGTCGGAAGGGGCCTTTATGTTGCGCCCGCTCCCCGCGCCGGGTCAAGCTGGCGCGCACCATGAAAAATCGGGCCCTTGTGGCCCGATTTTTCATGCGTTCTGGGTGGCGGCCGCGCCCGTCTGCGGGGCGTCCTCGGTGGCCTGCGCGGGCAGGTCCTCCTCGTTGCCTTCAAGCTTGGCGATCACGGCCGTGGCCAGGCTGTTGCCGACCACGTTCGTGGCGGTGCGGCCCATGTCGAAGAACTGGTCGATGCCCATGATCAGCAGCAGGCCGGCTTCCGGCAGATGAAACATCGGCAGCGTCGCCGCCACCACGACCAGCGACGCGCGCGCCACGCCGGCCATGCCTTTGCTGGTCACCATCAGCACCAGCAGCAGGGTGAGCTGCTGCGTGAAGCTCATCTCGATGTTGTAGGCCTGGGCGATGAACAGCACCGCGAAGGACTGGTACATCATCGAGCCGTCCAGGTTGAACGAGTAGCCCAGCGGCAGCACGAATCCCGAAATGCGCTTGGACACCCCGAAACGCGCCAGCGCCTCGATGGTCTTGGGATACGCCGATTCGCTGCTCGCGGTCGAGAACGCCAGCAGGGTCGGTTCCTTGATCAGGCCGCCCAGGCGGAATGTGGACTTGCCCAGGAACAGGTAGCCGACGCCGAACAGGACCGCCCACAACAGGGCCAGGCCCAGGTAGAACTCCCCGATCAGCTTGCCGTAGCTGACCAGTACGCCCAGGCCTTCGGTGGTGATGGCGGCGGCCATGGCGGCGAATACGCCCAGCGGCGCGAAGCGCATCACATAATCGGTCACGCGGAACATGATCTTGGCCAGCTCGTCGATCATGTTGTAGATCGTGTTGTGGCCCTTGCCGCGGATAAAGGACAGCGCCGCGCCGAAGAACAGCGAGAACACCAGGATCTGCAGGATCTCGTTGTTCGCCATCGCTTCGGCGATGCTCTTGGGAAACACGTGCGCGATGAAGGCCTTGAGCGTGAAATCGCCCGTCTTCAGTCCCGAGGTCAGGCCCGCGTCGGGGATCGCCAGGTTCATGTGCGCGCCGGGCTGGAAGATGTTGACCAGCGCCAGGCCCAGCAACAGGGAGATCGCGGAGGCGGCGATGAACCAGATCATGGCGCGCAGGCCGATGCGGCCCACGGCGCTGGCATCGCTCATGCTGGCCAGTCCGGTCACCAGGGTGGCGAACACGAGGGGCGCAATGATCATCTTGATCATGCGCAGGAAGATGTCGGTGACGAGGCTGAAGTACGAGGCGATGTGCGCCGCCTCCTGCTGGTTCTGCGCGAACTTGTTGCAGAAGTAGCCCACCACGATGCCCAGCACCATGGCGATGCCGATATAACGCGTCAGCTTCTTAGTGTTCATGTTCAAAACGGGATAACGGGGAGCCGCCGCTCGGCCCGAAGGGCCAGGCCCGCCGGCATGGGGCGGTGCAGGGCGGTCCGATGACGGACATGCCAGGGCCCGGGGAAAGCACGGGTTAACCCTTGGGGCGCGATGTTAACGCCGTGAAGCTGACAGCTAGTTGTCAGTTTGGGGACGGATCAATCATGCCAGAATGACCGCGCCGGCCTCGACGACGAAGGCTGCGCGCCACCCTGGGAACCGGCCCCGAGCGGGGCGATAAAGGAGACAAAGCAATGCCGAATCGCGAGCTGTCCGTACTGGCCTCCGGCTATACCTATCTGGAAGGGCTGCGCTGGCACGACGATCGCCTGTGGGCGTCGGACTTTTACACCGGCCAGGTCATCACCGTGACTGAGCAAGGCGCCGTCGACCGCGTCTGTCTGGTCCCGCAGCAGCCGTCCGGCCTGGGCTGGCTGCCCGACGGCCGCCTGCTGATCTCGTCCATGAAAGACCGCAAGCTGCTGCGCCGCGAGGCCGACGGCACCTTGTCGGTCCATGCCGATCTGTCCGCCCTGACCGGCGGCCACATCAATGACATGGTGGTGGACGCGCAGGGCAGGGCTTATGTCGGCAACTTCGGCTTCGACATCATGGCGGGCGAGCCGGTCCGCACCACGACGCTGGTGCGCGTCGATCCGGACGGTGTCGCGCAGGTCGTGGCGGACGACCTGTGCTTTCCCAACGGGCCGTTCATCACGCCCGATGGCAAGACCCTGATCGTCAACGAGACCTTCGCCAATCGCATTTCGGAATTCGACATCCAGCCCAACGGCGTGCTGGGTCCGCGCCGGGACTGGGCCAACTTTGGCGAACTGCCCGACACCGATGACCTGTCCACGCTGATCGCCGCCTCCGCCATCGCCCCTGACGGCGGCGCGCTGGACGAGGAGGGCGCCCTGTGGGTCGCGGACGCCATCGGCAAGCGCATCGTGCGCGTCGAACGCGGCGGCCGGATCCTCGAACAGATCGACACGGGGGAATTCGGCATCTTCGCGGCTGCCCTGGGCGGCCCGGATGGCCGGACCCTGTTCATGGCGGCCGCGCCGGACTTCATCGAGGCCAACCGCCGAGCCAAGCCCCAGGCGCGGCTATTGGCGGCGCGGGTGGACGTGCCGCACGCTGGGCGGCCCTGAGGCCGCCCGCGGGCCGGGGCGCAGCGGCCCGGGCCGTGCCTACTTGGGCGCCAGCCACGCGTCTGCGTAGCTATCCACGGCGCCCAGTCCCGTCGTGATGGCGCCGTGCACGCGCTTGTCCAGGAAGGTGGAGTAGTTGGTGTCGTCGATCCACGCGAGCGGCACATCTTCGGCCAGGATCTTCTGCACTTCCGTGTACAGCCGCTGGCGTTCCTGGTCCGTCGGCGCGGTGGCGGCCTGGTCGAACAGTTCATCCACCTTGGGATTGCGGTACTGCGAGGTATTGGTGAACGCCAGGCCCTTCTTGATGTTGCTGCTGACGTACGTGCGCGAGACGCCGATGGCGGGGTCGCCATACTGGAACACGCCGTTATAGGCCATGTCGAAGTCCCAGTTGCCCATGCGCGTGGTCCAGCCGCCCACGTCGGTGCTCTCGATATCGATGACGATGCCGACCTTGCCCAGGCTCTGCTTCGTGTATTCGGCGATCCGGCGCTGCATTTCGCCATAGGGATTGGGGATGAGGCCAAGCTTGACGCGCACGCCCTTGGCGTCGGGCTTGAGGCCCATTTCGTCCAGCAGGGCGACGGCCTTCTTCGGATCGTAGGGGTACTGCCTGACATTGGGGTCGTAAAAGCGCGTATTGCGGTGGAACGGGCCGGTGGACACCGTGCCCATCCCGAACATGATGCGCTTGGCGATGAACTCTCGGTCGATGGCGTACATGACCGCCTGCCGGAAGCGCTTGTCGTCCATCGGCTTGCGCGCTTCGTTCATCTCGATCCAGTGCAGCGTGGACCAGTATTCGTAGCCCTTCTGCGTGACGTTGATGTGCGCCAGCTTGGCCACGCGAGGCATGTCGAAGGGCTCGATGTCCTGCAGCCAGGCCTGCTGCACCGTCCGCTGCTCCAGCGCCAGCCGGCGCGACGCCGCGTCGGGAATCACGCGGTAGGTGATGCCGTCCAGGTAGGGGCGGCCTTCCTTCCAGTAGTGCTCGTTCCTGACCAGTTCGATGTACGAGCCGCGCTCCCAGCGCTTGAACTTGAACGGCCCCGTGCCGATGGGCGCGTTGTTGTGCGGATTCTGTGCCAGCGGCGTGTCCACGTCGTACAGGTGCTTGGGCAGGATCACGCCGCCGCCGATATCGAAGGCATACAGGAAGGCCGAGTAGCGCTCCTTCAGATGGAACACCACCGTGTGCGCGTCCGGCGCGGTGATGTCCTGGATGTAGCGCATCAGCGAGCGCGTGCGCGGCGTGTTGGCCAGGATCTGCTTGTACGAGAACAGCACGTCGGCCGACGTGAATGGCTTGCCGTCGTGCCATTGCGCCTTGGGCTGCAAGTGGAAGGTATAGGTCAATTGATCGTCGGACACCTCCCAGGACCGGGCCAGGCTCGGCAGCGGCTTCAGGTCGAAGGAATAGGTCAGCAGGCTTTCGTAGATTTTTCCGGCCACCATCTGCGTGGTGCCCACCTGCTGCATCGCGACGTTCAGGTTGGGCGGCTCGGGATTCAGGATGGCGGTCAGCACGCCGCCGTGCTGCGGCTGGGGATCGGCGGCGCTGGCGGCGGGAACAGCGGCAATGGCGGCGGCGGCCAGCAGGCCCTGCATCAGGGCGCGGCGGACGTTATTGCACTTCAAGGCGAATCTCCTCGGGAGGGCGGCCCAGCGATGCCGACGGCCGCTGCTGCGTCAAATCTTAAGTATCAAATATTGATACGTAAGGATCCAGTCTGGCTATGGTGCAGCAGTGCGCCGGGCCGCGCAAGGCGGCCGGCGCTAGGGATTTCCCGTGAAAGGCGGCCGGCTTGCGGCCTCAGTTGCGGTTGGGGCGCCCGCTCAGGGCGCGCGCCGCCGAGATCGCCAGCGAGCTGAAACGCTGGGTGAAGGAGTCCGGCGTCCATTCGGCCAGGAGACCGGAAATGTGGATGGCCGCCAGGGGGCGTCCGCTGTGGTCGACCACGGCGCTGCCCAGCACGATTTCCCCGACCATGCTTTCTTCCAGGCAGAGGGCATAGCCCTGCACCCGGGCCTCCTGCACGCGTTGGCGGATCACGTCGGGATCGGTGATGGTCTTGGGCGTCAGCGGCCGCAGGTCGCTGCGCGCCAGGATGTCGTCGACCTCGGCGTCGGTCAGGTGCGCCATGATGGCGCGCCCGCCGGACGACGAAAACGTGGGCATCCGCCGGCCCACCAGCGTGGCGTAGAAGGTCTGGCGCTTGGTCTGACGGCGCAGCGCATAGACGATGGTCAGGTCGTCGAACAGGCTCAGGTCCACGCGTTCCCCGCATTCCTGCTGGAGCTGTTCCAGGATGGGCGTGGCGCGTTCCAGCAGGGGATGGCTGCGCAGGAAATCGAAGGTCCGGTCCAGGATCTTCTTGCCCAGCACATAGCCGCGCTGGTTGGTGCCGCGTTCCAGATAGCCCAGCGCCACCAGCGTATGCAGCATGCGCTGCGTGGAGCTGCGGTCCAGCCCCGACAGTTCCGTCAGCTCGTTGAGGCTGAGCGGACCGGGGTGATTGGAAAAAGCCTCCAGGATGCCGAAGCCTTTCGCCAGGGATTGGTTGAACCGGGTCTCGGTTGTGGCCATGTTGATTTCTCCGTTTCTCTTGTTATGTGCGGCCTTGCAAGCCCCGTTGCTACAGCGCGCGGATACGCACTGTAGCGGCAAGCATTTTCCAACAGGTCCTAGGGAAATTACCCATGGGTGTCGTATTGCTGCGCGCTTGTTCGAACTCTATCATGCCAAATATAGATATCTAAGTATCAACTATTGATACTTATATTTAAGCGATTTCATACTCGAAAAGGGGAATGCAATGATCGCCGTCGCAGCAGCCAGCGTGGACCAGGACAGAATCGCCGAAGCAGTGGCCGGACTTCGCCAGTACATGACCGATACGCTGACGGGCTTCGTGCAGTGCCGCAGCCTGCCCGGCCAGGAAACGTCCGCCGCAGAGTTCCTGGAGGGCGCGCTGGCCGACCTGGGCCTGACGTCCGAGCGCATCGCGCTGCGTACCGAAGAGCTCAAGAACCTGCCGCTGTATTCCCCCGCCTGCTGCCCCGACGGTGGCCGCTACAACGTGCTGGCGCGGCACGAACCCCGCAGCGCCGGCGGCCGGGCCGTACTGTTCAACGGCCACCTGGACGTGGTGCCCACCGGCCCGCACGAATTGTGGGATCCCGCGCCGTTCGACGGCGAACTGCGCGACGGCTGGCTCTATGGCCGCGGCGCAGGCGACATGAAGGCGGGCATCATCTGCGCCCTGGCGGCGTTCAAGGCCCTGCAGGATCTGGGCGTGCAGCCCGCGGGCGCCGTCGGCTTCAATGGCGTGCTGGAAGAGGAAAACACCGGCAACGGCACGCTGGCTACGGTGTCCGCGCTGCAAAGCGCCATCGCCGCCGCCAAGCTCAGCGCGTTCGACGCGGTGGTCATTCCCGAACCCACGCACGAGCGCATGATGAGCGCGCAGCTTGGCGTGTACTGGATGTACGTGGACATCGTGGGCCGGCCGGCGCATGCCGCCTATATGACCACGGGCGTCAATCCGGTCGAAACCGGCCTGCGCATCGTCGACGCCATGAAGCAGTTGGAGCACGAATGGAACCTGCCCGAGAACCGACATCCGGCCTACCGTGAGCACGCGCATCCCATCAACTTCAACCTGGGCCAGATCCACGCCGGCGACTGGAATTCATCCGTGCCCAGCGTGTGCACGCTGGGCATGCGTGTCGCCTGCTATCCGGACATGACCATCGATGAGGCCAAGCAACGGGTGGAAGCGCGCATCCGCGCCGTCGAGGCGGGCCTGACCGACAGCGACGTGCGTATCGATATCCGCTACGAAGGCTTTCACGCGCCCGGCTGCGAGTACGACCTGGACGTTCCCGCCATGCAGTTGCTGGCGGATGCGCACCGCCGCGTAGCGGGCGAACTGCCGCAGCCCACAGCGTTGACCGCCACCACGGACGGCCGCCATTTCCGGTTGATGATGGACGTGCCCGTGACCTGCTACGGCCCGAAGGTGCAGAACGTGCACGGTTTCAACGAATGCGTGTCGGTGGACAGCATGGTGCGCGTGGCGACCTCGCTGGCGCTCTTCATCCATGACTGGTGCGGCGTCGAACCGCTGCAAGCCTGAGTCCATCCGCGATCCTCTCTTTTCCTTGGGAAATCCTGCCATGAATGCCTTCAGTGCCTGCCGCGCCCTGGTGCGCTGCGTGCTGGCCGCCGCCAGCTTGCTGCCTTTCGCCGTCTCCCCCTCGCACGCCGCCGAAACCCCGCAATATGGCGGGATCCTGACCGCCATCGTCAATCCGGAGCCGCCCACGCTGAACGTGGCCGTGCAACAGGTGGCCAGCACTCAACTGGTGGCCGGCAAGATCTTTGAAAGCCTGCTGACCTATTCCTTCGACCTGAAGCCGCAGCCCGGGCTGGCCAAGTCCTGGGAAGTTTCGGCGGACCGCCTGACCTACACCTTCCACCTGCAGCCCAAGGTGCAGTGGCATGACGGCAAGCCGTTCTCGTCGGACGACGTGGTGTTCACCTACACCAAGATCCTGGCCAACACGCCGCGCACGCGGACGCTGATGGCGAACGTGCAGGAAATCTCGGCGCCCGATGCGCAGACGGTGGTCTTCAAGCTGAAGCAGCCGTACTCCGCCTTCCTGTATGCCTTCGACATTGGCGGCGGCGCGATCCTGCCCAAGCACCTGTACGACGTGGACACGCCGATCGGGCAGAATCCGAACAACAACGCGCCGATCGGGACCGGGCCGTTCAAGTTCAAGCGCTGGGAGCGCGGTTCCTACATCGAGCTGGTCAAGAACGAGCACTACTGGAAGGACGGGCGTCCCTACCTCGACGGGATTACCTACCGCGTGATCCCCGATTCCGCATCGCGCCGCGTGGCGTTGGAGCAGGGCACGGTGCTGCAGGCCTGGCTGCAGGATATCGAGCCCGTGGACGTGGCGCGCGTGGCCAAGCTGCCCAGCATCGCGCAGACGCACAAGGGCTACGAATACTGGTCGACGATGCAGTGGATCGAATTGAACGGCGGCCGCCAGCCGTTCTCGGACAAGCGCTTCCGCCAGGCGCTGATGTACGGCATCAACCGCCAGTTCATCGTCGACAAGATCATGTTCGGCACGGGCACGGTCGCCACCGGCCCCATCCATCACAACACGCGCTTCTACGATTCCAACGTCAAGTCCTATCCCTACGATCCCAAGAAGGCCATCGCGCTGCTGGATGAAATGGGCCTGAAGCCCGACGCCAAGGGCGTGCGCGCCTCGGTCGGCCTGATTCCGCTGCCCTACGGCGAGATGCAGCGCCGCGTGGCCGAATACGTCAAGCAGAACCTGGCCAAGATCGGCGTGGCGGTGACGCTGGAGAACACCGACGTGGGCGGCTGGACCAGCCGCGTGGGCAACTGGGACTACGACATGGGCTCCAACGGCGTGTTCCAGTACGGCGATCCGGCGATCGGCGTGTCGCGCACGTACCTGGGCAGCAACATCAAGAAGGGGCTGATGTTCACCAATACGTCGCAGTACAACAACCCCAAGGTCGATGCGCTGTTCAATGCCGCCGCCACCGCCGCCACCGATGAAGAGCGCCAGAAGCTGTACAGCGAGGTGCAGCGCATCCTGGTGGAAGACGTGCCCGTGCTGTGGATCGCCGATACCAACTATTCGACCCTGCTGAACAAGCGCGTGCATGACGCCGTGACGACCGCGCTGGGCGTCGTCGACACGCAGAGCGACGCCTGGCTGTCCAAAGAATGAAGAAGATCGCCAAGTTCCTGGCGAACCGGGTGGTCAAGAGCGTCCTGGTTCTGCTGATGATCGCGCTCTTTAACTTCTTCCTGGTGCGGGCGGCGCCGGGCGACCCGGCCGAGATCCTGGCCGGCCAGTCCGGCGCGGTGGACGCCGAGTTCATCGCCAAGCTGCGGCAGGAGTTTGGTCTGGACAAGCCGATCGCGGTGCAGTTGGGCCAATACCTCAAGAACGTCGCCACATTCGACTTGGGGTATTCCTATCGCCAGCAGGCGCCGGTATCCAGCCTGATCCTGGAGCACCTGCCGGCCACCTTGCTGCTGACCCTGTCGGCATTCGCCTTTGCGCTGCTGGCGGGGGTAAGCCTGGGCACGCAGGCCGCGCTGCGCGTCGGGAAGTGGGGCGATACCGTCATCACGACCCTGTCGATGCTGGCCTACGCCACGCCGCTGTTCTGGGTGGGGCTGATGCTGGTGCTGCTCTTTTCCGTGAACCTGGAATGGCTGCCGGCCTTCGGCTATGAAAGTGTCGGCGCCAACCTGACCGGGCTGGCGCGCCTGGCCGACGTGGCCAAGCATCTGCTGCTGCCGGCGCTCACACTGGGCATGTTCTACATGGCGGTCTACGCCCGGCTGACCCGCGCGTCCATCCTGGAAATCAGCCAGCTGGACTTCGTGAAGACGGCGCGCGCCAAGGGTCTGTCCGAACGCACGGTGATCGTGCGCCACGTGCTGCGTAACGCGCTGCTGCCCGTCATTACCTATGCCGGCATCCAGGCGGGCGGGCTGATCGGCGGGTCGCTCCTGGTGGAAACGGTCTTTGCGTGGCCGGGTATCGGCCGGCTGGCATTCGACGCGCTGATCCAGCGCGACTACAGCGTGCTGCTCGGCGTGTTCTTCGTGGCCTCGCTGATCGTGGTCGTGGTCAACCTCATCACCGACATTCTTTACACGGTGGCGGATCCCAGGATCGAACTCAAATGAAAGCGTTCATGCAATCGTTCTGCCGCAACAAGGGCGGCGTCATGGGCCTGATCGTGGTCGCGCTGGTTGCGCTGGTGGCCATCACCGCGAGCTGGATCTTCCCCGACAGTCCCTGGGACATCATCAACGGCCCATTCATGCCGCCGCTGTCCGAAGGCGCATTGCTCGGCACCGACACGCTGGGGCGCGACATCGCCTCGGGCATCGCCTATGGCTCGCGCGTCACGCTGGTGCTGGCCGCCGTGTCCACGGCGGTGTCGATCCTGCTGGGCATCACCGTCGGCGCGCTGGCCGGGTTCTACGGCGGACGAGTAGACCAGGCCATCGTGGGGTTCATCGAACTGTTCCAGACCATCCCCAGCTTTTTCCTGGCGGTGGTGCTGGTGGCGATCCTGACGCCCAACATGGCCACGGTGATCTTCGCCATTGCCGTGGTGTCCTGGCCGCCACTGGCGCGGCTGGTCCGCGCCGAATTCATGAGCCTGAAGAACCGCGAGTTCGTTCAGGCGGCGATGCTGTCCGGGCAGTCGAACCTGCGCATCATCCTCACGCAGATCCTGCCCAACAGCCTGTCGCCCGTGATTGTGTCGGGCTCCCTGATGATCGCCAGCTCGATCCTGCTGGAATCGGCGCTGAGCTTCCTCGGCCTGGGCGACCCCAACGCCATGACCTGGGGCTACATCATCGGCGCCTCGCGCAGCGTGCTGCGCGACGCCTGGTGGATGAGCGTGTTTCCCGGCGTGGCGATCCTGATGACGGTGCTGGCGCTCAACCTGATCGGCGAAGCGCTCAACGATGCGCTCAACCCCAAACTGGCCCGCAGGAGGACGACGTGATGAGCGCGCTGCTGGAAATCCGTGATCTCAGCGTAACGGCCGCCCATGGCGGTCCGACGGTGGTGCAGGGCGTGTCCTACACCGTGAACCGCAACGAGATCCTGTGCGTGGTGGGTGAGTCCGGCTCGGGCAAATCGGTCACCGCGCACGCCATCATGGGACTGCTGCCGGCTGACCAACTTAGCGTCACGCAGGGGCAGATCCTGTATGGCGGGCACGACCTGGTCCACCTGTCGCCCACCGACTGGTACGGCCTGCGGGGCCGGTCCTTCGGCATGGTCTTCCAGGAACCCATGACGGCGCTCAACCCCATCATGCGGGTGGGCCGCCAGGTCGACGAGGTGCTCGAGCGCCACACCAACCTGGGCGCCGCCGCCCGCAAGCAGCGCGTGCTGGACCTGTTCGGCCAGGTGTTGCTGCCCGATCCGCAGGCCATGTACGACGCCTATCCGTTCCAGCTGTCGGGCGGCCAGCGCCAGCGGGTGGTGATCGCGATGGCCCTGGCCCTGGAGCCGGACGTGCTGATCGCCGACGAGCCCACGACCGCGCTGGACGTCACCACGCAGGCGCAGATCCTGGACCTGATCAAGGATATCCAGCGGCGCATGGGCATCGGCGTCATCTTCATCACCCACGATTTCGGCGTGGTGGCCGACATCGCCCACCGCATCGTGGTGATGCGCAAGGGGACGGTGGTGGAGTCGGGCGCGGCCGAAGACATCCTCAACCGTCCGCAGCATCCCTACACGCGCCAGCTCATCGCGGCGGTGCCGCACAAGCCCGAAGGCAAGGATGAGGCCGCGGCGGCGCAGCCGCTGATGGTGGTGAAAAATCTGTGCAAGACGTTCGCCACGGGCGGGCGGCGCGTCGATGCGCTGCGCGACATTTCGCTGGAGATCCGCCAGGGGGAAACGCTGGGGCTCGTCGGGGAGTCCGGTTCGGGCAAGTCCACGCTGGGCCGCACGCTGATCGGGCTGATCGCGCCCGACAGCGGCAGCGTGCGCATGGAGGGCCAGGAGCTCGTGGGCATGAAGCCGCGCGATTTCCGTCCGTACCGCCGCCAGATCCAGATGGTGTTCCAGGATCCCTACGCGTCGCTCAATCCGCGCCATCGCGTCATCGAGGCCGTGGCGCAGGGGCCGATCGCCTTCGGCGAAAACCGCAAGACCGCACTGCGCGAGGCGCGCGAACTGCTGGAATTGGTGGGCCTGGGCGGCGACGCCGGCGACCGCTATCCGCACCAGTTCTCGGGCGGGCAGCGTCAGCGGGTGGGCATCGCGCGCGCGCTGGCGCTCAAGCCGCGGCTGCTGGTCGCCGACGAGGCGGTGTCGGCGCTGGATGTGTCGATCCAGGCCCAGGTGCTGGACCTGCTCAAGACCGTGAGCGGGCAGTTCGACCTGTCGGTGCTGTTCATCACCCATGACCTGCGCGTCGCCGCCCAGATCTGCGACCGCATCGCGGTGATGCGCCAAGGGCAACTGGTGGAGCTGGATCGCGCCGCCACGATTTTCTATCACCCCCAACATGAATACACGCGCCGCCTAATCGATTCGGTGCCGGGCAAGGCCTGGAACAAGCCCGATCTGGATGCGCTGTCGGATCCCTCGACCAGGAGCAAGCAGTATGCGTGACACCGAGTATCAGTTGCTGGACGGGCTGGCGCTGGCCGGCCTGCTGGCCCGGCGCGAAGTCCGCGCCGAAGACCTGATGGCCTGCGCCATCAAGCTGGCGCGGGAACGCGCGCCGGCGATGAACGCGCTGTGCTACGAGCGCTATGAGGAATCGCTGGACGTGGCGCGGGATTGGCAGCCGCGGGGGCCGTTCGGCGCCATCCCCTTCCTGCTGAAGGATTCCGGCCTGGCGCACACGCGCTTTCCGTCCAGCCTGGGTTCGCGCCTGCTCAACGACACGGCCTATGCGCGCAACGCCACGCTGGCCGACCGGTTCGAGGCCGCCGGCCTGATTCCGTTTGCGCGCACGACCGTGCCGGAATTCTGCATGGCGCCCACCACCGAGGCGGCGCGCAACGGCGACCCCACCCGCAATCCCTGGGATCCGACCCGCTCGTCCGGCGGATCCAGCGGCGGTGCGGCCGCGGCGGTGGCCGCGGGGATCGTGCCGCTGGCCCATGGCAGCGACGGCGGCGGCTCGATCCGGATCCCGGCGGCTGCCTGTGGCGTCTACGGCCTGAAGGTTTCGCGCGGGCGCGTGCCGATGGGGCCGTTCCGCGGCGAAGGCTGGGGCGGCCTGGCGACGGACGGCGTGCTGTCGCGCTCGGTGCGCGACACGGCCGCGGCGCTGGACGCCATCGGCGGCCATGAACCGGGCGCGCCTTACACGGCACCCTCAGGCCCGGCTTCGTACCTGAAGGTCCTGGACGAATCACCGCGCAAGCTGCGCATCGCCCTGTGGCGCGACGCCTGGAACGGCATTCCGGTGGCGCCCGAATGCGTCGCGGCAGTGGAGCGGGCGGCCGTGCTGTGCCGCGAGCTTGGACACGAGGTGGTGGACAGCGCGCCGCCGGACATCGAATACGAGGCGTTCGTGCTGGCCCACGCCAACGTGCTGGCCGGCAATATCGTGCTGTCGGTCGACACGCGCCTGGGACTGACCGGCCAGCCGCTGCGCGACGGCGACCTGGAACCCGTCCTGCGCGAGGGATATGAATACGGCAAGACGCTGCCGGCGGCGCACTACATCGCCAGCGTGAACCGGTTCCACGCCATCGGCCGCATCCTTGACGGCTACATGCAGGGCTACGACGCCATCCTGTCCCCGTCGCTCACGCAGCTTCCCCTGAAGCTTGGCGATCTCTCGACCGACAAGGGCTCGTTCCTGGACTTCCGCCGCAAGGTCGCCACTTACGGGACGTTCTCGGCGGCATTCAATGCGTCCGGGCAGCCCGCGGCCAGCCTGCCGCTGGTCTGGACCGAGGCCGGCCTTCCGGTGGGCGTGCAGGTGGTCGGCCGCTACGGACGTGAAGACCTGGTGCTGGCGCTGTCGGCCCAACTGGAGGCGGCCCAGCCCTGGGCGGGACGGATCGCCATTCCCAGGGCGGCCTGAAGGCCGCGGCGGCGGGGCGCAGGCTGTTCGGCCCCCCCCGCATCGGCCGTGCAACGGAGGTTGCCAACCGGCCCTACGCCGTTCGGCATCGTCTGAATGGATAGGATACCGGCCGTTGCAAGACCTTTCTTCGATTCCCCCGTAAAATCACCCCATTCAGCAGGACTTCAACCATCTTTCAATAGACAGTACCTAAGGAGGACCACTCATGGCCCTAGTCTCCATGCGCCAGTTGCTCGACCACGCCGCCGAGCACGGCTACGGCATTCCGGCTTTCAACGTCAACAACCTGGAACAGGTCCAGGCCATCATGGAAGCCGCGGCGGAGACCGACAGCCCGGTGATCATGCAGGCCTCGGCCGGCGCGCGCAAATACGCGGGCGAAGGCTTCCTGAAGTACCTGATCCAGGCCGCCGTTGAGTCCTACCCGCACATCCCCGTGGTCATGCACCAGGATCACGGCCAGTCGCCCAAGGTCTGCCAAGGCGCCATCGACCTGGGCTTCTCCAGCGTCATGATGGACGGTTCGCTCAAGGAAGACGGCAAGACCATCGCCGACTACGACTACAACGTCGAAGTCACCAAGAAGGTCGTGGACATCGCGCACAAGCTGGGCGTGACCGTCGAAGGCGAACTGGGCTGCCTGGGTTCCCTGGAAACCATGGAAGGCGACAAGGAAGACGGCCACGGCGCCGACGGCAAGCTGACCATGGACCAGCTGCTGACCGATCCGGAGCAGGCCGCCGACTTCGTGCGCCGCACCCAGCTCGACGCCCTGGCCATCGCCATCGGCACCAGCCACGGCGCCTACAAGTTCACGCGCAAGCCCACCGGCGACATCCTGTCGATCTCCCGCATCAAGGAAATCCACGCCCGCCTGCCCAACACCCACCTGGTGATGCACGGCAGCTCCAGCGTGCCGCAGGAACTGCTGGCCGAGATCCGCGAATTCGGCGGCAACATGAAGGAAACCTACGGCGTGCCCGTCGAGGAAATCCAGGAAGCCATCAAGTACGGCGTGCGCAAGATCAATATCGACACCGATATCCGTCTGGCCATGACCGGCGCCATCCGCCGCTTCTTCGCCGAGAACCCCGAAAAGTTCGACCCGCGCGAATACCTCAAGCCGGCCCGCGCCGCCGCCAAGGCGATCTGTGTCGCTCGCTACACGGAATTCGGCACGGCCGGCAACGCCAGCAAGATCAAGCCGCTGCCGCTGACCGAAGTCGCCGCGCAATACGCGTCGGGCAAGCTGGCCCAGGTGGTTCAGTAAGTCCGTGGCGCCGCTGGCAGGCGGCGCTCAAGGCAAAAGGGCGAGTCCTGTGGGCTCGCCCTTTTTTTGCGGGATTGCTTTCCCGGCAGTCCTTCACACGGTTTCTCGTCCGCCTGAATAGGGGGCGGGCCAGATTTGACCCGCCCGGGCCAAAAATGGCCCGCTCGAAGTGCTTGGTTATCAAGGGCTTATGACGCGGCGAGCCAAATTTGGCCCGATTTCTCGGTCAAAACCCGGGTTTGCGTCACGCTGCCCCTGCGGCAGTCCTTATGGCATCCCGCCAAATTCCTCGTAGCCCTTTGATTCTTCAAGGGTTTCTCCCGCGCTGACCCACCTGGCACGGATTTCGCATATGTCGCCGCATCCCACCTTCGGGATGCTTCGGCCCCAACGGGCCTCACGACGACAAGGAATCCGTCAATGCCTACTCCCGCCTACATCAGCATCACCGGCAAAACCCAGGGCAACATCACCCAGGGCGCCTTCACCGCCGACTCGGTCGGCAACGTCTACGTGGAAGGCCACGAAGACCAGATCCTGGTCCAAGAGATCGAGCACCGCGTCAACACCCCCACCGACCCGCAAAGCGGCCAGCCTTCGGGCCAGCGCGTGCACAAGCCGTTCATCTTCACCAGCGCGCTGAACAAGGCCACGCCGCTCATGTACCAGGCCCTGGCCGCCGGCGAAATGCTGCCCAAGGTCGAAGTGAAGTGGTACCGCACGTCCATCGACGGCAAGCAGGAACACTTCTTCACCACCGAACTGGAAGACGCCACGATCGTGGACATCACCAGCGTCCTGCCGCACGCGCAGGACCCGGGCAACGCCGACTACACGCAGCTCATCAAGGTGGCCATGGCGTATCGCAAGATCACCTGGACCCACGCGATCGCGGGCACGGAAGCCTCGGACGACTGGCGCAAGCCGCTGGAGAGCTGAGCGGGGTGAGCCAGGACGGTTCGCCGCGCTACGGCACCTCCTGGCGCGTCGCTCAATCCAGCCCTCGGAGTCGCCGCCAGCGGTGATTCCGTCTTCTTCTTGACCATCGGCAGCCGCAACGATTGCTCGCAACGTTGCGGCTGCGCAGGATACCGAGATGACCCGTTTATCCGATCTGCGATTCACGTTCTCGCCGGCGGCCGCCGACGTGGACTTCGACGTCATCGAGTTCACGCTGGATGAAGCGCTGTCCGAGACCTTTCTTTTGCGCGTGGCGTTGTCCAGCTTCGATGCGGCCGTGGACTTTGGCGCGCTGCTGGACCAGCCTGCGCTCTTCACGATCTGGCGCGGTGATGTGCCTGTGCGCCACGTACACGGCATCGTCACCAGCTTTGAACAGGGCGACACCGGTTTCCGGCGCACCCGCTACCGCGCCGTGGTGGAACCGGCGCTGGCGCGCGCGTCGCTGTGCTCCGACTGGCGCATCTTCCAGCAGCAGTCGGTGCCGGAGATCCTGGATCAGGTCATCAAATCCCACGGCATCACGGACTATGAACAGGTCACCACCCACGAACACCTCCCACGAGAATACTGTGTCCAAGCCGGCGACACGGACCTGCAGTTCCTCGACCGGCTCGCGGCAGAGGAAGGATTCTTCTACCGTTTTGCTCACACCGACAAGGGCCACCGCCTGATCCACGGAGATCGCATCTACGTCCACGGCGCGATCGATGGCGGCCCGGTCATCTACAACCCCACACCAGGTGGAGACCAGCCCGAGCCCGCACTGCGCCGATTCACGTACGCCGAACACGTGCGCACCGCCCGCCAGACGCAGCGCGACTACACCTACACCCACCCGCAATACGACCAGGAGCATTCGGCGTTAGCGCGCGAACTGGATCACCAGGACGCCCGCTACGAACGCTACGACTACCCCGGCCGCTACAAACGCGACGAAGCCGGCAAACCCTTCACCCACAGCCGCCTCCTCGGTCTACGGCGCGACGCCCGCATGGCCCGCGTCGAAGGTGACGACCCGCGCCTCATTCCCGGCGTGGCGTTCGACCTGACCGGCCACCCGCGCGAAGACTGGAACCACGGTTGGCGCCCCGTGCGCATGCAGCACCACGGCATCCAGCACACGAGCCAGCAGGAAGACGGTGCCGACGCCGCGCAAGGCACCTAATACCGCTACACCGCCGACATCGTGCCGGACAAGGTGGACTGGAAGCCGGAACCAGCCCTTAAACCCCGCATCGACGGCCCGCAGATCGCCTCGGTCGTGGGACCTGCCAACGAAGAAATCTACTGCGACGCCTACGGTCGCGTGAAGGTCCAATTCCCCTGGGACCGATTGGGCCGCAATGACGAACACAGCTCCTGCTGGATCCGCGTCTCGCAGAACTGGGCGGGCGCGGCCTGGGGCCACATGGCCATCCCGCGCATCGGCCAGGAAGTGATCGTCGATTTCCTGGATGGCGACTGCGATCAGCCCATCATCACCGGACGCACTTATCGCGCGATCAACCTGCCGCCCTACGAATTGCCGCTGCACAAGACGCGGATGACGATCAGGAGCAAATCGCACAAGGGCGATGGCTACAACGAGCTGCGCTTCGAGGATGAGCTGGATCGGGAAGAAATCTACGTCCATGCGCAGAAGGACCAGAACATCCACGTCAACCACAACGAATCCACCTTCATCGGCAATGACCGCAGCGAACAGGTCCAGCACGACGAGACCATCGCCATCGGCCACGACCGCAAGGAAACGGTGGGCAATGACGAGCATGTCACCATCGGCAATGACAGGCGGCACAGCGTCACACAGGACGACTTTCTGGACATCGGCCGCAATCACGTCATCCGCACGGCCAAGGATCGAATCGAAGAGGTGGGGAACCATCGGATCGACAAGACCATGGCGAACCACCTGATCGATGTGGGCGGCCACGTGGCGTTCACCGTACGGGGACACCATCAGCTTGCTGCCGGAAAAAGCATCGAGCGCAAGACGCTTAAGTACGATTTGCAGGCCAGCGAAAACATCGTCATTAAAGGCCCCGGGGGGACGATCACCATCGATAGTGGCGGCATCACTTTGGAAGCTATCGCCATACAGCTGAAGGGGCCAATAAGTCAGAGCGGTGGTTCAGGCAACCAACTGAGCATCAAAGGCGTTGCAGAGCAAGGACGCGCGCTCAACAGTTTGTGCGCCATGCGCAGCGACGGCACGTGTCCTCTTGAGCATTGCCCCTGTGGCCGGTTGAGGGTGAGCCCATGACGCTCCAGCCTACGACACCCGATGCGCTGCTGGCGCGCGTCCAGCAGTCGCCTCAACTGCTCCTGATTCTGGACGCAGGCTTGGAGCCGGAGCTGGAGGCCATCGTGCGTAAGCTGGATCACCGCATCTGGCATGCCTGGGTATACAGCCATACCGAATATGCCTCCCAGCATCGGGATGGGCCCTTGCTGATTCAGGCCCGCAGCGATTCGCCTTTGCTGCAGGCGTTCATGCAACCTTGGGTTCGGTTGCACTGGGGCGGATTGCTTTTATCCGACCAATCTTTCAATACGGTATTGGAGCACCTGCGCAGCCAGCGGCACGCGCTATTGCCGGACGGGACGCAGCCGCTGTTGAGGCTGCACGAGCCGCGCGCTTTGCGAGGGATGGTCCGGGACATGGACTCCCTGGAGCTCGACACGCTGTTGGGCCCTGTCGACCATTGGTATTGGTGCGAATGGAACGAGGGGAAAGGGGATTGGTACAGCGTGGGCCACAGTATGCCGGGTCGCGGGCAAGCCGCCAACGGGCCATTGAGGCTGAGCGCCACGCACCTGCATAGCCTTCAGGCGCAGCAAACTCAGTACCGCAACATGCAGTTCGTGCGCCGTTTGCTGGCCAGCGGCATTGCCGCGCTTGATGGCATCGACGAAGCGACGATGCTGACCTACGTTCAAAAGCACACCGAGGATGCGTTCTCGCGGGGCTTCGAAAACAACGAAGACATGCTCGGCTTCCTGGATGTGTACTTTCGCTACCACGAGCAGCTCTTCGAGAAGCAAAGTGCGCTGGCCAGGATCATGGGCGACTTGAAAACGCCTGCGTGGCGTCGTCTATTGCGGGCGCACGCCTTGATGGAAGGAATCACCGCATGACCGTCATCACCAAAACGCCGCAAGAGCTGAACAGCTGTACGCCCAGCGGCGCTGCCCAATCGCCGCATCATTGCAGCAAGGTCGTTCCATTCTTTCCATTACGGTATTCCGTCGCGCCCGCCGAGCGCGCTGGATTCGCCTATAGCCACCCCAATCTGGAACGCGGCTTCCCTGCGCTTGCGAGCACCCAGTACGTGTTGCGTGCATTGCGCGACGACGATGGCTACCTGTACATCCATGACCCGGACAACCGGGAACAGATTCTGTGCTTTGTCTATCGCAGCCCGGACGGCGATACCAACGGTGGCCAGCGCAGGCCCGCGCAATTCCAGCGGCTTCAGTTGAACGCCGAGTTCCGTGCCACGGGATTGGTCGGAGAGCTGCTGCCGTTTCCCTATATTCCCGCCTACGACCACGATCCGGCATGGGTCTCGATCTGGTTTGCCGATACCTTGCTGAGTCCCGACAAGCTTGCCTCCTTTCTGGACAACACGGATAACGTGCGCGGAACCCTGGGTACGGAGGTGGATCTTGCGCCGTGGCTGGCCGCCTTCAAGGCGAACCCCAGCCCCGAAGCAGCACCATCCGTCAAACATACCATTCGCCTGGAAGACATTGCGGACCAACACGCTGTCGGACTCGACGGCCAGAAGGTCCCGTGGTCGGAATACATCAACAGCGCGCGCCTGCCGACGACCGCTGACATGAGCATGGCTCAGGGACCGGGCAGCGCACGGCTGATGGTCGCGTTGCATGATCCGGTGGGACTGGCGAGCGAACTCAATCACCGCATCGATAGTGTGCTCAAGCAATGGAACGCATACAACCAGGATGCGGCCCGCTTGCGGTGGGTCAGCGGTGTGATCGAGACGCTGGGCGACAACCTGGCCCGGGAGGTCGAGCTCCAGACGTTCTCCAATGATGCGGTGGGCAGCGCGCTACCTCCGGGCACGACCGGCGGCGCGGCGAATGCCGCACGCGATTACGCCTATAGAAAGGGGCTGGCGGCAAAGCGCGATTTGTTCAGGGAAGCGGTAGATCAAAAGGCTCGGGCGGAGTTCCTTGAGAAGGATGATCCTACCGTGGCCCATTATCAACAGCAGCTGGATGCCGCGGCTGCAGACCTCATTCCGTGGGGTCAAGCCTATGCCGGTCCGGGCGCGCTGCCATGGAGCCTTCGCAAACTTTACGATTGGGAGGATGCACGCTGTTTCGTGGCTGGCCGGGCCGCCGTTGTACGCACCCTCCATGGCCTGATCTGCAGCGCCGCGGGCACGCAAGAACTTTCCCGCCAGTTGACGCCCAGCGGGCCACGCGAGGGGAGTCTGCTGGGTCTCGCCCTGCTTGGACATCCCAAGATCGGTGCCTGGGCCACGGTGCGTCAGGTGCTGGAGACCACGACGGACCAATTGGCCAACAAGACGTTAAAGGACCTGGGCACCCTAGTCAAGGAGATCAAGCCCGATGCGGCGTCCCGGCAACTGACTGCGTTGGCGATGCTGTCATTGACGAAAGGGCAGAATCCGATGGCGGCCCAGGCACTCTGGAGCAGCCGATACGCCGCCATGTTTGAGGTTGCGGAGGGCCAACTTGCCAGCCCGGTGCAAATTGCCACCCGAGACGTTCCTGACCTGCTGCGGCGCGAGGCCAACCTTGCTGGCACGGTGAACTTCCGTTTGACCGCAGTGGCCCAAGGGGCCAAGGATCAGATCACCGTAATACGGCTCGTGTCCGCGCTCGAGGCAGTGGATCAGGCCGAGGTTCGCGAACTGGTGCCCAGGCTTACGTTCAGGTTATCGCTTTGGCACGGGACCAAATTGGGCCTGGGCGGCCTGAGCGTACTTACTTCCGTGACAAATACCGCTGCGGCGTTCAACCAGTTCACGACGGGCGACCAAACCGCGCTGGTCAACAGTTTGAACGCTACCGGGAACCTGCTGGGTTTGGGCGGAGGGGGAAAAGGGCTTGCGTCCGCGGTATTGGCCCGGCAACGGGATCTGGCGGCGTTAAGCGGCAAGGCTGCCGAGGCGGAGGCGCTAAAGAAGCTGGCGGATCGGGCGGATCGTTGGGCGATTGGTTTGGTAGCGGGGGCTGCGCTCGTCATGGCGTTCAAGGATATTAATTCGCTAGCAAAACAGGAACATACTGAAAGGAAGGTTACGTACGTCGGGATTGCGCTGCAAGGCGCATCGGCTGGTGTAGGTTTTTCCTATCTCGGCGCAAAGATGTGGACGCGAGAGATAACTCGGTTAGGAGGAAAATTAGCACTGCAAAAAGCCGGACAGGCTGTCTTGTTCGGCGCATTGGAGCGGGCAGTAATCTGGTTTGCCGATGCGCCAGTGGCCTTGATCATCGCTGCATTGCAGCTCGCCTATACGTGGAACCAAGCCCGTGCCGATAAGGCCAAAGTCGCAGACTGGATCAGGAGAGGATGCCTGGGTCTTGATCCAACGCTTGATGGTACGGCGGAGCAAAAGGGGTATTACGAGTTGTTCCTCAAACCCAGAATAGAAGCCAGTTATAAGGTCGGCAACATTATGCTTGAGGGCGTTCTTCCGAGCGTGGGGCGTTCGCGGCCTCAACGCGATGTCGCCGTAGTGCTGCCGGGCTGGCAGCCACAAATCAGTGCATATGCGCTTACGCAGCATGTGGCTTTTGGTCTGATGACCGAAAGCGCTTTCAGCGACCCTGCGAAAGTCGAAGTCAAAGCGGGCAACGGCTACCTGCGTTTAGAAGCTCATAACCTGTTCGGCAATACGGTGGTGCGCTATTGGCCCAACGGTTTTACCCAGCCGGATTTGGTACTGGAGATGACGAACTGATGGCCAATCCCCCCCCCTTGCTCAACTTTGAACAAATGTTGGCCAACCTGAAGCGTCGTTCGGATTGGCAGCAACTTCCCGACATCCGTGTCGCGATGTGGCCTGGCCAGGTCAGTTTTTCGGACGACCTCTCTGACAAACATCTATTCAATGATCGCTATTTGGAAAGCCGTGTTTCTGTTGGAAAAATGGCCTTTGTTCTCTATTTGACGTGTGGCGCGTTCGTATTTACGTCTCTGTCTTCAATTTCCCTAATAATTTCCGAGTTCATAAATGGCCTCGAATTCAGCGAAATAATATCCCTCTATTGGATAGCTGTACTTTTCTGCGCATTCTTTTTTTTGCTTGCATACGGTCTAACCAGAATTACACCCTCTTGTGTTCGATTTAACCGTCAAGCCCAAGTTGTGCATATCTATGGAGGGCCGAACAAGGCGACTACCGCGCCATGGCGAGACGTCTATCCCTTCACCGAGTTCAGTGCATCCGCGGATGGAAAATTTTCCCTTAACCTGGTGTTTCGCACGGGGCCAACCGATCTGGCCATGGCTTCCGGGGCCTTCGACATCGGCGATGAATCCGCACTTGTAGATAATCTAACTCGCCTGGAGTTCCTCCGCCGCTACATGGCTGAAGGCCTGTCCGCCGTACAGCCTGATCCACAGCGAACCTTGTACAAACCCAGTGGCTTCACCAAGGCCGTCAATTTCAAGGATGATGGCTTCATCGATTTCCTGTTAGCAAGACTGGTGGTCATGCCAGGGTATTACCTGGCGGGCGGCCCCCTGATCGATCGGTATCTGATCCGCCGTGCTGCCAGCGCCCAGTGGCCTGAGGAAGTGGAGCGCCTGTGCGCACCAGGCGCCGACCTGAGCGGCTATGACACCACCCCGGTGGAAGCGCGCAAGGACATTTATCACCGCTTCAACGGCCATGGCTTTGACTTGGTCAACCTTATAGGCGAGGTGGTGGGCTGATGCTCGCGATTCAAAAGTGGCAATGGAAATTGTTAATGTTCCACGCCAAGGTCGCGAAGCGGGACGCCAAGATCGCCAAGCGGCATCAGATGCATGCACTTCATGCGTCTGTGCGCTATTGGCCCAACGGCTTTACCCAGCCGAATCTAGTACTGGAGATGACGAACTGATGGCCAACTCACCCCCCTTGCTCAACTTCGAACAAATGTTGGCCAACCTGAAGCGTCGTTCGGATTGGCAGCAACTTCCCGACATCCGTGTCGCGATGTGGCCTGGCCAGGTCAGTTTTTCGGACGACCTCTCTGACAAGCATCTATTCAATGATCGCTATTTGGAAAGCCGCGTTTCTGTTGGAAAAATGGCCTTTGTCCTTTATTTGGTGTGTGGCGCATTTTTGGCGACCTTCATTCCAGTGGGTATTTCTATAATTTCTGCAGCAGTGAGAGGCAAGAGCGCGATCGAAATTATCTCCGACGATTGGATAATCGCGCTCTTCTCGGTCCTGATGTTTTGTCTAGGATACGCACTCAGCAGGATTACACCCTCTTGTGTTCGATTTAACCGCCAAGCTCAGGTTGTGCACATCTATGGAGGGCCGAACAAGGCGACCACCGCGCCGTGGCGGGACGTCTATCCCTTCACCGAGTTCAGTGCATCGGCGGATGGAAAATTTTCCCTTAACTTGGTGTTTCGCACGGGGCCAACCGATCTGGCCATGGCTTCCGGGGCCTTCGACATCGGCGATGAATCCGCACTTGTAGATAATCTAACTCGCCTGGAGTTCCTCCGCCGCTACATGGCTGAAGGCCTGTCCGCCGTACAGCCCGATCCACAGCGAACCTTGCACAAACCCAGTGGCTTCACCAAGGCCGTCAATTTCAAGGATGATGGCCTCATCGATTTCCTGTTAGCAAGGCTGGTGGTCATGCCAGGGTATTACCTGGCGGGCGGCCCCCTGATCGATCGGTATCTGATCCGCCGTGCTGCCAGCGCCCAGTGGCCTGATGAAGTGGAGCGCCTGTGCGCGCCAGGCGCCGATTTGAGCGGCTATGACACCACCCCGGTGGAAGCGCGCAAGGACATTTATCACCGCTTCAACGGCCATGGCTTTGATCTGGTCAACCTTAGGGGTGAGGTGGTGGGGTGAAGGTCGCAGTTCAAAGTTGATTATGGCAATCGCTTTTCCCGACAGCTTGGCCGAGGTCATCGAATACAACGTTCCTTACACCCCTTTTCCGAAGGAAATTGATGAGCTCTGCGGATTTGTGGAGAAGCGCACACCGATCATGCGTCTGAATAGCGAGCGGATTGATTCGTGACGCCGGTCGGTTCTACTGGCTCATTCTGGTTGAATGTTCCTGATGCAAGGTAATGCCATGCGCCCTATTGTTCTTTGTTGGTCACCGCCATGATTGTCCTACCCATGGCATGGGAACCGTCGTCAGCGGCGCTGCACACGCAAATGTAGAGGGTTATCCGAAAGCCCGTGTCGGGGACAGGATAAGCTGCGAAGCGGTCATCCAGACCGGATCGTCGACCGCGGTCTGGAAGGTCGGGCAGTTGCACGGGTGGGTGATGCGACCAGCCACAACGCCGCTTTGATCGAAGGGGAAGGTGGCTGGCTGGTCGATTGATCGGCTTGAGTTGGTGGAAGCCTCGATAGCAGCGATGCCGCTGAACCTGTCGGCTTGGCGACTGTTTAAGGCTACGCCGGCGAGTTTCTCGGAAAATGCGGCACCGTGCGATCCACGTGATGCCACGAAGGCGCCGAATCCGTCCACAGGCTGACCTTGGCGTGGAACGCTTCCGGATCATCCAGCGACCCCGCGCGCACGACTTCATAACCCATGCCCTCCGAGCCGCCGAACAGCGGCGTCCCACAGGCGGGGCAGAAACTGCGCATGACGGTATGCCCGGAGTCGCCCTGGTAGCGGTGCTCCTTGGGCTGGCCGCGCAGCAGCGTCACCGTGCCCGCCGGGAAGATCAGCGCATGGGCCGGGGCGCCGCCGCTGGAATATTGGCAGTCCCGGCAATGACAGGTGGCGGCCGTGATGGGCTCGTCGGTGAGGGCGTAGCGGATGGCGCCGCATTGGCAGCCGCCTGTCATGTGTACCTGCGCGTCGGCGTGGGGCATGCGCTTGGGGGAAGCATCCTGCATACGGCTTTGTCTCCGGGCGGTGGGTTGCGCCGTGACGCCTGGGGCGGCCGGCGCGAATAATGGGTGGGAATAAAGCCTAACCCGGCCCTCGGCCAGCGGCAAGGCGAACTTATTTGCAGTAATCTATGCGCTTTGCGGGGGCCGCTCCCGCACAGTGTCCGATTTCGTTCTACTTCCCGCCCTGGCGCCCGCCCGCGGCGGGAATGTTCATTTTTGCCATAGGCCATTCCCGTGACTTCTGCTTTGCATGAATCCAGCATCAAGTCCTTGCCGCTGCTGGGCCGCGGTAAGGTGCGCGATATGTACGCCGTCGGCGACGACAAATTGCTGATCGTCGCGTCGGATCGTATCTCCGCCTTCGATGTGATCCTTGACGACCCCATTCCCGGCAAGGGACAGGTGCTGACCGAGTTGACCGAGTTCTGGTTGCAGAAGCTGGCCCATATCCTGCCCAACCATTCCACCGGCGTGAAGCCCGAGGACGTCGTGGCGCCCGATGAGGTGGACCAGGTGCGCGGCCGTGCCGTGGTGGTCAAGCGCCTGAAGCCCATCCTGGTGGAAGCGGTCGCCCGCGGCTACCTGATCGGTTCCGGCTGGAAGGATTACCAGGCCTCCGGCGCCGTGTGCGGCATCAAGCTGCCGGCCGGGCTGCAGCAGGCCAGCAAGCTGCCCGAACCGATTTTCACGCCGGCGGCCAAGGCCGAGTTCGGCATGCACGACGAAAACGTGGATTTCGCGCATGTGGTCAAGGAAGTCGGGCAGGAAATGGCCGAGCGCATCCGCGACGTCACGCTCAAGCTCTACGCCGAGGCCGCAGCCTTCGCGGCGACCAAGGGCATCATCATCGCCGACACCAAGTTTGAGTTCGGCCTGGACGATGACGGCACGCTGCACCTGATGGACGAAGTCCTGACGCCCGATTCGTCGCGCTTCTGGCCGGCGGACGGCTATCGCGTGGGCATCAGCCCGCCGTCGTTCGACAAGCAGTTCGTGCGCGACTGGCTGGAAACCCAGACCTGGGACAAGACGCCGCCCGCGCCGCGCCTGCCCAAGGACGTGCTGGACAAGACGGCGGCCAAGTACCGCGAAGCGCTGGACCGCCTGATCGCCTGATATTTGCCTGATGTTTGCCTGATCGGTCGCCCGACCGATCGCGCTTGATGAAACCCGCTCTGTACCCAGAGCGGGTTTTTTTTGCCTGCTCCCAGTCGCTGCAAGGGGAAACCCGGGGCTTGGTACGCCAATTATTTCGGATTGTTACGCTATACTCGTCCGCGCTTGGTTCGGGACATCCGTGATAAGGAGCGCCGCATGGTGATGATGTTGCCTTTTGTGACTGGGACGCTGGCGGTGTGGTTCGGGTTGACGGGCAGGCGCCGTCCCTGCGTGACGTTCTGGCTGCTCACCCTGGCGCTCTTTGCCGCCTGGTGCCAATACCACATGACCAGTCCGCTGGCGCTCTCCCTGTGATGCGCGGACAATGATCTTTTCCCTCAACCCCGCGCGCGGCTCGCGCATCCTGAACGCGCTGGCCCTCCTGGGCGTCAGCGCCATCCTCTGCATGGCCTTCGTCTGGCAATTCGCGTATGACGAACTGCCGTGCCCGCTCTGCCTGCTGCAACGCGTGGCGCTGATTCTTGCCGGCGTCGGGTTCCTGCTCAACCTCCGGCTGGGGCCGTCGCCCATGCACTATGCGATGAGCATCGCGGGGGCGATGGGCGGCATGGTCGCCTCGGGGCGCCAGGTCCTGTTGCACATCGCGCCCGGCGATCCGGGCTACGGCACGCCATTGCTCGGCCTGCATTTCTATACGTGGGCCTTCATCGCGTTCGCGGGCATCATCGCGTTCTGCGTCGTCATGCTGTGCGTCGACCGGAAATGGGGCGACAGCATGCTGAAAAAGCCGGTATCGGCGCTGGGCATGGTGATCATGGCCCTGTTTTTTGTCGTGGTCCTGGCCAATGCCGGCAGCACCACGCTGCAGTGCGGCTTCGGGCCTTGCCCGGACGATCCGGTCAGCTATCTTTGGCTGGACAGGGCGGCCGCGCAGTAGCGGTCCGCAGACGCCGGGTAAAATAGCGGGTTTCGCGGGCGGGTTCCGCGCTTTCCTGACATGTCGCGGCGCGCGCGCCGCGGTTCAACTTCTAGACACCGGTTATGACAGACCAGACTTCCGCAGCGGCGCAGGCCACCCCCGTGGTGGGCGTGATTATGGGATCTTCCAGCGATTGGGAGGTCATGAAGCACGCGGTGACGATGCTGGAGGAGTTCGGCGTGGCCTACGAGGCGCGCGTGATCTCCGCGCACCGTATGCCGCAGGACATGGCCGAATACGGGGCCGCGGCGCATCAGCGCGGCCTGCGCGGCATCATCGCCGGCGCCGGCGGCGCGGCGCACCTGCCGGGCATGATGGCGGCCCTGACCGAGGTGCCGGTGTTCGGCGTGCCGGTGCCCTCCAAGTACCTGCGCGGCGAAGATTCGCTGCTGTCCATCGTGCAGATGCCCAAGGGCGTGCCGGTGGCCACCTTCGCCATCGGCGAAGCGGGCGCGGCCAATGCCGCGCTGCACGTGATCGCCACGCTGGCGGGCACCGACGCGGGACTGCACGAAAAGCTGGTGGCGTTCCGCGCCCGCCAGACGCAGGCCGCGCGCGATATGAAGGTTCCGCCCGAGGCCTGATGCGAATGACTCAATCGACTCCTTTCATGATCGCGCCCGGCGGCTGGCTGGGCATGCTGGGCGGCGGCCAGTTGGGCCGCATGTTCTGCCACGCGGCGCAAAGCCTGGGCTACAAGGTTGCGGTGCTGGACCCGGCGGCCGAGTGCCCCGCGGGCATGGTCGCGGACCTGCACATCCAGGCAGCCTATGACGACGAGGCCGGCCTCGCGCAGTTGGCGCAGACCTGCCAGGCCGTCACCACCGAATTCGAGAATGTCCCCGCGGACAGCCTGCGCGCGCTGGCGACGCGCTGCCGCGTCAGCCCGGCGGGCGACGCCGTGGCCATCGTGCAGGACCGCATCGCCGAGAAGACCTTCATCGCCGCGCAAGGCATTCCGGTCGCGCCGCACGCCGCCATCCGCAGCGAAGCCGATCTGCATGCCGCGTCCGACGCGCTCTTTCCCGGCATCCTGAAGGTCGCCCGCCTGGGCTATGACGGCAAGGGCCAGGCCCGCATCGACACGCGCGAAGAAGCGCTGGCCGCTTTCGCCGAATTCGGCGGCGTGGCCTGCGTGCTGGAAGCGCTGATGCCGCTGGACTATGAAATCTCGGTCGTGCTTGCGCGCGGCTTCGACGGCGCGAGCGTGGTGTTTCCCGTGGCCCGCAACGTGCATCGCGACGGCATCCTGGCCGTGTCCACTGTCGCGCCAGTGCAGCAGGACGCCGCCCACGCCGAACGCCAGGCGCGCGCCACCGAGGCGGCGCAGGCCATCGCGCAGGGCCTGGGCTACCACGGGGTGCTGTGCGTGGAGTTTTTCGTGCTCAAGGACGGCAGCCTCATCGTCAACGAGATCGCGCCGCGGCCGCACAACAGCGGCCACTACACTATCGACGCCTGCGTCACCAGCCAGTTCGAGCAGCAGGCGCGCGCCATGGCCGGCCTGCCGCTGGGCGGCACGGATCTGCTGGCGCCCGCCGTCATGCTGAACATCCTGGGCGACATCTGGTACGCCAACGACACCGACACCGCGCAGCGCGAGCCCGATTGGGCGGCGGCGCTGGCGGTGCCGTCGGCCAAGCTGCACCTGTACGGCAAGCGCGAGGCGCGCCGCGGCCGCAAGATGGGCCACGTCACCATCGTGGCGTCCACCCTGCAAGCGGCCCGCGCCGATGCCGCCCGCGTGGCGGCCGCGCTGGGCATGCAGGCGCCCGAGTAACCCACGCCGATCCGATGTCCCAACCCACGCCCGACTCCGCCAGCGCCGCGGAAATCGCCCACGCCGCCCAGCGCATGCTGGACGGCGAGCTGGCCGCCTTTCCGACCGAGACCGTGTACGGCCTGGGCGCGGATGCCGAAAACCCGCAAGCGGTCGCCAAGATCTACGCGGCCAAGGGCCGGCCCTCCAATCACCCCGTCATCGTGCACATCGCCCCGCAGGGCGACGTGTCGTACTGGGCCGCGCAGGTGCCGCCCGAAGCGCGGCTGCTGATCGACGCGTTCTGGCCCGGTCCGCTGACCCTGATCCTCAAGCGCGCGCCGCACATCGTCGACACCGTGAGCGGCGGCCAGGACAGCATCGGTATCCGCTGTCCGTCGCATCCGGTGGCGCAGGCGCTGCTGGCGGCGTTCGCGGCCGGCAAGCCGAACGGGCAGGGCGGCGTGGCCGCGCCGTCCGCCAACAAGTTCGGCCAGGTGTCGCCCACCCGCGCCGAGCACGTGCGCAGCGAGTTTCCCGACGAAGTCGCGGCCGGCATGCCCGTGCTGGAAGGCGGCGCATCGGAAGTAGGCATCGAGTCCACCATCCTGGATCTGTCGCGCCTGGATCGCGGCGCCGGCCCCGTGCTGCTGCGGCCCGGCCACATCAGCGCCGCGCAGATCGAAGCCGTGCTGGGCGTGCAGGTTTTCGCGCCGGACGCCGCGGCGCCGCGCGCCTCGGGCACGCTGAAGGCGCACTACGCGCCGCGCACGCCGCTGGAACTGGCCAGCGACGCGCGCCTGCAAGACGTGCTGCAGGGGCGCAACCTGCCCGAAGGCCGCGTGGTGCTGGTGGCCTATGGCCCGCCGCCCGCCGCGGTCGATCCCCGCGTGCAATGGCAGCCGGTGCCGGCGGACCCGGCGCGGTATGCGCAGGCGCTGTACGGCCTGCTGCGCGATCTGGACGGACAGGGCTATGCGCGCATCATCGTGCAGGCGCCGCCCGCCACCGATGATTGGCACGCGGTCAACGACCGCATCGGCCGCGCGGCCGCGGCCTTCACGCTGGATACGACCGGCCTGTAGCCTGGTCCGGCATGGCCTGGCCGATCACGCGGCCAGGAATTCTCCGATTCGTTCGACGGCCTGCCGCAAGGGCGGCAGGAATTCGTCTTTCAGGCGATCGAGCGGCACGCGCGCGGCCTTGACGCTGACGTTCACGGCCCCGCAAGCCTTGCCGCTGGCCGAGCGCACGGCCACTGAAATTGCGCGCACGTTCAGTTCCAGTTCCTGGTCGACCACCGCATAGCCCTGCTCGCGGATGCGGGCGAGTTCCGCGCGCAGGCGGGCCTCGCTGGTCAGCGTGAATTCCGTGTAGGGCTGCAGGTCGGTCGCCGCGAAATAGCGGGCCAGCGCCGGCTCGGGCAATTCCGCCAGCAGCACGCGCCCGATGGATGTGCAATACGCCGGCAGGCGGCTGCCCAGGCCCATCGAGGTCGCCAGCAGGCGGTTCACTTCGGAACGCGCCAGATACAGCATCTCGTGCCCCTCCATGATGGCCAGCGCGCAGGTTTCGTTCACCGTGGCGCTCAACTCTTCCAGCACGGGCTGCGCCAGCGAGACGAACGGCGTCGAGGAAAAGTAGGCGTAGCCCAGGCCCAGGATGCGCGGCGTCAGCACGTAGAGCCGGCCGTGCTGTTCGGCCATGCCCAGCAGGATCAGCGTGTGCAGGCAGCGCTGCACCACGGCGCGCGGCAGGCCGGCGCGCCGGCTCAGCTCGGCGGCGGTCTGCGGATGGCGGCGCGTGCCGAAGGCGCGGATCACATGCAGGCCGCGGGCCAGCGTCAGCATGTAGTCCGGATCGCCGCGCAACTGGTCGGGATGGTCTTCGGCCGCGGGCGGCGCCGCGTAGCCGGGAGGAGGGAGGTTGGGCAGCATCAGCCTGCGCGCAGCGGCGCGCCGGTGCGCGCCTGCAGTTCGGTCAGAGTCATGCCGTCGATCATATCCCGGACCACCAGCCCGTCCGGCGTGACGTCGATGACGGCGAGGTCCGTGTAGATCCGGTCCACCACGCCGGCGCCGGTGAGCGGATAGGTGCAGCGCTGGACGATCTTGGGATCGCCGTTCTTGCTGTTGTGTTCCATCATGATGAATACGCTGCGCGCGCCCACGGCCAGGTCCATCGCGCCGCCCACGGCAGGCGCTTCGCCCGGCTTGTCGAGCGACCAGTTGGCCAGGTCGCCGTTCTCGGCGACCTGCATGCCGCCCATGACGCAGATGTCCAGGTGGCCGCCGCGCATCATGGCGAACGAGTCCGCGTGATGAAAGTACGATCCGCCCCGCAGCAGCGTCACGGGCTGCTTGCCGGCATTGATGAGGTCCAGGTTGATGTCGGCCTCGGCCGGGGGCGGACCCATGCCCAGGATGCCGTTTTCGCTGTGCAGCACGATCTCGCGATCGTCGGGCAGATGGGCCGCCACCAGCACCGGCATGCCGATGCCCAGGTTCACGTAGCTGCCGTCGGGGATGTCCAGGGCCAGGCGGCGCGCCATGGCTTCGCGGGTCAGGGGACGAAACATGCGGGTTCCTTTACGCGGGGTGGCGTTAGCTGGAAAAGGCGGCGTTGGGCACTTCCGTGACGCGCTTGACGAAGATGCCGGGCGTCACCACCGCCTCGGGGGGCAACTCGCCCAGTTCGGCCTTGGCGCGCACCTGCACGATGGTGGTCTTGGCCGCCATGCACATGATGGGCCCGAAGTTGCGCGCGCTCATGTTGTAGGTGAGATTGCCCCAGCGATCGCCGCGGTCCGCCTTGACCAGCGCGAAGTCGCCATGCAGGGGCTCCTCGAACACGTGGCCGCGGCCGTTGATGATGCGGGTTTCCTTGCCGCGGGCGAGGTCCGTGCCATAGGCGGTGGGGGTGAAGAAGCCGCCCAGTCCCGCGCCGGCCGCGCGCAGCCGTTCGGCGATGGTGCCCTGGGGTACGCATTCCAGGTCGATGCGGCCCTCGCGGTAAAACGCGTCGAAGACCCAGGAATGGGACGCCTTGGGAAACGAGCAGATGACCTTGCGCACGCGCCCGGCCTTGATCAGCGCCGCCAGGCCGGTGTCGCGATTGCCGGCGTTGTTGCTGACCACGGTCAGGTCGCGCGCCCCCTGGTCGATGAGCGCGTGGATCAGTTCGGTGGGCATGCCGGCGCCGCCGAACCCGCTGATCAGCACGGTGGCGCCGTCATGGATGTCCGCGACGGCCGCCGCGGGGGTGTCGATGAACTTGTCGATCATGGGAGCTCCGATGGAGGGCGGGCGCCCAGGGCGCCCGGCCCCGCTCAGTTCACGGTGATGTTCGCCTGCTTGATGATTTCGGCGTAGCGCGCCGAGTCCTTTTTCATCAGATCGGCGAACTGCGCCGGCGTGCCGCCCACGGGCAGAAAGCCCGCATCCACGAACTTCTGCCGCACGTCGGGTTCCTTGACGATCTCGCTGATCTCGCGCGCCATGCGTTCGATGATCGGCTTGGGCGTATTGGCCGGCGCCATCAGCCCCGCCCACGATCCGGTCACGAAGCCCGGCAGGCCCGCTTCTTCCATCGTGGGAATGCCGGGCTCCGTCGGCCAGCGTTCCTTGCCGGTGAACGCCAGCGCCTTCAGGCGGTTCTGCTTCACGTACTGCATCGGGACCAGGATGGGGTCGAACACCATCGACACGCGGTTGCCCAGCAGGTCGGTGAGGATCGGCGCGCTGCCCTTGTAGGCCACATGCGTCATCGTGATCTTGCTCTGCAGCGCGAAGTCGGCGCCGGTCAGGTGCGCGCTGGACCCGTTGCCGCTGGAGGCATAGGTGAGCTTGTCCGGATTCTTGCGGGCGTACGCGACCAGTTCGCTCACGTTGTTCACGGGCAATTCCTGCGACACGAACAGGAACAGCGGCAGGTCCGCCATCTGCACCACGGGCGTCAGGTCCGCAGGTTTGTAGCCCAGTTTGTAGAGGTGGAAATTGATGATGTAGGCCGGCAGCATCGACAGAAACGTATAGCCGTCGGGCTCTGCCTTGGCGACCAGGGCGGACCCCAGGCTGCTGTTGGCGCCCGGCCGGTTCTCGACCACGATGGTCTGGTTCAGGCGCGGCCCGAGCTTTTCCATGACGATGCGCGTGACGGTGTCGGTGGAACCGCCCGGCGTGTACGGCACGATGATCTTGATGGGCTTGCTGGGCCAATCGTCGGCCTGGGCGGGGCCGGCGGCCAGCCCGGTTACCGCCAGGGCGGCGAACAGCAGGTTCCTGAGAGCGTGGCGGCGGTCAGTGGCCGCCGCCGGGCGATGGGGCTGCGATGTGCATACATATGCCATGGACTTGTCTCCTCCATGAATCGGGCGAATGGCGATGCGCGTCCGGATTTTTTTGTGACGCGATCGGTGTTTCCTGGGACTGCGGCTTTGCTGCCTATCGGACAAAGTCGCAAAAAAAGTATGGCACGCGGGGGTGGCCGCGACGGTCCGCCGGGGCGCCGATAAAGTTCGATCACCGGACGCCTGCGAAATTGCGGTGGGCGCCTGGTCGCTGCGGGTTTTCACTAGGAAGGCGCGCGTTGTTCACGGGGTGGACATGGCTTAATCTGGCGGCCGGCCCAGTAAGGCGGGGCCTGGTTTCAGCCGTCGCCGGCTACGAGCCGATGGCGGACACCTATCTCAGGAGAAGCATCATGAAGCGGATTTTGATGGTTGCAGCCAGCACGCTTGCCCTGGCCTGCGCGTCTTCGGCGGCGGTGGCCGGTCCCACGCTGGATGCGGTGAAAAAGAAGGGATTCGTGCAATGCGGCCTGACGGACGGCGTGTCCGGCTTTTCCGCGACGAACAGCAAGGGCGAATGGGAAGGCATGGACGTGGACATCTGCCGCGCCGTGGCCGCGGCCGTGTTCGGCGACGCCTCCAAGTTCAAGGGCACCGCGCTTTCCACCCAGCAACGCTTTACGGCGCTGCAGTCGGGCGAGGTCGACGTGTTGCTGCGCACCGTGACGCTGACCCAGACGCGCGATACGTCGCTGGGCCTGTCCGCGGTCGCCGCCAGCTTCTATGACGGCCAGGGCATCCTGGTCAGCAAGAAGCTGGGCGTCAAGAGCGCGAAGGAACTCAACGGCGCCACGGTCTGCGTGCAGCCCGGCACCACCACCGAACTGAACCTGGCCGACTGGTTCCGCGCCAATAACATCGAGTTCAAGCCGGTCGTGATCGACAAGGTGACCGAGGTCGTGCGGGCCTTCGAATCCGGCCGCTGCGACGCCTTCACGGACGACTCCTCGCAACTGGCCGCCGTGCGCGCCACCCAGGTCGCCAACCCGAACGACTACGAGATCCTGCCGGAGCGATTCTCCAAGGAGCCGCTGGGCCCCATGGTGCGCCAGGGCGACGAGAACTGGCTGGGCATCGTGCGCTGGACGCTCTTCGCGCTGCTGGAAGCCGAGGAATACGGCATCACGCAGAAGAACGTGGATGACATGCTCAAGAGCAAGAATCCCAACGTCCTGCGCATCCTGGGCGTGACGCCGGGGGCCGGCAAGAACATGGGCCTGGACGAGAAGTGGGCCTACAACGCGATCAAGGCGGTCGGCAACTACAGCGAAGTGTTCGAACGCAACGTGGGCAAGGACAGCAAGCTGGGCCTGCAGCGCGGCACGAATGCGCTGTGGAACCAGGGCGGCGCCATGTATCCGTGGCCGATCCGCTGATGCGCCGGCATCCATAAAGGACGGATAAAACCGTCCTGCTCAATCGCGCAAGGCCTCCTCCGGGAGGCCTTGCTGTTTCCGTGCGCGATCGGCATGAGCACAATGCGCCTCTCGGAAAGGGGACGCCTTGGGATGATTGCGATAGAATGCGAGCGATTCCCATTTGCAGGTAACCGCCCGCCGCGCCATGCTTCCGCCTTCCACGCTTTCCCCGGACTATCCGCTGCTGGCCCGGATCTACACCGAAGACAGGCCATGGCTGCTGGGCCGGCTATACACCCGGCTGCGCAACCTCGAAGACGCCGAAGACGTTGCGGGCGACACGTTCGTACAACTCATCCAGACGCCGCGGCTCGCCGCCGTGCGCGAGCCGCGCGCGCTCATCATCACCATCGCCAAACGCCTGGTCTGGAAACTGTGGCGCCGCCGCGAGCTGGAAGCCGCGTGGCTGGAAAGCCTGTTCCACCAGGGCGAGCAATTTGCCCCGTCGCCGCAGGAACAGCTTGCGATCCTGCAGACGCTGCAGCAGGTGGACCAGATGCTCGACGGCCTGTCGGCGAAGGCGCGTGCCGCGTTCCTGTACAGCCAGCTCGATGGCCTGACGCACAAGGAAATCGCCGCCGCGCTGGGCGTGTCGGTGAGCATGGTGCGCCAGTACATCGCGCAGGCGCTGCAGCGCTGCTACGCATTGGCGGACGCGCCATGAGCCGCGAGCCGTCGATGGCCGAGGCCGGTGAACGGGCGATCGGCTTCTGGCTCAAGCTGACCTCGGGCGAGGCGACGGACGCCGACCATGCCGCCTGTGCGGCCTGGCGCGCGGCTGACCCCGCCCATGAACGCGCCTGGGCGCGGCTGCAGCAGGGTCTCAGTCAGTCGGTGGGCCGGTTGGAAACAGTCATGAAGAACGAGCACCACGCGCTGCGGCGCACGCTGGTGCGTCCGGCGCGCCGCCGCGTGCTGCTCAACGTGGCCGGCTTGGCTGGCGCCGCAGCAGCCGGCGGCTGGGCGGCCAACCGCCACTCCCCGCTGGGCAATCTGACCGCCGATCTGGGCACGGCTACGGGCGAACGCCGGACGTTCACGCTGCCGGATGGCAGCCTGCTGACCCTGGACGCGCGCAGCCGGGTGGACCTGGATTTCACGGCGGACGCGCGCCGCGTGCGGCTATTGGAGGGGGCGCTGGTGCTGCAGCCGCGCGCAGGCCTTTCCGCGCTGTTGTCCGTGCACACGCCTCACGGCCAGGTCCGTAGCGCGGGCGCCGGCTGCATGGTGCGGCTGGAACACGAGGCCAGCCTGGCGGTGGCGTTGCAGAGCAGCGTCGAGATCCTGCCGCGCAAGGCGTCGCCCCTGGCGCTGGCAATGGCCCAAGGCGCGCGCTTTGGCGATGGCTGGGTGGATCGTCCAGCACCGATGGAAGACGCCGCCTCGTGGCGCGAGGGATGGCTCACGGCCCGTGACCAGCCGCTGGGCGAGATCGCCGCGGCGCTGGGCAGCTACCGCACGGGTGTATTGCGCGTCAGCCCGCAGGCCGCCCGCCTCGCCGTGTCGGGGCTCTATCCGCTGGACGACCCCGAGCGCGCGCTGAGCGCGCTGGAACACACGCTGCCGATCACCGTCAGCCGCTACACGCGCTGGCTGACCCTGATCGACCTGCGCCGGGCCTGACCGCCTTTTTTCACTTTTTTCGCATGGGGACTGTCACTTTTCCGATCTCGCGGCACATGTCTACATATCACTGTGCGCAACGTATCGGAGATCCTCATGCGCGTCTTGCCCGTTCCTTCTGTCTTATGCGCCGCCATCGTCCTGGCGGTATCCAGCCTGGGCCTGCCCGTGCCCGCCCAAGCCCAATCGGGGGCGCCCATCGCGTTCGACCTGCCGGCCGGCAGCCTGGACGCCACCCTGACCGAGATCGCGCGGTTGAGCCGGACCGTGGTGTCCTACGACCCGCAACTGGTGCGCGGCCTGGAGGCCCCCGCCGTGACCGGCGTCTACACCGTCGATGCCGCGCTGCGCCAGGCGCTGTCGGGCAGCGGACTGGAACCGGCGCGCGCCGCGGACGGCACGCTGACGCTACGGCGTGTCCCGGCAGCGCAGACGACCACGCTGGCGCCGGTTACCGTGTCCGGCATGCTGCCGCCCACGGATACCCGCGGCACCTATGTGGTGCAGGCGACCAATAGCGCGACACGCCTGAACCTGTCGCCGCGCGAGACGCCCCAGTCCGTGACGGTCGTGACGCGCCAGCGCATGGACGACCAGTCGATGAAGAACCTGGACGACGTGCTGCAGGCCACGACCGGCATTTCGGTGGTGCAGAACGGCTCGGAGCGTTCCGTGTACCAGGCGCGCGGCCAGTTGATCGACAACCTGCAGATCGACGGCGTGCCCGCGAACATCAGCAACGCCTATTCGTTCGATGCCATCAACAAGCCCACCACCGAGATCTATGACCGCGTCGAGGTGGTGCGCGGCGCCACCGGGCTGCTGGAAGGGGCGGGCAATCCGGCCGCGTCGATCAACCTGATACGCAAGCGCCCCGGCATGGAAACCCAGGGCGTGTTGACCGTGTTGGCCGGGTCCTGGGACGACTACCGCACCATGCTGGACGTGTCGTCCCCGCTGAACGAGGCCAAGACCCTGCGCGGCCGTGCCGTGATGGCCTACACCGACGCGGGCAGTTTCAAGGAAAAGGCGGGCAAGGAGAACCAGCTCTTCTACGGCATCCTGGAAGCGGACCTCACTCCGGCCACCACGGTGACGGCGGGCTTCAGCTACCAGAAGGACCGCAACCAGGGATATGACTGGTCGGGGCTGCCCACGCAGGCCGACGGCGCGTTCTACCCGATGTCGCGCAAGACGGCCCTGGTCGGCGACTGGAATTACCTGAACAAGCGCAATACCAACCTGTTCGCCGACATCAAGCATGAGTTCGGCAATGGCTGGCGGTTCACGGTGGCCGGGAACTGGCTGTCGGCCAAGTCCGACTTCCTGGGCAACTACACGCAGCGCACGGAGGGCGACACGTTCACGCTGAATCCGCGCCTGTTCCAGTACGACGATACGCAGTGGGGCGTGGACGCCTACGCGTCCGGCCCGTTCCAACTGCTGGGCCGCCAGCACGAACTGGTGGTGGGCGCGTCCACCCGCAAGGACGATTTCGACTATCACGGCGGACGCGACGCCAGCTACCGTTACCTGGTCGACATGAACAACCTGGCTGCGTTCGACCCGCCCGCACCCACGGGGCTGGACGCGCACATGTGGCAGTACAACATCACGCAAAAGCAGCAGGGCATCTACACGGCGGGGCGTTTCAGCCTGACCGACAGCACCACCTTCATCCTGGGCGCGCGCATGAGCTGGTTCGAGTTCGACCGCTATGCCCAGACCACGGTGCGCACGGAAAGCCGCTATGAGCAGCGCGGCAAGGTCACGCCCTATGCGGGCGTGGTGCAGGACCTGAACGAGAACCTGTCGGCCTACGCCAGCTACACCGAAATCTTCAAGCCGCAGGAAAACATCGGCGTCGACGGCAGCGTGCTGCCGCCGATGACCGGGCAGAACTACGAGATCGGCCTGAAAGGCGAATTCATGGACCGCCGGGTGAACGCCGCGCTGGCCCTGTTCCAGACGGACCAGAAAGGCCGGGCGGACCTGATCCAGGATAGCGATCTGTGCCCGCCGGGCATCTTTTCCTGCTACCGCGCCGCCGAGAAGGTGCGCAACCGCGGCGTGGACGTCGAGATCAATGGCGCGATCACGCCGGCCTGGAACGTCAGCCTGGGCTACACGTACACGCAATCCAAGTATGCGCAGGGGCCTTTGTCCGGCCAGACCTTCGCCAGCACCTACCCGCGCCATCTGCTGAAGGTGTCCACCGACTACCGGCTGCCAGACCGCTGGAACAAGCTGCGCGTGGGCGGGTCGGTCTACGCGCAGAGCGGCATCTTCAATGCCAGCACCCCGGACGAGGACGAGGAATACAAGATTTCGCAGGGCGCCTACACGCTGGTCGGGCTGCACGCGGTCTACGACGTCAACAAGAACCTGGCGGTTCAGTTCAACGTGGACAACCTGTTCGACCGGCACTACTACCAGTCCGTGGGCAATACCAACTATTGGAATTACTTCGGCCAGCCGCGCACGTTCCGGCTCGCGGTGCGGGCGACGTTCTAGGCGACGCGCTGGCCGCCTGGCGGTTCGGGGGGCGGACGGCTCGCGCCCCGTTAACTCGCCCGTCTTGTTCCGACAGGCGAAATACAGCGGGAATGGTTCCATGAGGGCGGCCTGAAATGGCTCTATCGCGAATCCGCCAGGCTCCCTATCATGTCCGTTGCGCGGGTGGCGATGCCACCCGCACTGCCATTGATAACTACCAGGGAAACACGATGAACGGCGCCGACAGCCTCTGCGACACCTTGCTTGCCAATGATGTGGACGTTTGCTTTGCGAACCCGGGCACATCCGAGATGCACTTTGTGGCGGCGCTGGATCGCAAGCCCAAGATGCGCTGCGTGCTGGGCCTCTTCGAAGGCGTGGTGACGGGCGCCGCCGACGGTTACGCGCGCATGGCCGACAAGCCCGCGGCCACGCTGCTGCACCTGGGCCCTGGCCTGGGCAACGGCCTGGCCAACCTGCACAACGCCAAGCGCGCGCGCACCCCCATGGTCAACATCGTGGGCGACCACGCTACCTATCACGTCCAGTACGACGCGCCGCTGACCAGCGACGTGGAAGGCGTGGCGCGGCCCATGTCGCATTGGGTCAAGCGCACGATGACCGCCTCGGCGCTATCGGCGGACGCGGCCGAGGCCGTCGCCGTGGCGCGGCGCGCGCCCGGCAACATCGCCACCCTGATCCTGCCGGCCGACACGGCCTGGACCGAGCTGCCCGATGACGCACCCGCGCCCATCATCGCCAAGGACGAGGCGTTGGCGCACACCACCGCCGACGCCGTGCGCGCGGCGGCCGACGCCATCCGCTCGGGCGAAGTCACCGTGCTGATGCTGGGCGGCGCCGCCCTGCGCGAGCGCGGCTTGAACGCAGCCGGCCGCATCGCGCGCGCCACCGGCGTGCGCCTGGTGTCCGAAACGTCCAACCGCCGCATCGAGCGCGGCGGATCGCGAACCCCGGTGGACCGCCTGCCGTATCCGATCGACCTGGCCGTGGCCAAGCTGAAGGACGTGAAGCACCTGGTGTTGGCGGGCGCGAAGTCGCCGGTCGGGTTCTTTGCCTATCCCGGCAAGCCCAGCCTGCTGGCGCCGCAGGACAGCAACCAGGTCGTGCTGGCGACGGCCGATCAGGACCTGCCGCACGCGCTGGAATGGCTGGCCGACGAGCTGGGCATCGCCGCCGACGCGCCGCGCCTTGCGGCGCCCGCCGCCACCTACGAGGTGCCCGCCGCGGGCAAGCTGACCGGCGCCGCGGTGAACATCCTGGTCGCGCACCACCTGCCCGAACAGGCCATCGTGTGCGATGAATCCATCACGCAGGGCCGCGAATTCCCGCTCTACAGCGTCAGCAGCGCGCCGCACGACTGGCTGATGCTGACCGGCGGCGCCATCGGCATCGGGCTGCCCCTGGCGACGGGCGCTGCGGTGGCCTGCCCCGACCGCAAGGTCGTGACCCTGCAGGCGGACGGGAGCGGCATGTACACCCTGCAGGCCCTGTGGACGCAGGCGCGCGAGAACCTCGACTGCCTCACCATCATCCTGGCCAACCGCTCCTACGCCACGCTGCACGGCGAAATGAAAAACGTGGGCGTGCTGGAGCCGGGCCGCAATGCGCGCCGCATGCTGGACCTGCAGGATCCGCACCTGGACTGGACGCAGTTGGCTCGCGGCATGGGCGTCGAAGCGGTCAGCGTGGATACGATCGAAGGCTTCGCGCGCGCGCTGGCCGATGGTCTCAAGCGGCGCGGCCCCTTCCTGATCGAAGCGTTGATCTGAGCGCCAGGCGCGCCTATCCAGGCCTACACCCCCAGATAGCGCGTCAATTGTTCGGGCTGCCGGGCGAGCGACGCGCTGTCGCCGTCCTGCACGATCAGCCCCTTCTCCATGACCAGGCACCGGTCGGTGTGTTCCAGCACCGCCCGGTAATTGCGGTCCACGATCAGCGTGGACATCCCGGTCGCGCGGATCTCGCGGATGATGCGCCAGATCTCGGCCACGATGAGCGGCGCGAGGCCTTCGGTGGCTTCGTCCAGGATCAGCAGGTCCGGATTGGTCATCAACGCGCGGCCGATGGCCAGCATCTGCTGCTCGCCGCCCGACAATTGCTGGCCGCCATGGCCCAGGCGCTCGCGCAGGCGCGGAAAGGTGTCCAGCACCCGCGCATACGTCCAGTCCTGGCCCGCGCGCCTGCCCGGCCGCGCCGCCACCTGCAGGTTCTCGCGCACGTTCAGGTTGGGAAAGATGCCGCGCCCCTCGGGCACGTAGGCCACGCCCATGCGCGCAATCGCATGCGGCTGCGCGTGCGTGCAATCGCTGCCCCGCACCCGCACATTGCCGCGCGCGCTTCTCACATGGCCCATCAGGCTGCGGATGAGCGTCGTCTTGCCCATGCCGTTGCGGCCCACCAGTCCCACGGATTCGCCGGGGGCGATGTGCATGTCCACGCCCCGCAGGACGTGGCTGGCGCCGTAGTACACATGCAGTCCGCCAGCTTCGATCAGCGCGCTCATGCGTGCGCTCCTTGTCCGTCTTCGCCCAGGTAGGCGGTGCGCACCTCGGGGTTGGCGCGGATCTGCGCCGGGGCGCCGCTGGCGATGGCCGCGCCGTTGACCATGACGGTGACGGTGTCGGCGATGCGGAACACGGCGTCCATGTCGTGTTCGACCAGCAGGATCGCGTGCCCGGCCTTCAATGTCTGCAGCAGGTCCAGGATGCGGTCGGTTTCCTCGGGGCCCATGCCGGCCAGCGGTTCGTCCAGCAGCAGCACCTGCGGTTCGCCCGCCAGGCACATCGCGATCTCGAGCTGACGCTTGCGGCCGTGCGGAAGCAGGCCGGCGGGCTGGCGGGCGTCGCCGGATAGCCCGGTGCGGTCCAGCGCGGCGCCCGCCAGCTCGGCGCTGCGCCGGCAGGCGGCGGCATCACGCCACCAGTGCCAGAAGCGCTGCCGGCTTGCCTGCGCGGCCAGCCGGCAGTTTTCGAAGACGCTGAGTTCGGGAAAGATCGTGGATCGCTGGTAGCTGCGGCCCAGCCCGGCGCGGGCCCGCTCGGGTTGCGGCCAGGCGGTGATGTCGCGGCCGCGCAGCATGACCTGGCCGCTGCTGGCCGCCAGCTCGCCCGACAGGATGTTGATGAGCGTGGATTTGCCCGCGCCGTTGGTGCCGATCACGGCATGCACCTGGCCGCGCAGCAGGCCGAGCGATACGCCGTTCACCGCGGTGAGGCCGCCGAAGCGGCGGGTGACCGCGGTCGCGGCCAGCAAGAGATCAGACATGGCGTTCTCCCTGGAGGGGCAGGCGCGGCGCGGCGGGCATGGCCTCGGCGCGCGACGCGCTGCCGGCGTCGGTTCGGGGGCTGGTCGTGCCTGCCGCACGCGCGGCATCCGCCACGCGCGCCTGCCGGCGTTCGCGCCATTGGGCGGGCAGTCCGGCCAGCCCGTTGGGCAGCAATGCCACCAGCACGATGATGGCGATGCCCAGCGGCAGATGCCAGTGGCGCGCATAGTCGCCGAACAATTCCTGCGACTGGAACAGTTCCTGCAACAGCACCATCGTTACCGTGCCCAGCACCGCGCCGCCCAGGCTGCCCATGCCGCCCAGGATGACCATCAGTAGCACCAACCCCGATTGCTCCCACGCCAGCAGTTCGGGCGTCACGAACCCGTCCTTCAGGGCGAACAGGAAACCCGCCAGGCCGGCCAGCATGGCGCCCACGACGTAGGCGGCCAGCTTGTAGCGATAGGTCGAGTAGCCGGCCGCGCGCATGCGCTGTTCGTTGATGCGGATGCCGTTCAGGGCGGCGCCGAACGGCGAGCGCCGCAGCAGCGCAAGAAAGCCCCAGGTCAGCGCCAGGCCGGCCAGGACGAAGAAATAGAACGTGGCCGGGTCGCCCAGGTCCACGGGCGTCCACCCGCCCAGCGACAGGTCGGGCCGGAAGTACAGATAGATGCCGTCGCTGCCGCCGCCGATCTTGGTGTCGTGAAAGACGTAATAGGCCATCTGCGAAAACGCCAGCGTGACCATGATGAAGTACACGCCGCGCGTGCGCAGCGCGAGCGCACCCGTGACCAGCGCATAGGCGCCCGCGGCCAGCAGGGCGGCGGGCAGCAGCCACCACAGGCTGGCCGCTTCCGACTCGGGCGACAGCAGCGCCGCCACGTAGGCGCCGATGCCGAAGAACGCGGCGTGGCCCAGGCTCACCAGTCCCGCCCCGCCCACCAGCAACTGCAGGCTGAGCGCGAAGATGGCGTAGATCATGATCTTGACCGCCAGGCCGGTGTAGTAGTCGCTGCCGCTGAACCAAAAGGCGGCCAGCGCCAGCAGCGCGGCAAGGGGCAGGAGTCTGTTCATCAGCGGCGTGCGCATGCGAGGGTCCTTTTGATGTGTCGACAGGACCTAGCCCTGTTTGAACAGCCCTTCGGGCTTGCAAAGAAGAATGAAGGCCATCAGCAGATAGACCAGCACGCCCGCCGCCGACGGGAACAGCACCTGTCCGAAGGTCTCGGCAAAGCCGACCAGCATCGCGGCCAGGAAGGCGCCGCGGATGGACCCGATGCCGCCGATCACCACGACCACGAAGCAGATGATGAGCACGCCATTGCCCATGCCCGGATAGACCGACGAGACGGGCGCGGCGATGCTGCCGGCCAGCGCCGCCAGCGCCACGCCGGCCGCGAAGACGACGCGGTAGAGCTTGTTGATGTCGATGCCGAGCGAGCCGATCATCTCGCGGTTGCTGGCGCCCGCGCGCAGCATCATGCCCAGCCGCGTGCGCGAAATCACCCAATACAGCAGCAGCGCGACGGCGATGCCCACGCCCGAGATGAACAGGCGGTAAACGGGGTAGGTCATCACGCCGCCCAGCGGGATGCTGCCCTGCAGCCACGCCGGCAGCGGCACCCCGTGCACGTCGTTGCCGACCAGGATGCTGCGCAGCTCCTCGAACACCAGGATCAGGCCGTAGGTCATCAGCACCTGCTGCAGGTGGTTGCGCTTGTACAGGTAGCTGAAGAACGCCGCTTCCAGCACATACCCCAGCACGCCGGCCGCCAGCACGCACACGGCCAGCGTTGCGAGGAACCCGCCGCCCAGCCAGCGGTCCACCAGCGGCCCGAGCGCAAACGCCATGTAGGCGCCGATCATGTAGAAACTGCCGTGGGCCAGATTGATGATGCCCATGATCCCGAAGATCAGCGTGAGTCCGCTGGCCACCAGGAACAGCAGCAAGCCGTACTGGAATGCGTTCAGGCTTTGAATGAGCAGGATGCTGATGTCCATGGGGCCTCCCGTGGCGGACGCGTTCGGGGCGCCGCGGCTACAGCTTGCAGCCGCGGGCGGGATCGGCCAGCTTCTGCACCGCGACCTCGACCACCTTGTTTTCCAGGCCGTCCACGCGGCGCAGGTAGATGTCCTGCACCGGGTTGCCGGCCTTGGACAGCGTGAACGTGCCGCGCGGGCTGTCCACGGTCGCCGTGCGCATGGCGCTGCGGAAGGCGTCCTTCTTCGAGAAGTCGCCCTTCACGGCGCTCAGCCCCGACTGCATGAGCTGCGCGGCGTCATAGCCCTGCACCGCGTACACGTCCGGCTGCACCTTGTACGCCTTGGAATAGTCGGCGCGGAAGGCGTTGTCGCGCGGGGTGTTCAGGCCGTCGGCATAGTGCAGCGTGGTCAGCAGCCCCTGCGCGGAAGCGCCCTGCGCCTGCAGCGTGCCGTCCGTCAGGAAGCCCGAGCCATACAGCGGGATCGTCTTGTCCAGGCCGGCCGCGTGATAGTCCTGCACGAACTTCACGGCGCCGCCGCCCGCGAAAAAGGTGAAGACCATGTCGGGCTTGAGCGCGGCGATCTCCGTCAGCAGCGATTGGAATTCCACGTTGGGGAAGGGCAGGCTCAGCTCGCGCACGACCTTGCCGCCGGCCTTCTCGAAGCCTTCCTTGAAGCCGCCGATGGCTTCGTCGCCCGCCGCGTACTTCCAGGTGATGGTGACGGCCGTCTTGTGGCCCTTGGCGTTGGCCACGGGGCCCATGGCGTAGGCTGGCTGCCAGTTGGTGAACGAGGTGCGGAAGATGCCGGGCCCGCACAGCGGTCCGGTGATCGCGTTGGCGCCGGCGTTGGTGACGATGAGCGTCGTGTCGGCGTCCTTGGCCGCCTTGGCCAGCGCCATCGCCACCCCCGAATGCACCGTCCCGATCAGCACGTCCACCTGGTCGCGCTTGATGAGGCGGTTGGCGTTCTCCGCCGCCTTGGCCGGATTGGACTCGTCGTCCACCTTGAAGTATTCGATCTCGCGCCCGCCCAGCTTGCCGCCCTGTTCGGCGACGTAGAGCTTGAAGCCGTTTTCGATGGCGGTGCCGAGCGCGGCGAAGGTGCCGCTGTAGGGCAGCATGAAGCCGACCTTGAGCTTGTCGTCGGCATGCGCGCCGCCTGCGGCGATCGTCAGGGCGGCGGCAAGCGCGGCCCGGGTCAGGACGTGGTTCATGGTGTGTCTCCGTGCTTGTTATGGGCGGACGCCGGGGCCGGTGCGCGGCTTGGGGTCAACCGGGTTTTTCCAGCGCGCCGACAAAGCGTGCGACGGCCTGGACAACGGTGGCGGGCTGATCCCGGTGCGGCGAATGGCCGCAGTCCGGAATCTCCAGCAGTTCGGTTTGCGGCGCGCGCCGGCCGATGGCGCGCACCTGTTCCAGCGTGCCGTATTCGTCGTCGACACCCTGGATCGCCAGCACCGGGCAGGCAATGCGTTCCAGCGCGTCTTCGATGTTCCAGGCGCGGAATTCAGGGTTCAGCCAGATGTCGTTCCAGCCCCAGAACGCGGAGTCCACGTCCTGGTGGTGGCGGCCCAGCCGGGCGCGCAGGTCCGATTCCAGATAGGCCGTGCGCGCCTGCGCGATGCTGGCCACGGAAACGTCTTCGACGAACAGATGGGGCGCGGCAGCCACGACGCCGGCCACGGCGTCCGGATACGCCGCGGCGTAGAGCAACGCGATCGAGCCGCCGTCGCTATGGCCGAACAGCACGGGCTTGTCCCGGCGGGCGTCCACGCCCAGGACCTCGAGCAGGGCGGGCAGGACCTCTTGCGCCTCGCGGTGCATGAAATCCGGGGCCCAAGCCTCGCTCAGGGGGCGCGCGGTCGATTGCCCGTATCCGTAGCGCGAATACACCAGGCCGCGGCAATTGGCCTGGTCGCAGACGCGCGTCGGCCAGTCCTTCCACATCGACACCGATCCCAAGCCCTCGTGCAGGAACACGATGAGCGGCGCGTCGGCGCGCTCGGGCGCGATCCACTGGCATTCCAGCCGCAGGTCGCGGCCGCGCGCGTGCAGGTTGGCAAATACCGTGCCGGCGTCTGCGGTCGTGGTCGTGGTCGTGGTCATGGTCATGGCGTGGCCTCTTCCAGTGCGCGCAGGCGAAAGCGCTGGATCTTGCCCGTGGCGGTCTTGGGCAGCTCATCCAGGAAGTCGATCTGGCGCGGATACTTGAACGGCGCGAGGTGCTGCTTGACGTAGTGCTGCAGGGCGGCGCCGGTCTGGGCATCGGGCTCGAAGCCGGCGCGCAGCACGACATAGGCCTTGGTCTTGACCAGCCCATCGGGGTCCGGCACGCCGATCACCGCCGCTTCCAGCACGGCTTCGTGCTGGATCAGGATGTTCTCGACCTCCACCGGCGACACGTACTGTCCGCTGACCTTGATCATGTCGTCGCTGCGCCCGGCGTAGGTGTAGTAGCCGTCCGGATCGCAAACGTACTTGTCGCCGCTTTTCAGCCAGTCGCCCAGGAAGCACTGGCGCGTCTTGTCGCGGTTGTTCCAGTACATCAGCGCGGCGCTGGGGCCCTTGATGTAGAGGTCGCCGATGACGCCCTGGGCGACGGGCACGCCGTTGTCGTCACGCAGCTGGACCTCGTAGCCCGGCACGGGCTTGCCCGTGGTGCCGTAGCGCAATTGACCCGCGCGGTTCGAGAGGAAGATGTGCAGCATTTCGGTGGACCCGATGCCGTCCAGGATTTCGCAGCCGAAGTGGCGCGTGAAGCGCTCGCCGATGTCGCGCGGCAAGGCCTCGCCCGCGGACGTGCAGATCCGCATCGCCACCTGGTCGCGCGGCGGCAGGGCGGGCGAGGCCAGCATGCTGGCATACAGCGTGGGCACGCCGTAGAACACCGTGGGGCGATGCCGAACCAGGCGCTGGAAAACCGCCTGCGGCGTGGGGCGTTCGGCCATCAGCACGACGGTCGCGCCGACCGACAGCGGGAAGGTCAGGCCGTTGCCCAGGCCATAGGCAAAGAACAGCTTCGCGGCCGAGAACACCACGTCGCTTTCGCGGATGCCCAGGATGGGTTTGGCATAGAGTTCGGCCGTGTGCCAGAGGTTGCCGTGCGTGTGCACCACACCCTTTGGCTTGCCGGTGGACCCGGACGAATACAGCCAGAACGCGATTTCATCAGACAGGGTGCGCACGGCCGGCGCGGGCGACGCCGCGGACAGCAGGGATTCGAATTCGTGGGCGCCGTCGGGCAGGTCCGTTCCCGGCTGCGAGACGACCAGGTGTTCCACGTCGGCCGGCGCCTGGGACAGCGCCGCCTGCAGGACGGGCAGCAGGGCGCCCGACACGAACACGGCGCGCACGCGGCTGTGCGCAATGATGTAGGCGTAGTCGTCGGCCGTGAGCAGGGTGTTCACCGCCACCGGCACGACGCCGGCGTGCAGGGCGCCCAGGAACACCACCGGCCAGTCGGCGGTGTCCTGCATCAGCAGCAGGATGCGCTCCTCGCGGCGCAGGCCCAGGCCGCGCAGCGCGCCCGCCATGCGGGCCACCCGCTGCGCCAGTTCGCCATACGTGAGCTGGCGGGTGTCGTCGATGTAGGCCGGCTTGGCGGCGCGAGGCGCGTTCAGCGCGGCCAGGTGGCTGGCGAAATTGAGTTCGGCGGGGCAAGGGTTCACGGTTGTCTCCTGGTGTCCTCGTGGGGCGGACGCCCTGCCTGTGTTTGTTGTGTGGCGGCAGGGCTTGCGAATGTCCGGACCGGTTGTCAGCCGGGGCGCGTGAATTCGATGGCCCCGCCGGGCAGCAGGTACAGCACCAGGGCGCGGCCCTGCGTCACGGTGGGGCTGTGGGCCGAGCCCGGTCCGTAGACCAGCCAGCCCGCGCCATGGCCGTCGAAGCGGGCGTCGCCGGTGAGCGGCATGATCATGTCGATCTCGCCGTTGGGGTGGGCGTGGTGCGGACCCGCCAGGTCGTCCATGTCGACCACGTCCACGGAACAGCCGCCCAGGTCGTCGGCAGGCTTGATCACGCGGCCGTACTTGATGCCGCCGCCTTCGCGGGCGCACATCCAGCCGTCGGCGACGCCCTGCCTACAGGTGGCGAAGATGTCCTGGAACAAGGCGCTGTGCGGCCCGGCCACGTCATTGAGCCGGGCTTGCAGCGCCGCATCCAGCGGCTGGCCGGCCGTCAGGCGCGTCACGTCGCGCATCAGGGCATGGAATTGGTCTGGCGTACTCACCAAGCGGCTCCTTTACACTGTCGGCGCTCCGGCAGTCCGTAGGTGGACTGCTGTTTTTTTGCACCGGGTCGGCTGTGGACTCGTTGGATGGAAAAATAGTGCTTCCTTTGATGTGGGTCAAGCACTATAGTGCATAAAAGAGCAGTAATCAGGGTTTTTGCGGAGTCAGTTGAACCATGAATCAAGCGCTAGACACGGCGCCCATCGAACCCCGGCGTGAGCCCTTCCTGGTGGCCCTGGGCGAGCGCGTGCGCCGCCTGCGCGCCATCCGGGGCATGACGCGCAAGGGCCTGTCCCAGGCGACGGGCGTGTCCGAACGCCACCTGGCCAATCTCGAGCACGGCGTTGGCAATGCGTCCATCCTGGTGCTGCTGCAGATCGCCCGCGCCTTCAACTGCGCGCTGGCCGAACTGGTGGGCGACGTGACGACGGAATCGCCCGACTGGCTGCTCATCCGGGAACTGCTGAGCGGGCGCACGGAATCCGACCTGCAGCGCGCGCGCGAGGCGCTGACCCAGCTCTTCGGGGTGGGCGCCGGCGCGCAGCGCCCCAACCGCACGCAGCGCGTGGCGCTCATCGGCCTGCGCGGCGCGGGCAAATCCACGCTGGGACAGATGCTGGCCGACGACCTTGGCTATCCCTTCGTGGAACTGAACCGCGAAATCGAGCGCGTGGCGGGCTGCGGCATCCTGGAAATCCACAACCTCTACGGCCCCAACGCGTACCGCCGCTACGAACGGCGCGCGCTCGAGGAAGCGGTGCAGATCTACCCGGAAATGGTGCTGGCCACGCCCGGCGGCCTGGTGTCCGAACCCGCCACGCTGAACCTGCTGCTGACCCATTGCTATACGGTCTGGCTGCGCGCCACGCCCGAAGAGCACATGGAGCGCGTCATGGCGCAGGGGGATTTCCGCCCCATGTCGGGCAACAACGAAGCCATGGCCGACCTCAAGCGCATTCTTGCCGGCCGCGAAGCCTTCTACGCCAAGGCCGACCTGACCTGGGTGACCAGCAACCTCGAGGTCTCCGAAAGCTTCGCCGGCCTGCGCACGCAGGTGCGCAAGGCCTGCGGACTGCCGCTGTAGACCCGATTACGCAGCGCGCCGCTCCCGCGCACGATTGCAAAAAGGCTGCCCGGTGCAGCCTTTTTGCTGGCCGGTCGACAGGCGCCGCACGTGCAGGCGTTCCCCTTGCGCCTGCACCGACCTGCATTTTTGTGCATCTTTTGCTTGACGCTCATTTTCTCCTGCACTAATCTGCATAATAATTCATGTCGTGCAGTATTTTTCCTGTCAGCGAACAGGGGTATGAGGAGACACACAATGAGCAGCCCCATCAACCGGGTCGATTTCCGCACCGATCCCGCCCAATACCGGCACTGGCGCCTGGCCTTCGACGGTCCGGTCGCGACGCTGGCCATGGACGTGGCCGAAGACGGGGGCCTGCGCCCCGGCTACAAGCTCAAGCTCAATTCTTACGACCTGGGCGTGGACATCGAACTGCACGACGCCCTGCAGCGCATCCGCTTCGAGCATCCCGAGGTGCGCAGCGTGGTCGTGACCAGCATGAAGGACCGCATCTTCTGTTCTGGGGCCAACATCTTCATGCTGGGGCTGTCCACGCACGCCTGGAAAGTGAACTTCTGCAAGTTCACCAATGAAACCCGCAACGGCATCGAAGATTCCAGTCGCCATGGCGGGCTGAAATTCATCGCCGCCCTGAACGGCGCCTGCGCGGGCGGCGGCTATGAACTGGCCCTGGCCTGCGACGAGATCCTGCTGATCGATGACCGTTCGTCCTCCGTGGCGCTGCCCGAAGTGCCCCTGCTCGGCGTGCTGCCGGGCACGGGCGGCCTGACCCGCGTCACCGACAAGCGCCGCGTGCGCCACGATCACGCCGATATCTTCTGCACCCTGGTCGAGGGCGTGCGCGGCCAGCGGGCCAAGGATTGGCGGCTGGTGGACGATGTGGTCAAGCCCGCCCGCTTCGAAGAAGCGGTCCGCGCCCGCGCGCTGGCGCTGGCGCAGGGCAGCGATCGTCCCGCGGGCGAGCAGGGCGTGGCCTTGACGCCGCTGGCGCGCACCGAGACCGCCGATGGCCTGTCCTACCGATACGTCGACGTGCGGGTCGACCGCGAGAAACGCCAGGCCACCTGGACCGTGCACGGGCCGCGGGCCGAGGTCGAAACGGCGCTGCCCGACATCCTTGCCGCGGGCGCCGCGTGGTGGCCGCTGCAGATGGCGCGCGAGCTGGACGACGCCATCCTGTCGATGCGCACCAATGAGCTGGACATCGGCACCTGGATCCTGCGGACCGAAGGGGACGCGCAGGCGGTGCTGGCGGCGGACGCGGCCATGGAACGCCACGCCGACCACTGGTTCGTGCGCGAGACCGCAGGCATGCTGCGCCGCACGCTCGCGCGCCTGGACGTCACGTCCCGCAGCCTGTTCGCGCTGATCGAGCCCGGCTCGTGTTTTGCCGGCACCCTGCTGGAACTGGCCCTCGCGGCCGACCGAAGCTACATGCTGGACGACGAGGACGTGCCCGCGCCGCCGCGCATCGTGGTGGGCGAGCGCAACTTCGGCGTCTACCCCATGGTCAACGGCCTAAGCCGGCTGCAGCGGCGTTTCCACGGCGAGACGCAACCGCTCGAAGCGGTGCGCGCGCAGGCCGGACGCAGCCTGTCGGCCGCCGACGCGCTGGACCTGGGCCTGGTCACCTACGCGCCCGACAGCATCGACTGGGACGACGAGGTGCGCATGGCGCTCGAAGAACGCCGCGCGCTCTCGCCCGACGCGCTGACCGGCCTGGAAGCCAACCTGCGCTTCGGCGGCCAGGAAACCATGGAGACCCGCATCTTCGGCCGCCTCACCGCCTGGCAGAACTGGATCTTCAACCGTCCCAACGCGGCCGGCGACAAGGGCGCGCTCAAGCTGTACGGCAAGGGCGAGCAGGCGGCATTCGACTGGAACCGCGTCTGAGCGGCCCCAATAGAACATCAGGAGAGAGACATGTCCGGCATCAACTACACCGATAAGATCCCCAACAACGTCAATCTGTCCGGCGACCGCACCTTGCAGCGCGCGCTGGAACACTGGCAGCCGAACTACCTGCAGTGGTGGCAGGACATGGGGCCGGACGGCTCGCACGGCTTTGACGTCTACCTGCGCACGGCGGTCAGCGTCGAGCCCGACGGCTGGGCACACTTCAACCACGTGCGCATGCCGGATTACCGCTGGGGCATCTTCCTGGCGCCGCAGGATGGACAGCGCAAGATCCACTTCGGCGAAAACATCGGCCGCGACGTGTGGCAGGACGTGCCCGGCGAACACCGCGCCAACCTGCGCCGCATCATCGTCACCCAGGGCGACACCGAGCCCGCGTCCATCGAACAGCAGCGCCACCTGGGCCTGACGGCGCCGTCGCAGTACGACCTGCGCAACCTCTTCCAGATCAACGTCGAAGAAGGCCGCCACCTGTGGGCCATGGTCTACCTGCTGCACCGCTACTTCGGCCGCGACGGGCGCGAGGAAGCCGACGCGCTGCTGCAGCGCAGCTCGGGAGATTCCGACAATCCGCGCATCCTGGGCGCCTTCAATGAAAAAACGCCGGACTGGCTGGCGTTCTACATGTTCACCTACTTCACGGACCGCGACGGCAAGTTCCAGTTGTGCGCCCTGGCCGAATCCAGCTTCGATCCGCTGGCGCGCACCACCAAGTTCATGCTGACCGAGGAAGCGCACCACATGTTCGTGGGGGAATCGGGCATTTCCCGCGTCATCCAGCGCACCTGCGAAGTGATGAAGGAACTCAAGACCGACGACCCGGAAGCCGTGCGCGCGGCCGGCGTGATCGACCTGCCCACCATCCAGCGCTACCTGAACTTCCACTACAGCGTCACCATCGATCTCTTCGGCGCGGACCAGTCGTCCAATGCGGCCATCTTCTATGGCTCGGGCCTGAAGGGCCGTTATGAAGAAAGCAAGCGCACCGACGACCACCAGCTCAAGAACGACACCTATCGGGTGCTGAACGTCAGCAACGGCAAACTCAGCGAAATCGAGGTGCCGATGCTCAACGCCCTGAACGAAGTGCTGCGCGATGACTTCATCCGCGACTCGGTGGCCGGCATCGGGCGCTGGAACAAGGTGATTGAAAAGAGCGGGCTGGCCTTTCGCCTGCAGGTGCCGCACAAGGCCTTCAACCGCCAGATCGGCACGCTCGCCGGCATCCGCATGTCGCCCGAAGGCGAGATCCTGTCCGAATCCCAATGGCAGGCCCACCAGCACAAGTGGCTGCCCACGCCCGAGGACCGCGCCTTCGTCGCGTCGCTGATGGGCCGCGTGACCGAGCCCGGCAAGTTCGCCAACTGGATCGCGCCGCCTGTCATGGGCATCAACCGCCAGCCGGTGAACTTCGAGTACGTGCGTTTCAACTAAAGGCCGCGCGGGCCGCAAGCCCGCGCGTAGGGAGGACGGCGATGAACGCCCCATTACCGGTGGAAGTCCTGAAGCAGCATCTGATCGATCCCGAGATCTGCATCCGCTGCAATACCTGCGAAGAGACCTGTCCGGTCGACGCGATCACCCACGACGCCAACAACTACGTGGTGGATCCCGACGTCTGCAACGGCTGCATGGCCTGCGTGCCGCCGTGCCCGACCGGGTCCATCGACAACTGGCGGCTCGTCGTGCGCGCCGAAGCCTATACCGTGCAGGAGCAGTTCGGCTGGGAAGAACTGCCGCAGGAGAAGTCCCTGCCGCTCGCCGTGGGCGCTTCGTCCGCGGCCGTTGACGCCGCAGGCGCTTCGCAGGTCGCGTCTGCCGGCATGGCCGCGATGCCCGCGCCGCCCGTGACGCCGCCGACGCCCGGCGCCGCCGTTCCGCCCTGGTCGGCCGCGCATCCCTACGTCAATCTCTACACCCACAAAACGCCCATCACCGCGACGGTGGTGGGCAACTACCGGGTCACGGGCGCCGATACCGAAAGCGACATCCACCACATCGTCCTCGACTTCGGCGAACAGCCGTTTCCCGTGCTGGAGGGCCAATCCATCGGCATCCTGCCGCCGGGGACCGACGCGCAGGGCCGGCCGCATCATGCGCGCCAGTATTCGCTGGCCAGTCCGCGCGACGGCGAGCGGGCCGGGTACAACAACCTGTCGCTGACCGTGAAGCGCGTCACGCAAGACCACGGCGGCGCCGCCGCGCACGGCGTCTGCTCCAACTACCTGTGCGACCTGGCCAGGAACGACACCGTGCAGGTGATCGGTCCGTTCGGCCACACCTTCCTGATGCCCAATCACCCCCGGGCCAACCTCATCATGATCTGCACGGGCACCGGCTCGGCGCCCATGCGCGCCATGACCGAACGCAGCCGGCGCCTGCTGGGCGCGGCAGACGTCGGCAAGCTCATGCTGTTCTTCGGCGCCCGCACCGAACGCGAGCTGCCTTATTTCGGCCCCTTGATGAAGCTGCCGCGCGACTTCATCGACATCAACCTGGCGCTCTCGCGCGAGCCCGGGCAGCCCAAGCGCTACGTCCAGGACCTGATCCGCGAACGGGCCGAGCCCGTCCGCCAGTTGCTGTCGGACCGCAATACCTGCATCTATGTCTGCGGCCTAAAGGGCATGGAAGTCGGCGTGCTGGACGCGCTGCGCGACGTGGTGGTGCAGTCGGGCGAGGATTGGTCTATCCTGCATGATGCGCTGCGCCGCGAAGGCCGGCTGCATTTCGAGACGTACTGATCCAACAACAGATGCGTGACGAACGGCGCGCCTGGGCGCGCCGTTATCGTTTTCGTCGCAGGGGAAAATACATGAAGTTCGCCGAATTCAAGGACGGCATGGTGATCAAGGCGGGACCGATCACCGTGACGGAGCCGGAGATCCTGGAGTTTGCCCGTAAATACGATCCCCAATGGTTCCACACCGATCCGCGGCGCGCCGCGGAAGGCCGCTGGGGCGGGCTCATCGCCAGCGGCTGGCACACCTGCGCGCTGGCCATGCGCATGGCGGTCGACGCCGCCCTGCACGATTCCGAATCCTTCGGCTCCCCCGGCCTCGGAGAAGTGCGCTGGCGCACGCCGGTGCGTCCCGGAGACACGCTGCGGCTGGAAGCGCGCGTGCAAGGCGCGCGACATTCGTCATCGCGCCCCGACCTGGGCATCATCACGTGGGCCTGGACGGTATTGAACCAGCACGACGAAAGCGTGCTGGAGATGGACGCGACCAGCTTGTTCGATCTGTCCGGCAACAACTAGGCTGCGTGCCTACCGCTTGCCGGCCTGCTTGACGATGGCCGCGGCCTCGGGGCCGGCGGCCGTTTTCCAGGCATTGATCGCGTCGGCCGAGGCGTCTTTCAACGCTTTGAGCACCGCCGGCGGCACCGCCGTGTTGATCGCGACGCCGTTCTTGCGCATGTTCGCGTAATTCTGCTGCAGGCGGCCCTCGATGCGTTTCCATTGCTCGGCCTCCGTCTGCGCCGCCGCCTGGTCAATGGCCTTGCGCGAGCGTGCATCCAGCGCCTCATAAGCCTTCAGGTTCATCGTCGCCACCGAAATCGGCATCGCGTAGTTGATCTCCGCGAAGTGGGGCAGGTATTCCCACAGCTTGCGGCCGGCGCCGCCGTCGCCGGAAGACAGCACGGCGTTGACCTCGCCGGATGCGATGCGCGGCATGGCATCCGCGAACGAGATGTTCTGCGCCTGGGCGCCCGCCCTGCGCATGACCTCCTGCGACGTCGCGTCGTAGGTGCGGATGTTCAGGCGCTTCAACGCGGCCACGCTGTCCAGCTTCTGTTTGGACCAGATGCCCGAGGCCGGCCAGGGGGTGGTGTAGAGCAGCTTCTGGCCGTGCGCGGCGAGCAGCTTCTCGTAGGCCGGGCGCGCCGCCTTGTTGAGATTGCGCGCCTTGGACAGCGAGTCCGCCAGGAAGGGCAGGGACGACACGCCGAACAAGGGATACTTGGCCGCGAGCGCGCCCGCGAACGCATCGCCCGCGTCGACCTTGCCGGCCTGGACCGCGTCGATCATGTCGCCCGACTTGATGCCCTTGGCCGCGTCGAAGCTGGTGTCGATCACCACATTGCCGGCCGACTTGGCGCGCACCAGTTCCGCGAAGGTGGACACGCCCTGGCCGGGCATGGAGGTGGCCGGGTATTCGGTGGCCATGGTGAGCGTCGTGGCGGCATAAGCGCCATGGCCGATGAAAGCCATGGCGATGCCTGCCGCGAGGCGCAAAGGGGTAATGCCGTGCATGCGCGACTCCTGGTGGGGGGTAAGCCGGGGCCGGGGATGGTGGGACGCTGCAATCGCTCGTCCGACCAGCGCCTGGCCAATGCCGTAAAGCGTACGAGGTGTACAGGCGTACGCCTAGTCGGGAATTCGGCAATGCGCGGCGCTGCGGGATCGGGCGTATGGCGTATTGCGGATGCCGCAGAGGGAACTGTCAAAGAAAACCACGGGTGCTTCCCGGCATTTCGGACAACCCCTAAAGCCTGAAGAAACGAATGTCTTTAACCTACCGTTGGACTTCCCGTTCAACGCAAGACAGACCCAAAGGAAGATGCATGGCACGTCCATCTTTTGCTCAAGCATGGGCAGCATCGCAACGAATCTACGACCCTGCCAACCCCGCGGCCAGGGTGGCGAAGGTAATCGGTGGAAAGGTCGCGCTAAACATAAACAGCCCCGATCCCAAGGGACGCTGGGAAAATACTTGTGCGGTGCGCTTGAGCTACATCCTGAATCAAGCGGGGCTGTCGATACCTTACAAGCCAGGTCAAACCGTGTCGGGCGCAGATAAGCGCTGGTATTTTTATCACGTCAAAAATTTAATCGCCTTTTTGGAAAGCAGGTGGGGGAAGGCTGAAATCGTGAGGTTTCCGCCTGCGGGAGGAGGCGCACTTGCAGGCAAGAAGGGGCTGATCTTGTTTGAGATTTCCGGGTGGACAGATGCCACTGGCCATGCAACCTTGTTCAACGGCAATTCCTGCTACGACCAATGCTATTTCAATGAGCCGGGAGCAAACTACCGAACGGATCGCGCGAACTTCTGGAGCCTGCCTTGAAGAGCAAGCTGATTCGCAGGCTATTGCCGGTCTTGGTACTTTTTGCGTCTTTCACGCATGCAAATGATGAAGTTCCAACCTCGCCGCAGGCGGCGACGCGAACTTATGCCCAGAACTTCAAGGACATGGTGCTTGCGGAGTGCCTCGCCACAGCATACAAAAAAGATCAACAAGCCTCTACGGATGCCGGCAGCAGCGTCAGCGCTCTGCGAGACTGGACTTACTACGATTGGGATAAGCACCCATATGTGGAGGTTATCCCTCCGCTGGTGGAAAAGTATTTGGCGCGCGATTACCGCAATCCCCTGGCCGAATCAGAGATCAAGGGAGTCCAATTTGATTTCCTGAAATGTCTGGACCTATATCACGGCAAGGAGCTGGATTCCGTGGTCAAGCGCGTTGTCATTCATCCCAATCGCACGTACCGGCAAGACAATCCACTCCCGAAAAGACCAGAGTAGGCTACGGCTATGTGGTCATAGGGCAGGACAGCGACGCCAACGGCCAGCCTATTTCTACGCCAGTCGGCCTGCCCGATGACCAGCTCGATAGAATCCAGCTCGAATTGCTGGTTGATAAACCTGGCGTATCTGGTTTCGGCGTAGTTCAGCGGAAATGCCGCACTGGAGTCATGGCATGAAAAAGGCCGCCCCTTTGAACTGACCCCCAGAAGTTGGACGTCAGAAGCTAAAGCCCGAAGGCCTGAGCTCGGTATTGCACCGGGCTCAGGCCTTTTAGCTTGAGCTTGATGCGATCGTGATTGTAGTAACGGATGTACTGTCGGATGCCGGCCTGCAACTGGTCGACGCTCTCGAAGCGGTTCAGGTGGAAGAACTCAGCCTTGAGCGTGCCGAAGAAGCTTTCCATGGCAGCGTTGTCCAGGCAGTTGCCCTTGCGTGACATGCTCTGGGTCACGGACCGGGCCGCCAGCATTCGCCGGTAGATGGGCTGCTGGTATTGCCAGCCCTGGTCAGAGTGCAGCACGGGACGCTCCGTCGGCCGCAGCCGCGCCAGCGCCTTCTTCAACATGCTGCCCACGAGCTTGAACACCGGCCGGCGGCTGGTCTCGTAGGCCACGATCTCGCCGTTATACAGGTCCATCACCGGCGACAGGTACAGCTTCTCGCCGCGCACGTTGAACTCGGTCACGTCGGTAACCCACTTCTGGTTCGGACGCTCCGCTTCGAAGTCGCGCGCTAGCACGTTGACCGCCACGTGGTGCGACTGGCCTCGGTAGGAGCGGTACTTCTTGGCGCGCACGAGCGACTTCAAGTCCAGCATCTGCATCAGCTTCTGCACCGTCTTGTGGTTCACCAGTTCGCCCGCCTGGCGCAGCTCCGCCGTGATCCGGCGGTAGCCATAGCGGCCCTTATGGCGTGCGTAGACCGCGCCGATGCGCTGCTTGAGCTCGGCGTACGAGTCCACGGCGGCCGACGCCTTCAAATGGTAGTAGAACGTGCTGCGCGAGAGCTTCGCCGCTCGTAGCAGCAGTTCGAGCGGATGCTTGGGCCTTAATCCTTGGACTACTTGCGCTTTCCAGCGAGCGCTTTGGTCTTTTCCGCTTCGATTAAGGCCTTCATTTTTTTTAGATAGTCGTTCTCCGCGCGCAGATACGCCAACTCCTTTTGGAGTTCTTCCAGCGTCATCTCTTCGGATACGGGTTCGGGCGGGGGCTTGTGCGGCATGGCCTTTCTTCTTTTCGACTTGGGCTCCAACGCGCCCATTCCGTGTCCATCATACTGAGTCCGCCACCTGCCTACAGAGCCAGCACCGCGAATGTCATAGAGCCCGGCCACCTCGCGATCGGACAACCCTTCTCGGCGGGCATGGCTCAAAACACGCAATTTGAACTGCGCGTCATAGTGGCTGTGCTTCCTTGCCAGACCGGCCTGCCCATGGCTCTGGAATGCCGCGATCCATCGCCGCAGGTGGGAATGGTCAATCCCCAATGAGGCAGCGATCGCCTTGCTGCCCCCCTCTTGCGCCAGGTATCTCCTAACCGCGTCCAATTTGAAATGCACGTCGTACTTCGCCATGTAAAAACCCCCGAAGGTTGGATCTACGTCCAACTTTCGGGGGTCAGTTCATCGGGCGGCCCATTCAGCTACATCACGCAGTCGATCAATAGAACGCCTGGATCCCCGTCTGCGCGCGGCCCAGGATCAGGGCGTGCACGTCGTGGGTGCCTTCGTAGGTGTTGACCACTTCCAGGTTCACCAGGTGGCGGGCCACGCCGAATTCGTCGGAGATGCCGTTGCCGCCCAGCATGTCGCGGGCCAGGCGGGCGATGTCCAGCGCCTTGCCGCAGGAGTTGCGCTTCATGATCGACGTGATCTCGACGGCGGCGGTGCCTTCGTCCTTCATGCGGCCCAGGCGCAGGCAGCCTTGCAGCGCCAGCGTGATTTCGGTTTGCATGTCGGCCAGCTTCTTCTGGATGAGCTGGTTGGCGGCCAGGGGGCGGCCGAATTGCTTGCGGTCCAGCGTGTACTGGCGGGCGGTGTGCCAGCAGGCCTCGGCGGCGCCGACGGCGCCCCAGGCGATGCCGTAGCGGGCCGAGTTCAGGCAGGTGAAGGGACCCTTCAGGCCGGACACGCCGGGCATCATCTGGTCGGCGGACACTTCCACTTCGTCCATGACGATTTCGCCGGTGATCGACGCGCGCAGGCCGACCTTGCCGTGGATGGCGGGAGCCGACAGGCCCTTCATGCCCTTTTCCAGGATGAAACCGCGGATCTTGCCGTCGAAGTCGCCGCCGACGCACTTGGCCCAGACCACGAACACGTCAGCGATGGGCGAGTTGGTGATCCACATCTTGTTGCCGGTCAGCTTGTAGCCGTCGGCCGTCTTGACGGCGCGGGTTTCCATGCCGCCGGGATCGGAACCGTGGTTGGGCTCGGTCAGGCCGAAGCAGCCGATCCATTCGCCGCGGGCGAGCTTGGGCAGGTACTTCTTCTTTTGTTCTTCGCTGCCGAATTCGTTGATCGGCACCATCACCAGCGAGGATTGCACGCTCATCATCGAGCGATAGCCGGAGTCGACGCGTTCGACTTCACGGGCGATCAGGCCGTAGCTGACGTAGTTCAGGCCGGCGCCGCCGTATTCGACCGGGATCGTGGCGCCCAGGAGGCCCAGTTCGCCCATTTCGGAGAAGATTTCCGGATCGGTCTTCTCGTTGCGGAAGGCGTTGAGCACGCGCGGAGCCAGCTTGTCCTGCGAATAGGCGTAGGCGGCGTCGCGCACCATGCGCTCTTCTTCGGTCAGTTGCTGGTCCAGCAACAGGGGGTCTTGCCAGTGGAATGAGGGGTTCGAGGACATGCTGGGTCTCCGCTATGGATTTCCGTGATCGGAATCTAGAAAGTTTAAACTTAAAATAATTCGGGCGGCAAGTTGGGGTTTGCACGGCGGTGCGCCTGGGCGCGCCGCCGGTTTTGCCGCCCGTGCAGGGTTCAGTGCTGGGCCTTCAGCGCCGCCTCGCGGATCTTTTCGAGGGTCGTGGAGGGGGTGATGGTTTCGGGGTCGATGAAGCAGTGCAGGATGGCCGGCTTGCCGCTGGCCAGCGCCCGCTCGAAAGCCGGGGCGAACTGTTCCGTGGTCTCCACCCGTTCGCCGTGGCCGCCGAAGGCGCGCGCGTAGTCGGCGAAATCCGGGTTCTTGAGCTGGGTCGCGGACACGCGGCCCGGGTAGTGCTTTTCCTGGTGCATGCGGATGGTGCCGTACATGCCGTTGTCCACCAGGACCACGATGATGGGCAGGTCGTATTGCACCGCCGTGGCGAACTCCTGGCCGTGCATCAGGAAGCAGCCGTCGCCGGCAAAGCACACGACGGTCTTGTCCGGCCAGACGCGCTTGGCGCCAACAGCCGCCGGCAGGCCATAGCCCATGGAGCCCGACGTGGGCGCCAACTGCGTGCCAAAGCGCGTGAAGCGGTGGAAGCGGTGCAGCCAGGTGGCGTAGTTGCCGGCGCCGTTGGTCATGATGGCGTCGGCAGGCAGCGTCTTTTCCAGATAGGCCATGACCTGGCCGAGCTGCAGCGCGCCCGGCGTGGTGACGGTTTCGGGGTCGCTCCATTTCAGGTACGACTCGCGCATCGTCTTGGTGGCTTCGGCCCAGACGGGCTTGGCCGGGGCCTTCAGGCCGGCCAGCGAGGCCGCAAAGGCGGACGGCGAGGTGTTGATGGCGAGGGTGGGGCGGTACACGCGGCCCAGCTCGGCGGTGTCGGGATGCACGTGCACCAGCTTTTGCTTGGGCACCGGGATGTCCAGCAGCGTATAGGCCTGGCTGGGGTTTTCGGACATGCGGCCGCCGACCAGCAGGATCAGGTCGGCGTCGGCCACGCGTTTGAGCAGGGCCGGATTGATGCCCAGGCCGACGTCGCCGATGAAGCAGGGGTGGTCCGCGGGGAACAGCATCTGGCGTCGGAACGACACGGCGGTCGGCAGCGCATGCAGCTGGGCGAAATCAGCGAACTGCTGCACGGCGCGGGCATCCCAGCGCGTGCCGCCCAGGATGGCGACCGGGTTCTTCGCATCGGCCAGCAGCTTTTCCAGGTCGGCGAGCTGGCCGGCCGTGGGGGCGGATTCGATCACTTCGTAGCGCGGGGCGTCGGCCACCTTGGCGGCTTCGACCAGCATGTCTTCGGGCAGGGCGATCACGACCGGGCCGGGACGGCCCGAGGTGGCGATGTGGAAGGCGCGCGAGATCAGTTCGGGAATGCGTTCGACCTGGTCGATCTCGGTCACCCACTTGGCCTGCGTGCCGAACACGGCGCGGTAGTCCATTTCCTGGAAGGCTTCGCGCTCGCGCATGCCGCGCTCGATCTGGCCGACGAACAGGATCATCGGCGTGGAGTCCTGCTTGGCGATATGCACGCCCGCCAGCGCATTGGAGGCGCCCGGGCCGCGCGTCACCATGCAGATGCCGGGCTCGCCGGTCAGCTTGCCGTGCGCGTCGGCCATCATGGCCGCGCCGCCTTCCTGGCGGCACACGGTCACCTTGATGTCGGCGTCGTGCAGGCCGTCCAGCACCGCCAGATAGCTTTCGCCGGGGACACAAAATACATGTTTGACACCCTGGGCGACGAGCTGGTCGACCAGGATGTGACCGCCAAGGCGGGAATCTTGCTGAGGCATGGTGGTGTCGTGATTAGCCTAGGTTAGGACTCCTGAGCATATGTTCCCTGGGCGCACAACGCAATTGATAAAATTGCACATTCTGTTGATCCGCCGGCACGTCCCGTCTGGTGCGCCGCAGCAAGCGGGCGCGCGGGCGCGAGCCGGCATTCAGGCGCCCCCCGTCCATGAGAAACGGCATTCCCAATCTGAGCGCCCTGCAGGCGTTCGAGGCATCGGCCCGGCTGGGCAGTTTTTCGCGCGCGGCCGAAGAGCTGTCGTTGACGCACAGCGCGGTTTACCGGCAGGTGGCCAGCCTGGAGGCGCGCCTGGGCGTGCAGCTGTTCACGCGGGTGCGGCGCCGCATCGTTCTCACCGATCACGGGGCGGAATACGCCGGCCGCATCCGCCACCATCTGGACCAGATCGAGAAAGACACCTTTGGCCTCGTCAGCCGGACCGGGATGGGGCGCAGCATCCACATCGCCGTGGTGCCCACGCTGGCGACGACGTGGCTGATTCCCCGGCTGGCCGATTTCCAGCGTGAGCATGGGGACATCACCGTCAGCCTGTCCGTGCGCACCTTGCCGTTCCAGTTCAAGGACCAGCCCTTCGACGGCGCGCTCTATCACGGGGACGGACTCTGGCCCGGCACGCAGGGCGGGCTGCTCTTTCCCGAACGCGAGCTCGTGCCGGTCTGCGCGCCGCAGCTGGCCGCGCGGGCGGCGCAGCAGGGCGGCGGCGCACTGTCCGGCATGACGCATCTGCACCTGGCCTCGCGTCCGGATGCCTGGCGCCAATGGTATGCGGCCAATAGCCACCTGTACGGGCCCCAGGCGGCCGGCGGGCCGCGCTATGAGCTGTTCACCATGGTCATGGCCGCCGTGCAGGCCGGGCTGGGCGTGGGGCTGATGCCGCGCTTTCTGGCGCAACCGGCCCTGGACCAGGGCGCGCTCGCCATGCCGGTGCCGCAGTCGCTGGCAGTCAGCCAGGGGTATTACTTCGGCTATCCGCAGCGCAGCGAACGGTCCGAGGCCTTGAAGGCGTTCGAAGCCTGGCTCAAATCCGCGGCCGCGGGCGTGGGGGAGCGCCTCGCCGGCCGCGCGTAGCGGGCCGCATCTGGCCGGCACACCGCCGGCAGAATCCCGCCCGCCGCGCCTCGCCGTAGAATTCCGCCATGTCCACCGCCCGCCAGCCGCTCGCCTCCCAGGCCGATATCGACGCCTTCATCGATGCCGTCTGGCTCGAAGACGGACTTTCCGCCAATACTCTGGCCGCCTACCGGCGCGACCTGACCGGTTTCGCCCGCTGGCTAGAAGACCCGCAAGCCTACGCCCGCGAAATGGCCGATCGCCACGGCGATGACGCGCGCGTGGCGCCCCTGCCGGCGGGCCCGCCCAAGCCGATCTGCGAGGCCCAGAAGGCCGACATCGACGCCTGGTTCGCGTTCCGCCACGAGGAAATCCGCGCCACGACCGCCAACCGGCGGCTGGCCGCGCTGCGCCGCTTCTACGCCTGGGCGCTGCGCGAGCACCGCGCCGAGCGCGATCCGTGCCTTACGCTGGTCGCGGCCAAGCAGCCGCCTCGCATGCCCAAGACGCTGTCCGAACAGCAGGTGGACGCGCTGCTGCGCGCGCCGGACGCGAGCCAGCCACGCGGCCTGCGCGACCGCGCCATGCTCGAAACGCTGTACGCCACCGGCTTGCGCGTGTCCGAGCTGGTGGGGGTGCGCGCCCTGGACGTCAGCCTGAACGAAGGCGTGGTGCGGGTGGTGCAGGGCAAGGGCGGCAAGGACCGCCTCGTGCCCCTGGGCGCCGAAGCCGCGCACTGGATCGCGCAGTACCTCGGATCGGCCCGTCCCGAACTGGCGGCCGGCCGCGTCAGCGACGCGCTCTTCATCACCGCGCGCGCCGAGGCGATGTCGCGCCAGGCATTCTGGCAACTGGTCAAGAAATACGCCGTGCTCGCCGGCGTGCATGCGCCGCTGTCGCCCCACGTGCTGCGCCACGCCTTCGCCACGCACCTGCTGAACCACGGGGCGGACCTGCGCGTGGTGCAGATGCTGCTGGGTCACGCCGACATTTCCACCACGCAGATCTACACGCATGTGGCGCGCGAGCGCCTGAAGGCGCTGCACGCGGCCCATCATCCGCGCGGCTAGCTGCCGCCCATCATCCTATTTTCCAACCGGCAACCCCATGAGCAAAGCCCGCCACGTTTCCGAGACGCCCGCCACCCAGTTCCTCAAGCAGAATAAGGTGGCCTACACCGAGCACACCTATGACTACGTCGACCACGGCGGCGCTGGCGAAGCCGCGCGCCAGCTCGGCCTGGACCCGCACGCCGTGGTCAAGACGCTGGTCATGGAAGACGAATCGGCCAAGCCGCTGATCGTGGTCATGCACGGGGACCGCGAAGTCTCCACCAAGAACCTGGCGCGCCAGGCCGGCCTGAAAAAGGTCGAACCCTGCAAGCCCGACGTCGCCCAGCGGCATTCCGGCTACCAGGTGGGCGGCACGTCGCCCTTCGGCACCCGCAAGAAGATGCCCGTGTGGGTGGAGGCTGAGGTGCTGGAATATCCGGTGGTTTACATCAATGGCGGCCGTCGCGGGTATCTGGTGGGAATCGACCCCAAGGTGCTGGTGGATCTGCTGGGCGCCCGTCCGGTGACGGTGGCGCTGGAGTAGGGCGGTATCCCGTTACCACCCGGACCGGCGTCCTCGCGGGCACAATGGGACAAGAACACCAAGAACCGGAGCCCGACCGCGGGCAAGCAACCGGACTCCACCCCCATTCCAAGGAGACAATCATGAGCAAACGACTGCTGATGCTGGTAGGCGACTACGCCGAAGACTACGAAACCATGGTGCCGTTCCAGACGCTGCTGACGGTGGGGCACACGGTGCATGCGGTATGCCCGGACAAGAAGGCCGGGGACACGGTGGCCACGTCGATCCATGATTTCGAGGGCGCGCAGACCTACACGGAAAAGCGCGGCCACAATTTCACGCTGAATTACGACTTCGACCGCGTCGAACCCGCGTCCTATGACGGCCTGGTGATCCCGGGCGGACGCGCGCCCGAATACCTGCGGCTGAACGAAAAAGTGCTGGATATCGTGCGTGAGTTCGACAAGGCCAACAAGCCCATCGCCGCGGTCTGCCACGGTGCGCAGATCCTGGCCGCGGCGGGCGTGCTGAAAGGCCGCACGTGCTCGGCCTATCCCGCCTGCGCGCCGGAAGTGCGGCTGGCGGGCGGCACCTATGCCGAAATCGCGGTCGACCAGGCCTACACGGACGGCAACCTGGTGTCGGCGCCCGCCTGGCCGGCCCACCCCGCCTGGATGGCGCAGTTCCTGGCGGTGCTGGGCACGAAGATCACGCTCTGACGTAAGGCGGTTCGGTAAGGCGGTTCGCCGGACGATGATCGGCGTGACAGATGCCCCGGGGAAATACCCGGGGCGGCAAGCGCCGCGCCGGGCGTCCGTCTTAGGGCGTCCGTCTTATTCAGGGCGCCTTGCCCTGCGCGGCCGGTTCAGGCGAAGTCCAGCACGATGCGGCCTTCGATCTGGCCCTTCTTCATGCGGTCGAACACGCTGTTGATGTTTTCCAGCGTTTCCGTGGCGACGGTGGCGTGGACCTTGCCTTCTTCGGCGAACTGCAGGGACTCCTGCAAATCCAGCCGCGAACCCACGATGGAGCCGCGCACGGTCACGCCATTGAGCACCATGTCGAAGATCGACAGCGGGAAGTCGCCGGGCGGCAGCCCGTTCAGCGAAATCGTGCCGCCCCGGCGCACCATGCCAAGCGCCTGCTCGAAGGCCTTGGGCGATACCGCGGTGATCAGCGCGCCATGCGCACCGCCGATTTCGCGCTTCAGGTAGGCGGCCGGATCGGTGTTCAAGGCGTTGACGGTGACTTCCGCGCCCAGCCGGCGCGCAAAGTCGAGCTTGGCGTCGTCGATATCCACGGCGGCCACGTTCAGGCCCATGGCCTTGGCGTACTGCACCGCCATGTGGCCCAGCCCGCCGATGCCGGAAATGACGACCCAGTTGCCGGGCCGGGTGTCCGTCATCTTCAGGCCCTTGTAGACCGTGACGCCCGCGCACAGCACGGGAGCCACGTCGATGAAGCCGACATTCTTGGGCAACAGGCCCACGTAGTCGGCAGCCGCCAGCGCGTATTCGGCGAAACCGCCGTTGACCGAGTAACCCGTGTTCTGCTGCTGCTCGCATAGCGTTTCCCAACCGCCCAGGCAGTGCTCGCAGTGTCCGCAGGCCGAGTACAGCCAGGGAATGCCGACACGGTCGCCTTCCTTGACGTGCGTCACGCCGGAGCCCACCGCCACCACGTGACCGACGCCCTCGTGACCGGGAATGAAGGGGGGATTGGGTTTGACGGGCCAGTCGCCCTCGACCGCGTGCAAGTCCGTGTGGCAGACGCCGCACGCTTCGATCTTTACCAGGAGCTCGCCCGGACCCGGGCGCGGTACCGCGACTTCTTCGATTGCCAGGGGTTTGCCGAACGCGCGAGCCACTGCGGCCTTCATGGTCTTTTCCATTACTACCTCCGAAGTCTGATCAGTTTCACTATGCTCGAACGCGACGGCGTTCCAGACCATGATTTATATCAACCGGCGTTGGATAGGGTCTATGGGAATCCGACTGCTTTCAGGGACGCCGCGCACCGGCGCGCGCGTCGGGGCCATATTGCCCGCGGCGCGCCTGTCGTCGTACAGTCGGTCTCAGGCGCGCCGGCCGGGCGGGCGTGTCGCCCATGCCCAGGAGCTTTCCATGTGTGAAATATTCATCCGCGCCAGCGAACATTCCTACGCCTGCGAAACCCGATCCCTGCGCCTGCATGGCGTGGCGACCAGCCTGAGGCTCGAAAACCTGTTCTGGCAGGTGCTGGAAGAACTCGCCGGCCGCGATGGCATGCGCGTCACGCAGCTGATCGAACGGCTGTACGACGAGCTGGTGGCGTACCGCGGCGAGGCCGCCAACTTCACGTCCTTCCTGCGCGTGTGCTGCCTGCGCTATCAGTTGCTGCAGGCCGAGGGCCGGATCCCGCTGGACGCCAGCGTGCCCATCCGCTCGCTCAACCCGCAAGCCGTCCTTGACGGGTTGCCCCCGTCGCTGTGCGACGCGCAACCGGTCCCGGCAAAGCGCCGCGCGGCCTGATCGGCCCGGCTGCGTCCAAGCAAGAAAAAAGGCCCGATGCGATCGGGCCCTTCACCTGGTACTGCGGGGTGTTTATTCCGGCGTCAGCCGCCCGCGCCCGTCGACGCCATGGCCACTTCGCTTTGCACGATGCGGCGGATGCGCACGGCATCGCCGATGCGCGACAGCTTGCCCTGCGAATCCAGCAGCACGATGGCCAGATCGCGGCCATTGATGCGCGCCAGCATCACCAGGCACTCGCCCGCTTCATTGATGTAGCCGGTCTTGGACACCTTGATGTCCCAGTCGGGCTTGCGCACCAGCAGATTGGTGTTGCGGAACGTCTGCGTGCGGTTGTTGATCTCGACCTCGTATTCCGTGTCCGTGGAGTAGCGGTGGATCAGCGGACGCTGCGACGCGGCGCGCAGCAGGCGCGCCAGGTCATGCGGCGATGACACGTTGTTGCTGGACAGGCCGGTGGGCTCGATGAAGCGCGTGCTGGTCATGCCCAGCGACTGCGCCTTGGCGTTCATGGCAGCCACAAAAGCGGGCAAGCCGCCCGGATAGTTGCGTCCCAGCGCATTGGCGGCGCGGTTCTCGGAAGACATCAGCGCCAGATGCAGCATGTCGCCGCGCGACAGCTTGGTGCCCACGCGCAACCGCGACGTCGTGTGCTTGAGTTCGTCGACGTCTTCGTCGGTGATCTCGAGCATCTCGTCCATCGGCAGGTTGGCGTCCACGACGACCACGGCGGTCATCAGCTTCGAGATGGACGCGATGGGGCGCACGACGTTTTCGTTCTTGGCGAAGATGACCGTGGATGTTTCGAGGTCCTGCACGTAAGCGGTGCTCGACCGCAGCGCGGCGGCTTCGGCGCGGGCCGAGGCGGCGGGCGGCGGCATGGCGGCGCTGGCGGCGGCCGCTGCGGCGACCCGACGGCCGCGCGCGGCCTTGTCGGCCTTGCCGCCCTTGCCATTCTTGCCCGACGCGCCTGCCTTCTTGGAGGGCGAGCCTTTGGCGGCAACCTGGCTGCCGCGCTTGGGCGGGGATTTCTTGGCCGACGAGGACTTGGGCGGCGACTTCTTGGCGGAGGGCGCGGCCTGCTTGGCCGCTGCGCTCTTGCCCGAGCCCGCCTTGGGCGCCGGGGCTTTCTTTGCTTGTTGCGCCTTGCAGGCCGACGACTTGGCGTTGGTCTTGCAAGGGTCGGAATTCTTGGCGGCTTGCGCCGTGGGGGGCAGGAGCGCGCACACCGCCAGCGCGGCAGGCGCCAGGGCTCTTGCTATTGCACGTGTCCAGGAAAAGGCCATGGTTGAGCAGGCTTGTCGGTCTGTGAACAAATATTTCTTAAGCCGGCGGTTTCGTCGGATCAGGAAAAGTCCAGATGAATTATGGGCTTACGCGTCGAATTTAAACAGTAATTTCAAGAGTCGCGCAAGGCGATTTACGACGGTTACCCAAAAAAATGTCCTTGGGGACCGACCGTGGCAGCAATTAGTCACATATCGGAAGTCGCAACGCTAACCGTGCGGCGCGCAAGAGCGTAGCCCGGATTAACCCTCATCTGGCTGAACGAGCGGAACTTGCGGGGGGAGAACGGCGCGCAGGCCGAGGCCGGACTGGCCTCGCCGGGTGGAATCGAACCACCAATTGACCCTTAGGAGGGGCCGGTTATATCCATTTAACTACGGCGAGCTGGAGTGATGTGCAAGGCGAGCCCGCCGCACTTGGCGGGCAACGGCGCGCCCCGACAGGGCGCGTCCGCGCATAAGGCCTTGATATTGCTGCGAATCGCGGGAGCGAAAAGTGTAGCACTGCGGTCGCGGGCTTCGAAGCAGGACGCAAGTCTATCAGCAGCCGGTGCAAGCCCCAAATCCGACGGTGCAGCGTTTGGTCCGATTTGGGGCGGGAGGCGCGAAGGGCGTTGCGCCAACCGGGTTATTCGCCGGTCCGCGCGACGACTTTGTATATGATGGTTGCGTCCGCCGTCGCGCCGGGCCGTCCCGAGGAGGGGACGCAACCCCCAAAAACAACCAGACACGGGTTTCATGTCTAGCCAAACCGATACGATTTCCGCACGCACCATTGCCTTGGGCACCCTGGTCGTGCTGCTTGCCATGGGCGTGCGCGCCACTTTCGGCCTGTTCATGCAGCCCATGGGCCTGGCGCATGGCTGGAGCCGCGAAGTGTTTTCCATGGCGTTTGCCCTGCAGAACCTGGTGTGGGGGCTGGCCTGCATTTTCATGGGCATGCTGGCCGATCGCTACGGTTCGGGCCGCACCATTGCGCTGGGCGCGCTGCTGTACATGCTGGGACTGATCGGCACGCGCTTCGCTACCGACGAAGCCACGCTGTACCTGACCGCGGGCGTGCTGGTCGGGTTGGGACAGGCGGGCACCACCTTCCCCGTGATCCTGCCCGTCGTCGCGCGTTCCGTGCCGCCGGCCTACCGCAGCACGGCGATGGGCATCGCCAGCGCGGGCGGCTCGCTGGGCCAGTTTGCCGTCGTGCCAACGGGCCAGTTGCTGATCAGCGGCCTGGACTGGACGGGCGCGCTGTGGGTGCTGTCGATGTTCGTGGCCTGCGCCGCGCCGCTGGCGTATTACCTGCGCGGCCGGCCGCAGGTCCATGCGGGCCCGCAGCAGTCGCTCTCGACCGCGATCAAGCAGGCCGTGCGCCATCCTTCGTTCCACTTCCTGTTCTGGAGCTATTTCGTCTGCGGCTTTCATACCGCGTTCATCACCTTGCACCTGCCGGCCTATGTGACCGACGGTGGGCTGACGGCAGGGCAGGGCGCCACGGCCATCGCGCTCATCGGCCTCTTCAACGTGCTGGGTTCCTTCTACGCGGGCAAGCTGGGCGGCAAGTACAGCAAGAAGCGCCTGTTGGCGGTGGTGTACTTCATGCGCGCGTTCGGCATCCTGCTGCTGCTCTGGATGCCGCTGTCGCCCTGGGTGCTGTACGCCTTTGCAGCGTGGATGGGATTGTTCTGGCTGGGCACGGTGCCGTTGACGCAGGGGTTGATCGGCCAGATCTACGGCCTGCGCTATGCGGCCACGCTGTCCGGCATCGTGTTCCTGGGCCACCAGCTCGGCAGTTTCATCGGCGTATGGCTGGGCGGCTATGCCTACGCCAAGACCGGCAGCTACGATCTGGTCTGGTGGCTGGGCGTGGCGCTCGCCGTCATCGCCGCACTGTTGTGCCTGCCCGTGCGCGAACAACCGGTGACGCCGGCGCAACCGGCCACGGCTTGATCACGGCAAACCGGAGCCCCGCCATGACCCACCGCCCGCATCCTGAAGCTCCTCGCCGCAAGGGCTGGCGCGCCTTCGGCGTGGTTGCGCTGGCGGCGGTGCTGGGCCTGGCATTCTGGGGCTATACGACGCCTGAGATGCAGATTCACTGGGAAAACCTGGCCGCGCTCTGCGGCTTTTAACCGGGATTTCAGACGCGCCCTATATCGCGGTGCAAGTCTCGCAAGTAAACAGGGGAAAGCGGAGGCTTATGTTTCGAATAAGCCCAGCGAGGTTGCCAGCCTGGTGGTAACCACAATGACGGATGCGGTCATGATCCTGGGTCGGGCGGAAGCCTTCTCTCGAGTCGACGTTTTGAAAATCAAGAAGGCGACTCGCATGAAGGCATGGCTCGCGGTTCTCTTTCTTGCGTTTCCTATGTTTGCTCGTGCGAACGGCTTCCCTGACGAGCCGTTCCGCACGCCTCCGGACGAGCGCTTTCTGGTGTCGGCAAACCCGTATTACCACCAGCCCGAGAGGGCGATCAAGAACCGGGTGGCGTACTTCAAGAAGCAGGATGGCACCAACCATTTTTGTCTCGTCGGATATAAGTGGCGGGACGGCAATACGCAGGTGTGGCTGTATTGGCTGGAAGAGGGCAGCCTGGTTCAGTGGGACGGCAGCCTGGACCGGGAAATTCGAGAGGCCAGTCTGATGGATACTACCGATGGCGTGCGTTTGGCCGATATCCCCGCCGACGGCGAGGATCCCGGCCTGGGCGGAGCGCGGGTGACCCGTGTTCGGGCCTGGCATCAGTTGGTTGACGACTGCGAGCGGCACGGCCAGAAGTATGTCATTGCGCCTTTTGCCCTGAGTGGCAAATAGGCGCGCACGCACCGCATTCGCGGTCCGGCTCGCGGTATCCTACGGCGGAGATTTTCTCCGCCTTTTTTATCCCTAAATTCGCGCAGCCGACCGCTGCCCCCGTGGGTGCCCATGCAGGACGCATCGCCTTCCTATTCCGATCTTTCGCTGCCCGAGATCGCCAGCCTGCCCGCCGCCGGCACGCTCGTGCTGACGGTGAACAACCGCCTGTCGCGCCGGCTCACGCTTGAACTGGCCGGGCTGCTGCGGCAGGAGCGCCAGGTCAGCGAACTGCCGCGCATCCTGCCGCTGTCCGCCTGGCTGGCCGAGTCCGCCAACGAACTCGCATTCGAGGCCGACGAAGGCGTGCCGGCTTACCGGCTGGACAGTTTCGCCACGCAGCTCGTCTGGACGGAAGCGATCCGCCTCGAAGAAGCCGAACGCGTCCTGCTGGACGCCAGCCAGGCCGCGCGGCTGTCCATGGACGCCGATCTGTTGATGGACGAATGGGCCCTGCAGGTGCCGTCCGGCGCCGACACCGACGAATACCGCGGATTCGCGCGGTGGCGCGAACGCTATCGCCGCACGCTTGCGGGTATCGACGCCGAGGACGCCAACCAGGGCTACGCACGCGTGTTGCGCGCGCTCGAGGAAGGCCGCTTGGCCACCCCCGCGCAATTGGTGCTTGCCGGATTCACGGACATCTCGCCGCGTTTCGAACGTCTGCTGCACGCCTTCCAGGCACAGGGCACGGATGTCGCGCAATGGCGTGACGCCCTGCGCGTGCAGGCCTTGCCCCGGCGATTCGAGGCCGCCGACCAGGGGGCCGAATGGCGCGCCGCCGCCGACTGGGCGGCCCGGCAATTGAAGTCCAATCCCACCGGCCGCTATGCCATCGTCTCGCCGCAACTGGAAGCGGAATCGCCGTTTGCGCGGCGGGTGCTGGGGCAGGCGTTGGCCGGCCGCGATGGCGCGCCTGCCTTTGCCTTCAACGTCGCGGTTGGCCGACCGCTCGACGAATGGCCCATGGCGCGTGCCGCGCTGGCCTGGCTGCGCGCGCTGGCCGAATGCGCGCCCGGCAAGGGCTGCGGCGTCGACGTGCTGGGCGCCGCGCTGCTCGCGGGCCACTGCGCCGGCGACGTGCGCGATCGCGCGCGCATCGCGTCGCTTGACGCACGTTGGCGTCGCCAGGGCCAATTGCATGTCGGGCAGCAGGAATGGCGCAGGCTGCTGGCAGACCTTCCCGCACTGGCGCAGGCGTGGGACCAGGCGATGGAAATCTGGACGCGGGGCGGCCGCCAGGCCACGTGCGACGTCTGGATGCTGCGCATGAAAGCCGCGTTGACCGCCCTGGGCTTTCCCGGCGAAGCGGCGCTCGATAGCGTGGGCTATCAGGTCATGGGGGCCCTGGGCGATGCGCTGGGAAGTTTTTCGGCGCTGGCGCCGGCCGCTGGCCGCCTGGGCGGCGTGGCGGCGGTGAACCTGCTGGAAAGCGTGGCGCGTTCCTCGTCGTTCCAGCCGCAGCGCGATCCGCTGGCGCGGCTGGACGTGCTGGGCTTGCTGGAAGCGGAGGGAGGCGCCTGGGACGGCCTCTGGCTGCTCGGGCTGACCGACGACGTGCTGCCTGCCTCGCCCAAGCCCAATCCGCTATTGCCGCTGGCTGTGCTGCGCCAGGCCAGGGCGCCGCGCGCCACGCCCGAGCGCGAGCGCGAATGGGCCGAAGGCATGTACGCGGCGCTGTGCCGCTGCGCGCCGCAGATCATCGTCAGCCACGCGCACATGGACGGCGAGCGGGAGTTGCGCCCGTCGCCCCTGATCGCAGCCCTGGACCTGACCGACTGGGCGCCCGCCCAGGCCCCGGCACAGCCGGCCTTGCCTCAGGAATCGCTGGACGACGCGCAAGGTCCGCCCCTGGCTGCCGGAAGCCGCGGCGGCGGCGGTCTGGACGTGCTGGACACGCAGGCGCGCAATCCGCTGTGGGCCTTTGTGCGCCACCGCCTGGGCGGCCGCGAACTCGCCCCCTATGCCGATGCGGCCACCGTGAACGTGCGGGGCCAATTCCTGCACAAGGCGCTGGAAATCGTGTGGGGCATGATGCCCGACCAGGAATCGCTGCATGAACAGCTTGCCTGCGGCCGGTTGCCCGCGCTGCTGGAACAGGCCGTGGCGCAGGCTGCCGATGAAGAACTCAAGGAGTACGCGCCTGCGCTGCGGGCCCTGGAATGCCAGCGCGCGCAGGGCGTGCTGGCGTCCTGGCTGGACCTCGAGGCGCAGCGCCTGCCGTTCGCCGTGGCGCAGGTCGAAAAGAATCACCAGTGGCAGCGCGGCGCGCTCAACCTGAAGCTGCGGCTGGACCGCATCGACACCCTGCCCGACGGCCGCAACGTCATCGTCGACTACAAGACCGGCGTGGCCGCGGCCAAGCCGGAGCCGGACTGGTCGCGCAACCGTCCCGTAAATGTGCAGTTGCCGTTCTACGCGTCCGTGCTGGCCGATGCCGCGGGCGGCGAAGCGGCGGGCCTGGTGCTGGCGCAGATCCACGCACGCCAGGTCGCCGCGCAGGGGCTGGCCGACGAAGACCTGGGCATTCCGGGCGTCACGCTGGCCAGTGAAAGCAAATACTTCGACGGCCTGACATGGCCCGAGATCCGCCAGCGCTGGCGCGCCGCGATCGAGGGGCTGGCCGATGAATATGTCGCGGGGTATGCGGCCAACATGGCCTACCGGCGTGACGACCTGAAATACTGCGATGCATTGCCGTTCCTGCGTTTGCATCTTGACGACGAGGACGCATAAGCCATGGCCGAAATAGTTCGCCCGCAGCAGGCCGACCGAGAGCCTCAGGATCATGCCGCGCGTGCGGCGGCGCTGGACCCGACGCGCTCCTTCCTGGTCCAGGCCCCCGCGGGGTCGGGCAAGACCGAGCTGCTGACCGATCGCATCCTGGCGCTACTCGCCACCGTCAACCGTCCCGAGGAAATCGTCGCCATCACGTTCACGCGCAAGGCGGCGTCCGAGATGCACGCGCGCGTGCTCAGCAAGTTGCGGCGCGGGCTGGACGCACCGCCCGAGGCCGCGCACGAACGCCGGAGCTGGGACCTGGCCCGCGCGGCGCTGGCGCGCAACGCCGAATTGGGCTGGCATCTGCTCGAGCATCCCGCGCGCCTGGCCATCCGCACCATCGACTCGTTCTGCGCGGGGTTGGTGCGCAGCATGCCGTGGCTGTCCGAACTGGGCGGCATGCCCGACATCACCGACGACGCGCGTACCCACTACGAGGCCGCCGCCCGCGCCACGCTGGATCTGGCCGATGAATACGAGGCCGTGCGCGTCCTGCTCAGGCACCTGGATGTCGACGTGCAGGCGGCAAAAGACGCGATCGCCGACATGCTGGGGCAGCGCGACCAGTGGCTGCCGCTGCTGCGGCACGGCTCCGATCGCGAGGCCCTGGAGGCCACGCTGGCCGAAGCCATCGGCGAAGACCTCGACGCGCTGTGCGCGGCCATGCCCTACGGCTGGTCCGAGGCGCTTTGCGGCCCGGCGCGCCTGGCCGCCGCCCACCTGCAGGACGGCGAGGGGGACAACAAGCTTGCGGCGTTGCTGGACTGGACCGAAGACCTGCAGCCCGACGCCGAACTGCTGGACGCGTGGCGCGCGGTCGCGCATCTGCTGCTGACCAGCACGGGGTCTTTGCGCAAGACCGTCACCAAGAACCTGGGATTTCCGCCCAAGTGCGCGCACAAGGAACCGTTCGTGGCATGGCTGGAAGGAGCGGACGCGCAGGCCGCGTGGGTAAGACGCCTGCATGCCGTGCGCGATATCCCGGCGCCGCATTTCACGGATGCGCAATGGGAAGTGCTGGGCGCCCAGCTCATGACGCTGGCGCTCGCCGTGGCGCAATTGCGGCTGCGGTTCGCCGACCAGGGAGAAGTCGACTTCATCGAAATCGCCCAGCGCGCCGCCGCCGCGTTGGGCAGCGCCGACGATCCTGGCGAACTGCTGCTCAAGCTGGACGCCTCGATCCGGCATCTGCTCATCGACGAGTTCCAGGACACCAGCCAGACGCAGCTCGACCTGCTGCGCACGCTGACCTCGGGCTGGCAGTCCGGCGACGGCCGCAGCCTGTTCCTGGTGGGCGATCCCATGCAATCGATCTACCGCTTCCGCAAGGCGGAGGTGGGCCTCTTCCTGGAGGTGGCGGACCTGGGCGTCGGCGAGGTCAAGCCCGACTTCCTGAACCTGACGGACAACTTCCGCTCCCAGGCCGGCATCGTGGATTGGGTGAACAAGTCGTTCGTGTCGCTGCTGCCCCAACGCAGCGACGCCGCGGCAGGCGCCATCGCCTACAGCCCGTCCACCGCCTTCCATCCGGCCTTGCCCGATCCCGCCGTGCGCTTTCATCCGGCCTGGTCGCGAGAGGGCGCGGCACCCGCCGAAGCGCAGGCCGAGGATATCGCGGTGGGCCTGGTGCGCCAGGCCCTGATCGAGCACAAGGGCGCCAAGCATCCGGTGGCGATCCTGGTGCGCGCGCGCAGCCACCTGGGCAATCTGACCCGCCGACTGGCACAGGAAGGCATCCGATGCCGCGCGGTGGATCTGGTGCCGCTGGCCCTGCGCCCGGTGGTGGCCGACCTGGTGCAGCTCGTGCGCGCCCTGTCGCATCCGGCCGACCGGCTGGCGTGGCTGTCCGTGCTGCGCGCGCCGTATTGCGGCTTGACGCTGACATCGCTGCAACGCCTGTTCGGCGACGACCACGTCACGCCGGTGCCGGTCCTGCTGGAACGCGCGCTACGCATGACGCCGCAGCCTGTCCTGGAGACAGGTGCGTCGGCCGCGGCGCCGCAGGGGTCGCTGTTCGACGCGCCCGCCGCAGAGCCCGACGCGCCGTCGGCCCAGGCTTTGCTCAGCGCCGACGAATTCGCCCGCCTGCGCCAGGTGGCGGCAGTCCTGCTCGACAAGCGCAACGCATCAGGCGCGATCCCGTTCGCCGCGTGGGTCGAGTCGCTGTGGCGCCGTTTGGGCGGACCCGGCCTGTATGCGGGACTGTCGGTCGCCAATGACGCGGAAAGCCTGTTCCAGCTCGTCGAGCGCCTGGCGCCGCACGGCAACATCGACGTATCCGCGCTGGACGCCGGGATCGCGCGCCTCTTCGCCGCGCCGGACGCCGCCGACGAGGATGAAGGCGCGGTCGAAATCATGACCATGCACAAGTCCAAGGGCTTGCAGTTCGAAACCGTGATCCTCTACGGCCTGCACCGCGCTCCCCGCGGCGACCAGGCGCCGCTGGTGCGCTTTGAACAAAGCGGCGGCCGCGTCCTGTTTGGTCCCGTCAAGCCGCGCGCCGAAACCGAAGCCGACCCGGTCTCGCGCTACCTGGGCGCCCGCGAAGCCCGCCGCGCTTCCTACGAAATCGACCGCCTGCTCTACGTGGCCGCCACGCGCGCGCGCAAACGGCTGCATCTGGTGGGCCACGTGTCGATCGACGACGCCACCGGCCAGGCCAAGACGCCCCCCGCCGCCAGCCTGCTCGGCCGCCTCTGGCCCTGCCTGACGCCGCCCGTGCCGCCGTCTTTGAACGAAGACACCGCGCAGGCGCAGGACGATGCCCCCGAATGGCAAGGCGAGCCCCTGCGGCGCATCGACAGCGCCGGCCTGGCGCACCTGCAGCGCCAATCCCAGGTCACCATGAGCGCGGGCTTCGCCACCGCAGCCCGCGGCGCCTGGGGCGAAGCCGCTGAACATCCCGCCTGGCAACTCGAAGCGGGCTACGACGCCGCCATCGGCACACTGGCCCACGCCTGGCTCGCCCGCATCGGCCAGGACGGCATCCAGGCATGGCCCGCCGAGGCCCTGGCCCCGCGCCTGCCCGCCATGCGCCGCCAGCTCACCCGCGCAGGCATCCCCGCCAGCCAGGCAGACGCAGCCGCCGAAGCCGTCCTCGACACCCTGCAAGCCACGCTCGCCGACGAGCGCGGCCTGTGGCTCCTATCCCAATCCGGCGCCCGCCGTGAATGGCCCCTCATCGACGCCGCAGGCAAGGTCTCGGTCATCGACCTCGCCCTCAGCACCGAAGACGGCTGGCTGATCGTCGACTACAAAACCGGCCGCCCCCATCCCGGCGAATCCCCCGACGCCTTCGCCACCCGCATGCGCCAACGCCACGGCGAACAGCTGCAACGCTACTGCACCCAAGTCTCCGCCCTGGACGGCCGCCGCGCCCGCGCCGCCCTGTACTTCCCCCGCGCAAAAGCATGGATAGATCTGCCCTAATGAGTGAAGCAACCCAAGCGAATTAAGCCAAGCGAAACAAGCCCAGCGAAATAAGCCACCCCCCCGCACTAAGCCGCCCTCCCGAAAGCCAGGCAAAGCGAAGCGAGCCAAACGGGCCAGCGAAGCGAAGCCCCCACCCCCTCCCCCTCGGGGGGAGGGCCGGGGAGGGGGCCCACATACTGCCCCTCGGGGCCCGCCAGTCGAGATTCGAGCGAGCGCGCGAAGCGCAGCTCTGCTAGAATCTCGACTGGCGGGCCCCTTCGCATGGTTCGACGGTGAACCTGGTCAGGTCGGGAACGAAGCAGCCATAGTCGTTTAGGGTCAGTGCCGGAGTAAGGCTCGCCAACCGGATTCTTCAAGGCAGGTAGCGTTTGCTACATCGCTTTCAAAGGGGACGGGGTTATTTTCCAAGGATTCAATCCACGGGAATAAGCCCGTCCCCTTTGCATTCCAGCCCGCTCGATCAACGGGTTCAACAATCAGGCTCTACAATCCAGCCATGACTTATCTGGTATTGGCCCGCAAGTGGCGGCCGCGATCGTTCGATACCCTGGTGGGACAGGATCACGTGGTGCGCGCGCTCACCCATGCGCTCGACACGCAACGCCTGCATCACGCCTGGTTGTTCACCGGCACCCGGGGCGTAGGCAAGACCACGCTCTCGCGCATCCTGGCCAAATCGCTCAACTGCGAAACCGGCATCACCTCCAAGCCTTGCGGCGTCTGCCGCGCCTGCACCGAAATCGATGCCGGGCGCTTTGTCGACTACCTCGAGCTGGACGCCGCGTCCAACCGCGGGGTCGAAGAGATGACCCAGCTCCTGGAGCAGGCGGTCTACGCGCCGGGCGCGGGGCGCTTCAAGGTCTACATGATCGACGAAGTCCACATGCTGACCGGGCATGCGTTCAACGCCATGCTCAAGACGCTGGAAGAGCCGCCGCCGCACGTCAAATTCATCCTGGCCACCACCGACCCGCAGAAGATCCCGGTGACGGTCCTGTCGCGCTGCCTGCAATTCAACCTGAAGCAGATGCCGGCCGACTCCATCGTCGGCCACCTGCAGGCCGTGCTGGGCCAGGAAGAGGTCGGTTTTGAAGTGCCGGCCCTGCGCCTGATCGGCCAGGCCGCGTCGGGTTCGATGCGCGACGCCTTGTCGCTCACCGACCAGGCCATCGCCTACAGCGCGGGCAACCTGACCGAGGACGCCGTGCGCGGCATGCTCGGCACCATCGACCAGCGCCATCTCGTCCGCCTGCTGGACGCCCTGTCAACGGGCGACGCCAAGGGCGTGCTGGCCGTGGCCGACGAGCTCGCGATCCGCGGGTTGTCCTATGCCGGCGCGCTGGCGGATCTGGCCGTGCTGCTGTCGCGCGTGGCCATCGAGCAGCGCGTGACCGGCGTCACGGCGGCCGAAGACCCGCTGGCGGCCGACATCGCGCGTCTCGCGCAGGCGCTGCATCCAGACGCCGTGCAACTGTTCTACTCCGTCGCGGTGCATAGCCGCGGCGAATTGACCCTGGCGCCGGATGAGTACGCGGGCTTCATCATGGCGTGCCTGCGCATGCTGTCGCTCAACGGCGATGCCGGGCCGCAAACCGCGCTGGAAGCGCCTGCCGCGCCCGCCCGCCAGGCCGCGGCCGAACCGGCGGTGGCCGCCGCCTCGCACGCCAACGCTGCGGCGGGGGCTGCGGCGGGAGCTGACGCGGATACGGCAACGCGCGCCCCGGCAATCGCCGCGCCGTCCTCCCACGCGTCCACGGGCAATGGCGCCCCAAGCCATGCCGCCTCGGGCAATGCGGCGGCCAACCAGGCTGCAGCAGGCGATGCGGCTGCGCCCAGCGAGGGCGGGGCAGCGCATGACGCCCGAGCCGATGCGGCCACGTCCGCTCCCGTGGTGCCCGCAGCCGCAGCCGCAGAAACACCGGCAGCCACAACTACACCCGCAGCCACAGCTGCCGCCGCACCCGCAGCCGAACCCACAACCGCGCCCGTCGCCCCCGCGTCCGCCACTCTTGCAGCCGATCCCCAGGTCGCCAACGCCCCGGCCGCTGCCAGCGTTGCGCCCGACCCGGCGGCCGCCAGCCTCGCGTCCCGTGCACCGGCCGATCCTGCCGGCGTCCCGCAGGCGCAACCCCCGGCCACCCCCGCGCCCAGCCCGCAACCGGCTGGCAGCCACGGCGTTCCCCCATGGGAAGACTTGCCCGCTGACGCTTCCGATGCGCCCACCGGCGCCGCGGCTGCCAAGGCACAGGGCTCGGCCGCGCTGGCGGTGACGCCCGCCGCGGCAGCCATCGCGGCGTCGCCGGCCATGGACGACGCCGACGGTCCGCCGGCCTGGGTCGACGAAGAAATACCCTTTGAAGCCGAAGGCGGGTTCGTGCCCGACGGCGGCTTCACCTCCGATCCGGACGACGATTTCGAAACGCTGGCCACCACGCCCTCGACGGCGCCGGTGGCGCCTGCCCCCAAGCGTGCAGGCCCGGCGCCTGGCCGCAAGCGCGCGTCGCGCGCCCGCCTGTCCGACATGGATTCGGCGTCATGGCCCGAGCTGGCCGCCCGCCTCCCCGTGACCGGCCTGGCCGCCGAACTGGCGCGCCAGAGCGAATGGGCCGGTGTGCAGGGCGATGCGATCGTGCTGCGCGTGGCGGTCAAGACCCTGGCCGAAAGCGAAAGCCGCGTGCGCCTGCAAACCGTCCTGTGCGAACATTTCGGGCAAGGCATACGGCTGGACGTGCAGGTCGGCGTCACCGGCGACGCCACGGCCCATGCCGTGGCCAAGGCCGAGACCGCGGCGCGCCAGTTGGCCGCCGAGAACGCCGTGGCCGAAGATCCCTTCGTGCAGGCGCTGTTGGCGGATTTCGGCGGTCATGTCGTGCCCGGCTCGATCCGCCACGTAGATTCCCCGGCCGCCGCCTAGGGGGCGGCGGCCCCCCCTCATTCCCCTCGTTCAAGGAAGCTCCCATCATGATGAAAGGACAACTCGCCGGCCTGATGCGCCAAGCGCAGCAGATGCAGGAAAACATGAAGAAGGCGCAGGACGCGCTGGCCGACATCCAGGTGGAAGGCGCCTCGGGCGGCGGCCTGGTGAAGGTCACCATGAGCTGCCGTCACGACGTCAAGCGCGTCGAGATCGACCCGTCGCTGCTGGCCGACGACAAGGACATGCTGGAAGACCTGGTCGCCGCCGCGTTCAACGACGCGCTGCGCAAGGCCGAAGCCACGTCCCAGGAAAAGATGGCCTCGGTGACCGCCGGCATGCCGCTGCCCCCGGGCATGAAGCTGCCCTTCTGATTGCCGCTGCCGTAGGCTGAGATGGATCCTTTGCTGCCTGAACCCGAGCCGCTCGTCACGCTGATCGAAGCGCTGCGGCGGCTGCCTGGCGTGGGCGTGCGCTCGGCCAGACGCATGGCCTATCACCTGTTGCAGCATGACCCGCAAGGCGCGGACATGCTGGGGCGGGCGCTCGCGGGCGCGGTGCGGGACCTCAAGCACTGCGCGCGCTGCAACAGCTTCTCGGAAGACGAGGTCTGCGCCACCTGTTCCAACGCCAAGCGCGATCCCACGCTGCTGTGCATCGTGGAAACGCCAGCCGACCAGAACATGATCGAGTCCAGCCACGGCTACCGCGGCCTGTACTACGTGCTGATGGGCCGGGTGGCGCCGCTGGAAGGCATCGGTCCGCGCGAACTGGATTTCGATCGCGTGATCAAGCGCGCGACCGACGGTGTGGTGCAGGAGGTCATCCTTGCCACGAACTTCACCGCGGAAGGTGAGACCACGGCCCATTTCCTGGGCGAAGCGCTGGGCGAGCGCGGCCTGCGGGTCACGCGCCTGGCGCGTGGCGTGCCCGCCGGCAGCGAACTGGAATACGTCGACGCGGGCACCATCGCCTGGGCCCTGATGGAGCGCAAGACCACCTGACGCTCGCGGTATCAGAACGCCCTGCGGCTACGTATCGCCAGGGCCAGAAATGTGAGGAAGACAAGCCATGTCAGCGCTGACCGGACTGAAGGTCCTGGAACTCGGCACGCTCATCGCCGGCCCATTCGCCGCGCGCATCTTCGGCGAATTCGGCGCCGACGTCATCAAGGTGGAAACCCCGCACGGCCCCGACGGCACGGGCGGCGGCGACCCCATCCGCAGCTGGCGCCATCTGCACGAGGGCAATTCCCTGTGGTGGACGGTGCAGGCCCGCAACAAGCAATCCATCGCGCTCAACCTGAAAGACCCGCGCGCCCAGGAGATCGCCCGCAAGCTGGCGCTGGACGCCGACGTGGTGGTCGAAAACTACCGGCCCGGCGTGCTGGAGAAGTGGGGCCTGGGCTACGAACAGCTGCGCGCCATCAACCCCGCCCTCATCATGGTGCGCCTGTCCGGCTATGGACAGACGGGCCCCATGAAAGACCAGCCAGGCTTTGGCGCCATCGGCGAATCGATGGGCGGCCTGCGCTATGTGTCCGGCCACCCGGACCGACCGCCGCTGCGTGTCGGCATTTCCATCGGCGATTCCATCGCGGCCCTGCATGGCGTGATCGGCGCGATGATGGCGCTGCGCCATCGCGATGCCACCGGCGGCCGCTGGAACGGCAAGACGGGCGACGACTGCCAGGCGGGGCAGGGGCAGATGGTGGACGTGGCGCTGTACGAAGCCGTGTTCAACATGATGGAAAGCCTGGTCCCCGAATACGACGTGGCCGGCGTGGTGCGCGAACGCACGGGCGGCGCGCTGCCCGGCATCGTGCCCTCCAATACCTACACCACCCGTGACGGACAGAACATCGTCATCGCGGGCAACGGCGACGCGATCTTCCATCGCCTGATGCGGGCGATCGGCCGCGACGATCTTGCCGAGGACCCGGAGCTGGTGCGCAACGACGGCCGTGCGCGGCGCGTCGACGAGATCGACGGCGCCATCCAGCAATGGTGCGACGGGCGCGGCATCGATGCGGCGCTGGACGCGCTCAAGCGCGCCGACGTGCCGGTGGGCAAGATCTACAGCGTGGCCGACATGTTCAGCGATCCGCAGTTCCTTGCGCGCCGCATGATCGAGCAGCACCGCCTTGCCGACGGCAGCCCCGTCAAACTGCCCGCCGTGGTGCCCAAGCTGTCCGAAACGCCCGGCCAGACACGCTGGGTGGGCCCGAAATTAGGGGAACATACCGAGGAAGTCCTGAAATCGCTGGGGTATGATTCAGCGGCTATCGACGAGCTGGCGAAGACCGGCGCTATCGGCAAACCCGACAACCAGGAGACAAACCAATGACAGTCACCCGCCGTGAACTGCTCAAGATGGCCGGCGCTGCCGGCGTCATGGGCATGGCCCCCGCCATCGTGCGCGCGCAGAAGCTCGAAAAGACCAAAGTCCAGATCGCCGTCGGCGGCAAGCCGCTGATCTATTACCTTCCGCTCACTATCGCGGAAGTGCGCGGCTACTTCAAGGACGAAGGGCTGGACGTCAGCATCGCCGACTTCGCCGGCGGTTCCAAGGCCTTGCAGGCGGTCGTGGGCGGCAGCGCGGACGTGGTGTCCGGCGCGTTCGAGCACACGCTGTCCATGCATTCCAAGGGCCAGGCCTATCGCGCCTTCGTGCTGCAGGGCCGCGCGCCGATGATCGGCGTGGGCGTCTCCAAGAAGAACCTGCCCGGCTACAAGAGCGCGGCCGACCTGAAGGGCAAGAAGATCGGCGTGACCGCGCCGGGTTCGTCCACCAACATGGTGGTCAGCTTCTTCCTGGCCAAGCATGGCCTGAAGGCTTCCGACGTTTCGTTCATTGGCGTGGGCGCCGGCGCCGGCGCGGTCACCGCGCTGCGCAGCGGCCAGATCGACGCCATTTCCAACACCGACCCGGTGGTCTCGATGCTGGAGATGCCCGGCGAGATCCAGATCATCGTCGACACCCGCACGCTCAAGGACACGCAGGACATCTTCGGCGGCAACATGCCGGCGGGCAGCCTGTATGCGCCGCAGGCCTTCATCGACGCCAACCCCAACACCACGCAGGCGCTGACCAACGCCATCGTGCGCGCGGACAAGTGGATCCAGAAGGCCGGCCCCGAAGAAATCGCCAAGGTCGTCCCGGAAGCCTACCTGCTGGGCGACCCGGCGGTTTACAAGGCGGCGCTTGCCAAGAGCATGGAAGGCCTGTCGCCCGACGGCATGATCCCCGAAGACGGCGCCGCGACCGCACTCAAGGCGCTGGCTGCGTACCAGGCTGAATTCAACGCCTCGAAGGTCGACGCCTCGAAGGTGTGGACCAACGATTTTGCGCGCCGCGCCAACGAGAAGTACGCCAATGGCTGAAGCTGCACTGTCGCTGGAAAACATAAGTTGCACCTTTGTCTCGCGTGATGACCGTTCGCAGCGCTACACCGCCGTCAGCGACACGACCCTGGCCATCGCGCCAGGGGAGTTCGTGTCGGTGGTGGGCCCGACCGGTTGCGGCAAGTCCACGTTGCTCAACGTCAGCGCCGGTCTCCTGGCGCCGTCCTCGGGGCAGGTGAAGGTTTTCGGCCAGCCCCTGGCCGGCATCAACGAACGCGCGGGCTACATGTTCCAGGGCGAGGCGCTGCTGCCCTGGCGCAGCGCGCTGGACAACGTCATCGCCGGCCTGGAGTTCGCCAACGTGCCGCGCGCCGAGGCGCTGGACCGCGGGCGCGAATGGATGCGCCGCGTCGGGCTGGGCGGCTTCGAGGGCCGCTATCCGCACCAGATGTCGGGCGGCATGCGCAAGCGCGCCATGCTGGCGCAGACGCTGATTCGCGATCCCGACATCATCCTGATGGACGAGCCGTTCTCCGCGCTGGACATCCAGACGCGCCAGCTCATGGAGAACGAGGTCCTGGACCTGTGGATGGCCAAGCGCAAGGCCGTGCTCTTCATCACCCACGACCTGGACGAAGCCATCGCGATGAGCGACCGCGTGATCGTGCTGTCGGCGGGTCCGGGCACCCATCCCATCGGAGAATTTGCAATCGATCTGCCGCGTCCGCGCGACGTGGCCGAAGTGCGCATCGACCCGCGTTTCGTCGAGCTGCACGCCGCCATCTGGGGCGTGCTGCGCGAGGAAGTGCTCAAGGGCTATGCCCAACAGAAGCGAGCCTGAGCCATGCCCAAACTGATCAAATCCGGTTCCGGCAGCCTGCGCGTCTGGCAATTGCTGCTCCTCGTCATCATCCTGGGCGTCTGGCATTTCGCGTCGCGTGATCCCAAGGTTGCCTTCTTCTTCGGCGAACCGCTGAAGGTCTGGGGGCGCATCTGGGCCTGGTTCGTCACCAATGCCGATATCTACGGCCACCTGGCCGTGACGCTGACCGAGACCGTGCTGGCGTTTTTCATCGGCACCATCGCGGGACTTGCCTTCGGGCTGTGGCTGGGACTGTCGCCGCGCGCCAGCGCGATCCTCGATCCCTACATCAAGGCGGCCAATTCGATGCCGCGCGTCATTTTGGCGCCCATCTTCGGCATGTGGTTCGGCCTGGGCATCTGGTCCAAGGTGGCGCTGGCGGTCACGCTGGTGTTCTTCATCGTCTTCTTCAACGTCTACCAGGGCGTGCGGGAAGTCAGCCCCACCTTGCTGGACAACGCCCGCATGCTGGGCGCGCGCAAGCGCCAGTTGCTGCGCCACGTCTACCTGCCATCGGCCACGAGCTGGGTGTTTTCCAGCCTGCACACGTCCGTGGGCCTGGCTTTCGTGGGCGCGGTCGTGGGCGAATACCTGGGGTCGGCAAGCGGCGTGGGCTACCTGATCCTGCAGGCGGAAGGCACGTTCGACGTGAATACCGTGTTTGCCGGCATCATCGTGCTGACGGCCTTCGCGCTGATCCTGGACACCATCGTCGGGGTGGGCGAAAAGCGCCTGATGAAGTGGCAGCCCAAGTCGGGCGAAACCGAAAAGCTGTAGCGGACTTTGCGCCGCGCTGCCGGCCTCAGGCCCGCAGCGCGCGCTGGCTGCGCAGCCAGCCGGTCAGGCTGTCGAAGGCGTCGCGGGCGCCTTGCAGCGCCTGCGGCTCGTGGCCCAGCGCGCCCGCCTCGCTGTCCAGGTGCAGCAAAAACGCCTTCCACAACGGTCCCAACTGCTCGCCATAACCGTGCAGATAGCGCTGGGGCAGGTCGGGCGCCACTTCTTGCAGCCGCTTGGCCAGGAACCGCCCGCCCAGTTGCGATCCTTCCACCACGTAGGCCACGCCCAGCGCATAGGCGTCCGGCGCCGCTACCGCGGGCGGATGCGCGCAATGCAGGACGGGCGTGGCGTCGCCGGCCATCTTCAGGTCTTCGTACAGCCAGGCGCTCTTGCCGGCGCGCTCGGATGCGCGCAGGGCTTCGGGCCAGTCCAGTTGCCAGAGCCGCTGTTCCAGCGGTTCCAGCCAGCCCAGAAGGGCGCGCAGGTAGGTCAGGTAGTCGTCGCGGTCGACATGGCTTTCGGCCAGCGCCAGGCCCTGGTCCAGCGTCTCGTGGCGATCGCGGGTGCCCTCGCGCAGCACCTGGTGAACGGGAGAAATCATGCGGTCGGCTCGCTAGGCGGAAGAGGCGGCCGGCAAGTGCAGGGACCAGCAGCGGTCCTGGCGTTCCAGCCGCCAGCCCGCCGCGGTGGCAAGAAGCTCGACCTCCTGGGGGTTGAAGGCCATCGGCTGCTCGGCGCCGCCGCCTTCGGGCAGCCGCGCGCGCCATACGCCGGGCTCCGACGCATCCAGTTCGAGATGCGCGTCGGCAGGCACCATCGGCAACAGGCACAGCAGCCACGCCAGCACCAGGTACCGGGTGCTGAAGACCGGCACGTCGGCATGGACCACCTGCTCGGGCCAGCGGATGCCGTGACGTGACAGCAGCAGATGCGAGAACATCAGCTTGCGGCATTCCTGCAGCAGATCGCCGCAGGGGGTCGTGGCGCCGGCGTCGCTCAGCCATCCCTCCAGCTCGCGCACCACGCCCACGCTTTCTTCGAGCATCTCGGCAAGATCGCCGGCAAGCCGTTCGCAGCGTTGCTGGACGGCTTCATTGCTGGCGCCTTCGGGCGCCTGCCGCAGCATGGCGGCAGCGAGCGAGGCGCTGGACAGCGGGCCCAGGACTTCGTGGCGCAGCACGGGAAAGATCTGGCAGAACACCTTGAGCTGCACGCCCTTCACGGCCAGCAGGCCAAGGGTGTCGGATTGCGTCATGAAAAAACCGTCAGTTGGCCTCGTGCAGAATGGCCAGCAGCGCGTCGGGATCCGCGGGCTTTTCGATCCATCCGGTGAAGATGTTGTTGATGGCGTCCTGCCGCTCGTGCCGCGCCAGCCCGCTCAGGGCGTAGATGCGGGGCGGGTTGGGACGCTCGCGCAGCCGCTTGGCCAGCTCGTAGCCGTCCATGTCGGGCAGCAGGATGTCCAGCAGCACGGCATCGGGCGCGAACGTGTCGACCAGTTCCAGGGCTTCGCCTCCGGTGGCGGCGCACCGCGTCTCCAGATTGGAAAGCGCCAGGAACTCGGCCAGCAGTTCCGATCCCATTTCGTTGTCGTCCACCAGCAGGACGCGCATGGCGCGCACTTCGTTCAAGTTGTGTCTCCCAGGTTCAAGCGTGTTTGGTGTCGGGCATGCCGCGCGGCAGCGTTACCGTGAAAATGATAAGCCCGTCGCGGCATTCGACCGCGATGTCGCCCCCGTGGTCGCGTACGACCTGCTCGGCGATGTACAGGCCAAGCCCCAGGCCGGAGCGGTTGCGCGACTGGCCCACCGATTCCGGCTTGAACGGCGAAAACAGGTGTGCGAGCACGTCATCGGGGATCGGCTCGCCGTAGTTCGTGACGCTCAGCGTGATGAGGTCGTCGGAGACCTCGGCCTTGACCAGGATGGGCTGGCGCGGCGCGCCATGCTGGCGCGCGTTGCTCATGAGGTTGGTCACGACCTGCGCGATGCGGTCGGTGTCGGCCATGAGGGTGAGGCCGGCGGGCAGGTCGGGCTCGATGCGCAGTCCCGGGTAGGCCTGGCGCTTTTCCTCGATCAGGCCGTTCACCAGGGCCGACAGATCGCACGGCCGCTTTTCGATTCCCAGGCCCAGCCCGCCTTGCAGGCGCGACAGGTCCAGCACCTGCGAAATCAGGCGCTGCATGCGGCCGCTGGAATAGCGGATGCGCTCGCCCATGCGCGCTCCCGTGTCCGTCCTGGACAGCAGGGTGGCGGCCATGGAAATGGACTGCAGGGGGTCCCGCAGGTCATGGCCCAGCATGGCCAAGAGGGCGGTGCGCGCCCGGTCCACGTCGGCGGCGCGGCTGGTCGAGATGTGGGAAAGCTCGTCGCGCAGGCCATCCACGGCCTCCAGCTCGGAAGGCAGCCAGGACGTGCTGACCCCGCGCACGACTTCGCGCCACGCCTCGAACGAGCCGCGCGGCGTCAGGCGCGGGCCCAGGCTGCCCACGGCGTATTGCTTCTCGGGCCGGCCGCCCCAGACCAGGGTTTCGATCTGTTCCTTGCGCAGCCAGATCAGCCAGCCGTTGTTCATGGGGTCGAACTTGCAGGCCAGCAGGCCCGCGTACGGCACCAGGTCGGTCTGCAACTCGGGGTAATCGCGCGCGATGTTGGTGGTATGGACCAGGCGCTGGCCGCTTTGATCCAGCGCGCACAGGATGCCGGCCAGTTCTCCGCGTGGCGCGATGCCGCCGAACACGGTCACGCTATTGCCCCACAGACAGAGCGCGGCGTCGTTCGGCACGAGCGATGCCGGGGTCTGGTCGCCGCGCGACAGGGCCTGGTGCACGTTTTCGGTCGACGACACGCGTTCGGCAAGGTAGCTGACCAGCGCGGCGCTCTTGCGGGACTGCTCCGCGCGCTCGTTGGCTTCGATGCCGGACACGGTGGCGGACACCACCTGGGCCATCGCTTCGCACGCCAGGCGGGCCGGATAGGGAACGGCCCGCGGCGAGTGGTGATGACAGGCGATCATGCCCCACAGGCGGCCCCCGATCACCAGCGACAGGCTCATCGACGCGCGCACGCCCATGTTCGCCATGTATTCGAGGTGGATGGGCGACACGCTGCGCAGGACGGAAAAGCTCATGTCCAGCGGGCGGGGATCGGGCGAGGGCGCGCTCAGGACGCGCACCGGCTGGTAGGTGGCGTCGGCGATCAGGCGCAGGGTGTTGACCGTGTACAGGCGGCGCGCCTGCGCGGGGATATCGCCCGCAGGGTAGCGCCGGCCCACCCAGTCGTCCAGGTCGTCGCGGCGCTGTTCCGCCACGATCTCGCCGCTGTCGTCCGGATGGAAGCGATACGCCATCACGCGATCGAAGCCCGTGGCGCGCTGCACTTCGCGCACCATGCTGTCCAGCAGTCCCGGGATGTCGCGTTGGCGGCGTACCCGCTCGATGCTGCGGTAGATGCGCTCCGGCGCGGCAATGCCGACGCCGTCGCCCCGGCGTTCCAGCTCGACGATGGTCAGTCCGTCGCTGTTGCGGTGGCCGATCACGTCATAGGTTGCGCGGTCCTGCGTGATGGTCAGGGGATCAAAAATGGGGTCAGGGTTGCCCAGCCAGGAAGACAGGCAGTGGGCCAGGCCCGGCGGCAACGTTTCATGCGGGCAGGGCTGATCCAGCGTCAGGCAGGTGTCCAGGATCCGTGCGGCGTTTTCGCTGGCATAGCGCAGCGTGCCATCCGAGTCGAATGCGAGCAGCGCCCCCAACGGTTGGATGGCGCCCGGAATATGTATCGGTTCGCTGTCGCAGTTCGCGAGAGTGAATGGAGGGTAGGATGTGGTCGGCGCATTCATTCGTGCGAGGTACCGTAGACGCGCAGGGTTGCTGCCATTATGTCAAAGATATTGTGAGAATGTGTGCATTTGCTGCCCTTCAATATGTCAGGAGTTCGCATGGCCCGCCTGTCCTACGCTGATTTGACTCATCCTGAAGCACGGCCTCTGGTCGATCGCATCGTTGCGGAACGCGGCAGCGTGCTGCACCTGTATCAGATGCTGCTGCACAGTCCCGCCGTGGCCGGCGGCTGGCTGAACTACCTGACGTCCATCCGGCAGCTCAGCAGCCTGCCCGGGGATCTCCGGGAGCTGGTGATCATGCGCGTGGCGGCCATCAATGGCGCGCCCTACGAGGCCGACCAGCATGCGCCGATCGCCCTGAAAGAAGGCGTGTCTCAGGAAAAGCTCGATGCGCTGGACGCCTGGGAAGGTTCCGGGCTGTTCAGCGAACGCGAGCGGGCGGTCCTGGCCTACACCGACGCCATGACGCGCCAGGTGCAAGTGCCCGATGCGGTGTTTGAGGCCGCGCGGGCAGCCATGGGGTCGGAAAAACTGGTCGTCGAACTCACGGCGACGGTGGCGGCCTACAACATGGTATCGCGCTTTCTGGAAGCGCTGCAGGTGCACTCCCACGATAGCCGCTGACCAGGCGGCCCGGCGGCCCGGCGGTCCGGCGGCGCGGCGGCGCGGCGAGCGGCGCCGCGCCGGCCGGCTTCAGCCTCGTTGCGCCTCGATCAGCGCGTCCAGCTTGATGGCGTCGGCCACAAAGAGGCGGATGCCCTCGGACAGCTTCTCGCTGGCCATCGCGTCATCGTTGAGCAGCGTGCGGAACGTCACTTCGTCCGCGCCCAGGCGCGCAACCTCGCCTGCGCCGTCGCTGGCGCGAAGCTGCGCGGGGGCATCGCCCTCGGTGGCGGCCAGCTTGTTCAGCAGTTCCGGGCTGATCGTCAGCAGGTCGCAGCCCGACAACGCAAGGATCTGGCCGACATTGCGAAAGCTCGCGCCCATGATTTCGGTGGGAATGTCGAAGTGCTTGTAGTAGCGGTAGATCGCGGTGACGGATTGCACGCCGGGATCCCGCGCGCCGGCATTGTCGTCTTCCACCCAGGCCGCGCCGGCCGATTTCTTGTACCAATCGTAGATCCGGCCGACGAACGGCGAGATGAGCTGCACGCGCGCATCCGCGCAGGCGACCGCCTGGGGCAGCGAGAACAGCAGCGTCAGGTTGCAGCGGATGCCTTCGGACTGCAGCGCCCGGGCGGCCTGGATGCCCTCCCAGGTGGATGCAATCTTGATCAGCACCCGCTCGCGCGGGATGCCGGCGGCCTCGTACAGGGCAATCAGGCCACGGGCGCGCTCGATGGTGGCGCGGGTGTCGAACGACAGGCGGGCGTCCACTTCGGTCGACACGCGGCCCGGCACGATGTCCAGGATCGCGCGGCCGAAGGCGACCAGCAGCCGGTCCATCAGTTCGGGGGTGGACGCGCCGCGGTGCTCGCGCGCGGTCTTTTCCAGAAGCGGACGATAGGCGTCCTGCTGGACGGCCTTGAGAATAAGGGACGGGTTGGTCGTGGCGTCCGTCGGACGCAAGGCCTTCATGGCTTCGAAGTCGCCGGTGTCGGCGACGACGGTGGTGTGGTCACGCAGGGCGTCAAGTTGGCTGGGCATGGACTGATACGACTCGCAACTGGCTAGGGTTGAAGGTGCTGCTAGCGTATCACCGACGCCGCCACGACGCTGTCGGCCGCAAGGGCGAGGCCGTCGCCGCAAAGGGGCGCAACGGCGCGGCCGAAACCGCCAAAATCCCGGTTTTGGCCTTATTTGGCGCGGTTCCCCGGGAAAAACGGCCGGTCAAGGTATAATCCGAAGGTTTGATTATCGATTCTAAAACCGGGGTTTACTGTGCTGCCGCAACTCTTTCCCGAGGGGATCAACCGCTTCCCTCCTGCAATTCTGGCTCTGGCGGACGGTACCATTTTTCGAGGCGTGTCGATCGGTGCGCCTGGCCATACCGTTGCCGAAGTGGTGTTCAACACCGCGATGACCGGGTACCAGGAAATTCTCACCGATCCGAGCTACAGCGGTCAGATCGTCACGTTGACCTATCCGCACATCGGCAACACCGGCGTCAACGCCGAAGACGTGGAAGCGAACCGCGTCTATGCCGCCGGCCTGGTGGTCCGCGACTGTCCCGCCCGCGTGTCGAACTTCCGTTCCACGCAATCCTTGCCCGAGTACCTGTCCGAGCAGGGCATCGTTGCCATTTCCGGCATCGACACCCGCAAGCTCACGCGCATCCTGCGCGAAAAGGGCGCCCAGGGCGCGTGCATCTTCGTGGGTTCCGACGCCGAGCGCGCCGTTGAACTGGCCCGCGGCTTTCCCGGCATGACCGGCCAGGATCTGGCCAAGGTCGTGTCCATCAAGGAAAGCACCGGCTGGACCCAAGGCACCTGGCAACTCGGAGAAGGCTACACGTCGCCCGACCAGTCCAAGTTCCACGTGGTCGCCTACGACTATGGCGTCAAGAGCAACATCCTGCGCCTCCTGGCCGACCGCGGCTGCCGCATCACGCTGGTGCCGGCGCAGACCAGCGCCGAAGACGTCTTCAAGCTCAATCCCGATGGCGTGTTCCTGTCCAACGGCCCCGGCGACCCCGAGCCCTGCGACTACGCCATCGATGCCACGCGCGCGTTCCTGGACAAGAAGCTGCCGGTGTTCGGCATCTGCCTGGGCCACCAGATCATGGGCCTGGCGGTGGGCGGCAAGACCGTCAAGATGAAGACCGGCCATCACGGCGCCAACCACCCCGTGCAGGACCTGCAGTCCAAGCGCGTGTTCATCACCAGCCAGAACCACGGTTTCGCGGTCGACGCGGCCAGCCTGCCTGCCAATGCGCGCGTGACGCACGTCTCGCTGTTCGACGGCACGCTGCAAGGCTTCGAGCTCACCGACCGCCCGGCCTTCTGCTTCCAGGGCCACCCTGAAGCCAGCCCGGGTCCGCACGACATCCTGGAGCTGTTCGACAAGTTCATCAGCCTGATGTCCGGCCAAAAGTAAAGATTGCATCATGCCCAAGCGTACAGACCTAAAAAGCATTCTCATCATCGGCGCCGGCCCCATCATCATCGGGCAGGCCTGCGAATTCGACTACTCCGGCGCGCAGGCGTGCAAGGCGCTCAAGGCCGAGGGCTTCCGCACCATCCTGGTGAACAGCAACCCGGCCACGATCATGACGGACCCGGAAACGGCCGACGTCACCTACATCGAGCCCATCACCTGGCAAGCCGTCGAAAAGATCATCGAGCGTGAAAAACCCGATGCGCTCTTGCCCACCATGGGCGGCCAGACCGCGCTGAACTGCGCGCTGGACCTGGCCCACCACGGCGTGCTCAAAAAGCACAACGTGGAACTCATCGGCGCCAACGAGCACGCCATCGAAAAGGCCGAAGACCGCCAGAAGTTCAAGCAGGCCATGACCGACATCGGCCTGGAATCGGCCAAGTCGGGCGTCGCCCACAGCATGGACGAAGCCTGGGAAGTCCAGCGCCGCATCGCGGCTGAGGTCGGCACGTCCGGCTTCCCCGCCGTGATCCGCCCCAGCTTCACGATGGGCGGTTCGGGCGGCGGCATCGCCTACAACGCCGAAGAATTCGAAACCATCTGCCGCCGCGGCCTGGAAGCCTCGCCCACCAGCGAACTCCTGATCGAAGAGTCGCTCCTGGGCTGGAAGGAATTCGAGATGGAAGTGGTCCGCGACAAGGCGGACAACTGCATCATCGTCTGCTCCATCGAAAACCTGGACCCGATGGGCGTGCACACGGGCGACTCCATCACCGTGGCGCCGGCGCAAACGCTGACCGACAAGGAATACCAGATCATGCGTAACGCATCGATCGCGGTGTTGCGCGAGATCGGCGTGGATACGGGCGGCTCGAACGTGCAGTTCGCCGTCAATCCCAAGAACGGCCGCATGATCGTTATCGAGATGAACCCGCGCGTGTCGCGTTCGTCGGCGCTGGCGTCCAAGGCCACCGGCTTTCCCATCGCCAAGGTCGCCGCGCGCCTGGCCGTGGGCTACACGCTGGACGAGCTCAAGAACGAAATCACCGGCGGCGCCACGCCCGCCTCGTTCGAACCCTCGATCGACTACGTCGTCACCAAGGTGCCGCGTTTCGCGTTCGAAAAATTCCCCACCGCCGACGCGCGCCTGACCACCCAGATGAAGTCCGTGGGTGAAGTCATGGCCATCGGCCGCACCTTCCAGGAATCGTTCCAGAAGGCCCTGCGCGGCCTGGAAGTCGGCGTCGACGGCCTGAACCAGAAGACCACCGACCGCGAAAAGCTGCAGGTCGAGCTGGGCGAACCCGGTCCGGAACGCATCTGGTACGTGGGCGACGCCTTCGCACAAGGCTTCACGCTGGACGAAGTGCACAACATCACGCACATCGACCCGTGGTTCCTGTCGCAGATCAAGGAAATCGTCGACATCGAACTGGCGCTCGAGCAAAAGACGCTGGCCGACCTGGACTACGCCACGCTGTTTGAACTGAAGCGCCGCGGTTTCTCCGACCGCCGCCTGGCCTTCCTGCTGGATTCCTCGGAATCCGAAGTGCGCAAGCTGCGTCACCAGTTGAACGTGCGTCCGGTCTACAAGCGCGTGGACACCTGCGCCGCCGAATTCGCCACCCGCACTGCCTACATGTACTCCACGTACGAAGAAGAGTGCGAAGCCGCCCCCACCGATCGCAAGAAGATCGTGGTGCTGGGCGGCGGCCCGAACCGGATCGGCCAGGGCATCGAATTCGACTACTGCTGCGTGCATGCCGCGCTGGCGCTGCGCGACGACGGGTACGAGACCATCATGGTCAACTGCAACCCGGAAACCGTCTCCACCGACTACGACACGTCCGACCGTCTCTACTTCGAGCCGCTGACGCTCGAAGACGTGCTCGAAATCGTCCACAAGGAAAACCCGGTCGGCATGATCGTCCAGTACGGCGGCCAGACCCCGCTGAAGCTGGCGCGCGCCCTGGAAGCCAACGGCGTGCCCATCATCGGCACCAGCCCCGAATCCATCGACGTCGCCGAAGACCGCGAGCGCTTCCAGAAGCTGCTCAACAAGCTCGGCCTGCGCCAGCCGCCCAACCGCACCGCGCGCACCGAAGGCGAGGCCCTGGCCCACGCCGCCGAGATCGGCTATCCGCTGGTCGTGCGTCCCAGCTACGTGCTGGGCGGCCGCGCCATGGAAATCGTCCACGAGCAGCAAGACCTCGAACGCTACATGCGCGAGGCCGTGAAGGTCAGCAATGACTCGCCCGTGCTGCTGGACCGCTTCCTGAACAACGCCACCGAAGTCGACGTGGACTGCCTGTCCGACGGCGAAACCGTCTTCATCGGCGGCGTCATGGAACACATCGAGCAGGCCGGCGTGCACTCGGGCGACTCGGCGTGCAGCCTGCCGCCGTACTCGCTGTCGGCAGATGTCATCGCCGAGATCAAGCGCCAGACCACCATGATGGCCAAGGCCCTGAACGTCAGCGGCCTGATGAACGTGCAGTTCGCCATCCAGGGCGGCGACGTCTACGTGCTGGAAGTGAACCCGCGCGCCTCGCGCACGGTGCCCTACGTGTCCAAGGCCACCGGCCTGCAACTGGCCAAGATCGCCGCGCGCGCCATGGCCGGCCAGACCCTGGCCGCGCAAGGCATCACGAAGGAAGTCGTGCCGCCTTACTTCTCGGTCAAGGAAGCCGTGTTCCCGTTCGTGAAGTTCCCGGGCGTGGACACCATCCTCGGCCCGGAAATGAAGTCGACCGGCGAAGTGATGGGCGTGGGCATGAGCTTCGGCGAAGCCTTCGTCAAGTCGCAGCTGGCCGCCAGCGTGCGCCTGCCGGAATCCGGCACGGTGTTCATCAGCGTGAAGAACCAGGACAAGCCCCGCGCCGTCGAAGTGGCGCGCGGCCTGCACACCCTGGGCTTCAAGCTGGTTGCCACGCGCGGCACGGCCGCTGAGATCGAAGCCGCCGGCATCCCGGTGCAGGTGGTCAACAAGGTCAACGAAGGCCGTCCGCACATCGTCGACATGGTCAAGAACGGCGAGATCTCGCTGGTCATCAACACCGTCGAAGAGCGCCGCAACGCCATCGCCGACTCGCGCACCATCCGCACTCAGGCGCTGGCCGCCCGCGTGACCTTCTTCACCACTATCGCCGGCGCCCGCGCCGCGGTCGAAGGCATGCAATACCTGCGCCAGGGCCTCGGCCTGCAGGTCTACCCGCTGCAAGAGCTTCACGCTTCCCTGCACGGCTAAGCCGCAAGTCGACGTTAGGGCACGCGAGAGCGTGCCCTAATTCTTTGCAACGCCACAACCGCTTCGGGCAATCATGGACAGAGTCTTCATCACCGGGGCCAGCAGCGGCCTGGGACGCGCCCTGGCGCAGCAGTACGCGGCCTCGGGCGCGACGCTGGGCCTGTTGGGCCGGCGCGAGGACGCGCTGCGCGAACTGGCGGCAAGCCTGCCCGGCGCGCATCGCTGCTATGCCGTGGACGTGCGCGACCGCCAGGCCCTGCATGCCGCTGCGCAGGACTTCATCGGATTCTGTCAGGGCAGGGTGAATGTGGTCATCGCCAGCGCGGGCATCAGCGCGGGCACGCTCACGGACCACGGCGAGGACTTCGACGTCTTCAAGGCCATCGTGGACACCAACCTGTTGGCCACCGTGTCCACCTTCGAACCCTTCATCGCGCCGATGCGCGCGGCAGGTGCGGGCCGGCTCGTCGGCATCGCCAGCGTGGCCGGCGTGCGCGGGCTGCCGGGCGCGGGCGCCTACAGCGCCTCCAAGTCCGCCGTGGTGACCTATTGCGAAAGCCTGCGGCTGGAACTGGCTGCGCAAGGCATCCGTGTCGTGACGATCGCGCCCGGCTACATCAAGACGGCCATGACGGCCCACAACCCGTATTCCATGCCCTTCCTGATGGAAGCGGACGCCTTCGCCCAGCGCGCGCGGGCGGCGATCGACCGGGGCACGACCTACACGGTGATTCCATGGCAGATGGGCGTGGTCGCCAAGCTGATGCGCCTGCTGCCCGACGCCGTCTACGACCGGCTGGCGCGCAACGCGCCGCGCAAGCCGCGCAAGACGGGGTAGATCCGCCGGTGTCTGGCACCGGCACCGCGGTCAGTACCTCAAGGCACCACGTCGTCGCCCACTTCAGCGGCAATGTGCGTCACGTCGCCCCAGTCCAGCACTTCCCACTTGCGGCCTTCAACGCCGACCCGGTTGATGCTGACATTGAGCAGCGCCGCGTCGCGCGGCGCGTTCAGCGGCACGCCCGATGCGTGGCGCCAGATGATGTCGAGCACGCCGCCGTGGGTGAACAACAGGATCCGCTCGCCTTCGTGGCGGCTGGCGATATCGTCGACCGTGGAAATCACGCGCGACTGGAACTGACCCAGCGCTTCGCCGCCGTCCAGCGGCCGCAGTGGATCGCGGCTCTTCCAGGCCGCGGCGGCCTCGGGCGCCAGGACGTCGATGCGCTCGTGGTCCAGGCCTTCCAGCACGCCGAAGCCGCGTTCGCGGATGCCGGGCTCCACCCGCACGCGCAGGCCCAATTGCTCGGACACGGGCACGGCGGTCGCGTGCGCGCGTTGCAGGTCGCTGCTGTAGATGGCATGGATGGGCGTATGCCGGGCCTCTTCGCGCAGGCGCGCGGCCAGCAGGCTGGCCTGGTTGACGCCAAATTCGTTCAGGGGGATGTCTTGCCAGCCTTGCAGGCGCCGCTGGCGATTCCAGTCGGTTTCGCCGTGGCGGATGAACCAGATTTCAGTCATTGCAATACTTGTTGCGGGGATTGAGCCTCATGCCTGGGCGGACGCGATGGGCGCACGCGGCTTCCAGATGGCTTGAATGATCGAGCTTAACGCGACCAGCGCGGGCTCGCTAGCGCGTTCGTAGGGCAGCATGAAGCCCAGCACCGCGTCGACCCGCGCCTGGCCCCACACGATGAAGTCGCTGGAGGCCGCGCCCGCCAGCGCGGTTTCCTCGCGCAGCAGCGCGCAGCCGGCGCCCGCCCGCACCAACGCGTCCAGGTTGGCCTGGTCGTCGTTCTGCATCACCACGCGCGGCGACAGGCCGTGGCGTTCGAACATGTCGCGCAGCAACAGGTGGGTGTGGCTGCCGGAAGGTCCGTCCAGCCATGGCAACTGCGCCACCTCCCGCCAGCCGCCGCGCTTGAGCACGGCGGCATGTTCGGCGGGCATGGCAATGCGGTAGCGCACGCTGCGCAGCGGCTGCCACAGCACGCCGCGCGGCGCGTTGGCCGCGATGGTCAGCGCGGCCGGCAGCCGTCCGGTGCTGACCTGTTCCGCCAGCGCCGCGGCGGGCTGCGTCTGGGTCTTCAATTCCACCAGCGGCAGGCGCTGCGTGACCGCGGAAGCCAATTCCCCCAGTCGCAGGAAATCGGGCTTTTCACTGGGCACGCCCAGTTCCACGACGCCATGCAGATTGCCTTGCAACTGCTGGGCCTCGGACTTGAATTGCGCGCCCAGGACCAGCAACGATTCGGCCGTGGGCAGCAGCACTTCGCCCGCCTTGGCCAGCGCCAGCCGGCCGCCGCTGCGGTCGAACAGCGCCACGCCCAGGCTCTGCTCCAGCGCCTTGATCTGCGCGGTCACCGCGGGCTGCGTCAACGACAGCGCTTCGGCCGCCTTCGTCAGGTTGCCCAGCCGGGCGACCGTGACGAACGCGCGGATCTGATAGATTTCCATGGCGGGCAGTGTAGGTCAGGCCGCGAGCAGCCGCACCTGGGTGGGTTCCAGTCCGACCGACACCGGCGCCCCCGCCGGAAACGGCGACAGCCCGGCCAGGTGCGCCTGGTCCGCCGTCAATCGCTGTTCGCCTACCTGCACCTGATAGCGCGTGAACTCGCCCAGGAATTCGCTGCTTTCCACGATGCCCGGCAGCCACACGTAGCGCGCGTCGCCCAGCCCGTCCGCCATTTCGATCTGCACCGTGTGCGGCCGGAAACTCGCCGCCAGCCGCGAGGCCGCGGGCGCGTCGCCCGTCAGCGGCAGCTGCAGGTCGCCCACGCCGTCCACCGCCAGCGTCAGGCTGCTGCTGGTGCGCTCGCGCACGTTCCCCTCCAGCACATTCATCGTGCCCACGAAATTCGCCACGAAGCGGTTCACCGGGTAGTCGAACAGCGTGCTGGGCGCGCCGATCTGCTGCACCACGCCGTGGTCCAGCACCGCCATGCGGTCGGCCGTGGTCATGGCTTCTTCCTGGTCGTGCGTCACGAAGATCGTCGTGATGCCCAGGCGCCGTTGCAGGCTCAGCAGATCCTGGCGCATCTGCACGCGCAGTTTCTTGTCCAGGTTCGACAGCGGCTCGTCCAGCAGCAGCACCTGCGGTTCGATGACGATGGTGCGCGCCAGCGCTACGCGCTGCTGCTGCCCGCCCGACAATTGGTTGGGACGCCGCTTGGCGTACTGGGACAGGCCCACCAGGTCGAGCGCGGCCTCGACCTTGGCGCGGATCTCGGCGCGCGGCAGCTTGCGCTCGACCAGCCCGAACGCCACGTTGTCCCACACCGTCATGTGCGGCCACAGCGCGTAGTTCTGGAACACCATGCCGATGTTGCGATGCCAGGGCGGCGTGCCGCTGATGTCCTTGCCGTCCACCAGCAACTGGCCCGCATTGTGCCGGTTAAAGCCCGCGATCAGCCGCAGGAGCGTGGATTTTCCCGATCCGGATGGGCCGAGCAGCGCAAAGAACTCGCCCGGCTCGACGCTGATGCTGACGTCCTTGAGCACTTCGGTCTTGCCGTAGGAAAGCTGGATGTTGCGGCATTCAACGCTGACTTTCTTCATGCGGATTCCCCTTCATTGCGCGCCGGCCGCTGGCGCGCCGAGGCGCGATCCACCAGCAGGTGCGAGATGTATGTGCCGATGCCCACGGCGACCACCGCCAGCACGCCGAGCGCGGCGCCCGGCCCGCGGCCCGCGGCGCTCTGCATGTACAGATAGATGCCGTAGCTCATGGGCGCCTGGCTGTCTTTGGTGACGAGCATGATCGTGGCGGACAGCTCCACGGCGGCGGTGACGAAGCTGGTCACAAAGCCCGCCAGCATGCCGCCCGCCATCAGCGGCACGACCACGCGGCGGACGGTGCTCATGCGCGGCGCGCCCAGGGATTGGGCCGCTTCTTCGAGCGACACATGGATCTGCTGCAGCGCCGCCACGCACGAGCGCAGCGCATACGGCAGCCTGCGCACCGAGTACGCCAGCATGATGATGATCCACGACGAGGTCAGCAGGGTGCCCGTGCCCGGCAGTTCGATGCCGCGGAACGTGCGCAGAAAGCCGATGGCCAGCACGATGCCCGGTATCGCCAGCGCGGCGGACGCCAGGAAGTCCAGCCACTGGCGCGCGGGCAACCGGGTGCGCAGCATCAGGTAGGCAATGGCCGTGCCCACGATCACGTCGATGCCGGCCGCCAGGCCGCAGTACAGCAGCGTGTTGGCGATCATGCCCTGCGACTCGGAGAACACCGCCGCATAGTGCGCCAGCGTGTACCCGTCGGGCAGCGGGGCATAGCTCCAGACGCTGGCCAGCGACAGCAGCAGCACGCCGATGTGCGGCGACAGCACCAGCAGCAGCACCAGGATGATCCAGCCATACGCCAGCACGCTTTCCACCGGCCCCAGCTTGCGCTTCTGGATCGAATTGCCGCCCTTTTGCAAGGTGGAATAGTCGCGCCCCTTGAGCACCCGCGCCGACAGCCACAGCGCCAGGATCGAGAAGCCCACCATGATCACGCTGATCACATAGCCCAGCGGATCCTCCAGCCCGACCTGCGTGATGCGCAGGTACGCCTGCGGGGCCAGCATGTTGGTCGTGCCCAGCACCAGGGGCGTGCCCAGGTCGTCGAAGACCTTCACGAAGACCAGGGACGCGCCGGCCACGTAGCCGGGCAGGGCCAGCGGAAAGATCACGCGGCGGAACAGCCGGAACCCGCGCGAGCCCAGGTTGAACGCCGCTTCCTCCATCGCCCCGTCGATGTTGCGCAAGGCCACCACCAGGTTCATCAGGATGAACGGGAAATAGTGGATGGCTTCCACGAAGATGACGCCGTTCAGGCCCTCCATGAACGGGATCGTGAAGCCGAACCAGTCGTTGAGCAGCAGGTTCACGCTGCCCGAGCGGCCGAAGATGAGCTGCATCGCCACCGCGCCGACGAAGGGCGGCATGATGAGCGGCAGCACCCCGAGCGTCTGGATCAGCAGCGCCCCGCGAAAGTCGAAGCGCACCGTGAAGTACGCCAGCGGCACCGCGATCAGCGACGCCAGCAGCGCGGACCAGCCCGCCACGTACAGGCTGTTGAAGAACGCTTCCCGCATCAGCGGCTGGTTGAAGAAAGCCCCGAAGTGGCCGGTGGTGAAGCTGCCGTCGGCGTTGACGAAGGCGCTGTGAAACACCGTGCCCACGGGCACGAGCAGAAACAGCAGCAGAAAGCCCAACACCAGCAGCGCCGCCATGACGGGGCCGGCGGGCAGGCGCGAGTGGCCCGAATGATTCATCGAGATTCCCGAAATCGTTTGCCAGGAAAGCGGCGCGAAACGCGGCGGGCGGGTCACGCCCGCCCACCGCGCTCCACGCTGCCGATCAGAGCGCGGCGGCCTGCCGTGCGAGCTTTACGGCTTCTTCGTAGTTGGCGCGCGCGCGGCCATTCCACTCGCCTTCGAGCTGCGTGATCTGCTGGTTGACGGCGGCGTCCTTCTTGTTGCCGGCGAAGATCGCCAGGAAGGCGGGGTCGGCTGCCTTCTTGCTGTCGATCAGCGGCGCCCAGGCCAGCTTGCGCGCCTGGTCCAGCAGTTCGGCCGCCTTGCCGGTCTTGGCCTTGTCACCCAGCTTGGCCTCGGCTTCGTAGATGGCCTTGGTGGCCGCCTGCAATTCCTTCAGCCGGAACGTGACGGTCTGGTCATACAGGGACTGCACGACGTAATAGCGCGACTGCGACAGGTCGGCATCGAAATGCACCTTGCTGCGCTTGGCGATTTCCGCCGGATCGGGATAGCCCGGCGGGATCTTGCCGGCCAGCGCCGAATACGGCAGCACCGGCAGGCGCGAGATCTTCGGCTCCAGCAGCAGCTCCTGGCCGGCCTGGCTCAGGGTGAAGGCGATGAACTTCTTGCCTTCCTCGGTGTTCTTCGCGCCCTCGATCAGCGCAATATTGGCCGGGACGATGGCCGTCTCGGACGGGTAGACGAACTCGACCGGGAACTTGGAATACTTGCTCGACAGGCCAAAAAAGTCGATCACCGGGCCCGCGCCGAACTGGCCGTTGTTCACGCCGTCGGGCACGCCGAAAGACCGCTCGGTCACGGCGCTGCTGTTGCCGGACATGCGCAGCAGCGTGCGCCAGCCCTCATCCCAGCCTTCGCCCTGCAGGATGGTCTCGACCGTCAGGTGCATCGTGCCCGAGCGCGACGGCGAGGTGATGCCGACGTGGCCGAACCACTTTGGCGACAGCAGATCCTTCCATTCGGCGGGCGCCGGGATCTTGTGCGCCGCGATGTAGCGGGTGTTGTAGATGATGCCGTAGCCCGCCAGCGCCTGGCCCAGGTACATGCCGCCCGGGTCGTTGATGGGGTAGCTGCCGATCTTGTCCGGCACGTCCTTGTTCGCCACGTCGGCCGACCTGGCCAGCAGCTTGTCGCGGCCCAGCACTTCGAACGCATCCGGCGCGCTGGCCCAGAACACCTCGGGGCGCTGCCCGGCCGGCGTTTCGCGCACGTACGCAATGCCCGACACGGTGTTCTTGTTCAGGATTTCCAGGGTGATGCCCGGGTTGGCTTTCTCGAACGCGGTCTTGTAGGCCTGGGTCAGATCCTTGGGGAACGACGTGATCACCGTGACGGTGCCGGCCAGGGCCGGCGCCGTGCAGGCGGCCAGCAGCGCCCCGGCCAGGGCTGTGCGCATAGCGTGCATGGTTTGTCTCCGTGGTTTTAGATTTGTCTGGAGACAGTACCGGCTGGTCCCACCAGCGTCCAATCAGAAATTTTGATGCGCGCCATCAGGGATGGCGCCGCCGTGCGGGTCCCGGTCAGGCAGTGGCGGACACGCCGCCCTGGGCCGCGCGCGCCTGCTGCGCCAGGACCTTCGTGATCTGGCCCTGGATCTGCACCGCCTGGGCATTGAGCGCCATGACCTGCTGCGCCTTCATCTCGGCCGACATGCCGCTCGCCTGGACCTTGGCGATCTGATCCATGATGCGTTTGAGCTGCTTCTGCAACTCCTTGATCTGGCGGGTGTATTCGTCTTCGTTGTCGGTTTCTTCGGTCGCCTGCGCGTTGGCGACCTTGGCGGCGCCCGGGTTGTTGACGCGGATCTTGCCCTCATCGGTCACGGACACGGCGTCCTGGCCGGACGCGTTCTTGGCTTCCTTGTTGGCCTGGATCTTCTCGGCCCACAGGTCGGCAAGGCTGCCGATCCGGGACGTGCCGCTGATGCTGTTGATCGCCATGACTGCTCCTGTTGCGTCGGGATTTCGGGTTTTCCATTAATACGGCAACCGGAGCCCGAAACTTAAACGTTGCCCGGTCTCGATGGCCCCCTTTACACTGGCGCCCGCTCGCAGTCCGAAACCCTAATCCGTACCATCCCCCGGGGAATCCATGTCCAATTCCTACTTTCCGCGCTGGCGCCTGGCAGATGATGCCGAGCCCGGCGTCATCATCGCGCCCGACGAACGGCTTTCCTGGCCCAAGAACGTGGCCATGGGCGCCCAGCACGTCGTCGCGATGTTCGGTTCGACCGTCCTGGCGCCGTTGCTCATGGGATTCGACCCCAACGTCGCGATCCTCATGTCGGGCATTGGCACGCTGATCTTCTTTCTCTTCGTCGGCGGTCGCGTGCCCAGCTACCTGGGTTCCAGCTTCGCGTTCATCGGCGGCGTCATCGCGGTGACCGGCTACGCCGGCGCGGGGGCGAATGCCAATATCGGGGTGGCCCTGGGCGCGATCATCGCCTGCGGCCTGGCCTATACGCTGATCGGGGTGATCGTCTGGATCGTCAACGCCCGCGCGGGCGGCGGCGCCAACTGGATCGACACCCTCATGCCCCCCGTCGTGACGGGCGCGGTCGTCGCCGTCATCGGCCTGAATCTCGCGCCCATCGCCGCCAAGGGCGCCATGGGCGCCTCGGGCTTTGACAGTGTCATGGCGATCGTGACGATCGTGTGCGTCGGCGGCATTGCCGTCTATACGCGCGGCATGGTGCAACGCCTGCTGATCCTCGTCGGCCTGATCCTCGCCTGCGTCGTGTACGCGGTCCTGGCCAATGGGCTGGGTCTGGGCAAGCCCATCGACTTCTCGGCAGTTTCCGCGGCCGCGTGGTTCGGCCTGCCGAAATTTTCCGCGCCGGTTTTCAAGGCCGAGGCCATGGGCCTGATCGTGCCGGTCGCCATCATCCTGGTGGCCGAAAACCTGGGCCACGTCAAAGCCGTCAGCGCCATGACGGGACAGGACCTGGACCGTTACCTGGGCCGGGCGTTCGTCGGCGACGGCGTCGCCACGATGGTCTCGGGCGCGGTGGGCGGCACGGGCGTCACCACGTACGCCGAGAACATCGGCGTGATGGCCGTCACGCGCATCTACTCCACGCTGGTCTTCGTGATTGCGGCCCTGATCGCCATCGTCCTGGGCTTCTCGCCCAAGTTTGGCGCGCTCATCCAGACGATTCCCGGGCCCGTGCTGGGCGGCATGTCGGTCGTCGTGTTCGGCCTGATCGCCATCGCCGGGGCCCGCATCTGGGTGGTCAACCAGGTCGATTTCACCGACAACCGCAACCTCATCGTGGCCGCGGTCACCCTGGTGCTGGGCGCGGGAGACTTCACCGTCAAGCTGGGCGACTTCACGCTGGGCGGCATCGGCACCGCCACCTTTGGCGCCATCATCCTGTACGCGCTCCTGCGCCGCAAGACGTAGCGGCGCGCAAGCCCCGGGTTTTCGCCGCTTCGCTTTCGCGTGACCAAATAACGGGTTTACGCGGGTTACAGCGGTGAAATCCGCCGAAAAGGCCGTTTTCTCCGGTGGCTTGCAATTCCCGTTGAGTTTGACCACAATAGGGTCTTGATTGCCCCGGTTCCGACCCGAGCCGGGGTTTTGTTTTGGTCGCCCGCGCCGCTTGCCCGTTGTTCACGTATCAGACGGCACGCGCGCCGGTCCTGCGACCTTCACCGAGAACGCTCCTTCGGGGCGTTTTTCTACTTTTGTTTGGGAAACGACATGTCTGCCATTCCTTTGACCGTGCGCGGGGCCGAGCGCTTGCAAGAAGAGCTCCAGCGGCTGAAAACCGTGGAACGTCCTGCCGTGATTAACGCAATCGCCGAAGCTCGCGCGCAGGGTGATCTGTCGGAAAATGCCGAATACGACGCAGCTCGCGAGCGCCAGGGTTTTATCGAGGGCCGGATTGCCGAGCTTGAAGGCACGCTTTCCAATGCCCACATCATCGATCCGTCGGCGCTAGAGGCCGAAGGCCGCGCTGTGTTTGGCGCGACCGTCGACATCGAAGACCTGGATTCGGGCGACCGCGTCACCTACCAGATCGTCGGCGACGTCGAGGCCGATATCAAGTCGAACCTGATTTCCGTGTCCAGCCCCGTGGCGCGCGCACTGATCGGAAAGAGCGAAGGCGACGTCGTCGAGGTCATGGCCCCGGCTGGCGTGCGCGAATATGAAGTCCTGGGCGTGCGTTACATCTGACGCAAACGTCACTAGCAGTAAAAAGTCAAACCACCTAGGCCCGGACGCAACGTTCGTCTGAATTCCGCGGTACATTGCGGATCGCTATGGTGGACCGGGCGCGCGTAGCGCCCGTTTTTGTGCCTGGATCTACCTTTTGGGCGTCCTGCGGCTGGTGCCGCTGCGAGCGCCGGCGCGCAGGCTGAGCGCGCTGCCAGTACGGCGCGGAATGCCGGAGCCTGCGGCAGCGGGGCGCTTGTTGGAGGGGCGCATGGGCTTGCCCTTCTTGTTGAGTTCGTCCTGGGGGACGTAACGCTTCTTGGCGGGCTGGGGCTCTTCGGTTTCGGAGCGGCGCGGACGCTTGGCAAGGGTGCGGCCCTCTGCGGCCAGCTTCTTGGGCGTGTACGGCTCCGAAGCGCGGCGCTTGGGCGCCGGCTGGGGTTCCTGGGCGGCCAGCGCGGCGGGCTTGATGTTGCCAGGCAGCGGACGGAACAGAATCAGGGTCTTGCCCAAGTGATGCACGGGGGCGCAGGACAGCGTGTCGCAGATCGTCGCCAGCATGGCGTCGCGGGCTTCACGGTCGTCGCCGCCGGCGCGCACCTTGATCAGGCCATGCGAAGTCAGCGCCAGGTCGATTTCCTTGAGCACGGCGTCGGTCAGGCCGTTGTCGCCGATCAGGACGACAGGGCGCAGAGGGTGAGCGGCGGACCGCAGGTCGCTGCGCTCACGAGAGGTAAGTTCTAATATAGGCATGCGTGGAATTGTACGGTAATGGCCAAGAATAAATTCTCTAAAGACTGGATTCACCAGCACATCAACGATCCCTATGTGAAGCTGGCGCAACAGAAGGGCTACCGCGCCCGCGCCGCCTTCAAACTGATCGAGATTCTCGACACCGAAAAGCTGATGCGCCGGGGGGATCTGGTCGTCGACCTGGGGTCCGCCCCGGGCAGCTGGTCGCAGGTGGCGCGCGAACGGCTCGCGGGGCCAGGCGGCGTCGTGGACGGCCGCATCATCGCGCTGGACATCCTGCCGATGGAGCCGGTGGCGGGGGTGGAATTCATCCAGGGCGACTTCCGCGAAGAAGAAGTTCTGAAACAATTGGAAGACATGGTCGGATCCCGCGCGGTGGACCTTGTTATTTCCGACATGGCCCCCAACTTGTCAGGCGTGGGTATTGCCGATTCCGCGCGCATCCAGCATGTTTGCGAACTGGCAATGGAATTTTCCTGCGCCCATTTGAAGCCCAACGGGGCGCTGATCGTCAAGGCTTTCCATGGCACCGGTTTTTCGCAGATCGTGGAATCCTTCAAGAAGCGCTTCAAGCGGGTGGTCGAACGCAAACCGAAGGCGTCTCGGGATAAATCCTCAGAAACCTTTCTGGTGGCGCGCGATCTGAAGTAACAACATCCGCATTCCACATCCGGGGCGCGCGCCCCGGCCAAGAAAACTCCGTCCCGCCGAGACAACGACCAGAAAACTCAAGAATCAAATGTAATTAAATGGGCCCCACGGCTGCCAGGACGCAACCTCGTCCGTCAGGGTAGAATGGGCTATTGACATACTTGTGACTGTGCCATACGCGGGTGCACAGTCGCCGGTCGGAATCGAAAGCAGGAGATCGACCTTGAACAATTCATTTTCCAAAGTCGCTGTCTGGATGGTGATAGCCCTGGTGCTGTTCACCGTCTTCAAACAGTTCGACGGACGCGCCCAGACGCAGGACGGCGTGACCTACACCCAGTTCATGGACGACGCCAAGGCGGGACGTATCCGCAAGGTCGACGTCCAGGGTGATGTGCTGTACGTCACGCCTGACGCGGGTCGCGCCTACACGCTGACTTCCCCCGGCGATCTCTGGATGGTCTCCGATCTGCTGAAGTACGGCGTGCAGGTCTCGGGCAAGCCGCGTGAAGAGCAGTCGCTCCTGATGAGCATCTTCGTGTCGTGGTTCCCCATGCTGCTCCTGATCGGCGTCTGGGTGTTCTTCATGCGCCAGATGCAGGGCGGGGGCAGGGGCGGCGCATTCAGCTTCGGCAAGTCGCGCGCCCGGATGCTCGACGAGAACACCAACCAGATCACCTTCGCCGACGTCGCGGGCTGCGACGAAGCCAAGGAAGACGTCCAGGAACTGGTCGACTTCCTGCGCGACCCCAGCAAGTTCCAGAAGCTGGGCGGCCGCATTCCGCGCGGCGTGCTGATGGTGGGCTCGCCCGGTACCGGCAAGACGCTGCTGGCCAAGGCCATCGCCGGCGAAGCCAAGGTGCCGTTCTTCAGCATCTCCGGCTCGGACTTCGTTGAAATGTTCGTCGGCGTGGGCGCGGCCCGTGTCCGCGACATGTTCGAAAACGCCAAGAAGCACGCCCCCTGCATCATCTTCATCGACGAAATCGATGCGGTCGGCCGCCAGCGCGGTGCCGGCCTGGGCGGCGGCAACGACGAACGCGAACAGACCCTGAACCAGATGCTGGTTGAAATGGACGGCTTCGAATCCGGCCAGGGCGTCATCGTGATCGCTGCGACCAACCGTCCCGACGTGCTGGATCCGGCGCTGCTGCGTCCGGGCCGCTTCGACCGCCAAGTGGTCGTGCCGCTGCCCGATATCCGCGGCCGCGAGCAGATCCTGAAGGTCCACATGCGCAAGGTGCCGCTGTCGCCCAACGTCGACGCGACCATCCTGGCGCGCGGTTGCCCGGGCTTCTCCGGCGCTGACCTCGCCAACCTGGTCAACGAAGCCGCGCTGTTCGCCGCGCGCCGCAACGGCCGCACGGTGGATATGTCCGACTTCGAAAAGGCGAAGGACAAGATCATCATGGGCGCGGAACGCCGCTCCATCGTGATGCCCGAAGAAGAACGCAAGAACACCGCGTACCACGAATCCGGCCACGCGATCGTCGCGCGCATGCTGCCCAAGACCGATCCGGTCCACAAGGTCACCATCATCCCGCGCGGCCGCGCGCTGGGCGTGACGATGCAGTTGCCGGAAACCGACCGCTACAGCATGGACAAGGGCCGTCTGCTGTCCACGATCGCCGTGCTGTTCGGCGGTCGCATCGCCGAAGAGATCTTCATGGACCAGATGACGACGGGCGCCTCGAACGACTTCGAACGCGCCACCGCCATCGCCCGCGACATCGTCACGCGCTACGGCATGACCGACGAACTGGGCCCCATGGTCTACGCCGAGAACGAAGGCGAAGTCTTCCTGGGCCGCAGCGTCACCAAGACCACGCACATGTCGGAAGCCACCATGCAGAAGGTGGACACCGAGATCCGCCGCATCATCGATGAGCAGTACGGTGTTGCGCGCAAGATCCTGGAAGACAATCGCGACAAGGTCGAAGTCATGACTTCCGCGCTGCTCGAATGGGAAACCATCGACGCCGACCAGATCAACGACATCATGGAAGGCCGCCCGCCGCGTCCTCCGAAGACGCCGCAAGGCCCGTCGGACACGTCCGACACGCCGCCGACCGGCCTGGCTGCAGGTGGTAACACGGCAGCCGCAGTCTGAGGTTCGTCGTTCTGGTTTATGGCAAATAACTTCCTTTGCGGGCGCTTCGAGTTCGAACTCGAGCGCCCGCTTGTCATGGGCATCGTCAATGTCACACCGGATTCGTTTTCCGATGGCGGCCAGCACGACGATACCGATTCCGCCGTGGCGCATGCGCGCCAGTTGATCAGCGAAGGCGCCCAGATCCTGGATCTGGGGGGCGAATCCACCCGGCCGGGGGCCGACCCCGTTTCTGTCGCCGATGAATTGGACCGCCTGCTGCCGGTCGTGGAGGCATTGCGCGACTGCGGCGTGCCGCTGTCCATCGACACCTTCAAGCCCGAAGTCATGCGGGCAACGCTGGATGCCGGCGCGGACATGATCAATGACATCTACGGCTTCAGGCAGCCCGGCGCGATCGAGGCCGTGTCGCAATCGCGCTGCGGCCTGTGTGTCATGCACATGAAGGGCGAGCCCCGCACCATGCAGGCCTCGCCGCCCGAGTACACCGACCTGATCGGTGAAATCGGCCTGTTCCTGGGGGCGCGCGCGCAAAAGCTGCGCGCGGCCTGGATCGATCCTCGCCGCATCGTGCTGGACCCGGGCTTCGGGTTCGGCAAGACGGCAGACCAGAACTTTCAACTGCTGCGCCGGCTGTCCAGCCTGCGCAGCACCGGTTATCCATTGCTGATCGGCCTGTCGCGCAAGAACATGATCGGCCAGGCCACCGGCCGGCCCGTCGGCGACCGGCTGCCCGGCAGCATTGCCGCCGCGCTTGCCTGCGTCGCGCGTGGCGCCTCCATCGTGCGCGTGCACGATGTTGCGGCCACGGTGGATGCGCTTAAGGTATGGCAGGCGGCTGAACAAGGAGCAATCAGTTCATGATTCGACGTAAATATTTCGGTACCGATGGCGTGCGCGGCGAAGTCGGCGGCCCGGTGATCAACGCCGAGTTCGCGCTGCGGTTGGGCTACGCGGCTGGCCGCGTGCTGGCGCGCGAGCACGCCGTGCGTGGCGCGAGCCGTCCCCAGGTCGTCATCGGCAAGGACACTCGCATTTCCGGCTACATGCTGGAATCCGCCCTGGAAGCGGGCCTGTCCGCCGCCGGCATCGACGTGCTGCTGGCCGGCCCGATCCCCACGCCTGCCGTGGCGTACCTGACGCGCGCCCTGCGCCTGGTGGCCGGCATCGTGATCAGCGCATCGCATAATCCCTACCAGGACAACGGCATCAAGTTCTTCTCGGCGCAGGGCATGAAGCTGCCCGACGACATCGAGGCCGACATCGAGGCCGCGCTGGACGAACCCCTGGGTTGCGTCAGCTCGGAAGGACTGGGGCGCGCGCGCCGCATGGGCGACGCCCAGGGCCGTTACATCGAGTTCTGCAAGAGCACGTTCCCCAACGACCTGGACCTGAACGGCATGACGATCGTGGTCGACGCCGCCCACGGCGCCGCCTACAACATCGCCCCGCACGTCTTCCGCGAACTGGGCGCCGAGGTCCACGCGATCGGCGTGCATCCCGACGGCTTCAACATCAACAAGGGCGTGGGCGCGCTGCACCCGGAACTGCTGGCCAAGGAAGTGAAGGCCCGTGGCGCCCAGCTGGGCATCGCGCTGGACGGCGACGCCGACCGCCTGCAGATGGTGGACGGCGAGGGCCGCATCTACAACGGCGACGAGCTCATGTACGCCATCGTGCGCGAGCGCATGCAGCGCGGCAAGGTCGAAGGCGTGGTTGGCACCCTGATGACCAACTTCGGCTTCGAGCGCGAAATGAAGCGCCTGGGCGTGGGTTTTGACCGCGCCAACGTGGGCGACCGCTACGTGCTGGAACAGATGCAGTCCCGCGGCTGGCTGTACGGCGGCGAAAGCTCCGGCCACCTGCTGTGCCTGGACTGCCACTCCACCGGCGACGGCATCGTGGCCGCCCTGCAGGTGCTGACGGCGCTGCGCCGCAATTCGGTCAAGCTGGCCGACTGGGTCAGCGACCTGCGCATGTATCCGCAGAAGATGATCAACGTGCCGCTGACGCCGGGCCTGGACTGGAAGACCCACGCCGGCCTGACCGCGGCGCGCCAGTCCGTCGAAGCCGAACTGGATGGCCGGGGCCGGATCCTGATCCGCGCATCGGGCACCGAACCCAAGCTGCGCCTCATGGTGGAAGCCGAGGATGAGGCCCTGGCGAACGTTTCCGCGGAGAAGCTTGCGGCAAGCCTGGGGTAAACCCTGAGTTTTCGTTTTAATATGTGGGCCACGCGTCGTTAACGATGCGTGGCCTTCGTTTTTTGGCGGTGTCCAGAATTTGTTTGTTGAGACGGGCTTGCGTCGGCGGAATTAGAAAAATTTCCGGTCCGCCCTAAGCTTCATAGTCACGTAACATATCGGTCAAGTCTTTGACATACAGGGCGTCCACACTGGCTGGACTCTCTAGGAGCTTCGCGCAATGCTGGAACTAGCACGCATCAATCCGAGCCGTAATGCCGCAGAACCCTGGACGGGGGGCGCCCCGAAGGTCCTGGCGGTCGGCCTGGCGCGCACCACGGAAGAGATAGAGCAGATACAACGTCTGCGCTATGACGTCTTCACCGAGGATATGGGCGCGGTCTTCCCGGACGCGCACGATGGCATCGAACAGGACCGCTTCGATCCCTTTTGCGAACATCTCATGGTCCGGGAAATCGACACCGACCGGGTCGTCGGCACCTACCGGATCCTGACCCCGGAAAAAGCGCGCGAAGCGGGCGGCTATTACTCGCAGTCCGAGTTCGACCTGTCCGGCCTGGGCGCCATCCGCGACGAAATCGTCGAGGTCGGCCGCTCGTGCACGCACGCGGACTACCGCGGGGGCGCGGTCATCATGTTGCTGTGGTCCGGCCTGGCCGAATACCTGCGCCGCGGCGGCCACGAATACGTGCTCGGTTGCGCCAGCGTGAGCCTGCGCGACGACGGCGTCACGGCGGCCGAAGTGTGGCGCACCGTGGCCAAGTACATGCCGCAAGGCGACGATCCGCGCGTCACGCCCTTGCACCGTTACCCCGTCGAAAAGCTCAACAGCACCTTGCCGGCGCGGGTTCCGCCCTTGATCAAGGGCTACCTGAAGCTGGGCGCCAAGGTCTGCGGCGAACCGGCATGGGATCCGGACTTCAATGCCGCGGATTTCCCGGTGCTCTTGAAGATGGAGCGCATGGACGAGCGCTACCGCCGCCACTTCGGCCTGGACCAGCCGGTCGTCGTGAATACCCAGCGTTAGAGCCAGAGACCATGCGCCGCCTATTCCGCCGGATGACGATCAGACTGATACGGCGGGCCACCCGGCCGCTGCGCATGGAACTGCGGCGACTCGATCGCGAAACCGATCTGTCGCCCTTTTGAACGGCCGGGCGGCCGCGCCGCCCCGGCCTTTCAGAACTCCAGCAGTTCGAACGAAAACCCGACCTTGTTCCACTCGGCTTCTTCCGCGCGCAGCGTGAAGTCGCTCAAGGGGTGTTCGGCCAGCCATTCGCGGTTGACCCGCACCACGATGGAGTTGTCGCGCACCGAGGCCGTCAGCGGCAGGGGCTCGATTTCGCCACGGCGGCGGAACAGCAGCACGGCCAGGCGCAGCGCAAGAATGGCTTTCCATTGCGGGCGCGTGCGCACCAGCGGCTCCACCTTGCCGAGCTTGCCCTGGTGTCCCAGCGCCAGCAGGGCCAGCAATTGCTGGTCGGCGCGCGAAAAACCCGGCATGTCGGCGTTTTCCAGCACGTAGGCAGTGTGCTTGTGATACGCGTTGTGGGCGATCGACAGGCCCACTTCGTGCAGGTCGGCCGCCCACCCCAGCGCGGGCCGCAGTTCGGCACGCTCCGGGCCCTCGGGGAACATCGCGTCGAACAGGTTCAGGGCGGCGTTGCGCACGCGGCGCGCCTGGTTCACATCGACGTGGTAACGCTTCATGAACTGGCGCACCGATTCATCGCGCTTGTCGTGTTCGTCGTCGCGGCCCAGCAGGTCGTACAGCACGCCCAGGCGCAGTGCGCCGTCGCCCGTGTGCATGACGTCGATGCCCAGTTCGTCAAAGAGCGCGCTCATGATGGCCAGGCCGCCAGGCAGCACGTCGGCCCGCTCGATCTTGATGCCGGGCAGTTCGGACGGAATGACGCGGCCCGAACGCACGATGCGGTCCTTCAGCTTGGTCAGGCCCGCCCGCGTTATGCCGCGGTCGGAATAGCCGCCCTCGGTCAGGATGGCAAACAGCGCCTTGGCGGTGCCCGACGAGCCATAAGCCTCTTTCCAGCCCGTCTTGCGGTATTGCTTGGAGATGACTTCGATTTCGCGGCGGGCGGCCAGTTCGGCCTGCTTCATCTGGTGCGCGTCCACCACGCCGTCCGAAAAGAACTGGCGGCTGTAGCTGACGCAGCCCATGTAAAGCGAGGACATCAGGCCCGGTTCATGGCTCTTGCCGATGATGACTTCGGTGGAACCGCCGCCGATGTCGATGACCAGGCGCTTGTTGGGGGAGGGGGGCAGGGTGTGAACGACGCCCGTGAAGATCAGGCGTGCCTCTTCGCGTCCGGCAATGACTTCGATCGGGAAGCCCAGTGCGGCTTCCGCCCGGGGCAGGAAATCGCGGGTGTTGCGGGCGACGCGGAACGTGTTGGTCGCCACCGCGCGAACGCGGTTGGGATGGAAACTGCGCAGTCGTTCGCCGAACCGCTCCAGGACGGCGATGGCGCGGTCGATGGCGTCGTCGCCAAGCCGCTTGTCCGCGTCCAGGCCAGCGGCGAGTCGGACGGTTTCCTTGAGGCGGTCGATTTGATAGATCTGGGGCGTACCGTCCTGCTGAACGATGCGTCCGATGGAAAGGCGAAAGCTGTTGGACCCGAGGTCCACCGCGGCCAGAAGTTGATCCATGCGGCTCGTAAATATTGGCTGTAAGGTGGACCGATTATAGAGATCCCATGTGACAACGCCTTCGGTTCAGCGTTTTCGCTTACGTAACAAGGGTTTGGGAGCATTGCGGTGGTGTGCCATACGTCCCGCATTTGGCGTACGCTAACGATTTGCATTGTCATGGAAGCGTCACGATTTTGCAGTAAAACTGCACGCTCCTCTTTCCCATGGAATCCGGTATGCCCTCACGCCCGCCTGGCGAGCCTCTGCTCATGAATCGCGAATTGTCGCTGCTCAAGTTCAATGAACGGGTGCTGGCGATGGCGGAAAACCCCAAGACGCCGCTGCTGGAAAGGCTGCGCTACGTGTGCATCGTCAGTTCCAACCTGGACGAATTCTTCGAAATCCGGATTTCCAGCCTCAAGGAACAGCAGCTTCAGTCGCCCAACCTGGTCGGCCCGGACGGCATGACGCCGGACCAGGCATTCGACTGTGTGCAGCAGGCCGTGCACGAGCTGGTCGGCCGCCAGTACAACCTGCTCAACGACGAGATCCTGCCGGCCATGCATGCCGAGGGGATCGCCCTGCATCATGCTTCCGAGTGGAATCCGCAGCAGCAGGAGTGGGCGCGCGAGGTCTTTCACCGCGACGTGATGCCGCTCCTGACCCCGATCGGCCTGGATCCCGCGCACCCGTTTCCCCGGGTCTACAACAAGAGCCTGAATTTCATCGTGTCGTTGTCCGGGGCCGACGCTTTCGGCCGCCAGGCCTCCATCGCCATCGTCCAGGCGCCCCGCGCGCTGCCGCGCCTGATCAAGATGCCCCAAGAGCTTTCCGGCCAGCCGGAAGGCTACATCCTGCTCACCTCCCTGTTGCGGGCCTTCGTTGGCGAGCTGTTCCCGGGCCTGGAAATGCTGGGGTGCTATCAGTGGCGCGTCACGCGCAACAGCGACCTCTTCGTGGACGAGGAAGAAGTCACCAACCTGCGCCACGCGCTGCAGGGGGAATTGTCGCAGCGCAACTTCGGCGCGGCGGTGCGGCTGGAGATCGACAAGCTGACGCCGGTCGAGCTGGAAAACTTCCTGCAGCGCGAATTCTCGCTCAAGCCGGACGACACCTACCGCGTGCCCGGCCCGGTGAACCTGTCGCGGCTGATGCAGCTCTGCAATTCGGCAGCCCGGCCGGACCTGCTGTTTCCCGAGTATCGCGCGCCCGTTCCGGCCCCCTTCGACAAGGTGGGCGACAAGCCTGCCGAGCTTTTCGAGGCGGTGGCCGAGCGCGACCGGCTGCTGCATCACCCTTACCAGTCATTCCAGCCGGTCATCGACTTCCTGACCGCCGCGGCGCTGGACCCCGACGTGATGGCCATCAAGCAGACCATCTACCGTACCGGCGAGGACTCCGAACTGATGAAGATCCTGCTGGCCGCGGCGCGGGCCGGCAAGGAAGTGACGGTGGTCGTGGAGCTGATGGCGCGCTTTGACGAGCAGACCAACATCAACTGGGCCTCCAAGCTGGAAGAGGTGGGGGCGCACGTGGTCTACGGCGTGGTGGCGCACAAGACGCACGCCAAGATGGCCGTCGTGCTGCGCCGGGAAAAAGGCCGTTTGCGGCGCTATGCCCACCTCGGCACGGGCAACTACCACCCGCGGACGGCGCGCCTCTATACCGATTTCGGGCTGCTGACCGCGGATCCCAAGCTGTGCGAGGACATGGACATGGTGTTCGCGCAGCTCACGGGGCTGGGCGCGCGCCGTGCGCTCAAGTCGCTGATGCAGTCCCCGTTTACCCTGCACGAAGGCATGGTCGCGCTGATCCGCGCGGAGGCGCGCGCCGCCAAGGCCGGCAAGCGTGCGCGCATCATGGCCAAGATGAACTCCCTGCTCGAAGAGCAGATCATCGAGGAACTCTACAAGGCCAGCCAGGCGGGCGTGAAGATCGACCTGATCGTGCGCGGCGTCTGCGCGCTGCGCGCCGGCGTCCCGGGGTTGTCCGAGAACATCCGCGTGCGCTCCATCGTGGGCCGCTTCCTGGAGCACTCCCGCGTCTTCTACTTCTATGCCGACGGGGAAGAGACGGTATACCTGTCATCCGCCGACTGGATGGACCGCAACTTCTTCCGCCGGGTCGAGATCGCGTTTCCCGTCTATGACAAGACGCTCAAGAAGCGCGTCATCGACGAAGCCTTCACCTACGCGCTGCGCGACAATCAGCTCGCCTGGCAGCAGCAGCCCGACGGCGACTACGCCCGCGTCAAGAGCCGCGGCCAGCCCTATAACCTGCACCAGTTCCTGATGCAGAAGCTGGGGGTCTGACCCTTCGCCTCGTAAAAAGGGGTTTGTCCCTGGATTGACACGGCCGCCTGGCAGATGCCCGGCGGCCGTGTCATTTTCGCGGCAATCGCGACGCTTCATGAACAGTATGTGACTGTCATGGTCTTGTCACGTTGGGCTCCTAAGATGCGAGGGTCGCTGAAAGACAGGCAGTACCAAAGCCTGCCAGACTCCTCCAACGAGCACAGAAGGAACCCAGATGTTCAAACGTGTCTTCAAGCAAGTTTCCGTCGGTGTCGCCCTGAGCGCCGCCGTGTTTGCCGTCCAGGCCGCCAACGTCACCGGCGCCGGCGCATCGTTCCCGTACCCGGTCTACGCCAAGTGGGCGTCCGACTACAAGGCTGCGACCAACAACGCGGTCAACTACCAGTCCATCGGTTCGGGCGGCGGCCAGCAGCAAATCATTGCCAAGACCGTCGACTTTGGCGCCTCGGATGATCCGATGAAGGCTGCCGACCTGGAAAAGCATGGCCTGCTGCAGTTCCCCGCCGTAATCGGCGGCACCGTGGCTGTCGTCAACGTCGACGGCATCAAGCCGGGCCAACTGAAGCTGTCGGGCAAGGTCCTGGCCGACATCTTCCTGGGCAAGATCAAGAAGTGGGACGACGCCGCCATCAAGGCGCTGAACCCCGACGTCAAGCTGCCGGCCGCCGACATCATCGTCGTGCACCGTTCGGACGGCTCGGGCACCACCTTCGGCTGGACGAACTACCTGTCCAAGGTGTCGCCGGAGTGGAAGTCGCAAGTCGGTGAAGGCAAGGCCGTCAAGTGGCCCACCGGCCAGGGCGGCAAGGGTAACGAAGGCGTCGCCGCCTACGTCGGCCAGCTGAAGAACTCGATCGGCTACGTCGAATACGCCTACGCCAAGCAGAACAAGCTGGCCTGGACCCAACTGCAGAACAAGGACGGCAAGTTTGTCCAACCCGAGCAGAAGGCGTTTGCCGCCGCGGCCGCCAACGCTGACTGGAAGAGCGCGCCGGGCATGGGCGTGGTCCTGACCGACGAGCCGGGCGCCGATTCGTGGCCCGTCACCGCCGCCACCTTCATCCTGGTCCACAAGTCGCAAGACAAGCCGGCCCAGGGCAAGGCTGTGCTGGACTTCTTCGACTGGGCGTTCAAGAACGGCGCCAAGTCGGCTGAAGCCATGGACTACGTGCCGCTGCCGGAAGCCGTGACCAAGGAAATCCGCGCCGCCTGGGGCGAAGTGAAGTCCGCGGACGGCAAGGCTGTCTGGAAGTAAAGCAGTAACGCGCGGCCCCGACGCCCCTGAGGCGGGCGGGGCCGCCGCCTGTCAGCAAGCCGATCTACCTGCTGTTCCTCCCCCCCAGGTTTCCTAAGGAAAGTCCATCCATGAGCGCGGTAATGGATAATAGTGTGCCGCTTCCGCCCAGCGTGGCGGATTCCGTGACTACCGGCACGCCTTCGCCTATGAAGCAAACAAAAAACGCGCTGATGGATGCGCTGTTCAAGAATCTGACCCGCCTGTTCGCCTTCCTGGTGTTCATCCTGCTGGCGGCGATCCTGATTTCCCTGATCTACGGCAGCCGCGAGTCGCTGGCCAAGTATGGCCTGTCGTTCCTGTGGCTCAATGACTGGGATCCGGTCAACTCCAACTATGGCGCCGTGGTGCCGATCATCGGCACGCTGCTCACTTCCGCGATCGCGCTGATCATCGCCGTGCCGGTGTCCTTCGGCATCGCCATCTTCCTGACCGAACTCTCGCCGACCTGGCTGCGCCGTCCGCTGGGCACCGCCATCGAAATGCTGGCGGCCATCCCGTCCATCATCTATGGCATGTGGGGCCTGTTCGTCTTCGTGCCCGTGTTCCAGCAGTACGTGCAGCCCTTCCTGATCGCCACGCTCGGCAGCCTGCCCGTCATTGGGGGACTGTTCGCCGGCCCGCCCTTCGGCATCGGCATCTTCACGGCCGGCCTGATCCTGTCGATCATGATCATCCCGTTCATCGCGGCCGTCATGCGCGACGTGTTCGAACTGGTGCCCGCGATGCTCAAGGAATCGGCCTACGGCCTGGGCAGCACGACCTGGGAAGTGATGTGGCGCGTGGTGCTGCCCTTCACCAAGTCGGGCGTCATCGGCGGCATCATGCTCGGCCTGGGCCGGGCCCTCGGTGAGACCATGGCCGTCACGTTCGTCATCGGCAACGCGTTCAAGTGGTCGGGCTCGCTGTTCTCGCCGGGCAACTCCATCGCCTCGGCGCTCGCCAACGAATTCAACGAGGCGGGCGGCATTCAAAAGGCCGCGTTGCTGGAACTGGGCCTGATCCTGTTCCTCATCACGACCATCGTGCTGGCCCTGGCCAAGGCGTTGCTGGTTCGCCTGTCCGCGGGCGAAGGCAAGAAAACCTGACACGCCCGGAGCACAAGGAAAAAAACATGGCTGAATCCGTACTCAACATGCAGAACGGCATCTATCGCCGGCGCCGCGTCGTCAACCGCGTCATGCTCGCCGTGTCGATGACGACGCTGGTGTTCGGGCTGTTCTGGCTGTTCTGGATCATCATGACGCTGCTGTTGAAGGGAGCGCCCGCGCTGTCCTACACGCTCTTCACCGAGATCACGCCGCCGCCGGGCCAATCGGGCGGCCTGCTCAACGCGATCCTGGGCAGCGTGATGATGGCGGGCGTGGGCACGCTGATCGGCACGCCGGTCGGCATCCTGGCCGGCACCTACCTCGCCGAATACGGCCAGCGCGGCTGGCTGGCGCCCGCCACGCGGTTCCTGAACGACGTGCTGCTGTCCGCGCCGTCCATCATCATCGGCCTCTTCATCTACGCCGTGTACGTGGCGCAGGTCGGGCATTACTCGGGTTGGGCCGGCGCCGTCGCGCTGTCCATCCTGGTGATTCCCGTCGTGGTCCGCACCACCGACAACATGCTGCTGCTGGTGCCCAACAGCCTGCGCGAAGCCACCGCCGCGCTGGGTTGCCCCAAGTGGCGCATGATCACCATGGTGTGCTATCGCGCCGCCAAGTCCGGCATCATCACCGGCGTGCTGCTCGCCATCGCCCGCATCTCCGGCGAAACCGCGCCGCTCTTGTTCACCGCGCTGTCCAACCAGTTCATGTCGCTGAACATGAACGGCCCGATGGCCAACCTGCCGGTCGTCATCTACCAATACGCCGCCAGCCCCTTCAAGGACTGGAACAACCTGGCCTGGGCCGGCGCCACGCTGATCACGCTGCTGGTGCTGGGCATCAACATCATCGCCCGCAACATGTTCCGCAAGTAAAGATCGCTTTGCCGGCGCGCTGGTCGCGCCGCAGCCTAGGGAAACCCAATGGAAAACACCGCTACCGCAGTCAAGAACAAGCTCGAGGTCAAGGACCTGAACTTCTACTACGGCAAGTTCCACGCGATTCGCAACGTGAACATGTCGATCCAGGAAAAGAAGGTCACCGCCTTCATCGGTCCGTCGGGCTGCGGCAAATCGACGCTGCTGCGCACCTTCAACCGCATGTTCGAGCTGTACCCCGGCCAGCGCGCCGAGGGCGAAATCCTCCTGGACGGCGAAAACCTGCTGACGGCCAAGACCGACATCTCGCTGATCCGCGCCAAGATCGGCATGGTCTTCCAGAAGCCCACGCCGTTCCCCATGAGCATCTACGACAACATCGCCTTCGGCGTGCGCCTGTTCGAACGCCTTTCCAAAGGCGAAATGGACGAGCGCGTGGAGTGGGCGCTGAGCAAGGCCGCCCTGTGGAACGAGGTCAAGGACAAACTGCACCAGAGCGGCAACAGCCTGTCCGGCGGCCAGCAGCAGCGCCTGTGCATCGCGCGCGGCGTCGCCATCAAGCCGGAAGTCCTGCTCCTGGACGAACCGTGCTCGGCGCTGGATCCCATTTCCACCGCCAAGATCGAAGAGCTGATCGCCGAGCTGAAGAACGACTACACCGTCGTGATCGTGACGCACAACATGCAGCAGGCCGCGCGGTGTTCGGATTACACGGCCTACATGTACCTGGGCGAGCTCATGGAATTCGGCCAGACCGACCAGATCTTCGTGAAGCCCTCGCGCAAGGAAACGGAAGACTACATCACGGGCCGCTTCGGCTGATCCGTCGCCTTTGTGCATTGAGCCCGTTTCGGCGGGGCATTGTTACGGCGCTAACAGCCAGCGCGCGTCCGTAAAAGAGCGGTTTCTGTTATAGTTGCCACCCTTCGGGGCGTAGCGCAGCCTGGTAGCGCATCTGCTTTGGGAGCAGAGGGTCGTGAGTTCGAATCCCACCGCCCCGACCAATAAAATCAAAGGGTTAGCTCAATGTTGTTGAGCTAACCCTTTTTCTTTGCTTGGCTTATGGGACAACATATGGGACAACAAAGCCAAAGCTGAGTGGAGCCGCAATTCAGACGCGCTCCAGGCGCGACGTTGTGCCACCTAGGAGACTCGCGCGGCGAAGCGTTTCGCTTGTTGCTGGAGATGGGCGCGAAAGGGCAGGGATGAAGGAATTCGACGAAAAAAAGCCGAGCATAGTGCTCGGCTTTTTGTGCTGTTCGAAGAATGGTGCAGCTACGTCGGCTGGCTTCGAAAATACTGGGTGCCTACTGATCCGCTGATGCGCGCATCCAGACGCCGGGACTATGCGTGCTGCACACTCCGGTTGTAGCTGAGGGGGCGTTCCCTGGGGGCGGCAGTGGTGCGGGCATTCTTTTGTTCGCGGACCCACGCCTGGACCTCCGATGCGGGCCATCGCGATGCGCGCCCCACCTTCGCAGGCGCCGGGAACGTCCCGTCCTTGATTCCCTCGTAAATCTTGGTCTTTTTGATGCCCGTGGCCTTGATGACCGCTGGCAATTCTAGAAGTTGCTCGCTCGGTTCCTGAGCGAATTCGTTGGTGTCGATCTCGCGCGCATCCATATGCCGTCCTTTGCTTCTGCCCGAGGTAAGAGAGGCGAGTTCGTCGCCTCCGACGCGGCGACGTGTGGCGTCGACCCGGCTAGTAGGTTGGCATAAAGATAAGTGGTGCTTTATTAAGTGTCAAGTGTTGATTAAATTTCGGAGGTCATGCGAGTCGCTCGGCCCAGGTGAAAGGAACGCGTGCGACCACCTGAACGAAATCATCCAGGTCCTGAACTGGCACATCGATCGGGGCGACCTTTGTGCTCTCGGTAGATAGCCGAAGCCCCCCGCCTGGAAGACGTTGGACGAAGCGAAGGTCAACCTGCTCTCCCTGCCGGATGAGATACAGGCCGTCCGCATTGACTTCCTTCACATCGCTTTGCACGAACGCGATATCGCCCTGACGGAACGTAGGTTCCATGAACGCCCCTTCTATGTACACAAACCCCACATTAGTTAGGTTCGCGTCCAGAGGAAGGCGACCGTTGAGCCAGGCCCGGCTAACCCGCAGGTGTCGGATTGCGCATGCCGTTGGCGGCAACATAGTTCCGTAATGCAGCCGCGCTCCAAGGAAAGGAATGTCGATGGTCTCTGCGTCCGATCCCGCGAGGGCCGAAAGGTCAGTAGGGGCGGCGACGGGAATCTCGGGAGAGAGCCAATAAGCGATGGAGGTACCAAAGACTTGGGCTAGAGCCACCGCATGTTCGCGGTCGAACCGGCCATTGTTTCTCCATCCATAGACGGCAGGCGTGCTGACGCCTAGCCGTTCGGCTAATGCGGCGGCTGAGACGCCATTCGACTGCATCTGAAAATCCAGCTTTGCGACAAAGTCGCGTTGCATCTGTGACAGCTGCGGAGACGTGGAGCCTTCAGGCCTCTTTGTCTTTTGTGTCATCGGGGTTTACCTTCCATAAAGTATCGCTTAATATTCGCAAACCTTTACTTAACCGAATTCGCGCCCATGGCTACTTCCAATAAGCTCGCGACCTCGACAAGAGCAACAATAGTCGAAGCCGACCGAATCAACTCTTCCGTCGCTATCGGCGGGCGGACGGCTGGCATAGTCGCAGCGCTGGCGCGGCTTGCTGAGGTAACCCCGCCCCAATCCAGCCTTTGGTTAAAGGGAGACACGGCGATGCCTCTTCGGCGAGGCATTTTAGTGGAGATAAATAGCGAGAGTCGCGTTTCTTTGGAGGGGCTCATTCAGGAAGGCCTCATCTCAGAGCGTGACGCGCTCATCGTCCGATACATTCAAAACCCGGCTGAGTTCGCCGGCGCGGAGCGACGAGCCGCGCTACTCGACGCGCTGCGTGCTCGCCCATGAAATGCCATCTTCTGCAATCCGTGCCGCTCAATGTCTGACCGGACAAGACTGCGATGCACTTCTACCCCCATAACATCGGCGACCACGTCAAGGACACGCGGCACCTGACTCTTTTGGAAGAAGGGGCGTACCGCCGTTTGCTTGACCACTACTACACCATCGAGAAGGCGCTGCCTTTAGACGAGGCCGACCTCTGCCGCAAACTGCTCGCGCGGAGTGACGACGAGCGCAAGGCCGTGGGTGTGGTGCTGAGGGAGTTTTTCGTTCAGACGGAAAGCGGGTGGTGGCACAAGCGCTGCGAGGAAGAGATCGCCGCGGGCAATAAGCGGCGACAGCAGTCCCGCGAGAACGGGAAAAAGGGTGGCCGTCCGCGAAAGTCGGTGCCGCCTCAGGAGCTACCTGGAGGCGACGGAAGACCCGATACGGGAAACCCGGACGAAACCCAGCGGGTTATTGGCGGGTTAGCGCTAGGTTCTGGCTCTCGTCCGGGCGATGGCTTGGAATCTGCGCAGGTTGAGGGACTGCCGCCGTGCCCCCACGAGCGGCTCGTAGAGATCTATCACGACCGAATGCCCCTCAACCCCAGGATCAAAGTGCTTGATGACAGTCGCCGAAAGCTCCTCGCAGCACGCTGGAAGCAGGCTGCGAGGCTGGACGTGCCTCCGTTTGGCTATCACACAATGCAGCAGGGCCTGGACGCATGGCACACATTCTTCGAGATATGCAGCGAGTCCGATTTCTTGACGGGGCAGGCGCCACCGTCAGATCCGGGACGACCACCATTCGTCGCCAGTCTGGACTTTCTCATCTCCCCCGACGGATTTCGGAAGTGCGTCGAAAACCACTATCACCGCGAGTAGATTTTACAAAACGGCGCCAAATTTGTTACGACGGCAATGTTTGGCCACGAAGTTACACACATAGCAAGAAATAATTACGAAACTTTGTCACCTTCTGCAATAAAGCAGCGGGTCAGCAAAGGAGATCAAGTGATGTTGTCTAACGAGCTGCGGCGCCTGTTGTTTCAGGGTGAAAGTGGCCAGAAGCACGATGCAGAGCCGCTTCCATGCCTATCCGGCGACGAGGTGCTGGCGAAGGCGCACGTACCCACAAGGTACAAGTCTTGCACCTTCGATACCTTTCACGCGTACAGCGAAGAACATAAAGCGAGAAAACTGGCTTGCGAGAGTTACAGCAAGCATTTCAACGTCGCGCGCTACGACGGCGTTTCCATGGTGTTGGGGGGGCCTCAGAAGGGCAAAACGCACCTGGCGACGGCGATGCTGTTTGCGGTTATCGCAAGCGGTAGCACCGGCCGGCTTATACGCGCCCGTCGGGCTATCGCTGCCGTCGTCGAGTACGGGGAGGATGCCCTCGCCGAACTAGCCAATCCCGACCTACTCGTGTTGGATGGGCTGCTCTCGCACCCCTGGGATGAGGCGGGTCGACATGCGATCTTTGAACTCATCGAACGCCGCTTCGAAGAGGTAAAGCCCACAGTCATCACCACTCACCTTAGAAAAGCCACTTTTTTGCGTGCCGTCGGCGATCGTATTGCGTCGCGGCTGCGTGAGAACGGCGGCAAGTTTGTTTCGTTCGAGTAGTTCCAGAAGAAATGCGCCGCACAATTCCGGAGGGTGATAGCCCACTGCACGCTCGGGCTGGCACGGCGGAGCGAGCTTTGCTCGGAGCCCTGCTTGTTAACAATGACACCTTCGACCGCATCGCGCCGGTGAGGATTGGCGCTTCGCACTTTGGCGCCCATGGCAATGCCCTGATCTTCAGTGCAATCGCTTCCCTGATTTGTCGGGGGCAATTGGCTGACGTGATCACCGTGCACGATCTCTTGTGCGAGCGCAACGAAGCACCCCGCGCCGGCGGGCTACCCTATCTCAACTCGCTTGCCGCGGAGTGCGCCAGCGCCACAAACGCAATTCGGTACGCCGAGATTGTGGTCGAACAGGCCCTGCTCCGACAGCTGATCTTCGTGACGTCGGAGATCCAAGCTTCTGTATCCGAACCAGCTGGCCGGAACGTTCACCAACTCCTCGACCATGCACAGAAATTGATCGGCGGTCTGGGGGAGCAAACGGTCAAGCGGGACGCTGTGCCCATCGCTGCCGCAGCGGCACGCTTCATTGAACAGCTGGACCAGAGAATTTCGGGAGGCATAGCCCGAGACGTCGTCTCTACAGGGCTGACCGATCTGGACAAGGCGCTGCACGGCGGACTGTTGCCGGGGCGGTTGTACGTCCTGGGCGGTCGCCCGGCAATGGGGAAATCGGCATTGGCCGGCACGGTTGGAAGTCACCTGGCTGCCGAGCAAGTCCCGACGGCGTATCTGTCGCAAGAAATGCCCGAAGAGGAGCTCACCGGGCGTACCTTGGCTCAATGGTCCGATATTTCGATCGATGCGCTCCAGGCGGACAATCCAGAAGCAGTGCAAAGTGACTTCTGGGCGAGACTCGTCACAGCGGGACAGCTTGCGGCCACAGCCACGCTGTTCATCGACGAAACCTCAGGCTTGACGCTTCTCGATGTAGCGTCCAAGGCGAGAACTTTGAAGCGCAAATCAGGCCTGCGCGTCTTGATCGTCGATTACCTCCAGCTTATGGTCGGGGCTGAAGAGAAGCGCCACAGCCAGATTGAAACTATCACGCGCGGTCTCAAGAGCCTCGCAAAGGAGCTTGGCATATCTATCTTGCTCCTGTCCCAGTTGAACCGCGAAATCGATCGAAGAACCAACAAACGTCCACTGCTCGCCGACTTTAAGGACTCAGGTTCCATCGAGGCGGATGCTGACGTTGTGATGGGGATATACAGACCCGAGCAAGATGACCCGGATACTCCGTATCCGGGTTGTGCAGAGCTCCATATCCTGAAGCATAGAGGCGGAAAGCTGGCAAAGGTGCTGCTGGCTTACAAGGGGATGGCGACGAAGTTTCACGATTACCACGGTGCGCCGCCCCTAGATTCTGCCGTTGAATCCCGCGGGCAGCGTGCGCGGAAAGGCTTCGACAGGCTGCCTCACAGGCATGCAGACACATAGGACGCAAAAAAGCCAACCACAAACCAAAAAATATACATTGTTAGGTATGAAATAAAAAGCGCCATAAATATAATCCAAGCATAGACAATGGAGATGTCATGCTATTCAAGGCGTTTTTCGGCACCGCCGTATTTCTCGGGACAATCGCTTGGCTGGGCTACTCGCTGGTGGCGACCGAGCCGTGCGAGCGGATGGACCGGCTAGCACTACCGATTCGGGTGACGATGGACGCGACGCGCTTTATCGCCAGCAACCTGTTTGCTGGACCGGAGCACACCGAGCTTCGTCTATCGCTCCTGGAGCTGAGCATAAAGGTGGACTCCGGCGCGCAAACCTACGCAAGCGCCGTGCTCTACGGGCCCAGTCTTACGTGCAAGAACTTCCTATAAGGCGGACGAAGCGATGAGTAGACTCGGCCGTCAGCGCGATCAATTTATCTACATGGGCCCGGAAGACAAGCCGGCCGCCGACTTCCTGAACGAACTCTTTCGTCGAGCGGCATTGGAGGGCATGACCGACATCCAACTTCGCTTCGTCCATGGCGCCATGCGCCCGGTTGAAGTTGCTGACTCGGGGGTTCGTCTAATCAGCTGGCTTGAGCCGGAGTACGAAGGAGATCTTGTCAAGCATGTCGAGGAAAAGCTTCGCGCACGTGCAAGCATGGACTTGTCCGAACAGTTCATACCGATGGATGGCGCGATTCATCTTCGCTATCCGGAAGATGGGCTCAAACTGAGTCTCCGTGCCAGCTTCCTTCACACCATCGTCGGCTCAACAGCCGTATTTCGGCTCGCTCGGGAACAAGCACAACGGCTTGCCTACCGTGACATATACATGCCCTTAGCAGTCCGACGCGTAATCGACCAGGCACTCGCGGTACGCGCGGGAACGGTAGTGGTGTCGGGCCCCATGGGAAGCGGCAAAACGACGCAGCTCATGGCATACATGGTCGAGTTGCGCGACAGGGGAGAGAACGTCAAGACGGCAGAAGAACCTGTGGAGATACCTACGCCTGGGATAGACCAATGTGAGCTGGTGCCGGGAAAGGTCACGTATCCCATGCTAGCCAGGGCATTCCTTCGACAGCGTGCCCACCGCATCATGATCGGTGAGACTCGGGACGAAGAGACCGCTGAGGCGTTGGGCCGTAACGCGAACACCGGGTGCCAGCTCTGGACAACCACGCATTCGGATACGAGTGCGCTGGTGATTGAGCGTTTGCTCGAACTGAAGATGCCCCGGGACTTGATTGCGAAGACGCTGCGACTCATTATTGCGCCTCGCCTCGTTAGGACCATCCCCGCCGAGGCGACGGTCGAATGGGTTGCACCCAACGAATCCAGCAAAGCGTGGTTGAAGGCCGTCGGAGCCTATCACCCGGACGACAAGTTTCCGGTCATTGTGAGCGACCACGACATGTCGGAAACCAAGATGCCGATCTTTGAGGTTATCCAGATCGATGATCGCGTGCGACGGGTGATTCTGGCCGGCGGAGACGCCAAAGAACTGTACGAAGCGGCGAGCTATCAACCTCAATTCGAAACTCTCGCGGAGGCGGGCGTCCGGCTCGCGCGGGAAGGGAAAACCACGCTCAGCGCCATTCAGTCCCTCCTGAACCCGGCGCTGTGGCCTACGTTTGAGCGGCAGAGGCTCGACAAGAGATTGATCGCTTCCGGTGTGATAACTCCCGCGCAGGCGTATCAAGCTGTGGAGACGATGGCTCGCGCGGCCATTGAAGAACATCGCATCCTTGAACTGTGGGAAGCGCTCATTTCGACTGGAGCGGCGACGCGCCTCCAGGTCATCGAATGCTTAGGCCGAACAAAGGAAGCGGTGGACCTCCTCGGATACTTCATAGACAACGGGATCCTGGCAGAACAACCAGTACAACAGGTGATCGAAGAGTGGAAACGAGGCGAGCGACGGCAATCCCTTTTCGCTATGTGCATTGACCAAGGACTACTAAGCAATGAGCAAATTCAAGATGAGGCGTTCCTGCATTACCGCCGTGCTGGCATTAGCCACAACTAGCGCCCTGCACGTGGTGGCGAAGGCTCAACCCTCCATGGCAATGGGTGGTGACGGAAAGGGACAGCCATATACCCCGCCAATGCCATACCGAGAGGTTGCCGAGGTTGAGGCGGACCAGCGAGTGGTGCGCATCTTTTTCTCATTTAGCTGCCCCTTTTGCCGCACATTCCACACGCCACTGCGTCAGTGGGCCAAGAGTCTCCCAGCCCCTTGGCGATATGAGTTCGTACCGATTCTGCTTGCCGATGGCACGGGAATTCATGAAGCCGCAGGGTATTTGGCCGCGCAAAAGGCGTTGGGGCCTGCGGTCGCGAGATTCGAAGATGCAGCCTACCGCGCGATCCAAGGCGAAGGCCGCTCGCCGCGAGCTCCTGAGACCTGGCGTGGCATCGTGAACGCGGCGGGGGGGAGCGTGCTGGCGTTCGAGGAGGCCTGGGAGAGTCTGTCGCCGGCGGAGGTCGCAGAGCTTCCCCGGTCGATGATCGCATACGCCGTGGACGCAACGCCAACAGTCGCTATCGCCGGGAAGTTCGTTCTGACGCCTGACGGAGTGCAAGGCGACGAAGCCTTGTTTCTCCAACTGTGCAGCGGACTGGTGTCGCGGGCGATGGGGCACGCATGAGAACCGCGGCCTCGCTATTGCTATTGTCATTGATGGTCGTCTCGCCGACCTCGATGTCGAGCCCAATTGCGAAGGGCACGCTTTGCTTTCGAGAGGCAGCGGAACGCTACGGGGTCAGTGAAATCATGTTGCGTGCGATAGCGTGGCATGAGTCAAGGTGGAAAGCGAACGCCTTGAACGACACCTTGAACCGAGACGGCAGCGAAGACGTCGGGGTGATGCAAATAAACAGCTGGTGGATCGAGAAACGGCTGCCTCGCTACGGAATCACGCGTGAGCACCTTTGGGAGCCATGCTTGAACATCCACATTGGCGCGTGGATCTACGCAGACGAAATTGCACGCCATGGCAACACATGGAAGGCTGTCGGCCACTATGGGTCCCCCAATGAGAAAGGCCAACAGTGGTACATCGCTAGGGTCAAGAAGGCGCTGGAAGAGGTGCTCGCTGGAGAACCGGAATCCACCCGAAGGAAAGCGGCGATGCTACGGCCAAGTGGAGCGCTGACGGCAAAGCAGATTGTCATTCACATACAGAACTGAGGGAGAGAATTATGCGAAACGAACACGCCTTGGAGGATCGTATCAAGCGGGTGAACCGACAGCTCGACGATCTGCGAGCTCAGAAGCGGGCCGTGGTTATCCGCCAGATTCTGGCCCAACTCAAAAAAAACGGGATCACCCTGAAGGACCTGAAGGAAGCGCGCGCAGCCGGCATTAAGTCACAGTCCAAGTCGGCTCCGGGCAAAAGAATGGTGGCGCCCAAGTATCGCCACCCTGACACTGGTGAAACCTGGTCGGGGCGAGGGCGGGCTCCGCGCTGGCTCGTCGCCGCCGAACTCGGCGGTGCCTCTCGAAACGACTACCTCATTCCCGCCTGAGGTTCTCGCGCTCAATAAAATAGGCCCGTACAGGGCCTTTTCTTCGTCGCTCTCGCCGTAGCACCACGTCCGCCGGGCACGCAGCCCACCTCTGACGATCGTTCGACAACTAGTCGTCACCATGGGAAAAGATCGGACCAGCTGCTGTCCCGCCTTCCTTTTGCCGAGGGGTTGCGTCCGGTGAGATACCAGTTGTCTCCCTGTTGGGATGCGAGAGAAGCCTCATCGAGCCTTTCAAGTGCGGCGCACTCGTCCTGATCTCGCACGGCGTCCAACGTCATAATGCCCGGCTGCTGCCATATCCGCTCAGCCACGTTCACTGCGGCGCGGCCGCCGCGCATGCGAATGGAGTCTGCAACCTCCTCCGGCAAAGAAAATAGACCAAGTTGAATAGGCTCTGAAAATACGTGCCACCGCTTCCACAGTTCGAATTGCAGACGTAGCTGTACGACGCCCGGTCGGGCCCCGTGAACGCGGCAGCAGTTCTCGAACGAGAGAGGACCATCATCGAATCCCAGGAGCCAACGGCCGGCGTTCATGATGTCCCGATCTTTCGCACGACTGTTCAACAGAAGCTGTACGGCCGTTTTGATTGCCAGAAGCGCCCATCGTTCCGGACCTTCCTCAAAGTCATCGACCGTCAGCTTGGCTATGACTTCTCGACTGGGTGCTTCCTTCTTGCAGATAGGGAAGGGAAGATCGCGGAGTGTGGCTTCAGCAAATTCTGGATGATCACCCAATGGTCCAGCCAAATTGTCTTGAGCAAGTAGGCGATCCAAAGTAGAACTGGCTTCGCCACCGCCGTCAGGCCAGGTGATACCAGATCCGTAAACAGGTAGATCAAAATCGCCCTCGTCCAGCTCGCCAGAAGTAGGCCAAGCACTATCACGAGAGCTATCAAGCCCCAAAATTGAATTTGTTCGACCATAACCTTTGTTGTCCATAGCGTGCATAGCGGTGATAGAGGTTCGGGCGTGCTTCAAGCTCTGGCAGCCTTTGCTGCGGTCAGATACCGGTCCGCATTCTTGAAATAGTCGCAGCCTTTTACTTGTTTACGTTTGGTGCGATTGACGCGGATAGGAACTGCCTTGGACGATAGCCATTTCGAGATCGTGATGTTTGGTATCCGCAGGTTGAATAGCTCGCACCCTTGATAGAGCATGATGCACTCACCACGGTCGACCTTCTTCAGGTCATCTTCAGTGACGCGGTACTGCTCCTCCTCTGACTCTGCGATCGCGTATCCCGCATCAGTGCTGAGCCCGCCTTCCGGCGCGGGCGTGATTTTTGGCGTCGACTCGGACGCACGGCTGGTGGCGCTGATGGTCGTCTTGGAGAATGTCCCTTTGCCGATCATCTTGGCTGCCTCCTCAGTTGTCTTCGGGCTCGCGAGCTTGAAGAACAGCTTTGTATCGGTGTTTTCTTCCAGCATGTCGCGAAAATCTGGTGACACGGCATCGAGGTTGGCGATACTTTGGAACATCGCCCACACCGAGATTCCGGCACTTCTTGCCTGCTCAAATACTCGATTCATCGCCATCAGCGCGTAGGCGCCGAACTCGTCCAGCAGGGCGAGATATGGGATACGCGATCGGTGCGACTTCGGTAGCTGCTGTATCCGCGCGATAGCGGATCGAAGATCTGCCAGGAGCATCTTCGCAAAATTTCGGGCGGATTCGTCCTTCCCCATCGTTGGCAAAGAGACGTATGTAATCTTGTTCGACATCATGCTGTCGAACAGACGCACGTCCGGGCTGTACGACGACCCGACTTCGCCGAAGGTCCCAGTGCCGAACGCATGCAACCGCCCGGCGATGCCGCCTAGGGTCTCTTTCAGACGCTTCATGTTGATCCTGGCTGAGGCCGGTCCCGTGTCGTTCCCGAAACCACCTCGGTACTGCTCAATCCAAAGCGAAAGATTCTTCGTTGCGGGATGGTGAGGCAGCACGGAGCGAAGGCGCTCCTCTAGCTCGGATAGTGCGCGCTCGTTGTGTAGCAGTATGGAGAGATCAATGCAGTTGTATGCCAGTCCAAGCGCCTGGACTCCTCCGACGATCGCCCCGAGTGCCTGCTTTGCGGACTGACGATAGTGCTCCGCGGCCGGGGCCACTTCTGGAGCGGGGAGGCTCGTCAATATTCTGTCGGCGACCTCGTCCGGGTCGCCTTCAAGAACGGAGTTGTAGCTGTTGCTGTTGGCGGGATCTCCGAGGTTTATGAACTGCATGTCTTGGTATCGTCCGGCCCAGCGGGCGACTTGCGCAACCCACGACATGTCGTCGCTGTCGAGCTTGGCGTCGATCATGAGCAACCCGCCACCTCGGATGATCTGTTGCAGCATCATCAGCCGGGCAAAAGTCGTTTTTCCATAGCCGCTTCGACCCGCGACCATGCCGTGGTACGGCAGCGCTTCGTCTGGGAGCCGAACGGCACGCCCGCGATCAGTCGTATACCCGATCAGCATGCCATCGTTTGAGAGCAGGTCGCTGGAACGGATATTGAGCTTTGAGCGGAATAGATGCATGCCAGCCAAGCCGTGCATGCAGCGTCCGGCCACCCATGCAGCACCTAGCCCAGCAAGAGCGTATGAGGGCACAGTAGGCAGGCCGCTGAAGAACGGGGACGTGGTCAACACTGACGACGAAATTGCCGCTAAGGCTAGGGTGTCGGCCGCCCCGCCCAAGCGATTTCCAAAAAAGCCTATTCCTTTCATTTCCTCCTAGCTCCCTGGGGCGCGTGGCCCGACGCCCAAAAAATCAACATTCACAGGTTGAGATATAAACATTCATCGCTAAAATACCACGCAATGCAAATAGTGGGAGGCGTCCGAATGCGGCGTTTTATTGGCTTGGTAGGAAGTGCTCTTGTTGTGACGTCGAGCATGGCGGCTGCACCTGAGGGCCAGGGTCAGTTCGATATGCGCGAGTGGATCGTGCCCGAGACGTCCGCCCTCGTAACCGTCCCTGAGCACTCTGAGCATGCGGTCGCGACACCGAAACGGGTGGGACCAGAGAAGCTCAAACCGGTGTGGTCGGTTCAAGGGCCGTCTACGTACCGTCCCGGAACGTGGATCGATACGAGTTACCGGAAGGATCCGAGACTCATATTGAGCCAAGTCGTTCGATTCGATTTCGATTTGTCGGAGTCGGCGTCCACGAACGCTGCGGCGCTGGTTGCCGCGCAAGTTGCAGGGCAGGGCGTCTCGTATCTGGTGGTGGGGCATGCGGACGAGCGTGGTACCGACGCCTACAACCTCGCCCTGTCGAAGCGCAGGGCGGAGGGGGTGAAACGCGCGCTGGAGGTCGCTGGTGTGCCCGCCAAATCAATCGAAGCGCGCTGGTACGGAAAGAGGCTACCGGTGAGCTTCGCGGATCAGAGTCTGAACCGCCGGGTGGAGATCTTGGTCAGCGGCGATCGTCCGGCTCAACTTAGGCGCGGAGCTAAGGCGGTGGGAGCTACGCCGCGTAGCAATCCGGGCATCGCGGAATCCGCGGCCCGTCAACCACAACCATCCCCTGGGGCCGTCTCGCCAGGATCTGCCGCATGCCACGTGCCTGGAGCGCAAGTCGTGGGCGGAAGGATTGTTCCTGCTTCGAACAACAAGGAGTGCAACCAATGATCGACGAAATTGATATTCCTGCGCACACGGACGACATGCCTTCATTTCTTCTATGGGAAATGGACGAGTTCCTGGTCTTGATGCTGTGCTTCCTGGGCGGCTACATCGCTCGCGGCATGTGGCCGTTCGTTGGCGCCGCCATCGGACTTTGGTTCACGGCGCGGATGCGCCGCTGGAAGCAGAACGAGATGATGGGAGCTATCCCACACATCGTATTTGCAGCAGGTTGGGCGGGTATCAACAAGCTGTATCGGAACGCGAAGCATGGGGTGCTGTGGTCATGAAGCTCAACTTTCTGACGAAGTCCTGGCGAAGCGCCGAGCGAAGCGTCCAGTTTTTGCTCGTGATTCTTCTGATTGAGAGCGTGGTCACCTTGGGAGCGCTGTACGGCTGGCTGAAGAAGGACGTCGTGACTCGCCTGGTGCCGCCTCGCATGACAGTAGAGGCAGAGATCAGTGCGGATAGTGCGTCCAAGGACTACCTGATCAGCGTTGCATTAACTGCGGCGACCCTTACGGGGAACGTGAGCCCCAAGAACGTGACGTTTGTGGCAGACGCGATGGGGCTCATCACGTCGCCGGCGATTTATCCGGAAGTCAGGCGCCGACTCTTCGCGCTTGCGATGGATCCTGTGTTCAAGGACCGCGGAGGCAGCGTGACGTTCACTGCGACCGGAATGGACTACGAGGCGCGCACCAAGACGGTATTCATCAAGGGCGAGCTCCAGTCTACGACTACGGCCGGCCCGATCGGGAAAGGAACTCCGTACGTTTACGAAATCCAAGTCGCCATCGAGAACGGCTGGCCGCAGATCTCCAAGTTCGATCACTACCCAGGCAAGCAAGAGAAAAGCCAGCATTGGCAATCAAGAAACCGTCGCGCGTTGGAGCGCGAGGCGGCTGAGCACGCGGCGGATCAACGTGCGGAAGACGCCGCAAAGGATCCTTGGTTCGACGACGCTGTTCGCTTCGGCGCGGCCGGCGGCAGCGTCGAAACCAGAGATCTGATGAGCGACGAGCGGCGTCAGAACAATGAGCAAGGAGAGAGTAAGTGAAGCGAGTCGTTTATAGCCTACTTCTGGCGTCATGCGCCGCGTCGAACGCCTTCGCGGTGGACCAGTACAAGTTGCCCCCCCCAGGACAGACTCCCGTGCAACGCCAGGCGATGCCTGGTGTCGGCACCATGCCTGGCGAAGCCGTCCAGCGGAGCAACGTGGTCCCTGTGACGGGGGAGGAGACCGTGCCTGTCGACATCTCGGCCACGTACATGAACCGCATCGCGACGCCTTTTGCGCGAGCGAAGGTAATCGACGCTACGAGCGGCGAAGACAAAAAGCCTCAACTTGGGGAGATGGTTATCACGGCCAACGGCTCGTCTGTGTACGTGCACGCCAATGGTGCGACTGATGCGCAGGCGATTTACATCACGGGCGACCAGCCGGGGGATCCCGTCATCTCGCTTCTCCTCATTCCGAAATCGATACCCAACCAGGTGATTCCTCTTCAGTTGAACGGCGGGTCTAACGCTGGTGGTTCATCGACGTCCGGATTCGATGCGCGTGCAAAGTCTGATGTGTACACCGATCAACTTGTCTACGCGTTGCGGACCCTTGCGTCGGGAGGGCGATTGCAGGGCTACGCTGAGGGATACATGCCTTCTGCGGTTGCAGCTATCGGTGAGGTGAGCATCCGGCCCCTGTCGCGGCATTCTGGGGCGCACTACGACATCTACCGGTACCGGGTATCTGGACCGGCTGATCGGACGGTGGAGTTGCAAGAGCCCTCCTTCTGGGCGGAAGGTGTTCGCGGGGTTGCATTCTTCCCAACCTCCGTCGTGGGAGGTGGAGCGGAGACCGATCTCTTCGTGGTCGCGGACAAGTCCGCCACGGGGCAGGGAGGAGCGCAATGAGCGAGAAGAAAGGTCTGAAGGACTGGTGGAACGAGCAAGGCTCGGGTGTTCGTCTGGGGATCGTCGGCGTCAGCTTCATCGTCGTCGTGGTGCTGCTCTTCATTCTTCTGAAGCCCGCGCCCAAGAAGCGCGTCCCGAAGAATCCCGAGCCCCCGGTGTCGGCAAACATGCTGCTGCCAAAGCCGAAGGATCGCACGGTCGAGATGCTCGCTGGCGACCTTACGGCGCAATCAAAGCAGTTGAAGGATCTTGGAGACCAGATCAAGCAGGAGCGAGAGGCCCGGAAGCAAATCCTCGGTCGTTTGGAGGACGCGATTGACAAGATCAAATCGGCGCCAGGCGCGGACGGCGTGTCCAAGGACATTCTTTCTGAGGTCCAGAAGCTGAGCACACGCCTGGACTCGCTGGAAGGGAAGAAGGAGTTGGGTGCGGGATATCAGCTTCCGAATGCCCCAGCCTCTTCTTTGCCTTCCGGAGCTCCGATGGCCGCACCCACGGCCAGTCCGGAGGTGAAGGCCATTCGCATCCGGGTTACCGAGAACGCCACGCCAAAGCCCGAAGAGCCACGGACAGATTCCGAGGCTCCTGGTGAATACGTCCCGATGACCACGGTGTTTGAAGGGCACCTCATCACGGGTATGGACGCTCCGACTGACCAGTCCGCCAAGGCAAAAGTGAACGCGGTACCCGGAATCCTCCGCGTTAAGGGCATTTCGTCAATGCCCAATGGACATACGTCGCAGTCGCTGAATGATTGCCGCGTGCTGGTCGCAGGCTACGGGGGACTTTCCGACGAGCGTGCCCAGCTGCGCACCGAGAGTATCGCTTGCATCATTCCCAATGACGATCCGACCAAAGAGCCTCGCGTCGTAGAGGCTCCGCTGGATGGGTTTGTGCTAGGCGAAGACGGGCGCGTGGGTGTGCGGGGACGGCTCGTTTCCAAGCAGGGGCAGCTGATCGCAAAGACGTTGATGGCCGGCGTGCTGTCCGGATTCGGCGACGCGTTAAAGCCGACCCGCGTACAGGGCTTGGATCTCAACCCTTCGGGAAGCGTCCAGACTCAGTCCGTCGACGCCAGCACGATCGGAAAGACCGGGCTTGCAACAGGCCTCTCCGACGCCGCCAAGAGCGTGAGCGAGTACTACCTGAAGTTGGCAGATCAAATGATGCCGGTGCTCGAAGTTGACGCCGGCAGGAAGGTGACCGTGGCACTTAAGAAAGGATTTGTACTGAAATGAAGAAGCTCCTATTGGTGTGTTCGTTAACCGTGGCCCTCAGCGGTTGCGCGTCGATCTTGGATCCCGCGGGCGGCCGCTCTTCGTTCACGTGCATGGATCCGAACAATCCGGATTCGCTGCAAGACGGAATTACGTGCAAAACGCCGATGGCCGTCATCAAGTCGACCGATCAACCGATGCCTCTGAGGGAGAGCGATTTGCCCTTCGGGGTGACCATGAAGGACGTTGAATCCGGGGCGGTCGCGGGCAATGTGCAGATCGGAAGCTTTCCGGCTGGCAAGAGCGATCGGCAGCGGACGCAAGGAGCTACGGTTGCAGGCTCCTATGACCTGGTCACGGCCGTCGGTGCCGGGGCTGGCCCGGGCGCTGGAAGCGACATCTACGGTAAGCCCGTTCGCGAGCCCGCCGTGGTGATGCGCATTTGGGTGGCACCGTGGATCGACGCACGTGACGACCTGCATTACCCCTCGTACGTCTTCACCGAAGTCCAGCCCCGCCGCTGGGCTATGGGGGCGGCTGGTTTCGTTAATCGAGGAATTCTGGCGCCGGCGAAGATGGTGCGGCCGGCGGGTGCGAAGGCTGTCGGTTCGCCGCGTGTGCCGCGCTCCGGCGGATCTCAGGAACCCGCCGAATCCTCTGCAACAAGCACCAGGGAAAACAGCATTAAGGACATGGGAGGAATGCCACAAATCACCAACCCGTAGCGAACGAAAATCTCACCAACCAAGGATAGAAACTAAAGGAATAAAACATGGAAATCTCCCTCAAGCCGATGGCTTCCGGTTCCAGCGAGAGTGCGATTCAGAACCCTCCGAAATGGCTGCTCATGGTCGCCGCCTTCATCATTATCGCCATTGTGTCGCTGGCATCAGCACATGCTGGTGGCGGCGGCGACGCGTTGACCGAATTCAACGACTTCCTGGAAGACGAGTACAACGGCTCGCTTGGCCTGGCCATTGGCCTCGTATCGGTCCTGTTCGGGCTTGTGGCCACGGCGGTCATGATGACTTTCAAGCCCGCCGCGATCGGTGTGGGCGTGGCGTTCCTTATCGGTCCGTTCGTCGATGCTGTCGTGAAGGCGCGTGCGTCCGGGTTGCCCGAGGTCGTCGCGCACGTCGTAACTACCGGGATTCCCGGCCTCACCCTCTAGGGGTGCCTGCGCAGAGGCGAACTGATCCCTCTATCTGCTCTACCAAGTAGCAAATGCAGGAAGGCAGCGACGTCCGGCTCGATGCCCGGACCCGCTGCCTTAGTTTTACTGTGCACCCTTCGCTGAGCTTGGCATGCCCGCTAGTCGGCAGCCTCGCGATCGCAATCATCCCCACCCCGGACGCCAGATAATGAGCAAGCTCAAGAAAAACCATCCCGCCGAGAACATCACGGTCACTGCGTGGGATGACTCCTCCAATATCCTCTACTTCGAATCCAAACGGTTGAAGGAGCGTTTCATTGGCGCGGTGGGTGTCACCTCGCCGGTGGTGGGAACCGACAACCAGTTCGTTGAGCGCCTTTCAGTATCCTTGTCTGCGAACCTTCCCGCGGGGTCCATCATTCATTGGGGTATCCTCGCCGATCCCGACATCGATGCCATTGTGGAGGGCTACCTCTCAGGGAAGGCCGGTGCTGGCGGCATATTGGCCTCGATGGCTCGCGAGCATGCCGAATACATAGCGTCAGGGACCACGCAGCCGCTCATTCCGACGAATGGAGTCCGGGTCCACAAAAAACGGCTTTTTGTGGGAATTAAAGTGCCAGTGACCGCGGCTGACGTCGCGGCCGACGATCTCGCACCCGCGACCGAGCACGTCACAGGGCTGTTTGACCGCCTGAAGACCGCGGGCTTTCATTTTCGTCTGCTCGACGAGGCGGGGTATCGGCGAATCGTTAAGAAGGTCCACAACCCCTGGGCTTCAGACGATGATTGTGTGGCCCCGTTGGACGAAGAACGTCCACTCAACGAGCAGATTCTTCCCAACTCGTTCTCGGTCGACTATTCCCAAGATCACGCGTCGATATCGTTCAATGACGGGCAGCATTTCGCCAAGGTGCTCAGCGTGAACAACTTCCCCCAGCGTGCGCACTCATGGATCATGAATGAGGTGATAGGCGACGCCAAGGGGCTCACCAATCAGATCCAGGAGCCCTTCTACCTGTCCTTCGTCATGCTTTACCCCGATCAGCAGGCGCTTAAGCGTAAGGTCGGCTTGATGTCGACGGTGATCAACAACCAGGCGTACGGGCCGACGATCAAGCTCTGGCCCGTTATTGGCTATAAGAAAAAGCGTATCGACACGCTCGTCCACGCGTTGAACGGCCGCGGTGAAATTGGCGTGCAAGTGTCCATGGCGCTTGTCATCTATTCGAAGAGCAAGGACCGACTTCGCTCATACAGCGAAAGCTTGTGCACTTACTACCGTGCGATCGGCGGTAAAGGAAAGAAGTTCGATATCCGAGAGGACAAGCGAATCCTGCGCACCGTATTCGAGCAGGCCCTCCCATTGAATGGGAGTGAAGGCGGGTTGCACCGTTCCTTCCGCCTGCGCTCCATGTCAGTTCCGCAAGCCGTGCGATTTTTGCCGATCTATGGCGACGGAACGGGGAGTCGGACCTCGTCAGGAACCCTAGTTCTAACACGACGTGGCGAAGCCGCGATGATAGACCCGCTGGCTACACCCGGTAATGCAAACGGCCTCGTGTATGCCGAATCTGGCAGTGGGAAGTCCTTTTGGGTGCAGGCGGTCGTCTCCGACATGCTGGCCTCAGGGGTGAAGGTGTGGATTATCGATGACGGCCGATCCTACGAGAAGCTTGGTCGGTCGCTGGGCCCCGATAAATGCCAGGTCATCACCTTCTCCAAGGAAAGCTTTCTGTCGCTCAATCCTTTCACATCAATTCCATTGGGGGGCTTCAAGAAGAGATGTCGCTGCTCTCGACGATCTTCACGAAGATGGCCGCGCCAAATGATGGGCTGGACGACGTGAAGCGGCCGATTCTGGAGCGCGCGATTACGGCTGCGTACATGAACAACACGAACGAGGCTATTCCCGAGGATGTCGCCAATTTTCTGTTGACGCAGCCTGACGAGTTGTCGCGGACGATTGGTAAGCAGCTATACCCGTTTGCCTCGGGCCAGTTTGCCCATTGGTTCAACAAGCCCTTCAACATCAACATGGACGCCCAACTCATCATTCTGGAGATGGGTGACCTGAAGCTTCTTCCTCATCTGCGGGACGTGGTTGTGCTTCAGATGTTTGCCGCGATCGCGCGCAGCCGACAGAAGTTGAAAACCCAGGGCATTCGAAATCTCTTGCTGGTGGAAGAGGCGAAACAATGGCTGCTGAATCCGATCATGGCGGAGGGCATTGACGAGTCCTACGCCCGCGCGCGTAAAGACCTTGGCGCAATCGCTTGCGTGACCCAGGGTCTGCTGGATATCGGCAAATCTCCCCGCGGAGACTCGATCCTCCAGAACACGGCGTGGCATGCGATTCTCAAGCAGAAGCCGGATCAGGTGCAGAAGGCACTTAATCAAGACCACTTTTCAATCGACGCCTATGGCGCGGAGCAGATCAACTCGATTCACAAAGTGGACAACGTCTACTCCGAGTTCATGTTCAAAGTCGACTCCGCATACGAGATCTACCGACTCGTGCGAAGCCGCTATTCGAATGTGATGTTCTCCACCAGCGGAAGGGAACGGACGGAGATCCTTCGCATGATCGATCAGGGTGTTTCGGCTGACGCTGCTATCCGCAGATTCCTCGACGAAGAGGCGCGCGGTGTGGTTTCCCGTCACGAACCCACTCTCACTATGGGCTGAGCCAAGACAACTCTTCTTTTGCAAGGTGATCGGAATGAATTTGTTCTCGTTTTTGTACGTGGCCGCCGGCGCGGCGTTGCTGTGTTTATTGGGATTGTGGCTGGTGCGGCCTAAGGCCATAAAGCCGGAATTCGCGATCGCGGTGTTCGTCGCGGTGGTAATTGCGTCAACTCTTGCGGCATGGAACCTTGACTCGGACGGCCCGCTGAGTGCTGAGACGGATTCCCCGCAAAGGACACGATCGACCGCTACGTCTCAAGAAATGGGCGGTGGCACGCCCGTCGTAGTGCTCGATGCGGCAGGGTTAGCTGAGCGATTCTATGAGAGGGCGTCGCTTGCCGGGGAGGTGAACTCTCCGGTCGATGTCGCTCAAGATTTCGCGGCGCAACTAGCTCGCGTCCTTCGCGACTACGAAGGTGCAGGAATTCTTGTGCTGAACAAAAATGCTGCACTCGCTGTCCCGCCCCTGGGGGATGTCACCACAGTCGTCGCCGAACGCCTGGGCTTGGGGGCAGAGAAGTAGATGACTTACCTGCAAAGCTCCTGGCGAAGAATCGCGGCCAACTGCCGCCAGCTGAGCAAGAACCGGACGGCAATATTGTTAACGCTGGTGGGCGCCGTGCTGGCGCTCTCGGCCCGTCCGGTAATCACCGACGCATTGCGCCAGAAGATGCACTTTGCTCTGGACGTGCAGGTGGAGGAGAACCGCTGCCTACCTCACACCTTCTACTTTGTAAGGCTTGGGCGTCCCGAAGGCGGGCTTACTCGCGGCATGTACGTCGAGTACATCGCCAATGGTGGACTGATGGGCCATGCCTTGGATGGACAGCGGATCATTAAGATCGTGGCCGCGCTGCCAGGTGATAGGGTTCGCGTGGACGATTCGGGCATCTCCATCAACGGGAAATTCTGGGGCCCGCTAGGCCTGTCCAGTCGGCTCGACGTAAGTGGGTTACGCATGCAGGGAGATGCAACGGTTCCAGGGGGCAAGGCGCTGCTGCTCGGCACCATGCCCGGATCCTACGATGGCCGGTACTGGGGATTCCTGGACCAAGACCAAATTATTGGACAGGCATGGCCCCTTTTTTAAATCAAAAAAGTATGATTTAAATAAATCATTTGTGGGACACCGTTAGATGTGTGCAAATCCGATTCTCAAGATATTTGCCGGGCTGTGGTTGTGCGCTGCGATCTTGCCGACCGCGGCGGCTGCACAAAACACAAGCTTTTATGACCGCAAGGGCGAAGGTTGGTTTTGGTACCAAGATCCGGAGTTGGAGCCCGAACCTGTAGACGAGAACCAGGTAAAGCAGCAGGCAACCACGCCACCAGCCGATCCCAAATCGCCCAAGGCTGTTGAGCCTCCATCCTACAGGCGGCAGGAGGTGGAGCCTTTTTCCGTAGAGTGGTTACAGAAGCAGATGCCGGTGCTTCTAGGTCGAGCAATTGACGACCCAACAAAGGAAAACGTGGAGGCATATCTATACGCTCAACGGGTGGCGATGGACAAAGCGCAACGGTATGCAAACCAGGTTCAGATGGTTGTGGCAAACGATCCGTATCTAGACGAAAACAATCGCGTTCCACTGTCCAGCTTTGCGAAGAAAGATTTCCTGCGATATCGAGGGGAAGGCCAAACCGAGGCGATGGAGCATCTCAGCAAGATCGGTGGCCTCTGGGTGTTCTTCGACTCGACGTGCGCCTTTTGTCCGCCGCAGGTCTCGGCTGTGAGGGATCTTGCCCGCGAATTCGGTTTCCTAACCAAATTCATTTCGATGAACGGCGAGGCGGTCCCCGGGCTTGGACAGGATGAGTTTGTCCCGAATGGTGGCCAGGCGCAGCGGCTAGGTCTGCGGCTCACTCCCACTACGGTGTTCGTGGTCCCACCGGACAACTACTACATCCTGTCGCAAGGGATGATGTCTCAGGATCAGCTTCGTGACCGTCTCATCGTCGCTGCCGACTACAACGGGCTGCTACCAGAAGAAATCCTGAAGAAGCTACGCGTGTTCGATCGCGGTGTGCTCAGTACCGAGGACATGAAGGCGGGAGCGGGCGACGACCCAGGTGAGTGGGTGCGCTATTTGAAAGAGCGGCTGTCGGGCCAGTACTAAAAGGAAAACACTATGAGGTTGAGACTTCACATGCGAAGGTCCGTCGTTCTTACGGCACTAGCCGTCGCTTTAAGCATGTCACCGGAGCTAAAGGCGGCCTCGCTGAGCTCTGAGCTGGATGGCATGTTTGCGAATGCGACCGCACCTGGGTCGTTTAACAGCCAGCTACGCAATGGCTTTGTCGGTGGGGGAATCGGTGTGCGCACTCCGGTTCGTCCGATAAACCTTATCGCGTTTGACCCGCCGAGGCTCGCTGCTGGATGTGGTGGCATAGATCTCTATGGTGGCTCGTTCTCGTTCATCAATAGCGAACAGCTGCAAGCCCTTCTTCGGCAAATCGCGGCGAACGCAATCGGCGTGGCATTCAAGGCGGCGATCGACTATATCAACCCTGCGCTCGGCAAGATCATGGGCGACTTTCAGTCGATATTGCAAAGCTTGATGCAGAACCTTCGCAATACCTGCGCTCTTGCCCACACCGTCGTGAACTGGGGAAAGCAGGCGTTGTTTGCTTCAGAGGAGTCGCTCTCCGCGGAAAACTCGGAAGGAAGCGGAGGCTTTGTCGACCGGGTGGCGAGCATCACCGATTCGGTCAAAGGCTTTTTCAGCAGCGCGAATCGCCAGTCGAAGGAGGCCGCGGACAAGAACGCCATTACGGAGACCGGAAATCTCGTGTGGAAAGCGCTGGGTAACTCTGGCGCGGCAGACGAGTTCGGCAATCTGTTGACGGGCGAGTCCACGCGAAAGGCGTCGAAGGAATTCGTCATGTCGCTTTCCGGTACTGTCGTTGTCGGAGCAGACTCCTCTGACAGCGATAGCGCAAAATCCATTGGCCAGGTTCGGGCGGGCACCGTCGACCTTTACAACATCCGTGATGGAGCCAAGGAGGGCCAAGCGAGCCGGCTGGAAATGCTGCGTTGTCCAGCTAGTGGATACAACGACAGCACGGCTGACCGGGTTCCAGATGGGCCGTGCACCACGGTGACGCTTGAAGCGGTTCCATCGTCTTTCACGGGAGTGAAAGAACACGTCGCGAAGCTGCTGTACGGTTCAACGCTTGGCGCGAAGGACCAAGTGTATGCGGATTCCATTATCGCGAAGATCAACAGTTGCGAAAGCACGCGGAACGAGTGCGGATTCACGGCGCAGCAGCGAGCTCTACTGAACGCGGTATCGGCGCCTCTCCTAGGCCTTCTGGTCGCAACCCAACAGAACACGGCATCAATGACTCAAGTCGCAAAGCAACTTGAGCCATTGATCGTGAACGAAATAACGATTTCGTATGGGGACGCTGCGTTGCGCGCCATCCGCCAAGCATTCTCGGGTAAGGACCAAACGACAATGCCGCCAGTGATCGAGGCTCGCGAACGGTTACTGAGCGACCAAGTCCGTCAGATGCGCGAGGAAAATGCTATCCAGTGGGACCGAGTGATGAAGGCGAAGGAGTACTCGGACATCCTGGTCAAGTTCAATCCGGCCATTTTCAGGAACTATCGATGATCCCGCGGAATTCCCTCGATATCGCCGTGAACGCGCCGGCGACAAGCGATTGGCTGATTCGGGTGCTGACAGTCGTACTCCCGCCAGTGCCCGGCGTCATTGCTGTCGCGACGTGCATCTTTTGCTGCGTAATGTTCGCTCTTTCCGGAGGAAAGGTAGGCGTATTGCCGTGGGCGGGCTTCGCTGGCTTTATCGCACTGGCCGTCTGGCTCATTGTGTACACGTCGCTTTCAACTGTGCTCGTCGCGTCGCTCTTGTTCCGGCGGCTGAGGTTTGGGGCATCAGTGAAGCGCGCCGTTTCGAAGAACGACGTCCAAGCGGATTGAGAACTATGGCGACCTTTACTACCTACCTGACCGGCCCGCTCGATATGTTCTATGCCACGCTCAATGGCGTGGCCATGGCGTTCAACGATACAGGCCTCATTACCGGCGCAGCGGTGCTTGGCGGGTTGCTCGCGATCGCCTCTGGTGCCCGGTTCCACATGAACCAGTACATGCCAAGCACTGTCAATCGAGGGCACAGCATCTTCGAGAGCGCTGTGATCATCGTGTTGGCGCTAACCGCTGCCGGATTGCCGATCCGCAACCAGCTGGTAAATGTGTATGACGGCAGTATTCGTGCGGTTGATAACGTGCCCGCGGTGCTTGGCATTCCGGCGGCACTCTACAGTCAGCTTAGCTACGGCGTCCTGGAGACCGTGGATACCTCGTTCTCGACGGTGAGCGGTAGCTACATGACTGTGGCGCAGAATGGCTTCGTTACCCCGCTTGCGCTGCTCTTCACCATGCGTGGCGGTTTGGAGAAGGCCGACCCGGCGATGGTCGCGACCTGGAAGAATTTCGTGCTTTATTGTTCGCCAAACTCTGCCGTCAACAGCACAGAGACGGAGCAGGTTCCCGACTATTTCAACTATCTCTTGGACAACTCCAAACGTGGTGGCGTGCTGATCGGATACATCAACTACGACGGCACTGGAAATATCGAAGCTGGCGTTGCAATGTCGTGCATTGAGGCGGCAGAAGCACTGCGATCGCGCGTCGATTTGCTTTTCGCCAATGCCAATCTATCCACGTCTCCTCTGAACACCCTCATTAATCAGAACATGAAGACTGCCAAGGTCGGTTTGGGAGCGGGCGGGCAATCTTCGTATACGGTTGCGGACGTGGAGAACAGCTACAACGCCCTGATGCAGCTTGGGGCAGGATGGGGCCAATCGGCGCAACAGTTTATGCTGAACGCGCTGCTTCGCAATGCAACCGCAGACACATATCGATGCCGCCTTGCTGCCACAAGCCCATCTGCATTCAATGAGTGCACCATGATGCAAAGCGACGCCATGGAGAAGTACAAGGTGGACGCGACGGCGGCTGGTAGCGGCTTTCAGAAGACGATGTTCACCGGCATGACGTATATGCAGATGCTGTACTACGCGTTCGGTGTCATTGTTTTCCTGTACGGCTTGATTGCGGGCGCCCGTTGTTTTGGAGCAATGGCGAAGTTCATGCAGTTCGGTGCATGGGTCTTCAGCTGGCTACCGTTCGCGGCCGTGATTAATGGGTTCATCCAGCTCACCGTGGTCGAGAAGATGGGCCAGTACGCGCTCAACGCGTTAACGTTGCAGAATTTCGATGCGGTGATGTACGACACGTTGAGCACCAACCTTGCATATGCCTCCGATCTAATGGCGGCTGTTCCGTTGCTGACGATGGCGATCATCTATGGCTCCCCGTATGCAATGGCCGGTATGGCCCAACGCATGTCCGGGCGGGACTACGTGTCCGAGGATAAGGTTGCGCCCGACTCCGTTAAGAACTCCGCTCCCATTCAAGTGACGCCGGCGTACACACAGAATATGCACGCCGGCGGCGCTTCGTCCTATGCGGCGGACCGACAGATTCAGGTCGGTAACGACCTTTCGGCCATGCAGCAGAGTACGTGGCAGCAGACTCAGCAGGCGCAAGCGTCAGTTGCTGATGCGATGGCCCAGGTCCACTCGACTGCTTTCGGGCTCAAGTCAGGCAGCAGTACATCGACTGCTGTACGGGACACAGTTGCCACGGGTGAGGAAAGCGCACAGATGGCCGCTCAGCAGACGTTCAAGCAGCGACTCATCGAGAGCGGGATGACGGAGCAGAAGGCAGATGCGATCTTCCGTGAGCAAAGCAAGAGCATTGGAACCAGCGTGGACGGAAAGCTGGGATTCAGCGCTCCGATGGTTGGCGGTGTGAGCGCAGGTCGATCGGTCAGCTGGACCGATTCGGATGGGAAGCGGCACACCGAGACTATCACGCAGCAAGAGTCGGAGAAAATAAACCGCGCGGCCATGGCCGCAAATTCATCCGCCACGACGATACGAATGGGAGCATTGTCGGACGCGGCTCATCAAGTGCAAAGAAGCGACGGCTGGGAATCAAGCGATGTGAGGTCGGCCACCGGATCGGTGACTGAGACCGTGTCACGCGCGCGCTCTGAAATGGAGACTTATGCGCGCACGGAGTCCGCTGGCAGTCGAATCGGTGCGGGCTTCACGTTGAGCCTCAGCCAGAACGGGCATTTGCTGGAGAGGAACGATTCGTATGCCCCGGTCAAGTCAACTATCGATGACCTGCATAACAAGCTGGTTGAGGCTCGTCCAGAGCTTCAGTCGGTGACCAACACCACCTATAGGCAACTCACCGACCAGGCTGGTTCCAATCGTGCCGGCTCCGAGGAATGGGCAAAGCTGGAGACGCTGCGGCAGTATGACCAGGGCGGGTACGTCCGCGCGGTCGACGTGATTGCAGGTGCGACTGGGATCGGCGCTGGTTTCGATGCCGGTGCGTTGCGAGGCGTCTCAGGTGACGTGCAGGCGCTCGCCCCGCCTGACGTAACCGGCCGCGTTGGGCCTGGCGGCGACGCCAGCTACCGGAGCGCCGGAGTGCCTGACACGATGACCGGGGACCAGTTGCGACAACAGCTGCAAAGTTCGAATCAAGGATCGACTATCGTGAGACGCGGTGAGACGCTGGAGGAAGCTAACCACGCTCGGTATGAAGGCCAGAACGCGGCGCCCGGGTCTCGTGCAGCGGATGTTGACCTGACGGGGCGGGTCATTGAAACTCTTTCGGGGGTTCCTGCTTCCGATCCAGTCGCACGAGCTCAAGCATACCTTTCGGGCCGGGCATTCGCTGATGCGCCGCCAGTGGACGGCCAGCTTCGTGGGGACGCCACGCCTATCGCGGGTGATCGTCAGAATGGTCCGTCCAGCGCCAGTCCCGTTCAGATGCCGGTAGCGGTGCCGGTGGCCGATGGGCAGCTTCGTGGAGACGCTGCGCCTATCGCGGGTGATCGTCAGAATGGTCCGTCCAGCGCCAGTCCCGTTCAGATGCCGGTAGCGGTGCCGGTGGCCGATGGGCAGCTTCGTGGGGACGCTGCGCCTATCGCGGGTGATCGTCAGAATGGTCCGTCCAGCGCCAGTCCCGTTCAGATGCCGGTAGCGGTGCCGGTGGCCGATGGGCAGCTTCGTGGGGACGCTGCGCCTATCGCGGGTGATCGTCAGAATGGTCCGTCCAGCGCCAGTCCCGTTCAGATGCCGGTAGCGGTGCCGGTGGCCGATGGGCAGCTTCGTGGGGACGCTGCGCCCATCGCGGGTGATCGTCAGAATGGTCCGTCCAGCGCCAGTCCCGCACAGACGCCGGCAGCGGTGCCGGTGGCCGATGGGCAGCTTCGTGGGGACGCTGCGCCTATCGCGGGTGATCGTCCGACTGCTCCAGCCAGCGCCACTCCAATTCAGACGACGACAATGGGACCATCGTCGGCCTACGAAGGGGGGGGAGGCCAAGTGCCCATGGCACGTAATCTCACTGCCGGAACAGAAATCGGTGGTGGGCTGGGCGCTGGCGCGGCCGCTGCGGCGCCTCGATCGTTCGAAAGAAGCGAGGTTGTCTGGTCCTCTGATCCGCAGGATGCCGAAGGTAGCTCGCCCAGTAGACAGGATGCGCCTGGAGGCCGGCTGTTTGACGGTCAGCAAGGTCGTAATATTCGACCCAAACGCGACTGACCCACCGCGGCAAGCATGCCCCGCAAACTGCGGGGCTTTTTTTTGCCTCCGTTGCGTTCACTTCGAGAGCGTGGGTAAAAAAAAAACCGACATCCAGGGGATGTCGGTATGTGCTGCTTATTGCCTCATGCGTTTAGCAAGATCCTCTTGAAATGCCTTTCGGCTGTCTTGCGCGTCGCTTCGAAACTGACCAGTCTTGGCTGCGATATCTTTGTCGCGGCCAAGCGCGGTGGTGACGAGAATGACAAGAAAAACTGCGACAAGCACGAGTCCTACTACCATGCCAAACTTCTTTTGCAAGGTATCGACCTTCGTGTTCGCGGTCTCTGCATGTAACCGCTGTGCATCAGCGTGCAGCCTTTGGGTCTCCGCGGCGATGCGTGGAACTTCTGCTACAAGACGAGATGCGTCTGCGCGGTGCTTCTGGCCTTCCTCGACCAGTTTGTTCGCCTCGGCGGTGTACTTCTTAGCAAGGGACGACCTGGCTTCGTCGACGAGGTCTTCTCGGGCGCGGGCCCGAGCGAGTGCGCTCTCGTCATCCTCCGGTTCTTTTGACGCCCGCGTTGATGCACGCGCCTTGCCGCCAAACGCAGACTCCGCGCCCACTTCAGTCACTGAACCGTGATGGAATCCCTCGGCTTCGGACGAAGCGAAGGATCCGTCCAAGGCAAACTCCCGCTGGGGGTCGATCTCTCGCTCTATGCTCACGTCCTTTGTCGCGCTCATTGGGCTCTCCTGTATTGTCGAATGTTACATCGGCGATATCCTAGTGGTCCTATGTGATCGGCATCTGAAGGTGGCAGCGGGGTTACAGTTGTTGGTGTGCCCAGCGGCCAGCAAGGTCTACAATCGGTGAAAATTCTGTTAGGAGGCCCATGTGGCTACCGTGCTGAAATACGTCGTGCGGAACGGTGCGACGTCGGAGGGTGTCGCGCGCGAGGTGCACCGATTGGTGGCTGACCTTGAAAGCCGGCACGCGACTGTATCAGTCGTCCCCCTTCCGAACAGTGACCTGGGAACTGGCGAAGTAGGCTACCTCATCATTGGAGCAGGGGATGCCGCAGCTCGTGCGCCTGAGTCTGATCGAGCGGAGGGGCTTCTTCCTCCTGACTTGCGTCACATGACGGGCGACAAGCTCGTTGACGACCTTATCGCTGCCGATATTTTCAGGTAAGTTTGCTCGTAGTTCCTTTGTGGTCCGGTACGGACAAAAAAATGCCTACTGACAAGTGTCAGTAGGCATTTGCCATTTAGGCGAGCTGATATACGCCGAGGGAGACGCGGACGAAAAACCGTTCGTCCTGGAGAACTTGGCGCACCTTCGCCTTCCAGTGGACATTCTGGCGGGACATCGCATAGGGCTCCATGGCCGCGTAGATCTGATCCAGTGGGACGGGCGAGCGACCGTGGAGCGCGCGCCGGACCGCGGATCGCCACGTCGCAGCAACGATGTTGTCGACCCGTCGTTGAATACGGACGAGCATACTGAACGCACGGCCGCCGGCTTTCCTAAACACCAACAGTTTTTCGTGGCCGATCCGCACGAAGGAATTCGCGTAGTGTATTCGGTCGCTGCTGCATTGGTGCTGGAGCTTAATGATCTCGTCCACTAGCCGGCCTGGTGCGATGCGTTCAACGAGCGAGGATAGGTTGTAGTAGCGTCCCTCTCGCCGTAGATTTCCCATCAGCACGCCGTAGTGTCCATTTGGAGCGCATGCGTCGTGGATGTTCATCAACGATACCGCCAGGGCTTCGGTGAAATCCGGCAAAGTCATTCGGCTCATATCGCTCGGGTGTGGCACATTCCCCCACTGCGAGCCGCTGTAGTGGATCATGTCCCAGTACGGAGGATGCCACCACACTGCTGCCGCATCTTCGCCCAGAAAGGCGCGGAAGTCGTCCCGGAGCAGATCAAAGCCTTGATGCAGGTCGGTGCCCTTGAAGCGCACGCGCAACTCGGCAGCCACGTGCGCGCTCGTGCCGCTGCCGATGCTCGGATCGGCAAACAGTCCGTCCAGCCTTGGAAGGTAAGTTTCAACGAAATCCTTGATGACGTGTCCTGAGCAGTTTCCGCGATAACGGCTATTGCCGTAGCTTCCTCTGTCCGGATAAGAGCAAACGGACGTTTTGAACATGAGTGATACCTCGACAAAATGGGTTGGGTTGGAATCCGATCCCAGCCAAGTCGAAGACATCTCGCGGTGGAGCGTCTGAGTTCCCTAGAGCGCCGCTCTCGGGGCGCCAAGCGCAGTGGCCCGAGAGCGGGAGTTTCGGGCGTAATCATGGCGTCGTTGACCCCGGGGGGGGACCCCGTCCCGCCGGTGAAGCAGGAGGGGGTGACACCCCTTTGGCGGTGTTGACCGTCGGGTTCTGCTGAGGCCGAGTCATAATGTGACGATCACATTGGCCAATGGTCATTAGTCATACTGCAATGGGAATTTCCTGCGGCAAATTCGCGGCCGGAATTTCGGGTCCGGGGGTTCCCAACACCCCGGTGAGGATGGCTAAATATTGCTTGGGAAAGGTCCTAGTACGGGAACGAGGGGGTCACAGTTTGCTTAACCTAGTAGGGACCCGAGGGTCCGTCAGATGAATACGTACCGAACAGCCGCCGACAACGCTGCGCAGCGGGTCGAAGACATGAGACAAGTGATCGTCCGCATAGATGATGCCCTGCGCAGGCTGGACCAACTGCTGGACGCCTTGCAGCCGGCGTTGCCCGGGAAGCTTCGCGTCGAATGGCGACTCGTGGGTGTCAGGGGGGAGGGCGAGGATAGAAGGACGTTGACGCCCCAGGTTGTTAAATGGCTGCGCAAGAACAACGAGAGCGTTTGGTGGTCGGTCGCGTTGCGGAAAGGGACTGCTTCCCGAAGCCGGCGCCGGTCCAAGGACTTCGAGGCCAATTCAGAAGCGGTGTCCAAGGTATGTCAGGAGGTCGATCGATTGCTCGACAAGCGCGCGAGGATAGGAACATTGCTGCAACGCTTCTCCTCTGGGGTTGGCGGGTTGTTGCCAGCCACATTGCATTGGCTCGACGAAATGGAGTCCATGCTGGATAAGATCCAGCGTCCCGCAGCAAATCCCCAGTCAAAGGGCGAGGTCTGAGGCGATGCCAACGGTGCATCAGTAGCCGGTCGGGCCTGCCCTCGTCGTGCTGGTCAACGGCGCCTGAGTTCTCTCCAGCTTTCACCACTTCAAATCCCCTAGCAAATTCCCTGGCAAATGCCCGCCTCTGCGAGGCGGTCAAAGGGCCTTTGCTCTTATGGGCGATTCTTCAGTGGTCTCTGCCGCGGAGAGCATGCGCACGTACGGATGCCTGGCTACGCTGACTCCCAACTACGCGACGTCCATACAAACAGGGCAGGCATTCTCTACCCATATGCTGATCGCTAGAGCTACCCATACCCCCACACAAAGGCACCACTCAGCGGCGCAGCGCTTTGATGGGGGTAGGCAGGTGCAGGCGGACACCGCTGCTTGGCCACAGCCTACTGTCACGGCTCTGCTGGCCTAGCCAAGGGCCTTGGCTTCCCCTTCAGCTTGGCGGCCCTATACGTTATGCTGTGCCAGCAGTCATCTGGCTATCCACCATTGATCACTGTCGTCTGTTAACGGCTTTCAGGCGGCTAGGCGTCACAGTGGCATCCCAGGGCATGCGTCCCGCTGCACGTGGGATACGCTGTTGCTGGATTGGATCGTGCCTCGGCAGTGGCGATACCTTCCGCCCCTTGCTCCTCTCCCGTCTTCCCTAGAAGTTCCCATTTTGGATTGCACATTCCAAAAGCTGGTTCTTGCCTGCTCGTCTTGGCCTCATAGGGATAATAGGTTATACCTACCCCGGCCCAACCTCCTTCTTTGTGCAAATGTGCTTCTTGGCGTCCTGTAGTCAGGTTTCCCTTGCCCGGCAAGGGGAAAAGATTTCTCTCGGCCCTGGACCTGCTTTTTTTGCCCGGTGCTCCCTGTTTTGCACTTGCGCGGGTTGGCGACAATTGTTTGTGCATCGAAATCGATTTAAGGCGTCGTCGGGGAAGGGGGTATGCAACCCCCTTGGGCGTGCGCGGAACGCCCCGCCAGGCTTGCGATATCCGCTTTGGCGGGCGTTTGAGCGGGGGGGCTCGGGGTGTGGCGGTCCACCAGCATCACGGGCACGTCGACGGCGCGAAGCGGCGTTGACACTGGCGTAGCCAGTCAAGATATGGGATTGGGATTGGTAATGGGATTGGGAGCTTTGCCTCGGGTTCGAGCTCGGATTTCAGCAAAAACCCGGATTGAACCTGCCGCTATCCCAGGACAAACCGGCTGGGTTTTTGCTGGGTTTTTGATCGGGTATTTGAAGCGGGAAGAGGCATGGATGAGGGCGCTTGATCGGCCTCTGGCGCATTCGTGAAAGCCGCTGGGATAGTTTTCGAAACCCACTGGGTTTTTTACGCAAGGCTGGAGGAGGTAGTGATTGGAATGCGGGAAGCCGGTGTTCCTGCGGGTTTGGAGTAGGTATCCAGACGGATACCCGGGTGAAACCCAAACAAAACCCATCGGGTTTTTTACGAGGGGGCGCGCGTAGCGCCTGAAGGATCGGACGTGGGCGAGGCGGCCCATTTGGACATCAAAACAACCCAGCAATAACCCGCCGGGTTTACAGGAGGCAATGTTGATTTGGTTGGAACTCAGCGCAGCTGCGCTTGCCCTTGTGGCTATTTGCGCCGGGGGCGCGTACTTCTGGAAGGATCGCACCCGGAAAGAGCCTCAGCGGGTCGAAAAGCGAACTGCGCCGCGAGCGCAACCTTTGGCGGGGAGTTTGGGAGGGGAGCGGGGCGCACAGTCGCCTACGCCGATCGTCGCTCCTGTGGTGCCTCCTCCTCCTCCTCCTCCGCCACCCCCGAGCTTGTTGGCAGCCGAAAGGCAGCGCGAAATACGGGCTGAACTCAGTCACCGACTCGAACGAGCAGGCCGAGCCCTCCCCTCGGATGAGCAATGGAAGATGATCCTTGCGCCATCGACATGCGTGCGCGTGGCGGCCGGGGCTGGCTCTGGGAAGTCGACGACGCTTGCGCTACGCGTCATCGTGCTTCGCTATTACCTGGGGGCGGCCTGGGACGAGATCACGGTCGTCACGTTCACGAACAAGTCGCGAGACGATTTCATCAAAAAGCTGCTTTCTAATGCCCAGCTTTTTGAGCCAACCATCAGCAAGCGGCTGATCGAAGCGAGGGTACGCACCTTTCACTCGCTCGCGTTCCGCCAAGCGCGGGCGGCAGGGCTGAACGTCAACACCGCGGACCGGATACCGAAAAAATCCCCTGTCAAAGACCCGCACATGCTGGACGGCGCCGGCGAACCGGGGGCGCCAACTGATGATGATGAAGAGGACTCGCCAGATACGCCGTTCGCGCCCATCGCCAAGCTCGATGAGCTGCCGGTTTTGCCCGAGATTTTGCGTGAGGTGGGCGGCAAGTTGCTGGGTGCCGACCCGGCCTTCAAACAGGCGGTCATCGGGCTTGAAAGGGCCTTTCTGTTCGCACAGCCCAGAGCCGGGGACGCTGAAAAGCGGGTGCCGCGTGTCAAGCTCAACCAAGCGCGCGATGAGGCCCGGACGCAAGAAATTTACGAACTATGGTGCGAGAAATACCGGTCCGAGCTCGATGCAAGCGGAATTGCGTTCAAGGTCGAACCGTTTTACTTGGGTAGCAACCCAGCATATGCCCGAGCAAATCCGGCCGCCGGCCCGTGGTATTCCAACGCGACTGTGCCCAGCCTGGCGGCCCCAGGCCAGCCGGCCCCGCGCGTAATTCTCGGGATACCACGAGAAGTGGCCGAGCTTAAGCCGCCCCGACGATTCTCAACCGGGGGCGACACGATGGCCATGGCCGTGACTTCCGCTTTTAAGGTTGGATATCTGCAAGATATCCCGGCGACGATGCCCATAATCTGGATCTCAGAGCCCGCTCAGCTGGCGCACCTTGCCGAGCAAGTCCGATACTCCTTAGGAGCGTTCCACGGCTTCCCACAGTTTCAGGTGCAGCTTGAAGGGGAGTTCCAACCTCGCTGGGTGTTGGAGGCATTCTGGGCAGAGGCTCAGTTCATTCAATGCCTCGGGCTCGATGTCGCAAAGACCTGCGTCAAAATCGCGCCCGCGCTCAAAGGCGTGGACAGGCTGTTCGTGGACGGGCTGGCCCGTTTCTGGCCCGCGTTTACGGAGGAAGTTCATGCGAACGGCATGACGACGACGGGCGAGGTGTTTGCGCAGCTTGGGGGCGCCGCAGGCATGGCGCGGCTGCCAGCGGACGCCTTGCGTAACTCCCGTCATCTTTTGATCGACGAGTTTCAGGACATCTCCTTGAATTTCGTGAAGTGGATCCGCGCTCTCCGCGATCGACAGCTGGCGGCCGACCGGAGTTCGAATCCGAAGCTGCCCAGCTCGTTTATGGTCGTGGGCGATGACTACCAATCGATTTATGGCTGGCGTGGAGCGTCGCCCAACTTCTTCATCGACTTCGCAAAGTACTTCTCGCCAGGGTTCGAGCCGAGCCAGCTTGTCTTGTTGGCGAACTATCGTTCATCCTCTGAAATCGTTCAGACTGCCGAGATGATGCTTGAGCGCGTTGCTTACAAACTTCGCAAGCCGCCGGCGGTCGCCAAAGGCCCGGCCAAAGACTTTGGCATGCCCGTGAGCATGACAAAGGTCGACGACGCCGCGGATTATCGCGCTCTCGCTGGACTGGGTGCGGACGGTATGGTGATGGCGAGAACGAACACAGTCCTCGATGAAGTCAAGCCCCGCACCCCACGTTGCCAGTACCTCACCATTCATGGCGCCAAGGGCCTGGAGGCCGAGCATGCCGCGATACTGGGCGACGTTTCCGCTCCTGCTCCGCATCCCATTCGCACCCAGTTGTACAAGCTGGCGGGATTGGGTGACTACGATCAATCGCAGCGAGACGAAGCGCGTAGGCTGGTCTACGTTGCGATCACGCGTGCCATGCACACGGTGAACTGGGCGGTCGCTAATCCGCGCCAGGGCAGCCTGTTTGAGGAGCTCGACGGGCTCCTTCAAGCCCGTTCCAAAGCCCCGATCAAATCCTCTGCTTCAAACCCCGGGCAAACGCTCGATCAAGCGAGTGCTAGCCTGGCGCAGGCTCGCGCCCATCTCGAACGAGCGGGCGTCAATACTGGAAATGGAGGGCATTGATGAGCGCGACGACAGCACAGGAGACGGAAGGCTTCGTGCGCATCAAGTACCAGCGCACAGCTGCGGTGGCCGCAGGGGGCGGCAGCGCTGGCACCAGGCCAAGCTTTGTGTCCATGGACAAACTGCTTTTTGACGTTCTTGTCCGCTTAGTTGGCACCGAGGCCGCGGCGAGAGCGAAGATCAAGGCCTGGGCAAAAGAAGAGTCTGGTCGATTCGCGCCGGGGGGCGCTTCGGTGTCCAGGATGGTCCAGCAGAGGGTATATGCCCTCATGCTCACGCGTCTCCCCGCGCGAGGGGCGTAGTTACAAGCGCTGGCGGACAATGGCCATGAGGATCCTCATAATAGGCAATAGTTGCCTATATGTAGCGAGGGTGTTTTCATGGCCAATATCAGGTATTTCTACGACCACGGCGCAGATACTGTCGCGTTGCAAGGACGCGGAATGTTCGGCATGCCCAATGCCGAGTTCGCTGCCAAGTTTCCGGGCGTCAAGGGAATCCGTTATGACGGCTTTTCGATGCGGGTTGCATATGCCGTCGCCGGGGGCGGTGACCCGCTGCCGGTAACCCGCATGATCGAATACAAGGCTTTCCCGTCGCGCCATGAGTGCGATGCGCGGTGCATGACCGCCCGAGGAAAGGTCATGCGCTGCGAGTGCTCATGCGGTGGGAAGAATCATGGCAAAGGCATGTTCTCTCGATGACGCGCGGGTGGAGGCGCTGCGCGTGCGCCGCCACATTCTCAGTACGGGCACCCAGCTGGCCTACATCGTGCAATGCGCCGGGCGCTCGTATGCATTCGACGTGACCGATGAATGCGTCTGCCGACCGCGTGAAGTGTCGCCTCCCTATGCCACCCGGTTCGCGCGGGACATGGCGAAGGCGATCGCGGCTCGTATGAACGACGGACGAAACCATCGCGGCATTGCCGTCAACGCAGTGGAAGCGCTGGATGCATTCCTATCCCGGCCTTAGTGCATAGCGGCGGGCCTATTCACAGCGCAAACCGACATGCGCTTTGCGCTATGCACATTGCCCAAGCGCAGCGAAACAAACGAGTATCCAGGTAGGCAACCATTGCCTATATCATTTCACTGTACCGGCGTGCTACGCCGAACAGATGCAACTCACCTGGAGGTCATATGTCGCAATTGGGTTTTGATCTTGGTGCTGCCGAAGAAGTCTTTCGCGCAGCCGCTCCCGGAACGTGGCTGGGGGAAGTTCTGCCCCTGGAAGACGCGATTGTCCGGCTGGAGCAGGTCGTCGCGCAGGGGTTCGATGACATTCCTCAGGCGGTCCGCGCAATGTACGCAGAAGGGGTGGAATGCCTGCTAAGCGAGCTTCGCCGCGAAGACGCTGTGTTCGGCCTCCTGTGCCGTGATCGCTCGCCCGCAATTCCCCTGGACGCGGCAGAAGATGCGATAGCCACCTTCGAAGAGCATTGTCGCGCGGTGATGGCGCAGCCGGGAGCGCACCCCCGCCAGTGCGCGAAAAGCCGCTTTGCAAGGCACTACAGCACCACGGCGTTGCATTGCGACGGATTCGGCAGCCTTGTGCTGACCCGCTGGGGCGAGACTCGCCATGAACTGGTGTTCCACATGGGGCGCTCTTTGGTCTTCCTTGATAGCTACCGCGACCACCTGCAACGCCACAAAGTGCCCATGCAGATATGGGCCCCCGCGTATAGCGCGGACAAGATCGCCTACAGCCCTAAGGGGCCGGCGGGCGTGGCGACCTTCAATTACGGCGGGCGAGGGTACGTCAACGACGGGATGTTCCACTGCGGGGAATACAGCGAATGCGAGGGATGGTCCTTCGTGCCGCTGTCGCAATGGCAAGGCGAGACCTTCACCTATGAGGAGCAATGCCGTGCCTGGGATTCTGGGGCGCTGGAGCGGGGAGACCGGCGGGGCCTTGTCGTCAGCGTAAGGGGCGTCAAATGCGTTCTCGACGGAGCTTTGGTCTTCTTTGACGACACCGGCTCCTACAGCCTTGCGCGTGCTATCGCCGAGAGCGCATCCGACGAGGACGACGGTGAGGACTATCCGGACGACGATGAAGAGGGCGACTTCGACGAGGAGGAAGAGGATTCTCCGCGCCAAGGGGAGGATGCCACGCGCGAGGATTGCGCAGCGCCGCGCAAGGAAGAAGAGCAAAACTCTGATCTCTTGCTCTGCTTGATGTGATGGCGCGGGGGCGGAGGTGCCCCCGACCGAGCCTGCCGCCGTCGACCCCTTTTCCTCTTGCCCGGTGGGTACGTGTGCGCCCTAACGTGCCCACGAGCAAATTCGCCCCATGGTCGCCACGGGTACGGCACCGCGCAAAAGGAAAGGCAGCGGCCAGCTGCGACCGCGTGCCGGGGTAAGTAACACTTTGCGGTCATGGTAGGCAATAGATGCCCATATAATGTTTGGGAGGTTTAAATAAACCATCGTCAAATGTTAATTTTTCGGGGGGTTGCCTGTAGGTCGCCCGCTGGCATCCCGCCCACAGGAGCATCCGCCATGATCCTTATCTCGACACTTCGAAAGATGCGAAACAAGCCCGTGTTTGTGGTGACCGTCCCGGCGCATACCCGCCAGGTCGGCAGCCTCCCGCCGGTCAATGTTGCAAAGGTCCGCGATGGTTTCGCTACGAAGAGCCAAGCCGATAAGTTCGCTTCGGATAACGACCCGCGCCAGGGGGGGGCGGCTGAGTTTCCAGTGGTCGCGCGCATGCCGGCTCATGAATACGCTGCCAGCTGCGGCTTGCCGCTCCCAGGAGCCGCCATGGGCGGCGGCTTGGACGCCGCGCTGGCCGAGCTGATCGAGCGTGTGGCAAGCGGGGAAGAGTTTCCGGACGCATGCGGTCGTGCCGCGTCCCGGTTCGCTGTTTGCTACGACGCGCTGCGCGCAGCCTACGACGAACGAGAGGAAGCCTGATGGACCGGAACGCAGAAGTCCAGAAGATGGCGTCGCAGTTTGGCCTCGATGCGAACGCCCTTCATCACCTTGTGGCTTTCCTCCGCGCAAGTCACGCTCGCCATAGGGAAAGCGGAGAGATCCCGGACGCGATGAGCGCTGCGGAGCAAGAGGCGTACATCCGTGCGGGCGTGGTCGCGTGGCGAGATCACACCAGCGCGCTCCTAGAGGAGCTGCACGACGGCCAGAGCGATCGCGCCAAGGCTTTCCGCGCCGAGCTCGTCGTCGGGGTCTATGACTCCATTCGCAGCAACATCCGAAATCCGCAGGGCTGACTATGAACTCAGACAAAGCCGAAGGCCGCGCCGTCACGGCGCGCAAGAAGGCGGCCTTAGTCGCTGCCAAGAAGCTCGATGCGGCGGCGGATGCGGTCAGTGCTTTCGCGCTGGCGTGCGCGATGTGCGCCGATGCGTCCTCGCCCCGTGGAGACGACGACGGCCGTCGTCTGCTCGCGCAGAACATGCGCGAGTACGCGGGCCACCTGAGTAGCGCTTACGACAAATAGCACGGCCTTCGGGTGCCAAGGTGTTTGTGATCGCTTCTAGCGGTATTGGCAGAAAGGAAAAATCATGGTGATTGAAAAAGGCAGTAACGGTCGCTGGTTCGTCGATGGGGAGCCGGTAGTGGTACAGACCACCCGTTATCCAGACGGACTGATGTACCAAAGCGCAAACATCCCGGACGAGGATGTAGAGGCGCTCATCAAAATGCACACCTTCGTGGGCGTCCAGAATCAGCATGGCGAGCGCGTGGAGCTTTCGTTTGACATGGACGGCTGGTCATTGTTGGTAGAGGACGTAGGTGAGCAGCAGGACGATGGAGGGAGCAGGATCGAGACCGAGGACCGTATAGGCGGCACCTACCGCGAGGACGTGCCCGGCGGGATGTTCGGCGACCGTCTCAATCGCGATCGCCGGTATTGGCTGGCATGGGCGACAGTGTCCCGGGAAACTCAAGGCGATTGTCTGCCCGGGATCATGGACGACTTCGGCTCGCTCGTGCCCGTCCCGTCGCCTCGTCGTCAAGCTCAGCTTTAAAGGAAAGGCCGTGTCTACCGCATACGAGCTCTTGATGTCCTGCCCCGACGACCAGATCACGCGAATGAAGTTGGTATGGAAGGCCGTCGCGGCCGGTGAATGGAAAGAAGCGGCTCATCATCTGCGCAATGCTGCCAGCGAAGGCGAGTCTTCCTGGCACGGCCATTGTGGCGAGTTGGCCGGACAGTACGACTGCAAGGTTTCCATGCAAAGGGTCCCCGGCCTGGACAACCAGGCCTGACAGAGAAGGAATGACCATGGACGTAAAAGTTGGGCGCACCTACCGCGCAAAGCGGCCCGCCGAAAGTGGCGGACTGGTAAACGATCGCACGGTTCAGTGGATCGGATCCGTTGGGCAAGTGCAGTACGACGGGCCTGCCGTGCGGCGCGGCAGTCGATACCCCATCGTCAGCCGCGCGGCGTTCGAGGCGTGGGCCGATCGCGACGTCACCAATGAGTTGCCCACCGGCGAGTATCAGGATTGGGCCGACTATCGCGCTTCCCAGCCTTCGGCTTAGCTCAGGAGCTTCGTGCATGAACAAGATCAAACCATATACCTGGATCGTCCGTTTTGATGTGGCCCCCGAATGAGTTGCGGACGGGTTCAACCTCACCGACGAACGAGCGCTCCTGTTGCTCGCTGGTGACCTGCGGCATGCCGACAGCAGCTTCGAGCTCGCAGCGCGCGTGCTGGCTGCGCCTGCCCCCCTGCGAATTGCACGCGAACAAGGCTATGGACCGAAGCACAACGGTGCAGGAGGGGCAGTGGCCGAGATTATGAGCGGTGCGCCTCACGCGTATTCGGATGTCCGGAATCGCTCTGATGTAACGGTGGACAACGCCATAAGCGCAGCTATCGATTTGCTCAATAGCGTTGCCTTTGTGCGTGATGAGAACGACAACACTGGGGCGATCCTTGCAAAGCTGCGGGACGCGCGGGCTCTACTGCGCGGAGACGATCCGATCTCGGAAATCCAATGGCGCCCTGTGCAGGACTAGCCGCGTAAAGCTGGGATGCCGGAGAACTGGGGGCGCTTCGCCGCCTTTCGGAATCAACACTTTGGGAGAGCGATTTGCAAACGAGTTTGGATAGTTCGATGTCTGCGCTTCGGCGGCGTCTGGCGCAGGCGGAACTGAAGCTAGCCATAGCAAAGAAGGAAGCGACACAAGCCCAGCGGAAAGAGGATCGAGCGAGCGAGGTGGTTCGTGCGTTGCAGGAAGAAATCGCGTGGGTGCAGCTGCGGCAATGGGGCAGTACGCCGGATCTGGCCGAGCTTATGAGGTCGGATGGAACAGGCGGCATGGTCTTCTACAAGCCACTCAGCGCCATCGCAGAGTCGTGGGGACTACATGTCTTCGGGACTTGGAGTGACACAAAACAACTCGTCCTTAGCTTCGGGCTGAACCGTGCAGAGCAAGGGGCCATTGAGCGCGTGGAACAGGCTATCAATTACTTCGCGCCCGCCATGAAGCGCATAAAGGGAGGATGGGTGCGATTCTCGGTGAGCCACCCGCAGCCCGAGGCGTGCGCGTGGGAACTGCGTTATGCGCCGAAGAGCGGGTGTGCGCGGCTTGCCCGTCTCGTGTATGGAGCTGATGACAGCGTTCTGGATTTCGCTTCGCTACGTGGAGCGCTGGAGTACGTTGAACAGAACCTCTGGCTGGAGGACATCATCGATGCACCACCGACAGCTGCCCTGGAGTACGTCATAGCTGCGGAAGGGGATGGAGGGCGGCATGGATGACCGCAAGTTGGGCCCGGTTCACTTCGCGGGGGCGCTCACCAATGGCTGGCTGCGCCACACCTGCCGGTTCAAGGTCGTCGACCTTGGTCCGGGTGGTACCCAGAGCCGCGAAGTGGTCTACAGGGCCGATTTTCTTGAACAGGCTCAGGAGGCGTATATCGCGACCTGCGAGGCGGCCGGGATTGTGCATGGCACCTTGCGCATCTTCCGGTGTGCTGATTGGGCCGCATACGCGTAAACGATTTCGGTACACAGTCCTCGCGATGACCCTATTGCCGCGCGATGCCTGTTACAGGCTATGGTCTTGGTAGGCAATTGTTGCCTATATAATTACAGGGTGATTTAAATAAAGGCACGAAGAATGTAAAGTCTGTGCCGCGACCCTGGAGAAAGTAATGCTTGAATCCGGAACGACCATCCCTGCTTGCCTAGATTCCCTGCTGAACGTGCAGCGCCAATGGGTGAACGATCAACTCTGCAATAACGACGTTTCGAGCGACGAGGAGATGTCGCAGTTCTTGCAGGCCGAGGTGGGCTTGAACACCGACCAAGTGAAGTCTGTCATGGCCTATCGCGACAGTGCCTTGGCGGACCCCTTTTTTCAGCTGTTTCCGTTCGAGAAGGTGACCGAGTTCGCGGGTTGTGCGGCGCGAATTGGCGAGCCGGTTTCCAAGGGACTCTTTCGGGTGGAGGTCGGTCATCGCATCTGGGTCGACGCGGCCGCTGAGGATGCTGAACGCGCCCGCGAAGTGGTCCAGGCTGCGGGCTATGCCGTGCGTTCCGTGCGTGTCGCTGTTTGAGGTGACGATCATGGAGACCGCGATCGATTGCTTCGCAGGAATGGGCGGAAACACGGAGGGGGCGCGGATGGCTGGCATCAAGGTCACGTGGTGCGCCAACCACTGGCGTTCCGCTGTGGATACTCATGCAGCCAATCACCCGGACGCAGCGCATATCTGCCAGGACGTTCACCAGGCCGACTGGACCAAGGCTCCGGCGCACGACCTTTTCATGGCCTCGCCCGCGTGCACGGGGCACACACCTGCACGGGGTAAGGACAAGCCACATCACGACGCGGCGCGAGCCACAGCATGGGCAGTAGTGTCGGCCGTCGAATGCCATCGGCCGCCTTTCGTTCTGGTGGAGAACGTGCCGGCCTTTGCACAATGGGCTCTGTATCCCGCATGGTGCGCCGCTATGGCCGCACTAGGCTATACGCTGTCACCGATGATTTGGGACGCCGCGGACTGCGGTGTGCCGCAGCATCGAAAGCGCCTTTTGATCGTGGGGACGCGCAGCCGACATCCCATCCAGCTGGACTCCCCGAAACGTGAGCATCGTGCGATCGGTGAAGTGATCGACTTCGCGGCGGGAAACTGGTCACTCGTGCAGCGTCCTGGCCGGTCAGAAAAGACTCTCGACCGAGTTCGTAACGCGAGACGCGCTTTTGGCGAACGATTCGTGATGCCCTACTACGGTTCCGGGTCGGGATTGACCGGGCGCGCGCTCGATCGCCCCTTGGGCACCGTTACCACCCGCGCACGTTGGGCGGTCGTGGACGGGGACAGGATGCGCATGCTCACGATTGCCGAGAACAGAGCGGCTATGGGCTTCAGGAAGGATTACATCCTTCCAGCGAATCAAGCGGTGGCCTTGCACATGCTGGGCAATGCGAACCCGCCGCCGATGGCGTTCGAAGCGATATCCGCGCTCCGGAGGGCTGCCTGAGCAAATACACGGGGGGCGCTGGTCGAAGGCTGGCCTCCCTGGTCTGAGCCGCTTCAGTGGCCGGAACAAACCTTTCTTTGCCGGGTCTCGCCTGTTTGAGGGGCCGCGTGCGCCATCCCCGGCGAAACCTGCTGTTTTGTGTGCGTGGAGGAAAAAGCGTGAAACTCACCAAAGCAAGTTGGACCTCCTTCGATTTCATTCATGCGGTGGAGTTGATTGGCGTAGGCCAATCGCAGGTTCTGACGTCGACAAAGCGCTTGTCCCGCATCGAGGGCTTCGCTCTGATGTGGAGTTTGCGGTTGATATTTGGCGATTGCGATGCGGCGTCGATCGGACGGCTGCGAGGGGCGCTTCACGTGTCGCTAGACCATTGCATGCGCGAGGTTGAAGCACGTCGTTTCCGCTTCGTTGCGCGATCGACATACGTCTATTTGTCGGGGCTGTTGGCGGCGTGGAGGCGCGCGGGAGTGGAGTCGATGTACGTGGCATACCGGGAGCACGACGGACGCGGGCGCATGCTTGAATTGATGGCGAGGTTGGCAGAGCTCCACGGCGTCGGGGTATGTGCGGCTGAATCGAGGCAGCGCACTCTAGCCACCAGGACCGCATGGCGGCGCGGGCATTGGCTCTTCTGGTACGTGCGCGCAGTTTGGAGCGAAGCGCGGTCGACTCAGCGAGTATCGCAACCTGGACGCGTTCGATGAACCATATCTTCTTCAAGAATGCCCATCTTTACAGAGCGCAGGAAGACATCGCCAGTTCCACCGAAGTACTGGAGGAGCAGCTCGGCCGGCAGGCCTTCGCGATGCCTGAAAGCGGGCGTGAAGGGCGAGGTTGGCTTCGCGCTGGCGCGGGCAAAAGTAGGGCCCGTGACGTGGGGGGCAACTGGCTTATACGTATGAGGACGGCTAAACGAATCCTACCTCCCGCTGTGGTGAAGCAGCGTGTTAAGGAGGTCTCAGCATTGATCGAGCATCGCCAAGGGTACAAGCCTGGGCGGAGACAGTTGAAGGACATCAAGGACCGTGTGCTGGAGGAGCTTCTTCCGAAGGCGTTTCTTCAAATGCGCGATACCGATGTATGGATCGATCGCCGTAATGGTTGGCTGGTTGTCGATACTGCTTCTTCGAAGCGCGCGGATGAGGTGTTGTCGCTTCTCAGCAAGACTGTCGACCCGTTTGCTGTCGAGCCGTTGCAAGTCCAGACCGCGCCAGGTCTGGCAATGACAGAGTGGGTTCTCGAAGGGGAGGCACCCCATGGGTTCTCGATTGATCAGGATGCAGAGCTGCGATCGCGGGGGCGCGGCCAGGGCGCAATTCGATGGGTGCGGCATTCAATCGAGACCGTCGACGCCAGAAGGCACATCGAGCAAGGCAAGCAATGCACGCAGCTGGCGATGACGTGGGCCGATAAAATCTCGTTCATGTTGACCGAGGATCTGACTTTGCGCCGCCTGCGGGCCCTGGATGTTCTTAAGAAGGATCTGCCCTCTGATGGGCGGGACGATGAAGAGATGTTCGACGCGAGCTTTGCTTTAATGGCGGGCGAGTTAGCAGGATTGCTCGCCGCATTGACGAATTGTTTGGACGGCTGCGACTTCGAAGACTGAAGCTGGCGCGGCCTACAAAAGTCTGGTCATCTCGGCCCCGGATATCGCGAGGAAAGTACATGAAGCAGGATAATGATGCAGTGCTGGTTTCCAGTCCCAACGTGGAGCGCCACAATCCAGATCCCAACTATCTGCGGCGGTTATTGGACGAGGCAGGTTTGAGCCAGCAAGAGGCCGCGCGACGTCTCGGGGTGTCGGTGCGGATGATGCGCTACTACTTGGCAGAGGACGAAGGGAAGCCGGCGCCTTATCTCGTCCAATTTGGACTTGAAGCGCTCGCGGCGACAGGACGTAAATCACATTCCTAAGCGTCGCCTTGGCTCCGGCAACGGTGCACCGCCGGGTAGGTGCGTATTCCGGTTGAACTGACCACCTGTGCCGATTGCGGCTGACCAAGCTGCTGGTCGTGACCGGCTGAGTTCGGCCACAAGCGGACGTTTCGCCAGACTCCGTTAAAGGACGGTGAGGGGCCTAAGTCGCTTGGCCGTTACGCGCAATGTCTATCCGCCGATACCGTGCCATGGACCTGCCCCCCGGGCAGGTCACGACAACGTCCTATGAGACCACGGAAGGGCCGTGGCTGAACGATCGCCAAAACAAATCTATTCTGCGTGGCGAAGCGCCTCACGCCCTCGAATTGGCGTCCGCCAATTCAAGCTCCTCAATATCGCGCCTGTGAACCAAGCGATAGAGCGCGGGAAGTACCAGCAGTGTCAGGATCGTCGACGATATGATGCCACCTATCACTACAGTAGCCAACGGCCGCTGCACCTCTGCGCCCGTGCCAGTTGCAATCGCCATGGGAACAAAGCCCAGCGATGCTACTAAGGCGGTCATCAATACCGGCCGCAATCGGCTAATAGCACCTTCGCGAACGGCGCGATCCAGCGATTTTCCGGCCTCGCGCATTGAGCTGATAAACGAAAGCAAGACCAAACCATTCAACACAGCCACGCCGCAAAGCGCGATAAAGCCAACGGCTGCGGTGATAGATAGCGGAATGTCCCTAAGCCATAACGCGATAATGCCACCGGTTAAAGCAAACGGGATACCCGTGAAGACGATGAGGCCATCTCGAACGTTTCCGAACATCGCAAACAATAGCCCGAAAACGAGGAGCAACGCCGCCGGCACGACGATTTGAAGCCGTTGCGCTGCGGACTGTAGCTGCTCGAAAGTTCCGCCCCATGAGGTCCAGTAGCCTGTAGGAACTTTCACGCGTTGCTGGATGTCCGTCGTGGCCTGAGCGACGAATGAGCCCAGGTCTCTCCCGCGCACATTCGCACTCACCACAACACGACGCTTACCGTCTTCTCGCGAGATCTGATTCGGCCCGGGCGAAAGATCAAAGCTGGCTACCTCACTTAACGGAATGTAGGAGGCCTGCGCCAGTCCCGCAGAAGTCGGCAACGCAATTGGCAGGTTCCGAAGTTCAGCTATATTTGCCCGCACAGTCTCGGGTAAGCGCACCACGATATCGAAGCGACGATCACCTTGAAAGAACGTACCTGCCTCTCGACCACCCACCGCTATCGCTAGCGTGTCCTGTATTGCGGTCAAGCTCAAACCGTAGCGCGCCGCTCGTTCGCGATCAATGTTGACCGTGAGCATGGGCAATCCCGTGGTCTGCTCGACCTTAACCTCGGATGCACCGGGCACCTGTTCCAACACTTCAGCGATCTCAGCGGCGGTTGCGTTCAGCACGTCGTTGTCATCGCCGAACACCTTTACTGCCACGTCGCTACGAACGCCAGAGATCAGCTCGTTGAATCGCAGCTGGATCGGTTGAGAGAATTCATAGTTGTTCCCTGGGATCTGTGCGGCTTCCTCACGAATAGCTGCCAACAACTCGGCATGCGACTTCCTGGGGGTCGGCCATTCGTCCAGCGGCTTCAACATCACGTAGCCGTCCGAGATATTTGGCGGCATGGCATCGGAAGCAATTTCCGCAGTTCCCGTACGCGCGAACACTCGTTCGATCTCGGGGAACTTCTCCTTCAGGCGAGCCTCGATCTGCTTCTGCATCTCGACAGACTGTGTGAGACTTGTACCTGGGATGCGAAGGGCCTGAATTGCTATGTCCCCCTCGTTCAGGTTCGGGATAAATTCACTGCCCAATCGTGACGCCAGCACTCCGCATAGCACCACCAAGACGGTTGCCGCACCGAGCACCCATGGCGTACGCCGCAGCGAACCTTCAAGAAGCGGCTGGTAACGGCGGGTAGCCCACACCATCAGACGGCTTTCCTTCTCCGACACTTTGTTTCCGATGAACAACGCAACCGCCGCAGGCACAAACGTCACGGACAAGATCATCGCTCCGAGGAGAGCCAGTACCACTGTCAAGGCCATGGGGTGGAACATGCGCCCTTCCACACCACTTAGCGCGAAGATCGGCAGATACACCACCATGATGATCAGTTGCCCAAATAGCAATGGGCGGCGTGCTTCACGCGCAGCTGCAAAAACTTCGTGGAAGCGCTCAGTCCGGGTCAACGGACGTTGATGATGAGCCTGCGCGTGGCTTAACCGCCGAACACAGTTTTCCACAATGACGACGGCGCCGTCGACGATGATTCCGAAATCCAAAGCACCTAGGCTCATGAGGTTCGCACTTACCTTATAGGCGACCATCCCCGTAAAGGTGAACAGCATTGAAAGCGGAATTATCATTGCAGTGACGAGCGCAGCGCGGATGTTTCCGAGGAATACAAACAACACTACGATTACGAGCGCAGCTCCCTCAAGGAGGTTCTTTTTGACCGTGGCGATAGCTTTATCAATCAAATTCGTGCGATCGTACACGGTGATCGCTTTCACCCCCGCAGGCAGAGATTTGTTGATGACTTCGAGCTTCTCCGACACCGCCTGTGACACAGCACGGCTATTCTCGCCAATCAGCATGAAGACCGTGCCCAGCACCACTTCCTGCCCGTTGTCTGTGGCCGCCCCTGTTCTCAGCTCACGGCCGATACCGACATCGGCAACATCCCGAATACGAATCGCCTGTCCGCCGACCGAGGTCAACACTACGTTGCCGATGTCTTCAATGGACTTGACCTGGCCCGGCGCTCGAATCAGATACTGCTCTCCCTTGCGCTCGATGTAGCCTGCACCCACGTTCGAGTTGTTGTTCTCTAGGGCGGCCATAATGTCGGCAAGGGTCAAGCCATATGATGCGAGCCGCTCGGTGCTTGGTGCGACTTGATACTCCTTAGCGAAGCCGCCTATCGAATTTACCTCGGTAACGCCGGGTATATTGCGGAGCTGCGGTTTGATAACCCAATCCTGCAATTCACGCAGATCCATCGGGGTGTAGGGCGTCCCATCCTCCTTTCTCGCATCGTGCTCAGCTTCGACCGTCCACAAAAAGATCTCCCCCAAGCCTGATGAAATTGGCCCAAGAGAAGGGGTTATTCCTGCCGGTAAGCTCTCGCGCGCCTCCTGCAATCGCTGGTTGACCAGTTGCCGCGCAAAGTAGATATCGGTGCCATCTTTAAAAATCACGGTGGTTTGGGACAGCCCGTAGCGTGATAAGGACCGCGTTTGCTCCAGGCCCGGCAGGCCGGCCATTACCGTCTCAATCGGGTAGGTAATACGTTGCTCCGTCTCAAGCGGAGAGTAGCCGGGTGCACCTACGTTGACTTGAACCTGCACGTTCGTGATGTCGGGAACCGCGTCGATTGCGAGGCGCGTGTAGTTATATATGCCAACGGCAGCCATTCCCAGGGTAAGGAATAGGACCAACCAGCGCTGTTCAATCGAAAACCGGATGAGGCGTTCAAACATGGTCTCTCCGCGATCAGTGTGCGTGGTCAGCGCTGGCCTTGCCGAGCTCCGACTTCAGTACAAATGCATTCTCGACCGCGTACCGTACGCCCACCTTCAAACCTCGCGTGACTTCCACCATGGCGTTGGAGCTTTTACCTATCGTAATGGGCTGCGGCAAAAATCCGCCGGGAACCTCAATAAAGACGATATTCTGGCCGTCAATCGTGTGAACGGCATCAGGGTCGACGCCGACTGCTACTTCTGAACTGTCTGTCACCACCTGCACCGTGACAAACAGCCCCGGCCGCCATGCAGCTCCCGGATTGTCAAGCGTTACGCGTGCGGTAGCCGTGCGTGTCTGTTGACCCAGCAATGATCCGATATAAGAGACCTGGCCCTGCGCAGTTTCGGAAAATGCGGTGGACGAGACGATCGCGTCTTCTCCTACGCGCACCGCTTGCAAGTCCTTGGGAGCGATCAAGAATTCCGCCCAAACCGTGCGCAGATCGGATATCGTAAAAATGCTCGCATCCGCTGCTAGGGCTTCCCCAAGCGCGATGTGCTTCTCCACAACCATCCCGTCGAACGGCGCTCGAATTTCGAGCGATGCAAGCTCAGTGGAGCGCGGTGCCGCAGCGACGGCGCGCAGCTTCTGCACAGCATTTTGCACAGCGATCTCCGCCTCTTGAAATGCAGCTCGGGCGACCTGGTAGTCCTGCTCAGCGGAAACTTTCTCGCGCCAAAGCCGTTGTTCCCGGGCATGTGTCTGTGCAGCCAAATCACGCCGCTTGGTCGCTGCAAGCCATTCACTTCGCAATTCGGACAGCGATGCGCTGGAAATGACCGCCAACAGCTCTCCCTTCTTCACCTGTTGCCCAAGGTCCGCAGAGACGCTTTCCACGATTCCAGCCATGCGAGGTACCACGTGCGCGGTACGGTCCGCGTTGAACTTTATTTCGCCCGGAAATTGCGCAGACGTAGCCAATGGTGCCGGACCGGCCGTGGCGAGTTTTATACCGGCCGTCTGCACCTGTACAGCGGACAGTGCGATCTTTCCCTCGTCTTTTTCTAGCGAGGCATGCATTGCCTCGGATTGGCCAGGAAGCTTGACCTCCGCATCGACCTCCAGATAGTGCGGCTCTCCGACGGTTTGCACGCTCACCAATGCGGCGCCTTCCTTGCGAAACGTGAGCGCTTCAATCTCGCCATTCGGCCGTCTCACTTGGACCTTCGCTTCTGAGGCGTCCACGGCGACCGCCTTGCCACCGTCATAGCCCCAGATCTTCAGGCGAGGCTCACCTTTATCTTCACTCAGCAGCAGCTCTACCCCTAACTGGTCCCGTAATGTCAATGCGCCACCGTTAGGGCCGGCCGTACCAGACTCTTGGGCTTCATGACCGTGCTCATCCTCTGCGGCATGTAAGGTGCTAACGCTCAGGAATAGCGCCAAGCTCGTAATAGCCGTAGCGCCAGAGAGGCGCTTGACGGTGGATGAATATGCCTTTTTCAACATGATTTATCTCTTAGAAACTCAATGTCCGAGAAGCCGATCAATTTCGGATCGCGCTTGATACGCGGTCGCCACGACTTTTAGGTAGGCAATATTCCCTTCTGAAAGCGTCCGTTGCGCATCCAGCACTTCAAGAAAGCCAAACTTTCCCGCTTCAAAGCCCTTCCGAGCTGACTCGTAGGCTTGCGTCGCTCCGGGGAGGACAGAGCTTCTGTAATCCTCTGCCGTAGCAAGGGCGAGGTCGAATTGGGTAACCGCTCGCAGCAGATCAGCCATCAAGCGGGCTTCCAGATCGCGGAAGGTGTCCTTCGCTTTGTAAGCTTGCATGGATGCCGCATACACATTGCCCTGGTTGCGGTCGATCAGCGGCAGAGGGATTGAAATACCAATCTGCGGTTTGTCGCGACCTGCTTCATTGTCACGGGCGATACCCGCGCTGAGAGTGATGTCCGGAAAGCGCTTGCTCTTCTCAACCGCGACCTGGGCCTCGCCCAACCGCACAGCGATCCGGCCGGACTGCATAAATGGAGATTCCGCCAGACTGGCGCGTAATGCATCCAACGTCTGGCGCGTTGGCAAGGCGTCAATGTTCGCCGTCACGTAGCCAAAATCCGGGTCGTTCTCACCCCATAGGACGGACAGATTGCGGCGTGCGTCCTCCAGCTTTGCCCTTGCGGCACGCGCCTCAATCCGTGAATTTGCTAGGGCGACCCCGGCCTTACCGCTTTCTAGCGGAGGTGCCTTTCCGGCTGCCACCCTGCGTTCGGCCAAGCGTAGAGCGTCTGAGGCAATGTCGACGTTCTGTTCTGTCACGCGAACCGCCTCTTGCGCGACCGCCATGTCAAAGAACGCAGTGACGACCGCCGCGCGCAGCGTGGCGCGAGCGCTGTGCACGTCCTGCCTGGCTATATCGCGTGAAAGCTCCGCAGCGCTGACGCGTGCAGCGCGCTTGCCCCCCAACTCGACCGGCATGCTCAGTAAGGCCGTGGTCGTACGTGTTGCCTTCTTCGTGTCATCGACGCTGACGTCTATGGAAGGATTGGGCATCAGGCCAGCTTGAGTAACTTGGCCATCGCCTGCCGCTGCTTCATGCTTTGCCGCAGCCAGGCCCGGATTCCGCTCTAGTGCAGCAGCTAACGCCTCGTCAAGCGTCAATCGGCGCTCATGCGGACCGGACTTGCTTGTGGTTATAGGCGTCGCAAGAAACGAACCTTGCGTCTCTGCAGCTTTGATCTGGGGCGAGACAAAGCAAAGCATGGCCGCGACAGCGAGCGGCGGCAGGAATACACGCATGATCTTAACCGGTAGGAGGGCCTGCTATTGGGAGCGCGCCCGCAATCAACTGGCCCACTCGTATTTCGCGAGCGGGAATAGGGAGTGTGACCGGCACTTTATCCAACGCACCTCGTCAAATTCCCGACAGAAACATGACAATTCTGTAATGTTGGCCGCGCTTACGATTTTGTAATCAGGGTGTTTGCGAATTGACAGGATCCATTCCGTAGAGTGTCACAACCGCTTCATCACAAGCGTGTAGGCCCTGTAACCGCGGCGCCTACCATGAAACACGGAGACTCTTATGCTGACCTATCCCACCCGCATCGTACTCACGCTCGCCGCAGCATTTTCGTTGTCAACTGCCGCGCAGGCGTCGGGCTCGTGGCATCAAACAAATACCGAAATCGGCTATGAGACCGCTCAGGGCCATGCAACGGATGGAAAGTCCGCCGAACAGGTCAAGGCGGAACTGGCCGAAGCGAAGGCTGACAAGCGCGCTTGGGCCTTGACGTACAGAAACGTGGCTAGCCCTGGGTGGTCGAAACAGGAGACTGGTCGTACGCGCGCAGATGTGCAGAATGAGGCCGCAGCGATGAGCGCCGAGGACCGTGCTCGTATTGACCAGATCTACACGCCAGGCTAAGGCAGATTGAGGTTTGGACCGGTCGTCGCTCTTTGGCCCTGTCATGGATATCGATGGGGGTCATGCCTGGAATAGAATATTCACTGTACTGCCGCTCCTGGCATTTTCCTCTATTGGCAAACATGAAAGTTCTTGTAATCGAAGACGAGAAAAAGCTTGCCGAGTATTTAAGACGCGCGCTGACAGACCACAACTATGTTGTCGACGTCGCGACCGACGGCCGTGTCGGTCTTCATCTTGCCCAAGAAAGCGAATACGATCTCGTCCTTCTTGACATCATGCTGCCCGGCATGGACGGCCTTAGCATTCTGAACGAACTGCGGAAGACCAGCCAGGTTCCGGTCCTCATGCTCACGGCGAGGGACAAGCTCGAAGACCGCGTGCACGGCTTGCATGAAGGCGCAGACGACTACCTGTCCAAACCCTTTGCGTTGTCGGAATTGCTTGCACGTGTGTTAGCGCTGGTCCGGCGCAGTGGCCGACAGGCACCGCAGGCCGAAAGCCCCAACTTACTTCGAGTCGGAGACCTTGATCTGGACCTGTTGCGCAGACGTGCGAGTCGAAACGGACAACGTTTAGAACTGACAGCAAAGGAGTTCACGCTTCTGACGCTTCTAATGCGAAAGCAAGGAGAAGTACTGTCACGGCTCGAGTTGGCCGAACAAGTTTGGGACATGAACTTCAACAGCAACACCAACGTAGTTGAAGTCGCTATCCGCCGCCTACGAGGCAAGGTCGATGATCCGTTTGACAACAAGTTGCTGCACACAGTGCGCGGTATGGGCTATGTGCTGGAAGTCCGGAAAATTTAATTGTGGGCAAACAGCCTAGATCCCTACGGCGTTGGCTATCGCAAAGACTCGCGATCCAAACCTTCATAGCGCTCAGCTTGGTCTGCATCGCGGTCTATTACGCGACAAATCTAAACCTCGCCCGTCGCCAAGACGCCCTGATGCAACAGAAGGTTGAAGTGGTTCGTCACGTCGTCGAGGAGAATGGCGCCGATGGCGACTCAGCCAGGATGCAGCACAAGCTCGAAGATTTTTTCTACGGGCGCCCGGAGTTTACTCTGGTACTTGAAGTTAACGGAAAGCCAGTCGTCTTTGGCAACCCGTTGAACAATGATGCCGATAGAGAACGCAGCATATCGTTCTCCTTGCCACATCCAGGCACGCGGGGCGGGTCGTTGACCGCCAAATTGGTTCTCGATATTTCGGAGGATGTGCGGCTTCGTAGGGGGCTAGCATGGACGCTATTCGCCTGCGCCCTTTTAGGCTCGCTTGTGGTGGCTGCCATGGGAACCATTACTGTGCGCATGGCGCTCACGCCCGTAGACTCGCTCGCGCAACAGGCCGCCAAACTTTCACCAGACCGCATCGGCGAGCGCCTCAATGAGGCAGGTCAAGCAATTGAGATCTTGCCCCTCGTGCGCCAGTTCAATGCAGTATTGCAGCGATTGGAGCGCGCTTACATTCAAATGGAAGGCTTCAATGCCGATGTGGCCCACGAAATGCGTACGCCGCTCACCACGTTGATCGGTGAAACGGAGCTTGCCCTGCGGACACGTCCCGACCGAGACGCGCTGCTGGATATTTTGGGATCGAATCTCGAAGAATTGGAACGGCTGTCCAGCATCGTGAAAGACATGCTTTTCCTATCGCAGGCCGATCGAGGTGCTAGGGTCAGGGGGGCATGGGAACACAGTATTGCAGCGATTGTGCATGAAGTGAGCCAGTACCATGAGGCCGAAGCCCTGGAGGCTGGCGTATCCATTGTCGTAGAAGGCGATGCGGCTTCGCGGATAGACAGACCGCTATTCCAGCGGGCGGTTTCCAACCTGCTTTCAAATGCTATCCGTTATGCCATTGCGAGAAGCGTTATAAAGATCAGCCTGTCGAACGAGAAAGTCGGTGAGGTGGTGTTAGCCGTGTGTAATGAAGGCGTGCCGATCTCGCCCGAGCACTTACCGCGACTTTTTTACCGCTTTTATCGAACCGACAGTTCCCGTGAATTTGAAGCAAATCATCACGGCCTGGGACTTGCCATTGTCGCCGCCATTGCCCGCATGCATGGCGGCACTACTTTTGCACAGTCGGCCGGCCGGCACACGACAATAGGTTTCAGAATCGACGTGCCGTGCCCGGAATGTGAACTGGAAATCACCAACTCTCTCAGGTCGAATGCTGCTCGGAAGCCTTCTACACCCATCTAATTATAAAACCTCAGAACCGAGACGGACCGATAACGTAGGGCAAATCCGGTTGACGACGGCAGCCAACGATAAGCCAACGACCTAACCGCTTGGACGCGGAAATCGACTCTATCCAAGGATATCCAAGCGATCTACAAAGCCGGCCTGGGCGGTCACCACACAAGGCAGCCCATTCGGCGACTGCACATCTTGACCCTCCACCCCGTTTAGGGCGTGTAATTAGCGTTACCGACGCTTTCCAGTGGCGGCATCAAGGAGAGATCTATGAGTGAGAACTGCGCCCAAGACAGGGCACAAAATCTCGACTCCAACGAGTCAGAGGACCGCCGTACCCTGACGTTGGTGCTGCTAATTAATCTCGCGCAGAGTATCGTCGGCGCAGGCGTTGGTCTGTGGGCGTCCTCGACCGCGCTGATAGGCGCCGCACTGGACAACTTGGCAGACGCATCGGTGTACGGAGTTAGCCTTTATGCAGTAGGGCGGGCGCGGGAAATCAAGGTCCGAGCGGCCCGTCTTTCCGGGTGGTTGCTGATCGGCCTGGCAATAATGTTGCTTGTGGAGGTGCTCCGCCGCTTCTTTGGTGGCGAACCGCCGATTGGCCCTGCCATGATGGTAATGGCGGCAATCAACGCCGCATTAAACCTCATATGCCTACGCCTGTTGAAGCGTCATCGGGGGGAAGACGTGAATTTCAAGGCTTCGGCCATATTCACTAGCAACGACTCGATCGTGAATCTCGCGATCGTCTTGTCCGGAGCACTTGTGATGTGGTCGGGATCGAACGTGCCAGACCTGATTCTTGGGTTGGTGGTGGCGGCAATTGCTGCCAAAGGTGGGCGGGAAATTCTCAGCGACGCAGCCGAAGCCGGAGAAGAGCCCCCCTCGAATGCCTCTTGATCCGAGAAATGCCTCATGATTCGCAAGCGATTGTTCAACGGGGAGCACCTTGCAAATCGAGGACTTTCAATCTTTCACAAGGCCAATTGTCAGGTTTGAAGTTTGCCGCCAACATGCGCGCTCGAAAGCTATTCCGGTTCTCACTTCACAAGCACGACTGCTCACGGACATTGAAGTACTCGGGCTACTGCCCTCCCCTGTGTATTGATAGGAGCTTGCGGTGACGAGCGTTTCAAAGCAAACCACGCGTCATTCTAGGGTCGCCACCATTTGGCTGACCATAGGTTGGATAACAGCCTTGGTTGCGACGCTGTCGGCAGTATTCATCGGCGAGGTAATGGGCAGGACGCCGTGCGTGTTGTGCTGGTACCAGCGGATATTCATGTTCCCCTTAGCACTAGTGCTAGGGGTCGCTAGCTATAGAGGAGACCATGACGGTTGGCGCTACGCCATGCCGCTGGCCGTGATCGGCGCGGGATTCGCCGGCTATCACACCTTGTTGTACTGGGGAGTGATTGAACCGGAGATCGTCTCCTGCTCGGCAGATACTTCTTGCTCCGGGGCAGAGATGGCAATCCTCGGTTCCATACCCCTACCCTTTGTGTCGCTGCTCGCTTTCGCTTTGATTGTCATTTCCCTCTTCCTTGTCCGTCATCACACCAACAAATGAATCGACGCCTTCTTGTCATATCCATCAGTGTTGCCTCGATCGCTATCTTTGCCTTCGCCGCTTTTTACACGCGGCCGGCGGACGTGCCCGCGCGCGGGGCCGACCAGTCCGGAACGGATTCGCCGGGAGCTGCGACGCTGGTGCGGTTTCATTCCCCGGTAATCGGACAATTCGATGCTCCTGTCACTGTCGTGGAGTTCTTCGATCCCTCCTGCGAGGGATGCCGTGCTTTCTACCCTTACGTCAAACAGATCTTGAGCAAGTATCCGAACGAGGTCCGGGTCGTCATGCGTTATGTGCTGTTTCACAAGGGATCTGAGGAAACCGTCCGGATGCTCGAAGCTGCACGTCGGCAGGGCCTATTCGAACCCGTATTGGAAGCGATTCTTAAAGCTCAGCCCGAGTGGCACGATGATCCCGAGGTCGCCGCCGCTTGGCGCGCCGCGGTGCAGGCGGGCCTGGATGAGAAAAAGGCGCGAGGAGACATGCATGATCCTGCGATCAGCGCGCTCATCAGGGCAGACGAGGCAGACGCCAATGCGGCGGGCATCAAAGGTACGCCGACGTTCTTTGTGAATGGAACTCGCTTGGGCAAGCTAACGCCGCAGGACCTTTCAGCCGCGATTGAGCATGCGCGACAAGGAAGCAAGAAATAGTCATTGTGAAGCTGGACGCCCATCCGGGGCATTCAGACCGACTTCAATATCTCAGCCTAGATGGAGATGAACGTACACTGCGTGCAGTGCCGGGAAGTCTTTCACACGGCCGCAAATTTCACTCTCACTGCATTCTGCCATGCCTAAGCTTCGAGATCGCCTGGAGATCCATCAGGTATCTATCTACTCCGCCGCAATCTTTATAGCGGTGCTTTGCGCCTTCGCAATACCGAACAGCGGCGGGCTCGAGCCACTGATCAATCCCACACTTGCTTTCATGCTCTTCGTGACCTTCTTGCAAGTTCCGATTTCGGAATTGCGAAGAGCATTCACAAGGGTGCGCTTCCTTGGGGCGCTACTCTGCGCGAATTTCTTGGCCATCCCTCTCGTCATATCGGGTTTGGTGCCTTTCCTTCCCGAGGATCCGATGGTCCGGCTGGGCGTGCTGCTTGTGCTCCTGACGCCATGCATCGACTATGTCGTGACGTTTTCTCACCTAGGCCGTGCTGACGCAAGGCTCCTACTTGCCGCCACTCCTGCTTTGCTACTGCTGCAGATGGCGTTACTGCCCCTCTATCTGAATATGTTCATGGGCAAGGCATCTGCAGAACTGATTCGCGTGGGTCCGTTCGTCGAGGCCTTCGCATGGCTCATTGTGGTACCTCTCGTCTTGGCGGGTCTTGTACAGGCTTGGGCTGCTCGCAGCACCATGGGCAGCCGCGTAGCCGGCAGCCTTGGACTTGCACCGGTACCCGCAACGGCGCTAGTTTTGTTCGTCGTCGTGGCGGCCGTACTTCCGCAGTTGGGTAACGCCATCGACAGTGCCGTGCGAGTCATCCCTGTCTACATCGCATTTGCCGCAATCGCTCCCGTTGTGGGATGGATAGTCGCAAAGGGCTTTGGATTGGAGGCCCCTGCTGGCCGGTCCATAGCGTTCAGTGCGGCGACGCGCAATTCGCTGGTGGTTTTGCCTCTAGCTCTTGCGGTGCCCGGCGCCGTACCGCTTTTGCCTGCGGTCATCGTGACCCAAACTATTGTCGAATTGGTCAGCGAACTGGTCTATGTTCGATTGATTCCGAAACTAGGCCGATCACAAGCACCCCGACATGCCGGCTAGGATAGAAACTGCCGGGTATCTGAAGGACGGCTGTGGGTCGCATGCTGCCGCTGGTCAGCTCAAGCATGCCGGTCAGCTCCGAGCGGAATGGAGGTCAACGATGGCCAGCACCAGCAGTAGGCGTCAGACACGGTCTGGGCGCTGATCCAGATCTCTGACCGGGTAGTACCTCGTGAACGGCTTGTCCCGGTCCTTCCATTGCTCATCAAGACGGGCCTGCACGCAGGGTTCCCGTAGCAGCGCTGATTTGTGTTCCATCAGTAGCAGGGAGCCGGGCATCACCTTCATCTGTTCGCCGTTGCGCACGGCCTCTTGCCACATTTCCTGGCAGTACTCATAGACCCGAAAGGCCTCAAGGAGATGGGCGTGAAGCCGCGCAATCTCCCAACAGTATGCGCGGGCGGCATCCGTTGGATCAGCGTCGAAAAGTGCCCTGATCTGGGCGAACGTCAAGGGGGGCGGATGTTTGTCGTGGGGCATAACAGAGTCTCCATTACTGTATAAATATACAGTAGACTGCCATTCCGTCCATTCCAGGCGCTTTTTTTCGGGGGTAGGGCGTGCCAAGGCATCCACCGAGGAATGCAGACCACATCCCTTCAATCGGCAACCCGGCATTCCGCCGGACCTTTTGGAGAGAGAGTATGAATGCAGCAGTTGAAGAGGGTACGGACGTCATCCAGGCGACTAAGGTGTCTGGGGATCGACGACTGTCGATCCTTCCCAAGTACTTTGGGCCTGGCCTCCGGTACCTCATGATCGGCGAGGCGCAGGTGTACAACCACATGGAAATGCTGTGCAGCGAATACCGCGGCGGCTATTGGGAGTTTTTCGAGCTGTCGAATGGGGGCTTCTTCATGGTGCCCTCCATGCAGAAGGAGCGCGTTCGCGTCGTGCAGGCGATGAACGGCTATAGCGGCGAGGTATCGGTGGAGGCGGCGGGCATCATTGCGTGCCTTTTTGGCTTCTACGCGCTTGCGTGCCAAAGCCAACAGGAAAACCATCTCGACCTGTACATGGCTCTGCGAGATTTCGCGTGCGGCCATGCTGAGGCGCGCGAGATCCTCCAGGCCATTGACTGACCCCAACCCGGTTCCATTCTGGAACCGGGTTTTTTATTGGCGGGAGCCAGCCACCGGGGCATGAAGACGACCTAGGGCTACTGAGAGAGATTCCGGCACCGCACGGGCCTCGTGCGTGCGCGGATGTTACTATCTGTATCTAGGAGGGGTGATGCTTATTGCGTTCTTGATTCTCAGCCCCCTGGCCCTAATGTGGCTAGTGGCGGAGTTCTACCACCCGCCCACGCGGGAGATGTTCGGCAACCTGAAAAGGAACCTGTTTGGGCCTCTTTGGCGCTCGTTGACCTACCCCGTAGGCAAGCAAAGAGAGGCCTTCGGCCAGTTCTTTGTGGGTGTTGCGATCGCCAGTTGTGTCGGTGCCGCTACTGTGGCGTTTGAAACAAACTGGGGTGCGGCAACGTGGGTGTTGTACGTAAAGTTGGTTGGGCTGTCCCTTGGGATGGTGCTATCATTGGCTCTGGCCAGTTTGTTCTACGGCACGAAGCAAGGAGACTGATATGGATCTCGGAACCGCTGTAATGCTTGGCGTCCTCGCGGCCGTCGTTGGTTTCGGCCTGTTCGTCGCCAACAACGTCGTGAAGACTGACCGTGAGAAACAGCGCGAGTCGGGTCACCATCCAGCGTGACACGTCGCCCGGAAAACCCTCGATTCGTTCGAGGGTTTTTTTTTGCCCTCGACAGGGGGCGGTCAGTTCTCCACGAAGGCACTCCTGCCGGGGCAGGCGTGCATGTGCCAGTGTGGGCGAGCCCGGCGAGGATGCCGCTCAATTGTCGTAGCCGTGTGAAGCGAGCACCTGGGCCATGTTTGAGCCTTCCCAGGAACCGGGCCGGCTCCCGACCATGCCGAGGTCTTCCGCAAGCATTTCCAGCGCACCCGCAACGGTTAGCAGGCCATGTGTGCAGCCTTGCTCTATCTTGACCTGGTGCGAGCCGTTGAGCTGGCGCAACAACTGTCGGATGGTGGTGTGAAGCTCTCGCGAGAGGCGCACGTCCACGATAACGGTGTTGGCGTCGGCGGTCGCTGGCTCCGGCTCCAACGCGGGATCGTCGAGCTCGATGGCACGCTTGCGGTCTCGGTACAGCTTTTCGACGTCGTCCCGGGGAATGGCGATGGACACTGCATTAGGCTTTACGCCCGGACGGGGGGCGCCGTCGTCGCCGAAAAAGTGCTCATAGGGCATGTCTTTCCCGGTCCTGTAGAAGGCCTCGACATGCGGCACGAAGCCGTACGCATCGCTCACTAGATCAGGATCGTCAACAATTTGTTTATCGCTCACGTCGATGAAGCCCGGCAGAGTCAAATCCACGATCGCGTCTGGATCGCAATCGGTGAGGATGGTTTGCAGCTCGCGCACGGTTAGGCGCTTCTGGGTAGCGGGTTCGGTGCTCATGATGGAGTCCTCTGGGAGGTTTCCCGTTGGGTGTCAGTAAGGCGCTTTGAGTGATGGGAATGGCGTTATGTGCTATGGGCATTGCGTAATTGCTCCGCACTCCTCGAAGGGGGCGTTGCGGCACATCGGGATACCGCACCTAAGCTTCAGATTGGGCTTTCCCCAAACCTGAGTGAGGCAAGTCGCGCATCGGTATTTGACGCGGTTGGACCGATTGACCGGATCGCCCGAGGGAAGCGCAAGTACGGATTCGGCCCGACCTAGCCCTAGGTATGCCGTCGATGTGATTCCGGGTGTCGTCGTCAGCGCGTCTGACGTGGCCGGCGGAATGGTCGTGGCAACCGGCGTAGGATCGACAGGAAGCCGCTCGGCAGGAAAACGATCGAGCCAGGAGAGCGTGAATTCGCGGGTGAGCAGCGAGTCGCAAGCCAAGTCGAAGGCGCCGCCGGCCTCGATGTAATGATCCATCTGCTGACCCGTCTTGCGCCCGCCTGGCTTGCCCGTGTGGGACGGGATTAGTCCGATGGATTCCATTTTGTCCGCCCATTCCTTGTTGTGGTACCCGCGGCGGCTGAAGCTCCCGAAATGGCGCTGCCATTGGTGGACTTGTTCGTGAACCAGGGTGGAGAGCGTGTTCTTGATCGTCTGACTTGCGAAGTAGGCCGGGTTCAAAGCAATTTCGTCGACCATGTCGCCGGTGCCTCGTCGTACGAAGCGGCCCTTCGAGAAGTAGCCATAGGTGCCTTTGCGCCGTTGCAGCGTTATCAGGCACGGTGGTAGCTGCGCGTCGAACATGGTCCGGTTGAAATGCTCGAACGCCACGTACAGTTCGCCGTACGCCTCAGCAGTTGGGCCATTCGCGGACGGTTCGATAAATTCGGTTGGCATGGTCATGTCGCAAAATTTGGCGTGCTTGCCCCTTACGGAGCAAATTTAGCTATGCTTTAATTCCACTCGATGCATCGCTCGTTGTGCATCGTCAACGACTCTCTCCAAGTCGCTTCATCCGACGAGACTAGCGCCCCAGCCGTTCCACGGTTTGGGGCGTTTTTCATTGGCAGAACCGAATTCAACGAGGCGTGGATACATCTTTTGGTAAGGCTAATATTAATTGATGCTTTACGTTGAATAAAGCACCAATTTATAATTCTTCAAAAGTAGCTTTGCTCGGCCCTTATGGGCGCCATCGCCAAACCATCCGCAGCGAGCCCATTCAGTTATCGAGGCCGTCTGCGTCAGCGCCCTACAAAGGCCAAGGAGAACGCCATGAATGACCAAGTGCTCGATGATCAACTTCCGCCGACGACCGTCGAGCGAGAGCTCGTGCGAGGCAACGTGAAAGCGAGCATGGACGCCGCGGGCGCGAAGAGCTCGGACCTCTGGAACGTGCCCTATGAGCAGATCCGCCTAATCCCAGGATGGCAGCCGCGCATCAACAACGAAAAATGGCGGATGCGGGTCGCGTACATCGGTGGCCTGATCCTCGCCAACGGCTATGCGCCGGACAAGCCCGTCCAGGGCTATGTTGCGCGCGAAGGCGGCCTGGACGTGCTCTACCTGACCGAGGGGCATACCCGATATCATGCGACTGGATGGGCGCGGGAGCACGGAGCGAAGATCGAGCGTATTCCCATGATCGTGCTGCCCAAGGGCACGACCATGGTTGACCTCACCGTGGCTCAAGCTAATGCCCAAGAGGGCACACCGCTCGCACCCTACGAGCTGGGCATTTTGATGAAGCGGATGATCGGATATCAGGTGTCGGTATCCGAAATTGCCCGTCGTTTTGGCTACAGCGAGCAGTACGTCAACGATTTGCTCTCGCTGATGGGCGCCCCGAGCCGAATCCGACAGATGGTGATCGAGGACAAGGTGTCGGCCGCCGTGGCGGTCCAATTCCTCAAGTCACATGGCGACAAAGCGGAGGAGCGGCTCCTGGAGGGGCTCAAGATCGCGGATTCCATGGGTCAAGCGAGGGTGACCCGCAAGGTTCTTTCGACCGGGCCCAAGGTCCCTCCGCGATACGTGCCGAACCTCTACGACGCAATGACGAAGGTCGCGCCGTATCTTCAAGGGTTCCTGCCGGGCGAGACCGCCGAAATTCCGGGTCTGGAAGATGAAGCCGACCTGGTCACGGTGAAAATCAGCAAATCGGCGCTCGAAGCATTCCGCGAGACGCACTTGCAAGTCACGGAAGCCATGGAGAAGCGTTCGCGCAAACAGCCGACTGCGGGGGCGGAAAACGCCGGCGACGTTGGCGCTCAAGGGGAGCAACAATCGCTAGCATGAGCTTGACGTCAGCGTTCGCCGCAGGAGGAGGGCGGGGCGGTCCCGACGTCTCCTCCTACAGCCTTTCGCGCGGGGCTCACAGTTCCTGGACAACGGGCTCGCGGTCGGACTTGCCTTGCCTTGTCTTTGCCGGGTGGGCGGTCGCTACACCTGCGTCTGCCATCAGGAGTTTGCGCTCCATCGTGCATCCCCACTCGTACAGCTCCACCACCAAGAGACGTTGAGCGAGCGGGAGCGAATCCCAGTACTGTTTAGACGGGGGCGCGTATCCCACCCATTTCGGGTCGGCCTGTAGTTTCTGGGCGGTGAGCCACAGCTGCTCATCCAACCCGATCTGACACCGCAGTTCTGAATGCTCGATGTCGCCGGCGAGCACGCGCAGCCAGAACTGAGGGATGCCAAGCCAAGCTGCCAGCCAGGCGCCCCGTTCCTTATCGCGGACGAGAGAAAGGGTCGCCCGCTGGCCGGTGAGAATCGCAGTCAGAGCGCCTTGTGTGAGGCCCAGTCGACTCGCCAGGGTGGTGAGATTCAGTTCGCAGCGCGGATCTGCAAGCTTTTCGCGGATCCGCTGTACGAGAGGTACCCCTGGCCAATGGTCCGGTCCCGTGGACCGGGGAGGATCGTCGGCGGAAGAGCGCCGGGGGCGGCCACGCTGCGGCCTTTTGGTGCCAGACGAGGCGGGTAGTTCGAATTGGGCATTTTGGTCCTTGCGTGCCATGCGCAGTCTCCGATCGATGAAATAAATATCATCAGGGCTAATTGACACGCATTGTGCATCAGTCAAGCGTCTAAACCAAATTTTTGGCCCCTAAAAGTCGTTTTTGTTCGTTCCTCATTGTATGAAATAAAAACAGCGCGTATCGTGGCACCGCGCAATGTTTAACTTGGAACCGAGCAAAGAAAGGAGCCCACATGCTTTCTGCCGAAGCCGCAGTATCTCCGCGCTCGTTCGCGTACACGAACGGGATGATGAACGCCGTCTGGCTGGTCGGAGAGCTTTTCTCCGTCGACCGTGAGGCGGGCCGGTGCGAGATCCTGATCTCCAACAAGAGCCCGCACTATCGCGTCTCGTTCGAGTTCGACGTGACCAAGGGCGTGGGTCTGCCGAAGTACTTCAAGCCCGGCGACGTGATTGCCGTCACAGCGCTGGTACGCTCCGACCTCATCGATGGCGAATACAGCCTCACCTTGAAGGCGCTGCACTTCCAAGCACCGAGCGTTCGCGACCTGCGTGGGGATGACTTGCGCGACTATGCGAAGCGCATGAACGGCGCCATCCTCAACGCGGCCGGTGCCGAACCCGGACGACAGGACGCCTTCACATACAAAATCGATCGCGCCCAGCGTAAGCGATCGAACGTCATCCGGCTGGCGGGCTTCGTGCACGCGATGGAGTTCGAACGAGGCGAGCCCCATCCGGAAACCCAGGAGCCCACCGGCGACAAGCTCGTGCTGCTGCTGCGGCAATTCGAAAATGCTGATAAGTGCATTCCGATACGCATCTATGGCCGCCAAGCGGGGCCGTTTTATACGGCCATTCGTAAAGCCAAGCGCAACGGGCCCTTGGCCATCCACGCCATGGGTGAGCTGTACGTGAAGGTGAAGACCACGCCGTCGCCGGACGCAGACGCAGAGCCCGACGTGCGTCGCGTGCCCATTATCAAGGCGATCGGGGACATCGAGCGCCTTGACTTCGATTCCGGACTGATCGGTGAGCCCGGGCTATATCCCTGGCTCACGGAATACCTGCCGAGGGAACTCGTGTCGACGATGCCTGAAGCGACCGAGCAACGAGCATGAGCGGCCGCGAGGGGCCCGTTCTCGCCGGCCGTCGACGCGCCATGGGCAAAATGCTCGGCGCTTCACTGGTCGCAGGTCTTCCTGCGTTCGGCAGAGCCAATGCGGCGCAGATTGCGCCCCGCGTCGCGGATGGACTGCCGGATGGTCGTATTTGTGTCCTTTCCTACAGTACCGCGCCGCTTCCGCCCGCCGCTGTCGGCGGCGCAAGCGCTGCGATTGCAGTCCTCAGTGTGAACGGGGAAGCCCCTGCTTATGCTTCGTCCGACTCTCCGAACCTCCACGACCTGGTCGTGCCGGCGAGCAATCCCGAGGGGAGCATTTTCGCGATCGGCCATGAGGCCCGGGAGTTGATCGAGGTCTTCTCGAACGACTTCACGCGCCGGGAGTCGCGACGATACACAGGGGTGACGTTCCGCGGCCATGGGTTGGCCTACGGCGCGGGAGCGCTTATCGCCGCTGAATCCTCGACGTCCCCGATCGAGGGGGGATGGTTGTTGTACCTGGACGCCACTGGGAAGGAAATCACACGCGTTGCTACGGGCGGTATACGCCCGCATGACGTGGTCGACTGCGGCGATTGGATCGCCGTTGCCCACTATGGGAATCGACCGCAGGGGCCGAATGCCGGTTCGGCGGGTAGCGCATGCAATCTCCTGTTCGATGTGGCGGCGCCGAGCGTGGCGTTCCTCGACAAACGCACGTTGGCGGTCGAAAGCAATTGGGCGCTTCCCTCGGACGGCGTAGCCACTCACCTTTGCCCCGATGGAGAGGGAGCGGTGCTGGTTATGCAGATGCAAGCTCAGCGGCTCTCATGCTTTCAGGCTGACCAAGTTACGACCGCGCTGGCGCAGGTCCGTGACAGTGCCTCGCTCCTGCCGGTAGAACTCGAAAGCGGACTCTTCGAGTTGCCGTTGCCCGTGTACCGCGTCGATCGCTTGAAGGGAGTGACGACCAAGTTCGACACCTCGGCAACGATGCAGCGACGTGGCCAAAGCTTTGCGAGGAGCGAGTCGCTCGGCCTTTCGGTCGCGACGTTCGCCGCATCGCAGACCTTGTGGATGAAGTGGGATGGCTGGGACAGGCCCGAGGTTCGGTCATCCCTTCGCTTCGGCGTGCCAGATCCCCGGGGATGCACATTCCTTGGGGGCGGAGCGTTGCTGGCGGTCAGCGGCAACGACAACAACGTTGCCATCATTGAGCCGAAGTCGGCCCGCCTGTTGACCATTATTCCTGCGGTGCTGGGGCGGCATTCGCATATCCGCCACCTTGCCACTTAGTCGGCTGCCAGCCACCGGTGGATGTCGTCAACCTGCCGTTGATCGGATAAGACAAGGCTCTTCCGCCCTGCCGATCTAGCGAAATCTGTCATTTTCCGAAGGAGAAATCAAAATGGCATCGGTCAACAAAGTGATTTTGGTTGGGAACCTGGGACGAGATCCCGAGGTACGCTACTCGCCGGACGGCGCCGCAATCTGCAATCTGTCTATCGCGACGACGTCGCAGTGGAAAGACAAGTCCTCCGGGGAACGCCGCGAGGAGACGGAGTGGCATCGAGTCGTTCTGTACAACCGCCTCGCGGAGGTCGCAGGCGAGTATCTCAAGAAAGGCCGGCAGGTCTACATTGAGGGCCGACTCAAGACGCGGAAATGGCAGGACAAGGACACGGGGGCGGACAGGTACAGCACCGAAGTCGTCGGCGACCAAATGCAAATGTTGGGCGGACGAGGGGGCGGCGAAGGCGGGGGCGACGACCAACCTAGTTCCGCGCCTGCGCAGCAACGCAACCCCCGCCCGGCGGCACAGCAGCCTCAATCTACCGGCGCCTCGCTGGCTGACATGGACGATGATATTCCGTTCTAGTTCCTACTAAGCCCACTTTTTGCCGGTTCACGCCCGCCTTTCTTCGGAAGGGTGGGCGTTTCTCTTTTGGGGATCGGATCTCAAGCCGCCGGGGGGGGGACGCGGTCACACGCCTGACGAACTGGTAACAAGTTGGGTAACATTCGGGGACTGGAGGATCCCATGAGATGGATTAGAAGCCTCTTTGGACGGAAACGCGCGTCGACCACGTGCACGACTGACGCATCGACGCATGAAATGGCCAAAGAACAACCCGAGAGTCCGTATCTTTCAGATGATCCTATAAGGTCGAAGACGCAGGACCGTTTTGGGCGTGCGCCATTCGCGGCCAGGATCGCTGAGACGATAGCGAAGCGAGCGGACCCGTCGAGCATTGTCATTGGCCTCTTCGGGCCCTGGGGCGACGGTAAGACGTCCGTTCTAAAAATGATGGAAGAATCGCTTGGCCCCCACCAGAACGCCATAGCGATACGTTTTAACCCATGGCACTTCCCGTCCGAAGAAGCGCTTCTGCGCGGTTTCTTCGCAACGCTGGCCGAAACTTTGGGCAAAGAACCTGGGTTCAAAGGTCGAGCGGCCGAGCTTTTGGGGAAGTACGGCGGTCTACTGTCGGCTGTTTCCGTAGCGCTGCCAGGCGTAGATATCAACCCGGGTGAGGCTGCCAAGAATCTCGGAGAGGCCTTATCGAAGGTCGGCCTTGATGAACTGAAGGACGAGATCGATGCCCTGCTCCTCGAAAGCGGTAAGAGGCTCGTCATCCTCATTGACGACATCGATCGCCTGGACAGGAACGAGACCCATGCGATTTTCAAGCTGGTCAAGTTGTCGGCCAGCTTCAAGTACACGTGTTACGTGTTGGCGTTTGATGACGATGTGGTTTCTGCCGCGCTCGGTGAACGATATGGGGCGGGAGGGGCGGAAGCTGGCCGGGCATTCCTGGAAAAAATCATTCAGGTGCCGCTCCACTTGCCGCCGGCCGACCGCCTAAGTCTTCGAGAGATTACTTTCGAAGGACTTAACCGCGCTTTACAACAAGCCAACATATCAATCGATCAGTCGCAAGTCGACAAGTTTACGCGCCCGTTCGTCGACGGCCTTGAGCCGAAGCTACACACGCCGCGGCTCGCAAAGCAGTACATCAACGCTCTCCTGTTTTCGTTGCCCTTGGTAAAGGGGGAGGTGAACATTGCCGAGTTCATGTTGATTGAAGGACTACGCCTACTGTATCCCCGGCTATACATTGCAATACGGGACGAGCCAGATATGTTCCTACAAGGTGAGCCCCGCGACATTGCGCGCAACCCACTGCAAGCCCAGCCGTCGCCCTTAGATGAGGTCCTGGCAGCCGCTATGCCACGCTCTACGGCAAAGGAGCGTGACATTGTTAGACGACGGCTGTTGGTACCGCTTTTCCCACGTGTCGACACAATGATGTACGGTCCCGAATGGGATAAGCAGTGGACGGCCGAGCAACGCTTGTGTTCGAGCCGGTATTTCAAGCGCTACTTTGTTTATGGGGTACCGGAAGGCGACATTGCGGATAGCGGAATTGACGATCTAATCGCTTCGTTAGCGACGGGTGATCCGGAGGCGCAGCGCGCGACCTTGAACAAACACGCCGACCGGGCGATGCCGCGATTAATTGAGAGGCTTCGGGACCGTGCCGAGGACGTTGACGAAATCGCGGCGCTGCCTTTGGCGCTCGCAATAGTTCGGAACGGCGATATGCTTCCGCGAGAGCGTGGACCCTATGTCATGGGAGGAACCTTCCTGCAAGCGGCCATCCTCGTATCTCAACTAATGAGGCAGATCGAGATGGCGCACCGGCTCGATGCGGTGAAGACGGTGATTGAGGCCGCGCAGCCGTTGGCTTTGGGCAGCGAGTGCGTTAGATGGCTCACTCACTATCCGGACAAGCCCGAGGCGCATCGTGTCTTGCCAGACGATGCAAACGACGCCGTCTACGAGCTATTCGCCGGCAGGGTTCGAGCCGCAAGCGCGGAAGGTCCGCTCTTCCTAGCGGCGGCAATGGACGCGCCAGGGCTCTATTGGCATTGGCAGAGGGGGCGCGGTAAGGCAGAAGTCGAAGAGCACCTGCGAGGGATATTCGAGCAGGACCCAGCTAGCATGGATGCGTTCCTCGACACCTACGTCGGGGAAGGTTGGGAAGTGGCAAGCGGGATGCCAGTCCGCTCATTCTTGCAGCGAAATAGCTATGATTCCATCGCATCCTGTATCTCCGCTGAGTATGTTATGGAGAACCTCCGGGAGCGTTATGGTGCAGAGCTGGACACGCCCGAGTATCACTCCGACGGAAGTTCGGCGCGAAAGGTTGCGCACCAGTTCGCTGCTATTCATAAGGCCGTACTTGAACAAGCGGCCCAGCCTAACCGGGCCGAAGGCGCGTAGAGCGGCGTAACGATCGCGATCAGATCCCGAGGAGCGAGTTGTGACGACACCCAGAAAGCACCGGAGAGGCGTAGCTCCCATCGAGGCGGTGCCCGCGCAGCCAACTGGCGGTAGCGATATCGCCGATTATCTCGGCGCGGTGATATCTGACGCGTTTTCGCTGCTTTGTGTCCCGGGGGCGTCAGTGCTTGGGGCCGCGGCAAAGGCAGCGCTACAGGCCCGTCAAGCCAGGCGAGCGGAGGAAGCTCGCCACATCCTGCTTGAGGAACTACGAGCGGGGCGAGCGACGCAGCACACCGTTGAACTGGAGGAGTCCGCAGACATCGCACTGCGGTACGCGCGGGCAGTGCGCGAGGGTGTCGGACGAATCAATCTCCGCATGCTGGCGGCCGTGCTCGCCGGCCAGCTTGCCCACGAGGCCGTTTATGCGGATGAGTTCTACCGTTGGGCCGATACCCTAGCCGGATTGACGACAGAGGAGATTGTCGTCCTAGCGGGGTATTTGCGACACATGCCCGCCGATTTGCGCACGGCACGTCTAGTCCAGTTGGGGGCGGCGGTATACCACGACATTTATGGGGCAGACACGGCTCGGTGGGGCGACTTTGAAGCGGTCAGGGGCGCTTTGCTTCGAACCGGTCTCCTCTCGATCTCAGCAACCGGCGGGGCAATCGGGGACGGTAACAGCGTTGTGTTTGCCCCGACATCCAAGCTTCAAGAGTTGGGACGGTTGGCCGAGATAGAGGGGGTGTTGGAGCGCAGCGGCCTGTCTAGGGGCGGGGCGCACCCCTAGGTCTTTGCAGCGTTGCCGCCCGCGGCATCGACCAGCCCGTCGTACTTGCGCATACGGTGCGGCGGAGGAATGTTGAGGTCCTGGCTCCAACGCGTGATGGTGGTTTCGGACACGTCGAGTATCTGGGCGAGCTCACGGTTCGTCCGGACGCCTGCGCGCTCCTTCCATTCGGCGATCATCTTCGCCATGCTGCCGCTCTTGCCGGCGATCTGTTTCCAACGGTCGTTCTGCTGCTTGACCTGGTCGAACTTTGCGCGGAACAACAGTCGTGCACGCTCCAGCACTTCGTCCGGCAGAGGGGCGATGCCCTTCATGTACGCACTGAGGGTATTGGGATTGCTGCTCAGCGCTGCCGCGAGCTCGGGAATCGTCATTTGGAGCTTGGTCTTAATTTCGCGCAGCTCAAGCTGCCCCGCGGACGCGATTTTTGCGGTCCGGGGGGCGCGTGTCGGCTTTGCCGGCAGCGTGGATAGCTCGGCCAGGGGGACGGGCGCCCCGGGCAGTTGTCCGTCCAGCGGTGGAATCGGCACCGGGATCCAATCTTCGCGAGTTGGGGGCGCCGCCAGCGCTGCGGCAAGTTGTGCGTGGGCTTTCTTGGCCATCATGGTCGTATCGAGGCGGAGAGTATCCGATTCTACAGGGACAAGCGCGGCCCCAACCTTGGGGTCGTCCAGGTCCGCAGTGAAGGGTAGCTCGGAATCGTAGGGATTGCGCGTGTAGTCAAGAACGAGATTGCGTGCGCAGCCCTTGAGCGCGCCCCATATGGCATCGGGATCCCGCATTCGAGGTAGAAGCCGGATTACGACGACCGCCGCGAGTTCACTCAACAGCTCTTCCAGTCGGTCGCTTCCCAGGTGCCCGTAGCGCCGCAGTGCGCTCCAGGCGATCGCCCGGATGCCTGGGTTGGTCAGAACGAGCCGCGCGATTTGGTCAGAAAGCTGCTTTTCTTGCTCGGTTCCTCGATGTTGGACGTACTGGCGGCAGAGCAACCGGAGGTCTTCCCCGCGAGCAATCGGGTTGAGATCTGATCGATTTTTTATCATAAGATTTATATAAATCAGATAGTTGACACCTCTAAATGTTAACATCGCCAGGGTCAAAATCGTCTGCGTGAGAGCCTGAATGTCGTGCCGAAAAGAGAAACTCGCTGCAATGGCCCTGGTGACGGTCTGCTTATCGGCACCGGCGTCAGTTCATGCCTCCAGTGGGGTGATGGAGGCGCTGACGGACGGCGTGAAAAGCGCGTTTCGCATAGGCAATGACGGACTTGGGGCGAGGGGAGACGCGGCCAAGCTTTGGTCCGCACACATGTCGGGCGACCGGGAGGCGCTGGACCGCCTTGGCCTTATGGCTCGGCGTGGCAATCCGGAAGCCAAGGCAATCCTCGGATACGCCTTCGACAACGGTATCGGTGTGCCCCGTGACAGCGCACGTGCGGCCTCCTATTTCTTGGAAGCCAAGAAGAAGGTGCCGCTTGCGGCCTACAACCTCGGTGTCCTGCTCAAGGAAGGGCGCGGCGTGCCAGCGGATCCGCGCGAAGCGCTGACGGCCTATCAACAAGCTGACGGGATCGGCCCCGCGGCCGCGATGGCTGCGAGTCTGTTGTTTTCGCAAGGGCGCACGGCCGAGGCACTGGAATGGTCGGAGCGCGCGGCGAAATGGAAGAGCTCGTACGGGACATACCTGCATGCTCGTCTGCTTCTGGACACTGGCCGTGAGAAACAGGGCTTCATTGCGATGCGCAAGGCTGCCTCCATGAACTATCCGGATGCGATTGATGCGCTTGTGTACCTGTACCAGAGAGGCGTTGGCACGAAGCCTGATAACGCTATGGCGGCCGGGTACTGGATCATTGGACAAGTCGGTAAAGGGATCGCCAATGAGGACCAGGCCAGCGAGTTGGCGAAGCAATTTGGGCTGCCAGATCATGAGCATTTCAAGGCGGTCAGATTCGCGCGCAGATGGCTACTGGGAAGGGCGAAGTACACGCCGTTTGACTTCTCCCGCACCTTGGAACCCGGGGACCTAAGCAAAAAGGGGAGTTGAGGCTATGGCCCTTGGCGCAAATAACAAACTGCCTTTCCGCATTGCGCGCGTAACGCTGTTCTGGTGGGTCCTGCTCACCATCGTTGAGTTCGGAGACAACCCCCTGGGAGTGCTTTCCTACCTCGCCACAGAGGAATTTGACTGGCGCACTTCGCTGCTCGTCATCCTCGCGTCGTCGGCGACTGTCGCCGCCGTAATTTTCGTCCAGCGGGAGCTGGCCCGGTCTCGTATCCAGCCCACGGCACTATTGGGAATTGAGTGCTCGATTGGTGAAGTCCCAACCTCTTTCAATGCTCTACCGAGAATCCGAGATCCGCGAAAAGAACGGTTGGCGCTGCCTCCGGCACTGGATGTGTGGATGGCGCAGGCGAAAGCCACCTGGCCGGCACACCATAACCTCCTTTTGGCGGTATGGGACACATACTGCGCGCACAAGCACTACCCAGCATCGCATCGACGTGGCGGACATGCATCCAGGCGGCTGCACGAGCATTGCGCGGCAGTAGCCGTCAAGGCGTTGGAACTCGCGCCAGGCTTCGAGTATTCGGGCGTGTATGTAAAAGCGCGTCGTCGAAAGACGTTCAAAGTCTTGGATAAGAAAGACCCCGCCTACAAGCTCTTGCCGCAAGACCCGCTCATCGCTGTTATAGGAATGGCGCATGACATCGGCAAGCTTCTCGTGTACCGAGTCTCTGCGAAAGGCGATATCGTCGCCAACGCGGAGGAAGCTGGAAACACCAGCCATGATGATGACAAAGGCGTGGTGCATGACGTGCTTGCACCGCGGTTACTGTCCAGGATGCCGGAGTACTGGGAACTGCCAGACCACGATCGCGAGGCGCTGAGCGTTGCGCTGGCTCATTACCATCATCCGAGTGACTTTCCTATCGACAAGTACGGTCTTCCAGTCGATGACCGTGCTGCCGCGCTAATGGGAATTCTGGTAGCTGCCGATCGGGCCGTGGGCACCGAAGAGACCGGCGTGAGCGCAAGCCAAGATCAAGAGGTCGACGATTATGACGCGGACCAAGTATGGGAGGCGCTGGTCTCGATTCTTTGCGAGCCGGGTCGAATCAACGGCACGGGAGACCCGGAGAAAGATGCATCCGTACGGATTGGCCAGAAACACGAGGGAAAGATCTTCATCCGCGAACATGACTTGCGGAATCTGGTTCTCAAAAAGCTTGGTGAGACCATCTCTAGCGGGCCTGATCGGTACAAAATCACTTGCGCGATCCTAGCCGCCCTCTATGACCGTGGGCTTTTGTATGCCGAGCATCGGAGCGTGTCCTTCTCGCCGCACCTCCCAATGTATAGCGTTGGGCTCTACCACGGGAAGACAACAAAGCACATTACAGATTTCGCGCCGGCCATTGTCATGCATTCGCCGCCACCGACGATGGCCGAGCTGGGACGGTTGACCTACTTAGCCGACCACGTCGCCACAGCCGTGATAAAGGCCGCGTCGTTCTACCACCTGCCTGTGCCGCCATCGGAATTCTGGATCCAGGAGAAGAACGCCGCTGCGTTCGGGGCACCGACTGGCCTGAGCGCTGACTGCCCGACAGAGAATGGCGCACCTGACCAATTGACACCGCCGCACGAGTCCGAATCCGGGAACGCGCGGCCAACTGATCGCGATGCGCAGCGAGCGCTCGCCGATGCCATGGCCGACCTCGAAGAGGAGGCGGAGGAAGAGGCGTTGCTCCAGTTTGTCGCCGAAGAAGTGGCGTCAGGAAAGTCCAAGAAAGGTGGCCCATCCAAGCCTGGGCGTCGCCCGCTTGGCCTAGCCGCGCTTGATCCGACAGCGTCGGCGGACATGAGCCGAGTCGTGATGCAGGCCCTGGAAGCCCAGCAGCATCGCAAAAAGGCGGCCGTCGAAGCGGGCCAACGCTCAACCACACAGGAGGCCGAATGAACGCGACTGCGGTTAATCACCTTGACGCTCTCTGGAAGTCTTTGGCCAAAGCGGGGGTCGATTCCCGAGAAGCAGCATTGCTCATCGCGCCGGCGGGATATCACGACTACAGGCAGCCATCCACCATCCTGCCCGTGGCAAACCAAGGCAGCGAGTCATATGTCTTGGTGGCCTGCATTTCCATTGTCTTCATGACCCAGGGCGGGCGGCCGGTCGACCGGGAAAGCATGGAAGCTGCGCGAGTGTTCGTAAGGGCTTCGGACTCGGCCGGTAGCGAGGCAGATTTCCACTGCTACGGTGATATGGCGAATTGGCGGACAGTGATGCCGGGCGATGATATCTTCGTTGCAGGTGTACTGAGGTCGTCGCACGGGCGCGCTTCCATGGTCAATCCGTCTTTTATCGCTGCGGACGCAAGAGGGGGCGTACGGCCGTTCTATCGAGGAAAGCAGGGGGTGTTAGGAGGTGACAAGATCCGGTTAGCGGTGCATAGCGTTGGCCCAGACGGGATCCCGGGTGCGGTCGCCCTTCTGTCGCAGCGAACAGGCATGGATGCCGACGCCATACGGGCGACGATTGACATGCCTGCGGAGAGTCTGATCAGGCTACTACACTGGCCCGATTCCCTCGCCGACGCCACCCAATCGTTGGCCGCAGCCCGTGCCTTATCGCTCGCCGCGATTGCCTGGAAGGTTGGCGCGAACCGTGAACGCACCAATCAGCCGAAATCTCGAATTGTCTTGACTGTGGAAAGACTGGCCGAGTTGATAAAGATGGTGCCCTATCCTATGACGAAGGACCAGCGGCGGGCGGTAAAGCACATCATGGACGATTTGAGTTCGAACCTGGCCATGGCACGGCTGCTGTCGGGTGATGTTGGGACAGGCAAGACTGCGGTGTATCTGGTTATCGCCGCAGCTGCCAGCGAGGTTGGCGCCCGCGTGGCAATAGTGTGTCCGAGTCGCCCCTTGGCCGCCCAGGTCCACTCCGAGTGCGTTGCATTCTTTCCGCACATTAAGGCGGTGTGCATGATCGCTGGCGCCAAGCCCAAGGACGTAGATGACGCGTTGGTGATTGGGACGACCGCGATCATCTCGTGGGCAAAGAAGGGCGGCAGAGCGTTCGACCTCGTGATTGTTGACGAACAGCAGAAGTTCTCGACGGCTCAGCGTGCCGCCTTGGTCGGTCCGTCCACGAATCTACTGGAAGTCACTGCGACGGCGATTCCTCGCACCGTGGCGCTGGTAGGGTTGGCCGGGATGGACGTGTCGGAGTTGCGAGAGGTTCCAGTCACCAAGCTTGTCCGGACGCGATTGGTGGATAGGGAAAAGGCCCAACAGCTATCAGCGTTTGTGAAGGACTTGATTGCGAAGGGCGGCCAGGCTGCGTTGATCTACCCATTGGTGGACGGAGACGACGACCAGGCAAGCGGCACCTCGGCGTTTCGTCGGTTTCCCGCACATTTCAGCGACCGCCTTGGATTCGTGCACGGGAGAATGAAGGACGAGGAGAAAGATGAGGTTCTCAAACGGATGAGAGAGAAAGAGATCGATCTGCTCGTCAGTACAACGCTAATTGAAGTCGGGGTGACGCTGCCGTCGCTGGTTTGTATGGTCGTGGTTCATCCCGAACGATTCGGCGTCACACAGCTGCACCAGTTGCGGGGGCGTCTCGCTCGCACGGGCGGAAAGGGCTACTTTTTCATGCTTCTGGACGGCGAGATTAAACAGGCGAGCCTTGACCGGCTCCGTCTGCTTGAAGAGTGCGCCGACGGGTTTAGTCTAGCGGTTCGCGATGCTGCGATGCGCGGGCCTGGGGATGTGTTTCATGACCTGGGGGCGCAGAGCGGCGCGACTCGATCGCTCTTTATGGGGATAGAGCTCACGTACTCAGACCTGGAGCATGCCGCTCTGCGGGCCCTTGCTTTCGAGGCGGAAAGTCGAATTGCCGGTCAGGGGGCGCAATGACGGACATGGTCAACCTCGACGTCGCGACATGGGAGGCGCGTTGTGAATCACTCCAGGCGATGGCCCATGCCGGATGCGGACTGAGCTATGACCTGTACCAGCAACGATTCAGTGCAGCCGTCGAAGAGCACATTGTTGGGCTTCCTGGCGAGATGAAGTCGCTCGCGATTTCTGTTGCCGTGCCTTTCGGCTACCTCGCGGCGGGGGAGTTGGCACAGGTTCAAATTGAACTGGCTGAGTGTGGCTATTGCACACACGGAATTGATCCGGACTGCTGCCCGTTGGGATGTGGTGATCTCGACCACGACGACCATGAAGAGCCTTGGCAGGAACCGCATCCGGAGGTCGACGAGTTTGACCTGCTACTGGAAGAGGTCCTCTGCGAGCTCCGCCTTGGCGCCGAACGGTTCGATCGGAAGCTGGCGGATGCGTTGGCACCGCTAAAAGGACGAGGTATCGCCTCTTCTGATCTTCCCGCGCGGTGAGTGGGAAGGCCCGGGTAAAAAAAAACCCTATTCCAAAAGGAATAGGGTTTGCTGGCTTATACGCGATACAGCACCGGTCTCGGAACTACGGAGGATCGGGGCTTATCTGCCGGCCAAAGCTTGTGCGCGATGGTCACGTCGTCGATCTTTACCCTCCCGTCAGTACTTACACGCCTCCGTACCGGGGGCGCAGTGTACATGCCAGGAACAGGCACCCAAGGATGTGTGCCTCGTTTGCCTGGGCGTTTGATCAGCGGTCGAAGCCACAAAAGCGACTTTCCCGATATGGACACTACCTGGTAGTAATCCACGTCTGTCGTCGATCTTCCCCAAACAGCCTGGTAGATGTCTCCGACTTGGTTCGAAGTCGCATGCTCCAGCTTTGCGGCGGCAACCTTTGCCTTGCGTTCCATTTCCTCGACATAGGCGTCGACGTCAAGACGCATTGCTTCGGCGCTTTGGTACGCGCGGTGAAAGTCAGGCTTTCTCTTTCGCCCTGAGAAGGCGATTGCGGCCTGATGGTCTTTCCGCACGTAGACCGCATAGCCAACCCTAACGTCAAATCGGAATTTGGCATAGTCGGCTGGCATGTTGCTCACTATCGGGTACTGGGTTCGCCGCATGATGAGTTCCTTTGCTGCTGTTGCAGCTGAGACAACTTCCATTGGAGAAAGCCATTTACATCCCAGTCTTCTTCCGGTGTGACCGACGTGAACGGTTCGGGATAAGTGAGCACGCTCACGTTGGCCCCGACGTCGGTCATGACCTTCAGAAGGCCGTTGGCCTTATGCACAGCACGCTGGCCAGCTTCATCACCGTCGACAGCCAGAAGGACTGACTTCCCCGAAAGGTTCTTGAACCACTCAGGACGCCAACGGCCCGCGCCAGGAACGCCGATTACGTTCTTCTTCGTGCCCAAAACAATCGACGACAGCAAGTCGATTGGACCCTCAACGATGGTGTAGTCGTTCGAGCCTTCGTTCGCCCAAAAGTAGGGAAACATGGGGCCGTAGAAAAGCAGCTTCACCTCCTCTGCGCTCTGGGGCTTCCGAATCAATCGGAACTCAGCGGAACGCGCGTTATGGGTGAAGCAGGCCAGCGGCCGATAGCAGATAGCTGGGACCTTGGAATCAGGTCTCAACATTCCGCTCTTGACCAGAAGTTCGTGCCCGACAACGTCGAACAGCCATTCCTTTGCACGTGCCGGATTACCCGGCAATGTGGCCAGCACACCTCGCTTGATCGCTTCCTTTGCTACATCAGCGGTGATGCCGCGGCCGGCAAGGTACTCCATCACTCGACCGTCCGGAGGCAACTTGCTCCCCCGAATATGCGCGAATACCTCGCGCAAGGCGGCTTCATCGCGTGGAGTCTCCTTGGATTTGGCCTCGGTTGCGCGGATGTGCCACTTGCGAATGGTGCTACCCATCGAAGGTAGTCCACCCGCGAGTCGCCGCGCCGCTTCGGGCACCTCAAGCTGCCAATAGAAGGCCGCGGCGTCGATGACGTCGCCGCCCTCTTCACAGCGAAAGCAATGCCAACGGGTTTTTCCACCGGTTGTTTTGACACTCGTCCTCACCGACTCTGGAGGTCCCAGACCGCAAGCAGGGCACCCGGAGAACCTAATGGAGTCCGAGTGCATCGCTTTCGCCTTCAGTCCCATTACCTGTTCAAAGAACGCGGCAACAGGGAGCTTTTGCTTCAGTCCGTCGAAATCGACTGTTTCACTCATGATTCCCACTCCTATGTGCTCGCCGTGGCGAGTAATGACCTATTGCGGCGAGGTGACGCACATCGTCCGGTGGCATGCAAAAATTGACATCGCGGGGTATGGATAAAATGCGCTCATCGCAATAATATTGCTAAATGTCTATTACTCCATAGGAACAGGACGTGGGAAAACGATTTGGACTTCGCGCGAGCATCACGCTCGTTGCTTCTCTACTCGGGGGCGCCGCAGCTGCGTCGCCCGCCGCTGACCAGGTGCGCGCGACGCTGGAAGCCAAGTACCCGGGTTCCCCGCTCGGCACTGTGACGGAATCGCCCGTGCCCGGAATATTCGAGGTCGTGTGGGGCAAGAATCTCGTGTACGTGGAGCAGACCGGCCGCTACTTCCTTTTCGGGAATCTCTACGACATGGTGGGCCGTGCAGATCTCACGTCGCCCCGTCGGGCTGAGCTGACGAAGGTGGCGATGGATACGCTGCCGATGCAGGATGCGTTCGCTCGCGTGATCGGGAAGGGCGAGAGAAAGGTCGCACTGTTCACCGATCCGGATTGCCCGTACTGCCAGCGCCTGGAACAGGCGTTCGCCCAGGTTGGAAACGTCACCATCTACACCTTCCTGTTTCCCCTGGACTCCCTTCACCCCAATGCGAATCTCGTGGCCCGGAAGATCTGGTGTGCTGGAGAGTCCGAGCGCGGGGCGGCCTATGACGCCTACATGGCTCGTGGCGCTCAGCCTGACAACGCCGGTCAGTGCGACAACCCGGTGGCGCGCAACGTGGAACTGGGGCGCAAGCTGAACATCCAGGGCACCCCGTATCTCATCGGAATGGACGGATCCACGAAGCCAGGCGCCTTGGCTCCGGCCGACCTCGACGCGTGGCTAAACGCGAGCAACCGGGTGAAGGCCGCACAGTAAAGCTGTTTTTTTCGTGCCGTCGCCCGTGGCTGCGGCACCGGAAAAGCAGTTTTTTTGTCAGCACTGGAGAGAGCTATGAACGCTGAATTGCCAATCACATTGCCTTCGGGACGCCGTGCCGTGTTCGTGGGTTACGGAACTCAGGCCACCCAACCGGACAATTGCCATCTCCGCCGGGAGGCCGTCGCAGTGTTCCACGGGGAAACGGGCCGCGAAGGCAAGCATGAGCGCCTGACGTTCACCAAGCGTTTCGCCGACGCGCATATCCTCAGCGCCGCGGTAGTGACCAGCTCGGGCCAATAGCGGTAAAGGACGCTCATATGACCATGGAAAGCCAACGCACAACATGCGGGCGGGCGGGAGGGCAGCAGACCTCCGATTGCGAGGTGTTGGCGGCACTCGCCTTTCTTGCCGGGTTCCAGGGTGGGGTCACTCTGGCGCCTATGGAGAGCGGAGAGTGGGAGGTTCGGCCGGTCAATCTGGCTGGAGACAACAACCAATATCCCGCGTACGGGAAGGGGGGGACGGTTGAAGTGGCCATTTTGCGTGCTCACGCTGCTCAAGCCGAAGCGGCTGGGTTCTGCGTTCCGATTGGGGAGCTCGGAAGTGCTTAGCCCTCGCCGAGTGCTTACCCCGAGGGCTTCGAAAGCAGGGACCAACCTAGTTTGTCACTTGCTTGGAATGTCGGTTGAGCGTGCACTTGAGCTTGCCGAGCAACTTCCTCCCGTCGGTGGCGGGACTGACGCACTCGGCGGCGGAGGTAAAAAGTACCGCGCCCTTTCGATACTAGCCCGGGAGGTTCGGGCGCTCGAAAACTCCCCGGTGGCTGCGAACATCCAGAAAGGTACTTTCGCGTCGAGAGAAGTCGCGATGGCCGAGTTTGCCGCCGATGAACTGGTGGCGACTACTTTCTTGGTTCCCCAGTCGGTGCCAGATAAGTACGCGGCTCTTGCGGTGCTGAGCTCGGAGCTTCGTCGCTTGCGGGCACTGACTGGAGGCTCCGGACAATGAGACTCATGGCTCGAAGCGGCTCGCTGCTCCCAATCATCTCCCGTGACCTTCTTCGCAAGCTCTGGCCTGCATGCAGTGAACAGCTGCTTCCCATCACGAGTGATGATGCAGCGCAGGCCATCGTGCTCGCAAATGCGGAGGGCTTCTGTTGGCACGTGGACGATCAGGATCTTAGTGCCACTGCATCCCGACAGCTTGGCCTTTACCCGTTGCAGACTGCCGCGAGCCGGTTGGACCGGGGGGCGCTCGGTCGGGAGGGGCTAGTCGTGGATTGGTTGGGCGGCGCAGAGAAAAGCCTTGGCTGGTGGAAGTTCAAGGTAACTGGCGGGTCGTGCTGACGGACAGAAGGAGAATAGGATGCCTGATCAAAAAGAGGGAGCTCAGCTTGTCGTGACTCCTGGGCGGCTCATCGAGCCGTCGACGCGGCCTTTGCAACTTACCGCGCAGGTGAGGTATGCGGCAGAGCGAGCGCGTGAAGTGCTTCTTCATCCCTCTCTTGCATGTCGTATTCGGGCTGGGAAAGCCGAAAAATGAGCAAGACTGGCATATGTGCGGAAGCGGTGATGGGACCATCCGAGGCCGACCTCGCACCGCGATTCGACGCGTCAAAGATGCTTTCTATCCAATCGCGCAGGAACCCTTGGGGGAGACCTGCAAAGCTGCGATCTCACTTGCCTTGTCGTGGCTGAACGCCTACGAAGCTCAGGCGGAGCAGGGAAAGGAGGAGAACGTGCATGGGGTGATTTGCTCGACATATCAGTTGGAGGGTTACACCGACGCGCTAGAAAAGGCCGGGCTGCTTTCGCGCGAAGCGTTGTTCCGGCTGCGTGCAAGAGTATTTGCAGGCCACCAAGCTGCGATAGACGCCATTGCGGAAAAGTACCAGCTTCAGGAGGTGGAAGTTAAGACGATCTTTTCCCCTTCATGGGAACGAATTACAAGTGGGTCCAAGCTCCACTAGCAGAGGCGATGATGCGCTCGATTGGAATCAGTGAACTGGAAGCGGTGATCAATGCGTGGCGGGAAGCTGGCGAATCGGACGGCGTTACGCTTTCGGCTGAAGTCCGGGCTTTGGCTGACATCTACGGGGCAGCCATATTCAATAGAGCGACCGTGATCGACCCCACCAGGTTGAGCGCTTCGGTCCGATCAGCAATGCGGGGTCCGATAGCGGCTGGAGGTCTGCGGAATATGGCGGAACACGATGACTGAGCTCCTGCCGGCGGGCCCCTGGGCTGCTGTCGCAGCTTTTGCCGCTCTGGTCTGCTGCTATGTCGTCATCGTACGCGCGGTGCGACGTAGGTACTACAGCTGGCGAGGCCGCAGAATCGAACGGGCAGCCGCGCGCAGGCTCACCATCAGGTTGCCACTTGGCTGGACGCTGACAAAGAACGTCCCCGTACCGGGCCACGGCGATGCAGATATTCTACTTACCGATGCGCATGGCCAACGGTGGGTCGTGGAAGTGAAGTCATACGAGAGCATTCGGCGCACGTCATGGTTGCTACGCATTTTCGGTAGGCCTGAGGTGCGTCGCGCGTCGGGCAGGTTTTTTGAGCGAAATCCTATCGCGCAGGTTGTCGGGGTCGCGGACGCATGTCATGCGCGTCCGGTTCTCTGGTTGCCTTACGCGAAAGGACGCACATTCATCACGCGAAGTGGTGTGATCGTGGTACAGGGCTCCTCGCGTCAACTTATGCGCGCGGTTGGCGGTTGCGCATGGTGGCAGTTCTCCTGAGGGTGATTCAGATGGAGCGTCTACTTTCAAAACAAGAAGTCTGCGAGGCGACAGGTCTCCAAGCCAAAGAGCTTGGAGACGCACTTCGGGACGAAACTTTTCCGGCGCCGACGCATCAAGCAAAGGGAACGCGCTACTGGACCGAATCAGCCGTCGCAGAATGGAAGCGACGGCGAGATCGCACACCAAAAGAGCAGCGGGATTGCTTTACCGTGGCGGAAGTGGCGGCGGAGCTTCAGATGAAGCAACTTGAGTTATTTGCAACGCTAAGAGCGCACGGCCTTCTCATGGAATCCGCCGATCCATACCGTCACAACAGGCCTACCGAGGAGGGCTTTCACCGGGGATGGTTCTGGCGCGTGGAGCGTTACTTGCAGTCCGAACGGAAAATGGTTTTTCAGACCATGATTACGTCTGTCGGAAGACGTGAGATGCTGACCCTGGGACAGAAGTTGCTGCATGGCCTACCCACTGTCTGAAGACCGTGCTGTTTTCCTGTACTCGGCGTGGCTGATCAAGAGCACGCGTCATTCTGAGGACATTATCGCCCGGCTCCGAAGGGTTCACTCGGAGAAAGCAATGCGGCTGATCCTGGCGTACGCAAAGATCATGGGTGAGCTGTGTCGACCAGTGACGCGGAACGAGGCCATGCGGATTGCCGACCTGCGCGTGTGTGTCCAGTTGGCGTGGCCTACGTTAGACACGCTGGGATGGCCTGATGGGTCTCTGCCAGACGAAGTGGTGCCGACAAGACGCGCTAACTGATTCAAAACAGGTCCGAACGGAATCGATCCGAATTCAAGATGACAGAAGAATGTGAACTGCTACTAAGCGGGGACCCGCCGCTCGCAAAATTGACGATCACACAAACGCAGGCAATAGCGGAGTGGCGGCGCACGTGCAGAGTTGCGGTAAATCCGATATCGACTCCAGGGCAAGGATTTGGTTTCTATGCGCATAGGGTAAGGGACAGTGGTAGCCTCGGGCTGGCTATTACCGGCCCGTGCGCGACCGAAAACGGCGCATGGGTCCTGGCCGCTTTTCGACTAGCACGCATAAAGCTAGGAGGTCTGGTCCTCACTTCTCGTGAGTTCGGATCAAGATGGCAGGCGAACACGCTTCGCTTGGACGGTTCGCTTGGCGTCCTAGAATGGCGGTCGAGGCTGGAGATTCGATGGCTAGGCAGTGCCTACATCGTTGTATCTGTGGATCGCCGGTACTTGGAGGGAGAAGTGCCGCGGGATGTGGAGCAACGTGTCGTGGCGACAAAGCTGTCCACGGTTTCCTCCGCTGCCGAGTTCGTGGTCCGATACATTGCGGATTTCGAGGGTGCGGCGGCCGATGATCGAGACGCCGCACTGGAGTCTCAATCGAGTTAATGATTGTCGGGCTCTACAGTCGTACGCCTGCCGGCCCAAAAAAAAGAGGCCTCTTCGTAATGAAGAGGCCTCAACTAGCGGGATCAATGGAGATCCAACTCGTACTGCGTCGCGGAGCACTGGGCGGTGCCCGAAGATGCAGAGTTTCGTGCGATTGAAGCACTCTCGCGAATGAGCCGTGCGAGGCTGTCGATGTAATTCGCGTCGTCCTCGGAGTGCATAACGTGTACCCAATCTGGACGCTCTCGGGCGACAAGACGCCGAGTGCGGCTGATCGGAAGAACAAAGCCGCGATCGTCGATGATCACCTCGCGAGGACGATTGGTGGGGCGATGGAATAGATCTATCGCTCTCATTGCAAGGTCTCTGCTTTGGCCACAAGATGGCTCTTGTACGTGTCCACCACCAGGTCGAGATAGGGCGACAGTGGAGCAAGCAAAAGCTGGAGGCGTCCTTCAGAGTAAGAAAGAAGCAGGTTCTTCGCCCTGTTCAGCCAAACCCCCAGGTGCGGTTCAAGCGGAATTCCTTCAACCGCCTCCCAGTCCCCCTGCGCGTGTACCAGGCGACCCTGAAAAGAAAGAGCATCTCCGAACCGGAGCAGGTTGACGTGGAGATCGAGGACGCGCATAGCGTCTTCGTCCCGGTACTCCGCAGCAATGCGGTGATACACGTCGGACGGTTCGACCTCCGTCATGACGTACGCCGTCGCGTAAGTGAACACAGACACCATGTCCACATAACCGAGCTGCATTAAAGCGAGCTCGATCGCGTCGTCCATCAAATGCGGGTCGCTGCTGGCCTGTTGAACCAAGCCGGGCAGCGCCTGCGTGAACAGACCTTTTACCGCGTTGTGAACCAATTTCGATTGTGACATGCCGACTCTCCCGTACTGGGTGGGCGAGGTACGCCCTATACGACCCAGTAGTGACTGGTGGCATTCATTCAGCGGTGTCACTCTTCAAAACGCAGTGCGACCAAAAATCAACATTGGTAGGTGCAATAAAAACGCACAGAATGGTATAACGCAGAGCTGTGGACCGCCTTCAAGATGAAGCGCGACAAAACCTTTAAAGGCAGCTGACCGTTATGGATCACAAAAGCTCAGCACTAAGCGGAATCGGGGCGCCGGGACGGCGTTCACCAGCGCTAAATGCAATTGCGGCTCTGCTCACGCTATCGATGGCTTGCAGTGCATTTGCCGACGACCTCGGAAACTACGGCAGATCATGGGAAATCGAGGAGCAGGACGGGGTCGAGCAGATGAAAGACAAGCTCCGCGAAATGGAAAGGACTGGCGAGTTGAAGCGGCGCCAAGAGCAGTATCGAGACGAGTACATCGATAGCATCGAGAACCCGGCTCCAATCCCGGGCATCTCCACGGCGGCCGAAGATCGAGTGCGCACATTCGATCCGACGAAGACATTCACCGAAACCGTCTACGACGAGAACGGGGCCATCATGGTGCCGGCAGGCGTCTCGGTGAATCCGCTGGATTTCGCGACGTGGTCCAAGCGGCTTCTTTTCATAGACGCACGGGACGATCGGCAAGTGGAGCTCGCGCGTATTCACCGCGATGCCGCGCCCGCTGACAAGGTGATTCTTGTGGGGGGCTCGTACATGGAGCTGATGCGCAAATGGGGTACGCGCGTCTACTTCGATTTGGGCGGCGCTGTCACGACGCGGTTTGGAATCGACCGCGTTCCCGCATTAGTGTCGCAGCAAGGAAAGGTGCTGGAGATTCGCGAAATCGGGATGCCGCCCGACGAGGCCGATGAGGTGGGCAAATGAGTAGCCAATTCCGAAGGGCGTTCAGGCGAGCCGTTTTCGCGGTAGCCCTCGCTTGTAGCGCCTTGTCCGCCAACGCGGACTCTCTGACCTGCGAAGGGGAGTTTCCAAATCCGATTACCGCCTACTGCTGGTCGTGCGTGTACCCGATTCGGCTCTTTGGGCAGGACCTTCTCAAGCGCGGCGGTGAGGATTTCGACACGGGCTTCAACAACGCGTTCTGCTTCTGCAAGAGCCCGCCTCAGGTGGGAGTTCCCACGTCGTTCTGGGAGATGGTCTACATGACCGACGTCACCACCGTTCCTTGGTGTTTTCCTCTGCTCGGAGGAGTAAGACTGAACGCGGGTATCAACGACAACAAAGTTGGTATGACCAGCCACAAGGAAACCGCGGGAATCGGCCCCTTGTCGCGCTCGACGTTCCGTTGGGTGCATGGCTACACCAACCCGCTAATGTACGTGCTCGATGTCCTACTTGACGCGGGGTGCCTCACCAAAGGAAGCATCAGCCCGGCGTGGCCGGCAGAAGTGGACCCAGCCTATGACGACTGGGAGCTTTCGACCACGATGAATCCGATCTCTTTCGCTGTAGCGAATATGGCGGGTATAGCCGCTGGCACAGTTGATGCGGTCGCCGCCCTGGTGGACTTTCCGAGACCGGAGCTTTTCTGGACTGCTGGCGCATGGGGCAGCATATATCCCTATACCGGCTGGGTCTATCCGCACGTCAGCAACGACGCGACGTCGCGGCTGTTGAGCACCCGAATGCTGGCATGGCAGCACGAGTTCAAATCCATGGCCGCGCACTATGGCGAGGACGCTTCCTGTTCGCAGGCCGGGTACTGGCAGCCAATCATGGATAAGCGCCAATACAAGTTCCAGAGACTATGGCCTGTGCCGCAAACGAAAAAGATCGATGGCACTTGCTGCGGCCCCATCGGGCGATCCACGCTCCTCGCCGAGGAGGGGGTCGAAGTGCCCAGCGGGAAGTACCGAGATTTCGGTTATGGAATTTTTCGGAAACGGGACTGCTGCTCGGGCGCCTGGCCGTGATGCGCAGGGCTGATCCGCCATACCTATTCGATTTTTCTTGAGCGAGTCAAAAAGTGATTGGACACAAATTCGCGCCGCATGCCGGCCTGGCTATAGCCCTATCGCTGCACGTAGGCGCAGGAGCGCAGGTTCTGGGCTCGGTTCCAGAGGATATGCCGGCGATTCAACTTGAAATGCCGGGTGCGGCAGATATGAATGCCACAACAGAGAGCTTCCGTCGCGCTACGCAAGAAGCACTTCGACAGGAAGGGACCAAGCTCGCACCATCTTTGAAGAATTTCGATGCTCCTGCGTCGGCAGCTGAACGTCAGCGTTACCGATCCGATGTGGAGGAGGCGCGGGCGCGAGTGCAGGGCCTTGACAAAGCTATCGCAGATTTCGAACGGGCCCAAGGCAGGGCGATGGGAATGGCACAAGGTGAAGGCGGCCATGGTGCTGTGCCCGAGAATGCCCTCATTGTCTTTGTGTCGTTTTCGATACCCGAAAGCGTTTTGGAGAATCTCGCTGCCCAGGCAAAGGAAGCGGGAGCGACACTCGTGCTGCGGGGCATGAAGGAAAGCCGACTCTCCGCGACGCAGACAGCGGCGGCCAGCGTGAATCCCGCAGGCGCCACATGGGAGATCAATCCCAATCTGTTTTCTATGTTTAATGTGACCGCCGTGCCGACTGTCGTGCTCACTGGGGCAGCCTCCGCACTGGAGGAGGGCTGCCCTGAAGGCGCTTCGTCCTCCTGCTCACCTCGCAGCCTATACGGTAAGGTGGAAGGCGATCTGTCCATCGTCGCAGCGCTCGATGTCATGCAGCGGCGTAGCTCATCGCCGGCAGTGGCGGACGCGGCCAGGACGTGGCGCTCGGCGATCTTGAAGCAGAGGGAAGCCGCGGCACCGCCGGGAGGTCAGCGATGAAGACTTGTGCGCGAGCCTTCGTGTTGTCCGCGTTCGTCGCGGTACACGCGCCCGTGTTGAGTCAGCAGGTATTGCCGGGCCTCGATACCGAACTATTGATTTCCGCTTTGAAGGCGCCAAGCGGTGAGGTTCTTGGCGAACTGGGCGGCCCGCACGCTGCTGCCATCAAGGCGGCGACACGTTCAACGCAGCCGGTCAATGTGCAAGTCCGGGTAGTCCGTCCGTTGGCGCAGGAGGGGTGTGCACGGCTCCAGGTAGACATTCGGCAAGGTGGCGTCCCGACCTTGGCCGGGACTCTCGTCGATGTGCAATTACCGAGCATTCAACTGAACATATGCGCTGACGGCGAGCCTCCCCTCGATGGGCCCAGGGGTATGGAGAGCGGCCCGTTCATGAGCTCGTCGATCGGGGGGAAGTGATGGAAGCAAAGGCCGTTATGCGAAAGGTTGTGCTGGGTGCGTGCTTGGTCGCGGCCAGCTGCGGTGCGCATGCTCAGATCGGACAAGCCGCTCATGACGCAGGCGTTGCGTTCGGAAAAGCGCAACGGCAACAGGAGGGAACGTCGTCGATTAGCGAGGAAACCGCTTCGCAGCTGCCATTCACGAAGAAGGACGTCAAGCAGCAGAGCGACTACCAGGGAGGCTATGGCGACATGATGAACATTGGCGTCGGGCGCATCACCCAGAGCAAGACGTATTCGGGGGGAACATGTGACCGAGAAGGGTTCGATCCAGTGGAGAGTGCCAAGGCATATCTTGCTCCGGGCCAATGGGATCGAATGAGTGCTGAGCAACGACAGAAAGCTGTATCCGATCAAGTGAAGGTGTTTGACCAAGAGTGCGAGGGAATCAACTTTCTCGCCGGCGAGTATCGCGGACGCGTAACTGTCGAGCCTTGCAATGATCCATTAGATCCGGTGTGCAACTTCGGGCCGCCTCCCATCTCGGACGGCTCGACTGGAAAGGGTTGCGAAACGCGCGTGGTGACGGAGCCCGACGAATACGCGACAGAGAATTGCACAGAAGCCAACGTGATCGCGGAGAAGTCATGCACCGAGGAACCCACGGTCCAGATCTACTATGACCAGGTCCTGCCGGATGCGGAGTATGTCCGAGTGGTGGCAAATTCGAAGGCCCCCGATTGGACGATAACCGTCAATCCGAAGCAAGGTTGGGCTGATGTGACGGGCTACCACGTTCCGATCGGGACGCACTGGGAGACGTGCAACAGCGGCGGAGATGCCGGCATGGACTATCCGTGCGAAGTCACCGACTTTGGGACGAAGACCGAGCGCATCTCGATTTACGGCGCTCAGACGGCGATGACGCAGGGGTATCGGTGCGGTGCAAACGGCAATTGCGGCGAGTGGTTTGTCGTTTATTCACAGGTCATTGACCAGTGCACATTCCGCTTCAACAACTATCACATCAGGGGCGGCGCGGGGTATCCCGACATCCATGATTACTCTCAGTACAACTTCTGCGTGCCGGAGCGCCGAGTTTCCGTCCAGTGGAACAACAACTGCTCGGCCCTTGCCGCAGCAGTGAAGTGAGGCTTCTATGCGTCTGATTTCGACCGTATGGATTGCCGCGGCATGCATGGTGCTGTTGCCGGCGGCCGCGACGGCCGCCAAACATCCTTTCGATCACCCGACAGTCCCGTTGAGATGCGAGGTCGGTGAAGTCTGGGAGTCGCGGTGTCAAGCAACGACGACCAACGAGCAGGGCCAGACGGTTTGTACCGCCGATGGAATGGTGGAGGCATGTTATCCGATGGCCATGCGGGCGAAGGCGACTGCCATGGCTGCGTCGGCGGCCGCCAGTCCGCCCATTTCTTCTTGCCCAGGTAACACCATCCCAGAGCGGCAGTGCGTCAGCTACATGACCAAGGACGGCGTATCGGTATGCAGCCCCGACGGTTGGATCGACGCTTGTGTCGATCCAAGCAAAGAAGCGGGCCAGACAGGCGTGAAGAGCTGCGAGCTCAACCGTCGAGTGTGCGTGGACACTTCGCCTTCCAAGGTGATCAACAGCTATGAGGTGACTTTAGCCGAGGTCGGTGGATGCTGGAAATGGCAGCGGGACTACACGTGCATCACCGACAACATTGCCGATACGTGCCAACCATTGCGCGACAGGTCTGAGTGCACAGCATACACGCGTCAGTGCATCACGGACTTGCCAGGCATCGGATGCGTGGAATACGAGATGGAGTATCGGTGCTTGGTCAAGCGGGGTCAGCAGCGCGAGTACGAATACTGCGGCGATAACACGATCTGCATTGGCGGCATCTGCTTCGAGTCGGGGTGGGAACCGGACGGCGATTTCGCACAAGTCGTAGCTGACATGGAAATCGCGCGCCAAATTGGTGTCTATAACCCCGACGGCCTTGATATCTTCGGCGGCGTGGGCGAGTCGTGTCGCTCAGCGCGAGGGTTCGGTCTAAAGAACTGTTGTACGAAGAAGGGCGGCGCAAAGTCGAACAACGCTTTCGCCACTGAACTGTTCTCCGCCGCCGGTGGCGCTGCGCTTCGATCGGGCTCGAAGTATGTTTTCGACATGCTGTATGGCTCATCGGACGCGGTAGGCTGGCTCTCAAGCGGTATGGGCTCGATGGTCACCAATACGAGCCAGGCCGCATCTGAGGGCATTGCCAACTGGCTAGGCAGTGGCCCCAGCTTTGGGATGTACGGGGTCTCCATCGGAGGTACAGGAGCGTTCTTGGGCACTCAGGGCTATCTGCTCGCCGGCGGCGCCGGCACGGGTTTCCCGGCGTTGTATTTCAACCCCTATGCGCTTGCATTCGCCATCGCCATGCAGTTCGTCATGGAAGTCATGAGCTGCGATCAGAAGGAGATGGAACTGGCGTTGAAACGCGACGCGGGGCTTTGTACTGACCGAATTGGTTCTTGGTGCTCCAAAAAGGTGCTGGGCGCCTGCGCGACGCGCAAGCAGTCTTACTGCTGCTACAACTCCAAACTTGCTCGGATCATCAATGAACAGGGGCGGGCGCAGCTAGGGAAAGGCTGGGGCGACGAAAAGGATCCGACCTGCGATGGGTTCACGCCGGCCGAGCTGGAGAAAATCGACTTTTCTCAGATCGACCTGTCCGAGTTCTTGGTAGACGTCATGGCCGCGGTGGAAACGCAATACGCCCAGTTCGACCTGAGCAAGGCGAAGTCCGGGACCTGGACGGAAGATGCGGTCGCCGCCGGTTGCCGTAAAGCGCTGGAGGCGGTCGGCGGAGATTGGACCCGTATGCCAGACGGCGACTGCAAGAAGGCCCTGGGTGTTGCTCCCTAAGCCACCATCAAATGTAAACGACCGTATGTCAATCGGTTGCTGTACTGAAAAGTTTGATACGATTTGACATACTTTCGGAGGAGCTATGAAGCGGTTTATTTTCTCGTTTTTCCTGGGGTTGACACTCGTCGGATGCGCCAACACCAGTGTGCAGGTGAAGGACGGCAAGGAGTATGTCGCCGGGGCGCCTGTGGTTGCTAAGGGAACCATGGTCGACATTCGCGTGACCGAGAAGGATGGCACTGTCGCCAGCCTTGCGAGAGCTGCTGGTGATATGGTCGGTGACGCCGGTATTGGAGCAGCTGCGACCGCCTATGCTGGAATGTCGGTGGGCCAGGGCTCGCTGGCCCTGGGGGCAGTAGGCATCATCGCCGATCTGATCACCGCAAGCACACGTGGAGCGCCGCCCGTGATTGTGGTGGCCGATGCTGGCAAGACGGTTGCTGAGGTACCGGTCCCGGGAGAGTATTTGGAAATGATGCTGCGCATTAACTGCATCGATGTCGGCGACCAGGTTGTAGTGGCAAAAATGCCGGCGGGAGTGTTTGGCCAGGCGCCGTACCAGGTGTATAACGCCGACCCCGACTTGCATCGTGGTAGTGATCTGCGGCCATCGTGCAGCACGCTGAAGGAACGAAAGCGCTCGGCCGCGGCTAACGGCGCGCGATAGCCGGAGGCAAGCCTAAAACGCCCGAACCATTCGGTTCGGGTTTTTTTTGCCGAAAAAAAAACCCACGGCGAGGCCGTGGGTTGGTGTGTCAGCGCGTGTCGGACGCCAAGGCGTTCGGATAGCGCGCCGCAAGAATTGAATTCAGCTTGCCAATCAAGTCTGGTCGCTTGAAAGTGACATGAGCCGATCCTTTCTTGTACCAGCGAAGTGCGAAGTAGTCGGTTTCCGCACTCCATTCCTTTCCGTAGATCTTGCTTCGAACGATAGTGCCGATCGACTGCCGGTGGTCGGGCTCTGGCTTGCCGTCCAAAACATAGAGCGCACGTTCCAGGTCATCGAGCTGATCGCAGTTCCGGGGATATGCGCCACCCCAACGATCAGACTGAAGGATGTAGCTTAAGACGATTCGTCGCCCAAACTTGAATGGCTCGTTGGTCTTGTAGTTCCAGCTCAGCCGCCGGAATATCTCGACCACGCCATTCTCGAACATCTGTTGCCGATTGTCGTACAGCTGCCCGAAGGTGGAGGCGATGACATCCACGGTGAGAGGAGGGATCTCCTCTTTGTTCATCGCCTCGGCCCACCGCTGGCGGGTTGCGGAGTCCATAAAAGTGCGGATTCCGCTTTCCGCCATCAGGTACTCCCACCCTGCCTTATCGATCCATCGTTCAACATTCCCGAAGTCACCCGTTAGGAAATTGCCCGCGAAACCATGGCGGCCTGGCGAGAACATGTCCTCGACGCAGCCTAGATGCGCAGCGCTCGCGATCTTGCGTGCCTCTTCGATCAGATCGCGAGCTGAGCGCAGACGTTGCAGAACTGCCTCTCGCTGGTTCAATAGATTGCCAATGCTGACGCTTTTCACCAAGTCCATAACTCTCTCCAAAGTAGGTTTTGTCGCAATGCGACGGCTTCCAAGTGGAGAAAGGGTGGTAATCATGAGGCGGTGGAGGACGCAATTCGCAATTTCATCGGTGCCGACGCGAGTCGCTGCTTGCCATCGCGAGGCGGCAATCGTTTTGGATTGTGCAATCCATTCCGATGCTCAAATCGCTTTTTTGGCGCGCGCTCTTGTAGCCGCTTGCATCGATGCCTAGGATTCGCTCATTGGTGCAGTGTGTACTGCCCATTGATCAATGCCACCTGAGGGATTTTTGCGCATGAACCGTACTTGCATTGGATTGGACATCGGCCGCAGCGCGGTCAAAGTTGTTTCTCACGCCTCCGGCCTGTTTGATCGGTTCCTCTTCCCGTCTGATGTGTGCGAAGCATTCCACATCGCCGACGAGGCTACGGCTGCCGAAGCCGCGAATGAGACGGTCGCTGTCGAAGGGCGGACCTACTTCACTGGCGAGACTGCTCGTCTTCAAGGCGGCCGCGGAACGAACATCGGAATGGACGACGATTGGATCGAGAAGCCTGGCTACAAGGCACTTGTAGCCTCCGCCCTGGCCCGGCTGAAGGCCAGAGGCGTGAAGGGTCTTGAGGACGCGTACATCGTGATCGGATCCCCCTCCAACGTGTTTGACCATCAGAAGGACAAGCTGGCCGAGATCACTAAATCGGTCGCTGCCACCGACGTCAAAGTAATCCCCCAGCCCGCCGGCGCCTATTTCCAACATGTCCTCAATCAGAGCGGCGTCCCTGTGAAGGAACGCTTCTCGGGTGACGACGGTCAGCCGCTGTCCTGGGCCGTCATCGAGATCGGACATTTCACGACGGACTTTTTGCTCGTTCGAAATGGCCGCCATATCGCGGGAGCTTTCGGCAGCTGCGATGGCATGGGATCGTCGGTCAAGCGGCTGGCGGCAATACTGGCCGACCGGGGAATTCGCGTTGGTGATCGGGAATGCCATGCCGCGTTGATCGCCGGCTCCGTGAAACACTTCGGACAGAAGGTCGACGTCACGAAGGATGTGGCTGAGGCGGTCCGTCCTGTTGCGCAGCTTATCCTTGCAGAAGCGGATACGCTCCTGTCGCGCGAGGTATCCACGCTGGACGGGGTGTTGCTGGCGGGGGGCGGCGCCGTATTCCTGGCGGAAACGCTGAGCGAGAAATGGCCGCACACGATCCTGCTGGAGGAGCCTCGGATGGCTGTTGCCAACGGCTTCTGCCGATTTGCTGTCGGTCAGCTGAAGCAGCAAAGCGCGGCTCGGACGTCTGTCAAGGCGGCTTGACTATGCCGCGTCACCAGAAGATCTACGATCCGGACGAGATTGAGCGGCGCATGCCGCTTATCGTGAGGGAAACGCAATGCCCGGGCATGCTGCGCTTTCTGGCGGCGTTGCCCTACCGGCAGGAGACGCCGCTCATTCGAGGGGTGTTGTATCAATGGTTCCTGCACCATCTCGAACAGGGTACGCTGGATGCCGCCGTGCAGGCTGCCCTAAGCGGGCCTGGCGGTCTGCAAGCCGAGACGCGACGGCCGGCACCCCGACCGCCGCAGGCGCTGGGAACGCCGGCGTTTGACATCGAGGCGCTTAGGTCGGGCACGGAAGTCGGTGCCGCTTTTCCGCCGGCGGAGAAGGGGGCGGCGACAGGTTCTTTCTCCGCTGGCGAGACGCAACCGCGGGCTAGGCCGATGCCAGCGGTGCCGGAGTCTCGCTCCATCGCTGCCCCCCCAGTATCCGTCGCACCGGAGGCGGCGGTGCCTGCGAAGGACTCGGTGGGTTCGGAACAAGGAGGCGCTGGCGAGTCCGAGCGCATAGACCCGAACGAAGGCGACGTGCTGTCCGACGCCGAGCGTGCGGCGCTAGCGCAAATGGGCAACATGTTTGGCTAGAAAAATGTCCGGTCGGAGAGAGTCGCTGCTTTCAGATGAACAGGTTCGCGCCATTACCTCGGGCCTCGGGCTACTGCCCGATGCGCAGGTGCAGGGAAACGAGGCCTACCTGGTCGCATTCATAAGATTGGCCTACAGCGCCACTGGCCGCCTGCATGGCGCTGGCACTTACCGATCGATGCTAAAGGCATTCGGTGCCCCGTTTTCTCCCTCGCAATCGACGGTACACGCAGCCAAGCTGAAGGTGGAAAGCGAGATCGCAAGTGGATACTCAGGCCTTGTTGCCACTGAGGGCCAAGCCGATGCGCGGCCCTATGCCGCTCGTGTTGTACGTCACGATACAGGCGAAGCACGAGATCCGGCTATATCCGCGCTCGCGGTACAACTGTCTCACCAACGAGCGCGTATACAGCACTTGGAGGCGGACTGCGCACGGATGAGGTCAGAGTTGGCGATCGCAGTCCAGGAGCGACGCGCAGCCGAGGTAGCGCTGCTCGCGGTCAGGGAAATTGCCGATCAGCTGCTCATGAGGAACGGCGAGCTTGGGGCGGCATTGGCCCAGAATGCGCGATTTTCAGAAGGGAACAGGTTGTTCGCGCTCTACGCAATTGAGCAGTCCAGAGGAGAGGCTCGCCTGCTGAAGGAAACACTGGAGTCAGTGCAGGCCAAAAGAGTGAAGGAGCGCGAAATGCTTGAAGCCTATCGTCGTGCGGCCACCAGTGGGAGGGCTGCCGAATGAGCGCAGATATTGTTGTTGGGGGCTCGGATGGTCGCTCTGTCCTGGGTCTGGTGACCGACGACTGGGCGGCAGCTGAGGTCTGGCTCGCGACTCTGAAAGCGCGCAACCCGCCAGTGAGTCCCCGTACGTTGAGCTCCTATCGTTCCGAGATGGGTCGGCTGAAATGGTACTGCGAGAAGTTCAGGGTGGTTCAGCCCAGCCACTGGACGCTTCAGGATGTGCTGGCATACCTCGATTTCCTCCGGACTCGTGCATCCCAGCACATCTCCCGTCGCCGTTTGCCTCAGCACGACAGTGCATGGACGCCCTTTCGAAAGCCTTTAGGGCCGACGTCGGTGTCGCATGCGCAGAAGGTGTTGCATGCGCTCTTCGTGTTCTGGTTCCAGACCGGTCATGTGAAGCAGAATCCGATGGCTGGACTGGGCGGCGGTGCACAGCGTGCAGCCCCGACACGCCACGCGGTTCCGCCTGACCTAATAGACACAGTCATCGGGCTCATGGATAAGCGGGATTATGTAACCCTCGTGGCACGACTAACGTATGCCAGAAACCGATTTTTGATCCAGCTTATCGAAGGGGTCGGCTTGCGTGCCTCGGAGGTCGTGCTGGCGAATATGGGGGACTTCGAGCTCATGTCCGATCCTCGATCCATGAAAACGTACTGGTCGCTTCTTGTGCGTCATGGCAAAGGAGGATACGTCGACCGCGTGCCGGTGCCCTATGCTCTCATCGAGCAGCTTGGAGCGTATAGGCAAGCCTTTGGACTGCCGCCCGCACCGCAACCTGGCGAGGCGACAGCGCTCGTGTTGTCTGGGCGAACGCGCCGGTCGGACAATGGCGTTCGACCATCGGTCCGAGGGCGTCGAGGTGCGCTTCAGTGGGGCGAGGTACGGCGTCGAGCGACGCTCTGGGACATCGTGAAGAAGGAGTTCGCCGAGTGTGCAGAGTATCTTGATGGATTAGGAAATACTGCCGACGCCGAGTTGTTGCGGCGTGCGTCCACTCATTGGCTACGCCATACATTCGGGAAGACGCAACTGCTGGCGGGTCGAGACGTGAGATTTGTACAGAAGCTGCTCCGCCAGCGCGATATCAGGTCCACAATGATTTACACGGAGCTCGACTTCTTCGATATGGCTCGCGGCTTGGAGCCGGGAACAGTCGAGGTTCCGGAGCGCTCGGCTTCGTAGAGGCGGGCTGGGCCCGCTGCTGTCCAGCCACGGTTGTTATCGTTGCGCGGTGACAACCAGCCAGCGTCCATAGAGCGATTGCTTGCTGCCAGCCTGAGTCCAGTAATCGCGCTCCTCCGCGGTATCGGCCGCCGCCGCTTTTCGTCGGCAATACACTTCGCCTGGCCATCCTAGCAGCCGTTCGAGCGGTCGTTTCGGCTTTGGCTCGTCCACGTCATGCAGTTGCACATTGCGGAAGCCGCTTTGAGTCAGGATCAAGTGCAGCTGTGGGAACGAGAAGGGGAAATAGGTGATGTATTCGCCGCGCCTTTTTCCGTACATGGGGCTAAAGCCTGAATGGAACCCCCGCAGAAAAAATTGGCCTCGCGATCGGGCGTGCCAAGTGTTGGGCGTGGTGATGACAAGGGTACCGCCAGGCCGCAGCGCTGCCCTAAAGCCGGCCAGAGCCGTTCCGGGGCTCTTCAGCAGGTGTATTGCTTCGCCGCAGACTACGGCGTCATACCCCTGGAGCGCAGCCGGCAGCGGCTCATCCAGGTCGTGCTCTTGGACGCACCTGTAGGCAGGCACAGCGTCCGGATACTCCCAAAGGCCAAGACCGTCGATAAGCGCGGCCGGTTCAACACGAGGTAGTTCGTTGCCCAGCCAGCCGTGGCCGCACGGTGCGTCAAGCACGACCCGCGCCGACCGCTTCTTCAGGATATTGATCACCACGGGGTGATATGGCTTCCTTTTGGTATGGGGAAGGAGCTGGGTCACGGTTGTCGTCCTCGCATGATGTCTATGAAGACGAAACCCTAGCACGAACTCATTTTGAGGTGGGTGCAAATAAACCTCATGTATGCCACCTTATTTTGCAAGGCCGTCGTCATTCCTGCTTATCGTGCCGGCGCTTCTGCGTCCGCAGCGCCGTGGATATGGCGCAAGCAGAAACGGCGCCGCGGAAAGCCGGTGGCGGCATGCCGACCGGGAAGAGGTTTTCTGCCGCCGCCGAGCGCTTTGGATTCACGTGCGGGGCGGTACGGCCGTACCGCTCGAAATCGCGTACCGTACATTCCTTCATGTAGGTACGGTACGGAGGGATCTCAGCTTGCGATAGCAACAGTCCGCGTATGTAGGTGATTTTCTGGGAGAATTTCGGAACTGCAGGGGGGTGAGCGCAAGTAAAACCGGCCTCGATCCGCTGTCTGGTGACTTGCGTCATTCCCCGCTTGGCCTATCGCAGGCGTTCTGCCTGTAGAGGTTTGATTTCGTGTCTCGACTTCAAGCGGGGCCGCTATTTTTTCGGCATGGAGCCCTTGCTCGTGGCAGGCGACCTGAGCTTGTCCGGCATACTGCTGGCGTGGTCTGGTATCGGCCATGCGGCCACGCCCGATACGCCGGGCTGCATGGCCTCCCTGGGCTTGAACTGCGTGGGCGACAGGCCGATTTCGACCCATTGCGGTCCTCTGGCTCCCTTTACTCAGACCGCGCAGTCCAAGCGGTCGGCAGTTGCTCCCCTGTTATTGTTCGCGTTCTGCTAAGGGGAGACGGTTTATGAAGATGGAAGTTCTAACCAAGTCTGGTCGTGCCAAGCTGGCGGTCGAAGTCATGGGAGAGGGAGATCCCATTGTCTTTTTGAATCGCCCCGGGTTTCGCGGAGGCTGTGTGGTTAAAGTAAAACGGCCTCGTCGGCGGTTGTGCCGAGTTGGTTGTAGTAGTTTGCCTCAGCCTCGGCTGGCGGAATATAGCCGATCGATGAGTGCAGGCGTTTATGGTTGAACCAGGCTACCCATTCCAGGGTGGCCAGTTCGACCGATTCCCGGCTTTTCCAGGGCGCCCGACGATGGATCAATTCGGCCTTGTACAAACCGTTGATCGTCTCGGCCAAGGCGTTGTCGTAACTGTCACCACGGCTACCCACGGACGGCTCGATGCCCGCTTCGGCCAGGCGTTCGCTATAGCGGATGCTGACGTACTGCGATCCCCTATCGGAGTGATGGGTCAGAGAACCATCGTTGCCAGGCTGGCGGGCGTATAGGGCCTGCTCCAGCGCATCAAGCACGAAGTCCGTCGTCATGGATTTGCTCACGCGCCAGCCGACAATGCGCCGTGCGTAGACGTCGATGACGAAGGCCACGTACAGCCAGCCCTGCCAGGTCGAGACGTAGGTGAAGTCCGAGACCCAGAGCTGGTTCGGACGGTCGGCGCGGAACTGTCGATTGACTCGATCCAGCGGACGGCTGGCTGCGTCATCGGCAATCGTCGTTCGCAGCCGCTTGCCGCGCCGCACGCCTTGCAGGCCCTGGGCGCGCATCAGGCGTTCGACCGTGCAACGGGCGACCGTCACGCCTTCACGGTTCAGTTGCCGCCAGACCTTGGCGGCACCATAGACGCGATGGTTCTCCTGCCAGACTCGCTGGACATGCGGCTTCAGATGTTCGTCACGCCGGGCGCGGTCGCTGCGCCGAGACGGTTCGCGTAGCCGCGCGGCGTGGCGCCGATAGGCCGACGGGGCAACCTGCAACACCTTGCAGATCGGCTCGACCCCGTAGACCTCCCGGTGCCGGTCGATGTAGGTGTTTACGACTTCAGTTTGCGGTCGAGCTCCGCCTGCGCGAAAAAAGCGCTGGCTGTACGCAGAATGTCGTTGGCCCGCCGCAGTTCGCGGTTCTCCCGCTCCAGCTCCTTGATTCGCTCGCGCTCGCTGGTGTTGACGCCTTCGCGCTGCCCGCTGTCGACTTCATGGCGCTTGACCCAGGTCAGCAGCGTCTGCGCCGAGCAGCCAATCTTGGGCGCGATGGACTCGACTGCCACCCACAGCGACGGATACTCGCTGCGGGACTCCTGCACCAGACGCACGGCGCGCTCGCGCACTTCCGGGGAAAACTTGTTCGCGTTGTTTTTGCTCATGGCTCACATTCTCTCAAGAGTTGGAGCCTCCGCGAAACCCGGGGCGGTTCAAAATGAGCCGAAGTTGATGATGCTGCCACAGAGCGATGGGTGCAAGTCGGGAGTTCGTCCACGCTCCATTCCACTAGCAAGTCGCGGAGGCTTGCCATGAGTTCAGCCCCTGTGTGCACCGAACCAGTTAAACCCAACAAACGCACCCTCGCCGTGCTCCGCACGCTGTGCGAGCCAAGAGCCAAGTAGTTACCCGTTAGTGTCCGGAGGATAGTCCAGTTCACCGAAAGAGATCTGGCCGGCGGCCTTGGCGGCATCCAGTTCCGCGCGAATTTCCCCGCGAGGTTTGGACTGGGACGACGTCTCGAGAAGCGCCGGCGGATAGGCTTGTTCCGCGTTGTTCACAAGCCCAGCAGCTTTCGCCTCGCGCAATTCCTCACCGACCCGGGCGCGCGTCTTCGTACTCAGTTGCGAAAAGGCGGGCGGATAAGCCTGCTCGCCATACGTAATCAGCCCGGCCGCCCGAGCCTGTTGCAATTCTTGCAGGACCTGCTCTCGGGTCTTCGACTGTGCGTATGCAGTGGACGCCATGCCGACCGAAAGCACAGAGACGAGAAGGGAAAGAGTGAAGCGATTCATAAGATTTCTCATAGTGAATAGACGTCCGCTGGCCGGCGAAAACGAGCTTTCCATCGCACAGCGCCGGACCTCCAGTGAACGGTCTACGGTTGATCCAGGCTCTTCCTTTGGCTTCGCTTCGAGGATGCCGCTGGAGAACTCCGCAGAGATGGACCGCGGTGCGATCACAATTCTGAGTGCGATGGAGGAAGCGTCGTGCCTCAAGTTCCGAGGGCATTGACCCAACCGGCTTCACCGTCCACAGCTTGCCAGTGTGGATGGGACGTCCGCGACAGAATGCTGTGTCGGTCACCCGGTGCCTTGCCTCTTCCGAAGGCGGCGGTCCACCCCTCCTCGCCGTCGGTCAATGTCCATCCATCGGCCGCAAAGGGGCGCTTCTTCCAAGCTGCCAGGTCTTGAGCGACCTGCTCTCGTGTGACAGCAGAGGGCGCATAATGTGTCGCAACGCCGATTTCGTCGTTGGTAACTTCGAAGGTAGTGGATGCGCCGGCGATGGCCGGCCCGAGCGCTGCCGCGGTCACAATAAGTGAAGTGATTGATTTACGAGTGCGCATAAATAGTCCTTGGGTTCTGAGTTCAACGGCGTGGTCGTCTTACAAGCTGGACTCTACGCGGGCTGTCCTGACATGACCCGGACTGCCTGATTACATTTATGCAATGAATTGGGGTGGACTATGCGTATTCTGGTCATCGAAGATGAGCGCAAGCTCGCGCACTATCTTCAGAAGGGATTGAGGGAACACAACTACGTCGTCGACGTTTCACTGGACGGGACAGACGGCAGGCATGCTGCACTGGAGAACAGCTACGACCTGATAGTGCTGGATGTCATGCTTCCCGGTATCGACGGGTTCGGTATCTTGAGCGACCTGCGCCGGGTTAAGGACACGCCTGTGCTCATGTTGACGGCGCGCGATAAGGTGGAAGACCGCGTTCGAGGTTTGGAGGGTGGAGCGGACGACTACCTTGTAAAGCCATTCGCGTTTTCGGAGCTCCTTGCTCGGATACAAGCATTGCTGCGCCGCGGCCGAGGGCAAGAATCCACGCTTTTGCGACTGGACGACTTAGAGTTGGATCTAGCCCGTCGCAAGGCTCACCGTGCGGGAGTCAGACTTGATTTGACCGCGAAAGAATTTTCCTTGCTCGCGCTGATGTTGCGCCGTCAGGGTGAGGTGCTGTCCAGGACAATGCTCGCGGAGCAGGTGTGGGATATGAATTTCGATGGCGACACAAACGTCATTGAAGTGGCGGTGCGCCGACTCCGCGCGAAGATTGATGACCCTTTCGAAAGAAAACTCCTTCACACCGTTCGTGGGATGGGCTACGTGCTAGAGGCGAGAGCATCGTGAGAGGCTGGCGCATACCGTCAATTGAAATCCGCCTCACGGTCCTGCTGGGCGTGATCGCTTTCGTCGTATCCTGCATCGCCGGCTATACCCTGTTCTGGGCACTTAAGCGGGAAGTGCAGCGCCAGGAGATGACTGAGGTGGCGGGAAAGTTGGAGCTAATAGACCATCTAATTGACATGCTCGATACGCCTCCGGACATGGAGCAATTTCGAGAGACTCTCGGCAATATCCTCGTCGGCCATGTCAATCTGAGGGTGTGGATCTTGGGCCGTGATGGAAAAGTTCTCTATGGCACCGACGCGCCTCCCGCGCTGCGGCAAGTGGGCGAGGACGAAGTGTGGCTAAAGACTCAGGACGGATGGGACATGCGAGGTTTGAGTCTGAAGATTGACAGTCCGGTTCTCAAAGACGCCAACCTGATCGTCGCGGTGAATATTCGGCCAAGCATGCAGTTCCTGTATGCGTTTGCAACTGCACTGATTCTCATCTGCGCACTGTGGGTCGGCGCTACGGTGGTGTTATCCGCCTGGGCGGTTCGGCGTTCGTTAGCGCCCATACGCCGGCTATCCGTCCAGGCCTCACGTATCCAGCCCGAGAACTTGGCGGTACGGCTTCCAGAGCGCGGGATCGACCGGGAGCTACGCGAATTCACGCACACGTTCAATAACACGCTGGATCGTTTGCAAGCCGCGTATCAGCAGATGGAGGGCTTCAACGCAGATGTAGCGCATGAGCTGCGTACTCCATTGGCGACGTTAATCAACGGTACCGAGGTTACACTTTCCTCGGCTCACTCCGTTGATGAGCTGAAGGATCTGCTCGCCTCAAACTTGGAAGAACTGCAGAGCCTGACGGCCCTTGTCAATGATATGTTGTTCCTTGCTCGTGCAGACGGCGGGGAGCTCGCTCAGGATCCGCAACAAGTCCAGCTGCTTGATGTAGCAACGCACGTCGTCGAGTACTACGAAGCGGCATTGGAGGAGGCCGGACTGTCGGTCACGATTCACGGTGGAGGGATGGTTCGAGCAAATCCGCGTTTGCTGCGCCGGGCCTTGGCGAACCTGTTAAGCAACGCCATAAAGGCGAGCCCAAGAGGTCTCAACATTGATATTTTCTGCCGCGGCAGTGGCAGCGAAGGCGAAATCAAGGTCCGCAACATGGGAACCCCCATCGAACCAGAGGCATTGCCGCGAATTTTTGATCGTTTCTTTCGGGCTGACAGCGCCCGCAGCGGGAGAGCGGAGGGACATGGGCTAGGTCTCGCGATCGTTGATGCAATAGCACGCATGCATGGTGGTACTGCGTTTGCGGCATCTAATCGAGGCGGCACAGAAGTGGGCATATCGATCGGCCATACAGCTAACATTACAAAAAAGTAATCTTTCTGACAGCTTGGGGTTGGGCGCGGCTATCTATAGTGCCAAATACTACCTTCCCATCTAAGCTCAGAGGATTGCGATGGCTAAGAAAAAGATATTGGCTAAAGCGGCCACAGCCGCAGCGGCGTTGATGATTTCCCTGGGTGCGGCGGCCTCTGGCGACCACGCCGGGGGGCATCGCGACGGCCATGACACGGCCGCGGTGATCGGCAAACCTGGTTCGTCCGACAAGGTGTCTCGAACGATCGACGTCAACATGACAGACGCCATGCGGTTCATGCCAAGCGACGTTGAGGTCAAGGCCGGCGAGACGGTTCGGTTCAACGTGACCAATTCGGGGAAGATTCGTCACGAAATGGTGTTGGGCACAGAAGCCAATCTCGATGCCCACTATCAGATGATGGTGAGCGATCCCCGTATGCGCCATGAGGAACCCAACTCAATTTCATTACCGTCCGGAAAGACGGGCGAAATCGTGTGGCAGTTCGACAAGGCAGGGCGAGTCGCGTTCGCATGCCTGGAGCCGGGCCACTATCCCGCAGGCATGAAAGGCGCAGTGTCGATCAAGTAACCAAGACCGGGGGCCTGGTTGGCCGCCCCGGGGAGATAGCGAATGACAAGTGCAGTTTCAAACCCACGCCGCCGCTTCGTTCAGGGCTTGGCTGCCGGAGGCACGTTGGCCAGCCTCGGTCTTTGGCGCACGCCCGTCTGGGCAGCCACCAACGCGTCGCAGAATACAGTTCTGTCTGGCACCGATTTTAAGTTGGAAATCGCGCAGACTCCAGCGAACCTCACGGGTGCGCCACGTATGGCCACAACGGTCAACGGGACACTGCCTGCTCCGACATTGCGCTGGCGTGAGGGCGATACTGTCACGCTACGCGTGACTAATCGCCTGAAAGAGGATACCTCGATTCACTGGCATGGAATCCTTCTTCCCACGGGCATGGATGGCGTGCCGGGGCTCAGCTTTCCTGGTATTCGTCCGGGGGAGACGTTTGACTACCAATTTCAAGTGCGCCAAAGCGGCACATATTGGTATCACAGCCATTCGGGCTTCCAAGAGCAAACCGGGCTGTACGGCGCGATCGTCATCGATCCTGAACGTCCCGACCCGGTAAGCGCAGATCGGGATCACGTCGTACTGCTTTCGGACTGGACCGACGAAGATCCGATGAGTGTCTTCCGCAAGCTGAAGGTGATGCCCGATTATTACAACTACATCCAACCATCGGTCGAGAGTCTCCGAGAGGACGCGAAGAGGGTCGGATGGAAGCAGGCATTGAATGAGCGTCTGATGTGGCAGCAGATGCGCATGAACAATACGGACCTCGCCGATGTGTCCGGCGCCACATATACCTTTCTGACGAATGGGAAATCGCCCGCTGGGAACTGGACTGGACTCTTCAGGCCAGGAGAGAAAGTGCGCCTCCGCTTTATTAACGGTTCGGCAATGACCTATTTTGATGTCCGGATCCCCGGTCTGAAAATGACGGTGGTGGCCGCTGACGGGCAGCCCGTCAGGCCGGTGGAGGTGGATGAGTTCCGGATCGCTGTCGCAGAGACCTTCGACGTTATTGTCGAACCGTCTGAAGACCGTGCCTACACCATCTTTTCGCAAGCTATGGATCGGTCTGGCTATGCGCGCGCGACGCTCGCCCCGCGCGAGGGAATGCAGGCGGAAGTTCCCGCATTAGACCGCGTGCAAGTCTTGACTATGATGGATATGGGCATGGCTCACGATATGCCTGGGATGGAGATGGGCAGCTCGAGTGGAGCCGCGATGGAGGGAATGGATCATTCCTCCATGGGAAGCACACCATCGTCAGGGCCAGGCGCTGTGGATCATGGTTCGATGCAGGGCATGGATCACACCGGCATGAGCGGCATGGGCGCAATGTCGGGAATGGCAGGAATGAACCATGGCGACAAGGGAAATGAAGGAGGTATGGTCGAGATCAAGCACCCCTATCCGGGAGAGCGCAGTCCAGCCAATACGATGCCCCCCGACGTCGTCTCGACGAGATTGGACGACCCGGGCCCTGGCTTGCGCGATAACGGCCGCAGGGTTCTGACATATGCCGATCTCCATTCCGTGATGGAGCCGGCGGACAATCGAAATCCCACGCGGGAGATCGAGCTCCATCTGACGGGCAACATGGAGCGCTACATGTGGTCATTCAACGGTCTTAAGTTCACTGAGACAAAGCCCATTGTGCTGAAGTTTGGAGAGCGGGTCCGCTTTGTTTTGGTCAATGACACCATGATGACTCATCCCATTCATCTGCACGGATTGTGGAGCGACATGGAGTCCCCAGATGGGAAGTTCCAAGTCCGCAAGCACACAATAAGCTTGAATCCTGCGCAGCGGATCACCTACCGAGTGAGTGCCGACGCCCGAGGAAACTGGGCATATCACTGTCATCTTCTCTTTCATATGGAAGCTGGCATGTTCCGTGCAGTGGTCGTGGAGTGAAGGCAAAATGACAAACCATAGACGTACGAAAAATTGGCTCGCGGCGATTGCGGGAGGGGCAGTTCTGGCGGTCACTGGTGGGTTAGCTATTGCTCAAACGAATCCCGGTGCGATGCCTGGTATGGACCACGGTTCGATGGATGGCATGAACCACGGTTCGGCGGAAGGCTCTAGCCAGGATTCGGTGAAAGGCATGGACCATGGCTCGATGAAGGACATGAGCCAGGATTCGATGAAAGGCATGGATCATGGCTCGATGAAGGGCATGAACCAGGATTCGATGAAAGGCATGGATCATGGCTCGATGAAGGGCATGAACCAGGATTCGATGAAAGGCATGGATCATGGCTCGATGAAGGGCATGAGCCAGGATTCGATGAAGGGCATGAGCCAGGATTCGATGAAAGGCATGGATCATGGCTCGATGAAGGGCATGAGCCAGGATTCGATGAAGGACATGAGCCAGGATTCGATGAAAGGCATGGATCATGGCTCGATGAAGGGCATGAACCAGGATTCGATGAAAGGCATGGATCATGGCTCGATGAAGGGCATGAACCAGGATTCGATGAAAGGCATGGATCATGGCTCGATGAAGGGCATGAGCCAGGATTCGATGAAGGGCATGAGCCAGGATTCGATGAAAGGCATGGATCATGGCTCGATGAAGGGCATGAGCCAGGATTCGATGAAGGACATGAGCCAGGATTCGATGAAAGGCATGGATCATGGCTCGATGAAGGGCATGAACCAGGATTCGATGAAAGGCATGGATCATGGCTCGATGAAGGGCATGAGCCAGGATTCGATGAATGGCATGGACCGCGGCTCGATACAGAACATGTCGGGGGGAGCGAATTCAGGCGCAGTGCCGGTTGGAACCTTACCCACAAGCGACGGCACAACGGAACAACGATATTCCGCTTACGACATCTATCCACACATGATGGACAACATGATCACGAGCCATCTGCTTTTTGACAAACTAGGGATGGCATATGACAGAGATGGCAACACGGGTCTTCAATGGGACGGCCAGTTCTGGGTTGGGCGTGATCTGAATAAGCTCTGGATAAAGAGTGAAGGCGATCGGGTCAATGGCAACACTGACGGAAAGATCGAGGCGTTCTGGAGTCACACCGTTTCGCCATTCTGGGATCTACAGTTGGGCGCGCGGCGCGATTTCGGCACTGGTCCTAAGCGCAACTGGGCCGCGATCGGAGTTCAGGGCGTGGCTCCCTATAACATCGAGACGGAAATAACGGGTTATGTGGGAGGTTCTGGACGAACCGCGCTCGCGCTGAAGGCTGAATACGATCTGCTGCTTACACAACGCCTAATCCTGACTCCAGAGATCGAAGCCAGTGTGTACGGAAAGGACGACAAGGCGCGAGGTATCGGTGCGGGCTTGTCGGATGCCTCGTTCTCTTTGCGCTTGCGCTATGAGGTGACCCGCGAAGTTGCACCGTACATCGGTGTTTCGTTCGGACGAAAGTTCGGAAAGACGGCGAGCTATGCGAGCGAAGAGGGAGAAAGCCGGTCTGAGCGCGCGATCTTGGCTGGGGTTCGCATCTGGTTTTAGCGTCTAGCGCCGCCCAACGCATCTTGTCGGTACCCATGTCGAGCTAGCTCTCTTAGCAACGACACGCCGGCCTTGGGAATGAGTCTAATCAACTCGTGGTGCGAGTTGGATGGGATCCGAGCCGAGCAACCGACGACAGTTTGACACTTCCTACATCCCCCATGGCCAGGGCGGAACGCCGCTCCAACCTATCGGGTGGTGTTCGTGCCGTGATATTAATCCGCAGTGCATTTTAGGACCTCACAATGCCAACCTTTTTCGCAACAATTCGCGCCACAGTGGCTATGGCCGCCATGCTCGCCAGCGCCGCGGCCATCGCTCATCCGAAGTTGCTTTCTTCCTCGCCCAGCGACAAGGCCGAGGTGACGGCACCGCCGAAGATCGAGCTGAAATTCTCGGAAAATCTGACAACGCAATTCTCCGGAGCGACGCTAGTCATGACCGGTATGCCCGGTATGGCGAACCACGGGCCGATGAAGGTGAACGCCAAAATCTCAGGTAGCGATGACCCGAAGGCTATGATCATCACGCCGGTGCAAGCGCTTGCGCCTGGCAACTACCGAGTGGATTGGCGTGCGGTGTCCTCCGATACGCATCCCGTCACCGGCAGTATCGCGTTTACCGTCAAGTGATTCCTGAATGGACTGGCCGACTGTCCTCGTGCGTTTCGCACTCTATCTTGACCTTGCCATGTTGTTTGGGCTGCCGCTGTTCAGTATGTACGCGCTACGCCAAGGAGAAATCGCCTCGTCAACGGGTGCGCGCTTCTTAGCGGTTAGCACGGCGCTCGCTGCTCTGGGCATCATCCTGTCGCTGGCCAATATTGCCATAATGGCCAAAAGCATGACCGGCGCCACATCCTATGCAGAGCTTCAAAGCCACGTCTTCGAAATGATCGTGACAGGCACTGACTTTGGCGCGGCATGGGTGGCTCGATTGGGTGCGTTGATGCTTTGCGTGCTAGTGGGAGTACTTGCTCGCACGCAACAAAGGGTCCGACTGGGCGTTTTCTCGATAGCCGGTGGCATCGCGCTGTCCACACTCGCTTGGGGCGGGCATGGTGCCATGGACGAAGGCTTTAGGCGCTACGTTCACCTCACATCGGACATCGTGCATTTGATCGCTGCCGGCGCTTGGGCGGGCGCGCTTCTCGCGTTCCTCCTGTTATCTCAGCCGACAGCCACGTCCGGCAACGTTGCCTTATTGAACCGCACTTCAAACGGCTTTGCCCAAGTGGGCACAGCCATCGTGCTGACGCTTGCCATTACGGGCGGGGTCAACTATTTGTTGATCGTCGGTGCTTCGCTACCCGATATGTCGTTGACATCCTACGGTGGTCTGCTTGTTGCAAAGCTTGGCTTATTTGGCACGATGCTTGCACTGGCTGCCGCTAATCGCTTCTATCTAAGTCCGCGTCTGGAGCACGCCGTCCGAACGGGCGATCATGCGATAGCAGTTCTTACGTTACGTCGTAGCCTCATGTTCGAGAGTAGTGCTGCCACTCTCATCCTGCTTCTTGTTGCAGCATTGGGGATCCTGTCACCATCGCCCATGTCGTGATGACTTCTTGGACTCTAGTGCATTTTCTATACCGCCAACCCGAAAAATTTGATGCGAACAGAAAGCCACACCGCCAATCTTCTGCGTAGAGCCCTATTGGTGACGATCGTCTTGTCTCCCATCCCCTTGATGGCCCAACCGAAGACGCTCATCGAAGTCTGGAAGACGCCCACTTGCGGCTGCTGCAAAGACTGGGTGAGCCATCTCGAAGCCAATGGCTTTGAAGTGACCACTCATGACGTTAGCGATACCTCGTCTGTACGGCAACGTAACCGCATTCCGGACGCGTTCGGCTCCTGCCATTCCGCAGTCGTTGGAGAATATGCTCTGGAGGGGCACGTCCCGGCCAGGGAGATCGCTCGACTACTGAAGGAGAAGTCAAGCGCAGTCGGACTGGCGGTTCCGGGCATGCCTCTGGGCTCGCCAGGAATGGATGGCCCGGACTACGGAGGAAGGCGCATGGCCTATGACGTGCTTCTCGTCCTGCCCTCAGGGAAGGCAGAAGTCTATCAGTCCTACACGTAGCGCAAGGCTGCCGGCATCTCAAGACTGAACCGATTGCTCAGATCGTGGCCTTTCGAAGCAACCCCCTAAATAAGGGATTGACCTTCCGGCAATGGGAAGGCCTATGCTGTAAATCTACGCCATCCTAGCGAGGACTGTCATGGCAAAGCCTACCAAGCCGCCAGGTGGTGTTGGTGATCATTCCGGGCATTCGTCCATGGGCGAGCCTAGCCGCCACGCATGTCACCGAGACCGCGCCGACCAGCCTATTGATGGGGCAAGTCGAGGGGATCATGCAACGGGAGGGCGACATGTGCCCCATGCCCAGCCCACAGAGCATGACGCGACGCATGGTGCCCCGCCGGCACCTGGGAAAATTGCCGCGGAGTACACATGCCCCATGCATCCACAAATCCGACGAGCCGGCCCGGGCAGCTGCCCCATCTGCGGCATGGCACTCGAACCCGTAACGGTCTCTTTGGATGATGAGCAGGACGGCCATGAGCTGTGTGACTTCAATCGTCGGTTTTGGATAGGCCTTCTGCTCACCTTGCCGGTATTTGTTCTGGAAATGGGTGGACACCTCTTCAACCTGCACCGATTCATCGGCCCGCAAACGTCCAACTGGATACAACTTATCTTCGCGACCCCCGTCGTGTTGTGGGCAGGCTGGCCATTCTTTTCGAAGGCATGGCAATCGATCACGAATCGCAGTCTGAACATGTTCACACTGATCGCACTGGGAACAGGCGTAGCTTGGGTGTACAGCATCGTTGCCACTTTCATACCGCAACGGTTCCCGGAGGCCTTCCGTCCACAAGGTGCGGTGGCCGTCTACTTTGAGGCCGCGGCGGTGATTACGGTTTTGGTTTTGCTCGGCCAAGTCCTCGAGCTTCGTGCTCGCGAAAGAACTTCTGGTGCGATTAAGGCGTTGCTGAGTCTTGCGCCGAAAACGGCAGTAAGAGTCAGTCCGAATGGTCAAGATGAGACTGTAGATCTCCAATCCGTGCAGGTGGGGGATAACCTGCGCGTACGCCCGGGAGAGAAGGTGCCTGTGGATGGCGAGGTCGTCGAAGGGCGATGCACGGTTGACGAGTCGATGGTGACAGGTGAGCCTATTCCGGTGGCGAAAACACCGGGCTCCCGTGTGACAGGGGGGACAATGAATCAGACCGGCAGTTTTGTCATGCGTGCCGACCGTGTGGGTGCGGACACTTTGCTAGCTCGGATTGTTCAAATGGTAGGCGCGGCGCAGCGAAGTCGCGCTCCGGTCCAGCGATTGGTCGATCAAGTGGCCGGCTGGTTTGTGCCTGCCGTCATCCTCGCGGCTGTACTTGCATTCGGAGCATGGATGCTGTGGGGGCCGACGCCCGCCTTCACCTATGCGCTGATAGCAATGGTCTCCGTTCTGATCATCGCGTGTCCGTGCGCGCTCGGGTTGGCAACTCCTATGTCCATCATGGTCGGTGTCGGCCGCGCCGCCCAAAGCGGGGTACTCATCAGGGACGCGGAGGTACTGGAGCATATGCAGAAAGTGGACCTCGTTATCGTCGACAAGACAGGTACTCTAACGGAAGGCAAGCCATCAGTTACAGAGGTAGTGCCGGTCGAGGCGATAGACCGGGCCGACCTACTTCAGGCACTCGCCAGTGTGGAGCGCGCAAGCGAGCACCCCCTTGCTGCAGCCATCGTCGGCGCTGCGGAGAACGAGGGAATCCAGCTGTTGCCGGTGACCGATTTCGACTCCCCTGTGGGGAAAGGAGTGATTGGGCTGGTGGCTGGGCGCCGAGTAGTGTGCGGTAGTGCCCGCTTCTTAGAGGAGCAAGGGGTGGACGTGCCCGCCGAGCGCCACGGAGAGGCTATTCGAGAAAAAGGAGCCACCGTTATCTACGTAGGCTTGGATGGCCAATACGCAGGATTAGTCGGCATCGCAGACCCCATCAAGTCGACCACGCCGCAGGCAATCAAGGCCCTTCATCAGGCAGGAATCAAGGTGGTAATGCTGACGGGAGACAACAAGACGACGGCCCAAGCCGTTGCGAGGCATTTGGGAATTGACGAAGCAGTCGGGGAGGTGCTGCCAGAGGACAAAGGGGCGGCTGTGCGGCGGTATCAGGAAAAAGGCCACACCGTCGCGATGGCAGGTGACGGCGTGAATGATGCGCCTGCACTTGCCGCGGCGAACGTCGGCATTGCCATGGGAACCGGCACGGATGTCGCCATGGAAAGTTCCGGCGTCACGCTACTTCACGGCGATCTCATGGGCATCGTCCGAGCACGCCATGCTTCCAAAGCGACGATGCGGAATATCAAACAAAACCTCTTTTTCGCATTCGTCTATAACGCTGCAGGAATTCCCGTTGCAGCTGGCGTTCTTTATCCGGTCTTCGGAATATTGCTCTCGCCCATTATTGCTGCAGCGGCCATGGCCTTGTCTTCGGTGAGTGTAATTGGAAACTCGCTGCGACTAAGGTCTGTAGACCTGGATGCATAGCAGTCCCGGGCTCAAGGTCTAGCCAGGTGCGGAATCGCTTGCGGGCGGTGACCGCGAGGCGCGTGCGGTAACTGGTCCTCAGTGAGCCTAGGAAGCTAGCCTCGCTGCGCGGGGCGACATTACGCAAATGTAATGAAACAGAATACAGCGTTGGGCTCTGCGGGCTGGGTTGAGTTCGCCCGTTCCGTCCTCTGCGCTTAAGCAGCGACGTTACGGGGGATGCGGCATGAAACGTGCTGCCCGGTATGTGGGCGCTAACGCCCCATTCCATAGGAGATCTCCATGAACTCGACTCAATATGAAACCTGTATCCGCGAATGCTATAGCTGCGCCCAGGCGTGCGACCAATGCTTCGCCGCTTGCCTAACAGAAGAAGACGCAACGAAGATGGCAAGATGCGTAAAGCTTGACGCTGATTGCTCGGAAGTATGCAGGCTAGCTGCGGCATATATGGCCCGAAGTAGCGAATTCGCTCGCCCACTATGTGACCTTTGCGCGAAAGTATGTGAGGAGTGTGGCCAGGAATGCGCAAAATTCCAGAGTAGCCACTGTCAACATTGCGCGAGCATGTGCAAAGATTGTGCCCAGGCCTGCCGTGCCATGGCGTAGTCGGCGTGCTGCAATCCGCTGAGGCGAGGGCGAGGGCCAGCCCCAGGCCCTCGCTCGATCTGTGTAAAACCGCGAAAAATGCAGGCATCTCGCCGTTCCACCGATCCAATAGACACCGGGCATCTGTGCCCTAAGCCCACCACTCGATGGCGCTGCCTGGAGGGCTGCGTAATCCCCTCGGTCGGCATCCGACAAGGAGTGTGGCTTTTTAGGGTAATATAGCCACCTATACTATGTGAATTGAGCGACATGGCACATACCGTCCGACAGAAAAAGAGGCTTATTGCGCGGGTTCGCCGCATCCGTGGGCAAATGGAAGGCTTGGAGCGTGCTCTGGAGGCGGACGCTGCTTGCGCTGAAGTTCTACGCCAACTCGCCTCAGCGCGCGGAGCGTTGAACGGGTTGACGGCAGAGGTGATGGAGGGGCATCTTGAGGAGCATGTGGTGCATGCCGCCTCTGAGGCGGATCGCAGCCAAGGCGCCCAGGAAATGATGGAAGTCATTCGCGCCTATATGAAGTAGTCGGCCGCCACATCCACGGGTTACAGATGAACAACTCAAGCCTTGCCCACGACCACATTTTTCTGGGTCAAAATCACGAACGCAATGAACGCCGGGTTTGGCTTGTCATTGCGATAACCGCGAGCATGATGCTCATTGAGATCGTCGCAGGGAATTTGTATGGCTCGATGGCACTTGTCGCCGACGGTTGGCACATGTCGACACACGCTGGCGCCATGCTTATCACCGTGTTGGCATATGGCTACGCGCGACGCCACGCAACAGACCGCCGGTTCACCTTCGGCACCGGCAAGCTAGGTGACCTGGCCGGCTTTGCCAGCGCCGTAGCGCTTGCGCTGATCGCCGTGCTCATTGGCTGGGAAGGCGTTGTGCGTCTAGCCAATCCCGTTCCCATTAGCTTCAACCAGGCCCTCGCGGTGGCTATCGTGGGTTTGGTGGTGAATCTAGTGTCGGCATGGCTCCTCAACGACGCCCCTTCCCATCATCATGACCACGGTCACCACCATGATCACCATTCCGATCACAGCTCAAGTGCCAAGGACAACAATCTTCGCGCTGCCTATTTTCATGTCCTGGCGGACGCTCTGACTTCGGTACTTGCCATTGTTGCGTTGGCCCTAGGCCGCAGCTACGGATGGCTGTGGGCTGATCCAGTCATGGGTGTAATCGGTGCGTTGGTTATCTTGCGCTGGTCGTGGCGACTAATCCGTGAGTCCGGCAACGTGCTTCTGGATGCCACTACCGAGGGGGCCAAGGTGCACGAGGAGATCGGCGAGGCGCTAGCAGGGAGCGAAGATACGATTGCGGATCTGCATGTTTGGCAGATTGGTCCTGGTCACTTTTCCGCTATCGTCTCGCTTGCGACTCAGAGTCCCAAGGACAGTTCGTTCTATAAGGCCAAACTGTCGCACATTCACGAACTTTCACATCTGACTGTCGAAACACAAGCTATCAAGTAGCTAAGGGCAGAGAGGCGGCGCGACCCGTGCACTCCGTCTAGCCCCTTGGGCGACGCGCAACGAGTCTCTATCGTACGACGACGGGTCCAATCTTTAGTTTGTGTGTTGGTCAGTGCTCCGAAATGGATTACGAGACCGGGGCGAGGAGTCTGGTCGCCGGCGCGCTGGCATCCCCCGATTACTTGCTTGGCCTCGAGATCGCTCTTCAATCGCCGCCTTGGAGCGCGGTTCGCTTCCCCGGCCAAAAAAACATTCCCGCCGCCGCAATTCTGATGACGAAAGTGCCTACAGGCATCCACGGCCGCGGAGCATGCCCGAGCGGACCTACGCATCCGCGGCGAGCTGTCCGCATGAGTGCAGCTTTGTTGCTGCAAATGATTGCTTCTTGCCGAAGTTCGCCATTTTCAGCTGTCCGCTTCTGGCCGGCAAGCGACCGTTCGCCGGCCCGGGATGCATCAACCTCAGTTTGCTCTGCCATCTCAACGGCATCGTTAGCTCGATCCCGAGGTAACGAACCCTGCGTTCAAGCTTCGTTCGCCCAAGCAGCAGCTATACCGCTGGAAGATTCTTCGTCCTGAGGTACATCAGCGAAGGAATTATGCGAAGTTTGATTGAAAGCTCTGAGTGAAACGAATTTCAGATGCCCATCGCCATGACCCAGCCTGCCAAGCCAGCCAGCAGCACCACGAGCGCTGGCGGCACGCGCCCCACTGTGAGCAGCCCGAACGAGAGCAACGCCAACCCGAAGTCCGCCTTGCCGTGGATGGCGCTTGTCCACACCGGGTCATATAAGGCCGATACCAGGATACCAACCACGCCGGCGTTGATGCCCGCCATGGTCGTCTGAATACCCGCCCGGTGGCGAAGCGCCGCCCAGAACGGCAATGCGCCGACCAGCATGAGGAAGGCTGGGAGGAATATGGTGCCCAGCAGAGCCAGGCCGCCAATCCAGCCATGCAGCGGGCCGTGGGCTATTGCGCCAAGATACGCCGAAAAAGTGAACAGCGGTCCCGGCACGGCCTGGGCTGCGCCATAGCCAGCTAGGAAGTCTGCGTTGCTGACGATGCCGCTGGGCACCACGGTGGCTTGCAGCAGCGGCAGCACAACGTGCCCACCGCCGAAGACTAGCGCACCGGAACGGTACACCCCATCCAGCAGCGCTATCGTGGACGATCCCGTGGCTGCTGCCCATAGGGGCAGCAAGACAAGCGGTGTTGCAAACAGAAGCAGCGCAATGACGCCCAGTCTGCGCGCGACCGGGTAGCTGTGAGCTTGGCCACCGCCAGGTTGTGAAATCTTCAGCGTCCACCAGCCCAGCAGTCCTGCCAACAAGATCGCGACAATCTGTCCCGCTGCTGAGGGTAGGATCATGGTCAGCAGTGCCGCCAGAATGGCCAGGGCAGCGCGTGGCCGGTCAGGGCACAACGACTTGGCCATGCCCCACACCGCCTGAGCTACGATGGCCACGGCGACTACCTTGAGACCATGCACCCACCCGGACTGGGCTAGTCCCTGGTACTCAGCGATGCCGAAGGCAAACAGGATTAGCGCGATGGCCGATGGCAAAGTGAACCCTGCCCACGCCGCCAGCAAGCCCAACCAGCCAGCGCGACCCAGCCCAAGCGCCATGCCCACCTGGCTGCTGGCCGGACCCGGAAGAAACTGGCACAAGGCGACCAGATCGGAATAGCTGCGGTCATCCAGCCAGCGGCGGCGCTCGACAAACTCCGAGCGGAAATAACCCAGATGCGCGATCGGCCCACCGAAGGAGGTCAATCCCAGTTTAAGGAAGGCGCCGAAGACTTCAACGGGTGAACCGCGCGTAGCTACAGCTTCGTGCTGTACGGTGTTGGTGGAGCCTGTCATTTGTGCATTGCCTCCCCGGTGAACTCCCGGATGCGTTCCTTGGCCAGCGCCAAGCCTTCCTTGCCCTTGGGCGTGATCGTGTAGAGCTTTCGCACGGTGCGTCCGTCGCGCTCCTGGCGCGAAACTAGGTATCCGTCGCGCTCCATCTTGTGAAGCATCGGGTACAGCGTTCCGGGAGAAAGTCGGTAGCCGTGGTGGGCCAGTTCGTCAATCATCCACTGCCCATAGATCTCCTGCGCGGCTGCGTGGTGCAGCACGTGCAGGCGGATCAGCCCCGATAGCAGATCGTGGTGCTCCATGGCGCGAGGTGTTGAGTTCTCTTTCATATCGAGTTTCGATAACGAAATTCGATCATAGCACTTGCACCAAGATTCTAGGTTGGTCCAGCTGTTCCGTCTTGAAGGGCAGTTATTGGCTGTGGATGAAACCGGTCGTTGCAACAGCTTGGTTAAATCGCTCGGCCGATGACGACCCTGAGCCGACGTTGGGCCCCATTCCCCCAATCGGTCATTGATTCAAAAACTGCTTGATTGCAGCCCGAAACGTGCCATTGGAGAGCCCCGTCGCCGCCTGCTGACAAGCTATAATTTTCTTAGCTAACTCTTGCCGGGTTTCGCGAGATTTTTATACCTTGGTTTTAAACATCCTTCCGCTTGCAATCCTAGGCTGCATGTCACTTCCAGTGAGGAATCAGTGTCCAGCATCTCCAGCAGGCTTTGCGGGATATACTTGCTCCAAATCACTAGACCAAACCGAGGAGAACAATGGCACCGCCTGCAAGAGTAACTAAAGCTGCAGTGGCAACAGAAACCAGCGCCTTCTTAACCAACGTAATCCGTGCCAGAGATCTGTACACCAAAATTGTCTGGCATGGATATACCGGAACCACCCATGTCAACGCGACAAAACTTGGCAATCCGGATACACGGGACGTTGCGCAATTCATCTTCTTCGAGATAGCAGCCAAGTTCGAAGATTATGCAAAGTTCGTGTTTCAAGTCGAGGTTCGGGCAAAGTTGCAGATCACTGCAACTCGAAGCACTTTTGTTATGGGTGACCTTGACAATGGACTCAACAACAAGCTTGGCTGGGGCAGTCCTCAACGTTTAAAAGAGCGAGGATACAACCTCTTCGGAGAAAAATCTTTCTTCGGTAACCTCGTCAACGAATTGGGAAATCCTACCTATAAAGCCCTTGTATCTGCGCATACGGTCAGAAATCGAATCGCGCACGATGGCGGTGCCGCGCAGACTAAATTTGTAAAACTCTTGGAGGGCGACGGTATCCCCGCAGCACAACGCCAAGGAATGAGTGTCGGCCGATTCCTGAGAGACTACCCTACAGCCGCACAAAGAGGCAATCGAAACTTTTTTTTGTATTTGGGCGCATATGAAGATTTTGCCAACAAAGCATTGGCGGCATTACCGTAAAGGCTTAACCCTTTCATTGACGCCATCCCAACTGTTTGCTCAACAGGACGTCTACCAGCCTCTCTGGCAGTCGACTGTTAACGCAGTGTTGAGCGTTTGCTTTCGTTCGCCGCCAACAGCCACTCTTGGCCGATTGCAGCTAAGGACGGAGGCCAGACCCGACCCAGAACAGGCAGTCGCTAACGTTTGACATGAGAGGCGCTGACCAGCTTATTGGGCAACGTCCTCTCGATGGAAGTTGTTAGGCAGATCAATCGGCATACCCTGTTGAAACTGCCATCTCATGCAACTCTTCTTTTGCAGTTTCGAGGCGTGCAATTGCCTCGGCTTCGTTTGAATGCGTTTTCACGTACTCCTCTAGGAACCTGACCTCCGCCTGTTTGAGAACAACAACTAAGTCAGTAAGTGTGTTGTTCGCTGCCAGGGCGTGCATCTCCCAGTTCCGTTTAAAGAACGGGTTCCTGTAGTAAGGCACGTTGTCGTATGCGGTGAGATCATAGCCGAGAGCGAAGAAGTGTGATTTTATTTCTTCGTTTAGCAGTGAATCTGCCTCAGCAAAACTACTCAGTATTTCAGAGAGCCGACTCACGGCCTTCTTTGCTTCCGCGAATTGATCTACAGCGCTCGTTCCTATACTCAGCTTTACAGCGAATTCCGGGGCGACGTGAAGTCTTTCGTTGGCATCTTGTAGGCCACTCCAGTAGGTCTGCATCTCGGATTCCAGTCTATGAAGAAAGGCTTCGTTGACCTTGAAGGGCTTTTGCCCATACTCGCTCTCGTGCTGATGCTTCATCGAGCGAAGTGCGTTTGCTTCGAATGCCGCGACATCGTCTGTTTCCTTGTGGTGCCGATAGCATAACAACATCAGGTTTTTGGCAGATCTGCGTTCTTCGTCTGTTGAGTTGATGTTGTATCTTTGGCCGCCTGGATTCGCTGCTTCAATGTGGCAAATCTGACCAACAAAAAGATTCCTTGCTGTCACTAGCTCATGAGTGCATCCTGGGAATGCGCATACGTTTCCAGATTTGGCAAAGAGTGGTATCAGTGCTGTTCGTGTGATGGCGAGTCGAGGCATTTTTTTGCGCCGCCTAACATAGTATGAGGGAAACAAAATGCCAGTGAACGATTGACGGCTCCTGGCCGCGGACCGCCCTTGATGATCGGCCGATGGCGGCCCGAAACGGTCGGGCGGCCGTGACATCGCCCGGTTCCGTTCCGTGGTCGACCTACGTGTGCCACCTCCGGCCTGCTGCGGCGGCCGACATCCAATGCCCACAGGACTTGCAGCACCGCTTGACCCTCACGTAACGTGATGGCCCAAAGTTTGGCCTGCGTATTCGAAGGAGGAAACATGCAACTGACCGTAGGAGAACTGGCAAAGCGTACCGGGCTGACCGTCCGCACGCTTCACCACTACCACGCGATTGGTTTGTTGACGCCTTCAGCGCGCGCCGAAAACGGCTATCGCCTGTACGGTCGCGACGAGATTGCCCGTCTGCATCAGATCCAGGCATTGAGTCGTTTCGGATTGGCGTTGGCGGAAATTGGCGCTTACCTGGACCAGCCCGGCGCGCGCTTGGCGGACGTGATCTCCCGGCAGCTTGCCATGCTGGACCGCCAGATGCAGCAGGCCGCGCACCTGCGCGAACGCTTGGCGCAACTGCACGAGCAACTGGCGGACGGCACGGAGCCTGAGCTGGCCGATTGGCTGAAAGCTTTGGAGATGATGACTATGTACGATAAATATTTTTCGCGAGAAGAACTGGCGCGTTTGCCCCTGTACACCCGTGGACCGGACGGCGACCCGGACTGGCTTGAGTTGGTCCACGAAGTGGAGCAGCTAATGGAGCAGGGCGTGGCGCCCGAGGAGGCTAAACCGCGCCAACTTGCCCATCGCTGGATGGAACTGCTGCTGCGCGATACCAACGGCGATCCGCGCTTGTTGGTGAAGCTGAACCAAATGCACGAGCAGGAGCCCGACATGCAGACGCACGTCGGCATTTCCAAAGCCATGCGCGATTATGTGCTGCGCGCCTTCTCGGAAAGCAAGCTGCTTATCTACGAAAAATATCTGACGCCGGACGAAGCACGGTTCATGCGCGAGCATTACTGCGACAGGATCTCGGAGTGGCCACCGTTAATCGCAGAGGTCCGGAACGCTATTGATGCGGGCGCGGCGCCCGACTCGGAAACCGGTCGGGCGCTGGCGCGGCAGTGGTTGGAACTGTTCAGTTCGTATGCGGGCAAGAACCCGGCCACCCACGCCAAGTTCCGGCAGGCACTGATGACAGAGCCTGACTTGACCGCTGGCACATGGGCGGACGACGCGACGCTGGCGTTTGTCCGGCAGGCGATGGGGACGCTGGCGAAGTAGCCAGCCCCCTGACTTCCCGGCACCAGCCGGCGGGCCAGGTGAATGGACAAGTGGCGAAACTCATTGCCGCCGCAATACGACAGCTTTGATGCCAGGGCACCCTTGTGGCATCGGTCATGTAAGATTTCGTTCGTTGCTGGGGAGCGGTCTTTCGTGGTTGGCGATGAGGGGCTGCCGACGTTCACTGACCCTGCAACATCCGCCAAAGCAAAAGGCCGCCCTAGGCGGCCATTGCTTTGGACGCACGGCGGGGCCGCGCGTTCGAATCCGCAAGGGCGGCCATCGGTGCGATCCGGCAGCTTTCGACCGAGGCTGTGTGAAAACTCTTTGACGCCGCTACGGTGATCTAGATAGAGTTTGGTATCTCGATCCCGGGAGTCGACATGCCCCGATTCATCGAAGGTCAGGACCGGCAGCAGGTAGCGTTGATCCCGGAATGCCTGGATGACTTCATCGCCGACGATAACCCGGTGCGCATAATCGACGCATTCGTCGACGAGCTCAACCTGGCATTGCTCGGATTTGAGAAGGCGGCGCCAGCAGCTACCGGCCGCCCGTCGTATCACCCGGCTGTGCTGCTGAAGATCTACATCTACGGCTACTTAAACCGGGTCCAGTCCAGTCGTCGACTCGAGCGAGAGTGCCAACGCAACGTCGAACTGATGTGGCTGGTCGGCCGTCTGGCGCCAGACTTCAAGACCATCGCGGATTTTCGTCGTGACAATGGGTCGGGCATTCGCAACGTTTGCCGGCGGTTTGTTGCCGTATGCCGAGATCTCAAGCTATTCAGCCAAGCCCTGGTTGCCGTTGATGGAAGCAAGTTCAAGGCAGTCAACACGCGCGACAAGAACTTCACGGCTGCCAAGATAGACAAACGTCAGCAGCAGATTGAGGAGAGCATCCACCGCTATCTGGCGGCGCTCGACACAGCAGACCGAACGCAACCTGTCGAGATCGAGGCCAGGACCAATCGGCTCAATGACAAGATCGAACGTCTGCGCAAACAAATGCGCACGCTGGATGACGTCAAGGAGAGGCTCAAAGACAGCCCAGACGCTCAACTGTCGGTGACGGACCCGGATGCCCGCTCAATGGCCACCAGCGGCCGGGGCTCGGGGATGGTCGGCTACAACGTGCAGATGGTTGTCGAAGCCAAGCACCATCTGATCGTCGCGCACGAAGTGACGAACCGAGGACACGACAGGGACTCATTGGCATCGATGACACAAGCCGCGCGGGAGGCGATGGGCAAGAAGCGGCTGCGTGCGATTGCCGATCGCGGCTACTACAGCGCGCCTCAGATCATGGCATGTGCAGAGACAGGTATTGATGCGATCTTGCCCAAACCCACGACTTCCAATGCCAAGGCCGAAGGCCGCTTCGATCGTTCGGACTTCATTTACATCGCGAAGGACGATGAGTACCAGTGCCCTGCGGGCCAGCGCGCCATCCACCGGTTTACGCGGGAGGAGAATGGTCTTCAATTGCGGCGCTACTGGAGTAGTGCCTGCCCACAATGCGCGATGAAGGAGCGATGCACACCTAGCGCGTATCGGCGCATCAGTCGATGGGAGCATGAGGCCGTGCTTGAGGCGGCGCAGCGCCGTCTAGACCGAATGCCAGATGCGATGAAGGTGCGGCGGCGCACGGTGGAACATGTGTTCGGCACGTTCAAGCACTGGATGGGCTATACGCACTTCCTGACTCGTCGCCTGGGCAATGTGAGCACGGAAATGAGCTTGAATGTACTGGCCTATAACCTCAAGCGGGTCATGCAAATCCTGGGCTACCAGCAGACCATGAAAGCGGTGCTGGCGATGGGCGGCTGAGCCCTTCATGTGACCCATAACGCACCTCAGGCCCTATCCGGGTCGCCCAAACGGCCTTAAGTGAGCCCCGCTTCAAAAAATCGAAGTGAAGACCGCCCAAGGTGATGCGGACCAGGCTATTGCGCTGTAGCTGGCAGGACGAAAAGCGTTTCCACACAGCCTCGACCCGAAGCAGTCATTTGCCTCTCTCCAAGGCAAAGATTCCAGCGACGGTCAACAATCAAACGGGGTCATTGCTGTCGCCGCAATCAGCGAGGCGATCGTGCGAGCGGAGCGGCTCAGTCATTTCGATTCGGTTAACGCATTCTGTCCGAAGGACTTACGCCACTCCTTCGGGCTCACTTGGAAGCGCCTTTTGAAGTGCTGCCGCATAGACAATGGTGTTTGAAAACCCGCCAGTTCCGAAATTTTCTCGATCGGCATAGACGTTGTTTCCAAAAGCTCGCGCGTTCGTTGCAAGCGCTCATTGATGAGCCAGTCAACGACCGTCATGCCCGTTGCTTTATGAAAACGACGGGTGAACGTCCGGCGACTCGTCGCTGCTCTTGCCGCCAGGTCATCGATGCTGTGCTGCTCTCTCAGATTTTCCCGCAGGTAATCAAGCAGCCGATTGACTTGAGAATCCTGCGTGGATTCCGCCATTGGGTGTTCGATGAACTGGGCCTGCCCGCCCTCGCGATGTGGCGGTATGACCATGGTTCGCGCAACCTTGTTGGCGATCTTCGGCCCGTAGTAGGCGCGCACGATATACAGACAACAGTCCAGCCCCGCGCCCGTGCCGGCCGAGGTAATCAATCGGTCCTCGTCGACATACAGTGCGTTCATGTCGAGCCTTACGCGCGGGAAACGCACACAGAAGTCTTTTTCGGCCATCCAGTGTGTCGAGGCGCCCTTGCCGTCGAGCAGGCCCGCATAGGCAAGCACGTAAGCCCCGTAGCAAAGCCCAACCACACGAGCCCCTCGCGTATGCGCTCGAACAAGCGCCTGCATCAAGTGCTCGTCGGGGCGCACGTCCAGATCGTGCCAGCCGGGCACGACCACGATGTCCGCCGTTTCCACCAAGTCCAGGCCACCGTCGGGCTGCACGCTCAGCGCACGTTCGGCTGCCAGCGGCTGCGCGTCGGATGACACGATCTTCAGGTCGAACAAGCGGCCCTCAGGCAGTTCCGAGCCAAAAACCATGTACGGCACGGAGAAGTGGAACGGGCTGAAGCTTGGATAGGCGACCAGGGCGACGATTGGCAGTTTTGTGTTCATGGCTGAATAAATCCCGGGGTTGGCCCAAAATTATCGCTAATTGGCATTCGGGTCAATATTGCAAAAGGGTCTCGCCAGCCACACTGTTGCTACCGACTCATATTGCTATGGAGCAACACATGCAACGACTCAAGGCCTTCGGCCTGGCCCTTTCTTTCGCCCTGGGCGCGGCAAACGTCACGGTCCATGCGGCCGCAAATGCCGATACAACAATCAACAAGCCGACTGTGCAGATACAACAAATCCGCAACGCCACCGCAAAGATCAACTATGCGGGAAAGACCTTCCTGGTGGACCCTTTTCTGGCAAAGAAGGGCGAGTATCCCGGGTTTGAAGGAACCTTCCACAGCGAATTGCGCAACCCGCTCGTTGAATTACCCCTGCCGGCGGAAGACGTCTTGAAGGGGGTGGATGCGGTGATCGTGAGCCATACCCACCTTGACCATTGGGACGGCGGCGCCCATTCGTTCATTCCGAAATACATTCCCTTGTTCGTGCAGGATGAGGCCGACGCCAAACTGATACGCGGCCAGGGCTATACCAATGTCCGGATTCTGGAGGCTGGAACCGCGTTCAAGGGCGTGCAACTGACCAAGGTCGGCGGCCAGCATGGCACGGATGAAATGTACGCGGTCAAGCCATTGGCTACGATGCTGGGCGAAGCAATGGGCATCGTCTTCCAGGCACCCGGCGAGAAAACGGTTTATGTCGTGGGGGATACGGTGTGGCGTAATGATGTCGACCAGGCCCTGGCGACGTTCAAGCCCGATGTAATTGTGATGAACACGGGCGATGCTCGCGTGGTTGGCTACACGGGTTCCATCATCATGGGTAAGGACGATGTGCTGCACGCCTATCAAGCTATGCCGAACGCGATCATCGTGGCAACGCATATGGACGCGATCAATCATATGACGCTAAGCCGCAAAGAACTGAAGGACCATGTGCAGCAGCACGGCATCCAGGATCGCGTGCGGATTCCGGAAGATGGTGAAATCCTGAAGTTCTAAACGATTACGTCACGCCGGCTTGACGAGGCTTCGGGTCATGTGGGGGTCATGCATTTGCGAACGCCCACAGGCCCGACGTCAGCATCATCAAGCCCGACGCTGTCAGCAAGCCAAGGACGATCTGCCTGAACCGCAGGTCGGATATTCCTTTGTACATCCGTGTGCCGAGGAACGTGGGAATCAGCATGGCGGGGGCAACGATCGCGAATAATGGCAGCGTGGCCTTGGTGACCAGGCCGGCCGCGCTGTAGGTCCCCATGATGACGATGAGCATCGCCAGGTTGAAGTTCTGGATGATTGCACGCTGCTCTTCTCTCGGGAAGCCGCGCAGGACGCACCACAACGTGGGAATTACGCCGGTGAAACCGCCGAACCCGCCTAATACCCCTCCAGCCAGTCCCACTACGCCATCAGCCAGTCTGCCGCCGAAACTGATCTTTGGAATGCGCTGTGCAAAAAGCATAGCCGGGCACCAGAACAGAAGTATGACGCCGAGGCCAATTTTGAACGTGTTGGCGTCCACCAGCGGCAAGAGCCAGACGCCGACTGGGATTCCGGCGATGCCCCCCAGGACAAACGGAAGCAATTGGTTCAATTTGAATCCACGCCTAACCGAGAAAGCAGCGATCAGTTGGCCCAGGAGCCCGCCAAATACTGTCAATGCGGCTGCCACTTTTGGATCAACAGCCCACACCCAGAACGACATGGCGACAAGACCGAATGCAAAGCCAGACAGCCCCTGAACAAAACCAGCTACAACCGCACCAGCGGCCACCACGAAATAGAGCGTCATTGTTAGACAAAGGGAGAATGAGAATTACGGGGCCTACATGGCTACCTGCAAGAGCCCTTTGCTCCGGGGCTCATTATCAGGTGTTCCATGGTAATCGATGCTTCGGTGCCATTTTGAATTCCGTGTAGTAGTCACGGACAAACCCCCGGGAGTGTCGCCGCGGTCCTTGTTCGGAGCAGGGAAATCCGCCGCAGGCGATCATCCGCGTGCGGCATATTTGCAAACCTCGCGTGCGTTCAGAGGCGATTGATAGGATGGATGCTAACGATCTGGCCCAGCGTGCGTTATGTGCCCACCACAGAGACAGCTTTGGTGATCAGGTAGCTGACGAGAAAAGGGGATTGTGCACAGTCCACTGACCGCTTCTGGCCGGGATCCGTCCTTGGTGACAGACCACACCTGACCCATGTCAGTCGGTTGATCAAGCAAGCCACGCTCGTCAAATTTTCAGGCACAACGGACGTTTGTCAGCGACTACGTTGGTGATGGTCCATTGGGCCCCGCTGGACAGCTGTGGGAGTTCTTCCCAAGAGATCGGCACGGAGACACCGAGTCCCGGCCGCGCACTTGCTGGCCACGCCGAAGCGGTCGTGGCGCTAAATCCGATGCGAAGGTAATCGACAAAGATTATGCCTATTCGGATCTTGGGCCCGCTCTTAGCAATGAACAGTTGTAGCAGCGTCTGCGACAAATGGCGGTTGCCAGCCAAGGGTGGGGATGCGTCGCCTCAGCGTGGGGGCGACGAGAAGTGCTTCCGGAGCGCGTCGACGGAAACGCCAACTTCCTTTACGGCCTGCCGAAGCTTGTCTTCGGTGACGCCGAATTCACGCGTCCAATATTTGAGCTCGTGAGCCTCATTGACGTTCACCCGGGCGCGGTCTTCCGGGCCGCGGTTACTTAGATCGTCAGACATTGCCGCTCCTTTGAGAAAGTGGAACCGAGTCAAGTCAGCAAACGGCGTGCCCGGGAAAGCTGGCTTCTTAGGTGTGAGCTCTAGGTATAGCCCAATGTCCATTGGTAAGAGCTGACTGCGCATGGCGAGTCCCCAATTCTGACACCCTCCATTGTTGACGACCGAACATTAATGGGTTGGTAGGCAACCCTTGCTATTGGAGAGAGCAATGCAACTAAGTTTCAGTCGCGCCTGGGCAGGGGAAAGGCAGGTGCCGCAGGATGTCCAGGGCGCCCCGGTTGTATGCGAGGCGGGCGGCCTCTATCGAGCCGCAACCCCGGAAGAGCTGCTACGTGCGGCTGCACAGCAATTGGAGGGGGCGCTGGGTAGTCGCTTGCCAGTGGACAAGCCGTCCGCCGCCATCGACTATATCGTGACGCGCCTGGCGCTGTCGGACGTGGAGGTGTTCGGCGTAATGTTCCTTGATGCGCAATTGAGAATGATCGCTTTCGAGGAAATGTTCAGAGGCACGCTGTCTGAGACGAGCGTGTATCCACGCGAGGTCGTCAAGGCGGCTATTCGGCACAACGCGCATTCCATCTTGATTGCCCACAACCATCCCTCGGGTTCGTCGCAGCCAAGCAGGGCGGACGTTGAGGTTACGCGGCGCTTGAAGGACGCCGTGGCTCTGGTCAATGTGACATTGGTCGACCACGTGATCGTGGCGGCAGGTAGCGGCCATTCTATGGCCAAGATGGGCTTGATCTAGGCTTGCCCGCCTGCGTCCAACAGCCGGAGACCGAACGGTCTTCGGCTTTTTTTTACGCCGCGAGTAGTTGCTTGGCGGTCAGCCGCTTTTGAAGCTCGGCTGGCGCCACGGCTCCCGACAGCAGTCTTTCCAAATAGTCGCCGAGCTTCGCCCATGCTGCTTGCTTCTCGTCGGCGTAGTCGTAGAGCTGGTAGTGCCGCCTGACACGGTTCTTGCCCGTGTGAATGACGTGATTTTGGCAGCGGTCGATGATGTTGGGATCGATTCCCAGTGATTCCATGATGGTCGACCCCGTTCGCCGTAAATCATGAGGCGTCCAATTGCCGTTTTGGCCTTTGCCGAGCACCAGGGAGTTGTCCGAAGCGCGGCGTGCTTTGGGCTTTCCGTTGAACATGGCTTGCCGATCTTTGATTTGCTTAGTAAAGGCCTGCTTGTACATCGGTTGGTCTACCCCCGCGTCATCATTGTCGCGCGAAGGTAGGAGCCAGCGGGATGATCCTGCCAAGCTGACAAGGGTCTCGAAATGCTCGACTGCGAAGGGTGACAGAAAGACCAGGTGGTCGCGCTTCTGTGATTTTCTGCCCTTGACGTTCGCCTTGGGAATGAACCACGTACCTTCTCGGAGATCGAGATGCGTAATTTCGGTTAGGTGCAGTTCCCCTATCCGGCATAGCGTGCTCAAACAGATCCAGGAAACTGCCTGCAACGCCTTGGATGGAGGCTTCCTCTTTCGCTTGTCATCCGAAGCGAGATACTGCTCCTCCAACTCGCGGTATCGAGTCTGAAGCTCGACAATCTCAATAGGCGGGAGAACGCGTTCGCGCGCGTTATCCGGGTCGTAATCGTCCGCCAGGAGCACCCCGAGCTCAACCAGCTCAACCGGATTTCCTTCCGAAAGCAGCTTTCGCCATGGTTGGCGCTTTTCTGCCCAATGGAACATCTGGCCCAGTATTTGGTAGGTCACCTCGGCAAGCCGATTGCAACCGCGGCCGACAATCGATCGGATCACTCGCTCAATATCCTTCTCGCGAATTGATCGCACGGGAGTATCACCGATCAAGGGAAGCACGTCCTTTTCAACGATGCGCTTCACCTCGGTGTTGCCATCTGCTCGCTTCACTCCCGATTCCAGCCAGCTTTTATACATCTCTTGGAACGACAGGGCGTCGGTCGTGGCCTCTTCTTCAGCGGCGGTTACAGCGGCAGATTCAGCTGCCATAGCTTCCCGCACCTGGGCTTTTTCCAAGTCGCGGACGGCTGACGGATTGCGGCCCGCCTTAATGTCCGCCCGCGCTTTGTTCCTGGCGGAGCGGATCTCGTCGAGTGTGCGCTCCGGCCATGAGCCGCAGTAGAATCTCTTTACCTTGTCGCCCATGCGATAGGCGTATCGCCACACCACGGCCATCGTGCCGCGCTGAATGCGGATTTCCCCAGTCAGGCCGTCCCCATCGGCCAGGTGATCACCGACCCATTCCGCCGGTACCGCTTCCAGTTCTTTGACGGTCCACCGCGCACCTTTTCCGCGTTTTGGGTATCTCGTCATATTTCCTCGAATCTCTCCATTCTTCTGCCTCATGCGCCATATGGGACAACATATGGGACAACATTTTTGCGGCTGTCAGCGTACATTAGCGAACGTCGACGAACAAGGAAATTTGTATAAAGCCTTATGAATCAGTTGGTTATTCGTTCGCTGACGTTCGCCGACGTTCGCGCGTTTCTAATTTGGGAGCAGAGGGTCGTGAGTTCGAATCCCACCGCCCCGACCAAAAAAATGAAAGGGTTAGCTTACTTCTGGTGAGCTAACCCTTTTTCATTGCGCAGCGGATGGAGCAACACTGCGAAGGCAACCCGTGGGACTGCCCATGCCACTCCTCCTGTTGCGCTACGCCAGCGCCGCCTGCATCTTCTTCAAATCGCTCTCCAGCTGGATGCGCATGACTTTCAGAAGTTCGCGGGCGTTGCCCGACAGCGGCATGCCCGAGCGGAACACCAGCAGGCTGGTGAAGCTGACGTCCAACGACAGGCGCTTTATCGTGAGCCCGCGCGACAGATAGTCCAGCGCCATGATCGGGTGCACCATGCCGATCCCCGCGCCATTGAGCGCAAACTCGCAGACCGAGTTGGAATAGGGGGTTTCAAGCATCGGCCGCAGATTCAACCCGACCGTCTGCATCGCGGCTTCCAGGCGGCGCCGGCTGGCGTCTTCCGGATTGAGCGCAATGAAGGGATGGTCGACCAGGTCGCTGGCGTCGATCACCTTCTTGCGGGCGAGCGGATGGTGATGGTGCATCGCGATCACACCCGGCGTGCGCAGGAATTCCGAGTGTTCGAGGCCCCGCACCGACAGCTCGTCGGCCATCAATCCGAAGTCGAGCTGGCCCGCCGCGACCTGGCGCAGCACCTCGCGCGAACTCATGATCTGAAATGACATCTGCAGGCGGCGGTCGGCCAGGCCGAAGGCGGCAATCGCGCGCGGCATGAAGCCGGTGCCCAAGGCGGGCAGGGAGCCGATCGCCAGCCGGCCCACCCCAAATGACTTGAGGCTGCGGATGCGGTGCTCGATCAGTTCGAAACCTGCGAAGCAGCGATCCACTTCTTCCATCAACGCGCCGGCCTCGGGCGTGGGGACCAGCCGGCCGCGCACCCGTTCAAACAGGCGTAGCCCGGAGGTGTCTTCGAGTTTACGGATCGACTGGCTGATGGCGGGTTGTGAAACCCCCAGCAGGTTGGCGGCCTTGCTGGTCGTGCCGGCCTGCATGACAGCGCGGAAAACCTGGATCTCACGCATATCCATATATAAGTCCTGCTTATTAACTAAGTCAGTTCAATTGTTGAGGGAATTGGTCTGAACGTCCAGACTGCACGGCATCGAGACCTTTCTCACGCGCCGAAATTAGTCTAAATGAACAACACCAGCCCTCCGAATACCGATTTCGCCAGCCTGTCGCCGGCCGTCCAACGTGCCTCCACGGTGGTGTTCGGCTCACTTGCCGACTTCGTCAACCGAAAGCAACGCCAGCCCGACGGCTACAGCTACGGCATTACCGGCACGCCCACGGCGCGCCTTTTGGAGCAACGCATCGCGGCGCTCGAAGGCGCCCGCCACTGTGTGATCACCCCCTCCGGCGCGTCGGCGCTGATGACCGTCGTGATGGGCTTCGTGCGCGGCGGCGATCACCTGCTGGTGTCGGCGGCCTGCTATGGCGCGCTCAAGACCTTTGCCGAGAAGTGGCTGGCCCACATGGGCGTGGAGGTCGAGATCTACCGGCCCGCCATCGGCGCGGAGATCGAGGCGCTGATCCGGCCCGCCACGCGCATGATCTGCATGGAAGCGCCCGGCACCGTCACGATGGAAATGGCCGACATTCCGGCGATTGCCGAGGTGGCGCGCCGCCATGGCGTGCTGACGATGATGGACAACACCTGGGCCAGCCCGCTGGGGTTCCAGCCCTTGGCGCATGGCGTGGATTTCAGTGTCGAGGCCGCCACCAAGTTCTTCAGCGGCCATTCCGATGTGCTGATGGGCAGCGTCAGCCTGAATGATGCCGGCCACTACGCAGTCCTGCGGGAAACGCAGAGCATCCTGGGCCAGCAGGTCAGCCCGGAAGATTGCTTTCTGGTGCTGCGCGGCCTGGAAACCCTGGACCTTCGCGTCCGCGCGCAAAGCGCCGCCACGCTGGAGATCGCGCAGTGGCTGCAGGCGCAACCGCAGGTGGAGCGGCTGCTGTATCCGCCGCTTGAAGGCGATGACGGCCATGCTCTGTGGCGGCGCGATTTCCGCACCAACGGCTGCCTGTTCTCCTTGATCCTGAAGCCGGCGCCGGAGCAGGCATTCAACGGTTTCTTTGACACGCTGGAACACTTCTCCATCGGCGCGAGCTGGGGCGGGGTGCACAGCCTGGCCGCCTACTATCCCGCGCCTTTGCAGGCCGGTCGCGTGCATCCGGCCACGGACCAGCCGGTGGTGCGCCTGTCGATCGGACTTGAGGGCGTCGAGATCCTGAAAGAAGACCTGCGCAGGGCGCTGGACGCCTACGCCCGCCAGGCACGCTGATATCCATCCTGGGGCCAGCCGCCGACAAGAGCGTCATGGCCCGCCAACACATTGCAAGGGGAATTGCCATGTACCGTATCCATACCGTTACGCGCGCGCTCATCCTGGGCGCCGCCGCCATTCTGCCCGCCTTTGCCGGCGCGCAGACTCCCTCACCGGCCAGCCCGGCAGCACCGGCGGTTTCCGCGTCCAGCAACAGCCCGACCGTGGACCAGATCCGTGCCCGCGGCTATGTGATCTGCGGATCCGGCCACGGCACCACGGGCTTTTCCGCGCCCGACAAAGACGGCAACTGGAAGGGGCTGGACGTTGAAACCTGCCGCGCCATCGCGATTGCCGTGCTGGGTGACGGCGCCAAGGTGCGCTTCGTTCCGTTGACCGGTCAGCAGCGTCTGACCGCCCTGCAGACCGGGCAGATCGACGTGCTGCCGCGCACCACGTCCTGGACCCTGCGGCGCGATGCCAACGGCATCAACTTCACCTATCCCAATTACTACGAGTACGACGCCTTCATGGTGCGCAAGGATCTGGGTATTACCCAGACCAAGGACATGCAGGGCGCCACCATCTGCGTGCAGACCGGGTCGACCAACGAAGTGACGGTGGCCGACCTGTCGCGCAAGTTCAAACTGGGCTTGAAGACGGTCTTGTTCGACAACGTGGCCGCCTCGCGCCAAGCCTTCTTCACGGGGCGCTGCGACGGCCTGATCACGGACTCGTCGGCGCTGGCGGCGGTGCGCGCCACGCAGGCGCAAAACCCGGACGACTACATCATCTTTCCGGCCAGCGGCAACAGCGAAGCCCTGACTCCCGCGGTGCGCCATGGCGATGACCGCTGGTTCGACATCGTCAAATTCGTGGTCCAGGTGCCGATCGCGGCCGAAGACATGGGCATCACGCAGGCCAATGTGGACGCCATGCTCAAGTCGGACGATCCACGCATCGCGCGCTTTTTGGGCGTCGAACCGGGCAACGGCAAGGCGTTGGGCCTGGACGAGCGCTGGGCCTACAACATCGTCAAGGCGCAGGGCAATTACGGCGAGATGTTCGAACGCAATGTCGGCAAGAACAGCCCTTTGAAGCTTGAGCGCGGCTTGAACCGGCTGTATCGCGACGGCGGCCTGATGTACCCCTACGTCTTCAACTGACCCGCAAGCCGGGCGGGGCTGATTCATGTTCAAGCGACTTTGGTACGACGCGCGGGCGCGATCCGTGCTGGCGCAGGGGCTCATTGCCTGCGCTTTCTTCGGCACGCTGTCCTGGCTGGTGTGGAACGCGCACGACAACCTGACCCAGCGCGGCATCACCACCGGCTTCGGCTATCTGGGGGACGCCGCGCGCTTCCCGGTGTCGGAAAGCTTGCTGGCCTACCGGCCTACTGACAGCTATGCGCGCGCGTTCGCCGTCGGACTGGTCAACACGCTGCATATCTCGGCGCTGGTGATCGTGGCCTCGACGGTGCTGGGGTTCCTGCTGGCGCTGGCGCGCCGCAGCCGGCATCCGCTGGTGCATGGCATCGCCACGCTCTATCTGGAAATCACGCGCAATACCCCGTTGGTGGTGCAACTGCTGTTCTGGTATAGCCTGGTCACCATCAATCTGCCTTCGCCCAGGCAGGCGCTCAACCCCTTGCCGGGCGTATTCCTGTCGATTCGCGGCCTGTTTTTTCCCAGCGTGCAGTCGCAGGGCGACTGGCTGCCGTTGGCGGGCGTGCTGGTGGCTGCGCTGTTGGCGTGGTGGGGCCTGCGTCCGCTGCGCAGGCATCGTCCCTCCCTGCCGCTGGGCCGCATCCTGATCGCCGTGACGGCGTTGGCGGGCGTCGCGGCCTGGCAGTGGGGCGGCCTGACATTAAGCACCACCGCGCCGCAACTGCGCGGACTCAATTTCGTCGGCGGTACCGCGCTCACGCCTGAATTCACCGCGCTGCTGGTGGGCCTGACGCTGTACTCGGCGGCGTTCTCGGGCGAGATCATCCGCGGCGGAATCGAGGCCGTTGCGCAAGGGCAATGGGAGGCGGCGCAGTCGCTTGGCCTGCGGCCCTGGACCACGCTGCGCCACGTGATCGTGCCGCAGTCGCTGCGCGTGATCGTGCCGCCCATGACCAGCCAGTACCTGTCGATCGTGAAGAACACCACGCTGGCGCTCGCGGTGGGGTATCCGGACCTGTCGTTCGTGATCACCACCACCATCAACCAGACCGGGCAGGCCATCGAAGGCTTGGCGATCCTGATGGGCGTGTATCTGTGCATCAGCCTGAGCGTGTCGCTGTTCATGAACCTCTACAACCGGCGCATCCTGCGGACCGAACGCAAATGAATACGACCGTGATCTCTACAGACATGCCTTCCCGGCCGGCGCCGGTGGATCGCCGGGCGGGCGTGGCCCAGCGCCTGTTCGGCAGCGTTTACAGCAGTATCGCCACCGTGCTGGCACTTGGGCTGGCGCTCTATGCCCTGGGGCGGTTCATTGACTGGTCGCTGTTGAATGCCGTCTGGCCGGGTGAACCCGGCGCCATGTGCCGGCAGGCCAGCGGAGCCTGCTGGGCGTTCCTGGCCGAAAAGCTGAATCAGATTTTGTTCGGCATTTATCCGCGCGGCGAGCAATGGCGGCCCGCCGTGGTGTGCGTGGTCATCCTGGCGATGGTGGTCGTGTCGCTCGACCCCCGCCAATGGCGGCTGCGCACGGTCTGGCTGTGGCTGGCGGGCATGGCCGGGTCGCTGGCGCTGATGCAGGGCGGCTGGGCGGGCCTGACCCCAGTGCCCACCGCATCGTGGGGCGGCCTGCCCGTGACGCTGCTGCTGGCGGTATGCGCGCTGGGGGTGGGCATGCCGCTGGGCATCCTGCTGGCACTGGCCCGGCGCGGGTCGCTGCCGATGGCGCGCTTCATCGCCACGTGCGTCATCGAGCTGATCCGCGGCCTGCCGCTGATCAGTCTGTTGTTCATGGCATCCATCGTTCTGCCCATCATGCTGCCGGCTGGCATGACCATCGACAGCCTGCTGCGCGCCGGCATCGCGCTTACGGTTTTTTCGGCCGCCTACCTGGCCGAGGTGATCCGTGGCGGCCTGCAGTCGCTGCCGGCGGGGCAGATGGAAGCCTCGCGCGCGCTGGGCCTGTCGTGGTGGCAGATGACGCGGCTGGTGGTGCTGCCGCAGGCAGTGCGCAAGGTGATCGCACCGCTCACCAACACCGCCATCGTGATGATCAAGAACACCAGCCTGGTGCTGATCGTCGGGCTGTTCGACCTGCTCAGTTCGGGGCGCGCCGCCTTGACGGATCCGGCCTGGCCCACGCCCTATGTCGAGACCTATCTCTTCATTGCCAGCATCTATTTCTGCATCTGCTTCGGCCTGTCGCGCTATTCGATGTGGCTGGAGCGGCGCTTCAAAAAAGGGGAACTCCGTTGAACCAGCAACAAGGCGGCGAGGCCGCGCCCATGGCCGTCAGCATATCCGGCATGAGCAAATGGTATGGCGATTTTCAGGTGCTGCATGACATAGACCTGCAGGTGGCCGTCGGTGAACGTCTGGTGATCTGCGGGCCTTCGGGGTCGGGCAAGTCCACGATGATCCGCTGCATCAATCGGCTGGAACGCCATCAGGAAGGCCGCATCGTGGTCAACGGGGTGGAGCTTGCCGACGACCTGCGCGCCATCGACGAAGTGCGCGCGGATGCGGGGATGGTGTTCCAGCACTTCAATCTGTTTCCGCACCTGACCGTGCTGGAAAATTGCATCCTGGCGCCCATGCACGTCAAGCGCATGGCGCGCCCGCAGGCCGCCGAACTGGCGCTGCAATACCTGGCGCGGGTGCGCATCCTGGACCAGGCGGACAAGTATCCGGGCCAGTTGTCCGGCGGGCAACAACAGCGCGCGGCCATCGCGCGCTCGTTGTGCATGCAGCCGCGCATCATGCTGTTCGACGAACCCACGTCCGCCCTGGACCCGGAAATGGTCAAGGAGGTGCTCGACACCATGACCTCGTTGGCCGACGATGGCATGACCATGCTGTGCGTGACGCACGAGATGGGCTTTGCACGCAGCGTGGCAGACCGGGTCGTCTTCATGGACGGCGGCCGTATCCTGGAATCGGCCGCGCCGGACGCATTCTTCGACCGCCCTCGGCACGAACGCACACGCGCGTTTCTTGAGCGCATCCTGCATTGAGCGAAAGGGCAGGCCAGGCGCGATGCGTCTACGTCGGCAGGCGGCACACATCATCCCGGCCTTTCGCGATGGCTGTTAGCGCCACCCGATCGACGATTCTCAATTGCCTGCCCTGTACATCGATGATGTCTTCGCGCTTGAGGATGTTCATCAGCCGGCTGACGGTGGCCAGCGTCATTCCCAGCATGCTGGCGATGTCGCTGTACGTCATGCGTAGTGAGAAGCTGTCGGGCGCATATCCGAGCGCGGCGTGCCGCCCCGCAAGGTCCAGCACAAACGACGCGATCCGTGGCCCGGAGCGCTGCCTTGTCTGGGCCAGGAGCTTCTGAAGGCGTATCAGTTCGCCGCTCATGAACCCCCGGATCTGAGACTGGATTTGCGGGAATTGCGGCGTCAGGGCGTCCAGCGTGTCCAGGCGTATCACGCAGACTTCGCTGGATTCCAGCGCTGTCGCTGTCATGCCGTGGCGGCGGTCAAACAGGCCGGAGAAACCCAAAAGATCTCCGGGAAGGTGGACTCCCGCCACCTGGCCAGGCTTGCAGGGGTCTGACCAGTGCGTCTTGAGCGAACCGGCGCGAACGGCAAAGACCGCCCGGTGCGAGTCGTGCTGGCTGAAAAGCACTTCGCCTTTCTTGAGCCGTACGCGAGTATCGATGCAGTCGCTCAGGCTGGCGACCTCGGGATCGTTCAGGCGGCGCGGCAGGCAGCAGCCGCGCAAGCGGCAGTCGGTGCAGCTGACGCTGGGTTTATGGGGCAGGGATGCCGCAGGCTGCACGGAAGCAAAGAAAGTCATCGTCATGTTCGTTTGCTCGCTATGAATGGGAGGACGGCGATGCGGAATGAGTCGCGCGCCGTCGAGCCTCGCGGCCGGTTGCCCAGGCAGGCAACGCGGCGCGAAGATCGTCTACGTCAGTGAAAGAGGGGAAAGGCGGGTCCGATCAGGCCCGGATCAGCGAGGCTGGATCCGGGCAGGAGCGGGTAGGCGTGGCCGCCAGAATCTCGGCATCGACGGGCACCATGGCATGCGCTGAATCAGCGCGTCGCACGGGCGGCGATCAGCCGAGCAAGGAGGGAGGGGCGCGGGATCCAAGCGGCGGACCCTGCGCGGGCAAAAGGTGGAAGCGCGCGCGAGACGTCGAAGGGAATCGACGGCGCGGCATGCACGGGCAGTGCAACCGGGGGCGCTGTCGCCGGCGGGGCCGCCGTCACATGCGTCAGCAGGCCGAACGGGCATTCCATCCCGAGGGCTGTCTGGTCGCCATGGTGCGAGGCATCCGAGCCGTCGTCCGTGAGCGAGAGGGAAATCTTCGAGACCGTGCCCGCTGCCGTACAGAACGTCAGCTCGACACGGCCCTTTCCCAGCGCGCGGGCGTCCGGCATATAGCCCGCCGGCACCAGGCCGCGCACCGTGATTGCCAGCAACAGCATCCACAGCAGCGCACGGGCGTGCCTGAAAGTCAGCGCGAAGGTGGGGCCCCACGGGGCGTGTGCAGCCATGGCGGCATTCTAAGGCATGTCTGATGCCCAGTCGTTGTGTCCGCGATATGCCGTCACCAGGCTTGCAGCACTGACAACGCGGGCGATCGGAGCACCGTGCTCCGGCCATTCAAATACCGCAGCGGCCACTCAAACTCGACTTCAAACTTGAACGCGAAGCGTCCCTGCGGACGTCGCTCCCGCGGCGGGCGCCTGGGTCGAACTTGACGCAGCCGCCTTTCGTAATCCTTCTACATACGTGCATTGGAGCCAGGCCTAAAGTCTCGTCCCAATGAGGCTTCGCCCTGCCTGAGGTGTACCCCTCGATTTCCGGGAGAGGTACCCGCCATGAATCACTTGAACCACATATTGAACAGAGAGTCGGCCCTGCCAGCTGTGCTAAGCGGTCGGCAAATGTCCATGGTCGCCTTCGGTACGGTCATCAGTTACGGGTTGGTATCGGGCAGCGCGCTGCCGCTGCTGCTGGCCGGCCCGGCCGCGTTTCCCGCCTACGTGGCGGCAGCGCTGGTGGTGCTGGCCTTGATGGCCGGGCTCAGCCGCCTCGCCGCCCAATACCCCACGCCCGGCGCATTCGGTTCCTACGCGGAATGCACCCTGGGGCCTGCCACGGGATTTCTGGTGCGCGCGGCTTACCTGGCCTCTCTCATCCTGATCATCGGAACCGAAGTGTCCCTGCTCGTTCCCGTCCTGGCGGCCTGGCTGCCTCAGGCTTCTCCCGTTTGGCTGCTGGCTGGCGTGCTTGCAATGCTCACGCTGGTCAACATGGCGGGTGCGCATGCGTTCGCGCGCTGCGAAGTCGCATTGTCGATGCTCAAGGTCGGGGCCCTTATCGCCCTCATTGGCCTGGCATTTCATTACGCCACGCAGGGTACTTCCACACCTGCGCCATCTTCCTCCGCACTGACGTCCGTCTTCGGCGCAGTCCCTTTCACCAATGTCTGGCAGGCCTTCATGCTTGCGACGCTTGGCTTCGTCGGGATCGAATCCCTGGCCATCGTGGCCGCAGAAACCCGGTCTTCGGGCCAGGGATTGCGTCGCACGCTGCGTATCACTACCTTTGCCGTCGTGGGCCTGACGCTGGCTGCGGTCGCAGCGGCGTCGGCGCTGCTCGACAGCGGCGTGAACTCACTGTCCCGGCCCCTCTTCGCCACGTTGCTCGACCTGGCCCGCTTGCCTTGGTCGAACACGCTGTTTCGCGTGCTGGTGCTGGTGACGATCCTGTCGGTGCTCAACAGCCAGATCTATTGCGCCTCGCGCATGCTCTTCAGCCTGGCGCGCGCCGGGCAGGCGCCGGCAAGGCTGGGCCGTTCATCCCGCCGGGGGCCCGTCCGCGCAGTTGCCGTGACCGGCGGGCTGTCCATCGCGGTGCTGGGGGTTAATGCCGGGCTGCCCGGCGACGCCTACGTTGTTGCGACGTCTATCGCCATCAGCGGCTTGTTGTTCGTGTGGCTGGCCATCTTCCTGACGCATGCCCGCCGCGATCTTGGCCGCGATGCCATATTCCTGCGCTCGTCCATGCAAAGCCGCTTGCGTGCCGTACCCGCCATCGTTGGCGCCGTGGTGGTGGTGGCGATCGCCGGCTCCACCCTGGTGATCGACGAATTCGCCGCCACGCTGCACATCGGCCTTCCTTTCCTGCTCCTGCTTTGGCTCGGCTACGCGGGCTTCACATTCCTTTCCCGTTCAACGCGCTCGACGGGCCGAGCGTCTGCCATGGCAGACCGCCTGTCAGCGCCATTCCAGGCGGAGTGATGTCCATGAGCAATCACGCCTATTGGGTCGACTACGACAGAAAGATCGTGTGCAACGAATTGCGCCGTCAGGAACTCATTTCGTTCCAGGACTGGGTCTACGACGCAACGAGTTGCGCACGGCGCTTCTCGCCGACCAGCTACCTCGGCTATCGGCTCTGGGCAAAGCCATGTCTGCGGCTGATGCACAGGCATCCGCCGCTGGCGAAAAAACTTGCGGTGGTGGTTCGCTGGATGGTCGCCGACCTGAAGCACGAACTGGGCGTCAGCAAGCAGCGGCACCTCTTGGGCAGGATCGTGCGGCGCGGCATTTTCTGGCCCGCCAATCTGCTCTTGGGTTGTCTTGCGCGACTGGTTTGGATCGATACCGGCGTCTGCGCCGGCCGGACCCGAATGCAAGCACTTGGGCGGTAGTTCAATCCGCCATTTCGTTGTTTTTTTCTTCCCCTTAGATAGGTCTTTACGTCATGAAAAAGCTCGTCATCAACGCCCTGATCGCTTCCACCTTCGCCGCCTTTGCGGGCGCCGCGTCGGCCGAAACCGGCAACATCTCGTTCCAGGGCGAAATCACCACGTCGCCTTGCTCGATCGGTGGCGGCCAGCAGGGCGCAGACATGGTGGTGTCCATGGGCTCCATCTCCACCAACTACTTCGCCAACGTGGGCGACCGCGGCCCCGCCTCCGCGTTCAGCATTTCGCTGCTGAACTGCGACATCACGACGCTGGGGACGGCCGCCATCGCCTTCCGCCCGGGCGCTGGCAGCGTCGTCCTTGGCCGTCTGCTGGGTCTGGAAAACGGCGCGGGTGCGCAAGGCGTGGCCATCGCGCTGGAAGATGTCGCGAGCAATACCGACGTGGTCGTTGGCGGCGCCGCCAAGACCTACACGCTTGCCGAAGGCACCAACGTTTTCAACTTCAAGGCTTACTACGAAGCGACCGAGCCGTCGGTGACCGCGGGTCCCGCCAACGCGCGCGCGGTGTTTGAAGTCACGTACTCGTAATTCGCGCAGACGCGCGTACGGCGGGCTGGGAGTCGCTCCCGCCCGCCCGGGTTCTACGCAAGGCCGCCCGCGCGGACGGCCTAGCGACCCTCTGAACCTCGTCCGCCTTGTGCGCCCTGGGCGCACCGCCGTATCGCTGCTTGCCTGGATGGCGGCGACGCTCCATTACTGCACGCCAGATCGTACTGGGCGTGCTTGACGACATGAAACTCAACAAAGCAAAACTCGCTGTTGCGGTGGTTCTCGTGGCGGCGTCCTGGGTGGCGCATGGACAGTCCGTGACACTCAGCATTTCCGGGCGTATCACGAGCACCCCTTGCACCGTATCGGTGGACACGGTGGTGATGGGCGACGTGCCGATGTCCGAGTTCAGCGCAAGCAGAACGCCGGGTCAGCAGTATTGGAAGGATTTCTCCGTGACGTTGGGCGGGTGCGAAGTCTCCACCCTGCAGGCCGCCAGCTTGCGATTCAACGGCACCACGGCGTTTGGCGACGCGGGCATTCTGGCCTTGACGGCGGGCCAGGGCGCCGCCACGGGCTTCGGTGTGCAGGTGCAGACCAAGGATGCCACGCACGGGTCAGGGCAGATCGTGCGCATGGATGGCAGCGCGTCCTACGCATTCAACGTGAACTCAAGCAAAAACACTTTTCAGTTCACCAGTTCCTACATTTCTTCTCCCAGCGCGACCGGCATCCGATCAGGAACGGCCGACGCCACCGCGACGATCACGCTGACCTACTCCTGAATCATCCCGGGGATCCACCCCGCCATGCGTCCGATGCGGCGGCGGCGGTCCAACTCAACCTGAACATCAGCCGGCTTGTCCACAAAGAGCCGCGCGCCAGCATCATGAACATTCTCTCCAAGCGCATTCTTTCTGTCGTGGCCACGCTCGGTGCACTGGCCTTCAGTTCCGTCCATGCGGCCGTGCAGTTGTCCAGCACGCGCGTCATTTTCAATGAAAGGGAAAAGAGCGTCTCGATCAACGCCAAGAATCATGGCTCGGATCCCTTCGTCGTGCAGGCATGGATCGACGGCGAGTCCGAGGAAATGGAAACGCCGTTTTTCGTGACGCCCCCTTTGAGCCGTTTTGACGGCGGTACCGAACGCAGTCTCACGATCACCCGCGTGGGCGGCGGCATGCCCGTCGATCGCGAGAGCTATTACTGGCTGAACGTGCTCGAGATTCCGCAAAAGAAAAAGGGCGCTTCGGAAAACAGCCTGACGCTGGCCACGCGCACCCGCATCAAGCTGTTCTATCGCCCGGAAGCCATCCAGAAGATGCCCCGCGATGCGTCGCTGGTGCAGTGGTCCTGGCAGAAGGACGGCAAGGGCTGCCAGCTTGCGATCAAGAACACGTCGGTGTTTACCGTCAATTTCTCGGGCATTGACGTCCCGGGCGAAGCGGATGGCTTTGGGCGCACTGTCGTGGCCAAGCCGTTGACCACGACGCTGCTGCCGTTGGCGAAGTGTCCCAGCGGCGCGACGAAGGCTACGGCGAAAGTCGTCAACGACTATGGCGTGGTGGAATCCTGGGCAGAGGTTGCGGTGCCCGCTGGCGCCGAAGCGCAAGCGCGCGGGCAGTGAAAATGAACGCGAATCAGGCCCGCGCCGTTGTCTCGGCGGTCGTGATTCTCGCCGCTTGTCTCGTCGGCCGTGCGGCAGAGGCCGACCAGGACGCGGCAACGTTCGATAGCAGTTTTCTGTATCAAAAGGCGGGCGCGACCGGCGTCGACCTGTCGGTGTTCGCGTTTTCCAACCGCGTCCTGCCGGGCACGAAGTCGGTCATGATCCAGCTTAACCGCCAGGCTTTCGGCATGCGCGAGATCGATTTCGCCGCCGTGGAGGGCATGGAGGACGCTCAACCGTGTCTGCCCGTGCCGTTGCTCAAGGAAATGGGGGTAAAGATCGAGGCCTTTCCCGCGTTGCAGACCGCGACCGGCTGCACCGGGGCGCTCAAGACGCTGCCTTCCGCCGAGGCGCGCTACGACCAGGACAAGAACATCCTTGACGTTTCCATCGCCCAGGCGGCGTTGGACCGCAAGGCGCGGGGCTCCGTTGCCCCCGAACTCTGGGACAACGGCGCAACCGTGTTCTGGTCGTCCTATCGTTTGTCGCACAATGCCTCCAGCTTTTCCGGCGGCCAGGGCAGCAGCACCAACAGCACCTTCGCCAGTTTCCGCAATGGTTTCAACCTGGGGGCATGGCGCCTTCGGGCCAACGGAAACTATTTCCAAAGCGCGGGAAGTTCCAGCTTTGACTGGAGCGACCTCTACGCCGAGCGCGACGTGGCGCCTTGGCGCGGCTGGTTGCGCATGGGCGACAGCGCCACCCCGGGCAACATTTTCAATGCGACGCGGTTTCGCGGCGTGATGCTTCAGTCCGACGATGGCATGCTGCCGGAAAGCCAACGCGGGTTCGCACCCGTGGTGCGCGGCATCGCGCCCTCCAACGCCAAGGTGACCGTGCGGCAGAATGGCTACGCGATCTACACGACGTTCGTGCCGGCCGGGCCTTTCGTCATCGACGATCTTTACTCGACGCCGGGCGGCGGCGACCTCGAAGTGACCATCGAGGAACTGGGCGGACGCACCACGCGCTTTTCTCAGCCGTTTTCGGCCCTGCCGACCATGTTGCGCGAAGGAACCTGGAACTACAGTTTTGCCTTGGGCCAGCATCGGCAGAGCTACGTGAACGAACGCCCGATGATGGCGCAAATGACGCTCGCGCATGGACTGCCTTTTGGGGTGACGGCGTACGGCGGTCTCACCGGCGCGCAGGGTTCGTACTACGCGGGAGCCGCCGGGCTGGCGCTGAACCTGCGCGAACTCGGCGCGCTATCCACGGATGTGACAACCTCTCACTCGCGGGGCGCCGACGGAAAGAAGCTGGTCGGCACGGCGGCGCGTATCCAGTACGCCAAGGCCTTTCCTTCGCTGGGTACCGATCTGACGCTGGCGGGCTACCGGTACAACTCGGATGGTTACCGCAGCCTGGACGATGCGGTGCGGGATCGCAGCTCGAACAACGCGTTTCGCGGATACGAGCGAATGCACGAATACCAGTTGTGGCTGTCCCAACGGGTCGGAAGCGCGAGCTCCATCTCGTTCAACTACTACGGCATCGCCTATCGGAACGCTCCCCGCGCCGCGTCGTTCGCGCAAGTTTCCTATTCCAGCGGTTTTGGCCGGTTGGGATATTCGCTCAATTACGGCATCAACAGCAGCCCCTGGCAGAAGCGCCAGTCGACATTCATGCTGACGCTCAGCATACCGCTGGGTGGCACGCATAGCGCGAGCTACTCACTGTCGCGCAACCAGGGCCAGGGAGTGAGCCAGGACGTCAATCTCAGCGGGGCGCTGACCGACGACTACGCGATGACCTATGCGGTGCAGGGCGGCGTGACGCAGGGGGCGCCGGGCGGCGGCAATGGCGGCCGGGGTTATGCCGCGGTGGGCTACGCGTCTCCCGTGGGCGTGGCCAACGTCAGCCATGGCTACAACGCTGGCGCCTCCAATACGAACATCGACTTCAGTGGCGCGTTCGTCGTGGACAAGAAGGGCTTCCTGCTCGGACAGAACATCGGCGAGACCGCCGTCATCGTGGACGCGCCAGGTGCTGCCGGCGTGGAGGTCGAGTCCTATCCAGGCGTGCGGACCAACAGCGCGGGGCGGGCATTGGTGCCGTCCGCGACGCCGTACCGCGAGAATCGCATCTCGTTGAAGCCCGACTATGACGATACCCATGCGACGCTGGGGCAGAACGTCGCCACGGTCGTCCCCAGCCGCGGCGCGATCGTGGTCGCGAAGTTCGACACCGAATTGGGTCGCACGATACTGGTGGTGCTCAAGGATGCGGCCGGCGCAGCCTTGCCTTTTGGGGCGGCGATCCACGAACCGGACGGCAAGCAGCGCGGCATCGTGGGGCCGGTGGGACGCGCCTGGCTGACCGGGTTGGAAGGCGTCAGCAGGTTCACGGTGCAGTGGGGCGAAGCGCAGGCGCAGCATTGCGTATTTGAAATCGACGCATCTTCGGTGGCATCCGGCGCCGAGGAATCGACCAAGGAGCTGACATGCAGCTAATCCATGAAAAGGCTCAGAGCCTGCCTGGCCCGCTGAAGGGGGCGGGACGCGTCTTGGCGGGGTGTTGCCTCGCATTGTTCGGCGCCGCCGGCGGCGCGCCCGATGCGCAGGCGGGTCCGCTCGACGCGAGAGCAATCCGATGCTATGTCAACCAAGGGGGCATGGGGCCCAGCAGGACAATGTACTCCGCGTATGCCGGCAACCAGTATTCGATTTACGCGGGAAGAACTTCCGTGGCTGTGCCGGCCAACCCAACGCGTGGCCAGCCGTTCTTCGCGGTGGAGCTGGCGCTGCCGCGTCTGGAGGGTGGGGAGCGGGGCAAGGCGGCCCCGTTGTACGCCTGCCCGCCAGGGGCCTCGGAAACTTTTGCCAGCTCAAGGCCCTTGATCGGGGGCACCGACATCTACAAGACCAGCCGCCAGGGCATCGGCTTTCGCATCTTTTACTATGTGACCGACGGCTCGTCCCAGACCGCGCCGATCACCTACATCAATAATTTCTCGAGCGGTGCGCTCGTATTTCCGTTCAACAGTTCCGAATACCTGCCCAACGCCCGGACGCGCATCGAGGTCGTCGCGACCGGCGACCCGATCGTACCGGGATTACTGAACACGACCGAAATATCCGCTGTCACGACGCTGGCGAACCTGGGAATGGCGTCGCCGCCCGTTAACCTCTACGCCGTTTCCATGTACGGCAACGTCTCGTTCTCCGTTCCGACCTGCAGCGTGTCCAATCCGAGCGCCCTGAGCATCACACTGCCCGACGCCAACGTAACGGCATTGAAGGCAGGCACCGCCGGAAGCGTCTCATCGACCACGCTGCAGGTCATGTGCACCAGCAGCAGCGCGCAGGCGCCGACGCTGTCCATCGCCGGATCCACGGTTCAGGGCTATGACACGACGCTGAAAAATCAGGAAGCTGCCGCTACGGCCGCGAAGGGGGTCGGCGTGACATTGTGGGTATACGACGCGCAGACCGGCACCTTCCGCCCGCCCAAGATGGGCGTGGCCGACAAGAACCTGGGCACGCCCGTCGGGGCGGTTCCCACGGCGAGCTGGTCCTATCAGATCGGGGCCAGCTACCAACAGGTGGAGCCGACGCCCACGGCGGGGGCGGTGAGCGCCAAGGCGACGCTGACCTTCAGCTATAGCTGACACCGCCCTGGCGGATCGCGGCCGCGGCGCCGCCCTGCCGGCGGTCGTCCGTATTTCTCCCGCCCGTCCCTCGCCTATGTTGTCGCCCGTGTCATATAGTGGAACCGTCTGGTTTCTGGAAGACGGCGCCTTCTTCGCGACGGTGGCGGTTCATTTTTTTATGGGGCCATGACCATGCAAACCCAAGCGGCATCTCCCGTCCTGCCGGACGACGCCATCCTGCGCGAAAAGCTCGCCGACATTATTTCCGACGTGTGCCGTTGCGACCGCGGCCCGCTGCTGAAGGACGAGCCATTTTCCGCCGTCATCACGCAATTCGACTCGCTGGCCATCCTGGAGATCCTCCTCGAGATCGAGACCCTGTTTAGCATCCCGACGGACGAGATGCTGCCCGCCGATCATGCGGTGGGCGCGCAGGAGATCACGAGCGTCTTTCCGTCGGACCTGTCCGCATTGATCGTCTACATGCGCAAGGTGGTCGAACGCATGGCTGCCGCCTCCGTCGCGACAGCCAACTAGCCGGAGCTGCGCCATGACGCAACGTCGATCTGTCGTGGTGACCGCCATCGGCATGGTGACGCCCGTGGGCGACAACGCCGAGCAGACCTTTGATGCGCTGATCGAAGGCCGGTGCGGCGTGGCGCGCTCGCCGGACGGCGGCATCGACCGGCGCGTGGGCCATGTCCGGGCCGACGTGGCCGCGGGGCTGCATCCCGCGCAGGTCCGCATGATGGACCGGGTGACGTTGATGGCGCAGCATGCCGCCGCCGAGGCGATGGCGCGCGCCGCCCTGGAGGACCGCCACAAGACGCAATGCGGCGTTTTCATCGGGACCGGTATCGGCGGCGTGTCCACGCTGTGCGAGGCTGTCGAGGCCTATCACGGCGTCGTGCCCCGGCGGACGGTGCTGGTGGTCCCCGCGACCATGCCGAATGCGCCGGCGGCCCACATCGCGCAGCAACTCACCTCTACCGCCGAGGCCCAGACCTACACCACCGCCTGCTCGGCGGGCGCCGTCGCCATCGGCGAAGCGTTCCGACGCATCCGCGACGGCTACCTGGACGTGGCGATCGCGGGCGGCGCGGAGGCCATGCTCACGCCTGTCATCATGGCGGCCTGGAAGCAGCTGCACGTATTGTGCGCGGACCCCGAAAGCGGCGATGAAGGCAGTTGCCGCCCGTTCAGCCGCCGGCGCACCGGCTTTGCGCTGGCCGAGGGCGCCGCGATGCTGGTGCTGGAATCGGCGGATCACGCCGCGGCGCGCGGCGCGACGCCCATCGCGGAACTCTGCGGATACGGCGTCAGCAACGATGGCACGCACCCCTTGCGTCCCGACCCGGAGGGCCAGTCGCTGGCCATGTCCCGATGCCTGGCGGATGCCGGCCTGTCGCCCGGCGAAGTCGGCTATGTGAACGCCCACGCGACGGGCACGTTGGTGGGCGACCGGATCGAGACCGCAGCCATCAGGCGCGTTTTTGGGGCTCAGGCGGACGCGTTGCCCGTCAGCAGCATCAAGGGCGCCATCGGCCACACGATAGGCGCGGCGGGCGCGATCGAAGCGGCGGTGACCGCGATGGCCGTTGCGCGGGGCGTCGTGCCGCCCACCTTGTTTTTTGAACCCGGCGATGCGCAATGCGATCTGGACTACGTGCCCGGACGCGCGCGCCAATTGCCCGGGCTGCGGGTGGCGATCAGCAATTCCTTCGGCATGGGCGGCAACAATGCCGTGCTGGCGTTTCGACAGGCGGGCGGGACGCGAGGGTGAGCGATGCGGCTCGCGCGGGCGTTCAGCGGGCAGGCAGCAACTGCATGCCCGTGCGCCGCTGGAACTCGTCGTAGCTGATGGGCGCGCCCGCTGTCGTGTTCGGGCTGTTGGCCTGCCAATGCACCCACGAACGCCCCGTGGCCGCGTCATAGACGACCTTGAAGAGATGGCTGGGCACCGCCACGCCCGAGCCGATCTCCTTGGGCTTGTCGCCATAGTACGGACCGGTGAAGACGTAGACGTCGCCCGAGGCGCGCATGACGTACTTGCGGGTGTCCTGTTCGATCTGGCTCCACGGGCCGCCATTGTGCCGCTGGTCCTGCGGCACCATGTTGGCGAGCGAAAAGCTCTGCGCCATGGCCTCGTGCGTGGACATGTCGCCCGCCGGCGCCATGTGGCCGCGCGAGTAGCCCGAACCGCGGTAGTCGGCCAGCTCGGCGCGTTCGGCGCGCGGCACGCGGGCCTCGGCATAGAACTTGTCGGATCGCTCCATGCCTTGCGCCTGCGTCAACACGCTGCGGTTCAGGCGCTCGGCAACGAACACCGGCGTCTTCGTCTGGCCGTTGTGCAGGATGGCGAAGTTTGAAAAGCAGAGTTCGCGCAGCGCTAGGCTGGCAGGCACGACAGGGGGGCGTTGCTGCGGAAAGAACTGCGGGCAGTCGGCAAAGCGCGTGTGGGCCAGGCCGCCCGCCGGCACCGCCGCGGGCGCGAACTGTTCCTGGGTCGGCCAACCGACGCGCGCGAGGAGCTCGTCAAGCGAGAGGTTGGGGCGCCACTGGGGGTTCAGCGCATAGGTGGCGGCGCCAAACGTGGCCAGCGACGTGAGCGCAAACGTACGCAGGAATCGGTAGATGCGGCCGGGGCTGGCGCTCTTGCTTCTGCCTGCCGGGGCTTTCCTTCTGGGTGCTGATTTCTTCGCGCGGGTCATACTGCCTGTGTGTTGCGGGCCGGCGCCTCTTCGCGCTCGGCAACTGGCGGCATTGTAGATGACCGCGACATGACGGCGCCGTCGGCCCCGGGGAAGGGGGAGCAAGGTATTCTTAGGGTCGTCCGACATTCACAGACACGGCAGCCGCGCAGGCAGGCTGACAGGATCGGGGAAACCGAATGAGACCGTCATTGCTTTTCGTGGCCGCCCTCGTGGCGGGGTGCGCCGCCCCATCGTCGGGCGATCTGGTCACGCAGGCCAAGGTGCAGGCCATCAAGATCAACGTCACGACGTTTGACGACATGGTCCGGGATTTCGGCCCGCCCCGGTCGCAGCGCGTCGATGCGCGGGGGCTGCGGACCGCGTCATGGTTCTACTTCAACAACAGCGAGTACGGCGCGATGCAGGACCAGCGCACGCTGACGGTGATCTACAACCCGGACGGCACGGTCAAGGAGTACATGAACGCGTCCGTCGGCGAAAAGGACACGGCGCGGCCACGCTAGCGCGGGCCGCGCGGCCGATCCTTCGGCGCAGGGGCAGGCTGCGCAGCCGCGCCCGCGGCCACCAGGTGTTCCAGCAGCAAGGCCGCGGCGGCCGTCAGGCCTGTCTCGCTGCGCATGCAGATCGCGAAGCGCCGGCGGCTCCAGGCATCCTTCAACGGCAGCACGCGCAGGCCGTGCGCCAGGGCGTAGGGCGTCGCAACCTCGATGGGGGCGACGCTGATCGCCAGGCCGGCCAGCACGACGCGAAAGGCTGAATCGAAATTGCTGACCGTCACGCGGTGGCGCAGCGTCCGGCCGCTGTTGCTGGCCGCCGTCTGCAGCATCCGCAGCACCGCGCCTGCGGCGGGCATGCTCACATGCTCGTACGCCAGCGCTTCCTCGAAAAAGACGGCCTCCTGCTCGGCCAGCGGATGCCCCGGCGCCGTGACCACCGCCAGTCGGTCGCCCCGGTAGGGGCGGTGCGCCAGCCCATGGAATTCGGCGGCGTCCCAGCAGATGCCCAGGCTGGCGATGCCTTCCTTCACGCCGCGCACCACCTCGTTGCTCACCCGTTCTTCCATGTCCACGCGGATGTTGCGGTGCGCCTCCGCCTGAAGAAACGACGCGATGTCTTCCGCCAGGGACTCGGCCAGCACCGAGGCGGTGGCCAGTATCCGCACCTGCCCCTTCACGCCGCTGGCGTAGGCGGACATGTCGCGTTCGATGCGGTCGGAGCTGGCCAGGATGGCGCGCGCGTGCTCCAGCAACGTTTCTCCGGCCTCCGTGGGTTCGACGCCCCGGCGCTTGCGCGTGAGCAGCTTCGCGCCGACGGTGTCTTCCAGCTGGGCGAGCCGTTTGCTGATGGCCGAGCCCACGATGTTGGCGCGCTGGCCGGCGCGGGCGATGTTGCCGGTCTCGCAGACGGAGATAAAGAGGCGCAGGGTGGTGATGTCGAGGTCGCGCATGGCGGTCATCCTGACGTGATATTCCAAATGGGAATTTTAAGCGTTCCAAAATACCGCTTGTGCGCAAATGGGGAATACCTAAACTGGGGCTTCCCTTACCCACGCAATCGCGCCATGTCCCAGCTTGAATCCCCCTGTCGCCCGTCCGCCGTCACGGTTCGTGAAGTGGGGCTGCGCGATGGCCTGCAAAGCCTGTCGGTGGTGATGCCCACGCACACCAAGCTCGGCTGGATCGATGCCGCCTATGCGGCGGGTCAGCGCGAGATTGAGGTGGGCTCCTTCGTGCCCGCCCGGCTGCTGCCGCAATTGGCGGACACGGCCGAACTGATTGCCCATGCCAGGCGGCTCCCCGGCCTGGCCGTGTCGGTGCTGGTTCCCAACCTGAAGGGCGCCGAGCTGGCCCTGGACAGCGGCGCCCACCTGATGCTGGTGCCGCTGTCGGCCAGCCACGCCCACAGCCTGGCGAACCTGCGCAAGACGCCGGACGAGGTGGTGGCGATGGTCGGCCAGATGCGGGCCGCGCGCGACGCGGCCGGGTCGTCCGTGCTGATCGAGGGCGGCGTCGGAACGGCCTTTGGCTGCACCTTGCAGGGCGAGGTGCGGCCGCAGGAAGTGCTGCGCCTGATGCAGGCGCTGCTGGATGCCGGCGCGGACCGTGTGAGCCTGGCCGACACCGTGGGCTATGCCGATCCCGAGGCGGTGCGGCGCCTCTTCGAGGCGGCGCGGCGCATCGCGGGCGACCGGCTGTGCTGCGCGCATTTCCACGACACGCGCGGACTGGGGCTGGCCAATGTCCTGGCCGCGCTGGATACCGGCGTGGCGCGCTTTGACGCCTGCCTGGCCGGCATCGGGGGCTGCCCGCACGCGCCCGGGGCCAGCGGCAATGTCAGCAGCGAGGACCTGGTGTTCATGCTGGAAAGCATGGGCATCGAGACGGGCGTCGACCTGGACCGGCTGCTTGCATTGCGCGAGGCCGTCGCCGGCTGGCTGCCGGATCAGCCTCTGCACGGCGCGTTGTGGCGCGCCGGCCTGCCCAAGACTTTTCGCGCGCGCCCTGGCCTGGCGGCCTGAGCCCGCGCTTCAACGCTACTGCTGCGAGCCTTTTCATGCCCGACACCCCCGACTCCCCCGACGCCGCCGGCGCTCCCGCCTCCCGTCCCTTGCCGCTGGCTGGCCTGCGCGTGGTGGAATTCACGCACATGGTCATGGGGCCCACCTGCGGGATGGTGCTGGCCGACCTGGGCGCCGAAGTCATCAAGGTCGAGCCCGTCAAGGGCGACCGCACCCGCCACCTGCTGGGCGTGGGGGCGGGCTTTTTTCCCATGTTCAACCGCAACAAGAAGAGCATTGCGCTCGACATCCAAAGCCCGGCGGGCGCCGAGGTGGCGCGCAGGCTGGCCGCCAGCGCCGATGTCGTCGCGGAAAACTTCCGGCCCGGCACGATGGCGAAGTACGGTCTGGACCATGCCTCGCTGTCCAAGGAGAATCCGCGCCTCATCTACGTCAGCCACAAGGGATTCCTGCCCGGTCCGTATGCGATGCGCACGGCGCTGGACGAGGTCGTGCAGATGATGGGCGGGCTGGCGTACATGACCGGGCGGCCGGGCGATCCGGTGCGCGCCGGGACCAGCGTGAACGACATCATGGGCGGCATGTTCGGCGCCATCGGCGCGATGGCCGCGCTGATCCAGCGCGGCATCACCGGGCGCGGCCAGGAGGTGCAGTCGGCGCTGTTCGAGAACAACGTGTTCCTCGTCGGCCAGCATATGTTGCAGTATGCGATCACGGGGCAGCCCTCGGCGCCGATGCCCGAGCGCGTGTCGGCCTGGGCGCTGTACGACGTGTTCACAGTCAAGGACGGCGAGCAGATATTCCTGGCGGCGGTGAGCGATGCGCAGTGGGTGACTTTCTGCGATGCCTTCGGGTTTGACGACCTGAAGAACGACCCGGCGATGGCCACCAACAATGACCGCGTCCGTTTGCGGCCCACGCTGCTGGCGGACTTGCGCCGGCGGCTGGCCAATTACCGCGCGGCCGAATTGGGCGCCATCTTCGAGCGCACCGGCCTGCCGTTTGCCCCCATCGTCAAGCCGGAGGAGCTGTACGACGATCCGCATCTGCGCGCGACGGGCGGGCTGGCCGACATCCGGCTGCCCGACGGCGAGCGGGCGGGGCAGACGGCGGGCGCCGCGCTCTTTCCCCTGATGATGGACGGCCAGCGGCTCGGGGTGCGGCGCGACCCGCCGGTGCTGGGAGCGGACACCGAGGCGTTGCTGCAGGGGCTGGGCTACGACGCCGGACAGATCGCCGCGCTGCGCGAGCAGGGCGCGGCGGCCTGAGCCAAAGGCGCCAGGAACGCCGGAACGGGCAGCGGGTAGCGTCGCAGTAGCAGTAGCAGTAGCAGTAGCAGTAGCGGTAGCAGTGGCAGTAGCGGTAGCAATAGGAAACGGCCGCACAAGTCGGCCGGTCCAACAATCATCAGGAGACAGACATGGGCAATCAACGCGCAGGCGGGGGCTGGAGCCGCCGCCAGGTGATCGGGGCGCTGGGCGCCGCTGTGCTGGGCGCGCCCGGCTTGACGTGGGCGCAGTCGGACCGGCCGGTGAAATTCATCCTGCCGGTGGGGGTGGGTTCCGGCGTGGACACGATCACACGGGCAGCGGGGCCGGCGCTGTCGGCGGCGCTGGGACATACGGTGGTGGTCGAGAACCAGCCGGGCGCCGGCGGCATCGTGGGCACGTCCGCGTTGGTGCGCTCGGCGCCGGATGGGTACACGCTCAGCATGCTGTCCAACAACCACGTCATCTTTCCCAGCGTCTACAAGACCCTGCCTTTCGATCCGCTGGCGGACATCACGCCGATCAGCATGGTGGGCATGACGCCGTTCCTGCTGGTCGCCAATCCCCGGAACATTCCCGCCAATGACATCAAGGCGTTGACGGCGCTCTTGAAGAGCCAGCCCGGCCGCTACAACTACGCGTCGTCGGGCAACGGCACGATCCTGCACCTTGCCGCCGAGATGTATGTGCAGCAGGCGGGTGTGAAGGCGCGGCACATCCCGTACAAGGGCGTGGGGCCGATGATGGCCGATCTGATTGGCGGGCAGGTGGATTTCGGGGTGCTGTCGCTGCCGTCGGTGCTGCCGCAGATCAAGAGCGGCGCGCTCAAGGCGTTGGGCGCCTGCGGCGGCGAGCGCATGGCGGCGCTGCCCGACCTGCCGACGCTGCGCGAACAGGGGCTGGCGGACTATGAGATCGGCGGCTGGTTCGCAGCGGCCGGGCCTGCGAAGCTGCCGAAGGCGGACGTTGCGCGCATCTATGACGCGCTGGGACGCGCGTTCAACTCGCCTGCCGTGAAGGAGGCGATGGCGACGCAGAACAACCGTATCGTCCTGATGGCGCCCGAGCAGACGGTGGCGTACTTCCGTTCCGAGATGGCGAAATACGCCGCCGTCGTCAAGAGCGCGGGCCTGGAGCCGGTGTAGCCCGCGCCGAGGGCGCGCTAGCTGTGCTTGCCGCTGGCGTCGCCGTTCTTGTCGGCGGCGCGGAGCAGGCCGTATAGCTTGTCCTTGAGGTGGAGTTTTTCTTTTTTCAGCACCTCGATGGCGGTGCTCGAGGACGGCTTGATGCCGTCCTCCATGTTCTGGATTTCCTGGTCCAGATCGTTGTGCCGCTGGAACAGCGCCGAAAAGTGGGCGTTTTCGGACTTCAGTTGGGTAATGAGCTCGCGGTATTCAGGGAACATAAAGGCCTCTTGAGGAACCGGTTGACGGGACCGACGATGCGCCTGGCTCGACGCCTCATCAGCGTCAAGCCCATGACACGCCAACGCCATCGCCTTGTCAACCTTGCCACCCGCCGCCCGGGGCCGCCCCGTTGACCGGGCGCAAGGGGCGCCGCGAAATGCGTCATTCTGTCGCGCACTTTCACGTTTGATTACAAGGTGACCTGTCCCCGGCGATACACTCGCTTCCCCTTGGACTGTCCTGTAATCGCAATGAAACAGCGTGGCGCGCCCATTTATCGGCGAGTATTGGATCTATTCAAACAAGATGGCCGGATCGATCCGGGAACTGGAATGATGAGCGGCGTGATCGCGATTTTTCTGGCCATCCTGTCGGTGCTGGGCGTGTTGGCATTCCATTTCCCTGCCTATCTCACCACGCCGGAACTGCGCAATTTCTATTCGGTGGAAGCAATGCGCACGCTGCTCTTTGGCGCGCTGCTCGTGTCGGGCTCGATCGCGCTGGCCAACACCGTGCTTGGGCGGCAGCGTTGGCTGAACATCTCGGCGTTCGTGCTGGTCTGCTGCGCGGTCGCGGCGGGCGGCAGCCAGGTCGCAATCAGCGCGTCCAGCGCCGGGGGGCATCCGTATCTGGGCCTCGATTGGTTCATCCTGGACCTGCTGGCCTCCAGCACCGTGTTCATCATTTTTGAAAAGCTGACGCCGCTGTATCCCGGCCAGCCCGTGTTCCGCGGCGAGTGGCAGGTGGACATGAAGCACTTCCTGTTCAATCACCTGTCGGTGGGCGCGGTGCTGCTGTGCATCAACTTCTTCATCCACCGGCTGTTCTCGTGGGCGGCCTACGAACCGCTGCAACACGCCATCCAGTCCATGCCTTACCTGCTGGAGCTTTTCGTGGCGGTGCTGGTGGCGGACCTGGCGCAGTACGCCGCGCACCGCATTTACCACGAGGTGCCGTTCATGTGGCGCTTCCACGCCGTGCACCACAGCACGCGCACGCTGGATTGGCTGGCGGGTTCGCGCCTGCACATCGTGGAACTGCTGATCACGCGCGTGGCCGTGCTGGGCGTGTTGTTCGTGCTGGGGTTTTCCAAGCCGGTGCTGGACGCCTACATCATCATCGTGGGGTTCCAGGCGGTGCTGATCCATTCCAACGTGAAGCTGCCGTGGGGCTGGCTGCGCTACATCATCGTGACGCCGGATTTCCATCATTGGCATCATTCGTCCGACACCGAGGCGATCGACAAGAATTACGCGGCGCATTTCGCCTTCATCGACTACCTGTTCGGCACGGCGGTGCGCGGGGCCGGCAACCGGTTGCCGCAGAACTACGGCATCCTGGACAACGACATGCCGGGGACATTCCTGGCGCAGCAGGCGTATCCCTTCGCCCGCCGCAAATGAATGGCAAAGGCCCAGGTGAATTTCACCTGGGCCTTTTGGTTTTGGTCTCGGCGGTGTTCCGCCGGCCACGCGGCGGTCAGCCTTGCTTGGCCGCCTGGAGGGCCGAGTACGACGCCATCAGGTTGCGGTAGTCCGGGATGTGGTTGGCGAACAGCGTGCCCAGGCCCTGCACGTCGTTGCGCCAGTCGCGGTGCAGTTCGCACGCCACGCCGAACCACGACATCAATTGCGCGCCGGCCTGCTCCATGCGCCGCCAGGCCGCGTCGCGCGTCACTTCGTTGAAGGTACCCGACGCGTCGGTGACGACGAACACGTCAAACCCTTCTTCGATGGCCGACAGCACGGGGAACGCGACGCAGACCTCGGTGACCACGCCGGCGATGATCAATTGCTTCTTGCCGGTGGCCTTGACCGCCTTGACGAAATCTTCGTTGTCCCAGGCATTGATGTTGCCGGGGCGGGCAATGTAGGGGGCGTCGGGAAACTTGTCCTTCAATTCCTGGACCAGCGGGCCGTTGGGGCCGTCTTCGAAACTGGTGGTCAGGATGGTCGGCAGCTTGAAGTATTCGGCCAGGTCGGCCAGGGCCAGCACGTTGTTCTTGAACTGGTCGGGCTGGAAATCGCGCACCAGGGACAGCAGGCCTGCCTGGTGATCCACCAGCAGAACGGCGGCTTGGGACTTGTCGAGCTTCACGTAGGGTTTGGTCATGGCGGATTCCTTGGTCGATTCAGGTTTGCGCGGTGGTGCGCGGTGTTGGGAACAACGCTGAGTGCGTAGAAAGAATCTTAAATTCAGGACGACCGCTCCGGTAGACCGCCAAATCGCGTCTCAGAGTTCTATTAATCGGACAATGAGGTGGGCGGTTGGAGGACGGGAAGGCCGTGGCGCGCCTGGCTCTGCGCTTCACGCCGGGCGTTTTCACGATACGCCTCTCCCATGAAATCCAACAGTTCCCGTACCGCGGGCAGGAGGCCGCGGCGGGACGGGAACACCGCGTGCACGCTGCCTGGCTCGGGCTGCCAGGGCGCGCCCACCGTGACGAGCGTCCCCGCGTCGAGCTCTTCGCGGATCATCAGCAGGGGCAGGGCGACGATGCCCACGCCCCGCAGCGCCGCCTGCTTCAGCGCCAGCATGTCGTCCGTGACCAGCCTGGGCATGAACGGCACGGTCAGGCGCGCGTTGTCCGGTCCCAGCAGACGCCATTGGCATTCGCGCTGTTCGGTGCCCAGCGCGAGCGCCGGCTGCCGGCTGATGTGCTGCAAGTCCGCGGGTTGGGGCAGGCCGCGAGCCAGCGCGGGGCTGGCCACCAGGCTCTGGCAGCTCATGCCCAGGTGCTTCATGACGAGGTCGCTGCTTTCGAGCGCGCCGAAGCGCACCCGCACGGCGAGGTCGAAGCCCTCGCGCAGCACGTCCACCGGGCGGCTGAAGCTTTTCAGGTAGACGTTCACCTTGGGGCACTTTTCCATGTAGCGCGCCACCACGTCGCCCAGGAAATAGTAGATAAGGGCGGGCGGCGCGGCGATACGGATCGTGCCCTGCGGTTCGGCGTGGGTGCGGTCGATGACATCCTGCGCCGCTTCGGCGCCCGCCAGCATCGCCAGGCACTGGTCGTAGTATTCCTGCCCCAGCTCCGTCACCGCGAACGTGCGGGTGGACCGCTGGATCAGGCGCACGCCCAGGCGCTCTTCCAGCAGCGCGATGCGCCGGCTCAGGCGCGACTTCGGGATGCCCAGGGCCCTGCCGGCGGGGGCGAATCCGCCATGTTTGACGACCTCGACGAAGTAATAGAGGTCATTCAGGTCATGCATGCATAGTCCTCGTCAATCCGGGTGGGGGGGGGCGGGCGACCCGCTTCAGGCGGCCAGCGCGGTTTCGTCCTTCCAGCGCTGCTTGTCGCGCAAGGGCGGCGCGCCGAAGAGGCGGCTGTACTCGCGGCTGAACTGCGACGAACTCTCGTAACCCACCGCATGCGCGGCCAGCGCCACGCCGGCGTCGTCCGTCAGCATCAGGCGCCGCGCTTCCTGCAGGCGCAGGTGCTTCTGGTACTGCAGCGGGCTCATGGCGGTGGCCTGCTTGAAATGGTGGTGCAGCGATGACACGCTCATGTGCACGTCGCGCGCGATCTCCTCCACCCGCAGCGGCTGGGCGAAATTATCACGCAGGATGCGGATCGCCTTGGCCACGCGGTTGAGCTGGCTGTCCTGCAAGACCGTCTGGCGCAGCACGACTCCCTGGCCGTTCATCAGCAGGCGATACAGCAGTTCGCGCTTGATCATCGGGGCGAGGATGGGGATGTCGCGTGGGGTGTCCAGCAGCCGCAGCAGGCGCACCACCACGTCCAGCAGCGTGCCGTCCAGCGGATTGACGCAAAGGGCGCGTGAGGTTTCCGCGGGGACCAGCGGCGGCAGGTTCTCGTCGCTGATCAGCGCGGTGATCTCCTCGGGGTTCAGGTCCAGCCGCAAGCCCAGGTAGGGCAGGGTCGGGCTGGCGACGGACACCTTGGCCACCACCGGCAGGTCCACCGACGAAATCAGGAAATGGAAGGGATCGTATTCATAGGTCTCGTCGCCGATGAAAAGACGCTTCGACCCCTGCGCGATGACCGCCAGCGCGGCCTTTTGCAGGGCTGGCTTGGCGCCGGTGGGTTGTGACAGCCGGTGCAGGTACAGGCCCTCGATCGGCGTATCCAGCGCCCCTTCCAGGGCGCCGGTCATGCGCTCCAGCGTGCATAGCAGCTCGGCGCGGGCAAGTTCGCAGGCGGCGTCCTGGACCGCGTGGGCCGGCTCGCCCGATCGGGCAGGATTCAGGGACATTGGGGGACTCCCGTGGCGTGCCTGCCGCAGGCGGGAATCGCCGCGGCGGCAGAGAATTGGGTGCCTGTCAGTGTATTGCCATCGGCCAGCGCGCGTGGCGGGCCGCCCAGGGGAATGGAGAATCAGGCAGGAATTTCGGAGAAAACGGCGGGTTCTGGTGCCCAGGCCGCGGCGCCGGAGAATCGGGCAAAAAAAGGGCAGGATCGAGCAGCGCGTGCGCGCTGCCCCGGACGCATACTGTCCACACCCCGGCAGGTTGCCGCAGCGGTCCCCGTTCCGGGGGCCGGCGTGCCCGCCAGCCCCTGAAGGAGCAAACATGCGATACAAGAAATTCGCCAGCACGGGCCTGTTCGTCTCGGAGCTGTGCCTGGGCACCATGACTTTCGGTGGCGAAGGCGAACTCTGGAGCAAGATCGGCAACCTGCAGCAGGAAGACGCCAACCGGCTGGTCGGGCGCGCGCTGGAGGCCGGCGTCAATTTCATCGACACGGCGGACGTCTATTCCGAGGGCCGCTCGGAAATCATCACCGGCCAGGCCCTGCGCGACCTAAAGGTCGCGCGCGACGACGTGGTGGTCGCCACCAAGGTTTTCGGGCAGACGGGCGCGGGCGTCAATGCCCGCGGCAATTCGCGCGTCCATATCCTGGATGGCGTCAAAAAGAGCCTGTCGCGCCTGCAACTGGACCACATCGACCTCTATCAGATCCACGGCTTCGACCCCGCCACGCCCATCGAGGAAACCCTGCGGGCGCTCGACACCCTGGTGCAGCACGGCCACGTGCGCTATGTCGGCGTCTCCAACTGGGCGGCCTGGCAGATCATGAAGGCGCTGGGCATTGCCGAACGCCTGGGCCTTGCGCGCTTCGAGTCGCTGCAGGCGTATTACACGATCGCGGGCCGGGACCTGGAGCGGGAACTGGCGCCCATGCTGAAGAGCGAGGGCGTCGGGCTGATGGTCTGGAGTCCGCTGGCCGGCGGGCTGCTGAGCGGCAAATACCGCCGCGACGGCGAAGCCGAAGCCGGCAGCCGTCGCGCGGCGTTCGATTTCCCGCCCGTGGACCGGGACCGCGCGTACGACACCGTCGACGCCATGCGGCAGATCGCGGACACGCGGGGCGTCTCGGTGGCGCAGATCGCGCTTGCCTGGCTGTTGCACCAGCCGGTCGTCACCAGTGTCATCATCGGCGCCAAACGCGTCGACCAGCTCGAGGACAACCTGGCGGCCACGGACATCCGGCTGACGCAGGAAGAGCTGGCGGCGCTGGATGAAGTCAGTGCGCTTGCGCCGGAATATCCGGGCTGGATGCACGTGCGCCAGGGCGAATTCCGGCGCCAGCAGCTGCGCGAGTCGGGCGCGGCCTGATCCGGCTTGCGCTCGGGAATGGACGGGCGGCCGATGCTCATGTGGAAGGCCAAGGACAAACTCTGTACGCCAACCGCGGTCGGCCATCTTAGGGCGGTGATGCTTCACCACCCGCTAGTAAAATCGCACCAGTTCCATTCTTGAAGCGCCAACATGAGTGAGTTTTTTACCGCCGGTGAACTGCTGGCCCTGCGCGAGCACGGCATCGCGGTTTTTGCCGACCGCGTGCTGATCGACGTCCAACCGCCCCTGGCCGATGCCCGCATCGCCGAGATCCAGGCCATGTGCGAGGGGCCGCTCCCGCAAGCGCTGCTCGACCTGTGGCGGCTTACCGCGGGGGGCGAGCTGGCGTATGACCTGCGGACGCAGATGGACGGAAACGAAGAGGCCTTGAGCTGGTCCGAGCTGTTCTACGACGGCAGCCAGCACTACCGCGATCTGCGCGGCTGGATCGAGCACGAGCAGGAATGCGCGCAAGACGCCGCCGAACAGGACGGCGCGGCCTGGAACGGCAAGCTGCGCTATCTGCCGATCGGCGGCTTCGAATACTGCGACCGCATCTACGTCGTCGTCGAGCCGGGGCCGCGCGCGGGCAGCGTGGTCGCCTGGAAGCAGGGCCTGCCGGGCTGGACGCATGCCCTGCAGCAGGACAGCATCGCGACCATCGCCACGGACCTGTACGGCGCCTTTGCCGCGTTGTGCCTGGAAGCGGACCCCGAGCAAGACGAGGACAGCACCGGCGTGCGCGTGCTGGAATACCTGGACGAACGCGTGTCGGCGCATGGCATGCCCCAGCCGCTGGCCGACCGCGTGGCCGCCTTCTACCGGCGGGCGCGGGTGGACTGGCGCACCCCGCTCGAAGCCGGCACGCTGGCCGACAAGCCTGGCCTTGCCGCGCTGGCCTTGCGGCATGCCCTGGCGCATGACGACGCCGGCCTCGTGCGGCGCCTGGCGGAGCAGGGTGTCAGTTTCCATGCGCCGTTGCACGGCAGCGCCCAGCCGGTGGACGTCGCCCTGTCGCAGCATGCCTTCGGCGCGGCGCAGGCGCTGCTGGACGCGGGAGCGCCGGTCAGCGCCACCGCCATCCACCGCTTCGATCGTGAGCCGCCCACGGAACTGGTGGCCGGGCTGCTGGCGCGCGGCGCCGTGGCCGATGCCCTGGGCGTGGCGCGTTGCGTGGCCTGCGGCTCGCCCGACGCCGCGCGCCTCGTGGCGCGGGCCTGCGGCGCAGGCATCGCCGACGCTTACGCCCAGGCGCGCGACGCCATGGCCACCCGCTACCAGGAAGACCTCAAGCGCGTGCGCGCCGGCAACCTGGGCCACTATCTGGGTGCGGACGGCCTGGCTGCGCGGGTTGCGAACCTGCGGGAGTTTTCGCTATGAATCGCCTGGTGCGCGCGCCGGCCCTGTGCTTTGCGCTGTGCGTTGGGCTGTGCTTGGGGCTGGGCATTGGGCTGGGCAGTCCCGCGGCCTGGGCGGCCGGCCGGCCCTCGTTCGATTGCGCGAAGGCCCGGAGCCCGGTCGAAAAGGCGATCTGCGCGGACGGCGCGTTGGCCGACCAGGACGCCAGCATCGGGAACCGCTTCGGCAAGGCGCGTAAATCCTTCGATGCGGCGACCGCCAAGGCGCTCACCGAAGACCAGCGCTGGTTCGTGCAGGTCCGGGACGAGGCCTATGCGTCTCCCCCCGGCAACGGCACGCCGCAAAAGGAACTGGCCGACCGGCTGAAGTACCGCGACGACTTCCTCGCCTCCCTGGTGTTCAAGCGGCGCCAGGGCTTCGAAGGGGATTGGGAGAATCTCGCGGGCGGCATCTCGATCCGCAAGCAGCCCGACGGCCGCTTGTCATTCGACGGCTCCGCGGCGCACCCGGAAAACGGGCGCTGGGTGTGCGATGTCCGGGGCGTGGGCGCCGTCAAGGGCGGCGCGCTGGTGGTCGAAACAATCGACGCCGAAGGCTGGACCTTGACCCTGGTCCGCAAGGGGGCGGGCCTGGCGCTGGCCGAACGCGCGCCGGCCGGCGCCGAGGACGCGGCGGGACGGCCGTATTGCGGGCTAAACGGCGCCCTGGGCGGCGTGTACTTTCCCGTCTCCAGGCCTTGATCGACCCGGGTCCACCCCGTCTAGAATGTGTTTCGCACCGCACCGCCGTGCATGTGTTATGTGTTCTTGATTGAAAGGACCGGCGTGACCATCCCGTATCTGCGCCGGCTGACGGCCGTCAGCCGCAGCCCGCAAGCCAACCGTCATCTCGCTTACCTGCTGACCTTCACCGCCGGCGCCGTCAACGCCGGCGGCTTCCTGGCCGTCCAGCAGTACACCTCGCACATGTCCGGCATCGTGTCGATGATGGCCGACCACATGGCGCTCGGCGGAATCGTCGTCGTGCTGCAGGGCCTGGGGGCGCTGCTGTCCTTCATGGCGGGGGCGGCCAGTTCGGCTTTTCTCATCAACTTCGGGCGCAGGTCCCGGCTTGCCAGCGAATACGCGCTTCCCCTGTTGCTGGAGGCCGTGCTGCTGCTCGTCTTCGGCCTGCTGGGCGCCAACCTGGAGACGCTGCGCTGGTTCTACGTGCCGGGGACGGTGATGCTGCTGTGCTACATCATGGGCCTGCAGAACGCGATGATCACCAAGGTCTCCCGGTCCGAGATCCGCACCACGCACGTGACGGGCATGGTGACCGACATCGGCATCGAACTGGGCAAGCTGTTTTACTGGAACGTCGCCAAAGGCGGCGCAGAGGCGATGCCGCGCGTGCTGGCCGACCGGGGCAAGCTCATCGTGCTGAGCCTCATGGTCACGCTGTTCTTCGTGGGCGGGGTGACGGGCGCGTATTCGTTCTTCAACTTCGGCTTCGGATCGACCTGGCCGCTGGCGCTCCTGCTGATGCTGCTGGCCGCGGTGCCGATCACGGACGACATCCGGCACTTCATGCATCGCGCATAGGCGGGCGCCTGGCCGGCCGCACCTCGCCGGCCGCACCTCGCCGGCCGCGCCTCGCCGGCCGCACCTGGCCGGCCGCACCTAGCCGGCTCTCGCCGTGCTTTGCCGGCTGGGCTTGGCGGCGGTGGAATGCCGCAGGAATACCTGGAGCGCCGCCAGGGTTTCGTGATGCAGGCGTGCCAGGCGGGCGTCTTTCTCCGGCTCGGTGATGGCGTAGCCGTCGGCGTCCAGGGAATAGGGCTCGCCCAGCAGCCGAGCAATGTCGACCTGGTAAAAGCTGGCGTTGCCGTAAGGCCGTTTGCCGTCGATATAAGGCATCGGCCAGAAGCGGTCGCCTTCGCGCAGGACGGCCTGCAGCGCCGGGCCGTCGGCCTCGCGCCACACGGCGGCCCGCAGCAGAATCAGGTGTTCCTTACGCAGCGCGAACATGCCCTGGCTGTCCACGCCGCTTTCCGGAAAGTCGAAGGCCGCGCGCATTGGCTCGGGCACGTCATAGCGGCCGGGCGCGAGCCTGCCGATCGACCCCACATAGCGCGGCACCAGCCTGCACACTTGCGCCATCCTGCGCACCGCCAGCGCGTCGTCCGTCGTTCCCAGGGCGCCGCGCACGACCGCAAGCGTATCCCCGCCTCCCAGCAGCGGCTGTTCAAAATCGATGGCGGGCGCGCCGGATTCGACCGGCATCCACTGCACGCGCAGCAGCCGCATCAGCGCGGCGTGCTGCGCGGTGTACGGCAGGCTGTCTCGCGGCGCCGCGAACACCTCGCGGATGATGGCGTCGCGGCCGGGCGAGGCCAGGGCGCGCAGCGGTGCGGCGGACAGGCTGGCCAGGGTCAGAAGGAGGGTGCGGCGTAGCATGGCGGGTCGCGGGCGTGAAAGGCGGGGTCATAAGATACCGGAAGCCCGCCGCCACGCACAAAAGCACCGGGGCGGGCCCGGGCATACAATCCCGCAGTGGCATCGGCGCGCGGTCATGCGACCCGGCCCAGGCCCAGGCCTCGGCCACGCTCGAGCGCCGGGCATTCATAGGAGGAGCAGACAAGACATGGACGCAGAATTCTGGCTGGAACGGTGGCGCGAAGGGCGCACGCATTTTCATCAGTCGCGGGTAACGCCCCTCTTGCAGAAATACTGGCCGACGCTGGGCGTGCCCAAGGGCGGCAAGGTGCTGGTCCCGCTTTGCGGCAAATCGCTGGACATGGTGTGGCTGGCGGCGCAGGGCCATCAGGTGCTGGGGGCCGAGCTGTCGCAGCTCGCGGTCGAACAGTTCTTCGCCGAAAACGAGCTTCGTCCCGTCACGCACGACTCCGCATACGGCACCCATTACGTGGCCGGCAATATCGAGATCGTCTGCGGCGACATCTTCAAGATGGACGCCCAGGTGCTGTCGCATTGCGTGGGCGTGTACGACCGCGCGGCGCTGGTCGCGCTGCCGCTGGCCATGCGCGCGGATTACGTGCGCCACGTCTACGGCCAGTTGGCGCCGTCCTATCGCGGCCTGCTGATCACCCTGGACTACCCGCAGGACGAAATGGCCGGCCCGCCGTTTTCGGTGGTGGACAGCGAAGTGCAGGCGATCTTCGCGGATGTGTCGCCCGCCGTCATCATCGACCGCCGCGACATCCTGGACAAGGAGCCCAAGTTCCAGTCAGCCGGCGTGAGCCGCCTGGATACGGTGGTCTACCGCCTCGGCGTGCAGGACTGACGCGTCCTCGGCGCAAGCCGGCAGATCGGCCCGTCCGCGGGGGCTTCGCGGACAGGCCTTTTTGCTAGGTCATGAGCCAGCCGCCGGCCACGTCCAGGACCTGGCCGGTCACGAAGCGGGCCTGATCCGATGCGAAGAACAGGCAGGCGTCGGCCACTTCCTCGGGCGTGCCCAGCCGCCGCAGCGCGGTCACGGCGGCCACGGCGTCATTGATCTCCTGCGGCACGCTTTTCAGCAAGGGCGTGCTGATCCGCCCGGGCGCCAGGGCGTTCACCGTGACCTGATGTTCGCCGAGTTCGGCGGCCCAATGGCGCGTCAGCCCGATCAGCCCCGCCTTGGTGGCGGCGTAATGCGCGGCCACGATGTCGCAATACGCCTTGCCCGCCACCGACGACATGTTGATCACCCGCCCTTGCCGCGCCCGCACCATGTGCGGCGTGGCCAGGTGGGTCATGTAGAACACGCTGTTCAGGTTGACCGAGACGACGTTGTTCCATTCGGCGGGCGGCATTTCCCAGACCTTCAGCGCGCGGCCGTTCGTCTTGGGCGAGATGCCGACGTTGTTCACCAGGACGGTCGCGGCGCCCAGTTGCTGCGTGATGCGCTCGTAGGCGGCCTGGCATTGGTCGAAATGCGCGACGTCGGCGGGCACGAAGCACACGTCGTGGCCGCGTTTGCGCAGCGCGCTTTCAACGGCCTGGCCGCCTTGCGCGTTGAAATCGATGAGGCCGACGCGGGCGCCCTCGGCCAGGAAGGCCTGGACGATGGCCCCGCCGATACCGCCCACCGCGCCCGTGACGATGACGGTCTGGTCCGTAAAGCGCGCACCCATGGCCGCACTCATGGCCGCACCTGCAGCATGATCTTGCCGATGTGCCTGCTGCTTTCCATGAGCGCGTGCGCGCGCGCAGCCTCGGCCAGCGGGAAGACTTCGTGGATCAGGGGCAGGCACTTTCCCTGCGCCATGAGCGGCAGCACCTTTTCCACGAGCGATTGCGCGATGGCGCCCTTGTCCTCGTCGGAGCGCGGGCGCAGCGTCGATCCGGTGAACTGCAGGCGCTTGGTCATGATGGGCAATGCGTCGATCTCGGCCTTGCTGCCCTCCAGGAAGGCGATCTGCACCAGCCGGCCGTTCAGGGCCAGCAGCCGCAGGTTCCTGTTGATGTAGGCCCCGCCCACCATGTCCAGGATCACGTTGACGCCCGCGCCGCCGGTGCCCTCGCGCACGGCGGATTCGAAGTCCGTGTCGCGGTACAGCACCGCGTGGTGCGCGCCGGCCTTGCGGCAGGCATCCGCCTTTTGCGCGTTGCCGACGGTGGTCCAGACCTCTGCGCCAAAGGCGCGCGCCAGCTGAATGGCCGTCAGGCCGATGCCGCTGGAGCCGCCGTGGACCAGGAATTTCTCGCCCGCGGCCAGGCGCGCGCGGTCGAACACGTTGGTCCACACCGTGAAATAGTTCTCGGGAATCGCCGCGGCCGTCAGCAGGTCCATCCCGTGCGGAACCGGCAGGCAGTGGCGTTCGTCGGCAAGGCAGTACTGGGCGTAGCCGCCGCCCGGCGTCAGCGCGCAGACCTGGTCGCCCACCTTCCAGGCCTGCACGTCGGGGCCGGCAGCCACGATGGTGCCCGACACCTCCAGGCCCAGATAGGGCGAGGCGCCCGGCGGCGGGGGGTAGGAGCCCGACCGTTGCAGCACGTCCGGGCGGTTGACGCCGGCGTAGGCGACCTCGATGAGCACCTGGCGGCCCGTGGGCGCTTCCATGTCGCGCTCGGCAATGCGCATGCAGTCGGGCGCGCCGCCCTTGCCATGGTCGATGAATGTGCAGCGTAAAGACATGAGACGTTGGTCCTTGGATTCAGTGGCCCAGGTAGGCCTTCTTGACATGGGGATCGCTGAGCAGCTCCTCGCCCGTGCCCGTGCGCACGATGGCGCCGTTTTCAAGCACATAGCCGCGATCCGCCAGCCGCAGCGTGCGAAAGACGTTCTGCTCGACCAGCAGCACCGTGACGCCATGCGCGGTGACGTCGCGGATGATGTCGAACATCTGCTGCACCAGCAGCGGCGACAGGCCAAGCGAGGGCTCGTCGAACACGAGCAGCTTGGGGTCGGACATCATGCCGCGCGCGATCGCCACCATCTGCTGTTCGCCGCCCGACAGCGATCCGGCGTACTGGCTCATGCGCTCCTTGACGCGCGGAAAGATGCGCAGCACCTCTTCAAGCTTGCGCTCGACGATGGGCCGCGCCGCGCGCTTGTACGAGCCCATCAGCAGGTTGTCGCGCACGGTGAAGTGGGGAAACAGCTGGCGGCCCTCGGGGATCATGGTGATCCCGGCGTCCACGATGTCGTAGGGCTCGCGGTTGGTCAGGTCCTGGCCTTCGAATTCCACCTTGCCCTGCGTGGCGGGGATCACGCCGCACAGCGTCTTGAGCGTGGTCGTCTTGCCCGCGCCATTGGCGCCGATCAGCGTAACGATCTCGCCCGCGTTCACCTCGAAATCCAGGCCGTTGAGCACCTGGCTCTTGCCATAGCCCGAGGTCAGGTTCGACACCTTAAGCATCTTGAAACTCCTTGCCCAGATAGGCTTCGATGACGGCGGGGTTCTCGACCACGTCCTTCGGGGCGCCGCTGACCAGCACGCCGCCTTCGTTCAGGACGATGATGCGATCCGACAGCGCCATCGTCGCCTGCATCATGTGTTCGATCAGCAGCACCGATACGCCCGAATCGCGGATGCGCCGGATCATCTGGATGGATTTTTCGATGTCGGTGGGGTTCAGGCCCGCCATCACCTCGTCCAGCAGCAGGATGCGCGGCTTGATGGCCAGCGCGCGCGCCACCTCCAGGCGCTTCATGCCGCCCACGGTGAGGCTGCGCGCCTCGGTGTTCAGGTACTTCACCAGGTCGGTCTGTTCGGCGACCTTGAGCGCGATCTGTTCGGCCTCGTCCCGGTCGGACGTGTGGATGAAAGCGCCCAGCATGATGTTCTCAAGCACCGTCAGGCCTGTGAACGGCTTGGCGATCTGGAAAGTGCGCCCCAGCCCCTGGTGCGCAAAGGCGTCGGGCGTCCGGCAAACGACCCAGTTGTCCTTGGCATCCAGCATCGAGATATCGCCCTTGTCCGGCGACAGGAAGCCCGACAGCAGGTTGAACACCGTGGTCTTGCCCGCGCCGTTCGGCCCGATCATGCCCAGGATCTCGTGCTGGTTGAGCGTCAGCGACACATCGTTGGTGGCGCGCAGGCCGCCAAAGCTCTTGAACAGGCCTTCGGCCTTCAGCACGGGCCGGTCGGTGCGGGTCGCGTTGCGGATGCGGATCTCGTCGGCGAGCTTGAGCTTGGGGCGGGGTGTGCCCAGGTAAGGCAGCCTGGCCAACAGGCGCTCGACGAAGGGACCGAACGCGCCGGCCAGCCCGCGCGGAATGGTCAGCACCACGGCCACCAGGATCAGGCCGTAGATCAGGCCATGCATGCCGTTGCCCACGCTGCTGAGCCAGCCGCGCGCGAGTTCCGCGATGGGCAGCACCAGGAAGGTCCCGGCGATGGGGCCGGACACGGTGCCAAGTCCGCCGATCAGCGCGAACATCGCCACCTGGATGGACAATTCGAGCGAGAACGCGGAGCTGGGGTCGACGAAGGTCAGGTAGGTGATGTGGAAGGTGCCGATGATGCTGGTCAGCACGGCCGAGACGACGGCCGCGATGATCTTGACCCGCACGGTGTGGATGCCGACCGCAAGCGCCGCGTCCTCGCGTTCGCGGATTGCGATCAGGTAGTGCCCGATGCGCGACTTGCGGATGTACCACGAGACCCAGGTCACCACCACGAAGAGGCCAAACGCAATGATCACGTAGTTGATCTTTTCGCGGAACACGATCCACGCCCAACCGATGTTCAAGGGCAGGCTGATGCCGCTCGATCCGCCGGTCCAGCTTTCCTCGTGGATGACCAGCAGGCGTACCACCTCGAGGATGGCGATGGTCGCCAGCGCGAAGAAGGGGCCGCGCAGCCGCAGCGTGGGATAGCTGATCAGGATGGCGACCGCCGCGGAAATGGCGGCGCCGGCGAACATGCCGATCCATGGCGAGATGCCGAAGTTCTGCGTCAGCAGGGTGGCCGTGTAGCCGCCGATCCCGTAGAACACGGCGTGTCCCAGGGAAAGCTGGCCCGCATAGCCCCCCACGATGTTCCACGCGACCGACAGCGCGGAAAACACGAACAGCAGGACGAAGAGGTTGGTCCAGAAAGGGGTGCCCATGACGACGGGCACAAGGAACATCACGATCAGCAGGATGAGGCTGACGTAGGATTTGGGGTGTCGAAAGTCGGGAAACACGTCTTGCTCCTTGTTGTTCCGGGTCACTCGGTACCGACGCCGAACAGGCCGTTCGGCTTCAGGACAAGGATCAAGAGGAAGATCCCGAAATAGACAACCTCCTTCAGGTCGGGCGCGATGTAGAAGCCCGCCAGCGTATCGACGATGCCGATGATCATGGAGCCGGCGACGGCGCCGTACAGGCTGCCCAGGCCGCCCAGCACGACAATCACGAAGGCCGTCAGCACGAAGTAGGTGCCCACCGTGGGAAACACGGGGTACTGCGGGGCCAGCAGGCCCGCGGCGATGCCGACGAACGCCGTGCCCAGGCCGAAGGCGATGGCGTAGACGTTGTTGACGTTCACGCCCATCAGGGTGGCCGCATAGCGGTGCTGGGCCACGGCGCGCAGCGCGCGGCCCAGGTAGGTGCGGTGCATGAATAGGTGCAGCAGCACGGCCAGCGTCAGGCCGATCACGAAGGTGACGAGCTGGCCCGTGACCATCGAGTAAGGGCCCACGTCGATGGCGTTGGTGCCCAGTTCGACCGGCGCGCGATAGACGTTGGCGCCGAAGATCACCAGCGCGAGGTTCAGGAGAATGGTGGACACACCCACCGTGGCGAAAATCTGGATGTGCTGGTCCGCATGCAGCAGCGGCTGGATGATGCCCTTCTGGGTCAGCGCGCCCAGCGCGAACAGGATGACCGCCACTGGGATCAGCCCCGCGTAGGGATGGACGCCGAACTGCGCCGCGATCAGATAGACCATGTACATGCCTATCATCAGGAATTCGCCATGCGCGAAGTTCACGACGCGCACGACGCCGAAAATCAGCGTCAACCCCAGGCTGATGATGGTGTATGCGCCGCCCAGCAACAGGCCATTGATGACCAGTTGAATGAATAATTCCATGGTGCAACCTTTAAGTGCGGGAGGCGCTCCGTCCCTGTCCCGCAGCGTCCAGGGACGGGGCGCCCAAGCCCCGGGAAAGGCCGGACGCGCCCCGGGGCCGCGAGGCCCGGGCGTCCGGCCGCTGGCATTGCGCTCTATTTCTTGAAGATGGGCTTGCCGAGAGCGAGGTTTTCCGGGCCGATGGTGACGAGCTTGCCGTCCTGCCACTGCATCACGTAGAACGTGGACGCATTGTTCTGCCCGTCTTCGCCGAAGTCGAAGCCCCAGCCGTTGGCCGTCTGGCCGGCGGGCTTCTTGTAGGCCAGCACCGCGGCGCGGATCTTGTCCTTGTCGGTGGACTTGGCGTTGCCGATGGCTTCAAAGAACGCCTTGGCGCCAACGTAGTTGGTCAGGCTGTGGCCGGACTGGGGATCGCTCTTGTAGGTGCTGCGGTAGGCCTGCAGGAACTTGTCCAGGCCGGGGGCGCCGGCCGGATTGATGGACGCCTGCGGGAAGTCCAGGTCGAACACCCCGTTCATGTCGGCGCCCACGGCCTTGGCGGTATCGGCCAGCGAGTAGCCGCCGCCCGCCCCGATCACGACCTTGGGCTTGAAGCCCGCCGCGCGCGCCTGGCTGAAGAAGAGGATGGCGTCGTTCTGATAGGCCGTCTGCAGCACCACGTCGGCCTTCGCGCCCTTGAGCCGCAGGATCAGCGATGACAGGTCGACCGTCTTGGCCGAATACGGCAGGACTTCGACCACGTTGTAGCCCAGTTCCTGCGCACGCTTCTTTTCGGTGGCCGCGACGTCGGTGCCGTAGGGGCCGTCCTCGTGGATGATGCCGATCCGGATGTCCTTGGGATTCAGGCCCATGCCGGGAGCGATGGTTTCGTGGAGCGCATTCACGACGGAAACGCCGTACAGCGCGGTGTTGGGGTTGCTGCGGAACAGGTACTGGTAGCCGCGCGTGGTGATCTTGTGGGCGGTGGCGCCCAGTTCGAAGTAGGGCACCCCGGCCAGCTCGGTGACGGGCGAGGCCGCATACGAGATGCCCGAAGCGTAGCTGCCGAACACGCCGACCACGTTGGCGGAAATGAGGCGCTTGGTCTCCGACACGGCCTGCGTGGGATCCACGGCGTCGGCCTTGACGATTTCGATCTTCTCGCCGTTGACGCCGCCTGCGGCGTTGATTTCGTTCACGGCCAGTTCCAGGCCGCGGTAGCTTTCCTGGCCAAGCAGCGCAAGCGCGCCGCTGAACGGGAAGAGGGCGCCCACCTTCATGTCGGCCGCTGCGGTGCCGCTTGCCAGGGCGCCGCACACGCCCAGCGCCAAAACAATTTTGTTGAACTTGAACACTGTCTACGCTCCTTTGTTGGTATGGAATGCGGACTGAATCTACGTGCCGTCCGTCTTTTTGTATATATGATATATGCGCCGGCGAGGCGAAAACCCTCGCCTTTGATTCTAGTGTCGGTCGCTGTATGACGAATCAGGGAATTCCCTGAAACCGCATGAATAAAGCCTTAGCGGCCGATCTACGAAAAATATTCAGACAAAATTCCGTCACGCGGATGTAGTGCCAAGGTGGTTCAAAACGCCGCATGACGGAGTCAAGAATAGCTGTTTTTATCATATATCGTATATGATGAATCGCGCTTTTCAGAACAGTCCTAGGAGTCAAAAGCATGTTCGAGGAAGTTGATTTCACCGGCAAGAAGGTGCTGATCACCGCAGGCGCGGACGGGTTGGGGCTGGAAATGGCCAAGGTCTTTCACCGCGCCGGCGCCGCCGTTTTCGTGTGCGACGTCAATGAAGCGCGTCTTGCCGCCTTGCCCGCCGAACTGCCCGGCGTGAAGGTGGCGCGGGCGGACGTGTCCGACGAGGCCAGCGTTGAACAGCTCTTTGCCGGGGTGAAGGAAGCGCTGGGCGGGCTGGACATCCTGGTCAACAACGCGGGCGTCGCGGGCCCGACCGGCTACGTCGAAACCCTGTCCAAGGCCGATTGGGACCGCACGCTCGCCGTCAACATCACGGGCCAGTTCCTGTGCGCCCGCCAGGCCATCCCGCTGCTCAAGGAATCGAAGGCCGGCGTGATGATCAACCTGTCCTCGGCCGCGGGCCATCTCGGGTTCGCCGGACGGTCGGTGTATTCGGCTTCCAAGTGGGCGGTGATCGGCTTCACGAAGTCCCTGGCCATCGAGCTGGGCGGCTACGGCATCCGCGTCAACGCCATCCTGCCGGGCGCCGTCGAAGGGCCACGCATCCGCGCCGTCATCGCGGCCAAGGCCGAAACGTTGGGACGCCCGGTCCAAGAGATCGCGGCCCAGTACGAGAACCAGGCCGTGCTGGGGCGCATGGTCACCGCGCGCGACATCGCCAACATGGTGTTGTTCAACGCCAGCGAGGCCGCCCGCAGCGTGACGGGCCAGGCCATCGTGGTCGATGGCTTCACGCAGAAGCTCTACTGATGGAGGCCGCCACCGCGGCGCGGCGCGCCGCCATCATCGGAACCGGCCTGATCGGCCAGGGCTGGGCCATCGTCTTTGCGCGCATGGGCTGGGAAGTGCGGCTGTACGACGTCAACGCCGCCATGCTGGCCGAGGCGCGCGCCCTGATCCTGCAACAGTTGCGGGAACTGGAAACGCAGGGCCTGCTGGCAGGCGCGGACGCCATCGTCGACCGCGTGCAGACGGCAGCCAGCCTGCAGGAAGCCCTGGCGGGCGCCGACTACATCCAGGAAAACTCCCCGGAACAGGTGCAGACCAAGCGCCAGCTCTTTTCCGAACTGGATGCCCTGGCCGAGCCCCACGCCATCATCGGCAGTTCCACGTCCAGCATTCCGGCCAGCCAGTTCACCGAACATCTGGCGGGCAGGCACCGCTGCCTCGTGGCCCATCCGGTCAATCCGCCTTACCTGATCCCGGTCGTCGAGCTGTGCCCGGCGCCCTGGACCAGCCCCGAAGCGCTGGCGCGCGCGCGCGAGGTCATGACCAGCATCGGTCAGAAGCCCGTGCTGGTCCGCCAAGAGATCGAAGGCTTCATCCTGAATCGCCTGCAGGGCGCCTTGCTGCACGAGGCCTTCCGGCTTGCCAGCCAGGGCATCGCCAGCGCCGAGGACATCGACACTACCGTCAAGGACGGACTGGGCTTGCGCTGGGCCTTCATGGGCCCGTTTGAAACCATAGACCTCAATGCGCCGGGCGGCATTGCCGACTACTGCCAGCGCTACGGCGACCTCTACCAGTCCATCGGCGCCACGCAAGGCGAATGCGTGGCCTGGGAGGGGGCGCTGGTCGACACCCTGTCCGACGAGCGGCGCAGCCTGCTGCCCGCCGAGGATCTGCCCGCGCGCCGCTTCTGGCGCGACGACATGCTGATGCGCCTGATGCGTCACAAACAAAGCAACGGAGACAACCATGGCTAAACCCAAACCGAAAGTCGTCATCACCTGCGCCGTGACGGGCGCCATCCATACGCCCAGCATGTCGCCGCACCTGCCGGTCACGGCCGACGAGATCGCCGAGGCGGCCATCGGCGCGGCCCAGGCCGGGGCCGCGGTGCTGCACCTGCATGCGCGCGATCCCCAGACGGGCAAGCCTTCGCAGGATCCGGTGCTGTTCCAGCCTTTCCTCGAACGCATCAAGCGCGAGACCGACGCCATCATCAACATCACCACGGGCGGCAGCCCCCACATGACGGTCGAAGAACGCATGCGGCCGGCCACCACGTTCAAGCCGGAGCTGGCGTCGTTGAACATGGGATCCATGAACTTCGGCCTGTTCCCCATGCTGGGCCGCTTCCAGGACTTCAAGCATGACTGGGAACGCGAGCACCTGGAAAACAGCCGCTCGCTGATCTTTCGCAACACCTACCAGGACATCGAATCCATCCTGACGCTGGGCAACGCCAATGGCACGCGCTTCGAGTTCGAGTGCTACGACATCAGCCATCTCTACAACCTGGCCCACTTCGTGGACCGGGGTCTGGTCAAGTCGCCGCCCTTCATCCAGTCCGTGTTCGGCATCCTGGGCGGCATCGGTCCGCATCCGGAAGACCTGATGCACATGAAGCGCACCGCCGATCGCCTCTTTGGCGACGACTACGAATGGTCGATCCTGGGCGCGGGCCGCAACCAGATGCCGCTGGCGACCATCGGCGCGGCCATGGGCTCGAACGTGCGGGTGGGGCTGGAGGACTCGCTCTGGATCGGTCCGGGACAACTGGCCGAATCCAATCGGATGCAGGTGGAACGCATCCGCGGCATCCTTGAAGCGCTCAACCTGGAGATCGCCACGCCGGACGAGGCGCGGGCCAAGCTGGGCCTGAAGGGCAGGGACAACGTGGCGTTCTGACAGCGCGCGCCGGGTGGGGGCGCGCCGGGCAGCCGGCCGGCCCCGCCGGCTGCCGCAGGTCAGGCGTAGCGACGCAGCGCGTCGGCCAGCGTGTTCACATCCAGCGTGCGATCGAAGTTCGCGGCATGGCGGGCCTTCAGGCTGAGGTCTGCCGCCAGCGACAGTTCCGCGTCCGGCGGCGCGGCGGGCGCACCGAGTTCGCGCAGCGTAACGGGCAAGCACACCTGGGCGTACCACTGCTTCAGGTCGGCCAGCATGCCGTCGCCGCGGTTCTCCAGGTCCAATTGCACCAGCAGGCCCACGGCGACCTGCAGGCCGTGCAGGGCCGTCGCCACGCCGGTGATCTTTGGCAGCCCGCGCGTCAACGCGTGGGCAATGGACAGGCCCCCGCTTTCAAATCCGAGACCGCTCATGAGGATCATCGCTTCCACCACGCGCTCGAACGCCGGCGTGGGCTGCCCGGTGCCCGCGACGGCGACCGCGTCGGCGCCGTCGGCAAGCAGCGTCCGCAAGCAGCCGTCGGCAATGAGCTGGGCCGTGACCAGCGGCGCCGCGTCATACATGTTTTTGCCGCCATTGCGCGCGCATTGCTCGGCTTCGAACTTCTTGGAAATGGCGTCGCCCAGCCCGGCCCGGAAGAAATGCACGGGCGCGGTGGCAATGATGGCGGTGTCGACCAGCACGATCGTGGGGTTGAACAGCATGTGCTCGACCGCCAGGAGGTTGTGATGCGCGTCGTACAGCACGTAGTTCTTGCTGGTGGGGGCATCGTTGGACGCCACGGTGGGCACGGTGATCAGGTGGCAATGCGACGATTTGGCCACCGCCTTGCCGGCATCGAGCGACTTGCCGCCGCCGACCGCGATGACCATGTCGATGCCCGCCGGCGCGGCCTGCGCGCGCAGGCCCTCGATGACATCAGGCGTCAGGTCGCCTTCCACGATCAGCGGCGAAAGCGCCACGCCGTGCGCCGCGCACAATGCTTCGATTCTTGGACCCAGCACGCCATGGACGTAGCCGTCGATGACGAGGGCGGCGCGCCGCCCGAACAACGCCGCATATTGTCCCAGCGTGTCCAGGGCGCCCGAGCCCTGGATATAGCGGCTGGGCGCTCCAAAAATCTTCAGCATGGCATCTCCCTATTTGCGGGCCCCGGGGGGGCGGTAGTCGAGTTCTTTTTCGCGTTCGACCAGCCAGTCGATCATGATCTTTCCGCCCCACACCAGGTCGGCCTGGATGGCCTGGCGGGCGGCTTCCGAATCGCGCGCTTCCAGGGCCTCGATCACGGCCTCGTGCCGATGTTCGTCCAGCGAATAGTCCAGCCCCGCCGTCTTGATGTGGAACACCTTGAGAATCGGGCCCGTGATGACCCAGAACGACTCCACGGTGTTGCGCAGGATGGGCTTGTTGCTGGCTTCCAGGATGGCAAAGTGAAACTTGCGGTTCAGGTAGCTGGCGCGTTTGGGATCGGTGGACGTGCACGAGATGAAATCCCGCTGCAAGGCGATCAGGTTGTCGAGCTGCTTGCGCGTGATGTGCTGCGCGGCCTCGGCCGCGCCCATGCCTTCGAGGTGAAAGCGGATCTGCTGGATTTCCCGCAGTTTTTCGGAGTTGACGTAGGGCACGTACACCGCGGTGGCGGCCTGCATCTCCAGCCCCTGCTCGCTGATGAGCCGGAAAATGGCTTCGCGCACGGGCGTGATCGACACGCCCATTTCCTGCGCCAGTTCCCCGATGATCAGGCGCTCGCCAGGTTCGTACTGCCCATTGATCAGGGCATTGCGGATTTCGTTATAGACCCTGACGGAAAGGTTCTCTTTTTTGACCGGTTTGAGGCTGGGCATGGCGTTTCTAGCTTGCTGTATGGAGGATGCGGGGTGAATCCAGGTTGGATTCTAGCCCGGCGTAGCCAATTCGCGCACAGTGAGTATATTATATATCATATATCCATACGACAGGAGGAGACGCCATGCGCTTGGGTCAGGATGCCCCCACTTCAGGGGAAATCGCGATGCTGCGGGACAAGGCCCGCCATATCAGGCTGGAGACCATCCGCCTCATCGAAATCGCAAAGGTCGGCCACTACAGTTCCGTGTTTTCCTGCGCGGAGATCTTCGCCGCGCTGTACTACGACGTGATGCGCCTGCGCCGGGGCGAGCCCCATTGGCCCGACCGCGACCGCTTCCTCATGGGCAAGGGCCACGCCGCCGTCGGCTTGTTCCCGGTACTGGCGGACCTGGACTTCATCGGCCGCGACATGCTGGACGGCTACACCCGGCTGGGCAGCCCGCTGGGCGACCACCCCGACATGACCAAGGTGCCCGGCGTGGACTTCAGCTCCGGCTCCATCGGCCACGCCTTGTCCAATGGCGTGGGCATGGCGCTGGGCGGGCGCATGAGCGGGCGCGACTTCAACGTGTTCGTGATGCTGGGCGACGGCGAAATGCAGGAAGGGCAGGTCTGGGAGGCTGCGCTGTTCGCCGCGCATAACCGCCTGTCGCGCCTTGTCGCCATCGTCGATCGCAACGGCTATCAGCTCGATGGCAAGGTGGACGACGTGATGGGCGTGGAATCCCTGCCGGACAAGTGGCGGGCGTTCGGCTGGGAGGTCCACGAGGTCGACGGCCACAACCTGTCGGCGCTGACCGCCTTGCTGCGCCGGCTGCGGGCCGACGACGCGCGCGACCGGCCGGCGTGCGTGATCGCCAGGACGATCAAGGGCAAGGGCGTGTCCTACATGGAAACCGAACCGGGTTGGCACCTGGGCTACCTGGCGCCGCAAGATGCGCAGAGCGCCGTCGACGAAATCCTTTCCCGCGAGATCTGAATGGCACAGGCACAAGTCCTCTCTCCCGATTCCTGGCAGTACCGCGCGCTCAACGCGGTGAACCCCGGGCTGTCGTATCTTTCCGACGCGTTGATCGAACTGGTGAAAGCCGGCCATCCTGTCGTCGCGGGTTCGGCCGACCTGCAATACTCCAACGGCCTGAACCGCTTCGCGCAGGCCTATCCCGACCGCTACGTCCAGTTCGGCATTTCCGAGCAGAACATGGTGTCGGCCGCGGCCGGCCTGGCCACCACGGGCATGATGCCCTTTGTCGCCACGTTCGCGTCCTTCCTGGGTCTGCTGTGCTGCGAACAGATCCGCATGGACGTCGCCTATACCCGCTTGCCGGTCCGCCTGATCGGCCACCATACCGGCATCAGCCTGGGGTTTTACGGCACCTCGCACCATGCCACCGAAGACATCTCCACCATGCGCGCGCTGGCCGGACTGACCGTGGTGTCGCCCGCAGACGGGCCGCAACTCGCGTCCGCCATCAAGGCGTCGGCGAACTGGCCCGAGCCCATCTATTTCCGCATCGGACGCGGCCGCGATCCGCAGGTCTATGCGGACGGCGCGCCCTTCGAATTCGGACGCGCCATCGTGCATGCGGAAGGCAGCGACCTCACCCTGATCGCCTGCGGCATCACGCTGCATGGCGCACTGGCCGCCGCCGACGCGCTGCGCGCCGAGGGACTGTCCGTGGGCGTCATCGACATGCCCACCATCAAGCCGCTGGACCGCGACGCCGTACTGAAGGCCGCCCGCCAGTCGCGCCTGCTGATGACCGTCGAAGAGCACAATGTGCTGGGCGGCCTCGGCTCGGCGGTGGCCGAGGTATTGGCCGACGCGGGCACGGGCACGCGGCTGCGCCGTCATGGCATCTATGACGAATACAGCCTCATCGCCCCGCCCACGACCCTGTACGCCCACTACAAGCTCGACGCCGCGGGCATCGCCGACGTCGCGCGCGAATTCATCAAGCATTGAAACGGAGACGCTCATGAAGGAAATCAGCGGCAACACGCGCCTGTTCGGCATCCTGGCCGACCCCATCCACCACGTGAAGACGCCGCAGCGCATGAACGAGCACTTCGCCAAGATCGGCTTCGACGGCGTGTGCGTGCCCTTTCACGCCCGGCCCGAAAACCTCGCCGCCGTGGTCGAGGGCCTGCGCCGCCTGGAAAACCTGGGCGGCGTGATCGTCACGGTGCCGCACAAGACCGCCATCCTGGACCTTGCCGACGAAGCCACGCCCGTCGCGCGCAAGATCGGCGCGGCCAACGTGCTGCGGCGCGAGGCGGACGGACGCTTGGTGGCGCACATGCTGGATGGCGAAGGCTTCGTGCGCGGCCTGCGCAGTTGCGGCGTCGCGCCCGAAGGCAAGAGCGTGTACCTCGCCGGCGCGGGCGGCGCGGCCAATGCGATCGGCTTCGCGCTCGTGCAGGCCGGCGTTTCGCGCCTGACCATCGCCAACCGCACCCCCGCCAAGGCAGAAGACCTCAAGGCGCGCATCCTGTCGTTGCATCCGGACGCGCAGATCTCGGTGGGCAACGCCGACCCCTCTGGCCATGACCTGGTCGTGAACGGCACGTCGCTGGGCATGAAGGAGGGCGATCCGCTGCCGTTGGACACCAGCCGCCTGACGCCCGACCAACTCGTGTGCGAAGTCATCATGCAGCCCCGGGACACGGCGCTGCTCGTGGCCGCGCAGGCGCGCGGCTGCAAGGTTCACTATGGCGCACCGATGCTGGCGTGCCAGATCGAACTGATGGTGGAAATGCTGGGCGTGACGTCCGCCCCTTGAGTCCGCGCAGCCACATTCGAGACCGGTAGACAAAGATGGGCGATTACGATTTCATCATCGCGGGCGGCGGTACGGCCGGCTGCATCCTCGCCAACCGCCTGAGCGCGGACGGCAAGTACCGCGTGCTGATGCTCGAGGCCGGACAAGAGGCCCGCAGCATGTGGATCCCGATTCCCGCGGGCTTTTCCAAGCTGCTGGTCGATCCGACCTACAACTGGCGCTTCGCGACCCAGCCGGAAGACAACGTCTACGGCCGCACCATTGCCGTGCCGCGCGGCAAGGGGCTTGGCGGATCCACGCTGATCAACGGCATGATCTACGTCCGGGGCCAGCCGCAGGATTACGACGGCTGGGAAGCCGCGGGCGCGTCTGGCTGGGGCAGCCAGGTGGCCGAACGCGTCTTTCGCAAGATCGAAAACTACGCGCCGGGCGGCGAAAACCGCGGCAAGGACGGACCGATGTACCTGGAGGAGGTCGCCGAACGCTTTCCCGTGTCGGATGCCTTCCTGCAGGCCGCGCGCGAAGACGGCCAGCCGCTCAATCCGGATTACAACGGCGGCGACCAGGAAGGCGTGGGCTACTACCAGGTGCTGCAGCACCGCGGCCGGCGCTGGAGCGTGGTCGACGGCTACCTGAAGCCCGCCGCCGGACGCAGCAATCTCAGCGTCGAATGCGGCGCCCATGTCACGCGCTTGGTCTTCGAGGGCAAACGCTGCGTCGGCGTGGCCTACCGCAAGGACGGCCAGGAACACACCGTGCGCGCCCGCCGCGAAACGCTCGTGTGCATGGGGGCGGTGCAGTCGCCGCAATTGTTGGAACTGTCCGGCGTCGGCAATCCGGCCTTGCTGAAGTCGCTCGGCATCGCCCTGGTGCACGCGCAGCCGCAGGTCGGCGAAAACTATATCGATCATTTCGCCACGCGCATGAACTGGCGCGTGAAGAACACGGTGACCCTGAACGAGATGTCGCGCGGATGGCGGCTGGCGCAGCAGGTGGCCCGCTACTACCTGAACCACAAGGGCATTCTCACGCTCGGCACGGGGCTCGTGCATGGTTTCGTCAAGAGCGCGCCGGACCTGCCAACGCCCGACGTGCAGTTCTTCTTCGTGCACGCCAGCTACGCCAATGCCGCCGAACGCATCCTGGACCGCCATCCCGGCATGACCATCGGCGTGGCGCAATTGCGTCCGGAATCGGTCGGGTCCATCCACATCAAATCAGCCGACCCGCTGGCCGGCCCTGCCATCCGCCCCAACTTCCTCTGCGCGCAAGTGGACCGCGACAGCCTGGTGGGCGGCATGCAGGTGGCGCGGCGCATTGTGGGGCAGCCCGCCCTGCAGCGGTTCGTGCAGGCCGAGGTCAGCCCCGGCGCGGACGTGGACAGCTACGACGAATGGCTGGATTTCGCGCGGCGCAACGGGCAGACCATCTATCACCCCATCGGCACCTGCCGCATGGGAACTGACGCCGCCGCCGTCACCGACGTGCGCCTGAGGGTCAACGGGTTGGCCGGACTGCGCGTAGTCGATGCGTCGGTGATGCCGAAGATGGTCTCCGGCAACACGCAGGCCGCAGTCATGATGGTGGCCGAACGCGGCGCCGAAATGATCCTGGAGGACGCCGCGCAGGGGTAGGTCGCATGCCGGGCACGCGTCTTGCTAACCCGGGACGCTGGCTGCAGACTGGTGGTTCGGCTGAGCCAACTGAAAGGAGACCGTATGACTTACGACCTTTGGTACTGGAATGGCATCCCCGGGCGCGGCGAGTTCGTGCGCCTTGCGCTCGAGGCGGGCGGTATCCCGTACCGCGAGCGCGCGCGCGACCCCGGCGCCGATGAAGGCGCGCTGATCGACGACATGCAGTCCGCGCGCAAGCATCCCCCTTTCGCGCCGCCGTACCTCGTGGTCGGAAAGATGACACTGGGGCAAACAGCCAACATCCTGCTTTTCCTGGGCGAAAAGCACGGTCTTGCCCCCGATTCGCTGGAAGGGCGCCTCTGGGTCAACCAGCTGCAGCTCACCATTGCCGACATGGTGGCCGAAGCGCACGACACGCATCACCCCATCTCCGCCAGCGAGTACTACGAAGACCAAAAGGAAGAAGCCGCCCGCCGGGCGCGCGTCTTTCGCGAAGAGCGCATACCCAAGTTCCTGGGCTATTTCGAACGCCTGCTTGACGGGCCGCAGGCGTGGCTGGCGGGCGGCAATAAGTGGACCTACGTCGATCTATCCCTGTATCACTTGGTCGATGGGCTGCTTTTTGCATTTCCCAAGCGCATGGCCACCGTGGCAGCGCATTACCCCAATGTGTTTGCGCTGCACGAGCGCGTGACCGCGCTGCCGGCGTTGCAGGCCTATTTTTCCAGCGGCCGGCGCCTGCCATTCGGAGAGGGCATCTTCCGGCAATATCGGGAGCTTGACGCGGCGTAGCTGCGGGTTATCCCGGGTGTGCGTGACGACAACGCCGTGAAAAATTTCGGCCCGACGAGGTTGAAGCTCAAAAATTTTTAGGATTAAATAGTTTCCATTAGATACACGTGTACCAGGCGCGCGGCAAACTGAATCCTGGAGGTCACCATGCTTTGGCATACGCTTGACCGATTCATTCGTGGACACCGACCCTCGCGGCAGAGGGATCTGCTGGGACAGATCGACGCCATCGACAGATCCCAGGCGGTCATCGAGTTCGATTTGAATGGCCACATCCTGATGGCCAACCAGAATTTCCTGGACACCATGGGCTATGCGCTCCAAGAGATCCAGGGCCGGCATCACCGGATGTTCGTCGATCCCGGCGAATCCGGTTCGGCGCAATACGCGGCTTTCTGGCAGAGACTGGCCCGGGGCGCGCATGATGCCGGCCGCTATCGGCGGATTCGCAAGAATGGAACGGACGTCTGGCTGCAGGCGACCTACAACCCGATCTTCGACCCGCACGGCCAGCCCGTGAAAGTGGTCAAGTACGCCACGGACATCACCGAGCAGCAGCAGCGCCAGGCCGATTCCGAAGGCCAGCTTGCCGCGATCTCCAAGGTGCAGGCGATCATCGAGTTCGAGCTCGACGGCACCATCATCCGCGCCAACGAGCTCTTCCTGAACGCGGTGGGCTACCGCGCCGACGAAGTGCTGGGGCGCCACCACAGCATGTTCGTGCCGCCCGAGGAAGCCCGAAGCGCGGCCTACAAGGAGTTCTGGCGCAGGCTGCGCAACGGCGAACACGACACCGGCCAGTACCTGCGGCTGGGCAAGGGCGGACGCCAGGTCTGGATCGAAGCCAGCTACAACCCGATCCTCGATGCGCAGGGGCGGCCGTTCAAGGTCGTGAAGTTCGCCACCGACATCACCAAGCGCTTTACCGCCGCCCAGACGCTGCGCGTCGCGGTCCAGGGCCTGACCGAAAACGCGGAGCGTGCGCGGCAGGCCAACAGCCTAGCCCAGGACGCCAGCCACATCGCGGAAACGGGCGGCGAGACCATGCGGGACGTCGTGAGCACCATGGCTGGCATCACCGAAAGCTCGCGCCGCATTTCCGACATCATCGGCGTGATGGACGGCGTCGCGTTCCAGACCAACATCCTTGCCCTGAATGCCGCCGTCGAGGCCGCGCGCGCCGGCGAGCACGGCAAGGGTTTCGCGGTCGTGGCCGCCGAAGTCCGCAGCCTCGCGCAGAACAGCGCCGCGGCCGCCAAAGAGATCAAGGCCCTCATCACCACGTCGGTGGAGCAGATCGAAGGCGGTGCGTTGCAGGTCCGGTCCGCGGGCGACACGATGGAAAGCATCGTGTCGTCGTCGCGGCGCGTGACCGAAATCATGGGTCAGGTCGTCGAGGTGTCGCTCGCGCAATCGGCCAGGCTGGGCGGCGTCACCGAAGACCTCACGCAGATGAGCGCCGACGCGGTCGAACGGTTGCGCGCCGCCTAGCCCAAGCCGTCCGGCTTGCGTAGCGCGGTGGCGCGAGTGCGCTATAAAGACGGCATTGTCCGTAACGACCCCGTCCGCGCCAGCGAAATGCGCCGCGGGCCATGCCCTCTGCCGTAAACGTCATGACCGAATCCGAAGCCCTCGCCCTTGCCTCGCACCGCCACTACAAGGGCGGGCTGTACCGATACATCGGCACCGCCCGCCATTCCGAAACCGAGGAATCCATGGTGGTGTACGAGCATCTGTGGCCTCACGCGCGCGGTATGTGGGTGCGCCCGGCCGAGCTGTTTTTCGGCCAGCTTGCCGATGGCTCGCCGCGCTTTGCCGCCCTGCATCCCGCGGAGTAGGCCCATGACCTATTTCTTCAGGCGGCCGCGCGCCAACGACGCCGCGCCCGCCCGGCCGGCCCCGCGCGCCCAGGCCGCATTGACGCAGGCGCTGCAGGCGCTCGGCGGCCCCTTCGTCGTCGCCGACCTGGAAACCACCGGCCTGTCGACCGCAAGCTGCGAAATCCTGGAATTCGCCGCAGTAAGGGTCGGCGCGGGTGGCACGCTGGAACGCGAATACACGCAAGTGGTGCGCACCTGCGGCCGCGTCCCGTCTTTCATATCCCGGCTCACCGGCATCACGCAGGCCGAGGTCGATCGGGACGGCGTGCCCGTGGCGCAGGCCTTTTCGTCCTTTCTGGCGTTCGTGGAAGACCTGCCGGTGTTCTTCCATAACGCGTCGTTCGACCGGCGCTTTCTCGGCGCGGCGGCCCTTCAGACGGGCCTGCCGTTCGCCAACGCCACCCATTGCACGCTCGCGCTGGCGCGCCGCGCGTGGCCGGAATTGCCGTCGCACAAGCTGGATATCCTGGCGCGGCACGTGGGCGCGTCGCAGCCGACGCACCGGGCCTTGGCCGACGTGCGCACCACGGTCGCGGTGGCGCTGGCGGCCAGCGCGCGCCTGGCCGCGGCGTGATGGGAAAAATAGCCGCGCCTGACGAACCGTCGCGATGGCGCCACCCCAGGCGTGCGCCCGGGGCTGGCGCGCTGCGTCAGATCACTTGCTGTTCGTGATGCACTTGGGGCGGTTCGACGAAAAAGCCGCCCACCAGCTTGCGCCATTCCTGGAAGTCGGCCGATTCGCGGAAATCCACCATGTGGTTCTCCACGGTTTCCCACTGCACCACCAGCGTGTAGCGCTGGGGCTGCTCGATGCTGCGGTACAGTTCCATGCCGTGGCATCCCTTGGCGCGCAGAAAGAGCGGCTTGGCCTGGGCAACACCGGCTTCGAACAGCGCTTCCTGTCCTTCGCGGACGTGGATGCTGGCAATCTCCTGAATCATGGCTTTGTCTCCAATTGAAGGTGGGGCGGGCAGGGCCGGGAGTAGTATGGCCGAAATTTCCGTTTCCATCCCCACCGATGAATCACAGAGCCGTCACCTTGACTCGTCTCATTGCCGTTCGCCTGTTCTGGTACATCGGCGTGGGCGGCATCGCCTTGATGTCGTTGTTCCTGCACACGCAATTCGGGGTTGACGTGCTGTTGTCGGCCATCGCCATCTACATTCCGCTGTCGATGCTCAGCCTGCCGCTCGTCGCCTGGCTATGTCTGCGGCGCGGCGCTCCCTGGGACGAACGGGGCCTGCCGCCGGCCTGGCCCGCGCATCTGGCCGGCGTCTGCGGCATGGCGCTCTTGGCCAGCTACCAGGTGCTGGCCAATCTGGAACTTGCCGAGTGCGGATTCCTCCTGGTCCTGGTGGCCGTCGACCTGATGCTCGCCCGCCGCGAGACCGGCTGGCTGCTGCGCATTGCACGGGAACGCGCGGGCGGCTGACCGCCGCGGCGCGGCCTTTCCGTGCAGCCGCTGCGCGTCCTCTGCCTCCGCCTTGCGCGTTAGGCATCACGCGCGAGCGTAGGACGCATCGTCCCATCCGTTGAGTTGAAGCCCTGGCTGCAAGTCGGGGTTGTCATGCCGCCCGCCTCGGCCATACGCCGGGCCAGGCCGGGCCGCTTTCTACGCTTTCAGGTTCGTGTCATGCGCGAGTCCATCCTCCAGAAAGACCCGGTCGTTCGTTTAACCGATACCGATCTGCCTACCGCGGCGCAATCATTCCGTACCACTACGAAAGTCCCATGCGCCTCGCCCTGAAAGCGCGCAGCCCACGGGGAAGTAACGGTCCGCGCCGGTCGGTCTCCGGCACCTGTGCATCCGTGCAGACGGATCAGGAGGAGCTCAAATGAAAAAGCTCGCAGCAGTCGCCGCGTTGTCATTGTTTGCCGCATCGGCCTACGCCACCGGCCCGGGTCAGGTAGGAGGCTCGATCACCGGGCATGCCGGCGCCATCAACGGCACCGCCACATCCATCTCGTCAGGCAGCTCCGTGGTGGCCACCCAGGTCAACGGCTACGGCTCATCGAGCCAGACGTCGTTCGGCAGCACGGGCGGCATCGCGGAGGTCGGCGGAAGCTTCAGTCGCGACGGCACGCAAGTGGTGACCAGCACGCGCCAATACGCCAACAGCGAGTCCTACGGCCATGTTTCGGGCAACGCGCCCATCATGGTCGGCGACAGCATCGCCAATGGCGGGGCAACATTCGGCAGCACGGAAACGAGTGCGTCGGCGACAGGAACGTTCCACGCGGCGAATATCGGCGCTTTCGGGTCGATACACGGCATCGGCTCGGTGGGCCATGTCGGCGGGTTCAATCGCTGACCCAATTATCCGGACGGCTTCGGCCGTCCGGGCGAGGGGACATCATGAAGACCATTGTTTTAGCCATCTCCCTGTCGCTCGTCGCCGCGTCGGCCGGGGCGCAGACCAGTACCTCCAGCTCCACGACATCGGCGTCGTCAGGCGCGACCAACGCGGGCAATAACCAGGGCATCACACTGAACTCCAGCAACAGCGGCACCAGCACTTTGCGCAGCGCGCCGCCCGTGGGCGGCCAAAGCTTCTACGGCTCGTTCTCTTCCGACAGCTGCATGGTGTCCGCCGGCGGCGGCGGCTCCGTGGTGGGCTTCGGCATGAACGTCGCGATTCCGATCGAAGACCAGAAATGCAGCCTGCGCCGCAACTTCGAGCGAACCATGCAGGCGGCGGCGTCCACCAAGGACGCGGACCGCTCGCGGCGGCTGGAGACGGCGGCCATCGACATCCTGTGCCAGACCGACGACCGCACCAAGGCGGCGCTGGTGGCGCAGGGGCTGTGCACCAACCCCGCTTTGACGACGGCGGACCACCGGTTCGACAGCGGGGCGGTGGCCCAGGTCGCGCCGCCGCCGATACAAACGGCGCGCTCCGCGCCCGCGCAACCCCAGGTGCCCATCACCCAGGGCGCTCCCGTCGTGTCCGCGCGCAGCGCGGCGCTGACCGCGCCGCCCCTGCGTAATCCGCGCCTGGAACGGCAGCAGTTCGCAGACCTGTATACGCCAGGCTAAGGAAGCGAGGCGCCGGCGGTCCCGCGGGGGGCCTAGGTCGTGGCGGGCGGCGGAACCGCCGCGGGGGCAGGCGCCTGCGCGGGTTCCGGCGCCGTCGCGAGCAGCATCGTGGGCGGAGACGATACCTCCAGCCCGGCTTCGTCCAGGCGCTTTAGCACCGTGAACAGCAACGCGCTGCGCACGCCATACGCCGCGCGGGGGGACGACACGTAGCCCCTTGCGTTGAAGATCAGATGGCCAGCGTCGATGCCGTCCAGAAATACGTCGGGCGCCGGCGACTCCAGCACGTCCTCGTGATCCGCAAAGGCCTGCCGCATCAGTTCGCGCACCCGTTCGGCGTCCGTGGACAGGGGCATGGGCAGTTTGATCTGCACCAAACCCAGCGGATTGGACCGCGTGACGTTGCGCACCGTCTTCGTCACGAATTCAGAATTGGGCACGATCACCGTGGACCGGTCGCCCATCTGGATCTCGGTGGCGCGCACATTGATGCGCAGGATGTCGCCTTCGACGCCGCCCAGCGACACCCAGTCGCCGACCTTCACCGGACGCTCCGCCAGAAGAATCAGGCCCGACACGAAGTTCTGCACGACGGCCTGCAAGCCAAAGCCGATACCCACCGACAGCGCGCTGGCGATCCAGGCCACGCGCTCCAGGCCGATACCCGCGGCCGAAAGCGACAGCGCCACCGCAACCACGAACCCGCCATAGCCGAACAGGGTCGCCGCCGACAACTGCATTCCCGGGTCCAGCTCCGTCGTCGGAAGATAGCGGTGGGACAGCCAGCGCTTGAGCATCTTCACGCCCAGCAGCGAGAGCGCCAGCACGATCAGCGCCTGCAGCACCGCGCCGGGCCGGATCTGCGCCTCGCCGATGGCCAGGCCCTTGCGGAGCTGGTCGAAGCGCTGCACCAGGTCCATCGGCGCCTCGCCGAACGGCGCCAGCACCAGGATGATGGCAAGCAGCGCGATCGCCACGCGTCCCAGGCCCGACAGCAGCACCGCCGCCTGGTCGCGCATGCTGGGCCCTTCGCCGTCGCCGCCCTCGCGATGCGAGGTGCCCAGCAGCGTGCTGAAACCATCCTCGATCAGCGTCGAGGCCAGATACGCCGATGCCAGCACGATCAGCACCCACAGCACCTGCTTGACCAGGAAACTGCCAAACGCCACGTAGCCCGCCAGCAGGCTCGCAAGGCTGACGATCAGCACGGTCCAGACGGCGGCCAGCATCAGGGAAACCCACAACGGCACCGGCGTCTCGCTGTCCTGCATGACCTGGCGGCGCAGGCGGCGGCTGATCGCCAGCACGGCGGCAAGCATCGCCATGCTCAGCACGGCGACCATGCCCGTCAACGTGATCGTCGTCGTCAGGCTTGCGTCCAACAGGACCGGCAGCCCCTCGGCAAGCCAGATCAGCACCACCAGCACGCCCAGCGCGCCGGGCAGCCAGCGCAGCCGGTTCGCCACGATGTCGCTGACGGGGGGCAAACGCCAGGTAGGTCGATGCGTGGACAGCAGCGCATAGCCCATCCCGGAGACGAAGCCGCCGAAACAGACCGTGGCCACCAGGTTGGTCACCAGCGAATCGGTGCGATCCGACAACTGCGATCTCCAGTCCAGGCCGGCCTGGATCAGCAGGGCGATCACACCCGGCGTGGCGACCGACAGCGCCACGAGCGCCACCGCCAGGAAGGAGCGGCGCAGGCGCCCCGGCGGCACGCGCGTCGCGGTCAATTGCAGCAGGTATCGGCCTACCCACACGCGCAGCGCAATCGCCAGGCCGGCGGCAGCGGCCAGCAGCAGCCAGCCCCACTTGGGCGTCTGTCCCACTGCGGTCGACAGGTCACTGCGCAGCGCCTCCAGCCGCTGCAGGTCGCGCGGAAACTCCTGGCGGAATTCGGCCCAGAACTGGCCGGACAGAAAGGAATCGCGCCGTTCGCCAAGGCGGGCCTGGAACTGCTTGCGTCGCTGCGCCGAGATCTGCTCGGCCGTCTGGCCGGCGTCCACCGACAGCAGCCTGGCCAGCTTGAGCTGCGCGTCCAGCGCGCGGCTGTTCTTTTCAAGCTGCGCCCGCTGCGCCGCCACGTCGGGCGCTTCCTTGGCGCCCTCCGGCGGCGTGCCCAATTCGCTCAGCCGCGCCGTCACGCTGGCCAGTTGCGGCGTCAGCGCCTCCGTGGCGGCGTCCGCCTTGGACTGGATATCCAAGGCCTCCCCGCGCTGTTTGAGGAGGACGGCATCGTCGGTGACGTCGGGAATCTGCTTGCGGATATCGTCGATCTGCTTGCGCGCGGCGGCAAGCACGGCCTCGGTATCGACCGGCGTGGCGGGCGGCGCCGCGAAGGCGGGCAGAAAGCAGAACGCCAGCAGCAGCGCTGCAAGCAGCGCCGCCAGGTTGGGGGCGCGGACCTGGCGGGCGCGCGTAAGCAAAGAAGGCGTTGTCGGGATCATGGTCCTGGACGAGTGGCTCGCGTCGAGGCGGCAGCATAGCAAGGCCCCGGCCTGCGCGTTGCAACAAAAACTGGTGTTGTGTCCCTGTATTTTCAGGCCGGTGGGCGCGCTCCAATGGCCGAGCCCGCAGGCCGATAAAACGGGGGCGGATTGCCACGGCACCGCCCGCCGCGCGGCAGGCCATGCCCGGCTGCGCAACCCCTGTTTACGCGGCCAACGTTTGGATTCAACTTGACGGGCGTTGGGAACCGCGCGCGGCCCGATGCCGGGGCTTGCCCAGCACGGCGTCGCACACCTCCAGCCACGCCCGGGCCGCAAAGGACAGGTAGCCCGACTGCAGCCAGATATGTCCCACTTCCCATTGCATGCCGGACTTGGCCAGCTTGGCGGTGCTGAGGCCACGGGTCTTCATCCGCTGCATCAGCGGCTCGGGCAGCAGGGCCACGCCCAGTCCGGCCGACGCCATCGCCACCAGGAAATCCCAATGCGCGCTCTGCGCGGCAATGCCCGGCTGAAAGCCCGCGTCTGCAAATGCCTGGCGCAAGCGGCGCGTGATGGCGAAGTCGTCGGTGGGTATCAGCAGCCGCGCCTCGCGCAGCGCGCTCAGGGGCAGCGACGTCTTTCCGGCCCATGGCGCGTCGGGCGGCCCGATCACCCAGATCGGGTAGCTGCCGAACGCCTGCGCGGCCAGCCCGCCATCGGGTGCGACGGGCAGGATGGTGGCGCCAATCTCCAGTTCCCCGCTGGCCACCAGGCTCTCCACCGCCTGGCCGGTCCCTTCGCGCAGCGTCAGATGAATCCCCGGATGCAACTCGCGGAATCGCTTGACCACCGGCGTGAACAGCAGATTGATCATCGGCGGGATGCCGACCTCCAGCGACCCGCGGCCGAGTTCAGCGGTCTGGCGCAGTTCTTCCGAAAGCTGCCGCATCGTCTCCAGCACTTGCAGGCCGCGCAGGTACATGACACGGCCCGTGTCGGTGGGGCGCGCGGTATGCCCATCTCGGATCAGCAGCGGGGTGCCGGCTTCTTCCTCCAGTTGCCGGATCATTTTGCTCACGGTGGATTGCGTGACGAACAGGGCTTTGGCGGCCTGCGTGAAGCTGGCATGCCTGACGGTTTCCACGAAATACCGCAACGCGCGCACATCCATGTCGGGGCGGGTCCTTCGCGCATTGCGCGAGAAAAATTCAAATGATGAAAAAAACGACTTGTTTAGATGATTTTAAGTCATTACGAGATTTGAGCCCGCCTTCCTATACTGCCGAAAAATCGTCCCACCGACCGTATCCGCGGCCCGTGGGACCTCGGGAAACGCCGCGTCAGACGGTGCCCGGGCGCTCAAGGCGGCAACGCCGCGCCCGGCCGCAAGCCGCAGGCCTTTGAATTTGGAGACACCATGCATCTGGACCGTATTCGCAACCCTGAGCTGCATGCCAGGATCACGTCCGCCGAACAGGCGGCGCTACTGGTTCAGGACGGAATGACCGTTGGAATGAGCGGATTCACCCGGGCCGGCGACTGTAAGTCCGTCCCGGCCGCGCTGGCGGCCTGCGCCGAGCGCGAACCCTTGTCCATCACGCTGATCACCGGCGCTTCGCTCGGCCACGACACCGACAAGCTGCTCGCGCAGGCCAACGCGCTGGCTCGCCGCCTGCCGTTCCAGGTCGACACGACTCTGCGCCGCAAGATCAACCAGGGCGAAATCGCCTTCATCGACCAGCACCTCTCGGAGACGGTGGAACAGTTGCGCGCGGGCCACCTCGGCCCGATCAACGTGGCCATCATCGAGGCCGCCGCCATCACCGAGTCCGGCGCCATCGTGCCGACGATGTCGGTGGGCAATTCCGCGTCCTTCGTGCAACAGGCGGACAAGATCATCGTGGAGCTGAACATGAGCGTGCCCGCGGAGATCGAAGGGCTGCATGACATCTACATCCCGGGCGATCGCCCCACGCGCCAGCCGATCGGCCTGGTGTCGGTGGACCAGCGCATCGGCCAGCCCTGCATTCAGGTCGACCCCGCCAGGATCGCCGCCATCGTCATCACGCAGGAACCCGACAGCCCGTCCAACGCGCTGCCGCCCGACGCCGAGACCAACGCGATCGCGGGGCACATCAACGACTTCCTGCGCCGCGAGGTGACTGCCGGGCGTCTGACCAATGCGCTGCTGCCCTTGCAGGCAGGCATCGGCACCATCGCCAACGCGGTGCTGCACGGCTTCGAATCGTCCGGTTTCGAGAACCTGACGATGTACTCCGAAGTCCTGCAGGACAGCGCCATCGAGTTGCTCGACCAGGGCAAGCTGGCCTTCGCTTCGGCGTCGTCCATCACGGTGTCCAAGCCCGTCTACGAAAAGATCCTCGCGAACATGGAGCACTACCGCCAACGCATCGTGCTGCGCCCGCAGGAAATCAGCAACGCGCCCGAGATCGTGCGCCGGCTGGGCATCATCGCCATCAACACGGCGCTGGAATTCGATATCTACGGCAATGTGAATTCGACGCACGTCGGCGGCACGCACATGATGAACGGCATCGGCGGTTCCGGCGATTTCGCCCGCAACGCCCATCTTGCGATCTTCGTCTCGAAGTCCATGGCCAAGAACGGCGACATCTCCAGCGTGGTGCCGATGGTGTCCCATGTGGATCACACCGAGCACGACGTCGACGTCCTGGTGACCGAATGCGGCCTGGCCGACCTGCGGGGCCTCGCGCCTCGCGAGCGGGCGCGGGCCATCATCCAGCACTGCGTGCATCCGTCGTACCGGGACGCGCTGCAAGACTATTTCGACCGCGCCTGCGAACGCGGCGGCCAGACGCCGCACCTGCTGGAAGAAGCCTTCTCCTGGCACCAGCGCTTCAACGAAACGGATTCGATGCAGCCGGTCGCCGCATCCGCGCGCAAAGCGGCCTGACGCACGCTTGAAGGTTTACTGCCGCCGCGTTTCGATTTGGGTAAGGCCGCCGCAAGCTGCCTTACTTTTTTTTGCCCAATCCCAGGCCTAAGCCTCGCCTTCGGGTTTCCCTGTCACCAGTGTCTGCCGCGACATCTCCAGCTCGTCCCGCAGCCACTGCTTGAACGCGGCAAGCGGGGCCCAGTCCCGCAGACTGGGCAGATAAACCAGGTGATAGGTCTGCGCCAGCTCATACTGCACGGTGACGGGCGACACCTGCACGAGCCTCCCCGCGCACAGCGCGTCCGCCGCCAGCAGTTGCCGACCCAAGGTGATGCCCAATCCCTGTTCGGCGGCCTGCAGCATCATTCCCGCATCATTGAAAGACGCGACAGGCGTGACCGGTGTGGGAAACCCCGCCGCGGTGAACCAGTGCTGCCATAACTCCCGCTCGCCCAGCAAAGGCTGGCGCGCCAGCGTCGCGGGCGTATCGTCGGGCAGGGCGGCCATGGTCTCCGGCGACGCCAGAACGATCAACGGCAACGGCACGTCAAAGAGCGGCTCCGACGCCACCCCGGCCCACGGTCCGCGGCCAAACCGCAGCGCCGCATGAAAGCCGTCCCGCAACAGATCCACCACGTTCTGGGACGTCTCGATCTCCAACGCCACGCCCGGATGCCGGGCGCGCCAGCGCGCCATGCGGGGCAACAGCCAGCGTTGTGCGAACGACGGCAGCACCGACACCCGCAGCCGCTGCTCGCTGCCCGTCGCCGCCGCGTTCGCCGCCATCAGTCCCTCATCGAGCAGCGCCATCGCGCCTTGCACGCTGCACAACAGCGCAGCGCCCGCGGAATTCAGCACGATGCCGCGCCCGCTGCGCTCGAACAAGGGAAAGCCAAGCTGTTCCTCAAGCACTTTGATTTGCTGGCTGACCGCACTGTGCGTCAGATGCAACCGTTCCGCCGCGGCGCGCAGGTTTTGCAACTCGGCCACGACGCGAAAGGCGGGGAGGGTATTAAGGGGTAATCGCACGGCGAACCTTCATTCGTATCTATCTGGCAATCCGGACCGGGATCGGTTTGGTCATCGTAGCTTACCGATCATGCCAAAACAATTGGATTTTCAGCGCGGCATTGGGCGAATACTCTTACCAAAACGGAATTGCAAAAGGAGCCCGTTATGACCGCGCAACCATTTATGGCGTCAGCCCCCTTGGGTTCGACGGCCTCGATGCCCAAGCCCACGTCGCCGGATCCGGCCATACTCGCGTCAACGTACGAGCCCGACCAAAGCCTCCTCTCCCGACTTTGGCAAGCGTACCGCCAACACCGCAACGCAGCCCGGATCCGCAATCTCGCCGTGGACATCGAACCACGCCTGCTCGAAGATGTAGGCGCGCCGCCATGGCTGATCAATGAATCGATCGTGCGCCGGCAACTGGAACGCCTGCGCAACGCCGACTACATACGCTGGTGACTCCTCTGCGCGTTGCGGCCCCCCGAACCCAACTACGCGCAGCGGTCGCTGCCAGTTGCCCCGTTATCCCTCTTATATAGAGAGCGATAGAGAACGGGCAGCGCACGCCGCCCAACGCTGCCAACCTCTCAGGCGATTTGCGACACGCACATGACAGCCAGAAAAACTGTGCTATAGTCTCGCTCCTTCGCAGTTCACGTAGTTCCGAACCGCGAAGCCAAGTAGGTGCAACAGGCGGACGGGGCAACCCACCACCGCCTGCCGCGAAGGCAATCAGTCATGATCGTCAAGTGGTTATTGCAAGGATCGACGCAAATCAGGCAGAAGCCAGTTGCAAGATCTGCAAAAATTGTGCTATAGTTTCGGGCTTGGCAGTTGCTGAAAATTCAGGGTTTACCCTGATGTTTCGATAGCTGCTAAGGCAGGGCGAAAGCCCTGGCGAGACCTGAAGGGGTCGCAACAAGAAAGCGAAGTTAAAAACGACGCCGACTTGACAAGCGATAAAAACTTCTTCATAATCTCGTTTCTCTGCTGCAACGGCAGCGACGGCGCGAAAGCGAAGTTGGCCGAAGTTGAAAGCAGAAGCAGTACAGAATTTAGCAGTACCCGCTCTTTAACAATTAAACAACCGATAAGTGTGGGCGCTTGATGCGAGTGCAGCGGTTTGGGTTTCGGCCTTAATCGCAAGCACAAGAAATCAAGTGCTCACTAGAAGTGAAGTACCTTAGACGTCAAGTTTAAGAACATACCTCACTTCCTTTGAGTAGCGACGTATGACCTGGTTTGGATTGGCGTAAGTCAAAACGGACCAAGAATACGAAACAAATACAGAGATTAAACTGAAGAGTTTGATCCTGGCTCAGATTGAACGCTAGCGGGATGCCTTACACATGCAAGTCGAACGGCAGCACGGACTTCGGTCTGGTGGCGAGTGGCGAACGGGTGAGTAATGTATCGGAACGTGCCTAGTAGCGGGGGATAACTACGCGAAAGCGTAGCTAATACCGCATACGCCCTTCGGGGGAAAGCAGGGGATCGTAAGACCTTGCACTATTAGAGCGGCCGATATCGGATTAGCTAGTTGGTGGGGTAACGGCTCACCAAGGCGACGATCCGTAGCTGGTTTGAGAGGACGACCAGCCACACTGGGACTGAGACACGGCCCAGACTCCTACGGGAGGCAGCAGTGGGGAATTTTGGACAATGGGGGAAACCCTGATCCAGCCATCCCGCGTGTGCGATGAAGGCCTTCGGGTTGTAAAGCACTTTTGGCAGGAAAGAAACGTCCCGGGCTAATACCCTGGGAAACTGACGGTACCTGCAGAATAAGCACCGGCTAACTACGTGCCAGCAGCCGCGGTAATACGTAGGGTGCAAGCGTTAATCGGAATTACTGGGCGTAAAGCGTGCGCAGGCGGTTCGGAAAGAAAGATGTGAAATCCCAGAGCTTAACTTTGGAACTGCATTTTTAACTACCGAGCTAGAGTGTGTCAGAGGGAGGTGGAATTCCGCGTGTAGCAGTGAAATGCGTAGATATGCGGAGGAACACCGATGGCGAAGGCAGCCTCCTGGGATAACACTGACGCTCATGCACGAAAGCGTGGGGAGCAAACAGGATTAGATACCCTGGTAGTCCACGCCCTAAACGATGTCAACTAGCTGTTGGGGCCTTCGGGCCTTGGTAGCGCAGCTAACGCGTGAAGTTGACCGCCTGGGGAGTACGGTCGCAAGATTAAAACTCAAAGGAATTGACGGGGACCCGCACAAGCGGTGGATGATGTGGATTAATTCGATGCAACGCGAAAAACCTTACCTACCCTTGACATGTCTGGAATGCCGAAGAGATTTGGTAGTGCTCGCAAGAGAACCGGAACACAGGTGCTGCATGGCTGTCGTCAGCTCGTGTCGTGAGATGTTGGGTTAAGTCCCGCAACGAGCGCAACCCTTGTCATTAGTTGCTACGAAAGGGCACTCTAATGAGACTGCCGGTGACAAACCGGAGGAAGGTGGGGATGACGTCAAGTCCTCATGGCCCTTATGGGTAGGGCTTCACACGTCATACAATGGTCGGGACAGAGGGTCGCCAACCCGCGAGGGGGAGCCAATCCCAGAAACCCGATCGTAGTCCGGATCGCAGTCTGCAACTCGACTGCGTGAAGTCGGAATCGCTAGTAATCGCGGATCAGCATGTCGCGGTGAATACGTTCCCGGGTCTTGTACACACCGCCCGTCACACCATGGGAGTGGGTTTTACCAGAAGTAGTTAGCCTAACCGCAAGGAGGGCGATTACCACGGTAGGATTCATGACTGGGGTGAAGTCGTAACAAGGTAGCCGTATCGGAAGGTGCGGCTGGATCACCTCCTTTCAGAGCTTATGTGCTCGTGTTAAGCGTCCACTCTTATCGGTTGTTTGTTGTGGCTGGCGTCATGTATTTGGCGCAGCGTAGAAACTAACTGATAGCGCTGCTTGCAGCGCTATCAGTTGGGTTTTACCCAACAGCTACATTTGTTCTTTAACAATCTGGAAGAAGCACAACGAAAATGTGTTCATCAAGTAATCAGCGCTGCTGATGAAGATGGGCACGGGTTGTGATTGCATTAATTTTGTTCCAAGTTCTCAAGACTGGGGTGATAAGCCTCAGACTGCTTTGAAACTTATGAACGGCACAAACGCTAATACTCAGGTCCTATAGCCTACAGCGTTATAGGATCAAGCGACTAAGTGCATATGGTGGATGCCTTGGCGATCACAGGCGATGAAGGACGTAGTAGCCTGCGAAAAGCTGCGGGGAGCTGGCAAACAAGCTTTGATCCGCAGATATCCGAATGGGGAAACCCACTGCAGCAATGCAGTATCCCTAGCTGAATACATAGGCTAGTGGAAGCGAACCGGGTGAACTGAAACATCTCAGTAGCTCGAGGAAAAGAAATCAACCGAGATTCCGAAAGTAGTGGCGAGCGAAATCGGAAGAGCCTTTACGTTTTAGCACGCAAGATAATCGAACGGAATGGAAAGTCCGGCCGTAGCAGGTGATAGCCCTGTAGATGAAATTTTGTGTGTGGAACTAAGCGTAAGACAAGTAGGGCGGGACACGTGAAATCCTGTTTGAAGATGGGGGGACCATCCTCCAAGGCTAAATACTCGTGATCGACCGATAGTGAACCAGTACCGTGAGGGAAAGGCGAAAAGAACCCCGGAAGGGGAGTGAAATAGATCCTGAAACCGTATGCATACAAACAGTAGGAGCCTCCTTGTGGGGTGACTGCGTACCTTTTGTATAATGGGTCAGCGACTTACATTCAGTGGCAAGGTTAACCGAATAGGGAAGCCGTAGCGAAAGCGAGTCCGAATAGGGCGATTCAGTCGCTGGGTGTAGACCCGAAACCAGATGATCTATCCATGGCCAGGTTGAAGGCACGGTAACACGTGCTGGAGGACCGAACCCACTAATGTTGAAAAATTAGGGGATGAGCTGTGGATAGGGGTGAAAGGCTAAACAAATCTGGAAATAGCTGGTTCTCTCCGAAAACTATTTAGGTAGTGCCTCAAGTATTACTGCGGGGGGTAGAGCACTGTTATAGCTAGGGGGTCATGGCGACTTACCAAACTATGGCAAACTCCGAATACCCGCAAGTACAGCTTGGGAGACAGAGCACCGGGTGCTAACGTCCGGACTCAAGAGGGAAACAACCCAGACCGCCAGCTAAGGTCCCGAATTATCGCTAAGTGGGAAACGAAGTGGGAAGGCATAGACAGTCAGGAGGTTGGCTTAGAAGCAGCCATCCTTTAAAGAAAGCGTAATAGCTCACTGATCGAGTCGTCCTGCGCGGAAGATGTAACGGGGCTAAGCGATAAACCGAAGCTGCGGGTGTGCACTTTTAGTGCACGCGGTAGGAGAGCGTTCTGTAAGCCTGCGAAGGTGGCTTGTAAAGGCTGCTGGAGGTATCAGAAGTGCGAATGCTGACATGAGTAGCGATAAAGGGGGTGAAAAGCCCCCTCGCCGTAAGTCCAAGGTTTCCTGCGCAACGTTCATCGGCGCAGGGTGAGTCGGCCCCTAAGGCGAGGCAGAGATGCGTAGCTGATGGGAAGCTGGTTAATATTCCAGCACCGTCGTACAGTGCGATGGGGGGACGGATCGCGGAAGATCATCAGGGTGTTGGATGTCCCTGTTGCTGCATCGAAGATGGCGCTTAGGCAAATCCGGGCGCGTAAATCAAGGGTGTGGCACGAGCGAGCATTGCTTGCGAAGTGATTGGAAGTGGTTCCAAGAAAAGCCTCTAAGCTTCAGCTGTACGAGACCGTACCGCAAACCGACACAGGTGGACGGGATGAATATTCCAAGGCGCTTGAGAGAACTCAGGAGAAGGAACTCGGCAAATTGATACCGTAACTTCGGGAGAAGGTATACCCCGGTAGTGTGAAGCGCCTGCGCGCTTAGCATGATGGGGTCGCAGAGAATCGGTGGCTGCGACTGTTTATTAAAAACACAGCACTCTGCAAAGACGAAAGTCGACGTATAGGGTGTGACGCCTGCCCGGTGCCGGAAGGTTAAGTGATGGGGTGCAAGCTCTTGATCGAAGCCCCGGTAAACGGCGGCCGTAACTATAACGGTCCTAAGGTAGCGAAATTCCTTGTCGGGTAAGTTCCGACCTGCACGAATGGCGTAACGATGGCCACACTGTCTCCTCCTGAGACTCAGCGAAGTTGAAGTGTTTGTGATGATGCAATCTACCCGCGGCTAGACGGAAAGACCCCATGAACCTTTACTGTAGCTTTGCATTGGACTGTGAACCGGCCTGTGTAGGATAGGTGGGAGGCTTTGAAGCGTGGTCGCCAGATCACGTGGAGCCATCCTTGAAATACCACCCTGGTTTGTTTGCGGTTCTAACCTTGGTCCGTTATCCGGATCGGGGACAGTGCATGGTGGGCAGTTTGACTGGGGCGGTCTCCTCCCAAAGTGTAACGGAGGAGTTCGAAGGTACGCTAGGTACGGTCGGAAATCGTGCTGATAGTGCAATGGCATAAGCGTGCTTGACTGTGAGACTGACAAGTCGAACAGGTGCGAAAGCAGGACATAGTGATCCGGTGGTTCTGAATGGAAGGGCCATCGCTCAACGGATAAAAGGTACTCTGGGGATAACAGGCTGATACCGCCCAAGAGTTCATATCGACGGCGGTGTTTGGCACCTCGATGTCGGCTCATCTCATCCTGGGGCTGTAGCCGGTCCCAAGGGTATGGCTGTTCGCCATTTAAAGAGGTACGTGAGCTGGGTTTAAAACGTCGTGAGACAGTTTGGTCCCTATCTGCCGTGGGCGTTGGATACTTGACGGAGCCTGCTCCTAGTACGAGAGGACCGGAGTGGACGTACCTCTGGTGTACCGGTTGTCATGCCAATGGCATTGCCGGGTAGCTAAGTACGGAAGAGATAACCGCTGAAGGCATCTAAGCGGGAAACTCGTCTGAAGATTAGGTATCCCGGGGACTTGATCCCCCTGAAGGGTCGTTCGAGACCAGGACGTTGATAGGTCGGGTGTGGAAGCGCAGTAATGCGTTAAGCTAACCGATACTAATTGCCCGTGAGGCTTGATCCTATAACACTGATGGTTATGACCTGGTGTATAGCGTTCCAAGTGTCGTTCAATACAAATTACTGGCTGCCCCGTCAGCAGCCAGCCAACATCAATTACACCCACTGTGCGTGATCATCGAGCCCAAGCTCTGACCACCACACGTTGCGCTTCTTCCAAGATTGGAGCCGTTGCCTAACCCGCAACCGCTCAACCCGTTACGCCTGACGACCATAGCAAGGTGGTACCACTCCTTCCCATCCCGAACAGGACAGTGAAACGCCTTTGCGCCGATGATAGTGGACGGACGTCTGTGAAAGTAGGTCATCGTCAGGCTTTTATTGTGCAAACCCCCGCAGGGATACCCTGCGGGGGTTTGTTTTTTGTGCAGAGTGAATTGATTGATTGAACCCCTCGCGGCTTGCGCCGCGAGGGGTTTTGTTTTTTGGGTGATCGGTAGCCGTCAACTGATCAAGGGCAATACTTTGGCTCTGTTGGGGCGCGGGTGTTTACTGTTCAGATAGTTGGCGGCGCAGGGCCTGGAAAAACAGTTCGGATTGCAGGCGTTCGCTCTGGATTTGGGCGGCGACCTTGGAAGCGAGCTCGGGATTGACGGGCACCAGCGGGCGACCCGTGGATTGCGCGAGGACCTGGGCGGTACAGGCGCGCTCCAGGAAGAAGAGATCGTCGTAGGCATGATCGATGCGTTCGCCGCAGACGACGACGCCATGGTTGCCCAGGAATACGATGTCGGCGCCCTGCATGGCGCGTGCAATGCGCTCGCCTTCGGAGACGTCGAGCGCCAGGCCGTTGTAGTGCTCGTCGATGGCGAGGCGGCCATGAAAGCGCATCGCGTTCTGGGACAGGGTGGTGTCCAATCCCCGGTCGCTGGTGAGCGTGAGGGCGGTGGCGTACGGCATGTGTGTGTGCAGGACGCAGGCCTTGCCGGCGATGCGGTGGATGGCGGCGTGGATGAACATGGCGGTCGGTTCGATCTCGTGCCGGCCGGCGAGTTTGTTGCCGTGGGCGTCGACCAGCACGATGTCGTCTGCGTGGACCTCGTTCCACATCAGGCCGCGCGGATTCAGCAGGAAATGGTCGGGGTCGCCGGGCAAGGCGACGCTGAAATGGTTGCAGACGCCTTCGCCGAGTCCGTGGGCCGCGGCGGCGCGCAGGGCCAGAGCCAGATCGGCCCGCAATGCGGCGACGGTGTCGGCATGGAAGAGCGCTTCGGCAAAGCGGGGTTCCTGGTTCATGGCAGCCTTTGAGGTCAGAGTGGAATAGGGGGATCAAAGCCACCCGGCTTCTTGAAAAAGGCCGGGGACGCGATCCAGAGTCGCTACGGTAGCGTCCGGCTGGTAGTCAGGCAAGGGTTTGCGGCCGGTGCCGCGGTCGATCCAGATGCAGCGAAACCCGAGGTCGCGGGCGGCGGCCAGATCCAGGTGCGGGCTGGCGCAGATGTGCACGACCTCATCGCGGGTGACGCCCAGTTCGGCGTGGGCGTGGTCGAAGATGGCGCGCGCCGGTTTATAGGCTTGGGCTTGTTGGGCAGTGATGACCCGGTCGATATGTCCGCCCAACTGCGCGACATTGCCGGCAATGATGTCGTCGTCCGTATTGGAGATGATGCAAAGGCGAAAGCCGGCCTGCTTGAGCGTGGCGAGCGTGGCCACGACTTCGGGAAACGGAGGCATGCGCGAAATGCTGCCCGTGAGCGTTTCGGCGTCTTCGGGCCGATAGGCCAGGCCAAAATGCTCCATGGTCAGGCGTAGCGATTGGCGCGTGACATCCGCGAAGCGGCGGTAGGGCGGGGTGCGTTCCAGCCGGTGTTCGTGCGCATCGTATACGTGCAGGAACTGCGCAGCGGTGGGTGGCGGTGTCGAGCCCGGATGGGCGGCCAGGATCCGCACCACGGCAGATTGCAGTCCTTCGTCCCACTGAATGAGGGTGCCGTAGCAGTCGAAGGTAAGCCATTGCGGGCGGGGGAGTTGATCCAGCGGCATGTCAGTTCCTCGAGGGGGATGGGTTGATCCTTCAGCGTAAGATTCCAGGCTGTAGTTGTAAAATTAATAATTGAATTCTTCTTAGTGGTTTTTTAGATATCGATTCGGCAGGGAGGAATGCCGTTCTGCTTGTGGTGGCATGGTCGACCACGAGTTCCGAGTTCCGAGTTCCGAGTTCCGACGCCGACGGCGAGCCCGACTGCAAATCCAATTCCCGAATCCCGAATCCCGAATCCCGATCCACGAACCCCAATCCACGAAACCCGATGTTGGACCTTGAACTCCTGAAAACGCTGGTGTGCGTCGTCGAAGAGGGTAGTTTCACGCGGGCTGCCCGGCGTGTGCATCGCACGCAGTCGACGGTCAGCCAGCAGGTGCGCAAGCTGGAGCAAAGCGTCGGCAAGACGCTGTTGCTGCGCGACCGCGCCGGTGGAAATGTGTCTGTCACCGAAGACGGCGAGCTCATGTTGGCTTATGCCCGGCGGCTGCTCGCCATTGCGGGCGAAGCGGAGCATGTGTTTTCTGCGCCGCGGTCCGCGCGCGTGCTGCGGTTGGGGGTGCCGGAGGATTTTGACGTGTCGCGCCTGACCGTGCTGCTGGCCGAGTTTGCCGCCAGCCATGAGGAGGTGCGGCTTGAGACCGTGAGCGGCATGAGCGCGGAGCTGCGCGCCGGGTTGGCGTCCGGGGACCTGCATCTGGCGCTGGTCAAGCGCGAACCGGGCGACGGCGCTTGCCTGGCGGCGTGGCCGGAACGGCTGGTCTGGGTGGACGGCCGGCGGCGGAACGGGGAATCGGGGCCGGTGCCGCTGGTCTTGTTTCCGCAGGGCTGTATCTATCGAAAACGGATGATCTACGCACTGGAAAGCGCGGGTCGGCCTTGGCACATTGCGTATCTCAGCCATAGTCTTGCCGGTGTGCAAGCGGCGGTGGCGGCGGGACTGGGGGTGAGCCTGTTGCCGGCATTCGCTCGCCTGGCGTCGCACCGCGAACTGGGCGAGGCGGACGGATTCGCCGCGGTGCCGCCTACGGAATTGGCGATTGTGGGCGATACGCGCGCTTTCGGCGCGGTAGAGCAGGATTTGATTGTCGCGCTCGAGCAAGCCATCGGCCCCGACGTCGGGGGATGACGGGGACTCAAGCTATTGGCCCCGATATCGGGGCATGAGGGCGTTGCGGCGATGCCCGGCGGGCGGGGATCAGCGCAGGTCGCCGTCCACGTAGAACCACTGCCCGCCTTCGCGCACGAAACGGCTGGTCTCGTGCATGCGGCTGGCGCGTCCGTCCAGGCGGCTTCTGGCGACGAATTCGACGGTGGCGTGGTCCGCGTCCTGGCCGGCGGCTGCCTTGACGTCGAGGCCCAGCCATTTCAGGCCGGGGGGATTGGGTTCGAGCGAAGCGGGACGTGTGCTGGGATGCCAGGTGGCAAGCAGGTAGGGGAGCTTGTCCATGACGAACGCGCTGTAGCGCGAGCGCATCAGGGCTTCGGCGGTGGGCGCTTGCAACGCCTGCGGGCCGTCATGCCAGCGGCCGCAGCAGTCGGGATAGGCCGCGGGCCGGCCGCAAGGGCAGGGTGTCTTGGAAGGGCTGGGTTGCTTGGACACGGGGGATGGGCGGTGTGATCAGGCCAGCAGGTCGGCGTATTCGGGATGGCGACGGATGTAGGCGTCGGCGTAAGAGCAATAGGGACGCACCTTCCAGCCGTTCGTGCGCGCGGTGAGCAGCGCGTGGCGCGTCAACTCGGCGGCGATGCCGCGTCCGCCCACCGCACTGGGCACGCCGGTGTGCGTGATGGCCATGGCGCCGTCCTGCAGTTGATAGTCCAGCACGCACAGCACGCCGTCGACGGTGGCGGTGAAGCGGGAGCGTTCGGTGTCGTGAGTCACGGAGATCATTCGAGAACATTCCTTGGTTGGAAATGAGGCAAGGTCCGGGAAAGTGGCCTCAGGTCTGGATCAATGCCGCAAGGTGTCGGTCAGCGCCGCAAAGTCTTGATCAGCGCCGTGAGCTGCGCGTCGCGTGTCTCGACGAGATCGGCGATGCTGCGATGGCCGGCCTCGGCGTTGACGCCCTCGATGAGGCGTTGCTGCAGGTCGGGTGTGACGTCGGGCGCGCCGAGGTCATCCCACCAGGTCTGCACCGGACCGAGCAGGTGGTGCATGAAATGCGCCATCCCGCCTTCGCCGCCGCCCAGGTTGAATGTCATGTGCGGTCCGAAGAGCGCCCAGCGCAGGCCCGGGCCTTGCGATACGGCGGCGTCGATGTCCGCGACGCTGGCGACGTTTTCGGCGGCGAGGTGGATGGCTTCGCGCCACAACGCGGCTTGCAGGCGGTTGGCAATATGGCCGGGCACTTCTTTGTTCAGCCGGATGGGATGCTTGCCCATGCTGCGGTAGAAGTCGATGGCGCGGTCCATCGTCTGCGCGGAGGTCTGGTCGCCGCCCACCACCTCCACGAGCGGAATCAGATGGGGCGGGTTGAAGGGATGGCCGATCACGAATCGCTCGGGATGGCGGCAGCGCGATTGGAGCCGGCTCATGATGAGGCCGGACGAACTGGATGCGACGATCACGTGCGGGGGCAGCACGGCGTCCATGCGCGCGAAGAGGTCGGTTTTGAAGTCTTCGCGCTCCGGCGCGTTTTCCTGCACGAAGTCCACCCCGGCCAATGCCGCTTCCAGATCGGGTTCGAAGCGTAGCGCGCCGGGCGTGGCGCCCGCCCGGACATGGCCCAGCTCGGTCAGGACCGGCCATGCCGCCTGCACGCGCGCGATGGTCTGCCCCTGCGCGTGCGGGCCGGGATCGCTGACCACGACTTCCAGGCCCTGCGCGAGAAACAGCGCCGCCCAACTGGCGCCGATGGTGCCGGCGCCGACGATGGCGACGCGGCGGATGGAGCGGGACGAGTCAGGGCTGGTCGCGGCAGGGCTGGACATGCAGGTCTCCTTGTTCGGGTTTGCGTCATTGTGAAGCAAACCCGTGGCCCTTGCCATGCAGGCTGGCGCGCGTCAGGCGTTGCGGGCCCGGCGAAGATGGCGCCATGCCAGCGCGACCGTGAGCCCGTAGCTGGCCGCGATCACGGCATAGGCCGCGGGCAGGCTGGCGCGCCAGTCCGGCAGCAGGTGCAGGAGGGTGCCCATCACCGCGACGCCGACCAGCGCGCCGGATTGGCGGTTGGCATTCAGGGCCGCCGCGGCGCTGTTGGCGTGGTGCTTGCCGGACACCTGCATGACGATGCTGGTCATGGCGGGCACGGCGATGCCCACGCCCAGGTTGGCCAGGGCGACGACGAGCGTGAAGGGCCAGTAGGCAACGTCGGGAGAGAAGGCGAGCATGCCGATTGCGCTCATCGCCGCCGCGAGCGATACGCCGCCCAGCAGCGACGCCGGCAGGTTCCAGCGCGCCGATACGCGGCCAGAGATGAGGTTGCCAATGGAAAACACGGCCAGCATCGGCACCAGCTCGATGCCCGTCTGCAGCGCGTCGGCGCCGCGCGCATGCTGCAGGAAAAGACTCAGCAGGAACAACTGGCCGTACGCCGCCAGGTTGATGAGAAAGCCGACGCCGTTGGCGGCGGCAAATTGGGAGGTGGCGAACAGCGCGCGCGGGATGATCGGATCGGCGTGCCGGCGTTCGCGCCGCACGAGGAGTGCCGTGGCGATCACGCACAGGAGCGCCGTGGCGGCGATGGGCGGGGAGGTCCAGCCGTAGGCATTGCCCTGGATCAGCGCAAAGCACAGCGCAGCCAACGCCACGACGCCAAGCGCGTGGCTCAGGGGATTGAGCGCGCGAGGACGGCGAGGCGCGGCCGCGATGCGTCGACGGGCAAGCCATATGCCGGCCAGGCCCAGCGGAATGTTGATGAGGAAGATGCCGCGCCACCCGAATTGATGGATCAGCACGCCGCCCAGCAGCGGGCCGGACGCGCCCGCGACCGCCACGATGGCGGACCACGCCGCCAGCATGCGATTGCGCACGTGTTCGTCGTCATAGGCGTGCGTGAGCAGGCTGAGCGAGCTGGGCATGAAGAGCGCGGCGCCGACGCCTTGCAGCATGCGGGCGGCGATCAGGGTGTCGGCGTCGGGCGCCAATCCGCAGAGCAGCGAGGCGCCAGTGAACACACCCAGGCCGGTCAGGTAGAGCGTCTTGGCGCCGTAGCGGTCGGCCAGCGCGCCGGCGAGCAGCAGCAGCGCGGCGAACGTCAGGGTGTAGCCGTCCACGATCCAGACCAGGTCGGTCAGCGGCACCGTGAACTGGAGCGCAATGCTGGGGAGCGCCACGTTGACGACCGTCACGTCCAGCATGGCCATGACGAATCCGATGGCCAGGGTGACCAGGGGCAGCCAGCCGGCGGCGGCGGGCGGGGCGTTCAGGGCAGGGGCGGGGCGGCAGGCGGAGGACATGATGGGATGCGTTTGCGGGCGGCTTGCGAGGGGTGAAGATTAGGCGTTTTCGATGATGCAAAAAAGCCGAATAATTGCTTTATAGTCATGCAAAATTGCATCAAGGACGGCGCATGGATTGGGACAACGCCAGGATCTTCCTGGCGATTTACCGGGTGGGGACGCTGCGCGGCGCGGCGGCGGTGCTGCAGATCGACCAGGCCACCGCGGGCAGGCGCCTGGCGGCGCTGGAGGCCTCGCTGGACGCGCGCCTGTTCCTGCGCACGCCCGGCGGCTACGTGCCCACTGCGGCGGGGGAGCTGGCCTTCGCCGCGGCCGAGCGCATGGAGCTGGCGGCCGATCAGCTCCAGCGCCAGATGCAGGGGCTGGACCACCGCCTGTCGGGCGCCGTGCGCGTCGCGTCCTCCGAAACGGTGGCCCGGTACTTCCTCATGGAGGCCATCCGTCGGGTCCATGCCGAGCATCCCGACATCCGGATGGTGCTGTCCACCGGCATCCAGATCAGCAACCTGACGCGCCGCGAAGCGGACCTGGCGATCCGCAACGTCAAGCCCGACAATCCGGACCTCATCCATCGCCACCTGGCGCGCAAGGAGGTCGGGCTGTATGCATCGCGCGCCTACCTGGATGCGCACGGCGAGCCCAAGCCCGGCACGGCGTTCGCCGGGCATACCCTGGTCGCCTATCAGCAGGCGGTGCTGCCGGGCTGGTCTGACTCGCTGTGCGGCGAGCCGACCCGCAATGGCCGCATCGGCATCGAGGTCAATTCCGGGTTGATGATCATCGACGCCGTGGTGGCGGGGCTGGGCATCGGCGAACTGCCTACCCACATGGCGCCGGACTATCCCGACCTGGTGCGCATCTGGCCGAGCCGCAGCGAAAGCTACGACCTGTGGCTGGTGATGCACGGCGACCTGAATCGCACAGCGCGGGTGCGAGCGGTAGCCGACGCGATCGTCCAGGTGTTCGAGGAAAGCGAATAGCGTCGCGCGGCGGCTTGTGGGCTTGGGCGACTGGCGCTAAGGTTTGCCTGCTTGCAGCAAAACCCACGACCCCAGGAGTTGCGCGTGACCGATCTTTGGCGTTTGTCCGCAGTTGAGCTTGCCGCCCTTGTGCGCAAGCGTGAAGTCTCCGCCGTCCAGGCCGCGCAAAGCGCGCTGCGGCGGCTCGATGCCGTCAATCCCGCCATCAATGCGGTGGTGGATCATCGTCCGGAAGACGTGCTGGCCCAGGCGGCCGGGGTGGATGCCGCCCTGGCGCGTGGGGAAGATCCCGGCATGTTGGCGGGCGTGCCCGTCACGGTGAAGGTCAACGTGGATCAGGCCGGCTTTGCCACGACCAACGGCGTGGGCCTGCAGAAAGACCTGATCGCCAAAAGCAACAGTCCGGTGGTCGACAATTTGCGGCGCGCAGGCGCGGTGATTCTGGGACGCACGAACACGCCCGCGTTTTCGCTGCGTTGGTTCACCAGCAATGCCTTGCATGGCGACACCCGCAATCCCCGCAATCCGGCGCTGACCCCGGGCGGCTCCTCCGGCGGCGCCGCGTCGGCGGTGGCCGCGGGCATCGGGCATCTGGCGCACGGCACCGATATTGCCGGCTCGATCCGCTACCCCGCCTACGCGTGCGGCGTGCATGGGCTGCGTCCTACGCTGGGACGGGTGGCGGCGTACAACGCCTCGCTGCCCGAGCGTTCGATCGGCGGACAGATCACGGCGGTGTCGGGGCCTCTGGGGCGCACCATTGCCGACGTGCGGCTGGGGCTGGCTGCCCTGGCGGCTGCCGACCCGCGCGATCCCTGGTGGGTGCCGGCTCCGCTGGCGGGCGCGGATGTGCCCCGGCGGGCGGCGCTGTGCCTGAATCCGGACGGCCTGGAGACCGAGCCCGCCATCGTGAAGGCGCTGCAGGAAGCGGCGCGGCGGCTGAGCGATGCGGGCTGGACGGTCGATACGCTGGACGCGACCCCACCGATGCAGGAGGCGGCCGATCTGCAGATTCGGATGTGGATGGCCGACGGCTACGACGCGATGGTCGCCGCCGCCGAAAAAGAAGGCGATCCCGGTGCGCGGGTGGCGCTGGCCGGCCAGCGTGACAGGGCGGCGAACGCTGACCTGGCGAGCTTTTCGGCGGTGCTGACGCGCCGGGCGACGCTGACGCGCATGTGGGAGGTGTTCTTCGCCGAATACCCGGTGCTGCTGCTGCCGGTGTCGGCCGAATTGCCTTTCCCGGACCAGCTCGACCTGCAGGGGGATGCGGCCTATGCGCGCGTCTGGCGCGCGCAGATGACCCAGATCGGCTTGCCGTTCATGGGACTGCCCGGCCTGTCCGTGGCCATGGGCAGCGCTATGAGCAGCGCGGGTCCCAGCCCGGTGGGCGTGCAGGTGGTGGCGGGTCGGTTCCGCGAGGATCTGTGCCTGGCGGTGGGAGAAATCATCGAGGCGGGCGGCGAGCCGGTCAGCATCGCCGAGCCCGCGTCCCGCTAACCGGTTGGCCGCGGACGGCGAGCCGTTAGCCTGCCGGCCGCGGGCTGCGCGCCGTCAACTGGCCGGAGACACCGGGCCGCTGGCGCCGTCCTGGCTGCTGAAGCGCACCCGCAGCACGCCCAGATCGCCATAGGCCAGTTCGATGTCCCGGTGGGCGGGCACGTCCAGGAAACCGGCATAAGAGCCGGTGATGACGTGCTGCCCGGCCGCCAGGCCCAGGCCCTGCTCGCGCAGGAAGTTGGCCAGCCAGTACAGCCCGGCCTTGGGGTGGTCGTTCGGATGGATGCCCGCGTGTTGTTCGACTTCGGCGCCATCGACCGTCAGCGTGATGGTCATGCTGCCCGGCGCCGCGTCCGGCGATGCGATCCGGGGACCCAGCACCAGTCCCTGGTTGAACATGTGATCCGCCAGCAGTTCGGGCAGGCTGGCATGTTCTGGAGACGCATAGCGGCAACCCAGGATTTCCAGCGCGAGTCGGGCGCTGCCGACGGCGGCGTCGATCTCGGCTTCGGTGTAGGGCGTGTCGCGCGGCGGGAGGTCGCGGGCGATCTGGAAGGCGATTTCGGGCTCGATGCGCACGACGTCGGTGCGGGCGGGGACCGGTCCGGCGGCGGCATCCGCGGTGCCCGACGCGTAGATGGGCGCCACGACGGTCTTTTCCGGGGAAGGCAGGGCGCTCTTCCAGGCGGCGATGCCGTCCTGCCGGGTTTCGCGCAGCAGTTCGGCGGTGCACCGCTGTACGGCAATGGCCTGGCTCAGCGATTGCGGCCGGCAGTGCGCGGGCAAGCGCGGACCGGCAATGCCGGCCAGGCGCGCCGCGATCAGGATACGGGCGGCTTCGATGCTGCCGGGATAGTCTTCGAATCCGATCTGCATGCGCTCACATCCCCAGGAACAGCATGATCCAGAGCACGATCATGGCGATCAGGCCCAGCCAGCACGAGCCCCAGAAACCGACGATCGGCCATTTCAAGGAAAGCGGGAGCTTCTTGGGATCGACATGGCCGAGCAGGTCGTTGGCGTTGCCGATCAGCCAGAAGCGGGTGCCCGGAAACATCAGCCGGAAAAAATAATCGAGCATGATTGCGGCCTGGATCGCCAGCGGGAACTGGTTGAAGGGCCGATGCTGCAGGTAAGGATGCTTCATGGCGGCGTTGATCTGCCGGGTCTTGATGAAGAACAGCACGATGCCGCTGATCGTGCAGGTGATGAAGCACAGCACGAATAGGCTGAAGGCCATGGCCATGACGGGAGAATGCATGGGGAATCTCAACGATGCGCGGGCGGGCCGCGTGGGATGGACAAATTCGGGCAAAAAAAGCTGGCCCTATTGTAGAGAACTTGGCGCGGCCCCGTGTTCAGGGCCGCGTCATTCAGGGCCGCGTCAGTGCGCGCCTGGGCACGAGGCGCCGCAGGGGCGTCAGCCGCGGGTCTGGCCTTCGCCGGTCAAGACCCACTTGAGCGTGGTCAGGCCTTCCAGGCCGACCGGGCCGCGCGCATGCAGGCGGTTCGTGGAGATGCCGATCTCGGCGCCCAGGCCGTATTCGAAGCCGTCCGCAAAGCAGGTGGGCAGGTTGACGTAGACCGAGCTGGAGTCGACTTCGCGCTGGAAGCGCTGGGCCGCCGTCAGGTCCTGCGTCACGATGGCGTCGGTATGGCCGGAGCCGTAGCGCGCGATGTGTTCGATGGCGTCATCCAGCGTGTCGACGATCCGCACGGCCAGGATAGGCGCCAGGTATTCGGTGGCCCAGTCTTCTTCGGTGGCGGCCTTGGCGTGCGGCAGCAGCGCCAGCGTGCGCGGGCAGCCGCGCAGTTCCACGCCGTGCTCGGCGAAGGCGGCGGCCAGGCTGGGCAGGATGGACACCGCCGCCACCGCGTCGATCAGCAGGGTTTCCATGGCGCCGCAGATGCCGTAGCGGTAGGTCTTGGCGTTCAGCGCGATGGCATGGGCCTTGTCCGGGTCCGCGGCCGCGTCGATGTAGATGTGGCAGTTGCCGTCCAGGTGCTTGATGAGCGGCACGCGCGCCTCTTGCGACAGGCGGGCGATGAGGCCCTTGCCGCCGCGCGGCACGATCACGTCGATGTGCTCGGTCATGGTGATGAGCTTGCCGACCGCGGCGCGGTCGGTGGTGGCGACGACCTGCACCGCGTCCTGCGGCAGGCCGGCAGCGGCCAGGCCAGTCTGCACGATGCGGCCCAGCGCCACGTTGGAATGCAGCGCTTCGCTGCCGCCGCGCAGGATGGCGGCGTTGCCGGACTTCAGGCACAGGGCCGCGGCGTCGATCGTGACGTTGGGGCGGGATTCATAAATGATGCCGATCACGCCCAGCGGGACGCGCATCTGGGCGACGCGCATGCCATTGGGCCGCACCGTGGTGGCGGTGATGCTGCCGATGGGATCGGGCAGGGCGGCGATCTGGCGCAGGCCTTCGGCCATGTGCGCCAGCGTCTTGTCCGACAGCGTCAGCCGGTCGAGCAGGGCCGGCTCCAGGCCGTTGGCGCGCGCGGCGGCGACGTCGCGTTCATTGGCGGCCTTCAATTCGTCGTGGCTGGCGGCCAGGGCGTCGGCCATGGCGAGCAGCGCCTGGTTCTTGGCCGCGCTGTCGGCGCGCATCATGGCGCGCGAGGCGCGGCGGGCGTTTTCGCCCAGGGTGAGCATGGCTTGTTCGATGGAGGACGAGGACATGGCGGCGTCGATCATGGAGGTGGGGCGGCGCGGGGCGCCGCCTGGAGAGTCAGTGTATATCCGGCCACGGGGCCGGGCGAGATCCGGTCTGCCGACCGGATGAGGGGGACGAGTCGAAGGCGGCGGCCAGGCCGCCTTCACGGTCGTCCGCCGGCGGCGGCCACGCGCAGCGCCAGGCGGGTCATTTCTTCCCAGGGGTCGGAGAGGCGCCCGGGAACCGACAGGCCCTTGATCAGCCGGTCGACTTCGTGGGCATGCTGCACGGCGGCGGGCCAGACGCCGGGCTGGACCCGGTTCAGGGCCTGCAGCGCCAGGCGCTCGTGGGCGCCGAAGATGCGCAGGCGCCGCATCAGTCCGTTGGCGTCCTGGCCCAGCGCCCGAGCCTCGGCGACGCGCGCGAGCAGGCGGATTTCTTCGCCGACCGCCCACAGCACCAGCGGCAGCGCCTCGCCTTCGGCGCGCAGGCCGTCGATCATGCGGATGGTGCGGCCGATGTCGCCGGCCAGCATGGCGTCGCGCAGGCCGAAGACGTCGTAGCGCGCGACGTTCAGCACGGCGCGCTCCACGTCCTCGGGCGCAAGCTGGCCTTCGGGGTAGAGCAGGCCCAGCTTCTGGATTTCCTGGTGGGCGGCGAGCAGGTTGCCTTCGACCTTGTCGGCCATCCATTGCAGGGTGGCGCTGTCGGCGCGCTGGTTCTGGCGCGCCAGCCGCATGCCGACCCAGGCGGGCAGGCGCGCGCGTTCGATGCTGGCGATGTCGACCGTCATGCCGGCGCGGGTCAGCGCCTGCATCCAGCGGCTTTCCCGCGTGGCCTTGTCCAGCCGGGGCAGGGAGATCAGCACCAGGGTGTCGGCGTCCGGCTGCTTTTCGGCCTGTTCGGCCAGCTTGGCCAGGGTGTCGGCGCCGGACTTGCCAGGCTTGCCGGTGGGGATCTTGATTTCGAGGATGCGGCGGTCGCCGAAGAGCGACACGCTCTGCGTGGCGGCGATGACGGCGCTCCAGTCGCTGCGCGCGTCCATCACCATGGACAGGCGCTCGGTGTAGCCCGCGTTGCGCGCGGCGGCGCGCAGCGCGTCCACCGCCTCGGTCACCAGCAGCGGCTCGTCGCCGGAGACCGTATACAGCGGCGCCAGCCGGTTGCCGGGCCGCTGCAGGTGTTCGGCCAGCCGATCCGCGTCCAGGGGCTGTGCCATGGGCTAGCGCACGTTGGTCGGATCGGTGACGGACGGCGTCTGCCACGGCGTGGGCACACGCTGCGGCTGCGGCTCGTTCGGGTTGAAGAGCGGGGTTTCGCCGGTGTCTTCGCCGGCCTGCGCGGCTTCGAACGCCTTGTGCACGTCCGGCGCCGTGATACGGCGCAGCACGCGCGACACCAGATCGCGCTGCATGGCCTTGAACAGGGTGTCGATCTGGCCCTGCTTGGCCTGCACCACCTGGTCGTCGTACGGCATTTCGCGGAAGATCGACAGCGTGGTGTCGGGCACCAGCACGCGGCCCTGGGCGTCGATCAGGCGGAACGTGTAGTTGATGCCGAGTTCGTAGGATTCGACGCGGCCCTGGGCGTTGAGCGAAACCTCGCGCAGGGTGCGCGAGTCGTTCACCTGCTGGAAGATCGCCTGCGCTTCCTTGGGCGAGTCCACCAGCTTGGTGTTGGGCGAGGCCGCGCGCAGGGCGCGGCGCACGTCCGCGCCGAACTGGGTCGTGTCGGGAATGCCCACGTACATCCGGTCGAACGGCATCGGGGTCACGCCCCGCAGCGCGAAGCCGCAGGCCGAGAGCAGCATGAACAGCGCCAGGCAGGCGCCGCGCAGCAGCCAGGTTTGGCGGGAAAGTTGCGTTTGTTGCCCGGCGAAGTACATGCTTGACCTCATCAGCCTACGACGTTGACCAGTTTGCCCGGCACCACGATGACGCGCTTGGGCGGACGGCCTTCCAGGAATCGGGCGACCTCTTCCTGGCTGGCGGCCAGCTTTTCGATGTCTTCCTTGGGGGCCTTGGCCGCCACGCGGATCGAGCCGCGCAGCTTGCCGTTGACCTGGAGCATGAGTTCGATCTCGTCGGCGACCAGGGCGGCTTCGTCCACGTGGGGCCAGGGCGCGTCGAGCAGGTCGCCCAGCTCGTGGGCGTAGCCCAGGTCGCGCCACAGGTGCCAGGTGATGTGCGGCACGACCGGATACAGCACGCGCAGCAGGACGCCGAGGGTCTCGGCGTAGGCCGCGTCGGTGGCGGCGCCCTCGGGCAGTTTGGCGTCGTCGATGGCGTTCAGCATCTTCATGCAGGCCGACACGACGGTGTTGTACTGGATGCGCTGGTAGTCGTAGTCGGCCTGCTTGAGCAGCCCGTAGACCTCGCGGCGCAGATCCTTGACGGGGGCGGGGGCCTGCGCCCAGTCGGTTCCCTGGGCCAGGCCGCGCGCCACGGCGTCGCGGTGGCCGTAGCTGATGGACCAGAGACGGCGCAGGAAGCGGTTGGAGCCTTCGACGCCGGAGTCGGACCATTCGAGGGTCTGTTCGGGCGGGCTGGCGAACATGACGAACAGGCGCGCCGTGTCGGCGCCCAGCGTGTCGATCAGCGATTGCGGGTCGACGCCGTTGTTCTTGGACTTGGACATCGTGCCCACGCCGCCATAGGTGATGGCCGAGCCGTCGGACTTGAGCTTGGCCCCGACGATGGCGCCGCGGTCGTCGTAGACGTTGTCGACGTCTTCGGGCCAGAAGTATTCGATGCCGCCCTGGGGCGTCTTGCGCGAGTAGATGTGGTTGAGCACCATGCCCTGGCACAGCAGCTTGGTGAAGGGCTCGTCGAAGTTGAGCAGGCCCATGTCGCGCATGACCTTGGTCCAGAAGCGCGCATACAGCAGGTGCAGCACGGCGTGCTCGATGCCGCCGATGTACTGGTCCATCGGCATCCAGTAGTCATTGCGCGTGTCCACCATGGCGTTGTCGTTGCCGGGCGAGGTGTAGCGCATGAAGTACCAGGACGAGTCCACGAACGTGTCCATCGTGTCCGTTTCGCGGCGCGCGGGCTTGCCGCACTTGGGGCAGGCGCAGGACAGGAAGGCTTCGTTCTTGGCCAGCGGGTTGCCGCTGCCGTCGGGAATGAGGTCGTCGGGCAGGACCACGGGCAGGTCCTTCTCCGGCACCGGCACGGGACCGCAGTCCGCGCAGTGGATGATGGGGATCGGGGTGCCCCAGTAGCGCTGGCGCGAGATGCCCCAGTCGCGCAGGCGCCAGGTGGTCTGCTTTTCGCCCAGGCCCTTTTCGGCCAGGTCGGCCGCGATGGCGTCCACGGCTTCCTTGTAGGTCAGGCCGTCGTACTTGCCGGAGTTGATGGTGCGGCCCGACTGCTTGTCGCCGTACCATTCCTGCCAGGCGTCGGTGGAGTATTCCTTGCCGGCCACGTCCACGACCTGCACGATGGGCAGGCCGTATTTCTTGGCGAAGGCGAAGTCGCGCTCGTCGTGCGACGGCACGCCCATGACGGCGCCGTCGCCATAGGTCATGAGCACGTAGTTGCCGACCCAGACCTCGACCTGCGCGCCCGTGATGGGGTGCGTGACGAACAGGCCCGTGGGCATGCCTTCTTTTTCGCGCGTGGCCATTTCGGCCTCGGTGGTGCCACCCAGCTTGCATTGTTCGATGAACGCGGCGAGCTGGGGATTGCTGGCGGCGGCGTGCGTGGCCAGGGGGTGTTCCGGCGCCACGGCGCAGAAGGTCACGCCCATGATCGTGTCGGCGCGGGTCGTGAAGACGTACAGCTTGCCGTCCTGGATGAGCTGGCCGTCCTGGCCGGCGATCTGGTGCGGGAAGGCAAAGCGCAAGCCCTCGGATTTGCCGATCCAGTTCTCCTGCATCAGGCGCACGCGTTCAGGCCAGCCGGGCAGGTCGTTCTGGACGGCGCCCAGCAGTTCGTCGGCGTAATCGGTGATGCGCAGGTAGTAGCCGGGGATCTCGCGCTTTTCAACGAGCGCGCCCGAGCGCCAGCCGCGGCCGTCGATGACCTGTTCGTTGGCCAGCACGGTCTGGTCGACCGGGTCCCAGTTCACGACCTGGGTCTTGCGGTAGGCGACGCCCTTTTCGAGCATCTTCAGGAACAGCCACTGGTTCCACTTGTAGTACTGCGGATCGCAGGCGCACATCTCGCGCGTCCAGTCGATCGCCAGACCCATCGCCTTCATCTGCTTCTTCATGTAGGCGATGTTGTCGTAGGTCCACTTGGCGGGCGGCACCTTGGACTTGATGGCGGCGTTTTCCGCCGGCATGCCGAAGGCGTCCCAGCCCATGGGCATCAGGACGTTGTAGCCGCGCATGCGCAGCTGGCGGGCCATCATGTCGTTGATGGTGTAGTTGCGCACGTGGCCCATGTGCAGCTTGCCGCTGGGATAGGGCAGCATGGAGCAGGCGTAGAACTTGGGCTTTTCGGAGCCGTCGGCGTTCTTGGCGTGTTCTTGGACCAGATAGACGTCGCGGGCCTGCCAGTCTTGTTGGGCGGCCGCTTCGACGGTAGTGGGGAGGTAGCGTTCCTGCATGGGCTCGTGCGCGGTGGCAAAAAAGGGGTGAGCCGCCCCATCGCGCCGGGGCGCGGTGGCGGTCAAAACCCCTGATTATAGGAGGTGCTAGGCGCGGGCAGGCGCCGGGGGCGTTTCCGGGATGCGCGCACTGGGCGCGAGGGCGCCATACGCCAGCGTCACGGCCGCCAGCACGGCGCCCGCGGTCACCACGGCGGGCCACCCGAAATGGGCGTAGAGCCAGGACGATACCAGCGAACCGGACGCCCCGCCGATGAAGTAGCAGGTGACGTAGCCGGCCGTCAGGCGGCTGCGCGCCTCGGGCCGCAGGCGGTAGATGGAACTGGTATTGGTGACATGGACGCCCTGGATCGCCAGATCCTGCACCAGGATGCCGGCCAGCAGGGCGATCACCGAAACCTGGCCGAACGCCATCAGTCCCCAGGAACCCAAAAGCAGCAACAGGCCCACGCGGGTGGCAAGATTGCCCAGGCCCCGGTCGGCCAGGCGTCCGAAGCGGTTGGCGGCATAGGCGCCGGCCGCGCCCGCCAGGCCGAACAGGCCGATGGTGGTGTTGCTGTATTCATAGGGCGGGCCGGACAACAGGAAGGTGAGCGGCGTCCATAGCATGCTGAAGGCGGCGAACAGCAGCCCGCCGATAAGGGACCGGGCGCGGAACAGCGGTTCCTCGACGAACATGCGCAGAATCGAGCCCAGCAGTTGCGGATAGCTCATCGCCGTGGGGCTCTGGTAGCGGGGCAGCACCCGCCACAGGACCCCGGACATGCACAGCATCAGGATGGCGGCCACCCAGTACACCGTGCGCCAACTGCCCACGTCGGCCAGCGCGCCGGCGGCGGTGCGGGCCAGCAGGATGCCCAGCAGCAGCCCGCTCATGACGGTGCCGACGGCCTTGCCGCGCTCATGCGGGGCCGCGAGGGTGGCGGCGAAGGGCACGAGGATCTGGGCCACGACGGACAGCATGCCGGTCAGCGCCGTGCCCAGGATGAGTACCGCGATGTTCGTGGCGAAGGCGGAAATCAGCAGCCCGCCCGCGGCCAGGACGTTCATCAGCACGATCAGCGCGCGGCGCTCGAACATGTCGCCCAGCGGCACCAGCAGCATCAGCCCCACCGCGTAGCTCAGTTGCGCGGTGGTGACGATGGCGCCGGCCGTGGCGTTCGAGATCGCGAACTGCTGGCCGATGGTGTGCAGCAGCGGCTGCGCGTAGTAATTGCTGGCGACGGCCAGGCCGGTGGCCACGGACATCAGCAGGATGATGGGCGCGGTCAGCGTGGGCGAGGATGGCGTGGAGGTAGTCACTGATCGGATGCGGAAATGGAGTGGGGCGGGATGTATGGTGCGCCGCTCAGGCGCCGACGCTGCCGGGGGTGTCCTGGTCCTGCTTGAGCAGCAGCTTTTTCAAGAGCCCGGCCAACTGCCGGCGCTCGGCGGCGGACAGCGGGTCCAGCAGTTCATTCAGGTCCGTCAGGTATTCCTTGAGCACGACCTTGATCAGGCGCAGGCCTTCGGCGGTGAGCGACACGATGATGCCGCGCCGGTCCTGCGGATTGGGATTGCGCACCAAGAGACCCGCCTGTTCCAGCCGGTCCAGGCGGTTGGTCATGGCGCCGGACGTGAGCAGCAGGGCCTCGACGAGTTTCTGCGGATTCATCGCGTGGGGCGCGCCGCTGCGGTAGAGCGTGGCAAGCACATCGAACTCGCCCTGGTGCAGGTTGTGCTGGCGGAACGAGCGGTTGACGTTGCGGGTGGCGAACGCGTTCAGGCGGAACAGGCGCGCAACGACCGACATGGCGGCGAAGTCCTGCGTGGGGCACTGCGTAGTCCACTGCGAAATCACCTGGTCGACGAGATCATTCATGGTTGATGGCCACTGTTTTAATGTGAAGTATCTTAACGTGAAGATAAATTCTACCCGTGATGCGGGGCCGTCGCAAAGTCCTCGGCGAAAAAAAAGAAGGGCCCGCCTCTTTCGAGGCGGGCCCTTCCCGGCTTGACCGGATACAGCGCGTAAGGAAATTACTGCGCGGCGTCCTTCAGCTTCTTGAGCGGGCGAACCTTCACCTTGACCGAAGCCGGCTTGGCGGGGAACCAGCGCTCTTCACCCGTGAACGGATCCTTGCCGAAGCGCTTGGCCTTGGCGGGAACCTTCTGCACGGCGACCTTGAACAGGCCGGGCAGCGTGAATTCGCCAGCGCCCTTCTTGTCCACGGAGCCCAGCACCGAGGTTTCCAGGCTGGCCAGAACGGCCTTGACCGACTTGGCTTCGACGCCGGATTGCTCAACGATGTAGGCGATGAGCTGGGTCTTGTTCATCGCAGCCTTGATGGCCTTGGGGGCGGCAGCGACCTTCTTGGCGGCGACGACCTTCTTGGCAGCCGGCTTCACGGCGGGCTTGGCGGCGGTTGCCTTCTTTGCGGGCGCCTTGACGGCGGTCTTGGTGACTTTCTTGGCAGGAGCTTTAGCTTTCGTGGCCATGGTCAAAATCCGTATGTTGAGGACATGGAGCAGCGCGTGCCGGATATCGGCATTTGACGCTACGCGCCCGATGATAGCGGAAGAGCGGCGCCAGATGCGGCTTTCCAACGGGTTTTAAGCCACTGTTTGTTGTTTTCACCGCAGAAAAGTGCCTTCTGCAAGGGGTTTCGCAAGATGTCGTGACAAAAGGCGCGCGAAATCATGGCGGGAATCGCGGTGCAAATAGCGGCAGGAATCGCGCCAGCAATTCCGGCCGGTGAACCTATCTTGCGGCGCGTGTTCAAATTGCGGGCGGCGCGCGGGGCCAGGCATGGCAGGCCCGTCGCGCGCCGAAAGAAACCACGCATGGAAGTGAAGCAGCTATATGTTGATGAAGAAGTTGGCGGCGAGCCTGCTCGTTGCGACCGCTTGTATATCCGGCGCCATGGCGCAATCGATGCCCGCGCCGGCGCTGTCGGCCAAGGCCTGGCTGCTGCTGGACGAAACCAGCGGGCAGGTCATTGCGTCGCACGCGGCCACGTCGCGCATCGAGCCGGCGTCCTTGACCAAGATCATGACGGCCTACGTCGTGTTCGACGCGCTGACGAAGAAAGAGCTGACGGCCAGCCAATTGGTCACGATTTCGACGCGGGCGTGGAAGGTGCCGGCGGGCAGTTCGAAGATGTTCCTGGAGCCCAATTCGAAGGTGAGCGTGGACGACCTGCTGCGCGGGCTGATGATCCAGTCGGGCAATGATGCGGCCATCGCGCTGGCCGAGGCCGTGTCGGGCAGCGTCGAGGCCTTTGTCGCGCGGATGAACGACACCGCGGCCCGGCTGGGCCTGCACGCCACGCATTTCGCCAGTCCGCATGGATTGCCGGACCCCGGCACGTATTCCACCGCGAGCGACCTGTCGATCCTGGCCACGCGCTTCATCCGCGATTTTCCGCAGCTCTACAAGACTTACGATTCGGCCAGGCAATTCACGTTCAACAAGATCACGCAGTCCAACCGCAACCGCCTGCTGTGGCTGGATCCCAGCGTGGACGGCCTGAAGACCGGGCATACGGATTCGGCCGGATATTGCATCATCGCCACGGCGCGGCGGGCCAATGGCGACGATCAGCGCCGGCTCATCACCGTGGTGGTCGGCACCGCATCCGACAAGCTGCGCACGCAGGAAAGCCGCGAGTTGCTGGAGTGGGGCTTCCAGGGGTTCAATACCATCAAGCTCTATGCGCGCGGACAGGCCGTGGCCTCGCCGGAGGTCTGGAAGGGCGAGAGCGACAGCCTGAAGGCCGGTTTCTCGCGCGACGCCTACGTGACGGTGCCCGCGGGCGCCAAGGTCGAGTCCGTGTGGGCGCCGCAGGCGCCGCTGATCGCGCCGATCGCGGCGCAGTCCACGGTGGGCGAGTTGCGCGTCATGGTGGACGGCAAGCCGGCGATGCATTTCCCGGTGGTGGCGCTGGAGCCGGTGGCCGAGGCGGGCATCGCGGGGCGTGCATGGGATTCCATCCGGCTGTGGTGGCGCGGTTCGCAGGGATAACGCAGGACCATTTCGGAGGCATGCGATGGCAGTGAGCTTTCCTGGCGGGCCCGCCCCGGCGCCGGGTCCTGACGAGCCGCTGGCGCTGCTGTCGGCCTGCCATGGGCGCATTGCGCGCCAATGCGCCACGCTGGCGCGGCTGGCCGCGCACGTGGCGGCGCACGGCAGCGACGGCGCGGCGCAGACGGCCGCCGCGAGCGTGTGCCGTTACTTTGACACCGCAGCCGTGCATCATCACGAAGACGAGGAAGACGATCTGTTCCCGGCCCTGATCGAATCCATGGCCGGGTCGGATGCGGTGTGCCTGCATGCGCTCGTGGACGGCCTGATGGCCGATCACCGGCGACTGGCCGGCTTGTGGGGGCCGCTGCGCGAGACCTTGTCGGAGATCGCGGCGGGACGGCCCGCGCCATTGCCGCCGCAGCAGGTGCAGGCGTTCACCGAGGCGTACCAGGCGCACATCCGGCGCGAAGAGGACGAACTGCTGCCGATGGCGGCGCGGCTGATTTCGGATGAGGCGCTGGCCGCGATCGGCCAGGCCATGAAGGCGCGCCGCGGCGGCGAGGCGGGCTGACGCGCGCGGCGCGCGTTGCGGCGTTGGGCGCGAGCGTTTACCCTAGGCGGACAGGCGCGAATGCCGAGGCCCGGAGAACAAGACAGGATGATGCAGGGGGGAAAAAACATAGCGCGCCGGCTTTTCGGCCCGTGGGTGGATGACGTCAACAGGCTGACGCTGCGCGCCGACCTGGCCGCCGGTCTCTTGGGCGCGTTGCTGGTGCTGCCGCAGGGCGTGGCTTTCGCCACGCTGGCGGGCCTGCCGCCGGAATACGGCCTCTATTCGGCCATCGTGCCCTGTATCGTGGCGGCGCTGTTCGGTTCCAGCCGCCATGTGATGTCCGGGCCGACCAATGCGAATTCCCTGGCGCTGTTTGCCGTGCTGGCGCCGTTGGCGGCCGCGGGCAGTCCGGCCTACATCCAGCTTGCGCTCGCCGTGACCGTGCTGGTCGGCCTGATGCAATGGCTGGTTGGCGCATTGCGGCTGGGTTCGCTGGCGCACTTCATCTCGCCGTCGGCGTTGTTCGGCTTTACCAGCGGCGCCGCCCTGTTGATCGCGGTGCATGCGCTGAAGGATGCCTTGGGATTGCCGGCGTCGGAGGCGCATGGCGCGGGCGCGGTGCTGGAAAGCCTGGCCACCCATATCGGACAGGCGCATCCCGGCGCCGTGCTGGTGACGCTGGTGACCCTGGGCGTGGCCTTGCTGGCGCGCAGGCTGGACAAGCGCAAGCCCTACATGCTGCTCGGGCTGGCCGCGGGGACGTTCGCGGCCTGGGTCTTCAATACGCTGATCGGATCGCAAGGCGGGACGCCGGTTCCCGTGCTGGGGGCGATTGCCCAGCCCTGGCCGCCGTTCCACGTGCCCAGCGTCGACTGGCGCGCGCTGCCCGATCTGCTTAGCCTGGCGTTCGCGCTGACCATCGTGGCGCTGGCGCAGTCTATTTCCATTGCCAAGGCGGTGGCCTCGCGTTCAGGGCAGCGCATCGATGCGAACCGCGAGTTCGTGGGGCAGGGCCTGTCGAATATCGTGGGCGGGCTGTTCTCCTCTTATCTGTCCTGCGGTTCGCTCAATCGCTCCATTCCCAACTTCGAGGCCGGCGCCAAGACGCCGCTCGCGTCGGTGTTTTCGGCGCTGTTGCTGATGCTGCTGGTCGCGGTGTCCGCGCCGTTGCTGGCGCTGATTCCGCACGCCGCGATCTCGGGCCTGCTGCTGCTGGTGGCCTGGACGCTGCTGGACCTGCCGCGGTGGCGCCAACTGCTGCGCACGCAGCGCGGCGAGTGCGCCATCGCCGGCGCGACGCTGGCCGCCACCATCGCCATCCGGATGGAGGTCGCGATCCTGCTGGGCACCGTGCTGTCGCTCATGGTGTATCTGCACCGCACGTCGCGGCCGGCGATGCGCACGATGGGCTTCGATTCGCGCGGCCTGGAGCGGCGCTTCGTGGTCCTGGAGCATCAGCCGGACGCCTTGCCGGAGTGCCCCCAACTGAAGCTGCTGCGCATGGAGGGCTCGGTGTATTTCGGCGCGGCCGCGCACGTGGCGCAGCGCCTGCACGATCTGCGCGCGGCCCCTGGCGCGCCGCGCCATCTGCTGGTGATGGCCAAGAGCATGAATTTCATCGACCTGGCCGGCGCGCAGGTGTGGGACGACGAACTGGCCGCCAGGCGCGCCATGGGCGGCGACCTGTACTTTCACCGGCCGCGGCCCGAGGTGATGGACATGTGGCGGCGCACCGGATTCCTGGAGCGGCTGGGCGCTGATCACATCTTTCCGGACAAGGCGACGGCGCTGAACACCATCTACGGCAAGCTGGACCGCAACATCTGCGCGGGGTGCACGGCCAGGATTTTCTGGGAATGCCAGCCCGAGCGTGCGCAGGACGGCTGATGCCCGTTGCGCGGCAGGCGGTCGGCGCCGCGCCGCCCGATGTTCCGCGCCGCCATCGCTGCGGCGGCCGCCCGTTCAGGCGTCCAGCGGCGCCTCGGTGCCCAGGTAGGCGGCCTTGACCCGTTCGTTTCCGGCGATCGCCGCCGGCGCGCCTTCGGCCAAGAGGCCCCCGCGCACCAGCACGGCAATGCGGTCGGCGTGCTTGAACACGACGTCCAGGCTGTGCTCGGTGAACAGGACGGCGATACGTTGCTGGTCGGCCAATTCGCGGGTCAGGCGCATCAGCGCATGGCGCTCGTTGGTGGCCATGCCTGCCGTCGGTTCGTCCATGAGCAGCAGGCGCGGCTGGTGGGCCAACGCCATCGCCAGTTCGACACGCTTGACGTCGCCGTAGGCCAGGGTGCCGCAAGCCTCGTACGCCTTGTCGGCCATGTGCACCTGCGACAGCAGCGCCATCGCTTCGGCGGCGGCGTGGCGGGTGGCGCGGCGCCATGGATTGAAGAGCAGGCGGTCGCGCGACAACAGGGCGGTCTGGATGTTTTCGAGCACGGTCATCGACCGGAACGTGGCCGCGGTCTGGAAGCTGCGGCCGACGCCCAGCCGGCAGATGCGCGCGGCCGACAGGCCGACGAGCTCCTGGCCGTCCAGCAGCACCGATCCCGAATCCGGCCGCAACTGGCCGCCCAGCACGTTGAAGCAGGTCGACTTGCCCGCGCCGTTCGGCCCGATCAAGGCCAGCATCTGGCCGGCTTCGAGCGTGAAGGAGACGTCCGCCAGCGCCTCGATGCCGCCGAAGGACTTGCGCAGGTTGCGCACCTGCAGCAGGGGGGCGGCGGGGCTCATGCGGGCCTCCGGCGCAGGCGGGCGGCCGCGCCGGCCAGTCCTTCGGGGAAGGCCATGACGAGCGCCAGGATGGCCAGGCCCAGCACGGCGTGCCAGTACTCGGTGCTGCGCGCCGCTGCATCCTGCAGCCAGGTGTAGGACGCCGCGCCGACGAGCGGGCCCGCCAGCGTCTGGATGCCGCCCAGCAGCACCATGACCAATCCGTCCACGGATCGGCTCACCGCCAGCACGTCGGGCGCAATGCTTCCTTTGGAAAAGGCGTAGAGCGAGCCGGCCAGTCCCGCGGCGAACGCTGCCGCCACGAAGCCCGCCCACTGGATGCGGCGCGTGTCCATGCCCAGCGCCTGCGCGCGCAAGTCGGAATCGCGCACGCCGCGCAGCGCATAGCCCAGCGGCGAGAACGCCAGCCGGCGCAGCCACCAGACCCCCGCCGTGCACAGCGCGAGCGTGAGGTAATAGAACCAGGGCCCCTGCGCCAGCCAGGCGGAGGGCCACAGGCCGGTCAGCCCGTTGCTGCCGCCCGTGACGTCATCCCATTGATAGGTGAGGGCCCACAGGATCTGCGCGACGGCCAGGGTCAGCATGGCCAGGTAGACGCCGGACAGTCGCACGCAGAACCAGCCGAACACCAGCGCCCCGAACGCCGCGGCGAAGGGGCCAAGCACCAGGGCCGCTTCCATCGGGACGGCGGCCAGCTTCAGGAGCAGCGCGGCGCCGTAGGCGCCCAGCCCGAACCAGGCGGCGTGGCCGAACGAGGTCATGCCTGCCAGGCCGGTCAGAAAGTGCAGGCTGGCGGCAAACAGCGCGGCGATCAGGATTTCCGTCATCAGGATGCTGAGATACGGCCAGTGCAGCGTGGCGACGGGCACCAGGGCCAACAGCGCGAGCAGCACGCCATAGGCCAGCCGCAGGCGCGGGCCGGCCGGCGCAATCGGACGCTCGGGCAGGCCTGCGTGCGAGGCCGGCGCGGGCGGTTTGCCCAGCAGCCCCCACGGCCGCACCACCAGCACCACCGCCATCACCGCGAATTCGGCCAGCAGCGTGAGCTTGGACAGGTTGAAGACCCACGGGCCGATGGGCACCTGGCCAAGAAACACGAACAGCGCCTTGACGGAGCAGATCAGCAGCGCCGCCAGAAAGGCGCCCGGCACCGACCCGAGGCCGCCCACGACCACCACCACGAAGGCGCTGGCGATGATTTCCAGATCCAGCCCCAGCGTGGCGGGCACGCGCGGCGCGGCCAGCGCCCCGCCCAGGCCGGCGAGGAAGGCGCCCAGCGTGAAGGCGGAGGTGAACAGCCAGGCCTGGTTGACCCCCAGCGCCGCCAGCATCGTGCGGTTCTCGGCCGCGGCGCGCAGCAGCCGGCCCCAGCGGGTGCGCATGAGCAGCAGCCACAGCAGGCCCAGCACCACGGGGCCGGCGGCGATCAGCAGGAGATCGTATTCGGGGTAACGGCGGCCCAGGATCTGCACCGCGCCGGACAGGCCCGGCGCGCGGGCGGAGAAGAGGTCTTCGGGCCCCCAGACCGCCAGGGCCAGATCGCCGATGATGAGCACCAGCGCAAAGGTGGCCAGGAGCTGGAAGAGTTCAGGCGCCCGGTAAAGGCGCTTGAGCACCAGCAGTTCGGCGGCGGCGCCGATCAGGCCGGTGGCCAGCGCCGCCAGCAGCAGGCCGAACCAATAGCCCGCGCCGCCGCCAAAGTAGCTGGTGAAGGTCCAGGCCAGGTAGATCCCCAGCATGTAGAACGAGCCGTGCGCGAAGTTGACCACGCGCGTCACGCCGAAGATCAACGACAGGCCAGCGGCGACCAGGAACAGCGCGCTGGCGTCGGCCAGGCCGTTGAGCAGCTGCAGCAGCAGCCCGGAAACATTCATCAGTGAGCCGGCCGCATCTTGCGCACCTGCTCGTCAGGCGGTTGCAGCCGGGCGCCGTCGATGTAGGAAAAGTCCTTCATGATGCCCTTGCCGTCTTCCACCGCGGTCACGCCCACGTAGACGCCCATCGTGGACTGGTGGTCGATCTTGCGGTACTGGATGGGGCCATAGGGCGTGTCCACCTTCAAACCCGCAAAGGCGTCGACGAGCTTTTCGGTGTCGACGGAGCCGGCGGCCTTCAGGCCTTGCGCGATGGACATCAGCGACGCATAGCCGACCACCGATCCCACCTTGGGCGTTTCATTGAAGCGCTTCTTGTAGGCCTCGACGAAAGCCTTGTTCTCAGGCGTGTCGATGGCGTACCAGGGGTAGCCGGTGACGATCCAGCCGGTGGGCGTATCGGCGCCCAGCGGCTCCAGGTATTCGGGCTCGCCCGACAGCAGCGACACCACGGGCATGTTTTCGAACAGGCCGCGCGTGTTGCCCTCGCGCACGAAACGCGTCAGGTCAGCGGCGAACAGCACGTTGAAGATCGCGTCGGGCTTGGCGTCGGCCAGCGCCTGCACCACGGCGCCCGCATCCACCTTGCCCAGCGGCACCGCCTGTTCGGCGACGAATTCCACGTCGGACTGGAAGGACTGCATCATGGCCTTGAACGTGGCCACGGCGGACTGGCCGTATTCGTAATTGGGGTAGACGATGGCCCAGCGCTTCTTGCGCAGCGCCAGCGCCTTGGGCGCCACCGCGGCCACGTGCATCCAGGTGGACGGACGCAGGCGGTAGGTGTAGCGGTTGCCTTCCTGCCAGGTGATCTTGTCGGTCAGGGGCTCGGCCGCCAGGAAGAAAACCTCCTGCTGCTTGGCGAAGTCGGTCAGCGCCAGGCCGGTGTTGGACAGGAAGCCGCCGAACAGCAGCTCGACTTTTTCGCGCGCCAGCAGTTCCTGCGCGGCGCGCACCGAATCGCCGGGATTGCCGTTGTCGTCGCGAGAAATGACTTCGAGCTTTCTGCCCAGCACGCCGCCCGCGGCGTTGACCTCTTCGAGCGCCAGCTGCCAGCCCTTTTTGTAGGGGCCCAGGAAGGCGGGAATGGCCTTGTAGCTGTTGATCTCGCCGATGCGGATCGGCGGCTCCTTGTCTTTCGCGGCGGCGGGCGCGGCCGGAGCCAGCGCCAGGGCCAGGAGCGCGGGCGCGAGCGCGCGGCGCAGCAGGGTGAGGCAGGGACGGATCATGGCGGGTATCGCAGAATGAAGATGAATCGGGCCTCTGCGCGCGCCGGGGCGCCGCGGGTGCGGCCTAATTGAAACATGCGCTCCAGCAATGCGGCAAACGGAATCGGTCTGGCTCGGCGCTTGCCGGCCCGCCGTCCGCAACCGGTCGTTCCGAGCCCGCGGGCAACAAAAAGGCCCTGCATGGGCAGGGCCTTTTTCTCGGGATACCGGCTGAATTACTTCAGCTTGGTTTCCTTGTAGTCGACGTGCTTGCGAGCGACCGGATCAAACTTCTTGATCAGCATCTTCTCGGGCATGTTGCGCTTGTTCTTGGTGGTCGTGTAGAAATGACCCGTGCCGGCGGTCGACTCGAGCTTGATCTTTTCGCGGATACCTTTGGCCATGTCGTGCTCCTAGTATGTAGATTGGCGGGGAGGCCGATTAGGCCAGTTCGCCGCGGGCACGCATGTCGGCCAGCACGGCTTCGATGCCGTTCTTGTCGATCGTGCGGATGGCCTTGGCCGAAACACGCAGGCGAACCCAGCGGTTTTCGCTTTCAACCCAGAACCGGCGCGATTGCAGGTTGGGCAGGAAGCGACGCTTGGTCTTGTTGTTCGCGTGCGAAACATTGTTGCCCACCATCGGGCCTTTGCCGGTCACTTGGCATACGCGTGCCATGGATGCACCTCTTTAGTGTCGTTCTTGCCGCGCATCGCTTCGGGGGGGAGACGGGGGTTTAGCCGCCGGGCTGTGAAGATCGCGCTGCGCGCTGTCTTGGCCGGCCACCCAGTCTTAGTGGATGAGGGGGAAAGTGATTTCGCCCCAGTGCTTATACCCGCTGCCTGCCACCCGCTTGCATTCAACAATGCAACAACACGCGGTTGGGGGTCAGAGTGCTGAACTACAAAGCATAGTAGTCCCGCACGGGAAACTTCATGTGAAGACCGCGATTCTAATACGAAAAGGCGGCCCAAATCAAGCCGCTGGGTCAGGCTGTGTGCGAACGCGCCACACGGCCCGCCGTCCAGGACAGGCAGGCGCAGGCCGCCAGGGTGGTCGTCAGGGGCAGGGCGCTGTCCGATTGCCAGGCGCTGACGGCGAACCCCGCGAGGGCGCCGCAGGATAGTTGAAGCGTCCCCAATAGCGCGGACGCCGCACCCAGGCGCTTGCCCTGGTCCGACAGCGCCAAGGCCGCGGAGTTGGGATTCACGAACCCCTGGCTTCCCATGTAGCAGATGAGGCACAGCATCAGAAGGGGCAGGGTCAGCAGGCCGGCCAGCGTGAGCGCCACGGCCACCAGGCTGGCGCAGGCCAGCGCCACCAGCGCGCGCTGCTGCAACTGGCGAGGCGTGCGGGTGCGCAGCAGGCGGGCGCTGATCTGCGAACAGATGATGAGCGCCAGCGCGTTGGTGCCGAACAGCAGGCCGTAGTACTGGGGCGGCACGCCGTAGAGTTCGATGAAGACGCGGGGCGAACCGATGATGTAGGCGAACATGCCGGCTTGGCCGAAGCCGCCCGCCAGGCTGTGAGACATGAAGCCGCGGTGGGCGAAGAGGCCGCGGTAATTCTGCAGGATGGTGCTCCAGCGCAGCGGCACCGCGCGTTCGGGCGCCAGCGATTCCTTCATGATCAGGATGACCGCGGCCATCAGCATGGCGCCGCCCGCCAGCATCACCCAGAACAGGCTGCGCCAGGAAGTAATGGTCAGCAACTGGCCGCCGATCAGCGGCGCGAGGATCGGCGCGAGGCCCATGATGAGCATCAGCAGCGACATCGCACGCGCGGCTTCGTGGGTTTCGTAGTGGTCGCGGATGACCGCCCGCGGGATCACGATACCGGCCGCGCCGCCCATGGCCTGCACGACGCGCCAGCCGGTCAGGGCTTCGACCGAGCCCGACAGCGCGCACCCCAGCGAGGCGATCATGAAGAGCGTCAGGCCCACCAGCAGCGGCGGCTTGCGGCCGTAGCGGTCGGCCATCGGGCCGTAGAACACCTGCGCCATCGCCAGGCCGATCAGGTACGCCGCCAGCGTGCGTTCGACGTCGCCGCGCGAGACGCCCAGGTTGGCGGCGATGGTCGGAAACGCCGGCAGGTACATATCGATGGCGAACGGGCCGATGGCCGTCAGCGCGCCCATGAGAATAAGCCAGCCGGGCAGGCTGCTGCGGGATGTTTGTGTTGGGGGCATGTAGATCGCGATAAGCGCAGGGACAGGGCGCGGATTGTGTTGCCGCGGCCGTAAAGGCCGCCGCACTGTTCGCGCCAAGCCGGTGACTTTATCATGGGCTGGCTTACACCAAGATTGCAGGTGTTTTCCGATGGCGTTTCTGGCGTCCTTACGTATCCGGAGGAAAGGCCGTGAGTCCTTTGCTATCTATCGTGGAACGCAAACTCCAGGCGGTGCCTGTCCCGGTCCAACTGGTGCTGCCTGACGGCGCGGTGCTGGGCGCTGCCGATCCCCGCGTCCGGTTCGTGACGCACGACAAGGCCGCGCTGGCCCATCTGGCCGAAGGCGCGGTGGGCGTGCTGGGGCAGGATTACGTGGAAGGCCGCATCGACATCGAGGGCAGCATGCGCGATGTGATGGCGGTTGCCGCGGCGCTGCTGCCGGGATCGCCGATGGAGGCCGCGCGCGGCGGCTGGCTGACCGATCTGGTGCGCAAGGTGATGTCGGTCTGGCGGCACTCGGTCGCGCGCGACGCCAGGCAGATCGAATTCCACTACGACCTGTCCGACGACTTCTACGCGCTGTGGCTGGATCCGCGCCGGGTCTATTCCTGCGCCTACTACCGCGAACCCGGCATGACGCTGGCGCAGGCGCAGCAGGCCAAGCTGGACCACATCTGCCGCAAGCTGCGCCTGCGGGCGGGCGAACGCTTCCTGGACGTGGGGGCGGGGTGGGGCGGGCTGCTGTTGTGGGCTGCCGAACGCTATGGCGTGGACGCCACCGGCATTACGCTGTCGCGCAACCAGCATGCGCACGTGGTCCGGCTGATCCAGGAAAAGGGGCTTGCCGGGCGTGTGCGCATGGAACTGCTGGACTACCGCAAGCTCGATGAGGCCCAGCCTTACGACAAGATCGCGTCGGTGGGCATGTTCGAGCACGTGGGGCGCGCGCAACTCGACGGCTATTTCGCCAAGCTGCGGCGCCTGCTCAAGCCGGGCGGTCTGATCATGAACCATGGCATCACCGCGGCGGGCGTCTACAACGCGGAACTGGGCAACGGCATGGGCGAGTTCATCGAGAAATACATCTTCCCCGGGGGCGAGCTGACGCACATCAGTGTCGTGATGCAGGCGCTGGCCAATGGCGGCCTGGAAGACCTGGACGTGGAAAACCGGCGCCCGCACTACGCGCGCACCCTGTGGGCGTGGAGCGACGGGCTGGAGGCGCGGCTGCCGGAGGCGGCGCAGATCCTGGGCGCCGGCCAGGGTGAGCGCGCGCTGCGCGCGTACCGGCTGTATCTGGCCGGCTGCGCGATGGCCTTCGAACATGGATGGATCGCGCTGCACCAGGTCCTTGCCCAGCACCCGGCGGCGGGAAGGGGGGACGAACTGGACGAGCCGGCGGGGCCTTCGTATCCGTGGCGGCGGGACTACATGTATGGGGAACCGGCGGCGCGGTGATGCCGTGGTTTGCTTGCCTTGGTTCCATGATTTACGCGGAAAGACTGCATTAATTTGGGGCCAATGGCCGACTTTTCGATCGCTTTGGAACCGCCTGAACGTATTAATAGGCACGTATTGTTAACTAAATGTTTCTGCACCAAGAGGGCGAATTTCCCCAGGAGAAACCGCGTGCCTTCCCTGTGATGATCCGGGTTATCCCTGACAGAATTTAGGCCGAATGTATCTGTTTCATTCACCGCCGGGGTTGGTCTGCACATCAATTTCGTTTAAGATGCCGCCTTCTTCGTTCAGTTTGTTCTCTTTCTGTGGGTATTCAGAAATCCTTTCTGATGCTCCCTGTCTTGCAAGACGCCGCGATCCTCGCGGGCCGTCTTGTTGCTAGTGTCGGTTTGTATTGGCGGTTCAGCCCGTCTTCCGCACAACCCCCTTAGCTCCATGGCGCCGCCCAGGGCCTGTTCCTGGCGTGTGTGCCTGAACCTATGGAGGCAAAAGCCAATGCGTTTTACCCCTGTCAAGACCCTGGCCGCCGCGGCCGTTCTGTTTGCATTTGCCGGATCGGCCCAAGCCGCCGATGCCCCGCAATGTGAGCTCAAGCGGCCCGTCATGTTTGGCGCCATGAACTGGGAATCCAATCTGGTCCTGGTCGACGTCGAACGTTTCATCATGGAAAAGGGCTACGGTTGCAAGACCGAAACCCTGCCCACCGAGACCCTGCCCGCCCTGGCCGCGCTGGAGCGCGGCGATCTGGACATCAACACCGAGATCTGGCTGAACAGCGTGGCCGATCCCTGGGATCGCGCCGAGAAGACCGGCAAGGTCAAGCGCATCGGCGACCTGTACATGGGCGCCGAAGGCTGGTACATCCCTCGCTACACGGCCGAGCGCCTGCCCGAGCTGAAGTCCGCGGCCGATCTGCCCAAGTTCAAGGACGAATTCAAGGATCCGGAAGAGCCCAGCAAGGGCCGCTTCTACGGTTGCCCGGCAGGCTGGGGTTGCGAAGTCACCAGCAACAACCTGTTCCATGCCCTGAAGCTGGACGACACCTACACGCTGTACTCGCCCGGCACGGGCGCGGCGCAGAAGGCGGCCCTGATGTCGGCCTACAAGCGCAAGCAGAACGTCGTGTTCTATTACTGGTCGCCCACGCCGCTGGTCGGCGCCATGGACCTGGTCAAGCTGGACATGCCGCCCTACGACGCTGAAAAGCACAAGTGCCTGACCTCGCCCAAGTGCGCCAAGCCCGAGCCCAGCGCCTATCCCGACAATCCCGTCTTCACGGCGGTGAACACGAAGTTTTCCCAGGATGCGCCCAAGCTGACCGAGTTCCTGTCCAAGGTTTCGGTGCCGCTGCCGGTCATCAATGAAACCCTGGCCCACATGGAAGAGTCCGGCGATGAATCCAACGCCGTGGCCAAGTGGTTCCTGAAAAACAAACCCGACGTCTGGACCAAGTGGGTCCCCGCCGACGTCGCCGGGCGCGTCCAAAGCGCGCTGTAAAGCACTGTGATCCTGGCTGCGCGCCGCGGTGGCGCGTACCGGCCCCTGGAGGGACCGGACCTCTTTGCCGGGATGGCCGCCGGCCGGGCGCGAGCGCCCGGCCTGGCAAGCGTGCTTGTGCCGCCACCTGCGGTGGCAGTGATCCCGGTGCCGGGCACCGATGTGGGATGGACCCCCGCCCCTGGCGGTCCGTTCCGGTGCCAGGCACCCGTCTCAGTCTCGTTGTTTTCCGCTGCGCCGGCGTGCCCGGTGGCGACACGGGCGGCGAGCGCGCCACAATGGAGTCAAATGCATGTTTCCTGAAATTATTCCCGCCCGTCAGGTACGAGGGGCGATCGACGGTTTCGTCGATCATCTGGTCACCAACTATGCGGACACGCTGGAGAAACTGTCCCAGCCGGTCCTGCACGCGTTGGTGTGGTTGGAGCAACTGCTGCGCAGTTCGCCCTGGTGGGCGGTCGTCGCGGTTACGGTGGCGATCGCGTATGGCGTGAGCCGCCGCATTGGCCTGAGCCTGGCGATGGGCGCGCTGCTGTGCCTGATCGGCGTGCTGGGCCTGTGGGACGCCGGCATGCAGACGCTGGCGCTGATGATCATGGCGGCCGGCCTGTCGGTGCTGATCGGCATCCCGCTCGGTGTGCTGATGGCGCGCGTGAACTGGCTGCGCTCGGTCATGCTGCCGGTGCTGGACGTGATGCAGACCATGCCCAGCTTCGTCTACCTGATTCCTGTCGTCATGCTGTTCGGCCTGGGCAAGATCCCCGCCATCATCGCGACGGTCATCTATGCCGTGCCGCCGCTGATCCGCTTGACCGACCTGGGCATCCGCCTGGTCGACCGTGAAGTGCTGGAGGCGTCCCGCGCCTTTGGCGCCAATCCGCGCCAGCAGCTTTTCGGCGTGCAGCTTCCCCTGGCGCTGCCCAACATCATGGCTGGCATCAACCAGACCACGATGATGGCGCTGTCGATGGTGGTCATCGCGTCGATGATCGGCGCGCGCGGCCTGGGTTATGAAGTCCTGCTGGGCATCAACCGCCTGGAAGTGGGCCGGGGCCTGTTGGCCGGCCTGGGTATCGTGGTGTTGGCCGTGCTGTTCGACCGGATCACGCAATCGTATGGACAGCGCATGCGCATGGGAGGCCAGCGATGAGCAAGATCGAAGTCAAGAACATCTACAAGATCTTCGGAGCGCATCCGAAGAAGTGGCTGCAGGCCGCGCAGGGCGGCATGAGCAAGGAACAGCTGCTGGCCGAAAGCGGCCACACGCTGGGCCTGCGTGACATCAGCCTGTCCATCGAAGAGGGCAGCATCTACGTCATCATGGGCCTGTCCGGGTCGGGCAAGTCCACGCTGATCCGCCATTTCAATCGCCTGATCGAGCCCAGCGCGGGCCACATCCTGGTCGACGGCGTGGACGTGGTCAGCCTGAACAAGCGCGACCTCGAAGTCTTCCGCCAAAAGAAGATGAGCATGGTGTTCCAGCGCTTCGGGCTGTTCCCGCACCGCACCGTGCTGGACAACGCCGCCTACGGCCTGACCGTGCAAGGCGTGGGCAAGGCCGAGCGCGAGCAGCGCGCCCGCGAATGGCTGGAGCAGGTGGGCCTGTCGGGATTCGAGAACCAGTATCCGCATCAGCTTTCGGGCGGCATGCAGCAGCGCGTCGGCCTGGCGCGAGCGCTGGCCACCGATGCCGAAATCCTGCTGATGGACGAGGCATTCTCCGCCCTGGATCCGCTGATCCGCCGCGAAATGCAGGACCAGCTCCTGCAGCTTCAGGCCAAGCTCAACAAGACCATCGTCTTCATTACGCACGATCTGGACGAAGCGCTGCGCCTGGGCAACCGCATCGCCATCCTGAAGGACGGCGAACTGGTGCAGGAAGGCACGCCGGAAGACATCCTGCTGAACCCCGCCAATGATTACGTGCAGTCGTTCCTGCAGGACGTGAACCGCACCAAGGTGCTCAACGCCACGCACGCCGTGAACCCGGCGCGCCTGACGCTGACGATGCGCTCGCGCCCGGCGCACGCCGTGGACCGCATGAACGCGCTGAACTATGAGTACGCGCCGGTGCTGGACGGCAAGCGGCTGGCCGGCGTGCTGACCGCCGAGGCGGCCGCGAAGGCGATGCAGGAGGGGGCGCGCGACGTGTCCCGCTTCGTCGAAGACCTGGCCTCGGTGCCCGCCACCGCGGGGCTGGGCGAAGTGCTGGCCCAACTGGTCCACAGCGACCAACCGGTCGCCGTGACGGGCGAGGACGACGAGTTCCTGGGCATGCTGTCGCGCAAGAAGGTCGTGGAGCTGGTGACGCCGGCCCTGACCGAAACGCCGGCCCAGATGGAAACGCCGGCCGTGGCCGACGCGACCCCGCAGCAGGCGGACGCCGAGACCGAGCGCCACGACAAGGCGGCCTGATCGCGGCCTTTCCCGGCAGACTGACTGCGGCCCGTACTGCGGCCCCGTACTGCGGCCCGATACTGCGCCCCAATACTGCGCCCGCGTGCATGCCCTTGCACGCGGGCGCAGTCACGATATGATGGCTGGCCGGCCGGCTCGGCCGGTTTTCCTTTTATCGAAACATCGGAAACCGCCATGCCCATTTTGAACATCCAGATCATGCAAGGCCACACGGCCGCCCAGAAAGCCACGCTGCTGAAGGCGGCGTCCAACGCGGTGGTCGAAAGCATCGCGGCGCCCTTGCCCAGCGTGCGCATCGTGCTGCACGAAGTGCCGGCGGAACATGTGATCGTCGCGGGCGAGATCGGCAAGCGCATGGCGCGCGTGGACGTGGACCTCATCGAAGGCCGCGACGAGGCCAAGAAGGCCGCCCTGATCGCCGCGCTGAACCAGGCCGTGTGCGCCAGCATCGACATCTCGGGCGAAGACGTGCGCGTGCTGCTGCGCGACGTGCCCAAGACCGACATGGGCGTGGCCAATGGGCTGAGCGCGAAGGCGGCGGGACGGTAATCGCGTTCCCGTTCCCGTTCCCGTCCGGGGGCGGGGGATACCGGCGAAAGCGGCGATAGCGGCGATTTCAGACGCCGCTGATATCCCGCAGGGGACCCGCGCGTGACCATACGTCCGTGGCTGCTTCGAGCCGCCAACTGGACACGCGAGGTGGGTCCCTGCATGGCAACGCTGATTCGTAACGACCGTTCGACGCTTCCCCCTGAAATCGCTTTGGTTCAGGGCAACGCGCTGCTTCTCAAAGTCATCGGGTTGGGACCGAACAAGAAGCACCTGGTGTTCAGGGGAAGCCAACCCTCCTTGCTTCGCGTCGAGGCAATCAACCCGGATGACAGGAATCGAGAGCAGTCGATCAGGCTGGTCTCGCTTGCCACGCATTCGCAGTGGGAGAGCGTGGTGGAAGTGGTCGCGTACGTCAACGAACAGCCCTTGAGCAGGATTGATGCCGGCACGCGGCGGCTCAGGGTCAGGATTCTGCCTCGACTGTCGCTTCCCGACGAGGGCACCGATGCGGGATTGCTCGCAAGGGTTCTGCTCGCAGAGACTGCGGGGCCCGATGATTCACGCTATGCCGGACCGGCAGAAGCGGTGGAAAGCATGAGGTGGATCAAACGGGTCCTGCATAACCGGTTGAACGCGGGAGCCAGGCACTTTGCGCCGCGCCCGGGATCGGCCGACGCACACGCCATCAATACGCTGCGAGGCGTAGTAAAAGCGCCAGGCCAAATTGCGGACTTCGAGCGGTATCCGGACTTGCCCCAGGCGATGCAAGAACGTATCAATGGCGTGGTGGGTATTGCCAATGACGCCTCCGATAAGCGACACGAGCGCTATCGGAAATTCGTTGATGATGTGATCTCGGTGGCGCGTAGCGCCGACATCATCGCAGATCCATGTCCGACTGGCCTATACGCATGGCGAACCCGCACATCTGGAAGTCCGGGGCCCAATTTCGTCTTCTTTCAAACGAAAGGCGGGCAAGACTTTTATAGTTTGACGCCGGCCTATCAGGCCGAGGTGCTCAAGATCCGGTAAAGGACGGTCCAATGATTGCACTGCGTACGATGTTATTGCTTGTGTTTCCCATGCTGGCAACCGCCGGCGACCTGCCCGATGCGCCCTTTCGCCTGCCGCCCGACGAACGCCTCGTTGTTTCCGCCAGCCCCTATTACCAGCAGCCCGAACGTGCCATCTCGAACCGGTTGGCCTACGTGCACAAAAATGGCCAGACGAATCATTTCTGCCTGGTTGGGTATCGTTGGAATGACGGCACCGAGGTGGCCTGGCTGCATTGGAAAGAAGACGACAGCCTGATTCAGTGGCATGGCAGCCGGGATAAAGACATCCGCGAATCAAGCCTCATGAACGAACGCGACGGCGTGAAGTGGGGCAGGGACACGTACGAAGAAGGCGATCGGGCTGCCATGTTCCCACGCACCTTGAGCACGCGGGCGTGGAAACAGCTGGCAGCCGACTGCGAGGAGCATGGCGAACAGTTCGTCTTCAAACCCTTCGTCCCCCCGCGCTAGTCAATCCAGCTTCACATTCGCCGCCTTCACCACCTCTCCCCACCGCGCGATCTCGCTCTTGATGTAGGCGCCATATTCCTGCGGCGTCGATCCCAGCGCCTGCGCGCCCTGCACCTTGAGCTGCTTCTGCATTTCCGGCGACTTCAGCGCGCGCAGGATCTCGGCGTTCAGCTTGTCGATGACGGGCGCGGGCGTGCCGCTCGGGACGACGACGCCTTGCCAGGCGCCCATGCCAAAGCCCGGCGCCACCGTTTCCGCCACCGTCGGCACATCCGGCAACTGTTCGCTGCGCGCGGCGCTGGTGACCGCCAGCGCGCGCAGCTTGCCTTCGCGGATGAAGCCCAGCGAATCGTTGAGCGTGTTGGTCATCACCTGGACCTGGCCGCCGACCAAGTCCGTCATGGCGGGGGCGCTGCCGCGGTAGGGGACGTGGACGGCGTCGATGTCCAGCGAACGCAGGAGCAGCAGCGCGCCCAGGTGCGTGACGTTGCCCGCGCCGGCCGAGCCGTACGACAGCTTGCCGGGGTGCTTGCGCGCATAGTCGACGAAGGCCGACGCGGTGTCGGCGGGCACGGACGGGTGCACCAGCAGGACCAGCGGAATGACGGCCGTGGTCGAGACCGGCGCGAAGTCCTTGACCGGGTCGAAGGGCAGCGAGCGGTAGAGGTTGGGGCTGAGGGCGATGGACGAGGTGTTGTACAGCACCGTGTAGCCGTCGGGCTTGGCGGCGGCCGCGTACTGCATGCCGATGTTGCCGTTGGCGCCGCCCTTGTTTTCCACGACGACGGTCTGGCCGAGCTGTTCGGTCAACTGCTTGGCCAGCACGCGCGCCACCAGGTCGGTCGGCCCGCCGGGCGGGAAGGGCACCACCATCGTGACGGGGCGGTCGGGCCAGGCGGCCTGTGCGCTCGCGGCGCCTCCCAGCGCCAGGATGGCCAGCGTGGCGGCCAGCATGGTTTTTTTCATGGTTTGTCTCCTTGTGCTGTTATGGGTACTGCGGATGACGCCCGGGCGGCCGCGTCCTCTGCGGAACGCTGCGCCGTCCGGGGCGGACTCAGTCGGGCCTGCCGGCCAGCATGCGCACGGCCGTGTAGGCCATCACCGGCTTGCCGTGCTGGTTGCGCACCTCGATGGCGGAGGTGACGACCGCGCGGTTGTGCTGCGAGGTGGGACGCACGCCCGTGACTTCGATCTCGGCCCAGACGGTGTCGCCGGCCACCACGGGCGCGAGCATCTTCTTGTGGACTTCCAGCAGCGCCAGCCCCGTGCCCTGCACCATGCCCTGCATGATGAGGCCCTCGATCAGCCCATACGTCAGCGCGCCCGGCGCGGGGCGGCCCTGGATCGCGCCGTGTGCGTAGGTGGCGTCGATGAAGATGGTTTCCAGCATGCCGGTGACGCTGATGAAATTTACGATGTCGGTTTCGGTGACCGTGCGGCGAAACGTCTGGAAGCGCTGGCCGACGGCGAGGTCCTGCCAGTAATAGCCCTCGCCGAGTTGGGCGGCGGGGGCGGGGGTGCGGTCTTGGGTCATGCGGGGTCCTTGGCGTTTTCAGGAAGGGGATCGCCGGCGTCGCGGGCCGCGCCGGTATCGAGCAGCGCCGCGATGTCGGCGGGCGGCAGGCCCGCCTGGCCCAGCACCTCGCGCGTGTGCTCGCCCAGCCGCGGGGGCATGGCAGGCGGCACCTCGGATTGCGCCAGGCGCACGGGGTTGCGCGCGAAGCGATAGCGGCTGCCGGCGGCGCTTTGCAGCGGCACGAAGAAGCCGACGCTCTGCAGATGCGGGTCGGTTTCCAGGTCCTCCAGCCGGTTCACGGGGGCGGCGGGAATTTCCAGGCGTTCGCACAGGGCCAGCCAGTAGGCCGTGTCGTGCGCGGCGACGATGCCGGCCTGCAGTTCGTAAAGCGTCTCGATGTGCCGGGTGCGGGCCGAGATGTCGGCAAAGCGCGGATCGTCGGCCAGGTCGGGCCGCCCGGCGGCGATGAAGAAGTCGCGCCAGTGCGCGTCGGTGTAGGGCATCAGGCAGACGTGGCCGTCGGCGGTCTGGCACGGCCGGCGCCAGGGCGTCAGCACGCGGGGATAGCCGGGTGCGCCGGGCTCGTCCGCCAGGTGCCGGCCGTAGTAATGCTCCACCAGGGCAAATGACGCCATGCTTTCGAACATGGGCACTTCCACCTCCTGGCCGAGGCCCGTGCGCTCCCGCTGGAATAGCGCGGCCAGGATGGCGTGCGCGGCGACGAGGCCGCAGGTCTTGTCGGCGGCGACCGTGGGCAGATAGCGCGGGGCGCCCGTCTGGCGGCCCACCAGGTCCGCCAGGCCGGACAGGCCCTGGATGATGTCGTCGTAGGCGGGGCGCCCGTCGTAGGCGCCGCCCGCGCCGAAGCCGTACAGGCCCGCGTAGACCAGGCGGGGGTTGCGGGCGCACAGCGTGGCGGGGTCCAGGCCCAGCGCGGCCATCTTGGCGGGGCGCATGCTGTGCATCAGCACGTCGGCCTGGTCCACCATCGTCAGCAGCGCCTGGCGCGCGGCCGGCTGTTTCAGGTCCAGCACGATGCTGCGCTTGTTGCGGTTCAGGCCCAGGAAGATCGCGGACAGGCCGGCCTCCTGCGACGGGCCGGTGCGCCGGGTGGAGTCGCCGCCGGGCGCTTCCACCTTGATCACGTCCGCGCCATAGTCGGCCAGGATCTGCGACGCGTAGGGGCCGAACACGACGGAGGTCAGGTCCAGGATGCGCACGCCGTCCAGCGCGGCGGCGCGGGGAGAGGGAGAGGTTGTCATGGGGGCCATGCTATCGGCGCCGCTCATACGCGTCTAATATGGCTTCGGTATTGCTTGATACGGAATCTGTTATGGCTATAGATTTGCGCCAGCTTCGGCAATTCGTGACGATTGCCGAACTGGGAAGTTACCGGCGCGCGGCCGACGCGCTGCACATCGCGCAGCCCGCGCTATCGGTGTCCATCCAGAAACTGGAACATGCGGTGGGTGTGCCGCTGCTGGTGCGAGGCGCCAAGGGCGTCACCACCACGCCTGCCGGAGACGCGTTGATGGCCGACGCGCGGCGCGCGCTGTTCCACACCGAGCAGGCCCGCCAGGCCGCCCGCCGCGTGGCGCTGGGCGAATGGGGCACGCTGCGCCTGGGCTTCGTCGGCTCGGCCACCTACATGCTGCTGCCGCGCTGCCTGCCCGTGTTTCGCGCGCAATACCCGGACGTGCAACTGGATCTGCGCGAGGACAGCACGGTGGGGCTGGTGGCGATGCTGCGCGCCAACGATATCGACGCGGGCCTGGTGCGCGGGCCGCTGGCCGAAGACAGCGAGCTGGATTCCTGGGTGGTGGAGCGCGACGATCTCATCCTTGCCGTGCCCGCCGGGCATCCGCTCGCCGCCGCCGGCCCTGTTGCGCTGGCGCGCATGCGGTCCGAGAACTTCGTACTGTATTCGCCGGCCAAGGTGCCGGGCCTGAACGGGGTGACGCTGGCGCTGTGCCACAAGGCGGGCTTTTCGCCGCGCATCAGTCAGGAGGCGATCCAGGTGCAGACGCTGGTCAGCCTGGTGGCCAGCGGCATGGGCGTCGCGCTGGTGCCGGGGGTGACGCGCGCGTACTCCACGCCGCATGTGGCCTTCGTGTCCCTGACCGATGCGGATGCGCACGGCGCGCTGTCCCTGTCGCTGGTGACGCATCGCGACACGTCGTGTGCGTCGGTGCTGCGGCTGCGCGACAGCATGCTGGCGCCGGAGGCGGGCTGAACGGCCGCCTGGCCGGGGGCATGAGGCGCGCGGCCGGGCGCGGCCGTTATTGCGTCTTCAAGCCCAGTTCGGCCACGAACTGCTTTTCCTGCGCCACCTGCCGGATGGCGTAGTCCGTGTAGGCGGCCGAGTCCATCAGCATGTGCGGCTGGTCGGCGCTTTCCAGCGCGCGGTTGTATTCCGCGTCGCGCGAGGCGCGATGGAATGCCTGCTGCAGCACGGCGACGATGGCCGGGTCCATGCCCTTGGGTCCGGCGATGCCGACGGGGTTGGAGGCGACGATGGGATAGCCCAGCTCGGTGAGCGTGGGCACGTCGGGCAAGCGCCGGGCGCGCGCCTCGCCCATCACGGCCAGCAGCCGCGCCTTGCCGGTGTCGATCATCGGACCCCAGCCCGCATCCGACACCATCTGGATGTGTCCGCCCAGCAGCGCGGTGGTTTCTTCAGCCGCGCCCTTGTAGGGGATGAAGTTGAACCTGACGCCGGTGAGCCGGGACAGGCGTTCGATGGCGATGCGCCCGGAGCCGCCCGTGCCGGTCGCGCCATAGCTGATCCTGTCGGGGTGGGCGCGCGCATCGGCGATGAGGTCGTCCAGCGTCTTCCACGGCGCGTCCTGCCGCACGACGATGCCGTAGGAGTAGGCCGTCATGCAGGCGACGTAGGTGAAGTCCTTGAGCGGATCGTAGTTGACCGCTTGCAGGAAGGGATAGCGAAACAAGGTGCCCACCACCACCGACACCGTATAGCCGTCGGGCGCCGCCGTCTGCGCCATGGCGGCGGGTCCCAGCGTGCCGCCCGCCCCGGGCCGGTTGGCGATGACGACCGGCTGGCCCAGTTCGCGCGAGGCCGCCACCGCCAGGGCGCGCATCTGCGTGTCGGTGGCGCCGCCCGCGGGAAAGGGCACGATCAGCGTGATGGGCCGCGCGGGGAACGCGGCGGCGCGCGCGGGCGCGCAAAGGCCAAGCGCCGCGGGCAAGGCCAGCCCCAGCTTGAGCAGGCTGCGGCGTCTGGGCGAAGCGGTGCTGCAAATGGGATGCGTCATGGTGGTCTCCGTCCTGGTTGTTATGGGCACAGCAGACAGCAGGTTTCCGGCGGCGTCACGCGCGCCGGAAAGGCAACGCCTATCGCGCGATGCCGCGCGCGCGCAGGCTGGCGATGGCGGCGTCGTCGTAGCCGGCTTCGCGCAGGATCTGGTCGGTATGTTCGCCGGGCAGGGGCGCCTGCCGATGGATGGCGAACTGAAAACCGGACATCTTTACGGGGCTGGCGATCTGCGCGCCGCTGCCGTAGGTGTCGTGCCGGACCTGCCGCACCATGCCGCGCGCGACGAATTGCGGGTGCGCCAGGCTTTCGGCCAGCGTCAGCACCGGGGACACGCAGCAGTCCGCGCCGTCCAGCAAGGCAAGCCAATGCGCCCGCGGCTTCGAGCCGAACAGGCGTTCAAGTTCTGCGCGCACATGGGCCTGTTGCGCCGCATCGGCATCGCGGTGCAGGGGAATCAGGTCCGCGCGGCCCAGGCGCTGGCACAGCGCCGTCCAGAATTTGGGTTCCAGCGCCGCCACCGCCAGATGGCGGCCGTCCTGCGCGCGGTATTGGCCATAGCAGGCCAGTGCGCCAGAGAGCGTGTCGCCGCCGGCGGGCCGGGTGGCGCCGTGGGCGTTGAGGGTGGCCAGCGGCACCGCGGCGCTGGCCAGCAGGCCGTCCGCGATGGCGATGTCCAGACAGCGGCCGCGGCCGGTGCGCCGCGCGTCGAGCAGGGCAGCCAGAATACCCATCGCCGCCGTGAGCGAGCCGCCCAGGATATCGGCCACGGGAACGTTGGACAGCGCGGGTTCATCCGGGCCGCAGCCCATCTGGTCCGCCACGCCGGCATAGGCTGAATAATTCAGGTCGTGGCCGGCGGCGTCGCGCAGGGGACCCGTCTGACCGTAGCCGGTGATGCTGCAGTACACCAGCCGGGGATTGTGGCCGGCCAGGGTGGGATAGTCGGCCTTCAGGCGGGCCGCCACGCCGGGCCGGAAGCTCTCGATCACGACGTCCGCCTCGCGCGCCAGCGCCGCCAGCGCGGCCTGGCCGTCGGGGTGCTTCAGGTCCAGCCGCAGGCCGCGCTTGTTGCGGTTGCACACCGCGCGCAGCGACGGCGGCGCATAGTCGCCGGCCTGCGTGTCTTCGATCTTGATCACGTCCGCGCCCAGGTCCGCCAGGTACTGCGCGCCCAGCGGGCCGGGCAGCAATCGCGACAAGTCCAGGATCCTGATGTCCGCGAGCGGGGCGGTGTTCGGCGTATCCAAAGAGGGACTCCGGTAAATACGAAGAGGCGGCCGGGAATCGGCTCAAGCCAGTCTAGGCGCGGCTTTGCGGCGGTCCAATGGCGAAATCGCTGATTTCGCTTGGCGGGAATGCTCACGCCGGGCATTTCTTGCCGGCGGACCTTTCGCTACCATCGACGCCATCGGTGTCCACCCCGCCTCGGGAATCGCCATGACGCATCACACCATCGCCGTGGGGCATGTCGCCCAGATCCTGCAAGGCGCACGCCGCCGCGGCGTGGACGTCGACCGGGTGCTGTTGCGCGCCGACGTGCCGCCCGCGCTGCTGCAGGCGCCGATGGCGCGCGTGTCGCAGGCGCAGTTCGCGCAGATCCTGCGGATGCTGCGGCGCGCCACGCGCGACGACTTCCTGGGCATGGGCCGCCAGCCGGTTCCGCTGGGCGCCTTCGCCCATGCCTGCCGGCTCGCGCTGCAGGAGGCCACGGTGGGGCAGGCGCTGCGCGTCGCGTTCCGCTATTACCACGGCGTCCTGCGCGACTTCACCGCGCGTCTGTGCGTGGACCGCGATGCCGCGCGCGTCGTGCTGGATGCGCGGGGCGAACGCCGCTGCACGCAGTGGTACGCCGAACGCACCTTCCTGTTCTTCACGCTGGGCGTGGCGAACTGGCTGGCCGGGCGCCGCATTCCGATATTGGGCGTGGACTACAACGGCGGCACACGCAGCGCCGACGCGCACAGGGTGTTCCATGCCCCGGTCCATTATGGGCAGCAGGTGACGGGCCTGCGGCTGGAGTCGCGCTGGTTGGCGCTGCCGGTGGTGCAGGACGCGCAGGCGCTCAAGGCGTTCCTGGCGAATGCGCCATTCGATCTGCTGGTGAAGTACCAGGATCGCGCAACGCTCACCGACCGCATCCGGCGCCTGCTGCGCAACGACCTGTCGGCCGACCTGCCGTCGCTGGCGCAGGTCAGCGCGCAGCTGTCGATGACGCCGCAGACGCTGCGGCGCCATCTGCGCGAAGAAGGCCAGGGATTCCAGGTGCTCAAGGACGACCTGCGGCGCGATGCGGCGGTCGAATATCTGGGACGGCACGATCTGTCGCTGATGGACATTGCCGAGCGGCTGGGGTTCTCGGAGCCCAGCACCTTCCACCGCGCGTTCAAGAAGTGGACGGGCGTGTCGCCCGGCGAATACCGCCGCAACCGGCTCGTGTGCGGTCCGGCCTGCCGGCCGCCCATGGACTGACACTTTCCGCCAATCGGATTGACGCCTGCGGCCATTGCCGCGCCGCCCGGCCGGCGGGAACCTACGGACTGGACACCGGCCGGCCGCCAGACGCCGCGCCGCACGAGACACCGAGCCGGCACGCCGGCGCGCCGCAGGAGGAACACGGGCTTATGTATCTGACTCAGGGCCTGCACCGGGCAAGCCGGCTGTATCCCAGCACGATCGCCTTGCGTGAAGGCGCGCGCGCCTGGACCTATCCCGAACTGCTGGACTGGGCGGCCCGCAAGGCCGCCGTGCTGCGGGACACCGGCGTGCGTCGCGGCGACCGGGTCGCGCTGCTGGGCGCGAACAGCGCTTCGTACGTGTCGGCCATGCTCGCGTGCTGGTGGCTGGGGGCGGTCATCCAGCCCCTGAACACGCGCTGGAACGACGCCGAGCTGGCGCAGGGCCTGGCGGGTGGCGGCGCGCGCCTGGCGCTGGCGGACCCTGCGATGTCGCCGCGCCTTGCCGGCAGCCTGTCGGCTTGCGCGGCGCAGGCGCTGCCGCTGCCCGAACTGGATGCGCTGGCCGAGGCCGCGCCCGCCCTGGAAGACTGCCGCGCGGGCGGCGACGCGCTGGCCGCCATTCTGTACACCGGCGGCACGACCGGCCTGCCCAAAGGGGCGATGCTGACGCACGCCAATCTGTGGAGCGCCGCCGTCGCCCGGCTGGCCACCGTCCCCACGCCGCAGGACAGCCGCGTGCTGCTGGTGGCGCCGCTTTTCCACGTGGCCGGACTGGGGCGCCTGATGGGGCAGCTCCTGGCGGGCGCGTCGGTCGTAATGCAGCGCGGGTTCGATCCCGGGGCGGTGCTGCAATCCCTGCAGGACGATGGCATCTCTGAAGTGTTGCTGGTGCCCAGCATGATCCAGATGCTGCTGGACGCGCCGGATTTCGCGACCTATCGGCTGGGCGGCGTGCAGCGCGTCATCTGGGGGGCTTCTCCTATCGCGCCCGCGCTGCTGGCCCGGGCGCTGGACGCCTTTCCCAATGCGCAGTTCGTGCATGCCTACGGCATGACCGAGACCTCGGCGCTGGTGGCCCTCAATGCCGACGTGCGGCAGGGCGGGCCGCGCGCCTTGTCGGCGGGCCGTCCCGCGGTCGGGGTCGAGGTGCGCATCCTGGCGGCCGACGGCCAGGACGTCCCGCCCGGCGCGGTGGGCGAGCTGGCGGTGCGCGGTCCCATGGTCGTCGCCGGTTACTGGAACCGGCCCGACGAGACGGCGCGGATGTTTTCCGACGGATGGTTGTTGACGGGCGATGCGGCGCGCCAGGACGACGACGGTTATCTGTACGTGGTGGACCGCCTGAAGGACATGATCGTCACCGGCGGCGAAAACGTCTACGCGGCCGAAGTCGAAGCCGCCCTGGCGCGGCATGCGGGCGTGGCGCGCTGCGCGGTGATCGGGGTGGCGCACGAACGGTGGGGCGAAGCCGTGCACGCGGTGATCGTGGCGCGGTCGGGCGCCGCGCCCGATGCCGCCGCGTTGAACGCGCATTGCCGCCAGGTCCTTGCGCCCTACAAGTGCCCCAAAAGCTATGAATTCCGCGACGACCTGCCCCTGTCGGCGGCGGGCAAGGTATTGAAGTCCGTGCTGCGGCAGGGCCATGGATTCCCCAGCGCGGCGTCCGCCGCGCCGACTCTTCAGGAGAAGCAGGCATGAATCGAAAAGTGTGGGTGGCCGGCGTCGGCATGATTCCGTTCAGCAAGCCCGGCGCGAGCGAACCCTATTCCGTCATGGGCATGCGCGCGGTGCGCGACGCCATGCAGGACGCCGGACTGCCCTACGAGTCCGTGGAGCAGGCGTACGCGGGCTATGTCTATGGCGATTCGACCTCTGGCCAGGCGGTGGTCTACGGCGTGGGCCTGACGGGCATCCCCGTGTTCAACGTCAACAACAATTGCGCCAGCGGCTCGTCGGCCCTGTTCCTGGCGCGGCAGGCGGTCGAAAGCGGCGCCGCGGAATGCGCGCTGGCGGTGGGCTTTGAACAGATGGTGCCGGGCGCGCTGAAGGGCGTGTATGAAGACCGCCCGTCGCCATTGCAGGCCTTTGCGGCGGCCATGACCGAGCTCCAGGGTTATGACGCCGACAAGCCGCGCGCGGCGCAGTTCTTCGGCGGCGCCGGCCGCGACTACATGAAAGCGCACGGCATCCGTGCGGACACGTTCGCGCGCATTTCGGTCAAGGCGCGCCAGCACGCGGCGCGCAACCCGTATGCCGTGTTCCGCCAGACCGTGACGCTGGACGACGTGCTGGCCGCGCCCATGATCTTCGACCCGCTGACCCGGCTGCAGTGCTGCCCGCCCACCTGCGGCGCGGCGGCGGCCATTCTGTGCTCGGACGATTTCGCCCGCCGCCACGGACTGAGTCCCGCGGTGGGCATCGCCGCGCAGGCGATGACGACCGACCTGCCATCGACCTTTGACGCCGGCGACATGCGCAAGCTGGTCGGCTACGACATGACGCGCGCCGCGGCGGACCGCGTCTACGAGGCCGCGGGCGTGGATCCGGCCGACGTGGATGTCGTCGAACTGCACGACTGCTTCACGGCCAACGAACTGATCACCTACGAAGGCCTGCGCCTGACGCCCGAGGGCACGGCGGAAAAATTCATCGTGGATGGCGACAACACCTATGGCGGGCGCGTCGTCACCAATCCGTCCGGCGGCTTGCTGTCCAAGGGCCATCCGCTGGGCGCGACGGGCCTGGCGCAATGCGCCGAGCTGGTCTGGCAACTGCGCGGCCAGGCGGACCTGCGCCAGGTCGAGGGCGCGCGCCTGGCGCTGCAGCACAACCTGGGACTGGGCGGCGCGTGCGTCGTCACGCTGTATCAGGCCGCATAAGGAGAACAAGCATGGAGAACAAGCATGGAGAGACAAGGCATGGGTACGCTTGAAGGCAAGGTGGCGCTGGTGTCCGGTTCGGGGCGCGGCATCGGCCAGGAAATCGCGTTGAAACTGGCGCGCGAAGGCGCCAGGGTGGTGGTCAACGACCTGGACGCGGGGCCCGCCGACGACACGGTGGCGCTGATCCGCCACGCGGGCGGGCAGGCCGTGGCCTGCGCGGGCAGCGTCACCGAATCCGGCTTTGCCGACCGCTTCGTGGGGGCCGCCCTGGACGCCTACGGCGGGCTGGACATCATCGTGAACAACGCCGGGTATACCTGGGACAACGTGATCCAGAAGATGACCGACGAACAATGGGACGAGATCCTGGCGGTGCACCTGTCCGCGCCGTTCCGCATCCTGCGGGCCGCGTCCGGCTTCATCCGCGAGGCGGCCAAGGCCGAGGCCGCCGAGGGCCGCGAGGTCTTTCGCAAGGTCGTGAACATCTCGTCCACCTCGGGCGTGATGGGCAATGCGGGCCAGGCCAACTACGCGGCGGCCAAGGCGGGTGTGAACGGCCTGACGCGGGCGCTGGCCAAGGAATGGGGGCGCTACAAGGTCAACGTGAACAGCGTGGCCTTCGGGCTGATCAAGACCCGGCTCACCGAAGCCGCCGCCGACGGCGACGCCACGCTGGACATCCAGGGCCGGCAGATCAAGGTGGGCGTGAATCCGCAGGTGCTCAAGAACGCCGAAAGCCTGATTCCCATCGGCCGCGCCGGCACGCCGGCCGAGGCGGCGGGCGCGGTGTACCTGTTCTGCCTGCCCGAATCCAACTACATCAGCGGCCAGGTGCTGGTCGTGGGCGGCGGGCGTCCTTGATGCCGCGGGAGACTCCGATGGATAGCCCGATGGACACCCCGATGGATACCCCGAAAAAAGGCTGGATGGACGCCGACCTGACGCTGTTCCAGGATTCGACCCGGCGCCTGTTCGAAAAGGAGTTCGCGCCCGACGAAGCCAGGTGGCGCAAGCAACAGCACGCGGATCGCGAGATCTGGCGCAAGGCGGGGCGCATGGGGCTGCTGTGCGTCAGCATGCCCGAGGCCTATGGCGGCGGCGGCGGCACCTTCGCGCACGAGGCCATCGTGGCGGCCGAGCAGGCGCGCGCGATGGTCCATGGCTTCAGCAACAACGTGCACAGCGCGATCCTGGCGCACTACATCCTGAACTACGGCACCGAGGCCCAGAAGCAGCGCTGGCTGCCGAAGATGGCCACCGGCGAGCTCGTCGGGGCCATCGCCATGAGCGAACCGGGCGCGGGGTCCGACCTGAAGAGCATCCGCGCCACGGCGACGCGCGATGGCGACGCCTATGTCGTCAATGGCGCCAAGACCTTCATCACCAATGGCCTGCACGCCGATCTGATCTGTGTGGTGGTCAAGACCGATCCCGCGGCCGGCTCGCGCGGCATCTCGCTGATCATGCTGGAAACCCGCGACCTGCCGGGCTTTCGCCGCGGCCGGCTGCTCGAGAAGCTGGGCCAGAAAAGCCTGGACACGGCCGAGCTGTTCTTCGACGCGGTGCGCGCGCCGGCCTGCAACCTGCTGGGCGAAGAGGAGGGCCGCGGCTTTGCGCAACTGATGCAGCAACTGCCGCGCGAACGCCTGCTGATCGCGGTGGGTGCGGTGGCCACGATGCGGCGGGCCATCGACGAGACCGTCGCCTACACCCGGACGCGCCAGGTGTTCGGGCAGCCGCTGATCGACCTGCAGAACACGCGTTTCAAGCTGGCCGAGAGCGAGACGGTGGCGACGATCGCGGCGCGCTTCGTCGACGACTGCATCGCGCGGCAACTGGACGGCACGCTGGACCTGCCGACCGCCGCGATGGCCAAGTGGTGGACCACGCAGATGAACTGCCAGGTCATTGACGAATGCCTGCAGCTGCATGGCGGCTACGGGTACATGCTGGAGTATCCGATCGCCCGCATGTACGCCGATGCCCGCGTGGGCAAGATCTATGGCGGCTCGAACGAGATCATGAAAGAAATCATCGCGCGCGGCCTGGTCGCCTGAGGCGGCGCCGACGACGCGGGAACCGGAGACCCAGGGCATGCAGCAAGCGCATCATCGGTATTGGCCCAAGGGATTGCCGCTGGCCATCAGCCAGCCGCAGTCCAGCCTGTATTTCAACCTGGAAGCGTCCGCCACGCGCTATCCCGCCAAGCCCGCCATCGTGTTCTACGACACGACGCTGGACTATGCGCGCTTAAAGCGCGAGGTCGACGCCATGGCCGGCTATCTGCAGCACGGGGCTGGTGTCAAGGCGGGCGACCGGGTGCTGTTGTTCAGCCAGAATTGTCCGCAGTTCATCATTGCCTACTACGCCATCCTGCGCGCGGACGCCGTGGTGGTGCCGGTCAATGCGATGAGCACCCCGGACGAACTGGCGCACTATCTTCAAGACAGCGGCGCGCGGGTCGCGTTTGCGGCGCAGGAATTGGCCGGCCGGCTGGCGGACTTCACGCGGGACGGCCGGCTGGACCGCGTGATCGTGCATGCCTATTCGGACTATCTGGGGCCGGGCGACGGCGCGGTCGCGCCGCCGTCGGAGATCGCCGCTCCTCGCCGTATGCCTGACATCCGGGGCGGCGTGCCCTGGTATGGCGCCATGGCGGTCAATGCGCCGCCGCTGCCTCACCGGGCCAGGGCGCAGGACCTGTGCCTGCTGCCGTATACGTCGGGCACCACGGGCCGGCCCAAGGGCTGCCGGCACACGCACGGCACGCTGGCGGCCGCGGCCACGGGGTCGCAACTGTGGCGGGGCCTGACTTCCGAGGCCATCATCATGGGCGTTGCGCCGATGTTCCACCTGCTGGGCATGCAGAACTGCATGAACCTGCCGATCCTGCTGGGCGCCACGGTGGTGCTGCTGCCGCGCTGGGACCGCAAGGTGGCCGCGCAACTGATGGCGCGGCACCGCGTCAGCGTGTGGGCGGCCGCGCCGGCGATGATCGTGGATTTCTTCGCGCAGCCGGGCATCGACGACTACGACCTGTCCGCCCTGGCGCTGCTGTGCGGCGGCGGGGCGCCCATGCCCGAGGCCGTGGCGGCCATGCTGGCCAACCGCTACGGCATCGTCTTCAACGAAGCCTACGGCCTGACCGAAAGCGCCTCGTTCCTGCACTGCAATCCCATGCACCGCAACAAGCGCCAGTGCATCGGCGTGCCGACCTTCGGCGTGGACACGCGGGTGGTGGACCCGGCCACGCTGAAGGAACTGCCGCCCGGCGAGACCGGCGAACTGGTGACGCGCGGCGCGCAGATCATGCAGGGGTACTGGAACAATCCGGCGGCGGACGACGAGGCGTTTTTCATGCTGGACGGTGCGCGCTATTTCCGGACGGGCGACCTGGGGCGCGTGGACGAGGAAGGCTATTTCTTCATCACCGACCGCCTGAAACGCATGATCAACGCCTCCGGCTACAAGGTCTGGCCGGCCGAGGTCGAAAATGCGCTGTACGAGCATCCGGCCGTGCACGAGGCCTGTGTCATCGGCGTGCCGGATGCCTGCCGCGGCGAAACCGTGAAGGCGCTGCTGGTGCTGCGGCCCGAGGCGCGCGACGCGGCGCGCGAGGACGAGGTGATCGCGTGGGCCCGCGAGCGCATGGCGGCCTACAAGGCGCCGCGCATCGTCGAGTTCGTGGATGCGCTGCCCAAGTCCAACACGGGCAAGATCCTGTGGCGCGCGCTGCAGGAGGCGCAGCGCGCCACGGCCTGATCCCCTGCCAGGAATGGGCGCGCCGCGCCGCCGCCGCCACCCTGGCGTTGGCGTCAGGCGGGCGGGCCGGCGCGCAGCACGATCTGCGTGATCTCGGACGGGCGGCCCAGCCGGATGGGAAAGCCGGGCCACAGGCCCGCCCCATTGCTCACGTAGAGCTGCATGCCGCCAACCTGGTACATGCCCGACACGTAGCCCTCGTTGGCCAACTGCGTGAGCAGGTGCGGACCCAGGATCTGTCCGCCGTGCGTATGGCCGGACAGCTGCAGGCCGGCGCCGGCCTGGGCATGGCGCTCGGCGCCGACTGGGCGATGGCTCAAGAGGATCACCGCCGACGCGGGCGGCACGCCCTTCATGGCCGCATCGATATCGGGCAGCGGCTGGCCCACGCGCGCCGCCGTGCTGTCGGTGATGCCTGCCAGCACGAGCGGCTGGCCGTCGCGTTCTAGGGTCATGTGCGCATTGAGCAGCATGCGCAGGCCAAGCTTCTCGAAGGCCTGCAGCCAGCCGAGGTATTCGGCGTAGTACTCGTGATTGCCCGGGATCGCCACCACGCCGTGCGGCGCGCGCAGGTCGGCCAGCGGCTGCACGTCGGCGGCGCGCGCCGCGGGCGTGCCATCGACCAGGTCGCCGGTGATGAGCGTCAGGTCCGGCTCGAGCGCATTGGCGCGGGCGACCACCGCTCGCATCCAGTCGGCCTGAAGCAGCCGGCTGGCGTGCAGGTCCGTCAGGTGCACGATGCGAAAGCCGTCATACGCGCGCGGCAGGTGGGGCAGGGCGACTTCGATCGTCTTGACCTCCGGCACGCGCACCGCCTGCCAGACGCCCAGCACGGACAGCGCCATCGCGGCGCACGCCAGCCCCGTGCGCAGGCGCGGGCAGGCGAGCAGGGCGCGTCCCCGGCTGCGCGAAAACGCCGACAGGGCCAGGCCTGCCCCGTCCCGGATGAACAGGAACAGGGCCAGCAGGATGACCGCGCCGAACGCCGCGCCCAGCGCCATCAGCACGGCGGCGGGCACTTCGGGCGAGGCCATGGTCCCGAAGAAGTTGCGGGTGATGAGATGGTGCTCGGCGGACAGCAGCACCAATACGGCCAGCAGCATCCTGCCCGCGGCGGGCCAGTGCAGTGGCCAGACGAAGCGCCAGATGACGTAGAGCGCGATGAGGCCGGTGATGACATGAAACACGTGCGAAATCCTGGTGATCTTGTTGTGAAGGCCGCCGGGCGCGGCAGGCGCCGTGGCCCGGTCGGCGTGTCCCGCGAGGGAGCGCCGATTAAACACCGGATTGCCGGCGAATACTGCAACATGGCGCGCCGTGGCGGCATGGCCCCGCGCCTGCCGCGCGGCGTGAGGCGGCGTAGAATCACGGCCGCCAGAACTCGACCGCCCGCCCTCCCATGCCGATACGCCCCGCCCGCCCTGAAGACGCCGCCCTGCTGCCCGCCATCGAGCGGTCGGCCGGCGCGCTGTTTCGCGGCGTTGCGGGCCTGGAATGGATCGCCGACGATGACGCGATGTCCGACGCCGCGCACCAGCGGCTGATCGCGCAGGGAACGTCCTGGGTGGCGCACACGGACGCGGGGCAGTTGTGCGGATTTCTGGCCGCCGAAGCCTTCGGCGACGACCTGCACGTGTGGGAGCTGGCCGTCGACGCCGGCCATCAGCGCAAGGGCGTGGGCAGGCAGCTCATGCGCGCGGCGCTGCAGCATGCCCTGCGCGCGGGCATGCACGCCGTCACCCTGACGACCTTCCGCGATGTCGCGTGGAATGAGGCCTGGTATGCGCGGCTGGGATTCCAGCCGGACCCGGCGTTGCCGGGCTCGCGATTGCACGCGGTGCTGCAGGCCGAGGCGCGCCACGGCCTGCCCGCGCAGCGGCGCGTGGCGATGCGCCTGCCGGTCGGCCGCGGCGCGTAGCGGGACGGCCCGCGCCGGATCAGGCGGCGCCCAGGCCCGTGAAGAATCGCCGGGCGTTGGATTCCAGGCCTTCGATGTAGTAGCCGCCTTCCTGCACGATCAGCGTCGGCAGGACCAGGCCGCCGACTTCCCGGCCCAGGCGCTCGAAGCCGTCTTCGCTCACGCTGACCATGGCCTGCGGATCCTTCTCGAAGATGTCGAAGCCCAGCGACAGCACCAGGGCATCGGGCTGGAACAGTTCGATCGCGCGGCGGGCCTGCGCCAGCCGGTCGAAAAACACCGATTCGGGCGAGCCGTGCGGCATCGGCAGGTTGATGTTGTAGCCCAGGCCTTCGCCGGCGCCGCGCTCGTCCTCGAAGCCCGCCACCACCGGGTAGAAGTTTTCGGGATCGCCGTGGATGGACACGTAGAGCACGTCGCTGCGCGCGTAAAAGATCTCCTGTATGCCCTGGCCATGGTGCATGTCGGTGTCCAGGATGGCCACGCGCGGAAAGCGGGCCGTCAGGCGCTGCGCGGCGATGGCCGCGTTGTTCAGGTAGCAGAAGCCGCCCGCGGCGTCGCGCCGGGCGTGGTGGCCGGGCGGCCGGCAGATGGCGTAGGCGTGGCGGTCGCCGGCCAGCAGCGTCTCGGCGCCCGCGATGGCGCATTGCGCCGACCAGTATGCCGAATGCCAGGTCTTCGGGCCGACCGGGCAACTGCCGTCGGCCAGATAGCGCCCCGCCTTGGCCAGCACGCCGCGCAGGGCGTTGGGTTCGCGCACGAAGACGTTGGACACCACTTCGCCGCCCCAGTCTCCGGGGAGCTTCATCCAGTCTTCATGGGCGTCCTGCAGGAAGCGCAGGTAGTCCAGGCTGTGCACCGCCGCCAGCGCCCCGGCGCCGTGGTCGGCCGGGGCCTGCACGTCGAATCCCAGCTTGCGGGCCGCCTGCACCAGGCCGTCCAGGCGCGAGGGCACCTCCTGCGGCGTGCGCATCTTGCCGCGCGAGAAGTAGGTCTGCGGATGGTGCAGCTTTTGATCGTCGTGGAAAAACGCCTTCATGCCAGGGACCCCTGATGCCTAATGTGGACTGCTCGCCAGATGCGAGGCGGCCGTGGGAATAAACCAGAGAGAAAACCATGAATTCTTATCCAGCGGCCACCCCCTGCTTATGGGGGATTACCCCAGGCCGCGCGCGCGGCCGGCCTTAAAGATGGCCGCCGCCCGCGCGGGGGACTTGCCTGTATCATGCGCACGAAGACTTCCGTCCCTCCCGCGCGCCGGTTTCCCGCGCGCGGCCGCATCATCAGTGACCCGGATAGCCGCCATGCCCGACCCGCTTCGTCTGCAGGCATTGATACAGGACTGCGCCCGCGGCCAGGAATCCGCGCTGGCCGAACTCTATCAACAGACGTCCCCGCATCTATTTGCGCTTGCCGTACGTATATTGCGGCGAAGCGACTGGGCGGAGGAAGTCCTCCAGGACAGCTTCATCAATATCTGGCGCAACGCCGCCCGCTATTCTTCGGAGCAGAGCCAAGTCATGACCTGGATGACGCGCATCGTGCGCAATCGCTGCATCGACCTGCTGCGCAGGCCGGACCTGGAGCGTCCCGACGCCGACGGCGAGCTGACGCAGGCCTGGGCCGACGACGCGCCCGGCCCCTTCGAGCGCCTGCAACGCGACCAGGACGGCCAGCGCCTGGCCGACTGCCTGAAACAACTGGAGGGGCAGCAACGCACCGCCATCGCGCTGTCCTTCTTCGATGACCTCAGCCACAGCGAGATTGCCCGGCGCCTGCAGGCGCCGCTGGGCACGATCAAGAGCTGGGTGCGGCGCGGCATGGACCGGCTCAAGAGGTGCCTGTCATGAACTACAGCGATCCCGAACTGCGCGCGCGGCTGGCCGCCGACTACGTGGCCGGCGCCATGCGGGGCGGCGCGCGCCGCCGCTTCGAGGGCCTGATGGCCGCCGACGCCAACCTGCGCCGCCAGGTGCGCGACTGGGAAAACGACATCTATCCGCTGCTGTGGTCGCTGCCTACGCGCGTGCCGCCGCGCCGCGTCTGGCGCGCCATCGAAGCGCGCCTGAAGCCGGGCGGCGCCCGCGGCTGGCAGGGCCTGGCTTTCTGGCGCGTGCTCAGCGGCGCGCTGGCGGCGGTGCTGGTGGCCGGGGTGGTGGTCTACCCGATGCAGGTCGACCGCGCCGCGCGCACGCAATTGATGGCGGTGCTGCAAAGCCCGGAGGCGCAGGCCATGCTGGTGGTGCGCGCCGACGAGCGCGGCGGCCTGCATGTCCACGCCCTGCAGGACCTGGCCTCGCGCGCCGGCGGCAAGGCGCTGGAGCTGTGGGTGATCCCGCCCGGGCAGGCGCCGCAATCGGTCGGCGTGGTGGCGCCCGATGGCCAGACGGCGCTGCGGCGCAGCCAGGGCCTGGAAGGCATACAGAAGCTGGCCATCACGCTTGAACCGCCGGGCGGATCGCCGTCGGGCAAACCGACCGGGCCGGTCATCATGAGCGGCGACGTGCTCAAGATCTGAGCCGCATCCAAAGCGGGCCGGACCACGTATAGAGGGGTATTCCATTGCGGAGCCCCTCATGTCTTCCTGGATTACCGCAGGCCCGCGCGGCCTGCTTGCCATCGTGGTCCTGGCCGCGCTGGCCCTTGGCCTGCTGGCCGCCTGTTCGCCCCTGACGGTGCTCAATGGCGCCGTGCCCGACGACGCCCACCGGGTCTCGGCGGGACTGGCCTACGGTCCGCTGGCGCGCCAGCGGCTGGACGTGTACCGGCCGCCCGGCGCGGTGAATGCGCCCGTGGTGGTGTTCTTCTATGGCGGCAGCTGGCGCAGCGGGGAACGGGCCGACTACCGTTTCGTCGGCGACGCGCTGGCGGCGCGCGGCATGGTCGCGGTCGTTGTCGATTACCGGCTCTATCCCGAAGCCGGCTACCCGGAATTCCTGCGCGACGCCGCCCTGGCGGTCGCCTGGACCCAGCGCCATATCGCCGACCATGGCGGCGATCCGCGGCGCGTCTTCGTCGCCGGCCACAGCGCCGGCGGCTACATCGCCGCCATGCTGGCGCTGGACGGGCGCTGGCTGGGCGGCGCCGGCTCCAGCCCCGCGGCGCTGGCGGGCTGGATCGGCCTGGCCGGGCCCTATGACTTCCTGCCCATCGTCTCGCGCACGCTGCGGCCGGTGTTCGGCTACCCGGACACGCCGCCCGACTCGCAACCCATCCACCACGTCAGCGCGGCTGCGCCGCCCGGCCTGCTCTTGACCGGCGCGGCCGATACCACGGTCGACCCGCGCCGCAACAGCGCCAGCCTGGCCGCCGCCCTGCAAACCGCCGGCGCGTGCGCGAGGTTGGTGACCTACCCCGACCTCGGCCACAAGCTGCTGGTGGGCACGCTGTCGCGCCCGCTGCGCTGGCGCGCGCCGGTGCTTGACGACCTGGACGCGTTCGTGGCCCATCCCTGCCCGAACGCGGCGCGCCAGAAATAAGGGTTTTCACTGATGCATCCGACGCATCCGTTGCGGCCGCCCGCCCGTATATCCCGACACGTTTCACACAGGACATCATGATGCGCTCCGTTTTCGCAGGCTGGACCGCTTCGATCAGGCGCTGGGTCGATACGCAGGCGCAGGACGCGCCGGGCGGCGATCCCGATCGCATCGACTGGACCCGCGCCTTGCCCTTTGCGTTGTTGCACATCGGCTGCCTGGGGGCGCTGTGGACCGGCGTGTCGCCCGCGGCGCTGGCGCTGGCGGCGGCGCTGTACGCCCTGCGCATGTTCGCCCTCACCGGGTTCTATCACCGCTATTTCTCGCATCGCACCTTCCGCACCTCGCGCGGCATGCAACTCGCGTTCGCCGTGCTGGGCGCATCTTGCGCGCAGCGCGGGCCGCTGTGGTGGGCGGCCCACCATCGCCACCATCATCGCCATGCCGACGGCGAACAGGATCTGCATTCGCCGCGCCGCCATGGCTTCTGGTGGAGCCACATGGGCTGGTTCCTGACGCGCCGCGCCTTCGCCACCGACCTGGCGCGCGTGCCGGACCTGCGCGGCTACGCCGAACTGCGCTGGCTCGACCGCTACGACGCGGCGGTGCCGCTCGCCCTGGCCCTGGGCTGCTATGGCCTGGGCGCGCTGCTGGAGCGCGTTGCGCCCGGCCTGGGCACCGACGGGCCGCAGATGCTGGTCTGGGGCTTTTTCGTTTCGACCGTCGCGCTCTTTCATGCCACCGTCACCATCAACTCGCTCGCGCACCGCTACGGCAAGCGCCGCTACGACACCGACGACGACAGCCGCAACAACGCCTGGCTGGCGCTGCTGACCTTCGGCGAGGGCTGGCACAACAACCATCACTTTTATCCGGGCTCGGCGCGGCAGGGGTTCCGCGCCCGCGAGATCGACATCACCTGGTACGGCCTGCGCCTTCTGGCGGCCGCCGGCCTGATCTGGGACCTCAAACCCGTGCCGGCCTGGGCGCTGGCCGCCGCCAAGGAGTGAACATGCGCATCGCGATCATCGGCTCGGGCATCGCGGGACTGGTCTGCGCCTGGAAGCTGGGCCGCGACCACGAGGTCACGCTGTACGAGGCCAATGACTACCTGGGCGGGCATACGCACACGCATACGGTGGAGCTGGACGGCCGGCCGTATCAGGTCGACAGCGGTTTCATCGTCCACAACCCGCTCAACTATCCGCACTTCACGGCCCTGCTGGATGAACTGGGCGTGGCGTCGCAGCCCACGACCATGAGTTTTTCGGTCCACAAGGAGGCCGATGGCCTGGCCTACAACGCGACCTCGCTGGACACGCTGTTCTGCCAGCGGCGCAACCTGGTGTCGCCCCGCTTCCTGGGCATGGTGCGCGACCTGCTGCGGTTTTACCGCCAGGCCCCGACGCTGCTGGACTCGCCCGATCCGGGCCCGACGCTGGGCGATTATCTGGCGCAACACCGGTATGGCGACGCCTTTCGCACCGATCACCTGATCCCGATGGCGTCGGCGCTGTGGTCGTCGCCGGCGGCCCGCATCCTGGAATTCCCGGCGCGCTACCTGGTGCAGTTCATGGCCAACCACCAGATGCTGCGGATCAGCGGCCGGCCGCAGTGGCGCGTGGTGCGGGGCGGATCGCGCCGCTACATCGATGCGATGCGCCAGCGCTGGACGGTGCGCGAGCGGCTCGGTTGTCCCGTGCGCAGCGTCAGGCGCCACGCCGCCGGCGTGCGGGTGGTCACGCGCGACGGCCAGGAACCCCATGACGAAGTGATCTTCGCCTGCCACAGCGACCAGGCGCTGGCGCTGCTGGCGGACCCGACGCGAGAGGAGCGCGAGGTGCTGGGCGCCATCGCCTACCAGGACAACGACGTGGTGCTGCATACCGACGCGCGCCTGCTGCCGCGTCAACGCAAGGCCTGGGCCGCCTGGAATGCCTATGTGCCGGCCGACCCGGCCGCGCCATGCTCGGTCAGCTATTGCATGAACCTGCTGCAGGGCATCGAGTCGCCGCGGCCGTTCGTCGTGACGCTGAACCGCAGCGACGCCATCGACCCGGCGCACGTGCTGGCGCGCATGCATTATCACCATCCCGTCTACACCCATGCGTCGGTGGCCGCGCAGGCGCGCCGCGCGGACATCTCGGGCCGGGGACGCACCTGGTACGCCGGCGCCTATTGGGGCTGGGGGTTTCACGAGGATGGCGTGGCCAGCGCGCTGGACGTCGTGCACGCCATCCAGTCCAGGCCGCAGGCGTGGGACCGGGAGGCGGCATGACGCTGCAAAGCGCCGTCTACGAGGGCAGGGTGACGCACCGGCGCCACCACCCGCATGCGCATGGCTTCGGCTACCGCATGGCCCAGCTCTATCTGGACCTGGACGAGATCGATCAGGTGTTCCAGGGGCGTTGGCTGTGGTCGGTCGAACGGCCCAACCTGGCGCAATGGCGCCGCGCCGATTACCTGGACGCGGACGGCGGGCTGCCGCTGGCGCAGGCCGTGCGCGAACGCCTGCGGGCGAGCCTGGGGGACGTGCCGGGCGGGCCGATCAGGTTGCTGGCGCATCCGCGCTACGCGGGCTATGTCTTCAACCCGGTCAGCTTTTACTACTGCTTTGAAGCCGACGGCCGCACGCTGGCCGCGATCGTGGCGGAAATCACCAATACCCCCTGGAAGCAGCGCCATTGCGTGGTGCTGCCGGCCGCCGCCGCCGAGCGCGAGGGCGCGGCGCTGGCCTGGCGCTTCGACAAGCGCTTCCACGTGTCGCCCTTCATGCCCATGGACTGCGCCTACGACTGGCGCTTCACCGCACCGGCGGACGACCTGCGCGTGCACATGCGCGTCAGCCGCCAGGGCGTGGCGCAGTTCGACGCGCGCCTGGATCTGCAACGCCGGGCGCTCGACGGCGCGGCGCTGGCCCGGCTGCTGTGGCGCTATCCGCTGATGACGCTGCAGGTCATCGGCGCCATCCACTGGCAGGCGCTGTGCCTGTGGCTCAAGCGCAACCCCGTCTACGACCATCCCCGCACGCCCAACGGAGAACCGAAATGAAGCCCATGACGCCCTCTGAACACGCTTCGATCGCGGCCAGCCGCCGCGCCGGCCCGCTCGACCGCCTGTTGCGCCAGCGCCTGTTCGCCAGCCTGGCGGCGCTGGACCATGGCCAGCTGCTGATCGAGGACAGCCTGGGCAGCGTCACGCTGGGCCGGGGCGATCCCTGCGTGCGCCTGACCGTGAGCGACCTGGGGTTCTACCGGCTGGTGGCGGCGCAAGGCAGCGTCGGCGCGGGCGAAGCCTATGGCGACGGCCTGTGGCGCTGCGATGACCTGGTCGGCCTGGTGCGCCTGCTGGTGCGCAACCGCGACACGCTGGACGCCATGGAATCCGGCCTGGCGCGGCTGGCCGGCTGGGCGCTCCGGCGCTGGCATGCCGGCAATGCCAACACCCGCGCGGGCAGCCGGCGCAACATCGCCGCGCACTACGACCTGGGCAACACGTTCTTCGGGCTGTTCCTGTCGGATGACCTGATGTATTCGTCGGCAATGTGGGCCGACGGCGACGACACGCTGGAAGCGGCCTCCCATCGCAAGCTGGAGACGATCTGCCGCAAGCTGGAACTGCGGCCCACGGACCGCGTCGTGGAGATCGGCAGCGGGTGGGGCGGCTTCGCGATCCACGCGGCGCGCCACTACGGCTGCCATGTCACGACCGCCACGCTGTCGCGCGAGCAACACGACCTGGCGGTCGAGCGCGTGCGCGCCGCCGGCTTGCAGGACCGTGTCGACGTCGTGCTGCGGGACTACCGCGACCTGCAGGGGCAATACGACAAACTGGTGTCGGTGGAGATGATCGAGGCGGTCGGCGCGAACTTCCTGGAGACCTATTTCCGCCAGGTCGCCAACCTGCTCGACCCGCGCGGCCGGGCGCTGATCCAGGCCATCACCATCGAAGACCACCGCTACCAGCAGGCGCTGGCGTCGGTCGACTTCATCAAGCGCCACATCTTTCCGGGCAGCTTCATCCCGTCGATCGACGCCATGCTGCGCGCCAAGACGCGCGCCTGCGACCTGGCCCTGGTGCACCTGGAAGATTTCGGCCTGTCGTATGCGCGCACCCTGCAAGCCTGGCGCGAGCGCTTCCTGGCGCGGCTGCCGCAGGTGCGGGCGCAAGGCTTTGACGCGCGCTTCTGCCGGCTGTGGGAGTTCTATCTGGCGTATTGCGAAGGCGGCTTTCGCGAGCGCTCGATCGGCGTCGCGCACCTGCTGCTGACGCATCCGCAGGCGCGCGTCACGGGCGCGCGCTGGGTGAGGGAGGACGCATGATGCGGTTCTGGGCCAACCTGATCGGCTACCAGCTCGTGTGGTTCTGCGCCGTGATCGGCGCGGGCCGCGGCCTGGCCTGGCCGGGCGTGGCCGCCGCCCTGGTCTTCATCGTGGCCCAGCTGGCGGCGTCGGCCACGGCGCGCGCCGATCTGCGCCTGGCCGGAGCCGCCGTGATCTGCGGCATGGCGCTGGACGGCACGCTGTCCGCGCTGGGTTGGGCGCGCTATGCCGCCGACGGCTGGTTCGCGCCGGCCTGGATCCTGGCGTTGTGGGCGGCGTTCGCGCTGACCCTGAACCATTCGCTGGCCTATCTGCGCCCGCGGCCCTGGCTGGCCTGCGCGGTCGGCGCGATTGGCGGACCGCTGGCCTATTGGGGCGCCGCGCGTGGCTGGCAGTCGGTGCAATTCGAACCGCCAGCGTGGCGCGCCACCGCCGCGCTGGCGGCGGGCTGGGCGCTGGCATTGCCGGCGTTGACCGCGGGCGCGCGGCGCTGGACTCGGGAGGCATCATGACGATCTGGCAGCAATGGTTATGCATCGCGGCCGGCATGATCGTCGCGATGGCGCTGGCCTGGGGCTGGCAGCGCCGCCGCGCCAATGCCGGCATCGTCGACGTGGTGTGGGCGCTGGGCATGGGCGCGGCCGCCTGCCTGATCGCCGCCACCGGCACGGGCAGCATCGCGGCCCGGCTGGCGCTGGCGCTGATGGCGGGCGTCTGGTCGTTGCGGCTGGCCTGGCATCTGTGGCGCCGCGTGCGCCAGGGCGAGGACGGACGTTATCGCGCGCTGCGCGAGCATTGGCAGGGCCACCAGGGCAAGTTCTTCGGCCTGTTCATGTTCCAGGCCGGTTTGGTGATGTTGTTCTGCCTGCCGTTCCTGGCGGTCGGCGCCAGTCCGGCGCAAGGCTGGCCGGTGGTCCTGGGCCTGCTGATCTGGCTGGCGGCGCTGTCGGGCGAGGTGACCGCCGACCGCCAGCTCGACCGCTTCCGCGACGACCCCGCCCATCGCGGCCGCACCTGCCGCGAGGGCCTGTGGCGCTATTCGCGCCATCCCAACTATTTCTTCGAATGGTGCCACTGGTTCGGCTATGTCGCCCTGGCCTGGGGGTCGCCGCTGCAGTGGATGGCCTGGCTGGGACCGGTGCTGATGTACGTGTTCCTGCGCTGGATCAGCGGCATTCCGTTCACCGAGCAGCAGGCGCTGCGCACGCGCGGCGACGACTACCGCGACTATCAGCACCGCACGTCGGCCTTCTTTCCCTGGTTTCCCAAACACTGACGAGGCATGCCATGACGACCGCCACCTTGCACGACACTCCCCTGGCCGCCGATCGCCCCGCGCCCGGCCTGCTCGGGCTGGCCGAACGCGGCTTGCTGCCCGACGCGCTGCTGCGGCTGGGCATGCGGCGCCTGTGCGCCCAGCGCCTGGCGCAGGAATATGCCGGCGGCATCGACGCCTGGACCGAGCGCGACCGCCAACTCATCGCCGGGCTGCGCGCCAGCGCCGTGGCCATTCATACCGACGCCGCCAACGCCCAGCACTATGAATTGCCCACCGCCTTCTTCCAGCTGTGCCTGGGCGCGCGGATGAAGTATTCAAGCTGCTACTACCCGACCGGCGGCGAAACGCTGGACCAGGCCGAGCTCGCCATGCTGCGCCTGTACGGCGAGCGCGCCGGGCTGGCCGACGGCCAGGACATCCTGGAGCTGGGGTGCGGCTGGGGCTCGTTGACCTTGTGGATGGCCGAGCAGTTTCCCAACGCGCGCATCACGGCGGTGTCCAATTCCGCCACCCAGCGCCAGCACATCGAGGCGCGCTGCCGCGAGCGGGGCTGGTCGCACGTGCGGGTCGTGACGTGCGACGTCAACGTGCTGACGCTGCCCGGCGCCGCCTTCGACCGCTGCGTCTCCGTGGAAATGTTCGAACACATGCGCAACTACCAGGACCTGCTGGCGCGCATCGCCCAGTGGCTGCGGCCCGGCGGCAAGCTGTTCGTGCACATCTTCGCGCACCGCGAACGCGCTTATCCGTTCGAGACCGAGGGGGCCGACAACTGGATGGGACGGCATTTCTTCACCGGCGGCATCATGCCGTCGGCGCATACCTTGCTGCACTTCCAGCGCGACCTGCAGTTGGAAGAGCGCTGGTTCCTGGATGGCACGCACTATGCGCGCACCGCCAACCACTGGCTCGCCAACCAGGATGCGCGGCGCGGCCAGGCGATGGCGGTGCTGGGGCAGGCCTACGGCGCGCCGCTGGCCGCACTGTGGAACCAGCGCTGGCGCATGTTCTGGATGGCGTGCGCCGAGCTCTTCGGCTATGACGCCGGCCAGCAATGGGGCGTGGGGCATTACCGCTACACGCGGCCCTGAGGAGAACCATCATGCTGCGAACCCTGTACATCGCCGCGGCCGCCCTGCTGGCCGGCTGCGCGTCGCCGCCGCCCATGCCGCCGGTGGCCCAGGTGGATCTGGACCGCTTCATGGGCGACTGGTATGTGATCGCGCACATTCCCAGTTGGCCCGAGCGCAACGCCTACGACGCGGTCGAAAGCTACCGGCGGCTGCCGGACGGCCGGGTGCAGACCGACTTCCGCTACCGCGACGGCAGCTTCGACGCCCCGGTCGACACCATGCACCCGGTGGCCACCGTGCGGCCGGACACCGGCAACGCGGTCTGGGGCATGCAGTTCATCTGGCCCATCAAGGCCGAGTACGTCATCGCCTACCTGGACGAGGACTACCAGACCACCATCATCGGCCGTTCCAAGCGCGATTACGTCTGGGTCATGGCGCGCGTGCCCTGCCTGGACGACGCGGTCTACGCCGACCTGCTGCGCAGGGTGGCAGCGCTGGGCTACACGGAAACCCCGCGCAAGGTGCCGCAGCGCTGCGACCGGTGAACCCCAGCCGGTCCGCGATTTCCACTACTGCGGCACGATCTGCGCCGCCTTGACGATGTCGCGCCACTTTTCTCCCTCGGACACGTTAAACCGCGCGAAGGTCGCGGGGTCCGATCCCACCGGCTTGGCGCCCAGGCCGGCGTATTGCGTCACGACGTTGGGTTGCTTGAGCGCGCGGGCCGCGTGTTCGGAGAGCTTGGCCACGATGGCCGGCGGCGTGCCCTTGGGCGCCCACAGGCCGTACCAGGTGCTGATGTCAAAGCCGGGGAAGCCGGATTCGGCCATGGTGGGCACGTCGGGCAGTTCGTCCACGCGGCGGGCGGTGGTGACGGCCACCGCGCGCAGCTTGCCGGACTTGATGAACGGCATCGCCGAAGGCATGGAGTCGAACATCAGCTGGATCTGTCCGCCCACCAGGTCCGTCAGCGCGGGGGCGCTGCCCTTGTAGGGGACGTGCTGCATCCGCAGCCCGGAACGCACCTTGAACGACTCGCCCGCGAGCTGCTGCGCGGACGCCGATCCGGCCGATCCGAAGTTCAAGGGCTGGGCCTTGCCCTGCGCCACGAGGTCCTGCACCGTGCGGACCGGGGACGCCTGCGGCACCACCAGCACCAGCGGCACGTCCGCCAGCTGCGTGATGGGCACGAAGTCCTTGAACGCGTCGTAGCGCATGGACGCATAGATGTACGGGTTGATGACGTGCAGCGAGGCGTTGGCCAGGAAGGTGTAGCCATCCGGCGCGGCGCGCGCCACGAGATCCGCGCCGATCATGCCGCTGGCGCCGGGCTTGTTGTCGACGATGATGTTCTGGCCGATGGTCTTGGACATTTCCGCCGCCACCAGCCGCGCCACGATGTCGGTCGGACCGCCTGGCGGATAGGGCACGACCATGGTGATGGGCTTGCTCGGAAAGGCGTCGGCGGCCGGCGCGGCCAGGGGCAGGCAGGCGCAGCCCAGGGCGAGCGCCGTGGCGGCGAGATGGCGCAGGCGGGGCGCTACGCGGGAGCGGCGGGGCCGGGCGGCGCGCCGGAAGTCGTTGGCATGCATGGGGTTGTCTCCGTCGTTATCGTGATCGCCACCTTGCCGACGACTTGTCGGCTTTCCAGGGCGGCGAGTGCTGCGGCAAGACCGGTGATCGGATAGATCGCCGTTACGGCCGGCCGGATCCGCTGGCTGCGGGCCCAGTCGAACAGGGTGGCCATGGTCCGCTGCACGGCGGGCGCGTGGACGATGCGTTCGTCAGCGGGCGTCCAGCCGATGTAGCGGCCAAAGAAAAACCCATGCAGGGTTATGTTTTTTACGAGCAGCAGGTTCAGCGGCACCTCGGGGATGCGGCCGCTGGCGAAACCCACCGACACCATGCGCGCATTGGCCGCCGCGGCGCGCACGCTGCGTTTGAAGGCGTCGCCGCCCACCGCGTCCAGCACCACGTCGGCGCCGCGCCCGGCGCTTGCCGCCTTGACGGCCTGCGCCATGTTCTCGTCGGCCGCGAAGGCGTGCGCCGCGCCGGCGTCCAGCGCGGCCTGGCGCTTGGCCGGCGTGCTGGCGCAGGCAAGCACGGTTGCCCCCAGCGCCGAGGCGATCTCCACGGCCGCCAGGCCCACGCCGGAGCCGGCGCCCAGCACCAGCACCGTCTCGCCCGGCTGCATGGCGGCACGCCAAAGCAGCGCCGCCCAGGCGGTGCCGTACGAAATGGGGATGGGCAGGGCGGCCAGGAGCGGCAGGTCGTCGGGCACCGGATAGACCGTGTATTCGGGCACGGTCAGGCGCTCGGCATAGCAGCCCCAGCGCGAGAGCGCCACCACCCGGTCCCCGGGCTTGATGCGCGTGACGTTCGCGCCGCATGCGATGACGCGGCCGGCGGCTTCCGTGCCGGGCGCGAAGGGCAGGGGCGGGCGGCTCTGGTAGCGTCCTTCTATCAACAGCTTGGTCGCGTGGCTGACGCTGGCGTAGTCGACGGCGAGGGTGACGTCATCGGGCCCCGGCGCGGGGGCATCGGCGATCTCGTCGACAAGCACGTCCTCGACCGGACCGTGGCGGTGGCAGACCAGGGCGCGCATCACAGGGACTCCTTGCCGGCGTCGGCCTGGCGCAGCACGCCGGCCTGCAGCATGGCCTGGATCTCCGCTGGCGCCACGCCCCATTCGGTCAGCACCTCCACGGTGTGCTGGCCGATCGCGGGCGCGGCCTGCAGCGGCCTGCGCGCGGCGGCGCCCGGCGCGCGCGCATAGGGCAGGGGCGTGCCGCCCGGCTGTGCCAGCGGCTCCAGCAGCCCCAGGTGCGCCGCCTGCGGATGGGCGGCCAGGCCGTCGTAGTCCCGCACCCGCGCATGCAGCACGTCCTCGCGCGACAGGCGTTCCTCCCAATGCGAGGCGGGGTGCAGCGCCAGTTGCTCCGCCATCTCCCGATGCAGCCGCTCGCGCTGCGCCATGCGCGCGGCATTGCTGGACAGCGCCGGATCGGCCAGCCATTCGGGACGGTCCAGCGCGCGGCACAGGCGCGCGAACTGGTCATTGTTCAACGCCAGTACCGACAGGCGCGCGTCGGCGGTGGGGAACACGCCGTTGGGGGCGCTGACCGCCACGGCCTCGCGCTCGCCCGCGATGCCGTAGGCGAGGATGTCATTGACCTGCAGGGCGGCGCAGGCCTGGAACAGATTGAGCTGCACGTGCTGACCGCGGCCGCTGCGCGCCCGCTGGTAGAGCGCGGCGCTGGCGGCCTGCGCCGCGTACAGCGCAGTCGCGATGTCCGCCATCAGCAGGCCGATGCGGCGGGGCTCTCCGGCAGGCGTCTGGTTGGCGTACATGAGGCCGCTGTCGGCCTGCATCACGGAGTCCGAGGCCGGGGCATGGGCGTAGGGGCCGTCGGGTCCATACCCGCTGATGGACACATAGACCAGGTCCGGGCGGCGCTCGGCCAGGCCGTCGTAACCCACGCCCATGCGCTCGGCAACGCCGGGCCGGAAGTTCTGGATCACGATGTCGGCGCGCCCGGCCATGTCCGCAAGCAGCGTTTTGCCCCGCGCCTGGCGCGCATCCACGCACACGCCGCGTTTGCCTACGTTGTAGGCGATGGACAGGGCGCTCTGGTCGTCGCGCACCACGCCGACGTGGCGGCCCCAGTCGCCGTCAGGCGGTTCCACCTTGACCACGTCCGCGCCTTGCTGCCACAGGATTTGCGCGCAGTACGGCCCGGCGATGCCTTGGCTGAGGTCCAGCACGCGCAGTCCCGAATAGGGGGCGCAGGAGAGGTCGGTGGGCGAGGTCGGCATGGGCTGCTATCGGTTCAAGGGCAATGAGGACGATGCTAGACTCGGCCGACGCATTGGACAATCCACCGGTTTGTGCCGGGAATGGTGAATCATGATTGACAATATGCCGGACCTGAATCTCGTCAGGCTGTTCGTGGCGATGGTGGAGTCGCGCAACCTCAGCGCGGCCGCGCAGCGTTGCGGCATGACGCGGTCCAACATGTCGCATCGCCTGAAACGGCTGGAGTTGGACCTGGGCGCGCAACTGTTCCGGCGCACCACACGCCACGTCGAACTGACGCAGGCAGGGCAGCTGCTGTACCAGCATGGCATCCGGCTGCTGGATGAAATGCGCGCGGTGCAGGCCGCCATCGACAGCCTGGATGGAACCGTGCGCGGCGACGTTCGCATCCGGCTGCCCACGGGGCTGGGCCATCTTTACCTGGCGCCCGTGCTGCTCGATTTTGCGCGCGCCTATCCCGACATCGCGCTGCGCGTGCACATCAACGACGGCATCGGCGACCTGATTTCCGCCGAGGTCGACATCGCGCTGAAGATCACGTCCTCGCCGCCCGAGGATCACGTCGCGCGGCGGCTGTGCGGCATCCAGTGGTGCCTGTGCGCGTCGCCGGACTTCCTGGATCGCAATGGCCCGGTAGATCGGATGGAGCAGCTGGGACGCTGCGATCTGATCGCGCCGCAATCGCTGGGCCGGCGTTTCGACCTGCGGCTCAGGCAGGCCCATGGCGACCCGCTGATCCTGCGCGTCGCCCCGCGGCTGCAGTCGGGGGATTATCCGTTCTTGCGTGACGCGGTGCTGGCTGGCCTGGGGGTGGCCCTGCTGCCGCGCTATGCGGTATGGAGCCAGCTTCGCGACGGGACGCTGCAGGAAGTGCTGCCTGCGTTCGAACCCGAGGGCGTGGGCGACGCCATCTATCTGCTCACCGCGCCCAATCGGTTTCCTTCCATGGCCACGCGCGTGCTGGCCGACTTCCTCCGCGCGCACATCGAGCGCCATGCGCAGGATTGGGGCAGGGCCGCGACGGCCGCGGCGTGAGGCGCCGCGCTATGCCGCCGGCGCACCGATGCGTTCGATGGCGGCCTGCAGATCGTCCGCGTGCACCATCAGCGCTCGCACCTGGCGCAGCAGCGGATACTGCTCGCGTACCGCGCCCCATCGCGGCGACGCCAGCAACTGATGCCAGACGGATTCCAGCCGTTGCGGATCCGGCGCCTCGCCGTCGAGCAGCAGGCTGGCGTAGTCCAGGCTGGGCTGGGCGGACAGCAGTTGCATGCGGCTGGCGGCGCCGAGAAGCCGGGGCGCGGACTCCGCGGGTGCGTCGGAGAAATAGAGCACGGTCCGCATCAGGCTGGGTTCGTCCGTCGCCAGCGCGGCGAGCGACGCGCCGCGCAGGTGCACCGGACCCTGGTGGCTATCGAATGGGTAGACCGTCTGCGCGTCGGCGTGCGCCAGCAGGCGCAAGCCGCGCAGCAGGCGAGGCAGGTCCGTGGACGCAGCGTCCGTCGACGCCTTGGCCTCCACCAGCAGGCAAACGTCCCAGGCAGGCGTTGCGTCCTCCCCCTGCGACTGGCGGAGCAACACGACGTCCCATTCTGTCTTGGCGCGCTCGGCGTTGCCGGGCATCGAGGCCGGAACGCGCATCGAGGTGACCACACGGAAGCCATCGCCGGTCGTGGCGGCAAGGCGATCGGCCAGCGCCGCGATCGTTCGTTCGGCCAGGGTTTCGACCGCGATGCCGCGGCGGCGCGAAGCCAAGCCCTGCGCGGCGGCCTCGGCGGTGCCGGGGCGGGGACCTTGCCGCGCCCAAAGCATCTGGTAGCGCTGCACAAGCGGATCGGATGCAAGCCCGTCAAGCTGGCGCAGGCGCGCCAGCGCGGGGTCGTCGAGCAGCCGTTGAAGACCGTTGGTCAGGGGGGAACCATTGGGGCCCGCGTCATCGCGCGGCGCCAGCGTGGCGAGGAGGCGGGCGGCCTCGTGCGCCAGGGCGGACCAGTCGCCGGCCGCGGCGGCCGCATGCAGTTGCGCCAGCGCGTCGCGCAGCGGCCCGGCGGGCATGCCGCGCCGCTTGCCGGGATGGGCCAGCGCATCGACCGCGGTGCGTACGCTGCGGTGGTCCGGCGAGGCATGCGCGGACAGCGACGCATATTCCCGGACCTGCGGCGAGCGGTGCCGCAGCACCATGGCCTGGAAGGCGGGATCGCCGCGCAGCGCCCCGTGGATCAAGCGCGATAGCGCATCGATGAACCCGCGGCGCGTGTCCTCGGCGGGCGCGCTGCCCGCGCCCAGCGAGGCGCGGGCATGTTCGATGGCGACGGCTAGCGCAGTCGCCGGATCGGAAGCTTCAGGCCCGCTCGCCGCCTCGGGCGCTTCCTGCAAGCGATAGCGGCGCGCGACGCCGCGCAAGGTCTGGTCGAGCAGGGAAAGCGCACAGGGCAGGGGCATGAAGGTTCCGAGGCATGGCTGGACTCGCTGCCCCCGGAACGCGCTACCAGGGAACGATCGACACGGCGACCGAAACGACGACGACCAGGACAATCAACGCGAGGATGTGATTCGTACGCATATTTTCTCCTTGAATGGACACTCGTCGACAGTACTTTGACAACGAATGCGCCGTCTGCAACTGAAGATGTAATTCCTCATCGGATGTTATCGAGGGCTGGGCATTGCACTTGCGGACCGGACGGACCTTCAAGGTATAAGAGTAGGCATGCGGCCGCGAAGCCCTCGCGCCGCGCCTATCGGGAGATGCCATGCGCGACATCGTGCAATTGCGTCCGGAAGGCCTGTATTGCCCGGCCGGCGGCTTTCATATCGATCCCTGGCGGCCCGTCGACGTCGCCGTGCTGACCCATGGCCACGGCGATCATGCACGCTCGGGCATGGGCCGCTATCACACCAGCGCCGAGGGGTTGCCCATCCTGCAATGGCGGCTGGGAGACCAGGACTATCGCGTCCATGACTACGGCGAGACCTTCACGCTGGGCGAGGCGCGCGTGTCGCTGCATCCGGCGGGCCACGTGCTGGGATCCGCGCAGGTGCGCATCGAAGTGGGCGGCCAGGTCTGGGTCGTGTCGGGCGACTACAAGCGCCAGCCCGATCCCACCTGCACGCCGTTCGAGGTCGTGCCCTGCGACACCTTCATCACCGAGGCCACCTTCGGCCTGCCGATCTATCGCTGGCCGAGCGCGGCGGATGTCGCGCGCGACATCGTGCAATGGCGCGACCACTGCGCCTCGCGCGGCGAGGCCGCCATCCTGTACTGCTATGCGCTGGGCAAGGCGCAGCGCGTGCTGGCCGAGCTGATGCCTTTCGTGGACCGGCCCGTCTATCTGCATGGCGCAATTGCAGCGGGGGTGGACGTGTACCGCAAGGCGGGCGTGCCGATGGCGGACACCCGCCTGGTCATCGACGCCGGCGCCGCCCCTGCCGCCTCGGGCACGGGATTTGCTGGAGAGCTGATCCTGGCGCCGCCTTCGGCAGCCGGCAGCGCGTGGTTGCGGCGGTTTCGCAAGGCCCAGCACGGCTTCGCGTCCGGCTGGATGCGGCTGCGCGGCAACCGGCGCCGGCGCAACATGGATCGCGGCTTTGTCGTGTCGGACCATGCGGACTGGCCCGATCTGCTGCGCACCGTCCATGAGTGCGGCGCGCGCCGCGTCATCGCCACGCATGGCGATACCGAGGCGCTGGTGCGCACGCTGAACGAATCGGGGATCGCCGCCGAGACGCTCGTCACGCAGTACGGCGAAGACGATTGAGCCCGCGCGGCGGGGATGACAGGCCAAGACAGGGGAACGGACTCAGGCATGAAGCGATTCGCGGCGTTGTATCAGGAGCTGGACCGCAGCACCGCCACATTGGACAAGCGCGCGGCGCTGGTGGCGTACTTCCGCGAAGCGCCGCCGCGCGACGCGGTGTGGGCGCTGTACCTGCTTGCGGGGGGCAAGATCACCAGCGCGCGGCGCAAGATCGCGGGCGTCGGAGAGCTGCGGGCCTGGGTTGCAACGGCCAGCGATACCGCGCCGTGGCTGGTGGACGCCTGCTATGACCAGGTCGGCGACCTGGCCGAGACGCTGGCCCTGCTGATTCCCGACCCCGGCCAGGCCGCGCCCGATCGCGGCCTGGCCGACTGGATCGAAGAGATCCTCGTGCCCGTCGCCAATCGCGACGAGGCCGAGCGCCGCGACGTCATCGTGTCGGCGTGGCGGGGCCTGCCGTATGCCGAACGGCTGGTCTTCAACAAACTGCTGACTGGCGCGCTGCGCGTCGGCGTGTCGCAGCGCATGGTGCAGCAGGCGCTGGCCGAGATGTCGGGCGTGCCCATCGCGCGCATTGCGCAGCGTATGCTCGGCGCGTGGTCGCCCAGCCCCGCGTTCCTGCGCGACCTGCTCAGCGCCGAAGAACTGCCCGGCGACCGCCAGCAGCCTTATCCCTTCTTTCTCGCGTCGCCGCTGGAAGGCGAACCCGTCCTGCTGGGCGCGATCGACGACTGGCTGATCGAATGGAAGTGGGACGGCATCCGCGCGCAACTGATACGGCGGCGCGGCGAGGTGGCCTTGTGGTCGCGCGGCGAAGAGCGGCTGGATGGCCGGTTTCCGGAAGTCGAGGCGGCGGCGGCCGCGCTGGACGTCGATTGCGTCGTGGACGGCGAACTGCTGGCCTGGCACGACGACCACGCCGGGCCGATGCCGTTCTCCGCCCTGCAGACCCGCATCCAGCGGCTCAAGCCCGGTCCCAAGTGGCTGGCCGAAGCGCCGGTGCGGCTGCTGGCCTACGACCTGCTGGAACTGGAGGGCGCCGACCTGCGTGAACTGCCGCAATCCGAGCGCCGCGAGCGGCTGGAGTCGCTGTTGCGCAGGCATCCGGATCCGCGCCTGCGCTTGTCGCCCGTCATCGCGCCGCAAGGCTGGGACGAAGCCCAGGCGCTGCGCGCGGAGTCGCGCGAACGCGGCGTGGAAGGCTTCATGCTCAAGCGGCGCAGCGCGCCCTACCAGAGCGGCCGGCGCCGCGGCGACTGGTGGAAATGGAAGATCGATCCGCTCACCATCGACGCCGTGCTGCTGTATGCGCAGTCCGGTCACGGACGCCGCAGCACGCTTTACACCGACTACACGTTCGGCCTGTGGGATGGTGATGCGCTGGTGCCCATCGCCAAGGCCTACTCCGGGCTGGACGACCGGGAAATCCTGGAACTCGACCGCTGGCTGCGCGCGCACACGCGCGAGCGTTTCGGGCCGGTGCGCTCGGTGGAGCCCGTGCTGGTGTTCGAACTGGGATTCGAAGGCGTCAACCTGTCCAAGCGGCACAAGTCGGGCGTGGCGGTGCGCTTTCCGCGGATCCTGCGCTGGCGGCATGACAAGCCGGCCGACCAGGCCGACCAGCTCGAGACCCTGAAGGCGCTGGCGCGATGAGCGGCGCGGCCCGGGGCTGGGATGCGCCGCTTGCCGCGTGGTTCGCGGCGCGCGGCTGGAAGCCCGCGGCATTCCAGCGCGAGACGTGGCGCCGCTATCTGCAGGGCGAGTCGGGCCTCTTGCACACGCCGACCGGCAGCGGCAAGACCCTGGCGGCGTTTGGCGGGCCGCTGCTGGAGGCGCTGGCCGACGCGGCGCCGGCCGCCGCGGCCACGGGCGAAGGGCCGCGCGTGCTGTGGGTGACGCCGCTGCGGGCGCTGGCCGCGGATACCGCGCGGGCGCTGACGCAGACCGTGCAAGAGGCGGGTCTGGCGTGGACGGTTGCGCTGCGCACGGGCGACGCCAGCGCGCGCGACAAGCGGCTGGCGCGGCAAGGCAAGGCGCAGGTGCTGGTGATCACGCCGGAATCGCTGGCGCTGCTGTTGTCCTATGCCGACGCGTCGCTGCGTTTTCGCGCCTTGCGCTGCATCGTGGTGGACGAATGGCACGAGCTGTTGGGCAACAAGCGCGGCGTGCTGCTGCAACTGTGCCTGGCGCGCGTGCGGCGGCTGTCGCCCCGCGCGCGCACGTGGGGCCTGTCCGCCACGCTGGGCAACCTGGACGAGGCGCGCGCGGTGCTGCTGCCGCATGCGCCCGGCAGCGCGCTGGTGGCGGGCGCGCGGCCGCGCAAAATACAGATATCGACCCTGCTGCCCGAACGCAGCCGCGCGCTGCCGTGGGCCGGGCACCTGGGGCTGTCGCAATTGGAACGGGTGTTCAAGCGCCTCTTCGACGTGCCCACGACGCTGCTGTTCACGAACACGCGTGCGCAGGCCGAGCTGTGGCACCGCGCGCTGGAGTCGATCTGGCCCGAGGACCCGCGCACGCTGGCGCTGCATCACGGATCGCTGGATCCCAAGCTGCGCGCCGCGGTGGAACAGGGCTTGCGCGACGGGACCGTGCGCTGCGCGGTGGCCACGTCGAGCCTGGACCTGGGGGTGGACTTCCCGTCGGTGGATCAGGTGCTGCAGATCGGCAGCCCCAAGGGCGTGGCGCGCCTGCTGCAGCGCGCCGGGCGGTCCAAGCACCGGCCGGGCGAGTCCGGCAACGTGGTTTGCGTGCCCGCCCAGGCGCTGGAACTGATCGAGTATGCCGCCGCCCGGCAGGCCATCGCGCGCGGCGAGATCGAATCGCGGCCGCCGCCGGTCGGCAGCCTGGACGTGCTGGCCCAGCATGCCGTGACGCTGGCGCTGGGCGGCGGATTCGAGGGCGATGCACTCTACCAGGAAGTGCGCGGCACCCATGCCTATGCGGCGCTGGATGCCGCGACGTGGCAGGCCGTGCTGGACTTCATCGTCCAGGGCGGCCGTGCGCTGGAGAAATACCCGGACTATCGGCGTGTGGTGCGCGACGACGACGGCTGTTACCGCGTGCATGACCGGCGCATCGCGTTCCGGCACCGGCTGTCCATCGGCACCATCACCGCCGACGGCGCGGTGGCGGTGAAGTACCTGCGCGGCGGCGGCCTCGGTTCGGTCGAGGAAGGGTTCCTGGCGCGCCTGCGGCGCGGCGACCGCTTCCAGTTCGCCGGCCGCACGCTTGAGCTCGTGCGGCTGGAAGGCATGACCGCCTACGTGCGGCGGGCCAAGGGCGGCGACGGCCCGGTCGCCACCTGGCAGGGCGGGCGCATGCCCTTGTCCACGCAGCTCGCCAGCGAAGTCGAAAGCCTGTACTCCCATCCCGGCACGCATCCGGAAATGCGCGCCGTCGAGCCCCTGCTGCGGATCCAGGCGCAGGCCAGCGCGCTGCCGGACCGGGGACGGCTGGTGGCCGAGCGTATCGGCACGCGGCGCGGCATGCACCTGTTCCTGTTTCCGTTCGCGGGCCGCGCGGTCCACGAGGGCATCGCCGCCATGGTCGCGCTGCGCTGGGGCAGGCGGCAGGCCAACACGTTTTCCTACACCGTCAATGACTACGGACTGATGCTGACGCTGGCCGAGCCCGCCGCGCTGGACGACGCCCTGCTGCGCACGTTGCTCAGCCCCGACGGCATGGCCGACGACCTGCGCGACGGCGTCAACCTGGGCGAGATGGCGCGTCGCCAGTTCCGGGAGATCGCGCGTGTGGCGGGCCTGCTGACGCCGTCGCTGCCCGGACAGGCGGCGCGTTCGTTGCGGCAGGTCCAGGCCTCGAGCGGCCTGCTCTACGACGTATTGCGCCGCTACGACCCCGACCATCTGCTGCTGGCGCAGGCGGAGCGGGAGGTCTTCGAACTGCAGCTCGAAGCGCCGCGCCTGATGGCGGCGTTGCGGGACTGCCAGCGCCGCGAACTGGCGCTGCGCGAACCTGGAGCGCTGACGCCGCTGTCGTTTCCGCTCTGGACGGAAAGCCTGCGCGGGCAGCTCAGCACCGAAACCTGGCAGGCGCGCGTCCGGCGCGCGGCCGAGCAGTTGGAGAAGCGCTATGCCCGCGACGCCTGACGCGGGACTGGCGATGACGCTGGCGGGCGAGCGCGTGGTCCTGCTTGGCGCGCGCGCCTTGCATTGGCCGGCGCGCGCCAGGCTGGTGATCGCCGATCTGCACCTGGGCAAAAGCCATGTCTTTCGACAGGCCGGCATCGCGGTCCCGCGCGGCGCCACCCTGGACGATTTGCGGCGGCTGTCGGACCTGGTGGCGGCAACGGCAGCGCGCGAATTGCTGATCGTGGGCGACGTGCTGCACGGCCCGGCCGCGCAGGCCGCCTGGCGCGATGCGTGGATCGGCTGGCGCCAGGCCCATCCCGATCTGGACGTGGCCGTGCTGGCGGGCAATCACGATCGCGCGCTGGACGGCGTGGCCCTGGGCATGCGCCAACTGGGCCAGGCGTGGGCCGACGGCCCGTTTCTGTTCCGGCACCTGCCGCAGGCGGACGCGCAGGGACGCCATGTGATCGCCGGGCACGTGCATCCCAAGACGCGCGTGCCCGGCGTGCCGCGAAGCTGGCCCGCTTTCTGGCTGCGACCCGCGATGACCGTCCTGCCCGCGTTCTCCGACTTCACGGGCGGACACGCGGTGCAGGGCGGGCAGGGCGCGGCGCTGGTCGCGTGCGTGGAGGGCGACGCGTTGCCGCTGGGATGGACGCCGCGCCCGGCGTGACGATGGGCACGGCGTTTGCTGCATGCGGGGCATTCTCCACGCCGCGCCATCGACCTTTCCATGACCCACTCTCCCGGCTTCGCATCCCCCTTGCCCCCACTGCACCAGGCGCTGGGCGAGGCCGTGGGCGGCGTGCGCAGCGCGATGGACGCCGGACGATGGTTGCGCGTCCTGGTCGACCAGGGGTGCGATCGATTGCCGCTGCCCGCGTCCGGCCGCACGCTGGACCGTTGGCGGGCGCTGGCACGTGTGGCCGCGGCGGACCTCAGCCTGGCCAAGCTGTATGAGGGGCACACCGACGCGCTGGCGATCCTGGCCGAGCTGCGCGCGTCCGCGCCGCCGCCGCATAGCCGCTGGGGCGTGTGGTGCGCCGAACCGCCGGACCAGCGTGTCGAGATCGTGCCGCAGGCAGGCGGCGCCGCGCGGCTGCGCGGCGTGAAGGGCTGGTGTTCCGGCGCCGCGTCGGTGACGCACGCCCTGGTGAGCGGATGGAATCCGACGGGCGAGCCTTGTCTTGCCGCCGTGGCGCTGGATCAACTGGGCGTCGCGGTGACCGACGCCGGCTGGCACGCCGTGGGCATGCGCGCGTCGGCCAGCGTCGATGTGGTGTTCGACGACGTGCCCTGCACGCTCGTCGGCGAGCCGGGCGCGTACGTGCATCGCCCCGGCTTTCATCATGGCGGCGCGGGCGTCGCGGCGTGCTGGTACGGGGGCCTGGAGCGCATCGCGCAGACCCTGCGCGGCGCGTTGCCAGCAGCGGGCGCCGATCCGCACCGGCTGGCGCACCTGGGCGCCATCGACGTGGCCATGGCGATGGCGCGGGCCGTGCTGCGCGAGACCGCCGCGGTCATCGATGCGCATCCGCACGAGGCGTGCGCGCTGGAGTGCGTGCGCGCACGCCTGGCCGTGGAATCCGCCGCGGCGCAGGTAATGGAGCGCGCCGCGCGCGCGCTGGGCGCCGGGCCGCTGTGCCGCGACGCGGGCTTTGCGCAAGCGATGGCCGATCTGCCCATCTACATCCGGCAGAGCCATGCGGAGCGCGACCAGGCCTCGCACGGACAGGTGGTGCTCAGGCGGGAAGGCGCGCCATGGGCCCTGTAGCGGCAGACCATTTCGAACAGCTGTACCGCGCCGATCCCGACCCCTGGAGGGTGTCAAGCGCCTGGTACGAACGCCGCAAGCGCCGCCTGCTGCTCGCCGCGCTGGGCCGTGAACGCTACCGCCATGCCTTCGAGCCGGGTTGCGGCGCGGGGCAATTGACGCAGTGCCTGGCCCTGCGCTGCGCGCGCGTCAGCGCGGCCGACATTGCGCCCGCCCCCGCCGCGCGTTGCCGCGCACGCATGGCGGAAAAAGGCCTGGACCACGTGGACGTGCTGCTGCTGGACCTGCCGCGGCAATGGCCCGCCGCACCGGCGCGCGGATTCGATCTCATCGTGCTGTCCGAGGTCGGGTATTACCTGGACGATGTCGCGCTGGCCCGGTTCCTGCGCGGCGTGGACGCGTCGCTCGCGCCCGGCGGCGAGATCGTGGCCTGCCACTGGCGGCCGGATTTCGACGATCGCCTGCAGCCCACCGACACCTTGCATGCCGCAATCGGCGCGCTGCCCGGCCTGGCGCGCCGGGTCCATCACGAAGAGGCCGAGTTCCGCCTGGATCTCTGGCGCAGACAACCCCAAGGAAGCGAGCCATGATCGGAGTATGCATTCCGGCGCACAACGAGGAGCGCCACATCCAAGACTGCCTGCGCGCGGTCACGCGCGCCGCGCGCCATCGGCGGCTGGGACGGGAAGCGGTGAAGATCGTCGTGGTGCTCGATCACTGCATGGACCGGACGGCGCCCTTTGCGGCCGCGTGGCCCGTGGATTGCGTGGCCATCCAGGCGCGCAATGTGGGGATGGCGCGCGCTGCGGGCGCGCAGCATCTGCTGCGGGCCGGTGCGCGCTGGCTCGCCTTCACCGACGCCGACAGCCGCGTGTCGCCGGCCTGGCTGGCCGATCAGCTCTCCCTGGACGCGGAAGTGGTGTGCGGGACCGTATCGGTGACCGGGTGGGAGGCCCATGGCGCGCTCGCCCAGCGCGCCCAACGCGCCTTCGTGCGGCACTACCAGGACTGCGACGGCCACCGTCACGTGCATGGCGCCAACCTGGGCGTTGCGGCGCAGGCGTACCGGCGGATCGGCGGGTTCGCTGCGTTGGCGTGCAGCGAGGACCAGGCCCTGGTCGACCGGCTGGAACAGGGCGGGGCGCGCATCGCCTGGAGCTGCCTGCCGCGCGTGACGACCAGTGCGCGGCCGCACTCGCGCGTCGAAGGCGGATTCGCCAGCGCGCTGCGCAAGGGCCGCGACGAGGGCGCGGCAGGCCCCGGCGTTCAGCCGGAACGCGATGCGGATGGCCGCGCGCCTTCGCGCCACTGCCTGTGATAGTCGATCAGGCGCGCCAGCGCATGTCCTGCGCTGGCGCGTCGGATCGTGTTGCGATCGCCCATGAATCGCATCGTTTCCGTGTAGACCGCCGGCGAAGCGTCGGCCGGCCCGGCCTTGAACACCCAGGCGTAGCACTGCGTGCCGGCGGGAATCTCATCGTCGGTGTCGTCGGTGACGCCTGTGTTGGAGATCGCGACGTTGGCGGGGCTGTTGCGCGCGGCGCCCAGGGCCATTTCCCGGGCCACCGCCTCGCTCGTGAGGTTGTGGCGCTGCAGCGTGCGCGCCGACACGCCCAGGCACTGCTGCTTGGCCTGGGGCGAGTAGGCGACGAATGCGCAGTCCAGCAACGCGCCCGCGCCGGGGATGTCCGCCAGCGTGGCCGCGATCAGGCCGGCCGTGCACGATTCGGCCGTCACGAGTGTCAGCGAATGCTCGTGCATGTAGGCGGCAACCCGTTCGATGGCATTCATGTCCGTCCCTCCTGGTGCATCGCCCGGGTGCGCAGCAAGCCGTGTGCCGGCCGGATATCGGCCTATCTGTCCGGCGGTTTGTGCGCCACGGCCACGCCCACCGCGCCGCAGGGCAGGCGGTACTTTCCACCGCCCAGCCATGTGACGGGCTCGCCCGTGGGCAGGGTGCAGACGTAGATGGGAACGCCAGAAGCTTCCTTGGTCCGTCTTGCGATCAAACGCCGTTCTACGCGGCATGTCGATCGATCGGGGAGTTTTACGATTACATCGGACAGCCTGGATCCCGAAGCCATTGTTCATCTCCTGAATGTCGTGTGTCGTTGTGCCGGATGCGGGGGGGCGGCCAGACCGCGCCGTCGTCACCGCATGGTTCCCCATTCTTAGCACCGCGGCGGCATTCGGCCTATCGGCCATTCAGCATGGGACCCCAATGGCGCATGCCCCGGCGTGCAAATCCGGCACAGCACTTGCTGCGCGTAGGGGGGCGGGCCGGCAACGTGGCAGATGGCCGAGGCCGGACCCGCAGGATTTGCAACTTGCAACGGGAGACACGACATGAGCAGAGATCCGAGGAACACGTCGAGATATCGCGGCGACCGGGAGCCATGGCAGGACCCCGCGCCCTCCTTCGGATACCAGGGCGCCGGCACGCGCCAGGGCGGCGCGCGCAACACCCGCGAGCCGGTGCGCAGCCGCAGCGACGATCCTGGCCAGAGCAGCTATGGCGGCTTTTCGAACGAAGACCCCGCGTTCCAGCGTCAACAGGTCTACAGCGGACGCGACCGGGCAGCGGGCGGCTGGGACCGTGACAGCGGCCCCGGACGGGGCCCGCGCGGCGGCAACCGGGACCCCGGCGGCCGCGACCCCGGCGGCCGCGACCCGGGCTATGACGGCCCTACATCGTTCGGTGACGACGAAGGCGGGTATTACGGAGACCGTCCGGCGTGGAGCGAGGAGCCCATGTCGTTCGAGACCGCCGAGCGCGGCGGCTATAACCGCGGACCGACGGCGTGGCGCGACCGCGGCTCGCGCCGGACCGATCCCAAGGGCTACGTCCGTTCGGACGAACGGGTTCGCGAGAACGTGTGCGAGGCCCTGGCCCACAGCGGCCTGGACGTGAGCGATGTGTCGGTGTCGGTGACCGACGGCCGGGTCGTGCTGGAAGGCACCGTGCCGCAACGCCGCACCAAACACGACGTGGAGGATTGCACCGTCGAGTGCGCCGGCGTGAATGACGTCGACAACCGCATCCGCGTTGCGAGCCCGGGCGCCAGCGCCGCGGGGGCCGGCGGCGTCCCCGGGAAGACGGCATGACCGGCGCGCCCGGACACAGCAGCCCCCCAACCCCCATGGGCCGATACGGCCCCGATGACAGGAGCAGACGATGACCAAGCCAAACGACACCACGCGGGACAAGGACGCCCCAAACCGCAGCGAAGACGACACGCCCCGCCAGGCCCAGGCCAGCCATGGCGACACGCAGAACCGCAGCAAGAAAGAGGGCCATGTCTCGCAGATAGGCACCGGGCAAGACCAGCAGAGCCAGCGCAATCGCGGGCAGGGCGCCCGGTCCAAGCCTTGAGCCCGTCCCCTGGCGCATCGCAGGACGGCAGGCCATGACGATGGACGCGCTATGGGACTTCCTGCAGTGGCCGGCCATGGCGGCGTCGCTGGGCGCCGCGTGGCTGGTCGCGTCGCGCAGCGCCCGCCGGCGCACGGCGGGCTTCTGGGTCTTTCTGCTGAGCAATGTGCTGTGGGTGGCGTGGGGCCTGCATGACGGCGCCTGGGCGCTTATTGCACTGCAACTGGGCCTGGCGGCGCTCAACGTGCGCGGCGTCCTGAAAAACGAGGCCTAGGGGCTGCTGGGCTCGCGGCCAAAGGCCTATACTTTTTTCATCACGCACGCTCCGGCGCACGAAACAGGGCGTCTGCCGCCTTCCCCCGCGCGGCGTACGCCGGGCAATCACGTGCCTAGGGTCATGGCCCCTTTCACAGGAGGCAAATCCCATGTCGCGCCCGATCCGATAGACGGCTCGCTCCGGACCCATTCCGGAGCTTCAGACGCTGTTTGTGAATGCATCGCCTTCAAGGAGATGTGTGATGAACAAACTGTCCAGCAGTAGTAACGATGACCCGCAGGCGAATGCGGCGCGCATCGCCGACCTGCAGGCGACGGCCCGAGGCCAGGTCCTGTTGCCGGGCGATGCCGGCTATGACGAGGCCCGCAAGATCTGGAACGCGATGGTCGACCGCCGCCCCGCGGTCATCGTCCGTTGCGCGGGCGTGGCCGACGTGCGGCGCGCTGTCGATGCCGCGCGTGAAAACCGGATGACGGTGTCCCTGCGCGGCGGGGGCCACAACATCGCCGGGACCGCCGTCTGCGACGGCGGCATGATGATCGACCTGTCGCCGATGAAGTCGGTGCGGATCGACCCCGAGCGCGCCAGGGCGTATGTGGAACCCGGCGCGACCCTGGCGGACCTGGACCACGAAGCCCAGGCTTTCGGCCTGGCGGTTCCCCTGGGCATCAATTCGACGACGGGCGTGGCCGGCCTGACCTTGGGAGGCGGCTTCGGCTGGCTCACGCGCAGGTTCGGCCTGACGATCGACAACCTCGTGTCCGCCGACGTGGTGACCGCGGACGGCCAGCTCCTGCGGGCCAGCGAATCGGAAAATCCGGACCTGTTCTGGGCCATCCGCGGCGGCGGCGGCAATTTCGGCGTGGTCACGATGTTCGAGTTCCAGCTGCATCCGGTGGGTCCGCAGGTCTATGGCGGGCTGGTCGTGTTGCCGCTTGAACAGGGCAGGCAGGCGCTGGCGAGATACCGCGACGCGCTGCAATCCTTGCCCGAGGAACTGACGGTGTGGGCGGTCCTGAGACAGGCGCCGCCCTTGCCGTTCCTTCCGCCCTCCGCGCATGGCAAGCCCATCGTCGCCTTCGCCGCCTGCTACACCGGCAGCCTGGACCAGGGAGCGCAGGCCGTCGAGGCGGTGCGCGCGCTGGGCGAACCCTACGGCGAACAACTCGGCCCGATGCCCTACGCGGCCTGGCAAAAGGCCTTCGATCCCCTGTTGACGCCCGGCGCCCGCAACTACTGGAAATCGCACAACCTGGGCGTGCTGGAGGACGGCCTGATCGACGCGGTCGTGGCGGCGGTGGGCGACGTGCCTTCGCCGCAGTGCGAGATCTTCTTCGGCCACATCGCCGGCGCGGCGATGCGCGTGCCCGTGACCGCCATGGCGTATCCGCACCGCGCGGCGCAGTTCGCCATGAACGTGCACGGACGCTGGGACGATCCGCAGGACGACGAGCGCTGCATCGCCTGGACGCGCGACATCTTCAAGGCCACCGAGCCGTACTCGCAGGGCGGCGTCTACGTGAACTTCCTGACCCAGGACGAGACCGCAAGAGTGGGCGCGGCCTACGGGGAAAACTACGACCGGCTGGTGCAGGTGAAGACCCGCTACGATCCGCAGAACCTGTTCCGGCACAACCAGAACATCAGGCCGGCGGGGCCTTGATGATGAACCGCGGCGGGTCAGCCGGGCCGGCGGGCGTTCGCATGGGCCCGGCCCCGCCGCTTGCGCTGCCAGATCAGGACGCCGGTCACGGACAGCATGGCGACGATCAGCCCAAGCGCGCAAGCGAAGATCCGGTAGGGCAGCCCGAAGACATGGGCCATGTGCAGCGCGCCCAGCCAGTTGCTGAACGTGTCGCCCCAGGCGCCGCGCGTGGGCAGGTAGGTTCCCACGCGTTTGCCGGTGTTGGCGTCGATCAGGATCGCGGTGTTGCCCACGTGCCGGCGCAGGTCGGCGTCGCTGTGCGCCAGATAGGCGTAGACGCCGCGGCGCCGGTCCAGCATCAGCATTTCCTCGCCGTCCACCTTGAAGCCGCGCTCGCGCGCCAGGGCGTCCATCGCGCGGCGCGCGGCCTGGAGCGCGGCGGGGCCGTCCAGCGCCGGCGTGGACATCGGCGCGGGCAGGACGGGCGCGCCGCGCCATGACGTATCGAACGGCATGATGACCGACATCACCGGCTGGTAGACCTGCGCGCGCAGATTGAACATCACGCTGGACCAGGCATACACCAGCAGCATCGCCCACAGCCAGAGGCCGAAGGCGCGGTGCAGATCCAGTGTGCAGCGCGCCGCGCTGGCGCCCGGCTTGATCAGCCAGGCGGGCCGCCAGGCGCGCCAGAAGCCCTTGCGCCGCGCGCCCCGGGCGGGCAGCGTCAAATAAAAACCCACGAAACAATCCAGCGTCCAGACCAGCGCGATCACGCCATACAGCAGCCGGCCCCAGACGCCCGGCAGCGTCAGGTCCAGGTGCAGGCGGTAGATGAAGGGCAAGAGATTCCCGCGTGCCAGCGAGAGGGCGTTTTCGTCGCGCCACCCCAGCACCTTGCCGCTGTAGGGGTCGGCGAACGCATGGGTGGCCGCCAGCGGCAGCGGCCGGCCGGTGGCCGCATCCCGCGCCGGCGCCAGCCGGAAGATCACGGCGCGGCCGGCTTCCCGCCGCAGCGGCACCTGGTCAACGGCGGCCCAGGGCAATTGCCGGGCCACCGCGTCCCGCAGCGCAATGGGGGCCAGCATGTCGCGCCCCTGCGCGGGCGCCATGAACCATTGCGGGTTCAGCCACGCGTCCAGGTCTTCCTTGAAGGCGAGCATGCTGCCGGTCAGCCCGGCCACGCACAGGAAGATGGCGGTGGCCAGCCCCGCCCACCGGTGCACGCCGACCCAGAACGGGCGCGCTGCGCTCGACATCGCGCGCTCAGTAGCGGGCGCGCAGGGTCAGCAGGAACGCCTGGGGCTCGCCAAAAATGTTCTGCGAACGCGGCGAACTGATCGTCGCGTAGTACTTGCGGTCAAACAGGTTGGTGATGTTGAGCGCCACGTCCAGGTTGCGGTTGATCTCGTAGCCGAACTTCAGGTCCACCGTCGCATAGCCGCCCTGTTCCAGCCGCGCGCCGTTGTATTGGGGCAGGGCGACATAGGTGCCGCTTTGCACGTTGACCCCGCCGCCGATGGTGTAGCGGTTCCAGTCGCCGGGAAGACGATAGTCGGTCCACACGCGCAGCAGATGACGCGGTGCGACCGCGGTCACGTTCGAATCGTAGGAGGCGCTCTGGTCCACGCGCGCCTGCAGCCAGGTATAGCCGGCGTAGACGTTCCAGCCTGGGCGGATTTCGCCGTTGACCTGCAGCTCGAAGCCGCGGTTGCGGGTCTTGCCGTTAGCGGTGTAGACGGTGGTGGAATCGGGCGAGAGCGTGGCGCGGTTCTCGTCGCGGATCTCGAACACCGCGAAGGACGCATTGAGCGCGCCGTCCAGGTATTCGCCCTTGATGCCGGCTTCGATCTGCCTGCCCTCCAGGGGCTTGAGCATATTGCCATCCGCCGTCGAATAGCCGTTCTGCGGCTGGAAGATCTCGGAATAGCTGGTGTATAGCGAGTAGGTGTCGTTCAGGTCGTAGATCAGCCCCAGGTTGGGCGTGAACTCGCCGTTGAAGCGGGCGTCCTGCGACTTTTCCCCGGCCAGCGTGCGTTGTGTGGAGGTCAGGTCCCACCAGCTGAAGCGGCCGCCTGCAACCAGCGTCAGCGGATCGGTCAGGCGCAGCCGCAGGTTGGAATAAATGCCCCACTGCTGGGTGCGGGCGTGATTGCCGTTGTTGAAGGCATAGTCCAGGCGGTCGAAGTCCGAGCGCGGCCGGGTGATGTCGATGCGCGGCGCCCAGCTTGGCGTCGGATAGTTCCACTCGTTGTCGAAACGCGAGTCCGTGTAATTGGCGCCCAGCGTCAGCGTGTGCTGGCGCCCGAACAGCGTGAAGGGGCCGTCGGCATAGGCGTCGTAGGAGGTCTGCGCCTGGCGGGTCGGGCCCTTGGCGGACAGGAGCTGGATCAGGTTGTTCGACGTGTTGGCCGGACCCCACCCATACGCCTGCTCGCGGTCCAGTTTGTTCTCGGCGTAGCGGCCCGACAGCTTGGCGGTCCAGCCGTTATCCAGGCGGTGCTCCACGTCGGCGAAAGCCTCGGTGGACGTGAACTGGTCGCGGTTCCAGTCGGCGCCGATGAAGGTCGAGCGCTTGATGTCGGCCAGCGAGAAGCTGGGCTGGCCCCCCGGGCCGAGGGTCATGGTGGCCGGGAGCGACCACATCGACGCATGGATATCGCGCTCCTGGCGGCCGCCGCCCACGGTCAGCGTCGTGCGGGGCGTAAAGTCGTACGCCAGTGCGCCGTACAGCACGGAATGCTGCTCGTTGGTCTTGTCATAGAAAAAGCGGCGGTCCTGGTACACGCCCACCAGCCGCCCGCGCAGCGAGCCGTCTTCGTTCAGGCCGCCCGTCAGGTCGACCTGCGAACGGTAGTTGTCCCACGATCCGGCCGAGACGCTGCCTTCGAAGCCGAATTCCTTCTGCGGGAGCTTGTGTACCAGATTGATCGCGCCGCCCAGCCCGCCCGCGCCGTTGTACAGCCCGGCGGGGCCCTTCAGCACTTCGACCCGGTCGTAGATGGCAAGGTCGGTGGACGACAGCATGCGCCAGTCGTATTGCGTGGGGATGCCGTCGATCTGGTACGACGTCATGTCGAAGCCGCGCGAATGGAAGATCGAGCGGCTGTTGTCGCGGCGTTCGACCGTGACACCCGCCGTGTTGCGCATCGCGTCGTCCAGCGTCTGCATCGCCTGCTGACGCATGCGATCCTGCGTCACCACGCTGATCGACTGCGGGATCTGGCGCTGCGTGAGCGGCGTCTTCGACCCCACGGTCGTCGGCGGGTTGTAGCGTTCCGCGGCCGAGTCGCCCGTCACCGTGACCGGCGCCAGCGTGCTGACCGCCGGCGCGGCCGGCCGGATGACGTAGTGGCGCTCGCCCGTCTGTTCCGCGATCAGGCCGCTGCCCGCGAGCAATGCCGCGAAGCCGTCGCCGACCGAATACGCGCCGTCCAGCGCGGGCGCCTGGCGGCCCGCTGTGAGCGACGGGTCGAACGACAGCGTGACCCGCGCCGATGCGGCGTATTGGTTCAACGCGGACTCGAGCGGCGCGGCGGCCTGATCGACGCTCATGCGCGCGGGCTGGGCATGGACGGGGGAAGCGAGCGCCAGCGCGGCGCACAAGGGCAGCAGGCGAAAAAGGCGCGTAGGCGTAAAGCAGGGGGAACGGGGCATGGCGGAAGCGATCCTGTTCAAACTGGGGGTGTCGTTCCCTATGTCGAACGGCGCGGCCAAAACCCGTAAAACCCGGCGCAGAAAATTTGTAACGGCATTCAGGTGGGCAGCACGCGGGTCCACAGGCCCGCGTAACGCTGGATCCGCGTGGGCAGCGCGCGGGCCAGCGTATCCAGGGCGCCCGGCAGGTCGTCCAGCAGGAATACGCCCGAGACCCGCAGGTCGGCCACGGCCGGATCGCAACTGATCCAGCCGCGCTGGTAGCGTGACAGCTCTTGCAGAAAATCCGCCAGGCGCATGCCGCGCACCGTCAGCACACCGCTCGCCCAGCCTGCGGGATCGAACGGCGCGGCCGGCTCGCGCCGCGCGTCGCGCGCGGTCACGCGATAGCGGCCGCCCGGGTCGGCCAGCGTCTCGCGGCCCTGCACTGGCGCAATGCGCAGGTCGCCGTGCGTCAGATCCAGCAAGGTCGCGTCCTCGATCTGACGCAGCAGGAAGCGGGCGCGCGTCCCCGTGAAGCAGGCCTGTCGCGTGCGCACTTCCCACGGGGCGCCTGCGCCCGTGTCCATGCGCAACTCGCCGGCCAGCAGGGTCAGGCGGCGCTCGCCCGAATCGGTGCGCACCGCGCTGCCGGTGTTCAGCCACAGCTCGGCGCCATCGGCCAGCGCGAACCGGCGGCGCTCGCCCACGCCGCTGCGGTAGTCGGCGGTCATGCGCTCCCAGGCGCCATCGCGCCACGCCAGCGTCGCGCCCGTGCCCACCGTGCCCAGGGCAAGCATCGCCAGCGCGCGGCGGCGGCCGCGTGACGGCGCGGCGCGCAAAGCCGCCGCCGCCACGGACCCGGACACCGTGCGCAGATCCGTTTCGATCGCCTGCAACTGGCGCCACACCCGCTCGTGCTCCGCATCGGCCTCGCGCCAGCGGCGGCAGGCCTCGTGCTCGGCCGCGTCCGCGTGGCCGGAGTTCAGGCGCACCGCAAAGAAAATCGCGCGTTCGAGCACGCCGGCCGGATTAGCCATAGCGCAGCGTGTAGCAATGGCGGATGGCGGCGGCCATGTACTTTTCGACCGAACTCAATGACACGCGCAGCGCCGCCGCGATCTCGGGGTAACGCATGCCGTCCAGCCGCGACATCAGGAAGGCCGCCTTCGCCTTCGCGTTCAAGCCGTCAAGCATGCGGTCGATGCGGACGATGGTTTCCAGCAGCAGGGCGCGCGTCTCGGGCGAGGGGGCCAGTTCCTCGGGCAGCAGGGCAAGTTCGTCGAGATAGGCGCGCTCCAGCCTGCGCCGGCGGATGTGGTCCACGGCCAGGCCATGCGCCAGCGTCGTCAGGTAGGCGCGCGGCTCCTGCAGGCCAGTGGCGCGTTCAGGCGCGGCCAGCAGGCGGTGGAAGGTGTCCTGCGCGATATCCGCCGCATCGAACCCGCAGCCCAGCTTTCTACGCAGCCAGTTCACCAGCCAGCGGTGATGATCCACATAGAGTGCGCGCACGTGGCGGTGATCCGGCGCCAGGCTGTGAGTCATGGAAGTGCGAGGGTATAGGAAAGGGTAGGATCGCGACGGAGTGGCGTCGAGATTGAGAATGGTTCTTATTGTATCAGCGGATGCCGGATGCCGGATGCCGGATGCCGGGTGGCGGCGCCGGCCGGCGCCCGGCCTGGGCCGCCGCCGACACGCCAGGCGCCAGGCGAACCCGGCCGCCCTCAATCGGCCGGCGCCTGGATTTCCAGTTGATGCGCGATCCTGGCCTTCAGCGCCAGCAGGTCCTGCGCGTGCTGCCGCGCCACCACGGACGGCGCATCGTCGGTGATCAGGCTGACGTTCAGCGCCAGCGCCAGTTCGCTCTGGCCGCGCAGCGGCGTGGACATCGCCACGACGCCGGGCTGCCAGGACGCGACGCAATATCCCTGCGCCGCCACCTTGGCGATGGCGGCGTCGATATCCGCGCGGATGGGCTTCCAGGTGGCGCTGCGATAGGTGCGCCGGATCTGGTCCAGCAACGTCTCGCGCGCGCTGGTCGGCAGCGTGGCAAGGTACGCACGGCCCAGCGAGGTCAGTTCGATCGGAACCCGCTGCCCCGCGACGATGGTGCGTAGCGACGCCCTGCGGTTGTAGCGGATGGATTCCAGGTAAACCATCTCGGCGCGGTCGGCGCTGGCCAGTCCCACGTTCATCCGCAGCTTGACCGACAGATCGCGCATCAGGGGCGTGGCCGCGCGGAGCACGGGCGAGGCGGCACGCATGGCGTGCCCCAGGCTGAGCACGGGCGCGGCAAGACGGTAGGCGCGCGCGCGCCGGTCGTGTTCCAGAAAGCCGCTGGTCACCAGGGTCTGGGTCAGGCGGCTGACCGTGGCGGCGGACAGGCCGGTGCGTTCGGCGAGCTCGCCGTTGCCCAGCAGATCCGTGCCGGGCTTGAACGCGCGAAGAATCTCCAGGCCGCGCTCCAGCGATCGATTCTGGCTGACGCCGGTAAAGCGCCGGCTGGCGCCGGACGGCGTTGCAGGCTTGGGGGGCGTATTCATGCAATTCCACTCCGTGGAAATGGGACGGTGTATTTGCGCACTGTAGCGCCTACCGTGTCGTCATTGCCAGCCGCCAAGTCCGCGATGGTCCGCGATGGTCCGCGATGCGCAGCGGCTGGCCCACCACAACGACGGAGCACGGATATGGCTGACTACGAATTCATCAGGCTGCAATCGCAGGACGGCGTGGCGACGCTGACGCTGAACCGGCCTGACAAGCGCAACGCGATCAGCGACGCGATGCGCGGCGAACTGATCCACGCGCTTGAGCTTGTCGCCCAGGACCGCGCCATCCGCGCGCTGGTGCTGACCGGCGAAGGCAAGGGCTTCTGCGCGGGCGGGGACATTGCGGGCATGCAGCGCCGGATGGACGCGCCGGCCGGCGAGGTCGGGTTCAACGGGTGGTCGCGCCAGCAGCGCGTGCACCACGCGCAAAACCTGCTGCATCGCATGCCCAAGCCGACGATCGCGGCGGTGAACGGCGCGGCGGCGGGCCTGGGGGCCGATACCGCGCTGAGCTGCGATTTCATCGTGGCCTCCGAGAGCGCTTCGTTCGCATGGAGCTACATCGCGCGCGGACTGATCCCGGACGGCGGCGGCCTGTATTTCCTGCCGCGCCGCGTCGGGCTGGCGCGCGCGAAGGAATTGATCTTCTCCGGCCGCCGGGTCCTGGCCCAGGAGGCGTTGCAGTTGGGCATCGCCGACCGGCTGGCGCCCGCAGGCACGGAGGTGGAGGCGGCCCAGGCCTGGGCCGCCGCCTTGAGCCAGGGCTCGGCCACGGCGCTGGCGCTGGGCAAGTCGATCCTGGACCAGAGTTTCGAGCTGACCGCCGACCAGGTCTTCGCCATGGGTAGCCAGGCGCAGGGCATCTGCTACACCAGCGCCGAACATCGCGCATCCGTGGCCGCGTTCCTGGAGAACATGGCCCAGACCGCCCGCGGCCGGGGAGACGCCCAATGAGCGCCCTCGACAAGCTGCTGCGGCCGCGCAGCGTGGCGGTGGTGGGCGCCTCGGCCGACCCGGCCAAGACCTCGGGCCGGCCGGTGGCCTACCTGCGCAAGCACGGATTCCAGGGCAGCATCTATCCCGTGAATCCCCGGGCGTCCGACATCGACGGGCTGCGTTGCTATCCCGACGTGCGCGCCTTGCCGCAGGCGCCGGACGTCGCCATCGTGGTGCTGGGCGCCGAGCGCACCCAAGATGCCGTGCGCGAACTCGCCGCCATCGGCACGGGCGCGGCCATCGTGCTTGCCAGCGGCTACGCGGAGGCCGGGGAGGAGGGCGCGCGCCGCCAGCACGAGCTGCGCGAGGCCGCGGGCGCCATGCGCATCCTGGGGCCGAACACGATCGGCCTGGTCAACCTGACGGACCGCATCACGCTGTCTGCCAGCGGCGCCCTGGAGCTCGACGCGCTGCACGCCGGCCCCATCGGCCTGGTCTCGCAAAGCGGGGGCATCCTGGGCGCGCTGCTGTCGCGGGCCGCCGCCCGCGGCATCGGCCTGTCCAAGCTGATCTCGACCAGCAACGAGGCCGACCTCGACCTGGCCGACTTCGTCGACGCGCTGGCCGACGATCCGGCCACCCGCGTCATCGCCTTGTATGTCGAGAGCATCCGCCATCCCGCCAGGTTCCGCGCCGCCGCGCGCAAGGCCCTGGAAGCCGGCAAGCCGGTGGTGGCGTTCAAGATCGGGCGTTCGGAATCGGGCGCCCGGGCGGCCGAGTCGCACACGGGCGCGCTGGCTGGGGCGGATGCCATGTACGACGCGCTGTTCGAGGACGCCGGCGTCATCCGGGCCGAAGCGTTTTCCGACCTGCTGGATATTCCGGCCGCGCTGGCGCATGAGCGCGCGCTGCGAGGCCGCCGCGTCGCGATCCTGACCTCGACGGGCGGCGCGGGCACGCTGGTGGCCGACTGCCTGGGCCTGGCGGGCTTCGAACTGCCGCCGCCCGATGCGGCGACCGGCGCCGCCCTGCGCGCCCTGCAGCCCGGCGGCCACGCGGTCCTGGACCGCAACCCCATCGACGTGACCCTCGCGGGCCTGCAGCCCGAGCTGCTTCGGGGCGCGATCCGCATCATGCTGGACAGCGGCGGCCACGACGCGCTGGTGGTGGTCGTGGGCTCGTCCGGCGTCGCCCAGCCCGAGCTGATGGCGGGCGCGCTGAAGGACACGCTGGCGGGCGCCGGCAAGCCCGTGTTGGCGTACATCAGCCCGCACGCGCCGCGCGCCGCGGAAGTGCTCGGCCGCTACGGCATTCCCGCGTTCCACACGCCGGAGGGCGTCAGCGCCGCGATGGCGGCGATGTGGCAAGTGCAGGGGCGCGGCCAGCCATCCAGGGCGCAGGCGCCGCGCGCGCCGCTGCCCATCGCCGCGCCCGTCGACGAAAGCGGGTCGCTGGACGAGGCCCAGGCCAAGGCGCTCTTTGCGCGCCATGGCATTCCGGGCGTCAGGGAAATCGTCGTGCGCACCGGAGAAGAGGCCGCGCAGGCCGCCGCCCGGCTGGGGCCACGCGTCGTGCTCAAGCTGCTGTCGCGCGAGATCACGCACAAGAGCGACGTGGGCGGCGTGGCCGTCGGCGTGGCGCGGGAAGACGTGCCTGCGCGGCTGCGGCAGATGGCCGACGATGTCCAGCGCCTCGCTGGCAGCCGGCCGCAGGCCTTCCTGGTCCAGGAGATGGTCACCGGCGCGGCGGAACTGATCGTCGGCCTGCACCGGGACCCCCTGGGGTCGGCGATTCTGCTCGGCATGGGAGGCGTCGTCGCCGAACTGGTCCGCGATACGACGCTGCTGATGCTGCCCGCCGACGGCGGCGGCCTCGCGCCGGAGCAGGTGCTTGCGGGGCTGCGTCGCCTGAAGACGTGGCCGTTGCTGGACGGCTACCGCGGGCGCGAGCGCGCGGACGTGCCGGCGCTGGTCGAGGCGGTGGTGGCGTTCTCGCGGATGGCCGCGGCCTTGGAGGACAGGCTGGTCGAGGCCGAGATCAACCCGCTCTTCGTGCGGCCCTTAGGCCAGGGCGTCTGCGCCGCGGACGGCGTGGCCGTCCTGCGGGAGCGGTCGAAGTAGTTCAGGCAGGTGGACAAACAGGAGACAACCATGAAACAGAAGAACCTATTCACGCGCGGCGGCATGGCCCTTGCGGCGGCCGTCCTGGCGCTGGGCGCCGCTGCGGCACCGCAGGCGCGCGCGGCATTTCCGGACAGACCCTTGCGCATCGTGGTGCCGTTCACGCCGGGCGGCGGCACCGACCTCATCGCGCGCCAGCTCGCCAAGGGCCTGACGCAGGAACTCGGCCAGACCGTCGTCGTTGAAAACCGTCCGGGCGGCAGCACCATCATCGGCACCGAGAACGTGGCCAAAAGCCCGCCGGACGGCTACACCCTGCTGATGTCCACTTTCGCCCACGCGGTGAATCCGGCCATCCACAAGAAGCTGCCCTATGACACCGACCGCGCCTTTGCCCCGGTGGCGATGATAGGCAAATCGCCGAACGTGCTGGTCGTCTCGCCGAAGTCGCCCTTCAAGAGCGTGCAGGACATCCTGGCCTACGCGCGCGCCCATCCGGGCAAGCTGACGTTCGGCTCCTATGGCAACGGCACGTCGGCGCACCTGGCCGGGGAACTCTTCAAGAGCCTGGGCAAGGTCGATATCCTGCATGTGCCCTACAAGGGCGCGGGCCCCGGCATCAACGACCTGATCGGCGGGCAGATCGACATGATCTTCTCGACCTCGGCCAGCGTCAGCAGCCACATCAAGAGCGGCCAGTTGCGCGCGCTTGCCGTGACGACGCAGCAGCGTTCGCCGGCCTATCCTGGCGTGCCCACCGTCGCCGAGTCCGGCGAGGCGGGCTACTTCGTGGATAGCTGGTACGGGGTCTTCGTGCCGGAAGGCACGCCCGCCGCGGTGATCGACCGGTTGAATGCCGCGATCCGGAAAGCCTCGCAGGACCCCGAGTTCCGCGCGGCGCTGGAGCTTGAAGGCCTGGCGCCCGACGTGGGCACGCCCGCGGCGCTGGGACAATACGTCAAGGAAGAAGAAGCGCGCTGGAGCCGGATCGTTCGCGACGCCGGCATTACCGACAAGCCGTAAAGGCGACACGCGGCCGGGCGGCTCGCCGCGCCGGCCGCCGTGACGCACCGGGCCCGGCGGCTCACTCGATCTTGATGTCCGCCTTGCGCGCCACGTCGCGCCACCGCTGCAGGTCCGCCTTCAGTTCCGCGCTGAACTGCGCGGGCGTGTCCAGGACCGGCTCCACGCCGCGCGTGACCAGCGCCTGCCGCGCGTCGGGCGCGCCCATGCCGGTCTTGAGCGCCTCATACAGGCGCTCGGCCAGGGCCGGGTCCAGCTTGGGCGGCGCCAGCACGCCGAACCAGGTCGTGGTCTGGAAGCCGGGCAAGCCGGCTTCCTGCACGGTCGGAATGTCCCGCGCCGTGTCCGAGCGCGCCGGGCCGGTCACCGCGATGGCGCGAAGCTGGCCGCTCTGGATGAGGGGCAGCGACGAGGGCAGGGTGTCGAAGTAGGCATCGACGCGCCCGCCGATGAGGTCCGTGATCACCTGGCTGCTGCCCTTGTAGGGCACGTGCTGGAAGTTCGACACCCCTGACGACTGGACGAACAGCGCCGCGGCCATGTGGGTGATGTTGCCCGTGCCTGCCGATCCGTACGGCACGGGCGTGCGGCTGGCCTTGGCGTAGTTCAGGAATTCGCCCAGCGTCCTGGCGGGCAGCTTGGGATTCACGACCAGCACGAGCGGGGTGTAGCCCACCTGCGTGATCGGCGTGAAGTCGCGCAGCGGATCGTAGGGCAGGCGCGATGACAGCGCCGGGCTGATGGATTGCGAGGCCGTGACGCCCAGCAGCAGCGTATAGCCATCTGCCGCGGCCCGCGCGACTTCGGCCGCGGCGATGGTGCCGTTGGCGCCTGCCTTGTTGTCCACGACGACGCTGGCGTGCAGGGATTCGCCCAGCCGCTGCGCAACCTGCCGCGCCACGAAGTCGGCGCCGCCGCCCGGCGGAAAGCCGACGACCAGGCGGATGGGCCGGTCGGGATAGCCCGCGGCGGAGGCGGTGGCGGCGGCGAACAGCAAGCCGGCGATGGCGGCCTTGAACAGGCCGGGCACAACGGGGTTGAGCTTCATCTTCTGTCTCCTCGGTTCTCGCCGCGCTGTCGCGCCCGTTGTCGATCCGGTCATCGTTGGGGCGTGATTGCGGCGCCTTTATACGCGGGTCATGCCTGCTTGCGCACGGGCGCCCATGCGAAATCGCCCGGCCGGCCGGCGCAGGCGGCGCCGCTGTCGATCAGGGCCTCGCACGCGTCGGGCGTAAGCCCCGCGGCCAGCAGCACATCCCGCGTGTGTTCGCCCAGATCCGGCGGCGGCAGCGTCGCCACGCCGTCGCGGGCGGCATCCCGGCGCGGAAACTCCGGCACGTCGAACGCCAGGTCGCGGTAGCGCACGCTGCGCAGCTTGCCGGGCTGGCGCGCCTGCTCGGCGTCCAGCACGCGTTCCAGCGGCAGGACTTCCGTGCTGCCGACGCCCGCCATCCGCAGCCGCGCGGTGGCATCGTCGAACGTCCGGGCGCCGATCGCCTTTCGGACGATTTCTTCGACCCGCTCGCGCGCCTTCTTCCTGTCCTTCAGGGCGGCGAGCGAGGCGTCGGCGGCCTCGGGCAGTTGCATTGCCTGGCAGAACTTCAACCAGTGTGCGTCGGTCAGCATCAGCAGGTACATCCAGCGTTCGTCGGAGGTCAGGTAGGCGCCGTACCCCGGCATGCTGAATTCGCCATGCGGCTCGCGTTCCGGCCGCCCAAGGAGCTGGGTCTTGAGCTGCACGCCCACCAGGTCGCGCGATGCGACGTGCAAGCCGGTTTCGTACAGGCCGATCTCCACATGGCCGCCTTCCTTGGCGGCTTCCGGCTGCAGCATGCGGGCGAGGATGCCGATGACGGCATAGGCGCCGGCGAACTGGTCGTGGTAGGACGGCCCCAGCCTGCTGGGGCGGCCATCGATGCGGTTGGCCTCCATGACGCCGGTGGACGCTTCGGCGACGGGGTTGGAAGCCAGGTCGTCCGCCTGCGGCCCGTCCGCGTAGCCGCGGATGTGGCAATAGATGAGACGCGGATTGATCGCCTGGCATTCCGCCTTGGTGAGCTTGAGCTTGCGCGCCGCCTTGGGCGCCAGGTTGTGCACGAATGCGTCGGCCGTCTCCAGCATTTTCAGAAAGGCGGCATGGCCGTCCGGCCGGGCGAGGTCCAGGCATACGCTTTTCTTGCCATGGCTGTAGGCGATGAACGTGCCGCTCGGGCCGCCGCGGACCAGGCTGCGGGTGGGATCGCCGCGCGGCGGCTCCACCTTGATGACTTCGGCGCCAAGCTGGGCAAGGATGTGCGAGGCAAAAGGGGCGGCAAGCATGGTGCCCAGTTCAATGACGCGGCGTCCCGCGAGGGGTGGGGAGTGCATGGTGTCTCCTGGCGTTTGGCTTGAAAGAATGCATTCTATATGTTCAAGGTTTGCCCAGTGCAACGCATTTTGCTAGGGAAAGCCCGTATTTTTCGCGGCTTGTAAATATATAAAATGCATTCTTAGTCGCTCAGCAGACGGCGGCAATCGAAGAACAACCAGGAGACACAACGTGCACAGAAGGACTTTTCTTTCCGGTTGTGCGGCGGCAGCCTCGATTTCGCTTCCAGGCTGGGCGCGCGCGCAGTCCGTTTCTCCCGGCATCGATACGGCCAGCAAGACGGTCACGGTCGGCGCCTTCACTCCCATCACGGGCCCGGTGCCGTTCTATGCCATCCTCTCCCGCGCCGCCGACGCCTGCTTCAAATGGATCAACGAGACCGACGCGCTGAACGGCTGGAAGATCAAGCTGGTCACGTATGACGACGGCTATGAGCCGGCCCGCAGCGTTGCCGTCACGCGCCGCCTGGTCGAAGAGAACAAGATCTTCGCGCTGGCCGCGCCCGTCGGCACCGCGCAATCCGTGGCGGTGATTCCCTACGCCAAGGAAGTCGGCCTGCCGATGATCGGCCCCATCGGCGGCGCGACGGCGCTTTTTGCGGAACGGCTGGTGTTCCCGCTGCTGCCCGACTACGGCTGGTCCGCGGCCTCGAACCTGGAATACGCCTTCAGCGGCCTGAACGCCGACCGCGTGGCGCTGCTATGGGAAAACGACGAGCTGGGCCGCTCGGCCAAGCGCGGCTTCGACATGCTCATGGCCGCGAATAAAAAGCAGCCCGCCGAGTCCATCCCCTTCGAGGTGCGCAGCACCGATTTCACGCCCCACGTGCGCCGCATCGCCAACGCCAAGGCGGACGTCGTGATCCTGTTCGGCTCCAACGCCAACCTGGCCGCGGCGCTCAAGACCGCGGACCGGCTGGGCTATCAGGGCAAGTGGATGGCGCCGTTCTTCACCGCCGATCCCACCACCTACAAGCTGGCCGGCCCGCTGCTGGACGGCGCCTATTTTTCCTCGTGGCTGATGCCGGTGGACGCGGACGACGCCAACATCAAGGCCTACCGCGACACCGTGGCCAAGCACTATCCCAACGACCCGATCGGCGTCTTCGGCCTGAACGGCTGGAGCAACGCGGCGCTGTTCGCCAAAGGATTCCAGATGCTGCTGGCCAGCGGCAAGCCGTTGACGCGCGCAAACCTGGTGGATGTCATGGAGACCATGACGAACCAGACCGTCGGGGGCGCGCGCGAGGTGACCTTCAAGCCCGGCGACCACCGGGGCGCGCGCCAGGAAGGGATCATCCAGGCCGTGTCCGGCGGCAGCTTCAAGCTGGTGCGGGACTTCAAGCCCTATCCGGCCGACGTGTTCGACGCCAAGCTGGCCTAGGCCGGCACACAGTAAAGGAGTGCCCGCGTGAGCAATGCATATGAAGAATGGGTCGGCCGCGAAGAAGCGCATACGCAGCGCATCGACGCGGCGGCCGTGGCGGCGATGGCGGCAACGCTGGACCTGGAAGGCGCGCCGCGCGCGGGCGAACCGCTGCCGCCCGGCTGGCAGTGGCTGTTCTTCAACCCGGCCGCGCGCCGCAGCGGGCTGGGCGAAGATGGCCATCCGCGACGCGGCGGCTTTCTGCCGCCCATCGACCTGCCGCGCCGCATGTGGGCGGGCAGCCGGATCAACTACCTGGCGGACCTGCCCATCGGTGAGCAGGCCACGCGGCGCAGCCGCATCGTGAAGGTCGAGAACAAGGTCGGCAAGCGCGGCGCGTTGTGGTTCGTGACGGTCCAGCACACGACGCAGTGCAACGGGACCGACTGCATCGTCGAGGAACAGGACATCGTCTACCGCGAGGCGCCGCCGCCCGGCGCGGCCGCCGCGACGCCGACGCGGCTCGAGGCCGAGGCGCGCTGGGGCCGCGAGGTCCGGCCCGACACGACGCTGTTGTTCCGCTATTCGGCGCTGACCTTCAACGGGCATCGCATCCATTACGACCAGGCCTACGCGCGCAACGAAGAAGGCTATCCGGACCTCGTCGTGCATGGGCCCCTGACCGCCACGCTGCTGCAGCAGCTTGCGGTGGAACACGGAGAAGGACGCGGCCTGGCGCGCTTTGACTTTCGCGGCGTCAGCCCCTTGTTCGTATCGCGCGCCTTCCACATAGAAGGCCACACGCAGGAAGACGGCACGTTCGCGCTGTGGGCGCGCGGGCCGGACGGCGAATTGGCGATGTCCGCCACGGCGGTGCTGCGGTAAGGCGCGGCGCGGCCCGGATAAAAACACTGACAGGAGACAAGAGAAGATGGCACAGCATTTGAGCGGTCCGGCGAATCTTGAAGGCCAGGTTGCGTTCATCACCGGCGGCGCGGGCGCCATGGGGCAGGCGATCGCCAAGGCATTCCGGCAGGCAGGCGCGCGCGTCATTGCGACGGACCGCGTGGCGCCCGAGGAGCTTGGACAGGCGCTGGGCGGCGGCATCGACTATCGCCGCTACGACGTGACCTCGCGCGCCGAGACCGACCAGGTTATCGACGCGGTGCTGGCCGAATACGGCCGGATCGACATCCTGGTGCTGTGCGCGGGCATCATCGCCCGCACGCCGCTGGGCGACAGCACCGATGACGAATGGGACGCGGTGATGTCCGTCAACGTGCGCGGCGTGGTCAATCCGGCGCGCAAGCTGTTTCCGCTGATGTGCCGGCAGGGCTTCGGCAAGATCCTGGCGGCCGGCTCCATCGCGGCCAAGAACGGCGGCGTGGCGTCGGGACCGGCCTACGTCGCGTCCAAGGCGGCCGTGCACGGCATGATGCGCTGGATCGCCAAGGCCGGCGCGCCGCACGGCGTCTATGCCAACACCCTGGCCCCGGGACCCGTCGAGACGGCGATGTGGGCCAGCGTCACCAGCGGCGGCGCGCCCTCGGCCAACGGCACCGTGCCGCTGGGCCGCTACGGCAACGCCGACGACATCGCGCAGGCGGCACTGTTCCTGTGCTCGCCCGCCTCCAACTGGATCACGGGCACGTCGCTGGACATCAGCGGCGGCATGTGGATGGACTGACGACCGCCGACGCAGACAGGAGCCACGCATGACCGCAGATACCCTACCCGTGATCGGCTTTATCGGCCTGGGCGTGATGGGCGGCCCGATGTGCCGCAACATGGCCGTCAAGCACGCCGGCGACGTCATCGCCTTTGACACGAACCCGCAGGCCCACGCCCTGCTGGACGGCACCGGCGCGCACCGCGCCGGCTCGGTGGCCGAGGTGGCCGAACGCGCCGACGTGGTGTTCCTGTCGCTGCCCGGCGGCCCGCAGGTGGAAGCGGTTTGCCTGGGCGAGGGCGGCCTGGCCCGCGGCGCGCGCCGTCCCGCCGTGATTGTCGACCTCAGCACCACCACGGTGGCGTCGGCCCGCGCGACGGCGCAGCGCCTTGCCGACCTGGGCGTCGCATTCGCCGACGCGCCCGTCGCCCGCACCCGCGAAGCGGCGCAGCGCGGCGAACTGAGCATCATGGTGGGCGCGGACGAGGCGCTGTATGCGCGCATCGAGCCGCTGCTGCGCTACATCGGCTCGGACGTGACACGCTGCGGCGAGACGGGCTGCGGTCAGGTGGTCAAGCTCATCAACAATGCGCTGGTGTTCGAGAACACCGTGGCGCTGGCCGAGATGATGGTGCTGGGCGAGCGCGCCGGCGTGCAGCCGGCGGTGCTGCTGGATGCGGTGTCCAAAGGGTCGGGCGACAGCTTCGTGCTGCGCAACCACGGGCGCCGGGCGATGCTGCCGCGGGAATTTCCCGAAAAATCCTTTCCGCCTGAATACGCGCTCAAGGATCTGGGCTACGTGCTGGAGCTTGCCGGGCAGACGGGGTTGACGGCGCGCGTCACGGAACTGGCCCAACGGTACTACGCGGCGACGGCCAGCGGCGGATGGAGCGGCCGCTACTTCCCGTCGGTGATCGAAATCATCGATCGCGGCGACGGCGCCGGCGTGGCGTCGGCGCAGCAGGAGTCCGGCCATGGATGATTTCATCGGACTCATCTGGGCGGGCGTGGTCAGCGGCTGCCTCTACGCCATGGGTGCGATCGGCATCGTGCTGATCTACAAGAGCTCGAATGTCGTGAACTTCGCGCACGGCAACCTGGCGGGCCTGGCGGCGTTCCTGGTGTTCGGCTTCACGGCCGGGCTGTTCGCGAACCTGGCCTGGGGCGCGGCCGTGGTGCTCACGCTGGCGATCATGGTCGCGGTAATGGCGGTCAGCTACTTCCTGATCGCGCCGCTGGTCTTCAAGTCGGACCTGACCAGCACCATCGCCACCCTTGGCGTGGGCCTGATCGCGCAGGGGGCGACGCAATTGCTCTTCGGCTCGAACGTGGTGTCGCTGGACCTGCCGCTGCCCGCGTGGCGCGGCCAGATCGGTCCGATCCGCATCACCGCCTATGACCTCGCGGTGCTGGGCGCGACCGCCGTCGCCATCGGGCTGCTGTACCTGCTGATCGAACGCACCCGCATCGGCATTGCGTTCCGCGCGGTGTCGGCCAATCCCTATGCCAGCCGCGTGTGCGGGCTGAACCTGCGCCGGGTGCATCTGTTTTCGTGGATCACGGCCGGCGTGCTGGGGCTGATCGCGTCGCTGCTGATCGTGCCGACGACGTTCCTGTCCTCGACCAGCGTGTCTTCCTTCATGCTCCAGGCGTTCGCGGCGGCCGTCGTGGGCGGCTTCAACAGCCTGCCGGGCGCGGTGCTGGGCGGCATCCTGATCGGCGCCATCATGAACCTGCTGTCGTTCTATGTCTCGGCCGAGTTCAACAACACCTATCTGCTGCTGACGATCCTGCTGGTGCTCAATGTGTTCCCGAAGGGCGTTCTGGCAATCCGGGGAGGCGCCCGTGTCTAGCGTGATCATGTCATCCAACCGCCTGGCGGCGGACGCAAAGCCGGCCGCGGTCGCCGCGGCGCCGCGGCGCCTGATGGCGGGCGCGGGCGTGGCCGGCGTGGTGGTCCTGGCGTTGCTGCCCCTGGTGGCGGGCGGCTACTGGACCTACACCCTGGGCCTGTGCTTTGCCAACGCCATTGCCATCATTTCGGTGAGCTTCCTGGTGCGCTATGGCGGCGAGGTCTCGATCGGCCATGGCGTGTTCGTCGCGGCCGGCGCGTATACCGTCGCCCTGATGGAAAAATACCTGGGCGTGTCGCTGCTGGCCAGCCTGCCGCTGGCGGCGGTCTCGGGCGCTTTCCTGGGGCTGCTCTTCGCCTATCCCTCGCGCTATCTGTCGGGCATCTACCTGGCCGTCGCCACGATGGCGCTGGCGCTGGCCCTGCCCGAGGTGCTGCTGCATTTCTCGTCGGTGTCGGGCGGCTACGAAGGGTTGTACGTCAAGCTGGATGCGCTGCCCGGCATCGCCAAGGAAACGCAGCGCTATTACCTGCCGCTGGCCGGGCTGGTCGCCGTCGCGCTGCTGCTGCGCCACTTCCGCCGCTCGCGCCAGGCGATGGCGCTGCTGCTGATCCGCGCCTCGCCGCACGCGGCCGAATCGTTCGGCGTGCGCCGCAGCTGGGCGCGCGTGTCGTGCATGGCCCTGAGCGGCGCCATCGCTGCCATCGCCGGCGCCCTGCTGTCGTTCAGCTCGTCAACCGTCTCGCCCAACAGCTTTACGTTGTGGACCTCGATCTTCCTGCTGGTCGGCTCGGTGGTCAGCCTGTATTCGATGTCGATCCTGGGCAGCCTGCTGGGCGGCCTGTTCCTGACGCTCATGCCGCTGCTGCTGGCCGGCGCGGGCGACTGGGTGCCCATCCTGTACGGCACGGCGCTGCTGGGCGTGGTGCTGGGCGTCAACGCGCTGCCCGCCAAGCTGCGCGCCCGTCTGCACGGAGGCAATCCATGAGCGCGCAAGCCACGCTGGACCGCGATCCGCTGGTGGTCGAAGACCTGTCGCTGTCGTTCGGCGGCATCCAGGTGCTGCAACACATTGCCCTGCATCTGAAGGCGGGCGAGATCACCGGGCTGATCGGACCGAACGGGGCGGGCAAGACCAGCTTTTTCAATTGCCTGACCGGCCTGTACTCGCCGCAGCACGGCAGCATCCGGCTGGGCAGCCAGCGCCTGGAGGGCGTGCCGCCCACCGGCCGCGCGGCGCTGGGCTTTTCCCGCAGCTTCCAGCACGTGGCGCTGTGTCCGGAGCTGACCATGGCCGAGAACGTCATGATCGGCCTGGACCGGCAGTCGTCGGCGGGCTGGCTGGACGCCTTCCTGCCCTTGCCCGGCGGCCGCGCCGAGCGCAGCCGCAACCGTGAGCGCGCGCTGGCGGCGCTGGACCGCCTGGGCGTGCTGCACGTGGCCGACGACTATCCCGCGCAGCTTCCGCCGGGCGTGCTGCGCCTGGCGGAGATCGCGCGCGCCATCGCCGGCGATCCGCGGGTGCTGCTGCTGGACGAGCCCGCGGCCGGCTTGAACTCCATCGAGACGGGCGACCTGTCCAGCGCCCTGAAGCGCCTGCGCGCGCCCGGGCTGGTGCTGGTGGTGGTGGAACACGACATGGACCTGATCATGGACGTCTGCGACACGATCCACGTGCTGAACGTGGGGCGGCTGCTGGCCTCGGGCAGCCCCGGGCAGGTGCGGAGCAATCCCGACGTTGTGCGGGTCTATCTGGGAGACGAGGATGCATGACGGAGCATCGACGCTGCTGGCGGTGGAAGGATTGACGGTGCGGTACGGCGCCGGGCCGGTTGTGCACGGCATCGGGCTGTCGGTAGGCGCGGCGTCTGTCGCCGCGCTGCTGGGCGCAAATGGGGCGGGCAAGTCCAGCACCTTGCGGGCCATCGCCGGGCTTGAGCCCGCGCAGGGCCGGGTCCTGCTCGATGGGCAGGACATCACTGGCCTGTCGGCGGCGCAGCGCTTTCGGCGCGGCATCGTGTACGTGCCGGAAGGGCGTGCCATCGTGACGGACCTGACGGTGGGCGAGAACCTCATCCTGGGCTCTTACTTCGTCGATGCGCGCACGCGGGCGCGGCGGGAACAGATGGTGATGGACTTCTTTCCCGAGATCGCGGGGCGGCGCAACGCGCCGGCCGGCCTGCTCAGCGGCGGCGAGCAACAGATGCTGGCGATCGGCCGCGGCCTGATGTCCGGCCCGCGCCTGCTCCTGCTTGATGAGCCCTCGCTGGGACTGGCGCCCCTGCTGGTGGCGCGCGTGTATGAGCGCCTGGCCGCCATCCAGCGGGAACAGAAGCTCGCGGCGCTGCTGGTGGAGCAGAGCTTTCACGTCGCGGCGCGGCTGGCCGAGCGGGCCTGGGTGCTGCGGCACGGCCATATCGTGGGCGAATTGGACGAGCAGGCGCTGCGCAGCCGCGAAGGACGCCAGCGCGCGATCGACGCTTATCTGGGCGCGCGTGGGCAGGCCAGCCCGTCCGCCACGACCGCCACCCACGCATGAAAGGAACCGAGATGGAACATCTGAAGCTGCAAGGCGAGGTCCTGGCGAGCGGACTGGAATTCCCGGAGGGGCCCGTGGCCATGCCGGACGGCAGCGTGCTGGTGGTGGAGATCGCCGCGGGACGCCTGACGCGCGTGCTGCCCGATGGCGAGCTGCGCAAGGTGGCCGAGCTGGGCGGCGGGCCGAACGGCGCGGCCTTGGGGCCCGACGGGCACGTCTACGTCTGCAACAACGGCGGGTTCAGCTGGCGCACCGACAACGGCTTCACGCGGCCGACCGGCCCGGCGGCCGACTACGCGGGCGGCAGCATCCAGCGCGTGGACGTGGCGACCGGCGCCGTGCAGACGCTTTACACGCACTGCGACGGCGTGGCGCTGCACGGCCCCAACGACATCGTCTTCGATGCGCACGGCGGCCTCTGGTTCACCGATTTCGGCAAGACCTTTGAAGACCGCATCCTGCGCGGCGCGGTGTATTACGCCCGCGCCGACGGCAGCCACATCCGCCGCGCGGCGCATCCCGTGCTGACGCCCAACGGCGTCGGCCTGTCGCCGGACGGCCGCGTGCTCTACGTGTCAGAGACCGAGACGAGCCGGCTGTGGTCGTACCCGGTCCTGGAGGGCGAGCGCGGACAGCTGGGCGCCGAGCCCTGGCCGTCGCCCAACGGCGGGCGGCTGGTGCATGGCCTGCCGGGCTTCCAACGCTTCGATTCGCTGGCGCTGGAAGCGGGCGGCAACATCTGCGTCGCCACGCTCGTGCGCGGCGGCATCAGCGTGTTCTCGCCGGGTGGCGAGCTGCTGGAGTTCCACGAGGCGCCCGAAGGTTATTGCACCAATATCTGCTTCGGGGGCGCCGACCGGCGCACCGCCTACATCACCCTGTCGGGGCACGGCCAGCTCTTCGCCGCGCGCTGGCCTCGCGCCGGCCTGGCGCTCAACGGAGGATGCTCCCAATGAACCTTCACGCAAAGGACGCATCGATGAAGCGCTCGAAGAACCCCGCCCGCCGGTCGGCCATCGCAGCCATGTTGGGCGCGGCGGCCCTGTGGGCCCTGCACCCGGCGGCCGTGGCGCAAGCGTGGCCCGACAAGCCCATCCGCGTCATCGTGCCTTACGCGGCCGGGCAGGGCGCTGACGTGCTGGCGCGTCTGGTGTTCCAGGAGATCGGCAAACGCCTGAACCAGCCCATCGTCATCGAGAACCGGGCGGGGGCGGGCGGCAACATCGGCTCGGCCGCGGCGGCGCGCGCCCCGGCGGACGGCTACACCTTTCTCTTTGGCACCAACGCCACCAACGCGGCCAACGAATTCCTCTACGCCAACCCCGGCTACGACGCCGCGAAGGATTTCGTGGGCGTGGCCATGATCGGCCTGCTGCCGATGGTGATCGCCACGTCGGACGCGGATCTGCCCGCCAACAGCGTGCCGGCGCTGATCGAGCGGGCCCGCGCCAAGCCCAATGCGTTGAACGTGGGCCTGCCCAGCACCACCGCGCAGGTCGTCTTCGCCGAGTTCGTGAAGTCCGCGCAGGCGCCGCTCTTCGCCGTCAAGTACAAGGCGTCCGGCCAGTCGCTGACGGACACGATGGGAGGACAGATTCCGCTGGCGATCGACACCGTCACCGCGGCCCGTCCGCACCTGGCGAGCGGCAAGCTGCGCGCGGTGGCGATCACTTCGCTCAAGGCGAGCGACATGCTGCCGGGCGTCAAGTCCGTGGCCGAGCAGGGCGTGCAGGGGTTCGACGTGGTGGCCTGGGATGCGCTCTTCGCGCCACGCGGCACGCCGGCCCATATCGTCCAGGAACTTGGCGGCCACATCCGGCATGTCCTCGAACAGCCGGATATGCGCCGCCGGATGCTGGATATCGGCGTCGAACCGCTGGTGATGCCGCCCGCGCAACTGGATGCCTTCGTCAAGGACGAACGCCAGAAGTGGGGCGACATCATCAAGGCCGCCGGGATCCGCATCGAATAACCGCCACGGACAGCGCCAACGCGCGCCCCTTTTTTTGATTACTTGAAGAATGCATTCTGCATTCCGTTGATAGCAAGGAGCATCAAAGTGAGCAATGTCATGAGTCTTCCCCAAGCCGATGTCGGAAACGCGCCCGCCGAAGGCCGCATCACCGACGAGGCCGTCGCCGCCGCCCGCGCGATGATCGGCCTGCACCTGCGGCCCGAAGGGCCCTACCTGCAGGACGCCACGGCGGACACCCTGCGCAACTGGTGCAACGGCATCGGCGACCTGAATCCGCTGTACCGCGATACCGGCTACGCCGCGGGCACGCGCTACGGCACCTTGCTGGGCCATCCCATGTTCCCCATGGCGTTCGGCTGGCTGGGCCGCACCCGCTGGGGCCTGCCCGGCGTGCACGGCTTCTACGCCGGCAACGATTGGGAGCTGTTCCGTCACGTCCGTCCCGGCGACCGCATCACCGCCATCGAACGCGTGGTGGGCGTCGAGGAAAAAGAGAGCAAATTCTCGGGCCGCCTGGTGCTGCAGTACGTGGAGGCCAGCTACTACAACCAGCGCGGCGAACTGGTCGCCCGCGCGCTGGGCACGTGCACCCGCCACGAGCGCAAGGCCGCGCGTGAAACCGGCAAATATAAAGAGATCGTCCAGCACGAATACACCGACGAGGAACGCGACCGCATCGACCAGATGGTGCTGGACGAGCCCAAGAACATCCGCGGCGCCAATGTGCGCTACTGGGAAGACGTGCAGGAGGGCGAGGAACTGCCGACGATCGCGCGCGGTCCGCTGTCGCTGATGGACACGATGGGATTCCTGGTGGGCTGCGGGCGCGGGCACACGCACGGCGTCGTGCTGCAGGCGGCCGTCAAGCATCCGGGCCATTTCTTCCGAAACCCCGAAGCGGGCGGCGGCGTGGAATACACCGGCATCGGCCATCACCGCGAGTCCGTGGCCAAGGAAGTCGGCGTGCCCGGCACCTATGACTACGGCCCGCAGCGTTCGTCGTGGATGTGCTCGCTGGTGACCAACTGGATGGGCGACGCCGGCGTCATCAAGCGCGTGCGCACCGAAATGCGCCGCTTCAACATCATGGGCGACACGACCTTCTGCAAGGGCAAGGTGGCCCGCAAGTACGTGAAGGACAAGACCGGCCTGGTGGACATCGAGCTGGCGGCGGAGAACCAGCGCGGCGAACTGACCACGCCGGGGATCGCCACCGTGGCCCTGCCGTCGCGCGACGTGCGGCTGCCGGCCTTCCTGGACGGTTCGGGCGTCGACCTCGAACTGCCGGTGACGCGCTGATCCGGCCCGCGGCCGCAACCTTTCGAGGCAGCCCCTTATGCAGTCCAACGAAACGCCACACACCGCCACCTTGCCGTTGTCCGGATGCAGCGTCCTGGAGCGGTCAAACACGGTGGCGGCCGCCTATGCCGGACGGATGCTTGCCGCCCTGGGCGCGCGGGTCGTGATGCTGGAGCCGCCCGGCGGTTCGCGCCTGCGGCAGGCGCCGCCGCTGACAGATGACGGCGAAAGCGCGCTCTTCGCGTACCTCGCGGTGGGCAAGCGCAGTCTGCAGGCCGACCTCGCATCGCCCGCCGGCCGCGACCTGCTCGACCGCGAACTGGCGCGCGCCGACATCCTGATCGACGACACGCCGGTGCGCGACCGCGAAACGCTGGGCCTCGTCCCGGGCGACATCGGCCGGCGCTTTCCCCGCCTGGTCCACGTCAGCGTCCTGCCGTTTGGCGCCGAGGGGCCCAAGGCCGATTGGGACGGCGAGGAAGTCAATCTGCTGCACGCGGGCGGCGAAGGGTTTCTGCTGCCCAACGGCCTGTCCAACGAACTGTTCCCCGACCGGCCGCCCCTGAAGATCTACGGCCACTTCGGCGGCTACCAGGGCGGGGCGATGGCGGCGTTTTGCGCGCTGTCGGCATGGTGGGCCGTGCCGGCGAGCGGCGGGCAGTATGTGGACGTGTCGGTGCAGGACGCCGTGCTGTCCGTGGGCGCCTTCGCCTTGCAGCGCCTGGGCGACGGGTCGCTGGAGCACCGGACCAGCCGGCGCTTTCGCTACGGCGGCGTGTTCGAGGCGCAGGACGGGTTCATCGAACTGCTCACGCTGGAGGACCGGCAATGGTCGTCGCTCGTCGACCTGCTGGGCAATCCGGAATGGGCAGCCGATCCCGGGCTGCGCGATCCGCTCGAGCGCAGCCGGCGCGGCGACGAGATCAACGCCCACGTCCGCGCGTGGATGGCGCGTCATCCGGTCGACGACATCGTGCGGCGCGCGCAGGAGCTGGGTGTGCCCGCGGCCAAGTACCGCCTGCCCGCCGAAGTGGTGGCCGGCGAGCAGGAGGCCGCGCGGGGCCTCTTCGCGCCGGCGGTGCTGGCCAACGGGCGTGACGCCCACATCCTGGTTGCGCCGTTCCAGTTCCGTTGCACGCCCTTGCCCAGGAAGGGACGCGTCCCGCCCTTGGGCGACATGGCGCAGGAGACATCCGCATGAACCCATCCGACACCCTCTCCGGCAACCCGCCCCGTGCGCTGCGGGCGCCGCTGGCCGGCGTGCGCATCGCCGATTTCACGATCCACGCGGCTGGCCCGTTCTGCACGCATCTGCTGTCGCAGTTGGGCGCCGAGTGCATCAAGATCGAAAGCCTGACGCGGCCCGACGCATTCCGCAAGCCGCACGCCGTCTATGGCCGCATGTCCGCGGCCACGTTCGACCAGGTGTCGGCCAACAAGCTGTCCGTGCGCCTGAACCTGAAGCAGCCCGAGGCCGTGGCGCTCGCCAAGCGGATCGTGGCGCTGTCCGACGTGGCGGCGGAAAGCTTTCGCCCTGGCGTCATGAAGCGACTGGGGCTGTGCTTCGACGCGCTGCGCGAGGTCAAGCCGGATCTCGTGCTGCTGTCCCTGTCGTCCTGCGGCCAGAGCGGCCCGGACTCGCACTTTGCCGGTTATGCGCCGCTGTTCGGCGCATGGGGCGGGCTGGGATGGATGAGCGGCTATAGCGACGGCCCTCCCGTGGAGATGCGGCACGTGATGGACCACGCGGCCGGCGTGCACGCCGCGCTGGCCACGGTGGCCGCGCTGAACCAGCGCCGGCGCACCGGCCAGGCCCAGCACGTGGACCTGGCGGCGCGCGAGGTCGCTTCGGCCATGATCGGCGATGCGCTGGTCCTGGCCAGCCTGGGCATCACCCCCGAACGGCCGGGCAATGCCGACCTGGCGATGTCCCCGCACGGCGTCTATCCCACCGCGCAGCCGGACCGCTGGCTGACGCTGGCCGTGCGCGACGATGCGCAGTGGCGCACGCTGGCGCGCATGCTGGGTCACGAGGACGACGCCGCGCGCCATCCCGACGCCGCATCGCGTCTGGCGCATCGCGGCGAGATCGATGCCATGGTCACGCAATGGCTTGCGTCGCGCGACGCCGATGCCACGGCCGACGCGTTGCAGCAGGCGGGGCTGTGCGCGCACGTGTCATGGACCATGCAGGACATCGCTTCGGACCCGCATCTGCACGCCCGCGGCGCCGTCACGCCGGTCGAGGCGCCCGGCATTCCCGCCCGCCTGGCGGTGGGCGCGCCGGCCCGCTTCAGCAAGTCGGACGAGATCGGAATCCGCCGCTTGACGCCCGCCTTGGGCCAGGACGAGGATTATGTCTTCGGCGAACTCCTGGGGCTGGACTCGGCCCAGCGCGCGGACCTGCAGGCGCGCGAGGTCATCCTGTAGGCCCTGCCGACCCGGCCCGCATCCCCAACCTTTTGAACCACAACCCTGAGGAAAGCCCGATGAAAGACGCCATCTATCTGGTGCTGGACATGGAGAACGACCTGGTCCACGCCGACGGACCCAATGGCCGCGCCGGCTACGGCGAACAGGTGCGCACCCGCGGCATCGTCGAACATACGCGGCGCGCCGTGGACAAGGCGCGCGCCGCCGGCCTGCCCATCGGCTTCGTGCGCGTGGGCTTTTCGCCCGACTACCGCGAATGCCCGCCCAACTCGCCGATCTTCTCGGGCGCGCGCAAGAACGGCATCTTCAAGCTGGGCGAGTGGGGCACCGAAGTGCATCCCGACCTGGGCCGCCAGCCGCAGGACTTCGACATCGTCAAGCACCGCGTCAGTCCGTTCTACAGCACCAGCCTCGAATCCATCCTGCGCGCTCACGGCATCAAGCGAATCTATTGCTCCGGCATCTCCACCAACGCCGTCGTGCAGGCCACGGTGCGCGAGGGCCACGACCGCGACTACGAAATGATCGTCCTGGAAGACTGCTGCTGCGGCCTGACCGCCGAAGAGCACGACAACGCGATCAAGAGCCTGCAGCGCTTCTGCCGGATCGTCAGCTCCCACGACGTCGTCTTCGAGTGAGGACCTTGTGAACCGACCCAGCCGCAGCCTGCTGTTCGTTCCGGGCGACCGCCCCGAGCGCTACGACCGCGCCGTCGCCAGCGGCGCGCACGAGGTCATCCTGGACCTGGAAGACGCCGTCGCGCCCGCCGCCAAGGACGCGGCCCGCGCCGAGGCGGCCAAATGGCTGGCGAATGGCGGCCAGGCCTGTGTGCGGATCAATCCCCCGGACACCCCTTGGCACGAGGATGACCTGGCGGCGCTGCGCGCCTTGCCCCGGGCCGCCGTGATGCTGCCAAAGGCCAATGCGGGCACACTCGCGCAGGCGCTGGCCGCCTTGCCCGGCCAGCGCATCATTGCGCTGCTCGAAACCGTGGACGGCTACATGGACCTGCCGGCGCTCGCCCGCCTGCCGGGCCTTGCGCGCATCGCCTTCGGCAGCGTCGACTTCGCCATGGACAGCGGTATCGCGGACCAGGACGATGCGATGACGCCCGTGCGCACGGCCATCGCGTTGGCGTCGCGCCACGCGGGCCTGCCCGCGCCCATCGACGGCGTCAGCCTGGAATTCAACGATCCGGACGCGATGCGGGCGCACGCGGTCCGATCCCGGCGCCTCGGCTTTGGCGGCAAACTGTGCATCCACCCGCGGCAGGTGGCGCAGGTCAACGCGGCCTGGCTGCCCACCGAGGCCGAGCAGTCCTGGGCGCGGCGCGTCCTGGAGGCGTTCGAGGCGAGCGGCGGCGCCGCCACCGCCGTCGACGGCAAGATGATCGACAAGCCGGTGGTCGAGCAGGCGCGGGGCATCGTCGCGCAAGCCGGGAGTGCGGCCATGGCTTAACGGTTAGAATCGGGCCCATATGGGCTTTGCGGCCTGCAAGCAGGTTCATCCGGTTCGTCCGGGCCACTCAGGCTTAATCGATGGAATACCGTACAAAAGAGGAACAGGTCGCTGACTATCTGCGCGAGCGCATCATCTCGGGCGTGTTTCCCCGAGGCTCGCGCTTGAAGCAAGCCGAAATCGCCGAGCAACTGCGCCTGAGCATCACGCCCGTGCGCGAGGCCCTCAAGCTGCTCGAGGCCGAGGGCTATATCAGCGGGGATTCGTACCGGGGAGCGCGCGTCGTCCCCTTCGATGCGGGGGCGTCCGCCGAGATCCTGCAACTGCGGCTGCTGCTCGAATCGCAGCTCGTGCGCGCCGCGATCGAACGCATCACCACCCAGGACATCGCCGAGCTGCGCGTGCTGGCCGAGGATTTCGCCAAGTCCTTCGCCAGCGGCGACCGCGCCACCGCTCGCGGCATCAACTACCGCTTCCATCGCCAGCTCTATGACATCGCCCAGTTGCCCCAGACCCTGCATTTCGTGCAGATCCTGTGGGCGCGCTATCCGTTCGACCTGATCAATTCGGCCTCGGGCCGCGGCGACGACGCCGTGCGCGAACACGAGGAGATCCTGCAGGCCTTTGCCTCCGGCGACGCGTCGGCGGCCATGCTGGCCATGCGCAAGCACATCGAGTCGGGCTGGAAGGTGCTGAAGTCGCTGAGCGACGCCGGCCCGGCGGAGTAAGAACCGCCCAGGGTGATGACTTTTGTCAACAACCCTCCCCGGAACTGCGCCAACATGATCGGGCGGACCCACCTCGCGATTTGACCGCGGGTCCCGCCACGGGGAGGCATCATGGGCGTTCGTAGCGGTGCAATAGGGCTTCTTCTTATGGTCCTGGCCGTCCTGCAAGGGGGCGTGGCCGCCGCGCAGCCGGTGGATCTGATGGCGCCGATTTCTCCGGCCGCGCTCGAACGCGTGAATCAGGACGCCGAAGCCACCCTGCTGCGGCTGTACCGCCAGTCGCCAAAAGCCCAGGCGCTGATCGCCCGGTCTTTCGGGGTGCTGGTGGTGTCCGCCATGCAGGCCGAGGCAGACGCCCCGGGCGTCGCCCAGGGGCGGGGCGTGTTGATCGACGCCGTGGGGGCGCGCAGCTACTACAACGTTGTCGCCAGCCTGGCCTCGTCGGTGCTCGGGCTCAGGGGCAAGGCGCTGATACTGGTCTTTTCGGACTACGAATCCATGCGCGCGTTCCAGGCCCTCCCGGGCTGGGTCGAAGGTGTCAACGGCGCCATCCAGATTCTGGACGACACGCACCTGGCCAGCCGCCGCGAGCCGGTCATTGAACCCATCGCTGCCTTCATCCTTTCCGATACCGGCCTGGTGCGCGGCCTGTCGCTCAAGGGAAGCCTGTTCATCCGGGTGCCGATGTACCTGTGCGCCGAGCACGCGCAGCCTTCCCCGCCGGATGCCGCCAAGCCCTGATCGCTGGGCTCCCGGCCTCGCGGGAAACTTGACTTCGGTCAAGTTGCCGACGGCATGGCGTACTAAGCTGAAAGCGCACCGCCGTTCAACTGCCGGAGTCCACCATGACCGCCACGATGAAAGCTGCCGTCTTTGCAGGTCCGGGCCGCATCGAAATCAGGGAAAAGCCCATTCCCGCAGTGGGACCGAACGACGCGCTGATCAAAATCACCACCACCACCATCTGCGGCACCGACATTCACATCCTCAAAGGTGAATACCCGGTCGCGCCCGGACTGACCGTCGGCCATGAACCGGTCGGCATCATCGAGAAGCTGGGAAGCGCCGTCACCGGCTACGAAGAAGGACAGCGCGTGATCGCCGGCGCCATCTGCCCGAACTTCAATTCCTACGCGGCGCAGGACGGCGCGCCATCCCAGGATGGCAGCTACCTGATGGCCAGCGGCCTATGCGGGTGCCATGGATACCGGGCCACCGCCGGATGGCGCTTTGGCAACATCATCGATGGCGCCCAGGCCGAGTATCTGCTGGTGCCCGATGCGCAGGCCAATCTGGCGCCGGTGCCGGACGCCCTGACCGATGAACAGGTGTTGATGTGCCCGGACATCATGTCGACCGGCTTCAAGGGCGCCGAGAATGCCAACATCCGCATCGGCGATACGGTCGCGGTGTTCGCGCAAGGCCCGATCGGACTGTGCGCGACAGCAGGCGCCCGGCTGCTGGGAGCCACCACCGTCATCGGCGTGGACGGCAACGCGCAGCGCCTGGCCATGGCGCGCAACTGGGGCGCCGATGTGGTCCTGAACTTCCACGAATGCGATGTGGTGGAAGAAATCCTGCGGTTGACGGGCGGCAAAGGGGTGGATTCGGCGATTGAAGCCCTGGGGCAGCAGACCACATTCGAATCCGCCCTGCGCGTGTTGAAGCCAGGCGGGACGCTATCGAGCCTGGGTGTGTATTCCAGCGATCTGACGATTCCCGTGTCGGCGTTCGCGGCGGGCCTCGGCGACCACCGGATAAACACCGCGCTTTGCCCCGGCGGCAAGGAACGCATGCGGCGCCTCATGAACGTCCTGGAATCCGGCCGGCTGGATTTGAGGAAGATGGTCACGCACCATTTCAGCCTGGACCAGATCACCGACGCCTACGATCTGTTCGGCAATCAGCGCGACAACGTGCTGAAGGTGGCCGTTCGTCCGGCTTGAGCGGGGTCTCCGCGGTGCTTCAATGCTGGGGGGCACGTTTCGGGCCGACGTGCTTCCCCCCCTTCATGCAGTCAATCACCGATGGTCGAGGGCTTTATCAGCTTTAATCCACGCGCCCCGTTGTAGCCGAGCGTTCCGATCAGCGTTCAGATCCGTGTTCCGATCCTTGTTCCGGCGCGGCCGGCGCGGCGTACCACTGCGCCGGTGGCACGACCTTCGGCTGGTCGGGGTCTCCCTCGTAGGCGGGAGTCATGATCTGCACCTTGTATTCGTTGAAGACATCCAGAATGTGGCGATGCAGTTCCGCATAGGTCTTGGCGATCGTCTGCGTGTCGCGGACGTACACGTTCAATTCATACTTGACCGAAAAATCCCCCAGCGTGGTCAGCAGGACAAATGGCGCGGGGTCCGCGAGTACGCCGGCGGTTCGCGCAGCCGCGGTGCGCAGCATGGCCTCCACCTGCCGCCACGGGACCTCATAGCTGATGCCGACCGAGGTGTGCAGAATCAATCCCCTGGCTTGGGCAAGGGAGCTGTAATTCGTCACGTCGCTGTTCAGGATCTGCGAGTTGGGAATCGTCACTTCCTCGTTCTTGGCGGTCCGCAGATGGATCACCTGAAGACGGACGGCCACGACTTCGCCGGTCACGTCCCCCACCTTGACCCGATCCCCGACCTTGAAAACCCGTCGATAGGTCATCAGGTAGCCCGCGATGAGATTGGAAATCGCCGTTGATGAGCCCAGCGATACCACCAGGCCGATGAAGATCGAGATCCCCTTGAACGCCGCGGTTTCAGAGCCCGGGATGTAGGGGTACGCGACGATAAGCGCAAACGCCAGGATCAACACCCGGACGAGCTTGTAGGTCGGGATGGCCCATTCCGGTTCGAACTGCGCGAATGCCACGCGCTTTTGTTCCACCGCATCGAAGAACTTCCAGGTTCGCCGCAGTACAAAGCGGGTCAGGTAGTAGATGAGGACGAGAATGAGAACGTCCGGAATGATCGCGGCCACGGATCTTCCCAGGTTCCCGGCCGTGCCGGTGGCCAGGTTCAACAGGTCGTTGGAAGCAGAGCGGGTCCAGGGAAAGAGCGCCAGCACATACTGCAGATACGCGTAAATCGACACGACGATGGTTGCAAGGCCGATGCCGAGCACCAACCGGTGCAAGACCTTCCAGATGGTATCCGACCGCACAACCTCGAAAGACTGTATTTCGACGGCGTGGACGCGACGCTCCAGACGCCGGGAGACGGCCTTGTCCAGCCACCGGTTCAGCATGAGGAGAATGGCAATTCCCACCGCCAACAAGGCGGTCGCCACTGCGGCGGAGAGGCCCGACTTGAGCAGGGCGTCGGTTGTGCGGGCAGCCCTGAATTCGTCGATGGCCCGCTGGATGCGGATCAGGTGCAGTGCCGCGACATTGTCGCGGCTGGTCTGCTCAAGCTGCGCATCGGCATCCGTCACCATCATCACCGCGGTCTTTCCCGCCAGGATGAGGGTGCCGTTGTCGGCCTCTTCAACCTTTACCTCGCCGCTTGGAAAAGACCGGTTCGACGCAACGTCGACGATTCTTTGCTGGATGCCCTTGGCCCGCTTGTCGGCCGGAAAGGACGACAGTCCACGAACCTGGAACAGGACCTGGCCATCGATTTCGACCGGGGCGGTCTCCAGCGTCTGTTCAAGGGAAGACGTTGCCGGCGCACGCGACGCTTCGCCTGCTGCGCCCTGCGAAGGCGCCGGCATCAGTAACAGTGCGGCAAGGATGGAGCACCAGAGTTTTCCAGCCATATCTTTCTCCCGCGCCGATGTCGCACCGCCATTTCGCTGCGAAGGCGAAACGTGAGCCATTGAGCGGCAATGCCCGAAACCCGGCAAGTCCGTGGTGAGCGCAGCGTGCCGAGTGGCTTGATCCATCTTAAGCCTGCGCGATCGGGCTGCGCGGAAGTTGATTGTCGTCAATGAATGGCGTTGTTCGCGCTTGCCTGCCGCGCCACGTTCGTCTTGTCTCCCTAAAATGCAGATACGCCGCTTGGCGAAACGCACGCGATTTCATGGAGCTCGATGCCATGATCAAAATGAAGACTCTTCCGCCTAACGAGTACGTCAGGCTGATAAACCACCTCAATGAGAAGGTGTGCGCGGGCGCCAGCGGGTTGTTGGTGACTTACACAGTCAGCGGCGTGGACTTGGGTCAGCGCACCCACCTGAAGGTCCCCCGCCACGCGGTCTCTGCGTCGGCATCCTCCATTATCGAACTGCGGCGAAGAGGCATATTCTGCTTTCCCATCCTCGCGCCGCTCGATGGCGCAGCGGCAGATCTGACGCCTTACCGCAGCGCAGCGGTGGCTTCGCGCAGCCGCGGCGCGATCGCAAGCTGAACCCAGGCGCTGTTGTTCATGTTTGGCATCGGCTGTTCCGTGGGGCCCGGTTTCTTTCGCGGGATGAAGGATGGCGGGGGGCGGTGCTTGGCGTGGCCGGGACGCCGCTGGCGTCCCCCGCCTCCCGTCCCGCTCCCGCCTAGTACCGCCACCGCACGTTCAACGACCCCGAGTGCTCCCGATTGCCGCCGCCATACTGCCCGCTGTAGAACAGGCCCAGCGTGGCGTTGGCGGACATGGCTACTTCGGCGCCCAGCTCGGCCAGCGCCGCGTTGCGCGCGATGGGCGTGCCCGACACGGTGAAGGCCTGGCCGCCGTCGAACGCCAAGGTGGACTGAGGCGCCACGTCGCCGAAGGCATGGCGCCAGCCCAGCGTGCCGTGCAAGCGGCCTTCGGCGCGGCCCAGCATGAAGGCGGTCTGCGCGCGCAGGCCCAGCGTGGACGTGGTCTGCTTGTCGCTGCTGCTTTGGCCGTGCAGCGCCGCCGATCCGCCGGATTCCGAGAAGCTGCGCGTGCGCAGATCGCTCCACGCAACGCCGGCGAACGGTTCGATGCTGGCGCGGTCGGACAGCGGCATCGCATAACCCAGTTCGGTGAAGAGCTGAGCCGTGCTGGCGCCGTAATCGGCGGTCAGCTTCTGCTGGACGCCGGACACGGAGGCATGGCGTTCGGTGCTGACGTCGTGCCAGGTGTAGGCGGCGCCCGCCAGCAGGTTGAGCTTGCCCGCGCCAGCCGCGAAGGATTTGCCGCCGTACACGCTGGCGCTGTAGCCGGACACGTCGGATTGCGATGCGCGGCCATCGACGGTGATCCTGCTGTCGGTGTAGCCCAGCGCGCCGCCCAGGCGCCAGCCGTTGCCCACGGCATGATCGGCGCCCGCAAAGACGCCGCCCGTATGCTGGCGGACCTGCGCCGTGTTGGCATCGCCTTGCAGCGTTTGCCAATTGCCCACCACTTCGGCCCAGGCAGGCTGCGCGTTGGACGAGGGCAGGGCGGAGGCGGGGAAGGTGCCGCCGGCCTGTGCCGTGGGCGCGCCCGCACGCATGCCGGCGTTCAGGTTGGCGCGCAGGTGCGACAGCGGCAGGGTGCGCGAGACGGCGCCGGCCCCCATCAGGCTGGACGCCACGCTGGCGTGCGCCTCGCCCGAGAGGCTGTTGAAGACTGCGGGCGGCGCGCCTTCGGGCAGGGTCAGGACATACTCATGCAAGGGGTTGCCGGCGGGCAGGCTGTCGAGCGCATTGGCCACGGCGCGTTGATTGCTGCTTTGCGCCGCATCGGCGAAGGCGATCGGGCGTGGCGGCGTGGCGGGGTCGACGGGATTGACCGGCGCCTGCTTGCGTTCCAGTTGCAGCGTGACGTTTTGCGCGGCGTATTGCAGCGTGGGATTCAGATAGGCGTAGTTGGACGACACGGTGTCGAAGTGGCCATTGATGGCGCCCGCCGTCAGGATCGTGTATTGCCGGGTGCTGTCGAAGCCGCCCTCCGGGCCGATATGAACGACGGACCCGGCCAGGTTGGCGGCGCCCGTGACAGCCACGCGCGCGCTGGCCGACGACGCGGGATCCGCCGCCACCTGGTAGGTGGAGCCCGGCAGCAGGGTCAGGTCGCCCGCCACCGTCAGGACGCCGCCCAGGTTGCCCGGGGCCAGGATGGCGCCGCTGCGCAGGGTGGTGGACCCGACCTGGCCCGCGCCTTGCAGTTGCGCGCCGCTGGACACCACCAGGGAGCCCCCCAGCGTGGCGGCCGACGCGATGTCCAGCGTGCCTGCCTCGACCAGCAGGTTGCCGGTGTACGCGCTGCCGTTGCCAAAGACGCGCAAGGTGCCCGCGCCCGACTTGGTCAGTTCGCCATTGCCGGTGATGGCCCCGCCCAGGCCCAGGGTGCTGCCGGCGCTAACCGCGAGGCCGCTGGCGGCAGCGACCTTGACGGCGCGTGCGGTGTCGAAACTGGCCGTCGTGGCCAGCACGCCGCCGCTCAGCATCAGACCGCCCGAGGCGGCGCCCAGGTTGGCGTCGCGCGACACGGACAGCGTGCCCTGGCGGATGTCGGTGCCGCCGGTGTAGGTGTTGTCCGCCGCCAGGACGAGCGTGCCGAAATCGGTCTTGGCCAGCGTGCTGGCGCCCGTGAGCGACGACGCGATGGTGCCGGTCATGGCCGCATCCGCGATCGATCCCGTCCCCACGCGGACGATGCTGACGCCGCCCGCGCCTTGCAGCGCGATCGCGTCGCCCTGGATACGATAGCCATCGGCAGCGATCTGCAGGCCAGTGACGCCGATGGCGCCCGCCGCGTCATCGACCGTGACGGTGCCGGCTTGCCCCTGGAACACGGCGTAGGTCGGGTTCGGCTTGAACACGCCATTGAGCGTGCCGTCCACGCTGGTCCAGTTGAGGTTGTCGGCGCGCCATGTGCCTCCGCCTCCGTCGACGGCGGCGTTGTCATGCAGCGCGGCGTTGCCGCCGTCCCAGAAGCCCAGCGCGGCGCCGGCGGTCGAGGCCAGATTGACCTGGCCGGCAACGGACGTCTGCACGGTCAGGGCGTTGGCGTCCACGCCCGCGGGTGTGATGCCGATGGCCAGGTGGTTGTCGGTCAAGCTACCGGCATAGTCGAACAGGCGGTAGACGCCCGCGCCAAAGCCGCCTTGGTCCGCCACGTTGAGCGTGCCGGCCAGGGTGAGGTCGCCGCCCACATTGAAGAGGCCGCTGTTGGGCGCGCTGCCCAGTCCGACATTCACCTGGCTGGCGCCGGTCAGCGACAGGTCCCCTACGATGGTCAGCATCTGCCCTTGCACGCCTTCCAGCGCGCCGCCGGTCAGCGCGGCGTTGCCCGTGATGGTGCCCGCGCCCGCGAGGACGCCCGTGCCGCTGGCGGCCGCGTTGCCGCGCAAGAGGCCATCGACCTGCAGGCGTCCGCCTGTGACGCTGGCCGAGCCGCCCAGCGCGTTGGCCACGCGCAGCGTGCCTGCCTGCACCTGGGTCTGGCCGGCGTATGCCTGGCTGTCACCCAGCAATTGCAGCTGGCCCGCGCCGGTCTTCACCAGGCTGCCCGTGCCCGTCAATTGACCGGCAAAAGCCGCGCCGGCGGCCTCTTCGAATACGACCGTGCCATTGTTCAGCAGATTGCCCCGGATGGCGCTGGCGTTGCCCGCCAGCGTGCCGGCCTCCACGCGCGTGTTGCCGTAGGTGTTGGCGCCGGACAGCGTCAGCGTGCCGGCGCCTTGCTTTTGCAGGTCGGCCGCGCCGCTGATGTTGCCTTGCAGGCCCAGCGTGGTGCCCGCGTCGACATCGATGACGCCGTCCTGCAGCAGCGACACCGCGCGCGCGCTGTCGAAGCTGGCGGTCGTGGCCAGCGTCCCGCCGTTGAGCGTGACGGCGCCTGCCGTCGCGCCCAGGTTGGCGTCGGCGGACACGGACAGCGTGCCCTGGCGGACTTCGGTGCCGCCGGTATAGGTGTTGTTGCCCGCCAGCACCAGCGTGCCGAAGTCCGACTTCACCAGCGTGCTGGCGCCGGTCAGGCTGGAGGCAATGGTGCCGCGCATGCCGGCGCTTGCGGCCATGCCCGTGCCCACGCGGATGATGCTTTCGCCGCCCGCGCCCTGCAGCGCGATCGCGTCGCCCTCGATGCGATAGCCGTCGGTCGCGATCTGCATGCCCGTCACGCCGATGGCGCCCGCGGTGTCGTCCACCGTCACCGTGCCTCCAGCGCCCTGAAACACCGCAAAGGTCGGGTTGGGCTGGAACCGGCCGTTGAGCGCGCCATCGCCATCCGTCCAGTTCAAGCCATCGGCGCGCCATGCGCCCGTGCCGCCATCGATCAGGCCGTTGTCGCGCTGCGCCGCGTTGGCGCCGTCCCAGAAGCTCAGCGTTGCGCCGGCGGTCGACAGCAGGTTGACCTGCCCGCCCACGGCGGTCTGAAGGCGCAGATCGCTCGCGTCGATGCCGCTGGGCGTGGCGCCGACGCTCATGGTGTTGCCGGTCAGCGCGCCGGCATAGTCGAACAGCCGGTACACGCCCGCGCCAAAGCCGCCCTGGTCGGCGACGTTCAACGTGCCATTCAGGCCGAGGTCGCCGTCCACCTGCACGAGCGCGCTGTTCGAGGCTGCGCCCAGGCTGACGTTGACGCGGCTGGCGCTATCCATCAGAAGGTTGCCGCCGATGGTCAGCGTCTGGCCTTGCGTGGCTTGCAGCACGCCGCTGGTCAGCGTGACGTTTTGATTGATGCGGCCCGAGCCGCCCAGCGTGCTGTTGTCCTGCACCGCGACGCTGCCGGCGATCGTGCCATTTGCGATCAGGGTGCCGCCCGTCAACACCCGGGTCAGGCCGGTGTAGGTGTTGACGCCCGACAGGGTCAGCGAACCGGGCCCGGCTTTGTCCAGGCCGCCTGTGCCCGAGAGCGTGCCCGCGAAGTTGCCCGTTTGCAGGGTCAGCGTATTGGCGCCCAGCGCGACCGTGCCCGCGCCCGAGAGCAATCCCAGGCCCCGGTTCCCCCCGGCGGACAGATCAAGCGTCCCGCCCGCGTTCACCGTGACGCCGGCCGTGGGAAGCACGCTGCCCCCCGCGCCCAGCGCCAGGGTGCCGCCGCTGACCGCCACGCTGCCGCCAAAGGTGTTGGCGCCCGACAGCGTCTGCGTGCCCGCGCCCGTTTTGATCAGCGAACCTGCGCCGGATATGACTCCCGAGAAGATGTAGCTGGCGTTGCTGTCCAAGGTCAGCGTGCTGGCGCCAAGCTGGACGACGCCACTGCCCATCAGGCCGCCCACGGTCTGGTTGCCTGCGGCGGACAGGTCGAGGGTGCTGGCCATGGTGGACAGAGAGACCTCCGGGGCGCTCAAGCTGCCCCCGGCGCCGATCGCCAGCGTGCCCGCCGTGATGGCGACCGAGCTCCCGGCAGTGTTCGTACCGGTCAGGGTCACGGTACCCGTCCCCGCCTTGTACAAGACGCCGGTGCCGGAGATGTCGCCGGCATACGTGCCGTTCGTGTCTTGCCGGAACATCAGTTGGCCATTGTTGAGGACGTCGCCCAGCACGCTTTGCGTGCCGGTATCCAGCGCCGAGCCGGACTGGATGGTGGTCAGGCCGGCGTACGTGTTGGCGCCATTCATGACGACCACGGCCGGCCCCGCGATGGTCAAGCCGCCCGTGCCCGATATCGTGCCGTCCAGCAGCATGTCGTTATTGCCCGCCAGGGTCAGGCCGCCGGCGCCAAGCACGAAATCGTTGTCCAGGAGCAGGCCGCTGGCCGGGCCCGTGATGGTGCCGCCATTTGCCGTGATCTGCGCGGTGCCCAGCACGTCGTTGTTGGTGATGTTGGCCAGGCCGCTGTTCAGGGTGACGGCGCTGCCCACCACCGCGGGTCCGGTCAGGTTCCAGGTGCCGCTGTTGATCACCAGGTTGTCGAAGTTGCGGTACGTGTCCCCCGAGATTTCGGTCGGGGCGCCGCCCGCGCCGCTGCCGGTGCCGGCAGACGGCAACACCGATTGCAGCACCAGGGTGTTGTTTGCTCCCGCACCGCCATCGACCGTGCCGGGCGGGGCGAAGCGCAACCCCGGAATCGTATCCACGGTCAGGTCCGCCACTGCGGTGCCCGATCCGCGCAACACCGTCGAACCCGAGACCGCGGTAAAGGTGTTGTTGCTTCCCTGGCCGAACGAGATGCCCCCGACGATCGTGCCCGCATTGGTGAAGCTGTGGCCTAGGCCGGGGGTGCCGACCTCCGCCAGCGCGATGCGTCCGATGATGGTTCCTGAGGACAGGTTCTCGAACATCACCTGGCCGCCGCCGTAGGCGGCGATCACCGGCATGTCCGCGCCGGCCACGATCAATCCCGTGCGCGGGCTGCTACGGATCAAGCCTGCGTTGCTCAGGCGGGTCGTGCCGCCCGCACCGTTGTGCACGGCGATGGCCATGCTGGACAGGTCGGGCAGGCTGGGTTCCCCGCCCACGACCCCGCCAATCGTGCCCGTCGCGGTGTTGACGATGCTGAGGGTGTTGACCGAACCGTTGCCCATGGCCACCCCGGCCGCCACGACCGAAGAGGGGCCCAGGATGGTCGGGTCGATCCAGCCCGAGTTGGTCAGCGTGACGGTGCTGCCGGTCAGATTCATCGCCGTGCCGCCTGCGCCCGGTATAACGCCTACCGTCGCGTCTTGCTGCACCGTGACGGTGCCGTCGATAGCCATTGCGTAGCCGGGAAACAGCGGATTGGCGGCGCCGGTGCACACGGCGTTGCTGCCGACCAGCGAACAGGTGGCCTGAACCGCGGCGCTCAAGCTGGATAGCCCCATGGCCAGCGCCACGCTCAAGGCATAGCGCGGCGCGCGCGCGCTGACCCGCCCGCCCGACGACGAGCGTCCGCCGCGCGCTTGCGCCGCCAATTCCGATGCCGCTTGCCAGACGCGCAGCTTGCGATTCCATACCAACCGGTAAGTGTGATTCAAAACGGGGCTCTCCAGGGGCGATGGCGGCATTCCTGGGTGCACGGGCAGTGTGCCGGCGGCGAGCGCGGGCCCCAAAGCGCGCCTGCACGAGAGAGGCGCGCCAAAGCTTCTGGAATGACGGCTGATGTGTGGGGTGAATCCGGGTCAATTAGTAACTTGTCTACGGCGCCGTCAATCAAGAGAAAAAAGGGAAACTTGCCGCCTATTCCGGCGATTTGGCCGGGCGGCCCGCCCTGGGCGCGGGCGGCCAGCGCGCTGTCCTCGGCGCCGCGCGCGCGCCCGCAGCCGCGGCGCCCCACCGTCTTGCGCCTGGCGCCACGCCGCCGCTCTGCGGCGATAATTGCGGTTTTCCGGCCGCGCCTGAGCGCCGTGGAGCTGTTTACGTGGGCAAGCACAACGATCCGGCTGTTCCCCCGCTGACGCTGTCGGCGGCGTTGCAGGCCGCGCACGCGCATTGGAATGCGGGCCAGGCGCCCCAAGCCGAGCAGCTTTGCCTGCGGATCCTCCAAGGGGCGCCCGACCAGCCCGACGCGCGGCATCTGCTGGGGGTGATCGCGCATGCCTATGGCCTGGCGGACGTAGCCATTGCGCATCTGCGGGTGGCCTGCCGGCCGGCATCCGCGCCCGCCCTCTACTGCAGCAACCTGGCCGAAATGTGCCGGCAGCAAGGCTTGCTGGACGAAGCGGAACGCGCGGCGCGGCGCGCGGTGGCCGCGGAACCGACGCTGGCCGAGGGCTGGAACAACCTGGGCATCATCCTGCAGGAAACAGGCCAACTGGCCGCCAGCCTGGAATGCCTGCAACGCGTGGCCACCCTGCTGCCGGACAGCGCCGAAGCCCACAACAACCTGGGCAACACCTGCAAGCTCCTGGGCGACAACGCGCAGGCGCTGCGGCACTACCAGCATGCGCTGGCGCTGAACCCGCGCTTCGTATTGGCGCTGTGCAACCTGTCGGCGGTCCTGCGCGACGACGGCCAGCATGCGGCGGCTTTGGCCGCCGTCCGGCGCGCCATCGACATCGACCCGCTGACGCCCCAAGCCCACCAGATCCTCGCCAGTCTCGACGCCACGCACGCCGCCAGCCCGCAACCGGCGGCGCTGGCGCCCTTTCAGGCCGTGCACGCGCAGGCGCAGGCCCTGTTGCTGGCCGGGCGCCACGCGGACGCCGACGCGTTGCTGCAGCAGGCGCTAGCGGACGGCGCCGGACCGATCGCGCTTTGGCGGCAACGGGTCGCGGCCCTGCGCGCGCTGGGCAGGGACGATGAGGCGCGGGTCATCCTGGAACGGGTGGTGGCGGCCACGCCCGGCGATGCGGGGGCACGTTTCGATCTGGCCGAAGTGCTGTTGCTGCAAGGCGAATTCGAGGCCGGCTGGCGCGAATACCGCTTCCGCTATCAGATGCCGCATACGGTGCTGCGGGGCCGCCCCATGCAGCAGCCGCGTTGGGAAGGGCAGCCCATCGCGGGCCAGACCCTGCTGATCCACGACGAACAGGGTTTTGGCGATACGTTCCAGTTCCTGCGGCTGGTGGCCCTGGCGCGCGCGCGCAGCGGGGCCCGGGTCATCCTGGAAGTCAACGCCGCCTGCCATGCGCTGGCCGCGCGCAGCGGCGGCTTCGACCAGATCATTCCCGCGGGCACCGTGCCGCCCGCGTTCGATTGCCACTGCGAGCTGATGAGCCTGCCGCTGGCCCTGGGCCTGCGCCTTCACGATCTGCCCGTCAGCACCGCTTATCTGCGCGCGGACCCGCAACGGGTGGCGCATTGGCGCGCGCGCCTGGCGACGCTGCCCCGGCCCTGGGTCGGGCTGGTGTGGGCCGGCCGGCCCAGCCATCCCAATGACGCGCAACGCTCCATGGCGCTGGCCGACCTGGCGCCGCTGGCGCAACCGGGTGTGAGCTTCATCGGCCTGCAAATGGGCCCGGCGGCCGCCGACGCCGCCAAGCCGCCCGCGGGCATGTCGCTGCTGTCGCTGCGCGACGAGATCCGCGACTTCGACGACACCGCGGCAATCATCACGCTGCTGGATGTCCTGGTGACCGTGGACTCTTCGCCCGCGCACCTGGCCGGCGCGCTGGGCTGCCCCGCATGGGTGCTGCTGCCCTTCGCGCCGGACTGGCGCTGGCTGCGCGGCCGCGCCGACTCGCCATGGTATCCGTCCATGCGCCTGTTTCGCCAGCCGGGACCGCGCAACTGGGGGCCGGTATTGCGCGAGGTGGCGGCGTCGTTGGCGGCGTTGAAACAGCCCGCCGGAAGCTGAGGACGGCCCGTAGGGTCCGTCCCCGGCGGGCCGCCTGCCCGCTCATTTGCGCGAAGTCGCCCGCCAGGACGTTGGGGCCGAGCATGCCGGGGCGCTCGCAGCGCGGGTCTGGTTGTTGGCCTGGTTCATGAATCAGCTACTCTTTCACCGGGCGTCGAGTACCGGGCTTGCCCAGGAGAACGGACTCGATCCCCACCCCATCGCAGACAGGAGCGCACAATGAATCGATCCAGTATCCCCGCCACATTGATCCCCGGCGACGGCATAGGACCCGAAGTGGTCGAGGCCACCGTACAGGTCCTAGATGCCTTGGGCGCCCCATTCGAGTGGGACGTCCAACAAGCCGGGATGGCTGGCGTCGCCGCGACGGGCGACCCGCTTCCCGACGCAACGCTCAACAGCATCCGGGAACGAAAGCTCGCGCTCAAGGGGCCGTTGACCACGCCGGTGGGGGGAGGGTTCCGGTCCGCCAACGTTCGCCTGCGCGAAGCGTTCCAGCTGTTCGCCAATGTCCGCCCGGTGCGCACCCTGGTGCCTGGGCGCTTCGAGAACATTGACCTGGTATTGGTCCGGGAAAACCTGAGCGGCTTCTATGTCGCGCACGAACACTACATCGCCGTCGGCTCGGATCCCAAGGCGGTCGCGGTATCCACCGGCGTGAACACCCGCGAAGGCAGCAAGCGCATCGCCCGCTTCGCGTTCGAGTACGCGCTCAAGCACGGCCGCAAAAAAATCACGGTCGTGCACAAGGCCAACGTGTTGAAGTTGCTCACGGGCATCTTTCTGGAAGCCGCCCGCGAAGTCGCCAAGGAGTACGAGGGGCGCGTGGAGATGGACGACATGATCGTCGACGCGTGCGCCATGCAGTTGGTGCTCAACCCGTGGCGTTTCGACATGCTCCTGTGCACCAACCTGTTCGGGGACATTCTGTCCGACCAGCTTGCCGGGCTGGTTGGCGGATTGGGCATGGCGCCGGGATCGAACTTCGGGACGGACGCGGCGATCTTCGAAGCGGTGCATGGCTCGGCCCCGGACATTGCCGGCAAAGGCATCGCCAACCCCATTTCGCTGATGTTGGCGTCCGCCATGATGCTCGATCACGTGGGCCTGGGTGATTTGGCCGAACGGCTGCGAACCGGCATCGACACCACGCTCAACGTCGATAACGTGCGCACCGGAGACCTCAAGGGTTCAGCCACCACGCGCGAGTTCGCAGCCGCCGTTTCCCGGCGCGTGGCGGCGTAAGGACTTCACCCCGCAAGTCGATGACGCCTGCAACCGCGCCAGCGGTTGCAGGCAGGGCGAACGTCCCTGATATCCATATCCGTTTTTCGACTATGCGGCGCTGTGCCGCATGTCTGCTGCCTTGGCGCGGGTCACGCCCGCGGGTTCATGAACTCATTGCGAATCGGTATTTCTTAGCGCGCATTGCGCGATCCTATCCTGCCTGCACGACAACTCGCCATTGAGGTGCAGAATGAGCAGGCAAGACAATACGGCGGCACGCAGCGCCCATCCGGCCATCGCGGACCTGGATATTCGGCCGCTATCCGTTTTCACCGGCGCGGAAATTCACGGCGTGGATTTGCGCGAACCGCTGACACCGGCCCTTGTGGCCGCGATCCGCGCGGCGCTCGATCGCTGGAAGGTCGTGTTCTTTCGCGACCAGCATATCGACCACGCGCAACACCTCGCCTTCGCGCGCCACTTCGGGCAGGCGACGAGCGCGCATCCCTACGACGCGAATCCGCCAGAAGGCTATCCCCAGATCCGCACGATCTCATCGGCCTCGACCACCGGCCGCCGCGGCGAGCGCTGGCATACCGACGTGACCGGCGTGGTGAACCCGCCGTCGGCCTCGATCCTGCGCGCGGGCGACCAGGTGCCTCCCTATGGCGGGGACACGCTCTTCACGAACCTGGTGGCGGCATACCAGCATTTGTCTCCCGCGCTGCAGGCGCTGGCCGACGGGCTGTGGGCGCGCCACCAGTTCGGCGGCTACAACGGCGATTTCGAAAACGAGACCGTGTATGCCCAGCGCGTGCGCGCCGAGCCGCGGGTGGCGGACCATCCCGTGGTGCGCGTGCTGCCGGAGACCGGCGAACGCGCCTTGTTCGTGAACCCAGGTTTCACGCGGCGCATCCTCGGCCTGGCGGAGGACGAGTCCCGGCATTTGCTCGCGTTGTTTTTTGAAGCCATCACGCGGCCCGAGTACGTCGCGCGCTTTCGCTGGGCCCCCGGCAGTATCGCGTTCTGGGACAACCGCGCCACCGCCCATCAGGGGCCTGGCGACTTTGCCTATCTCGACTGCGAACGCGTGCTGTATCGCATCACGCTCGCGGGGGAACCGCCGGTCGGGGTCGACGGCCGCGAGTCCGTCGCGGTGGCGGGCGGGCGCTTCGGCGCGTACGACGACACGTCCGCCCCGCCCTCGAACGATAGCGCCGCCGGACGCGGCGTGACTGAACTTGAATTGGCTTGAAGCAGGAGTGTCCGCATGAACCGCAAGACCCTATTCAAAAGCGGCCTGGGCGCCGTGTTCGCCCTTGCCGCCGGACTCGCGCTCTGGTCGGGGTCCGGCGCCGCGCCGGTGGCCGTCGAAGACGCGTCGCGTTACCCCAATCGTCCGGTGAAGATCATCGTTCCCGTCGCGGCCGGCGGCAGCGCCGACAAGCTGGCGCGCACGGTGGCCCAGCGCCTGGGTGAAAAATGGCAGCAAAGCGTGGTCGTCGAAAACCAGCCAGGCGCGAGCAGCGCCATCGGCAATGCCGCGGTGGCGCATGCCAAGCCCGATGGCTACACCTTGCTGTTGAGCGGCGACGCCTTGTCGCTCAATGCCCTGCAGAGTACGCGGGCCTATGATCCCGAGCGCGATCTCGTGGGCGTGACCAAGGCGGTGACGAACCCGCAACTGCTGGTCGTGCGTCCGGGCCTGGGCGTGAAGACGTTTCAGGAGTTCGCCGAACTCGTGCGGCGCCGGCCCGGCGAGATCACGCTGGCGCTGCCGGGGGGGACAGGCAGCCTGCAGCATCTCGCGGTGGAACTGCTCAACGAGCGCATCGGCGCCAAGACCAACCAGATCCCGTATCCGGGCGGCGGGCCGGCCTCGCTCGACGTGCTGGGCGGGCATGTCGACGCGATGCTGATCACGCTGGCCGCCGCGACCGAGAACGTGCGCAGCGGCAAGCTCGTGGCGCTGGCGGTGACGACGAGCTATCGCTCCAAGGCCTTGCCGGATGTGCCGACCTTGCAAGAGGCGGGGTTGAAGGACTACGAGGTCGAAAGCTGGCAGGGGCTATCCGCACCCGCTGGCACGCCCAAGGCCTTGATCGACCGCATCAATCGCGACGTGGTGGCGGTGTTGCGCGAGCCTGCCACCGCCAGCCTGCTGGAGAACCTGGGTTTCACGCTCGCCGCCACGCCGCCGCAGGATGTGGACCGCACCGTGTCCGAGGATATCGCCACGTATCGCCGGGTGCTGGCGGGCACCGGCGTCGCGTTGAAATAAAGCGGGTCAGCCGCCGGGGCGCCGAGTCGGCCCTGGCGTTCAAGCCGGCATGGCGGCCAGCAATTGGCGCGTATACGGATGCCCCGGCGCGTGCCACAGCGCGCGGGGCGTGCCCTGGTCCACGATGCGTCCAGCCTGCATGACCAGCACCCGGTCGCAGAAGTAGCGGACCACGGCCAGATCGTGCGAGATGAAGAGGTAGCTCAGGCCCAGCTCGGCCTTGAGATCCGACAGCAGATTGAGGATCTGCGCCTGCACCGACACGTCGAGCGCGGAAACGGGCTCATCGAGCACCAGCAGGCGAGGCCTGGCGATCAGGGCGCGGGCGATGCCGATGCGCTGGCGCTGCCCGCCCGAGAACTGATTCGGATAGCGGCGCGCCGCGTCCGCCGGCAATCCTACCTGCCGCAGCATCTGCTCGGTGCGGGCCGCGCGCTCGTGGCGGTCTCGCACCCCATGCGATTGCTGTACGGCGCCCAGGATGGCGCCCACGGTGTGACGCGGATTGAGCGAGGCGTACGGATCCTGGAACACCATCTGCACCTGTCGGCGCCAGGGCTTGAGCGCGCGTTCGGACAGGCGCAGCAGATCGGTGCCGTCGAATACGGCAGAACCGGCATGCGCCGGTGTGAGCCGCAAGAGCGTGCGCGAGAGCGTGGATTTGCCGCAGCCGGATTCGCCCACCAGGCCCAGGGTTTCGCCGGGCCAGATGTCCAGCGCCACGCCGTCGACCGCGGTCACGGCGCCGCCGCGGCCGGCGTAGCGCGTCTCCAGGTCGCGGACACTGAGCAGGGGCGCGGCGCCCGCCGGCGTCGACCGCTTGGCGAGCGCGGGCTCGGGACGCACCACCTCGAAGCGGCTTGCGACCCCGTTGGCGTCGCGCTGCACGCGAATCTCGGGCAGGCGCGCGTGCGCGTGGGCGGCGGACTCGCGCGCCGGCGCGTCCGCATGCAAGGACGCGGCGAGGAGCCCGCGCGTATAGGCGTGCGCCGGGGCGGCGTAAAGGCGCTCGACCGGGGCGCGCTCCACGGCGATGCCGTCATGCATCACGATGACCTCGTTGGCGCGCTCGCGCACCACGCCAAGATCGTGCGTGATCAGCAACAGCCCCATGCCCAGCTCTTCGCGCAGGGTGTCCAGGAGCGAGAGGATCTGCGCCTGCACGGTGACATCCAGCGCAGTCGTCGGCTCGTCGGCCACCAGCAGGCGCGGCCGGCATGCGATTGCCATGGCGATCATCACCCGCTGCCGCTGCCCGCCGGACAACTGGTGGGGGTAGTCGTGCAGCCGCTGCGAGGCGCGCGGAATGCGCACCCGTTCCAGCAGTTCCAGCACCCGTGCGTCCAGCGTGGCGCGCGGCAGGTCTTCGTGACAGCGGATGGCCTCGGCGACCTGCCGGCCGATGGTGTGCACCGGATTCAGCGAGGTCATGGGCTCCTGGAAGATCATCGCGATATCGCGCCCGCGCAGCTGTCGGAACGCCGTCTCGGGCAGGGCGGTGAGCTCCGTGCCGTCCAGGCGCACCGAGCCCGTCACCGAGGCGCCGGGCGCCAGCAAGCGCATGAGCGCGAGCGCGGTCGTGGACTTGCCGCATCCGGACTCGCCGACGATCGCCAGCGTGCGGCCCGCGGCCAGGTCCAGATCCAGGCCGCGCACGGCGTGATGCACGCCGCCCGGCACGGCAAAGCGGACCTGCAGATCGCGCACGGCAAGCAGGGGCGGGCCGGAAACGGCGTGGGAAGAAGGCTGGGTCGGCATGGGATTGTCACTCCTGGCGCGCGGCATCAGCGGGCCAGTCGGGGGTTGAAGGCATCGTTCGCGGCATCGCCCAGCAGATTGAGCGCGAGTACGGTGGCGACGATGGACAGGCCGGGCAGCGCGGCCAGATACCAGGCGGTGCGCAACATGTCGCGCGCGTCGCCGATCATGCTGCCCCACGACACGACGTTGGGATCGCCCAGGCTCATGAAAGACAGCGCCGATTCCATCAGGATGGCGTTGGCGACCAGCACGGAGGTGGTCACGATGATGGGCGGCAGGGCATTGGGCAGGATCTCCGCCAGCACGATGCGCGCGTGTCCATAGCCCTGCGCGCGCGCGGCCTGCACGAATTCGGCATGGACCAGCGACCGGAACTCCGCGCGCACGAGCCGGGCCACCACGGGCCAGGACGATACGCCGATCGCCAGCGCGATCACGGGCACCGAGGGTTGGGCGATCGCCACGAGCACGATCACCAGCAAGAAGGCGGGGATGGTCTGGAACAGCTCAGTGAGCCGCACCAGCACGCGGTCCGTCCAGCCGCCGTAGTAGCCAGCCGCCGCGCCGACGACCACCCCGATACCCAACGACAGCGCCGCGGCGGCAAGGCCCACCAGCAATGACACGCGCGCCCCGTGCGCCAGGCCGGCGGCGACGTCGCGCCCCATGGTGTCCGTGCCCAGCGGAAAGGCCGGGTCCTGACCGGGCCAGGCCAGCGGCGCACCGACCATGTCGAGCGGATCATTCGGGAACAGCCAGGGCGCGCTCAACGCCGCGCAGGTCACGATCGCGAGCAGCGCCAGTCCGGCCAGGGCCGCAGGATTCGTGAAGAAGCGGCCGAGCGCGGTAGCGCGCGGGGCTGGGGCGTGAGAAAACGTGGTGGTCGTCATGCGAATCGGGAAGTCAGGAGATGCGGCGCGTCAGCGGGTGCGCACGCGGGGATCGAGCGCGGCCTGGGCCAGGTCGACCACGATGTTCGCGATGATCACGAGCAGCGAAGAAAGAATGAGGATGCCCATCAGGACCACGTAGTCGCGCGCCATCACCGACTCGTATGCCAGCCGTCCCAGCCCAGGCCAGCTGAAGACCGTCTCGACCACGACCGCGCCGCCGAGCAGCGTGCCGAAGTTCAGGCCGGCGACGGTGAGCACGGGCATCAGCGCATTACGCAGCACATGGCGCAACGTGACCTGCAACGGCGCCACACCCTTGGCGCGCGCGGTGCGCACGAAATCCTGGCGGCTCACCTCCAGCATGGCCGCGCGCGTCAGGCGCGCGAAGATCGCGACGTAGAAGCCGGCGAGCGCCAGCGTCGGCAGCACCAGATGGCGCGCGACGTCCAGCAGGCGGGCGAGCCCGTGCGTGTCGGCGCCCAACGTGCCGACGCCGCCCGGCGGCAGCCAGCCAAGCTGCACCGAAAGCAGGATGATCGCCATGAGGCCCAGCCAGAAGCCGGGCGTCGAATACAGCAGCAACGCCGCGAGCGACAGCAGCCGGTCGGGCCAGCGCCCGACGAACGAGGCCATCACGGCGCCGAGCGCGATGCCCGCCAGCAGGGCCGTCCCAAGCGCCGCGCTCATGAGCAGGGCAGTGTTGCCGAGCCGGCTGGCGATCAGGTCCACGACCGGCGTGTTGTAGCGCGGAGAGAGTCCCAGATCGAGGCGGGCCAGATGGTGCAGATAGTTGCCCAGTTGCTGCAATACCGGCAGGTCGAGCCCGAATTGCTTGCGTGTGGCGGCCATGCTGTCGGCGGTGGCCGAACCGGATTCCGCGGCGATTACGTCAGCCGCGTCGCCGGGCACCGCCTGCATCAGGAAAAAGCTCAAGAGGATCACGCCCGCCACCGTGGGCAGTGCGTGCAGGATGGTGCGGGCGGCGGTGCGCGCGAGGGCGGGCAGGCGGGAGACGAGGGCGGAGATGAGAGGGGCGGGCATGGCGGTCTGCGACGAGGGATGGCCGATCGTAGGGGAGGGCAAGGCGCGCCGGCTACGAAGCAAAGCGCATATGCAAAGTCGAAATCCTTGGGCAACCCGGCCTCATATCCATAGTTGAAAGCCTTCTTTGCCGGCGCGCGCCGCGGCCCGCACCATGAGCGCACTTTCCGGCTGGCGACACGCCGCCTTTCTTTCTGATGAAGGTGAAGTCCACATGGCTCGACACAACTTCCAACACCGCTTCCAGCGAAAGGCCCGCCGTCATGCGCTGCGCGCCGGCGCCGCCCTTGGCCTGCTGGTGAGCATGGGCGTCGCTCACGCCGACGCCACGCAAGACAAGATCCGCGAGCGCGGCAAGGTGACCATCGGGGTGCTCGCCAACGGCGGCGTGTTCGGTTCGCTCGATCCGGCCACCCAGCAGTTGGTGGGCTGGAATCCCGAACTGGCGCGCAAGCTGGGCGAAGGCCTGGGCGTGCCCGTGGAGCTTGTGCAGGTGCAGACGCCGACCCGCGTGCAGTTCCTGATCTCCGGCAAGGTGGACCTGCTGATCGCCTCGATGGAACTCAACCCGGAGCGGGCAGAGATCCTGGGCTACGCACCCACGCCGTTCTACCGGGTGGGCGGCGCGGCAGCCACCCGCAAGAACAGCGGCGTGACCCGCTGGGAAGACCTGCGCGGCAAACCGGTGTGCGTGTCGCAGGGCTCCAGCTATGCCAAGCCGCTCGCTGCCGACTACGGCGCGGACGTGAAGGGCTACAAAACCTCGTCGGATTCCCTGCTCGCGCTCAAGGGCGGCCTGTGCGTGGCCGCGGTTCACGATTCCACGCTGATTCATCCGCTCTTGAAGAACAACGCCGAATGGGCCGACTTCCATGCGCCCATCGCGACGGATGTGCTGCCGGCGAACTCGGTGGTCTGGACGCGCAAGGGCGAGGCCGAGACCATCGCCGCGGTCGACAAGGTCATCCAGGACTGGCATCGCACCGGTTGGCTGATCCAGACGGAGAAGCGCCTGGGCATCACGCCACCGCAGCCGCTGTTGCAGGAGCTGCACGACAAGGCCGGGAAGGGGGGCGGAGCATGACGCAGCGCGCTACACGTCGTTCTCGCTGGGCCATCGCGTTGGCCGCCGCCGTCGCGCTGCCCGGCCTGGCCACGCAGGCCCGCGCCGACGCCACTCTCGACAAGGTGCGACAGCGCGGCAAGCTGGTCGTGGGCGTGGATGGCGCGAGCCCTCCGTTTGGCGTGCTGGACCCCGCCACGGGCAAGATCGGCGGATTTCAGGCGGAACTTGGCGCCGATATCGCTCGCCGCCTGGGCGTGGCACTGGAGACCGTCCCGGTTACGGCGTCCACGCGCGTGCAGTTCCTGCAGGCCGGCAAGGTCGATCTGCTGATCGCCAACATCCAGTGGACCCAGGAGCGCAGCGAGATCCTGAGCTACGCGCCCACGCCTTACAACCTGGTGGGCGGGGCGGCCATGGTGTCCAGAAAGAGCGGGATCAAGCGCTGGGAAGACCTGCGCGGCAAAGTGGCCTGCGTGTCGCAAGGCAGCAACTTCGCCAAGCCCCTGCAGGAAACCTACGGCGCGGTGGTCAAGGGGTTGCGCAACATTCCGGAGTCGTTGCTCGCGCTCAAGGGGGGAACCTGCGACGCCTCCGTGCATATCCAGCCTGCGCTCTACGAGACCCTGCATGGCAAGAGCGCGTCGGAGTGGACGGCATTCGAACTCGCCACGTCGGTCCCGCTGATTCCGTCTCCCACGGTGATCTGGACGCGCCGCGGCGAGGCCGACACGCGCGCCTTCGTCGATGGCGTGATCCGCGACTGGCATCGGACCGGCCGTCTGGTCGCGGAGGCCGAAAAGTGGAACGTCCCTGCCGATTACCTGCGGCAGTCGCAGCAACGGGCGCAACGCGGCGAGTTCGACGCCGCGCCGCCGGAGCCGGCGACGCGCTGAGTTCCCGCTTTCCGCTCGCCATCTCCAGGAGTCCTCATGACCGCCAGCCTGTTTCCCGCCTTGCTCTCGCCACGCGCCCGCGCCGCGGAAATCTCGCCCATCGCCGCCGCCAGCGCCCAGGCCGCGCGCCTGCGCGCCGAAGGCCGATCCATCGTCACGCTCACCGCCGGCGAACCCGATTTCGACACGCCGGCCGCGATCAAGCAGGCCGCCGTGGCCGCGTTGCAGGACGGCCAGACCAAGTACACCCCCACCGCGGGCACCTGGCCGCTGCGCGAGGCGATCGCGCGGGGCTACGAGGCGCGCCACGCTCTGCGTGTCGACGCGCGCGATGTGCTGGTCTCCAATGGCGGCAAGCAGGTGATCTACCTGGCCTTCAATGCCACGCTGGATGCCGGCGATGAGGTGATCGTGCCCGCGCCGTACTGGCCGACGTTCCCCGACAGCGTGCGCGTCAACGGCGGCACCCCTGTCATCGTGCCCACGCGGGCCGAGGACGGGTTCAAGATCACGCCGTCCGCGTTGCGCCAGGCGCTCACGCCCCGGACCCGCTGGCTGGTGTTGAACTCGCCCGCGAATCCCACCGGCGCGGTCTACCGCGCGGCCGAGCTCGCCGCGCTGGCCGCGGTCCTGCGCCAGCACCCCGACGTGCTGGTGCTGTGGGACGAGCTTTACGAAGAAGTATGGATCGGCGAGCCGCCCGCGCACTGGCTGGCCGTCGCGCCCGACTTCCAGGGGCGCACCTTGCTGGTGAACGGCGTCTCGAAGGCCTATGCGATGACGGGATGGCGCATCGGCTGGGGCACGGGGCCTACGGGCCTGATCGCCGCGCTCGAGGCCGTGCAGTCGCAAGTGTCGTCGGGCCCCAGCGCGATCGGGCAGGCCGCCGCGCTCGCGGCGCTCGAGGGCGCCGCGGACGGCTTTGTGCAAGAGGCGCGCGCCGCGTACGCGCGGCGGGCCCGCCTGATCGGGCAGGGCCTGTCCGCCGTGCCCGGGCTGCAGGTGCATGCTCCGGCAGGATCATTTTTTGCCTGGATCGGCGTCCAGGGCCTGATCGGCGCCATCCGTCCCGATGGCCGCGTCATCGACGACGACGGCGGCTTCGTGGATTGGCTGCTCGACGCCGAGGGCGTGGCGGTGGTGCGCGGCGCCGCCTACGGCCTGTCGCCTTACTTCCGTCTGTCGTTTGCCACCTCGGATGCTCAGCTTGAACTGGCCGTCGAGCGGATCGCGCGCGCCGTGAAGGCCTTGCGGGCTGCGCCCGCGGTGCGGAAGACGGCGAAGGAGACGGCATGACGCATAGCGTGCTTGATGGCTGGGTGGCGTTCGCCCGGCCGCTCGGCCTGAATTACGCCTTCGTCCTGGATGCCGGCGAACGCGCGGCGTTCGTGCACGGGTTGTGGGTCACGCTGCAACTGTGCGCGGCGTCGATCCCGGTGAGCCTGCTGTTCGGTGTGCTTATCGCGGCCGGACTGACCAGTGGACAAGCCTGGCTCACGCGGCCGCTCGCGGCCTTCGTGGAGCTCACGCGCAACACGCCCACGCTGGTTCAGCTTTACTGCGCGTTCCTCGTCCTCAATATGCTGATTTCGCAAAAGCTGGAGGGGGGAAACCCTATTACGCCCTTCATGTGGGTCGTGCTGGTGGTGTCCTTGCACAAGGCCGTGTTCCATGCCGAAGCGCTACGCGCAGGCATCGAGGCGGTGCCGGGCGTCACGCTTGAAGCGGCCCGCTCGCTGGCGTTCTCGCGCGCAGAGATCCTGTGGCGCGTGCAATTGCCCCTGGCGCTGCGTTTTGCCTTGCCCGCCCTCGTGAACAATCTGGTGGATCTGGTCAAGATGACGGCCATCGCATCGGCGATCGCCGTGGGCGACGTGACCTACGAGTCGATCATGATCTGGTCGCAGCGCGACAACGTGCTCGAGCTCTTGTTGTTGATCCTGCTGTACTTCGGCCTGCTGACCTGGCTGGTGAGCGTGGCCGGCCGCTGGCTCGAAAGCCGTCTGAGGATGCCCGGCTATGGCCAATGACACGACCCTCAAGCTGGGCCGCGCCGGGCAGGCGCCTGGCGCGTGGGCGCTGATGCGCGGCCTGTTGCGCGATCCTTGGGTCATCGTGCTGCTGTTGCTGGCCCTGCCGGCGTTGTACTGGCGGGTGTCCGGCACCACGCCGGTCGCCGTCGAAAGGCTCTGGTACTGGTGGCCGGCGTTGATGCGCGGGTTGGGCATGAATGTGCAGATCAGCCTGCTCGCCATGGCCATGGGCACCCTGCTCGGGCTGGTGGTGGGCGCGATCTCGCTCTCGCCGCTCGCGCCGCTGCGTGCGTCGACGCGCGCCTATGTGCTCGTGTTCCGCAATGCGCCGATCCTGGTGCTGGTGTACTTCACCACCTACGTGTTCCCGTTCGAGGTTCCGGTGGCACATTGGGTGCTGCCGTTTCCGGACTGGATCAAGGTGGTGATCGGGCTGGCGCTGCCGGCCTCGGCGAACGTGGCCGAGATCTTTCGCGGCGCGGTGCAGTCCATTCCGGCCGCGCAGTGGGAGGCGGCTCATTCGCTGGGCTTCGCCCGCACGCAGATCTTCCGCACGGTGATCCTGCCGCAATGCCTGCGCCGGATGCTGCCGCCCTGGATGAATCTCTACGCCAGCATCACGATGAGCACCGCGCTCGCTTCGCTGGTGGGCGTGCATGACCTGGTCGACACCGCCACGGTGGCAAGCAATACCGTGGCCCGGACCGACTTCACCATCCTTATTTATTTCACGCTGTTGGCGCTCTTTTTCGCCTACTGCTATCCCATTTCGCGCCTGACGCGCTACCTGGAGCGGCGCCATGCCCGACACTGATTCTCTGGTCCGCCTGTCCGACGTGCACCTGTCGTTCGGCGACACACCGGTCTTGAAAGGCATCGACATCAACGTGCGGCAGGGCGAGGCGGTGTCCATCATCGGCCCCTCGGGTTCCGGCAAGTCGACGATCCTGCGCTGCATCACGGGTTTGTTGCGCCCGCAACAGGGCGGGATTCATGTCGGCGACGTCGATGTGCAGGCGCTGCGCCGCGAACGCGACCTGATCGCGCTGCGCAAGCGGGTCGGCTTTGTTTTCCAGCAGTACAACCTGTTTCCGCACATGAGCGTGCTGGAGAACCTCGTCGCCGCGCCCATCAAGGTGGGCGGCGTGCCGCGCGGCGTGGCGCGGGACCGGGCACGGGCACTCCTGGCGCGTGTGCACATGGAACACAAGACCGATGCCTACCCCGACGAACTGTCCGGCGGGCAGCAGCAGCGCGTGGCCATCGCCCGCGCGCTGGCGCTAGAGCCCGAACTCATCCTGTTCGACGAAGTGACGTCGGCGCTGGATCCCGAGATGGTGGGTGAGGTGCTCACCGTGATCCGCGATCTCGTCGACGATGGCATGACTTGCGTACTTGTCACGCACGAGATGCGATTCGCCGAAGAGGTGAGCGACACCGTGTACTTCACCGAAGCCGGCCGCATCGTGGAGTCCGGCCGGCCGGACCAGCTCTTTGGCGCGCCGCGCAGCGAGCGCACGCGTGCCTTCCTGCAGCGCGCCGCCGGCGGGGCCCCGGCGCGGCGTCGCGCCGATCCGTTCGACGCATTGCTTTCCTTCGATCCCCTGCGGCTGGCGGTCTGACGGCCCGGTGCCGGCGCCCGCCATACGTTTCCACCAGGACCTCACATGACAGAGAACTTTCCCCGTACCGTGGCGCCCACGCACAGCGATGCGCGCATGAGCCACGATCCCGCTTCCCAGGGCGACGCCGATCTGCGCACGCGGTTGATCCATGCCGGTTCGCCGGCGCTGCGCGACGGCTCGGGTCCGGTCAACGTGCCGGTCGTACGCACCAGCACGGTCCGTTTCGCGGACAGCGCCGCCCAACATCGGCTGCAGGCGCAGCGCGGCGCCGGCGACCGGGTGGCGACTTACGGCCGCCATGGCCTGGATACCCATGCGGCGCTTGAATCCGCCATCACGACGCTCGAGGGCGGCTACCGCACGCTGCTGGCGCCGTCGGGGCTCTCGGCCATCACGCTCGTGTTCCTCGCCCTGCTCAAGCCCGGCGATCATGCGCTGGTGAGCGACAGCGTGTACGCGCCGGTGCGCAAGGTGGACCAGGTGCTGCTTGCGCGGCAGGGCATCACGGTGGAGTACTTCACGCCCGGCCGCGATGCGCTTGCCGGCGCGCTGCGGCCCCAGACGCGGCTGCTGTACCTGGAGTCGCCCGGATCCTTGCTCTACGAGGTGCTGGACCTGCCGGCGCTGGCGGCCCAGGCCCGCGAACGCGACGTGGTCGTGGCGGTCGACAATACCTGGGGCGCGGGCCTGTATCACCAGCCGCTCGCCCTGGGGGCGAACCTCTCGATCCAGGCGGCGACCAAGTACCTCGCCGGCCACTCCGATGTCATGATGGGCTCGGTCACGGCCGACAGCGCCGACCTGTTCGGCCGCATCGCGGCCACGCATGATGCGCTGGGACTGTCCGTGGGCGCGGACGACGCGTATCTCACCTTGCGCGGCATCCGCACGCTGGACGTGCGGCTCTCGCGCCATCAGGCCAATGCCACCGACGTGGCCCATTACCTGGCGCAGCATCCCGACGTCGCGCAGGTGTTCTATCCGCCGCTGCCTCAGGATCCGGGGCATGCGCTCTGGCGGCGCGATTTCAGCGGCGCCAATGGCCTGCTGACGTTTTCGTTCACGCAGCCCGATCCGCGTGCGGCGAGCGTGTTCGTGGATGCGCTGCGCTACTTTTCAATCGGCGCGTCGTGGGGCGGATACGAGAGCCTGGCGCTCGAGGCCGCGCCGCAGCGCCTGGCCGAGCACACGGGCTGGGCGGGCGGGCGCAGCGCGGTACGCCTGCACGTGGGCCTGGAGCACCCGGCCGACCTGATCGCCGACCTCGAGCAGGCGTTCGCGGCGGTGCGCGAGCGCCTGCGCCTGAGCGCCTGAACGCACGGGCCGACCCCGGCCCGGCGCTATATGCAAAGACGGCCCCGTCCTTAAGCCTCGCGCTCATGTAGACACGATTACTTCCTCTTTGTTTTTCATGGGCTTGCGTGCCTATCATGTGCCTGGTTCAGCAGCAGGAATCCAGGCATGTCTTCCATTTTGTCCATCGAATCCGTCCAGCTTTCGTTTCTCGCCCGGCAGGCCGGCGCGATACGCGAGTTCTATCGCCACATCCTCGGGCTGCACGAGGTAAGCAGCGCGGGAGGCGCCCGCCTCGCCTTCGCGCTGGGCAATGCCACGCTTTCGTTGTCGCCGGTGTCCACCCTGACGCCGGGCGTGAAGGCGGACTACCTGGCCTTGCGCACCGACGCCTTCGACGCCGTGCGCGACCGCCTGCACGCGGCCGGCCATCATCCCGTCTGTTCGGCGGCGGACGCGCCGCAGCGCGTGATGTACGTGAAGGACCCCAGCGGCAACCAGCTTGCCTTGCTGGGTTGACGCCGCCACCCCGGATGACCAGCCCATGAATTTCCAGCAATTGCGCTCCGTGCGCGAAGCGGTGCGCCGCGATTTCAACCTGACCGACGTTTCCGAAAGCCTCCACACCTCGCAGCCGGGCGTGAGCCGCCAGATCCGCGAACTCGAGGAGGAGGTCGGCGTCGACATCTTCGTGCGGTCGGGCAAGCGGCTGATCGGCCTGACCCCGCCGGGCGAACAGATCCTGCCGCTGGTGGAACAGATCCTGCAGGCGGCCGACAACATCCGTCAGGCCGGCGCGGAGTACGCCGGCGCGACCACCGGCGTGCTGTCCATCGCCGCCACGCACTCGCAGGCGCGCTATGCGCTGCCGCCGGTGATCAAGGAGTTTCGCGCGCGCTATCCGGAGGTCGTGCTGCATCTGCACCAGGGTTCGCCCAAACAGGTTTCCGAGATGCTGCTCGAAGGCGAGGCCGATATCGGCGTGGCGACCGAAGCCGTGGCCGACTATCCCGGCCTCGTGAATCTGCCTTGCTACCGCTGGACGCACAGCATCATCGTGCCGCCGCACCATCCGCTGGCCAACACGGTGGCGCCCACGCTATCGCAGCTTGCCGCCTATCCCATCATCACGTACGGCCACGGTTACACGGGGCGGGCTCATATCGACGAGGCGTTCGCCCGCGCGGGGATCACGCCGGACATCGTCATGACCGCGATGGACGCCGACGTGATCAAGACCTACGTCGAGCTGGAGATGGGGGTGGGCATCGTGGCCTCGGTGGCCTGGGATGCCGAGCGCGATACGCGCCTCACGGCCATCGACGCGCGTCATCTGTTCGAGATCAACCTCACCCGGCTTGCGGCGCGCCGCGGCGCCTGGCTGCGCGGCTACGCCTATCACTTCATCGAACTGTTCGTGCCCACGCTGACCCAGACCCTCGTCGAAAGCGCCCTGCGGGGCGAAGGGATAGGCGAGTAAGCGGGAATCCGGGCGCGCGCCTGTTGCACGGCGCGGGCCCGGTCCTGCCTGGCCTCAACGCCTGGCCGGCGGATCGAGATACACGTCGGCCAGGTTCGATTCCACGCCATCGGCGGTCAGCGAATGGTCGTGCACGCGCTGATTCGCGATCGTGATGAACTCGGGTTGGTAGAGATTGAGGTCGGGCACCTCGCGCGCCACGATCTGCTGGAATTCGGTAAAGAGCGCGACGCGCTTGGCGGGATCGTTCTCGACAGCCGCCGCTTCGAGCAGCGCATCGACCTTCGGGTTGTTGTAGTGCGTGCCGTTGGAGAAGGGAACGCCCTTGATGAAGTTCCTGGACCAGTACAGCCGCTGCACGCCGACCGTCGGATCGAAGAGATTGCTTGCACCGTTGGTCGTGAAAGCGAAGTCGCGATCGGTGTAGACGCGCTTGATGAAGGCCGACGCGTCCTGCGCGCGGACGTTCACGGCGATGCCCACGCGCCCCAGCGTCGTGCGCAGGTAGTCGGCCAGACGCGCGCCGTCGGCGCCGATGGGATTGAAATCCAGCGGCACCGAGAAGCGCACGTTGTTGGCGCCTCGCGGAAAGCCCGCTTCGTCGAGCAGGGCATTGGCGCGCTTCAGGTCGTAGGGGTAGGGGGTGGGCGTGGGATCGTTGTACGCCTTCAAGCCCGGCGCGATGGGCGAGTAGGCGACCTGGCCGACGCCATAGTTCACGACCTTCAGGATCACGTTGCGGTCGATCGCGTGCGCCACGGCCTGGCGCACCTTCTCGTTCTTGAAGTAGGGGTTGTCGAGGTTGAACTCGAGCCGGGTCACGTTGTAGGAGTAGCTGTTTCCCAGGGTCTCGAAGCGCAGGCTCGGCACCTTGCGCAGACGTTCCAGGTCCGCCAGCGGCACGGGCGTGCGGTAGCCGAGATCGGCGGTGCCCGTCTCGAAGGCGATCGCCGCGGCGGCGGGATCCGCGACCACGCGCACGATCAGCCGGTCGATGTAGGGCTTGGGCTTGTCCCAGTAATCGGGATTGCGCTCGTACACGATGTGGCTGCCCCGGACCCATTCCTTGAACTTGAACGGCCCCGTGCCGATCGGGGCGGCGGTGGCCGGGTTGGTGAGCGGGTCGGTGCCCTCGTACACGTGCCTTGGCACGATCGGCGTTTCGGTGGCCACGAACGCGCGGATCAGGTAGGGCGCGGGCTTGGACAGGCGCAGCACCACCGTATGGTCGTCGGGAGTCTCGATCGCGGTCACGTTGGCGAAGGTGTTGCGGCCGCGCGGGTGGATTCTCTTGAGCAGATTGAGCGAATACGCCACGTCGGCCGATGTGAAGGGTTTGCCGTCGTGCCAGCGCACGCCCTGGCGCAGCGTGAAGGTATAGACGGTCCCGTCCGGGCTGACGGTCCATGCGGTCGCCAGTTGCGGCTGTGGCGTCAGGTCGTAGTCGTACTTGAGCAGGCCTTCGGTGACCTTTGCGCTCACGCTCAGGATCGGCGTGGCGACGTTGCCCACGGTGACGAGCGCCGTTGGTTCCGAAGGCAGCAGCAAGGTCAGCGTGCCGCCTTGAGGCTTGGCCGATTCCTCGGCCAGGGCGGCGGCGGGCAGGGCGAGCGTCGCGGCGAGGGCCGTGGCGAGCGCGGCGGCAAGAAGGGTACGGCGAGAAAGTGTCATGGTGTGTAGGGGTGCGAAAGTCGGTAGGGAGACGCCGCCGCGCGCGTCGCGGCGGCGGGCATTCAAGAGGCGAGATAGCTGCCGCGCGCTTGCTCGGCGCTGACCAGGCCGAGCCGCCGGTCGTCGCGCAGCAAGGCGGGATCGCGCGTGGCCGGATCGCCCAGGCCGCCGCCGCCTGGGGTTTCCACCACCAGCGTGTCGCCGGCGGGGATCAACTGGCGGCCTTTGGCTCGCAGCGCCATGCCCGACGCCAGCCCCAGCCGACCGGGCGCGCCGTCATGACCGCCCAGCGCGCCGCGCGCGGGATGCACGACGCGGTCAAAGGCGGCCGCGATGATCATGGCCGCGGCGGGGTCGGCGTGGCGGACCGCGATGGTCTGTCCCAGCCCGCCGCGCTGCGCGCCCGGTCCGCCCGAGTCGGGGCGGTATTCCTTGCGCTCGAACACGAGCGGATTGGCGGCCTCCAGGATCTCGATCGAAACGTTGCGTACGCCGCTCGGGTAGGACGTCACCGACAGACCGTCCTTGCCGGGCCGGGCGCCGGTGCCGCCCGTGGAAAAGCTCACGGCGTTGAAGCGTTGGCCCGCGATGAGCGCGTCGTTCTGGCCGGCGCTGGCGCCCGCGAGCGGCTCTCCGCCGACGAGATGCAGGTTCCACAGCGAGGAACTGCCCTCGGCCGGAACCTGGTCGGGCCGCGCCTGGCGCAGCGCGCCGAAGACCACGTCGGGCAGCATCTGGCCGATGATGTGGCGCGCCGTCACGGCAGCCGGAAAGCGCGCGTTGAGAATGGAGCCCTCGGGCGCGCTCACCTGCACGACGGATAGCGATCCCGCGTTGTTCGGCACGTCGGGGCCGATCAGGCAGCGGATGCCGAAGGAGGTATAGGCGTCGGTATAGGCCTTCACCACATTGATGCCGCGCGCCACCTGCGGCGAGGTCCCGTCGAAATCCACCAGGATGCGGCCTGGCTCCACCGTGACGCGCGCGGCAAGGTCGATCGGCGCGTCATAGCCGTCGATGGTAAGGCGATGGGACCAGCTGCCTTGCGGCCAGGCCGCGATGGCATGCAGCATGGCCGCGCGCGATTGTTCGATGATGGTGTTGCCCAGCGCCTCCAGGTCGTCCAGCTCGAATTCGCGCAGCAGGTCCTTGAGCCGGCGCCCGCCGACTTCGTTGCAGGCGACCAGCGCGTAGAGGTCGCCTTCGACTTGCTCCGGCTCGCGCACATTGGCGCGAATGATCGCGAATACGCCCGGATCGGCCTGATGGGCGTGAAACAGCTTCACGATGGGCAGGAACAGCCCTTCGTGATAGACCTCCAGGCCGTCGGCGCTGCTGCCGATGCCTCCGATGTCGATCACATGCAGCGTCGAGGCAAACAGCGCGACCAGGCGTGCGCCATGGAACACGGGGGACACCATGGTCATGTCGAACAGGTGGCCGGTGCCTTTCCAGGGATCATTCGTGAGCAGAACGTCGCCTTCGCGCAGGGTCTCGGCCGGGAACACGCGCAGGAAGTGCTTCACCGATTCGGCCATGGCGTTCACATGGCCTGGAGTGCCGGTTACGGCCTGCGCGATCATGCGGCCATCAGGCAGGAACACGCCGGCCGAGAGGTCGCCCGCTTCGCGCGTGGCGGTGCCGAAGGCCGAGCGGATCAACACCTGCGCCTGCTCTTCCACGACCGAGAGCAGCCGGTTCCAGGCAAGCTGATGACGGATGCGCGAGCGCGCGTCGGAGGATGGGGAAGTCGACGTCATGCCGTGGTCTCCAAATGCGGGGTAGGCGTGGCGGGAACGCGTTGCTGATCTTGCAGCACGAGCGATCCCTGGGGGCTGCGATGGGCCACGAAGCCATCGGGCACGTGGGTCGTCGTCTCGTCTTCGACGACGAGCGCGGGCCCGCGCACGATCTGGTCGGGCGCGAGCGCGTTGCGTTCGTACACGGGCACGTCCCGCCAGCGCGCAGCAGCGAAGTCGTAGAGCGTGCGTTGGCCCGCCGGCGTCGCGGGCTTGGGGCCGGCCGCGTCGATCACGTCGGCCGCGATGGCCCGGCGTGTTCCGGCCTGCGCCGCGACCGACCAACTCACCGTCTCGGCCGGTACGTGCGGCAGGCTGCGGCCATAGATCTGGGCGTAGCGCTGCGCGAACTGTTCGCCCAGGGCGCGGGCGGCGGCCGCGTCGAAAGCGCCGGCGGCGAGGTCGATCGCGATCTCGTGACCCTGGCCGGCATAGCGCATGTAGACCTGGCGCTTGATCGCAATGGGCTCGCCGGGCGCCGCGCGGCGCACCACGGCTTCGACCTGGGCCGTAAGTTCGTCCAGCAGCCGCGTGGCCAGCGGCAGATCGATGCGATCCAGGCGCTGGTGGAGACTGCGCACCGCCTGGTAGGCGATAGGCGCCCACAGGAAGCCGACGGCCGAGCCGACGCCCGCCGACTGCGGCACGATCACGGTGGCGATGCCGAGCTTGCGGGCGAGTTGCGCGGCGTGCAGCGGCGCGGCGCCGCCGAAGGCGATCAGCGTGTGCTCGTCGGCGGTCTTGCCCAGCTCGGACGCGTGCACGCGCGCCGCATTCGCCATGTTCTCGGTGACCACGTCGACCACCGCCTGAGCGGCTTCGGGACCGGTCAATTGGGCGGGCCTCGCCAGGTGGGCCTGCACCGCGATTTTCGCCAGCGCCGGGTCCAGCGACACCTTGCCCACGGCGAAGCGTTCGGGGGTGATCGTGCCCAGCACGGCATGCGCGTCCGTCACCGTGGCATGCTGGCCGCCAAGACCGTATGCGGCCGGGCCCGGGGTGGAGCCCGCGCTGTCCGGCCCGACCTGGATCACGCCCAGGTGATTGACCCGGGCGATCGAGCCGCCGCCCGCGCCGATTTCGATCATCTCGATCACGGGGATGCGGATCGGCAGGCCCGAGCCCTTCAGATGGCGGTGCACGCGGCCGAACTCGAAGCTGCGGCTGATCTGAGGCTGGTAGTCGTCGATATAGCAGATCTTGGCGGTGGTGCCGCCCATGTCGAAGGACAGCGCCCGCGCCGCGCCGATCTGCTCGGCGATGTGCTGGGCGAGGATGGCGCCGCCGGCCGGGCCGGATTCCACGAGCCGCACCGGTTCTTCCACCCCGGTGCGCAGGGTGGCGATGGCGCCGCCCGACGTCATCAGGAAGGGTTCGGCGCGCAATCCACGTGCACGCGCGGCGTCCTCGAAACGCCGCAGATAGCCTGACACCTGCGGCTGCACGTAAGCGTTGGCGCACACGGTGGACAGACGGGGATATTCGCGGATTTCGGCGCACACATCGGAGGACAACGAGATCCACAGATCGGGCAGTTCGTCGCGCAGGATGTCGCGGATGCGGCGTTCGTGCCCGGGATGGGCGTAGCTGTGCAGCAGGCAGACGGCCACGCTCTCGATGCGATCTTCGCGCAGGCGCCCGGCCAGCGCGCGGACGGCGTCCTCGTCCAGCGGCGTCAGCACGCGGCCCTGGGCATCCACGCGTTCGGCCACGCCGTGACGCCAGTCGCGCGGGACGAGCGGCTGCGGTTTGTCCAGGAAGATGTCGTATTGCGCATACCGATCCTCCAGGCCGATTTCGACCAGGTCGCGAAATCCGGCGGTGGTGATCAGGGCGGTGCGGGCGCCCTTGCGTTCGATGAGCGCATTGGTCGCGAGCGTGGTGCCCAGCACCAGGCGGTCGACGTCCGCCCAGGCGAGCGAGGCGGTGGCGAGCAGTTCGCCGATGCCTGCGAGTACCGCCTGTTCGGGCGCGGCCGGGGTCGTGAGCAACTTGGCGCAGTGGCGCACGTCGCCCCGTTCGAGCACGATGTCGGTGAAGGTGCCTCCGACGTCGACGGCCACCCGGACGGCGGCGCGCCGCGGTGCAGGCGCTTGAGGTTGTGCGGACATGGGGAATCCTGTTCGTGAAGTCCAGTGACGCCGCGAGCGTGTCGCTCGGACGATCGGGAAGGCCACGATGCTAGGCAGCCGCGCCGTTGCGGGGAACGTCGTTTTTCGCATGTGGTTATTCGGGCCGGGCAGGGCGGCATGCCGCATATGGATAGTCGGTTTTCTGCGTTGCCGCGGCCTCGCGGACCGCCGTAGTCTGGTTGCCATCCCGCCCGTGGCGTCAGTCCGGGCTTGTACCGAAACGGAACCTTCATGACTCAACTGCCGCCCACCGCCAAGCTTTCCGTCCAGACCCAGCGGGCACGCGCCGTCGCCGCCTTCATCGCCGGCGTGCGCGCCGTATTGCCCGATCCGGCTCGCGCCAAGCCCAGTCAGTTGGAGGCCGCCGCCGCCTTGTTGCGCGGGCTGGCCGCGCGCACCGAACTATTCGACGCCAGCAGTTTCGCGCTGCAGCCTGAGCGCCCGGGCACGATCTATCGCCTGGCCGAGGACACGGATGGCGCCTACGCGCTTTACCTGTCGCTGGGCGAAGCGGGCAAGGCGCAGCCGCCGCACGACCACACGACATGGGCCATCATCGCTGGCGTGCGGGGGGAAGAACGCAACGAGGTCTACGCGCGCACGCCGGGCGCCGAGCCGGGCCGCGACGTGCTCACGCACGTGCGGCGCGTCGACGTGGCACAGGGTTCGTCGATCGTGCTGCAGCCTGACGACGTGCACACGATCGAGCTGATCGGCAGCGCCGCCGGCGCGCACCTGCACTTCTACGGCCTGGCGCTGGACCGCCTGCCGGGCCGGGTGGTGTTCGAGAGCACCGCGGGCGGCGCCTATCGCACGTTCGGTCCACCGGCCGCGATTTTCCATGCCCGCGTGAGCGCGGACGAACTGGAGCGCGCGCTGCGCGGCACGGCCGAGATCGCCCTGCTGGACGTGCGGGAAGCGGGCCGCTATGCCGAGCGGCACATTCTCGAAGCCGCCAATGCCCCGCTCTGGCGCATCGAGCAGCGCATCGACCGGCTGGTTCCGCGGCGCGGCACGCGCATCGTGGTGGTGGACGAAGACGAATCGCTCGCCCACGAGGCGGCGGGCAAGCTCACCCGGCTGGGCTACACCGACGTGGCCGTGCTCGGGGGCGGCACGCGCGGCTGGGCAGCGGACGGCCGTGAAGTGTTCTGGGGCACCAACGTGCCCAGCAAGGCGTTCGGCGAGGTGATCGAGCACGAGAAGCACACGCCCTGGATCGACGTGGACGAACTGGCGGCCCGCGTCGCGGCCGGCGAGGACATCGTCGTCGTCGACAGCCGCACCCCTGAAGAATTCAACCACTTCACCCTGCCGTTCTCGCACAGCCTGCCGGGCGCCGAGCTCGTCTATCGCATCGGCGAGCTTGCGCCCGACCCGAAGACCTTCGTGGTCGTGAATTGCGCGGGCCGGACCCGTTCGATCGTGGGCGCGCAGACGCTCATCGACGCCGGCATTCCCAACAAGGTCGCATCGCTCAAAAATGGCACGATGGAATGGCTGCTGTCCGGCCGTGAGCTCGCCTACGGACGCCAGGCCGCATTGGCCGAGCCGGGGCCAGCTTCGCTCGCGCAAGCGCGCGAACGGGCACGGGCCGTGATCGCGGCTGCCGGCGTGGACTACGTCGATGCCGCGCGGCTGGCGGCGTTCGAGGCCGACGCCGCTGCTGGCGAGCGCAGCCTGTATCGCTTCGATGTGCGTACGCGGGAAGAATACGAGTCCGGCCACCTGCCGGGCTGGCGCTGGGCGCCGGGCGGTCAGCTCGTGCAGGCCACCGACGAATACGTGGGCACGCGCCGCGCGCGCGTGGTGCTGGCCGACCACGACGGCGTGCGCGCCTTGACCACGGCGGCCTGGCTGCGGCAGCTTGGCGCGGTAGAGGTCTACCTGTTTGCCGCGCCGCTGGCGCCGCAGGCCGCCGCGCCGGGCGAGCCCGCCCGCAGCGTGACGCTCGAGAGCGGCGCCGAGCGCGTGCGCGTGCTGCGTCATCGCGACCCGGCACCGGTGGTGCGGGCGCCGGTGCTTGAGGCCTGGCTGGCGGCCGCGGACACCTTGGTGTACGACGTGGATCGCCGGCAGTCGTATGTGCGCGGACACGTGCCGGGCGCCCGCTACGCCGCGCCCGACCGGCTGCCCGCGCTGCTTGCCAACGAGCGGGCGCGGCGTGTGGTGATCGTGTCAGAGGACGGCGTGCTGGCGCAAAGCGTGGCCGCCGAACTCCAGTGGCAACTACGGCGCGACGAGCATGCGCCGGCCGTGCATGCGCTGCAAGGCGGCACCCGCGCATGGCAGGCCGCGGGCCTCGCGCTGGACAGCGGCGCGGCGGGGGTGCTGACGGGCGATGACGACCAGGACATCAGCCCGTATCTGCTGGACGACGTGGCCGCGCGCAATGCGGGATTCCGCGCCTACCTCGATTGGGAGCTGCAGCTCGTGGCTCAACTCGAACGCGCGGGCGCGCAGGACATCCGCCTGAGCGGGACGGCCCGATGAGCGCCGGGACAGGCCAGGGGGTCAACGCGCGTATCGGCGCGGCCTGGGCGGCGCTGCGCCGCCGTGTTCGACGTATCCGCCGGCGCGAATGGGTGAAGTGGGCGCGCCAGCCGGTGTCTTGCTGGGCCGCCTTGCCTTACGCCATTGGCCCTGTGCCATCGGCGGGCGCAGGCTGGCTGGAAAAGACCAGGAAGAAAGCCCCACCCCAGGATTTATCGTGTCTGCCGATGTCGGCAGGCCACCACACCACGCAATCCGGTTGCGTTACAGGAGTTACGCATGGCCATTCAATCCATTAATGCCCGCAACCAGTTCCGCGGCAAGATCCGCGAGATCGTGCTGGGGTCCGTCGTGTCCGAAGTCGAGATCGACACGCCTGGGGGCATCGTCACCTCGGTGATCACGACGCGCTCCGTCAAAGAGCTGGACCTGCAAGTCGGCACCGAGGTGCTCGCCTTCGTGAAGGCCACGGAGGTAGCCGTGGCCAAGCTCTGACGGAGGTATCACCGCGCGCGGGCAGGCCGTTGCTCCCGCAACAGCCTGCCAGCGCTGCTCAAAGGCGCGGCGCTGGCAACGATCAGACATCGGCCGCCGGGTATGTTGACCAATGTCAATTTCCACGATGCAGGCTGGTCTACGCTGACTTCAGCAAGCGCACCAACCCAGGCTGGTAGCTGCCGACTGTCGTCATTGGAGCCCGTCATGTCTGAATTCATTGAAGCCAACCTCGACACGCTGTACACCCTGGCCGAAAAGCGCGCGGAGAGCTATCTGCGGACAGCGGAAACCCAGATCGATTCAATCTTCGGTGACGGCTACGCCAAGGCACATCCGGAATTGATGGCTGCATTCATGAAAACCGCGTCTGACGAGTTCACGCGCACCGCCACCGCCAAAGTCCTCCAGAATATCGGGTACGCGCTGGATGCGATGGCGGTCGCACTGCGCGGGCGCGGCTGACAATCTCGGATCAACGCGTAGGGAGCTTGGCCTTTGTCGAGCATCTACCTGGGCGAAAAGGCGAAAAACATGCGCGGATTCTTCGTGAGCTTGTTCAGAACGCTGGTCGCCATCAGGGGGAATATTCGCCCCGCGATCCTCATCGTCCTTTTCATGACGGTCGGGCTTGGCCTGCAGGGGTGCACAACCGCGCCGCAGCGCCTGCAAGCGGTTCCCCACGAAGTCGCCAAGCAAGCTGAAATCCCCGGGATGCCCGGCGTGCGCCACTTTGTCGTCGCCAACGCGACGGAGCTCGCCCAAGCGGGGTACGAGGCGCTGAAACGGGAACAGGCTTACCTTGCTCAGCAGGGGCACACGGGCGCGCTGGGACCCGCGGTGTTCCTTGCGATTTCCGGCGGCGGCGACAACGGTGCTTTCGCGGCGGGGTTGTTGAACGCTTGGACCGAAACAGGCACCCGGCCGGAGTTCAAGCTGGTGACCGGCATCAGCACGGGCGCGCTCATTGCCCCTTTCGCGTTTATCGGCAAGAAATACGACGCCACGCTAAAGCACGTCTATACGATGACTTCGCCCCGCGACGTGCTGGAGAAGCGCAGCCTGCTGGGCGGCGTGTTGAGCGACGCGATGGCGGACAACCGGCCGCTCCTGGGCCTGACCCGAAAATTCGTCACCGACGAGCTCCTCAAGGAGATCGCCGCCGAGTACGCCAAGGGACGCATGCTGTTGATCGGCACCACGGACCTCGATTCAGGCCGTGGCGTCATCTGGGATATGGGCAAGATCGCATCGTACGGCGGTCCGGCGGCATTGGACCTGTTCGTGAAGGTCATGGTCGCCTCGACGTCGATTCCGGGCGCCTTTCCGCCAATGATGATCGACGTGGAAGCCGGTGGACAGCGCTATCAGGAAATGCACGTCGATGGCGGCGTCGTGGCGCAGGTATTTGCCTATCCCGTCTCTTTGCGCCTGGCGGAGGAGACGGCCATGCTCGGCGTCACGCGCGAACGCAAACTCTATATCGTCCGCAACGCACGGCTCGATGCGGACTGGATGCAGGTGCAGCGCGCCACGATGAGCATTGCCGCTCGCGCGGTCGTTTCCATGATTCAAAGCCAGGGTATTGGCGACCTTTACCGCATTTACACGACGGCGCATCGCGATGGCGTCGAATTCAACCTGGCGTTCATTCCGTCGAGCTTTCGGGCGCCGCATAAAGAAGAGTTCGACACGGAATACATGCGGTCGCTCTATGACACGGCGTACGAGATGGGCCTGAAGGGCTACCCGTGGTCGCATGTGCCGCCCGGTTTTGTGTTGCCGACCGTTTCAGGCGCAGGCCAGGCCAAAGCCCAGCAGCGCCGCCGCCGTGGCCAGCGTCGGGAGCCGCCGCGGCGCGTAGCTGAGCGTGAGGGTGGTCAGGATCGCGCCGCACGACAGCATGCCTAGCCAGACCAGCGTTGCCACCACGACGCCCCAGGCCTGCTGGCAGACTGCCATTGCGGCAAGCGCCAGCAGCGCCGCGCCCAGGCGCAAGCCGTGCCTGAGCCCTGGCGTTGTCGTTTCGCGGCCGGTCGCCTGCTCGTGATGCCGGTCCATGGCCAGCGCCAGGCAGGCGAGGGCGGCGAAGGCCAGCGCCAGCGATGCAAGGGCGGCAAAAGTGGTGCTCATGCCGTCCCCATCGCCCAGGCCAGCGCCGCCAGCACGGCTATGCCGGTCAGCAGCCAACGCCACGCGCCGCGCGCCGCAAACACCCACAGCGCCGCCAGCGCATAGATCAGAAAGCTCAGCAGGCTGGCCACGACCACGCCGATGGCCGGGCTGGCGAGCCCGCCAAGCGGCAGGGCCAGGGCCAGCACGATGGCGCCCAGGTTGGCCAAGGCATAGCCGCCCAGCACCGCGCACAGCACGCGCCCCAGCACACGCCAGCGATGGCCGCGCGGTGCGGCCGTCACGCGTCCCGGTCCGGGCGTGGCCCAGTCGCCCGCGCGCAGGCGCCAGGCCAGCAGCGCGAACAGGCCGCCGAACACAACGATGGTGGACTCCACCAGCGCGGCCTGCCAATCTCCGGCGCGTGCATAGGCCAGTGCGTGCTGCCCGGTGGTTAGCACATTCGTCACGGGCAGCAAGAGGCACAGCAGCGCGGTGCAGGCGAACTGCTCGAACCAGGCGCGCGGCGCCGGCCGCGCGCAAGCATGCGCCAGGCCCAGGAGCCACGCCAGGAAGAAGGCGCGGATCTCCCAGATGTCGCGGGCGGGCAGCGCGGCCGGGAGCAGACGATTGGCATGGAAGTAGGCGATGCAGGCCAGACAGGCGCCCGCGATCGCCGCCACGTTGAGCGATTCGGCCATGCGGTAGAACGCCGGCGTCCAGGCGCCGAATTCGCCCAGGCCTTTGTTGCGCCGCTTGATCGTGAACAGCACCGCACCCGTCGCCATCATCAGCGTGCCCGCCAGACCGCAAATGAAGTACAGCCACTTGATGGTCCAGCCGCCATAGGCGGCCACATGCAGGCGTTCCATCACTTCATGCGCCGCGTCGGCCGGCGTGCCCGCGGCCGGATGCAGGGCGGAAAACGCGCCGCTGGCGCCGTCGAACACGGCGCGGCCGGCCGGGCTGACGAGGTCGCGTATCGCCATCCCGGCGTCCGGCCGGCCATACACGCTGATGCGTTCCCGGGACTGCCCCGGGCGCTCCACGATGATCATGCGCGCCGGGCTTGCCAGCGCCGCTTGCGCGGCATGCAGCAGGACACCCAGCTGCTGACGGGCCGGCAGGCGGTCGTCCAGCGGCGGGCGCGCCGGCAGCGCGGCCGATCTGGCCGGCGCGGCCCTTTCCGCGAGCGCCGCCTGCCAGCGCGCCGCGCCTTGCTCGCCATACACCGCATGCAGCGGACCCGGCATGTAGCTGGTGTAGAAGATGGCAAGCCCGGTGTAGGCGATCATCAGCTGGAACGGCAGGGTGAGCACGGCCGACGCATTGTGGCCATCGAGCCAGGCGCGCTGGCCGCGCCCCAGGCGGAACGTGAAGAAGTCCTTGAAGATGCGCTTGTGCACCACGATGCCCGACAGCAGCGCCGCCAGCATCCCTATCGTCAGCCAGCCCACCAGCCAGAACCCGAAGGTGCCGGCATGGAGGGTGTAGTGCAGCGTCATGAAATGGCGCCCGCCTTCACTCCTGCGTCCCCACGGCTGGGGCAGCAGGGCGCCGTCGCGCGGATCCACCGCGGCTTCGCGCGTGTCGCCCGCGGCGGTGCGCCAGACCAGCCGGATCGCGTGCCCGGGCGCGTCGGGCAGCTCGATGCGCCAGAAGCGCGCGTCGGCCTGCTGCCCGGCAAGAAAGCGCGACGCCGCCGCCAGCACGGCCTCCTGCGGCAGCACCGCCAGCGCGGGCGGCAGGGCAGGTTCGGCCGTCATCCAGCGCGATACCGGCGCGCGGAATACGCTGATGCTGCCCGCCAGGAAGATCAGGCACAGCAGCCAGGCGCACACCAGTCCGCACCAGGTGTGCAGCCAGCTCATGCGCTGGCGCAGTCTGGCCTTCATGGTCAGAACGTGCCGCGCAGCGTCAGCATGGCATTGCGGGGATCGCCGTACTGGACGCCGTTGACCAGGTTGCCGACGGCGCTGTAATAGGTCTTGTCGAAGATGTTGTTGAGGTTGACCGTGGCCGCCCAATTGCGGTTGATCTGATACTTCGCATAGGCGCTCCACACCGCGCGTCCGCTGGCGTATACGGTGGTGGCGCCGATCTGGCGCGACTGCCCGCTCTGCACATTGACGCCGCCGCCCACCGTGAAGGCGTTCAAGTCGCCCGGCAGCTGATACGTGGTCCAGAGCCGGAAGATGTGCTTGGGCGTGTACCACGCGAACGCCTGGCCTTCGCTATCCTGGTCCTTCAGGTACTTGGTCGTGTTGAAGGTATAGCCGGCATAAAGGTTCCAGCCGCGGGTCAGCTCGCCGCTGATCTCCGCGTCGAAGCCCTGACTGCGCACCTTGCCCGCGTCGGTGTAGCAGAAGTAGCCGGCAGCGCAGGTCGGGCTGGTGTTGAAATCGACCTGGGCGCGGTTGTTCTGGTTGATGCGAAAGAGCGCGAACGCGGTATTCACACGGCCGTCCAGCAACTCGCCCTTCAATCCCAGTTCGTAGCTTTCACCCACGATCGGCTTGAGCGCCTCTCCCGCCGCATTCACCTCGCTCTGCGGCTGGAAAATGTCGGTGTAGCTCACGTACGTGGTCCACTGCGGCGACAGGTCCAGCATCAGGCCGGCATACGGCGTGAAATGGGTGTTGGCCTGCTTGGTCTGCCCGTTGACAAGCACGCCAGCGGTGGTGGTGTCGGTCGTCCAGACCCGGTTGGAGCGGCTGAACCGGCCGCCTAGCACCAGCTTCAAGGGATCGGCCAGTTGCAGCCGCGTGGTGCCGTAAAAGCCCAGTTCGCGGTTCGAGCCGATGCGCACCTCGTCGGTGGCTGCGCGTATCTCGGCCGTGGTCGGCTCGGGCAGGTCCGGATCGAAATTGAACGCGTTGAAGGTCGCGTAATTGACCAGGTAAGCGTAGGAAGTGTCGATCTTGTTGTGCCCGTAGTTGGCGCCCACCACCACCTCGTGCGTGCGGCCGAACGCCTGGAACTTGCCGGTGAGGTTCGCGTCCACGCCCGACGTGTCGATGTCGGCCACCGTCCTGGCTACGCTGACGGTCGCCATCTGGGTCGCCGGATTCACCGCGCGGCTCGACGCGGTGTACTTCAGGTACTGGCTCTCCTGCACGTAGGCGCCGGTCATCTTGAAGCGCCAGTCATCATTGAACGCGTGCGTGAAGTCGGCGTAGAAGCCCTGGTTCGACGTCTCCTGCCGGTTCCAGTTCGCGCCAAAGCTGGTGGATCGCCTGAAGCCCACCTCTTCGCCAGTGCTGTAGCGGGGCAGGCCCGACATCGAGGGCCTGCCCCGCAAATCTTCGTAGCTGTATCCCAGGTTCACCTGGGTGCGCGGCGAGAAGTCGTACTCGACGGTGGCGTAGACGGTGGTGTTCTTCATGTCCACCCGGTCCACGAACGAACGCTCGTCCTGGCGGTCGATCAGGGCGCGGCCTCGCAGACTGCCGTCCTCGTTCAGGAGGGCGCTGCCGTCGATCTGCATGCCGTAGCGGTCCCAGCTTCCGGCCGCGGTCTCGACAATGAGGCGGTCTTCGTCCAGCGGCCGCTTGCGCACCAGGTTCACCGCGCCGCCGGGCGAGCCCGAACCTTGCAGCAGGCCGGCCGCGCCGCGCAGCACTTCGACGCGGTCATAAAACGCGGTGCCGCCCGAGTAGTTGCTGGCGCGGCCATACATGCTGCGCTCCAGCGGCACGCCGTCGTACTGGATCACGCTGTTGATGAAGCCGCGCGAATAGATGTATTTGCCGCCCTGCGGGCTCTGCTGCAGGGTCACGCCAGTGGTGTTTTCCAGCGCGTCGTACACCGAAGTCAGGTTCTGCTCGTCCAGGCGCTGGCGGGTCACCACGCTGACCGACTGCGGAATGTCGCGCAGCCGCTGCTCGCCCTTGCCGATCGTCACCTCCGACGTGGTGTAGGACCCGGTGCCTTCGGTCATCAGACTGTATTCCTGCCCCATCACCGTAACGGGTTCGAGCAGGGTCGCGCTGCCGCCGGGCATGCGCCGCACGGCATAGCCGCCGCTGGAAAACCTGACCCCCTCCAATCCGGTGCGGGCCAGCAATGCGCTCAAGCCGCGTTGGACGCCCCAGCGACCTTGCAGGCCCTCGGTCCGCAATCCGCTCACCAGCCCGGCGTCGAACGACACATTCACGCCGGCGGCGCGGGCGAACTGGTTCAGCGCCAGGTCCAGCGGGCCGGCTTCAATCGCGAAGGTGTATTCCGCGTCTTGCGCCGCGACAGCGCTTTGCGCCTGGACAACAGGGGAGATGACGCCCAGGGCGGCGGCGTACAGCACGCCGGAAAGCACGGTGGACAACACGGTCGGAACGGGCGCCGGGCGCGCCGTCCTGGAGTTACGAGCGAGGGTCATTGCGAAATCTTGATTGGCCAGGTTGAAAGGTCTCTTTCCCTGTAGGCCGGTCGAAGACGCAAATCCCCTCACTTTTTTTAAAAATAAATCGTGGCGCTCGCCAAACGGGGCGGGAAAAGCCTCAGGCGGGCCCCACCGCGACCCAGTAGCGAGTCCAGTAGCGCAACCGGATCGGCAGCGTCTGGGCGAGGAAGGCAAGGGCGCGGTCGGTGTCGTTCACATGATAGGTGCCCGACACGCGGAGATCGGCGACGTCCGGTGCGCAACTGATGCGGCCATGCCGATAGCGCGCCAACTCGGCCAGCAGGTCCGCCAGCCTCATGTCGTGGCCCTCGATCGCGCCTTCCAGCCAGGCATCGGCCGCCATGGCGGGCTTGCGCACCAGGCGGGCGCCCAGGCGGTCCATCCGCGCGGCCTGACCCGCCTCGGCGATCACCGGGGCGGCGCCGTCGCCGGGCCGCAGCGCCACCGCATGCTGCTGCACGCTGACCCGGGCGCAATCGTCATCCAGGCGCACCACGAAGCGCGTGCCCAGTGCCTGGACTGCGCCAAACGGTGTGCGCACCAGAAAAGGCCGCTTGACGGGCGACGCGGCATCGGCGCCGGTCTGGATCGAGATCTCGCCACGATAGAGCACCAGCACGCGTTCGTCGCCTTCCATCCGAACGTCCACCGCGCTGTCGGTGTTCAGCGCCAGCAAGGTCCCGTCGGCCAGCGTCAGACGGTCACGCCCGCCCACGCCGGTGCTGACGTCCGCCAGCATGCGCTGCCACGGCGCGTGCTCGCGCACCGCCCAGCCCGTGCCCGTCAGACCGCCCAACAGCAGCATGCCCTTGAGCATGGCGCGGCGCTGCTTCCGCCGCGCGCCTTGCGCCGTCCCCACGGCGGCGAGCGTGTCCAGCGCCAGCCGCTGCGGCACGGCGGTGAAATCGGCGTTCAGCGTTTGTATTCGCACCCAGGCGCGCTCATGCAAGGGCGCCGCGCGGCGCCAGCGCTCGAAGGCGGCACAGGTGTCGGGATCGGGCGAGCCGAAGTTCAGCTTTACCGACCAGGCGATGGCTTCTTCGACCACCGCATCAGGAATCACGGCGGCCTCGCTCATTCGTCACCGAACCGGTGGGCATAGCATTGGCGCAAGCCCGCCGCCACGTAACGTTCGGCGGTGGCAAGGGAAACGCCCAGACGTTCGGCGATCTGCGGACAGCGCAGGCCATCCAGTTGCGCCCACAGGAAGGCCTGGCGCGCCTTGGGTTTCAGGGCGTCCAGCATTTGATCGATCTTGATGAGCGCCTCCAGCACCAGCATCCGGCTCTCGGGCGAAGGGGCCAGTTCCTCGGGCGTGCGCGCCAACACCTCGAGCCAGGCGCGCTCGAGCTCGCGGCGGCGCCAGTGGTCCACCAGCAAACCGCGCGCGATCGTGCTCAGATACGCGCGCGGCTCGCGCGTCTCGATCGCCGCTGGCCGGCCCAGCAAGCGGACGAACACGTCATGAGCCAGGTCGGCGGCCTCGAACGAATTTCCCAGTTGCCGGCGTATCCAAGCTCGCAGCCATCCGTGGTGATCGGCATAGAGCGTCTCGACTTGGACTTGCTTCGTAGAAGGCATTGCAGGTTTTTGCAAATGATAATTATTATTTATTGTAGAGAACTGCCTTGGTGCAGGCAAGGCGCGAAGGGCGCGGATGGGTGATCGACCGGGACAACCCAAGGCCATCACCGTGCGCGCATTCAGCGACGATGTCCGCCTGAATCCCCTCGCCAGGAGGGGGGGCGTTTCCGTTCCGATCGGCGGATGAACGACCCCCCGACCGCTTGCGCTCCCGTGGTCTGTCTTGATTTCGACGGGTTTGTGCCCGCGTTCGGCAGGTCTCGCAGGTCAGTTTGGGGCAGTCCGGTGCGAGCGCCTGGCAGAGGTCTTGCCAGGAGGCCTTTTCAAAGAGGGGCTCGTGGGTACCTCAGCAAGGCGGCATGTCATCAAAGTGAACGAAAACCGATACTAGACTCAATGGATAATGGTTATCATTGCCATTCCCTGACGGTCATGTCGGGTTGAAACTTTGGAGATTCACCCATGTCCAGCACCGACGCGACCGTGCACCGTCGAACGGAGACGCTCTACGCCGAACACCATTCGTGGCTGGCGGGATGGCTGCGCCATCGGATGGGCGGCGAGGACGTGGCCGCCGATCTGGCGCACGATACTTTCCTGCGCGTGCTGACGGCCCGGGAAGCGCCTACGCTGCTGGAACCCCGTGCCTTTCTGGCCACTATCGCGCGCCGCCTGCTGGCCAACCACTATCGGCGCGAGAGCATCGAAAGGGCATACCTGGAGACGCTGGCCACCCTGCCCGAGGCGCAGAGCCCCAGCCCGGAAGACCGCAAGCTGGTGCTGGAAACGCTCTGCGCCATCGATCGGGCGCTGGACTCCTTGCCGGCCAAGGCGCGGGAAGCCTTCCTGCTGGCGCAACTGGAAGGCATGAAATACGAGGACATCGCCACCCGGCTGGGCGTCACGACCCGGACCGTGGGCAACTACATGGTGCGCGCGGTGCAGTTGTGCTTTTTCGCCCAGGAGCATCAGGCGTGAGCCGGCCGGCGCCGGCCATGGCCATGTACGCGGGCGGCATGCCGCTGGCGCCCCGTGTGGCCGAAGAGGCGTCGCGCTGGTACGTGCTGTTCATGTCCGGCATGGCCACCGAGGACGACAAGCGCGCCTGGCGCGACTGGTGCCAGGCGGATCCCGACCATGAGCGCGCGTGGGCCCATCTGGCGCGCGCCGACGCCCGTATGCGGGACCTGGCGGGCAAGCCGGCGTATGAGGCCCTGTCTCTGGATCGCCGCCAGAAGGGAAGACGCCGCGTGCTGATCGCCGCCGCCTTCATGGCCGGCTGTATCGGGCCCGCGCTGTGGGCCGCCGATCGGAACCGCTGGTTGCGTTTGTCTCCCGACTACGCGACAGGCGTGGGCGAACGGCGCGACATCGCGCTGGCCGACGGCACCAATATCACACTGAATACCGACACGGCCATCGACGTGCGCTTCGAAAACGGCCTGCGGGTCGTCCGCTTGCGCCGGGGGGAAATCCTGGTCGTAACCGGCCATGCCGCCGCCTACGCCGCCATGCCGTTCCGCGTGGCGACGCCGCTGGGCGCGGTGCATGCGCTGGGCACGCGGTTCTCGACGCGCCTGGACGCAGATGCCGTGCGCGTCGCATTGTTCGAGGGCGCAGTGCGGATACTGCCGGATCAACACCCTGGCGACGGCCTGACGCTCGAAGCCGGTCAGACCGCGCGCCAGACATCGGGGCGGGTGACCGCCACGGGGCCGGTGTCCGCCAGCGATACCGCCTGGCTGCGCGGCGAGATCGCGGCGGACAACATGCCGCTGTCGCGCTTCCTGGCCGAACTCAGCCGCTACCGGCCGGGCGTGATTTCCTGTGACGAGCGCGCGGGCCAGCTCCGCATTTCGGGGCTGTTCCCGCTGGCGGACACGGATCGGGTGTTGGCGGCGGTTGGCCGCTTGCTGCCCGTGCAGATCAGCCAGCGTACGTCCTACTGGGTGCGAGTCTCGGCCGCTAACTGAGCGCCGGCCGGGGCTGCCGGCCGCAGGTCGTCCACCGTCCGTCGCCACTGGCCGGGCGCCCCTCGCCAGGCGCCCGGCTAGGGGCGCCCGGCCGGGGCCGCCAAAAATTATTTCATCAAAACCTTTCCGGTTCTGGTCTCTGGCGTGTCCTCTTTATTGAACAGGACCGGCATCCAACGTATCGACATCGGACATCATGGCCAGGCAGACAGGCATCGGCGCGCGCATCGCCCGGCCCCCCAGGGGGCAGGGCGCGCGCGCGCTTTTCACGATGCTGCTGCTGGCGCTGGCCGTGATGCTGGGGCAGCAAGCCGCCGCGTTGGATAACCCAGCCGCGCGGGCGAACGTCAGCCTGCGCTACGACGTCCCGGCGGGGCCGCTGGTGGTGGTGTTGCAGCAGATCGCCAGCCAGGCGGGCGTGCTGCTGTACTTCGACCCGTCGCTGACGCGCAATCTCGATAGCGATGGCCTGACCGGCCGCTACACGGTCGAGCAGGCATTTACCCAGGTGCTGGCCAGCTACGGGCTGGAAGCCCACCAGGACACGCCGGGCGCCTATCAGGTCAGAAGCATGGGCTGGACGCCATCGGTCACCTCGATGCCGCTGACTTTGGTGGAAGGCGCGAGCGTCGGCGTGGACGGCTTCGTGGCGCGGGTGGCCGACGTGGGCACCAAGACCTCGACGCCGCTCATCCGTGTGCCGCAGTCGGTGTCGGTGGTGACCGGGCAAGAGATGCAGGCGCGCCATGTGCGCACGGTCACGCAGGCCTTGCAGTACACCCCCGGCGTGCAGGTCGACAACTTCGGCGGCAACGAAGTGCGCAATGACTGGCTGGTGCTGCGCGGCTTTGACGCCAAGCTGACGGGCGACTACCGCGACGGCTTGAGCCAGATGCCGTACGACCAGATCCGCGCGCGCATGCCGGCGTATGCGCTGGAGAGCATCGAGGCGCTGCGGGGACCGTCTTCGGCCCTGTACGGCCAGGTTGCGCCGGGCGGCATCGTGAACCGGGTGACCAAGCGGCCGACCGCCACCGTGCTTCGCGAAGTGGCGGTCCAGGCCGGGTCGTTCGACAACAGGCAGGCCTTCCTGGATCTCGGCGGGCCGGTCAGCGCGGCTGGCAGCGCTGCCTATCGCCTGACCGCCACGTTCCGCGAGGCCGGCACGCAAGACAAGTACGACGACGATCACCGCTACCGCGACGACCTTGCATACGTGGCGCCAGCGTGGCGATGGCGCGATGCGGACACCTCGTTAACGGTGCTGTCGCACTACCAGCACGACCGCAACGATGGCGAATCGCGCGCCTACTACCCCACGCACACGCTGGTCGGCGATTACGCGTATGACCGCAACGAACGAGACTTCGCCAGTATCGGCTACCTATTCGAGCATCGGCTGAACAGCACGTGGTCGTTGCGCCAGAACGCACGCTATCAGCGCGGCGACATGACCTTGCGCAACCTGTATCCACTGGCGCTGGCCGCCGACGGGCGCACGCTTTCCCGCATGCAGCTGCAAGCGACCGAGCGCGCCGATGGCGTGGCGGTGGATACCCAGCTGGAAGGCCGTCTTGAAGGCGCGGGGCTGACGCACACCCTGCTGGCCGGGGTGGACTATCGCAGGCTGGCGGGCACACAGAACTATCGGCAGGCGCTCGCGCCGTCACTGGACATCTATGAGCCCGTCTACAACCAGCCGATCAAGTCGCTGGACGCCGGCCAGACGGTCCTGGATCTGCGGCAGGTCAGCACGCAGTGGGGGCTGTACGCGCAGGACCAGATCCAGGCCGGGGCCTGGACGCTGACGCTGGGGGCGCGGCACGACCGCTACGTTGACGACACCGACGACCGGCTGACCGGCGGCAGCAGCCGCACGCGTGATCACGCGGTCACGTGGCGCAGCGGCCTGTCCTATACCTTTGCCTCCGGCGTGGCGCCTTACGTCAGCTATGCGACGGGCTTCGTGCCTCAGGCGGGCGCGGCTTTCGATGGCTCGCCCTTCACGCCCGCCAAGTCGGACCAGGTCGAGCTGGGCGTCAAGTTCCAGCCCGCGAATTCGCAAAGCCTCTACACCGTCGCGGTGTTCAACCTGAACCAGCGCAACGCGTTGACCGCGGACCCCGATCCGGCCCACGCGGGCTTCAGCGTGCAGTCGGGCCGTCTGCGGTCGCGCGGCGTCGAGCTGGAGGCCAAGCTCAGCCAGGGCGATGGCTGGGACCTGGTCGCCGCCTACACCTACAACGCCGTGACCAACGTCTCCAGCAATGACGGCGGGGCCGGCAAGACGCCCATTGTCACGCCGCGCCACATGGCCGCATTGTGGCTGGGGCATCGTTTCTCCGAAGGCGCGCTGTCTGGCTGGAATGCCGGCCTGGGCGTGCGCTACATCGGCTCGACCTATGTGGACGTCGCCAACACCATGAAGAATGACGGCGCCACGGTTCTCGATGCATCGCTGGCTTACGACACGGGCGCGTGGCGCTTCTCCGTCGACGCCATGAACCTGCTGAATAAGGAGACGGTCGTGTGTCGCAACGACCGTGTCAATTGCCGTTATGGCGTCGAGCGCACCGTGCTCGCGGCCATCGCGTATCGCTATTGAATCAGGAGAGACATCATGCCCAACGAAGCATCGATCAGGGACGAGCTGGCTGCCTTGTATCAGGTTCATCGACGTCAACTGCTGCACACCGCCACGCGCATCCTCGGTTCGCGGGACCTGGCCGATGACGTGGTCCAGGACACGTATCTGAAGCTGTTGGAAGGTCCGTCGCCCAAAAACGTGCGCGAGCCGGTGGCCTATCTGTTCCAGACCGTACGGCATCTGTCGATCGACTACCACCGGCGGCGCGCGCTGGAATCGCGCCTGTTCGCGGGCCAGGAAGACGGGCAGTACGCCGTATCGGAATCCGTGGCGGAGGACGCGGCGGTCAGCCATCAGGCGCTGGCGCTCGCCGTCCAGGCCCTGGCCACGATGTCGGCGCGCACCCGCCGAGCGTTCGAACTGCACCGCTTTGAAGGCTGCACCCAGCGCGACGTGGCGCGCGAGCTTGGCGTGTCGACCACGCTGGTGAACTTCATGATCCGCGATGCGGACGTGGCGCTCAATTCCTGCCGCGAGTATCTGCTGCCGGGCTAGGGCGCATCGCTTGCCGTCTGCCGCACCGGAACGGCGCGGGCAGCTCGAAACGCCTAAATTCCGCACCGCCTTGTTCGTCAATGTAAATAAGAGTCAATTCCGTCTTCAGGGCGGCATTGATGCACACAGGCTCGTCTGGAGATGGATCGCTATGAGTTGTTTTGATCGTGATGACGCAGTGCTGCGCGTGTTGGTGAACGACGAAGACCAATATTCGTTGTGGCCGGATTTCAAGGCGACGCCGCCGGGCTGGCGCGACACGGGAACCAAGGGCGACAAGCAGACCTGCCTGGCGTTCGTCGAACGCGTGTGGACCGACATGCGGCCCGCATCGCTGCGCCGTTTCATGGATGAACAGACGCCGACGACCCCGCAATGACCGCGTCCACCGTCACCTTGCTGTGCCTGCCTTGCGCGGGCGCCAGCGCCACGATGTATCTGCGCTGGCGGCGGGCGTTGCCCGCCTGGCTGCGCGTGGTCCCCGTGGAGCTTCCCGGGCGAGGTGAACGGTACGCGCAAGCTTACGCCGCCGACCTGGATACGTTGGCGGCGCAGCTTTGCGATCGGCACGAAAGCGATCTGCAAGGGCGCTTCGTGCTGTTCGGCCACAGCATGGGCGCGCTGCTGGCCTACCGCATGGCCTCGCGGCTGCGCCGGCAAGGCCGCCGCTTGCCGGAACTGTTGATCGCCTCGGCAAGTCCGGCCCCCGCGCTGCGCGATCCGGCCCGCTTCGATGGCCTGGATCACGACGATGCGCTGATCGCCGACATGCGCAAACAGGGCGGCACGCCAGAAGCGGTGTTCGCCGACGATGAATTGCTCCGCCTGGCGTTGGACACGCTGGCGGCCGATTACCGCCTGTGCAAATCCCATCGCTATGCGGCGCAGCCCCCCTTGCCGGTGCCCATCGCGGTGTTCGCCGGTCGAGAGGACGACATCACGCCCCTGCAAGTGTCGGGCTGGGGCGCCGAGACGTCGCGGGGTCACACCGAAGCGTGGTTCGACGGCGGGCACTTCTTCATCCGGCATCAAGAGCTCGCCGTGCTGGCGGTCCTGCGGGACCTGCTGGCGGGCCTGGACTGCAAGGCAAACCATCATGCAACAGCTCTGCCTGCCTGAAAGCGTCCCCGCCGACGTCGAGGTCTGGCGCATCGCGCTGGCGGACGGCGCAGCACCCGTATCCACGCATGGACTCTCCCACGACGAGGTCCTGCGCATGGGGCGTTTTCGTCAGGTCGATGACGCCCGTCGCTTTGCCGACACGCGGCGAACCCTGCGTGCGTTGCTGGCGCGGCGGCTGGACGTGGACGCGCAGGCGCTGGTCTTCACGCGCGGCCTGCATGGCAAGCCCGCGCTCGCCGCCGCGCAGCGCGGCGCGTGGGAGTTCAGCGTGTCGCACGCCGGGCAGGCGGCCTTGGTGGCGTTGTCGAATCAGCGCGCCGTGGGCGTGGACATCGAATGGGGGCGGCCGTGCCTGGATGTGCAGGCGATGGGGCCCCTGTGCCTGACAGAAGATGAGCGCGAGCGCGTCGCGCACGCGCCGGATGCCGCCGGCTTCTACCGCCATTGGGTGGGCAAGGAAGCCGTGCTCAAGGCGCTGGGGCTGGGCATCGGGCTGCACATGCAGCAATTGTCCGTGACGCCCGCCGACTGCGGCGAATACCGCTTGCGGCATTGCCTGCCGGGCGTCGATGCCGAGGGCGCCGTCTGCGCCTGTGCGTTGCCGGCGCCTGCCGGCTACCTCGCGGCGCTGGCCTGGCTGGACGATCAGGGCGGCAGCGCATCGCCGCGGCGGCCTGCCTGAAGGCGCGGCGTCGCCTTTCGCACAAGGGCAGTCGGGCGCCGCGGGCGCCCAATTACTGTGGAAAGAGAGCAATGGAACGATTCGAGCGTATTGCACCGGCAGGCAGCGAATTGCCCCTGCTGCTGACGCCGGCCAGCGCCGGCGAACCGGTCATGATAGCCCTGTCGCGCCTGCGAGCCCAGATCGACACCGCGTTGATCACCGTCGGCGGCGTCCTGCTGCGCGGCTTCGATGTGCCGTCGGTGGAGGTGTTCAAAGGCTTCGCGGCGGCATTCGGCCACGAACTGCTGAGCTATGAATTTGCCTCCACGCCGCGTAGCGCCGTGTCCTCGGGTGTCTACACCAGCACCGAGTATCCGGCGCATCAGCACATTCCCCTGCACAACGAACAGGCCTACACGCGCGACTGGCCGATGAAGATCTGGTTCCATTGCGTCAAGGCCGCGTCACAAGGCGGCGAAACCCCGATCGCCGACAGCCGCAACATCTATCGCCGCATGCCCGCCGCCATCCGCGACCGCTTCGCGGCGGGCTTGCTGTACGTGCGCAACTACGGCGATTTCGATCTGCCCTGGCAAGACGTGTTCAACACCGATGAACCGTCGCAGGTGGAGGCCTTCTGCCGCCAGTCCGGCATCGAATGGGAATGGCTGGACGATGGCGCCTTGCGCACGCGGCAGCTGTGCCAGGGCGTGGCGCATCATCCGCTGACGGGCGAAGCGGTGTGGTTCAACCAGGCGCATCTATTTCATGTGTCGGGCCTGCAGCCCGAGGTGCGCGAGTCGCTGGAAGACATCCTGGGCGTCGAGAACCTGCCGCGCAACGTCTATTACGCCGATGGCCGGCCGATCCCCGACGAGGTCTTTGACGAGGTGCGCGCCGTGCTGGCCGACGAGACCGTCACGTTCGGCTGGCAGGACGGCGACGTGATGATGCTGGACAACATGCTGGTCGCGCATGCCCGCACGCCATTCTCCGGGCCGCGCAAGGTGGTGGTCGCGATGGCCGAGCCGCACGGCAACCGATCCGCATCCGGATTCCGACCGGGCCTCGATGCAAGCGCCCAGCCCCTTGACTGCCTGGCGTAGACGTTGATGAATCATCCGGCCTCCCTTTCCGAAACCACCGTCAGCATCGCCGCGCGCCTGCGCGAACTGGCGCACAGCCGCGCCGACGATACCGCGTTGATCGTGCTTGACGCGCAGGGCGAAACGTCCTACAGCTATGGCGCGCTGGACCTGCGCGTGAGGGCGCTGGCCGCCGCGCTGCAAGCGCGCTACGACATCGGTTCGCGCCTGCTGCTGCTGTTGGACAACGACGAGCACTACGTCATCGCATTCTTTGCGTGCATGGCCGCGGGCATGACCTCGGTGCCGGCGTTTCCGCCGCAATCCGCGCGCGATCAGCAACTGGAGCGGCTGCGCCTGATGGCCAGGGACTGCCAGGCCGCCGGCGTCCTGACCACGGCAAACGTCGCGGGCTGGCTGCAGGACAGCGAATCGGTGTTCGCGGGCGTGGACGTGATGGCGGCGGACCGCGTCGATACGGCCGACGCGCAACGGTGGCGGCCCTTTGAGCCGGCGGGCGAGGACGTCGCCTTCCTGCAATACACCTCGGGCTCGACCGCCGCGCCCAAGGGCGTCATGGTGACGCACGCCAACCTGATGGCGAACGAAAGGTCCATCCAGTCCGGCATGCTGACGCGGCGCGAAGACACCTTCGTGTCGTGGCTGCCGCTGTATCACGACATGGGGCTCATCGGCGCGCTGTTGCAGCCGGTCTACGTCGGCTGCCGCGTCGTGTTGATGACGCCCAAGTACTTTCTTGAGCGGCCGTTGCGCTGGCTTGACGCCATTTCCACCTATCGCGCCACGGTCAGCGGCGGGCCCGACTTCGCCTACCGTCTCTGCGTGGAGCGCGTGACGCCCGAGCAGATCGGCAGGTTGGACCTGTCTCACTGGCGTATCGCCTTTTCGGGCGCCGAACCGGTGCGCAACGACACCGTCGACGGGTTCGCGGCGTTGTGTGCGCCGGCGGGCATGCCGCGCCAGACCATCTACCCGTGCTACGGCCTGGCCGAAGCGACCCTGTTCGTGTCCGGCAATCAACGGGGCGACGGACCGCTGATCACGCGCTTTGACGAAGCCGGCCTGGCGGGCGGCCAATTGCGGCCGGCGCCCCTGGGCACGCCCCTGGTCGCGTGCGGCGTGCCTGCGGCGGATCACCGCGTGCTGATCGCCGACCCGGCGACGGCCGAACCCGCCGCGCCGGGAACGCTGGGCGAGATCTGGACGGCCGGTCCCAGCATCGCGGCCGGCTATTGGGGCAACCCGGAGGCCACCCAGAAGGCGTTCGTGGAGCGGGACGGCCTGCGCTGGCTGCGTTCCGGCGACCTGGGCGGCTTTCACGGCGGCCAGTTGTATGTGAACGGCCGCCTCAAGGACTTGATCATCGTGCGCGGGCACAACGTCTACCCGCAAGACATCGAGCGCGTGATCGAGGCGCGGGTCGATGGCGTCAGGAAAGGGCGCGCGGCGGTGTTTCGCGTGGATGGGCCGCAAGGCGAGGGCATCGGGGTGGCGGTCGAGATCTCGCGCACGCATCGCAAGAAGGCGACTGCCGCCGCCACGGTGACGGCGCTGAACCACGCCGTCGGCATCGCGTGCGGCGAGCCAGCCTTCGTGACCCTGCTGCTGGAACCGGGCGCCTTGCCCAAGACGTCCAGCGGCAAGCTGCAACGTGCCGCCACTCGCCAGGGGTGGCTGGACCGGACCCTGGACGCCTACGCCATCCATCAAAACGGCGGCTTCCTGCTTGGCGGGCCGGTCGACGAGCCCGCGCCGCAGCCGGCCCGCGGAGACACCGAACAGGCGCTGGCCGCCATTTGGGCCGAGGTCCTGGCGCGCGAAGCGCCTGGGCGCGACGCGCACTTCTTCGATCTGGGGGGCAATTCCCTCAGCGCGGCGCAAGTGGCCGCCCGGATCCGCGCGCACTGGTCGGTGGACATGCCGCTGCGCGCCGTGTTCGAACACCCCGAACTGGCGCAGGCCGCCGCGTTGATCGACACGCTGCCCCGGCTGAATCCAGGGCATGAGAGCGTGCCCGTGGCGCTGGCGCCCGCGCGGCGGCTGGCCGATATGCCCTTGTCGCCCGCGCAGCAGCGCTTGTGGCTGGTGGACCGGCTGGCCGCCACGCCGGCCCAACGCGCCGCCTACAACCTGAGCGCCGTCTACGAACTGCAGGGCGAGCTGGACCTGGACCGGATGGCGCGCGCCCTGGACGGCACGTTGCGGCGCCACGAGATCCTGCGCAGCATCTACCCGGAAGACGAGCATGGCGATCCGGTGGCGCGGGTGTTGCCCTCGGTGTCGCTGCCGCTGCCGGTCACCGATTTAGGCGCGCAGCCGGATGCGGCGCCAGCGCACATTGCGGCCTGCGCCGCGCAGCCCTTCGACCTGGCCACCGGCCCCCTGTTGCGCGCGGCGGTGCTGCGCCTGGCGCCCGGCCGGCACCTGCTGGTGCTGGCGGCGCATCACATTGTGTTTGATGGCTGGTCGGCCGGCGTCTTCCTGCGCGAGCTGTGCGCAGGATACGAAGGTCGTGAATTGCCTCCCTTGACCTTGCAGTATGGCGATTACGCCGCATGGAGCCAGTCGCAGGCGCAGTCGCCCGCCATGCAGGCGGGACTGGACCATTGGCGGCGCGCATTGGCCGGCGCCCCGGCGCTCAGCACGTTGCCGGGGGACCGCGAGCGGGCCGCCGTGGCGGACCTGCGCGGCGCGACGCTGCGCCTGCCCATTCCCGCCACCCTGACCCGTCGACTGGCCGACCTGGCCCGACGCCACGACGCCACGCTGTTCCAGCTGCTGCTTGCGTCGTTCCTGTGGGTCTTGCACCGCCGCTCGGGCCAGGACGAGCTGGTCATCGGCACGGACGTGGCCGGCCGCGACCACGTCGAACTTGCGCCATTGATCGGCTTTTTCGTCAACGTCGTGCCGTTGCGCATGCGCGTGCGGCGGGAGCAGGCGTTCGCGGACTGGCTGGCGCAGGTGCGCGATGGTGTGCTGACCGCGTTTGAACACCGGCACGTACCGTTTGACCGCATTGTCGACGCCACCGGCGCCGCGCGCGACCGCAGCCGCAACCCCTTGGTGCAGGTGCTGTTCGTCATGCAGAACACGCCGCAGCACGAATTCACGCTATCGGGCCTGGCGATAGAACCGCGCCATGCGCCCGCCACGGACTCGAAATTCGACCTGGGCGTTTTCGTGCACGAGCATGAACAGGGCCTGAACGTGGCGTGGACGTACGCCACGGCGTTGTACGACCCGCCCACGATTGAACGCGTCGCCCTGGAATGGGCGGAACTGTTGCGCCAAGTGGCCGCCGAGCCCGGCTTGCCCTTGAGCGGTTACGCCTTGCCCTCTTTCAAGGAGCCTCGCATGTCTGTCGCCAATCCGTCGCCCGCCGCCAAGCTGGACCGCCTGCGAAGCCTGTCCGCGCGGGGAGCCGCGGCGCCGGCCGCCGCGCCCGCCGCTGCACACGCCCCGATAAGGACCTCGTTCCTGTCGCCCGACCGGCAATTCCCCATCGTCGTCGAGGCGCTGGACCCGGACCTCGACCCCATCGCCTGGGCAGCGGCCGAGCGCACGCGCATCGAGCGCTGGCTCGAGGCGCACGGCGGCATCCTGTTCCGCAACTTCGCGATCGGCACGGCGCAACAGTTCGAGTCCTTTGCCGAATCCGTCGAACCGGTGCTGTATGGCGACTACGGCGACCTGCCGAAGAAGGAGGGCGGACGCAATACGTACCGCTCGACCCCCTATCCCGAGAAGCAGATGATCCTGTATCACAACGAAAGCGCGCATCTGGATCGCTGGCCGCGCAAGCAGCTGTTCTTCTGCGAACTGCCGTCTCGTGTCGGCGGCGCCACGCCCATCGTGGATTGCCGCGAGATGCTGCGCCGCCTGCCCGGCGATCTGGTGCAGGAGTTCGAACGCAAGCAGCTGCTCTACATCCGGACGTTCACGGATCGCCTGGACGTCAGATGGCAGTCATTCTTCAAGACGGATGATCGCCGGCAGGTGGAGGCCACCCTGCGCCAGGCCGGGATCGATTTCGCCTGGGTGGGCGAGGACGCCTTGCAAACGCGCACGCGCTGCCCGGCGGTCATCACGCACCCCGTCACGGGCGAGCGCGTCTTCTTCAACCAGGTGCAATTGCATCACCTGCACTGCCTGGAGCCCGAAGTCCGCGATCACCTGTTGAGCACGGCCGGCCTGGAGCGCGTGCCGCGCCACGTGTGCTTTGGCGACGGCAGCCCCATTCCCGATGCGGTGATGGACCTGATCGGCAAGACCTATGAGGACTGCGCGGTGCGCTTCGATTGGCGGCGGGGCGATGTCGTGATGCTGGACAACATGCTGGCCGCGCATGCCCGCGATCCCTATGAGGAGCCGCGCAAGGTCGTGGTGGCCATGGGGTCGATGTTCGACCGCGCCGCGCTGGGCGCCCAGCCGGATGCAGGAGCCAGCCGATGAGCAACGCCACCGATACCGCGGCGCGGGACCTCCTGCCGCTGAGCCCCGAACAGCGGGCATGCCTGGCCCGGTCCGGGCACGCCCCGGCCGCTCGCCTGATGCTGGCCCGGATGGCATCGGAACGCGACGGCGACGCGTTGCGCGCGGCGTTGAACCGCGTGGTCGCCTCGCATCCGGCGCTGCGCTTGCGCTTTTTCGAGGTGCCGGGATACCGGGGCCTGCGTCAGCAACCGGACGGCGATGCCGCCTGGACCTGGGAGGTCGTGGCGGGCCAGGGCAAGGATCCGCACCGCGCGGTACAGGCCTGGCATGGCCGCGTCGCCGCCCAACCGGGGCTGCACGCCGCCTGGTTCACGGGCGCCGGGCAGGGCGGCTGGCTGGCCCTGGCCGCAACGCCGCTCATCGCGGATGAGGGCTCGATGCTGCAACTGCTGAACGACGTCGCGCGGGCGCTGGAACCGGGCCTGGCCCCACGCGCGATGCCGGACCCCGATGCCGGCGAGGACGCGCCGTTCGACTACACCCACTACGTGCTGTGGCGCCAGGAGCTGGCTGCCGATCCGGAGGGCGAGCCGGGGCGCGCGTATTGGCGCGAGCAGGGCGAGGCGTCCGGTCTGGAGGCGCCGCGCCTGTCCTATCGCGCGACGGGCGCGGCGCAGGATAGCGCCGCGCTCGCGATTTGCGCCGCGGACGCCTCGGCCGCGCATGGCGTGACGCAACTGGCGCAGCGCCTGGACCTGCCTGTCGAAACCGTGCTGCACGCCGCGTGGCTGGCGTTGCTGGGCCGGCTGACGGGCGGCTATCGTCACGTGACCGGCTGGCGGCACGACTGCCGCGCCGATTACGACATGCTGGCCGGCGCGGTCGGCGCGTACGAGAAAGTGCTGCCGCTGGCTGTCGACTGGCAGGCGGACGATGCGTTTGAACACTGCGCCCGGCAGCTTGCCGAGCGGCGCCTCGCGCATATCGGCGCCCAGGAACACTACCCGCTTGCCGCCGATGCCGCCAGCCGGCACCAGGAGGTCGGGTTCGCCGCGATGCCGCAGGGCTTGCCTGGCGCCGGCGTCGCGGCCGTGCGCTGGGAATGCGGCGCCGGCCCGGCGGACTTCGATCTGGCCCTGCAGGTTGTGCTGACGCCGGCAGCCGATCAGGTCGCCCATTTGCAGCTGGCCTACGCGCCGCACCGCTATGGCGCGGCGGCCGTGCGGGGCTTGCTGGCGCAGTATCTGGAGGTGCTGGCGCAAGCGGCCGGCGCGCCGGAAACCCCTTTGTCCAGGCTGTTGCCGCCTGCCGCGCCCGATACCGCGCTGTATGCGGGCGAAACCTGGGATGCCGGCGCGCAGCCGCTGCTGGCGCAGGTGCTGGCGTGGGCCGCGCGCACGCCGTCGGCGCCGGCCATCGTCGACGAGGGCGAGACGCTGGATTACGCGGCGCTGGCGGTCCGGGTGGATCAGGCGGCGCGCGTCCTGGCGGCGCAGGGCGTGACGGCAGGCGCCGTCGTCGCGTTGCGCCTGCCGCGGGGCGCCGACCTGATCGTTGCGCTGCTGGCGGCATGGCGTTGCGGCGCCGCGTATTTGCCGCTGGACCCGCAGTGGCCCGAGGCGCGCTGCGCGGCGCTGATGCAGGATGCGTCGGCGGCGTGCGTGGTGCAGCGCCCGCAGGACGCGTCGCCCTTTGACGGCGTGGCGCGGGTGACGTTGGGCGCCGGCGTGTCCGACGCCGCGCTCCCTGCGCTGAACGACGCGGCGCTGCTGCGCCAACCCGCGTATGTGCTGTACACGTCGGGTTCCACGGGCGCGCCGAAGGGCGTGGCGGTGGGGCAGCGCGCCTTGCTGAACTATGTCGCGGGCGTTACGCGTGCCATGGGACTGGACCAGGCGCGCCGCTGGGCGCTGACGGCCACCGTCGCTGCCGATCTGGGCAACACCGCGCTGTTTGGCGCGCTGTACAACGGCGCCGCGTTGGTGATCGCCGGCGAGGCGGATGTGCAGGACGCGCAGTCCTTCTCGCATTTCCTTGGCGCGCAACGCATCGATGCCATCAAGATGGTGCCCTCGCATCTGGCCGCGCTGCTCGATTGCGATGGCGCCGCGGCGCCGCGTACGGTGATCCTGGGCGGCGAGGCGACCTCCGCCGCGCTGGTGCGGCGCATTTTCCAGCTGACGCCCGATTGCCGGCTGTTCAACCATTACGGCCCCACGGAAAGCACGGTTGGCGTCATGGTCCATGCCGTCACAGCGGCCGCGGATGCCGGCGCGGGCGGTGTGCTGCCGTTGACGCGCGCATTGCCCGGCTGCCGCATCCGACTGCTGGACGCGGACCTGACACCGACGGCGCAAGGGGCGCTGGGCCAGGTGTACATCGGCGGCGCGCAACTGGCCAATGGCTACCTGCGTGCATCCGGCGACGACGCGTTCATTGACGATCCGTACCTGCCCGGGCAACGTCTTTATCGCAGCGGCGACCTGGCGTACGCGCTGCCGGACGGCGGCATCCGTCTGGCCGGACGCGCCGACCATCAGGTGAAGGTCCGGGGCTTTCGCATCGAACCGGCCGAGATCGAAGCGGCGCTGCTGAGCCTGCCCGGCGTGCAACAGGCCGCCGTGCTGGCGATGCCCGGCGCGGCGGGCGTCGAATTGACGGCATGCGTGACGGTGGACGAGACGCATCCGCCCCAGACGGACGCCGACCTGCGCGCGGCGCTGGCCGCGCTGCTGCCCGCGCCGATGCTGCCCTCGCGCATCCAGCGTCAGCCCGACCTGCCACGCCTGCCCAACGGCAAGGTGGACCGCCATGCGCTGCAAGCGCGGGTCGTCGCGGTCCAGGACGCGGCGCCGACGGCGCCGGTGGCGCCTCGCGATGCGTTGGAGACGGTGCTGGCGGGGTGCGTTGCTGTTCTGCTGGAGCGCGACAGCGTTGGCGTGCATGACGACTTCTTCTCGCTTGGCGGCCATTCACTGCTGGTCATCAAGCTGGTGACGCGGTTGCGCAAGCAATTGCGCGTCGAGGCGGCGCCGGGCCTGGTGTTCGACCATCCCACCGTGGCGCGGCTGGCCACCGCCTTGCGCCAGCAGGCCGAGGACCCCGCGCAACTGGACCAGATCGCGCAACTGCGCGTCCAGCTGAACAACTTGTCGCCCCAAGAGCGCGCCGCCCTGGCCGCCCAAGTGACGGAGCCCGCATGAGCGATACCCAGCAAGCCCTGTTGCGAGCCTTGCTCGCCGAAGACGACAACGATGAGGACGCCACGCTGGACGCCTCGGCGATACCGGCAAGCGAAGAACGGGACGACGCGCCCCTGTCGTATTCGCAGCAGCAGCTGTGGTTCTTGCAGAGGCTGGATCCCGCCTCCACCGCCTACAACCTGCCGCGCGCCTTGCGTTTCCGGGGAAAGCTGGACGTCCAGGCGTTGCGTCAAGCCTTCGCCGCGCTGGCCCGCCGCCATGCGGTCTTGCGCAGCACCTTCCATGAACAGGATGGCGAGCCGCGCCAGCGGGTGGACGCCGCCCACGCCTTCACGCTGGACGTGGTCGACCTTGGCGCGTTGGCGCCCGGCGCGCGTGAGGCCGCGCTGCAAGCGCACTGCGCAAGGATCGCAACCCATGTCTTCGACCTGGCCCGGGCGCCCGCGCTGATCGCGTGCGTGTTCAGGATGGCAAGCGACGACCACGTGCTGGCGTGGTGCCTGCATCACATCGTGTCGGACGCGTGGTCCAACCCCATCTTCATGCGGGATCTGGCGCAGGCCTATGGCGAGATCGCCACGTCGGGCGTCGCGGCCGCGAACGAAACGCCGCGGCGCTACAGCGACTTTGCTGCCTGGCAGCGTGCGCATGCGCAGGCCGGCGGCTATGCGGCGCACGTGGCGCATTGGAATGCGCACCTGGGCGATGATCTGCAAGACCTGGTCTTGCCCGCGGACCATCCGCGTCCCGCCGTGCTGGGCGCCGAGGGCGCTGCGCGGTACGTCGACGTCCCCGCGGCGCTGGTCGACGGGCTGCGCGCGTTCTGCCGCGCGTCGCAATGCACGCCGTTCGTGGCCCTGTTCACGGCGTGGCAACTGTTGCTGGCGCGGCTCAGCGGGCAGACCGGCTTCGCGGTGGGCGTGCCCAGCGCCAACCGCAACCGGCCGGAGCTTCAGGAGCTGCTCGGTTTTTTCGTGACGACCCAGGTGTTTCGCGTGAATGCGCCGGCAACGGCCACCCTGGGCGAGATATGCCAGGCCGTGCGCGCCGACGCGCGCGCCGCCATGAACCATGCGGATCTGCCGCTGGAACTATTGCTGGAAAGCCGGGACGTCGTACGCGACCCGGCGCGCAGCCCCTTGTTCCAGGTGCTGTTCGGCCTTCAGGTGGGCAGCGCCGGTCCGGGGCTGTCCTTGCCCGGCGTGAACGTGGAACGGCTGGCGCTGCCCGAGCGCAGCGCCAAGTTCGAATGGTCGCTGGATCTGCTGTGGGACGATGCCGCCGGGCCGTCCCCGGCGTTGCATGGCAGGCTGGAGTTCAACACGGCGCTGTACGGCGAGGACACGGCGGCGCGGATGTGGCGGCGCTATCTGCGGGTGTTGGAGACGCTGGTGACGCAGCCAGACAGCCGCGTGGCGGCCCTGGACCTGATCTTGCCGGAGGAACGTGCGCAGGTGCAGGCCTGGAGCCGCAACGCTACCCAACATGTCCAGCGCGCGCCGGTGCATCGCCTGTTTGAACAGCAGGCCCGCGCCACGCCCGACGCCATCGCGCTGGTGTGCGGCGACGAGTCGCTGTGCTATGCCGACCTGAATGCCCGCGCCAATCGCCGCGCGCATGACCTGATCGCGCGGGGCGCGGGCCCTGATGCGCGGGTCGCCATCGCCGTGCAGCGCTCGGTGGACATGGTGGTGGGGCTGCTCGCCATCCAGAAGGCCGGCGCGGCCTATGTGCCGCTGGACCTGGACTATCCCGTCGACCGGCTGGCCTACATGTTGCGGGACAGTGGCGCGAGGCTGCTGCTATGCGCCCAAGACCTGCCCGATGGGCTGGTGTCCGCCGAAGGCCCTGCGGTCGTGGATCTGCGTGACGCGTCGCTCACGGACGCGGCGCACGATCCGGACGTGGCGCTGCACGGGGAAAACCTGGCTTACGTCATCTATACCTCTGGCTCCACCGGCCGCCCCAAGGGGGCCGCCAACCGGCACGCCGCCTTGACGAACCGCCTGGCGTGGATGCAGCAGGCGTACCGCTTGGGGGCCGGCGACGTGGTGTTGCAGAAGACGCCGTTTGGCTTTGACGTGTCGGTCTGGGAATTCTTCTGGCCCCTGATGACGGGCGCGCGGCTGGTCATGGCGCAGCCGGGAGATCACCGGGATCCGGAGCGCCTCGTTGCGCTGATTCGCGGCCATGCCGTCACGACCGTGCACTTCGTGCCGTCGATGCTTGCCGCCTTCATGGCTTATGAAGCGGCCGCAAGCTGCGTATCGCTGCGCCGCATTCTGTGCAGCGGCGAAGCCTTGCCCGCCGAGGTGCGCGACGACGTGCTGCAACGCATGCCGGGGGCCGAACTGCACAATCTGTATGGTCCGACCGAGGCCGCGATCGACGTCACGGCGTCGCGCTGCATGGCGCAGGATGGCGCGAACGTTCCCATCGGCTCACCCATCTCGGCCACCCAGGCCTGGGTGCTGGATGCCGACCTGAACCTGACCCCGCCGGGCGCCGTCGGCGAGCTGTACCTGGGAGGCATCGGTCTGGCGCGGGGGTATGTACGCCGCCCGGGCATGACGGCGGACCGCTTCGTCGCGGATCCCTTTGCGAGCGAGCCGGGCGCGCGCCTGTACCGCACCGGCGACCTGGCGTCATGGCGCACCGATGGGCAGTTGCTGTATCAGGGGCGGGCGGACCACCAGATCAAGATCCGCGGGTTTCGGGTGGAACTGGGCGAAGTGCAGACGCGGCTGGCGGCGCAGCCGGGCGTGGCGGCCGCGGTGGCGGTCGCGCATGAGGCCGCCAGCGGAACGAAGCTGGTGGCGTACGTGTCGCCACGGGACGCCGCCCGGCAACCCGACCCTGTCGCGTTGCGCGCGGCCCTGGCCGCCGAACTGCCGGATTACATGGTGCCCGCGGTCATCGTGGTGCTGGCGGCGCTGCCGCTCAGCGCCAACGGCAAGATTGATCGCAAGGCGCTGCCCGCGCCCGACTTTCAGCGCGATGGCGGGTTCGAGGCGCCGGTCGGCGACACCGAGCAGTTGCTGGCCGCCATTTGGCGCGACGTGCTGGCCGTGGCCAGCATCGGCAGGCATGACAACTTTTTCGAGCTGGGCGGGGATTCGATCCTGACCCTGAAAATCGTGGCGGCCGCGCGCAAACAGGGCGTGAAGATCGCGCCGCGCGACGTCATGGAGCGGCAGACGATCGCCGCGCTGGCGTTGTCGGCATCGGCGCTGCGTCCCCAGGCCGCATCGGGTCCGGCCCGCGGCCCGGCCCTGCTGGCGCCGGTGCAACACGCGTTCTTCGATCTGTCCGTGCCCAGGCGCGGCCACTGGAACCAGTCGGTGGTGCTGCGCCCCAACGACGACATCGACGTGGCCGCGCTGCAACGCGCCATGGACGCGGTACTGGCGCACCACGATGCATTCCGGCTGCGCTACCGGCAGGATCCGCGGGCGGGGTGGGTGCAGGAATACGACGCCGACGCCGTCGCCCCGCGCCTGGCATTGGCGCCGTCCGGGGACGGCGTCGAGGCCGCGTTGGCGCGGGTGGCGGACACCTTGCAGCGCAGCCTAGACCTGGAATCCGGGCCGGTGACCGCCGCGGCGTGGATCGCGCCGCAAGCAGGCCGTCCGGGCCGGTTGCTGTGGGTGGCGCACCACCTGGTCGTGGACGCCGTGTCCTGGCGCGTCCTGCTGGAAGATCTGGAAACCGCCTATGAGCAGGCGCGCCGCGGCGCGCCGCTGATCCTGCCGCCGGCCACGGTGTCGTTCGCCGACTGGACGCAGGCGCTGGCGCGCTATGGCGCGTTGCCGGCCACGCAAGCGCAATTGCCCCAATGGCTTGCCCTCTGCGGCGATCGTGACGCGCCGCTGCCCGTGGCGCGGCCGCAGGGCGCCAACCGCGTGTCCGACCAGCGCAGCGTGTCGGCGCAGCTGGACCCCGCGGCATCCGCGCGCTTGCTGGCGGGCGGCGCGCGGGCGTATCGGGCGCAGGCCCCCGAGTTGTTGCTGACGGCCGTGGCCCGGGTGCTTTGCGGCTGGATGGGCCAGGAAAGCGTGTTGCTGGAGGTCGAGGGCCACGGCCGCGAAGAGGACGCCACGGGCGTGGATGCGAGCCGGGCCGTCGGCTGGTTCACCTCGCTGTTCCCGTTGCGCCTGTGCCCGGGCGCGGGAGATCCCGGCAGCGCGTTGGCGGCCGTCAAGGCGCAGTTTCGGGCGGTGCCCGACAAGGGCCTCGGCTATGGCGTGCTGCGCACCATGACGGACGCCGGCCGAGCGTTGGCCTATCGTCCGTATCCCCGCATCACCTTCAATTACCTGGGCCGGACCGACGCCGCCGCGCGCGCCTGGACCTGGGTCGACGAGCCGGCGGGCGCTGAACGCGACCCGGACAGCGAGCGCCGCAGCGTGCTGGACATCGGTGTCGCGCTGCGCGATGGCGCCTTGCAATGGACGTGGTCGTACAGCGCCGCCATGCAGGATGACGTCGAGGTGCGCGCGCTGGCCGACGCCTGCGTGGCCGAGCTTGCCCGCCTGGCCGACGTGGTCGACGCGCCCGGCGCGGGCGGCCTGACGCCGTCGGATTTCCCGCTGGCGGACCTGACCCAGGCGCAGTTGGACCGTCTGGCGCCCAACCCGCGCGATGTCGCCGACATCTATCCCCCGACACCCATGCAGCAGGGGCTATTGCTGCACACGCTGATGAATCCCGGCTCCGGCATGTACCTGATGCAGGACCGCTACCGCTTTGACCGCCACCTGGATCTGGATGCGGCGCGCCGCGCATGGGGCCTGATGGCGCAACGCCATGAGGCGCTGCGCGCGGGTTTTGCCTGGCAGGCGGGCGAGACGCCGTTGCAGGTGATCCGGCGCGAGGTCGCGGCGCCGGTCCAGGTGCTGGACTGGCGCGAACTGCCCGTGGAGGCGGCGCTGGCGCAATTGGACCGCCTCCTGCAGGACGAGCTGGCGGCGGGCTTTGACATGGCCGCTGCACCCTTGTGGCGCGTCCGGCTGGCGCGGCTGGCCGACGGCGACCGGATGGTGCTGAGCTATCACCACATCCTGATGGATGCCTGGTGCCGGTCCTTGCTGCTGGCGGACTTCTTTGCCGCCTACGACGCCTTCGCACAGGGGCAGCCGCCGCAGTTGGCGCAGCCCGTGCCGTATCGCGACTTCATCGCGTGGCTGGGGCGGCAGGACATGGCGGCGGCGCGCGCCTACTGGCGCGACGCGCTGCGCGGTTTCGGCACGGTCACGCCCTTGCCGCTGGCGGGCCGGATCGCGCCCACGCCGGGCCAGTCCCGGACCGCGGACGCCGTGGTGTCGCTGAGCCTGGCCGAAACCGCGGCGCTTCAGCGCGCGGCGCAGCGGCAGCAGTTGACGGTGAACACCTATGCACAGGGCGCGTGGGCGTTGTGGCTCGCCCGCGTGGCCGGGCTGGACGACGTGCTCTACGGCGTGACGGTCGCCGGCCGGCCGACGGACCTGAATGGCGTGCAGGACACGATCGGCCTGTTCATCAACACCTTGCCATTGCGGATCGAGGTGCCGGGGCCGGACAGCCCGGTCAGCGTGGCGCAGTGGCTGCGTACGGTGCAGGCGGGCAATGCCGCGCTGCGCGAACACGAACACCTGTCCCTGGCCGAGATCCAGGCCATGGCTGACGTGCCGCGCGGCACCGCGCTGTTCGATACCCTGTTCGTCTTTGAAAACGCGCCTGTCGACGGCGCCTTGCTGGCGCGCGCGCAAGCGATCGGGGCGCGTGCCGATGGCGCCCGCACGCACACCAACTATCCGCTGACGGTCGTGGTCAAGCCGGGCGAGCAGTTGGTGTTGCAGCTGACCTATGACGCCGGCCTGTTCGACGCGGCGTCCGTTCAGCGGGTGCTGGACGGCCTGCGCCATGTGCTTGGGCAATTCGCCGAAAGCGCCGCCTTGCCCTTGGCGCGGATCGGGCTGTTGCCCGAAGTTGAACAAGCCCGCGTGCTGGCGCTTGGGCGGGGCGCGACGCCCGGCTATCCGCTCGAGGCGGGTTACGCCGCGCTGTTCGAGGCGCAGGCTCGCCGCCACGCCGGGCGCATCGCCGCGCGCGATGCACAGGGAGAGATCCGCTACGAAGCGCTGAACCGGCTGGCCAACCGCCACGCGCACGCGTTGCGGGCCGGGGGCGCGCGCCGCGACGACGTGGTGGTGGTGCTGGCCGAGCGTGGCGTCGGCATGCTGGCGGCGGTGCTTGGCGCATTCAAGGCGAATGCGGCCTACCTGGCGCTGGATCCGGCGCTGCCGTCGCAGCGCCTGGCGCAGATCCTTGACCTGTGCCGCGCGCGCGCGGTCATCACGGATCGTGGCGCGGCGGCGGCCCACGCCGATGTGATCGCGGCGCTGCCCGCCACGGTGGCCCGGCACGACGTCGACGCGCCGGCTTCCCGCGACGAGGCCGATCTGCGTGAGCCGGCGCATCGCGACCAGGCCGCCTACGTGATCTTCACGTCCGGTTCCACGGGAACGCCCAAGGGCGTGGTCGTCACCAGCCAGGGCATGCTGAACAACCAACTCAGCAAGATCCCCGCGCTGGGGCTGACCGAGCACGACGTCATCGGCCAGACGGCCGCGCAGAGCTTCGACATCTCGGTGTGGCAGTTGCTGGCGGGGCTGTTGTGCGGCGCATGCATCGAGATCGTGGCGGATAGCGTGGCGCGCGACCCGCAGGCCCTGATCCGCCGCGTGAACGACCGCGGCATCACGGTGCTGGAATCCGTGCCGACCCTGATCCAGGGCATGTTGATGGCCGACGCCGTGTCGATGCCCGGCCTGCGCTGGATGCTGCCCACGGGCGAGGCCAGTTCGGTGGCGCTGGCGCGCGCGTGGCTGGATCGCTATCCGGACGTGCCGCTGGTCAATGCCTATGGTCCCGCCGAATGCGCGGACGATGTGGCGCTGTACCGCGTGGACGACGCCAGGGACGAACCCGGGCCGGTGCTGGCGATCGGGACGGCGGCCGACCACACGCGGCTCTACGTGCTGGACGCGAACCTGGACCTGCTGCCCGCCGGGGCCATCGGCGAGCTTTGCGTGGCGGGCGTGGGCGTCGGGCGCGGCTACCTGCATCAACCGGCGCTGGCCGCCGAACGGTACATCGCCGACCCCTATGCGGCGCAGCCCGGCGCGCGGCTCTACCGCACGGGCGATCTGGCGCGTTTTCGCGGCGACGGCGTGCTGGAGTACGTGGGGCGCACCGACCATCAGGTCAAGGTGCACGGCTTTCGCATCGAATTGGGCGAGATCGACGCTTGCCTGGCGCGGTTGTCCAGCGTGCGCCAGGCGGTCACGGTGGCGCGCGACGACGGCCAGGGCCATCGCCTGGTCGGCTACGTGGCGCCGCGCAACCCGGCGCTGGCGGGGCCACGCGACGATGCGCAGCGCGCCTGGCTGGAATCCGTGCAGGCCGAGCTGGCGGCGGCATTGCCCGCCTATATGGTTCCCGCCGTGTGGGTCGTCCTGCCGTCGATTCCGCTGACGCCCAACGGCAAGGTGGATCGCAAGGCGCTGCCTGCGCCCGACGCACAGGCCTCGTTGCGCCGCTACAGCGCGCCCGAAAGCGATCTGGAACGGCAATTGGCCGATATCTGGGCCGCCGTGCTGGGCGTGCCGCGCGTGGGGCGCGAGGACAGCTTCTTTGAATTGGGCGGCCATTCCTTGCTGGTGATGCGGGTGGTCGCGCGCATTCGGACAGACATGGATATCGAGACGCCGCTGGCCGCGCTGTTCGAGGCGCAGACGCTGGCGCGGTTCGCCGAGCGCGTGGCCGACGCGGCGCAGGCCGGCAAAGGACAGGCAGACGCGCTGAGAAGCATCGACGCGTTCATCGACACCCTGGAGACCTTGTGATGGACGATAACCTGGCCCGGCAGATCGCTGGAAAATTCGCATCGCTCTCGCCCGCGCAGCGTCGCGCCGTGTACGACAAGATGCGCGAACAGGGCATGGAACCGTCGCACCTGCCCATCCTGCCGCGTTCGGGGCGGCCGGTGCTGTCTCACGCGCAGGAGCGGCTGTGGTTCCTGTGGCGCCTGGATCCCCACGACGCCGCCTACCATTTGCCGGGCGTGTTGCGCCTGACGGGCGCGCTGGACGCGGAAAGCGTGCGCCTGGCCTTCGAGCGCGTAGCGGCCCAGCACGCGGCGCTGCGCACACGGTTCGACGTGGACGAGGACGGCATGGCGCATCCGGTGGTCCAGGCGCCTGGGCGCATGGAGATCGCTCAGGCCGACCTGCGCGACGCGCCGCACGCGGATCAGGAAGAACGGGCGCAGGCCATTGCGCGCGGATGGATCGCCGAACCCTTTGACCTGCTGTCGGGCCCCTTGCTGCGGGTGGGGCTGGTTCGGCTGGCTGACGATGAACATCTGCTGGTCACCGTCATGCATCACATCGTGTCGGACGGATGGTCCATCGGTTTGCTGACGGACGCGTTCTGCAAGCACTATGCGGCGCTGCGGGCCGGCGCGGAAGTCGCCTCGCCGCCGCCCGCCATCGCGTACACCGATTACGCGGCCTGGCAACGCGACCTGCTGGCGGCCGGCGAAGAGGATCGGCAACTGGCGTATTGGCGTCAGGCCCTGGCCGGGGATCAGCCTGTTCTGCAACTGAACCCCGACTTCTCCCGGCGTGACGCAGGCGGGCAGGCGGCCGACGCGTGCGTCACCGACGTGCCGCGGGCCCTTGCGGACGAACTGCGCCGCTACGCGCACGCCCGGGGCTGCACGCTGTTTGTCGTCTTGCTGTCTGCATTCCACGCGTTGCTGGCGCGTCACACCGGCCAGGCCGACATTCGCGTCGGGGTGCCCGTGGCCGGGCGCACACGTCCCGAGGTGCAAGACCTGGTGGGGCTGTTCGTCAATACGCAGGTGCTGCGCGCCCGGCTCGCCCCGGACGTGACTTGGTCGGCGCTGGTTGCCCAGACCCGCGATGCCGTGTCGCAGGCGCATGCGCATCAGGACTTGCCGTTCGACAAGCTGGTCGATGCGCTGCAGCCCGAACGCAGCCTGGACCACACGCCTCTATTTCAGGTGTTGTTCAACCATCAACAGTTGCCGGGCGCGGACGGCTGGCAATTGGCCGGGCTGCGTTGCGCGTCGGCATCGTTCGCCCCGCCGACCTTGCCCTTTGTCTTGCAGTGCGATACCGCCGAATACGATGACGGCGGCCTGCGCGTCACGTGGCGATATCCGCGTGCCTCGTTCATGCCCGATACGCTGGCGCGCATGGCCGGACACTATCAAGCGTTGCTGTGCGCGATGGTGCACGACGATGCGGGGTGCGTGTGGGATGCCGCGCTGTTGTCGCATTCGGAGCGCAAGACGTTGGGGGAATGGGAGACGGGGCCGTCTTTGCCGGAGGACTTGGCGGCGGAATTCGGTGCGCTGCCGGTGCATCGCCAGTTCGAACGGCAGGCGCGTCAATGGCCCGACCGCGTCGCGGTGACGTGCTTTGACGCGTCCCTGACCTATGGCGAACTGGACCGCCGCGCGAACCAGCTGGCGCATCGCTTGCAGCGCCTGGGCGTGCGGTCCGAAGACCGCGTGGGAATAGCCGCCGAACGGTCGCTGGACCTGGTGGTGGCGCTGCTGGCGGTGCTGAAGGCGGGCGCGGCCTATGTGCCGCTGGACCCGGACTACCCGGATGATCGGCTGGCGTACATGCTGCAAGACAGCGGCGTGTCGCTGTTGCTGACGCAGACCGCCTTGGCGGCGCGGATGGGCGCGCTGTCGCCGTCGACGACCCTGTTGGCGCTGGACCAGCTGGAAGCGTCCTCCGAACCGGTCACCGCGCCCGACACGCCGCACCACGCGGAGAATCTGGCCTATGTCATCTACACCTCGGGTTCCACCGGCAAGCCCAAGGGCGCGGCAAACCGGCATATTGCGCTGACCAACCGCCTGGCGTGGATGCAGCAGGCGTACGGCCTGACGGCGGACGACGTGGTGCTGCAAAAGACCCCGTTCAGCTTCGACGTGTCGGTGTGGGAGTTCTTCTGGCCGCTGATGACCGGCGCGCGGCTGGCATTGGCCGGGCCGGGCGAGCATCGGGATCCGGCGCGCCTGTCGGCGTTGATCCAGGAACAGGGCGTCACCACGCTGCACTTCGTGCCGTCGATGCTGCACGCCTTCATCAGCCATGCCGAACAGGCGGGCGCGCAATCATGCGCCACGTTGCGCCGCATCGTCTGCAGCGGCGAAGCGCTGGGCGCGGACCTGCAAGCGCGCTGCCTGGCGCTGCTGCCGCAGGCGGGGATGTACAACCTGTACGGTCCGACGGAAGCGGCCATCGACGTGACGCACTGGACGTGCGTGGACGATGGCAGTGGCGTGGTGCCAATCGGCTATCCCATTGCCGGTATCCGCACGCGGGTGCTGGACGCGCAGCTGAACCCCGTGCCCCTCGGCGTGCCGGGCGAACTGTATCTGGGCGGGGTGGGCCTGGCGCGCGGGTATCTGAACCGCCCGGGCCTGACCGCTGATCGCTTTGTCGCGGATCCGGACGGGCAGGGCGACAGGCTGTATCGCACCGGCGACCTGGTGCGCTGGATGCAGGGCGGCCAATTGGAATACCTGGGCCGCCTGGATCATCAGGTGAAGATCCGCGGCCTGCGGATTGAACTGGGCGAGATCGAAGCCAGCCTGCTGTCGCATCCGGCCGTGGAGCAGGCTGCGGTGCTGGCGCAGGACGGCCCGTCGGGCGCGCGGCTGGTGGCGTATGTCGCACCTGCAGACGTGGACACCACCGCGCTGCGAACCGCGTTGTCGGCGGCGTTGCCCGACTACATGGTGCCCGCCGCCTTCGTCACGCTGGACGCGTTGCCCGTGAACGCCAACGGCAAGCTGGACCGCAAGGCCCTGCCCAAGGCGGAATTTGCGGCCAGCCAGGGCTACGCGGCGCCCGAAGGCGAGGTGGAAACTGCGCTTGCCGCCATCTGGTCGCAAGTGCTGGGCGCGGCGCAGGTGGGCCGTCACGACAACTTCTTTGAACTGGGCGGCGACTCGATCCTGAGCCTGCAGATCGTGGCGCGCTTGCGCCAGGCGGGCTGGCAGGTCACGCCGCGCCAGGTGTTCGAGCGGCAGACCGTGGCCGATCTGGCCAGCGTGGCGGTGGCCGCGCAGGCGCAGGACGCCACCGACGAGGCGGTCGGCGATCTGCCGCTGCTGCCGATCCAGGCGGCCTTCCTGGCATTGCCGCTGGCGTCCCACAACCACTGGAACCAGGCCGTGCTGCTGCATGGCGACGCGCCTGTCGATGCGCAAGCGCTGTCCGCCGCCTTGCAGGCCGTGGCTACGCAGCACGCCGCCCTGCGCCTGCGTTTCAAGCGCGAAGACGGCGCGTGGCGCCAGCGCTATGAGGCTGCCCCGGACAGGGCGGACATGCTGTGGCTACGCAGCGATGTGCCGGTGGCCGACATCGAGGCGCAGTGCGACGCCGCGCAGCGCAGCCTGGACATCGAGCACGGTCCGTTGCTGCGCGCCGTGCTGATGCAGGTTGCCGATGGCACGTCGCGCGTGCTGCTGGTCATCCATCACCTGGCCGTGGACGGCGTGTCATGGCGGGTGCTGCTGGCGGACCTGCAACTGGCCTACACCCAGGCGCTGGCGGGCGGGGCGATCACGCTGCCCGCGCGGTCGGCCAGCTTCGGCGCGTGGGCGCGGCGCCTGCACGGCTCGCGCGCGGCGTATGAACCGGAACGGGATTATTGGCGCGCGCTGCCGGCGGGCGATGCCTTGCCGTGCGACAACGCGCAGGGCGCGAACCGCGTCGGCGACCAGCAGCGCGTCGCGCTGGCGCTGGACCGCGCGACGACCCAGGCGTTGCTCAAGGACGCGCCGGGCGCGTACCGCACGCAGGTCAATGACCTGCTGCTGGCCGCGCTGGCGCAGGCGCTGGGCGAGTGGGGCGGGTTGAAGCAGGTGCGCATCGACCTGGAAGGCCACGGCCGGGAGGACGCGACGGGCGAACTGGACCTGTCGCGCACGGTGGGCTGGTTCACCAGCGTGTATCCCGTGGTGCTGGACACGCAAGGCGAGCCCGGGGAACGGCTGATGCGCGTGAAGGAAGCGCTGCGCGCCGTGCCCTCGCACGGATTGGGGTATGGCGTGCTGGCCGATGCGTTGCGCGACCTGCCGCAAGCCCCGGTCCTGTTCAACTACCTGGGCCAATTCGAGACGGTGACCGCAGGCGATGCCGGCTGGCGCATCGCCGCCGAAGCGCCCGGTGCGGGCCAGGACGAGGCCGCGCCGCTGGGCCACGATCTGACCTTCAACGGTCAGGTTCATGACGGGCAGCTGCGTATGTCGCTGGGCTATAGCGGCAAGCGTCACGAACCTGCCCGCATGCAGGCGCTTGCGCGGCACTTTGAAGCGGCCTTGCGCGCGCTGGTGGCGCATTGCGTGAGCGGCGCGCATGGGGTGACGCCATCGGACTTCCCGCTGGCGAGCCTGGCCTGGGAAAGCCTGCGGACGCTGGACATACCCGCGCCGCCGACGCAATGGCAAGACATTTACCCGGTGACGCCGATGCAGGCGGGCATGCTGTTTCACAGCGTGTGGGACGCGGCGGCAGACGAAGGACAGCCGCCCGCCTATGTGAACCAGTTGCGCGTCGATATCGACGGGCTGGACGTGGAACGCTTCCGGCTGGCGTGGACGGCGGCGCTGGCGCGCCACGACGTACTGCGCACCGGCTTTGTGCAACGGGCGGGCGCACCGCTGCAGTGGGTGGCGCGCGAAGTGGAGTTGCCGTATGCGGTGATCGATGCGCGCAGCCGTCAAGATTCATCGCCTCCTGTTCACGCGCTCCTGGACGCGCGGGCCCGCGCCGATCTGATGCAGGGCTTCGATCTGGCATCGCCGCCGCTATTGCGCTTGACCTTGGCACGAACGGCCGAGCATCGCCACCACTTGATCTGGACGTTTCATCACCTGCTGCTTGACGGCTGGAGCGTGACCCAGCTGCTGGGCGAAGTGCTGCGCACGTATGCAGGGTTGCCTGTGGCGGTGGGGGTGGGCCGCTATCGCGACTATCTGGCCTGGCTTTCCCAAAGAAGCGAAGCCGATACGCAGGCCTATTGGCGTCGCTGCCTGCAGGCCCTGGATCAACCCAGCCTGCTGGCCCCAGCACTGGACGTCCGCGGCGAATGGACGCCGGCCGCGGGATACGCGGACGTGCATGCCCGGCTGGATCCTGCCGCGTCGTCGGCGTTGGCCGAGCGCGCACGCCATCATCGCGTCACGGTGAACACCTTGTTGCAGGCGGCGTGGGCGCTGATCCTGGCGCAGGCGACAGGGCAATCCACGGTAGGGTTTGGCGTCACCACGTCCGGGCGGCCCGACACGATGGCGGGCGCGCAGCACGTGCTGGGTCTGTTCATCAACACTTTGCCGTTGGCGGTCACGATGGCGCCCGACAGGCCGCTGGGCGACTGGCTGCGCGGCATCCAGGACCAGAATCTGGCATCGCGCGAGCACGAGCACGCGCCGCTGTTCGACGTCCAGCGCTGGGCAGGCCATGGCGGCAGCGCCTTGTTCGACACGCTGGTGGTATTTGAAAACTACCCGGCGGACGAGGCGCTCAAAGAACAAGGGTCGTCGGGCGTCCGGTTTGCGAATTTGCAGAACACGGAACAAACGCACTACGCGCTAACGCTGGTCGTGACCCAGCAGCGCGGCCTGTCGATGCAGTTGAGCTATGACCGGTCACGCTTGTCGGACACGGTGGCGAACGCGTTGGCGCGTCGCCTGCAGTACGTATTGGCTGGCTTGGCGGCGCACGATGGCCGTGTGGGCGCACTGCCCTTGACCCCGCCAGTCGAAGTGTCCTTGTTGAGTCCGCGGCATGACGGCCTGCCGCTGTCGCCAGACACGGCTCGGCAATACGGCGCGCTGCCGGTGCATCGCCAGTTCGAACGGCAGGCGCGTCAATGGCCCGACCGCGTCGCGGTGACGTGCTTTGACGCGTCCCTGACCTACGGCGAACTGGACCGCCGCGCGAACCAGCTGGCGCATCGCTTGCAGCGCCTGGGCGTGCGGTCCGAAGACCGCGTGGGGATAGCCGCCGAACGGTCGCTGGACCTGGTGGCGGCGCTGCTGGCGGTGCTGAAGGCGGGCGCCGCCTACGTCCCGCTGGACCCGGACTACCCGGATGATCGGCTGGCGTACATGCTGCAAGACAGCGGCGTGTCGCTGTTGCTGACGCAGACGGCCCTGGCGGCGCGGATGGGCGCGCTGTCGCCGTCGACGACCTTGTTGGCGCTGGACCAGCTGGAGGTGTCGTCCGAACCGATGTCCGCGCCCGACACGCCGCATCACGCGGAGAATCTGGCCTACGTCATCTACACCTCGGGCTCCACCGGCAAGCCCAAGGGCGCGGCCAACCGGCATATTGCGCTGACCAACCGCCTGGCGTGGATGCAGCAGGCGTACGGCCTGACGGCGGACGACGTGGTGCTGCAAAAGACCCCGTTCAGCTTCGACGTGTCGGTGTGGGAGTTCTTCTGGCCGCTGATGACCGGCGCGCGGCTGGCATTGGCCGGGCCGGGCGAGCACCGGGATCCCGCGCGCCTGTCGGCGTTGATCCAGGAACAGGGCGTCACCACGCTGCACTTCGTGCCGTCGATGCTGCACGCCTTCATCAGCCATGCCGAACAGGCGGGCGCGCAAGCGTGCGCCACGTTGCGGCGCATCGTCTGCAGCGGCGAAGCGCTGGGCGCGGACCTGCAAGCGCGCTGCCTGGCGCTGCTGCCGCAGGCGGGGATGTACAACCTGTACGGCCCGACGGAAGCGGCCATCGACGTGACGCACTGGACGTGCGTGGCTGACGGCAGTGGCGTGGTGCCGATCGGCTATCCCATCGCCGGCATCCGCACGCGGGTGCTGGACGCGCAGCTGAACCCCGTGCCCCTGGGCGTGCCGGGCGAACTGTATCTGGGCGGGGTGGGCCTGGCGCGCGGGTATCTGAACCGCCCGGGCCTGACCGCTGATCGCTTTGTCGCGGATCCGGACGGGCAGGGCGACAGGCTGTATCGCACCGGCGACCTGGTGCGCTGGATGCAGGGCGGCCAATTGGAATACCTGGGCCGCCTGGATCATCAGGTGAAGATCCGCGGCCTGCGGATTGAACTGGGCGAGATCGAAGCCAGCCTGCTGGCCCTCCCGGCCGTGGAGCAGGCGGCGGTGCTGGCGCAGGACGGCCCGTCGGGCGCGCGGCTGGTGGCGTATGTTGCGCCCGCGGCCGTGGACACCACCGCGGTGCGCAGCGCATTGTCGGCCGCGTTGCCCGACTACATGGTGCCCGCCGCCTTCGTCACGCTGGACGCCTTGCCCGTGAACGCCAACGGCAAGCTGGACCGCAAGGCCCTGCCCAAGGCCGAGTTTGCCGCCAGCCAAGCCTACGCCGCGCCCGACGGTCAAGCGGAGACGCAACTGGCTCAGATCTGGGCGCGAGTGCTGGACACGCCCCGCATTGGCCGGCATGACAATTTCTTTGAGTTGGGCGGCGACTCCATCGCGGTGATGGAAGTCGTGGCAGCCATCAAGCAGGTCCACGGTATCGACGTGCCCTTGCGCGCGCTGTTCGATGCGCCCACCGTCGCGCAGCTGGCGGCGTTGCCGCTGCTGGACGCATTGCGCGGCGCAACGGGCGAAGGCGTTCGGGAACAACGGCAGGCCGAGTTTGCCGCCATCGATTCCCTCTTGAATGAACTGGAGATGTAAGCACCATGGCAATCGATCCCCGCACGCTGGCCGAACGCATCGCGAAGCTTGACGCGCAGCAGCGCCAGACCTTGCTGGCCAAGCTGGTTGCCCAAGGCATCGACCCCGGCGGCCTGCCGATTGTGCCGTTTCCGGACGTGGCGGCGTATCCGCTGTCGTATGCGCAGCAAGGGCTGTGGCTGACGTGGCAGATGGCGCCTGAGTCGTCCGCCTACAACATGGCGGGCGTGGTGGCCTTGCACGGCGCATTGCAGCCCGACGCGTTGCACAAGGCGGTGCAGGCGCTGGCCGAGCGGCATGCCGTGCTGCGCAGCGTCTTCGAGGTGGACGCGAATGACGCGCCGATGCAGCGGGTCTTGCCGCAGGCCGTGGCCGCATGGCGGCACGAGCGCGTCGAACAGGTGACCGGCGACGCGCGCGAGGCGGCGGCGCGCGCCCTGTGCCAGGACGACGCGACGCGGCCCTTCGACCTGGCGCGTGCGCCGGCGTGGCGGGTCACGTTGATATCGCTGTCGGCCAACGAGCATTGGCTGTCGTTGACGATGCACCACATGCTGGCGGACGGCTGGTCGCAGGCCATTCTGCTGCGCGATCTGGCCGCGCTTTACGAGGCGCAGGCCCACGGGCAGCCGCCCGCGCTGCCATCGCTGCCCATCCAGTTCGGCGATTACGCGCTGTGGCAGCGTGAATGGTATGCCGCCAGCCAACTGCCGACGCAGTTGCAATACTGGCGCGAGCGCCTGGGCCAGGACCCCGAGCCGCTGCGGCTGCCGCTGGATCGGCCCAGGCCGGCGCGCCGCGATGCGGCGGCGGGCGCCTGCACCCTGACCTTGCCGGCCGATCTGGCCGCGTCGGCGCGGGCCCTGGCGCAGCGCTGCGGCGCGTCCGTGTTCATGACCCTGCTGGCGGCCTTCAAGCTGACGCTGGCGCGCTATTGCGGGCAGGAAGACATCGTGGTGGGTGCGCCGCTGGCCAATCGCGTCCGGCGCGAAACGCATGGGCTGATCGGCTACCTGACCAATATGAGCGTGCTGCGCACGCAGGTGGACGCCGGCCAGGGCATGGCGGCGCTGGTCGGGGCGGTGCGCGCGACGCTGCTGGATGCGCAGGCCAACCAGGATTGCCCGTATGACCTGCTGGTTTCCGAGCTCGTGTCCACGCGGACGCCGGGCTTGAACCCGCTGTTCCAGGTCAAATGCACCGAGCAGGCGGATTCGGCCGACGCCATGCCCGCACGCTTCGCGGACCTGGCGATGCAGGGCGTGGACGATGCGGCGCGCCGGGAGGCGCACTTTGACCTGAGCCTGGACGTCACGATCCGGCGCGATGAGATCCGCTGCCAGTTCGACTATGCGCAAGACATCTTCGATGCCGACACCATCGCACGGATGGCGCAGGCCTACGCGGCGCTGCTGCGCCAGGGTGCGGCCCAGCCGGACCTGCCGGTGGCGCTGCTCGACATCCCGGAGGACGCCAGCCGGCTCGATGGCGAAGCCGCGCAGTGGGAAGACCGCGATCTGCTTGCCCTGTGGACCCGCGCGGCGGCGCGGCAGCCGGGCGGCATCGCCCTGCAAGAGGATGCGCAGGCATTGAGCCATGCGGAGCTGGAACAGGCCGTGCAACGCCTGGCCGGACAGTTGCAGGCGCGTGGCGTGGCGGCGGACGTGCGCGTGGCGGTCCACGCGCCGCGCGGCAGCGGCTTCGTGATGGCCATGCTGGCCGTGTTGCGGGCAGGCGGCGCGTATGTCCCGCTGGATCCGGCCTTGCCGCAGGAACGGCTGAAGCATGTGGCGCAAGACTGCGGCGCGGCCCTGATCCTGAGCGATGCGGACACGGCATGGGCGCCGGAGATCCCGCGCCTGCCCATCAGCGCGTCGCTTCCGCCGGATCCGTCCGCGCCGGCATCGACGTGGGCGCCCGTGCATCCGGATCAGGCGGCCTACGTGATCTACACGTCGGGCTCGACCGGCGTGCCCAAGGGGGTGGTGGTCAGCCGGGGCGCCCTGAGCAACTACGTGCAGGGCATGCTGCACCGTTTTGCGCTGCCCGGTTCGGCGCGCGCCATGGCCATGGTGTCGACGGTGTCCGCGGACCTGGGGCATACGACGCTGTACGGCGCACTGTGCACCGGCTGCACGCTGCACCTGGTGACCCAGGACTGCGTGTTCGACCCCGACCGCTTCGCCGCCTATATGGCGCAGCACCAGGTGGATGTGCTGAAGATCGTGCCCAGCCACTTGCAGGCCTTGTTGCAGGCGGCGCGGCCCGCCGACGTGCTGCCGCGCCACACGCTGGTGCTGGGCGGCGAGGCAAGCTCGCGCGCCCTGCTGGACCGCGTGGCGGCGCTGGCGCCGCAGTGCCGGGTGGTCAACCACTACGGCCCCACGGAAACGACGGTCGGTGCGTTGACGCAGGCAGCGGTGCAGGCGCAATTCGGCCCGTTGCAGGCGTTGCCGATCGGCGCGCCGTTGCCCAATATGCAGGCCTATGTGCTGGATGCCTGGCTGAACCCGGTGCCGCGGGGCGCCGAGGGTGAACTGTATCTGGCGGGCGCGGGCGTTGCCCGGGGGTATCTGGGACGCCCCGGCCTGACGGCCGACCGCTATGTGGCAAGCCCTTACGTGCCGGGTCAACGCATGTACAGAACGGGCGACCGGGTGCGGCAGCGTGGCGACGGCAGCCTGGTGTTCCTGGGACGCATGGACGATCAGGTGAAGATCCGCGGCTACCGCGTCGAACCTGGCGAGGTCGCGGTGGTGTTGCGCGGCTTGCCCGGCGTGGCCGACTGCGCCGTGGTGGCGCGGGGCGAGGACGATGCAGACGCCACCCGGCTGCAACTGCACGCGTACGTCGTGGCGCGCCAGGGCGCGGTCATCGATGGCGCGGCGCTGCGCGACGCGCTCGCCGCCTGCTTGCCCGACTACATGGTGCCGGCGACATTCACGTTGCTGGACGCGCTGCCGCTCAATGCCAACGGCAAGCTCGACCGCCGCGCGTTGCCGGCGCCGCGGACGCTGGAGGCGGCGCGCGATACGGCGGCGGATGCGCCGGGCGGTCCCGTTGAAACCGCGCTCGCGGCAATCTGGGCCGAGGTGCTGGGCGTGGCCGAAGTGGGGCGGTCGGACAACTTCTTTGAACTGGGCGGCGACTCCATCCTGAGCCTGAAGGTGATGGCGCGCGCGCGGCGGCAGAAGCTGGCCATCAAGCCGCGCCAGCTCTTCGACCATCAGACGCTGCAAGCGCTGGCGGCAGCGATCAGCCCGCCCACGGCCGCCACGGCGGCGGCGGACCCGCCTGAGGAGGCGGCGCCGGTGGACGAACCCGTCGCCCGGTCCGGCGCCGACGCGGTCGGCGTGTTGTCGCACGCGCAGCAGCGCCAGTGGTTCCTGTGGCGCATGGATCCGGACAGCACGGCCTACCACGTCAATGGCGCGCTGCACCTGCGCGGCACGTTGGACCGCGACGCGCTGAACGCCGCGTTCAATGATCTGGTGCGGCGTCACGCCAGCCTGCGCACGCGCTTTGTGGCCACCGCCGATGGGCAGGCGCAGGCCGTGGTGGCCGACCCGGGGCCGGTCACGTGGCTGACGCACGATGCGCGCACGCCGCTGGACGCGCTGGCGTGCGTACAGGCGTGGGTCGGCACGCCGTTCGACCTGGAAACCGGCCCCCTGCTGCGGCTGGGGCTGATCCGGCAGGCCGACGACGATCATGTGCTGGTGGTGGTAATGCACCACATCGTGTCGGACGGCTGGTCGATGCAGATCATCGTGGAGGAGTTCACCGAGCTCTACCGCGCGTATGTGGAAAGGCGGCCGGCGGCCTTGGCCGCCCTGTCCATTGCGTACACGGATTATGCGGCGTGGCAGCGGCGATGGCTGGCTGAGGGGGAAGGCGCGCGGCAGCGAGCGCACTGGGTGCAGCGCCTGGGCGGCGCGCAGCCGGTGCTTCAGCTGCCCGCCGATGGCGTGCGCCGACCGGGAGCGCAGTATCGGGCGGCGCGGCACACGTTCTATCTGACAGCGCAGGCGGCGCGCGAGTTGCGCGCCACCGCCCAGGCGCGGCAGGCCACCCTGTTTGCGGCGCTGCTGGCAGGGTTTCAGGCGGTATTGCACCGCTACAGCGGCGAGACGGACATCCGCGTCGGCACACCGATCGCGAACCGCCATCGCGGCAACACGGACCGGGTGGTGGGGTTCTTCGTCAACACGCAGGTGCTGCGCGCCGATTGCTCGCCAGGCGTCACGCTGGACGGCCTGCTGCTGCAGGCGCGGGATGCGGCGCGCGAGGCCCAGGCGCATCAGGATCTGCCATTCGAACAGTTGGTCGACGCCCTGCAGCCCGAGCGCGACGGCCATAGCCCGTTGTTCCAGGTGCTGTTCAACCACCAGCGCCCCGACTATCGCGGCTTGCAGGCGCTGCCCGGCTTGCGCGTCACGGATTACGCCTTCGGCGAACAGGCCGCGCAGTTCGAGCTCAGTTGCAACACGGCGGAGTTGGCTGACGGCCGAGTGCAGGTGACGCTGCTGTACGCGCAAGAACTGTTCGACGCGCGCACCATGTCGCAATTGGCCGGGCATTACGCCGCCGCGCTCCAGGCGCTGGTCAGCGACCCGTCGCTGCGCGTGGACCGCGTTGCCTTGTTGTCGCCCCGAGAGCGCGCCAGCCTGCGCGCCTGGAGCGGTGCGCCGCTCGCGCGGCCGGCGGCTGACGAGGCCTTTGGGGCGGCCACGATCCACGGATTGATCGAAGCGGCAGCGCGCGCCCGCCCGGACGCGCCGGCCCTGACGATAGACGGCCAAACGCTGACCTACGCGGAATTCAACGCGCGCGCCAACCGGCTGGCGCATCGGCTGATCGCCACGGGGGTGCGCCCGGAAGCCAAGGTGGGCATCGCACTGGCGCGATCCGCCGACATGGTGATCGCCATGGTCGCGGTGCTGAAGGCGGGCGGCGCGTATGTGCCGCTGGACCCGGACTATCCCGAAGACCGCTTGCGTTTCATGGCGCAGGACAGCGGCGTGTCGGTGGTGCTGACCGAATCCACGCAGCACGACCGCCTGCCCTGGCTGGCGTCCGCGCTGCCGGATGTCGCGGTGCTGAACCTGGACGCGCTGGCGCTGGAGGCCAGCCCGGCGCACGACCCTGCTGCGCGGACCCACCCCCAGCATCTGGCCTATGTGATCTATACGTCCGGCTCGACGGGCCGGCCCAAGGGCGCACAGCTGTGCCACCGCCAGGTGTGCCGGTTGCTGTCGCAGACGGCGGACTGGTTTGCCTTTGGCGCGGCCGACGTGTGGACGCTGTTCCATTCCTACGCCTTCGACTTCTCGGTGTGGGAGGTGTTTGGCGCGCTATGCACCGGTGGCCGGCTGGTGGTGGTGCCGCATGCCGTCAGCCGGGATCCCGAGGCGTTCCTGGCGCTGCTGCGGCGCGAGCAGGTGACCGTGCTGAACCAGACGCCTTCGGCGTTCCTGCAATTGATGCAGACGCCGGGGCTGTACGAGTCGGCCGCTGCCGCGTCGGGGCTCGCGTTGCGGCAGGTGATATTCGGCGGCGAGGCGTTGGAGCCGCGCAAGCTGCAACGTTGGTTCGACCACTTCGGCGACCAGTCGCCGGCACTGGTCAACATGTATGGCATTACCGAAACGACGGTGCATGTGACCTATCGCCGTCTGACCCTGGCCGACGTGGCGGCGGGCGGCAGCCCGATCGGCGCGCGCATCCCCGACCTGGGGCTGCATGTGCTGGATAGCGAACTGAACGTGGCGCCGATCGGCGTGCCCGGTGAACTCCATGTCAGCGGCGCCGGGTTGGCGCGCGGCTATCTGAACCGGGCGGGCTTGACGGCCGAGCGCTTCATTGCGGATCCCCAGGGGAGCGGCCAGCGCCTGTACCGCACGGGCGACCTGGTGCGGTGGACGCAGGACGGCCAGTTGGAGTACCTGGGCCGGATCGACCAGCAGGTGAAGATACGCGGATTCCGGATCGAACTGGGCGAGATCGAAGCCAGCCTGCTGGCCCACCCGGCCGTGGAGCAGGCGGCGGTGCTGGCGCAGGAAGGCCCGTCGGGCGCGCGGCTGGTGGCGTATGTCGCGCCCGCAGACGTGGACACCACCGCGCTGCGAACCGCGTTGTCGGCGGCGTTGCCCGACTACATGGTGCCCGCCGCCTTCGTCACGCTGGACGCGTTGCCCGTGAACGCCAACGGCAAGCTGGACCGCAAGGCCCTGCCCAAGGCGGAATTTGCGGCCAGCCAGGGCTACGCGGCGCCCGAAGGCGAGGTGGAAACTGCGCTTGCCGCCATCTGGTCGCAAGTGCTGGGCGCGGCGCAGGTGGGCCGTCACGACAACTTCTTTGAACTGGGCGGCGACTCGATCCTGAGCCTGCAGATCGTGGCGCGCTTGCGCCAGGCGGGCTGGCAGGTCACGCCGCGCCAGGTGTTCGAGCGGCAGACCGTGGCCGATCTAGCCAGCGTGGCGGTGGCCGCGCAGGCGCAGGACGCCACCGACGAGGCGGTCGGCGATCTGCCGCTGCTGCCGATCCAGGCGGCCTTCCTGGCATTGCCGCTGGCGTCCCACAACCACTGGAACCAGGCCGTGCTGCTGCATGGCGACGCGCCTGTCGATGCGCAAGCGCTGTCCGCCGCCTTGCAGGCCGTGGCTACGCAGCACGCCGCCCTGCGCCTGCGTTTCAAGCGCGAAGACGGCGCGTGGCGCCAGCGCTATGAGGCTGCCCCGGACAGGGCGGACATGCTGTGGCTACGCAGCGATGTGCCGGTGGCCGACATCGAGGCGCAGTGCGACGCCGCGCAGCGCAGCCTGGACATCGAGCACGGTCCGTTGCTGCGCGCCGTGCTGATGCAGGTTGCCGATGGCACGTCGCGCGTGCTGCTGGTCATCCATCACCTGGCCGTGGACGGCGTGTCATGGCGGGTGCTGCTGGCGGACCTGCAACTGGCCTACACCCAGGCGCTGGCGGGCGGGGCGATCACGCTGCCCGCGCGTTCGGCCAGCTTCGGCGCGTGGGCGCGGCGCTTGCTGGACTCGCGCGCGGCGTATGAACCGGAACGGGATTATTGGCGCGCGCTGCCGGCGGGCGATGCCTTGCCCTGCGACAACGCGCAGGGCGCGAACCGCGTCGGCGACCAGCAGCGCGTCGCGCTGGCGCTGGACCGCGCGACGACCCAGGCGTTGCTCAAGGACGCGCCGGGCGCGTACCGCACGCAGGTCAATGACCTGCTGCTGGCCGCGCTGGCGCAGGCGCTGGGCGAGTGGGGCGGGTTGAAGCAGGTGCGCATCGACCTGGAAGGCCACGGCCGGGAGGACGCGACGGGCGAACTGGACCTGTCGCGCACGGTGGGCTGGTTCACCAGCGTGTATCCCGTGGTGCTGGACACGCAAGGCGAGCCCGGGGAACGGCTGATGCGCGTGAAGGAAGCGCTGCGCGCCGTGCCCTCGCACGGATTGGGGTATGGCGTGCTGGCCGATGCGTTGCGCGACCTGCCGCAAGCCCCGGTCCTGTTCAACTACCTGGGCCAATTCGAGACGGTGACCGCAGGCGATGCCGGCTGGCGCATCGCCGCCGAAGCGCCCGGGGCGGGCCAGGACGAGGCCGCGCCGCTGGGCCACGATCTGACTTTTAACGGTCAGGTTCATGACGGGCAGCTGCGTATGTCGCTGGGCTATAGCGGCAAGCGTCACGAACCTGCCCGCATGCAGGCGCTTGCGCGGCACTTTGAAGCGGCCTTGCGCGCGCTGGTGGCGCATTGCGTGAGCGGCGCGCATGGGGTGACGCCATCGGACTTCCCGCTGGCGGGCCTGACCTGGGAAAGCCTGCGGACGCTGGACATACCCGCGCCGCCGACCCAATGGCAAGACATTTACCCGGTGACGCCGATGCAGGCGGGCATGCTGTTTCACAGCGTGTGGGACGCGGCGGCAGACGAAGGACAGCCGCCCGCCTATGTGAACCAGTTGCGCGTCGATATCGACGGGCTGGACGTGGAACGCTTCCGTGCGGCGTGGACGGCGGCGCTGGCGCGCCACGACGTACTGCGCACCGGCTTTGTGCAACGGGCGGGCGCACCGCTGCAGTGGGTGGCGCGCGAAGTGGCCTTGCCGTATGCGGTGATCGATGCGCGCGCGGTGCAGCCGGGGTCGGAACCGACATCGACCTTGCGCGCTCGGCTGGACGCCATCGCGCAGGGTGACCTGGCGCGGGGCTTCGACCTGAGCCGGCCCCCGCTGCTGCGCCTGACCTTGGCGCGTATATCGGAGACCGCCTATCACCTGGTGTGGACGCATCATCATCTGCTGCTTGACGGTTGGAGCGTGTCGCAATTGTTGGGCGAAGTGCTGAGCGCGTATGCGGCGCAACCCGTATCACGGGGCGGCGGCCGTTACCGCGACTTCCTGGCATGGTTGGGGACGCGAGACGCCGTGGCGATCGAGCGGTATTGGAAAGCGGCGCTACGCGAGCTGGACGCGCCCACGCTGCTGTCTCCCGCTTCAGGCGGAGCGGCCCGCGGCGCGGGCCACGAAGACGTGCTGGCCGGCTGGGATGCGGCGGCGAGCGAGGACTTGGCAGCCTATGCGCGGCGCGAGCGCGTCACGGTCAACACCGTGGTGCAGGCGGCATGGGCCCTGGTGTTGGCGCAAGCCACAGGGCAGGGCACGGTGGCGTTTGGCGCGACGACCTCGGGGCGTCCCGACAGCCTGCCGGGTGCGCAGCAAACGCTGGGCTTGTATATCAATACCCTGCCGGTCATCGTGCCGACGCGGGTTGACGCCACGGCGGGCGATTGGCTTCGGACGCTGCAGGCGCAGAATGTGGCGTCGCGCGAAGTGGAGCAAACGCCGCTTGCCGACGTGCAGCGTTGGGCCGGGGCCAACGGCCAGGCGCTGTTCGACACCTTGCTGGTGTTCGAGAACTATCCGGTCGATGCCGTCTTGCAGGCCGGCGCGCCTGCCGGCCTGCGATTCGAAGGCTTGACGCATCGGGACCAGGCCAGCTACGCGCTGTCGTTGGTGGTGGCCATGCGCGACAAGCTGGAACTGCGCTTTACCTACGACCGGGCGCAATTTGGCCGGTCCGCCATTGACCGCCTGGCGGCGCGCATGGACCTGGCCTTGCGCCAGCTGATGCATGCCCCGGCGGAGCCCATCGCGGGTGTGCGGATTCTGCCGGAAGCGGATCTGCGCTTGCAGAACCAATGGGAGCGCGGCCAGCCGCTGGCCGACGCCGTGGCGGCGGAATTTGGCGCCTTGCCGGTGCATCGCCAGTTCGAACGGCAGGCGCGTCAATGGCCCGACCGCGTCGCGGTGACGTGCTTTGATGCGTCCCTGACCTATGGCGAACTGGACCGCCGCGCGAATCAGCTGGCGCATCGCTTGCAGCGCCTGGGCGTGCGGTCCGAAGACCGCGTGGGAATAGCCGCCGAACGGTCGCTGGACCTGGTGGTGGCGCTGCTGGCGGTGCTGAAGGCGGGCGCGGCCTATGTGCCGCTGGACCCGGACTACCCGGATGATCGCCTGGCGTACATGCTGCAAGACAGCGGCGTGCCGCTGTTGCTGACACAGACGGCCCTGGCGCCGCGGATGGGCGCGCTGTCGCCGTCGACGACCCTGTTGGCGCTGGACCAGCTGGAGGTGTCCTCCGAACCGAAGACCGCGCCCGACACGCCGCATCACGCGGAGAATCTGGCCTACGTCATCTACACCTCGGGCTCCACCGGCAAGCCCAAGGGCGCGGCCAACCGGCACGTTGCGCTGACCAACCGCCTGGCGTGGATGCAGCAGGCGTACGGCCTGACGGCGGACGACGTGGTGCTGCAAAAGACCCCGTTCAGCTTCGACGTGTCGGTGTGGGAGTTCTTCTGGCCGCTGATGACCGGCGCGCGGCTGGCATTGGCCGCGCCGGGCGAGCACCGGGATCCGGCGCGCCTGTCGGCGTTGATCCAGGAACAGGGCGTCACCACGCTGCACTTCGTGCCGTCGATGCTGCACGCCTTCATCAGCCATGCCGAACAGGCGGGCGCGCAATCATGCGCCACGTTGCGCCGCATCGTCTGCAGCGGCGAAGCGCTGGGCGCGGACCTGCAAGCGCGCTGCCTGGCGCTGCTGCCCCAGGCCGGGATGTACAACCTGTACGGCCCGACGGAAGCGGCCATCGACGTGACGCACTGGACGTGCGTGGACGATGGCAGTGGCGTGGTGCCGATCGGCTATCCCATCGCCGGTATCCGCACGCGGGTGCTGGACTCCCAACTGAACCCCGTGCCCCTCGGCGTGCCGGGCGAGCTGTATCTGGGCGGGGTGGGCCTGGCGCGCGGGTATCTGAACCGCCCGGGCCTGACCGCCGACCGCTTTGTCGCGGATCCGGACGGGCAGGGCTACAGGCTGTATCGCACCGGCGACCTGGTGCGCTGGACGCAAGGCGGCCAGCTGGAATACCTGGGCCGCCTGGATCATCAGGTGAAGATCCGCGGCCTGCGGATTGAACTGGGCGAGATCGAAGCCAGCCTGCTGGCCCACCCAGCCGTGGAGCAGGCGGCGGTGCTGGCGCAGGAAGGCCCGTCGGGCGCGCGGCTGGTGGCGTATGTGGCGCCCGCGGCCGTGGACACCACCGCGCTGCGAACCGCGTTGTCGGCGGCGTTGCCCGACTACATGGTGCCGGCTGCCTTCGTCACGCTGGACGCCTTGCCGGTCAACGCCAACGGCAAGCTGGACCGCAAGGTCCTGCCCAAGGCCGAGTTCGCGGCCAGCCAGGGCTACGCGGCGCCCGAGGGCGAGGTGGAAACTGCGCTTGCCGTCATCTGGTCGCAAGTGCTGGGCGCGGCGCAGGTGGGCCGCCACGACAACTTCTTTGAACTGGGCGGCGACTCGATCCTGAGTCTGCAGATCGTGGCGCGCTTGCGCCAGGCGGGCTGGCAGGTCACGCCGCGTCAGGTGTTCGAGCGGCAGACCGTGGCCGATCTGGCCAGCGTGGCGGCGCCGTTGCAGGGCGTCTTGCCGCGTCAGGCCGCGGTCGGACGGGCGGCGCAGTCGCTGGCCGACTATCCGGACGCACCGCCGCTGGCCGAGCTGGGCTGGGAAGCCGACGACGTCCAGGACGTGTACCCGCTGTCGCCCACGCAGGAAGGCATGCTGTTCCATACCCTGGAGGCGCAGGGCACGGGGCTGTACGTAAACCAGTTGAGCGTGCGCCTCGACGGCGTGGATGGTGATCGGCTGGCCGATGCCTGGCGGGCCATGGTTGCGCGCCACCCCGTGCTGCGCACGGCATTCCTGTGGCGGGCGGGCATGAAGCGCCCGTTGCAGGCGGTGCTGACGGCGGCGCGCCCCGACATCGTTCGGGAAGACTGGCGCGACCCGGTCGTGGCCGGCGATGCTGCCGCCTATGCGGCCGCCGAGCTGGCGCGCCAGATGGACTTTGCGCAGGCGCGCCTGGCGCGGGTGGTGCTGATCCGGCTGGGTCCGGACAGCTATCAGCTGATATGGACCTATCACCACCTGCTGCTGGACGGCTGGAGCGCGTCGCGCCTGATCGGTGAATGGCTGAGGGCCTACGGCGGCGAGCCGCTGCCCGCGGCGGGTCCGGGCTATGGCGACTATGCGCGTTGGCTTGGCGCACAGGACCGTGCCGACAGCGAGCGCTTCTGGAAGGGAGCGTTGGCCGCGCTGGACGGCCCGACGCTGCTGGCGCAGGCGGCAGAGAGCATCGTGGCGAATCACCCTCACGCGCCAGCCGCCGACAGCGCGGCGCAAACCCCGTACGGAAAAATCTACACCCGCCTGGACGAGTCCGCCACGCAGGCGCTGCGCGCCCTGGCACAGGCGCAGCGCGTCACGCTGAACACCGTCATCCAGGCGGCATGGGCCATCGTGCTGCAGCGCTACACGCAGCAAGACACGGTGGTGTTCGGCGCAACCGTCGCCGGCCGTCCCGCCACGCTGGCGGGCGTCGAGGACATCCTGGGCCTGTTCATCAACACGCTGCCCGTGCCAGTCAGCCGGAATCCCGCGCAGTCGGTGTCCGCCTATCTGCAGGCCCTGCAGCAGACCAACGTGCGCTTGCGCGAGCAGGAGCATGCCGCGCTGTCGGACATTCAGCGCTGGGCGGGGTCGTCGGGCCGCCCCTTGTTCGACAGCATCCTGGTGTTCGAGAACTACCCGATCGACGAAACGCTCAAGCGCAATGAACGCTATGGCCTGCGCTTCGGCCCGGTGGCGGGCTCGGGCCTGACGGGCTATGTCATGGACCTGCAGGTCGTGGCCAATCAGGAGTTGGAGATCGAGTACTGCTACGCGCGCGCCACGCTAGGCGATGCGATGGCGGCGGGCCTGCGCGCGCAACTGGAGCACGTGCTGGCGCAGATGCAGGCCGCGCCATCGCGCCCGGTGGGCGAGCTGACCTGGCTGGACGGCGCACAGCAAGCCGCCTTGGCCAGGTGGTCCGTGGATCCGGATCAACCCGTCGTTGCGGCGGGTCGGCACGGCTACGTGCACGAGCAGATCCGCGCACATGCGCTGGCCCGTGGACAGGCATGCGCGCTGGCGCTGGGCGACACCCGCATGAGCTATGCGCAACTGGACCTGCACGCAAACCGCCTGGCCCAGCGCCTCGTCCGATTTGGCGTGCGGCCGGAATCGCGCGTGGGCGTGGCCATGCCGCGGTCGCTGGATACCGTGGTGGCCTTCCTGGCCGTGCTCAAGGCGGGCGGCGCGTACGTGCCGCTGGACCTGGAGCATCCGGCGGACCGGCTGGCCTATGTGATCGACGACAGCGGCATGTCGCTGGTGATCACGGGCGCCGAGCCCCCCGGCCACCTGCCGCGCCGCGAGGGCGTGCAGGTACTGGCCTACGACGCGGCCGCCGTGGCGGACGAACCGCCGCACGATCCCGCGGTGGCGCTGTCGCCCGACAACATGGCGTACGTCATCTACACATCGGGCTCGACCGGCAAGCCCAAGGGCGTGGCCGTCACGCACGGCCCGCTTGCCATGCATTGCCGTGCGACGGCGCGCATCTACGGCCTGACGCCCGATTCGCACGAGCTTCTGTTCATGTCGTTCTCGTTCGACGGCGCGCACGAGCGCTGGCTGACCGCGCTGACCACCGGTGCGGAGCTGGCCGTGCGCGGTCCGGACTTGTGGACGGCCGAGCAGGCGCTGGACGCGTTGCGACGGCACCAGACGAGTCACGTCGCGTTTCCGCCGGCGTATCTGAATCAGATGGCGGAATGGGCGGCGGCGCAAGGCGATGCGCCGCCGGTGGACCTGTACGTGTTCGGCGGCGAAGCCATGCCGCGCGCCGCCTACGAACGCGTGCGCCAGCATCTGCGGCCCAACTGGTTGATCAATGGCTACGGCCCGACGGAGACCGTGGTCACGCCCTTGATCTGGAAGACGCCGGCCGACGCAAGCTTCGACTGCGCCTATGCGCCGATCGGCAAGCCCGTGGGCGCGCGCGAAGTCTACGTGCTGGACGGCGACCTGCAACAAGTGCCGGTCGGCCATCTGGGCGAGCTCTATATCGGCGGCTATGGCGTGGCGCGGGGATATCTGGGCCGCCCGGATCTGACCGCGGACCGCTACGTAGCCAACCCGTTCGGCGAACCCGGTGCGCGCATGTACCGTAGCGGCGACATCGTGCGCTGGATGGGCGACGGCAACATCGAGTACGCGGGGCGCGGCGATCATCAGGTGAAGATCCGCGGTTTCCGTATTGAATTGGGAGAAATCGAAGCGCGCATCCTGGCGCTGGACAGCGTGGCGGAGGCGGCGGTCGTGGTGCATGAAGACGCGGGCGGCAAAAAGCTGGCGGCCTATGTCGTGCCGGCGGCGGGCGAGGGGGCCGGTCTGGCGGCCGAACTGCGTGGCCAGTTGGCCGCGCACCTGCCCGACTACATGGTGCCGGCGTCCTTCACCGTGCTGGCCGCGCTGCCCCGCCTGATCAGCGGCAAGCTGGACCGCGCCGCCTTGCCCGCCCCGCAGGCGGGCATGCAGCGCGATTTCGTGGCGCCCTCGACCGAACCGGCGCGCGTGCTGGCCGGGATCTGGCAGGACGTGCTGGGCGTGGACCGCGTGGGCCAGACCGACAACTTCTTCGAGTTGGGCGGCGATTCGCTGCTGAGCCTGAAGGTGCTGGCGCGGGTGCGGGCGTTGCGCAACCCGGAATTGAGTTTCACGCTGCGCGACCTGATGCAGCGGCCCACCATCGGCCAACTGCTGCGCTTGCAGACGGCCGGGCCGGCCACGGTGTCCCTGCCCACGCCGCTGAACGGCGGGCAGGGCGCGGGCGCGCCGTTGTTCTGCATCCATGCCGGCATGGGGACGCTGTTCGACTATCAGCCGCTGGCCCGGCGCCTGAACGGCGTGCGGCCGGTCTATGGGTTGCCGTGCCGCATGCTGGACGATCCGGCGCATCGCGACGTGTCGCTGGAACGCATGGCGGACGATTACTGCGCGCAGATCCAGGCATTGCAGGATCAGGGCCCTTATCACCTGGCCGGCTGGTCGCTGGGCGGCACGCTGGCCGCGCTGATCGCCGCGCGCCTGGAAGCGCAGGGGCAGCAGGTGGCGTATGTGGGGCTGATCGATCCGTATGTGCCGGGAATCGACACCGGCCCGCTGCGGGATTGGCGCGACGACCTGCGCCGCTTTGCGGCGGTGGTCGCACCCGGTGCGCGGGCTGTGCACGAAGGCGCGGCAACGCCCGCCGCCGGCCATGCCGACGAGCCCATCTCGTTGGCGGCCGCCCAGGCGCGTCTTGAACAATGGCTGTCCACGGCGGACACCACGCAAGGGTATGCGGGCATGGGCGCGGCCGAGCTGGCGCGTATTTTCCTGGTGGCGCGCGCCCTGCAGGCGTTGTCCTTGCAGACGGTGGCGGTGGACGCGGTGCGCGCGCCGGCGCGCTGCTGGTGGACACCTGCGCGCGAAGCCGTGCAGCGGCAGGCACTGGCCGCGCAGCTGCGCCAGGCGGCCCTGGATAGCCAGGATATCGACACCGATCATTACGGCATCGTCCGCGATGCCCGGATGCTGGACCAGATGTTGGCCCAGCTGTCGGCGCTGGACATGGAGGTCGCGGCATAAGAAAGGGGTCACGGCTGCCATCGCGGCCGTGACCCCTTCAGGAATGGCGCCGTCCGGTCGCCGGGATGTGTTGCGCGCTCAGGCGTCCACGGCGTTCCGCCTGAAGGCGGCGTCCAGCGCGCGCGCCAGGTCGGCGCGCAGGACGGCCGTCTGTTCGACGATGTTCCCCAGCCGCGCGAAGTCATGCACCATGCCCGGGTAGATATCCAGGCGCGTGGCGACACCGGCCTGTTCCAGCCGGCGCGCGTATGCCGTGCCTTCGTCGACCAGCAAGTCGCATTCGGCCAGCGCGATATGGGCGGGCGCCACGCCGCGCAGGTCCGGGTGCGCCAGCGGCGCGAAGCGCCAGTCCTCCGCGTCCTCGGGACGGCTCAGGGTGTTTGCATACATCCAGTCCAACGTCGCGGCCTCCAGCAGGTGGCCGGTGGCGTAGCGCTGTTTGGACGGAAAGTCGGGACTGGCGCTGGTGCACGGATACAGCAGCAGCTGCAGCACGGGCGCCACGCCGCCCGCGTCGCGCGCGTGCAGGCTCAACGCGGCGGCGAGCGTGCCGCCGACGCTGTCTCCGCCCACGGCAACGCGGCCGGGCTGCCACCCCAGCGGCGCGCCGGGCGCCAACAGCCACGTCCACGCATCCTGTGCGTCCAGGTAGGCAGTGGGAAAGCGGTGCTCGGGCGCCCGCCGGTAATCCAGCGCCAGCACCGCGCACGGCGTCAGCGCCGCCAGATCCCGGCACAGGGAATCATGGGACGCCAGGCCGCCCAGGCAATAGCCGCCGCCATGCAGGAACAACAGGAGCGGCAGGTCCGAGCGGTCCGCCGTGCCGGGCTGATACAGGCGCGCGGGGATGCTGGCGCCATCCCGCGCGGGCACCTTCAGGTCTTGCGTCAGGACGCGCGGGTCGCCCGGCGCATCCAGCATCGGCGTGGCCGCGTCATAGTCCGCGCGGGCCTGCGCGATGCCGGCCTCGTGCATGGGTGGATTGCCGGCCGCGGCAACCAGGTCCAGAAACGCGGCCAGCTCGGGATGCGGCGTGCCCATCACCAGCGGTACGCCACCGAGGCGAGCACCGTGCGTTCCAGGCCGTAGCGGCAGTTCACGGTGTTGTTGCGGCAGACAACGGTTTCCTTGTTGAACAGGTTCGTTGCGTCCACGGCGAAGCGCCAGTTGCGCAGCTGGTAGTGCAGGCCGACATCGACCATGAACGACGAGCCGTTCTCGATGGTGTTGGCGACATTGACGTAGGTCTTGCCCACATAGCGCACGCCAACGCCCATGCCCAATCCTTGCAGCACGGTGTCGGTCAGCGTGTAGTTGAGCCAGGCCGAGGCCATGTGGCGCGGCGTGACGATGGGCGTGTTGCCCACTTCGGCCGGGTTGTTGCTCTGGGTCACCTTCACGTCATTCAAGGTATAGGACGCCAGCACATCCAGCCCGCGCGTCAGGTTGGCCTTGCCTTCCAGTTCGATGCCGCGCGACTGGATCTCGCCCGTCTGCACGCTGAAGTTCGTGTTGCGCGGATCCGGCGTAAGCGCGTTGCGCTGGGTCAGGTCGAACACCGACAGCGCGATCAGGCTGTTCGAGCCCGGCGGCTGGTACTTCACGCCAAACTCGTACTGTTCGCCCTTGGTAGGCTTGAACGGGGTGCTGTCCATGCTGACGCCGCTCTGCGGCAGGAACGACGTGGAATAGCTCACGTAGGGCGTGATGCCCGAGTCGAACAGATAGGCCAGTCCCATGCGCCCGGTGAAGGCGGTGTCCTGCTGGCGCACGGTGTTCTCGGTCAGCCGGTTGTTGCTGGAGCTGCGCGCCCAATCCTGGCGCGCGCCCAACGTCACCACGACCTTGTCCGCCCGGATCTGGTCCTGCAGGTAGATGCCCAGCTGACGGTTCACATCCTTCTGGTCGATGATGGTGTTGGCGGCGGACGGATACGGGATGTCCTGGTCGTAGACCGGGTTGTTCAGGTCCAGATTCGGCGCCAGGCCTTGGCGATACCATTGCTGGCCGTCCTGGAACTTGTAGTCCAGGCCCGCCAGCAGGGTGTGCGAGACGCGGCCCAGGTTGAATTGGTACTCGGCCTGCGTATCGACGACCACGCCATCCATGCTTTCCTTGGACACCAGCGCATAGCGGCTGATGGTGTGGCCGTCGGCCAGCAGGCGCAGGTTGTAGAGGTCGCGCTGATCCAGCTTGCCGTGCTGGTAGCGGGCGTTCTGGCGCAGCGTCAGCGCGTCATTGACACGGTGTTCAAGGATGTAGCCGATGGCGTATTGCTTGCGGTCGTACTTGTTGAAGCCGTAGTCGCCCACCGGCACGTGCGTCGGGTAGACCGGGCGGGACTCTCCGTCGGTCTGGTCGTGCTGGTAGCTGGTCAGCAACGTGAAGCTGGTGTCCGAGTTCGGGCGCCACGTGAACGCCGGGGCGATGTACCCCAGTTCGTCGGGGTAGCGATGATCGCTGTCGTACTTGACCTGGGTTCCTCCGTTGCGAAGAATCCCGGTCAGGCGGTACAGGTACTTGCCCTCGTCATCGATGGGCCCGCCGAAGTCGACTGCGGCCTGGCGCCGGTCGAAGCTGCCGCCCTGCAGGACGATTTCGCCGAAGGACTCGGCAGTGGGCCGCTTGGTGACGCGATTAACCAGTCCGCCCGGGGCGACCTGGCCGTACAGCACCGACGACGGGCCGCGAAGGACCTCCACGCGTTCCAGCGCGTATGGATCGGTGCGCGCGCGGATCTGGTCGTAGGGAAGCTGGCTGAGACCGTCGCGAAAATCCCCCGTGATCTTGGCATCAAAGCCGCGCAGCACGATCCAGTCGTTGCGAACCTCGGCGCCGCCGAAGTTGCTGATCTGCACACCGGGCACATACTGGATTGCCTGCGACACGGTCTGCACGCCACGGTCCAGCATTTCCTGCGCGCCCACCACGGAAACGGATTGCGGAATCTCCCGCAGCGCGGTCGGCGTCTTGCTGCCCGTCAACGTTTCCTTCGCCACATACCCGTTCAAGGGCCCCGTGGCGGCGTCCATCGCATCTGCGCGCACGCGGATGGCGGGCAGCGTGGGCGTGGCGCTGTCGGTGGCCTGTTGCGCCTGGGTCGGCGTGCTGATGGCCAACCCGAGCAGCAGGGGATAGGGCAGTTGGCGAAGTGCGCGCGAACGCGCCGTGATGCGAGGTGTTTTCATGGTCTTCTGTGCAATGTCGGGTTCGACGAGGAGCCCGTTGTTTTAGGTTTGACTGCGGTTGGTGCGAAAGGCCGCTTCCCCTTGGGCATGCAGCGCGGCTCTCAGGGAAGCTTCAAAAATCTCGAATACACGGTCGATCTGGCGCGCGGTGATGATCAGCGGCGGCAGAAAGCGGATAACGCTGCCATGGCGGCCGCCCAGTTCGATAATCAGGCCGCGGCGCAGGCACTCGGCCTGCACGGCGCTGGCCAGTCGGGGCGCGGCGGGCTGGGGCATGCCGGCGGGAAGCGAGGGGTCGACCAGTTCCACGCCCAGCATCAGGCCGCGGCCGCGCACGTCCCCCACTTCGGGGTGGTCGCGCTGCAATTGCAGGAGCAAGCCGGTCAGCCGTTCGCCCATCGCCTGGGCATGCCCGGCCAGGCCTTCCGCGCGCAGCACGTTCATGGTGGCGGACCCCGCGGCCATGGCCAGCTGATTGCCGCGGAAGGTGCCGGCGTGCGTGCCGCTCTCCCACTGGTCCAGGCCGTCGCGGTAGACCACGACCGACATCGGCAGCCCGCCGCCGATCGCTTTGGACATCACCACCACGTCCGGTTCGATGTCGGCGTGTTCGAAGGCGAACATGCGGCCGGTGCGGCCGAAGCCGGACTGGACCTCGTCCAGGATCATGGGAACGCCGGCCGCGCGCGTCAGCGCGCGCAGGCCTTGCAGCCATTGCAGCGGCGCGGGGATGACGCCGCCCTCGCCTTGGACGGCCTCCAGGATCATGCCCGCGGCCTGAGGCACGCCGCCTTCGGGGTCGTTCAGGACCGTGCCGATGTACTGAAGCCCGGCCTGCACGCCGGCGCTGCCGGAAAGCCCGAACGGGCAGCGGTACTGGTACGCGTAGGGCAGGAATTGCACGCCGGCCAATGGGGAGCGCAGGGATTGCTTGGGCCGCACGTTGCCCATCAATTGCAATGCGCCTTGCGTCATGCCGTGATACGCGCCCTGGAACGCGAGGATGTCCGCGCGGCCGGTCGCGGTCTTGACCAGCTTGAGCGCCGCCTCGATCGCGTCGGCCCCCGTCGGGCCGCAGAACTGGATCTTGGCGTTGCGCGAGAAGCCCGCCGGCAGCAGGTCGAACACGTCCCGCATGAAGCGGTCCTTCACGGGCGTGGTCAGGTCCAGCGTCAGCAGCGGCAGGTCCGACGCCAGCGCCGCCTCGATGGCTTCGGTCACCGCCGGGTGGTTATGCCCCAGCGCCAACGAACCCGCGCCCGCCAGGCAGTCAATGAACACGCGGCCTTCAATGTCCTCGACGTAAATCCCCTTGGCGCGCTTGAGCGCCAGCGGGATGCGCCGGGGGTAGCTGCGCGCGTTCGACTCGCGCTGCTCCTGGTATTGCAGCAGCGTGTTGCCGCCCAGCGTGTAGGGGGCCGTCAGCGCATCATGCTGACGCGCCAGATCCTGATCCGCCTGCGCGGCGGTGGGGGAGTAAGCCATGGTGATACGCCTTCAAAAGGGTCCGCGCGCAAGGTGGCGCGGACCGGTGAATGGGCAGGGCGACGCGGGATCAGCTCGCCAGCGCGGCGGGCCAGTGCCGTTGCGGCCGCTCCCCCGCGTTGGCGGCGCTGCACGCGCGCAGGGAATTGCCGATTTCCTGCGAACGGATGGCCAGGATGGACAGCAGGCTGTCGCTGATGCCGTGCGTGGTTTCGCTGCCGCCTTGCACATAGATGGCGGGTTTCAGCCGGGTGTCGGCGCGCAGGCGGTAGTGGCGATCGATGGCGTGGTCCTCCAGGTAAGACGCCAGCGGCGCCAGCAGCTGCTTGTGGTGATCGCGGACGTAACCGGTCGCCAGGATCACGGCGTCATACCTGACGGTTTCGCTGCGATGCGAATCGCGGTCGGACAACGTCAGCGCAACGCCTTGCGCGTCGGCATCGACGGCGTCGACCTGGCAGCGGCGGCGCAGCAGGTGCCGCGCCTGGCGGGTCACCTGCTGTTGGTAGAACACGTTGTAGATGCGCTCGATCAGTTCGACGTCAGGCGCAGAATAGTTCGTATGCCAGGCCTCCGACAGCAGCCCCGCGCGTTCGGCGGGAGGCCGGTGGTAGATGTAGTCGGTATGCTCGGCGTTGAATATCTCGTTCATGTAAGGGCTGTCGTCGGACGGGCGCAGCGCCCGCCCGCGCATCAGCAGATCGACCTGGGGCCGGTCGGGATGCTCGTGCAGGTTCATGAAGATCTCGGCGGCGCTCTGGCCCGCGCCCAGCACTGCGATCCGGCGGGGACGCGCGATCTTGCCGATGGCTGACAGGTACGAACTGGTGTGGAAAATGCGCGGCTCGTCGCGCCAGGCCAGGAACGGTTCGGGAATGTTGGCCTTGCCGCCCACGCTCACGACCAGGTTGCGCGCCAGCCGCTCGCAAACCTTGCCTTGGGCATCGCGCGAGCGCACGCGCAGCAGCGGCACCGTGTCGCCGACGACCTCGGGCGCGACTTCGAATACGTCTTCGCCATAGGCGCAGCGGTCCGAGAAGTGACCGGCCGCCCAGGCCAGATAGTCGTTGAATTCGTGCCGGCTGGGAAAGAACGTCTTCAGGTTGATGAACTGCTGCAGGCGGCCCTGGCTGTGCAGGTAGTTCAGGAACGTGAATGGACTGGCCGGGTTGCGCAGGGTGACCAGATCCTTCAGAAACGAGATCTGCATGTGCGTGCCGTCCAGCATCATGTGTGGATGCCAGGCGAAGCACGACTGTTTCTCAAGGAACAGCGGCAGCAGGCCCGAGTCGCCGCCGCCGCGTTCTTCCAGGGCGATGGCCAGGGCGATGTTTGACGGGCCGAAGCCGATGCCGATCAGATCGTGTACTTGCATGGACACCTTCACTGCGTCAGGGAGTGGGCGGGGATGGGGCGCGCGTCACGCGTCTCGGGGCGCGCCAGCTTGCTGCCGTCCGGCGCGCGCGGCAGCCAGAACCGTTCGCCGAAGAAGCGTTCACGCGACAGGGTGCCGAGCATGGCGCGCTTGTGCGGAAAGTCGAACTCCTTTTCCAGCGCATAGCCGCTCCGGGCCAGGTTGCGGATCATCCTGGCGTTGTCGGCGCGCGGCTCGATCACCAGGCGTTGGGTGCGCGGGTCATCCAGCAGCAAGTAGTGCGAAATCGAAGGTAGCCACGCGGGCACGAAGGCGGGGCCGCGGAAGGCGGCTTCGCCGATCAGCACGTGCCAGCCACGGTCGAAGTCCGCCGCGTTGCAGAACGGGGCAATGCGGTCTTCGCGCGCCCAATAGGTTTCGAAATAGCCGAACGGCACGTTGTCCAGGCACGCGATGAGCGCAAGCGTATGCGGGTCGTCGGACTGCTTGCGTAGATAGGCGCGGTGCTTGTCCAGGTCGCCTTCCTCTTGCCAGAACTCGGCGACTACCGGGTCGTTCATCCAGCGGTTCAGCCGCACGGCGTCCAGTTCCTCGGTCGCTACCCGAAACGACAAGGTGGCCGACAGCCACGGGATGGTCCGCCGGTAAACCACGCCCGTCGGTTTGGGGGGACGGCGGGGGTGACGGCGTTCGCCCGTCATCACATAGTCCAGCGGATAGGGGGGCGGGGTGCCACGCGGCAGCCACGACTCGGCAAGCTGCCAGAACATGCTGGCCTGCACCGTCTGCGTGCCGCGCGCGTCGGGAGCCAGCAAGCCGGCCTCCTGCAGGACGCGGGCTTGCGGCAACGGCGCGCGCACGGCCAGGTGACTGGCCAGGGCCTGGTGGGAGAACGCCGCTTCAATGGCGGCCATCAGTTCGTTCGCGTCCGGATCGCCGGCGCAGGGACCCAGCCATTCGAGCAGCGGCGGCTGCGTGTCCGCGCTGAGGTTCCACCGGGCGATTGCGCCAGAAGGCGGCGATTGCAGGGACAAGGTCGACCCCGCCAGCGTCGCGTGCCGGATGGTGCCACCCTGGTGGCAAAGATACGCGCGGGCCGCATCGGCTGTCGCCGCGGCGCGTTCATGGTGTGGAGTCATCGGCACGGACCTTCGTCGGAATGAATGGCCGCAGGCGCTTGCCATGCGGACCTTGCTCCTATTTCTAGACGAATGAGAATCGGTGCTGTTTAGTCCGGGCGGCGAAAGTATTCGTTGACCGGGCCCGGCATTGCGGTCAAGGGCGTATCAGGCGCCGCGCGTTTCCCGCGCCGGCCGATTGGGCGCGGACAGGGGGCAGAGGTCGCAATAGCCGTGCCCGGGCAGCATGTAGTACAGGCAGCAGCGGCGCAGCAGTGCGTGCGCGCGTGGGCCTTGCGGCGTGTCGCGCAGCACTTCGCGCGGCGCGCGGTGCATCGGGTTTGGCTGGCCGCGCCAGAGCTGCGAGTCAAGCAGGAATGCACGGTCTTGCGCCAGCCGCGCGTTGCCCGGCATCGCCAGCGCCAACTGGGTCAACGTCAGGTCCAGATAGCGCGCCACGTTTCCCCAGGTGATTTTTGGGGCGAGGCGCGCGCATTGCGCCAGCCGCGTCGCCAGCGGCTCCAGGTGTTCATGCAGCAGCGGCGCATAGCGTGCGTGCGTGTCGGCGCCGGGCTGCGTCTGGCCGTCATGCGGAATGAGCAGGCGCAACACCGCGCCGTCGCCATCGAATTGCGGCGTGACCTCGCGCGCCGCCGTGGGCAGGACACGCTGCAGCACGGTGGCCGCCGCCGCAACCGGCGGCAGCAGGCGCCAGAAATAGGTCAGGGTCCACACCGAGGCGACCGGGGCCAGCGCCGCCGTACCGAAATGCCGCGCCTGGCGCGCCAGGATGCGCGGCAGCGCCTCGGCGTCGTCAAGCAACTGCGCCACCGTGGGCTGCCCGCAAGCGTTGTCGCCCGCCAGCGCCACGCCGTCGCCATGCGCCGCCCACTCGCCGGGAAACAGCGGCGCCAGCACCGGGATCATGGGCGTGTCCTCCGGGCGTGCGGCCGGGCATGGGCATTGCCGTCCGGGCGCGTGGGCGGTGATGCGGCGTGCAGGGCGTGGGCGCAGTCCATCCCATACAGACGAACCGGCGGGGGAAAAATTTAGCCCTGCGCTCGGCGGGGTATCGCGGCGCCTAAACATCGGCCCGGCTGCTTCGTCTTCAGTAGTTGAGCGCAGGCATATACGTCAAGGAATTCGGTTGATTACCCATCTGATCAGGCACTCCAGGAAACTCCTGGCGCTTGCTTCGTTTACCTGCGTGTGCGCGGGCCTCTTAAGTGTTCTGCTGGTCATGCAGATCAACATCGCCCTGACGGCCGATGCCGCCGAGCGTCCACGCCTGGCCTGGATCTTTGCGCTGACGGCCGTGCTGGCAATGCTGGCGCGGATGGGGTCCGCGCTGCTGTTCGAACGGCTCAGCCAGCAAACGCACGCGGACTTGCGGCGCTACATCACGGACCGCGCGATGCAGGCTGACTTCGCGCATCTGGAACGGGTGGGCGCCGACCGCATCCAGTCCGCGCTGACCGAGCACAGCGCCAACATCGCCCAGTATTTCGTCAGCCTGCCCGCCATCCTGAACAACGCCGTCGTCGTGACGGGCTGCCTGGTGTACATGGCGTTCCTGTCGTGGAAGGTGTTCCTGGTGGCGGTGCTGGTGGTCGGCCTGGGGTCGCTGGGCTATCACCTGGCGCATTTGCGCGCCATCAAGCACCTGGACGTCGCGGCGCGTGAACAGGACCGGCTGTTTGGCTACTTTCGGGCGGTCAGCGCAGGGGCCAAGGAACTGCGGCTGAACCGCGGCAAGCGTTCGGCCTTCCTGGCGGACATGCTGCATCGTTCGATCGAGGCGGTGCGGGGCGCCCGGACGCGCGGCATGTCCATCTTTGTCGTGTCCGCCAGCTGGAGCAATTTCCTGGTCTATGCGTTCATCGGACTGGTGCTGTTCGGACTGGCCGGCAACCAGCCTGGCCAGGAACGTGTGATGACGGGCTTTGCGCTGCTGTTTCTGTACATGGTGGCGCCGCTTGAGGCCCTGCTGCTGAACATTCCGCGCGCCAACCTGGCGAAGGTGTCCGCCCGCCGCATCCACGACATCGTGGGGGGCATGGTGGCGTCGGAGCCCGCCGCCGGCGAACTTCTGCCCGCCGTCGCCTCGCCCCGCATTTCGCTGCGCGACGTCACGCACAGCTACTACCACGAGCAAAGCGACTACATCTTCCAGTTGGGGCCGATCAATCTGTCGTTCGAACCGGGCGAGATCGTGTTTCTGGTGGGCGGCAACGGCAGCGGCAAGACCACGCTGGCCAAGCTGCTGGTCGGGCTGTACCGGCCGGAATCCGGCGAGGTGACGCTGGATGGCGAGCCGGTCGGAGACCACAACCGCGACCGGTACCGGCAGGTGTTCTCGGCGATCTTCGCGGACTTCCACCTTTTTGATCGGCTGCTGGAAAGCGGGCGTGACGACGTCGACGCGGTCGGCAACCGATGGCTTGAGCGGTTGCATCTGCAACACAAGGTGCAGGTGCGCGACGGCGCATTCAGCACCAGCGCATTGTCGCAAGGGCAGCGCAAGCGCCTGGCGCTGGTCGCGGCCTACCTGGAAGACCGGCCCTTTATGGTGTTCGACGAATGGGCGGCGGATCAGGATCCGCTGTTCAAGGACGTGTTCTACCGCGAGTTGCTGCCGGAGTTGCGCAACCGTGGCAAGACGGTGCTGGTGATCTCGCACGACGACCGCTATTTCCCCTTGGCCGATCGCGTCGTGTACATGGAAAGCGGCCGCCTGGTGTCGGGCGCGCCGCCGAACCCTCCCGTTACGCCGCAGCCTCCATCTCGCAGGCCGGCGAGCCAGCACGAGACGCTCGTCTGAAGGACGCCGGCGTCCGCGCTGCATTGGCCGCGTTCGAATCAAGGGGGCCGCGATCCCATCGCGTTGCAGGCCCGCGTGGGCCGATAACATCGAGGGGGGCTTGGATGACTGCTGCCATGATTCGAATCGACGCACGGCGATGGCTGCACCTGCAGCCCCTGCGCTGACGATGCCTCAGGTAGATGCAACCGCACGCTTTAGCCCAGGCGGCTGCCACGTGCCTTCTCCAGCTGGCAGGATCGAGGGCGGCGTCGTTTTCGGCCAATAGAGCCGCATCACCAGATAGGCGGGTCCGTTCGGCGCCGGCAGCCAATTGGCCTGGTTGTCGGCGGCAGGGCTCTTGTGCTGGATATAGAGGGTGAGCGACCCGTCCGCATTGGTCTTCATGGCGGGAACCATGGGTGAATTGATCAGGTAGCGATTGATTGGGTTCTGAATCAGCAGTTGAGACTTGCCGTCATACATCGTCAGGGACCAGAACGAATTGACCGGGGGCAGATCTCCAGCGGGAAATGTCAGCGTGTAATCGTGTTTGCTGCAGTCGATTTCCTGCCCGTCTATATCCACGCGCGTAAACGGATAAGTCGCCTCTTCCGGATCATTGCCATAAATGCCCGCTTGAGCCGCGACGGCGCGCTTCAGCCAATCGCCCGCGTAGTGGGCGCTATCGCCCGGCAGACCGCTTACCCGCCAGCCATTGATGGCCTTTCCTGTATGGGCAACGGCTTCGTCAACCTTGCGCTGGCCTTCTTTCATGCCAAGCGCGATCTCCAGCTTTATTTCCGGCGGCAAATCCCTGAAATGGAATGTCTTCCCGGGTCCGATGCCGATTCGCGCAAGTTGCGCGCGGATTTCCGTCTCGTTCGATTGAGGGGGCGCGAACTGCAGCGCAAAATCCAGAAATTCGAAGAACTCGGTCTTGGCAAGCGCCTTGTCGATCTTGGGGAAGTTGACCGGTGTGGCGCGGGGCGGCGGTTGGTTCAGGTAGGTCGATAGCATCTGCACCTTGTATCCAGCCTGCACCTTCCTGATGTTGTCCAGATCGGACGGCCCGAAAAGTTGGGTGCGGTAGCCCGCCAGAGAGAACTGGGTGCTGGAACGGAATACCTGCTTGATGCCTGCCGGCGTGCTGCCTGTCCACTCGGGACCGACGACGAGGTAGTCACCGGCCTCGTTCCCGGTAGCGCGGGTGCCAATATAGCCATAGTTGTAGGTGTTGCCGTCGCACAGCATGACCGAGTAGTAGCGGTTCGCGTCAACCGCCGGCACCGACAGCACCACCGGTTCCGCTCGCAGATCCATCCAGACAAAGGAATAGGGCGTGTCGCTGTTTGGCGTGACGATCGCCGTGTCTTTGTAGGTAAAGACGTTGGGCTCGTTCTTGATCTGATTGAATGGCGCCTTGAACTGCCCCGAATTGCGATCCACCGCGTATTCATACATGACCGCATAGTTCATCACGATAGGCAGGCCATAAATGAACCCCGCCTCGGCAATGTCCTTCGCTTCAAAGAAGCGCGGATCGTCCGCCCTGCTTTGCGCCTGACCAGAAGGGGAAAAAATCGTCGCACCAGTCAGCGCGGCAAGTGCGCTTGAGCCTAGAAAATCCCGCCTTGTGGTCATTGAACGCCTCATGAGATAGGGCGAGCTACCTGTGAGGCTCGCCATGGATTGAAGGTTGGACGATCATCACGTTGCGCAATTGAACGAGGGGCGACTGGGGTAGCCATCGCAACATGTGCCCGATGCCGGCTCGCCCAGATGCTTCGCCATTTGCCCGCGGCGTCTTCCCCGCGGTTTGCAACCGTGGCAACCAAGCTAAGGCCCAGATCCTGTGGGCTGCCATACTCAATTTGCAGTACGCCGAATTCCGCACGCCTTGTCCGGCATCGCTGGCCATCGTTCGCATACCTCGAATGACCGCACAGTGCAGAGGCTCCGGTCACGATGAACCAGTCGTTCGAAATGTCCTTTTGGCGTCGGAAATTTCCATTGACATGATCAGAGCGACGATGAACAGTACATCCGGGAAAGCCTGGCCAACGACGGCTTCAAGCTTTCATTGCCGACCGGCAACTGATGTCCGCAATCCTGGGAATAGCACCGGCAGAGGGGGCTGGCCCTTCTGCCGGATTTCAACCTGACGGAGAATCGACATGAAGCTACCCAATTTGGCTTTGATGCTGTGCGCGATGCTGGTGGTGTCCGGATGCGTAACAAAGAACACCTACGACAAAGAGGCGCAACTGGCGGCTGAGTACGAGGCCCTGAACCAGAAGCTCTCGACGGAGTTGAGTGCCGATCAGGTGCAGATTTCGCGAATGCAGAATGAGCTGAAAGTCACGATGGTGAACGAGATCCTGTTCCCGGAAGGCGGGTGGCGACTCAGTGCAAAGGGCGAGCAGACGCTCACCAAGATCGCGCCCACGCTGGCCAACCTGCCAGGTCAACAGGTGGTCGTCCAAGGGTTCACCGACAACGAACCCATCGGTCCGGAACTGCGGTCGCGGTTCCCCTCCAACCTGGAGCTGTCATCGGCGCGCGCCGACGAAGTGGCTCGCTATTTGATTTCCAAGGGAGTTCCGTCCAACTCGATCTCGGCACAGGGTTTTGGCGAAGCGCGGCCCGTGGCCAGCAATGCGTCACCCGAAGGACGCGCCAAGAATCGCCGCGTGGAAATCGTCATTGCCGCGGCTGGCCGGCCGTGATGCGGGGAGAAGCTACTTTGTAGTAGCCGGATCCCAACTGCGTTTCGGGGGGCATTGTGGCGGCCGATACTGACCAACGTAAAATGTCAGGCTTTCAGCCACCACATGCTTTCCTTATGAACCTTGACCGACTGCGTCGCGAATTTCCCGACTACGACGTTACAACCCTGCCTACCCTTCCCGAAGGGTACTTCGACTCGTCGAGTTACATCGATGCAGCGCCTTCGTTCGAGAACAAGGAACGCGGTTTGAAGGTGTATATCGACTACGCCAACTATGCCGACCGCGAATCCGGCAGAAGCCAGCGCTTCTGTGTTTCCCGCTATGACGAGGAAGAGGGCGACTATGAGGACGTCGCCCTGTCGACGAACGATTGGGACGAAGTCACGCGCTTCCTGACCGCTTGAAATTCCTCGCGCGCAAAATACGGCCTCACAGCGGCGTCATCAGCGGCTCGCCCGCATACAGGCGGCGCGTATTTTCCAGGAACTTATCCACCATCAGTTGCATGGCTTCGGGCGACCAGCCGGCAACGTGGGGGGTCAGCACCAGGTTGGTCAAGTCGGCCAGCGCTGCTGGCAACACGGGTTCGCCTTCATAAACGTCCAGCGCCGCGCCGGCGATGGACCCGTGGCGCAGGGCGCGTTCCAAGGCAACCGTGTCCACGACACTGCCGCGCGCGATGTTGATCAGGTAGCCGCTGGCGCCAAGCTGGTCCAGGACGGCCCCATCGATCAGATGGTGGGTTGAATCCCCGCCGGGGATCGCGACGAGCAGCACGTCGGACCACCCGGCCAGTTCGCTCACGGACGGAAAGTAGCGGTGCGGCGATCCCGGGCGCGGACGGCGGTTGTGGTAGCCGATCTGCATCTCGAAGGCCTGCGCGCGCAGCGCCACTTTTTCGCCGATGCCGCCCAGGCCGATGATGCCCAGCTTCTTTCCCGAGACGTTGGGCGGCAGGGGCAGCTGGGTGCGCCAGACGCCTTGCCGCGTGAGCTGGTCCAGGCGGGGAATGCCGCGGATGACGGCGATCATCAGGCCCATGGCGTGGTCGGCGACACAGCTGTCGTTGGTGCCCGCGCCGTTGGCGACCTTGACACCGCGCCGCCTGGCGTGGTCCAGGTCGATCTTTTCGTAGCCGGCACCCATCGAGTAAATCAGCTTCAGGTTGGGCAGCGCGTCGATCTGGCCTGCAGTCAGGCCGATGGCGCCGATGGTCATGACCACGTCGACGCGCGGTGCGTGCTCGGCGACGGCTTGCGCATACTGTTCCGGCGTCGGGGCGAAGATGACTTCGAAGTGGCGGGCGATCTGGTCCCGGTCGGCCTGCGTGACCGGGTTCATGATGATGAGCAGAGGCTTGGGGGTGGGGAATGACATGCGGATAAAGGAAGCGGTTAAATCTGGGTGTGCCGGGCGACCAGGCCAACGCGCACTTTGCTCAGGTGCGCCTGCATCGCCGCGCGCGCGGCCTCGGGGTTGCGGTCCAGGATCGCCTGCAGGACGGCCATGTGCTCGTCGCAGCCGGGAATCAGCCGTTCGGGCGCGCCGTTCTGGTCGAAGCAGCGGGCCTTGATGCGCAGGTCGTGGATGGTCTGCGCCATCAGCCGGTTGCCGCTGGCCTGGGCGATGCTGTCGTGCAGCAGGTTGTCGACCCGATGGTTCTCCTCGTGGGTGGCCTCATTGCGGCGCCGGATCTCGCTGACTTGCTCCAGGAGGGCCGCGGCCTGCTCCGGCGCCATGCGGGTGGCGGCGGCCGCGGCGGCGTCGCCTTCCAGCAGCACGCGCATCTGGAAGATCTCCAGGTACTGGCGCAGCGAGGGTTCAGGGACGATGAGCTGCCCCCGCGCGGTGCGCACGGCGAAGCCGGCGCCGATCAGCCGGCTCATCGCCTCGCGCAGCGGGGTGCGCGACACGCCTAGCGCGCTGGCCAGGTTGCGTTCCTGCAGCGGCTGGTTGATGGGCAATTGGCCCAGCTGGATCATGTCCAGCATGGTCGAGTAGGCCTCGTCGACCAGGTCGCGCGAGTCGTCGGCGGCGGGGGCGGCGGCCGTGGCGTTGAGCAGGGGGCTTTCCATGGCATGAATGATAGACATAGGAATCATGGAAACAATAGGGGGAAGATGGGAAAGTTCGGGTCGGCGCGCAGTTCGTCTTCGCGGGCGCGGACCCATTCCGTGTAGTCGCGCCAGCGCTGCACGGCCTGGGCCGGGTCCAGGGCTTCGAACCGCAGCGGCTGGCCCGGGCGCATCTGGGCAAGCCGAGGCAGGTCGGCCGAGATGACGGTGGCGATCTTGGGGTAGCCGCCGGTGGTCTGGCGGTCGTTCATGGCAATGAGGGGCTGTCCCGCGCCCGGGATTTGGATGCTGCCCGCGGCGATGGGGTCGGTGATGATGTCGGCGCCCCGGGCGTGCGCGATGGCCGGCCCGTCCAGGCGCAGGCCCATGCGGTCCGACTGCGGCGCCAGGCGATAGGTGGCGCCAAGAAAGCGGCCGATCTCGGCGGGCGCGAAGTGATCCTGCTGCGGACCGAGGATGACGCCGATGGGCGCGTCCCGATAGAACCAGCCGATGTCGCGGCTGGCCAGCCAGCGCCGCGGCGAACGGCGCCGGCCGTCGCCGGTCGCAAGCACGTCGCCGCGCGCCAGCGCACGGCCCTCCAGGCCGCCGAGCCGGGCACGCGTCAGGGTGGACGCGCTGCCCAGCACGGGCGCGACGGCGATGCCGCCGCCGACGGCCAGATACCCGCGTACACCGCGTTGCAGCGGTCCGATCGTCAAGGTGGCGCCCGCCGGTACGCGGTGGGATTGCCACGGACTCAGTGACCGGGCGGGCGAGGCGGCCGTGGCGCTGGCGTGCAGCAAGGCGCTGCCGGCGTAGGCGATGGTGCAGTCCGCCTCCAGCACCTGCAACGCGCCGCCCAGCAGGGTGAATTCCAGCGCGGCCAAGCCGGGCGCGTTGCCGACGAGTCCATTGGCCATGCGCAGCGCGCCGGGGTCCATGGCGCCCGACGGCGGCACGCCCATGTGTTCATAGCCCGGGCGGCCCAGGTCCTGCACCGTGGTCAGCATGCCGGCCTTCTCGACGCGCAGGCGCGCGCTCATGGGCCGGCTCCCGGTAGCGGTTGCGGTCGACGGGCGGGGTCGTCCTGCAAGGCGGCAAGGCGTTCGAACTCGTCTTCATCGATGGGGGTGAACACGATCTCGTCGCCGGCCTCGAACAGAAAGGGATCCGCGTGGCGCAGATCGAAGCTGCGCCACGGCGTGCGGCCGATGAGGTGCCAGCCGCTAGGTCCCGGCACCGAGGCGATGGCCGTCTGCTGGCCGCCGATGTTGATGCTGCCGGCGGGCGTGTGCGCGCGCGGCATGGCGCGGCGGGGCGTGTGCAGCGCAGGATCCAGGCCGCCCAGATACGCGAAGCCCGGCAGGAATCCCACCATGTAGACCCGGTAGACCGGCGCGGTGTGCCGGGCGATGACCCGCGCGGGATCCAGCCCATGCTGATCCGCCAGCGCCTGCAGGTCCATGCCGTGGGCGCCGCCGTAGCAGACCGGGACTTCCCAGCGGCGCGGCGCGGGAGCTGGCGCGCAGGCGCTGGCTTGCAGGCTGCGGCCGATCAGCTCGCCAACGGCGTCGTGCCCGATCAGCAATGGGTCGAAGCCCACCGCGAGCGAGCGGTACGCCGGCACCACGCTCTGGAGTCCGCGAACCTTGCGCAGGCTGCCTCGCAACGCTTGCGACAGCGCCAGCACGCGCGCGTTGGTCTCGGCGTCGATGCGGTCGGCGAATTCGACCAGCAGCGTGCGATCGCCCGCCGCCACGATGCGCGGCGCGGCATGGCCGCAAGAAATAGGCGCGTCGGTCGTCATGCTGCGTTGGCGAATTCCATGGCGTCGGCCGGATGAAAGCCCCATGTCACCGACTGTCCGGGCGTGCGCTGGGCCGAGTCCACATCCAGCGGCGCGTAGGCCAGGATCACCTTGTCGAAGGCTTCGATAAAGACTTTCCAGTGCACGCCGCAGAACGTCGACGCCACGACCTTGCCCGCGTGGCGCAGATCGGCGCCGGCCAGGCGGCTGCCCAGGCGCAGGTGTTCGGGGCGCACGCCCAGCACGCCGTCGTTGGCGGGCAGGAAATTGCATTCGCCCAGGAAGCCGGCGACGAAGGCGCTGGCCGGCTTGCGGTACAGGCTTTCCGGCGAGCCGGCCTCGACGATGCGGCCCTGTTCCAGGATGACGATGCGGTCCGACAGGTTCATGGCTTCTTCCTGGTCATGCGTGACGAAGACCACGGTCAGCCCCAGTTCCTGGTGCAGCCGGCGCAGCTGCAGCTGAATGGACTGCCGCAGGTTCTTGTCCAGCGCGCCCAGCGGCTCGTCCATCAGCAGGATGTCGGGCGTGAACACCAGGGCGCGCGCCAGCGCGACGCGCTGCTGCTGGCCGCCGGACAGCGCGCCGGGCTTGCGGTCCTGCAGCGGCGCCAGGCTCACCAGGTCCAGCGCATCCTGTACTCGGCGGCGGATGTCCTCTTCGTTCTGGCGCCGCATGCGCAGCGCGAACGCGACGTTCTCGAACACGCTCATGTGCGGGAACAGGGCGTAGTTCTGGAACACCATGCCGATATTGCGGTCCGCGATCGGGGTATGCGTGACGTCGCGCCCGCCGATCTTGACCACGCCGGCGTCCGGCGATTCGAAGCCGGCGATGATCTTGAGCAGCGTGGTCTTGCCGGAGCCGGACGCGCCCAGCAGCGTGCAGAACTCGCCGCGCGCCACGGTCAGGTCGACGTCGGGCAGCGCAATCGAATCGCCGTATCGCTTGTGGATGCCGGCAAGCGTCAGTTCCTTGCCCTGGCGTTCCGGCGGGCGTTGCGGGAGGATATCGTTGGCGATATGCATGTCAGTGTTCCTTCTTCCTGCTGATCAGCAGGTTGGCAAGCAGGATCAGCGCCGTCGCCCCGACCAGCAGGCAGGAGGCGGAGATCACGGTGGGATCGAAGTCGTTGGCCAGGCCCTCGAACATCAGCTTGGGCAGGGTGCGGTTGCGGATGGTGGTCAGGAACAGCGCCATGACCACGTCGTCGAACGAACTGACGAAGGCAAAGACGGCGCCGCCGATCAGGCTGGGGATCAGGGCCGGCAGCATGACCAGCCTGAACATCGTCGGCCAGGAAGCGCCCATGCTCAGCGCGGCCAGTTCCAGGCTGGGGTCCAGGCTGCGCAGCGCCGCCCGCATGGTGATGTAGACGTAGGGGGCGGCCAGCACCGTGTGGCCCAGGATGACCGCCATGGAATTGGCGACCCAGCCGATGGGCGCGAACAGGTAGTACAGCGCGACCGCCGTGACAATCGCCGGCACCGACATCGGGACGATGAAGAAGGCGTCCAGCCAGCCTTGGTGGCGCTTTGCCAGCCGGCTGACGCCCAGCGCGGCGGCGGTGCCCAAAACCGTGGCCAGCAGCGTCACCACGATGGCAATCCGCGTACTGGAGGCCAGCGCGGCCAGCCATTTGCCGTCGGTGAAGAAGTTCTCGTACCAGCGCAGCCCGTAGCTGGGCGGCGGGAAGATGGGAAACTCCGTGGTTCCGAAGCTCATCGGAATGACCACGACGATGGGCAGCAGCAGGAACAGCGCGCACGCCACGCCCAGCATGACCGACACCCGGCCGCCCGGCGTGCGGCGATACCCGCTGGTGTTGCTGCCTTTGCCGGAACTGGCGCTGATCAGGCTGTTCAGGCCGAACAGCCGGTTGAACAGCCACAGCGACAGCAGCACGGTGGCCAGCAGCACACCGGCCAGCGCCGAGGCCAATCCCCAGTTCAGCTCTTCGGTGATGTTGTGCGAAATGAGTTCGGCGGCCATGCGCTGGGCGGGACCGCCCATCAGCGACGGGGTGATGTAGTAGCCCACCGCGTTCATGAAGACAATGATGCCGCCGGCGACCGCGCCTGGACTGGTCAGCGGCAGGATGACCCTGCTGAAAATGCCCGCGGACCCCGCGCCCAGGCCCTGCGCGGCCTGCACCAGGCTGCCGTCCAGGGACCGGAACGACGCATACAGCGGCAGCACGACAAAGGGCATCAGCACGTGCGTCATGCCCACCATCACGCCGGTGAAGTTGTAGAGGAACGCCATGGGCTGGTCGAGGATGCCCACGGTCGTCAGCAGGGTGTTCAACGGCCCGTTCTTGCCCAGCAGCGCGATCCAGGCCGACGTGCGCACCAGCGCGCTGGACCAGAAGGGCAGCAGCACCGCGAAGAACACCACGCGCGCCACGGTCGGCGAGACGGTCGCCATCAGGTAGGCGAGCGGATAGCTCAACACCACGCAGGCCACCGTGACGGCGGCGGCAATGGTGAAGGTGTTGACCAGCACGATGCGGTAGATCGGCGTGTCCAGCAGGTGGCGGTAATGGTCCAGCGTCAGGCCGTCGTCCTCGCCCTTGAAGCCGTTGCCCAGCAGGCCAGCGATCGGGCCGGCGAAAAACAGCAGAAGAAACAGCAGCAGCGGCAATGCGGCAAGGGCCGCGACGCGGCCGCGCCGGGAAGCGGCGGCCGGGCGCGGTCTGGCGACGGGCAGGGGAAGGGCGTCGGTGCTCGTGGTCATGGCATTGGGGCGCCGGCGCGCTCGCCGGCGTCTGGGTAGGGAAGCAGGTGGATCAGCGGGCGCGGACCTGGTTGTAGCGCTCGGTGATGGCGGGGCCGTGAGTGTCCCAGAACTCCGAGTTCAGGAAGATGCTGTTCTTCAGGCGCTCGGTGGTCGAAGGCAGGCGCTCCAGCCGCTTGGCGTCGATCAGGGGCAGGGCCTGCTCGGTGGTCGGGCCGTAGGCGATGTACTTGCTGAATTCGGCCTGATGCTTGGGCTGGATCATGTAGTTCAGCAGCTTGATGGCCGCGTCGCGGTTGGGCGAGCCCTTCACGATGGCGAAGTACCCGACCTGGGCGATGCTGTCGCCCCAGCCCATGGCGATGGGCAGACCCGAGTCGATGCCGGCCTGGAAGCGGCCGTTCCAGCCCAGCGCCATCACGACTTCGCCGCTGCCCAGCGCGTTGACGGGCTCGGCGCCGCTCTTCCACCAGCGGGCGACGTGGGGCTTGATCTCTTCGATCTTCTTGAAGGCGCGGTCAAGCCCTTCGGGCGTGGCCAGCACCTTGTACACATCGGCGGGCGCGACGCCGTCGGCGATGAGCGCCGCTTCGATCACCGTGGCGGGATCGTCCTGGAGGGTCCGCTTGCCGGGGAATTTCTTCACGTCCCAGAAGTCGGCGAAGGTGCTGGGCTGCGGCTTGCCGGCGGGGAAGGCCTGGGTCGAGAAGCCGATGTTGGTCGAGAAGATCTCCGACGGCACGCCATAGTCATTGCGGGCATTGGGGATCACGTGGTCCTGGTTGACCATGTCCGGCGTGATCTTCTCGAAGACGCCCAGCTTGATGCCACGCGTCAGGCGGGCGCTGTTCTCGGTCACCACATCCCAGGTGACCGACTTGGTGTCGATCATGGCGCGGATCTTGGCCACCTGCGGATCGGTGTCTTCGTGGACGGTGATGCCGGCTTCCTTGGAGAAGGGTTTGAGCCAGGCGTCGCGGATCGCGCCCTGGTAGTTGCCGCCCCAGCTGGCGAAATTGAGTTCTGCCGCTTGCGCCACGCCAGTCGCCATCGCCAATGCTGCGGCGACGGCGCATGTGGCGTTCTTCCATTTGAAATTCATTGCTTGGACTCCGTTCGATAAAAAACGCGGTGGGCAGACCTGCCCCGATCCTGGGCATATCGCCTCAGCAAGTCCTTGGCATGCAAATTGCATGCCAACGGTATGCCAAACATTGAAATTCTTTTTTTTCGGAGTCCTTCAGATGCGCGACGTAGACCTCAATTCCGACCTGGGAGAGAGCTTCGGCCACTACAAGATCGGCGCGGACGAGGCCATGCTGGATCTCATCACGTCGGCGAACGTGGCTTGCGGTTTTCACGGTGGTGATGCATCGGTCATGCACCAAACTGCGGCATCCGCGCTAAAGCGGGGCATTGATGTGGGCGCCCATCCGGGGTTCAACGACCTGTGGGGATTCGGGCGGCGCAAGATCATCGGCGACAGCCCTCAGGCCATCGGCGACATGCTTGCGTACCAGATCGCCGCGATGCAGGGCATGGCCCGCGCCGCGGGCCATCGCGTGACGCACGTGAAGGTGCACGGCGCGCTGGCCACGCTGGCCTTCGAAGACCGGGCGCTGTCAGAGGCGCTGACCTGGGCCATGCGCGCGCTCGACCCGGACCTGGTGCTGGTCTGCACGCCGCATAACGAGACCGAGCGCGCCGCGCGCCGGGCCGGCATCCGCGTGGCCTGCGAGGTGTTTGCCGACAGGCTCTATGGCGACAACGGCCTGACGCTGCCGCGCAGCGAGCCGGGCGCGGTGATCCACGATCCGGCCGCGGCCGCCGCGCAGGCGTTGCGCATGGTGCGCGAACAGGCGATCCGCACGGTGGGCGGCAAGGTGGTCGCCATGCCGGTGCACACGATCTGCGTGCATGGGGACAATCCGCAGGGCGTCGACATCGCGCGGGCCGTGCGCCAGGCGCTGCTGGAAGAAGGTGTGCGCCTGCGGCCGATCTCGCAGATGGACTTTCAGTAGGGCGCGTCTTTTTGCGCCTGCCGGATCAGCGTCTTCAGCACGGTCGCAAAGCGCTTGGCCGTGCTGGACAGCGGGCTGCTGGCCGAATGCAGCAGATGGATGGCGTGGCTCATGGCGGGTTCGGTGGGCAGCAGCACGAAGTCCTTGCCGAAGCTGGGGTGATAGCCGAACGATTCGACCAGCGCCACGCCGACGCCTTGGCGCACGAGCGCCAGCGCCTCGGGCGTGGAGCGGATTTCGATCTGCGGCTGCACCGGCACGGGGCCGGCGTGCAGGAAGCGGCTGGCAAGGCGCCCGAAGGGAGTGTCGGCGCCATAGCCGATCAGCAGATGGCCTTGCAGGTCTTCGACGCGAATGCGCCTGCGCACCGCCAGCGGATGGCCGCGCGGCACCGCGCAGCCCAGCCAGCCCTGGCCGATCTCTTCGCTGACGATATTGGCGTTGACCGGCGGCGGCATCGACGCGATGCCGAAATCGGCCTGTCCCAGCAGCAGGTGCGGCAGCAGCGCGTCAAAAGCCAGCGGCCGGTAGCGGATAGGCGTGTCGGGATGCCGCTCGCGGAACTTCTGGATGGCGTGCGGAATGAGCCATTCGCTGAAGCTGGGGCTGGACACCAGGCTGACCGTCCCCGCCGAGCCCGCGCCCAACGCGCCCGCCAGGGCATTGAACCGATTGACGCGGCCGAAGATCTCTTCGGCCTCGGCAAACAGGCGCCGGGCCTCCGGCGTGGGGTGCAGCCGCCCCTTGACGCGTTCGAACAGCCGATAGCGCAGCCGGTTCTCGGCCGAGGCCAGCACGCGGCTCACGGCGGGCTGCGTCACGGACAGCATGCGGCCCGCTTCGCTGAGCGAGCCGGTCAGCATCACGGCGTGGAAAACCTCGATCTGGCGAAGCGTCAGCGCTCCGGGCGCCGAGGGAAGGGGGCCGGCCATAGGGAAGGGGGTGTAAGTGGAAGGGAAGTCAGCGCCCGCCATTTTATGTCCTGGACGCCAGTGCGGCGTGCGCGCCACGCGGCTGCCATGACGTTTTGCGCGCAGCCCATTACTAAATGCACAGTCCCACGGCCGGCGGAAGCATCTTACGGTGGCGATAAAACCCTTTGTTTTCAAGGGTTTTGCGCACGTTTTTCCGCGCGCCGGCGCCCGCTTCCCGCCTGGCGGACGGTCTTCACGCAGACGGGAGCGCGCGTCATGCTGACAGCGGATATCGCTCACACAACCAGGATTGCCACATGTCCCGCATCGTCACCGTCGCTGCCGCCCAATTGGGTCCGATTCAACGTTCCGAAGGGCGCGACGTGGCGATCGGCCGCATGGTCCGGCTGATGGAGCGCGCGCATCAGCGCGGCGCCCAGGTCGTGGTGTTTCCGGAACTGGCGCTGACGACCTTCTTTCCGCGCTGGTACTGCGAGGACCTGGACGAGGCGGATGCCTGGTTTGAGCCCAGCCTGCCGTCGCCCGCCACGCAGCCGCTGTTCGACGCCATCAAGCGCTACGGCCTGATGGTGTACCTGGGTTACGCGGAACTGGCCTGGGAACCGGACGAACAGGGCATCGTGCGCAAGCGCCGGTTCAACACGTCCGTCGTCATCGCGCCCAACGGCGAGATCGTGCTGAAGTACCGCAAGGTCCATCTGCCCGGGCATGCCGAGTTCGCCGAGCATCGCCAGGTCCAGCATCTGGAGAAGCGCTACTTCGAAGTGGGCAACCTGGGATTCCCGGTAGTGCGCGCGCCGGTTGCGCCCGGCGTGGACGCCAACCTGGGCATGCTGATCTGCAACGACCGGCGCTGGCCCGAAGCCTGGCGCGTGCTGGGCCTGCAGCAGGTCGAACTCGTCATGCTGGGCTACAACACGCCCAGCCGCAACCAGGACAACCGCGGCTTCGAGGCGCACCACCTGCGCGTGCTGCATTCGCACCTGTCCATCCAGGCGGGCTGCTACCAGAACGCCACCTTTGCCGCAGCCGTCGCCAAGGCCGGCACTGAAGACGGCCATGAACTGCTGGGCCACTCCATCATCGTCAACCCGCAGGGCGAAATCATCGCCATGGCCGCGACCTGGGACGATGAACTGATCGTCGCCGATTGCGACCTGGACCTGTGCGAACTGGGCCGCAGCACCGTGTTCAATTTCGCCAAGCATCGCCGTCCCGAAGCCTACGGTCGCCTGGTCGAGCAGACCGGCAGCGTCGCGCCCGCCGTCTGGACGCCGTCGGCCTGACCCGCCCGAATTTCCCTACCTTGCTGGATAGCCTCATGACCGCGATGCTTCTGCCGCCGACCATCGAACACGAAATGCTCGGCACCCTGCGCGTGCCGGAATACGCCGACGTGACCGCCGCCGCCGACCGCCTGGCGCCCTACGTGCGCCGCACCATGCTGCTGCGCTCGCCGGCGCTGGATGAACGGGCGCAGGCGCCCATCTGGCTGAAGCTGGAAAACCTGCAGGTGACGGGCTCCTTCAAGGCCCGCGGCGCGTTCAACGCCCTGCTGAACATGGACCCGGCGCAGCGCGAGCGCGGCGTGGTGGCCTATTCCACCGGCAATCATGGCCAGGCCGTCGCCTGGGCCAGCCGCTGCCTGCGTGTGCCGGCCACCATCGTGATGCCGGTGGATGCGCCGGAAAACAAGGTCGAGAAGGCGCTGCGCCACGGCGCCAAGGTCGTGCGCTACGACCGCACGCGCGAAAGCCGCGAAGCGATCGGGATGCGCCTGCTGGCCGAGACCGGCGCCACGCTGCTGCCGCCCGGCGACCATCCCGACGTGCTGGCTGCGCAGGGCACGCTGGCCCTGGAGGCGCTGCAGGATCTGCCGGCCGCCGCGCGCGCCAACCTGGGCCTCTTCGCCACGCCTTGCGGCGGGGGCGGCATGGCGGCGGGCTGCTCGCTGGTGCTGCGCGAACTGGCGCCGCAGGCCCGGATGGTGGCGGTGGAACCGCGTGAGTTCGACGACACGGTGCGGTCGCTGGCCTCGGGCAAGCGCGAGACCAATCCGGCGGGCGCCAAGACCTTGTGCGACGCGCTGCAGGCTGCGACGCCGGCGGAACTGCCTTATGCCATCAACAGCCGCTGCCTGAGCGCGGCCGTGTCGGTGAGCGATGACGACGTCGCCGCCGCCATCCGCTTTGCGCTGGACGAATTGCGCCTGGTGGTCGAGCCGGGCGGCGCGGTGGCGCTGGCTGCGCTGCTGGCGGGAAAGCTGTCTGCCGAAGGCCGCGACGCGGTCATCGTGCTGTCGGGCGGAAACATCGATCTGCCGCTGTTGCGTCAGATCGCACTGGGCTGAGCGTTCGCGCGACCGTCCGGGCCGGCGGGGCCGCAAGCCCCGCCGCGTAGTTCCGGCGTCCTTCGGGCGCCGTGCAAGACCCGCGGGGGACGCAGAGCCCGCGCGGATACACCTATAACAGTCCAAGGAAGAAAACCATGTCCACGTTCCAAAGCAGCGCCAAGCGCTGGCTCGCGGCCGCGAGCGCAGTGATGAGCCTGACCGCGGCGTCCGCCGCCCAGGCCGCCTATCCCGAGCACGCCGTCACGATCGTCGTGCCGTTCAATACCGGCACCACGCCCGATCTCGTATCGCGCCTGCTGGCCGCCGAAATGGCCAAGCAGACCGGCGGCAACTTCGTCGTGCAGAACCGCACCGGCGCGTCCGGCATCATCGGCACGCAGGCGGTGGCCAACGCCTCGCCCGACGGCTACACCATCGGCTTTGCCAATGTGGCCACGCTGGCGATCAACCAGAGCCTGTACGCCAAGCTGCAGTACGACGCCGACAAACAGCTGGCGCCGGTCGCGCTGACCGGTTCCGTGCAGAACCTGCTGGCCGTGCGCCCGGGCCTGAACGTCAAGAGCGTCGCCGAGCTGATCGCCTTGGCAAAGAAGGAACCGGGCAAGCTGGTCGTGTCGTCGGGCGGCAACGGCACCACCGGGCACCTGAGCGCGGCGATGTTCGGCGCGATGGCGGGCGTGGAGTTGATGCACGTGCCCTACAAGGGCGGGGTCGAGGCGGACCTGGCCGTGCTGCGCGGCGAAGCCGTCCTGGTGTTCGACAATATCTCGTCCATCGCCGCATTCGTGGACCAGGGCAAGGTCGTGCCGCTGGCCGTGACCGACCTGCAACGCGATCCGTCCATGCCCAACCTGGCCACGCTGGACGAGCAAGGCCTGAAGGGCTATCGCGCCGTGGCCTGGACGGGCTATGTCGCGCCGGCCGGCACCGATCCCAAGGTGCTGGACTACCTGAACGCCACGATCAACAACGCGCTGCAGTCGCCGGACGTCCAGGAAAAGCTCAAGGCCCTGTCCTACGTGCCCAACGTCGGTCCGCGCCAGCAGTTGTTTGACCGCGCACATGCCGAGCGTCCCGTCTGGGCGCAGGTGATCAAGCAGGCCAACGTCAAGATCGACTGAGCCTCATGAATCACGAACGCTACGATCTGCTGATCCGTGGAGGCACGGTAATCGACGGGACCGGCGCCGATCGCGTCCGGGCCGATATTGGCGTGCGCGCCGGCCGCATCGCGGCCGTCGGCGACCTGGGGGGCGCTGTGGCCGACCAGGTGCTGGCGGCGGACGGACGCATCGTGTCGCCCGGCTTTATCGATACGCACACCCACGACGACCGCTACCTGTCGATCGAACCCGGCATGCCTGCCAAGCTGAGCCAGGGCGTCACCACGGTGGTGACCGGCAACTGCGGCATCAGCCAGGCGCCGTGGCGTTCGGGCTGGCGCAGCGAGGTGCCTGCGCCCGTCAATCTGCTGGGCAACGATGCCGGCGATTTTCCGTACGAGACGTTCCGCGCCTACCTGGAAAACCTGGACCGCCACCCGCCCGCCGTGAACGCGGCCTGCCTGGTGGGGCACACCTCGCTACGCGCCGCCGCGATGGACGACCTGGACCGGCCGGCCACCGCCGCCGAGATCGAGCACATGCAGGCGCTGCTGCGCGAGGCCATGCAAAGCGGCGCCATCGGCCTGTCGACCGGCACCGCGTATCCGGCCGCCATGCCGGCGACGCTGGATGAACTGATGGCGGTGGCCAGCGTGCTGCGCGAGTATGGCGGGCTGTACGCCAGCCATATCCGCGATGAAGGCGACCGCATCTTCGCGGCGCTGGATGAAGCCTTTGCGGTGGGGGCGGCGGGCGGCGCGCCCGTGCTGATTTCGCACCACAAGCTGATCGGTCCGCGCAACCATGGGCGCTCGGTGCAGACGCTGGCGCACATCGGCCAGGCCAGCCAGCGTCAGGAGGTGGCGCTGGACTGCTATCCCTACGTGGCCGGATCCACGATCCTGCGCAAGGACCGCCTGGCGGCATCCAGCCGGGTCATCGTGACCAAGTCCGTGCCGTATCCGCAGTACGCGGGACGCGATCTGGACGATATCGCGCGCGACATGGGGCTAAGTCCCGAAGACGCGGTCGATGCGCTGCAACCGGCGGGCGCCATCTACTTCATCATGGACGAGGCCGATGTCGAGCGCATCCTTGCGTACCCGGGCACGATGATCGGTTCGGACGGCATGCCGCACGACCCCGCGCCCCATCCGCGCCTGTGGGGCACCTTTCCGCGGGTGCTGGGCCACTATTGCCGCGACGTCGGGCTGTTCACGCTGGAGCAGGCGGTGCACAAGATGACCGGCAAGCCGGCCGCGTATTTCCGGCTACCCGCGCGCGGGCGCATCGCCGAGGGTTATGCGGCCGACATTGTTGTCTTCGACGCTGACGCCATTGCGGACACCGCCACCTGGGCCGCGCCGACGAGCCAGGCGCAGGGTATCGATTATGTGTTGGTCAACGGGCACTTGGCGTGGAGATTCGGCGCCAGCACGGGAGCGCGTGCTGGCGGCGTCATACGGCCGAAGGCCGATATCTGCTCTTCGGTAAGGAAGGGGCGGAGCGCGGTCAAGGCTTCGTTGGGAGCCTCTTCCGGAATGAAGTGACCGCTTGGCATGGATGCAAAGCGGGCATCCTCGCACCACGCGTTCCAGATCGCTTCAAGGTCGAAGTGGCGCCCAGTCACGCCCGCGTCGCCCCAAAGGACAAGCGTGGGGCAGCCAATCTTGCGGCCCGCAGCCCGGTCCGCCTCGTCATGCTCTCGGTCGATGCCAATGCCTGCGCGGAAGCACTCGCACATCGCGAAGATAGAAGCGGGTTGCGTGGACCTTTCCAAATACACCGCTAGCGCGTCTTCGTCGTAGGGTACAGGCTTGTCACCGAGCCCAAAAAGGATTTGGCGCTGAAACGCCTCTGCATCGCCTTCGATCAGCCGGTCGGGTTGCGGGTAGGGCTGGGTCAGGAAGTAGAAATAAAAATAGTCCTGCGCGATCTCGGCCGTCGCGTTCTCATAGAAGTCCAGCGCAGGAACAATGTCCATGACGCAGAGGCGTTCGATGGCGTGAGGAAAATCCAGGGCCATGCGACGGGCAACCCGTGCACCTCGGTCGTGGCCGACCAGTGAAAACCGCTCGAAACCCAATTCGCGCATGACCGCGATCTGTTCGGCGGCCATGGTGCGCTTCGCGAATGGGTTGGGCGACTGTCCTGCCTTTGGCTTGTGGCTCTCGCCTCGGCCCCGAATGTCGGTCAGCACGACCGTGAAGCGGTCGGTCAGACTCGGTGCGATATCGTGCCAGCAGAGATGGGTCTGTGGATCGCCGTGCAACATCAGAAGGCCTGGGCCGGACCCGCCGACCAGTGCCAGGATTTTGTTGCCATCGATCTCGACGAAGTGTCGTTTGAATCCAGGCAGTAGCTTTGCATCGGCCGCCTCAGATATGTTCACGGAGCCACTCCTTGTAGGCGGCAATGGCCACCTCGTTGCGTTTGAAAAAGGACCACCGGCCGATGCGATGGACCGTCACGAACTCGGCCCGGCGGAGCAACTCCAGATGGCGGCTGACAGTGGGCTGGGCCATGCCCAGCTTCTCGGTCAGTAACGTGACGCAGACCCCGATCTCGCGCGGATCGCCCGTGACCTGATGGGAGAAGTGCTCGTTCGGCGTCCGCAACCAGTCGAGAATGGCTACGCGGGCCTCGTTGGCAAGTGCCTTGGACTGTTCTATGGGATCGATCATGCCCTACATTAAATAGCAATATAGCTATATGTCAATATGTGGCTGCAGATTTGATTCGCGATTCGCGATGCGGGATCAGGAAGTGTCGGGGGCATCATTGTTGCGACACGGGCGCCGTGACATCTGTTGATCAATAAGAGAAAGGCGAACGTTATTCCCGCCCCTCAAGGATTGAGTAGGTGGAATAAAGTTCGCCTTTTTGAAAAGCGGCATTCTTGGACTGCTGATTTTTATGTCAAAGTTCGCCTTTTTGGCGGCGCCGTCCGATCCATGCGGCATGGCGGCCGGCGGCGTGCTTAGCCTAGACTATGTCCGCACTCGGCCAGGAACCGTCGTTCGCGTCTGCGGAAAATTGGACATTTGGGCGACCGCTTCGCCTCGAACAACGGACTTTCGACGACGAGCCTTCTTCAGGAACAACCAACGCCGTTAGTACCCCTCAGGGCTTACGGATCTAGGCCTTTCCGTGGTTGAGAACCGCAAAGTTACCGTCGGCCTTCCCGACAATAATCTTGGGCTCGATAGAATCCTTAGGCACCTCGACAATCCAGACGCCGTTGAAATCCGCAGTTCGGATAAAGGCGGCGTGCAACTCTATCAAGGACCGTGCCTCATCGATCACGCTGGGAAGAAACTCGATCAATCCCTCCCATGGGACTGGCTGATCCCAAGGATTACGGGCATGAAGGTATTTAGCTAACCTGTCGTAGATTTTTCCAAACTTGTCCTGTGTCAGGTAGCCTTCGTCTTTTCGGTCAAAGTGCCAAGTCCGTCCGTTCTGAAGCTCCGGGGTGAGGTTGACCGCAGGGACCAGTGCAAGTGGGTAAAAGTCCTTCTGCACCCGCTGCAGATCGCGCAAGATCCGGTTCGCGTGATAATCCCGCGCGAAATCCTTGTTTTGTTCAGCCTTGGAGCGAATCCCTTCATAAGCAGCTTTATTCGTAGAAATTGCCGAAAATGCTATGGTTTCCAAGGCTTTGCGAACCTGAAGTGCCGCCGACTCCAGATAGGCGACCTCTTTATCACTACCGTGACGCGCGATAAAACGATCTGCTGCCATGAGGCGGCTTGCGGCCTCAGCCATCATTGCTATGTAAACGGATTCTGCATCCATTGTGACTGCCCCAAGGTGAGGAGCCTCACCGTATCGAGTCTATTCAAACCATGTCGGATCGGACTACGTGTGCCTCACCATTCCGCAGGTTCACGGCAAAACAGATAATCCGTTCCCGCCATTCGGCTGGTACGACATCTGCGTGTGTGACTTCGGACGCGATATTGACAAAGATCGCCAGCGGGTATTCAAGAACTTCCATCATTATCATCAAGCTCTCTATGTCGGCAGCAGCCTTTTCGGCCGTTGCTGCACGTTTAAGCTCCATGACGGCGACATTCCCGTCCCGGCGTGACCGGTGTCGGCTCGGGTCAAAGGGTTCATGAATGATGATATCTGGCCGGATGGTGAGCCCGTGCACACGGAGCCGCTTCTGATACTCCTGTTCAATTATGACCCGATCTGGCAGAAAGTCCTCCGGAATCACCCGCTGCAGCCCGACCAGAAGTTCGCCCTGAAATCCCCGTTCGGTTTCGTAGAAACGAGGCGCTGTTATGGCGCGGAGCGCGGTCGTCAGGTGCGCGATGAGTATGTCGCGGTCCATGGCATCGCCCCTACTGCGCTTTCCGCGCCCGCCATTTGCGTTCTTCCGCTTCGAGATCGATACCGTCGACGCTCATGAAAAATTCCTGCTGACTGAAGCGCTTGATGCGGACAAGTTCGGGGTCATGCCTGCACGGCATGCTGAGGTCGAGTTTTTCCCCGCCGAAGGCCTCAACGGCGCCGGATAGGAGTTCGCCGAGCAACGTCCATGCTTCGAACGCGACATCGAGCAAATCCCTATCGTGAAACTGCGGGATTATCCACGTTCGCCAGAGAGCAGGCGCGGAATCACAATCCGGTCCAAGACCGCGCAGGACCTTGTTCGCCCGGCACATTTCCTTGTACCGCTCATAGGCCTCGATCGACGTCTCCCACGGATGAACGGCAAAAGGGAAACTTAGTTTGATTTTGCTCCCCTCGGTCGTTCCGATCTGGCCGCGGCTTTTCAGATTCAGCGCGCCATGGTGGACAATGAAATCGCGCTGTTTCCCGAGCATGTTGAATAAGTCGTTTGCAAAAACGGTATCTTGCAGCGTTTTAATCCTGGCCCTGGCCTCCGGATGTCTCTGCAGATCGTTTTGCAGCTTTAGCGGCACTTCTTTGACGGCACGAATGAAGGAGTTCAGCGAGTAGCGGAACGGCTCGGGCTCGTGATAATTGGCCTCCATCTGGTGTAGGTGCCAGTGGCATTCCTGCCACCGGTCGAGAGAAAGCTCCAGTTTGCTGTGCGCACAAGGCTCCATCAAATCTCCATTCGATTGGATCTTCACCGCGCACCATTGACCGGCTTCTCCCGGCAATATAAGGTCCATCGGCCGGACAACGCGATATTGTCGTGTCTGACACATACAGGTCTGGCCGCAGGCTGGTAGATACGGCCTTGTGCTGGAAGCCATTTGCATGATAATCCCTGTCATCCCGGACGAAAGTTAATAGCTGCGCAGCCAGTCAGAAAAGGACAATAAGATGCAGTTCAAGCAGCGCACCCTCATGCAGGTCGCCGATATGATCTGCGGCAACTTCGTCTCGGACGAATCGTTGTTCGTGTATCGCAGCAGCAGTCGCCTCACCGAATTCTTCATGGACTGCGACACCGACTATGTTCACGACGGCTCGACGCGTCAAGCGTGGGTTGCGGAGACGCTGCGTTCGATCCTGGCTGAACCTCAGCCGGGCCCGAACACGCCCCCAGATACATTCGCACGCGTCATTGAACGGCTCATGGACCAATCGGACGCCCAGAATGAGGGGTACGACCGTTCGCGCGCCATGGCCATGTTGGCCGCGGCGTTGGCCAGAGAGGGTTTCGAGCCGTTTTACGCTGATGATAAGAAATGCTATGTCCGCCATGTTGCGACCAATACGATCGCGACGCCACGGGCCAATCCCCACAGGCCGTTCTCGGCCGCCGAACTGGCACGGCGCGAGCAATTGGTCACGTATCTGGACAAGGCCTCAGAGGATGAGCTGATCGAGGAAGTTCTGCTGCCTCTGTTTCGCCAGCTCGGCTTCCATCGCATCACCGCTGCGGGTCACAAGGACAAAGCGCTTGAGTACGGCAAGGACGTCTGGATGAAATACATCCTGCCCACGCATCACGTGCTGTATTTCGGGATTCAAGCGAAGAAGGGCAAGCTCGACGCTTCGGGCGTGTCCAAAGGCGAGAACGCCAATATTGCCGAGATTTACAACCAAGTCGTGATGATGCTCGGACACGAAGTATTCGACCCGGAGATCGGCAAACGCGTGCTCGTCGACCATGCCTTCATTGTCGCTGGCGGTGAGATCACCAAGCAAGCTAGGAACTGGCTCGGCAATAAGCTGGACGCGACTAAACGCAGTCAGGTGATGTTTATGGACCGTGAAGACATCCTGAACCTATTCGTGGTGACGAACCTTCCGTTGCCCCCCGGAGCTTTGCCGAAAGCCAGCGTCGATGACGATTTGCCGTTCTGAACGGGTTCTGGACTTACCGGGCGACCGCTCGGCACTAATACCGGCCCTTTCAAATCTAGCGCCTTGACCGGCAGTAACGGGTCGCGTGCAGCCGGCGGCGAAAGCAGACTCCCTGCGGTGCGCCTGGTGATCACCCTAGCAGTATTACCATCAAGTGGGGGTACGATTCCGACCATACCAAAGCGGCTGTAGTGACTGTATCTTCAGCTCGTCAAAGGCCACCCATCACTCAAGATTAGGTTTCACATGCCAGAAGTCGCGCTCGTTCCAAAGTTCTTGAAATCATTCGCCGCAGAGCACGGACTCAAAGTTCACGACTGCCTGTACGGCGCTATTGAAATTGGGGGCGAGTTCCCGATTCAGCAATCCGCTGCCGCCGTGTACGGGATCTGGACTCACATGCCCGCAGCCCCCAAGACCGGGCTAGCCCAAGTGCCGGGCTTTCCTGACTGGTACCCTGTTTACTGGGGCAAAGACATCTCACCAGTTAGCCGAATCAAGGCCCACGTTCAAGGGCACAAGAACGGTAATATCGGCCTGCCGAACATCGCTGAACTGAGGGGCGCACGCCTAGTGTTCGGCGCCGTTTTAGTTTCGGAGTACCAACGCTTTGAGGCCCTCCTGCACCAGCATTGCCCTCCCTTCAAGGGAACGCCATTACTCGGACGTCAGAGCACGGTGGTGAGAATACGGTGAGAGCTAACACCACAGTCGACACCGACGTCCCATTGGGGGACTATCGCCCGCTCACTGTCTGTTGGTCATTTCTAGGGTGGTCCGCTCGTGGCCGGAAGCAGCCACTGACCACAGGGTCCCCGGGCCTTCCATACAAAGAACGGCTTTCTTCTCTTACAACTCCCAACTTATAGGCGAGTGCTCGAGACGCCCGCGCCTCTTCCCAAATGCCCATACGGGCATATCCCAAATCTGCCGGCTTGAACTGTCGCGCTAATTTAATCGCGTCTATTGCAAAGTTCGCCTTTCTTCAGCCTGCAGGCCGTCCATCCGCACAGAATGAGAGAAGATACCTGCGCAATAGCAGGTGTTGCCGGCCAAAGCCAAAACGCGAACTTCAACAGAAAAGGCGAACTTTATTCCGGCCCCTCAAGGATTTCCCTAATCAACTTTCCCTTGCGGAAAATCAATGCTCTATAGGACACTTTGTGTCATAGCGCCGCGACGGCGCATACAAGGGGAATGGCATGAAGGTTTTGAACATGGTGGCCGCACTGGCGATGGCGGCGGGAATGGCGGGCGGCGCGCAGGCCGCGTTTCCGGAGCGGCCGATCCGGTTGGTGGTGCCGTTTGGCGCCGGGGGCATCACGGATATCGTGGCGCGCCAGGTCGGCAAGGGAATGGGGGACGTGTTGGGGCAGGGGATCGTGATCGAGAACCGGCCCGGCGCGGGCGGGGTGATTGCGGCGCAGGTGGCGGCCACCGCGCCGGCCGATGGCTACACGCTGTTCATGGGGACTGTCGGCACGCAGGTGGTGAACCCGCTGATCTACGCCAAGCTCAGTTATGACGCGGACAAGTTCGCGCCGGTGGGCATGGTGTCCGGTTCGCCTTATCTGTTGGCCGTGCGCGCCGGCGTGCCTGCCGCGTCGTTCGCGGAGTTCGTCAAGTACGCCAAGGCCAATCCGGCCAAGCTGAACTTCGGCTCGGCGGGCAACGCCAGCTCTCCGCATCTGGGGCTGGAGCTGCTGAAGCTGACCGCGGGCGTGGATATCGTGCACGTCCCGTTCAAGAGCGGCAGCGAGGCCGTGAATGCCGCCATCGGCGAGCAGGTGGACGTGGTGATGGACGCCAGCCCGGTGATCATGCCGCATGTGGCCTCGGGCAAGCTGCGCGCGTTGGCGGTGGCGTCGGACAAGCCGTTGCCGTCCGCGCCGGGCGTGCCTCCCAGCCCGGAGGCGGGCGACGCCGGCCTGCAGATCAGTTCCTGGAACGCCTTCTTCGCCCCGGCGGGCACGCCGCCGGACGTGTTGGCGGCGCTGAACGCGGCGCTGCAGAAGACGTTGGCCTCGCCCGACCTGAAGGCGCAGCTTGCGGCGCAGGGCACGCAGCTCTATACAGGCACGCCCGACGAATACCAGCGCTTCATCGGCGGTGAGAAGGCCAAGTGGGCCGACATCGTCAAGCGCGCCAACATCAGGATGGACTAGGCATCGTACTCATGAAAAGGAGCATGGCATGACGACTCAGGCGTCCCACCCCTTGGCGGGCAAGCCGCTGGAACTGGCCGACACGCTGCGATCGGGCAATGCGTGGAAGATCCGGTTGGCCTGCGGGCTGATGGGCCTGCGGCTCACGCGGCGCACGTTCGATATCGTCCGGGGCGATCTGGAATCCGACGCGTTCGCCCGCATCAACCCGTGGCGTCAGGTGCCCGCGTTGCTGACGCCGGAGGGGCATTGGCTGGCGGAGTCGCAGGCCATCCTCTGGTATCTGGGCATGGGCACCCCTTGGGTGCCGGCCGACCGGCTGGCGCAGGCGCAGGTATCAAGCTGGCTGAGCTTCGAGCAGACGCAGCACATGCATGCGTTTGCGCAGCCGCGGCTCTTGATCCACCTGCGCCAGACGGCAAAGCGGGATGATCCGGAGATGGTGGCGTGGCGCGCAGCCGGGATGAAGGCCGCTGCGCTGATGGACGCCCACCTTGCGGGCCGGAATTACCTGGTGGGCACGGCGCCGACCATCGCGGATATCGCGTTGTACCCTTACACGAGCATGGCGGACGAGGGCGGCTATGACCTGTCCGCGTTTGCCCACATCACTGCCTGGCTGGCGCGCATGCGCGCCTTGCCGGGATTTACGCCGCTGATGGAAGCGGCATGACGGAGACATGATGGCCGATACGATGCACCTGGGAAAAGATGAACTGATCGCGCGCGCGCAGGCCGAGATGCAGCGCCAGTTCGACACCCCGCAATGGACCTTGCGCGAGCGCCTGGCGCTGACCTGCCGCATCCTGTTCGACGGCGGGCATGATTCGGGCCTGGCCGGCCAGATCACGGCGCGCGCGCCCGAGCCGGACCGGTATTTCACGCAGCGCCTGGGCCTGGGCTTCGATGAGATCACCGCGAGCAATCTGCTGCTGGTGGACGAGGACCTGCGGGTCCAGGAAGGCGGCGGGATGCCCAACCCGGCGAACCGGTTCCATTCGTGGATCTACCGCGCGCGTCCGGACGTCAATTGCATCATCCACACGCACCCGCTGCACGTCGCGTCCCTGTCGATGCTGGAGGTGCCGCTGGAGGTGTCCCACATGGACAACTGCCCGCTGTATGATGACGTGGCCTTTCTGAAGGACTGGCCCGGCGTGCCGGTGGGCAACGAGGAAGGCGAGCTTATCTCGGCGGCGCTGGGCGACAAGCGCGCCATTCTGCTGTCGCATCACGGCATGCTGATCGCGGCGGGGTCGGTGGAAGAAGCCTGCGTGCTGGCCCTGCAGTTCGAACGCGCGGCGCGGATGCAGTTGCTGGCGATGGCGGCGGGCAAGATCCAGCCGATTCCGCCGGCCCTGGGCCGCGAGGCGCATGACTGGATCCTGACGCCCAAGCGCTCGCAGGTGGGCTTCTCGTATTACGCGCGCCGCGCGCTGCGTGCGCACCCCGACGTTCTCGGCTAAGGCGGGGCGGCCAGCCGCGCCGCCGCCCGGACGTTCATGCCGCGCCCTGGCGCTCAGACCTGCGATTCCCGCAGGTTGGCGCCCGCCGGCGGCTTGTCTTTGCTTTCGCCTGGGACGACGCGCTGACCGATGCCCAGGCGCTGCGCGGAGATTCCCATGACGACGATCACACCCGCCAGGGCCGACGTGTAGGCCACTTCGGTGCGGTACGTGCCTTCCACGATCATGGTGGCCAAGGCCGCGATGATGCAGACGATCACCGCATAGGTCAGCCACGGAAAGAGCCACATCTTGAACTTCAGCTCCACGCCCTCGGCCTGCAGGCGGTAGCGCATGCGCAATTGTGAACAGGCGATGACCAGATAGACCAGCAGGGCGATCGTGCCGGTGGCCTGCATCAGTACGTCGTAAAGATCCATGGTGGCGGTCGCCATCATCCAGACGGCCGCGAACGCGAACACGCTGGAGACCAGCACGCCCACGTAGGGCGCGCCGGTGCGGCGGCCGGTGGTCTGCATGATGCGATGGGCATCGCCGCGACGCGACAGCGAATACAACATTCTTGACGCGGTATAGAGCGCGGAGTTGAAGCAGCTGCAGACCGACGTCAGCACCACGAAATTGACGATGACCTGGGCATACGGGATGCCAAGCAGGCTCAAGGTGGCGTTGTAGCTTCCGTGGGTGGGCTGGGTCAGCATGGGGTCGTCATAGGGAACCAGGCAGACCACGATGAAGATCGAGCCGACATAGAAAAGGCAGATGCGCCCCACCACCGACCTGATCGTCCGGATGATTTCCTTTGCGGGATTGGCGGATTCAGCCGCCGCGACCGTCACGATTTCCGCGCCGATGAAGGCGAACATGACGCCCAGCAGCGCGACGACCACGGACTTTACGCCATTGGGCATGAATCCCTGGGCAGTTAATTGCGACAAGCCGCGGGCCTGGCCCCATGGCCAGAGATGCAGGATCGCCAGGCTGCCGATGACCAGGAAGATGACGATGGCGCAGACCTTGACCAGGGCGAACCAGAACTCGAATTCGCCGTAGCTGCGCACGTTCATGAGGTTGACGGCGATCAATGACAGCGTGACGATCAGGGCATAGCCCCAGTCAGGCACGAAAGGGAACCAGTTGTGCAGGATCTGGCCGGCCACGTAGGCCTCCCAGCCCATAAGCAGCGCCCAGAAGTACCAGTACAGCCAGCCGATGGTAAAGCCGGCCCAGCGGCCGATGGCGCGGTCGGCGTAGGTGGAGAACGAGCCCGTGTCCGGGTGGGCGACGGCCATTTCGCCCAGCATGCGCATCACCAGGATGACCAGCAGTCCGCCGCCGATGTAGGCCAGGATCACGGCTGGCCCGGCCAGCGCGATCTGTTTTCCCGAGCCCACGAAAAGCGCGGCGCCGATGACCCCGGCGATGGACATCATGGTCAGGTGGCGGGATTTCAAGCCGCCTTTCAGGGTGGTGTGCGGTGTGTTCGCCAACTGTTTTCTCCGTTGTGCCGGGTGGTGCGGCCGTGGAACTGCATCGTGATTGCGCTTCGATTTCCAACGCGCCTATGGTCGGACAAAATCGTCCTGCCATGCCCGTGAATCGGTCTGATTGAAGTGCGGCGGATCGGGTTGGCCGTGCGACGACGACGATGTCGGGAAAGCGCGCGCCGACGCTGCGCGCCAGCGGTCCGCTCGACGGCGGCGCGGGTTTCGGGCATTCTTGCCGGTTGTTATTTGCGCCTTTCCCGCCCATGATCGACCTGCCGCACCGCCTACGCACCCTGCGCCGCCAGCAAACGCTGTCTTTGGAACAGCTTGCCCAGCGCACGGGATTGACCAAGAGCTACCTCTCCAAACTGGAGCGGGGCCTGAGCGAGCCGTCGATCTCCACGGTGCTGCGCCTGGCCGAGGCCTATGGCGTGGGCGTCTCGCAACTGGTCGGCGGCGACGACGCCGCGCAGGACGAAGTGGTCAGCGTGGTCCGCGTGGCCGACCGCGAAGCCTTGCAACGGCGCGGGCTGGGCAGCGAATACCACTACGAATCCCTGGCCGGGCGGCGCAAGGTCAAGGCCATGGAGCCTTTCGTTGTGCACCCGCCCCGCGAGTTCCCCGATGCCGCCGCGGTCTTTCCGCACCCGGGCGAGGAATTCCTGCTGGTCCTCAAGGGCGCCATCGAGGTGCACGTGGGCGAGCGCCAGTTCCGCCTTGAGACCGGGGATTCCGTTTATTTCGATTCAGAGCTGCCGCACCGCATGCGCACGGTCAGCCGTGCGATGGCCGAGGTGCTGGTGGTGGCGGCGCACTGACGGCCCGCGGGGGCCGAGGGTCTGCCGCGGTGCTGGACATGCGTTTTCAGGCGTCGTGTTGCCAGGTCCTTATCGTCGCATGGAGCTTTGCGATGAACTCGGGCAGCCTGTCCGATGCGTACGAGTCAGCGAAACGCGTGTGGCTGTCGGAAAACAGATGGGCGATTTCCACTTTGCTTTTGCTTAACGCATGCAGTCTGCCTTCCTGCATGCCGAAGTGCTTTTCGCGGAATTCATCCGGCAGGTAGGACTCGATGGTATAGCCGTCGGTCACCCACGATACCCGGGAGTCACTTTCCTGGTCTCGGATTTCCTTGAGGATCCGGGCCTTTGTGCTGGCCGGATCCTTGGCCTTTGCCTGGAGGTAAGGGCCGGGAAGAAAATCCAGGTCGCGGTCCATCAACAGGAATGCGTGCGGGTTGATATCGAAGACCCGGATAAGCGTGTCGTCCGTGCCCGCGGAATAGTGGCGCAGCAACGCGCCGCCATACATGGAGAACGCGAAGGCGATGTTCTCGGCGGGCATGGGCTGGCCAGTGTGCTCACACCACAATTTCAACCAATGCAGCAGATAGAGCCTGTCGGAAGGGCCCTCTATCCACACCAATCCGTTGGCCAGGCAAAGATCGCTGGGCCGTCCTCCCAATCGCTGCACGGCGGCGGCAGGTTCCGAAAGCGGCCGCAACCGCCAGCCGTCGGCTTCGAAAAGTCCCACCGGCGCGGGACTGTGGGCGAAGTCGATCAGGGCGGCCGAATGGGTGGTAATGAAGATCTGCAAGCCACGTTCGGCCGCTATGCGCGTGATCGCCTGCATCAATACGCGCTGCAGCGTTGGGTGTAGATGGATTTCAGGCTCTTCGACCACGCAGATGCCGTTTTCGGGCCGCGTGGACAGCCAGGCCAGCAGGCCCGCGAAGGCGCGCCAACCGGAAGGAAGGGCGCTGATCCTGACGTGGTTCTGCTGTAGCTGATCGTCATTGAAGCGGATGGACAGGCTTTCTTCGTCTCGTAGCTGAACGGGCGGGATACTTGTCGCCTCCCAGTCTGACGGCCCCAGATAGGCATGCTGGCCAGGCGCCAAGGGATAGGCGCCGACGCCGATCAGATGCGAGGCATGGAGATTGAGCTGCGCGATCCAGGCATCGTTGGGAACACCGGTTTCGTCATGCCAGTTCCGGTAGTGCACGCAGGCGCCCAGCATCTGGAAGGCGACTTCAAGATCGCTCGGAACAGCCGCCTGGGCGCGTAAATCGAGGGTGCCGCGATACAGCGCATAGGTCGGTTCGGCCGAGGATAGCCTGACCGCGACCGCGACCCCCGCCTCATCCATGCCGGTCTTGTTGAGCGCGACCTTGATCATGCGGTCGTTGTCGAGGGCCAGCTCAAAGCCCGATCTGGTAGTGGCTCTAAGGTTCTCCCGCACCAAGGTTTTGAGGACATCCACGTCGCCCAGGCTGCGAATGATGTCCACTGCGGTGGATTTGCCGCCGCCGTTTGGCCCGATCAACAAATTCACCGGCCCCAGCAGCGGCTGCCCCTGCATGGTATTGGCATGAGACGAGATTTCGCCATTGTTCAGGCCCAGTTTTCTCAGGCCATAGAAAGTCATCGAGCAGATGTGCATGGAGGTAGGGTCGCCGTGGACATAGGCGACTTGCTGGTATAAGTGCGGAAATGATCCATCGATGCGTCCGCACTGTACTCTTGATCCGCGCGCGCCGCACGATGGGACCCTCGCTCGCGCGCGTTCGCTGGCGGGGCTTTGGTACTAGACACGGCGGGCATTGCCAGCGCATGTCGTCTCGCCGATATCGACATAGGAACAACAATGAAACACGATCAATCGCGGCTGGTCCGCATCGACGCCGGCCCCATGAAGAACCCGGTGCCCGGCAAGCCCCGCCGTCCCATTTCCGGCGACGCGGCCTTTCGCACGGTGACGGCGTTTGAGGGCAACGCGGGCAAGGCCGAGGCCGGCGTGTGGGAAAGCACGGCGGGGTCGTTCCAGTCCAACACCACTGGCTACATCGAGTTCGGCTACATCGTCGAAGGCGCGGCCCGCCTGGTGGATCCGGACGGCACGGTGCATGAACTGACCGTGGGCGAGGCGTTCGTCATGCCGGAAGGCTATACGGGCCGCTGGGAGGTGGACCAGTTCGTCAAGAAGATCTATTTCATTACCCGGATGGCCTGAGCGTCCGGGCGACGGCGCGGGAACGCAAGCCCCAGGCGTCTGCCGAGGACTAGAATGTTGCGCATCCGGCGCCAACCCGGCGCCACCCCGCGCCAGGCTACGCAGCAATCCGCGTCCGTGCCACGAGCAACCCCCAGGAGCCACCCGTATGACCGCCATTCCCGCTGCCCCCGCCCCGGGCGCAGCGCTGCCCGCCCGCACCGCGCAGGTGGACATCGTCTCCATCCAATCCCAGGTCGTCTACGGCTATGTCGGCAACAACGCCGCGATGCCGGTGTTCCGCAAGGCGGGCCTGCGCGCGATCGCGCTTCCCACCGTGTTGCTGAGCAATACGCCGCACTACCCCACGCTGCACGGCGGCGCGGTGCCGCTGGACTGGTTCGAAGGCTTGTTGCAGGGATTGGACGACCGGCGCGTGACCCAGGTGGCGCGCGCCGTGGTCTGCGGGTATCTCGGCCAGCCGGGGCAGGCGGGCCTGTTGGCCCGATGGCTTTCCGCCGTGCGGGCCGCGCGTCCCGAGCTGCGCGTGTTCATCGATCCGGTCATGGGCGACCGCAACGACGGCCTTTACGTGAACGAAGGCCTGGTGGCGCAGTACCGAGATCTGCTGGTGCCGCTGGCCGAGGGCATGACGCCCAACCATTTCGAGCTGGAATTGCTGGTCGGCCGGCAATTGTCGTCCGTCGACGAGGTGGTGGCGGCGGCGCGCGAGCTGATGGCGCGGGGGCCGCGTTGGATCGTGGCGACCAGTGCCGCCCCGATGGCGGCCACGCCGGGCACGTTGCAGCTGGTGGTCGTGACGCGCGACGATGCCACCGTGGTGACCCATCCCGAGATCGCGATTCCGCCCTCGGTGCACGGGACGGGCGACGTGTTCATGGCGGGCGTCGCTTCGCGGCTGCTGAAAGGCCAGGACCTCATCGAGGCGGTGCGCGAGGCGGCGGCGCAAGTCACGGCGTCGCTGGAGCGCACGCGCGAACTGGGCTGGGAAGAACTGGCCGCCGAAGGCTAGGGGCCGGCGGGGCCACGCCCCGCCATCCGTGCATCAATAGGTCTTGTACGGCAGGAACTTGCCGCTCATCACGATCTGCACGCGGTCGCCCTTGGGGTCGGGCTCGCGCGACAGGTCCATCTTGAAATCAATGGCGCTCATGATGCCGTCGCCGAACTCTTCGTTGATCAGCGCCTTGAAGGTGGTGCCGTAGACGTTGATCAGCTCGTAGAAGCGGTAGATGAGCGGGTCGGTGGGAACGGTGGTCGGCAGCGAGCCCTTGTACGGGACGACCTGCAGTTGCACCACCGCGTCGGCGGGCAGGTCCAGCACGCGGGCGGCGGCCTGCGCCTGTTCTTCGGTCATGGTCATTTGACCCAGCAACGCGGCGGCGGTCCATTCCTTGCTCTGCCCAACGGCCTCGGCGATGGCGCTCCAGGTGAGCTTTTTTTCCAGTTTTCGGGTGACGACGAGTTCGGTGACTTCTGCGCGGGACATCATGGTGGGTTCACTCCTTTTGGGCTGCCTTGTCGACCAGGAAGTCGACGAGATGGTTGCGGATTTCGTAATAGCGGGGTTCGTGATGCAGGCTGGCGCGGGTGCGGTCGCGCGGCAGGTCCACGTTGACGGACTCCGCGATGCGGGCGTAGGGGCCCGCGCTCATGAGCAGGATGCGGTCCGACAGCAGGATGGCCTCGTCCACGTCATGGGTGATCATGAAGACGGTCTGGTGCGTTTCCTGGACGATGGCGCGCAGTTCGTCCTGGATGGCGCCGCGGGTCAGCGCGTCGAGCGCGCCGAAGGGTTCGTCCAGCAACAGCATCTTGGGCTGGATCGCAAAGGCGCGGGCGATGCCGACGCGCTGCTTCATGCCGCCCGACAGCTCGCAGGGTTTCTTGCCCGCGGCCTTGGTCAGCCCCACCATGTCCAGGTAGCGCAGGCTGTGCCCGCGCACCTGATCGCGGCTGTAGGTCGGCCAGCGCGAGCGCACGCCGAACTCCACGTTCTGCAGCGCGGTCAGCCAGGGCAGCAGCGCGTGCGCCTGGAACACCACGCCGCGTTCGAGCGACGGGCCGGCGATCTGGCGGCCGTCCATGATGACGACGCCTTCGTTGCTTTCATCGATGCCGGCCAGCACGTTCAGGATGGTGGTCTTGCCGCAGCCGGAGTGGCCGATGACGCAGACGAACTGGCCCTTGTCGATCTGGAAGTCGATGTTTTCGAAGACCGGCGGCTGGGGCTTGCCGTCGCGTCCGGGGTAGCGCTTGCCCAGCCCTTGCACTTGCAGGAAAGATTGGCTCATGGCGTTACTCCCGATAGCTGACCAGGCGGGCGGCGCGCGCCAGCAGGTTGTCCAGCAGCATGCCGATCAGGCCGATGAAGAAAATGGCGCAGATGATGTTGGAGATGGACAGGTTGTTCCATTCGTTCCAGAGGAAGTAGCCGATGCCGGTGCCGCCGATCAGCATCTCGGCCGCCACGATCACCAGCCAGGCGATGCCGACCGAAATGCGCATCCCGGTCATGATGGTGGGCGCCGCGGCCGGCAGGATCACCTGCAGGGCGGTGCGCAGGCGCGGCACCTCCAGCGTGCGGGCGACGTTCAGCCAGTCCTGCCGCACGCCGCCCACGCCGAAGGCGGTGTTCACCAGCATGGGCCACAGCGAGCAGATGAAGATCACGAAGATCGCCGACGTGTCGGCGTCCTGGATCGTGTACAGCGCAAGCGGCATCCAGGCCAGCGGCGAGATCGGTTTGAGAATCTGGATGAAGGGATCGAACGCGCGGTACACCGTCTTGGACATGCCGATCAGAAAGCCCAGCGGAATCGCCACCAGCGCGGCCAGGCCGAAGCCGGTGAGTACGCGGGCGACCGAATAGCCCAACTGGATGCCGATGCCCTTGTCGTTCGGGCCGCGGTCATAGAAGGGGTCCTTGATGTGCTGCCACAACTGCGCGCCCACCTCGGCGGGGCCGGGGAAGGGCGTCTTGGACCCGCTGGCCGCGGCGTTGCCGACCAGCGCGGCATAGGCCGGGTCCACCGTTGCCTCGCCCGCATCGGGGCGCGTGGCGGCGTGCCACAGCAGCAGGAATACCAGGAACAGGGCCACCGACAGAAAGGTTGCCCGCCAGTGTTGCATGGACCGCATCAGGTCCTCCGGATCTTGAAGCTGGCGAGGTAGGCCTCGGGCTGGCTGGGATCGAAGGGCTTGCCCATCACGCTGAAGGTCTTGCCGGTTTCCGCCGGCGGGGTCAGGCCGGCCTCGCGCATCAGGCGCACGGCGTCGGTCGCAAGGAAGACCTCGCTTGCCACCTTCTGGTAGTCGACGTCGCCCTTGACCTGCCCCCAGCGCTTCATCTGCGTCAGGATCCACACCGCGAACGACTGCCAGGGCATGGGATCGAAGTCGATGCGGTTGGGATCGGTCAGCACCTTGCCCAGGCCGTCAGCGTAGGTGCCGGTCAGGACCTGCTCGACGACCGTGACGGGCTGGTTCAGGTAGTTGGGCGCGGCGATGGCGGTGGCGATCTCCTTGCGGTTCGCGGGGTTGCGGGCATAGGCGGTGGCTTCGATGATGGCCTTGAGCAGCGCCTGGTAGGTGTTGGGCATGCTGGTGACGAATTCCTTGCTGGCCGAGAACGCGCAGCAGGGGTGGCCGTCCCAGATGGTCTTGGAGAGCGTGTGGATGAAGCCCACGCCGTCGTAGACCGCACGCTGGTTCACGGGGTCCGGGGCGAGGAAGCCGTCGATGTTGTCGGCGCGCAGGTTGGCGACCATTTCGGGCGGCGGGACGGAGCGGATCTGCACGTCGGTGTCGGGATCCAGGCCGTGCTCGGCCAGGTAGTAGCGCAACAGGTAGTTGTGCATGGAGTAGTCGAAGGGGACGGCGAACTTGAAGCCTTTCCAGTCCTTCGGGTCGCGCCGGTCTTTGTGCTTCATGGACAGGGTGATGGCCTGGCCGTTGATGTTTTCGACGGCGGGCATGGTCCATGGCACGGCGCGGCTGGCGCCCACGCCCATGGAGATGGCCAGCGGCATGGGCGACAGCATGTGCGCGGCGTCGTATTCGCCGGACATGGCCTTGTCGCGGATGAGCGCCCAGCCGGCGGTCTTGACGACTTCGACGTCCAGGCCCTGCTTGCCGTAGAAGCCCATGGGGTGCGCCATGATGATGGGGGTGGCGCAGGTGATGGGAATGAAGCCGACCTTGAGCTTCTGTTTTTCCAGCGGTCCGGTGGTCTGCGCGAAGGCTTCGCGGGCGGCGGCCAGCGGGAAGATCGACGCGATGGCGGCCATGGCGGTGCTGCTGCCGACCGCACGCAGGAAGCGCCGGCGCAGGGCGTCCTGCGGGAACAGGGCGCGCATGACCGCCTGTTCGACGGCGTTGTCGGTGGCGCTGGCCTGTGACTGGGCCTGCGCGGCGCGCTCGTGTTCGGCCTGCGAGGCGTGGCGGCCGCAGCCGCACGCGAGGCGGCTGTTGGCGTCGAACGGGTTGCTGAAAAGGGACATGGTCGCTCCTTCGGTCGGGAATGGAGCCATCATGGGGCCGGCCGCCGGTGGCCGGTATCGCCGGTTCAACGATACGCGTGTAGGGGACCTACTACGTGGTGCGCGTCTTGCGCCGCGATAGTGCGCGGCGGTTCAGATGGCACCCAACTGGTGCGTGTTGGCGTAGGCGACCAGTTCGACGAGCGTGCGGACGTTGAGTTTTTCGAAGATGCGGCTGCGGTAGGTGGAAATGGTGTTGACGGACAGGGCGAGCTGTTCGCCGATGGCCGAGACCGATCGCCCGGCGACCAGCAGTTGCAGGACCTGGAATTCACGGTTGGACAGCAGCTCATGGGGCGGGCGCGAGCTGTCCTGCCGGACGGTGTGGGCGAGCAGTTCGGCGACCGTGGGCGTGACGTACATTTTTCCGGCGGCGGCGTTGTTGAGGGCGGCCAGCAGTTCTTCGGGTTCGCAGCCTTTGTTGAGGTAGGCGTGGGCGCCGGCGCGCAGGGCGCGCACGGCGAACTGGGATTCGGGGTAGACGGACAGCATGACGACGCCCAATGCGGGGTAGTCGGCGCGCACGCTCTTCAAGACGTCCAGGCCGTCGCGTTCGCCCAGGGCGACGTCCAGGACGATGGCGTCGTAGTGGGCCTGGCGCAGGGCGCGCAAGGCGGCGGGGCCATCGGCGGCTTCGTGCACGAGGGCGACGCGCGGGTCTTCTTCGAGGATGCGGGCCAGGCCGCGGCGGATGATGAGGTGGTCGTCGACGATGAGCAGGTTCAAGGCCATGGCGGCGGTTCCTTTATGCGGCCAGCGGGTTCAGGCGCAGCCGGGCGCGCATGCCGGCGCCGGGGGCGCTGTCCAGGGCAAGGTCGCCGCCGATGGCGCGGGCGCGTTCGCGCATGCCGAGGATGCCGAAGGTGTGGCGATCTTCGGGCAGCTGCATGCCGACGCCGTCGTCTTCGACGGTGAGCACCAGGCCGTCGGCGCCGAAGACGGCGCTGACGCTGACGCTGCGGGCGCGGGCATGACGCTGCACGTTGGTGAGCAGTTCCTGGACGATGCGGTAGATGGCGATTTCGGCGTTGCGGTCCAGGCGCAGGCTTTCGGTGTCGGGCGGACAGAGGTAGCGGCATTGCAGGCCGCTGCGGGTCTGCAGGTCTTGCAGCAGGGCTTCGAGGGCGGCCCAGAGGCCCAGGTGGTCCAGGACGACGGGCCGCAGGTCGTTGAGGATGCGGCGGGTGGCGCCCATGGCGGTCTGGGTGACGTCCAGCATCCGGTCCAGATGGGCCTGGAGTTCTGGCGCGGCGCCGAGCTGGCGGCGCAGCCAGTTCAGGTCGAGCTGCAGGGCGGTGAAGGAGGCGCCGAGGTCGTCGTGGATGTTGCGGGCGATGTGGGCGCGCTCTTCTTCGCGCAGGGTGCTCAGGTGCGAGGACAGGCGGCGCAGGGATTCGTGGGCGGCGCTGAGTTCGGCGGTGCGCTCGCCGACGCGGCGTTCGAGCAGGGCCTGGGTGCTCTGGAGTTCGCGTTCGATCTGTTTGCGGGCGGTGATGTCGGAGAAGGTGACGACAGCGCCGACGACGTCCTGGTCGTTGCGGATGGGGTAGGAGGCGTATTGGGCGTCGAAGCAGCTCCCGTCGCGGCGCCAGAGCACTTCGTCGTCGGCGCGCTCGCCGCGGCCGTCGCGAAAGGCCTTGAAGATGCGGCAGTCATGCACGGGCATGAGGCGGCGGTCGGCGTGGGAGTGGTGGATGAGGTAGTGCATGTTGCGGCCGACGAGTTCGTCGGGGGTGTAGCCGAGCATGTCGGCGCCGGCGCTGTTGATGAAGATGCAGCGGCCGCGCAGGTCGATGCCGTAGATGCCTTCGCCAGCGGCTTCCAGCAGCATTTCGAGCTGGCGGCGCCAGGCGGCGTGGTGCGAGAGGTGCTTCAGGTCGGCGAACATGACTGGCTTGGTTGGTGCTTCTTCATCCCCGGGTTGATTGACCGGGTTCCCTTGTTGCGCGGATTGTGGCGACGCTTTGGCGCGGAGTTTACGGGAGCCGGGGGCGGTGTGGATGGGATTGCGGGAAATCCCTTCGTTGGTTTTTTGGCTTGGTTTTGGGGGCGTTGTGGGTTCTTTAGACGCCCGGCGCGGCGGCGGCCTGGGCGCGCGGGGCTACGATTGCGGTCCGGAGCCTTCGCTCCGGACTACCCTAGGCGGGCCCCCCCGTCGTCATCGTCGTTGGCGCCCTTCGGCGCCTGCCTTCCGATTCCCTCGGGCGCATCTACACGCCCCGCGCACCCAGGCCGCCGCCGCACCGGGCTGCGTCGTTTGAGAGCGGGCGGTTGCTGGGGAGGGCGGCTTGCTTGGCCTTCTTTTGTGGGGGCTGTTGAGGGTTGGAAGATCTTGCGGGGCTGCCAGATGTCGGCCGCGCGGGCGGCCTTATCTGGCGTTCGAGTGTCTTTAGTCCAAGGGGGCTGACATCGGCTCGCACACCGTCTCGCGGGTTTCACGCAAAGCAAATCGCCGGCGTTTGGCGCCGGCGATTTTCATTTGACGTTTGAGTGCCGTGTTGGGCGCTTACGGGATCAGCGACAGGCCGACGCGGAACTGGCTTTCATTGCGCTGGTTGTAGCCCAGCAGTGTCTCGCCATAGCCGTTGAAGTACTGCAGGTGCAGGTAGCCGTTCCAGTTCAGGAACGTGCGGCGCAGGGGCCACGCGAAGTCCAGCTGCGTGGTGCGGCGCTTCTGGTCGCCCTGGCGGTACATGGCGGAAATGACCGCGCCGTCGTCCTGGGCCCAGCGCAGTTGCCAGTCGACGTGGCCGGCGTATTGGGAGTAGTCGCTGTTCTCGGTGGCGACGGCGAAGTAGGCCTTGACCTTGGGGGCGAAGGTGAGGGTGCTGCCGCTGTCGAAGCGGTAGTGGAAGCGCGGTTCGATGTAGCCGTCGTTGAGCGAACGGGAGTCTTCGCCGTCCTTGCCGTTGGACGCGTGCTCGACGCCGGTGTTCATGCCGAAGCGCCAGTTCTGGTTCTCGGATTTCCAGATGTCGTCCGACAGCCAGAAGACGCTGGGGTTGAAGGTGGTGTCGATGAAGGGCTTGGAGTCGCTTTCCAGGTCCCACAGCGAAGTCTGGGTGTAGCCCAGGTAGAAGTCGTCGTGCCACGAGTCGCCGGTGCCGCGGGGGCTGATGAGGCGGTACTTGGCGCTGATCTGGAAGCGGGCCGTGGTGAGGCCGCGGGTGCCCACGGCAAAGTAGACGGGTTTGTAGGCCGAGAAGGCGCTGCGGAATTTCTCGAAGGCGGCCTGTTCGACGGTCTGCTCGACGTTGGCGGCGGGGGCGGGGCCGGCGTCGGGTGAGGCCCCGGCCGCGGCGACGGCGGCGGGCGGGAGGGGCTGGCCGCTGCGGGCGTCGACGACGGGCGTCTGGGCGGGCGTGGTGGCCAGGGTGCCGCTGTCGCGGCCGGTGGCGTCCAGCGCCATCAGCGAGGGCTGGCCTTCGATGGAGACGGCTTGCAGGCCGCGTGCGGTGCTGGGCACTTCGGCGGTCCAGGACATGCGCGCGAAGTTGTTGACGGGCACGCTGTAGTTGTCGCGGCCGCTCTTGAGTTTTGCCAGGCTGCGTACGATCTGGCCGTCCGGGCTGCGCCATTGCAGGACCAGTTCGGGCGGGGCCTGCCAGTCGACGCGGGCGCTGCCTTCATTGAAATACACGGCCTCGATGGTGATGGTTTCGCCGGGCGCCGCGGAGGGACGGTCCAGCCGGTACGACACGCCTGCCGCGGCGGAGCCGGCGGCGCCCAGCGCCAGGGCGGCGGCGATGAGGCGGGAAGTGGGAGTGCGGTGAAAAGGACGGCTGGAGGTCATTGGGGACGTGTATGGTTTTTGTGATGAAGAAATGTAGCACCGTCCCCGGCAACAGTTTGTAAGTCAGGCTAATCGTATGTATGGGCTGTAAAAATGATGACGCCCCGCGCATTGTCGACAATGCGCGGGGCGTCGTGCGTGGCGGAGCGCCAGGCCGCATGCGGGACGGCGGGCAATGCCCGCCTTGTGTTGATCCGGCGGTTATTCGCCGAACTTGATGCCCTGGGCCAGCGGCAGGTTGCGCGAGTAGTTGATGGTGTTGGTGGCGCGGCGCATGTAGTTGCGCCAGGCGTCCGATCCGGATTCGCGGCCGCCGCCGGTTTCCTTTTCGCCGCCGAAGGCGCCGCCGATTTCAGCGCCGGACGTGCCGATGTTGACGTTGGCGATGCCGCAGTCCGAGCCCGCGGCCGACAGGAAGGTCTCGGCTTCGCGCAGGTCGTTGGTGAAGATGGCCGACGACAGGCCTTGCGGCACGCCGTTCTGCATGGCGATCGCGTCGCCGAATTCCTTGTAGCGCATGACGTACAGGATGGGCGCGAAGGTTTCGTGGCAGACCACGTCGGTCTGGCCGGGCATTTCGGCGATGGCCGGGCGCACGTACCAGGCGTCGGGGAATTGATCGGCCAGCACCCGTTCGCCGCCCGTGACCTTGCCGCCCTGTTCGCGGGCGGCCGTGAGTGCGGCCTGCATGGCGTCGAAGGAGGCGCGGTCGATCAGGGGACCGACGAGGTTGCCGCTGTCGAGCGGGTTGCCGATGGGGGCGCTGGCGTAGGCCTTGTGCAGGCGCTGGACCAGTTCGTCGGCGACGCTTTCGTGGACGATCAGGCGGCGGGTGGTGGTGCAGCGCTGGCCGGCGGTGCCGATGGCGCCGAAGACGATGCCGCGCGCGGCCATGTCGAGGTCCGCGGTGGGGCCGACGATGATGGCGTTGTTGCCGCCCAGTTCGAGCAGGACGCGGCCAAAACGTTGCGCGACGCGCGGGCCGACCTGGCGGCCCATGCGGGTGGAGCCGGTGGCCGACACCAGCGCCACGGTGTGCGAGTCGACCAGGGCCTCGCCGATGTCGCGGCCGCCGATCAGGACTTCGGACAGGCCGGCGGGGGCGTCGCCAAAACGTTGCACGGCCTGCGCGAACAGGGCCTGGCAGGCAAGGGCGGTGAGCGGCGTCTTTTCGGACGGTTTCCAGGCGACGGCATTGCCGCAAACGAGCGCCAGCGCGGCGTTCCAGGACCATACGGCGACCGGGAAGTTGAAGGCGCTGATGACGCCGACGACGCCCAGCGGATGCCAGGTTTCCATCATGCGGTGGCCGGGGCGCTCGGAGGCGATGGTCAGGCCGTAAAGCTGGCGCGACAGGCCCACGGCGAAATCGCAGATGTCGATCATTTCCTGCACTTCGCCTTCGCCTTCCGCGATGATCTTGCCGGCTTCCAGGCTGACCAGGCGGCCGAGTTCCTGCTTGTGCTGGCGCAGGGTTTCGCCGAACAGGCGGATCAGTTCGCCGCGGCGCGGGGCCGGCACGTCGCGCCAGGCCAGGCTGGCCTGGCGGGCGCGGGTGATGGCGGCGTGGGCCTGGGCCACCGTGTGTTCGTGCACCTGCGCCAGTTCGGCGCCGTCGATGGGGCTGCGGGCAATCAGCGTGCCGCCGGTCAGCGCGCTGGGATTCAGTCCGAGATTGCGCAGGATGTCTTGGGGAGTGTCCATGCCGGTTCCTTGGAAAGCCTTGCGAAGTGAGCGCCTTCGCGTGGGGCTTAAGGGTTATGCCTAAGTGGCGATTCTGGAAAAAAATTTACTATACGAAACTATGACGTGAAATGCGAAATATTTTTGAGGCGTCCGGTGGCGGCGCCTTGTGAAACGCCAGTGTTGGCGGCAGCGCACCCCGCGGGGTGCGGACCTGCCGCGCACTGCACCTTCAAGGTGAATACGTGGCGGAACCCTTGCTCGTTGTCCAGGCAGTCAAGAAGACCTATCGGCGCGACGGGCACCCCCCGCATCTGGCGCTCGACGGCATCGATTGCCAGCTCGAGCGCGGCGAGGTGATGGTCGTGGTCGGTCCGTCCGGGTCGGGCAAGAGCACCTTGCTGCGCACCCTGAACGGCCTGGAAAGCATCGACAGCGGCACGATCCGGGTGAACGGCGTGTCCCTCACGGATCCGGCCACCGACGTCAACCGCTGGCGCACCGATGTGGGCATGGTGTTCCAGCACTTCAACCTGTTCCAGCACCGTACCGCGCTCGACAACGTGGCGCTACCCCAGCGCGTGGTGCGCGGGCGCAGCCGCGGCGACGCCGAGCGCTACGCCCGCGAACTGCTGGGCCGCGTGGGCATGGCCGAATTCGGCGACCGCTATCCCAGCCAGCTGTCCGGCGGCCAGCAGCAGCGCGTGGCGATCGCGCGCGCGTTGGCAATGGACCCCCAGCTCATGCTCTTTGACGAGGCCACTTCGGCCCTCGATCCCGAGACCGTGGGCGGCATTCTCGAATTGATGCGCGCCCTGGCGCGCGATGGCATGACGATGGCGGTCGTGACCCACGAAATGGGCTTTGCCCGCGACGTGGGCGACCGGGCGATCTTCATGGACGCGGGCCGCATCGTCGAAATGGGCACGCCCGATGAAGTCTTCGGCCACCCCAAAGAGGCGCGCACCCGCGCCTTCCTGGAAAAGATTCTGTAGTCCCGCCGGTCCGGCTAATCCGGGCGCTGCCGGCGCGATGTGCCTTGCCCGGAACGATATGGGTCCAATCACCAAAGGGGTTAGCAATGCTGAAAATCAAACAATGGCTGGGCGTGGCCAGCGTCGCCCTGGCGGCCGCCACGGTGGCCCTGCCGGCACAGGCGGACGAACTTTCCGACATCATCAAGCGCGGAGAACTGCGCGTCGCGGTGCAGACGTCCGGGCCGCTGATGAGCTTCATGGACAAATCGGGCAAGCGCACCGGGCTGGCGGTCGAAGTGGCCAAGCGCATGGCCGACGACCTGGGCGTGAAGCTGGTGCTGCAGGACTATGAATGGAAGGGCCTGCTGCCGGCGCTCTTGTCGGGCAAGGCCGACATGGTGGCCGCCGACATGACGCCCACGCCGCAGCGCGCCGCGCAAGTGCTGTTCTCGCTGCCCATGTTCTACGCCGACACCGTCGCCGTCGTGCCCAAGGATTCGCCGTACAAGACCTACCAGGAACTCAACAAGGACGGCGTGACCGTCGGCGCGCTGGGCGCCAGCACCTACGCCGAGGTCGGCAAGAAGATGCTGCCCAAGGCCACGCTGAAGGAGTTCTCGGGCGGCAGCGCCCCGGTCGGGCAGGCGCTGTCCAGCGGGCGACTGGACGCGGGCATCATGTCGCTGTCCACCGCCAACCAGTTCCTGGTCGACTTCGGCAACCTGCGGGTGCTGGAGGGCGTGATGGTGCGCGAACCGCTGGCGTTCGCCGTCGGCCCCAACGCGTTCCGCCTGAAGTTCTGGCTGGACAACTGGCAGACCCTGAAGACCGCCGACAACACGCTGCCGGAGCAGGTGAAATACTGGTACTCCACCGATTGGAAGAAAGACCACTGATCGGAGACGGAACCGCCCATGGACTGGCTGATCGATTTCTATAACTGGCGCATCGTCAGCCAGTACACGGGCCAATTCGCCGAGGGCCTGGCCAACACCCTGATCGCGGCGGGCGCAAGCCTGGTGCTGTCGGTGCTGGCCGGCGTGCCGCTGGCGCTTGCCCATATGTCGTCGCGCGCCGTGGTGTGGCGCCCGGTGGCGGGCTATGTGCAGTTCGTCCGCTCCACGCCGCTGCTGGTGCAGATCTATCTGGTCTATTACGCGGTGCCGTTCCTCGTGCCCGGCGCCAAGGGCTGGAGCGAGATGGCGCTGGGCATCATCGCCATGACTCTGCACCACGCGGCCTACATGAGCGAGATCATCCGCGTGGGCATCGAATCCGTGCCGCGCGGCCAGATCGAAGGGGCCAAGGCCTGCGGCATGAACTATCAGCAGCGCCTGCGCTACGTGGTGCTGCCGCAGGCCTTCGCCAACACGCTGCCGCCGCTGTTGGGCCAGACGGCGGTGCTGATCAAGGACACCTCGCTGCTGTCGCTGATCACGGTCTTCGAACTGGTTGCGGCCGGGGTGCAGATGAACAGCGAGCGCATCGTTCCCAACGAAGCCTTCCTGACCATCGCGGCGGGCTACCTGCTGATCTACTGCGTCATGCTGCTGCTGTCCAAGGGCGTGAGCCTGTGGCTGGCCGGTCCGGCCTGGAACGCGAGGTAACCATGCTGGAATCCTATCTTTCCACCGCCGGCGTCGTGCTGCCTTTCCTGCTCAAGGGCTTTTGGGAAACGCTGAAGATCTCGTTCGTGGCCATCATCGCCGGGTCGCTGCTGGGCTTTGTCATCGGCGTGATCCGCAGCTACCGCATCCGCGGCGTGCACCAACTGCTGGGCCTGTACATCCACATCCTGCGCGGCACGCCGTTCCTGGTCCAGCTCTATATCTTCTACTTCGTGCTGCCCAGCTCCGGCATTGAACTGCTGCACTGGGATTCCGGCACGGCGGCGTTCGTAGCGCTGTCGGTCTACACGTCCTGCTACGTGGCCGAAATCGTCATGGGCGCCATCCAGGCCGTGCCGCGCGGCCAGACCGAAGGCGCGATGACGCTGGGCCTGCGCCCCTTGCAGATCCTGTGGCTGGTCATCCTGCCGCAAGCGATGCGGCTGATCGTGCAACCGATGAGCGGCGTCTACGTCATGCTGATCAAGAGCACCGCCATCCTGTCGGTGGTCGGCATCACGGAACTGACCCGGCAGGGCGAAGTGTTCATCATCACCTTCCCGGCCAAATCGCTGTTCATCTACGGCATGATCGCCGCCATCTACTTCATCTACTGCTACCCGCTCCTGCGCCTGGCCAACTGGTTGGAAAAGCGCCTGACCGGGGGCCTGCAAGGCGCGGGCCTGCACTGAGCCGACACCATGGTCTCCGAGTACATCGACACCTACTACAAGCGCACGCTCGCCGACAGCCAGACCTACTATCCGCCGCTGGCGGGCGCGGCCAGCGCGGACGTCTGCGTGATCGGCGCGGGCCTGGCCGGCCTGTCCACCGCGCTGGAGCTGGCCCGTCGGGGCCGCAACGTCATCCTGCTGGAAGCCCGGCGCATCGCCTGGGGCGCGTCGGGCCGCAATGGCGGTTCCGTGTCGCCGGCGTTTTCCGCGGGCGCCGACGCCATTCGCAAGCACGTCGACGAAGACCACTACCGCCAGCTCTACCGGCTGTCCATGGAAGGCGTCGAGATCATCCGCGACAACATCCGCGACCTGCGCATCGCCGATGCGCACAAGGTGGACGGGCGCCTGCGCGTCGTGCGCTACGAGGCCACCGACGCCCTGCGCCAGTGGTGCGACAGCCAGCAGCGCGACTTCGGGCGCGACGTGCGGTTGCTATCCCGCAGCGAGGTCCGGGAGCGGCTCGTCTCGGACGTGTACTTCCAGGGCGTCGAAGACCCGGCATCGTTTCATTTCCATCCGCTCAACTACGCCCGCGCGCTGGCCCGCGAGTGCGTCCGGCTTGGCGTGCGCATCCATGAGAATTCGCCGGTCGTGCAGGCCACGCTTGAAGGTGCGGTCAAGCACCTGAAGACCGAACAGGGGCAGATCGACGCCGCCACCGTGGTGCTGGCCACCGGCGGCTACACCGGCGACGTCGTGCCCGCCCTGCGCCGCGCGATGCTGCCCATCGCCACCTACATCATGCTGACCGAGCCCCTGGGCGACCGCGTGCGCGACGCCATCCGCAGCACCGCCGCCATCGGCGACGACCGGCGCGCCGGCAACTATTACCGCGTCCTCGATGGCGGCCGCATCGGCTGGGGCAGTAGAATCACCACCCGTGTCGATGACCCGCCCGATCTGGCCGAGTCCCTGCGCCGCGAACTGCTCAGCGTCTATCCCCAATTGCAGGGGGTGCGCGTGGAAGCGGCGTGGTCGGGACGCATGGCCTACGCGCGGCACCTGATGCCGCAGATCGGCCTGCTGGGCCCCGGCGTCTGGTATTGCACGGCGTTCGGCGGCCACGGCATGAACACCACCTCCATAGGCGGGCGCGTCGTGGCCGAGGCGATCACCGGCGACACGCAGCGCTACAGGCTTTTCGAACCGTTCGGGCTGGCCTGGAACGGAGGCAGCCTGGGCACGGCGGCGGTTCAATTGACTTATTGGTCTTACCAGGCGCGCGACTGGTGGCGGGAGCGTCGATCGCGGGCATGACAGTGCAGGCATGACAGGGCATACAGATGCAAGGCAACAAACAGAGCGCATTGGCACAACGGCTGCGAGCCTTGCGCCAGGCGCGCGCATGGACCCTCAAGCAGGCGGCCGAAGCCACCGGCGTGTCCGCATCGACGCTGTCAAAAATCGAGAACAGCCTGCTGTCTCCCACCTATGACAACCTGATCAAGATCGCCGCGGGCCTGGACCTGGACGTGGCCGAACTCTTCACCGCGTCCGACGCCCACATGGGCACCGGCCGCCGCAGCCTGAGCCGCCAGGGGGAAGGGCGCCAGTACGAAACCCCGTACTACGACCACCGCCTGCTGTGCACCGCGCTGTCGCACAAGCGCATGATGCCGTTCCACACCCGCGTCAAGGCCCGCTCCTTCGACGAGTTCCACGACTGGAGCCGCCATGGCGGCGAGGAATTCGTCTACGTCCTGGAAGGCGAGGTCCTGCTCTATACCGAGTTCTACGAGCCCGCCAGGTTGAAGGCCGGGGAGAGCTTCTATATAGATAGCCGCATGGGGCACCGGGTGATCAGCTTGAGCCCGGAAGATGCGATTGTTTTGTGGGTGTCGACGCACACAGACATTGGCGAGGAATAGGGTTCGCCCGCGGGGGCCCCGGGCGCGAACCACTTTTTCCGTAACGAGGTAAAATGCGGCGCCCGGACAGCTTCCGGGCATCACCACACCGCGCGGCAGTAGCTCAGCTGGATAGAGCACGGGCCTTCTAAGCCTGAGGTCGGGGGTTCGAGCCCCTCCTGCCGCGCCAGAATAACCATAAAAATCAACTCATCGACCCGAATCGGATCCATCCGGACGCTGAGTGCGACGCGAGGCGAGAGGACCGACCTGGCGGAGGCCCTCGACAGAGCGCGCCGCTTGATCAATGTGCCGCTGAGCGACCGGCAGTGTGCGGTGTTGATCGATTTCACCTACACCTGGGTGTCCGACAATCTGGCGTCGTCGGACCTGCAGCGAAAGTTCACGCACGCGACTATGTTTGCGGGTGCGCCGAGCTAAACCGCTGGGTCAGGGGACGACTCAATCTACGCGACAGTAAGCTGCAATCGCCGACCAAGCGCATGAAGCGCAAGAGCGAGCGTGTCGATTTTGGTGGAATGATGCAGGTTCACGATGCGAGTGACTTCCTGCTTTGTTGTCCCCATCTTGCGCGCCAGCTCGGTTTGGGTGACGTCCTGAGAAACCATTTCATTTAGCACGAGGATCTTCGCCTCGACGCTGGCCGGCAGGCTGACCAAAACCTCTTCACCTTCCGGTGCGGACGCTTCAGGTACGGCACGGCCATCTTCAAAATAAAAATCCATGGCCGTTAGAAGCGCATCGGCGGCCATTTTCTCGGCTTCTTCCCGGGTATCGGCGCCTGTAAGCGCTTCGGGGATGTCTCGGAAGGAAACCATAAAGCCATCCCCATCAGCTTCGATCTTTGCGGGGTATTGCAACATAGTGGTAATGCTCCAGTGTCAGTGCGGTGAGTAGTCGGTCTTATAGAAGCCCCGCTCGGGGCTCCCGGTTACTTCAAACCTAACTGCTTCAATATTGATTGCCTGAGACCTTCACCTAATTCCTTGTTGTGTCTCGGCAGGGTGGATTGCTTGCCATTCATGTACACCTTCGTGTGGCTGGAGCCTTCTTTGAAAACTGCTCCTTGTTCTGCAAGCCACCGTTTGAACTCATTTATTCTCACCGCACCTCCTTTGTATAGTTGATGACGCAAGAATAGTAAGCAAAAATGCTTACTTCGTCAAGGGCTGACGCGGCTCTAGCCGCTGTCGGTCAGCCAGTGCATTTACCAACCTTGGTAATAGCGGCGCCCGTCGAATTCTCGAAGCCTCAGACCATCATCACCCTGCCGGAGCAGAAGGTCAGCAGCTTCGGCTCGATCAGGCCGGAAATCGGACCTATCCCGTTCACGCCGCGCCTGCCGGTCCGCGTCAGCATGGCCTATCCCGCGCAGACCGCGCCGTCGTTGGTGACGGAGGCGTTCGTGGACATTCTTGAGCGCGAATTCCAGGCGCTGCCCAGCACCGGCAGCGCGTGAGTATCCGCTGCGGCGTCCGGGCTCGCGCACAAGTTCGCTGGCGCGCGCCCGTCACCCTCGCGCCGGCTTGCTCACCCGCAACGCGCTCACCACCAGCGAAAACGCCGGCGACGGCTGCCTGCGGCTGGGGTAGTAGAGGTGATAGCCCTCGAAACTGGGACACCAATCCTCCAGCACCCGAACCAGCCGGCCATCGGCCAGGTACGGCATCAATTCATCGTCCGGCAGCAGCGCCAGCCCCAACCCGGCCAGCGCCGCATCGATCTGTGGCTGGGTCGTATTGAAGATCAACGGTCCGTCCACGCGGACGTTGACCTGCTTGCCGCGGCGTTCAAAGTCCCAGACGTACAGCCCGCCCGAACTTTGCATCCGCTGGTTGATGCAGGCGTGCTGCATGAGGTCCTGCGGCGCCTTCGGGATGGGCCGCGACGTGAAATAGTCCGGCGACCCGACCACCGCCAGGCGCATGGGCGGCCCGATGGGCACGGCGATCATGTCCTTGTCGATGGTCTTGCCCATGCGCACGCCCGCGTCGAAGCGGTCCGCGACGATGTCCCGGAATCCGTAGTTCACGTCGAATTCGAGCTTGATGTCCGGGTACTCGCGCATCAGCGGCGTCAGTTTGGGCAGCAGGATGCTGTGCAGGACATAGTCGCCGCAGGTGATGCGCACGGTGCCCGCTGGCTTGTCGCGCAGTTCGGTCAGCTCATCCAGTTCCGCCTCGATTTCATCGAAGCGGTTGCCGATGGCATTGAGCAGCCGTTCGCCCGCGTCGGTGGGCGATACGCTGCGCGTGGTGCGGGTGAGCAGCCGGATTCGCAGGCGCGCTTCCAGGCCGCTGACGGACTGGCTCAGCGCCGATTGGGTGACGCCCAGCAGGGACGCGGCACGGGTGAAGCTGCCTTCGCGCGCCACCGTGACGAAGTAGAGGAGGTCGTTGAGGTTGCGTCGGGCCATGGGCGGGGTCGGGGAATTGATTAGGCAATCTTATAGAGGTTTTAAGCATTGATCAGCTAGTCGGCGTCCAGGCGATTTGCCAAGATAGCCGGCATGACTCCCCCGATTTCCGGACCTGATCGCATGCGGCGGCGCATGGCGCAGACGTTTGTTGCCGTCGCGCTAGGCACCGTGGCCATGTGCCCGCCTGTAGCCGCGGCCGCGGAGCCGGCCCGGCCTTTGCCTGAGGAAATATCCATGAAGATCCGTCTTGTCGTCGACGGCCAGACCGCCACCGCGACGCTCTACGACAATGCCACCGCGCGGGATTTTGCCAAGCTGTTGCCGTTGGCCCTGACCATGCAGGACTACGACGTCATCGAGCGGGTTTCCAGCCTGCCGCGCAAGCTTGCCACCGAAGGTGCGCCCGATGGGATGGCGCCGGAGGCCGGCGAACTGACGCACTACGCGCCCTGGGGCAATCTGGCCATTTTCCTGGAACCGCGATCCTACGCGCGCGAGCTGCTGCCGCTGGGCAAGGTGGATAAGGGCCTGTCCATCCTGGCCCGGCCCGGGCCGTACCGGTTGCGTATCGAAGCCCTCCGGGATTGATCCGCCCCGTCTGCCGTTACCCCGTATTCACTCCGTTCTTCACGGCCAGCAGTTGCGCCATCACGCTGACGGCGATCTCGGCGGGCGTCTTGCTGCCGATGTACAGGCCGACCGGCGAATGCAGGCGCGACAGGGATGCTTCCGTTTCGTCGAAGTGTTCGATGAAGCGCTGCCGTCGGCTGGCGGCGTTGCGGCGTGAGCCGATGGCGCCGACGTAGAAGGCGGGGCTGTGCAGCGCTTCCAGCAGCGCCATGTCGTCGAGCTTGGGGTCGTGGCTGAGCGCCACGATGCAGGTCCGCGAGTCGGGCCGCAGGGCGCGTACCGCGTCGTCGGGCATCTCGGTGGTGAAGGCCACGCCGTCCACGGACCAGGCGCCCCGGTGTTCGATGCGGGGGTCGCATACCGTCACGGCAAAATCGTTGAATAGCGCCATCGTGGCGACATATTCGGCCAGCGATCCGGCGCCGATCAGCAGCAGCCGGTACTGCGGGCCCAGCGTGCTGGAGAGGGTGGCGCCGTCGAAATGCAGGCTTTCAGGCGCCGACGCCGCGCTCAGGGTCACGGCGCCGGTGGCGCAGTCGACCGTGCGCTGCACGAGCTGGCCGGATTCCAGCCGGTGGACCAGCGCATCGAGCGCCTCGAGTTCAGGGGCGAATTCCAGCAGCAGTTCCAGCGTTCCGCCGCAAGGCAGCCCGAATCGGTGCGCCTCATCGGCCGTCACGCCGTAGCGGACCAGTTCGGGCGCCGATTCCGGGATGGCGCCGTCGCCGTAGGCGCGCGTGTAGCGGTGGACCAGGTCGTCTTCGATGCAGCCGCCCGACACGGAGCCGACGCAACGGCCGTCCTCGCGCAGCGCCATCATGGAGCCAAGGGGGCGGGGCGACGAGCCCCAGGTCTTGACCACAGTGGCCAGCATCAGGCGATGCCCGGCAACCAGCCAGTCTCGCGCGGCGCGCAGCACGCGCACGTCAACGCTTTCCACGGGCGTGCTCCTGGCGGGGGCGGCGGGGGGGCGGTTCATGATGAGGCATACGCGCGGGCTCCGGGCTAGGCGACCTTGCGCACCGGCAGGCTGCGCACGCGCTTGCCCGTGGCGGCGAAGATGGCGTTGCACAGCGCGGGCGCGACGGGCGGGACCGGCGGCTCGCCGACGCCGCCCGGCGGTAGCGCGTGGTCGTCGTTGACCAGGTGCGTGCGGATCACGCGCGGCGAGGCGTTGTGGCGCAGGACTTCGTAGTCGTGGAAGTTGCTCTGTGTCACGCGGCCTTTGTCGAAGGTGATTTCGCTGGTCAGCGCCAGGCTCAGGCCCATGATGGCGCCGCCTTCCATCTGCGCGCGGATGCGCTCCGGGTTGATCTGCGGACCGCAATCCATGGCCATGTCGACGGCCACGACGCGCACCTCGCCCTTGTCGTCGACCGCCACTTCGACGACGGTGGCCGTGTAGCTCATGAAGCTGTAGCAGAAGGCCAGCCCCAGTCCGTGTCCCTTGGGCAGCGGGCGGCCCCATCCGGCGCCTTTGCACGCGGCTTCGATCACGCCGCGCAGGCGGCCGGTGTCGTAGGGGTAGCGTTCGGGCGATTCGGTGTAGTTCCAGGTGTCGGCCAGCGCGCCCGGATCGATCTGGCGGGCCGGGCCGATGAGGTCGAGCGCGAACGCCTGGGGATCCTTGCCCGCGCGGTGCGCCAGTTCGTCAATGAAGCACTGGGCCGCGAAAGCGTGCGGGATATTGGCGACCGACCGGAACCAGCCGATGCGGGCATGGGCCTCGACTTCGGCGGTTTCCACGCGCACGTTCGGGATGCGGTAGGGCATGTTGATCGCCGACATGGCGGATTCGAACATCTGCTGGCCCTTGGCGCCTTCGGCGAAGAGCGAGGCAATGGTGGGCGCGGCGCTGCGATGCAGCCAGGACTGCACCTGCCCCTGCGCGTCGATGACGGCTTCCAGGCGTTCGACCGACACGGTGTGCAGGTAGTCGTGACGGATGTCGTCCTCGCGCGTCCAGACCAGCTTGACCGGCGTGCCTTCGGGCATGGCGCGGGCGACGATGGCGGCCTCGTCCACGAAGTCGGGCTTGGACTTGCGGCCAAAGCCGCCTCCCAGCAGCAGCACGTTGACCTTGACGTTGGCGGGTTCGAGCTTGAGTCGGGCCGCCACGGCGTCGCGGGCCGCGACCGGGTTCTGGATGGACGTCCAGACCTCCGCGCCATTACCCTTGATCTGCACGGTGGCGACCGGGGGCTCCATCGAGGCGTGGGCCAGGTGCGGCACGTAGTATTCGGCGGCCAGGCGCTGGGCGTCGGGCGCCTTGGCCCAGGCCTGCACGGCGTCGCCCTGGTTGCGCATTGTCTTGCCCGGCGCGCGCGCCGCCGCCTGCAGCGTCTGGCGGTAGGCGGCCGAGTCGTACGGGGCGTTCGGGCCGTCGTCCCATTCGATCTGCAGCGCATCGCGGCCCTGGCGGGCGGCCCAGGTATTGCGCGCGACGACGGCCACGCCGCCCAGCGGCTGGAAGGCCGGCGCGCCTTGCATGGCGGGGATCTCCACGACCTTCAGCACGCCGGGCACCGCGAGCGCCTTGGCGCTGTCCACGCGGCGCACCCGTCCGCCCACTACGGGCGGACGCGCGACCACCGCATACACCATGCCGGGCAGCCGCATGTCCATGCCGTAGGTGGCCTGGCCTTTGCCGATGGCTTCCAGGTCGACGAGGCGGACCTGTTCCTTGCCGATGTACCGGAACTCGGACCGGGCCTTCAGCTTGAGGGCGTCGCCGGTCGGCACGGGCTGTTTGGCGGCGTCGGCGGCCAGGTCGCCATAAGACAGGCGGCGCCCCGTGGGTGGGTGCAACACCTCATGCTGCTCGGCCTTGACCTCGCCGACGGGCACGGACCAGCGCGCGGCCGCGGCCGCTTCCAGCATCTGCCGGGCCGCCGCGCCCACGCGCCGCATCGGCATCAGGAAGTGGCGCACGCTGCGCGAGCCGTCCACGTTCTGGTTGCCGTAGCGCGCCTCGTCGGCGGGCGCCTGGATGACCTGCACCCGCTCCCAGCGCGCCTCCATTTCGTCGGCCACCACCATGGGCAGGCTGGTGCGCACGCCCGTGCCCATCTCGGCGCGGTGCGCCACGATGGTGACGGCGCCATCGGCGGCGATGCTGACGAAGACGAGCGGATCGTTCACGGTGCCGCCGGGCATGCTGTCGGCGCCGTACTTGCGGGCCTCGGCCTGCGCGGCCTCGGCTGTCGTGATCCATCCCTTTGCCGTCACGGCCAGGGTGAGCGCGCCCAGGCTGACCTGCAGGAAGGCGCGTCGTGAAAAGTGAGCGGCGGCGGTCATTGCTTGGCTCCCTGGGCGAGTTGGCGGGCGGCTTGCTGGATGGCCGCGAGGATGCGCGGATACGTGCCGCAGCGGCAGATATTGCCGCTCATGGCGTCCGCGATCTCCTGCTCGGTCGGCTGCGGCGTGGCCTTCAAGAGACTTACCGCCGTCATGATCTGCCCCGCCTGGCAATAGCCGCATTGCGCGACATTCTGGGTGATCCAGGCTTGCTGCACGGCCCGGCCGACCGGGTCCGCCTCCATGCCCTCGATGGTCGAGATCTGGCGGCCCGTGGCGACCGACACGGGCGTCAGGCAGGACCGCACCGGCGCGCCGTCCATGTGCACCGTACAGGCGCCGCACATCGCCATCCCGCAGCCGAACTTGGTGCCGGTCATGCCGAGCTCGTCGCGCAGCACCCACAGGAGCGGCATCTCGTCGGGGACGTTGACGTCCTGGGTCGAGCCATTGATTTGCAATTGCGTCATGGAGGAGTCCTGGGGGAGGGCATGACAGGCGCTGCCTTGCCGCGGGTGGTGGGATCGAAACGTCTTGAGTCCGGAATTTTGCCCAAAAAATCCCGGATGGATTAATTAGCCGAGCTTATAAGCCCATTAAGGGGCGGTTATCCCGGGTGCAAGCGGCCCCGCATGATCGCGTCGGCCGGGCGTGCGCACAACGCCCGATGCCTTGCCGCCCCGCGCCCGCGCTACGCCGCGTCCGGACGGTACAGCACGGTCCGCATCTCGGCCGAGGCGCCCAGCCGCTGGGACAGTTCATCGGCGCGTTCGAGAATCATCGCCTCGAATGCCGGCGCATCCACCGTCTTCAGGCGCGCCGATGGCCCGGCTATCGTCAGTGCGCCGACGAAGCGGTCTTCCTGGCCGATGACCGGCACCGACCACGACGAGGTGTAGGGGTCGCGCGCGCCGCAGGAAAAGATCGGCAGGCGCGTCTGGTCGCGCCGGGCGCCTTGCGCCCAGATCGCGAAGACCTGGCCGGTCGAGGACTTGTCCGGCGGCATCACGCTGCCGGCGATGACCTGGCTGTGCAGTCCTTCGTGCGGTTGATGGCGAAAGAGGCACAGCCGCTGCCCCGGTTCCCCGCCTTCCACGTAGTAGGCCGCGCTTTCGCCGGTATCGGCTGACAGGCGTTCAAGCACGGGCATGACGACCGCCTCCAGGTCGAAGCCGCGTTCGTAGACGCGCGCCAGGAACAGCACCCGCGGCCCCAGGCCGTAGCGCCCGTCGGGCTCGCGCACGACGTAGCCGCAGCGCGCCAGCGAATTGAGCAGGCGAAAGATGGTCGTCTTGTGCAAGGGCAGGCGCGTCGCGAAATCCGCCAGCGACAGATGCTCGGCGCCGGGCCGAAAACAATCCAGCACGCTTAGCGCCCGTTCGACCGCCACGACACCGTCATTGCTCATGAATGCTCCTAGAGTATTGAATTTATTGGGCCATGTACGTAATACAACACCGTTTCAGAAATCTACAATACCGGAAATCTGTTGATCCGGGAGTGCGAGATGTCGAGTTCGATGCTGGTGGTGACCGCCCATGTGGGCGACTTTGTCTGGCGCTGCGGCGGTGCGATGGCCCTGCACGCGCAGCGCGGCGTGGCGGTGCATCTGGTCTGCCTGAGCTATGGCGAGAACGGGGAATCCAACGCCGCCTGGAAGGGCGATACGCAGCGCGATGCCGTCAAGGCCCAGCGCCACGCCGAAGCCCAGGCCGCCGCCGCGATCCTCGGCGTGAGCTCGCTGGACTTCCACGACCTGGGCGATTACCCGCTGCCCGATTCGCCGGACTCCGTGCGCCGCATCTCGGAAACGATGCGCCGCACCAAGCCGTCGGTGGTGCTGACGCACCCCGAGCACGACCCGTCCAATCTGGATCATTGCCGCACGTTCGAAATGACGCTGCGCGCCCGCATGCAGGCGATGGCGCCCGGCCATGGCGCCGACTTCGTGGTGCCGCCGCAGGTGCTGTGCTTCGAGCCGCACCAGACCGAACTGTGCGGCTTCAAACCCAACGTCCTGCTGGACATCACGGACGTGTGGGAACGCAAGTGGCAGGCTATGCAGGCCATGCCGACCCAAAGCAATCTGTGGGCGTACTACGAACGCGTGGCGCTGCAGCGCGGCGCGCAGGCGGGCCGCCGCGGCAAGACGGCGGGCACGCGCTATGGCGAGGCTTTTCAAAGCATTTTCCCGGCCGTCGTCTCGGCCCTGATGGAGTGAGTCCGATGAAAGACATCCACGAAGCGGCCCTGACCAGCACCTTGCTGGCCGATGCCGGCGCCCGCCACCTGCGCGCGGCGATCAAACCCTTGCGTGCGGGCTGGTCGGTGCGCGGCCGCGCAGTGACGGTGTCGGTGCCTGCCGGCGACAACCTCGCCATCCACGCCGCGCTGGCCATCGCGCAGCCCGGCGACGTGCTGGTGGTGGATGCCCAGGGCCACACCGAGCGCGCCGTGATGGGCGGCATCATGTGCGCGCAGGCCGCGGCCTGCGGTATCGCCGGCGTGGTGATCGACGGCGCGATGCGAGACGCCGCGGAATTGCGCCAGGGCGCGCTGCCCGTCTTCGCCGCCGCCGTGTCGCCGGCCGGCCCGTTCAAGGCCGGGGGCGGCAGCGTGAACCGGCCGATCCAGTGCGGCGGCGTGCGCGTCGAACCGGGCGACTGGATCCTGGGCGATGACGACGGGCTGGTCGTGGCCGCGCCGCAGGAACTCGAATCCATGGTCACGGCCGCGCTGGCCAAGGCGCAGGCCGAAGCCCGCCGCATGGCCGCCATTGCGCGCGGCGAACTGCGTCCGGCCTGGCTCGACGACGCACTGGCCAAGGCCACGATCGACATCGGCCCGGCTCTCCCGGCGTCGGCATAACAGCTATCCAATACAACAGGAGGAAGACAATGAACTTCAAGCACACCCTGGGCGCGATCGCCCTCATGGCGGGCCTCGCGCCCCTGGCCGCCGCGCACGCGGATTATCCGGACAGGCCGATACGCATGATCGTGCCGTTCGCGGCGGGCGGTCCGGCCGACATGGTCGGGCGCGAGTTCGCCAAGCTGTTCGGCGAAAAGCTGGGCCAGCCGGTGGTGGTGGTGAACGCGGGCGGCGGCCACGGCGTGCCCGCCCTCAATCAGGTGCTGGGCGCCGAGGCCGACGGCTACACGCTGCTCATGCCGGCCTCGGGCAACATGACGGTGCCGTCCAAGGCCATGCAGGGCAAGCAGGTGCTGGAGATCCTGGCGCCCATCAGCCAGTTGACCGAAAGCCCGCACGTGCTGGTGGTGAACGCGCAGATGCCGGTGGACTCGGTGCAGGGACTGGTCGATTACGCCCGCGCCCACCCGGGCAAGGTCAACTTCGGATCGGCGGGCGTGGGCGGCGTGGCGCATCTGGGCATGGAACTCTTCAAGAGCAAGGCCCAGGTCGACGTGGTGCACGTGCCTTATCGCGGCACGTCGCAGGTGCTGACCGACCTGGCATCGGGCCAGGTGCAGGCGCTCTTTAGCAGCATGCCATCGCTCAAGCCCATGATCGACAAGGGGGCGGTGAAAGCGCTGGCCATGAGCGCGCCGAGCAGGGGCGCGGACACGGCCAAGCTGCCGCTCATTTCGCAGACGCTGCCGGGCGTCTCCTACACCACGTGGTACGGACTCTTCGCCAAGGCGGGCACGCCGCCCGAGGTGCTGGCCAAGCTGAATGCGGCGGTCATCGACACGCTGAAGAATCCCGAGCTGAACCAGAAGTTCGAGTCGCAGGGCGTGGAGTTCGTCTCCAGCACGCCGCAGCAGCTTGCCGACACGGTACGGCGCGACACGGCGCAGTGGTCGGCGCTGATCGAGGCGGCCGGCATCCAGATCGAGTAGGCCGCGCAAGGCGGCGGCCCCCGGAAAAAGGGGCCGCCTGCCCGGCGTTCTGCTACGACTTAACACGTCTTGCCCGGCCCGGCTTTGCTATAAGAATGGCTATAGCTTTTCGGAAGGGGCCGGGTAAATGTCGATTCTCACCATCAGCCGCTGCGGCGCGGCGTTGTTCTTCGTTGCATTGGCGGCAGGCTGCTCGTCCAGCAAACCGCCGGCGGCGGACAAGGCCAGCATGTCGGAGGCCACGCCCGCCCGGGCCAGCAACGAATGCAAGGCCAACCGCCGCAAATGCCTGCACGAGGGCTCCTACGACGTGGGAGAACGCGATTACGCGGAAGACGAGGCCAAGCGCCTGAACCTGGCCGAAGCGCAGCGCCTGCGGCGGTTGTTCGGCAATTGATCACAACGCACTGAGCAAGCGCCCGGCCGCCTGGCCGCGCATCGCCTTGGCGCGACGCGCTCGCTTGAGCCGCGCCCATCCTTCTTAGCACACGCGCGTTACGCCCTTTCCGGCGCTGCGCATCGACGCGCGGATGTCGGGCGTGCGCGACAAAAATCCCCTTATTGACGGTTCCCGGCGCGAAGTCGCTTGCGTCCCCAGAACTGACATATTGCGTCCCTAGAATTCGTTCCTGCCATGCGCCGTGTGCATCACTGTGCCGCCCGCGCTGCGGGCCAGGCCACCTGCGCATGTCTGTTCAAACCAATGGGAATCAGTAATGAAAAAGACTTTGTTCGTCACCGCACTCTTCGCCGCGCTGTCCGGCGTGGCGCAGGCGGAAACTTCGGTGACGCTGTACGGCCTGATCGATACGGGCGTTGGCTACCAACGCATCAAGGGCGACAACGACCACGAGTCGAAGTTCGGCATGACCAACGGCGTGTCCAGCGGCTCGCGTTGGGGCCTGCGCGGCGCCGAAGACCTGGGCGACGGCCTGAGCGCCGTGTTCACGCTTGAAAGCGGTTTCAACTCGGGCAACGGCCAGTCGGGCCAGAGCAGCCGCCTGTTCGGCCGCCAGGCCACCGTCGGCCTGAAGAGCGCGTCGTGGGGCCTGCTGGAGTTCGGCCGTCAGACGAACATCGCCTCCAAGTACCTGGGCTCGATCGATCCGTTCGGCGGCAGCTACGGCCAGGCCAACATCGGCGTGGCGTTCAGCGCCGCGAACACCGTCCGCTACGACAACATGGTCCAGTACTCGACCCCGTCGTTCGGCGGCTTCCAGGCTGGCATCGGCTACTCGTTCAACGTCGCCGACACGACCTCGGCCCAGACCGGCTTCGCCACCGCCGACAACACCCGCGGCATCACCGCCGGTGTGCGTTACGTAAACGGTCCGCTGAACGTCGCCCTGACGTACGACCAGCTCAACCCGGCCAATCAGCTGCGCAACGACGCCACGCCCAAGTCGTGGAGCATCGGCGGCTCGTATGACTTTGAAGTCCTGAAGCTGGCGATGGCCTACGGCCAGACCCGCGAAGGCTGGTTCGCCGGCCAGGGTATCAACGCCTTCGGCAGCGGCAGCCCCACCGCCAAGGGCTTCGGCACGAACGTCGCCGTGGACGATTTCAAGGCCAACTCGTACATGGTCGGCCTGACCGTGCCGCTGGGCGCCAGCAGCATCATGGCCTCGTGGCAGCGCGCCGATCCGGACAGCGATGTGCTGACCGGTGGCGATTCCGCCATGAACGTGTACAGCCTGGGCTACACGTACAACCTGTCCAAGCGCACGAACCTGTACGCGCTGGCGTCCTACGCCACCGACTACGCGTTCATCGACGGCGTGAAGAGCACCGTGGGTCTGGTTGGTATCCGTCATCGCTTCTAAGCGGCAGACGTGATGGGCGGCGCGCGCCAGGCGCGCGCCGCTTGCGCCCTGCACCGCGGTTGCACTGAGCGGATTGGGCGTCTTACCCGGCCACAGACGCGAAAAAAGCGGCCACCTCCCTAGCTCCACTCTCAGTCCGCTCACCCGAACTCCGATCATGGCAAGCAAAAGGCCCGCGCAGCGATGCGCGGGCCTTGCCATTTTCCGGCCCGGCGCCGTTGTAGTATTGGAAGCTCTGCCCAATCAACGGATAGCTATGCACACGCACCACGCACGGCTCGCGGAAATGACACTGGCCCTGGCGCTGGCCATGGGCGCGGGCGCGCCCGCGCTGGCCCAGGATGCCCCAGCGGCGGCGCAGGATCCCAACGGCGCGCCGGTGGACGCCGCGCCTCAGCCGCCGCAGACGCTGCAGGTGCTGGACGGCAAGCTCAAGGTCGTCATTCCCGCGGGCTTCACCGAGACCGAATTTCCGTCCGACCCGGCCACGCCCGAGGTCGCAGGCAAGATCTATCTGAACCGCGCCACCATGCAGGCCATCATCGTGATCGATGTGCCGGTCGACCTGGCGGTGGGCGACGACGACGCCTTCACGCTGGGCGCGATGGCCGCGGGCTTCCAGTCGCAGCAGCAGGAAGCGGTGCCCTCGTTCAAGAAGACGGGCGATGGCGCCTTCAAGGTCGGCGGCATCGGCGTGTTCCAGCTGGACGCGAGCAGCAGGCTGTCCGGCCGTCCGGCCGAACTGACGGCGCTGTTTGCCGCGTCGGGCAAGAAGGTCGTGACGTTTTCCGCCTATACGCTGGCGCAGGAAAAGGCCCGGCATCCCGGGCTGATCGAAGCGCTGAAGCGGGGCATGTCGGCGGGGTAGCGATGCCTTGGGCGCCGGCCTGCGTTGCGCGCGCGGCTGTGCCGGGCTCTGGCGCGGGACAGCCGGGTCAGTTGGGCTTCCAGAACACGTAGTTGGCCTGGTAGCTGACCTGCTCACGCTGGCCCTTGTTGGCCGCCGAGCAAGGCGCGGACGGCGCGCCGCCACCCGAGCGCACGAGCCGCTGGATGTACGTGACGCCAGTCAAAAGCCCCACGCCTGCCGACGGATTGGCCAGCACGAGCTGGTCGTACAGGCGGTCGGGCCCGGCAGAAGCGCGCACGGTTTCCATCCCCGTCAAGGCCGATCCATCGGATGCCCGCCAGGTCTCGGGCGGACTCTGGTACGTGCCGGTCTGGCCGGACTGGCCCGCGCCCAGCGTGGCGGCCGCGCTGGCGATCACCCAGGCGTAACGTCCGCCGTCCGTGGGCATCATCCGGCATTCATACGTGACCGCGCCTTGCGCCGGGGCCTGCCAGACGATGCGGTTGTCGGCCGGCACCTGCATGATCTGCGGCACGTTGTCCTGCGCCGCCGCGCTGGCCGAGGCGGCCGCGAGGCATGCCGCCAGCAACAGGCCGGACAATGCCGGACGCGTGTGAGTCGGAATGCGGTTCATCCGTGCTCCTTCTGGCGGGCCGGGCGCGCCCGCGGTGGCAGTGGCGTGTTGCGCGTGCCCGTGGTCCGGCGCTGGGGCCGGGATCGGGCCATTCTGCCATGAATCCCCCGCGCCGCCTGCCTCAATTCACCACCAGCGTGTAGGTCGCGCGGCCGCGCAGCAGGGTCAGCACCAGCGGCTGCGAGCCGGCCCCGGCCAGGAGGTCGCGCAGGTCGGCCAGCTTGCTGACCGGGCGCTGGTTCACGCCGATGACGATGTCGCCGCGCTGCAGGCGCGCGGCCACCGGTCCGCGTTCGGGAAAGGTGGCGCTGACGGCGACGCCGTCGTTTCCCTGCAGGCGCTGCGCGCGTCCGACCTCGGACAGCTCCACGCCTGTCAGGCGCGCATCCAGCGCACCCGCATGCAGGCGTTCGCTCTGTTCCGGTTCGATGCGCAGCAGCACTTCCGTCTTCGCGCCGGCGCGCGACAGCCCCAGGCGCACCTGGCGGCCGACGGGCAGCAGGCCCTCGGCGTTGCGCAGTTGGGCGCTGGAGCCGATGGCTTTGCCATCGATTGACAGGATCTGGTCCCTGGCCTGGATGCCGGCCTTCTGCGCGGGCGAGCCGTCGGCCACGCGCGCCACGACGACGCCGGTCGATCCGGGCGCCAGGCCCAGCTGGCGGGCGTTGCGCGGCGTGATGTCCAGCGTGTCCAGCCCCAGTCCGCCCCGCTGCACCTGGCCGTGCTGCAGCAATTGCCGCATGACCTCGCCCGCCAGGTTGGACGGAATGGCAAAGCCGATGCCCACGTTGCCGCCGGACGGCGTGTAGATCATGGTGTTGATGCCGACCAGGTCGCCGTTCAGATTGACCAGCGCGCCGCCGGAATTGCCGGGATTGATGGACGCGTCGGTCTGGATGAAGTTCTGGTAGCCCGCGGCGCGCAGGCTGGAGCGGTCCAGCGCGGAGACGATGCCGGACGACGCAGACTGTCCCAAGCCGTAGGGGTCGCCGATCGCGACCACGAAATCGCCCACGCGCAGGTCGCTGGAGTCGGACAGGGTCAGCGCCTGCAGATTCTGCGCGGGGATGCGCAGCACCGCCAGGTCCGTATCCGGATCGCTGCCCACGACCGTCGCGTTGAAGCTGCGTCCGTCCTGCAGGGACACGCGGATCGACGCGGCCCCGCGCACCACGTGATGGTTGGTCAGGATATTGCCCTGGGCCGCATCGACGATGACACCCGAGCCCACGTTCTGCCGCATGCTGCCGGGCGTACGCGCAGCGCCCGCGGCCTGCGTGGCGGCCGACGCCGAGATGTTGACGACGGCGGGCGTCACGCGTTCGAGCATGGGTGCCAGCGAAGGCAGGGGCTGGCCGTCAACCGCCAGCGGCAGGGCGGCGCGGACGGCCATGGGACTGCAAGCCAGCAGGACGAGGCACGCGGCGGCGAGTGTGGCGCGCAGGCGTTGCGGGAGCCGGGGCCGCGGGGCGCGGCGGCGATTGACGCGGGGCGGTGAAGCCGGGTGGGGCATTTCGGTCCTTCTTGCAGCGAGGCGGCAGTATCGGCCGGCGCTGCTGCAGGGATGTGACGGCGCGCGAGGCGGTTGGCGTGCGGCGCGGGCGCGCGCCGGACGGTCACGGATTGTCGCCGAACTTTCGCGGGAAAGTCCGGCTTGCCCCGCAATGCCTCAGAAGCCGGCTGCCTGGCCGTCGCGGCGCGAGTCGGAGGCGGCCACGTAGCCGCCTTGCGGCAGGCGGCAGATGAGCTGGGCCGAGCCGAACTCCAGGCTGTCCGACGGCGCCACCGCGACGTTGTGGCCGCGCGCGCGCAGCGTGTCGACCACGTCGGCCGGCAGGTGTGATTCCACGTTCACGACCGGACCGTTTTCCACGCGGAAGCGCGGCGCGTCGCTCATGGCCTGCGGGTTCTGGCCGAAGGCCGCCAGGCGCGTGACCATCTGCAGATGACCCTGCGCCTGCATCGACCCGCCCATCACGCCGAACGACATGACGGGCTGGCCGCCGCGTGTGACGAACGCCGGAATGATGGTGTGCATGGGCTTCTTGCGCGGCGCGACCTGGTTGGCGTGACCGGGCTTGAGCACGAAGTTCAATCCGCGGTTGTGCAGGCTGATGCCGGTGCCGGGCACGACCACGCCCGAACCGAAGCCGTGATAGTTGGACTGGATGAACGACACCATCGTGCCGCCGGCGTCGGCCGCGGTCAGGTAGACCGTGCCGCCCGTGGCGGGCGTGCCGGCGGTCGGCACGCTGGCGCGGTCCATGGAAATCAGGCGCGCGCGGTCGGCCAGGTAGGCGCGGTCGAGCAGGGCGCGCGCGTCAGTGCGCATGTGGCGCGGGTCCGCGACGTGATGGTGCAGGTCAGCGAACGCCAGCTTCATGGCTTCGATGCTGACGTGGTAGTAGTCGGCGCTGTCGCGGCCCATGCCTTCCAGGTCGAATTGTTCAAGCATGCCCAGCGCCATCAGCGCCGAGATGCCCTGGCCGTTGGGCGGGATCTCGTGCAGCTCGTAGTCGCGGAACGACTGGGAAATGGGCTTGACCCACTCGGCCTGGTGTTCGGCCAGGTCCACGGCGGTCAGCGCGCCGCCCGTCTGGCTGGCAAAGTCGGCGATCTTGCGAGCCAGTTCACCGCGGTAGAAGCTTTCGCCGCCGGTTTCGGCGATCTCGCGCAGGGTCTTGGCCTGCTCGGGAAAGCGCCACCATTCGCCGGCCTGCGGCGCGCGGCCCTGCGGCAGGAACGCGTCGGCAAAGCCGGGCTCGGCCGCGAGCTTGGGCGCCTGGTTGGCCCATTGGCGCGCGATGGTGGGCGACACGGCGAAGCCGTCTTCGGCGTAGGCGATGGCGGGCTCGAACAACTTGGCGAAGGGCAGCTTGCCGAAGCGGTCGGACAGGGCCTTCCAGCCCGCCACCTGCCCGGGCACCGTGACGGTTCCCCAGCCGGTGCCCGGCATGGCGTCGCGGCCCTTGAAGTACTCGGGCGTCCAGGCAGCCGGCGCGCAGCCGCTGGAGTTCAGGCCGTACAGCTGGCCCTCGTGCCAGATCAGGGCGAACATGTCGCCGCCGATCCCGTTCATGACGGGCTCGACGACGGTCAGGGCAATCGCGGTGGCAATGGCGCTGTCAACGGCATTGCCACCGGCCAGCAGCATGCGTAGTCCCGCCTGCGCAGCCAGCGGCTGGCTGGTCGCGACCGCGTTGGCGGCCAGGACCGGCATTTTTCGGGAAGCGTACGGAAAAGACCAATCGAAGGGGGAGGACATGGATGCTGGAACTCGTAAGGGGATTACTGCGGGGTGATGCCGGCCTGGTCGATCAACTGCTTGGTGCGCGGAATCTCGGCCTTGATGAAGGCGGCGAATTCTTCGCGGCTGCCGCCACGCGGCTCGGCGCCGGCTTCGGCGAGCTTACCGCGCAACGCGGGGTCGGCGAGCACTTTGTTGACGGCGCGGTTGAGCTTGTCCAGGATCGGCGCGGGCGTGCCTTGCGGGGCGACCAGGCCATACCACGGCGCGATGTCGTAGCCCGAGAAGCCTTGTTCGGCGATGGTGGGAATCTCGGGGGCCAGCGCCGACCGCTTCGAGTTGGACATGCCCAACGCCAGCAGCGCGCCGCTCTTGGCCTGGGGCAGGCCGGTCATGATCGTGTCGAAATACATCGACACCTGGCCGCTCAGGAGCGCGGGGATGGCTTCGCCGGCGCCCTTGTAGGGCACGTGCAGGATGTCGATGCCCGCGACGGACTTGAGCATTTCACCCGCCATGTGCGAGGTCGTGCCCGTGCCGAATGAGGCGTAGGTCAGCTTGCCGGGGTTGGCGCGCGCGTAGGCCACCATCTCGGGCAGGGTCTTGAAGGGCTGCGACGGATTGGCCAGCAGGATGTTGGGCGTGTAGGCCACCATCGACACCAGTTCAAAGGCGTCCGGATCGTAGGCCAGGCGCTTTTGCAGGAAGCGGTTGGTGACCACGGCGGCCGGGCCGCCCATCAGCAGCGTGTAGCCGTCCGGCGCCGAGCGCGCGACCGAGGCGCTGCCGATGGCGGCTGCGGCGCCGGGGCGGGCTTCGATGACGAAGGGCTGGCCCAGTTCGGCCGACAGCGCCGCGCCAAGCTGGCGCGAGATCAGGTCCGTGGCCGAGCCGGCCTGGAACGGCACGACGATGCGCACGGGATGCTGCGGCCAGTCCGTGGCCTGGGCGCCGGCCTGGGCCGCAACGGCCATCACGGCGGCGCCTGCCAGCGCCCGGATGAGACGAAATTTCATGGATTCCCCTTGATCGCGTAATGGAAAGCGTATGGGCCGGGCGGGTCTCTTGCCCGTTCCGGCCGGGCGGGCGCGGCGGGCCGCGTCCTGCCTGGATTAGACGCAAGCAGGGCGGGCCAGACCATTAGTGTTTGCATCCATGGATCATTGGATCCAGTTTGTGTTATTTTCGCCCTTATCTATCATGGCGGCTTTCCAAGCCCGGGGACGTAAGTGCTGCAATTCCAGAAGACAGCCATCAGCGCCGAAGACGAGGCGTACCTGCACCTGCAGCGTGAAATCCGGCTGGGACGCTACGCGCCCGGCCAGCGCCTGGTGCCCGACGTCGTCGCCGCGGAAATCGGCACCAGCCGCATGCCGGTGCGCGGCGCGCTGCGCCGCCTGGCCTCGGAGGGGCTGGTCGAAATCCGCGCCAACCGCGGCGCCGTCGTGCGCGGCCTGAACCAGCAGGAAATGCTCGAGGTCTTCGAGATGCGCTCCGTGCTGGAAGGGCTGGCCGTGCGTAACGCGGTCTCCAACATGGGCGCCGAGCCCCTGCGCCGGCTGACCAACATGCTCGAGCAACTGGACCAGGGCGCCGGCGAAGACCTGGACTGGACCACCGCCCACCGCGAGTTCCACGAATACCTGTGCAGCTTCTGCAAGCAGCCGCGCCTGTTGAACCAGATTTCCGAACTGCATTCCGTGGTCGAGCCCTACATGCGGCTGTGGGCTGCCCAACCTGGCCGCGTGCTGCGCGTGCGCGAGTCGCACCAGGAGCTGATCGACGCGCTGCAGACCCGCGACGCGGCGCGCTGCGAGGCCGCGATGCGCCAACACGTCCTCAACACCGTGCCGGCCTTGCAGGCGTTCCTGGCGCAGGCGGGCTGACCCGGCCGCGCTGCGCGGGCCATCTGGCCGTTCACCGGACAGGAATTTCACGCCCCTGCCGCATTCGCATATAGCCGGGAGTAATATGTGTCGCGTCCGCCGACGCGACTGCGCCGGCACGAGCACGCCGATCCACGCCTGGCCCTTCCCACCCCTGTCGACAGCGGAGCGTCGCTCCGTGCCTCCCCCGCGGTGTCTGCAAGCCCGGGCGCGCAAGCGGCCAAAAAAGACACGGAGGAGAAGAGATTGGACAAGCAAGCATCGGGCGGCTGGTATTTCGGCTGGAACATCGTGGGCGCCGCCACGGTGCTCACCCTGTTGACGGTCGGCCTGCGGATGGGGATCGGACCGTTCTTCCTGCCCATGGCCGACGGGTTGGGATTTTCTCGCAGCGTGCTCTCGGGCATCGTGGCCATCGGGATGCTGTGCTACGGGCTGGGCATGCCGCTGGCGGGCTACCTGGTCAGCATCCGCGGCACGCGCTTCGTGCTCCTGACCGGCACGGCCATCGTCGTGGCCTCGTCCATCTGGACCGTCTACGCGCGCGGTCCTCTCGAATTCCTGCTGTCCTTCGGCGTCGCGCTGTCCATCGGCCTGGCTTTCACCAGCCCGGTCGCGCTGACGCCCGTGATCAGCCGCTGGTTCACCCGCCAGCGCGGCATGGCGCTCTTCTTCCTGTCCACCGGCTCGATGGCCGGCATTGCGCTGATGACGCCCACGCTGACGTTTGCCATCGCGGCGGTGGGCTGGCAGGAGACCCTGCTGGGCTTTGCCGCGCTGTTCGCGCTGCTGACCGTGCCGGTGGCGCTCTTCGTGATGCGCGACGAGGCGCCCGAGCACACCGACCTGCTCCCCCACCAGATCGTTGAAAAATCCGCCGCGGCCAAGCCGGCCGCCAAGGCGCCGGCGCCGGGGCTGGGCGAGGCCCTGCGCAGCGTGCCCTTCTGGCAGGTCGCGCTGGGCTTGTTCGCCTGTGGCTTCAGCATGAACCTGCTGGGCACGCACGGCATGCCCATGCTGATGGACCACGGCTTTGACGCCACCACCAGCTCGCTGGGCATCGGTCTCATCGGCCTGGTCGCCATCTTCAGCACGCTGGTGCTGGGTCGCATGTCCGACCAGGTCGAGCGCCGCAACATTCTTGCCGCCATCTACCTGGTGCGGGGACTGGGCTTTTTCGCGCTCGTCATGGTGGGCGCGCATTGGGAACTGTATCTGGCCGCCACCATCGGCGGCATCGTCTGGGCCGGCAGCATCGCCTTGTCGTCGGCCATCCTGGCCGACGTGTATGGCATCCGGCTGGTCGGCGTGCTGTATGGGCTGACCTATCTGGGCCACCAGGTGGGCGGCATGATCAGCTCGTGGCTGGGCGGCTGGGCCTTTGAAGCCTTCGGCACGCACTGGGTGGCGTTCGGTTCGGCGGGCGTGCTGCTGTTGCTGGCCGCGGGGATATCGATGCGGCTGCCGCCCCGGGGGATTCTGCGGGCGCCGCGCGTGGCCGCCGCGGGCGGGCGTTAACCCGCGCTGCGCCGCAGCCTGACGCCCCGAGACAGCGGGTGTCAGGCCGGGACGCCGTCTAGCGGTCCTTCAGCAGCGACACCAGTTCCGGCACGTAGCGGTCGCCGCCGCCTTGCGTGACGGCCTGGTCGAACGTGTGCTGCACGGCTGCGCCGATCTCGCGCACGGCCCCGGCCTCGGCAGCCATGGTGTTGTAGTAGGACAGGTCCTTCTGCGCGTTCGACATGAAAAAGCGCAGCGACGACGGATCCTGTTCCAGCAGATAAGGCTTGATGCGTTCAAGCGCCACGCCGCCGCCGCCGCCCTTGGACAGCACCTCGGCGAACACCGCCGGGTCGATGTCCGAGCGCAGCGCGCAGGCCGCGGCCTCGGACAGCAGCGCCACCACGCCCAGCGAAACATAGTTGTGCAGCAGCTTCATGCGATGGCCCGCGCCGACGGGGCCGGCATGGGTGATGTTCTCCGCAAAGCACGCCAGGATCGGCTTGCATTCTTCGAACAGCGCCGCATCCCCGCCCACCAAGAGGTTCAGCCGGCCTTCGGCGGCTTCCTTCGGCGTGCGCGTCATGGGCGCGTCCAGGAAGCGCCCGCCGCGCTCGGTGACGGCCTGCGCGACCTTCACGGTCGACGACGGGATCGCGGTCGAGCAGTCAATGATGACGGTACCGGGACGCAGCCCTTCCAGCACGCCGCCCGGCGACAGCAGCACGGCTTCGACCTGCGGGCTGCCCGTGACGCACAGGATGATCACGTCCGACTGCGCGGCCAGCTCGGCGCCAGTGGCCACGCTGACCGCGCCGGCGGCCTTGAGCGCGTCCAGGGGCTGGTTGCCCGGGTGTTCCAGCACGGTCAGCGCGTGACCATGCTTGACCAGGTTGCTTGCAATGCCGTGGCCCATGAGGCCGATACCAACCATGCCGACTTTCGCCATCTTCTACTGCTCCTGCCATGTGGGGTGTTTGTTGTGGCGTAAATCTTACCCTCAGAACCCGCGGGCCGGGCCGGCAGCGACGCGGCAACGCCCGGCAGGCGTCCGCGCGCCGACCACCGCGCTATGCCGGCGCCGGCGTGTCTGGAATACTTCCGGTAATCGTCCCACCTGGGGACTCTTGCAGCGGCAGCCATGACAGACTCCATCCCCGACGGTTTTTCGCCCTGGTATCCCAGCAGCCAGTTCATGCGCCATCTGAACGAGCTCGGCGCGTTCTATCGGCGCAAGACCGACAACGTGCTGGCGCTGCGCGTCAATGCGGCCCACGGCAACATGCACGGCATGGCCCATGGCGGATTCCTGGCCACCTTCGCCGACAGCGCGCTGGGTCTGGTCATTTCGGAAGAGGCCCACGTCTCCGTCGTCACGGCACAGATGTCCGTCGAATTCCTCAACGCGGTCAATCCCGGCGACTGGCTCGAGGCGCACGTGCATATCGACAAGCAGGGCAAGCGGCTCATCTATGCGACCTGCCTCTTGCAGGTGGACGGCCGCCCCATGCTCAAGGCCAGCGCCGTATTCGCAGTGCGCCACGCAGCCGTGCCCGCCTCGGACGGCTAGTCGTGCGCGGCGCCGTCCCGGCCGTCGGCCTGGGGCGGGGCGCGCGCGGCAGGCTACAGATACGGCGTCGCCAGCCAGATCACCTTGTTGCGCAGGCGCTTCGCAAAGGGCGCGCGCAGCAGGTCTTCCAGCGTCACGCGCTGCGCATTGGCGACCAGCGCATCGAAGCGCGCGCCGATCCAGCGCGCAACCGCGGGATCGTAGATCTCGGTGTCCAACTCGAAATTCAACCGCAGGCTGCGCGGGTCCAGGTTCGACGAGCCGGCGTAGGTCCAGGCATCGTCCACCGTCATCAGCTTGGAATGGTCGAACGCGCCTTGCGACCGCCAGACGCGGCAGCCGGTGCGCACCACCTGGTCAAGCTGCGCCGTCATCGCGTAGTCCACCAGCCGCAGGTTGTTCTTGCCCGGGATCACGATGTCCACCTGGATCCCGCGCCGCGCTGCCGTGGCCAGCGCGCCGATCAGCGTCTGGTCGGGCAGGAAGTAGGGCGACTGGATCCGGACGTGATGCCGCGCCACCGCCAGCGCGCCCAGCAGCATGTTATGCGTGCTGCCCAGCGCGCGGTCGGGCCCCGACGGCACGCAGCGGATCGGCACCCGGCCCGAAGGCGGCAGGGCGTCGGGATCGAACCACAACGCGCCAGGCAGCGACTCGTGCGTGGTGAAGTTCCAGTCGTGCGCAAACACCGACATGAGCTGCGTCACGATCGGCCCTTCCAGGCGGAAATGCGTATCGTGGTTGGTGGCCTCGCCCGCCAGTGCGGTGACGAACGCCGCGCGCACGTTCATCCCGCCCGTGAACCCCACGCGCCCGTCCACCACCAGCACCTTGCGGTGGCTGCGCAGATTGGCGTAGGGCATGCGCAGCACGCCCAGCGGATTCGTCATGAACCGCGCCACCGGCACGCCAGCGCGCGCCAGCATGCGCACGATGGGCGGACGCGAATACTTGGAACCGACCGCGTCGATCAGCACCCGCACCTGCACGCCGCGCGCCTGCGCTTCGATCAGCGCCTCGGCCATCTCGCGGCCGATCGGATCGTTGTCAAAGATATAGCTCTGCATCGCCACCGTGCGGCGCGCCGCGCGGATGGCCTGCAACATCGCCGGATACGTCTCGTCGCCGCCAGCCAGCGGCCGCACCTCGTTGCCGCCCAGAAGCTGAAAGCGGCTGACCCGGTCGCCCAGCACTTTCAGCGAGGCAAACTGCTCGCCCGAAATCGGCACCACGTCCACCGCCGCCGTCGCCACCTGTTCCGCATCCTCCAGCATGGCGTCGTCCCGCTGCTGCGACACCCGCGTCTTGCGAATGCGGTTGATCCCGGCCACGAAATAGAAGAGCGCCCCAAGGATCGGCGAGAACATCGCCACCCCCACCCATCCGATGGCCGCCCGCACATCCTGCTTGGTCATCGCGGCATGCACCGCCGCGCCTGTGCCCGCCACGATGCTGATGGCGAAGGCAATATGGGGCCAATATTCAGTCAAAAATGCGTGTATGCGATCCATGGCGATGGCTTGAGACGCGGCCCCCGGAGATTAACCATGCGCAAGAATAGCAAGGCTGCTGCGACTGGCAACACGTCCTTCGCAGCAGGATTTCACACCTTCCAAAAAAACGTGCTAGAATTCGGCCTCTTCGTTGTTGAGCGTTCTTCGAAACAGGTTTTGAAGACAGCGCGGCAAGCGAAAACACCGCAAGGTATTGGGTAACACCGAAGCAATACCCCAAGCAGTACCCAGTGGTGGCTGTAGCTCAGTTGGTAGAGTCCCGGATTGTGATTCCGGTTGTCGTGGGTTCGAGTCCCATCAGCCACCCCAAGAATTTCTTAGAAATCAGCCGCCTAGAGCGGCTTTTTTCTTTTCTGGCGCCTGCAAGTTTCTAATATCTGGGGCGCTTTCCAATTTAATCAGAACGTTGGGGTGACCTTCACCTTCCGCCGCAATCGCCGTTAAGTGACCCCTGGTACAGGCGTTCATGGACGCGAAAGCAGTGGAGATGGGCTATCAAAATTTGGCCGACGCGGTCTCGTGCGCGGAAGAGCCTGCGGTCCCGCAGTTCCAGGAATCCGGGCGGGCCTTGCGAGCATGGCGCAGCCTGGTTCGGGTCCGTTTTGATGAGGTGGCGGATCAGATGATCGGACATGGCTACGCACTACCGTCGGACGAGGAGCTGCTTCTGGGCCCGCCCTGGAGTAGACCCTAGTTTCGGGTTCTGATATCGTCCGCCGCCATATTAGAGACAGAGTGCAATGACGATGACGGCTGGGGCGCTTGGAAGCGAGGTGGGTCTGAAATCCGGCGGGAAGGGGCGCCTGTTCTACTTGGACGCCATTCGAGTGCTAGCCATCGTATTGATCGTTCTGTACCACTTCAACATCCAAGTTCGAGCGCAGGCACCGGATGCGTCGGTGGTCGGCTCGATGACAGTCTTCCGCCAAATGATGGGTGACCTCGGGGTCACGCTCTTCATCATCATCTCTGGCGCATCGCTGGGCCTCACCGCCAACAAATGGAAGGGGACGGGCGATTTCTATTTGAAGCGCGCCCTGGCAATCTATCCTCCATTTTGGACGGCTTGGTTGTTGGTCGCCCTGTTCCTTTTCTGGCTTTCAGGAACGTGGCCCGGGTCCGGGCCGACATGGAAGGCCGTCTTGACGGTGACCGGCTTTGACGGCTTCTTCTTCTACAAGGGGCCAAATTTCTACTTGGTCGGCGAGTGGTTCGTAGGCTTCATCCTGTGCCTGTATGCGCTCTTTCCATTGCTACGGGCTGCGGTCTTCACCCGACCATTATTGACATGGATAGCGGTGGCTGCACTGGTGTATCTGCTCTTTCGGAACTACACCGCGCTCTTTTCGATGCAGGTTGATCGAAATCCGTTGATGCGCTTGCCTGAGTTCCTTTTTGGAGTTTGCGTGGCGCGATATGTGATGCCGCATAAGTTCATTGCGTTCTTGGTGTCGCTCGCAGCGCTGGCGGTCCTCGCAGTATGGATGCCACCCATCCACATTTTGTTTTACGGACTGGTGCTGGGCATAGCCTGCTTTTGTGTTCTGGCATACGTCGGCAGCGCCATTCCAGTGTCTGGTCGGATGGCTGCCGTGGTTTCAAAAACTGCCCAGTATTCGTTTCTCGCCTTCCTGGTCCACCATCAAGTCATCTACGTCTGGCTCCCTCGCGTCCATGTGGGAGCGCTGTCCTCAACGCGACTCCTGCTCCTGTTTTGCGGAGTCCTGTTGGTGAGCTTCGTAATCGCGGCCATCTTGGATCTGCTCGTCAACCCTTTGACCAAGGCGCTACGCGGAGCATTGCTCGACCGGCGTTCTTCCGCGGACGGCAGAATGACGCGAACGTGAGCACAGTGCTACGCAACCAACCCGCCTCGGCGGGTTTTTTTACGTGCATAGGGGACGCGATTGAACATCCAAGACTTCGACGCCTTCGCGGCAAAGTCTGCCGGCGTGCTTGGCGCCGCGGTATCGATGAGATCCCTGCAGGGGCCTGGCCGGCACGCCTCAGCATGGCGAACGAGCGGCACGGGAGGGATGACGCGGGCTGTACGCGTCACGGCGTCGGAGACCGGCAACATGTTGATCGAACCGACCGCGAAAGCGGGGCAGGGTATGACTGGCGGGGGCGCCATCGGTGTCGGCACAACCCGTACTGCACCTGTCGCTGGATTGGTTCAGCTCTAGGTAAAAAGCGGCGCATTGAAGGCAATGGGCGGGAACGGCACGATTACCGTTCTGGCGCCGGCCTAGTACGCGTACTTCTTGATCGCTTCAGGAAGCTTGAAGTCGATGGGCGCGGGGTTGTCTGCCAGGCGCGCCACGATAAAGAGCTTGTCCAGGTCTTCGATCCCGTGCTTCAAAAAGCAGTTGACCATACGGTATCGCTCGATGGTGAAGTACTTGTTCATGATCGCGACTTTCTGCTCCATGTCTCCGTCGTCGCCCATTCCCCCTTTGCCCTCAGCAAAGACGTTGTGGCTTTCGAAGAGCATGTACCCACCCGGCCGCAAAAACGACACGATCCGCTTGATGTAGTTTTCGAACCCCATATCAAGGTTCCCATCAATGGTGTGGTGGTTCGAGAACGACAGGACTACGTCGTACTTCCGGTCGCTTTGGAACGTGGAGAAATCACCGTCGATCACCTCCATGTTGTCCAACTTGAAGTGCTTCGCTGTGTCTCGGGCGACGCGATTCAGGTGCGGGTTCAATTCGATCGCCGTGACGAACTTGGCCCGCCAAGCACAGTAGACGGCAACGAAGCCGGCATTACTGCCGATATCAAGCACCTCAGCGCCGGTCAGGATCTGGTCGACGTCGTACTGTTTGAACCGGAAGCCGGTGGGCTTGCCTCCGGTGATCCCGAGCTGTTCCAGGCCCTGATAGAAGTAGCCGTGGGAATACTGCTTCTCCTTGGGCCAATCTTTGACTTGATCCTTCATGTGGCCAAACAGCTTGCGCTGAATGAGCGCCTTGCCCATGAACAGGCCTCGCCAGAAGTCATAGATGGGGAACTTGCGGTAATACGGAAGTGCCATGCCGCCCTCGCCTAGTCGAAGGATGGGATTTTATCTGTTTCGCATAATCAGCAAAGCAACCCGCCTCGGCGGGTTTTCTTACGTCTATAGGGGACGCGATGTTGTCGCTTCAAAGGGAATCCCATGGCTGACGAACATTTATCGGATGCTTTCATAAGGTCGCTGTACGCGCGAGTCGTGCAGATGGAAAAGGACACGACGAGCAACGCGGAAGCCACGGCGCGGAACACGGCGTCGATCGAGGCGATCCGGCAAAACACGCAGGACATCGTCGACACGTTCCAGGCGCTGTCTGGCGGGTTCAAGGTATTGCAGGGGCTGGGGCGGGTCGCCAAACCCCTGGCGTACGTCGTGGGCCTGGGCACGGCGATCATCACGGCCTATTCGGCCTGGAGGGGAATCAAATGATTCAGGGCTGCCTGAAGCGGAAGCTGCTTGCGGCGGCGAGCGCCGGCGCGATTGCCATAGCGGGCGTGCTGGTCTCGCACTTCGACGGGTAAGGTGCGCGGCAAGCCCTGCATCGACCCCGTCGGTGTGCGGACCGTCTGCGATGGTCACACGGGGCCGGACATAGACCCGAAGCGGATCTACACGGATGCGGAGTGCGACGCCTGGCGCGACGCCGACCTGGCAGAGGCGGACGCCGCTATGCGCCGCCTGATCACAGAGCCGCTGAATGACTGGCAGCGGGCAGCGCTGATCGACTTTACCTACAACTTGGGCGCAGGGAATCTGGCTGCGTCGACGATGCGGCGCAAGTTCAACGCGCGCGACTATGTCGGCGGATGCGCCGAGTTGAACCGGTGGGTCAAGGGGCGTCAGAGCGGCGTGCTGGTGACCTTACCGGGCCTCGTTACGCGCAGGGAGGCCAATGCATGGGTCTGCTTGCAAAACTGACGGGCTGGAAGGGCTACGCCGCGGCGGCGCTGGCCGGCGCTCTGCTGGCGGGCTGCGCTGCTTGGACGGCGCAGGGTTGGCGCTACGGCGCACAGATCGCCAACATGCGCGCCGATGAGTCTGACCGATTGGCCGAATCCCAAAGCCACGCGCGGGAGATCCTGCAGCAACGGTATGCCGAAGTCGGCGAGATCAACGAACGGAACGCAAAGGCCGAATGGGAGGCCTACGGAGGGCTACGCAGTGCGCAAACTCTAGATGAAAGCCTGCGGGCTGATGTTGATGCTGGCCGCCATCGGCTGCACGTCAATGCCACATGCACCGCCGCCAACGGTGGAGTGTCCGAAGCCGGAAGCGCCGCCCGCGTGGGTAATGGAACCCGCCCAGAATTTGATGCAGCTGCTCGATCGGATTATTTCGCCCTCCGGGCTGGAATCGCACGAGTGACTGTGCGGCTTGCGGCTTGTCAGGCCCGACTCCCCTGAGCTGTTGGGCGGCCATCTTGGTCGCTAACTCGGGTCTGTCCAGCCTCTAGAACGAATCCGGCTTGTAAGGCTTTAGCTCGACGAGGTTTCGGTTCATGCAACGATTAAACGCGACGATGGCTATTTCCTCGAGGTCTGCATCAACTTCCACAGGATCGTTGTATCGCTTCCTTCCCCATAACTCACCAAGTGACGCCCTAGCGCGCGGAGAAGTCGAATACGGATTTCCAGTTGGCGACCTAGCTAACGCTTCATCAATGGATAGACCTTGATTGCGCAGCTTGGCCATCCCCGTGAAATACCCGGCCGATTGTGCACAAAGGCGTACCAACGATTTCATAGCCAGCGCGCTTGGTAGCCGTTCTTCTGAATAGGATGGGAATGGTTGTGAAAGCGCTGCCCCGAATGCCGCGCAGAGCAGTGTTGCAGCGATTAGTTGTCTTGGCTTCGTCGCCATGCAGGTACGTCCTTCATTTATCGAAGCTTGTCAGACCTATTTTGTTGCGAATTCTGGAAACGTCAGTCCGTTCGCCTTTAGCTTTTGTACCGCTCCTCGCATGAGCGACATGTATTGAGCTTCGTCCGCCTTTAACTTCTTTAGCTGCGCCAAGCATCGTTCATAATCTGTCGGGCAGTCCGAGTTCGCGGGTAATCCGTGTGCCAGGCCCACAGCTTCGGCAGCGTTGACGGCGGTGGAGAATGAGGAGGGCTGCCCACTGAAGAAGTTGTCGACGTCGTCCATGAAGTTGCGTTCTACCTCAGCAGCAACGTCACGAGCAAACCTACAATCTCTAAAACGAGGTGTGCCGATGATCGAGCCATCCCCAAAGCAGATCAGCGTGACCGAGTTTCCACGCTGCAACTTAGCGGCATAATCGGCGCTACTTTGCACGATTGAGGCTTGAGGGGAGATATGCGAACTACCCCGGAGAACCAAGTACGGCTCGTTCCGCAACCCGCTCTTGATTGCAGTCACCGTTCCAGACAGAAGCACCTTTTTTCCAAAGTATTGTCTATCTGCCGCGACCTCATTGGCGTTGTAATCCGTCGCCACCTTGTCTGCAGTGACCCATTCAGCTCGGATCGTCTTCGCAACGTGCTCGGGTTTCGACATGAATCCCTTTACGCGATCGACGACAAGCACGGCGGCGACCGCTAGCTCCGTTTGCGTGGGTTTATATTCCGCGGCGAGTACAGGAGGGGCAAGACTCAACATTAGGACGTGCAAGAACAAAAGTTTTCGCATTTCGAATCACGTGACTGATCTAGTTAATTGTCGTATCAATGCATTACGATACCCGAAGCCGCGGCCGCAGGGGTTGGATTCTGACGTTCTCCCAAAAAGCGTGGGTATCTCAAAACTAGAGTAAGGTCGCTTCAGGCTCTTTTTGAAGAAGGAGCAGGACGCGATGAAGAAGTCACGCTCCACCGAGGCGCAAGTGACATACGCACTGCGCCAAGCAGAAGCCGGTACGCCTGTATGGGATGTCTGCCGCGGATTGGGGATATCAGAGGCGACGTTCTACAACTGGAGGAAGAAGTACGGCGATCTTGCGGCTAGCGAGATTCGTCGGCTGCGCCAGCTTGAAGAGGAAAACGCGAGGCTCAAGCGGGTTGTGGCCGACCTGACTTTGGACAAGCATATTCTGCAGGATGTGATCCGAAAAAAGGTCTGACGCCGACACGCCGCCGGGAGGTGGTTCAATGGATCCTGGACGTGCATCAGGTAAGTGTCCAGAGGGCGTGTCGGTTGGGTCAATTTTCCAGCGGCAGTCGGTATCGCAAAAGCAGCGCGCGAGATCAGTGGGCATTGCGGATGCGCATTCGAGACATCGCGATGAGCAGACCGAGATTTGGTTATGAGCGGATTCATATCCTTTTGCGCCGAGAACGTTGGCAGGTCAATCTCAAGCGAGTCCATCGCCTGTACCGCCTGGAAGGGCTGCAGGTTCGGATGCGCGTCCGCCGCAATAAGCGGTTGAGTCTGCATCGGGGCCCGCACCGCAAGCAACAGGTGCTGGGCAGCGCTGGAGCATGGATTTCGTGCATGACCAATTAGCTGACGGGCGAGCGTTTCGGGTGCTGACCGTCGTGGATAACTGGAGCCGTGAGAGTCTCGTGTTGGAGGTCGGTTTTCGGCTAACCGGTGACAGCGTGGTTCAGGCGCTCGAGCGAGTCGCCAAGAGGGTTGCTTTGCCGGCCAGTATCACCGTCGACCATAAAACAGAATTCACGTCCAAAGCACTGGATTTATGGGCTTGGGAGAACAAAGTGTTGCTGGACTTCACTCGGCCGGGCAAACCCACAGATAACTGCCTTCGCGAGTCGTTTAACGGCCGGCTACGGGATGAGTGCCCGAACGCGCATGAATTCCTATCGCTTGAGCATGCGAAGACGGTCATTGAAGCATGGCGTGCTGATTACAATGACCACCGACCCCATGGCTCGCTCGGCATGCTGACCCCGAGTGAATACGCCAAAACACAGCAGGTCAGCCTGCCTGAGCCGACCGAATTCTAGTTTTCAACTGCTGCGAAACGGGGGTGACGTCACCGCGGCGCCTTTGCGGAATAATCCATGTCCTACCAAGTGCGGCATAACTCCGCCAAAATCGAGGGTTGACGTTTATGACAATAGACCAGCCGTCGATACTATCCTAAAGGGTGTACTTAGCATGGAAGGGTCGCCCGGGCGACAACCTCCGCTGACAAACTCGGCTAAATCTCTGGCCACGTCCTCTGTATTGCTGCTGACTGCCTGAACATCACCCGGGTAATCCATTTTTGAAAGCGCGAAGTGGTAGAAGAGCAGTCGACTAAGTTCGATTGAGTCCGTTGGCACGCCCATACTGCGGCCTCCTCGGCGAAGAAGCTGCTCGTGCCAAGGAACTGCCTTCAAGATGCCGAAGAAATCGTCAAAGGTCGAAGGTCCGCGCCTGGCGTGGTGCAAGTTTGAAAATACCGTTGGATATGCCCTCTGAAGCAAGCACAAGAACATTAGCCAAACTCCGGGAATGGCTCCGTTGCCCGGATAAGAATTGCAGCTGATATCGAACGTCGTGAACGCCTGTTGTTGCTGACGCAAGGTTACTCCTAACGATCTGCACAAACCGGTCCAGATGTTGGCGTCGCGATGTTCACCGGAGAAATCTTCGAAAAAATAGCTGCCGCTGAAGATCCTGCTGGACCGGTTTTCATTAGTTTCCCGGAATAGGAAACGGGCGAATTGCTGCCCCGTTGGAAGCGGCAACTTTAGCTCTTGCTCAAAGAACCTTCCGAGGTAGTCTCGGCCGTCGAAGTTCGGGCCGTAAACCGCTTGAACTGAAGCAGCCAGTTGCGGAAGATTTGTGGAAAAAACAAAGCAGACGTTGCGAACGCTGAACAGGTGCTTCACGCCTTCCAATAGTTGGACTGCGAAATTAGGACGGCATCTATCGAGTTCGTCTATCACTACAAACACAGGGCCCTCTAAGGATTTTGCTTTAGCCAGCGAATTGGCAAGCGCCTCTAAGCTTTGTCGAAACTTCGCGACGGAGGAGTGGCGGATTTCATGCTCCGCCATGACCTGGTCCAGGTATTGATCGAGTGCTTGATCAAGCGCCTGAGTTGCGGAAGTTTGCGAGCTATCGCCCTTTGAATCGTCTTCGCCCGATGCTGCGGACAAAAGATCTGAAATGGACGAGCCGATCGTCTTTTTCATAAGGCCACTGAGGAACGTTGTGGCAACTGGCTTTGCTGCGCGTTTGATATGAGACAACGTTTCATTGAGCGTGGTCTCGATTGTGGACATCGTTGCATCTGTGTCGATTGTCCGTGCAGCCCACTCTTTGACTTGTCGACTCAGTTCCGCCATAAAGGCCAAGGCGGGGTCAATGGCTCGATCGTGTTGCCATGCATCAAAAAAAATTACGCAGCGGCCGTTACTTTGTAGTTGCGCTATCCACCGCTCAACGAAGAAGGTTTTTCCAGAGCCCCAACGTCCGTCAAGAGCAATCGACATAGTCGCGCGTTTAGACGCCTTGGTGCGCTGGACCAGATGTGCTTCTAGCGTGGCGGCTAATCCTCCGCGATCCAAGACGTCGTCGTGCCAAGGGTTGTCGGAAATCTCGTCGGTAGAATCCGGCATAGAAGGGTTCATAGTGTGGCCAACGGCTATAAATGGTCTCGCTAATCACTGTAACATTCGAGGGCGTCATGTCTTTCACCGAGAGGCCGCGACGTTTCGTAGCGGAGTACCAGCCCGCCTGCTACTGCCCGGCGGACTCACGGTAGCGGTCCCAGAGGCCTGCGACGTCCTGCGGCGCCGTCGGCCCGGGGGAAGCGCGTGGCTACGGCCTTACCGGATCGCCAATCGAATTCGGAGATGGCATCGGTGGGCGTGATGCGTAGCCGCGCTCGCCGCCTAGCGTTCCGGAAGGTGAAGGCGTTGGTGCCGCGGTCGTCCCTCGCATTGAAGGTCGACCCCTTTTCAGCGCCAGCGAGCGCGTCCGGATGGGTGGATACCGAGATCAGCCCCCTGGCCCGTGACGGCCTCAAGCTCTGGCACCGCCTCGTCGCAGTCATGCTCGAGCGGTCGGCGGACGAACACGCCTTGGTATCGCAGCCTCATGGCGTACTTGCCAAGCACGCCCGGCCGGGTCACGCCGAACTTTTTCAGCATCAGCTCGGCGTCTTTCAGCGTCTGGTAGTGCCGACACATGAATTACTCCAATAAGGGACGAGCTTTGGTTCTGGCACCCCATGCACCTCCTACGGGATGCGTCAAAACTGATGCGTCCAAGCCATAGTCGAAACCTGCTGAGGTTCCAAATATTCGACGGACACGGAAATGAGACGTGAATGCCAAGCCACTTGCTTTTCGAACCGGTTAAGTTGCGGCGCATAGGTGTGACTGGGATCTAAGAAGTCTACGCGCAAGCCCATCGAATACTCGCCGTCTCGTTTTGGAAGAACTAAGTCCTCAGCACTTTTTCCTGGACGGCCATTGGACGCAGGCGGCAATTTAGACACAGGCTTCGAAACGATGCGTGCCCATGGCATGAATCCGTCCTGCTTGACGGTTAAGTCGACATCGGCGATCCCCTGGAATGGCTTTTGTCCCTTGCCTTTTGTCAGGTGAAAATGGATCGGGGGATGAAAAGTGAGGTGTGCCGAACCAATTGGCTTGAGTGCTTTCGGGTCATGGCCAACGACATACTCGAGTTTTTCTCGGTTGAATGCGCTCCACACGCCGAAGTGATGACCTAAATCCGGAGGGCTAAAGACTCGGTCGTTCAATCCAATGGAGATGGAGCCGTCCTTCTGAAAGTTCAGCCACGCAAACTGAGCTACTCCGGCCCTCTGTTCCACGCGGATGCGCAACATCAACTCAGACACATTGCTCTCCTGGTCGGCAACGGTTAACTCCCAACATGTTATCGGATTCGCGTTCAATAGACTGGCCCGAGCCCCTATCGTTCTTCCATTTTATCTGTCCGGTCGACGCGGCGCGAAGAATGCATATCCCCCGCTGACATGTCTGAGGGCTATTGCATCCTTCGCACAACGCGCTCTCAAATGGCGTTCCGCAATCGGATCTCGGTGATTGATTCTAAAGGTGGCTTTCGGCCGTCGGCGACGCGGATTGCGGAACGGATACGGGTTCAGAACCCGCATAAAGCTTAGATTCCGCAGCAGACTCATAATCCGTTGGTGCCGAGTTCGACTCTCGGGGGGCCTACCAAGTAACGGCGCGGGTTTGCGGGCAGTTCACGCAACCCGCGCTTTCTTTTGTGTGGGGGATTTTTTGCCAATCTCCCCCAGGGCCATTCGGATCGCCTCGGTTGCCAGGTGACTGTATCTCTTGGTGCTGGCTGCGGACTTGTGCCCCAGGACCGCGCCCACGGTGTACAGGTCGACCTTCGCATTGATCATGGCGCTGGCGGCGCTGTGGCGTAGATCGTGGAAGCGCAAATGGCCCATGCCCACGGCGACCGCTGCGGCTTTGAACTCCTTGGACACGTTCCACTTGTTGCGCGGGGCGACCTTGGACGCAGCCCGGATCTTCGGATGCATCGGGACGTGGCGGGGTTCGCCGTTCTTGGTGTCGTCCAGAACGAACATCCCACCTACCCGCTCGGCTTCCAGGATCTCGCTCAGGCGCATTCCGCTGTAGAAGGCAATGCGGATGGCTGCGCGAGACTTCTTGCACCTGCAGGCGCGGGCGATGGCCAGCATCTCGGCGCGGTCTACAAAGTGCCTCCGCTCGTTCCTGACCTCTGGGGCTATCACACGCTCAGCCGGGTCCCGGTCGTGCATCCCGTGGCGCTTCCAGGCCCATCTGCACGCGCTGGTTAGGTACCGAATGCGGTTGCGCTTGGTGGCGGCCGACAGTGGCTCGCCGGTCTGCTCATTGAACGCTTTCTCTACGTAGTCCCGGCAGACTTCGGCGAGCGCTCCAATGGGCTTGCCCTTGTAGGCCCACATCATCATCCCCAATTCGCGCTGAATGTTGTCCCCAGACTTGAGGTCCGGGGTGCGCTCCTTGAGATAGATAGCAATCGCGTCTTCAATCAGGAACTGCGGGCGTTCGACACCAGATGCAAGGGCGTAGAGTCTCGCCGATTCTTGGCGGTCGTAGGCGTCAGCCTGGGCTTTACTCCACGACTTTGGAAGAGCTTTTCGAGCGCGGACCCGCTTCCCTTCAATGAGACGGTCGAACTCAAAGACGAGGCAACCGCGCGCTTTGTCTCGGTATATCGGCATGATTGCAGGTACTCGGCAAGGTCTTCGGGCGAGAACAGGATTCGGCGCCCGACGCGGTGGCAGGGGATCGGGCCACCCGGGGCGGCCAGATCATAGACGGTGCGAGGGGAGACCCCCAAATGCTGGGCGGCCTCGGGGACTGAAAGCATATCGCCTCCTAGAAAGCGCCAAACCAGATTCCGGTGCCGTGGACGAAAGCGACCGGAAAGAAGATAGCCCCGGCGATCAGGAATCCCCAGGAAGCGGTTTTCAGGCAAACAAAGATGTGTGTGAACCAGGCCAGGACGACCCAGAGGATCAGTCCAGCGCCGATAAATTCTGTGGATTTCATATCGCCTCCAAAACAAAGCCCTGCATCAAGCAGGGCGTTTTACCAGTCGGTAGCCAAGCTTCTCCGCAGCTTCCTTGAGCATGCGCAGGGCCATCGCGTCGGCTTCCTCGCCAGGTTGCCAAGCTCCAGACGCCAGGGGAACGAATTGGTAGCTGTTGAAGATGCCAAGGTCCAGGCAGTCGGCATGGTGGCACTGGATGATCCGGCCGTAGGAAAGATCGACTTCCCGCGGATTGGTGACCGTACCCATGGCGAAGTTCATCTTCCTGGAGATCTTCATTCCCAGGTCCGGGTCGTTCGTCCACTGCCCAGCCTGATCGTTGTAGAGCATCACAACGGTGCGGTATCCCATCTGCTTTCTCCAAAACAAAGCCCGCGCTAGGCGGGCATCCAATACTTGCGGGTTACTTCCAGCACGCGCTGGATTTGGTCAGTCATCCTTATCCTTGATGGCGGTAACGTAGACCCATGCCACGCAGATAATGAAAACAGCGCCAAAGAATGCTTCAGGCCAGCTCATGCTCCCTCCTTAGCCATGGCAGCGTCTATGGCGCTGTCCAGCTCTTCCATGCGCAAGCCTGATCCGGCGTTCACGTCGCCTTCTTCTACCCAATGCACCACGTCAATCCGTGGAGTCTGGGTGTCATTTGGCTGTACGCGCAGCCACCGATACCGCATCCCATCCCTCGCCAGCGCCACCAGCTCGTCGCGCTCTCCAATACTGAGCGTCACCGCAGAGCCATAGGGCTTGCAGTGCGCCTCGCGGGTGGCTATGGCGTCCAAGTCTTGCTTGTTCATCATTGCTCCTTGTTGTCGGGGTAGGCCTGGGCAGGAAACGGAGGGCGCGGCATCCAGTGCGTCGGCTCGATATGGGCGAACTCTTGGTGGGAGTGGACGAGGCATGTCCACCCGAATTGCTCCGTCCAATATCCGACATTGATATGCGGAGCGTAGACTTTGCCGTCCTTCTTCAGGCCGCCGAACAGCAGGATCACCTCATCCTTGGGCGCCGTCTCGATCGGTTGCCACTGGCAGTACTTCTGCGCGCCCGGTTGCGCGGACAGGGCGGCGCGGGCCTTCTGCACGGCAAACCGCAGCGCATCGCGATGGTGTTGCAGTTCGGGGAAGTCGTCGCATAGCTTCATGGCCTCATCGAAAGCCATCAGCGCATCGCGCACCGCCTCGCTGGCACCAACCATTTGCGTGGCGTCACGGAAATGGTCTCCACCATGAACCGCGCACGGATGGCGTAGGGAGCCGTCGCCGCTGGAGCAGGAACATTGCGCCTCGCTGGCCTGGGGCGCGGCATCGGTGATGCGCTCGCCGCGCTGGTGCAACATCATGGCAAAATTGCCCACGTCCAGTGGATCGCCCTTTTCCACATGGGCGCGCAGTAGTTGAGAAAGCCATTGCGCGGGGCATTCCTCATCGTCCCAGCCGCCGTAACCCTGCTTGCGCTTTTCGGCCAACTTGGCCTTCATTGCGATGGCGAACCGTTCAACGGCCACATCGTCAGGGTGTTGCGCCTCCCCGGCTACAGGGGCGCTTGCCCGCATGGCCGCAACGGTGCGCCGGGTGACTTCGGCATTCATCCGTTCGCATACCTGCTCGGCGGTCGTCTCTCCGGGCAATGCGTACTGCTGCCAGTTGTCGGCTACAGGGGCGCGCAGCTTGGACAGCAGGGCGCGTACCGCGTGCTGATCCCAAATCGGCTCGCCGCTCATCGGGTGACGGTGCGACGGCGGGGGCAGGGCAGAGATATCTTCGCTGGCGAGAACTTCGCGTTTTCGTGTCATGTCCCTTCCTTGGGAAAGCGGTACGGCTGCGGCTTGGGCGGCAGGTAGGCGTGCATCGGAAACCAGAAATCCATGACGGTGACGGCGGTAGCACCGCGCCCCGGCTTGTCCGAATGCACGTAGCGGGTATCGCCGACGATGGAATCGCGGCACGGGACGGCGCGCTGGTAGAGCTGCTTCACGGGCGCTTGAACGACTACCCAATTCGGGATGTCTCGTTCCTCCCGCGCGATCCTGTCCTGCACGGCCGTGACGAATTCGCCCCAGGACCAGTGACCACGCGCCCAGTATTGGAGCTGGCACGAATCGTCCATGGCGTAGGATTCTTCGAGTACGAGTTCCATCACCCCTCCTGCTGCTGAGAGGCTGCACCAGACGCCGCCCGGACACCGCGAACAGCATCCCGTGCGTCATCCCGGATATTCTCGTAGGCCATTTCCAGTACCTCCCGGTAGGACAGGCCAATGCGCTTCTCGGCGTCGCGTTCGATTTGCTTAAGCGTCATGTAGCCTGTTGCTATCCGCTTCAGGGCGGTACGCATGCGCTCGTAGTCGTCGCGCTCCTTTTTGGTCAGGGCCATCATGCGTCTCCCTTATGTTTGGCTGCAATGGCGGCGTCGATGAATGCATCAAATTCGACATCCGCGCGCGGCGCGACGTAGCCCAATTTGGGATTCATAATTCGGAATTCAGTACCTGCGACCCAGGCGTTATTGCGCACTTCTCGATACCGTGCCACATCCCGCGCATCGCCAGCAGCGGGAGCGGCAAGGGAAGCGCGGGCCTTCCATGCTTCCCACGCGCAATGACGTGCGATATCGAACCGGCCGCTTTGCGGGTCATCGACCATTTCGCAGCCAGCCATTCCCCACGCTTCGAACGCCTGCCGCTCGTCCTTCGCATCGTCCTGTGCGCTGGCGACCGGACGGCTCTTGCGCACATATTCCGCAATGCCCGGGATATCCTCGAACGCGATGGTGAAGCCGCGACCCTCGCAGCACTCGCATTCCTCCTTGAACGTTTGAATGTCGGTGGCGCACGGTCCAACCCGGCGCTCGACATAAACGAAGCCGTCGCCATCGCAGTGGTCGCAGGACAGTTCCCAGTCCCGTTCGGGCTGTGCGCTGGCGGGAGGGGTTCCAGGAGCGGCGGGCAGCGGCATCCAGTGCGTGGGCGTGTAGATGTTGAACCATTCGTTGCACGTCTCGGTCACCCAGCCGTCTCGGCTGTGGTTCATCGCAACGCAGATGCCCATGCGCTTGGTCGGGCCGACCAGGATCAGTTCATCCTTCGGCGCTGATTCAATCGGCTTCCATTGTTGGGTCATTTGTTCACGCTCCAGGGTAGAAGAAGGACAGGGCGTATCGCCACAGAAGGAAGATGCCGACATAGATAGTTGCGAGGCCAGAGACGACCCCTAACAGACCCCAGTTAATCAGGGCGCGCTCTATGGCGAGTTCATCATCGTCCGGCATATCGTCGATTTCCATCACATCCCCCTCAGGAGCGCACGCTCCTTGTCTTGCATAATCAAGTAGTCGTAGTCCACGGCCCGCGCCACAATCTCGGCACGGCGCTCCAGGTACTGCTTGTCGGTCGTGATGCCGTCAACGCGGTCTGCGTCGGCTTGCTCGAGTTGTTGCGCGAGGTCCATATCTGCTCCGTTAGGCGGGGACGTACTTGCGGATGCGGAAATTCTCGGGGTAGATCCGCTCAAGTTTGAATACGCGCGCTTCGAGACGGGTATTCCGTAAGGCAAAGGCAGTCCAACGGCCATCGAGTCTGCGGGCCTCAACTACCCAAACGTGGTTCTTCATTCGTGTCTCCAAGGAATAGGGTGGCAGCCCCCAGCGGATGCTGCGGGCTCCAGGTGGGTTGTGCTGGGAGCTGCCGGGGAACTATTTGATGGACAATCTGACGCCATGGCGCAGCTTCGCGCCAGGAACGTCGATGTCAGCCTTAAGCGCCTCAGCTACCTTTTTCTTGTCCAACTGAGGAGGAGGTGCAGGAGGCGTGACGAAGTAGTCAGCGGGGATTTGCTTCTCGTCGAACACCTCCACCGCTGCCGGGTTCTTGGCGATGCTGATGGAGAACAGGGGGCATTCGATCTTCTGGATGCCGTTGTTCTGCATGGAGTCCAGCACGTAGCGCTTGAGGCCGTCTACGCGGTTCTCGATAGCCTTGCGCCGCGCCGCCATGCTTGCCTCGGCTTCCTTGATCGCCGCGGCAGTAGTTTCCAGGTTGCGCAGAAAGCAGACGACGTTCTGGGCCTTCACTTCCAAATCGCCGCCTAGACTTTCCAGGGTGTCGGCCAAGGCCTTCTCATCCAGGTCCAGGTTCTCCAGAGCTTGGAGTTGGCCGCGATACTCAGCGGCCAGCGAATACAGGGATACGTTCGTCATGGTTTAGTCCCAGGGATCGGCGGGGTTCTCGCTCTGCGCGTGGTGGCTGGCAGCCGGGCGGGAGCGGTTTTGGAGCGGCTTGTCCTGCAGGCCTTCCAGCACCTTCGGCAGCATTTCCGGTGCGGTCTTGTTGTCCAGCAGTTCCACCGCCATCATTTCCGTTTCAGCGTGGAACGGGGCGTAGATGTTGAACTTGTAGCCGGTGTCGCCGTTGTCCTTCTGGTACTCCTCACGCTGCAGCAGAAGACCGATGGGACGACCTTGCAGGCCTGGGAACAGCACCGCGTCTTCCTGGCCGTGCTTACCTTGAATGGTGCCTTTCTGGGGCGTGAGGGTCTTGATGCGGGCGCAGCACATCAGCGCATCCAGCACCTTCTTGCCATACAGTGGCTTGCCTTCCTTGTTGAAGGTCCAGAGTTGGAGGTAGTTGGCCGTTCGGCCATCTTCGGCCTCAAAGCTGAACTCGATACCTTCGGTCCCCTTCGTGCTGATGACCTGCTTGGCTTGGGTGAAGGTTCCCTTGTACTTGCCGGTGGCGTCGATGAAGTTGCTGGCACCAGCTTGACGGGCGGATTCTTCGTTGAACTCGTATTTGCGCATTTTCGATACTCTCAGGCGGGTTGGGTAAGGCCGTAAAACTCGCAGATAGCAGCGTCGACGGCTGCGAGGTCATTGGGGATGTGCATGCCGTCAAACATGCCGGGGGGGGATTTGCAGCAGTCCTGCCCGTTGCTCTGAGTGGCAAAGACGTGCTGTCCGTTGATCTGCTCGGCCCGCAGGACGATGGTGAAATAGCCCTCGGGGACCAGCTTCTCGTCCACCATCTTCCCCACCGTCTTCATGCGGACGTTCCCGTAATCGTCGGTCTGGGTGTGGGCCATGATGTAAACGCGCTTCTGTTCCGGCAGATCGCCAGCCGCCTGGAAGATGCTCCAGGCCCCATGGCCGATGTCTGCGAACTTCTGGAACCCGGTCTCGGTGCTGCGGCGCATCAGCTCGTTTGTCAGGACAGCCTGGTAGTCGTCGACGATCACCACATCCCGATCAGTCTTGCGCATGGCCTTCTCGATCAAGATGCTGTCGTCGGTGACAAACCGCGCACCGCTGGTGTTCTCCTTGGTTCGCAGCGTCCAGTCAGCAGACTTGAAGGGGAGGGGCTTTTTGATCGGTTGGATCAGGGTTACTTGGGTCGGGTCGAAGTTGCGCAGGCTGTACGACTTCCCGCTCCCTGACGGTCCTAAGACCATAATGGCGATACTCAATTTCGTTCTCCTGAGACTCGGGCGACTTGGGTTTGATGATTGCTACTGCCCGGCCACGCTGGGCGCGTAGGTATTGGTCAGGCAGACCAGGGGCGAAGAAGTCTTCGGCTTTCATTGCCGACTCGCGTATCGGGTGCCCCCTTCCTTCGCAATCCGGTCCTCTTCGTACTTGTCGAGCGTGGGACGCAGAATGCAGGTGGCAGTAAGAAAAACGGCCCCGAAGAAGATCGTGAGGCCGTGGGTTTGTAGAAAGGCTAGGAATCGTTTCATACTTGAACTCCAGCGTAACGGAACCTATATCCGCAACTTGTGCGTTGTTTTCCTCGGCAGCAATTGCTTATGCTTTGGTTAACTATCCCGAGTTGCCTTGAGGCTTCAGAAATCCCGGCATAGTGGGTTTCTGTGCCGTCGGGTGAAATGGCAACAATAGGTTTGCTAAACGGGCATTTCGCTCCCCGCTTCCCCAAGGAGGTGGGCTTTCGATTAAGAACCCTGAATGCGTGGATGCAGTTTTGAGAAATGGTCACCCATTCCAAGTTGTCCGCCCGGTTGTCGCTGCGGTTGCCGTTTTTATGGTTGACCACTAACCAAGGGCGAGCGCCATCACAAAATGCCATGGCCACCATCCTATGGACGCTAGCGTTCTTCATTTTTTTATCTAGACTCAGCGTTACCAGGGCGTATCCGTTGTTCAGACGCGGCTTCATTACCTGGCCGCCTACGGTTCGGCGCTTTTTGCCCTTCACAACGCGGCGAACGCTAACAATCCTTCCAAAATTGCTGATGATGTAGTGACCCTCATAGCCAAGAACGTCCCGCCATTCTTCATCCATTGGCTACCCCTCCAGTTCGATGTGTACAGCGTGCTTGATATCCCTTTGCAAGGAAATCACCCACTGCGAATTGCTGTTCATCACCGCCTGCAAGATCGCCAGATGATCCGCATGCCCGAGATTTGCGAAGAAGTCCGCATCCTCAAGCCGCTTGGTCCACCACATCGCGTCATGCCCGTCTGCGTCCCAGCTAGCAGGGTTGCCCAGCGTCTCGCATACGTCCTGCACGGTGGCGGTGAGGACTTCGTATTGTTCGTCTCCATGCCAACGGTCCATGTCAGCCTCCTAGTCAGTGCGGATGGTGTTTCCTTTGAAGAACAACTCGCCGCACACGATGCCGGTGACTTTGGATCCGTCACGGCCTGTCGCAATGAACCCGGTATGTATGCTGTCGTCTTTGCTGCATCCAAACCAGCGGTAGCCGGTGATTTGGATATCGGTGTATCCAGCCGCTTTTAAGGCCCGGGTCGCATCGTCAGCGTTCGTACATCCAGCCAACAACGCCACGACAAGAATCAATGCTTGCTTCATGTAAGCTCCAAATCAGAGAAGTCCTACCACCCCACGTGATACCCCAGGGCGGCGAATAGAATGATTATTGGGATTGCCCAGTACTTGAGGTTGGTGAGCATGGAGGCTCCTTGTCGGCGTTATGTCCAGAGCTTGTGTCCATAGGCGCGGGCTTATGTCCAGAGTCGTCGCCCGAGATGAGTGCCAGTCCGAAGACCTTCCCTCCTTCCCAAGACAAGGCTGACCTCTCCATGAGCCAAAGGTCTCTCGACGGGCGATCAACAGGCTTGCCGTTTACCATCGGAATCCACGCCACCGGCTCCTGTGCCGCCAGAGCCTGGCGCACCGCTTGCTCGGCGTACTCAAGCATTGCCTTTCCGATCCCTTGGTGCGGAGATACGCCCTTAGGCAGCGGCGGGAGTTTCACAGGGGAGGTCATGAGCGGTCCTTGGAGGTTCAGGAAGATCCATCCAATGCGTTGGCGGGAACGGATGAACCCAACGCGCAAACTCACCGGACAACGTTCTCCAGCCGACATATTGGTCGGTCACGTAGTTCGGTACGCTGCCAACACTGATAAGCAGGACGGCCTTGTGAAGCGGCGGCAGCTCAGAAATGGGTTTCCATTCGCTCATACGATCTCCAATCAGGTAAGCCCCCGCTCTCCCCCGGCATACCCTGCACGGGAGAATTAGGGGAATAGTGGGGGCTTGAGGGGTGAGGGGTGTGCCCTCATAGAAGCGGACCGGGCTTGATACCGGCTCGTGGTTGCTTGTCCGCTTCACCGTGCCAAATGCTCGGGCATCTTGACTTCCTACCTGTAGGCTTGCGGCGAAGGCTTCCCTTGCCGCTACGAACGGTGTCCACCACTTCGGTCCTGCACGTCCATCCGTGCTGCCGCTTCTATGAGGACCCCCGCTACTTTCCCGGGGTGGTCAGCGGCACGCTAATTTTCTCCGCCCGTCATCGCAGTTAACGATTGCGCCTCGTGAAGGTGCCCAATCTATTTCGGCAGACTCCCACTGGGTCAAGGAGCTATTACCGCAGGGCTGCAACCCTGTACTGCCTTATTCACAACCCCCAAGGATGCGGAGCCACCGGTACTGCTGTGGACTCATGCGCTTTTTCGCGGAACGAATGAATAAAAGGCTCCGCATCCTTGGAGGTTCAGGGCTTGCGCGGCCCTGAGCGCGTTACTTCACCTTCACCAGATTGCCAAAGTCGTCCATCACGCCAAGACCGTACGAGTACCAGCCGTCACGTCCTAGCGTCACCCAGTACGTAGCGGCGGCGTGGTCCCACATCTGGTACCAGCTAGCCATTGCATTGCTGGCGGATGCTGCGTAGTGGGTGGTTGTCATGTCGGCTCCCTCAGTCAGCTACCCAAACGGCGCGGCCAACCAGTTCCATTTCTTCATGCTTTGCCGGTAGTAAGCCTGTCCGCCGCCCGGAGCCTGAACGTAGCCTTGCGCGCCCCACGACTTCGGTTCCGTAACTACCATGACGCAGCCTGCAAACAGCGGGTTGCCAACTTTTCCCGGGTCCAGTTGCACCAAGTCGTCGGCGTTGAGGTTCTCGGTCATATCTTCTCCTTTGCCATTCGGGATGCTAATAGGGAGGGGTTAGGCGCTTATGTTTACCTTGATTGAGTTAGCGGCGGCAGTGATGGCGTCCTTTGCGGCGTTCTCGATGTTCTTGGCGATGACCTTGTTGACATCGTTTACAGCAGCCTCGGCATGCTTTTGAGCGAATCCGCGATGTAGTTGCGCATCAGCACCGTCAGGCGTGGGCCGCAATTGCGCCAGTTGTAGGTCGACTCTGATTTGGCTTCGAGATCCGCCTTGGAATTGCCGTGGTAGTCCACTTCTTCGGTCATATAGACCTCAGCGCGATGGGCGATGTATTCCTTGAACGTCAGCGAAGGCCCCTTAGGCTCGCCGTAGCCGTTCGTCTTGCGCATGTTCGCCTGTTCGATCATCTCGCCCACACGCGGCACGATATGCACGGCGGCAAGAGCGGCAATTTTTTCATCGACCGCCTTCTGCACGCGCGCCTCTATCTCACGCTTAAAGCGGGATGCATAGCGCGTCTCTTCTTCCGTGTCGGGGTTGAAGCCAGTGCTCGACAGCCAGTGTGTCGACGGCCTGATCCACGATCCGATCGGCCAAATCCTCGATGTGACGCCGAGGGCTTCCAAAGTCTTGATATCCATGCTCGTTCTCCTTGTTAATCGGTATGAATCCTGAAAGAAGCGGGCCGGACTCGGCCGGCTGAACTGTTCCGCTTCTTTCAGGATTCACGTGTCTGCGTCCTGTCGCGGCGCAGGCAGAGTTAGTTCGCCAGATCCTTAAGCGCCTTGGTGCTGCCGCGGAAATCGATATCCGGGATGATCTGTTGGGGCTTGAACGTGACGCGGTAGTGGTACGCGCTCGCTTTCACGGATTCCAGCTGCTCGGCAAAGAAGGTCACGTTGTCCGACAGGCCGAGGAAGTGCTTCTTGTATTCACCAGGGCCGGTCATGCAGATCACATGCAACGTCTTGCCGTCGAGCTGGTTCAATCGAACAACGGCCCTCGACAGTCAGCATGTACTGGTCGGTGATGCCGTTGTAGAAGACGATGCGCCGGTTCACTTCGAAGTTGTCAGCAGCCTTGGACAGGTTGCGGCTGGCGACTCGGGCGTCATCGTCGCAAGCCTGCAAGCAAGGCAACCAGCGGCAGCAACCACTAAGAGCTTCTTCATCATTTCTCCAGGTTCTTGAAACTGCCAGAACCCGGATGGGTTGGCATTCAGAAGAATCTGGGCAACGCACCACCTGGCTACTCC